>DEMD01000015.1:23303-567555 GCA_002354735.1 Gammaproteobacteria bacterium UBA2679 | reverse complement strand
ATGTGAAACGTCAACAGCCCCTAAGGATTCCTTAGCAGTTGCCTCCTCGCTCAGCTCTTCCTTCCGGAAGATATTCTGGAAGAACGTAAGCGGGCTGGTATCGAATAGCTGGCTCATCTGCATCTGACTTAGCCTCACCGTATCCTGCTCCAATGCCACTTCCAAGCTGCGCCTGACCATCGCTTGAAGTGAATATTCGTACCTGTTGTTTAATCACGACCGCGGCCTGCCAACGCCTGCTCGATGAAGTCAGGGCGCACGGTCGTGCGAGGCACGGCATTACGCGCAGGCCCACTCCGCGAGTTCTTGCCGCGCCGTGAGCCTCGTCTCGACCCGCCTTGTAATTGCTCGCGCTGCGACATCACCTCAGCGAACCACACCCGCACATCCTCATCCAGGCCGATGCCATACATGTAGTTGTACAACGCCTTGTTCAGCGCCTGCCCCAGGACATCGTGGTCAACCCCTGTGGGATCGATGAAACCAACATCGTTTTTGGCGAAGGTGCCGGGCGGAAGCGGCTTCAGCTGGATGCCGTAATCATCTGGCGATAGACCGACCGGCGAATGCACCGTACAGGTAAAGCGATGGAAGAAGCCTGACTGAATGCAGCCATTGGCAAACAACTGACGCACGTATTCCAGCGCATCAACCGTTTCCTGCAGTGTCTGAGTCGGAAAGCCATACATCAGGTAGGCATGGACCAGAATACCTGCATCCGTGAAGGCACTCGTAACCCTGGCTACCTGAGCGACTGACACGCCCTTCTGCATCAACTTCAGCAAACGGTCCGACGCCACTTCCAGTCCACCCGAGATCGCAATGCAGCCGCTATCGGCCAGCAGTTGGCAGAGATCCGGGGTGAATGATTTCTCGAAGCGGACATTGCCCCACCAAGAGATGGTGCGTTGGCGTTGCAATAATTCCTGCGACAATGCACGCAAAGTTTTCGGCGGCGCGGCCTCATCCACAAAATGAAAGCCGGTCTCACCAGTCTCGGCCACGATGGCGTCGATGCGATCGGCCAGTGTGCTGGCCGCTGCGGTCTCGTAGCGCCCGATATAGTCGAGGCTGACATCGCAAAAGCTGCACTTCTTCCAGTAGCAGCCATGCGCCAGTGTCAGCTTGTTCCAGCGCCCGTCCGACCACAGCCGGTGCATGGGGTTAAGCATATCGAGCAGCGACAGATATCTGTCAGTCGGCAGGCCATCCCAGGTGGGCGTCCCGACATGGGCAAAGGGGACATCGGGATCGCCTGCGTTAATGAAACGAACCGAGTCATCCACTCGCAAGTAAGTGCGTTGTAGTCCGTCAAGCGGACGTGAGCCGAAGCGGTGCTCTAACAAGGCAAGAAGCGGCTGCTCGCCATCGTCCAGCGTGACATAGTCGAAGTAATCGAACACGCGGGGCTCTGCGAGTTCGCGCAGCTCCGTATTCACATAGCCACCGCCCAGCACAGTGATTGCATTTGGCATCACACGCTTGACGGTCTGGGCGATACGAAATGCAGCGTAAACGGACCCTGGGAAAGGCACTGAGAGCAGGACAACAAGCGCCTGGTCTTCAACTGTATGGCGAGCAAGTAGCTTGATAACAAGCTCATCAAGATATTCGTCGATCAAGTTAAAGGGGGCAACTAACGCCTTAGCAAGGGGCTCGAAACTCGCTTGACTCTGAGCCAGAGACTCGGCATAGCGCACGAATTCAAAGCGCGGATCAACCGCCTCCCTGACGACATCTGCCAGATCATTCAGATACAGCGTAGCGAAATGCCGTGCGCGATCCTGAACGCCCAGTGCACCAAAGGCCCAGCCCAGCGGATCGCCACCATCGGGATCGACATAGATCTCCAGTGAGTCGAAGCGAGGGCCTTCTGGCAGATAACGGCGGCTGACAATGCGGTGCGCCAGAGTTGAATCACGTCCCTGCAAGAAAGCAACGACAGGATCGATGGTGGCCTGGTACTGATCAAATTGTTCGCTGAAGGACTCCAGAGCCGGCGATCTTCCAGCGAGCGATGTCGCCGTGACTGCCTTGTACAACTCGGTGATGCCGGCTGCGCTGAACATGCGCAGGACGAGCGCAAGGGCCAGATCATCCTGCACTGCATCAACCCCACGCGAACGCAAAAACCCAGTGATATACGCCGTTGATGGATAGGGTGTATTGAGCTGCGTCATCGGAGGGATGATGCTGAGCACCCTTGGCGACGCGTCCAGCTTGAGGCGAGGTGTCTGATCTTCCGAAGACACCATCGGAATAATCCGATTATCGGATGTCTGGCGGGTAGATTGGCTTGGATTGATCAATGGAAACGTCTCGCACTCGTGAGAAGAACAGGAAGGGTTCTCCCGTTTGTTCGAGGCAGTATATCATTTAGGAAATAACGGGGTTCTCTGTTTCCGAGATGGGTCTTCGGCGTTGAAGGGATCCAGCCGCGCAATAGAGCGCGGCTGGTGTCACAACTGCTGGAGCTGCTGACTGCGATGGCGAGTGCTGACGCTAACCCGCCAGCGCTATTTCGGAGACTTTGAGGGCTTGCCTGACTCGCTTGTCTTTTCCTTCTCGTTCCCCTTTTCCTTGTCTTTCCCCTTCTGCAGAATCAGGGCGACATCCTCGCCTTCGAACGCCGTGCCATCATACAGCTTGCCCTCGATCACCACGGTCACTGACTGTCCATCAGTGACTGGGCCGAAGCGCTCCACCACAGCTTTCTTGTCGAACTTCATGGTGAGATCGAGCTGACCGTCAGCTGCGTCCTCGTGGCAGTCCATATAGCCGGCCTTGCCCTCCCTAAGCGCATAAGGTGTCGCCACGTCGTCGTAATCGAAGCGCAATGGCGCGAGGCCGAGTATGCGCACGCTATCCACATCCACCATCGAAACGTCGAAGCCCGGGGTGCCGAGTATTGCCACAGCGAGGACGCCGCCGCCCTTGACCTGCACAGGATTAGGACACGCCCCCGGCTTGAGATCGAAGGGAACCGCGAGAGGCGTAAGGTCTGCCTCGGTATCATGGTCGGTATCTGCAACAGGATCTTCCGCGTTGTCATCTGCAGAACCATTGTCCCCGCCGGCATCGACGTCGACTCCTGTATCGGCCCCTGTATCAACCCCGGCGTCGCCACCGGCATCAGCGCCTGAATCAGCACCTGAATCAGCGCCTGAGTCAGCACCTGAATCAGAGCCGGCAACATCTCCAATCTCAGCTGAGCTTTGCTCGAGTTTGATAGTTGTGGTGATCCGGAAGTGCGAATCCGGCCTGAAGCGCTCGGAGACGAAAAAATCGAAGTCGTAGCTGCGGCCTTTCTCAAGATTCAGGTGATCAAGATTCACATATTTCGTGAGTGCGCCGTGCACGCCACCGATATCTATGACCAGGCGACCATCGATGAAGAGCCAGGCATCGTCAGCTCCGGTAAAGTGAAACTCTTCCCCGCCTGAGTAGGTGAAGTGAGCATGAACTTCATAGGTGAAATGGTAGTTGTGTTCGTAAACTTCGTTGCCGAAGAGCCGATGGTCGATGGGAAAGAAGCTGCTACTGGCGTAGTTGAACGCAGTAGTGTCTGGGCTTAGCTCATTGGAGAGTGTAATGCTCAGCGGCGCTGCCAGATTCACACCCTCGACATCCCGGAACCATTGATCGAAGGTTTCAGGAGAAGAAAGACACTTGTATCCATGCGGACCGAAGCTAGGCTTGCGATCGAGACCAATTCGGTCGGCCACCAGCCCCTGCTGTACGCCGCAGTTGAAGGACTGAAAATCAGGATGAGCTTCCTTGAAGTCTCTCACTGTGCCTGCAAGGCCGTATGTTTCACCGAAGGCGGGGGCTGGTATCGAAACAACAGAAAGCACGAGTAATGAGTACAGCTTTGGATACGACATTAGGACTCCTGGCTTGCAGCCATACATCTTGAGCACCGACATCTGAGAGACGTCTAATCAAAATAGCCGGGCACAAAGAATGCCAGAGGCAGACGCAGCCAATAAAATTAGGTAGAAGCGTTATTTGAGCTCGACAGCTCCGCTTTCGCTGATTGCTCGAGCGGGTCAAAATGTGACGCACTTTGTCACCAAGATGTGAACTGCGTCACTTTTTCGAACCCTTCACTGAGGCGGAGGCCTGCGCTTGATACTCAGGTCCCCCGCGTGTGCGCCCTTGCCTCCACAACAGTAAAGCGCGTCAGGCCAATAAGCTGCCCTGATTCGGTCGTCACGCGCACCTGCCAGCGTCCCTCAACGTTCGCGGGGAAGCTCAGCTTGTGGGTCCAGGCGCGATAGCCGCTCTTGCGCCCACCCTTGATGTCGAGGGTGATGCTATCCACTACGACACCTTCGTGCATCCAGACATGGCTGATTTTCTCCCGCAGTCCACGAGGCGCACTCACGGCGCTCCAGGCATACAACCCATCGCGTTTCAGGGTGGCTGCATCGATCTGTACAAGGCTGGCACCAGGCTTGCGCTGCCCGCGATCAAGCTGCTGTGACAGCGTCATATCTGTCAGCCGCAATGCGGCCGGAGGGACCCAACTGCGCGCCTGCCAGAGACCAGCGGCTAATGCTATCAACATCAGGATGAGCAGTGGCAATCGCCACCAGCCCTCAGTCGGCAGCAGTTCACGCAGGCTGGGTAAGCTGAACAGCAGCGCGACCACCAACGCCAACTGCAGGCTTTGCGCTGTCGTGAGCTGCAGAATCAGAGGCAAGACCACCAGCAAGACTGCGAACAGTGCGAATGCGTGAAAGATGACGAACAGCGATCTGCGCGGAGCCAGTAAGCGGTAGTAGATCGGGTCGATAACGGATATCAGCGCGCAGATCACGAGCAGTCCGGTGAACACGGCCTGGCCATGATCCCAGCTGGTGACCACGAGAAAAAAAGGCAGCGCGAAAAACAGGCTCTCCTGCTGCACCATCTGGGTGGCGTAGCGCATGCCCCCAGGGGGAATGTCGATACCGAATCGCCGGGCAATACCAGCACGTAGCCAGTTTTCAAGGATCAGCCAGATCCAGCCTATCAGCATCAGCACGGCGAACAACTGCGCAAAGGCCGCTCGACCTTCTACCAGGAAATAGCTGGCGACACCCGAAGCAAAGCCGAACATTGCCATCAGGCCGGGATAGCGCTTGAGCAGCTCGATCAAACCGACTACGAAGGACTTAAGCTTGCTCACTGATGTGTCACTGAGGGGTCATCTCTGAGGGTATTGGTTGTTGCCCCTCTGGCGGGAGCACGATACTGCCCGGCAAGTATCGTACCCAACGTCGGATGACGCCATTTTAGCTGCTCGTAGTTGGCGGGCGTCCTGATGCACTTGCACAACATATTGCACAGGTTATACTTGTTCAATGTTCTGTACATGTTGAGACGTAGCATGAGAGTGGTGAATTTTTCTGACGCAAGAAACCAGTTGAAGCGGGTTCTGGATCAAGTTGTCGATGATGCGGACTATACCATCATCACTCGACGAGACGCAGACGACGCAGTGGTCATGTCTCTGGACCAATTCAACGGTTTGATGGAAACGGTCCATCTCCTGAAGAGCCCGGCGAACGCGGCTCACCTGAGTAAGTCTATCGAGCAATACCGTTCTGGGCGCACGGAGGCGCATCGTTTAACCGATGATTGAAATACTGGCATGGACGAAGGAAGCCTGGTCGGACTACGTTCACTGGCAGGGGCAAGATAAAAAAACGCTGAAGCGTATCAACAAATTGATCAACGACGCCCAGCGCAATCCATTCGAGGGTGTCGGTAAACCCGAGCCGCTGAAGGAGAACCTGGCGGGCTTCTGGTCACGACGGATAGATGAGACCAACAGGCTCGTTTATGCCGTTGACGATGGCACTCTGACGGTAATTTCCTGTCGTTATCACTATCAAAAATGAATGAACGAAGTCTTGGGCGGAGGCTGACGCGGACCGGAGATCTATTTAGAGCACTAAAACGGATCCCGCAACACCCGCTCAAAATCTTCCGCAGACAGCGCAGGTCTAAACAAAAACCCCTGAAAACAGTGACGCCCCATGCCGCTAAGCATCTCCATCTGAGCCTTAGTCTCCACACCCTCTGCAATCATGTCGAGCCCCATGGCATCAGCCAGGGTCATGATGGCCTGGGCGATGGCGGCGTCATCGGCATTCGTGAGGATGTCGCGGACGAATGAGCGGTCGATCTTGAAGGTCGATAGCGGGAGGCGTTTTAGATAACTCAATGAGGAGTAGCCGGTTCCGAAATCATCCAGCACTAGTTGCAGGCCGCCTGAACTGGCAAAAAGGCGGCAGCTGCTTCATGTTCTCGAGGGTGTCTTCGGTATTTTCCAGCAGGATGGACTCGGTCAGCTCGAGCTTCAGGCTTGAAGCGTCCACGTGCCAGGTGTTCATACTCTGGCGCATTTTCGCCAGGCAGCCGCTCTGGTGGAATTGACGGGCACTGAGGTTGACCGCGATCTGGATCGGCAGATGCTCACTGGACCATCTCGCCAGCTGCTCGCAGGTCTGGTTGAACACCCAGTCGCCGAGCTCTTCGATCAAGCCGCAGTCCTCGGCGATCGGGATGAACTCTTCCGGGGGTATGGGCCCCAGGCGGGGATGCTGCCAGCGCAACAGCGCTTCAGCACCCACAATGGTCATGCTCTCACACACCTGGGGCTGATACAGGATCTGCAGTTGACCACCGCAATCCAGGGCGGCCCTCAAGCCCTTCTCCAGGGTGCGCCGACGCCTGGCCTCGGCCTGCAGCTGCGCATCGTAGAAATGGCTGGTATTGCGCCCCTTCCCTTTCGCCTTGTACATCGCCAGGTCGGCCTGAACGAGCAGTACCTCTGCGCTGCTGATCCCGCCATCGATCAGGGTGATCCCCACACTCCCCGATATCTTGACCCGGGACCTCGCCAGCGTGATTGGATGCTGCACCGCCGCATTGATCTTTCCGGCGAGCAGGCTGGCCTGTTTGGCGGCAGTGGCGTGATCCGGCGAGAGTTCGGGCGTGAGCAGAATGAACTCGTCGCCGCCGATCCTGCACAGCGTGTCCTCATCGCGCATATCATGCTGGAGACGCGCAGCCACCACTCTCAGTAGTTCATCGCCGGCGCTATGCCCGCCGGTATCGTTGACGCGTTTGAAGTGGTCCAGATCGATATAGAACAGGGCGCCATAACTACGCCCGCGCTGACTGATCTTGATGGCCTGTCTCAGACGATCCATGAATAGCACCCGGTTCGGCAGGCCGGTGAGCGGATCCTGGAACGCCATCTCCAGCATCTGTTCTTCAGCCTGGCGGAGATCAGTGATATCCAGGCAGATGCCGGTCAGATGATCCCTGAACCCCGCCCGATCCCAGGACACCTGGGCCTTGATGAGCACGTGACGAATCTCGCCAGTCGGCCGAAGGATACGAAACTCGCTGTCCAGCGGCTGATGCGTCGACAAGGTCCTCGCCAGGTCCGTTTCCAGTCGGCAGCGGTCATCCTCGTGCAGGCTTCTCAGCCAGACCGCTTTCTCGCCATCGAACACATCCGGAGACAGGCCATAGATCCTGTACATCCAGTGGTCCCAGTTGAGCTTGTGGGTTTCGAGATCATACTCCCAGATGCCGATCTGACCGGCGTCTGCCGCCAGGGCCAGGCGCTCCTTGGCTTGACGCAGCTCACTCTCGCTCATGAAGCGGTCGTGATAGAGGGCCACCAATCCCGGCCCGACCCCCGGAAGCGGCAGAACTCTCAGCAGGAACCAGCGTCGTTCTTAAGGGCTGTGGCAGGGATACTCGAGGGTGAAGTCATTGCGCTTGCCGTCGATGACTTCCTTAATGCCATGGAGGGCCAGTGCGGCGGAGGTGTCGCCTGAGTCTATCGATCGCTGGCAGACGTCGAAATAGTTCTGAGTGGTCCAGTCATCGACCGGCCCCTATTCTCCCGTGAGAACCGGATCCACGCCGCATTGACGTAGCGAATACGGCCAGATTCATCTATGACGACCACATGCGAAGCGGAATGCTCCACAAGGGCCTGCGACAGTTCGAGTACTGCTTCCATTCGTCTCTCCCATCCTGGTCCTGCCGGCTGAAATTCCGTTATTTCAGCTCGACAAATGAGAGACCTCTACATGCGCCTGGATTGGTGTTCGCTTCGGGACCGAGACCTTTGAATTTACCGGACTTTTTTTAGGTGGAGGGGTGATTAGAGTGGTTTTTCTTAGGCGCGAAAAACACTGGACCGCACTTCGTCCCAGAGCTTTGCCCCACCCGACGAGTGGGGCAGGTTTTACAGCATCAACGGTACTCTGTTGTCCTCGGCACCAAATTCTGCGTTCGAATTTTATCCTGGGCTGCAGCTTCATCAACCTCCAGAAGATAGCTTGAACCAGGAACGATGAAACGAGCTACTGGCTTGAATTCGAGATATCTCGTTTCACCAGCAGCAAAAACCAGGTCGAGTTCATCCTCGAAACCAAAAATATCAGGATGATCCGCCTCAAGCTGATAATTGCCAGGCTCAAGTTCAATCCTCACAAAACTCGAGGGGCTTGTAACTATATCTTCCTTTCCCTCTATCTGAAGTTCAAGCTGAAATAGGCCATAGTGGCTCCCTACGTCCCTGTAGACGTAAAGCACACCCTTATCGTCGCTTGGCTGAAACTGAACGATGCGGTCATAGTCAGCATCCCCCGGCTTTATCACGGGAACGTTGACGCAGCCGTGAAGCACGGAAAGTGCAGATATGATTGCGAGTCCCTTATAAATTTTCTTCATCGCTGTCATGCCTATTGTCTGTTTGGAAGATCGCATCAGTTGAACCGAATATAGCCGATTCGTATTAGATCGCAGCCACTGGAAAGGAGCGGACAAACTTCACTTCTCAGCTCGAGTACAACAGGCAGTGAAGGGAAAATCGGCTTGAGATCGGTCACGGTCTTGAACTGATAAGTCACGAGCGTAGCTGCTTTGATACAGGTCAGAACAGAGTCGTTGTCGTATCGACATTCCGCACTGGAGCTCAAGGATTCCTGCACTGGGTTGGCCAACATTTCAAATATCGCAACATTCTTTTCACCAGTGCTGAGATGAAGAAACTTTTCCGAATGAAACACCACAGGGCTCTTAACTTGCCACTGTACAGAGAAGCCTTCGTCGCCCGGAAAAACATCGACTGGCGAGTCGGGCGTAGAACTAGATAGCGCACCTGAAGCGGAGCCAGTCAGGACTGCGGCAGACAGAAATTGAACAGGCTCGCTGGCATCGAGCAAATAGTTCGATGGCAGGGGAGTCACGCCATTATCTCCAGTCTCGCCTGCAGTAGGTGTTTTAGGCGAAGGGTCTTTCCCGGGTGTTGGATCACCACCTCCACCTCCACCTCCGCAAGCCGTCACGAAAAAAATTGTTGGTAATAGCGAGAGGTATTGTCTTAACAGGGGCATGTGAATTTTTCCTCAAGAAATTGGTCAATGAGTAAAGCGTCGTTATTCATCAGTTCTGCTCGCCAGCCACCACGACATACCCCTGGTCTGCCAGACCATCGACGCAGTTACTGTGTCGCACGAGCGCGATGGTGGAGCCAATCATTCCCATACCATCATGCTTGCAAAAACTTTGATGTTCCGTCTCCGGATGCTGCATCAACGTATAACGGCTGGCGCAGCCAGTTATGAATATGATCGGTACAAGCAACACAATCTTTCGCACGTTCATGTTTTTTTTCTCTTTTTTAGTTATTGTCGTTTGACTACGGGATGAGGCGCTTTTTGGAAGCGTGCAGACAGACCGGGCGCTACCAGTGCCATGTGGTTTCACGGGATGTTAAGCGGCTGAGAAATTGCAGGCGTCCGATGAGCGTCGGAGGTTTTCTTGCATATATCAGAAATGTCGCACGCCACCCGACTAGAGTCAGAGGCAGTTCAAAGGCGAGCGTCACTTGTTTGCGCAGAATTGAAGTCATGCGATTCGTTCCCTGAATCAACGGATAGGCTTTGCGATAGCCGGATAGTCCACTGCTTAACCGAGTAAACTCGCTGTTCGCAGACTTCAGACGCCTGATAAAAAAGATTAAATAAAAGTTAACATTCGGTCAATTGGATTAATCCTTTTGACTACGAGAGCGAGCTATGTCGCTCAAATAATGCAGAATCCGTCACAAAATTGGCTGTAAACCGAGCCGATGACTCCCACTGAGTCATCGGCTCCTTTCGAGACATCTGTCGTCTACAAGACCTCCACCGTCTCAAAGGTGCCATCGTTGTCGGCATCGAAGTGATATTCCGTGTAGCCCCGGTGTAACTCGAGCTTCAGCGTCGAATTGCTATCCTTCAGGAGCACTGTTCCAGAGTCGTAGTCATTCCCTAGGAGGCTATAAATCAGAGGGGCGGCGAACTCTATGCTGTATTGCTCGCTCAAACGCCCCAGACCAATCTGAAAGGCTCCGGCGCTACTGAACTGGTCGTTCTCCTGAGAGAACTGTCCAGGTACTCGCTCCAGGGTAAGCGCAAAATCGAAAAGACCGAATTCGAGGAAACGATTGTGATCAGGTATTTCGCGATAGGACTGACCCTTCAGCGTTAGAGACTTAGGGTCATTGAGAATGTGACGAATATCGCCATGTTGATAGATTCCCGATTCCGTTGCGCTTGCACCGCCATATCGTTCGTAGGTGAAGAGCACCTCGCCGCTTTCACTTCCGAAGGTCAAAAACTGGTCAAAAAGACCTGAAACCACCTCAGTGGTGTAGCTACCCACCCGCACAAACGGCGCGATAAGGGGTCCATCACAGCGATTCATCTCCAGGATCGACCGCGCTCCGGCGCCACTATAGAGAGCGCCCTCTTCATAGGTACTACGTGGTCCCGCCAGATGAGTGCTTGTCGCGCGCCCGCCTCGTGTGCAGACAAAGCTGGAAAAATCATTTACCGAAGGCCGTCCGCTGCCGTCTCCGAGCAAGGCTGGATCTGCAATTTTGAAGTCTTCAAGATCCTGGCTCGAACGGCCACGCAAAAAGTTGATCGTTCGCATAACCTCCGTAGCCACCTCAGGCGCATTCTCTACGGTCAGGTCGCCTGGCTGGTATTCTTTCACCAGAATGGTAAAGCCTTCCTCGCCTGAAGGAACTGGAGGAGGCGGTTTCAGTCCAGGTCCTTCTTTACTGTCACTACACCCCGCCAGAATTGAAAGGAGTAGAGCTATCACTGCCGATATTCCAAATAGTTTGCCGACCATATCATTCAATCCTTGAGCGCTTTTTATGATTTTTTTTGATGCAACCAGATCTCGCTATGGCCTGGACCGTCCATTCACTGAGTCACTGGATCGACGGGATAGTAGAAATTCGTCAATGATGGAGCAATCGGAAAAGGCCTGTGTCGGTCGATATTCAGCGGCCTTGAGACTTTACCTGCAAACAACGCTTTCGAATCTTGACGCTTCTTTTAAGTCGTGGCATGAGTCCAGAGTCAATTGACGGGGAGATTGTATCTTCGAGTCAAGGACGGGTGGGACTGAGTGCCGATGGGCACAGGTGAATGCTCCGAAACTTGAATGAGCATGAAATCTGACTCGACTAATAATTCAGTTAGATCGCGCCAAGAAACTTGATAATCTGATCACCAAGCTGCCGAGTGTTATAGGGATTACCGTTGCCGTTCAGCATCTGAATGCCGAGCTCTTTCGCGAGTGATCGAAGGGCCGGTACGGTTGGGCTGAGGAGCTCGCCGGAACGTTCTACCTCGATCGAACCATTTTCAATTTCTCGCACGGTGTAATCTTCGAAGCTCACTTGTCGGAGACATTTGAGCTCGCTTTTCGGCCGGTGAAACTTGACGAGTTTGCTGAATGACAGGATATATTTTCCGTTCGCTTCAGAGAACAGTTCTGCGACCTCAGCGACAGGCGCATTCAATAGCGTTTCGATCTGCATTTCTTCGGTATTGACACGAAGCACAACGATTCGGTCCACCAGACTTAAAGAGTTGGCATTGAAAGAAACGTGTCCGCTCGCACCCATCATGGCCGTCGTCTTGACTGATATCCGCTCGCCTTCGCTACTCACCACGTCGTAGCCGTGCTGATTTACCTGAGTCGCCATCTGACCGTTGGTAATCAAAGCTGTATACAGTTCGCCAATGCGTCCGCACAGGTGTCTCAGTTCCGTTGGCGGAACGCCCCAATTCAACTCTCGCTCGAACCAGGCCATGGACTCACCGAGAGACTGGATCAACTGCATCTGCGTTAGCGCCATTCGCCCACCTCTAGGCGGCTAGACTGGTGGTTCATGATGGAAGCCAGAGCCTTACCCGCAGCAGCCCATGATTCTTTCGCCTCACGCCGATTGCATCCGGGCCGGGTGAAGGCCCAGCAGTGTTCATAGTCAATACCAAGACGTCGGAGTCGATCTCTCGCTTTGCCTCCAGCAGCGAGGATTAATGCGTTGGGAAATAGTCCGAGGAGTTCCCGGAGATAAGTATTGGAGAAATACTCGATTAAAGGCTTTGGGACGCTTTTCGTCGTGGAGCCATGCGGAAGCGACATCCAGAAGGTGCAGCTACCGGCAAGATGCTTCTCCATCATCTGCTCAGTATTTTCAGGCCACACATAGCTACATAACGTCTTGAGGTTGAGCCGCCAATAATGCTCTTGCAGGTTGAGATTACGATCTCGCAGCCAGGAGTCATGATTGATTGCCGGCAACAGTTTCTTCGCTTCGGTAGGCGTAATCGGTCCAGGTTCAGCCATGAGAAAAAGCAGCTCTACATCTTTGGACGCAGGGCCGACATACCACCGGGGCTCATAGCCCTCCGCCGGGCTCCAAGGTAAGCCGTGTGCGAGGCAGAGACTTTTAAAGTGTTGATCGTCAAGCATGGCTCTCTGCAGATCCAGGAGCTCGCGGTGGGTGGTTTCTAGCTGAGGCACTCAATGACTCGCGTTTGGTAGACGGATTGTCTGCTAAGTATAGGTCAGGGCTATCTCAGTGCTAGGCGCGGGAATTGGACTTATCTCCCCTTGGTCGCCGGGTTATCCGGACGCTAGGCAGTAAGGCAGGCTGGGACGCATTTGAAAGTGACAGAGATTGCGCGGTTCCCCTTTGGCCTTGTCCATCGTCAGATCAGCCTGAACGACCTGTAGCTCGGCGCTGCTGGCCCGCGCAGACTATTTGTTCAGGAAAGAGGGGCTGAATATCAAAGAAAACACTGGCATTGCCGTCTAAGCTAAAGCAAAGAGATGCTCGGCACTTTTTCCACCATGGCGTGCAGCATCTAAGTTCGCTTGGCGTCTGAAGATAGAGTGCACATCCTCCATGCCCAGCCATTCATCAAAATAATGAAGGACAGCCCATGACAACTAAAGCAATCCTTATCTTATGGGACGAAACTCGAGAGGTCGTCGTAATCGATTTGTCCAAGCTTGATTCGAGCGCGGGACTTGAAAAGACCATTGAGTACTGGCCGAAAGAGAACAAACGTCTCGAGTACAAGGTGCGATCATCCGCCGAGATGAAAGGTGGAGTCCTTCGCTACGTCTTCATTGAGTACCACAAGGAAGATAATCCGACCATTGCCGCAGCAGAGGACGCGCTGTGGGGCAGAACTGTGCTTGAGTTTGCGGGTTCTGGAGAGCTCAACAAGATTACCTGGGAAGATGACAGCGAAGAGTGGAGAAGTGGCCCCTTGAAGTGGCGAGAAATCTCTATGGAAGTTGAAAGTAAAGGAAGAAGCTCGGTATCAGGGAGTCGATCGGCTCGCGCCGCAGATTTCCGCGCTCAAACGCTTATGTTTGACAATGCATGCGTTGTGTCTGGCGAAACATTTTCTGCGGCGCTAGAGGCAGCACATGTTCTACCCGTGAAAGGCGACGGCTCAGACAGCAGCTTTTTGAACGGGATAACTTTGAGAGCAGACCTTCACAGACTCTATGATGCCGGTGAGTTTTCGATTAATGAACGCGGTGAGATTCTGGCTCGCGAGGGGTTGTCGGAGTCTTACAAAGAAATGCTAACTGGCAAACATATCCCACCGCAGACATTGAAGAGGATTGGTAGTGCTCTGCGAAAGAGGAACGGAGGTCAGGACAGAGACGACGAACCTGATATGGTTTAGGGAGGGAAGATTCCACATCTCCGCCCTGACAGCGTCGCAATTTCCGCTCACGCCGCTTGACCTGTCCCACCGACCATGGCATTACCTGTCATGGATCGACTGAACACGCTGGAGAAGTTATGAGCGTATCGCTGCCCTTCGCTGAAGCCCTTTGCGAGCCTCTTTCGCTTGGAACCATAGTAGCTGGTTCTCTTGGCCTGCTCATCCTCGGTGGACTGCTTGGCGAACTGCTTCGACGCTCTCCGACCGCCTTGTATCGAGCCAGTGTGAGCCTCATAAGCTGTGCTGGCTTTCTCTTCGTTCTATTCGAGCCCGCGTTGCGGGAGCCCCTGTTACAGTTCTTGGTGGACTCTGCCTGGTTGATATCAATGGTAGGTATTCTCTTCATAACGACGTGGTCTACTACGAGATCCACCAAAGCGAACCTCGCCAGCATGGTCCCCTTCTTTTTTATGCAAACCATGCTGCTGATATGCATCGCGACCCTGTGTTTGTTCCTGTTTCACATGGAGGCAGCTGAGGACGATATTCCCGTTGCGACACTGTTGCTAACGCTCTTCTTTATGGCGCTCGGTGTAGGAAACCAATACAACACCTGGCTAGGTGCCGATAGATTGAAAAGAAACGCACGCGACCGTAAAGCGTCAAGCGCGCTCCTTGAAAACGACCGGTAATGACAGACCAACCTGCCGTTGTCTCGCTGAGTCCTTAACAGGAAGTGCCCCTAAAATCCCGACGCTATTACTACTCAAATTTCTGACATCTTCGAAAACGAACACTCCCACCCGGCGCTTCAGGAGATGCATACTTATGGCATCATCCAGGACAGCATCATGAATCATGTGCGCGGGCGGTCCTACGCAAGAGAGGCAGAGCCGGAGGCAGACATTCCAGCACCTTCTGACAAGTTAGCTCGCGCCAAAGCTTACATATCGCGAGGTGGCGCAGGTCTGGTCGAACACCCAGTGATGCAAAGAATGGTGGAAGACAAAATCGAAAAAACTGATGGCCGACAAGCGGATATTGGGGATACAAAATCCTGCAACGCGATTCGAATGTCTCGATCGGCTTATGCGCTTCTTATCCGATACTCAGGTTGCTTGAGGGAAAGATCAATTATGTCTCGCACCTTGGTGTGGATGTAGCGCAGAAAAACAGCTACTTCTTCGGGCTCCAACTTCTTTTGGTCTGTGGTGACCGATGCAGGTGTGCAGTGCAGCAGCTTGCTTGTGTAGGAGTAAATATATTCGTATTCACCGGTCATCTTCACCTTCTCTGCCATCTTTTCCCAGTTAGAACATTCTAGTAAGCCGCTTACCAGCGCCGACGCACCTCGTTCGAATTCCTCGAACTCTAGTTGAAGTTGATGAATATGGCGCTCCACCTGGGGAATGGCTTTTGTTTCGACCAAATGGGCTTGAAATCCATAGCCGTTTGTCTTCGCTTGATCTGTGTAAATTGAAAATGACCGAGCGGCTTTCGCATCAGTCTCACCCATCGCTTTGGATAAGATTGAAGAGGCTTCTTCAGATGTCGGATTGGAGAGAGCCCTAAGCTTCTTGATTGCCTCAGTTCGAGCCTGATTGTCTTCTTCTTCGAATGCCTTTAACAATGCCACCTCTCGCTTGAGCTGGCTGAGGGAACCTTTGTGGTGTCGGATCTGTGTGTCAATGAGTCGCTTTCGGTAGATCAGAGCGTAGTTTACATTTTCTTCAATTAGCTCAAGCCAGAGAGTTAATTCGAAAATGTAACGGGTAACGGCGACAAGCCCGATTGTCTCTATCTCTTTAAAGTCCTGCTCCAGAATGATGCGCAGTCTCACGAGCGCGTTGCCGTAGATGTTCACGCGCCAATCATCTGCCGAGTTCTTGTCAAATGGCGAATCGCTTTGTGTCTCTAGATCTTCACGAAAGCATTTGGACAATCGATCAACAGTCGAATGAAGCCCCGTGATCAACTCTACAAGGGATTTCAGCTTCTCTTTTATGGACGTCATTGGGATAAAACTCTTATTTTGTGCCGAACGCTGCAGCACACGCCGCTTTGTTATGGATGCGAAGCCGCAGTGAAGATGGCGGCATCAAGATTTTTCGCAACACTACCCCCGATTTAAGCGGAAAGTTTTGCCCACATTTTCTCGCATCTATATTGGCAATATGGGCGACTCTTCTCCCCAACCAAGAACGACTCCACAGCCCGGCTTCTCGTAAATATCAATTCGATCTAGCTCTGGAAGAACTCCGGAGAGTTGCCCCTTAATCCATCGAGCAATACTGGCACTTCCCTCCTGCTCCATTCCCGGCAAATCAGAGATCAGATAGTGGTCTAACTGATCATAAGCCGGCTTGAAAAGCCTTTTTACATCACCATAATCAACAGTCCATCCCATGACCCGATCCAATGGCGCCGTTAGATGCAATCGCACCAGATAGCTGTGGCCATGGAGATTTCTCCGAGCATCTCCCGCAGGAGCATTTTCTAGCTTCAATGCGCTCTCAAAACGTTGCTCTTTCCAAATCCGATAACCCGAACCATTAAAGTGGCACCCTGCCGTTGCGGTTTCATACACACTTACCCAGGAAAGGGATTCGCATAGAGGCTTAACCCTCTCCCAAAGCCAATGGCTTAACACTTCGCTTGTCGGATTTTCCAAGCCCTCAATCTCATTCAAGCAGGCGTTATTTAGGCGCCTGTATAGCGGTTGCCACAACTCATCCAGTCGATCATAATCAATGCCCAACTCTTGATCTGAAATGTTCTGTTCGCAATGGAGAATAACCTCGAAGCCGTGGCCGTGCATTCGGCCGCACTGATGCCCAGAAGGGACGTTTGGTAATTTATGAGCAGCTTCAAACCTAAAACGGCGCCAAACGTGCGCTTTCTGTTGGGAATCAAGGTCCACACCTTGATCTCGGGTGCTCTGGATTCCAATAGAGTTAATGAGAGAATCCGATATTTTATGGCTGATCCATCGGGCTAAATTTTCATCAGTGGGTACAGGTAAATGATCATTCAAATACTGATAATCTAATTCTGCAACGCAGTCTCTGAGGTGCTGGTAAAGAGACTCTATTTCGGTCCCGTCCATTGAATTGCCATTAGCGGCCACTTCGACCCGTGCCTTAGCAAGAAAGCTATGCCCATGTAGGCGCCTTGAAGGATGATTTTCGGCGAGAATCTCGACTTTTCGCGCGGCCTCAAAAGGTGATGCTGCTACAAGCAATAGGTGTTCATTGGAAGAGGCGGACATAAGGATCTCATTTGGTTCGATCTAAAAATAAAACTGGACCTCGAAAATATCACTGCCCAATCGAGGTGGCTAACAAAAGCATCAACGTGCTTGGAAAAGCTCCCAACCCGAGGCCCGAAGATCGCAAGCGGGGCAATCGCCGCAACCATAACCCCAAGCCCATCGTTGAGATCGATCACCTTTATAGCACGTGTGAGATTGCTCGATTATCAACTCAAGAAACACCTTTCCACCGATATGATCAGCTAGAGCCCAGGTCTCCGCCTTATCTAACCACATGAGCGGCGTTTCAAGATTAAAGCGACTCTCCATTCCTAAGTTTATTGCGACCTGCAACGCTTTAACGGTGTCGTCTCTGCAGTCAGGGTAGCCTGAAAAATCGGTCTCACAAACGCCAGTTATGATGTGCTTGATACCTCTGCGGTATGCTAATGCGGCGGCGAAAGTAAGGAACAAAAGGTTGCGACCGGGGACAAACGTGTTAGGCAACCCGTTATTGCCTGCTGTGATCTCAACCTCTTCCGTCATTGCAGTTTCGCCAATATCAGCCAAGGCTGGAACGTCAACCAGGTGGTCTTCCCCTAAACGATCACCCCACTCAGGATAATCCTTACTAAGGTACGCCAAAATCTGCTCCCGACACTCCAACTCCACAGCATGACGTTGCTTGTAACGGAAACCTATTGTCTCAACTCTCCGAAACCGATCGAGAGCCCAACCAAGGCATGTAGTTGAATCCTGCCCCCCGGAAAACAGTACCAATGCGCTATCGTTACTTAACACCATCGCAACCCCCCCCCAACGTCAACGTGCGGATCTAAACAGCACAGATACCGATTGCTTATCCCCAAGAACACATAAACCAAGAGAACTTGCCTGCCACCTGTTACTCATTTATTCTCTCAACTAGAAACAAAAATCTCTACATTAAATTTCTATTTTTGGACTAGCATGAAGGCAATTATTGTCACAAATTGCACGAATCGGAAGCGTGTAGCATCGGGAAAAGCTGTAGAGGCACCTCCGCGGATGGCCGGTGAGAGTGTGCAGGCATACGCCACTCGTTGGGTTGAGTATGCGCAAGCGCACCCTCGCCAAGTTACTCCTGGAGACCTGTATTGCGGTCGCGGTTACGGCGAGGCATTGAGCGCAGCCCAAAGGTTTGGTGCTGACCTGTACACAATGTCCGCAGGTTTTGGTCTATTGCAGTCGGATCACATGATACCGCCATACAACTTCACGTTCACAGACTTGGCGAAGCTCAAGGAACCTCCGGCAATTTGGTGGGAAGCCATTAATCAAGCCAGACAAACTCAAGACATGCTCACTGAAAGATTAATGGATGATTCGCTGAACTTGGCATTACTGAGCGTTTCCACTAGTTACATGATGTTGATAGAGCGTGAGTTATCAAACCTACCAGAAAAAGCATTAAAGAAGGTGAGACTAGTTATCGGTTACAAACCACCCTCCAGCCTTCAAGCACATACTGTTTTATATGACTCACGTCTAGATGGCCCCGACAGCTCGATCAGAGGGACCCGCGCAGACTTCAACTCACGTGCACTCCGACATTTCGTGGAAAATGTGGCGTTGAAAACGAACAATCACTCCATTGCGAACCATCGAAAGCTTACAGATGCGCTTCTGACACCAATGCGCCCTTCCTCTATCCCTAAACGAAAGAAAGCCACGGACGACGAGATCAAAAACCTTATCAGGAACTATTGGGGTGAATCTGGTGGCCGGAGCGGAATCTCGCTTCGAATATTGAGAGACGAAGCGGGCGTGGCCTGCGAGCAAGGCAGGTTTGCCGAGCTTTTTCGGCAAGTGAGGGCAGAGCAATGAACGGCTCCACTGAACAACTCATCATCCGCGCCCTAAGAACCTCTCAAGGCCGTGACGTCGAAATCTTCTCTTTTTTCATTGCCGGCGATGATATTCTGAAAATCGCAGACATTAGTCGGATTCATCGAGATCAGAGGCTCGAGCTTAAGGGGTTTCAACGCAAAGAAATCAGGAAACACGTTAACAGTATCGTTGAGTATCTCGATAACGAAGCCGGAGATGCTCTCTTCCCAAACGCCATCATTTTGGCACTATCTCCAGAGGTGGAGTACAAGCAGACCCGCGGCCGCGATCCCGAAGGCCTACAACCCATAGCCCAGGCTGGAACGCTTTTTATCCCGATGAGGTCCACCGGTGATCGCGCAGCTTGGATCGTGGATGGCCAACAACGAGCACTGGCCCTATCAAAGGCAAAGAATAAGAACATCCCGGTACCGGTAATCGCGTTTATCGCTCCCGATCTCGAGACTCAACGGGAACAATTTATCCTCGTAAACAAAGCGAAACCACTTCCGACTCGACTGATCAACGAACTGCTCCCGGAAGTGGATATGTACCTTCCCAGAGATCTAGCGGTAAGAAAGTTACCGAGCGAATTTTGCTCTCTACTAAATCGGGATCCAAAGTCGCCGTTCTATCAAAGAATTCGCCAGGCCTCCTCGGAAGGTAGTAATGACTCTGCAGTGATCGTTGACACCGCATTAATTGAGGTATTCCGCCGTAGTATCAATTCTCCTCTCGGAGTACTTGCGCAGTTCAAAGGTATCGGGGAGGGGGATATGGACACTATGGGAATGTATAATGCGATCAACATCTTTTGGGGGGCCGTCAAAGAAACTTTCCCAACTGCCTGGAATCTCCCACCTACGAAAAGTCGACTCACACACTCGGCAGGCATCAGAGCCATGGGAACACTTATGGACCGAATCATGGCAAGGGTTCCCAGCCAATCAAACGCAGAATCAATGGTTAAAGAATCACTTTCACGGATCGCGTCCGATTGCTGCTGGACCGAAGGGACTTGGAAAGGGCTCGACATGCAATGGGATGAAATCCAGAACATCAGCAAGCATGTGAGAGTTTTAGAGGAAGTGCTTATCAAGCTGGATTTTGAGGCATCCATAAGAAGCTTGCCTTAAACCGAGAGTTCCTCGTCACAAAGACATTTACTGATACGCACCAACAGAGATTAGACCGTGGCAAACCTAAAGTACTTTTTCCCGGACTCACAAGACTTTGTCGATCCGAGTTTCGACTTTCTAACTGAAACGCGGAACGAACACAGAGTTCGCCAACGGGATGATCATTACCCTCACGAGATTTTCGAAAAGCCCTACGACGGCATCCTAGTCTCAAAGGCAATAGTTGATGGACTGAGGGGGTCTGCAGGCAAGTACACCCAAGCACAACGTCGACGGTTCTATCGACAGCAGGTTCGAACCTTTTTTCGACTACCTGACCATTATCAAAGCATGGGGGACTGCGGAGCATTCACATATGCGGACATGTATATGCCTCCGTACAGCGTTGACGACGTGGTCGATTTTTATGAGAAATCAGGTTTCGATTTCGGTATCTCTCTAGACCATATTGTATTTGCCTTTGAAACTCCGAAATCGAAAGTTCATGGCGAAGAACTTGAGGAGTGTGTACGGCGGCAGAACTTGACGCTTGAGTACGCCGAAATCTTCCTAGTGAAGTCTAAAGATAAGCATTATATCCCAATGGGTGTTGCCCACGGCTGGAACCCTGAGAGTTACAGAGATGCCGTAGAAAAGCTGATCAGCATGGGGTACGAATACATCACGCTCGGGGGCATGGTCCCTCTTAAGACAAATCAAATTTTAGCAGTGCTTGAAGCGGCCAGCGAGGCGCGCAAACCTAACACGAAGTTCCACCTTCTCGGCATCTCAAGACTCGATAACGTCGAAGCTTTTGAGAAGTATGGTGTAGCTAGCATCGACAGTACCACCCCGCTGCGGCAAGCATTCAAGGACGATAAGAAAAACTTTCACCGAGGTGGAACTGAGTATTTTACAGCTCTCCGGATCCCCCAACTCGATGGGAATCTTACAATGAGCCGCAAGATTAAGTCCGGCGAGGTCGATCAAGATGAGGCTCGTCGCCTAGAACAAGGAGCTTTGAAAGCGGTTCGAGCCTATGCCGAGCGTAAGGTGGGTCTCGAAAGCGCACTCAATGCCCTAATGGATTATAAAAAGCTTTATGCAGGTAATGAGAAATACATAGGTGAATATCGACGGACGCTTGAGGCTAGACCGTGGGAATCCTGTAACTGCGAGATATGCCGAAAAATTGGCGTTGAGGTCATCTTGTTTCGAGGATCGGAACGCAACAAACGACGCGGTTTTCACAACATCAATGCACTCTATCATCGGCTTCATAATGCTGTACAGTAACAAAGCCTAGAACGGGAAAACCACATGGAATACCTTAAGTTACCAGCCCTATCAATACAGCAAGGCAAGACCAGACGACTTTTTAGCCTGGCCGTTCCGGGGAAACAGATCAGCAAAATCGCCTCCATCACCCGAATTAAAAGACGGTCGAGCGAGTTGACCGGATACCAACGACCTGAGGTATCCAGCCATATCAAAGAAATTCAGCGTTATATCGAGAGCGCAGATCCGATGATACCTAACCCTGTCATCATCGCTTTCGATAAGCGAGTGTCGTTTGAGCCCGTTGGAGACGACGGCAACTTTGGCTTTTTGATAATCCCCATTTCGGAGGATGATGATTTCGAGAAACCAGGGTTTATCGTCGATGGCCAACAGAGAACAGCCGCCCTTCGTGAAGCCAGCATTGAAGATTTCGCGATGCCTGTCTCTGCATTTATAGCAGAAAGTGATGCTGAGCAGCGCGAACAGTTTATGCTGGTCAATTCGACAAAACCTCTGTCGAAAACCCTTCTGTATGAGCTAGCACCCCATACAGACAGCAGACTGCCATCGGATCTTCAACAGAAAAAATTCCCCTCTAAGATCCTGCAAGTTCTCAACTTTGAGGAAGGTCCGCTAAAAGGGAGGATCAAAACAGCCACAAACCAAGTTGGCAAAGGTCAGGTCGAGGCCATGAAGGGGGTCATTGCAGATAATTCAATTCTTAAATTGATTGATGGAAGTCTGCGTGACGGTGCTCTGCATAGATTCAGAGACCCTAACACCGGCGAAGGCGATATTAATCAAATTGTTCAAACTCTAAATAGCTTCTGGATGGCGGTAAGTGAAGTGTTTCCAGAGGACTGGAAACTGCCTCCGAAAAAGTCACGTCTTCTCCATGGCGCGGGGATCAGTGCTTTAGG
Source organism: Gammaproteobacteria bacterium UBA2679 (assembly GCA_002354735.1). Taxonomy (GTDB): domain Bacteria; phylum Pseudomonadota; class Gammaproteobacteria; order Pseudomonadales; family Oleiphilaceae; genus Allohahella. Next base: position 545,060 of record DEMD01000015.1, on the reverse strand, counting down.
GTCACTGATGGACGAGATCGATGCACGATTCCAAAGCATACTCGGCAAAGAAGCAAGATCTGTAAACGCTGTAACGCCGAATTTTTTCTTTAAAGACGAACTCGAGTCGGTCAGGCCTTATTGCTGCTGGAGTAAAGGTACCTGGGTTTTTGGCAAGGACAGTTTAGGCGAAGACATTACTCGTAGATGGGATGAAATCCAGAACCTGTCTGGCGACATAAAGCTAATATCTGACTACCTATTACGCCTATATCGAAAGCAGATAACGACACAACGGTCATTGGCAATTTAGAAAAAGGAGCAGTGACCCGAGTTAAGCATGAAAATACAGCTAGAATCCCAAAATTTTCTCACAAAATTACGAACTTTCTATGGCTATAAGAACCTCGATTTCCAACTCGTTAAGAAAGCTAGCTAACGGCATTCTTCGAATTGCACATTGGTTTAATACGGATCCAAAGATAGATGAATTCCAACAGCGCCTTCATAAATGGGAAAAATTATGGTTCGTTGTAGACATTCCATTATTTATTGATAGCCAAAGTGTGAATAAACTCTACGATGCCCTCAGTCGTCCAGAATTTGAAACAGTATCACGGACACAAGGATCATCAAGACAGAACTCCAAGCACAATTCCTTCCAAATGTCGGGAAAGGCTGGTCTTGAACTAGCGCCATTTCTAACGACTTCAATGAACACAAAATTTGGGCACAAAGAAACAAACTCCCACACAGAGTCAGCGAGTTTTAATCAAGAAGCAAACCGCTCGCCAGAAATGCAGTTTGAAAAGGTCATTGGCTTTTATAAACAAAACTATCCAAAGCGCATTTTCTGGGTTGGCGAAAACCTCTCTCAAATTATGGACATCGACGGAAAGTTATACACTTGGGATGAAATTTCAAAGGAAATTGCGGTTGCAGCGCCAAGGCCACTAATCATATTTGAACTAGAGAAAGGATCCAAGATAATCCCTATGGCGGGTGAAACAGTGGATAGCATGTTCAAGCCAATCTACAAGTCGTATATCGCTCAGCTTGATAATAGCGATGACTTCCCGGAGTACAAATCGGAAGATGATCCAGAAAGCGACCGATACTGGAAAGCGTTAGAGGAAAGTTTCGACTCAGCAAAGGCAATGCGTGAGGTGGAAAACGCCACCAAAAGTGGGGGCCGCCTTGATTGGATCGACTATCGCCTCCTTTCAATTGAAGAGAACGAGATTCTACCCATTCACTTACACCTGGCACCGAAAGGAAATTACAATACCGGCACGTTTGCATATCAAACAGTGCGTCGTGGATCTAAGTTTGGGCTCAAAATCGTTGGTACCCTAAAGCAGGGAAGAGATGTAAATGTTCTTGCAATGTACGAAAATTAAACAATGAAGCTTCTTTGGATCAGTGACGCTGACAATACTCTTTGGGATACAAACAGAGTATTTGCAGAGTCTCAACTGGGTATGCTTGAGTTCGTCGAAAATGCTTGCAACATCCAAGTGGAAACAAATGATCGGCTTCAATATCTGAGAGAGTTAGACCAAAAGATTGCATCTCTCCATCACCTCTGCCTGCGATACCCGGCTGAGTTGCTTATCGAAGCATTGTTCATGCGAGCTCATGGGACGCCGCTTGTGAAGTCAGCACGCAATGCCATTTCAAAAGGACTAGACAAAACAGATAAGCCTATTAAAGGAGCTGCTGACGAGTTTCGGAAGAGCATCAGCCAAACACCTCCATTAAGGGATGGTGTCTTATTAGGCTTAGAAAAATTGAGAAAAACAAAAGCTACAATCATCGTAGCAACTGAGGGCGGCCTGGGAAGGGTTCGGAAACATATCTCCGATCACGGCCTCACGGATTTCATCGATTTATCTATTGAAACTACAAAAACTCGCAACTTCTACGCACGGTGTAGAAATTTAAACAAAGAAGCGATCCCTTGGTGTATTGGAGATCAAATAACTCGTGACATCACGCCTGCCGTCGAAGCAGGCTTCAAAGGGTTGTACTTTCCAGGTGGTTTCTCACCATCTTGGGAGTTAAAACAGAACTCATTGCAAACATTTATCACCGTCGATAGTTATGTCGATGGAGTAGATTATGCACTAAATACGAAGCTATGATGAATCTCGCTTTGACCTAGCTTAAAACTTGAGTAAAAAATGCATTGATGATGCTGGAGGAGCCTTTACCCTGAGGGTAGATCAGGTCGTTTCTGATTTTACTTACTGGATAAAATGCCTGGTGCTTAGAACTACTCGCAGAAAAAATAAAGTAATCAGCTTTCTTCGCTAAAGTAGTCAAGGAAGATGTTGCGACATGATCACTGTTGGTCTCAACGCTGAGACCCTTGAAGAGCCCCTCTAGGACTGCTTTTGCACGCCTTCCTGCCCCTTCCGTCAAAGTATAAATCGCCACCAACTTGCCCCCAAGGTCGGGGCCTACGTCGGCTGTTTCTCCGGACTCGTCAGCAGATGATTCGCTCGGATAAGAGGCGAGACACTCCTCACCCAAAATTTCGCATGCGAGACTTTTCGAAAGATGCTGTTGCGCTGCTTCTAAACGATTCCACTTTTGTAGTGAGAATGCCTGTGTAGACTGCCATAACTTATTCAAAATCGCCGTGTCCGGACATGAGGATTCCAGCAACAACTCAACAACATCTAGCATAGAGCAGTAGTTCGAAACCGAACTGCCCTTCTCCCACATTAGCTCGACGGCTTCTACAACCTGCTTGTATCCATTTCTCGTGTGGGGCTGCTCAAGAAAGTTCGTCAATATGTTTTCGGCGATCACGACATCTTGATGGGTGACCACATCATCCAAAGCTAGGAAGTTGGCCCAAACACCCCAGAAAGTTGCTGCACACGAGATTTCTCTTTCATCTAACCAACTCAGAAGAATAGGCAGTATGTTTCGCAACATAATGCCAATTTCCTCAACATTATTGGACTCAAGTAAGTCTCTGATTTGATCAGGGTCGAAGGTATCGGAGGTCCAATACGGGCTGCTATTGATACATTCCTGCTCCAATGCACCAATGTCGGGCCCAGGCTGCATTATTTGTTCAACCCAGGACGACCACCCCCCATCAGAAGCGCGCCTTTCGGCTTTCAGAGAACCCCAGAGTTCGCTAAGCCTGGGAAATTGCTCCAACCTCGACAGGACTTCATCAGGCAAGGCTTCGATCTGCGCTACGATCTGTTCCAGTTCACTTGGAGATGCTGTAAGGCTCTGTTGCAACAACTTCGTGACGGCGTTTAGATCATCAAGTTTTGGAGTAACAGTAAGAACATTACTCGGTTCCTCTTTCTCAGAGGTGCCTGTCCACTCAGCTAAACTCGCCAACCAACCTCGATCGATAAAATCCGGAAGGTTTTCAGAGTAACCAGGAGTCCCGACTACGGAGGCACCTATAGCCCAGATCTTCCAGACATCCTCAAAACTGGAACTGCTTTCTAATACAGGAGGAGAACGGAAAAGAGGACCCAGTCGACTACACATTGCTCTAGCCGAATCTATTGCTGGCCCTGAGAGACCATGCGAGTCACATAAGTCATACAGACCTGAGTGCCCCATTGCCCGCAATAGGAGGATGGTGACCCGGATGGGAACTCGCCCCTGAAGTAAATCGGACAACTGGGAGTGGTCTAATATGTCCTGCCACTGTTTCCCTGCAGCAAGCGCCTGAAGTTCAAGCGAAAGCAAATTGCGCCGGCTTACTCTCCCACTACCTTTGAGCTCTTCATAGAAACTAAAAGCAGCAGCACCGTCTCGGACACTACAGGCAGAGAAAAAGTCACGAAGTATTCGGCCTGTTGGCCGTATCAAATCGACCGTGATGTCAGGCCGCTCTTCGTATAACTCAAGCAGTTTTGCAAAAGCCTGATAGACCCTCTTCTTAGCAGGCGCATCAGACTGATCAAGCAACGTTACTTTGATGATTCCCTGAGGGGAACGTCTTAGCAAAGCCTGCTCGGCAATTGTTTCGGGCTGCTTAATTACGGGGAGATCCGGAGAAACATCAGCTGTACCGAGGAAGGCGCGCATTACGCTGCCTAACTCAGATAGCTTCCTTGCATTCTGAGCGCCACCATAAAAGAACAATTCGCGACCAGATTTTGTTTTCAATGGCAAAACGAAAGGCCACTGCCCCATGCTGGCAGGCACAACGAGTGGGGAAAATAGACCTTGATATACCTGGTCGTAGTCGCCTTTTAAAACTGACTCCAAGCATATGCTATTGTCAGCATGGAAAAAGTCCGACAACCAAATCGGCGCTTCACTCATCCCTCATCCTCAAATTCATACTGTCCTTTAAACTCGATAAACGCCTCAGAAATCATATCCCTGTCACTAGTCAAGATCAGGTGTTCATCGTTACGGTTGGCACCGCTGAAGGTATAGTTCATAGAACCTTTCAAGAAGAAGTGTCGGGTCAGAAGGCCTTTCGTATGAACCGGATCGTTTCTCTTTAGATAGAACTTAGCGGAGGACAGCAAACGGTTTCTTAGATGATTAATAAAGCTCGCATTTTTTGAGTCGTTTTTCGTAACTAACCGCAAAACACATCCTTCGTTTACAGCACATGCAAGCACCTCATTGAAGCTTATTTCACGAGTCCCCCAACTAGGATTCAACGCATCCCACTCCCCCGCCCGATTGTCTAGCAAAGGGAAGTCGCTCAACCATGGAGAGACTAACCAGATCGGTTCAGGTTTTATTATCAGCCCTGCCAACTGAGTTCCCAAAACCTCTCTGAACTGACGCTGGCCTAACGGGCCATGCAGAAATATCTGACGCTGGTTGTTCATTGTAATGCCTCTGCCAGCTCAACCCGGAATACAACATCTCCCTGAGAGCGCCTTATCGAGCCAACCCTGGGGTAAAGGTATAGCCCCAGAAGGTCCACAGGTTGTAGTTGCAATTCTGCAAGCATGCTTGAAATGTCATCCAACTGTTCACGAGGAACGCACAAATCAACCCTACCTACTCTCCGCAATGCTTCGTGTGTTTGCGCTAACCAATCTTCTCCCGAAACGAAGATCTGGGGGGAATCCTCTGCAAAAAGAGAAGCGCCCAACAGTCGCTCTGAGACTAGAGGCTTACCATGAAAGGGACTGTAGTAGTTGAGTTCGGCTTGTCGGATGTCATGCCCTCTCGGCCAAAGCAGTCCTTGATATCTGCAAAAACGTCGAAACACCTCATCGTCGCCCGCACTTAACCCTAGGTCTTTCTTAGCAAGAGTATGGGCTGCAATGTTAAGAGGCCATTCGAGACCACTATCTTCCTCCAAATCACGCCATTCGTTGAGCAAACGCTTCAATTCACTATCAGTTTGGCTATTGCTCGCAGGCCTCAAAATACGAGAGTACAAAACGGTCACGAAACTGTGAGATAGGGAGAACCCCTCTTGCTTAAGTGCCTTGTGTAGGTCGCTGTTTGCTAATCTGCGCTGCTGGTGATTTTCTGCGCCCCTGACTCCGTCCAAAGCCTGAGTTAAGGGAGAACTTGAAAGGACTGACTGAAGTAACGCGTATAGATCATAATCGATCTGCTCGTAGTGTCCTGGCTCCAGTGACCGAGCAAAAACATTTAACGCTTTTACCGGATCTTCCAGATAGACTCTACTAAGTCGAGAAACAACACCGCTGCCTCCAGGTTCAGACTCACTCATCCAAACCGAAAGATCGGCGCCTTCCCATTCTGAATCACAAACGACCGCCCTTTCGTCCACATCCGGAAGGAGAGAACAGAGTGTTTGTTGCGCGGCTGCTGCCAATGTATTCCCTAAGACTTCACGCGCCCAATCGAAGAAACCTTCGAGTTCCAACGGATCTTTCCACAAAGCTTCTGCACATTTTTCGAGATCCGAAATTATGTCTTGGTCTGCGAGTAGTGACCTTAGTACCCTCTGCAATTCTTGCTCTTCACTCGCCTCTTCCTGATCACTCGGCTGAAAAAGACTCAAAGGGACCGAACGTAATTTAGAGCGTCCATTTTCGCTGCCTAAGTTTTGAATAGCGTCGCGAATCGACAACTCTGTTCCATTTTCTACAAGCGAGATCTTTTCGGCCAAAGCGGCCAGATAGCACTCAGTGACCCAGCCTGCTTGAAATACCTCATTTTCAAAAAATTTTATGTTTTCAACGAGGTAACGAAAATAAACTGGTCGAAGGCTCTTAAGCACCTCTGATGAGGAGGTGATTTGGAAGAGACGCTCCTCATCGATTCGAAAGCGAAATCTAGCACCGTCTACCCATTGCCTCGTTCCAATACCGACGGATTTTCCACCCTGAACCCAATTAAAAGCTACTTGGGACCTGTTCCCACTTTTATATCGGAGGGAGGCTTTCGAGCCTGTCGTATATCGGGTTATATCCAGCGGCGTCATCTGTTGATGAGTACAAAAGGTGACGTCAGAAAGATACTTGTCCCAACTGCCGGTTGGCGGTTTGTGTATTGGTGTATCTTCAGCAATCTGATAGAAAGCCTGCCACCTATGCTGGGCGTTACTTCTCTCAGTCAAATTTAATGCGGGATCAAGCGCTTTCGTTCTAACTTCACTTGGTCTGTAAATCGGTATGTAGTTGCCTTCGCGGGTTGATACAAATCCCTCCTCAATAAGCGAGGGCCCGAATGCCGAATGAACGTCGAAATCAACTTCGACGCTCTCTTCACCTGCAGGATTAAAGCTTTCAGGAACGAGCCAATCGGCTTCGTAGTTGCTATCAATAGCATACCTTTTTGAAATTCTCCCAGGAGCGAACTCTTTCAGTCCTTGAATGAAGGCCAAATACTCCCAGGAGGTGTGACGATCCCGGCCACGCTCCAACGCAATGGCCAAATTAGGTATGTTGAGTTCACTGAATAGCGCGTCAGGTATGAACTCAGGTGCCGGTGACCGCCGTTCCCTCAAAGCTGCCCATTCCACGCCAAATTCACGCCAATTAGTTGTTAAGTTGCGGCGCAATGACGGTAAAAATTCCATCATAATGGAGCGCGGCGGTGACCAAAGAATTCTCTGAAGGCTCTCCGCACCCTCTAAACGAAGTGCTTTTTGTATGTAGCTTACAAATTGATTCTGTAACTTACCTTCGCTTAGGACCCCATCGACTAGTTCCAGAAGTGATGTGCAAAATGCAGCATTTTTTGACGGCTTTTTCAGAATTGACCAAATAGAACCTCGGCCCAACATCGCCCCAAGCCAATCCAGCGCAGCCATCGATGCCTGCATCTTTTGGATATGGCCATTCCCTATTGGCAAGCCTTGTCGTTTTATTTCAGGACTTATCAATTCTTCATAGCGTTGAAAAGCAACCCGATCGCGGCCGAATTCAGACAAAACAGCTAACATCCATGGACGCATGTTTCTCAAGCGTCCCGCACGGCCTTTTCGCTGCATATAGGAAGCAACATCTCTGGGCGCTTTGTGCTGGATTACAGCGCCAACTGATGGATCATTGAAGCCAACTTCGAGAGATGCAGTTGCGACAATAATCTCACCATCAACATCAACACCCGAGTCCTGACTGGACGTCCTAGCGACTCTGGCCCGATCATCGACAGAGATGGAATGCCCAATATCTTGAGAAATCCTCCAGTCTTGCCCAAGCATTATTTTTCTTCTGGGATCACTCGCTGTAGGGGAGTTAGGACCACGCAGGCTCGCCAGAGGTTCTCGATTAGGCGTCAACCCGCGCCATGAAGTTCTCCATCCCTCAGCGTCAGCAAGTTGATGGTAGAGTCTGTTATTTACATCCAGATCATCAGTAAATACAAAGCACTTCTCTCCCCAGGTACCTTTCGACACCTTATCTCGGTTATCCAGAATTCGCCTCGTGAGCATGCTAGCCTGGATCGTGGTTGATAGAAGCGATGTTTGAGATACAGGGTCTCCGCGGAGCGCGAGCATGTACTCACTGCCCTCTTCAACCATTTCATCGGATTTAGGCTCTACTAGCTCTACATTCTTGGTTTGGGCTCCAATTAACTCTGCAAAAAAGTTTTCTGCGTCAGCGAGTGTTGCGGAAAGACCAACAAAATGAGGCCGACAACGAGCGAACTGCATCCAACGGCGCAACAAATAGGCTGCCTGCGCTCCCGTATTGCCGCCATAGGTATGCACCTCGTCCAGCAACACCAGTGTCGGTCCCTTGCTCGGTCCCACGCCAAACAGATGGTTCTGGTAATGATTTGCCAAATTCTGGTTCAACATTTCTGTTGTGGTGAACAATATATCGGGAGGCTTTTTCTGTAGGGTTTGACGAGTTAAACCGATCTCATCTTCACCTACCGAGTGGTTACAACTAGAGCAAGTCAGGACCTCTTTCCCTTGGGCGATGTGATCTTGATTCCAACGCATCTTTCCAGAGCAGTCACGTGTCCTGCAGCGGAGTAGGTCAAAATCAAGCGACGAATTCCTTTGCTTCTGAATCTTGCTCTTTGCATCGTTAGTGCTAAAAGGTGTATCGCCGAAGAGGGCGCCAATCCGTATCTTTCGACCGGTTTTGGAGCTGAGTAACGGGTCAAGCTTCCGGCTCTGCTCCCAAGTCTCCATAAACTGATCTTTCAACAACTCTTTCCTGGGGTAGATCGCCAAAATTCTTACCCTGGCTTCGGAATTACTGCAGAAGTCATCCGCAAGTTCGGTCATGGCTGGCAAATAAAATGCGAGCGTCTTCCCGCTACCAGTTCCAGCGCACACAATTGTCCCTGAGGGAGGACCATTACTGCGATTGTGATGTCGCCATGCTTGTATGATTCTTTTGAAGGATCGCTCCTGAAAGCCGGCAAGACGGAAGCTTTCCATAGGTTGCAATAGACTCTGAATCGCATCCGTTTCATTGGCTGCTAGCCCAAACTCATGCTTAGATTCAGATATTAATGCCTCGGGAGTCAGTTCCCTCAACGGGTAACTGCGCGGACGCCGGACGAATCGGAAATCTGATACTAAAGTGCGAGCTTGGTCGATTGGTTTTCCTAAAAACCATTGACGGAGATTTCGGTAAAGATGTACCGCTTCGCCCATCCGTGTGCGATAGATTTCCCTTCCGTCAGGATCTGGCGACCGTACGATCATCGCATGATCAAGCAGATCGAAAAGAACGTCTTCGGGGTCATACCCCGGGTTCGTACTTTCAAACAAATCCATGAGTTCAGACTTCGTAAAGAAGCCCTCGGTATCTCCCCAAGAGAGAAGTTTCGTTTCTTCTTCCTCGAGCTTGTCGAGGTAAAGCTGAAGCTTTGAAATTGGAGTCATTAGTGCCTTGTACCGCGACGCTGGATTACGAATTGATCAAGGTATCCGTGCTCTTCAAGCCACGCCATAACCTTTGCTGAAAGCAGCGACAACGGAACCTTAGCCTGGGGATCCCGATCCAAGCGATTGAAAAAGGCGGCAACCTCCGGATCAACATCCCATTGCATCTCGCTTTTTAGCTCGACCATCCGCTCGCACAAACTATTGATCGTATCGATTGCAGTGGGCTCACTCGGGATGCGCTTAATCAGACCATTGAGTTGGTTCTGGCTCTCTAAATAACTCCTATAAACCGTCTCTAGGCCAGGCAGACTCTTCTGGCTTTCAAGCTTGATATTCTCAACAGCAACCCTGCTAGTTATCTGCTCTACCCAGAGCTTCCAACACTCCCGAACTGCCTGCCCAAAAGTTTCTACCAGCGTTTCAAGGCTCGCTTCAGCGTTTGCTAATTCATCATGACTGCGAGCTTGATAGCGTTTCGTCTCCCAAAGCGCTTTGAAACTCTCGATGCTATGTATGCACTTAGCACTCTGGTTCGTAATATCCTCAGATGACGTCAGCATTTGAACGTGCTCATCAGGCAATAATTGCAGAATTTTGAATTCCGCAATTAGTCTTCTCAGTTTGTCGTGAGGCCTCACCAATCTTTCATAGATTACTTCGCACTCTTCAATGATGTGCCTTGAATTTTCGGCCTGCTTACCCAGTTCTAACTCGTTTTTTACAGACTGAAGCTGCTCCTTAAGAGTTGACATCAGAATCACCTCTCACCATTCGCACGTCGACTTCCAGACCGGCAATCAATTCATCAATTCGCCCATAAGCCTGCTCCAACTTTGAAGCGCCCCAAGATTCATTTTTATTCTGAAGCCGAGGGAAAACGATACTGTAGACCTGCTGCCACACCTCCAAAACATGCGAGACTCTTTTTAAAGCAGCGCCATCAAGGTAATTCAGAAGTCTAAGTTGTTTGGCCGAATCGTTAGTTTCGAAAACGCCAACCAACTCGCGTACAGGCTTCCAGTGTCCTGACTCCAATAACCCTTCTAGCCTCCCTATAAGCGTTTTAGCCCTGGGGACTTGCTCTGACGTGGGGTACTCACCTTCCTTTTGAAGATCTCTCACCAAGCTTATTAGCTCTTCTATAGCTAGAGAGAAATTTTCACTGTCTTTGCAGTCAGAAAGAAGCGCTAATTTCTGATTCGTCTCGCTTAATTCTTTTAATGCTTGCTCTTTTTGCTGTCTTATGTTTCTAGATAATTCTATTGAACCACTTCCCCGGAGAGCACGAAGTACTATATCTCCTTCCAGGCCGTGATCATTTGAGGCGACAAGGTCCAACCACCCAGAACGAAGAGAATCCCAGTCAGCAAGTACAACTTGTCGAAGGTTACCAATTGCGTCGCAGGCAGCATCTGGAAGACTATCGCGCACGGTCTCAGATGAATCGATCAGTTTTCGGATTTTATGTCTGTTGCTATCGGAGTCGGAAAAACAACCCACGGCGAGCGCAGATTCGAGATGGGATTTTAGCCTCTCCTCAACCTTTGATCTGACGCCTTTAACGAGGGTGTTTTCTACGTATGGAACCCAAGTCGCAGCAAAGTTTTGGTAGTGGATAAAATCATTATATCCACCGTCGTATCGCCAACCTTTGAGGCTGGGGTCGCCTTTCGAACTATGATGGTCATACCGCAAGAGTGCGAGCGAGGTGTGATAAACCAGTATTGATTTGGACTTATCCTTCAAATCGCCTTCCACAAAAAAGGAAACTTGGCTGATGGGCAGGTTCCCCTGTGCATTGGGTATATTTACGGCAACTCTGCCCGTGTTTTTTTGTTTTAGGGAAGGCAGTTCTCGAACTCCCAACCATGAGTTCCTAGAGTATCTTTCTAACATGGCAGCTAGGCCATTCCGTATGACCTTGGCTTCATTCTGACCTAACTCTTGCGTACCTTGAAGCCATTTATCTAACACCAACTCCAATCGCTCCAACTCCGACGAGGGGGCCTGAGGATGAACACGCTTCGGGTCCGCAGCCGGTCCGGGGGTAGGCTCAATACGTGGATATTGGGCCGGATCCGAATTCGTGTCTGGTACAGCGCCTTTGGTAAGGTGTTCTGCAAAATCATTCAGGCCGAACTCAGACGCCACATCGGCGCTCAGCTTTTTCTGCAGTTCGCCGTAGTCGCGAGAATTAAAGCCCCAAATTGCAGCCAAGGATTCTGCTCGCCCAGGGTCATTCAAGCCAAGCCTATGAATTTCGCCGCGCAACGCCCCACCAATCTGCACCCCAGCAAACCCTGCGGGAGGAAACTCCCCTCTTTCACATATTGAGCGGTATCCTCTAAGCACAGTGCGTAGTATCTGGTTCAAAACTTCTCTCGGATTGAACTGCAAATGCTCGTCAATGTCTCTACAGAACTTGTCAGCCAATGCCCGTATCGCTGCCGGACTGAAAGGGTAAAGTGGGATTCCAGTTTGGGCGACACCAAACGCGTCCAAGTGCTGTCTGTCGGCCTCCGGATCCTGCCAAATTTCTGGCCAAGACTCAGAACTTCCGTTGGCCCAGGAGGATAGAAGAACTTCTGATCCATGCCGTGCTGCATTAAGATAGCGACTGCAGAATTCAATTATCCTCAGATATGTTTGCTCTTCCGTACCAATGGACTCTTCAATTAACCACTCTGCGCGCGCTCGAGTAAAAATAGTCCCCTGACGCCGAGAGTAGCCTGGATATCCATCGGTAACTGCTATTGCTGATCGAAGAGGGCATAGCCTCGATTCTCCATCTCTCACCCCCTCTTCTAGTAAGCTGTCAAGAAGAACGTCTTCGATAGCAGAAATGGCAGCCATATCTTCTACAAGAACAACCAACGTCTGGCCGTCCTCGTGGAGGCTTCTTCGAATATCTTTGAAAAGATCTTGGAACGATCCGCCACTAAAATGAAAAAAATGCTGAAAGACTCGACGTGTCGCCTCACCAAGAACCTCATTTAGCACTTTGGCTGCAGATACTCTAGAGTCCTCACTAGTGTTCAATCGCGAGTTTCGAACATACTCTCGAGCACCTAAGGACAAATCACTTAGGTTGTAGTTAAAGTCTAGGTCCTTAGACTCTATTCGATAATTGTTCCGGAAAATCTCCTCATCACTAGCACCACTAGTTAGACGACGAGCGAACTGAAAAATGCAATGGTCGGGGGAAAGGAGGTACTTTTTATACTCTGAGTCATTAATCAATGACTGTAGACCGGACTTCCCTGTATGCCTCTTAATATTTCTTAAACGTGCCTCTTCGTCTGGCTCTGGTTTGGTGTTATTGACCCGGTATTGCTCAATCTCCGCCTGTGCCTTCTCACTAAGTTGAAGCAGCAGATCCTCCATGAACGTGAGCAGATGGCGAGCAACTTCTTCTGTTTTAAGACCCGCACCCACGGTTGTAATCTTCTTTCTTGCTTTCTCAAAATCTTCACCCTTCAGACCGTCAAGCAGGAGTTCAAGAACTTGCCGCAGGCTTGCGTTTTTTGGAATACGGACAATGTGCCAATTAGAAGACTCATCTCTTAATTTAATCTGCACTTCAAGCCACCTGATTAGGTGCGACTTACCGACTCCAGATCTTCCTATAATTGGAATGGGGCGCTCGACCTCAAGAAAATGGTCGAGTAGATCGCTTTCGGTACATTGCTCAGAACCTGCATTCGTCCTCTTTACAAGCTGCATCGGTTCGTGAACAGCCAACAAGGTATGCTCCGATAACTCTTCAGCCTCTGTTCGTATACACCTTTCTATATCGCGATCATTTGGCCAATAAGAAATGAGACTCAAAACTATGCTTCCCTATACTTGATTATGCTTGCCGTCCGTTTCTCTTTGGGCAATACCAGTGAGATACTATTCACATCATCGGAACGTTGCTCCAACGTTATCTTTGACCCTAGGTTCAATCGAAAGAGCGCATGGCTCAAACTTGAGCTTATTTGCGGAAACTGTGGTTTGGTCCATCCTTTATCCAACATCAGCGACTCAACAACTTCCCGATAAATACCGCCATCAAGTATCGGCAAATATCTTCCGAGCGATACCAAAAATTCCTTTGCAGGCAGATCTTTATTTCCTAAGAAGATTTTACCCAAGACGGATTCCACTGCCCGGGTTGGATCAACAATGAGGCTGTCTTCGATTGGCTCAAGGAAACCAAGAAAATCTCCGTACTCAAGCAGCGTCGAGGCTTCATTTGATACGTTGATTGACATTGAACTTGGCAACCGACTATTTATGGCTTCCGCGCAATTACCTGCCGCACCCGATTTGAGAACTTCTCCCCCAGAAAACGTGTACCTATCTTGAGCGAGCAGGCAGCAAATATTTCTTAAGAGAGGCTCCGTGCGACTACCCTGCGTTATGTCAGTTTCTGAAGCATTCTTTATTATTAGACTCAGAACTCTACCTGATAAAGCCTGACCACTCTCAACATCTGACGGCATGTGGATACCGGAGTCGTCTTCAACCCACAAACCCTCTTCGATCCAAAAGTTTAAATTCCACTCAAAACGTTTCGCTGCGGTATCGGTTCCAGGTAGAGATTCAGGCCTGCAAGCTTCAATCAACTCCCCACGTGCAATCGGTTTTCCCTCTCGACGAGAAAGAACTCTGTCGATAAGGTTGAGCAAACGAACACTGCTGCCTGCGTGAGCGTTATTAATTATGGACATAGCTTAACTGCCTAACGAAATGCTCTAATTCAATACTGTACTGGTTAGTTTCCCACCACTTACGGTATGGATTTTTATTTGAAGGAATATTGTCAGGGGCCACCACAATTCGAGGAGAGTCAACGAAGCCAAGATCCGGAATTTCGGTCTCGTGTGGCATTAAAAGAACAAGTTCAGCCCACCGCGAATCATCTTCTCTTTCGTCGATTGAACACCAGAACTTTCGGATTCCAGGGGGAAGACATTTTTGTAGTTGCTCTAACGTGTCCTGATGTGCGCGAACAGCCTGGATTTCGCCTTTATTGAGGAGATCACTGATCCAGTGCCTCCACTCCTGCAATAAGACCCGAGGACTGGACAACTGCGAATAGTGTACGAACGTTACGCTCGATCCGAATCGTTGTTCTGTGGTCCCGTAGGCGGCATGCCACCCAGTAACTTCGTCGGCAAATCCAAGGGTAGGCGAGAAAGGTTCTAAACCATCGAACCGGCATCCTGGGCATCCGCCACAGGCAACCTCGGGCGCGATGCCCTCATGTGTGTAAAAATCACCGAGGTGCTCGCACAATTTAATTCGTGGATTCTTTATCCACTTCTCCAAAGCCTTATATGCCTTGCGCTGTGAATCTTTCTCTCTGTCTCGCCTCGGGTTAACTACCTCAAGCCAAAAGCCCTCATCTTTGTGGCCGTCTTCAATGATCTCGACGTCTATTATCTCTGAATACTCGCGATATGAGATCTCAAGCCTTTCTTGATAACTTTCTGAAGACCACTCCTCCCCATCAAGCAATACTGGAGGTGAGAAGGCTCTAAGGTGGATATCGATCAGTCCTGCTCTACGCATTAACAGCAAAGTCCGCCAGTTCCAAGACCTGTTGCGTTTACTATTCCTGTCTAAACCTTTATGCAGGGTCGCCAGAGAAACCTTCCAATAACCATCCTCACTTTGATGAGCGTTTCGTCGCATCCCATTCCAGCGCACCAACCCTAGCTCTGAGGTAATGAGTTTGCTTGTCGCAAGATTCTGCGCCACCTCCAACTGCTCAGGGTAATAGATCATCTTGGCCAAGCTTGCGTTACCATCCCGACCACCGCGACCACTTTCCTGATAAAACCGGTCTAAATTCTCTGGTACTGCTGCATGAAGAACTGACCTAACATCGGACTTATTCATCCCTACCCCAAATGCCGATGTTGCAACCATCACGTCAAGGTCTCCTTTATGCCACGCCTCGATCAACCGCTCACGCTGCTGAGTATTGGTCTCGCCGTGAAACAGTCCAACTCTCTGAAAGCCTTCAAATTTGAGCAACGAATGCCATGACTCCGCCTCTTCAACTTTCGTGGTATATAGAATTAAAGGACGCGGCATCGTCCACAAAGCCTCAAGAGTTTTATCTCGATGCTCTTCTCGGCTCTCTGTTTTAACAATATCGTAGCTCGGCTCTGGCCGAAGGAAGCTTCCGTTTACCTCTATGGCAAGTTTGTCGGCGCTACAAAATAGGTTTTTAAGAGTATCTAACGTGTCCGGGTTGAAGGTTGCGGACATTAGCACTTTCCTGAAGCCTGCTTTTGAAACCCTTTGCAAAGATTGCGCAAGTGGCGCTAGCATTTGGAACTCCGGTCTAAATTCCGCCCCCCATGCATCGACTAAGTGCGCTTCATCAACAACCAACGAGCCAATTTGCCCGTTTTCGGCCAATTGGAATAAATAAGGAGATAGCGAACCCGTGACGGCTTCCGGAGAGCAGAATAAAACTCGCTGAGTTCCTGCTTGTATTTTCTCCAGTAACGATTGTCGCTCATCAGGGTTCTGACTCCCGTACCAAGCATACGGCCCTCCATGATCGGCACCTGTTTGAGCGAGTAACTCCTTGATCCTATTTGCCTGCTCTATTGCTAAACCGACCGTGGGCACAACGATTAAATTGACTTTGTGGCTTGGAGAGAAAAGGACCAAGGCTTGTGCAACTAAAGTTTTACCGCACCCCGTCGGAAGATTAATAAACAGAGTGCTGTCTTCAGGCGAGGTCAGCGTTGTCCTCACAGCTGCCTGCTGCCCTAGTCCGTTGTAGTGAACGTAGGATTCACTTTTCAGTGCCTTGGATAGTGCCACGTCGATGTTGGGCTGAAACAAGAACCGCCGTTGCTCCCGACGATATACCGCTAACTGGTCGTCTGAAAGCATGTATTCGCGCAAGGAAATACGGCCTGTAAGGGGGTTAAACCTTAGACTGGCTTGATCAAGTTGGACATCCTTAACCCGGACGCTTGGGAGTTCAAGAGATGCATCACCAATTCCATGTGCAACAGCGCAGCAAAGTGCGTCCTGACAAGCTTTTACTTTATCGGATGGTCCTGCATATGGATCATGCACAACTTTGAGAAGGCGCAGAAAATAAGGTTCACTTACTTCCTTCTCAAATTCATCGTTGTATGCTGTGAGAGATTGTTTTAGAGCGAACCATTGCCGTTCCACTAGTTAGCTCCTTTTCTCTGGAGCGTTTCCAAACTGCACAACACAATTGAGAGCACCGAAACCAACTGAACGCTCATCTCGGATGCCATTCTACCCTCAGTTATCTCAATTTCTCTTACCACCCTCTCCAAGCCCGCCTGCTCAACAGAGAATACTGTCGTTTTCCAATCTTCGGCAGGTATCAATTCTTCAATCTCATGCCAAACGCTAGCCCGCATATTCAGATCTTGATACCCGCCGCCCCTGCCCTCACTCTCATAGGGTCGCTCCAATATGGCTTGCAGTTGCTCAGACACAAGTTGACCATCTTCGCCAAGCCATTGAGATATAATCTTCGGGGGATAGCTTTCGTCTCCACGGCGCTGGTGCATTAAATCGTCCGATGAACTGGTAGCGGTTACAAGCCAGTTAAGCTTAAAAAATATTCTAGGCTCAGGTGAGGGCAATTTATCGAAAATCCGGAGGAAGACACTCGCGATTCCCCGAGAATCCTCTTGCATGAGTTGCCATATTGAGTCAACGAACGGCTGTCCGTACCGAAACGGAAACACGCCATGTTTATCGGCAACTTCACTCCTAGAAGCACTCATTGGCTGAGTTGAAGGCGGGTATCCATTATCAAAATCGATACCGGTTAGGCAGGTATTCAAGAATGATTTCAAATCAACTAATGTTCGGCCCTTTCTTGCAGTTTCCCCAGCAAACGCAAACCGAAAGATACCGCTTAGAGAACCTTTCAAGTCGAATCTCAAAGCTTTTGTAATCCAGCCAGCCATTAGGTGCGCATGCTGTTCCGCGACCTCATCAGCGTCTTCGAGTTGCTCGGCAAAGCTTTGCGCCAAGCCAACATCCTCGTCCATTGCCATCAGTTCTTCTTGGGCTTTGACTCTCTTTCGCTCATGGGCAAGTAAACCATTCTCGCCAGACAACTCCTGTGTACTATGTTCGAAGATTGCATCACCACTCTGAAAAACCTTCTTCCAAGTTTGCTCAAGGTGAGCCTCTAGAACATACTGGAGGCTTGCCACCGTTTCATCAAAGAGGCCTACTCCGTTATCGAGCAAATCTAACCATCGAGAACTGAGGCAGGGTCGATCAGGGATAAGCGCTAAGCTTTCTACTGGCCTGACCCCTCGCAGATTCGCGCTGTAACGGTTCAAGCGGCCGACTCTCTGCTCAATGCGACTGAAGAATCGGCTTAGGCTGTAGTGCAAAGCTAATCGTTGACCGCCATGCAAGTTGAGGCCATCCTCTCCTCGCGGGTCACATACGAGCACTCTGACGTCAGATTCGGAGTCACAAAAATCGGGTACTTTTCCTGGATTATGGACTTCAACAATGGTCTCTAGTTGATTCGACAGAAGCGAATAAACATGAGAAGCCGATTTTGGGTCTGCACAAAAAACTACCGCCTTCCCCTCTGGACGCTGCGATAGCCATAACGTCAGCGATTCGATAAGGGCACGATCTTTCGAGTTTTGCTCAATGGTTGCGGTCTCTCTTAACTCGGTTAAAATCTCTACCTCAGCCTCTGGAAGAACCTTAGACTCCTGTTCTAAAAGCGTCGTGGCCCGCAAACCAACTTTATCTGGGTTAGCCAGAAGGTCATCAATCCAACTCAAGTACTGCCCGGCGTCCATTCCTAGGAAAGGTTCAGGACTTGTCTTGGCTGAGCTTCTATATTCGTCAATCAGGTCGTCCAAGGTGATAATTGAGTCCTCAACATGCCACTTGGTCCGCGTCAAGCCGGCCAAACCGGGAAAGAGGAAGGAGAGCCCAGCGTTATCACGACGGTTTCGCAACATGCGTTGATGGAGACGATAGTGCTCGCCGATGTACTTCCTAAGTAGCTTAATTCTCTCGCCTCGCTCATCACCCTTTTCAGGAGCAAGGAAATCTACAAGTGGTCGAAGTGAATTCACCTCCTCAATGAGGGTTGGGTCATCCGGGAAAAGTGACTCCAATTCGTCCAAGATTTCTTCAATGGTCGCATTAGAGGTTTCCGGTGTTATTGCACCATACATACCACCGAGACGCTCACGCTCTGAAACTTTAGCCAAAAAAGCCTCAATCCCAGCCTCATCCAGCCTATATGCATCTGGAGAGAGGCAGTGAAGCATTGACAAGAAATTCTTTTCATTGCCATTTAGTGGCGTTCCTGAAAGCAAGAGAGCAACTGTCGCTTTTTGGCAGGCATCGCTATAAGCGCCGAATAATGCGCGCTCTTCGTGATTCTCCGACCACGCGAGTGGGGCTACTTGGTGAGCCTCGTCGACAGCAATGAGGGTCGGTTTCTCTCGAGACGCCACCAATTCAGAGAAGGCCTGATGACTACAAATGGCAATTGGCAGATCGGGCTCATCCTCCGTCGCGATCAGCTCACCTAAATGGAACCTTCCCTTTAGCTCCTCTCTCCACTGCTCTATTAACGAGGCTGGGACAGAGATAATGATGTTAGCAGACGATTTATTTTCAAGAAGGTGTTCGCGAATTACTAGGCACGCCTCGATCGTCTTGCCAAGGCCGACCTCATCAGCAAGCAAATATTTTTGAACTTCATCTTGCAGGATTCTGCGCACGACAGCTAGTTGGTGTGGTTCAAACTCAACACTACTACTGGGTATTGCTGCAATTGACCTGCAGGCAGCTCGCTGCTCAATGTAAGCGGAAGTGAAGCGTTCCCTGAAAGGAAAAAAATATGGAGCGTCGTTACAACGTGCGGCAAGGAACTCGGATGCGCTTAGCTGCTGACCCTGACCGAGGTTAAGACAGTACACGTCACCAACTGATACTTCGCGGTTTTCTCCCTGGCGAACAATCACCAAGTGCTTGTCGTTCGGTCTCTGTCCTCCATATCGACACCGCAGAAATATGCCATTGGCTGGTTCTTTGTAGTAGACAACCGTTTCGTCTAGTAATCGCGCTCTTTTTAGAGAAGTGTGTGGGTACGCTGCCTCCCTCGACTCAGGGCGAAATGGCGATTCGAAAAAACCGACGGTAGCCTTGTCGGTTTCAACAGAAAGTACTTTTCCAAAGCCTGAGAATTTGTTTGACTCGACTAGGTCTCCGATCTCTACGCCTACTGCCATACAGCCTCCTTGGCAGGCTTAGAAGCACCGCAGCGCACCACTTGATTACATACCATGTCATCACGCCACTACCCTAACCCTGGTAATTTTATTTTTGAAATTTTATAACTAAGAAGCTAACAACTTCAGCAGCGCCAGTAATCAGAACATCCGCTTGGAACCCGTCCAAGGTGAAGACAAGCCGAAGCGGATATTTAGTCAGCAAAATCCACCCCCAAGCTTGAACACTGAGAAGGTAGGCTGCTTCCTATCTGCTCGATTCGATACTGCATTGATTGATCTGAGACCCAAGAGACCCGCCTTTCCCCGAACCTGAAGTTAATACCGACAGATGATTTGCCGGAGACCCGCCCCACCGCTTCGGAAATTTCAAAAATATTGATCGCGCATTGAGATGGCGCCGGATAAATTAAACCCGGCTGCATCCAGCTGAGCACCTGATTACTTCGCTGTCTAAGCCTTGTCTCGACTTCTTCGCTTCGTTTGAACCGGCGATGATGTTGTTCCCAACTCGCATACGGGTACTGCTTTTCCTTGAAGGAAAATTCTCTTCGAATGCCATGCTTACGCTCTCCCAAAGAACAGTTTTCGGCTCATCTAAGTGCAACCAATAACCTAGCACCTTCACTTGAGTTGTTCCCATTGTCAATCTTTACCAAGCATCACTCGGCTCGCCTTTTTTTGTTAATGGGTGAACTGGCAGAATGCCAATCAATATTGGAATCTTATCGATTGCAAGTCAGGTCAATTAACTATCGAACCAAAGGATATCGCAAACTACTGGTTGTGAGATGAAGCCTACTGAAAACTGACAGAAAAAAATGGCTCCATCGTCCAGCGCAACGAATGATATGGACTCCTCTTGTCTTTAGCTTCGTCTGCCGTGCCGCACTGAGGTGGTGAAATCTTCAATCACGGAGAGTGAGAGTCGCTATGAACGTTACAACTCTTGGGATCTATCTTGTCAAGTCTGTGTTCTGTGGCAATAGCGTGGATCACCATTGCAACATCGTACTACGCAGACAGATACGGCGTGCATTATTTTTGCCGTTTCTGGCCTAGATGCCCGTTACCACAAAACCTGCACGAGCGACGATAATAGTTGCCGAAGCGATCTGCGAGTTCCTGTCCCTCGCCAGATGCCTTCTTGGCGGCTAAAAGAACCGAAGAGCAAGCGGTGCCCTCCCTGCACCAGATTTGCCAAGCCGTGGCAATGGAATTCACTGCGCAGATGAGGGAGTATCGTGGGCTGTAGGCGGAGTATGGTGTGGTAATGCCGACGGGCCGTTATTCGGCCCATCTGTTGCAACCAGGACGTAACTTCCGCACGTTAAAAGAGCTGCTAGACGGCCGGACAACCACACAGGTGTCCACATTTGTTCTCGGTCAGCACTCTGCGGTACCACGAGTCCGATGAACCATCTTCTAAATTGGTTATGACCACGGCGGTCGCTGCACTGTGCAGAGAATCCCAGTGAAAAACGGGAGGAGATGAATTAGGTAGTAACCGGACCATTTTGAAGCCTGAGACCAGTGCGTTTGGGCATCCGCTAATCACGAATGGCTCAGAAGCTGGGGTAGGTAGGAAAAGCTGCTTGCATCGGCAATACTACTGATTTACTTGCAGCAGAGTCTCTCATGGCAAACCCGTACACCCTGAACGCGCAACAGTACTTCGACCAGTATCAACAGCTCAGCTTCGAATCTGCGCATGCTGCTTGGACGCACCTATTGTCTTCAAGTCGGAGGCCTAGCCGAGCAATCGACATTGGCGCAGGCAGCGGTCGAGATGCCGCAGCCCTGGCAGCTCGCGGCTGGCAAGTACTCGCCATTGAACCTTCTGAAGGACTAAGGCGTCTCGGAGAAGCTGCAACAGCAACCTCAAATATCGACTGGCTCAGCGACCAACTCCCGCACCTACCAGTGCTGCACGAATTACACGGCGGCATTTCAGCCAGCCTAATCCTCGTCTCCGCAGTCTGGATGCACCTCACACCAGACGAACAAACCACCGCCCTACCAGTCCTAGCCCAGCTCCTCGAACCCAACGGCCTCCTAGTCATCACCCTACGCCACGGCCACGGCCCCAGCCCTGATGAACGTGTCTTCTACGAAACCAACAGCGCTGTTTTAAAGGCCCACGGCGAAAGCCTCGGCCTCGACACCGTCCTCCTCACCTCAGACGATGACAAGCTACAGCGCAGGGACGTATTCTGGGAAACGATCGTTTTTCGCAAGAAGGGGTAGCGTGTGCCGCTAGTTGAGATGTTCAGGCTGAGTCGGCGCAGCTTGTGAAGCGCGCGCGGAAGCCAGACGAGTACACTGGCCAGCTCATCACGGGCGGCCCTACAGATCATGTTCTACCCTGGCTTTGTAATGCCATCAATCGAGCCGTTAGAGTCGACATGGCGGTGGCCTTCATTCAGCGTGCTGGCCTGGAACTCCTTCGGGACGATCTTCAAAGCGCCCTCACCCGCGACGGTGTTGATGTTCGCATTCTCACCAGCGATTACTTCGGCATTACTGATCCTGAGGCGCTACGCGAGCTCATGCTCCTGCAGCAATCCGGTGCTGAGATCAAAGTCTACGAGTGCGCCCCTGGCAGTAGCTTTCACTTAAAGACCTACCTCTTCGTTCATCAGCTCGGGCAAGACGGCTCCAATGCTGGCCTAGTCGGCGAGGCTTTCGTGGGCTCTAGCAATATCAGCCGGCAAGCACTCAAAGATGGCCTGGAGTGGAACTATCGTATCTGCTATCCCGGTGACGATGGCTTTCTGGCGACTCAGCACCAGTTCAATCAGCTCTTCGCTCATCCACATGCCGTATCCCTCACGCATCGTTGGATCGATGAGTATGAGCAGCGTAGGCGACCACCGGCCACGTCTGTCGCCCCAGATAGTCATGAAGTCGTGCAGCCGCCCACGCCGACATCGGTGCAGGTGGAGGCACTGGCGGCGCTCGATGAGTCACGCCTCCATGGCTATCGTCGTGGTCTGGTCGTATTGGCAACGGGTTTGGGTAAGACCTGGCTTGCTGCCTTCGATGTGAAAGCCTCTCAGGCCAAACGTGTGCTGTTCGTCGCGCACCGGGAAGAGATCCTGCATCAGGCGGCGGCGACATTTGTGCGCATCGGCGAAGGCCTGCGGGTTGGCTTCTATAAGGGGCAGCAACGGGATGTCGACGTCGATGTGCTGTGTGCGTCCATACAAACCATTGGTCGCTCGGCGCACCTCGAACAGTTCGCGACGACGCACTTCGACTACATGGTGGTGGATGAGTTTCACCATGCGGCTGCACCCACCTACCACCGTCTGCTGAATCACTTCACGCCGCGCTTCTTGCTGGGGCTGACGGCGACACCCGACCGGACGGATCAGTCCGACATCCTGTCGCTGTGCGACGACAACCTGGTCTTCGAGTGCAATCTGTTTCGCGGCATTCACAAGAATCTGCTCGCGCCTTTTCGCTACCACGGCATTTATGACGAGAGCGTCGACTACACAGAGATCCCCTGGCGTTCTGGCAAGTTCGACCCCCACCTGCTCTCGGTGAAGCTGGCTACGCTCAGCCGTGCTCGTCATGCGCTGCGAGTCTGGCGCTCAGAGGGCCAGCGCCGCACCCTCGCCTTCTGCGTCTCCAAGGCTCATGCAGAGTTCATGGCCGAGCAGTTCAACAAGTCCGGCGTGAGCGCTGCTGCGGTGTATACAGGCTCTGCGCTGTCTCGTGGCAAGGCGCTTGAAGACCTCGAGAGCAATCAGCTTCAGGTTATCTTCTCGGTCGATCTCTTCAACGAGGGTGTGGATCTACCAGCCATCGACACCATCATGATGCTGCGCCCCACCGAGTCGAAGATTCTGTTCCTGCAGCAGTTCGGTCGTGGCCTTCGCAAGGCCGAGCCGGAGAAGACGCATGTGGTGGTGCTGGACTTCATTGGTAACCACCATAGCTTTCTGCACAAGCCGCAGGCTTTGATCGGCCAGACGATGAACTATCGTGGTCTGGCTGAGTTTGCCGACAAATCGCAGAGGCAACAGCTAGAGCTGCCGGCGGGCTGCTTCGTGAATTACGACCTGAAGCTGATCGACTTCCTGAAGAGCCTCGATAGTGATGGTCCGCAGAGAGACTATCTGGCGCTGCGGGAGACGCTTGGCCGACGGCCTACGCTGGCAGAGTTTTATCGCTCCGGGGCTAACCTGAAAAAGGTTCGCGACATCCATGGCGACTGGTTCTCTATGGTGGCAGACAACAAGGATTTGCCTGAGGCGGATGAAGCGGCTTCTGCGCCACCGGAAGAGGTGCTGAGTCAGCATCGGCGTCTTCTGGCAGAGATCGAAACCACCAGGATGAGCAAGTGCTACAAGATGATCCTCCTGGAGGCTTTTCTTGAGCTCGATGGCTGGACGACAAGCCCATCCTTATCTGCGCTTGCTCGGCGTTCGTGGGATGTACTGCAGCGTCGTCGGGCGCTGTTGGTGGATCTACCGGAAGAGCATCGTTCGAAGTATGCGGAGGCAGCGTGGCTGAGCTACTGGCGCCGCAATCCTGTCGCAGCCTGGATTGGCGAGGGTGGTAAGCGTGCTGCAGGTGGGCTCTTTGAAGTTCGTGACGGTCACTTTCGCGCTGTAGCTGATGTGAAGCCGAGTGAGCAGGACCTCCTCGCCGCCTGGGTGCAGGAGCTGATCGACTACAAGCTGGCCGACTACCAGGCTCGCTTGGCGACGCGTGGCACTGAAGGCAGCGCTGAGATCATTCCTCACCCTGCTTTGGCAGCCGGTGCGCCTACCGTAGCGCCTGGTATCGAACTGCCCTACTTCCCCAACCTCAAAATCGCCTGCGGCCATTTCAGAACCGCCAGTAGCGACGCAGAGGAATATCGCCACTTGGGCGAAGCCTTTGGCCAACTCGACCCCGCCCGACACTTCATCGCCAGAGCCTCCGGCAACTCGATGAACGGCGGCAAGCATCCAGTCCACGATGGCGACTACCTGCTCCTGGAAGCCATCAGCCCAGAACGAGCCGGCTCAATCACCGGCGACACCATGGCCATCGAACGACAGGACGATGCTGGCGACAACCAATACCTGCTGCGTAAGATCCTCAAGGACGCCAATGGCCAGTACGTGCTTCGTGCAGCCAATCCTGATTATGACGATATTCTGGTAGACGATGAGTTGAGTTCGCAGCTGCGGACTTTTGCTCGGTTCAAGCAGGTGCTTGATCCCTTGCAGATGGCGGTGGATCAGCAGTTTCAGCGTGAAGAGATTCCACGGCTGTTCGGCGGGGAGTTCAATCCAGGCAATTGGAATTCTGGCCATGTCGCGCTCAACGAACAACGCGCTCATATTCTCCTGGTGACACTGAACAAACAGGGCAAGGCGCAGGAGCATCGCTATCACGATGCCTGGGCTCCCGATGGCACCTTCCACTGGCAAAGCCAGAACTCGACTGCGCCGCATAGCAAGAAGGGCCAGGAGATTATTAATCACGAGCGCCTGGGGATTGGGGTTCATCTGTTTGTTCGGGAGAACAAGTTATCTGGAGGGAAGGCTGCGCCGTTTCAGTATTTCGGTGAGGTGAGGTATCAGCGGCATGAGGGGGCGGAGCCGATGAGTGTGGTTTTTGGGCTGAGGCGGTAGTCGGGCAGACGCAGGGCGAGCTCACTTGACCCTACGCTTGTGCGCCCATATTGGTATGATGTGCGAGCTAATAGCGTTGAGTTACATATCCTTTTCCGGATCGCCCATTCGAAATGACCACAGATAGCAATCACCTTCCATTGTTCGTTTCCGACTCAGTAGACGGAAGCGGCCTTGACCAAGAGTCCAGGAGCGAGTCCCCCTCCACCAGCAGGAGCCGCTTCAGCAAATACATAGTCTATGTAGATGAAAGTGGCGACCACGGAATGCAGTCGATAGACGAGAGTTATCCAGTATTTGTGCTCGCCTTTTGTGTCTTTCACAAGCGCCATTACAGCGAGCAGGTTGTTCCGGCCTTGGAGAAATTCAAGTTCAACCACTTCGGTCATGACCAAATTGTTCTGCACGAGAACGAAATACGGCGTGAGACTGGCGCTTTCAATATTTTCCGTAGTCGAGAGCAGAGGCTTCATTTTCTTGGGCATCTCACCGAAATTATCGAGAAGAGTAACTTCATCCTGATAAGTTGCGTAATTGATAAGCGGCGGCTCAAGTCTCAAGCTGAGCCCGATTCGAACCCTTACCACATCGCACTGGGGTTTTGCCTTGAAACGCTTTATGACTTTCTGGAAGAGAAGGGACAGCACGACCAGCTCACTCATGTGGTAGTCGAATGTCGGGGTAAAAAGGAAGACGATGAGCTCGAGCTTGAGTTCCGAAGGCTCTGCGATGGCAGAAACAGGCGTAAAAAGACGTTGCCCTTTGATATTATTTTCGCAGACAAAAAAGTAATGTCGTCAGGTCTGCAGTTAGCTGATTTAGTTGCGCGACCTATTGGCTTAAGCGTGTTTCGGCCGGAGCAAAAGAATCGAGCGTTCGAGGCGCTTCATAAAAAATTCTATTGCGATGGAGGGCGAGAGCGGGCCGGAGACGGCTTCATGGATTTCGGGCTAAAAATTTATCCTTCATCAGAAAGCGAAAAGCCCCGATGAAACTCACCGAGGCTATGACGCCGACCGGGCACCCCCAATCCACTTATCGATAGTATAGCTAACTCCTGATAGCCAAATCAATTTTGATTTGGCTCCGCCGCTAGCCTAAACCACCGAGCCACATCCAAGGCGAGTCGGCCGGCTATCCACTCGTTGATCTGACTCCTTCTACCGGCGCTAATACCCTTGACGTAATAACTGACACCGTCGTCCCCTACGCAACGAAAGGGTTTGGTCATTCCATGCTCGGACCGGCCGTGAACTTTGACAATATCAACGGTCGGTTGATCAGGCGGCACTATGATGTCTCTACTCTCTATGGGGTTAACTTTTTGCACTATGGGAGACGAGACTAAAGCTGTCAACGCGTTGCTATAATCCTGTTAGACAACTCTGTTGCAGTTATTGCCCTGGCTCTAAGGCTTGACGCTGCGGGCGGCGGCCTCCGCTTGCGGAGTTTGTCGCTCTGGGGCTATCTGGCGACGACAAATTCCTATGCCAAGCGAACTATTTAACATCTTCGAGCAGAATGAGTTGAGTCCCCCTCACGCCATGTCATATCTTCAACCATTACAATCAACAAGAATTAAATAATCACTATCAACAGGATGGAACTCTCGTGTATATCAAAGACAAGGGATTGGCTGCGGCGGGGCTACTGGCGGTAATGCTATCTTCGAACAGCCACGCTGTCACAATGCAGGTGGACTTCACCGGGCTGGTTGCGCACCATGGCGACTACGGAGTTTTTGGTTACGGCTCAACTGAAGCAAACCCGCTCGTCAGCGGCAAAATTAGCTTTGACTATGGCGGAGCGGGTTCGCCGCTGGTCACTGGAACGACAAAGAAGTATGCCCCGGGCCGGGGTATCAACTGGATAGACATCGTTTTCGATTATCCTCTTCCTTTCTCGACTCTGTCGCCATCCGAGAGTTCGATAAGAAACTCTGATCAACTGAACATCAGTTCATCTTATCAAAAGGATTTCCTGAGTTTGAATAACAGTTATGCGTCTCAGGATAGCCAATACAGCTTTCACTGCTCTCCGAACCAGCTCGCTGCCACACACGACTGGTGCTTCAATACGTCATTGAAAGCGACCTTCGCGCCAGGCGCTATTGACGCCGACGCGTTAGCCCAGGGTCAAAGCCTGATTAACAGTGGAGCAACCTTACTCAGGGATAGTTACATTACAGTAGCCCTATACGGAAATGATGCCAATGGCAATGCTTATGGGCATGATTTCCGCATCAACCTACAGTCGCTCGCTGGCGCGGAATTGGACAGCTCTATAACCCCCGTGCCCCTACCCGCAGCGGTCTGGTTTTTCCTTAGTGGCATGGGCGTCCTGGGCCTCTCTAAGGTTAAGCGTAGACGTCAGCCGGCTGATTGACTTGGCAGGCATGGGCTTTGTGCTCGAAGAGGCGAACGAACCTCGCGCATTTTTCCGGTAGAATGCCTCCTACTCAAACTACCGAGAATTACCATGCCCGCTGTCCTCACCCTCTACCACAACCCGCGCTGCTCCAAGAGTCGTCAGGCCTTCAGCTTGGTCGAGGAACGTGGTCTCGATGTCCAGGTGGTGCGCTACATGGACGAGCCGCTCACCCCAGCACAACTGAAGGCGCTGATCGAGGCGATGTCGAGCCACCCTCGCCTGATGGAGCGGCCCATTCTCGACAATGGCGAGAAAGCAGTTGTCGGGCGGCCGCCCGAGATGGTGCTGGAGCTGCTTGAATCCTGAGTGAGATGGGATGCAAGGCCTGCCGGTCAGCATCGATCTGGTCGACGTGTCTGAGGCTCCTGCATCTTGAAGCCGGCATGTTCGTTTTGCTTACGGTGCTGACGAACACTGCCAGTCGACATCAGGACGGCTTTTGAGCGCAGACGCCACCCTCAGCTCTGCTGGCCCACCAGAACCCGAGCACCAGGTGATCCACTCAGGTTCTGAACTCCACATATTCAAAATTCTCCGGTGTTTCAAGTTGGCGTCCCCGCAGTCAATCCAGGACGACATCGCATTTTCCCGCAATAGGGCTGCCTTCAAGTCATGAATCTGGGGTATAGTGCGGCCCAGCCCACTCCGCCTGAGCAATATTTGACCAGATAGTGGCTGGATAAAACATTAAAATCAAGGAGTTATATCATGACGGACCATAAACCTATGTTTGATACTGATAAGACCATCAAGTCGCTGGCTCTGCAGGCAGTCATCAGGAAGTTGTCCCCTGAACAGCGAAATCTTTTTACACAGGAATTCGAAGCCAAGCGCAAAAATACTGGTATGACCTATTTTCTCTGGTTTATTGGGTTTCATTATCTATATCTGAACAGAGTTGGCATATTCTTCCTCTATTGGCTTTCCTGCGTTCTGATCATTGGTTTGATCTGGCTCATCGCAGATGCCTTCCGAATACCAGGCATGGTGCAGCGCAGAAATGAAGAGATAGCAGAGCAGATTCTGAAGAACATGATTGCGCTGAATCTCGTCGATGCCGATATAGCCCTGGCCCGTCCAGTCGAAATCGTACAAGCGTAATGTTATCCGAGCGATCGGCAATAGCGGAGCCCCCTGTAGCAGATATCGCTGCATTGCTGACACCGTTGACCAGAGCGGCCTTCGAGAGTCTCAGCAAGGACGAGGTCCAGCGCTTCAATAGGGCGTGGACGTCACAAAGGAAGGTGCTTTCACTGGCTTATCTTACCTGGCTCCCCGGCCTCTTGCTGATCTGGAGTCACTACATCTACCTCGGTCGGGTTGGCAGCTGGTTTGCTCTCACGACTGTTGTCTTTTTTTGTGTACTGCCTCTGGCTATCGCGTTCGGGCTTGGCCCCACTGTGGTAGCCACGCTCATTCTAATCTGGCTCTTCGATGGAGTACGAATGCGGTACCTCGTCAGGAAATCCAATCGCTTAGTGATCGAACGCATACTGAAAGATGTTCTTGGTCTGGACGTAGCAGGGCTATTGCAAGGGAGTGACTGATGAAAAGGGGCGGACCGGCGTAGCCAGCGAATTCCAGAGCCTGAAGCTGTGCCCACTCAGCCCGAGCTCGCCCGCCTGGTCACGAGGATCTGCGGTTAATGATGAAGTCGACGCGATTATCGACCGCCGCCTGGATGCGAGCCAAAGCCCTGAAGACACCGCCTCAAATCCTACATCAAGGACGCCAATGGTCAATACCTGCTCCGTGCCGTCGATCCTGATTATGACGACATCTTGGTAGACGATGAGTGTGGTTTTTGGGGTGAAGCGCTAATCCTGCTACTGAGAGCGCGTCATCGTCAGCTCATTACAGATGAGTTCGAACGTGCAGCCGGCAACGGGCAAAAAGTGCTGGAGTATCTCTTTCAACATCCAATCGTTTCTACAGTAGAAATGCAGAACCTTATTCAGACGACCTACCAGACCGCCAACAACACACTGGTCAATCAGTTTGTGGCTAACGGAGTGCTCGAAGAGATGACGGGACAGAAGTGTAATCGCCGCTTCGTTTACCGCGAATACATCGACCTGTTCCAGGCTCTCCTGCAGCAGCTTGCAAAGATCGCTGTTTCGAAAGACTGTGGTCGCTTCGAGTGGAGCGTACTCGAGGGGAACGAGCCAGCCATTCGGTTCTACCGCTCAATCGGTGCAGAGCCGCAGAATGAGTGGATTGGCTACCGGCTGGCGGGTTAGGCGTTTAAAGAATTCGCGCGAACTTGAGGCGTTGTAACGTCTGCAGATTACGTATTTATGAGTATTTCATAAGTTGACGACCTAGCGGTTCAACTCTGGAAAGGTGACGAATCAGCGGCATCATGGGGAGCCGAGGAGTGCGACGGAGATAAGAAGGCCGTAGGCATCTTACTACCTACCAGAGATACCTCAGGGCTTCTTAGCCTGCTTTGACGGCGCTGGCTGCCTGATCCGGCTCATCATTCATAACCACTACCTGATTACGGCCTCGCTGCTTGGCAAGATATAACGCCCGATCAGCGGCATCGACTAATGCATCAGAATTAGCGAACAGTCCATCTAATCGCGGCTCGCCACCCTCTACCAACGGGATGCAGGACGCGATTCCAAAGCTCGCTGTTACTTTGAGCGTGGTTGCTTCGCAATGAATGGCCGCGGCTTCGACGGCTGATCGAATGCGCTCAGCCAGCTCGACAGCACAATCCGGCTGCGTGTCAGCCAGCACGATGATGAACTCCTCGCCACCGTAGCGTCCGACCAGATCTGCTGACCGCTGTACTGCACCAGACAACAGGCGGGCAACCGTACGCAGCACTTCATCACCGCAGGGGTGTCCGTGTCGGTCATTAATCAACTTGAAATAGTCGAGGTCAAGCAGGATGACGGTCAAGTTGCTTTCACTCCGGGCACACCGAGACCATTCACGACTTAGCGTAGCATTGATGGAACGGCGGTTGCTGAGCTGTGTAAGCTCGTCTGTTGTGCTCAGGAGCTCGAGCGACTTGTTCGCGTCGGCTAGCTCCAACATGGTCTGCTCAAGCGCCTGGGTCCTTTCACGGACGTGAAGCTCGAGTTTCACTCTCGTCTGCGCCTGCGCTTCGATCGTTTCAAGCTGAGCTCTGTTAAGGCCTTCAAGGGCGGTTCTCGCTACTGCTGCTCGTTCACGTAGCTGATGGTTCACCCTTGCGCCGAGCGCAAAAGCCAACACAATGTATTCGAACATGCAGGTGGTCTGGAAAATTCCCAGCATGGTTTCGGTAGCTGGTAGCACACCGGCTTCGACCAAAATCATGACGGTGCCCCCGAGAAGTACCGCAAACCAGCCTAAGCAGTAATAGGCAGCGCCAGATACGCCTCGATACAAGCAAACGACAGCAGCAAGGAAAAGCGTGCTGGCACCTGCCGGCATCAAAATGCTTAATAGAACCAGCGCATGACGATAGTCGCCAAAAGCGGCATACAGCGCCAGGGGTATCCATAGCACTGCAATGGGTAATGCCAGCCTGAATATGAAAGGCGCGTTCTGTCGCAAGCGCAGAAAGGCGACGGCAAATAGCAGGCTCATCAGGCATGCAAGTGCTATCGTTACCGGAATCACTCTGAAATTCCAGTCTGGCGAGTCGGGCCAGAGATACTCGAAGGCGTAGCCTTTCGAGACCAGCATGAACAGACTGGTGAGCATCACAAAAACGGAATACGTCAGGTACGCCATGTCGCGGGACACGCAGAATACGCCAAGGCTCACCAGCACCATGATGGTCATCAGCCCGAAAAACCCGCCTTGAAACAGATGTGCACGCGCGCTTCCAGCAATGAATCGCTCTTCCGACATCAGCTGAATTGGTGCGCGCAGGCTGAGTGAACTTTCCAATCGAATGACCATCCATTGTACGCGGTCTATCGAAGGCTTTATCCAGAACCCAAAATTTTGCTGACTGATTGGGCGCTGTTCGAAGGGAAGCCGTGCGCCCATCTCTATCCGCTCGACGTCAATAGAGCCTCTGCGTTCAACCAGTTCTTCAACAGCAAGCGTTAGCATCGACAGATCAGAAACGAGCAGCGGCGCACCTTCGGGCATCTCTTGCCGCTGCATACTGTCCACCGTCATGGGAAGTTCAAAGCGAAAGACGTCAATTTTGTCTATCAGGGGCGCCACGATCTGAAACAGCCACCTTGAATCGGCCTGCTCCGGCCATGACACTGCGAGTGCAAGCCACATGGCATCTCGAGTCATACCGAAATTGGGTATGGTATCAACCCCCTGCCACTGCTCCAGCATTTTGGGTGTGGTGACAGCTTCGAAATCGAGAGCGCCACCGCGATCGCGCAGCACAAGTAGGCCGGGTATGAGGTTCAGTGAGTCAGAGGCTTGCGGATCTGCAGCGGCGGCAGGCAGCGCGATTTGTAAAAAGCATGCCAGCCAGATAATGCTGACGAGACCGTGCCGCACGGATAAGAGCGCACTAAAGCGGCAGCGGAAATTGGTCCAGTTCGGTAGGGATGGCGTTGACATCAATTTAGTCTAGACAAGCCCTGCAGATTGTCCTGCTCAGTTTCAAAACCTGACAAATTGAATCAGTCGGTAAATGAATATCACTTGTACAAATTCGCGCCATCCTCTCAAGACGGAGCACGTCTGTTTCGAGGCAGCTGGTTGGAGACTAATCGCAAAGACAGGCCTTAGCACGACAGCATTTAACGGGTTATTTGCGGAGAATGTTCTTCTCATCTTTAGCCCGTGCTTCTGCCAGCTCTCTGTCTTCATATAACGCAATCAAGGTTGCGGCCCCAACATTTCGTCTCAACTCTCGTTGGCGAACCGGATGATTGCCGAATCCGTTAAGGGATGTTTGTGTTTTATACATCAATACGAGGGGCGATGTGATGGTCACCGCCTTCGAAAGGCAGCACTAGGACCGCTCTTTTTGCTCGTCGCGCCGAACACATTTCGTCACCCACACTTGCAAACAATAACTCCATGACGATGCGTCCACAGTGGTTGTTTGCTGACCACTCCGGCAGTACCCTGCGCGCACTTTCAAGCCATCTTCCGGACCCCAGCACGAATGACCAAGCAGTCCCTTGTTACCTCTTTCGATCTCACCCTGTACGCCGCCCTCGTTTGCATATCGATATTTGGGTTGTTCACCAGCAATAATGCCTCCGAGATGGTGTTGCGGACTGTGCTCTGAGACAGAGCCAGGCACTCCCCCAGACGACGCGGCCGTGGCTAAGCGTCTGTCCCCCTTCATACCGATAAGCGCTTAGCTTCCCGCCCTATCTCCTGGTAAATAAATACCGATCTGAATTGACTCCGTGGATCTCGACGCATTACCTTACAAATAGTTCATGTGTCTCGCGCCTAGTAGAGCTGACAACTTGCTTTCTCCCTGCTGACGTCGCGTCACCAACAGGAGGACAGAACTTGATCAAATTCAAGCTGAACAAGAAAGCAGTTGAAGTCGACGTGCCGGACGATACGCCACTGCTCTGGGTGTTGCGAGACGAACTTGGCCTGACTGGAACGAAGTTTGGCTGCGGCATTGCGCAGTGCGGCGCTTGCACCGTTCACGTCAATGGCCAAGCGCGTAGATCCTGTGTCACGCCCATCTCTACACTCGATGGTTCTGAAGTCACAACCATCGAAGGTCTCCCCGCCTCCGCCGGTTTGGGCGAGGGTGAATTCCATCCGGTTCAAACGGCCTGGATAGAGGCACAGGCGCCACAATGCGGCTACTGCCAGTCCGGCCAGATCATGCAGGCGGTCGCGTTACTCGCCGAAAGCCCAGAGCCTACAGACGAAGAAATCACTGCGGGCATGGCCGGCAATCTGTGTCGCTGCATGGCTTACATCCGGATTCGCAAAGCGATCAAGCTCGCCTCTGCATCCCAAACCGGAGGGGGCAACTCATGACCCAGGACTCGAATTTCTTGATGACTCGCCGTTGGTTTCTCGCCCTGGCTGGGGCTGGTGTGACCACTGGTCTTATGGGCGGCGGCCTCGCTTTCGGACAAGTGCCCGTCGGACGATCCATGGGTGAAGGGTTTCAGCCGACGGTGTGGTATGCGATTGGGCCCGATGGCAAGATCACCATGCACATTCACATGGCCGAGATGGGACAGCACGTGGGTACGGCGCTGTCCCGGGTCATCGCCGAGGAACTGGAGGCCGACTGGGACGACGTCGAATTCGTTCATGTCGATACCGACCCAAAGTGGGGCTACATGGTCACTGGTGGATCGTGGTCGGTCAATCACAATTTCTTCGCTTTCAGCCGAGCTGGCGCAGCTGGGCGCATGGCTCTCATCGATGCAGGCGCGCGCGAAATGGGCGTGCCTGCTGCTGAATGCATGGCGCGTGCGAGCAAGGTGATCCACGGGGAGCAGTCGATCAGTTACGGCGAGCTTGTCGCCCGCGCCGCCGTCAACCGAGAGTTTACCGATGATGAGCTCAAGGCGATCAAACTCAAACCCGCGTCTGAGCGGCGACTGTTAAACCGGGACACCGTGGCTCGCGACGTGCCGGCGAAAGTCGATGGCAGCGCGATCTACGGCATAGATCGAACCGTTAAAGGCATGGTGTATGCCCGGCCGGTGATGCCGCCGGTTCGCTTTGGTAGCAAGGTCAAGAACTGGGACGACTCCGCCGCGAAGAAGATCCCAGGCTACATACAGACCGTCGAGCTCAAGGATCCTACAGATACTTGCCAGGGCTGGCTGGTCGTAGTCGCCAAAAGCTGGACCGCGGCTTCGAAAGCCGTTGATGCGCTCAAGGTCACCTGGGAAGGTGGCTCAGGCAGAAATATGAGCGAGGCCGACCTGCTTGCCGAGGGCGAACGCCTTGTCAACGACAAAGCCGCCGGGGCGCTGTTCATGCTCGAGGGCGAGCCGGACGCGGTGCTCGATGCTGCCGAGAAGGTGCACGAAGGGATCTACCAGACCCACACCGTGCTGCACATGCAGCTCGAGCCGGGCAACGCCCTGGTCTGGCAGGATGGTGATACCTGGCGCGTGCATGCGGGGAATCAATGGCAGTCCCTAACGCTACCTCTTGTGGCCAAGGCGCTGGAGATCGACCAGGCAAATCTCGTGTTCGAGACGTCTTATCTGGGTGGCGGGTTTGGGCGACGTTTGTTCTGTGATTTTGTGGTCCCTGCCGCACTCACGGCAAAGGCTATTGGCCGCCCGATCAAGATGGTCATGGCTCGCCCAGATGATACACGGTTCGACTGCCCCCGCTCGCCAACCGTACACAAAGTCAGATCAGTTACTGATAAAAACGGCGCATTGCAGGCCTACGAT
This sequence comes from Gammaproteobacteria bacterium UBA2679, assembly GCA_002354735.1. Taxonomy (GTDB): domain Bacteria; phylum Pseudomonadota; class Gammaproteobacteria; order Pseudomonadales; family Oleiphilaceae; genus Allohahella. The sequence goes on along the minus strand of DEMD01000015.1, from coordinate 510,124 downwards.
CACGCTTGTGCTTCAGGCTGGGCCACTGCACCGATTGCGCCTGACTTTCTTGCTGAGGGCGTCAAAGGCGGCAAGATCGATCCATTCTCGATCAGCGGCGCGGATCACTGGTATACCGCCGAGTCGATGCGTGTTCGCGCTGTCAAAAACGAGAAGGTGCATGAAACCTTCTTGCCAGGCAACCTGCGCTCGGTGGCACCGGGTTTCACGTTATGGGCTGTTGAAACCCATATTGACGAGATCGCCAACAAGCTTGGACAGGACCCGGCGGCTTTCCGCCGTTCCCTGCTGAATGCGACGGGCCGCAACGCCGGTGAAGCGCCACACGCTGTGGGCGGTGCTGCGCGTCTGCGCGAGGTGCTCGACCGTGTGGTGAAAAAATCTGGATGGGCTGAGCGGAAAAATCTTCCGGAGGGCACGGGGATGGGCATCTCTCTCACCGCTGGTCAGGAGCGCGGCATGCCCACCTGGATAGCGACCGTCGCGCAAGTGCGTGTGGACCGTGGCACGGGCGAGATCACCTTGCAGCATATCTGGGCGAGTATAGATGCGGGCACGCTGGCGCATCCGGACGGCGCGCTTGCCCAGGCAGAGGGCGCCATCCTGTGGGGCGCCTCCATGGCCATTCACGAAGGTACCGAGATTGAAAATGGCCTGCCTCGTGACCGGAATCTTGATACCTACACGCCGATGCGGATGCATCAGGTTCCTGAACTTGATATCGAATTCGTAGCAAACGATCACATGCCTGTGGGCCTTGGCGAGCCGGGCGTCATCGGTGTGGCGCCGGCCATTGGCAATGCGATTTTTCATGCAACGGGGGCCCGCTTACGGACCATTCCCATGCGTCCGCAAAATATCCTTAAAGCATTGGAGGCCTGAAATGCGCATGACAAGCCTGATATTCTCGGCAATCGTTCTCGCTACACCCGCTACGGCAGAAGACTTGCGGGGGCCCGATGAGTTCAAGGACATCGAAGATCAGTCTGAGCGCTCGCAAGCCTTGTTCAATGAAATGGCGAAGGTCATCACCCACCCCCGCTGCATGAACTGCCATCCCGTTGAAAACCTTCCGATGCAAGGCGATGACATGAGGCCACACAATCCGCCAGTCGTGCGTTGGAACGAGGCTGGTTTTGGTCCTCCGGGCCTGCACTGTACTTCTTGCCACGGTGCTGAGAACGCTGAATTTGTCGGCGGTGAAGGGAGCATTCCTGGGCATACGCCCTGGCATCTGCCGCCCGTCAGCATGGGCTGGATTGGTCTGAGCGTTGCCGAGATCTGCGCTCAGTTAAAAGATCCTGAGCGCAATGGCAACCGAACGCTTGCCGAGCTTGCTGATCACAATGCCAACGATGGCCTTGTTGGCTGGGGATGGAAGCCGGGAAAAGGCCGCACCCCAGCGCCCGGTACGCAGAAAATGTTCGGCGAACTGACCAAAAGCTGGATCGAAACGGGCGCAGCCTGTCCCGAGTGACTGTCGAGCTCTGTAACAACTTTTCTTTTGTAGTGCCGTGGCCGAAAGCGTTAGACTCAAATCAGCGTCTGGTTGTTCGCGAGGCTTGGCTATGAAGACTGTGACACGTACGCTGATGGCAGTCTGCTTACTCTGTATGAGTATTGCTGTTTCAGCGGAACCCCTCCGGGTTTTTACCGCCCATTTTCCGCCGTATACCTACACCAGCAACAAGCAAGTGACCGGACTTGCGACCATCATCGTCAAGGCCGCTCTGGCCGACGCTGAAATAGCCACTCGCAGATTTGAGGTGATGCCCTGGGCCCGCGCTTATTCCATGGCTTCGAACGGCAAGAATGCCCTGATCTATTCGATCGCCCGGACCCCTGAGCGGGAGAAACTGTTCCGCTGGGTCGGTCCTATCGCGCCGTATGAAGTCAGTCTCTACAAGCTGCGCTCCCGCGCGGACATCAGCCTGCGCACGCTCGTGGACGCCAGAGCATATGAAGTGGGCGGTGAGTTTCTCGACGTCAAGCAGGCCTATCTGCTAGCACAAGGCTTCGTCGACGGGCTCAACCTCGAACTCGTCTCGACGCCCGAACTCAACATCCGCAAGCTCTTCGCAGGTCGCATCGATCTCTTGCCTATGAGCAAGACAACGATTCCTTACTGGCTCCCAGAGGAAGGCTTCAGCCCTGAGGCGCTCGAAGAGGCACTGCCAATCGCGGAGCTTTCCAAACCGCTCTACATCGCATTGACGCGGGATGTGCCGGAATCGACCGTCGTGAAACTGCAGACAGCGCTTGATAACCTGCGCGCCCGAGGCTTTGTCAGCAGTGTTGAGGCAGCCTTTCCGTATTGACTGGTCAGTGTCGGCTCTCCACTTTATCGCCTCTGGTGCGTCTGAAGCCGTGCTACACGCTCACCCAGACAAAATTGGCCTGACTAAGCGTCTGCCCACCATCAAATCGATAGGCACACAGCTTTCCCCCAGGTCCTTTCGCCACACTGTAATCCAGGCAGGCGATGTGATCTGTCAGGGGCGCGGGCTCGCCAGTCATCCAGTAGTGACCAACGAACACCGGCTTCTCCGCGTCATACCCAGGTAGAATGTCTTCAGGAATTGGTTCGTGCGGAATCCTTTCGATGACCTCTGGGGGCACCATCGCCAGATCACGATACGTGAGGCCCTTGTCGTCCCACCATCGAGTCCGGATATTGGTTCGTGGATAATTATCCTTATCACGGAATTCGAGCCCATTGGGCAGCGTGATTTCGAGCCCTTTCAGCAGGGTCTCCAGTGCGTCGTAAGCCTGGGAATCTTTTCGAGCGGTAGCCGGCCAGGATTCCGGCAGCAAGCGGTTCTGATCATCCAGATAAGGCAAGATCGCTTCGAGATACTCAGGGTGCCAGCACGCATGAACCACCCGAAAGTCGGGCATGTCGAGGAACAGCGGCAGGGTCTTGAACCACTCGATAAATTCCTGGTGCAGTGCACTGCCCTCCTCGACCTGATCGAGAAATGCCTTGTGCTGATCACGATTCTTATCGGTATGTTCTCGCAGATACCACCCGTCGTTATCGGGATCTGGCGTCGCCCACGCAACGGCGTTGTACTCGTGATTCCCCATCACGGCAAGCGCATGTCCCCGCTCGACCATGGCTTTGGCAATCTGGACCGTTTCCACCTGTCCGGGCCCACGGTCTACAAAGTCGCCGAGGAAAATAAGCTTGCGCTCAGGGTGTTGCCAGACGCCGTCGATGTTCTGGTAGTCCATCTTTGCGAGGAGCGCTTTCAGCTCTGAAGCATAGCCATGGATGTCGCCGATGATGTCGTACATGTGTTTTCCTCGTTTGTATCAGTCGTCGTCCAGCCCATAGACCAGGCTTGCATAGAGACGCTATCTGAGCTGAATCAAGCACCTCATCGCCTTCATCCAGAAGAATCAGTCCACAGCCTTCAAGGCGAAACGGCGAATAGCTAAGCACTGCGGATGCTTCCAGATCATAAGGCCTACCCTGATGATCCACACCTTTGCCGACGTGACGCATCAACGTTCGTGATGGCTCAATGGCTGGATTGATCGCGACGAACGGCAGGCCAGCGCGAGATCCGGCCACATTGGCCAGCCACCCGCCCATGGAGGTGCCAACCAGGAGATCGATATCGTGTTCGAGCAGGGCTGCAATGCATCGCTCTACCAATGTCTCTGCGGGTTGCATGAAGTCGAAATTGATCCCGTGAACCGGACCGAGCTCGCTGAGGCACTGTATCTTTGGCTTGACGGGATTGAACGCGCTGGCAAAGCCGTGGCAGTAGAAAATGTTCAATATAAACGCTCCATGCTGTCGGGGCTAAGGGTCTCGGTATACTCCGGTATCTTGATTTGGATACCGTATCTGTTTTTGGATACTGCGGTATACCGCTGCGCGCCGCCGCAGATAACTGTCCATGCATACAGTATTCCATGCTATCATTCGGCCCGAGCGCTAATTGATATACGAGCCTGCAAGGAGGCAGCTTTGAACACGAAACTAATCCGCAACAGCACCGCTGAGTTTTTGATCTTCACCGGCCAATCCGGCGAACAGACGATCGAAGCCCGCTACGAAGACGACACGATCTGGCTCACGCAGAAGCTGATGGCGGAGCTATTCGGTGTCAGCACTCCGACCGTCAACGAACCCTTGAAAAAGATCTTTCAGGCTGGCGAATTGGCGGATCATTCAGTTATTCGGAAATTCCTAATAACTGCAGCCGAGCTGGTAAAGCTACGCGCGGATAGCAGCAAGCCGAACATGGGGCTCACCAGTTGGGCCAATGGCCCTGAAGGCAAAATTCTCAAGACCGATGTAGCGACCGCCAAAAACTACTTGAGCCAGGATGAGCTGAGTTCGCTAGGCAGAATAGTAAACGCTTATCTCGAATTGGCAGAAGATCGCGCAAAGCGCAGAATTCCCATGACCATGGAGGATTGGGCGAAGCGTCTGGACGCGTTTCTACAATTCGATGAGCGAGAGATCCTGCAAGATAGCGGAAATATCAGCGCAAGGCTGGCTCGCCAGCACGCCGAGAGTGAATTTGAGAAATACCGTATCGTGCAGGATCGCCTCTTTGAGAGTGACTTCGACAAACTCGTCAAAGACATCGATAGCAAGCCGACTGATTAACAGTATTCTGTTTCCAGCTGCGACCTGCCAGACTGACGCGATAGTCAGCTGCCTGGAATAATCAGTATGTATAACGACAAAGTCATCTGGATTACTGGTGCCTCCTCCGGCATAGGCAAATCACTGGCGCTCGAGTTTGCGCGGCAAGGCGCGACCGTGATTCTCTCGGCTCGCAGGGCTGATGCACTAGCGGAAGTGAAGGCGGCTTGCGACAGTGTTTCCGGTGGTCGTGGCGCGAGCATCGTGTTGCCGATGGATCTGACCGATGAAGCCTCGTTGCCGAAGTGCGTCACCGACGCCGTTGCGGCAGCTGGTAGGATCGACACGCTCATCAACAATGCCGGCATCTCCCAGCGCTCTAGCTGCGTGAACACCGATATGGCGACCTACCGCAAGCTCTTCGAAGTCGACGTGTTCGGTCAGATCGCACTCACCAAAGCCGTCCTGCCGCAGATGATCGCTCAGGGCGGTGGTCACCTTGTTATCACAGCTTCCGTAGCTGGCAAGATCGGCGCCCCATTCCGCACCGGGTATTGCGCGGCGAAGCATGCCGTCGTCGGATTTTTTGATGCGCTGCGCACAGAGGTTGATCAGCACAACATTCAGGTCAGCACGATTCTGCCCGGTTTCATCCGCACTGAGCTTTCGGAAAACGCCGTGACCGGAGACGGCTCTGCGTTCGGCAAGACTGACAGCAATATTGCGGCAGGCATGGACCCCGACGAATGCGCCCGCGTCATCGTCAAGGGTCTGAGCAAGGGAAAGCCGGAGATCGCCGTGGGTAGCGGTGTCGAAATGCACGGGCTCTGGATCAAACGCTTCTTCCCGAGCGTGCTGTTCAAGCTGATGAACAAACAGTACGCCCGGTCAGCGAAGGAAGATGGTTTCGTTTAGCGTCTGACAGAGTGTCAGCGACTCAGGCCATCCCGTACCCGAAGAGCCTATTTCGCAGCCTTTTTATCAGCTTCGTACTTGGCGAAAATTTCCTGCATCGTCAAGCCATTCAACTGGCTCAGCGAGTACAGGTAAGCCTTCTGGAAGAGCTCTTCCGAATGTTGGCCGTTGTAGGTATAAACAGGCCCGTCGGTGGCGACGAATTCACCCATACCGTAGGCGATCAAGATTTTCTGCAATCGCTGACCATCTGCCTTGGAAGCGATTTTTCCGATTGCATACAGCGATTTCATGTGGCTGTCGTTCGTGGACGCATCGAACTTAGGTTCTGCGGCGAGCACTGAGGCGCTTATCAGGAGAGAAAAAAGTATTGCGGCTATTCGAATCATTCTTAGCATCCTTGCTATTAAGTGAGGGCGCAATTCTAGCAGTGAGATGAGCGGAAACGCCAGAAAAATGATCATTTATTGATCGACGATGCAACACAGGGGGCACCCCATATGTTACTTGTCGATATCAGCGAGTTAACAGCCGACCTACTCATATTTCACGAAAGAGCGAATCAGGGTGAGCAGATTACCGTCACTACCAAAGGCTGAGTATTGGCTACCATCGCTGCGCCTGTGGACAGAAAGTTGATGGCGCAGCAACGCTTGAGAGAGCTCGCTGAGACCGCCACGATCGACCTGTTTGACCGAATGATGGTGGCGCAAGCCATCACTGACCTCATCAGTGTCTTTTTTAGCCTGAAGCGATAGCCAATCACGCTGTATATGTTCGTGTGCCTTTGGTATGGAGAGGCTTCGATGGCAAAGATAGTAATAAGCGCTTCAACCTTTCTAGGTTCACACCAATGGCATCATCAATTTATCCCGCTTTATCAACGCCCATGATAATTTATCACTCACAGTGATAATTACTGATAATTGGTGCTGGCTTCCCGCTGGAAGAATCTGGAAACGGGCGAGAAAAACATTAGTGCCACGATCGCGCCAGCCAGCATTTCTCCCATGCTGAGAAAGATGGTTTCGAATGGCCCTTCGACGTTCACCGGTGTGAGATAAAAGGTCAATGGAAAAGTCAGAGCAAGGATGATGACATACAGCCAGCGGGCCCAGTTTCTGAATAACATGAGTCCGGTGATGGCTATAATAGAGAGTACTGAGAGGAGCACGGTAGTCCCCATCAGTACCACAAATGAATCTGGCGAAGGCAAAGTTCCCAGTGAATCTGCGTAGACCTGGACTTTCTCCACCAGAGAACCTTGCCAGTAAGTGGCGAAACCAGTCGCCACAGCTAGCAGGATCTCTGCGACAATCAAAAGACGAAATTGCTGCTTGCTGATAGCCATACCCTAGAGCTCCTGTAATTTCATGATGACCTTGCGCAGAAACGCCACGGTCGGCGTGTTCTCCGGATGCACGCTACTGACCCACTGACGGTCAGCGATCGACTCATGCAGTGTGCTCAGCTCCGGCATGGCCTCAGCTGCAAGCGCATGGCTCCTGAGATGCAGGCTTTGCTCGGTGGTGATTGTCCGGCCATCGTCGGACTGCGAGTAGTCATAGCTGATTGGGTCCAGTACTTTCTGGAAACTGACATCATCACCAGGAATGAAGGCGTGAGGCATCTGCACGGTGACCGTGCTCTTGTACAGGCCCGGGCTGCCGATATAAGCGGGTCCAGTTCGTTGCTTCTTCTTTGGCATCTGCAGAACCGTCTCGATGCCGTACGGGCTGACGCCATAGCTCAGCCAGCCATCCTCAAGAGTCAGAAAGTCTGCGATCTCATAGCGCTCCTTGATCACGATGCGGTTTCGAGCGACATCGTCTTCCACGGCCAGCGGCTCTGCCAATGTGAGCCCTTTGTAGAGATCCTTCTGATAGGTGAGGTACTGCTGCTCGAGCTTGCCACGTCCAGATTCGGCTAGCGAACTTCGCTCGGACTCGGCAAAGCTGCCCTCGTACACGGTATCAACCTCGTAGCGGGCGGGCTGGTCGTACGAGCTCACAGTAAATCGCTCGATGACGTGTTGCTTCGGTTCGTAGCTCGGGGCGATCTCCATGGCCTTCAGGCCGCCGCCATCAGGCTGAGGGGCCAGCACTAGTGCATATCCGAAGTCAGCCATGCCTATTGTGTCGAGACTTGTACCCTGGAAACGGCGGGTGCCATCCAGCCAATAGGTCTGATCGCCCACTACTGCGCGAACGATGACATGATCGAAGATATCGGGCATGGGGGCGATCGTGACTATACCTGCTCCGCGTGTAGTGGAGACCAGCGCAGGCTGAGCCTCGATACCGATCGCCTGCAGCAGGTGAAGCAGTAACAGGGTCTTGTCCTTGCAGTCGCCATAGCGAGCTTCAAGCACTTCGTCCGGCCGGTGTGGTCTGAAGGCATTGCTGCCGAAGGACAACGACACGTAACGGATCTCATTTTGAACAAAGCCCAGCGCCTGCATGAGCGCAGCGGGTTTAGGCAGCTGCTTCAGCTCCGCCACCAGGGTCGCAAACTCTGTGGAAGTCACCGCTTCGATTGGGTATAGCCGTTGCGCCCAGTCCGCAACAGCTTGCCAGTCGTTGTACTCTGAAACACTGACGGCACGCTGTGCATCGTGCTCGGCGGGATAGTCGCCCTCGTCGATCATGATGGGACCTTCACGAACATCCCACTCGAATACCGTGTCGCTGCCGAGCCTGCTCGTAATCGGGGCGAGATCATGATTGTAGTTCTGGAACTTGAGCGCACGCTGGTGAGGCATGAGAATGCGCATCGTCCGCCGGACCACGGGTTGCGTCCAGTTCAGCGCAAACCAGTTCGAGAAGCGGCCTCCCAAAGTCGGATTCCGCCCCACGATCGAATAGGCGAACTCGATGTCATCCCCAGAACGAACGTCCTTGAGATAAAGCAATGCCGTGACTTCACCGGTCAGAATATCATCCCCAGAGTCCGGCTCTGCGCTTAGTAGTCGTACCGCCTGGGCATCGAAGCGTGACGTGAAGACACCCTTTCGCCATACGCCGGCTTCATGGATTACCAGCTGCTCGAAGGCTGGATTGAAGTGGACCTGGAGCTTCGAGGCCTGCTCGACCCCTCCAATAGTGAGTGGCCTGGTGACGTAACGACGGAAGGCCGTGGTGTCAGCGCCGCGCACTCGGATCTGCTCATCGACGAGGCGGTAGTCGACAGCGCCTTCCCTGCCCTCAGCGGTCGGCGTCGCGTCAAACTCTACGGGATGCACCCACCCCGGAGTCTGCGAGTATTGGAAGCTATGGCCGTCGAAAGAATGAATTGCAGGCTCGGATGGCGGCGCTTCGGACTGTGCACTCGCCATAGAGGCGGCGAGCACGAGCAGCCCGATTGCCAGAACTCGTGAGGTAGACAGCATGACTTACCCAGTGTTTGAGGATGGCACAAATATATCATCCATCGAGCAGATATCAGCCGGGTCAACTGTCAACAATTGTCAAATGAAAGCAGGCAAACTCCGGTCTGCTACTTCACTTCGAAGCACGACCACGCACAAACTCCGCAAACGCAGCCTCGGCAAAGGTGTACTGACCCCGCCTCAAGGATTCTATGATCGAGGCGCGTCGGAGACGATCGACATGGTTCTGCACGGTGGCGGTAGACAACTCGTCCACACCCATGATCGATTTGAGTTCATCCAGGCGCTCACTCTGGTAGAGGCCTTCCCCATCCCTGGCGATCATCTTGAGCAGCTCCTGACTCAGAATGGGGAGACCCTCCCATACCTGCTGGTACTGATAGATCTCCCCGCTCTCGAACTGGTGATCTTCAAAGGCTCGCTCGATATCAACTCGCCCATTGATCAGCATCGAACGCAGCAAATCATGAAACTTTGCGGGCACATAATGGCAGCGGTTGAACACACGAAGACTCGCGCTCGGATTCAAGGTTCTCCCGGAGGCCTGCTGAAATGCATCGGTCATATGCTTGACAAAGGCCGCGCCTAACTGGGGCAGTTCGAACTGATGCGAAAAATTGAATAGTGGCGCCTTCTGGCGTTTGAACATCTTCATCAGGCCTTCTTGCGATGAGCCGGTAAAAATGACCTTTATCCGATTCTTGTTGACGTCGAGGATCGTGCGAAGGGCGGCGACGAAATCATCATATTCGCCACTATCACTTGCGAGCGTCTGAATCTCATCGAGCATAAGCAGGATAGGCTTCTTGCTTTTGAGCAGCGTCCTGAACACGGCACTCAACTGGTCGAGGTCATCTGCAGACTGCGGATGGCGAACGCTCGCCGTTGTTTCCAGGTAATTTCCTGGCAATCCGATTCGCGCCTTGACCTCATCGATCGACTGGGTCTTTTTGCCAATGGCATCCAGAAGGGCTTTCTGCGGCTGACTCCGATTCGACCAGAACGACGCGTATCGGACTTCGAAACCAAGTTTCACAGCGGCAGGCCAGATATCTTCAATGAGTAATTCGGTCTTACCCATGCGTCGTTTGGCGAAAATAGTCAACGCGTGAGTAGAGCCACTTTCCAGCAAGCCGAGAATGGTCGCTGTGGTGTCCGTGCGTGGGTAGTGCCAATTGATCGTTTTCGTCACTTTATATCTCTTTATCACGATTGGTGATAATTTATCACTTGTAGCGATAATCGACAATAATTGTAGTTAACTAACCCGGCGGCGAGCTACTCGTTTGCACCGCAGAGCACCTAGGGTAAACCCTAGCTAGGGTCTGCCCTAGCTGGCAGAACAACCGTTTCCGGGCAAACTGACGCCATGCCAGAGGCTGTGAGTGCTGGCCACACCGGATCATGGAATTCTGCAAAGGGACAAGACTCGCATGAATATCACTTCACCCCCCGCTCCCACCACCGCCCCGAGTGGCGTGGGGAATTACGGAATGTCATTAACAGCTGGAAACCACGCACCTGGGTCAGCGGATGCATTTGCCAGCCAGTTGATTGAAAAGAACACATCGCCCCTCGGCTTTTTCGGCCAGGCGAGACAGCTGGATACCGCGTCACTGGCCAACCAGGTCGTCGCGCTCTCGCAGAAGGACAGCGCCGAAGCGGCCGACGTTTTAGCAGCTGTAGAGCAGCAGTTATCGCCCAGCGACTTCAGTAATTTCCAGGCGGACCTTCGCACGGCTCGTGAGCAGCTTGAGAATGGCGTAGCGACACTGAAGGGTAACGGCGGGTCCGAGCACTCAGCTATCGACAAGGACGCGGCGCGAAATCTTGCCGAAAAGTTGGTGCAGGATGCTTCGACGGAACAAGCCTCTACCGGCAACTCCCAGGGTCCAGCCGACATCGACACCAGCGAACTTGCTTTTCGGCTTGAGAAGCTTGCAGAAGCAGACCCCGCAGAAGCTCAGGCAGTGAAAGCTGCCCTCAACGAGCTTCTGCCACTCGATCAGCTCGCCGCCCTGAACGAAGATCTTGGCGGCGGCAGAAGCCTGACCGAGCGTCTCGCATTGATCGTTGAGAGCCCCGGCGATGCAGCAGTCGGCGTCGGTAAAGGCGTGGCAACCGACGCAAGCGATGACATGGAATTCAAGCTGAAAGTGTTCACCAACCTGGTGGGTACGAAACTTCAAGTCGATAGCATGCTGATGAAGGGCAGAGACCCGGAAGCTTCAGCTGGTTTGATGCAACAAGCTGAAGCGATGTATCGGAAAACAGATGACATTGACCTACCCGCTCCTGAGATCAAGAATGGCGCTGAAGCAGGTGGTAGAGACCTGGCTTCAGTGGCGGAAATTGTGACAGGCGATCTGAGTGGCCTTGCGAAGGGTAAAACACTTGATGGACTAGGTCCGAAAAAGCCAGATCCATCAATGAAATCAGATCTTACGCTGTCGGTCCCGGACAGAATAGCTAGGCTAGAGCTGGAAGGTCATGCTCCTATCCGGCACGGTGGACCGAATCGCGTTACTGATGTTCAGTTGGAGGATCGTGCTGTGAGAGGAATTGATCCGGCTTCAGGTACGACAATGGATGCGTTCGCGATGTTCCCTGATGGGACCCCGAGGCCTCACAAAGTCGGACGCAATGCCACCGCGTTTTCAAGTGACGAAGCGCTAGTTAAGGCAGATGATTTCGCTCGCAACTCACAACAGTTCCAGCAAAATGTTGCACGAGCACAAGCGAATGGTGACCCCTATGTCGCTCCTGTAGAATTGTCACTTCAGGACGTATTCGGTAGCAACTACCTGGAAGCTGTTCGTGGTGTAGCCCGAGTTGGGAGTCCCAAGAATCCCACTGGACACATTCCGATCGATTTCACTGACGGCACCATCAAGGCAATTTTCAAACTAGACAATGATGGAAATGCCAGCCTGGTCACGTTATACCCTGAACCTAACTTGAAGAAATCAAATGAGCCAAATTAAAGAGCCACTACGATCAATCATCAGTAAGTATTATCAAGTCGAGCTTTATGATCCCCAGCGAATAAGGGAGGTGATTGTTTCGGGAAGGGGGTTCCCCTGTTCAGCAGAAGTGTTTCGATCCCAATTGCGAGAGGCTATTGACGGAAATCTCATATCGCCAGAAGAATATGAAGCTTTGACCGACGAAGAGTTTGAAACACAAGAAGACCTAAATGCCTGGTTGGAGGAAATGTATTCAGAAATTCCCGATCAGGCAGCGTGTGCTCGCGCTTGACGAGGGTCATCGGCGGTGAGTCCGCCGCCGATGTTTTCTATTTTAATTCCCGCATCGATGAACTAACGCAGCTCTCGCTGGACGAGGACATCTGATACTAACTGCCCGAACATCTCGACCTGAAACATCCCCCCAAACACAGTAAACTACCCCCGCCATCCAACCCACCGTCCCGATCCTCCACATGAACACCACCATCGACAACTTCCTCACCTCCTTCGACAAGAAAACGCTCGACAAGGGTCGCGACCTGTTCATGCGCGGCAAGGTGCTGGATGTTCATGTGCAGGAAGACGGTGAGCTGCAGGGTCTCGTTCAGGGCAGCACGCGCGAGCCCTATCGGCAGACGGTCTTCGTCAACAATCCGGCAACGAACCCTCGGGGCAAGAACCGGGTCATGGGTTTGTGTAGCTGTCCCGTGCATCGGAACTGCAAGCATGTGACGGCTGTTGTCTTCGAGTTTTTCGCTCAGCAGGCGGAAGCCATTACAGCCGAGCCAGCCAACGCCACCCCCGTCAAGGCCACGGAGGCGAAGCCATCGCAACGCCCTACCCGCCGCATAGAAGCCGAGCCTCAACCGCTATTGCGCTTCGGCAAGGGTCGCTATCAGGCGCATCGCAGTGGCCGCGTGCGCATCCTGCTACAACAGCAGAAGCAGCTGCTGAAAGACGCTGGTGAGCCGGTCAATGCACTGCTCGAGAGTGAACAGTTCTGCTACGCGCTGCCAGGATTTCGCTACGAAGACGTTGCGGTCGACACGCTCCCTGAAGACATCGATGTCGAACGCGTTGAGCAGACGCTGGTGGTCGATGGCGAATGCCTTGCCGTAGTGCGCGACGTGAAAGCTGAACAAGCCTGGCTGGACGAGCTGCACTGGGTCGGACTCAGGCCGCTCCTGAGTGCCGAAGCCTCGACCACGGATGACGATCTGACCCATGGGTTGGTCTTCGATCTGGTGCATCAGGATCAACCCTGGATCGAGCTCATGACCAAGGTCGTGCCGCGTTGGGAAACCGAGGGCTGGGAGGTCCACTACAGCGATGACTTCCCCTTCGCCAATATCGTAGTGCCGGATGGGGATGTCACCTGGTTCAACGACCTTTCGCCTGCCGAAGACGGCAGCCTGTTCCTCGGAATTGGCATCGAGATAAATGGCAGACAGTACGAGCTACTGCCCTGCCTGCTGCGGCTGATGAACGAGTACACGCCGGCATCACTGGCTCAGCTGCCTGAGGGCGGCGCGCTGCCGGTGGTTGTTGAAGACGGTACCAAGCTCTATCTGCCGGTCAGCCGAATTCGGACCCTGATTAGTACGCTTTACGAGCTGTTCGATACCCAGCCAAAGAACTCGGATATCGAGCGCGGCGTGCGCATTCAGCAGGCGGATATGGCACTACTGGACGAGCTCGAAATGGAGTCGCGTCACCACGAGAGTGTCGTAAAGCTGCGCAGGATGATCGACCAGCTGGGCCAGCCGGCGCTAGCCGATGAGGTGGAACTGCCTGATAGCTTCAAAGCCACCCTGCGTGGCTATCAGTCTGAGGGTGTGCGCTGGCTTCAGCTCCTCAGGCAGGCCGAGGGTGGTGGCATACTGGCCGACGACATGGGCCTGGGCAAGACCATTCAGACACTGGCGCACCTGTGCATCGAACAGGCGGCTGGTCGACTCGACAGACCAGCGCTGCTCGTCGTGCCGACCAGCCTGATTACCAACTGGCGCGCCGAGGCGGCGAAATTTGCGCCCACGCTTCGATTGCTGGTGCTGCACGGGCCAGATCGGCATCTCGATTACCCAGGCATAGATCAGCACGATCTGATCATCACCACCTATCCGCTCGTTATACGTGATGCAGAAGTGTTGACGAGCCTACAATGGTCGCAGCTGATTTTGGATGAAGCTCAAAACATCAAGAATCCGCTCTCGAAGGTCACACAGCTGCTCTGCCGGTTCAGGGCATCACAGCGCCTGTGTCTGACCGGCACACCGCTGGAAAACCATCTCGGCGAACTCTGGTCTCAGTTCCACTTCCTGAACCCCGGATTGCTTCGCGAGCGAATACATTTCAACCGCCACTTCAGAAGGCCCATTGAACAGCATAGCGATGCCAGCCGTCAGCGCGCGCTCCATGCTCGAATCGCGCCTTTCATGCTGCGTCGTACCAAGGCTGAAGTCGCCACTGAACTGCCGCCTAAGACTGTTATGATCAAGCGCGCCGTGTTCAAGACGAAACAGCGCGATCTCTACGAGACGGTTAGGGTCACGATGGAGAAAAAGGTCCGCAGACTCATTGCGAGCAAGGGCCTGAAACGCAGCCAGATCGAGGTACTGGATGCGCTGCTTAAACTGCGCCAGATCTGCTGCGACCCTGGCCTGCTAAAGCTGCCGGCGGCGCAGCAGATCAATGAAAGCGCCAAGCTGGAACTGCTACAAAGCCTGCTCCCGGAACTGCTGGAGGAAGGCCGACGCGTGCTGATTTTTTCGCAGTTCACCAGCATGTTATCTCGCATCGAAAGCGCCCTGCAGACCGCCGGCATCGACTTCGTCAAACTCACCGGCGCCACCCGTGACCGGGCAACACCCCTCCAGCGTTTTCAGAATGAAGAAGTGCCCGTCTTCCTGATCAGCCTCAAGGCGGGTGGTACCGGACTCAACCTGACTGCAGCCGACACCGTGATCCACTTTGATCCCTGGTGGAATCCCGCCGTCGAGGACCAGGCCACCGACCGCGCCTATCGGATCGGCCAGGACAAGCCGGTCTTCGTCTACCGCCTCATTGTGGAGGACAGCGTCGAGGAGAAGATGCTTGGTCTACAGAAACGAAAGCGTGCGCTGGCTGAGAGCGTTTATGATAATGCTGGGGGGATGGGTTACGGGTTCGATGAGGGGGATCTGGCGGAATTGTTCAGCTAGGCGATGCTGGTAGTGGTTTCAAATAAAGAGGCTCGTTGGACTTCTCCACGATACGGCTAGAAAGAGCGGATTGCGGTCAGCGGGTCAACGTGAGATGGCAGGTTCTCGAGTTGCGCATTCAATCGATCCACCTCACCAGAAGATATCTGTCACCTGCGCACGGCATTTTGGAGTTCGGAGAGCTCCACGTCTGGAAATCGGCGCTTTCGAGCCTTCAGGATAGGGGCAGTCGCTTTAGCGAGCCTGAAGAAGATAGCCAAGGCAATTGAAAACAATTGTCAAATCTCTCACACAACTGAAAGCCTCCACCGAATAGCTGGGTATGATACCGCCCTTTCATTCTGAAGGCAGGGCTGTAATGACACTCATCAATTGTTTGACTCGGCTTGTTCTGCTGGCTGCCGCCGCGTTTCACCTTGCGAGTTGCGCAACAGGTCCGGTCCACATTGGCAAACAGGCCTTCGGTCCAAAATCGGACTGGTGCGGCATCGGCGCGGATAACTGCAGCTATGGCGAGCCGCCAAACACCATTCACCTGAAGGCAGTTGAATCGGCACACCTCAAGTATCGCATCGAGGGCGGCTTCGACGTTCATTACCAATCGCCAGATGAGCTTTTTAAAGTGAAAGTCTTTGTTCTCCTTCTGAATGAGAAGGGCATTGTCGTGGGCGAGGAAAGACTGAACCTGCGGTCTCTGGACACCGACTTCGTTACCGAAATCCAGACGATCAAGCCTGCCGCTTATGTTATTCTCGCCGACCTTGTCATCTGGACGCGCAGTTGATTTGCGGTTTGTGATCGCTGGCTGCAACCCCTAGGCTCCGGTCGCGTGGTGGCGCATGTGATTTCAGTCAGGAAATCACGCCTCAAACTCCCTCGACCGGCGCTTGTGTCGGACAGGCCTCCACTTCCGCCCGAAACCGGGGCAGATATTCCGGATAGTTCTCCTTAATAAAGCTGATCATGCCTTCTCGCATCGCGCATCTCAGATCCCAGAGGCCGTTGGAGTTCCTCGCGCTCATCAGAAAACGGACCTGAATCGCCTTCTCGCCTGCTTCCACTACCTGAACCGTCGCCGTTCCACGATCCCAGTTCGTCGACTCCTCAAGCAGGCGCGTGAATTCCTTGCGCAAGGGGTCGATAGGGATGCCATAGTCAGCCCAGATGGTGGTTGTGCCAAGCAGGTCGGCGCTGTACCGCGACCAGTTCTGAAACGGGTTTTCGATAAACCACTGCAAGGGTACGATCAGGCGACGCAGGTCCCAGATGCGCAGCACCACATAGGTCGACGTGACCTCCTCCACCCAGCACCACTCACCCTGAACGTACAGTACGTCATCGATACGGAAGGGCTGGGTGAGCGCAATCTGCATGCCGGCTAGCAGGTTACTCAGCACTGGGCGAGCAGCGAAACCCAGGATGATGCCACCAATACCGGCTGAGGCCAGCAGGCTGGTGCCAATTTGCCTGACGGAGTCGAATGTCATTAGCGCAGCACTGATACCCACCAGAACGATGATTACGTTCAGACAGCGAACGAGAAATCGGGTCTGCGTCTCGACCTTGCGTGCCCGCTTCCACTGGTCCTCCAGCGCCGGATTCATCTTGACGATGACCTCGCCAATGGCCGAGACACAGCCAACCGCCGCCCAGGTAATCGCAAGAATCAGCAGCAGGGTCGTTGTGGCCTGGACCGAAGCCAGCAGCGGAAGATCTTGCGGTACCGAATGCAGCACACCCGATAGCGCCAGCAGACAGAAAATCACGCCCAGAGGGCCTGCTGTGGCGGTAAGAAAAATTCGTGAAGCAGAATCAGGTTCGGCAAAACGGTCGACTACAAAAACCAGTAATTTATAAAGGCCAAAACCCAGGAATAGAGCGAGTAGAGCAAAGGCGGCAGTGCCTGCCCAGGCAATCAGACCTTCCTCAATCACCTGCAGCATACATCCTCCGCGAGTTCTGAAACTATCGGGCTCTGGTCGTCTACGTGGTGCAGTTCAGCCTGGCTCGCCCAAAAGTTCGATGTCGTGTTCAGCACAACCGGTCAGCAGGGGCTGGCGAGTGAGCAGCGGCTTCTGAAAGAGAAAGGCGTGATCCTGGACTGTGCAGCACCATCACTGTCCGGATCAGCCGAGATCGCCAGACGCTATGCGTTTTCAAAGGGCTATCGTAACGAGTTTGTCCTCTATCAGTCTTCAGGCGAAGATCTTACCTATCTCGCCGGGCTGTTCGAGGCGAAGCGTCTCAAGACCAGGATAGCTACGAGGGTCGCTCTTGCAGATATCGAAGCGGGCTTTCAGATGATGACCAGCGGACATTCGGCAGGTAAGATCGCTGTCGCCAATCATTAGTCAATGGCCTGTACGTTTACGCCTTGATAACCGGCAGCTCAAACTTCTGCCAGGCGCTCATTCCGCCAAGCAAATTACTCACATTGGTGTACCCTGCCTTGAGCAGAATGCTCACCGCCACACCTGCGCGATGGCCTACGCCGCAGGTCACCGCTATCCTGTCTGACTTGCCGGCTTTCAACTGATCGAGCCGATCTGCAAGATGGCCGACATAGATATTCTGTGCGTTCTCAATATGTCCGGAAGCAAATTCATCGTCCTCGCGGACATCCAGCACCACGTATTTGTCTCGCTGTTCATGAAGCGCCTTCGGCGTGATGACATGGCAGCTCCTGATAGGCGTGGCCTCTTTCCGCCACTCTGAGAAGCCACCAGTCAAACCAGCCGTGACCTTATCAATGCCAATACGACTCAGATGCCGGGTTGCAACCGCCACGTCGTCCGTGCGATCGCATATCAGCACCACGGGGCTCTCTGGGTTGGCCACCCAGCCACCAAACACGGGCAGACCACCCATCCACACACTGTAACTGTCTGGCACGTGTCCGCCTGCGAATGCCTCAGGCTCTCGGGTGTCGATCAAGAGGTGATCGGCTTGCAGCTTGGATACTTCGCTGCTTGTCAGAAGATCTGGCTCATTCGACTTCGGAGGCAAGCCTCCGCTCAAATTGACCTTTTCCATGTGTCGAAAATAGGGCGGACGCGGCGGCTTTTCACGACCCTTGTACTCGACGAATTCGGATCGAGTCAGTGTGAAGACCTTGTTGTACCGTTTCTCGGCACCAATCGTTGATAATGGCTTTTCGGCCATTCCGCTGCCGCAAACCGAACCTGGGCCATGTGCTGGCAGGACAATGGTGGTATCACCCAGTCCGGCAAGTTGCTGGTGCACCGAATCATAAATTACGCCCGCGTTCTTTGCTGTGTCATCGACATCTGGAAGATCGGTCCGGCCGGTGTCGCCAAAGAACAGCGTGTCGCCCGTGAAGACACACCACGGCACTTCGCTATCGGCTTCGTAGACGGCATAGCACATGCTTTCTGGGGTATGACCCGGCGTTTCAAGCGCAACGATTTTCAGTGAGCCAAGCTCGAAGCTTTCGTGATCGGCAAGACGGATATCGCCGTGCCCGAATAGCTCATGTTTACCGGTCACGATACTGGCACCCGTCAGCTCACTGAGATGCGCAGATCCAAGCACGAAATCTTCCTGCCGATGCGTCACGACAACGTAGCGGATTGTGCAGCCCTGTTCTCTGGCTGCGGTGAGGTATTCATCGACGTCGCGCCGAGGATCGATCAGCGCGGCTTCGTTGCCATCGCACAGCAGGTAGGCAAAATGCGCGATGGCCGGTGTTTGTATGGTAATGAGTTTCATAGCTGTTCCTCGCTCTCACGCCTGGTTCCGCTTATCGACACGCCATCTCATTGTGGCCTCGTCTGCATTGCGACTTCTGGTTCAGCTGTCTACGTCGCGACTTCATGATGGGTTCGTTCTCTTTCGCAGCATGGAAGCTCTCCACAGGGGTACGTGACTGTAATTTTTATGTGTCGCCACAACCAGACACCTGTCCGCACTTGAGCACACCCAGGCTCCGAAGCCACGCCTGTACTGGCAAACAAGGCTCAACAGTGGCTGAGTTTGATCCGGGGCCTATGCTGCACCGCTTCGATCCGCGGGGAGCGTAGCGCTACCTGTCTGCCCTCCCGGACGCCCGCCCGCAGCATATTGACGAGAACAAAGCCAACATCTTGATTTAAAACGGTTTCTCCACAATGGCACAAAACCCGCCTTGCATACCCCGGCAGTCGTCGCCCCTTTGGCACATCCGGCTTACTCAATACTACTATTACAACAAGAAAGGAGCTTTCATGCGGTTCAAAGACACCTTCGTGCGTCCGTTGGTAACCAGTTCTATCTCGACATTCTCCCTAACGGCAATGGCGCTCGGCATTGCCTGCACGGCAGCAGCCGTCGAAACGACCATAAAGGACACCACACTCACCCTGTACGGCTACGGCAAGCTCGATCTCATCTACGATGTCGACGCCGATCTTGGCAACCTGATTACTCACAGCAACATCCGCCTGGATGACCAGCAAGGGCCTGATGGCCACACCCGCATACAAGCCATCGAAAGCCGTCTTGGCATTACCACGGTCACCCCCGTGACTGGCGGCTCACTCAAAACCGTACTGGAAGGCGACTTCTACGGCAGTGGTGGTGGCGTGTTCAGACTGCGTCACGCCTATGGCGAGTGGAATGGCATACTCGCAGGCCAGACCTGGAGCAACTTCGGCAACTTCCTCGGCACCACACCCACACTGGATTTCCTTGGACAAATCGGCCAACCGGTTATCGCACGCCAGGCGCAGCTTCGCTACACCACTGGCGGGTTCTCAGTGGCCCTTGAAGCACCTGGTACGCTCGGCGGTGCCACGGCCGTAATGCCGGTTGGCGGCCCTGATCCGGTTACGCCAGACGCGGACTCGCAAAAAGATCTGCCAGATATCACTGTGCAGTTCAAAACCACCGTTGATATGCTGAGCTTCGCCATTTCTGGTGTCGCAAGGCAGATAAGCGTCTATGATGACGATTCTGACAATGAAGAAAGTGCCTTTGGCTATGGTGTTGGACTAGCTGCAAAGCTTACGCTGACAGATCGCCTGCGGGTGCAGAGTTCTCTTGTCTACGGTGATGGCATTGGCGGTTATCTGTACGCAAGCCCTGGCGCTTCGGCATACTATGATCCAGCCAACGAAAGCGTTGAAACTATCGAGGCAATGGGTGGCACGCTTGGCGTTAGTCTCGATGTGGGGCCAGGCAGTATTAACCTCGGCTACGGCATCGCCACCGCCGACTGGGACGAAGCAGAAGACGCGGGCCTCGCAGTGGCTGGTAGCGATGAAACCCGCCAGAGCTTTTTTCTCAACTACAGCTGGTCTACCGTCAGTAACGTGCTGTACGGCCTTGAAGCAGGCCACCACAGCAGAGAGACCGTTGGCGGTGGAGAAGGCGACGCCATTCGCTTGCAGGCGATGGCCAAGTACAGTTTCTGATCCCTGTACGAACGTCGTTCTCAGATGCCCCGGTTTGTCCGGGGCTTTCGCTTTCAAGGATTCAGGTTTATTGTCTTTGAGATCCTGCGGTGAACAATGAGCAAGACAGGCAGAGTCAATGAAGTCACCAGATAATGAAGCACGAGCAATGAAAGAGTTGTTCAACTCGGACCTTCAGGGTGGGTTGACCCGGGAACTCATTCAGGCCCTATTTCCGGTTTTCGAAAAGGCCAGCGCCGGCGCGATTGCGGTCGACCGCTTTTGCAGAATAACCTGGCTCAATCAAAGCTATGCCGACCTACTGGGCATAGGCAACATGGAAGCCGTCATCGGCCAGCCAATTCGGCCAGTCATCCCCCAGACTCGCATGCCAGAGGTAGTCAAGACAGGCACCCCCCTGTTACTGGATATCATGGAGTACCAGAATCAGCAGCTCGTCGTCACTCGGCTGCCGATCTTTGACGATGCGGGTGCCGTTGCCGGCGCTGTCGCCTTCGTGCTCTACGACGACCTGCAGCCTCTCACACCTCTCGTAAGCAAGTATCGTCGTCTGCACCAGGATCTGCTGGCAGCAAGGAAAGCGCTGGCACAGCGGGCGCGTGGCACCCGATACAGTCTCAGCGACTTTGTAGGTGCATGCCCGGGTGCGCTGGAGGTGAAGCGGCGCGCCCGATTGGCAGCAGGCCGGGATATGCCAGTTCTGCTACTAGGCGAGACAGGTACAGGCAAGGAAGTACTGGCGCAAGCGATTCATACCGCGTCACAGCGGGCCGAACATCCTTTCGTAGGCGTCAATGTCGCCGCCATTCCCGAAAACCTGCTCGAAGCGGAGTTCTTCGGCACGAGCCCTGGAGCCTTCACCGGCGCAGACAAGCGTAGTCGGGACGGTAAGTTTCAACTAGCCAACGGTGGGACGCTTTTTCTGGACGAGGTCGGCGATATGCCACTGACCCTGCAGGCTAAATTGCTCAGGGCAATACAGGAGGGCGAGATCGAGCCGCTGGGTTCCAACAAGGTTTACAAAGTCGATGTGAGACTTATTGCCGCGACCAGTCGCAACCTCGAAGCCATGATCGAGGCCGGAGAGTTTCGCTCTGATCTCTACTATCGGTTGAATGTCCTGGAGATCAACATCCCGCCGCTCCGTAACCGGATACAGGACATCGGCATCCTGTGCGAAAGCCTGCTGGAGAACATCTGTCAGCAGGCGGAGCTCCGGTGTGAACTCAGCGAATCTGCCCTGACCGCCCTCAGTGCCTATGACTGGCCAGGTAATATCCGTGAACTGCGCAACGTGCTCGAGCGGGCGCTGACCATGCTGGAGGAGTCGGGTGTCATCGATGCTGATGATATCTTCCGTGTACTGCCCAAGCGCGCAAGACTGTCTGCGCCTATTGTCAGCCCTAAAACGCGTCCGCTCTCGCAAGTACTGGCCGATGCCGAAGCAGAAGCGATCAGATCGGCTCTGTTGAGTGCACAGGGCAATCGATCTCGTGCAGCAAGACTCCTGGGCATCTCCCGCTCGGCGCTCTATGAGAAGCTCGCCAAAATGTCCGGATCAGAAGACACCGGTCCGGAATTCAGGACACCCTAAACTGATCCGCGGGCCAAATGTACGGATCCGTGGACATGCCTATTCGGCAACCGGCCTTATGATCTGCTCAACCCAATGATTTTAAACAGCTTCTTGCTGTTGGCCCAGTTCATGCTCTTCTGTCCATCAGCGAATCATCGCTTTCATACAACAATAATCAAGGAATGCCCACTATGGCTTTAGTCCAGACAGTTCTTGGAAACAGCATCCGTGCTGCCGCTGCAACTTTTTCATTGAGCCTGATCAGCGCAGGCGCCGTAGCCGCGGAAAAAGTGCGCTGGCAGGTTCCACTGGCTTTCCCTTCCAACCTCATCGGTCTGACCACGCCGGTCAAGCATCTCACTGACCAACTCAAGACGATTTCCGGTGGCGACATCCAGCTTCGCTATTACGAGCCCGGAGAACTCGTGCCTGCATTCGAAATCATGGATGCCGTCAGCCAGGGCAAATACCCTGCCGGTTACACCTGGGTTGGCTACGATCAAGGCACCATTCCCGCACTCCCGCTCTATTCGGGCGCGCCGTTCAACATGGAGCCACCGGCTTATATCGCTTGGTACTACGAAGGCGATGGCAAGAAACTGCTGGAAGAGATCTACGACGAGCGCAACATCCACCCCATGCTCTGCAGCATCATTGGTCCCGAGGGTGCCGGCTGGTTCAGCAAGCCCATCAACGCTACGAAAGACTACGACGGTTTGCGTATCCGTTTCGCTGGCATCGGCGGCAAGGTGCTCGAAGAACTTGGTGCTTCTGTAACCATGGTGCCCGGTGGCGAGATTTATCAGGCACTCGAGCGCAAGACCATCGATGCGACTGAATTCTCTCAGCCGGCTATCGACAAAATGCTCGGCCTGGATCAGATCATCAAGAACTACATCATGCCTGGCTGGCATCAGACCTTTACGACTTCGCATCTGCTGGTCAACAAGGATGTCTGGAAAAAGCTCAAGCCTGATACCCGGGCGCTTATCGAAATGGGTTGTGAATCCGCGACGCTCAAGGGTTTCGCGCAAAGTGAATGGGCCCAGCCGACTGCACTACGCGATTATCAGAAGGAAGGCGTGAAGGCGCAGGTACTGCCTGAGGAAGTCCTGAGAGAGCTACAGAAAGTGACCGACAAGGTGCTCGACGACATTGCGGCGAAGGACCCGATGTTCAAGCGAGTGCTTGGCAGTCAGCGAGACTTCATGAAGCATCACTCGATCTGGCATGGCATGGGTTATCTGCCACGTGATTTCTACGAGTACGAGTAAGTTCACTCGCGCCTGCTTTCCTGTAGATATGACATCTCCTGAGGTATCACATGTCGGTTGAATCGACAGTTCCGGGCGCTCACGTGCCCGCTTCTCCCGAGTTGCCGAGCAACCGTATTTCACGGCAGCTCGATCGGGGCATCGTGGCCATTGGCCGTCTGAGTTCCTGGATCTGGCTGATCATGCTGGCCGTCGTGCTGGCCAACGTGTTCAGCCGCTTCGTCCTGGCCAGGGGCTCGATTGCACTTGAGGAGCTTTCCTGGCATTGCTTCGGCGCAACGCTGATGCTGACCCTGGCCTATGCGGTGGTGATGGACGATCACGTTCGTGTCGATGTGCTGCGCGAGAAAATGTCGTTCCGCACCCAGGCATGGATCGAGTGCATCTGCATCGTGATGCTCGCGCTGCCTATACTCGTGCTCATGATCGACAGGCTGAGCAGTTACGCCTGGACCGCCTATATCTACCAAGAGGACTCGCAGGCGCCCAGCGGACTACCATACCGCTTCGTGCTCAAAAGTCTCATGCCTCTGGGTTTGCTGCTGGTCGT
Organism: Gammaproteobacteria bacterium UBA2679; assembly: GCA_002354735.1. Taxonomy (GTDB): domain Bacteria; phylum Pseudomonadota; class Gammaproteobacteria; order Pseudomonadales; family Oleiphilaceae; genus Allohahella. The sequence goes on along the minus strand of DEMD01000015.1, from coordinate 486,235 downwards.
GATCGCCCTGGTGTCACGCGCATTGCGCTGCACCACCCTGCTCATCGGTCTGCCGCGCGCTCTGCCCAGCGAGGGTCCAACTCATGGGCACTGAAGAAATACTCGTCATCGCCATGTTCGCAAGCTTCATGATGCTGTTGTTGACAGGCTTCCCGGTTGCCTGGTCGCTCGCTGGTATCGGGCTGGTGTTTGCCATTATTGGCCATGTACTCGTTGAATATTACGATGCTGACTTGTGGTTTACCTGGGACGGCACGATCGGCGTACTTGATGCGCGGCTGTACGGCATCATTGCCAATGAACTCATGGTGGCGCTGCCGCTGTTCATCTTCATGGGTATCATGCTGGAACGCTCCGGCATTGCCGAACGACTCATGCACAGCATGGTGAAAGTCCTCGGCCCGCTTCGGGGTGGCTATGCCATCACAGTCGTCGTGGTCGGCATCCTGCTGGCGGCGTCTACCGGCATCGTGGGGGCCTCCGTGGTGCTGCTCGGCATGTTGTCGTTAGGGCCGATGATGCAGGCCAACTACAACAAGTCTCTGGCTGTGGGCACTGCCTGCTCTGTTGGCACACTGGGCATACTGGTGCCACCAAGCATCATGCTCGTGCTCATGTCAGACCGTCTCGGAACCTCCGAGGCCTCAGTGGGCAAACTGTTCATGGGTGCGCTGATCCCAGGGCTCATGCTGGGGCTGATGTATATTCTCTACATCGTCATCGCAGCCTGGCTGAAGCCAGACCTGGCGCCCGTACCGGAAAACAGGGAGCGGCTGAATGCACGCGTGCTGCTCGAAGCTGCACGTTCGATCCTGCCCCCGATGATTTTGATTATTGCCGTGTTGGGGTCGATCTTCTTCGGCATCGCCACGACCACAGAGGCCTCTGCAGTTGGGGCGGCCGGCGCAATGCTGATGGCCTTCTTCAGTCGCAATCTCAGTGGAACAGTGCTGAGGGAGGCCCTGTATCAGACCAGTCGCACCACTGCCTTCATCTTCGGCATATTCGTTGGCGCGACTGTCTTTGCCGCCGTATTGCGTGGCCTGGGTGGTGACGATGTCATCCGTGACCTGATCACCGGCATGCCCTTCGGTCCTAATGGCATTCTGCTCGCGATCCTGTTCATCACCTTCCTGTTGGGGTTCTTTCTCGACTGGGTCGAGATCACGCTGATCATTCTGCCGCTGGTCGCACCGGTCGTGTTTTCGCTCGGTGTGGAGCCGGTGTGGTTTGCCATACTGTTCGCCATCTGCCTGCAGACCTCGTTCCTGACGCCACCAGTAGGCTTCGCCCTCTTCTACATCAAGGGCGTCTGCCCACCCGGCATCACGACCAGGCATATTTATCTCGGCGTCCTGCCATTCATTCTCATTCAGCTGCTGGGTCTGACGCTTGTATTCTGGTTCGCCCCGCTGGCGACCTGGCTGCCTAACGAAGTGTACGGCGGCTCCTGATCCAATAACTTCAACATCCACGCAGAATAACTCGAAAGGAGACCAACTGATGCTTCTGGACAAACAGACGGCATTGATTACAGGCGCTGGGCGCGGTATTGGCAGAGCACTAGCCGAGCGCTTCGCCAGAGAAGGCGCACGCGTCGCCGTAGCCGACCTGGACAAGGCCAGCACCAGCGAGACAGTGGCTAGAATCTGCTCCGCCGGCGGCAATGCGATAGCCTTGCACATGGACGTGACGGATGAAGCCTCCGTCGAGGCCGGTGTGCAATCAGTCGTCGATCGCTGGGGCCGTCTGGACGTCGCCATAGCGAATGCTGGCGTCCAGCACATCGATCCAATACACAAGCTCGCGTATGCCGACTGGCAACGCGTACTGGACGTTCATCTGAACGGCGCATTTCTGTTAACGCGAGCCGCCTTGCAACACATGTACGAGTCCCGCAGCGGGACCATTCTCTTCATGGGCTCGGTGCACTCTCTGGAAGCCTCGCCGCTGAAATCGCCGTATGTGGCGGCCAAGCACGCGCTGCTCGGCCTTTGCCGCGCAGTGGCGCGTGAGGGTGCAGAATATGGCGTCAGGAGCAACATCATATGCCCTGGTTACGTACGCACGCCGCTGGTGGAACAGCAGATCCCGCAACAGGCAATCGAACTCGGCATCTCTGAAGCCGCCGTCGTCAGTGATGTCATGCTCAGGAATACCGTGGATGGACAGTTTACCAGCCTGGAGGATGTCGCTGAACTGGCAGCTCAGCTGGCGGCGTTTCCTTCCGCCGCGCTCACGGGCCAGTCAGTCGTGGTAAGCCACGGCTGGCACATGCAATAGGACCACAGACATGATGACAGCAATCCCTCCACAACCATCTGAAGCTTCGGCAAAAACTAAGGCGCATCAGACCGAGGACGGCTCGGTCGTTTGGCTGCCGGATCACGACGCTCTGCATAACAGCAACATGGCGCATTTCAAGAGCTGGCTGGAGAAGCGCGGACATGGTCCGTTCGCAGACTATCACCAGCTGCACCGTTGGTCGGTGGCGGTGCCAGAGACGTTCTGGCAGACCGTCTGGGACTACTGCGGTCTGATCGAAGATCATCCCGCCGATGCCGTACTGCAAGGACAAATGCCAAATGCCAGGTGGTTCGCCGGCATGCAACTCAATTTCGCTGAGAACCTGCTTCGCTTCGCAGAGGGCGATGCTGCGGACTCGGAAGCCGTGGTCGCCTATTCTGAGACCAGGCCTGTACTCCGGCGCACGTTCAGGGCATTACGAGATGACGTCGGCGCGCTGGAAGCTTTCCTCAAAGCGCAGGGCGTGCAGCGCGGTAGTCGGGTTGCCGCCATCGTGACGAATGGCTATGAGGCGCTGGTCGGTATGCTGGCCGCCAACTCGATGGGCGCGATCTGGAGTTCTGCCTCGCCCGATTTCGGGTCAGGTGCCCTGCTCGACCGCTTCGGCCAGATCGAGCCGGACGCGCTCATCACCGTCAATGGCTATGGCTACGGCGGCAAGCACTTTTCCAGACACAATGAAATTGAGAAGGTCATCGAGGGGCTACCGACGCTGCGTTGCGTACTCTCCATTCAGCAGCTCCCCGACCAGGCGCCCCTGCAAGGCGCCCTGATCACAAGCTGGGACGAGGCTTTGCAGCGCCATCGCGGTCGGGCCCCCAGTTTCACTGCGCTGCCTGCTGACCACCCCGTCTGCATACTGTTTTCGTCCGGCACGACTGGCAAACCGAAATGCATCATTCTTGGCGCAGCGGGGCTGCTCGTAAACCATGCGAAGGAACTGATGCTGCATGGCGACGTGAGAGTCGGCGATCGCTTCATGTACTTCACCACCTGCGGCTGGATGATGTGGAACTGGCAGGCTTCGGCCTTACTGGCTGGTGCCACCGTGATCACGGTGGATGGCTCGCCCGGCTACCCCTCACTCGACAAGCTCTGGGCTCTTTCAGAATCCGAACGCGTGAGCCACTTCGGCACCAGCGCACGTTACCTTGCTAGCTGTCGCAAGTCCGGCCTCGCACCCGTGGAACAACACGAGCTGTTCAACCTGCGAATGACCTTTTCGACTGGCTCACCGCTGCTGCCGGAAGACTATGACTGGTTCTACGCCAGCGCAGCACCGGGCGTGCTGCTCGGTTCAATCGCAGGCGGCACCGACATCTGTGGCTGTTTCGTTGGCTGCACCCCCTTACTGCCAGTCCGGCGCGGCGAGATCCAGTGCGCCTTCCTGGGTGTCGACGTGCTGGCCTATGATGCGGACGGAACACCGCTGCAAGAGGGCAAAGGTGAACTCGTCTGCCGTCAGCCGCTACCATCGATGCCTCTAGGCTTCTGGCAGGACAGTGATGGCAGTCGGTATCGCAGTGCCTACTTCGATCGTTTCAAAGCGCTTAAAGACGGCCCAGTATGGGCTCACGGCGACTTCATTCGCTTTACCGAGCACGGTGGGGCGATCATCTACGGCCGCTCTGATTCGACACTCAATCCCGGCGGGGTGCGCATCGGCACTGCCGAGATCTATCGCCAGGTCGAGTCCGACGACGCTGTTGCGGATAGCCTGGTTGTCGGGCGTCAGATAGAGGGTGATGTAGAAATCGTGTTGCTTGTTGTACCCAGCGGAGAACCCGACTTCGATGCTGAGCAGGAACGGAATCTGAGGACGCGAATTCGACTAGGCGCTAGTCCCAGACACGTGCCGAAACACATTCTCGTCGTCGAACAGATTCCCTACACGCGCAGTGGCAAGAAAATGGAGCTGGCCGTCGCCAGGCTCCTGAACGAGCCCGGCGCCACGCCGGACAATCGGGATGCCATGGCCAATCCTGAAGCGCTCGACTCGATCCGGGAAGTTTGTCGAGAGGCCAGGCTTATCGGTTGAGGCGGCTGGCCTCAGCTGGTGTACTCCGGTCAGGCCATCTCAACCACGATCTTGCCCTGGGTGTGCGCGTTCTCGAGTTCGCGTTGTGCCTTCGGAATATCCGAAAAAGATACCCGGTCCTCGACAGTAAGCTTCACTGAACCGTCCTTCATCATCGAGGCCACTTTCGCCAGCTGCTCACCATTCGGCTCGGCCAGATAAAAGGCAGTTTTCACGCCAGGCTTGCCAGCCGCCTTGGCATCAGGCTCTTCGACAGTGGATATAACTCGTCCCTTATCCTTGACGTGCTGCCAGGCCGCCTTGCCGATTTCGCCTCCAAGCAAGTCGAAAACCAGGTCGACCTTGTCACCGATGACGTCGAGACTTTCGTTATCCGTGTCGATCGCACGATCAGCGCCAAGCTCCTGAAGGAACTGCTTGTCCTGGCGGCGACCTGTGGCAAAAACCGTAGCGCCAGCTTGTTTGGCGAACTGGATAGCCAGATGTCCGACGCCGCCAGCTGCGCCATTGATGAGCACACGCTCGCCGTCCTTCAGTTCACCATGGTCGAACAGGCCCTGCCATGCGGTCAGCGCGACAAGGGGAACCCCGGCGGCCACTGCGAAATCAATTTCATTAGGGATCTTCGCGACTCCGCTAGGTTTCATGGCGATGTACTCGGCGTAAGTGCCTCGATCTGTGGACGGCATGCCGAATACTCGTTCGCCTGCCTCAAAGTTGCTATTGCCTTTTTCGACTTCACCGGCGACGTCACGGCCAAGGATCACAGGCAAATCCTCCTTGCCCACTTTCGGAAACTTACCTTCGCGTATCTTGCAGTCTACAGGGTTGATACTGGTCGCTCGGATGCGCACCAGCAGCTCGTCTTCTGCAAGCTCCGGCTTTTGTACATCGTCTAGTGACAGCACATCTGCATCACCAAAATTGTGAATCTGCCAGGCTTTCATAGTCATTCCCTCGCTCAATTGATGACATGAGTTGTTATTCGAGGTACGGGAGAACTGGAAGGCAGACTTACCTGATTGATTACAATATAGACAGAAACACAGGGCCAGATATCAATACATATCAACAGCTTAGCTTGCTCAGTTTCTGTGGAGCACCCACACGAGCTCATCGGCTGCAAACTGGCCTTTCAAACCGCCTTCCACAGGTGTATTTGAAACCAGGCTCACCTCATAGTGATCATCGTAGTGGCGACTCACTTCTGCCGCATCCACGGCGAATGGGGGCCCATTCATAACCGTCTGGTCGTACTCAAAGGTGATCAATAATTGCGGCGCGTTTTCGCTGATGGCCATGAGGTGTTTGGCGTAGCGCGTGCGCATCCGTTCCGGCAGCGCCACGAGCGCAGCGCGATCGTAGATGGCGTCGACATGGCCGAGTAAGGCCTGATCCAGCTCGAATATGTCGCCGACATGAATATCGATATGATGCGCGCTGTATCGAAGCAGCTGACCTGACTGGCTGATCGTTGGCACGATGTCGAGCTCTTCAAACAGCTGATCAACTGCTGTAGCAACCAGTTCAGAACCGACTACCCGATAGCCATGGCCAAGCAGCCAGCTGATGTCACGAGTCTTGCCGCACAGGGGCAAAAATATGCGACTGTCGGGGGACAAGCCGAGCTTGTCGAAATGCTTGACCAATAGGGGGTTCGGCTGGCTCCGATGAAATCCGAGTTCCTTCTGCGTCCATTTCTCATGCCAGAAGCCACTGTCCATGCTACCCCCTTACAAGCGGCTTACGCGCGGCGCAGGAACTTACGTTCTTCGACGTTCACGACGATTCGGTCTCCGGAGGAGATATGCTCAGGAACCTGAACAACCAGGCCTGTCGAAAGCGTGGCGGGCTTGGTTCTCGCCGTTGCTGAACCACCCTTCACTGAGGGGTCAGTTTCAGTGATCACGAGCTCGACCGTAGAAGGTAGATCCAGCGTGACTGGCTTCTCGCCGACCAGGACAATCTGCAGGCCCTGAGTCTCTTCACTGACGAACATCAGCTCGTCGTCAATCGGCGCTCTGTTGAGGCTGTACTGCGTGTAGTCTTCAGTGTCCATGAACACGAATTCATCGCCATCGGCATACGAGAACATGACGGGCCGGCGGGTGAGATCGGCATAGTTCAGCATGTCCGTATCTTTGAAGGTCTCGTCCAGCTTGGCATTGGTAACCACATCGTACATGCGCATGCGATAAAGACTGCCGCCCGCTCGACCCTGTGGCACAGAGCGCTCTATGTCCCTGACCAGGTAGACCTTGCCATCATACTCAACCGCCACACCCTTTTTTATCTCACCTGCTCTAGGCATTTTGCAAAGCTCCGAAATGAACACTGAAAACGAAGATACAGGATATCAGTGAAACAGTAATCCGACACTGGCTGAAACCGCAATTTATGGCGATAAGCTGCCACCATCGCGAATGTTTGGAAGACGCTAGCCGTAATAAACTCGCAATAATAACGACTTAAGCTGACCTGTCTCGCAGAGCCGATACACCGACGGACTCTCCAAAACGCATTCTCCAGACAGGACGGCATCGAATGAAATTCCGCGTAACCTTCAGCCTGGCAGCCATTTTACTGGCCGGCTGCAGCGACGATAACAAGGACAGCAAGCTTACCAACGCACCCACCGCCGTTGATCAGCCAGCACCCGCAGCACCGGCAGCGCCTGCAGATCCTGCGCAGCCAGCCGAGCCAGCACAACCTGCAGATCCTACAGATCCTACAGAGCCAGGCGCGTTGACCACGCAGGGTGCCACTTCAGAGAGTTACGCAGATTTTTCCGATGCCGCTGTCTGGGTCAGCACCCAGGACGCCACAGCCAACCGACTGGTGGCAACTCTCGAAGATGATGGCATGGCCATCTTCGATGCTTCCGGTGCCGAAATCTGGCGTGATGACAGCCAGGCCGTCCAGGGCGCTGATATTCGCTATGGCATCAATGATGGCAAGGGTAACAGCATCGATCTACTCGCCGTTGGGCTACCTGATGCATCTGCCATTGGCTTTTTTGCTGTCGGTGCTGATACCGTTGCGCCCGTTACAAGCCTTGGTGCCATGGATATAGGATTCGAGCCAGCCGGACTGTGCCTGCACAAGAACGTGACCACCGACGAACTCACGGTAACCGCCTTCGCTGAAGACGGCCTGACGAGCCAGTACAAGCTGAGCTATGACGGCTCGACGATTATCAGCGCTGTCAAGGATGATGCAGGTGCTGCACTCGCTGTGCGGCAATTCGATGTGGGCGGCGAACTGAGCGCCTGCATTGTCGACGATGAGCGTTCTACGTTATTCGTCGCCGAACAGGAGGTGGGCGTGTGGGCTTACGGCGCCTCCCCTGAGAACGTTAAAGGCCGACAACTTGTCGCCGGTATCGAACCCCTGGGACGACTGCAGGAGGTCGAAGGCCTCGACCTGGCTTATATGGAGAATGGCACAGGGTATCTCATTGTCGCTGATGAGGGGGCAGGCTTTCTGCTCTATGACCGCATCAACTACAACTACGCAACGACACTCAATGTAGCGGGCTTCGACGAAGCCAAATCTCTCGCTGTCGCGCCCGATGTCTTATGGCTGGCGAACACAGGCAGGGCAGAGCCGCTTTACGAACGGTTGCTGACCAGCGATCTTGCAAACTCCCTCACAGCAGCAGGCCTGCCTCAGAGTCGTCTACTATCGCATCGCGAACTCGAAGTACCTGAAGTGCAACTTGTGCGGGCCACGGGCGAAACCCAGGCCGTCGACAATGATGGCGACGCCGCAGATGATCCTGCGTTCTGGCTGAACACAGAGGATCCAGCCAGGAGCCTGATTATCGCAACTGATAAGCAGGGCGGATTGCTCGCTTATGATTTGGAAGGCCAGCAGCTGCAGTATCTCGAAGAGGGAGAACCAAACAACGTCGATCTGCGCGCCAATGTCACCAACTGGGACGGAACGACCATAGCGCTCGCCGCTGCGTCCAATCGTGCGCTGAATACAATTGCGCTTTACCGGATTCAGGCAGCGGAGGCAGGCCAGGATCCCATTCAACCCTTGGCGGCTATCGGTCCGAATGTGCATCCCGATGCACCGGAGTTGCAGAGCAATCTGGATGAAGTCTATGGCCTTTGCATGTATCAGGCAGTCGATGGCACGCCCTATGTGTTCATCAATGGCAAGAGCGGTCGTGTGGAACAGTGGCGGTTGAAGCTGACCGAGACTGGTGTCGAAGGCGAAATCGTCCGTGAGCTGAGTGTGTCCAGCCAACCTGAAGGCTGCGTGGCCAGCGATGCGGATGGCGTGCTTTTTCTGGGTGAAGAAGACGCCGGCATCTGGCAGTTCAGCGCTGAAGAAAGCGGCAGCGCAGACGGCATTATGTTCGCTCCCGTAGACGGTGACAGGCTGGTGGCTGATGTCGAGGGTCTTGCGATCTATGACAATGGCAGCACGAAATATCTGGTGGCATCGAGCCAGGGCAACAACACCTATGTGCTGTACGATCTGCTCCAGAGCGGCGCCTACGCAGGAAAGTTCGCCATCATTGGTGACGATAGTCGGGGCGTGGATGGCGCCAGTGACAGCGATGGCATTCATATCGTCGCTGCGAATCTTGGGCCGCTGTATCCAGAGGGGATGCTGATCGCGCAGGACTGGTACAACATCAACAGCAGCTATGAACCGTTAAACCAGAACTTCAAAATGGTAAGCTGGAGGGATGTGGTAGCGCCCTGAACAGCACCTGGCTACGGTGCGGTTCAGTCATCAGCCTCCAGCACCGTAGCCAGTTCGCTCACCGATCCACCTTTGAAGGTCTTTACCTCTTCGACCTGGAGGCTGGCCGTCAACTTTGGGTGCGCCAGCAGCTCGTCGATCACCTCACTGTGATTTACTGATTCATCAAGCCAGAGCTGAACGAAATCTTTCGTTGCCGGGATGAAGAGCGGGAAGGCTTTGTCATGATACGGCTCCATTTTCAAATGCGCGTCGCGGGTGATGACTGCGCAGCTGAAGTGCCCGTTGGGAAATGGCCGATACAGCGCGCCCAGGAGGAAGGGCTCTGTGCCAATCATCAGGTACTGATGCTTCCTGCCGTCTACAACTTTCGACTCCCCTATCCCGGTAGCGGTCACCAGGCCACGGTGGTGCCGAAGTGCGCCCTTCCAGAACGGGGAATCCAGGTTACGGGCATTGAAAGACGTCCGCTTACCTACCCTTAGCTCATCGCCTTCGGCAGTACAGTCGAACCACCAGGTGGCATCCACCAGCGTTGGCGTCCCGTCCACCTGGATGATCAGGTTGCGGATCTTCCGATTGGGGTTCGCTCCGAACGCTGGATAGAAATGTTCGACCGAACCTGGGCTTCGAGCAAACAAGTCATCTGTGAGCGTTTCGAGCCCTATCTTTTCCAGCAGTCGTTCCAGTTCAGCGGTTTCGAGCGCGCGTCTCACATATCCACACATCCTGCACTCCTTGTTTCGCAGCGTTTGCCTCGAAGTCGATAAACGCTCGCTTCTGCCTGTGAAGGTACGTAGCAGCTGAAAGAATGGCGCGCATGATTCGCGGCGCCCTAACGGCTATCGCTTCTGTACAGCCTATCCCTTATGATTCGGCTCTCCCGCCAGGCCAGCCTATCAGGCAACTATAACAAGGACGTGAACATCATGGACGAGCTGCATAGAATGACCCGCTACTTCCGCCAGTCGCTGCTCGATGCTGAGCGGCTGTGCCCCGAGGATGCGCAGATTCTTCAGGCCTGGGGTGTGGCTGCCAAGGGCGAACAGCCGACAGTGAAGGCCGGACTCCTGGCGGTGGACCAGATCGCCTGGCATACAGGCTGGGTGGACGAAGCGACAGCGGCGGCTGTTTTCGAAGTCTTTGATCGTAAATCTGGTAATGGCAAGCATCCGGAGACGGCGAGTCTTGTCATGTTCCCGCGGGTCGATCTACTCGAATCAAAAGGCGGACGACGCAATAGCTACAAGCGAGCCGTCCTCATGCCGCTAGTCGTGTTCGTTGAATTGAACCGCGATGGCGAACTGACGCCGGGAAAGATGGCGCCCTCAATGCCGCGGCTCTGGCTCTCACCGAATGGCAGCCAGAATATCCCGCTTGGCGAGTTTGCAGCACTGAATGAGTATCTCTCACGCACCAGTTTCGAAGCGGTCAAGTGCTGGCAGGATCTGGTCGATTTCGCCGAGGGCATGGTTACGGCAGTTACCGGTAGCGACTTTCAGGAGCAGCTGCACGACGAATACACGTGTTCTCCCCAGGCCATGTTGCTGATCGAGCCACCGGTCAGCGGAGCCCGCAACCATATGGTGCAGGTGCTGGAGAATATTGAAAACGGAGATGCCCCAAGCGCGCTGTACCGTCGCTTTATCAGCCGGGAGGCTGAACCACTGCAGCCGCTGATGGATGAGGCACAGCATCGCGAAGCCGCCAGTCGGCACCTCGGTCAGATGACTGGCGAGTTCCCGCTCTCACCGAAACAGCGAATTGCACTGCATCACCAGATTACCAATGGCGGCGAAGGTGCGCTGCTGGCTGTGAATGGTCCACCTGGCACTGGCAAGACCACCCTGCTCCGTTCAGTAGTTGCGAACCTGTTCGTTTCCAGCGCACTGCAGGAACAGGAGCCACCGATCATCGTTGCAGCCTCCAACAATAATCAGGCCGTCACGAATATCCTGGACAGTTTTGCCAAAATAGATGAGGCGGACATTGAGGCGAGCTTACGAGGTCGATGGCTACCGGAGCTGTCGACTTATGGCCTGTATTGCTGCTCATCAGCACTGGCCAATGAGCGGAATGCCTTTGCCTTCCACGGCCCCAGGGGTGAGGGTGTGATGGCTGCCATGCAGACTGCCCGGTATCTTGAAGCGGCCGAGCCCGAGTTCCTCAACAAGGCGAGCGCCTGGCACGAGCAGGATATCGCTACAGTAGCTGAGGCACGGGCTTTATTGCTTGAAGCACTGCGAGCCACCGAAGCCGATATGCTGAAAGGCTACGAGCTACTCGATGGTCTGCAAACACTCAAGGCCGAACTGGAAGACCTTTTTGGCAGTGAGTCCGCCCTCCTCGCGAGTCTTGATCAGATTCGCAAGAGTATCGCCGAGCTCGAAGTGAATGAAGATGCGTTGCTTGATCAGCTGGATACATTCCACCGCGCCTGGCGTGCCCGCTCCTACTGGAACAAGTTGCTGTCCTGGGTGCCTTTCGTGGCGCGAAAGAATGCGCTCGAAAATGCCCGGCAACTCAACGAGTGGCTGATCAATCTCGAGAGCTGGAGCGATATCGATGTTGAGCGCCATTATCGCGCAGCCATAGGGGACGTGAAGAAGAACACAATACTAGCTGTCGCGCAGATCGAGCGCATCCAGCGCTTCTCGCAGAAATACTTTGAGCAGAAACACCAGCTGGAGGCCTGGATGAACCGCCACGCGCCGAAAAATCCGGTTGACGAGCCGGCTGATGACGCGCCTGAGAGACAGAGCCTGGCAGCGCTGCGTGAGCGACTGGAATCCATACAGGATTGCAGCCTACGCTTCACCGCTTTCAAGCTGGCGACGCATTATTGGGAGGCCCGTTGGCTTGAGGAAACCCGTAGCTTCGTGAACTCAGAGGATGCTGATGGCAGGTCACCGGCGAAAATTCTCCGCAAGTGGCGACGCTATGCCAAGCTTACGCCCTGCTTCGTCTCTACCTTGTACATGGTGCCGAGCTTCTTCACAGCCTTTGAGAAGGTCAATGCGCTGTGGAAGGGCATTCCGCTCTTTGGCAAGATCGATCTGCTTATCGTCGATGAAGCGGGCCAGGTTCTGCCCGAAGTAGCTGCCGCAACTTTTGCACTGGCGAAGCAGGCGCTGGTAGTAGGCGATACGAACCAGATAGAGCCGGTGTGGAACGTGCCGGCAAGCATTGACCGCGCCAATCTCGAACGCTTTGGCCTGTTGCAGGGCGAGGCCGATCACGATGAATTCTGGCTGAGGTCGGGACTCATGGCCAGCGTCGGTAACCTCATGGGCGTGGCTCAGCGGCAGAGTCGCTTTCATCAGCTCGAAACTCTTCAGCGCGGCCTCTATCTGACCGAGCACCGTCGCTGCCATGACTCGATCATCAGCTACTGCAATTCGCTGGTTTATCAGGGTGTGCTGGAGCCTCTACGCGGCAACCCTCTGCGTGCTGGTCCCTGGCCACAGTTCGGACTCTGCCCGATCAAGGGCAGCTCGAAGTCCAAAGGCGGTAGCAGGGTCAACGATAAGGAAGCTGTCGCCATCGCACGATGGCTCGCTGACAACCGGCAGCAAATCGTGGCGTATGTCAGGTCGAACGCTTCCGATGCCGTTGACGCAATGGATGACAGCGACATTCTGACTACGCAGGTTGGGATCATCACGCCTTTTGCAAAACAGGCCATACGGATCCGCCAGGCCCTCAGGCAGCACGGCCTGCCGACAATCACCGTAGGCACCGTGCATGCCCTGCAGGGCGCGGAACGAATGCTCGTGCTTTTCTCCAGCGTGTATGCGCAAGGTGATGGCGCGATCAGCAGATTCTATGATGCGAGTCCCCATATGCTCAATGTAGCCGTATCGCGGGCAAGGGATTTCTTCATCGTGTTCGGCGACCCGGACAGTTTCGGTGTAGGGCCTGCGGGAAGCCCCTCTACTCAGCTTCGCGCCCTACTGGCGCCTCTTGAAACCACCACGCCGGCCTCTCTCGAGCCCGCCTGACAGGCACGGCGTGACTTGCGTCACGCTACAAGAATCTCATTCCGCTGGACCGGCCAATCAGCCGAGGTGACAAGGCATGCTTCGGCATACACTCCGTCTCTGAAGGGCGGCGCCTTCTCTCATCAATATTGAAATGGACTTTCATCATGCGAAAAAGGAATGAGAAGCTGAAATGCGGCCTGTCCGCGTTGGGGCTGACGATATTGCCGTGCACACTCCAGGCTGCGACTGTCGACCTGCTGATATTGTACGATACCGAAACCAGTAACTACTTCAATGGCAGCCCGAACACCGGCATCCGCAACCTGGTCGATCAGGTTAACGCCATATACCGCAACAGCGACGTCGATATCCATCTTCGTCTGGTCGATACCATGCTCAATGACGCCCCCGGTGATGACATGGCGGCAGTGCTGCATGCCATCACGCCGACGATCTCACCAGAAACCACAGCAGCTATCAGTGCAAGGCGTGAAGAGACAGGTGCTGATTATGTTGCGCAGCTCCACGGCAAAGGAACATGTGGTATCGCCTGGGTAGCCGTGGCCAGCGAGTGGGCGTTCAGCGTGACAGGCCCTGATTGCGGCGCAGTCACGCTGGCTCATGAGATCGGCCATACCATGGGGCTGAATCATTCGAGGCTGCAGGGCGACACAAGCGGCACCCGCTTTGCGTACGGTCTTGGGCACGGCGTAGATGGCCTGTTCGGCACTGTGATGACCTACCCCTGGATGTTCAACGGCGCTCCGGCAGTGTCGAAATTTTCCAATCCGCGTCTGATCTGTTCCGGGGTACCCTGTGGCGTGCCTGAAGGCGAACCTGAGCAGGCTGATGCGGCCACTGCACTGAATAAGGTACGTGATGAAATAGCCGCTTTTCGGCCTTCGAACAATGACGACGCCAAGGTCGAACTTTTTCAGTTCATCGCCTACCACGGCTATTCGATCGCACTACCCGAGGGACGCTATGATCTACAGGATCTGATTGATCGTGGCCTGCAAAATGACGATCTTTCTTCAGTGAAAGTGCCTGCCGGCTGGGCTGTCGACGTTTATGAGCATCAGCATTTTTCGGGCACCCGCAGCACCTACACCAGCAACAAGTTTGCACTACCCTGGTTTGTGAACAACACCGCCTCTGCCGTTGTGGTGCGCAGAAACATCGAGTAGATCAACTGCGCGAACTACGTCACACAAAATGTGCTACAGAGGGATTGTCGTCCGATCCGACGACGCCAGATCTGGCGACTGTCCTTACACTCTCGATTCTTCCGGTCGTAGCGTCCCTTCCCGGACACTAGTGGTTGACCGTCTTACTGGGTCGTAATGCTCTGGCCCAGGCACCAACAACCATAAAATGGATAATCAGGATGCTTCTCCAGAACAGAACACTGAAGAACACCATGGCCGTACTCGGCTTCGCCGTCCTCCCCTGCGCCGTTCAGGCCGCTACACTGGACCTGCTGGTACTCTACGATAATGAGTCACGAAGCCATTTCGGCGATCCCAATACTGCCATCCGCAATCTCGTCGATCAGGTCAACACCTTCTATAGCAATAGTCAGATCGATCTGCAGGTGCGCCTCGTTGGCACCATGCTGCACAACCCTGCTGGCTCTAACATGAGTGAAGTCCTGAGGAACATCACCCCGCCCGTCTCGCCTGGTAGCACTGGCGCCATCAGAGCCAAGCGCGATGAAGTGGGTGCGGACTACGTTGCACAGATCCATCGGCACGGCGGCTGCGGCGTAGCCTGGGTGGGCATACATCCCGACTGGGCCTTCAGCGTCACTGGTCCAAAGTGCGGTGCGACAACACTGGCGCATGAGATGGGCCACAACATGGGGCTCACCCATTCCCGGCGCCAGGGTGACACAGGTGGCTCGCGCTACAAGTATGGTCTTGGCCATGGTGTAGATGGCCTGTTCGGCACCATCATGAGCTATCCCTGGCTCTATGGTGGCGCACGCGGCATCGCCAAGTTCTCCAACCCGCGCATCAGCTGTTCAGGTGTGCCTTGCGGTGTACCTGAGGGTCAGGCTCTACAGGCAGACGCGGCAAAGGCCATCAACAATATTCGGGATGAAATTGCAGGCTTCCGTGCTTCGAAAACCACGCCTACCACACCTACCAATCCACCAGGTGGCGCAGAGGCCAAGGTTTATCAGCATTACAACTATGGTGGCTACTCAATCTCGCTGCCGGAAGGCCGGCACAATATGTCGGACCTGATTGCCCGCGGTATGAAGAATGACGATCTCTCCTCAGTGCGAGTCCCTGCCGGCTGGGCGGTAGATTTCTACCAGCACCACAACTTCACTGGAACACGAACGACCTACACCATCGACAATGCCGGCTTTCCGCGCGGCATCAATGACACAGCCTCATCCATCGTTGTGCGACGAAACATCTAGTGCCGATGAAACAGAGACTCATGATGATCGGCCTGACGAGTGCTTTCGTAACGGCCGCAGCTGTCACGGTATATCTTATGGGAAGCGAGCCGACTGCAGACTCGCTGGCGGCGCCGGATTCGGCGCCCGTGCAGCAGCCATCGACTTCGTCCGGAGCGGAAGGTGAAGGGTCCAAGGCCAGTTCGCAATCAGTTGGGCAGGCGGGCACTTCATCTCCGCCCGCCTCGCTGAGTCCTGCCGAGATCGAACTTGGTGATAATCCGGACTACCCCACCCTCGAATCGCGCCTGACAGAAATGCAGGCCCGGCGTGAGAACATGACTTTCGATCCTGCACAGGTCCTCGCGGCTATTCAGCAGCCGAGTGCGTGGCAGGCAGATGACAGCGTTGCGGAGCAGATGGATCTGGCGGATGAGGACCGTTACGACGGTCGGACCTTCATCCGATTCAACGCCATGAAAGTCGAAACCCTGATGCCCGGCGATACCATGGAAATTCCCATCGAGCAGGCCAACAGCATCTATCAGATGGTGGTGGACGAGGTAGAGGATCACCGCGACGGGTCCATCACCTGGCGCGGTCATTTGCAGGATTTCAATGAGGAAAACCAGGTCATGATCACGCAGAGCGATGGCGTGACCTATGCCGGCGTTTTCACCCCTGATGCCCCCTATACCATCGAGGCCCGAGATGACACTGGCTGGGTTGTCAGCACAGGCACGCTGTTCAAGGGTGAGGAAGCGCCATTACCCATACCTGTCCCGGATATTTCCACTTCCGACGCGTCCCGCTAACGGCGGTCGTGGAGTAGCACTGCGCTGCATGTTACGATCCTTTCTGGAGCGTGCAGCGTACCCTCCAGACTACCAACTGATCCGAAAGAACGATAGACGCTAGCGTCTCGACTCCGCATCCTTGGCGTATGTGTCTCTCGTAGACCAGCGATTTAATTTATGCAGTTTTCATCGCCGACCAGTGAATACAAGGCGGGCTCTCCGGAGCCTTGATCGAAACCTACATAAACAGGATGTTTCTATGAATCCCTCCCGGAAGTTATTCCTCACCAGCACCATGTTCGGTGCACTCATGACAGCAATACCGGCACACGCCGTTCCCGTTGGTCTCGAATTGAGCCTGCTGGTAGACGTGTCTGGCAGCGTCGATGCATCAGAATACGATCTCCAGCTTCAAGGCTACGCCAATGCGTTCCGTAGCGCGGATGTTCAAGCTGCGATCGATTCGAACGACACTAATTCGATTGCCGTCAATATGATCATGTGGGCTAGCCCGACCCAGCAGGCAGAGGTATTGCCCTGGACTCAGGTTTACGCCGCTTCTGTCAATGATTTTGCGGATATTCTCGAGTCTATCAGTCGTCCGTTTGCCGACGGCACGGCCCCACAGACCGCTCTGAATTATGCGGCCACCTATGCCAACAACATCAATGCCAACGACTTCGAGTCTGACCGGCAGATCATGGATGTTTCCAGCGATGGGCCACGCAAAAGCGGACTGGAAGGTACTGAAGGCCGAGATGCAGCAGTCGCCGCAGGGTACGATGTCATCAATGCCATCACCATTGGCGCTGATCCCGACCTCATTGCCTACTATGCCAATAACGTTCAGTACGGCGAAGACAGCTTTACCCTGGCGGCCAATGATTTCAATGACTTCGGCACAGCCATTACGGCCAAGCTGACGACAGAAATTGGCGGACCACAGGTTCCAGTGGGCGCAACCCTGCCACTCCTGGCCGGTGGTCTTGGCCTGTTCGCGTTGTCCAGACGCCGTCGTTCTGCGAAATAGCCCTACCTGATCAAAGCTGCCAGCGGACGTGCCGTCTGGCAGCTTTTCCCTTCTCAGCTGATCTTGCTACGGCGAGCCAGCAGTCCTGCCAGACCTACACCAATCAAAGCCAGTGAACCAGGAACCGGTACCTCAGTGCCCGTAGTAGGCGGAGTTGGTACGCTCGAAAATGAATTCGCCTGAATGAATACGCCCGAATCCAGATAGCCGTCACTGCGGTCTGCAATGGCGAGTTTCATGGTGTGCGTGCCGGCGGTCAGACCAGTAATGGACGCAGTGAAAACATCAGTGAAGCCATCGTATTCGATATTGTACGCCGCATCGCCGCCCAGTCCCTCGTTATTATTGAAGAGTCCGCAATTCATCCCGCTTGCGGTGCCGGTATTGCCACAGTTGACGGTATTCACCGAAACGGGGTCATCACCGACCAGGGCGATGTTGATGCCATCGACGTAAAACGCAAACACGTCGTTGAATTGGGTATCGACGTACTCGTTGTATTCCTCCGAAGCGAACACGTAATTGAAGAATAGGTCTCCACCTGTGCTGATGAAATCGAATTCGAGTACGTTGGCGTCACGGGTTTCGCCGCTCACCAGCGCATCGAGGTCCGCATCGCCTTCACTGCCCCAGCGTGTGCCAGCTTCGGAAGAACTGTTCGTACCATCAACGAGGCTCGCACTGCCGCTGGTCAACAGGATGCCGCTGTCGATACCGATGCCGGCAGATAAGCCGCCGCTGAAGAAGGCGGCCTGACCGCTCTCGCCCTTGTAGTTGACTGACTCGGCGTCGGCAACGACACCGGAACCAAGTATCGACCCCAGCAGTGCCTGGCCATTGCTGGTTTCAGTAATGACCAGCGCCGATGCGGAGGTGCTGCCCATTGCGATGGCGGCCGTGATCAGGGTAATTCTGAATGCTGCTGAGGTGTCCATAAACATGTCCTGTGTGATGAATGATCGTCCGGGCAGCTTTCGAGCTCCCGGAAACAGCGTTGACTGTTCAAGGGGATGTGACGGACAGCTGTCCCGATCTGAGTCGTGTTTATTTTTCTCACTGATTTCAAAGGTCATTCCCATCATTTGTCCGTCTCATGACAAGCAAACTGCTCGTTGTGCTGATGCGTTTCAAAAGTTTCAGCCAGCGAAGCAATCGGACGCTAAACGACAGGGGATGTGAGGAATTATGAAGTCTGAAATGAAGAGACTCTTTCTGGTCAGCGCAATCGCGGCGGCTTCAGTATCGATGACCGCCTGCGGTGGTGGCGGAGGTGGCGGTGGCGGCACGGATAAGCCCGAAGGCGATCCGGTCACTGGCGATCCGGTGGGCGGCGGCTCTGCCGATGGCACAGTACGCATACAGAAAACAGGCAAAGCTGTTCCCAAGGAGGAGGCCAACCTCGGCCGCACCTCCGGCATCTGGCTCAGCCGCTACGAAACATATGGTGAAGGGGCTCCTCGTGAAAGTGGAGAGTCTGCCGAACCGATCGAGTACAGCACTCAGATTTCAAGCGTCAGATATGTGAGCGACGACGAGGTCATCGTCGACGACTGCGACACTGAGGCACCCGTCACGCTGACCCTCGAGGCATTCAAGGATACGCTCAACGAGAAGGATGAATACGTCGATGCCGACCCGAGTGAACTGCCGTGCAACGGTGAGATGGAGTACGAGTATTTCGAGCGCTCCGACACGGACTACCGGGTAGAGATGGTTTGCCGGGGCGAACTCAGGGGCATGTCGGAGATGAAACAGATCTCCTCGCAAACTGAGTACAATCAGGGGTCGTTATCTTTCGTTGCCGATCGCGGCGAAAACCTTACGACTAATGGCGGCGTTTGCGGCTACATCGAGAATGTTCCACCCGATGATGACAACCCGTTCAGCAACTCCGGGATCATTGAGCTGGTCGCGCCTTATCAGAACACCAAGATCGAGCTATTCATAGAAACGAATACCGAACTACAGGAAGGGGTTTTCGAGGTTGATGGCTTTGGAGACGCTGGAAGCATGACTGCGGATGTTGCCCTCGAAATTGCCTCCAATGACGACGAGGACGAGGAAGGCGATGACGAGGATGACGATAGCGAAGACGAGTTTGACCCCTACGTTCAGGGGGGCTCACTCAATATCGAGTCGGTAGACGCCTACCGCGCGAGCGGTAGCTTCGACCTGATCCTCGATGACGAGAGCCGAGTTCAGGGTAACTTTTCCCTGGATCTCCAGTAGGGCTGTCTCACCTGGTCCGGCACTCGCCGGATCAGTTCTTCCCCACTTCCCCGCCAAACCGATAGCTGTCCATCGCTATCACACCATAAGTCACACTATGGTGGATCCGCTTTACAGCAGCATCGTCATTCGCAGCGCCAAGCGCACAGTAGAGGGGCATCAGATGTTCATCACTCGGATGGTTCTTTCTCGCGTCGGGCGCCAATGCTCGATAATCAAGTAGTGATGGCAGATCGCGTGCAACGAGCTTCTTCGCCATCCAGTCGCAGAAGCGGGTTACCCACTCTGGCGCTGCAGCATCCGCTTTGGCGTAAGACACCATTCTCAGGTTATGGCTGATACTTCCTGTGCCCAGAATCAGGAAGCCGTCGTCTCGCAGAGGCCGCAGTACTTCGCCGAGTTTGAAGTGGTATGTGGCGTCACGTCGCGAGTCGATTGAGACCTGCACGACTGGCACATCGGCAGCCGGAAACAGCAGCGACAATGGCACCCACGCCCCGTGATCCAGTCCTCGCTCCGGGTCGACATCTGCATTAAAACCGTTGGCTTCGAGCAAGGTAACGATGCGCTCTGCAAGCGCTGGATCACCAAACGCAGGATACTCGAGGTCGTATAGTGTCTCCTCGAAGCCGGTGAAGTCGTGGATCGTTTTGGGCCTGCGTGGTGAGGTCACGGTCGTCGTAGCGGCATCATGATGCGCCGAAAAGACGATGACCGCCCTGGGTTTGGGCAGGCTGGCGCCGAGTGATTTCAGAAAGCGACTGGCCGGGACATCATCCAATGCCAGCGTAGGTGCACCATGCGAAAGAAAGAATGTAGGAAAGGACTGAGCACTCATAGGCGATACCTGCGACGGTGTCGAGTTGTGCATGTGGTTCTATTTTAAGTCGATACGTTGATATTGGCCCATAGCGCTATCATGAACAATGAATAATCAGGGATGCCACCGGCTTGGCAAGTCAGTCCCTCTCGGCTGGATGCGAGTTACCCCCGGCTGGCCCACGTTAGCCATCGGTTCTGCAACATACGCGCTATAACAACGGTTTCAGGTTGATAATCGTCCTCGAGGGCTTTGCGGACGAGCCGCCAGGCCGCTTCAGCGACTGCTTCATGTTGCTGGCTGAGTGAATTGACCGGGAAGGGCAGGAAATCCAGTAAACGACTGTCGCCGAAGGTCGCGAGGCGCACTGGCGACACTGCCTTGCTCCAGGCCACCTGCATTTCGCTGCGAAGCGCCTCCATCACCCCTTCGAGCAGACTGAAGGAGGTGGTGACGATGGCATCTGGCGTGCGCCCGATCTGGGCTCTGGCGGCATCCAGCGCCACCTTCGCAGAAGCAATATCGAAGCTGGCGCCGTAGCAGCAGTGGGCTTGCAGCTTTGGGATATCGGCAACAGCGGCACGAAAACCCTGCTCCCGAAGCTGGCTGATCTTCATTTCCGGCATGGCACCAATGAGCACGGCGTCTTTCACTCGGGTGGGCGGGGAGTCGAGTGACATCGATTGTACGAGTTCGAACGCGCCCTGCCGGTCGTCACTGAGCACACTGCAAAAGCCGCTGCCAATGGGTCTGTCGAGTACAACAACTGGCGTGCCCTTCTGCTGGATATCGGCGTATGTTGTCTCCGCTTCGGTCGTGCATGACGACACCACGAGAGCATCGATGCCACGCGAGACCATCATCCGAGCCGCCGCCAGCTCTATCTCGAAGTCGTCATCCGAGCTCGCTATCACCAGCTGGTATCCCTCTGCACGCGATAGCGTCTCCAGATGCTTTGCGATGCGTAGATAGCTGCGATTTTCGAAATCGGGGATGATGAAACCGATAGACCGGCTGGTGCCACGCCGTAGCGCAGCCGCTGAGTGATTCGCCTGATAGCCGTGTTCAAGGGCGACCGCCCTGACCTTCTCCTGCGTATCAGTGCTGATGCGATATTTTCCAGCTTTGCCGTTGAGGACACTGCTGACAGTAGCCTTGGAAACGCCGGCCAGGCGGGCAATCTCTTCTAGCTTCACTACATGGACCTCTTCATGGAACATCCAGATGGTGAGCATAACCGATTCAGCTCAATATTGGAGCAGATTTACGCAAAGACTTGCTTTTCGGGCTGAATCGTTTCAGGATGATTAGCATTATCGATTCAGCAAGGTCTTCTGACCAAATGTTCGGGGTTCAGTCGATGGAAATAAAAACAATGCTCAAACTCAGTGCCGACGACATTAATCTTCACGCGACTGCCTCTCACAAAGAGGACGTTATTCGGCAGCTGGCCGAGCGCATGGTCGCTTCAGGACTCGTCGACCCCGCCTACGAACAAGGCATGCTCGATCGCGAACAGCAAACGTCGACCTATCTCGGCAACGGCATCGCCATTCCACATGGCACCACCGATACACGGGGTCTGGTGAGGCGGACCGGCATCAAGGTGCTGCGTTTCCCCGAAGGCATTGCCTGGGGCGATGACTGTGACACTGGCAAGCCGCAAACTGCCTATACCGTCATTGGTATTGCCGCACAGTCTGATGAGCACCTGGACATACTGCGCCAGCTGACGCATGTGATTGGCGACGAGAGCCTGGCCCGCCAGCTTCATACAACTGGCGATGTTGCCACGGTTGGCAACCTGCTCAGCGGCAAGCTGGGCAGTGAGCCTGCGAGCGGTGATTTTCTGTTCGCAAAGGCCCAGGTTCGTCTCCGCTCAGAGGCCAGCAGTTTCATGGAGGCGGTGGGTATCGCCGCAGCCATACTTTGGCAGAAGAAGGCCCTGACGCAGGCCGAGCTCTCCACCCTACCTTCGATTCCACCATTTCACCTCGGCAAAGGTGTGTGGGTGAGCACACTGAAAACGGCCGCCGACAATGGCGGCGCTGCAGTTATCCAGCCAAATACACCGCTGCCACTTTCTGGCGAATCACTGGCCATGCTGATTGTTATTGCCACTCGAAGCGACCATCACAGACCGCTGCTCGACAAACTCGCCGAGCTGGCTATGGCGAGCAGGCTCAATGAGCTGGCTGGCGCAAGCCGCGCTGCAGATGTGGTGCGTCTTCTGAGTGCCAGTGAACTTGCAGGTCAACAGGTAGTTTGTCGACTACCCATGCCGCACGGTCTGCATGCCCGTCCTGCTGCCAACCTCGCCAGGCTGGCCAAAAACTACAACACTCAGATCTGGGTAGAAAACCTCGACGGCCACGGCAGCGAAGTCTCGGCCCAGAGCGTCACCAAACTCATCAGTCTCGGCGCCGGGCTCGGCGATCGCCTGCGCTTTACCATCGATGGCCCAGAGGCTGACAAGGCACTCGCTGAAATCTGTGCAGCAGTCTCCGGTGGCCTCGGGGACCCTGTCATCCACCTGCCTGATCGGGTCTCCGATGAAGGCGCGTCCGAGAGCATTCCCTTAAAGCCACTCACGCCGGGTGAAATACTCAAAGGTCTACCTGGGGCACCCGGCGTGGCAATTGGTTCCGCCCATGTCATGAAGGAGACCGTTTTCAATTTTGAGCGCCATCAGGGTCCGGCCGCACAAGAGCTTGAGAGGCTGAAACAGGCGATAGACCAGGTGTCTACCACGCTCAAAGGCAAGCTTGCACGTACCACCAACACTGATCTCGCCCAGATTGTCGCCATGCATCTGGAACTGGTGGCTGATCCCGAGATTCAACAGGATGCGGAGCAGCATATCAGAGCCGGCGACAGTGCTGAGTGGGGCTGGCAGCAGAGCTTCGAAGCACTCGCTCGATCGCAGGAGCAAAGCACTGAACTGCTGTTAGCCGAGCGCGCAATCGACATCCGGGACGTGGGCAACCAGGTTCTGGGCGAACTGACTGGCCAGAACGCCAAGCGCTCAGTTGATGAAGCCCACGTGCTTGTCTGCGAAGAAATTACGCCCACCGAAATCAGTGAATGCGATCCATCTACAGTCAAAGCGATCGTCAGCGCGGCAGGCGGTGTCACTTCACACGCAGCCATTCTGGCGCGCTCCCTCGGCATCCCGCTGCTGGTAGCCTGCGGACCACGGGTGTTGACGATAGTTGAAGGCACCTTGCTCATCGTCAACTGCGAAGCTCGCACGGTCACGGTCGGGCCGGACGAGGCTACCCTGGCGCACGCCAGAGCCGTCATCGCAGAGGAACAGCGACTGAACGAGCAGGCTCATGCCAGTCGGCTGGAACCTGCCGTGACCACAGATGGTCACCGCATGGAAGTAATGGCAAACCTGACGGCTGCCAAGGCCGTCGATGCTGCTGTCGATATCGGCTGCGAAGGGGTTGGCCTGTTCCGCTCCGAGTTCATCTACATGGCGCACACACAGGAACCATCCATCGAAGTTCAGCAGGCTGAATACGCCAGTGTCATGGATCGATTGGGCCCGGATCGTCCGCTTATAGTCCGGACGCTCGACGTCGGTGGTGACAAGCCCCTGACCTATATGCCGATGGACGAGGAGGAGAACCCCTTTCTCGGCATTCGTGGCGTCCGCCTGTCGCTACGCTATCCCGAGACGCTGAAGCGCCAGCTGCACGCGCTTCTACGAGCCGCAGACGGCCGCTTATTGCGCATCATGTTCCCGATGGTTACCGACTTGAACGAGTGGCGGGAGATTCGGGCCATCTATCGGGAAGTCGCCACGGACTATCCGGGCGCCCGGATAGAGCTGGGTATCATGATAGAGGTACCGTCAGCAGCATTGATGGCCGAGGCCTTCGCCCCGGAAC
This sequence comes from Gammaproteobacteria bacterium UBA2679, assembly GCA_002354735.1. GTDB lineage: Bacteria > Pseudomonadota > Gammaproteobacteria > Pseudomonadales > Oleiphilaceae > Allohahella. Next base: position 462,003 of record DEMD01000015.1, on the reverse strand, counting down.
TGGATTTCTTCTCGGTCGGCACCAACGACCTGACGCAATATACGCTGGCCATCGACCGAGGCCACCCTGTTCTGTCCCGGCAGGCTGACGCGATCAGCCCTGCTGTTCTGAAGCTCATCGAAATGACGGTTCAGGCTGCGCATCGTCACGGCATCTGGGTCGGTGTTTGTGGTGAACTTGCTTCGGATCCGCTTGGCGCCACTATTCTGACAGGTATGGGTGTGCGAGAGCTGAGTATGTCTGCCCGAGCAATTCCCAGAATCAAAGCCCGCTTGCGCAGCCTCTCATTGGTCGATGCACGCTCGCTGGCTGCCCGTGCCCTGAAGGCGGAAAGCAGCGAAGCCGTGCGTGAGCTGCTGGTGCCATCGGACAGGACTGTGGCGCATGAGCATGCCTGAACAAGTCGTATCGAGCGCGAGCGACCCGCTGCTGCCCATTGTGACGCTCACTCTGAACCCGGCGCTGGACCTCACCTTGCAGCTTGACCAACTGCAAATTGGTGAAGTGAATATCGCATCACAGGGGCACCTTCGACCAGCAGGCAAAGGTATCAATGTCGCGACGGTCTTGCGGGGGCTCGATCAGCCAGTTTGCGTAAGCGGCATACTCGGTATGGATAACAGACAGGCCTTTGATCTGCTCTTCGATGATCTGCAGATGGATAACAGGTTCACCTACGCGTCCGGCGCCACACGCATCAACGTCAAGCTTACCGAATCCAGTTCGAGGGTAACCGACATCAATTCGCCGGGGCTGGAAGTCACCGACTCGGTGTGGACAAGTCTGCGTGCCCAACTCGCGAGCCTCGCCGATATCGCGGATCTGTTCGTCCTCAGCGGCAGCCTGCCTCAGGGTTTGCCATCAGAGGCCTATGCGGAGCTGACTGCACTGTTGCAGAAGCAGGGGCATCATGTGGTACTCGATACCAGCGCCGCCGCACTGCGAGCAGCCCTGGCAGCATCGCCGTACCTGATCAAGCCCAATGTGAGTGAGTTATCACAGCTGGCCGGCCGACCGCTCGAGACAACGGCGGATCAGGAAAAAGAAATTCGCAAGCTGCTGGCAAGCGGCATCGAACATGTAGTGTTGTCGGATGGCGCATGTGGCGCCCGCTGGTATAACCGTCACCAGTCCCTGCAGGCCATGCCACCGAAGGTCGAAACCGTCAGCACGGTGGGCGCAGGCGACAGCATGGTGGCCGGTCTGGCGTACGGCCTCTCCAGGCGGATGGACCAGGTGGAAACGTTCCGCCTGGCCACGGCTCTGTCTGCCATGGCAGTGAGCCAGATCGGCGTTGGCGTGACGAGCCGGAATGCACTGCTACAACTACAACAACAAGTGACTGTGAAGCCACTGCCCTTCTCGTGTTGAGGTGACCTCATGAACGTATTGATCCTGACGCAGTGCCCTGCTGGGCTCACCAGCTGCTATCTCGCCGCAACCGCGCTTGCTCGCGCCGCGGCAGAATTGAACTGGTCCATCACCACCGAGATTCACTCCAGTGTCCAGCCCGTCCAGCATTTCAGCGCCGCGCAGATTGCAGCGGCTGATCTGGTCGTACTGGCCGCTGATGGACATGTGGATCTCGGTCGCTTCGCTGGCAAGCGCATTTTCCGTGGCCCGGTGGCGGCTTGCCTGACAGATCCGATGCAATGGCTGCAGTTCGCCGATCGGGAAGCCAGTGTGCAGCAGGCTCAGGATACCTCGACAGGACTAGCTGATTCGGCAGCCACCTCGCCTGTGCCAGGCCTTGCCGATGGCAAAACCGTGGCGCAGACAAGAGAAGCGTTCAATATCGTGGCTGTCACAGCCTGTCCTACCGGCGTCGCGCATACCTTCATGGCTGCGGAGGCGCTGGAAGCTACTGCCAGGCAGCTCGGCCACCGAATCAAGGTTGAGACACGGGGTTCGGTGGGTGCCGCCAATGCACTGACCGACGACAATATCGCCGATGCCGACCTTGTTATTCTTGCTGTCGATATTGAGGTCGATACAAGCCGTTTTACGGGGAAGCGCATCTATCGCTGCAGCACCGGCGCAGCTTTGAAGAAACCCATGGATATCGTGCAGGCGGCTATTTCGAATGCGAAGACTGAAGGCGCCGATAGCAGCGAGGGCAGTAGCACGCCAGCCCCTGGTAAGGCGCAGTCAGGCATCTACAAGCACCTGATGACGGGCGTATCGTTCATGCTACCCGTGGTGGTGGCCGGCGGGCTGATCATTGCACTTTCCTTTGTGTTTGGCATAGAGGCTTTCAAGGAAGAAGGCAGCCTGCCAGCCGCGCTGATGATGATAGGTGGTGAGACCGCATTCGCGCTGATGATCCCCGTACTTGCCGGCTATATTGCCTTTTCGATTGCAGACAGGCCCGGACTTGCCCCAGGCTTGATTGGTGGCATGCTGGCCAGCAGCCTGGGGGCGGGTTTTCTCGGCGGTATTTTGGCAGGCTTCATTGCGGGCTACTGTGCGAAAGCACTCGTCGACTATGTGCGACTACCGAAATCTGTGGAGTCACTCAAGCCCATCCTGATCGTGCCATTGCTGGCGAGCCTGGCCACCGGCCTGATCATGATCTACATCGTCGGCACCCCTGTGGCTGCAGTTATGTCGAGTCTCACTGGCTTCCTGCAAGGCATGGGCTCAACTAACGCTGTAGTACTCGGCATCATTCTTGGCGCGATGATGTGCTTCGACCTGGGCGGGCCGGTAAACAAGGCCGCTTATACCTTTGGGGTGGGCCTGCTGGCGAGTCAGAGTTACGCACCAATGGCAGCCATCATGGCCGCAGGTATGGTGCCCGCGCTGGGACTCGGTGTGGCAACATTCATTCGTAAGCGCCAATTCAGCAAAACCGAACAGGAAGCTGGAAAGGCCGCGTTCGTCCTTGGCCTGTGCTTTATTTCAGAGGGTGCCATCCCCTTCGCAGCGAAGGATCCTGTCAGGGTCCTACCAGCCTGCATATTGGGTGGCGCGACGACGGGCGCCCTGTCGATGCTGGTGGGCGCAAAGCTCATGGCGCCGCATGGCGGGATTTTCGTGCTGTTCATCCCGAACGCCATAACGCCAGCGCTTCTCTATCTTGGCGCGATCGCAGCCGGCACAATGGTCACGGCCCTGCTCTATCTGATACTTCGGAGCCGCAACGCTGTTCCTGCAACAGCTACGGCCTGAGCCGCGTTGGCCGGAACCTCAGTTGGGGCTAAGATGCGCAGTCATGAAGCTTAACCATCTCACGATAAGCCGAGCCCTGCTGCTCGGTATCATGCTGAGCTGCTCTCAGCACCTCTTCGCCGAACTGCTACACGGTCTGGTGGTCAAGGTATCCGATGGCGATACCATTACTGTGCTGGACAGGAAGCGACAACAGCACAGGATCAGGTTAGGCGGCATCGACGCGCCTGAGCGTGGCCAGGCCTTTGGTCAGGTCTCACGCGCGAATATGGCAGATCTTGTTTTCGAAAAGTCGGTGTCCGTCAGCTGGAACAAGCGCGATCGCTATGGCCGCATCATTGGCAAGGTCTTCGTTAGGGGCGAGGATGTCGGGCTTGCGCAGATCCGACAGGGACTCGCCTGGCACTACAAGCATTTCATAAAGGATCAGACACCTGAGGACCAGAAAATCTACGCCATAGCCGAACTTGCTGCACGTTCCACCAAGACCGGGCTCTGGCAACAGGCTAATCCCGAGGCTCCATGGGACTTCCGTCGCAAACGCTGAAACTGCCAATACTCACTGCGGCTACCATGACCGGTTTTCGCAGCAGGTCACATTTCGCCCCCACCCGCTCCTGTACACTTCACGTATAACAGATACTTATAAAGCTGACCCCGGATTCCTGCTCCTTCAGGAACAGAGCGGCAGCATTGACGCAAATGGAAAGTACAGGGATGCACACACTCGCTGAATATCAGGCGCTCGATGTCTTCGCACGAGATGGATGTCGGCTTGCGCTGCGCCACTTCGAGTCGGCGGCCGAACATGCCGTGGTCCTGCACCTGCATGGCGGCTCCTATAACAGCAGTCTATACGAGCCCTACGGCAGCCAGCTGGCCAGTCATGGTTTCACTACCTACCTCCTGGATTTCCGTGGAAACGGCAACTCGCAGGGTGGGCGGGGCATGGTGAATTATATCGGCCAGCTTGAAGATGATGTGGCTGATATCATTCAGGTCATTCGACATAAGCATCCTCACACCCCCGTCATTCTCTCCGGACACTCAGCCGGTGCTACCGTTGCGCTTCGCTACGTCGACAAATATAGCGATCAAGCGCTGCGGGGACTGGTTCTCATGTCGCCGGTGCTGCCCGGCAATATAGAGACCGCGCGTACCGATATCGGTCTCAATCGCTTCCTGTTCCGCCTTAAGCACTGGCGTCGCAAGACCGCATATGATCCTGCACCCGCCCGGTTCCATCGACATATGTTCAAGGTTTCGCTGGTGCGTGCACTGCTATGCCAGGTCATGCCGATGCTGGGGCATCTCAAGACAGGGTACTTCCCGGCCGATCCTCCGTTATCGCAGCTGGATAATAGAGTGCAGCGATACAGTTTCAGAATGATGGAGTCGCTCAAGGCCCTTAACTATAACGACATCCTGGGCACCCTTACAAAGCCACTCTTTATCACGATAGGTCGTGACGACGAAGTCACCTCTCCGCTCAGCATCGAAGCTGCCCAGCGCTGGCATATTCCTTTTCACCCCCAGAATCGCATGATCCTGGTTCCCGGCGTAGATCATCTCGGGATAGTGAAAACGGCGTCGCTGGAAATTACCCTGTGGCTCAATGCGCTATTGAAAGTTCAGAAGGTAGCGTTCGAAAAGGTAGCATCGTGAGACGGGGCGCGGTGGAGATCATGGGCGTGGTTTGCCCGAAAAACCAGCCATCCATGCTGATGCATTACATCGAGCATCTTTACACCTGTGAACTGGCACGGGCATTGACTGCGCATCAACATCCTGCCGGCGCGGCCCAGCGCATTGATAGCCTGCACGATGGTGCGACCGCAGATGCCAGCGGCTGTGCCTGGACCGGGGTGATGGCTGACCCTGACGGGGTCCGCGAGCCAGTCAAACAGGAGCAAGCGCAAGGGCAGGCAATAGCCGCACCACGCTATGGCAGCTTCGCCATGGCCTGTATCACCGACCAGGGTGACATACTGCTCAGTTGTGACCAGGCGGGCGTAGCCCCGCTCTACTACCGCCGGGTGAACCACGCCATTCTGTTTTCAACATCGCTGCACTTCCTCGCCACGTTGACACCCGACACGACCTTGCATGCCGGTCATCTCAATCATTTCCTGACTACTGGTCTTCTGCCGGGCAGCGAAACGCTATTCCAGGGCATATTCCGTCTTGAGGCCGGTCAGACCGTCCGGATTCGGCAACAAGCCCAAGAGGTCCGCCTGGAGTTCGAGACACAAGCTGTTCCGGCCTTGGCGGCCGGCCTCGAGGTTCGCCGCCAGTTCCCCCTCACGCTAAAGCTGGATGAACCAGCGACGGCCTTTGGGACGTCAGAAGCCTTCCTCGCCACACCCCGATACAGCCGAGCGCTCGGTTCGCCCTCGGATATGAGTTGGGAGCTGTCATATCGCCATCAGTTCAGGCAGCACAGCGGGCGGGTGATCTGCTGTGACCTCGGCGCACCGGTTGACGCCAGCAATTCGGCTTCCCGTCCGATGTACCATAAGCTGCTGCGGAGACGCTTTCGAAAGGCGATATCGGCAACGCAGTCTCAGGCCATCAGAGAGACCGCACGAAAGCTGCTCGCCCCACGACTTGGCACTGTCATCAGCGATCTGGAAATCGACCGCTTCATTGAGTTTAAATGGCTGCTACCCGACATCGCGCGCCGCCTCTTCGTCACGGCAGGCACGCATGGCTGTACCGTCCTGTTTCCGGCTCTGAATACGCTGCATTCTTCGCTCAGCGCCTGCCTGAACAACGGCAGTCCCGAGGAACTGCGAACCTTGTTGCGCTCACCATCAAGATTGCCCAGAGAAATTCGCCACGCCAGCGCCCATTTCAACTTGAGCGATCCAAGTGCCGTCAATGTGTTTGATGCGGCACAGCGGCTATACCGCCACGGTCGCTCGGAAAGTCTGCTCAACAGAGTGTTCAATCTAACGCCCTGGCGGACGGTGCGCTTCCTCCCCGAGGGCAACCCGGTGCAGGCAGAACGGTTTGCCTTGACCTTCCTGACGCTGGACTATCAGTTGCGAATCAATCGCTGCCGTCAAATCAGCGAGATCGAATGATCGCTATGGCTTGAGGGCAGTTAACCAGTTTCCGACCGTCTGCCCCGTCTCGGCCATACTCGTCAGGTCGCCTACGCCCTCCACAACCGTCAGTTTTGCATTGGGGTTTGCATCCAATACGAACTGCACGACTTTTGCCGTATCGAATTCGACATCACCCTCCCCAAGCCAGATACCAATCGGCACATCGATGTCGGCCAGCGCCTTCCTCGGCTCTTCCGGAGTTACGGTCTTCCACATGGCTGAAGCCTTGCCTTCAAAGAGCTTGGGATCACCCCCGCGAACGATGTCCGGGTAGTTGAAGCCAACCGCCGGCTCATCTTCAAACCAGTCATCGCTCACCCCATCAGACGGAAAGCTGCGGAAATCAGGATCAACCACTGGTGTTGGATTAGGTTCGTTCTTGCTATCCGCAGGATGGCCAAAGTCAGGGGCTATCATGACAATCCCGTCAAGTGGTAACGGTTTCGGCATAGTGTCGAGCACGTTGAGCATCAGTCCGACACCAGATGAATGCCCACCAACTGCGATTGCTGTGTCAGGGTGCTGCGTCCGGACAAAGGCGACGAAAGCTTTGGCGTTCCTCAGGACTCGCTCCGGCTCAGGCGCGTCTCCGCCTTCGGACTCGCCATGTCCATCCCCGAGGATATCGGGCATATAAGTGGCAACACCCATCTGTTGCAGCCGATGCCCGAGCGTCTGATAGTCGGCACCGCCATATACGCCACCGTGATAAAATACCAGTGCAGCCGTGGGCTTCGCCTTCGGTACATACGCGCGATAAGCCAGTTCGAACCCCTCACTGGTGGTAAACGCCACCAGCCTGGCCGGCTCGAGCGGCACTCCCGACGATACTTTGAGTTCGTCGCTGAGCGGTGATACGACCGTGCAAGCCACCAGAAGTTCTAGCAGCACGAGTGCAGATATGCGCTTCATCATAGACGTCTCTGGTTCTCAAGTTCCTCTGATGATGGGCGAAATCGTCCTGTCAGTACAATACCTTGCGAGTGAGACGTCGTTTGTCTCAGCCCGAGAGGAAAGCTTTAAAGTAGATTATTGCTTTGCTTTTATAGCAGTGTAAGTCTTACAGCGCGCTTACAAAAGCAGCCCCTCGAATGCCTCCCGCAGCGCCTCGAACAGGCTCTCGAGTCATAGAATCAGAGCAAGGTTGGAAGGCACGAAGCTTGCTCCCCTTGAGGACCGTCAGTCATGACGACAACTGCAATTCTCAAGGAGGACGCCATGTCCGTCAGATTATTCGATAACAAGGGTACGCCGCTCGACCGGCAGAAATTTACGTGGAAGGAGCTGGTCCAGAAACCGATCAGCAAGCTCGATGATGACGCCTTCACCCGCGTCCGCGTCATTCTCATGAATGGCATTGAGCAGCAGGCCAACCGTTTTCAACATATGTGTGCGCAGCTGAATGGTGAGCTTCGTTCGCCACTCGCTCAGATCAGGCGCGTAGAGCACCATCAGCAGACCATGATCAACTGGCTGCTGTCCGGCGACCACTCACCGATAGAGACCACCATCGGGTATGAGCAGGTCGCGATCGAAGTCACCGCTGCCATTGCCCAGCAGGAACCCGACCCATATCTGGCACAGGTTTATCGTTTCGGTTTGCTTGAGGATTTCGATCACATGTATCGCTACTCCGCCTTGCTCGACCGTGTCGAAGGCAAGGACGCGAACAACATTCTGCAGTGCTACACCGATGTCGTCCCCGGCCGGCCGACGATCATCGAGCACCGTCATCCGACCGATGATCTCTGCGATCATTACAACCGTGAGACTGCCAAGCCAGTCAGCAAAATGAATGCGTTGACCATCATGTCCGGCGAATATCAGACCCGTGATTACTATATGAATATTGGGCCTACCTTTGCTGATCCTGTAGCGCGTCAACTGTACGCCGAAATAGCCTCTATCGAAGAGCAGCACGTTACTCAATATGGCTCGATCATCGACCCCAACGAAACCTGGTTGGAGAAGTGGATGCTTTATGAAGCCAATGAAGCTTACAACTACTACAGCTGTATGGAAGCTGAAACCAACCCACGCATCAAGGCCATCTGGGAGCGCTTCCTCGATTATGAACTCGGGCATCTGAATGTCGTGACCGAGCTTTTCAAGAAACACGAGCGTCGCGATCCAGCGGAAATACTACCTGAAATCCTGCCTGACCCTATCGCCTATGAAAGTCAGCGCGACTTCGTTCGAACCACGCTCGAGAAAGAGCTGGAGATGAGCAAGGCGGGCGTAGACTTTGTCGATCGGATGAAGGAAACCGAAGCCACACAGGCCTACCGCAAGCATCTCAACTCGGAAGGCTCGCCGTCTGAAGCCGTGTCGGCCGGTTACAAGTGGCAACCTGGTACCGAACTGGCCGGAAAAACTGCCAAAGATGCCGCGAAACCCAGCCCAAACAAGCGTGAGCAGCTCGCCTGATACCGCTGCACCTCTGAACAAGGAGATCGTAATGGAGAAATCAACAAAGATGGGCACGAATCTTACAGGCATCGACATGTCGCCCATAGACAGCAAGAGAATGATCGAAGGTGCTGACAAGTACACCAGCATCGATAACAAGCATGAAGGCGGTCATTCATTTGAGCAGATCAAGCGTGCGTATATTCAGGAAGCTGATGCGGTTGGTTCCGTACCTCTGCCAGGGAGCATCAAGGGCGCGTTCAAGTCCATGATGGACAAACTGAAGGGCAACAATCCTGAAATGCTTATCAACAAGCTCGGCGAGCGCCTGGCATTTGAACGCACCGGCGTTCGCTTTTATGAAAGCTTCATTCTCAAGTGCGAGGCCAAGCTGAAGGAACAGGGCGTTCGAGTACCCATGGATGAGCTTCGCGAAATTCGTGATGAAGAGTTCGCGCACTTCCAGATGCTGAAAAGTGCAATCGAAAGCATGGGGGCGGATCCTACGGCCATGACACCGGATGCGGATATAAGCGCTGTTGCGGCAATGGGTGTGCAGCAGGTTCTGAACGATCCTCGCACGACTATTTCACAGTGCCTGCAGATGCTCGTGATCATAGAGTCTGCTGACAACGCCGCGTGGGAAGTCCTCATAAAGCTGACTGAGGATCTCGGACTCGATGAGATGACCGCTCAGTTCAATCAGGCGATGAAGCAGGAGGAGAGCCATCTCACCAGAGTGAAGGGCTGGTACGAAGAAGCTATCCGCACTCAGGCCAAGAAAGGGGCCAGCATGGCGCACTGAGCTGCGCCTTTGTGCCCCAGAAGGCCGGGAGAGCGAAGTCCCCGGCCCTGCACTCAGCTGCCTACCACGACGCCCCCATTCGGGTGCATGACCTGTCCAGACATGTAACTGGAGTCCTCACAGGCCAGGAACAGGAAGCTCGGCGCCACCTCATTCGGTTGACCAGGCCTGCCTATTGGCGTGCCTTCGCCAAAGTGTTCCAGTTTCTCTTCGCTGGCACCTCCACAAGGATTCAGCGGCGTCCATATCGGTCCCGGCGCCACAGCATTGACACGAATGCCCTCACCGATGAGGTTTTCCGACAGCGACCTGGTAAATGCGGTTATCGCACCCTTGGTCGCCGAATAGTCGAGTAGTTCCGGGCTCCCCTTGTACATGGTTACCGAGGTACAGTTGACGATGGCCGCGCCCTTTTTCAGGTGTGGCCGAACCGCCTGCGTCAGGAAGAACATCGAAAAGATATTGGTCTGGAATGTTCTCCTGAGCTGTTGCTCGGAAATGCTTTCTATTTTCTTGTCCGGATGCTGTTCGCCAGCGTTATTGACCAGGATATCAATCTTGCCGAACTTCTCCATGGTCTTGCTGGCTACGGTTTTACAGAACTCCGGATCGCCCAGGTCCCCTTCGAGCGTCAAGGCCTGGCGACCCTCCTGCTCGACAATAGCGGCTGTTTTCTTGGCATCGTCGGTTTCCTTCAGGTACACGATAGCCAGATCAGCGCCTTCCCTCGCATACAGCGCTGCTACTGCCCGGCCAATGCCGCTGTCAGCGCCCGTTATGATCGCCACTTTCCCCTTGAGCCTGTCAGAGCCACGGTAGCGTGGCTCCCACTCTGGTTTCGGCTCGAGATGGCTCTCGTGTCCAGGGAGTCCGTCTTCATGTAATTCCTTCTGCTGTAGTGCCATGTCCACTCTCCTTTTCCGTTTTGATGTGCGGTTTTCTGCGGTACGTACGAGGATTCCGGATCGACTTTATGCCTTTGAACTCGCTGCCAGCTCCGCTTTCATTGACTGGCCCGCAATCTATGGATGGTTTAATATTTAATATCGATCAGTGCGCTTTCGGTCGCAGCCCGGCCCTCAGGGGTCGGTCCAGGGATAGCTGTGGAGTGCGATCATGCTTGCCTCCACCACCCAAGCCAGGTTGGAGTGCCACAGATGAAAGCCCCCGTTAGGCCTGAAAATGAACTGCAGCGATTAGCTGCACTTCGAGCCTCCGGTCTCCTGGACTCTCCCGCAGAAGAGCGATTTGACCGCCTGACCAGGCTGGCCAGGCAACTGTTCCAGGTGGAAACCGTACTCATCTCTCTGCTGGATGAACAGCGTCAGTGGTTCAAGTCCAAAGAGGGCGCGAATGTCTGCGAAACGAGCCGCGATATATCACTCTGCGGGCACGCTATCCTCGACGACGAAATCTTTGAAATTCCGGATACCCTGCAGGATGAGCGCTTCAAGGATAATCCGCTTGTTACTGGCCCCCCATATATTCGTTTCTATGCCGCGAAACCGGTTCAGACCGCCTCGGGTTTCAAGCTTGGGACCTTCTGCATCTTTGACCCGAATCCACGCACACTCAAGCCTGAAGAGCGGACTGCACTGCGAGATTTCGCGGCCAGCGTCGAGAATGAAATCAGAGCGACCAGCAACCTGGTACGAATCAAAGTACCCCGCTCACCGATAGACAGACGAGCGCCTGTGACGAGTCGTGTCAGTGCCCAGGGCGGTGGGGTTCAGAGTGCGCGGGTACAGGCTGTGCTCGATCACATTGTCGATGGCATCCTCATAATCGAGCCGGACGGCAGGATCGACTCGGCAAATCGTGCGGCCATTCAGATGTTCGGCTTCAGACGGGACGAGCTGATAGGCAAGAGCATCGGTCTGCTCCTGCCAAACACGCCGTCTACTGATACCACACCTGCAGGTAAAGAGGCTGAGCATTGGATCGGCCGCAACATCGGGTTTCGACGCGAGGTCTGCGCGCAGGCCCGCGCTGGTCAGTCACTGGATACCGAGCTAGTCGTTTCCGAGTACAGGCGGGGGCACCACCACCAATATATCTGCATGCTGCGTGATATATCCGCTCGCAAAGCACACGAGCAGCAGATCAACAGTTTTGCCTTCTACGACACGCTCACGCAATTGCCGAACCGCCGCCTGCTGCACGATCGGCTGGAGCATGCCCGCGTGGCCAACAGGCGTCTGAATAGTCACGGCGCGCTATTGTTCATCGACCTTGACCAGTTCAAGAAGCTGAATGACACGGCCGGGCATCACACCGGCGACATGTTGCTACAGAAGGCGGCAGATCGGATCAAGAGCTGTGTGCGAGACAGCGATACTGTTTCCAGGTGGGGTGGTGACGAATTCGTTGTCGTGCTGGAAAACCTCGGTGAGGATCCCGCCTCTGCGGCCGCGTTTACAGAAATGATGAGCGAGAAGATACGCTGCCAGCTGAATAAGCCATATGAACTGGGTGAGTTCGGAGAAGTATCGTATTGCTCCAGCCCTAGCACCGGTGCGGTGCTGTTCTATGACGAAGAGAAACCGCTGGAAGAACTACTCAAGCAGGCCGACCTGGCGATGTACCAGGCCAAAGCCGCGGGCGGCAACCGGACCGTATTCTTCGACCCAGCCATGGATGCAGCGGTGAAGGCTCGCTCCGAAATGGAACAGCAACTGCGAGAGGCACTGCAGCAGCAGAATTTCACACTTTTCTACCAGGTACAGGTGGATGCTGACGATCGCCCGACAGGCGCCGAGGCACTGTTACGCTGGCAACATCCCGAGATGGGCATCGTACTCCCGGCCAGCTTTCTGCCTCTCGCGGAGAAGAGCCATCTCATCTTGCCATTGGGACAGTGGGTGCTGCAGAGCGCCTGTACTCAGCTGGCACTGTGGGCTGATCAACCTCATCTTGCCCATCTCACCTTGTCCATCAACATCAGCCCTTCACAGATCTCTGATCCGAATTTTGAGGATATCGTCAACACCGCGCTGGATTCGACCGGGGCCAATGCCCGGCGGCTGAAACTCGAAATTTCCGAGCCCATGCATGAGGCAGAGATACCAGCCATTCGCAGCAAAATGATAGCGCTTGAAAGCCGCGGCATTCAGTTCGCGCTGGATCATTATGGCGCAGGTTATTCAGCGCCAGCCCACCTCAAGCAACTGCCAATTGAACAACTCAAGATCGACAGACTGCTTGTGCATGAGCTGGCTGATGCGCACAGCGACGTCAGCCTGAGCCGGGCCATCATCGCTCTCGCAGACAATCTCGGCTATAAGGTAATTGCTGAAGGCGTAGAAACAAGGGCGCATCAGGACATCCTGGCTGGCATTGGCTGCCAGGCCTACCAGGGGTTTCTTTATGGCTCCCCCATGCCAGCCGATGAGTTCGAGAGGGCCTTGACGCCATCTCCGGGAGGCCGCACAAGTATCAATCCATCTTTATGATTTCATCAGTGATTTATCAACTAAGCCATTGAATTGGTTGATAGCCAAGCCAAGGCTGTGCCCTCTATAATCGCGGGCGGCCAGATCGATTTCGGTCAATGCCCACAGCCTTGCGAAAAGTATCTCTCGAGAGGCTATGGAACCAGTCAACGAAATCGAGGGCCGGGAGCCCGGTCGTATGCAGAAGCCCGCAAAACCTGATGATGAACAACAACGGCTTGCGGCCCTGCGGGCCTCAGGACTGCTGGACTCGCCCAGCGAGGAACGCTTCGACCGCCTGACCCGACTTGCGAAACAACTCTTCGGCGTCGAAACAGTGCTCATTTCACTGCTCGATGCCGATCGGGCCTGGTCAAAGTCCAGGCAGGGGATGGCAGTGTGTGAAACCGACCGCGATATCACCTTCTGCGGCCACGCCATTCTTACCGATGATATTTTCGAAGTCGTCGACACCCTCGAAGATGAGCGCTTTTTCGACAATCCTTTGGTTGTCGGTCCTCCTTTCATACGTTTCTATGCAGCAGCCTCAATTACCTCCACCTCTGGTAACAAGCTTGGAACCTTCTGTCTCTTCGACTCTGCGCCGCGAAGGCTGTCAGTCGAGGAGCGATGGGCGCTGAGGGATTTCGCCAACAGTGTCGAGGATGAGATAGCCGTATCCGCTGCCAAAGAAATCAAGCGGGTACGGCGTGCGCCGGTCGATCGTCGGTCGGGATTGACTGCGCGCTGGCGCAAGACATCGCTGGAAAGCGAAAGTGAAAGAGTTCAGACCATTCTCGATCAGATCATTGACAGCATGATTCTCGTCGATCCGGCAGGCAAAATTGAGTCGCTGAATCGCGCCGCCGTAGACATGTTTGGTTTTACGCGCCATGAGCTTCTTGGTAAAGATCTCAAGGCCCTTATGCCTGATTTCCCCTTTCGTCCGCTGCAGGAGCCTGGGCAGACTCAGCAACGGGTTCCCGGTAGCGCCTGGATCAGCGACATTGTTGGCTTCCGGCAGGAGACGCGGGCGTGCAAGAAGGATCGCAGCGCAATCGACGTTGAATTCGTCTTCTCGGATTTTCGTCGCGGGCGCCGTAGTCAGTTTCTGTGCATGATCCGCGACATCACTGCTCGAAAGCAGCTGGAACAACAGATCAACACGCTGGCTTTTTACGACGCCCTCACGCGGCTGCCCAACAGGCGGCTGCTCAGAGACCGCCTGGAGCACGCGCGGCAGGCTGGCAAGCGATTGGAAAGTTATGGCGCGCTATTGTTCATCGATCTGGACAATTTCAAGCAGCTGAACGATTCAGCCGGCCACTATGTTGGCGACATGCTGCTGCAGGAAGCCGCCAGGCGCATCAGACAGTGCGTTCGTGACAGCGATACCATCTCACGCTGGGGTGGCGATGAGTTTGTGGTGATCCTCGAGAGCCTGGGGCCAAGGAAGCGTGCTGCGGCGGCACTCACCGAAAAGCTGGCGGAAAAGATCGGACAGCAGCTGCATGAGCCCTTCAGGCTTGGTGACAAAGCAGATATCCGTCACCAGTGCAGCTCGAGCATAGGGGTCACATTGTTCTTCGATGAGGATTGGCCGGTCGATCAATTGCTCAAGCAGGCAGACATGTCGATGTATCGGGCCAAGGCGCTTGGTGGCAACACCATCGTATTTTTTGATCCTGCCATGGATACAGCAGTGAAGGCACGGGCTGAAATGGGGAGCCACCTCCGCCAGGCCCTTCGCGACCATGATCTCGTGCTGTACTACCAGGTTCAGGTCGATACCGACAATGAGCCCGATGGTGCTGAAGCGCTCCTGCGCTGGCGCCATCCGGCAAAGGGGCTGATGCTGCCAGCAGACTTCCTGCACCTGGCGGAAGAATGCCAGCTGAGCCTGCCCCTGGGCCAATGGGTTCTGCAAACGGCGTGTGAGCAGTTGGCCATGTGGGCAGCACGCCCGGAACTGGCGCATCTGACAATGGCCGTCAATATCTCACCCCAACAGTTCCACCACCCTGATTTCGCTGATACCGTCGGTGAAATTCTAGACGCGACCGGTGCCAGACCGGACCGTCTCAAGCTAGAACTATCAGAGACTATGCTGCTGCATGTATGCGACAGTTCCCTGGCGAAGATGCAGGCCCTGGAAGCCCGTGGGGTCATGTTCTCCCTGGACCATTTTGGAAAAGGTCAGTCTTCGCTGGAGTACCTGAAGACGCTTCCGATTGAACAGCTCAAGATCGACCGTAGCTTTATTCAGGAGATGCGCGACGAGGCTAGTGATGTCATGATTGCCCGTACCATCATAGCCTTGGGAGACAGTATGGGTATCCGGGTGATAGCGGAAGGGGTCGAAAGCGATGCCAACAGAGCGATGCTCCTCAGCATGGGTTGTGGTGGCTTTCAGGGCTTTCTATACGGTCGGCCTTTGCCGGCTGCCGAATTCGAGCGGGCCCTTACGGTTATGGATGTCTCACGTTAATGCGATTACGGTTTCTCCCGCTTATCTGTAGTTTCGCACTCACGCTGGCCGGCTGCGGGTCGACTCAGGAAAGCCCCTCGGTAGTCGATAGCAGCCCCGGCTTTAGTCAGGAGTCACGCCAGGTCAATGTCCTGTTCGATGCCTATACCCAGGGCAGGCAGCCCGGCTGTGCGGTTGCAGTGGTGGATGAAGGCAAGGTGGTCCACAAAGCAGCCTATGGCCATGCCAGTCTCGACCATAGTGTTCCCCTGAATGCTGACTCGATGTTCAGAGTGGCTTCGCTGTCCAAGCAGTTTACGGCGGCTGCGCTGGCACTGGCCGCTGAGGATGGTCTGGTCGATCTCGATGCGCCCATCGGGCGCTACCTGCCAAATCTTCACCCCCGAACGCGGCAAATCCCACTACGATTTTTCCTCACCCACACCGCAGGATTCGCTGGTTTCGAAGAGAGCCTTCAGCCCCATGTAAAGGGCATCACAGGTGAACCAGTGACGTTTGGCACTGGTGATTACCTGACGCCGGACGAACTTTATGAGCTGAGTAGACTGACGGCACCCATGTCCGATCCAGGTGAGCGTTTCACCTACAGCAACATGAGCTATTTCTGGCTGGGCCGAGTGATCGAACGCGTTACGGATGAGCCGCTGAGGCAGTATAGCCCGCAAACTGCTGGTCCCTGCGGGCATGCGTCGCAGTTTCATCAGTGATAACGCCGATGAAGTCATTCCGGATCGCGCAACGGCTTATTCACCACTTGAGAAAAGCCCGGATGGTAGTGCATTCGAACGCAGCGAGACGAATCTCGACTGGGTAGGCGCCAATGCGCTTGTGACCTCGCTGAACGAGTTCCTGCTCTGGGACGAGCAGTTCCGCAAGCCAACTATTGGGCCTGACCCGCAAGCCTTTCGCGACCTGCTGGTTTCCCGGCAGGCTGATCTCGAAAACGACAAGCCGGACGGCGCGGGCTACGCGTTCGGGCTCTACGTCAAGGATAACGACACCTATGGCCCCAGCGTATACCACAGAGGCTCATGGGCAGCGTATCGCTCGATCTACAAGCGTTACCTCCGTGAGGATTTCGCCTACTTCATTTTCTGCAACCGATCGGATGTGGATCGTGAGCAGATCAGTCAAGCTATCGAAGATATCTATCTCGGGAGCCGCTCCTGATCAGCACCACCCTGCCCCGACCCGCCCGCGGCTGACGGTCAGCCCGTCAGCCGACAGGCTAGCAATTGAGGTTCAAGCGTCTCGAGCCCACTGGTTTCGGCTTCAGCGATGATTTCGACGCGGCTGTCCACCGCCTCATCGAGTTCGAAACGGGATAGCCCGTCCCCCGCAAAGTTGTAGGCAAAGATGCCATCGTTGGTGATGAACACGCCCTTGAAACGCACGCCGTCGAGCCCTGACAGCCATACCACCAGCGCATCCTGATCGAATACAGTGTCTGGCCCGAACAGCCAGCCAAGGCTTCTGAAGCCATCTTTGGCGTTGTCGAAGCGCACGAATTCCCTACCTTCAGGCGCCGGCTGCAGAGTATCGACAATGGCATGCTGGTGAGCACTCTCGCCGCCTGCATCGTGCTCACCAGCAGCCACTGCAGCGCCTTTGTGAGGCTGCTTGAGCCAGTCCTGATCGAGCTGTCCATTAGTAATCATGTGGACGGTGCCAGCCTGCGCGTATTGCTCATCGAGGTAGTGCTGCAGCGCAGTGATGTCTTCAAAACTGGCCAGGTCGGCCTTGCTCGCCACGATAATATCCGCCACCTCGATCTGCTGATTGAAGGTATCACTGCCGGTATAGCGTGAGTCATGAATAGTTCGCGCATCCACCAGTGTGATCACGGCCTGAAGCGCCAGAACCTGGCGGTAGTGAGGACCGGTGATCACCTCGATAATTTCGGCCGGATGGCCAAGCCCGGTCGGCTCGATCAGCAGGCGGTCGGGCCGCGCTTTCATGATGAGCTGGTTGAGTGCCACCTGCATGGGAAGCCCGTTGGTGCAGCACATGCAGCCGCCAGGCACCTCACGAACGAAGATCTCGCCGGCCACACCAGCTTCAGTCTTGCTACCATGGCTGTTGAGCAGAGCGCCGTCGATGCCGACTTTACCGAACTCGTTCACCAGCACGGCCCAGCGTTCACCCTGCGGGCGGTTTTTCAGCAGATGCAGAATCGCGGTCGTCTTGCCCACACCGAGGAAGCCGGTGATGACATTGGTAGGGATGGCCCGAAGCTCAGGCATGGTGATCCACTACCTGCAGACAGTCGTCGCAGCGGCCGTGCAGCTCCATTTGCTGGCTCGTAAGCGTGAAGCCTGCTTTTGAGACGCTGTCGTTGAGCGCCTCGATAATCTCCTTCCGAACGCCCAGCTCACGCACGGTTTCGCAGTTGTCACAGATGAGAAACTGAGGAATCTCATGACTGTGGTCGCAGCTGATATGCGAACAGGCGACATACTTGTTCACCGTCGCCAACTTGTGCACCAGGTTCTCCTGGGCCAGCACATCCAGCATGCGGTACACGGACATGACTGGGATGGATTCATTGAACTCGGCCTTGTACACGTCCACGATGTCGTAGGCCGAGAGTGCCCCGCCTGCACTGAGCAGTGTCTTCAGCACGTTCTTGCGTTTCTCCGTGAGCCGCACGCCCGCTCGGTTGCACGACGCTTCCGCTGAGTCGATGGCTCTGGCGATATTGCGCTTCATGATGTCGCTCCGACGGTTAGGTTCATGTCTTGACGACCAGCCCCTGATTGAGTGAGGCCCTGTAGGCACTGAGGCCCGGTATCAGCGCGAGTATGGCGGTTGCCCCCAGCATGATGCCGATAATAATCAACACGCGGGTGGACATGAAGTCCACATCGATGAAGAGCCCATAGCGCTCGCTGAATAGATCCTGTGCTGATACCAGCGTGAGCCACAGCGCAGTGATTGCACCGGCGATACCCGCAGCTGTGAGCATCAGCGCTTCAATTTCGATCATCAGAAAAACGAAGGACGGATGCGCCCCCACGGCCCGGATGACTGCCAACTCACGCTGACGTTCGCGCATCGATGCCAGCAGCATCGTACACATGCCAAGCAGTGACGCGACCAGGACCAGGCCCGAGATCACCATGAGTATATTTTCCAGCGCACCCATCATCTGCCAGAGCTCCGACAGCGCGACACCCGGCAGAATAGCCATCAGTGGTTCCTGTCGGTAATCGTTCACCTCCCGCTGAAAGCCGAAGGTGGCAATCTTCGAATTGAGGCCCACCATGAAGGCGGTGACGGCCTTTGGCGTGAGATCGCGCTCTGCAACTGCCTTGGCCGAAATGCCAGGACCCGGCATTTTTACACCATTGCGCCAGTCGATGTGGATGGCTTCGATGCCTTTGAGACTGACATGTACCGTCTGATCTACCGGCGTACCTGTAGGTTCGAGTATGCCAATCACCTTGAAAGGCTTGTCGGTATGATTGCTGAAGCTGACCTTGCCTGTGCCATGGGCGAGCACGATGGGGTCGCCGATCTCATAGCCCAGCTTGCTGGCTACCTCCGCGCCGAGCACCGCACCAAACACATCCATCTGCGACTCACCCTCAGCGAGCTCCAGTGGCTGCTGTCGGCCGAAGCGAAAATGTTCGTAGTAGTCCTGCGTCGTTCCCAGCACCCGATAGCCCTTGTGAGAATCACCGAGCGACAGCGGGATGGTCCAGGCGACTTGCGGCCGATCTGCAAGCTCCTGATATGACTCCCAGGAAATATTGTTGGTGGCATTGCCGATGCGGAATACCGAGTACAGCAGCAGATTAAGCTGCCCGGTGCGGGCGCCGACGATAAGGTCCGTACCGGAAACGGTGCGGCTGAAGCTGGACTTGGCTTCCTGGCGGATATGCTCGACGCCGAAGATGACGAAGCCACTCACGAGGATGGACAGCACAGTGAGGATGGCTGTGGCCTTTCTGTTCAACAGGCTCTTGAGGGCGACTTTAAGCAGCATTGATGTGCGCCTTCTGGTTCAGTGACTGAAGATCGACCGAGGCCGAAAAGTGTGCGGCCAGCGAGCGCTCATGACTAACGAACACCAAGGTCCGGCGGCCCTCACCCATGCACTCGAGCAGCAGGTCGATGAATTGATCACGGGCGTCGCTGTCGAGCGCAGAGGTCGGCTCATCGGCAATGACAAGCTCCGGATCATTGATAAGCGCGCGGACGATCGCAACACGCTGTTGCTGACCAACGCTCAGCGCGTCGGCCCGTTGATGCAATAACGAGGTACTCAGTGCGAGCCGCGCCAGCAGGTTCTCTGCGCGGCCCTGAACGTCAGCCGAGGTTCGTTTGCCGGATGCTGTCTTGCGCTCGCCAAAGTGGGCCGCCAGCAGGATGTTGTCGAGTACGCTCAGGTAGGGAACAAGATTGAACTGCTGGAATACGACGCCAATATGCCGCGCGCGAAACTCATCGCGCCTGCGCGCCGACAAGCTACTAAAGGCTTCGTCGAGCAGGCGCACTTCGCCCTGCGTCGGCTGCAATATGCCAGCCAGGATATTGAGCAAGGTTGATTTCCCTGAGCCTGAAGGGCCGTAAAGGAAGACGTGTTCGCCCTCTTCGACCGTCCAGGCCGGTATACTGAGCACACTTTGCGCTTCTGAGCGGGTATACGAAAAAGTAAGGTTGGAGATTTCAATAGCCAAGCCTGTAGCCCTCGCCTAGAATGTTGCAATATATCATAAGCTGTTAACCGCATGGATTCCTACATGAACAGAGCAAAAAAATTCAGTCTGCAGACGGTCTGTCTGCTTCTCCTGCTTGGTCTCGTGCAGATGGGCCCCGCGCTTGCCGCCAAAGGCGATCCTGAATACAGAATGATCGAATGGATCGAGCTGATTCCCGAAGATGATCTCGAGGCGCTGATGAATCCTCCGGAATGGATCATGAATATCCCTGATGGTTCGGAAGCCGACACCATGGATAAGCTCGAGCAGCCTAAGTCGAGTCCGATTGCTGGCGCCGAAAACGCTGACAAGGATGCACCCAAGCTCACTGAAGAGGAGCTGAAGGCGCAGCGTTATCAGGCGGCCCTGAAGTCATCGAAGTTCAAGAAGGAGTTCGACGGTGCGAAGGTGAAAGTACCGGGCTTCATCGTCCCAATCGAATCGACTGACGATCAGACCGTCACGACCTTCTTCCTGGTCCCATATTTCGGCGCCTGTATCCACACGCCGCCACCTCCGCCTAACCAGATCATCTACGCGACCTTCCCGAAGGGCTTCAAGCTGGAATCGCTGTACGACGCCTTCTGGCTGGAAGGCACCATGGAGACCTCACTCGTCACGAATGACATCGCCACCTCCACCTACACGATAAAAGTGGCCAACATCATTCCGTACACTGAAGAGCCTATCGAAGAGCCCGTCGAAGAACCGGCTGAGTAAGTGCTCACACGGGGAGGACCAGCGCCTCCCCGTCCTTCCCCCGACCCATCCAGCTCATTTTACAGCGATCGTACTCTCTCCCGCCCTGAGATGCTTACTGCCCTGGCGGCCGTTGATGATCCATTGCGTCTCGACTGCCTCGAAGTTGGGGAAGGTGTCGAACACCTTGACCTGAATTGACTTGAGCGCCTCAGGGTTCGCACACTCGAATGCATAGTTCGCCTTGATATCGGAGTGGGTATCCGCCTTGTGCTTCTTCTCATGATGATCAGCATGGTGCTCATCGTCATCATGATGCTCGTCCTTGTGCTTTGCCTCGTGCTTCAGCTCTTTATCACTCTTGTGATCACTATCCAGCAGCGCGTGCTGCTCCTCTGGATCGGCCTCGTCGAACTGAGGCATTTCAACCTTTGACTCCGCAACCGTACAGTCACCCCCATCAAGGCTCACCACCCCATTCGGATGCTGGAGTCGCTTCCACATGTCGGCTGCCACGGCCTTGTCCTCCGGCGTGTCTGCAGCGTGCTCGAAACCCAGGATATTCATGGCGGGTGAATCGAGCTCGACAACAAGCTGCTTGCCGTCCAGCGCAATGTTCATGCTGGCGGCGCCATGCTCATGCTTGCCGTGCTGGCGATGTTCGTCGTCATGATGCTTTGACTCCGCCATGGCCGGTGCAGCCAGGATCAGGCTGCCCGATGCCAGCACTACCGAAAGTGCTGACTTCAATCGATTCTGTTTGAACATTTCTGTCTCCTGAGAAAGCAAAATGCTAGCGTACACTAATGTTATAAAGCATCATAACATTACTTGGGCAACTTACTGTGGGCGCTAGCGATCTGATGACAGCGGCCTATCGGATCGGCCCCCTGAATATGAAAAATGCGCCAGCGCTAATCAATGAAAAACCTATCAGGTGATTGATCGTGAATTTTTCACCAAGATAGAACAGGGAGAATACGGCAAAGACGGCCAGCGTGATGACTTCCTGGATGGTTTTCAGCTCGGCAGCGGTATAGAACGATGGCGGCGTAGGACATTTCGTAGTTCACCAGCGATGAGGTGTGCTGAAGCGCGCGGGTCTGCTAATAGTCATCTTTCGCGACAACCGGTGCAATCGCTCGAAGAGACCGGCTTGCTGTGCCGCAATGTTATGTTGTAACATCTCCATTAGCATTTCAGGAACATCGCCGTCATGACAACCGCCACTCACCCCCTGCCCGTTACCGTACTCTCCGGCTACCTCGGTGCAGGCAAGACCACCGTGCTCACCCACATTCTCAATAATCGTGAAGGCCTGCGGGTAGCTGTGATCGTCAACGACATGAGTGAGATCAATATCGATGCGCAGCAGGTCAGCAACGGCATCACGCTGACCCGCTCGGAAGAGAAGCTGGTCGAGATGAGCAACGGCTGTATCTGCTGCACTCTGCGTGAGGACCTGCTGCTCGAGGTGCGAAAGCTCGCTGCCGAAAATCGTTTCGATTATCTGCTCATTGAGTCGAGCGGCATTTCCGAGCCCCTGCCGGTGGCCGAGACCTTCACCCTCGCTGACGAGACGGGCGCTACGCTTTCGGCTACAGCCCGACTGGACACCATGGTGACCGTCGTCGACGCCGTAAACTTTCTACCCGCCTTCGAAGCGGCCGAGTCACTGCTCGATGCCGAAGCACGTATCGATGAGGCGGATGAGCGCAGCATTACCGATCTCCTCACTGACCAGGTTGAATGCTGCGACGTCATGCTCATCAGCAAGACCGACCTTGTGTCCAGCGAGCAGCTGGCTCGTCTGACCGGCGTACTCAAGACACTGAACCCGGCGGCCAGGCTCATACCCATCACCGACGGACAGGTTGCGCTCCACGAAGTGCTCGGCACAGGCCGCTTTTCCTTCGACCGCGCAGCACAGGCCGCCGGATGGCTGCAGACGCTGCGTGGCGAGCACACGCCGGAAACCGAGACCTACGGCATCAACAGTTTTGTCTACCAGGCCAGCCGCCCTTTTCATCCTGAGCGCTTTCACGCATTCCTGCACCAGCCATGGCCTGAGGGCAAGCTGATTCGCTCCAAGGGCTATTTCTGGCTTGCCAGCCGCCCGGACTATGCGGGCCAGTGGAGCCAGGCTGGTGGCATGGCCAGGTATGGTTATGCGGCAGTGCTGGACAAGGCCACCACAGATGAGTCCCGGCAGCTACTGGTCTTCATCGGACAGGACCTGGATGAAGCAGACATGTCTGCCGCTCTCGACGCCTGCCTGCTGAATGAACTTGAATTTGCTGAAGGTGAAGCAGCCTGGCGGCAACTACCCGACCCTTTTGAAGCCTGGGAAGACTGATATCGTGAATGCAAAGGCGCACACCCCACCAGCTCAGCACCTCGCGGACTCTGCTGCACACATTCGCAGGATCAGCAGTGCCAGTACGGCACACGGCCTGACCGAAATCTATGAGCCGGATGTGAATCTTGCCGTCTGGCGCCGGGTTTTACCCGATTCACTCCGACAGTACATTGCCTGGCTCAGCGAACAGCAGGCGAAGCTCTATCCCATTCAGCGTGTGATGGCCCTGAGCGAAATCGAGGAGAGCCTCAGCCTCTGGTTGCCCGACCACCGCCTGACCAAGACACTGATCACTGACATCTGTCTGCTGGCCGACATGTATGGCTGTCTGTTCGATATGGATGCCGTTGGCTTGCGGCTCACGCCCCTCACCACGGCCATGTGTCCTCGCTTCCATACCGACCGCGTAGCCTGTCGCCTGCTGACGACCTATGGCGGACCCGGGACCGAATGGCTCCCCGAGGAACATCTTGATCGCGAGCGCCTGGGTATGGGGAATAAGGGGCTAGGTGACGCGCGCTCTGGCCTCTTTACCAACGCCGACGCCATTCAGCGCCTGACAGAAGGCGATGTGGCCCTATTGAAGGGCACTGCCTGGAACGGTAACGAGCAGCACGGCCTCGTCCACCGCTCACCCGCGCTCGCCGCCGGCGAATTTCGGCTCCTGCTCAGCCTCGACTTCGCCTGACTCCGGACTCTCGCAGATGCATTACTCCAAATGAGTTATTTCTTCATGAGTCTGTCTCATAGGCTGCTCCTGGTGACCGGCATCATCGGGATGCTTTGGCTGTTGACGGCACTGGTGCTGCAGGCATGATCGAGTTCCAGAACCTCACGCTCGGCTATGATCGGCACCCGGTCGTGCACCACCTTCAGGCGGTTATTCCCGAGGGTGCATTTACTGCGCTGGTAGGGCCGAACGGTGCAGGGAAATCAACCCTGCTCAAGGCGGTGATGGCGCAGATACAGCCACTCGAAGGCCAAGTGATACGGCGAGGCATCAGTCAGCAGCAGATCGCCTATCTACCTCAACTTGCTGCACTCGAGCGGGGCTTCCCCATCTGCGTAGAGCATTTCGTGAGCCTAGGACTGTGGATACAGCTCGGTGCGACCAGGGGCCGGGGCAAGAGTCACCGCCAGCTTGTAAAGGATGCTATTGCGCAGGTGGGTCTATCGGAACACCTGAGGCGACCTATCGGAGAACTGAGCGGCGGTCAGTTCCAGCGCATGCTGTTCGCGCGGCTCTTGCTTCAGAACGCCCGACTGATACTGCTGGATGAACCATTCATTGGTGTGGATGCCCGAACGCAGGCAGAGCTGATGGCCCTGCTACAAACGCTCAACGAGGCAAACACGACGATTGTCGCCGTCGTGCATGATTTCGATCTGGCACGCCGCCACTTTCCTTCTGCAATGCTGCTGTCTCGCGAGCTAGTCGCCTATGGTGAAACGCTATCCGTCCTGACCATGGACAACCTTCTGAAGGCCCAGAGCAATTCCCTGGCCATTGTTCCAGGTGCACCGCTTTGTGCCGCAGCAGCTCGGCCCGCCTATCATGTATGAACTACTCATACAGCCATTCGCGGAGTTCAGCTTCATGCGCCGGGCCTTGCTGGGCTGCCTTGCCATCGCCCTTAGCGCGTCCCCGGTGGGGGTGTTTCTCATGCTGCGGCGCATGAGTCTTACGGGTGACGCCATGGCCCATGCCATTCTGCCAGGCGCCGCGATTGGCTTTCTGTTCGCCGGTCTTTCAGTCACTGCCATGACGGTGGGCGGGCTCATGGCGGGCTGCCTCGTTGCGGTACTTGCCGGCGCCACCTCGCGCCAGACCGAAACGGCTGAGGACAGCAACATGGCGGCCTTCTACCTGGTGTCGCTCGCACTCGGCGTGATGATCATCTCCATGAGGGGCAGCAACGTCGACCTGCTGCACGTGCTGTTCGGATCGACTCTTGCGCTGGATGATGCGGCGCTGATATTGCTGACAGGCGTCTGCTCCATCACCCTGCTGACGCTGGCTGTCCTGTTTCGGCCGCTCGTGGTCGAGTGTCTGGATACCGAGTTTCTGAAATCGGTGAGTCGTCTGAGCGCCCTCGCCCATTTCTCACTGCTGATCCTCATCGTGCTCAATCTGGTGGGCGGTTTTCACGCCCTCGGCACGCTGATGTCGGTGGGGCTGATGATACTGCCAGCTACCATCGCCCGCTTCTGGGTCGAAGAACTCGAAAACATGATACTGCTGGCCATCGCGCTCGCCTTCAGCGGCTGCTACGCCGGCTTGCTGCTGTCTTACTACTTCAGCCTGCCGACAAGCCCGCTCATCATTGTCTGCCTTGGTGCCGCCTATTTCAGTTCAATCCTGTTCGGCACCCGCAAAGGCATCGTCGCTCGCTACATTCGCTCCCATCAGCGCCATCTGGCTGCTTGAAATTCCAAGGAAAACGCTATGATCCAAGACTCTTTATTTCGTGGGCTCATGCCCTTCGTATTGGCCGCAATCCTCCTCATCCCTACTGGCGCTGGCGCTGCCGAGAAACTCAGAGTGGTCGCAAGCTTCAGCGTGCTTGGGGACTTTCTTGAACAGGTGGGCGGAGACGATATTGAGCTGAGCACAATCGTGGGCGCGAATGGCGACGCGCATATGTTTCAGCCTGCACCTTCAGACGCAAAAGCACTGACCAGGGCCAGCCTTCTGGTAGTCAACGGTCTCGGCTTCGAGGGATGGATCGACCGGCTGCAGGCCTCGTCCGGTTTCGGTGGAACGTTGCTGGTGGCGACGGATGGCGTCACGCCACTACCCGCCGACGATGATGATCATGCGGAGTCTGGCGCACCCGACCCGCATGCCTGGCATTCCGTTTCTCAAGCCCGAGTGTACGTGCAGAATATTCGCGATGCGCTGA
The DNA here is from genome assembly GCA_002354735.1 of Gammaproteobacteria bacterium UBA2679. GTDB lineage: Bacteria > Pseudomonadota > Gammaproteobacteria > Pseudomonadales > Oleiphilaceae > Allohahella. The sequence goes on along the minus strand of DEMD01000015.1, from coordinate 435,925 downwards.
TACAGGCCGATCCAGACAGACGTGAAGGCTACGAGCGACGTGCGGCCTCTTATCTCTCCCAACTGGAAACGCTCGCGCAGGACCTTCAGTCGCGAATTGCCCAGGTGCCGGAGCAGCAACGCACGGTCGTCACTTCGCATGATGCCTTCGGCTACCTCGCCAACGATCTGAAAATTAACATGCTGGCGCCCCAGGGCCTGTCAACCGAATCAGAGGCCTCGGCAGCCGATGTTGCCAAAATAATCAGACAGATCCGCAAGGGCGATATACAAGCGGTGTTCGTCGGCAACATTTCGGACGAACGCCTGATCCGTCAGATTGCCCGTGAAACCGAAGCCCGAATTGGTGGGACTTTGTACTCCGATGCGCTTTCTGGTCCTGATGAACCGGCGGGCACTTACCTGAAAATGATGACCCACAACGTGTCGACGATCGTTGACGCGCTACAGCAACAGGAGAAAAGTTCGAAGTGAATTGATATACTGCTTGCTCACACTTCAGCCATTCAAGGGCAGCTTATGAAACACGATCACAAACGCGGCGAAATTCGCCACAATGCCGAAGCGGCGCTGGTCACCTCACCACTGTTCAGACAGCGCATCGCCAGAGCCAAGGTTGGCAAGGGTAGTTACAAGCGGAAGAACAAGCATCAGAACAAAGGACTGGAGTCTGGTCAAAAGCAAGCTGCCTGAGCTTGTTTCTGACCAGACTTCAGCCACCTCGGCTGAAGCCACTTGAAATTTCCATCTGCTATCCCCACTTAGTCGTATCAACCTCGAAGTTTTAAAAGGAAACACTCGTGCCCTGTGTCGCAAACGCCTCAGGGGCGAACTGTTAATTCAGAAAAACACAGGAACAAGGTGATCAACCATGGCTTTTCAACTACCAGAACTTCCTTACGAAAAGAACGCGCTCGAGCCACATATCTCTGCCGAGACGCTGGAGTATCATCACGATAAGCATCACAAGGCTTATGTCGACAAGCTGAACAGCCTGATCGAAGGCACTGACAAGGCGGACAAGAGCCTCGAAGAAATCATCAAGTCTTCTTCAGGTGGCCTTTTCAACCAGGCAGCCCAGGTCTGGAACCACACCTTCTACTGGCATTGCCTGAGCCCAAATGGCGGCGGCGCACCGACTGGCGCGATCGCTGAAGCCATCAACAAGGCATTCGGCTCGTTCGACAAGTTCAAAGAAGAGTTTACTGCCAGCGCCATCGGCAACTTCGCTTCAGGCTGGACCTGGCTGGTGAAGAAGTCTGACGGCAGTGTTGCCATCGTCAACACTGATGATGCTGAAACGCCGGTTACTGACAGCTCGCAGAAAGCGCTGCTGACCTGCGACGTGTGGGAGCATGCGTACTACATCGACTACCGCAATGCGCGACCAAAATACCTCGAAGCGTACTGGAACCTGGTCAACTGGGAATTCGTCAACAGCAACTTCGCTGGCTGATAACTTTCAAATTAAAAAACGCACCATCTGGTGCGTTTTTTTTCCTGGACAGTGGGGGGACAGGTCAGTCTGCAATTTGCAGCAGGTCGATAAGCGTATGAGCTGACTCGCCTGGCAGCACATCCTGCAGGGTGTACTTATCGAGCGTCTCGAGAAAATTCTGAAGCGCCTCTGCCAACATGTATTTCAAGCCGCAGGCCGGGGTTATACAGCACTGGTTGTCCGTCCGAAAACATTCCACCAGACCCATGTCCGGCTCCGTTTCACGCATCAGCGCACCAATATTGATGTCACTTGCAGCACGGTCGAGTCGCAAGCCGCCATTCTTGCCACGGATACTGGTGACATAGCCTGCTCGGGTAAGCTGGTGGACGACCTTCATGAGATGGTTGCGGGAAATGTTATAGCTTTCTGCTATTTCCTGAATGGTGGCCAGCCGACCAGGCTTTACCGCCAGATAGACAAGAACCCGAAGTGAATAATCTGTATATCGGGTAATACGCATTCGAACACCGCCGTGGCAAATTCGAAGACGTTTTCAGACTGCAGTTGCAGGACTGCGCGGTCTCGAATTCAGGAATATTACTGCTATTTCCAGCGGTACATCATACGCGTTCATATAGAACCAGTTGAAGTTATTTTTTGTTGCCGCATCGAGCCTGGAACGACCTGCCGCAGAAACTGCTCGATAGTCTGCGACGGCGTCCGGAGCTCAAAAATCAGTTTAGCTTGCGTGCTTCAGCTCTGCACGGCGAATGAATTCATCGAGGATGATGCCGTAGAGCTCGTGACCGAGAAATTTATCCTCCACCCCTGATTCGAGGCTCGGGTTGTCATTGACCTCGATAATCGCCACACGACTACCGGACTGCTTCACATCGACCCCGTAGAGGCCTCTGCCGATCAGATTGGCAGCCTTGACCGCGGCCTGTACGACCGCCTTCGGCACCTCATGAATGGCCATGGTATCCCAGGCACCGGTAGCGGTAGAGCTACCCTCGTGCTTGTAGATCTGCCAATGGTCACGCGCCATGAAGTACTTGCAGGCATAGATCGGCTTGCCGTTGAGCACGCCAATACGCCAGTCGTAATCGGTGTACATAAACTCCTGCGCCAGCAGCAGCGCGGACTGCTTGAACAGCACCTCCGACTTCTCTTCCAGCTGCTCATGGTTCTCCGCCTTCATCACACCGCGAGAAAACGAGCCGTCCGGAATCTTCAGCACCATCGGAAAGCCCAATGTCTCGGCCGCTGACTTCAACTGAGCATGATGGCCCTTGCTGAGGATGAGGGTCTTCGGCGTAGGCACCTTGTGGTGATGCAACAGGTCTGCCAGGAAGACCTTGTTGGTACAACGCATGATCGACGCACTATCGTCCATGACTATCACGCCTTCGGCCTCAGCCTTTTTCGCAAAGCGGAAGGTGTGATGGTTGATGGCCGTGGTTTCCCGGATGAACAGCATGTCGTACTCCGGCACCCTGTTCAGATCACGCGGGCCAATGAAGTCGATGGCAATGCCCTTCTGTTTGGCGACTTTGTGCAGTCGCTTCATCGCCTGCGCATCGCTTGGCGGCATCTTCTCATCTGGGTTGATCAGCACGGCCATGTCATAGCGGAACTGTTTGCGAGCCTTGGGTTTACGCCAGAGCTTCTTGGTAAAGGCATCGAATGACGACGCAAAGGCGGTTTCGTCTTCATCGTCCAGATGCGTAAGTCGCATTGGCTTCACTGCCGACAGCATCCAGCCATTCTTGTACTTCAGTTCGATGTCGACCAGCGGGCAGGGAAACTGCTCGAAGATGATTTCGCCGAGCGTCTTGAATTCCGGCAGGTTGGTTACGCCGAAATAGCTTCGGACCACCAGTTTGCGCTTTGACGCCTCCTGGGTCGTATCCGCTTTCAGCGTCAGCAGGGCCTGGTCGAGATCAAGCTCTTCAAAATCGAACGACAGCGTAAAGACAGCTTTTCGCTCCAGCGCATTAAGCGTCTTCACTGAAGGTATGACATGATGCCCTCTGGCTTCGGCCAGTAGCGAGCAATAGTACCCGCGGCTGAGATACTTGTAGCTGCGGCATAGGTTGACCACGCGCGTGCGCCCGGCCATGGCGGCTCGCCTGTCATCACCACTGGCAGCCATCGCAGAGGCTTCCGACAGGTTCAGATAGGTGTCGAAGGTGATGACGTCCTCACTGGGATAGTAAGGCGACCAGTCACTGAGCTTTTCAACAACGATGAATAACTGAGACATAGAATGTGTCTGTCGGGTGGAACGAAAAGCCGGGACGGCGCGTCTTGATGAGGCGAGCGTCCTGCATGTTGCTTCAGTTTTGCCTATAATCATTGATCTGTCCATGAATCTTCTGGATGGTTAAACCAACTCAATCTCCGGCGATGTCTACATGCACCATTCAGTGGCTACGGCCAGCAGGTCACAAAGCCAGCTCGTTGAAAACAAAGACGGAATCCGCATACGGGTTGCCACAGCCAACGATCTGCCGGTCCTGCTCGAACTTGAAAACAGCAGTTTCGATCATGACAAGCTCAGCCGGCGCAGCTTCAGGCGCTTCCTTGATAGTGAGACGGCCTCCCTGCAAGTGGCGACGGTTGATACGACCGAAGGTGAAGCAGTAGCTGCCTACGTGCTTACGCTGTTTCACAAGGGTTCCAATCTGGCCAGAATCTACTCGATTGCAGTGGATAAGCGCTTCGCCGGCCGAGGCATTGCAAGCCGCCTCCTGAATGCTGCAGAGGCTGTGGCTGTCGAACGACACTGCATCGCAATGCGGCTGGAAGTCAGTGAAGACAATGCGGCAGCCATTGCGCTGTACAAGAAGCACGAGTATCGGCACTTCGGTGTCCTGGATGATTACTACGAAGACCATCAGCCGGCCCTGCGATATCAGAAACTGCTGCGCGTGGTGCCGCAGTCCGACCTGATGTTGAACATTCCCTATTACCCGCAGACCATGGATTTCAGTTGCGGACCGGCCTCACTGATGATGGCGCTGGCTTTCCTGCGCGATCATTTTCAGTTTGCGGTACATGAGGAACTCGAAATCTGGCGCGAAGCCACTACGATTTTCATGACAGCCGGCCATGGTGGTTGTGGTCCGCATGGACTCGCATTGGCTGCAGTAAAAAGGGGTTTGCGTGCAGAAGTGTTCGTCAACAACAGCGGTCCGCTGTTCATGGAGGGTGTGCGTCGCGAGGAGAAGAAGCGGATTCTGAAGCTGGTCCATGATGGCTTCATAAGCAAGATCAAGGAATTCGACATCCCCGTGCACGAGCGCCCGCTGAAACTTGCGGATATCGAAGATGCGCTCAGAAACGGCGTGGTGCCGCTGGTGCTCATTAGCACCTATCATTTCGACAAATGTAAAACGCCGCACTGGGTAACCGTTACGGCACTGGATGAGGATTTTGTCTATATCCACGATCCAGACGTCGACCCATTGGAGCATCAGACGGTACTGGACAGCCAACATCTACCGATACATCGAAAGCGTTTCGAGAAGATGTCCCAGTTCGGCACCAAGGCCCTTAGAGCCGCTGTGCTCCTTTGCCGGGCAGATTGAGCCGACGTGCTCCGGCAGCCTTGATCCGCCACTGCTCTGAGGCCGCTTGCAGCCGCGACAGTGGCACGGGCTGGCCGAAGTAGTACCCCTGAAGTGCATCGCAGCCTGAGTCTATCAGCATGCGGAGCTGAGCTTCGTTCTCGACGCCTTCTGCCGTTACCTCGATATTCTGCAGGTGACAGAGATCGATGAGCGGCGGCAGCATGGAGGACTTGCCTGCATCCATCATCCTGGTGATAAACAGCCGGTCCAGCTTGACCACGTCCACCGGATATTCGACCAGCTGGGCCAGTGAAGTATAGCCCGCACCAAAGTCATCGATGGCGACACCGAATCCAGCCGTTCGCAGTGTCTGCAAGGTATGCTGCATCTGATCGCTGAAATCGATGCCTATTGTTTCCGTCATTTCCAGCTGAATCATTGCTGGTTCTACATCGTACTGACGCGCCGATAAAATGATCTGCTCCGCAAGGTCTTTATTGCAGAGCTGGGCTGAGGACAGGTTGATCGACAGCTTCACATCACCACCAAGCTCTGCTGACACGTTCCGGTAAAGACGCAGCGACTCGGAAACCACCCAGCGGTCGATCTTCTCGAACAGCCCGGTCGCCTCAGCGATAGGAACGAACTCGGCAGGCCCTACCGGACCCAGGCGTGACGAATTCCAGCGCAGCAAGACCTCTACCGCGTTCGCAGTGCCAGTGGCGACAGCAATGATCGGCATGAACACGAGGAAGAACTCTGTGTCACAATCGACGGCCTTGAGCGCATGTTCGATATCCCGTTCCCGGTTTGCCTTGGCCGCGATATCGCGAGAAAAGTGGGCCAGCTGGTTCTTGCCGAGCGACTTCGCCTGATACATCGCCGAGTCGGCGCAGCTCATGAGTTGGGTGAGCTGGACGCCATCGGCTGGGCACTCGGCAATGCCGATGCTTGCGGAAATCGGTAACAAGGTCTTGCCAAGCCGGTAGCCGGTGCTGAACAGCGACACGATCTCTGTTGCCAGTTTATGACAGGCATCCGGTTCAACTGCGCTTTGCGCCATCATGATGCCAAACTCGTCGCCGGCGATGCGGAATAGTATCGGTGCCAGCGGCGTCTGCCCCCTATAGCGCTCGAGCAAGGCCTGAAAAGATTCGGCCAGACTCACCAGGAGCTCATCACCGGTATCATGTCCGAACCTGTCGTTGACGAACTTGAAATTATCCAGGTCCACATACATCAGCCCGAGCGACAGGCCTTGGGCCTGTGCAGCATTCATCATGGCCTGGCCGTGGTGATTGAGGTAGGTCAGGTTATGCAGTCTGGTGAGCTGGTCGGTTTCCGCCATGGCCTTGCTGTGCGCATAAGCGAGTGACAGCTCTCCGTACAGCTTGCGAAACATGCGGGCGATATGCGCAATTTCATCCTGCGCTGACTCATCTGCCCGAATGGTGGTCTCCCTGCCCTCGATTACATTTTCGAGGTTCTGGTCCAACTCGGCAATCGGACCTGTGATATACCGCCGAATCAGCAAAAGAATCGTGAAGCCGGAAAACAGCACAAGACCAACGAGGCTCAGCGCCAGCGGTCGCTTGATGGACACCAGCCGCTCCTCGATATAGGCCTGGCTGGCGACCAGCTGCCACTGGAGACCAGTCGAGCTCGCACGGCTGGCCCGAAGTTGGAATTCACCGGCACCCTTGCCCTTCTCTGGGTTCTCGAATCCGGTCTCCGCTCGGCTGAACGTGAGCGTAGCGTCATAGCGCGCCTGGACCGCTTCGGCCTGACGCTGGAAGGAACTGGGCTCGACGACACTCTGGACAACAAGAACAGATTCGCGCCGTGAGGCTTTCTTGGGCGTGAGGAGAGTCTCTGCATCAATCAGACTCATGAATGCCAACCGATAGTTGCCTTCATCACTTTGCCATAAGGCCCACCCGGCAGACTCACCACTATGGAGCTGGTTTGACGCCGCGACCAAGGCCCGGTCAGATACCGAGGAGAACGGATCGCCGCTGTTCTCCAGGTAGTACAGCAGCTCACCAGTGCTGTCGAGCAGCGCCAGGGTGAGATAGTCACTGTGGAACTGTTCCACTTCCCGGAGACTGGTTTCGATGCTGGTGCCAAGGGTGAAGGCGCGATAGGAGGCATCCTGTTCGACCAGGAAGGTCTTGAGCGGATCGGACTTCTTCAGCGATGTGACGAAGACTTCCTGAAAGTGAGCATACCCATCCAGCTCGGCGACCAGAATCGTGAGTGCGTTGTCGATGCCTGTCTGTTCGCTTCGCAGCAGGCGGTCCCGCTGCTCCAGATAAACCGAGAAGAGACCGACAGCGTAGCCGACGGCCAGCACCGGAATGATAACGATGAAAGCGCGCCTACTGAGCTTCATGCAACTTGACGAGGGCGCGAGTTATCCGGTTTCGCAGGTTGAGGTTGTCGCGACCGATCGAACGGTAGCCCTGCAACCCGCTCGATCCACTGAAATCGACGGGTGGATAGACCGACGGATCTTCAACCAACTCGGGAGAAATGAGCGCCTTGGCGGCAAGATTGCCCGTCGCGATACCGAGCGCCTCAGCATTCATCGCTGCATTTGCAGGCTCATTGATGAAGTCGATGAAGCGTCTCGCCAACGCTGGTGACTCACTGTTTTGTGGAATCGCCATACAATCCACCCAGGTGGCAGTGCCTTCTTTTGGGACAGTATAAGCCCATGTTCCCGCTTTGCTGTAGTCATTCAGAATATGCTGGTCACCGTTATACCCCATAGCCAGATAGAGTTTCTCTCCCTCTTCGGTTTGCAGAAAGGTAACGGGGTAGTCGTAGGTCAGTACGTACGGAAGTTGTGCCTTCAGCATTTCGAATGCCTTTCTAAGCACCTCCGGTTCATCTGCGTTGATGTCCTCTCCCAGCAGCACAAGGGGAGGAATGAATGTATCGGCATAGTCGTCAATCATGCCAATGTGGCCCTTGAGCGACTTCTCGGGCGTCATCAGCGCGCTCCACGAATCCGGCTTCGCAAGCTTGTCGCTGCGGTACACCAGCCCTACGGTTCCCCATAGATAGGGCACACCAGTACCAGCCCTGCAGTCAGGCGTAAATCTGGGATCGATATGCCTGAGATTGGGAGCATGCTCTACAGTGATTTCGGCAAACAGATCGCGTTTGCCGAAGGCCAGTGATGAGAGTCCATCTACGACCACCAGGTCGAATTTCGCCTTGCCCTCGGCAATGATGCTGTCACGCTCTTCGTCGCTGTCGAAATAGGCGAGTTTGACGGCGCTGCCAGTTTCACGCGTCCAGGCCTCGATGAGTGCAGGCGCGATGAAGTCTTCCCAGGTCAGGATGCGAAGCGTGTCTGCGCTGTTCGCCAGCATGCTCACCAGCGCGAGCATGCCTGAAACCATGATGGTAGCTAGGGGAGTCCGTACAATGAGCGGGCGGCGAAGTTTCATGGGACTTTCCTGGCAGCTTCAGCTTGAGCAGTTGCCTGTTAAGCGTAGCAGAGCCCCCGAACATTGCCGGTTTAATCAGCGTGAAATGCGTCGCGATGAGGCACCGGATGGCTAGTTGATCAGCCCTGTCCGTTCAGCAACCCAGTACCCGGCCATGATTGCGATCATCACGGACAATGCTGGCATGATCCAGCGTGTGTAGGCTGGCAGGTGTCGAAGCCTCAGCAGAGGCGGCAGAGCAAGCGCCACCAGCAACAGCTGCCCCAGTTCTACACCGATGTTGAACGCCAGAAGCGCAAGGCCGCGAGCGCTAGCAGGCAATCCAAGATCCAGTAGCACACTTGCGAAACCAAGCCCATGGATGAGGCCGAACATGAAGGTTACGATCCATAGTCGCTCAGCCAATACCGGTCGGATATTATTCAGCGCAACTACAGCAACCGAAAGCGCTATGATGGATTCCACCCAGATTGCAGAGGCCTGAATCCAGCCGAGTACCGACAGCGACAAGGTGATGGAGTGAGCAACGGTGAATGCCGTGACCAGCTTGAGGGTTTGCAGGAGCACCGGTCGGCTGGAGCGGGCTGGCTGCCAGGCATGCCCAGTCTTGACCAGCACGACACTGAGCAAGAGTGTAAGCACGAAAAGAATGTGGTCGAGCCCTATCGCTATATGCCAGATGCCCTGATAAACAAAAGTCGTGAAGGTGCCCGAGCTTTTCGTTGAAGCAGCGGCGGATTCAAAGCTGGCCACGTCCTTCGCCGAAGCGAGAACCTGCTGGGATATGGGCACGCCGGCGTTCATGAGACTTACGATGGTCCTATGCAGGGGATCGGCTTCGAAAAAGGCGTCAACCTCGACGGTGATTGTTTCCGCAAGGTCGCACGTCAAAGGCGTATCGAGTGATAGATAAAGCCCATCGTAGAGCTTCCGCAAGGCCAATGGCGGTGGCTGTTCCGGGCTACAGGCCATACTCCCCGATCGTATGCGAACACTGCGCCGGAAGAAGTTCTGGATCTCAGTCTCAGCTCGCTGAACTTCCTGCCAACTCACCGCGCCATCACCATCGCCATCCATCGAAACGGCGGCCGCCAGATCGCGAACGTGAACTCGCCAGCTCAGGGCAAGTGGAGAGGCTTCAGACTCGTCGACCTGCAGCAATATGTAACTGGAGGCTGGCTGATGAGCCAGAGCCTGTGTGGTCCAGCAGATCAGCAGAAGCGGCAGTATCGAAAACAGGCGATTCATGATCCTGACTCCAGAAGAGACAGGAGTCTCTGGTCTTCATAAGCAGATTGCCTCTGCCAGGCCTGTACAGCACGAAGGCTTTGCCGGGACTCTGCGGATTCCACCTCGAGTGATGCGATGATTTCAAGCAGTAGCAAGGTATCCTGTGGCTCCTTGCGTTCAGACCATTGCTCGAAAGCTGGGGCAAGAGCCGCAGCGGCATCACCCTTCACGGCGAACAGGTAGAAGGCGAGCTCTCCACCATGGCTCTGCTCGCCTCGTACGGTCCAGAGCTCGAGCCACGGTTGCAGTCGCTCTATCCAGCTTGCGCGGAGGGCGTCAGGATTGTTATTGCTGGCTGTCGCGAGCGCAATTTCGGCTGCTGCCAGACGCATGGCTAGTGCGGGCATCTCTGTCTCATTCGTCAGCAAAGCAATGATCTCGCTAGGCTGTTGTCGGTGTCGATAGTAGTCAGCAATGGCTGCCAACAGTTCAGCTGGCGGAACACTGCCTTTCGAAACCTCAAGAGCTGCGCCCCAGTGTGCTTCAGCTTGCTCATATCGACCCAGGCGCTGCGCCATTTCGGCTGCTTCCTGCAAGGCCCAGCCCAGGATGACAGGCAACAGCGGTCGGTCAAAAAGAACGGAAAGGCGCTGGTAGCTGCTCTCCAGCCTGCCCTGAAGGCCTTGGGCGGTAAACAGACAGATTGCAGCTATTTCAGCCGTAGTGCGGGTGACGAGCTGCTTACAGTAGCGCTCCATTTGTTTGAAGTCGCCACGCTGTCGAGCAAGCATGGCCGATGAGAGGTAGGCTTGTGGATTGGCAGGCGCAAGTTCGATGACCTGCTCATATATTCGCCGTGCCTCGTCGAATGCGTGCTGCTTCTGCAGCAGATCGGCCAGCGTTAGCAAGAGTGCAACATCTTCGGCGTGATGCTGCAGGCGCTGGCGGACCATGCCCTCGGCATAGCCGTAGTAACGCGGATCGCGCTGGTCATCACCTTTGCTGATGGCCTCGTCGATGAGTGCATCGAGCCGCTGTGGTGACTGGTCTATCGATTGGTCAGTCCGGGGAGGCAACTCGTTCGCTGCCACGACTATGAAATTGGGGTCTTCTGGGGTAAAGGCCGCATTGCCGGCCACTCCGCCCTTGTCGCTGCAGGCTGACGTGAGCAGGAGACTCAGGGGCAGGCATAATCTGATAAAGCTCATGGTGGCGGAGCGACCATCATTTCGTAGCGTCGTTTTCATGCTGACATTCCTGGAGCCTTACCGGGCATGCGTTAGAGATGGGAAAGTAAACGGGTAATGGGTAGCGAGGGAAGGGGCAAACCTTGCGGCTTGCCCCTGGCCCTGAACGTGAATCAGTTCAGGTAATTATCGAAGGTTGACTCGTTCGAGTCGTCTTCGATGGTTCGATCATTGATGGTGACTGGCTCGCCATTCGGATCGCGCGCGAAAGCGTCATCGAACAGCGCAGTGAAGCCGATTTCGCCGCTTGCAGCGGGTCGCCGCTTCTTGTCATCGTCGTCGAAGACGTCGCAGCCAGTCACCAAGGTAACCGACAGCAACAACGGGAGCAGATAGAGTCTGTTCATACAGCTATACCTCTCAGTTTGGTGAGCCAGGGATCGGCGTGTTCACATAGGGGAAGGTCGTTGTGAACATCGTCGCGTCGACTGGTGCGCCATCTGTGTAAGGCGTAGTGCCTGAGGGTGCATCTGCCGGCATGCAATAGCCGAGGTTCGTCGGACCAGGCAGTGGCAAGTCATGGCACAAGGCTCCCATCACGACCCTCAATGCAATGTCGACGACGTCATCACCTGGGCGACGGCCGTTAGGGAAGCCTGCAAGATCGCCTGCAGCGACGCCGAGCGGCTGCTGACTACCTACTGGCGTAGCCGGGATAGTCGTATTCAGACGGATCATTTCCGAAGGCGTGACGGTAGCTAACTGATTGACGCCAGGGAAGCCTGTGAGGAACGCCGCAACCAGGTCATCACGCGGAATATTCGTGGGCGCAACAGCATTGCTGCCAAACAACACATTCAGCAGGAACGGCAGGGTCGGGTTGGTCACATAGGTCGCCAGTGCACCGTCCTGGGTCGGGGCGGCTGCGTTGAACAGGTCCTTGTCTGGCAGACCGATGACCAGTTCGTTCACCAGTGGATTACTCAGACGTGAGACTTGCACCCAGGCACCACCATTCACTTCAGGCTTTTCAAAGCTTGGCGCCGGATTCAGTACTCTGGCCTGCTGCAGGCTGGCTGTAGTCCAGCCACCTATATTGCCGTTACCAGTGCCAGTGAGACAGGCTTTAGGCACTTCCAATGCGAGCGTAGTCACGTTCTTGTCGGCAAGATCGTTGTTGGCGGTGCTTTGAGCAATGCCCCCAGGGCCGTCAATCGGCACGAAATTGACCAGATCGAAAACTTCGCCGAGGTTCACTGCGAACGGGTCCTGACGCTGGCCAACAAATACTTTGGCATCCAGATCACAGTTCGGCAGGTCTACTTCATAGATGTACTGGTTAGCATAGGCTTCGTAGGTGGCTTGATCGGTAAATGTCTTGTTACCGACATAGTCGTAGGGCTTGGTGAAGCTCATAGAACCGGCAGGTCCATTCATGATTTCCGAAGCAGCACCTGAACGACGTGCACCCTCAATGACCGTGAGCGTATACGATTCCGAGGTCGTGAGATTGGTATCATTGCCGGCAGAGACTCCGCCAATATTACGCAGGGGCACAGCTACCTCAGTACCGCCGACCGGAACCTTGACACCTTCACCATTGGTGCCCTTTAGGCTGTTATCGAACCTGAACTGGAAGGTCAGATCCTCCACTGCATCGCCTGTATTATCGATGTGTATCTCGTACAGCGCCTCGGGATCCATGGTGAAATAGTTGGGCCCGCCGTAGGCATCCTGCAGTGGAATATAGTTGGCGAGAATGGTGACGTAGGCTTCTCGACCAGCTTCATAGCTGCTGAACATGTAGAAGTCAGTGGCATCGACTTTCGGCATCTTCGTAATGTTCGGCGCTTCACGGTGACTGGACGCTTGAGTGCCGGCGCTCAACAACACTAGGGCTGCCGCCGCGGTGCAAGAACCCAGGTTTGATAGTTTTGTTTTCATTCATCCCCCTGCTTATAGCAGTGTAATTGGTTGGGCTCGCGCAGCCAGAGAAGACGGACTGTTCACTGGAGCCAATAAGAGCTACGGGGATAAAACAGAAAGGTTACAGATTTTAAAAATGTAGTTGATATAAATGTTGTCAGGCAGGTTTATCGCAGTCGCTCAGGACTTCAACGCGATTCCTTCCAGATGCTTTTGCTCGATAAACCATGGCATCGGCCGCCTTCAACAACTTATCGGAGCTCTCATGCTGCTGTGGCACCCATCCGGCGAGGCCGATGCTGACGGTAAACCGACAGACACCGACTGGCTCATCGGCGCCGGCCGACGATACCGGCACTGCCAGCTCAGCAACCCGCTGCCTCATTTTTTCCGCAAGTTCCAAAGCTATATCGGGACTTGTCATCGGCAGAGCGACAACAAATTCCTCGCCACCAAAGCGGGCAAGCAGATCCCCTGCCCGGCAAAGATTCTGTTGAACACTTGTAGCTAACTGGCGAAGACATTCATCGCCTACCGCGTGACCGTAGCCATCATTGATTTGCTTGAAATGATCGGCATCGATAAACATGAGGGTGAGCGGCTGCTCCGCTCGATTGCAGATCTTCAGCAGGCGCGCGAATTCGGCTTCGAAGTAGCGCCGATTACCGATGCCCGTCAAAGCGTCGGTCTGGCTGGCTTTCTCCAGCTCGCTATTCATCTGACTCAGCGCCTGCGTGCGTTCCTGCACCTTGGCTTCGAGCACCTCCGTGGCCTGCACCTGCATGGCAAAAGCCTTATCCTGAGCTTCGATCTTCTCAGCCCGCTCTCTTGCGAGTTGACTGGCCAGACTCAGCGAAGCCGCCTGCGCTGCGACACGCTCCGCATTGCTTCGATTTATTCGTTCGGCAAGCGCGAATGACAGCAGCACCACCTCTATGAGCGAGCCAATCGCCTGTGCGTACTCGGTGATGGGCGTGCGCGGCACGATACCGGCCATAGACGCGATATACAAACTTGCACCGACAATGAGAAAACTCCAGGCAATGACGAAGTAGAGGGCTGAACGATGCCCCCTGAAAGCCAGATAGCTTGCGGCTGTCCAGGCGAACAGGCACGACAACAGCCCCATCGGAAATCCTACTGCCCCCATTAGAGACTTCGATAGGAATGGGGTCAGCAGAACAACCGCGACCCAGAAAACCAGAATGGCGAGCGATATCCGGTAAAGCCAGGGACTGTTTCTGCGCAGCTCGAGAAACTGGATTGTGAATATGGTGGCTGTGGTGAAGCCAAGACCGGAGGTAATGCCATAGCTCATGAGCTTGAACTCAAGCCAGTCAGGCCAGATGTACAAGCCGCCAATACCGGTTACATTGGCCTGGAAAGCGGCAAGGGCTAGCACATAGAGCACGTAAGACAGATAGGCAGCGTCCCGTGTCAGCACAGCCAATGAAACATTATAAAGCGCCATCACCAGCATAGCGCCAAAGAACAGGCCCAGCAGCAGGTCGATACTGCTGTCGTATTCAAAAAAGTCCGCCTGCGACCAGAGGGACAACGGTAGCAGTATCGTACCGTCGGAGACCACTTTGAGGTAGACGGTACCTGTCTGACCTGGTGCTAGCTGAAAAGGAAACAGCTCTGTACGATGGGCCAGCGGCTGCAGTGACTCGTCGACGAGCTGTCCACCCATCTGATGCCGAACACCTTCGTCAGTAAGCAGGTAGAAATCGAGCTTGGGTATGAGCGGCCAAGCCACTTCAAGCACGTAATCAGCCATCACGGCCTGCTCATTGACTATTTGCAGGCGTACCCATGCCGGATCCTGCTGATAGCGCAAACTGAGCGCACCCTCGCTCTCGTGTTGTTGCCATGGCAGATCCATTTGACCCACCACAAGATCAAGCGAGCTGTCTTGCCCTGCCCCAGTAAGGAAGCTGACCCGACCATCGAGCTCGAAGACTCCCTGCCCACGGTCGATTACCGGAACTACAGCCATTGCCGGATGGCTGAACAGGAGGCTGAATAGGAGGCACAGCAAAATGGACAGGACGACGTTCAGCCGACCGGCCTTCGAGCCAGGAAAATGTTGCTGTGTTAGAACTGACAACCGCGTACACCCAGAAAACTTAAACTAGTACATTAGTGTAGCAATATACTGAACGTCGGCTGGGTGGTGTCAGATTGCTCCAGTAGGGGGAATATCAACGCAGAGCGCCAGGGGCAGGCCCTGGCGCTGATTGTGGAAAATTGTGCTGTAGTGTTACTGCACGGTCTGGATTCTGGTATCCGTGGCAGCCGAATCAGCAATCGTGTCCGCCGAAGCGAACGGTGTGTTCGCGTCTGGATACGTCGCCTTGAGATACTCACCCAGCGCATCCTGTTCACTGCCGGTGTCTGCAAACATGGCCGCACCTGGATCTGCTGCTGACATATCGATACTGGTCGGCACTGCGGCGTCGAGCACCAGATCAACGCGGTTGCTGTTGCTGACCGCCACACCGAAGCCGCCATTGACGAGGAAGTTAAGCGTGACCATACGGAATGACCCGGTACCGCTGTCGACGACACCATTGGTCACGACTGGCGTACTACCAACTGTCAGTGATCGCACGCGCGTGCCCGGAACCGTGACGGCACTGGTCGCTGCATCGATTGCCTGCGCGGTACCTGAAGGATCGTAAGTGAGCGTCATGCCGCCGATCTGAGGAAAGGCTCCACTGACGTTTTCGACTTCGCTCACGGCTGTCTCAAGAATATCCTTCAGCTCCTGTGCAGTAACGTCGATCAGGGTAAGGCCATTGTTGAAGGCCAGCGCGCTTTCGATATCGAACTGGGAGATATCGCCAGCAGCCTTGCCAGCAGCCGGAAAAGCCTGTGTGGTCACATAGGTCAGGTCGGCCGGATCGGTCGAACCAGCTGGGAAGAAGAACGTGCCGATATCCGAACGGATACCGCCACCATTCTTGAACGAAATGGCGACTGAGGGATCCTGCAACTGGGCATAGAACAGGTTGGCGTCGGCAGTCAGGTTACCGAGATTGGTCTCTTCCGTGCGAACCGAGCCGCGCTGGCCATTCAGGTAGACGCTGGAATTGCCAAGGATATTGCCTTCCTTCGCCAGCAACACATCGTTCACAGCGCGCACTATAGCGTCCACAGTGGCGTTGGCCGATCCGTTGACTGCTGCAACAGTTTCAGCGTCGGCGACAAAGGCACCACTTTCGGCGGCATCCACGCTGCTTTCGATCACGACCCCGTTGGCGTCGAAGCCGACGACCAGTCGACCGAGGTATTTATAGTCGGCATCGACGTTCACGAGCGCGACCGGCTGATTGCTTGCTGAACTGAAGAACAGCGGGTAATCGTCAGCGGCGACATCGCCAGCCATGAGGCGATCGTTCTCGTCGGCCAGCAGGGTGTTCGAGCCACCGGCGACGATGATGTCCACATCACGAAGCAGGGTCGCCAGCTGCTTTTCGACAGCAATCTGCTGCATATGCGCGAGCAGGATGATCTTGTCGACACCATTGGCAGTCAGTGCATCGACCGAGGTCTGGATAATTGCTGCGAGTTCCGGGATGGCATCGCTGGCAGGCAGTACGGTGACGTCGCCCGTGGAGGTGATGACTTCCTGAGTTGGCGTCGTGGCACCGACGAGGCCGATTCGTTGACCATCGACTGTGACGATTGCAGATTTCGCCAGTGAGTTCGGAATGGACGCTGCTGCCTGACCATCAGCGACGACGAGTGGTGCTGTGTCGGCGTCAGTTGTGAAATCAAGGTTGCTACTCAAATAGGGAAACGTCGCGCCGGGATAGTTGCCATCAGGCAACAGCAGGGCCGCAAAGTTGCCGGGACCGGCGTCCATGTCGTGGTTGCCCACGGCTGAAGCCTGAAGGCCCATGGCGCTCAGAAATGCGATGTCCGCGCGGCCGTTACCAGGTTCGGCAACGCCAGGTACACCCGAGAACGAGTCATCACTGGAGGCCACGTAACGTGAGCCAGGGATGAAGTTATCACCAGAGCTAACGAACAGCGTCTTCTCGGGATACGCTGCCTTGAGTCCCTCGACGATGGCGGCGAAGCTGCCGACATTAGCCAGCGCATCAGCGTTCGAGCCGTCGATATCGGCCACGTGAAGGAGCTGCAGCGTGAAAGCCGCCGTTTCACCGGAATCCGGCGCAGCCGGGCGCTCGTCATCTTTGTCGTCGTCGCTGCATGCGCTCAACGCTACCAGCAGCAGTGCGCTCAGACCCAGTGTTCTGAAATTCGGATAGTCCATCGTCAACTCCATATAGACTGTGGTGTGAATCGGGTGATCCACGAAAGCGTCGAGTGTGGAGCTGACTTGTGACGATTTTGTTGCGTGTTTGTGACGATTCGATGACGGAAACTGAAAAGCCTCCGAAGAGGCTTTTCAGGTCACTTGCGACTGACTTCGCTATTAACGTTACAACTGGCGGCGCGTTAACGGAGCAGGCGCAGGAAGGCGATGAAATCCTTGAAATTGATCCTGCCATCACTGTTGAGGTCGAACGCTGCGTTGGCATCTGTAACCCTGCGATACATCTGGCCGACAAGCGCAGCCAGATCCTTGCCGGTCACACGACCATCCTTGTTGAAATCACCGACCGGTGTGGATGGCGTGGCAGGCTGCAGGTTCAGTGACACCAGGAAGGGATCATGATCCGAGCTGCGATACGGTCCTACACCAGTAAAGCTGTAGCCCTTGGCATCAGGATAGAAACGCAGGGCCTGATCATACTGCAACTGATAAGGCTCCGGCGCATTGATGTTCCAATGTGCGGCATCGATAACGTCTTCGAGCATGGCATCGTTGACCAGTATATGGTCCAGACTACCGACCTGGGTGCTGCCGAAGAACCAGTACGAAAAGCCATCAGGATCGAACTGCTCGGCCACATTGGTGTAGCCGAAAGTTTCAGTCACCTCGACAGCGGCGCCACCATCGGCCGCTGTGTTCGCAGCGGTCATGATGGTATAGCCACGTGCCTGCGGATCGTATTCGGTGAGCACTGCAAGTGGGTCTTCAGCACTATAGGCATTGAGATCACCGAGGATCATGATGCGCTCGGGGAGGTCTGCAGACTTCAGCGCCTCGCCCAGCGTGATCGACGCGGAGACTCGCAGCGCATTACAGCTGCCCTGAGCCGAATCGATCAAGGTTGGTGCCCTGGTGTCTTCCAGGCACGGAGAACCCTTTGACTTGAAGTGATTGACGGCAACGGCAAATTTCTCGCCACTCTCCTGATGCGCAAAACTCTGCACGAGCGCCGTACGCATCTGCACCAGCTTACCGTTTTCCAGTGTCTGAACCGGCATGGGAATCTGGCCAGCAGCACCTTCCGGTGCGACCACAGCCGGGCGATATAGCAGACCTACCGCGATGGCATCGCTACCGAGTAAGCCACCATCGGCTGTGGCTACGAATGCGAATTGCTCGGCTTCGGGAAGGTCGGCATTGATGGCATTGACGAGCGCCTGAATGGCACTGTTCTCGGCATAGCCATCATTCTCGATTTCCATCAGACCGATCACATCGGCATCCAGCTTCCTGATCGCATCGACGATTCGAGCCTGCTGCAGCTCGAAAGCCTCGGCGCTTTCCGCCCCCCGGTTGGCCGCAAAATCAAAGGTAACTGTGCCATCCGCGAGCACTTCACCGTTGAAGTAGTTCAAGACGTTGAAGCTGGCGATAGTCAGATTCCCTGACTGGAGCTCCGGCAGCGGCTCTCGGCTGCCCATGACCACAACGGGTTCCACCGGATTGATCTTGTACTTGCCAAAGCTGAAGTTGAGCGGACCAGCAGCGGAGACCTTGTCACCCACCCTGATCGTGTTGTCATAACTGAACTGCGTGTAGTAGCTGATTTCGGCTGGGAAGCTTGCAGAGCTGGTATCTTCGACATACACCTGATTCTGCGCGTTCGCTGTCACGAGCGCTGTGTACTCGGCGGTGCCGGGAGCGTACACATCTGTGGGCTGACGCTTGATCTCATTGCTGAGACCAATCTCGCCGAAGCGCCAGATATTGTTGACGTCGAACACGCTCAGGTCCGATACCCGCACCTGCATGCCTTCGAGCGACTCGAGACTGCCTTCTGCCTGTAGCGGCAATGCAATGGCAACCGTGGAGGCTTCAGCAGTAGTCGCACAATCCACGACATCACTGACTTCGGCCAGCTGGGTACGGTCGAAGAACTCACCAACTGTGCCGGCTACACGTACGACAGAGCCAGCCGCAGGTGACTGCGCGGCCACGACGAAAATACCTTCGGAAGTCGCGGCATCGCCGTCTTCATCGGCTACTTCTTCCTGGAGGAAGAAACCATCATCACGAGCTGCGGTCACGAGACCTTCGATGATTACGGCGCTACCGACCAACGGCGAGCTGTCGCCGCTGCCCTGTACGGCGTGGATAAGCGTCGCAGCGTCACCGCATTGTCCGGCCTCTACGCTACCGCCGCTGCCATCACCGGGCTCGCTGTCTTCGACGACACCCAGGCCTTCGAAGGCATCCTGCGCAAAACCATCCCACTCAAGCGACGGATCGAAGGCATCGGTAGGATCGCTATCTGCAACCTCAAGGCTGCTCTTGCGGCGCAGCGTCTGGTTTTGAGTGCCGACATTCGAATCACCCCACTGACTACCTGGATCCATGCCAATCTGTCCGATGGAATCCACGACTGCACCACCCTTCAACAGAGTGATGGCGTCATCGCCATTGTAGAAGCTCGCGCCACTTATAAAATCGGCAAGACTGAGGAGCATTTCGTTGGCAGCTGACGAAGCGATCACGAAGACATCGCCGGCGGCGACCGTGCCAGTCAGATCGAGTGTGGTGCCGGCTGTAAGCGAGCCGTTGAAAAAGAACTGCACTTCATAGGCAGCCAGGTCGATGTCGGCATCTGTCGGATTCGAAACTTCGAGCGCCTTGTTGTTGCTCGAGCCTTCGACGTACTCGGAAAAGAAGAGATCGTCTGCCGCAGAAACGCCTGCCGCCTGTACCAGGAGAACGGCAAGGGCAAGAGGCCGCAATGCCAGATGAGTGGTCTTTTTCATGGTGACTGCCTGTATTTGATTCTGAATCTTGCCACTAAGGCGCGAGCAGGACAGTCTGGCGACAGAACATAACAGTAAGATGACAGTTGGATTTAGAAGACCATTTTTTCATCCCACTTCTCTGGATGTCTGGTTCATGTGACGGCCCAAAGCGAGGGTAATCGCTTTTTTTCCCGAGGCTGGATCGCCCACTCAATGACAGCTGTCCCGACACGCTGCAATTCGCTACTCTGTGACGTCTCGTTACTTCAAAACCAGCAGGGAATGCATGGGCTCACACGATCACATCTATAAACGGCTGTTTTCCAATCCAGAGATGGTTCGGGATCTGCTGAAGGACTTTGTGCCTGGCGACTGGGTGGGCGATCTCGACTTCGACACGCTCGAGAAACTGAACAACAGCTACATTACGGATGATATGCGCGAACGAGCCGATGATATTGTCTGGCGCGTTCGCTTCAGGCAGGAATGGCTGTATGTGTACCTGCTGCTCGAGTTCCAGTCGACGGTGGACCGTTTCATGGCAGTTCGCTTGCTCACCTATGTGGGCCTGCTGTACCAGGATCTCATCAAAGCCCGGCAGCTGCCGGAGGATAAGCAACTGCCGCCTGTGCTACCAATGGTGTTGTATAATGGCGAACGGCCCTGGGGCGCCGCTCAACAGCTGAGCGAGCTTGTCCAATCCATGCCAGAGGGGCTACGGTGCTATCAGCCCGACCTGAAGTATCTCCTGATTGACGAAAACAGGTATACTCATCAGGAACTCGAGCGCCTGGACAACCTGACCGCAGCGCTCATTCAGGCGGAAATGGCAGAGAGCGACGCCCGCGTCATCAACGTCATTGGCAAGCTGGTCATACGGCTGGATGATGAGCGCTACACCGATCTGCGCAGTGCTTTTGCGGCCCTGTTTGCCCATCGCTTCAGCCGCGTACCGGGACTCGGCGAGGGCCTGACCGCAATTCAGGATCTAACGGAGATGCATACCATGCTAAGCGAACGAGTGAAGGAGTGGAGCCACCTGCATCGGCAAGCTGGTTTGAAGGAAGGACTGGAACAAGGGCTGGAGCGCGGCATCGAACTTGGCGAGGCACGAACACTGAAGCGGCAGCTCACCAAGCGTTTCGGTGAACTGCCAGCCGATGTGCTACAGCAGATAGATACAGCAACATTGGTCCAGTTGGAAGTATGGCTGGATCGTGTGCTGGATGCAGATTCTCTTGCCGCAGTGTTGGACTGAAACGAGCAGCAACGCTGTCTAATGCTTCAATTTCTTTCCCAGCACGTATGAAGTCTGTATCGACGGCAATCTGAGAAAGGAGAACGAGATGACTCAACCCCGCATGCAGGCTACTGACCTACGCCTGGACACGGTAGAAGGCAAGCACTGGACACTGGCTGAGCAGCAGCCGGATACCTTTACGATGCTCGTGTTCTACCGTGGCCTTCACTGCCCGGTCTGCAAGACCTATCTACAGACGCTTGAGACGAAGCTGGACGATTACCGTAGCCGTGGTGTCAATGTCATCGCCATTTCGATGGATGACAAGGCAAGGGCTGAACAATCGGTGAAGGAATGGGGTCTAAAACAACTCACTGTGGGTTACGGCCTCACCGAAGCCGCGGCCAGAGGGTGGGATCTGTACATTTCCGAGTCGATCAGCGACAAGGAGCCGGAGCGCTTCAGCGAGCCAGGCCTACATCTGATAAGGCCCGATAACACCATCTACGCCTCTTCGGTGCAGAGCATGCCGTTTGCCAGACCATCGCTGGATGACCTGCTCAAGGCCATCGACTTCGTGGTAGAGAAGAACTATCCCGCTCGTGGCGAGGCCTGACACAGCCCTTACCGCATGACTACACCGACAGCGCGACCGCCGGTGTTTGTGTGCTGCTTGCTGCCGCTATCTGTCGCTGCAGGCGACTGGCGCCTGTTAAGAGGGCCTGAATAGCAGTCGACGTTGTGTCCTCGGCTATGGCGGCGGCACTACAGAGGTGACCCACACCGTGAGCGCTGGCGCTCCTCAGGCGGAGGCAGCAAATAGCCTGCGCCGTTGTGCCAAGCCCGATGGCAAACTCATCATAGTTCTCGATACTAATGGCGAGTTCGTAGCGGCTCTGGATGGCCGCCACCACGGCCTCTATTACCCCATGCCCCTTACCCTGCAGCTTCTGCCCACTACCAATTTCGAGCTCCGCCAGAACGCCTTCGTCCGTGCGATGAATATCGTAGCCATGCAGTATCCAGTCGTCATTGACCGCCATGAAGTTATCTTCGAAGACCGCCTTGATTGCCGCGACTGAGATTTCTTTCCCGCTGCGCTCTGTTTCCAGCTGTACCAGGCGGCTCATCTCGATCTGCGCCCAGCGTGGGAGGGTGATGCCCATGCTCTGCTCGATCACATAGGCAACACCGCCCTTACCTGACTGGCTGTTGATCCTCACTACTTCTTCATAGCGACGGTTCAGGTCGCGCGGGTCGATTGGCAGATAAGCCACCTGCCAGATATCACCTTCCTGATAGCGGCTGAGGCACTTGCGTATGGCATCCTGATGACTGCCAGAGAACGCAGTGAACACCAGCTCGCCTGCGTATGGGTGGCGTGGATGGGTGCTGATCTCAGTACACGCTTCGACGGTTCGGATGACTTCAGCCATATCACTGAAGTCCAGCTTCGGATCAATGCCCTGTGAATACAGGTTCATGGCCATGGTGACGATATCCATGTTACCGGTACGCTCACCGTTGCCCAGCAGCGTCCCCTCGATGCGGTCCGCGCCAGCCATGACACCGAGCTCCGCCGCAGCGACGCCACACCCTCTATCGTTATGAGTGTGCAGGCTGATTTCTATATGCGAACGGTGCTGCATATTCTCGCATACCCACTCCACCTGATCGGCAAAGACATTGGGTGTGGCCATTTCGACGGTCGCTGGCAGATTGATGATCATCCGCTGACCGTTCTGAGGTTGCCAGACGGCAGAAACGGCATCGATCACTTCGACAGCGTAATCAAGCTCTGTGCCGGTGAAGCTTTCGGGCGAATACTGGAAGGTCCAATCAGTATGGGGATGCTGTTGCGCATGCTCCAGCACCCACTCAGCGCCACGCACTGCAATAGCCTTGATGCCAGCCTTATCGAGCTGAAAGACCTGCTCACGCTGCACGGTGGAGGTCGAATTATACAAGTGCACAACCGCCCGCTTCGCGCCAGCCAGCGCTTCGTAAGTCCGCGCTATAAGCTCGGGCCGCGCCTGGGTGAGTGCCTGCACGGTCACATCGTCCGGGATGCGATCCTCGTCAATCAACTTGCGACAGAAGTCGAAATCGGGTTGGCTCGCTGCAGGGAAGCCGATTTCGATTTCCTTGAAGCCGACCTTGACCAGAAGTTCGAAGAGCCGTGTTTTCTGCTCTACATTCATCGGGTTGACCAGGGCCTGGTTGCCATCGCGAAGATCGACAGAGCACCAGAGTGGCGCCTGCTCGATGACCTTATCTGGCCACCTGCGGTCTGTCTTTCTTACAGGCTTGAAAGCCTGATATTTACGATGATCGAATGCCATACCCGAGTGTCCCTTGTTCCAGCGAATTTGAATAAGCAGGGGCCAGGCCCCTCACCGGATGAAAATGCTCTTGTGAAGCTTCTGCTGGTTCGCTCTTGTGGAAGCTCGCAGCGGATCCGATGGCACTTACTATAACCGAGTTCACGCGCTTGTTAATTGCCAATATCGGCTATTATTAAGCTATTCAGCAATTAATCACCCAAATAGTGGGGTGCAGGCGCAATAAATGACTCAAAGCAAGACAATCCATAAGTTCGACCGCATCGACAGACGTATTCTGGCAGCGCTGCAGACCGACGCGAGTCTGACCAACCAGCAGCTTGCGGAGGTGGTGGGCCTGTCGGCTTCACCATGTCTGAGACGGGTCAGAGCGCTGGAAGAGGCGGGCGTCATACTTAGTCGGGTCACGCTGCTGGACAGGAAGAAGCTTGGCCTATCACTCACGGTAATCATACTCATCAGCATGGACCGACATACGCCTGAGCGCTTCGAAGCGTTCGTGAAGCAGATTGAGGTACTGGAGGAGGTGCAGGAGTGCTATCTCATCACTGGGCAGGAAGCGGACTATATGCTAAAGGTTGCCATTCCGGACATGGACCACTATCAGGATTTTCTTCTGAACAAGGTCACCCGCATACCTGGCGTCAGTGGGGTGCATTCGAGCTTCGTCCTGCAGCGGGTACTGGACAGGACGAGTCTTCCACTCAGCTATTTACCTTGAATAGCGAAAGTTTTTCAGGTGGTGCTGTAGCCCACCGGCAACCCCGTCGACGCGGCGAATGACTGGAGCCAGGCGCTCCAGGGCCGCGATGTTGTCACCGGCATGGCTGGTGACGTCTTGGGCAGAGCGGCTGATCTTATCACTCGCCTGTTTCTGGCGCCGCGTTGCCTCAGCGATCTGATGACTGAGATCTCCAAGTGAATGAATGCGCTGGGCAACTTCCTGGAAATTGTCGGTCATGGTTTGCATCACTACCGCGAAGTCAGTCACGGTAGCCTTACTCGAGGCCATATCACTGACGGCCTGTCTGCTACCGGTCTGCAGCTGCGCAATCATGCGTTCGATTTCACCCGTCGAGACCTGCGTCTTTGATGCCAGGCTTCGCACCTCGTCGGCCACGACGGCAAACCCACGCCCCTGCTCACCGGCTCTGGCCGCTTCGATAGCTGCGTTCAGGGCCAACAAATTCGTTTGTTCAGCGATACCCTTAATGACCCCCACAACCGAGCCAATAGTTTTGGCCGAAGCATCCAGCGAAGTGATGGAATGAAGTGTGCTATCGATGGCGCGTTCCAGATCGTCAAGACGCTTGCGACTCTGGCTCACCAACTGCGTGCTCTGCCCTGCAATCGACTCAGCATGGCTGGCTGTTTCCGAAGCAGTTTCCGCATTGGCGGCAATCGCTTCGACGGCCCCGGTAATCTGTTCTATGGCTGACATGATGCCCGCCGTCAGTGTCTGCTGACGACGGGTCTGGCTGTCCAGAGTGGAGAACGACTCCTGCAGGTCCGCGCGCGCTTCGAAAAGCTTTTCGCCTTCACTACCCGTCGCTTTCAGGCTGCTTTCAAGTTTGCCAAGGAAACCATTAAAGGCGTCAGTGAGATGCCCCACATCATTTGGGCAGCGATAGCTAAGATCGATGGACTCACCTGACACCATGTGGCTGGCGGCTTCCTGGATGTGGGTTGCAGACGCCTCCTGCTGCATCAGTGTACGAGCCAGTATCACCAGAATGACGGTTTCGACAACCACATAGGCGGCATGCATGAAGATGACCCCCCAACCAGCAGCTGGGTTTTCCAGAACGAACACCGCTGACGCGTTGGACTGCCACCAGTAGAACAGCACATGATGAACGGCCACCAGTGCAGCCGCAGCCACGATCGTGAGCCAATCCCGATAGTAAAGCAGGATAGCCAGCAACATGAAAAAGCCGAAGTGCGCCTCGATCATGCCGTGCAACTGGTGCACGTGTAAGGCTGTCATAATCATGAAGGACAGGCCCAGCGCAATTCGGCTCAACTGCTCACCTGGTTGTAGCGAACGTATCGCCGCCACGCCACCAAGCGTCAGCAAGCTGATCACCAAGGCTGGCGTCCAGGTGGAGTGAACCGGCGCTAGTGCCATCGAATAAAGCACGAGTCCACACAGGATCCGGAACATGAGCTTGTCAGCAGCCATCATCTTGATTCGAAGCTGCGTACTGATTTCAATAGTCATTCTGAACGGGCGCCTCCGGCGCTGATAGATGCGGTGAGCAGGTTTTGCGGCGGATCGCAGAAGCAGGTCCGACCACCAAGATCGTATTCAGGCGCAGCCCTGCCCTCATGCAGGGCTTCCAGGACCGGCATGATCGTGTCGCCGGCACGCCCGCAGGCAGGACCAAGACTGTAGGGCCCGTAATAGGACAGATTGTGTTGTGCATCGAATATGGCAACTGCTGGCGTTCGCAGTGGCACATTGAGCATGGCGCTGCGGATGTATTGAGCGGCTCCGATCAACTCGTGTGGTTGCAGAGCACTCTGATCAGGCAATGGAGCACTAACGACAACATGATCGGCCTCGAGAAAGTCGGGCTCCTGCTGCAGCGCAGTCAGATGAGATCTGGTGTAGCGCAGACAATCGCAGGTCGGATCAAGAATGTGAACGATGGTAGGCCGCCCGGTTCGCGCGGCAGGCAATACAGTCGCGAGGCCTGGGGGGTAGGCTGGCAGGTCAGATGAGGCCGAGGGCTGAAACGGTCTCAGTGGCTGAAACTCGAAGTGATACAGGGCGACGCCGACGGCAATGAGCCAGCAGACCATTATCAGCAGGGTCAGCCTGAAGCGGCGGTGCCTTTCCGCTTCGGGTATTCTGGAACAGGATTGGGAGGCGTCAGCCATGGCTTCGCAGCTACAAACAGGACTATGGAACCTGAGTATAGACGAGGCGGGTCAGGCTGCTTGCGGAAGACCGTTAAATTCAGGCGAGCCGGTGTTCCGCCCCGCCTCTAGTTCTGAGGACGCGCGAAATTTTGCACCCAATAGCGGCCGTAGGCGGTGGTGCCTGGGTCGGCTATGGCCAAAGCCGCGCCAAGCTGGGTAGTGCTGCTGCTCATGATATTGCGGCAGTGGCCATCGCTGGCTAGCCAGCCATTCATCACTGCAGTCACGCTACTCTGCCCTGCAGCAATGTTCTCCGCAGCAGCGCTCCAGTTGTAGCCAGCGGCGCTGATTCGGCCGCCCATGCTGGAACCATCGCTACCGGTGTGACTGAAGAAATCATGGTTGACCATATCGCGGGCATGCCTGTTCGCGGCGGTATCGAGCTGGCAATTCCAGCTGAGCGCAGGCACAGCATTGTAGTTGGTGCTTCCGCAGGATCTCGTCACCGCACGCACCCTATTCACTGCATCGAGCATCTCGAGATCAGTATCGCTCATGCAGCTATCGATCGTAGCCTGGCTGGTTGAGCCAACATTTCCTGCAGTGCGGAAAGTCCAGTTCTGTGACTTCATCGACTCGCCGTTCTCAGCCATCAAGCCCGCCGATAGCGAGACGGTGTAGAGCGTATCAGGTGCCAGCGCTGCAGCAGGTATAAGCGTGATCGCATGTTCGGTATTGTCGTACTGCAGGGCCGTAACAGTCGCGACGCCGTTCCGACTCAAGCTGACATGTTGACTCACGACTGTGCTGTCGATAAGTGGTTGATTGAACAGGATTCTGACTACTGAATCGAGCGCTCGGTTTGTGCTGTCGCGAGAGGGACTGGAAGATGTAACCGAGAAAGTGCCGGTGGAAGCATTGCTCTCACCGACTGGTGCGGCTCGGTGACCTGAGCCCTCCCCAGGCTCTGCTGGCGACACTGCACCAGACCCACTCCCAGACGAACCACCGCAAGCCGCAAGTAACTGAAATGTAGCCAGCACGCCAAGCGTACTCAGCTTCTTGATCCAGATGTTCGACAAGGCCTATCCTCGAAGATGAAAAACAGTTCATGTATCGAGTATAGGCCTGGCATTTCCTGTGTCCGACCAACTGCAGCGGATTTTGATCAGATTGTGATCTGGTCCAGCTTTCCGCTGTAGTTAGACGCCGATGGGGCCGCCATCGTTGCGACGAACGACCACTGTAGACGCCCGCGGTCTTACCGTTACGCCCTCAGGTGCAGCCTCCGCGGCATTATCACTGAACGGCCAGTTGCCCGGATGCTGGATGTTGACGAAAAAGGTGGTGTGATCTGGGGTGAATGCCAGTCCAGTCACTTCACAGCCGTTAGGCCCTACGAAGAAGCGACGAAGCTCATCCTGGTTGGAAGCATCCACCACGCGCTGGTCATTGTTACTATCCCGCAGTCTGGAAGGCACAACGGCGAGCATCTGGTCGTTAGTCTGTTCGGTGACAGCTTCCGCACCGTTGTCCGTCTGTATCCACATGATGCCGCGACCATCGAAGATCAGGCCATCTGGACTGGCAAACTGGTTGGCAGTCGTCAGGCCAGATCGATTGGTGTCAGCATCGGCAATCGCAGGCGCGCCAAACACGAAGATTTCCCAGTTGAAGCGGTCAATGCCGTCTTCATTCCACCGAACGATATGACCAAACTCATTGCCGACTCTCGGACTGACGGCTGCGGCCGTCTCGCGATCACTGTTGTTGGTGAGCGTGAAATAGACGGTGCCATTGACCGGGTCCACTGCAACCCACTCCGGACGGTCCATAGGCGTGGCACCCACAGCGTCGGCGGCACCCGGGGTATTGAGAATGATGTCAGCCTGCGTTGCAAACAGACTGCCAAGTGTCTGGCCGTCAGTAGTGACGCTATCGAGCGTCAATGGCAGCCAATCGCCGGTGCCATCCTCGTTGAAACGGGCCACGTACAAGGTGCCTGCATCCATGTACTTCGAGCCGGTGGCCAGACGATCGACTGGGTTTGCATCGGCCGCTGTCCAGAGCGCATCTGAAACGAATTTGTAGATATATTCAAAGCGGGAGTCATGCCCGGCATAGCTCACTACCGGTTCGCCTTCGACCAGCGGACCAAACGTTCTGCTTTCCTGTCGGAAGCGGCCAAGCGCTGTGCGTTTCACGGCTTTTGCCGTCGGATTGTACGGGTCGATCTCGACCGTATAGCCGAAGCCATTGGCTTCATTCCGGTAGTCTTCGAGTGCCGATGCGCCTGTTGGTGTATTATCGAAGCGCGCAAATTCCTGGTCGACTTCGGATGGGTCGCCCGCAAGGTGGTGCCAGCCATAGCGAGTGCCATCGTTAGGTATGCCAAGGCGATCCTGATCGGCTGGGCGACTGGCAGCCGAGTTCATGAAGTACCCGGGCCAGTTCTCCTCACAGGTCAGATAGGTTCCCCAGGGCGTTGAACCATTGCCACAATTGTTGGAAGTGCCACGGGTCACATCGCCCGCAGGCGAATAGCGAGTCTGTAGGAGCGGGGAATTCGCCAGTGGGCCGGCAATGTCCATCTCTGTCGCGCCAGTGAATCGTCTGTTCAGTGGATCATTCGCCACCACCTGCCACTCACCATTGATCAATTGCACACGCACTACGCTGACACCATGAGCATTGATCTCCTTGCGAATCTCTTCGGCACTGGTGCGCAGCTCAGTGACAGGATCAATGGTGGGCCCATCAGGGTGCAGCGCATCCTCATCGATATATTCATGGTTGATGACCAGCAGCCCATCCGTAGAGCTACCTTCGATCGGGAAGAAATGCATGCCATCGTGATGCATACCCACCGCATTTTCCTGGTCAACGGCGGTGTTGCTGCCGTCAGGCCGGTAGGCCTGAGCTGTACTGTTCAGTGGCGTTCCCCATGGCGCAAGTATTCTGGCGTTGTAGCCCTCAGGGACGACAACCGCATCGGTTCTTGATCCCGGAATGGATTGAAAACCAAGAGTCTCACTGCTGCTGCCAAGTGTGCCGCGTGCTGCTGAAGATTTGTCGTCATCACTACAGCCACTCAGGCCGAAGCCAGACAGCAGGGACATCCCGGCAACGCCAAGTCCACCTTTGATCAGGCTGCGTCGCGAAAGGTGCTTCTGCAACACCGTCGCAAAAGCTTCGTTGCTGCTGAGGTTATAAGTCTTTGGATCAAAGGTTGCCTTGCTCATGAACGGCTCCGACTGGCGTTATCGAATTTATTGAGACGCAAGAGTAGGAACCGAAAGTTACAGTTCGATTGAGCTAATGTGACAATTTTCTGACAGCCACAAACCAAGCGCTTGCTTGGTAAGAGGGCGATTGATAAGCTCCGCTCAGTTTCAATTGCCTACAAGGACCCCTTCGCCATGCCATTCGATGCATCCCATGATCAGGTTCGAACCACAGTCAGACGATTTGTCGAACGGCATATCCTGCCTTCAGTGAAGGATTGGGAGGAAGCCGGCAGTTTTCCTCGCTCACTGTATGAGACAGCCGGTGAGGCCGGCATACTCGGAATCGGCTACGAAGAGCGCTGGGGCGGTAGTGGCGAACACGACATATTCATGAAGATTGCTGCATCCGAAGAACTGATGCGCTCTGGTTCGGGAGGGCTTGTCGCAGGTCTCGGCTCACTTGATATTGCGCTGCCACCGATCGCGAAATGGGCGAAGCCCGCCGTGAAGGCGCGCATCTTGCCTGAGGTAATTGCCGGAAAGAAAATAGCCGCGTTGGCAATTACCGAAGCTGGCGGCGGCTCTGATGTCGCCAATCTCGCGACACGAGCCGTACGCGAAGGCGATCATTACCGCATCAATGGCAGCAAGACCTTCATCACCAGCGGCATCCGCGCCGACTATTATACAGTAGCCGTACGAACTGGCGGTGAAGGACACGGTGGGATCAGTCTGCTGGTTGTTGATCGTGACACACCTGGCTTCACCCGGGGCCAGCCACTGAAGAAAATGGGCTGGTGGGCAAGCGATACTGCAGAATTGTTCTTTGACGACTGTCTTGTACCCGTCGATCATCTCATCGGCGTGGAGAATGCCGGTTTCATCGCCATCATGTCTAACTTTTTGATGGAGCGTCTGTCGCTCGCCATCATGGGTTACATGACCGCTCAGCTGGCCTATGACGAAGCCCTTGCCTATGCCAGGCAACGTCAGGCTTTCGGCCGGCCGATCAGCCGTTTTCAATTGCTGAAGCATACCCTGGTGGACATGGCTTCGAAGGTAGAGGTTGCGCGACAATACACGTATTACGCGGCTGAACTCATTCAGGCGGGCAAGAATCCGGTGAAGGAAATCTCCATGGCCAAGAACCTGGCTACTGACGCCGCCGATTCGGTCAGCCATGACGCGGTACAGATCTTTGGCGGTATGGGTTACATGCGCGGTACGCTGGTGGAGCGGCTGTACAGGGACTCAAGAATCCTGTCTATTGGCGGGGGGACTCGCGAAATCATGAATGAAATCATAGCCAAACAGTTGGGGCTTTGAAGCCTCATTCACGACAGAATTTACCGGCAACACTCAGTAACAATATCTTTCCGACGCCCGCTGCACCTCAAGACTATACTGATTTTCACGTACAATACCTCGCCACTTTCCGTGGCTTACCCGAGTTGTAGCTACAACTTTGCGCACTTAATCTGGCTGGAAAAAATTGCATGTTGGGCGGTCTTCAATTACTTCACACCCTAAGAGCAAAGATAGTCACTGTTTTTGCCTTGTTACTGATCATATT
Organism: Gammaproteobacteria bacterium UBA2679; assembly: GCA_002354735.1. Lineage (GTDB taxonomy): Bacteria > Pseudomonadota > Gammaproteobacteria > Pseudomonadales > Oleiphilaceae > Allohahella. The sequence goes on along the minus strand of DEMD01000015.1, from coordinate 404,794 downwards.
CATCTCCTCCTCCCTGTTCGTGAACAAACGCATCAAGAACATCGGGCAGAATACGGATACTCAGATGCAGAGCATCCAGCAGCAGAACACCGCAATTCAAAAGCAGAACGAGCTGGTGGAAGAGCAGTTCGCTCTGGAAGAACGCCTTCAGTTGATCAACACAATTCAGCTTACACTCAGTGAGCTTCAGTACCTTCACTTCACCGCAGCGCTGACCTCCGAATATGAAGCATTCGAAAAGGCCAACGATACGAAAGCGATGATTGCCACACAGATCGACCGCATTGGCGAGATTGATCCGTCCAGGCAGGGAAAAATAACGGAAATAAAGGCGGTTCTTGATAAGTATCAGGAACTCGGGCAGCGCATGTTCAAATTCTATGAAGACGACATGCCCCTGATGGCGCGGTCGATGGCAGAAGCCTCCCGTAGTGAAGCCGTCAAGGTCAGTGCCATGCTCAGCCAGATCCGTGAAGAGTATCAAAAGGTCAGGAAGGACATGGCCCAGGGAATATTACGCGCTGGCAAGGATCTTGAGACAGCCGGCCGACAGGTCGCATCCGGCGGTGAGGCTATCCACCAGGCCGTCGATGATACGATAACCACCAGTCTCGCTACGATGGTCATCCTGTTAATCATGGCACCGCTTCTCGGATGGGCTTTCCTTCAGTCTGTATTGAAACCAATCCAGCGACTGAGCAAGGCTATCAACCGCATCGAGCGAGACAACGATCTCACCCAGCCATTGAACTACCAACATGCAGATGAGCTGCAGACTATTACGATCGCTTTCGATCGAATGCTCCTGAAATTCCGTGAGCTGATTGGACGATTGGGTGAATCAACTGAAACGCTGGAGGAGGCCGCGAATCGCAGTGAAGTTGGTAGCCTGGCACTGGCCAGTCACGTGCAGAGACAGCAGGCCGAAACTGCTCAGGTCGCAACCGCCACCAGTCAAATGAGTGCCAGCGCTCACGGCGTTCAGGAAAGCACCAAGACTGCCGCTGACCTTGCTGAGCAGATCAGCCAGCTTACCGTCGATAGCCAGAACGCCATGCGAGACTCAGTCAGCGCAATCGGGTCACTGGCCGACAGTATCAACAGTGCCAGTGGCGTCATCAACAAGCTGGCATCACGTGCTGAATCTATTGGCTCTGTGCTTGATGTTATTCGTGGCATCTCCGAGCAGACCAATCTGCTCGCGCTCAATGCCGCTATTGAGGCAGCCAGAGCAGGCGAAATGGGACGCGGATTCGCTGTCGTGGCTGATGAGGTTCGCAGCCTGGCACAACGTACCAGTGTTTCCACCACAGAAATTCAGGAAGTCGTGATCAATCTTCAGTCTGATGCTCAAAAGGCTGTCGACCAGATTGGCTCTAGTCTGCAGGGCAGCGAAGTCTCTATAGCAAAGATCGAAATCTGTCGGAGCGCACTTCAGGATATCGATAATGCGTTCGCACGGATGCATGAGATCAACCAGCATGTTGCTGAAGCCACAGCGGAGCAGAGTCAGGCCGTACAGAGCATCGACCGAAACCTGGTCAACCTGAGCCAGCAAAGCGAAGAAATTGGCTCTCATGCCGAAGAAACAAAAGACACGACGCATCAACTTTCGCAGGTCAGTATGACGCTCTCGAAAGCTCTAAGGCAGTTCCAATACTAGCTTGATTTGCCGGACGTCCCGTCCGGCGCCCTCAGGTTTTGAGGGTGCCGATGGGCGCGTCCAGAGACACGACTGGCACCAGCACGATATCGTGGATGCGCCAGTTCAATTCACGGCAGCTTATCGTAGCCTCATGTAGCTTCTGCGTCAGTTGCTCATCATTGTTTACGCTCACAAAGGCCTCCCCGAAATAGACGTGGCCGTCTTCGCGCATCCTCACCTGCACGTCATCGATCCACGGCAGTTGTCTGAGATGGCGGTTTACTACGCTCGGTAGATCATCGCGACCTGAACGGTCGACCTGTTCCGGCGACTCGTTCATAAGATCCAGAACGACTTGCTTCAGGTTGCCACAACCATCCCGCAGGATAGAGGCGGATATAGCAGCCGCAGCTACCGAATCGGCCCACCAATAGCCGAGCCCTACCCCTGTGATGCCAACCATTGCCGCAGCAGCTGTCATCCAGTCGGCCTTGTTCATGTCGGCATCGGCATATAGAACCTTGTCATGAATAGTATTGGCGAGCGGCATTTTCGCTCGTCCCAGAAAAAACGGCGGAATGGCTCCCCATAACAGGACGGGGTACATCGGCCAACCTTGCCAGAAGGTCGTACCAGCCACTGTCATGCCACCTATGGTGGGATGCTCCTGCATTACGAGCTTGCTCAGAGCGTCGTAGAGCAATAAGGCGCCCATCGTAAACAGAGCTAACGAAGCGCAGAGGAAAGCGATGGACACCACCCGGTGGTAGCCATACGGAAAGCGGGCATCTGGCGGCTTGTGCGCAAAATGACTGGCAGTGAGAAAGACAATCGGCGGAATGAGGCTCAGCATGTCCTCCATCCAGGCGGTTTTCATGGCCTGCGATGAACCCATAGTGAAATACATCAGTACGATGACGGAGATCAGGTAGGCGATTGTCCACCACTCCAGGCGGCGGGCTTTTAGAAGCGCGGCAGTCTGCTCAGCAGGAAATTCAAACCCGGTTCCTCGTTGCTTCATGGCTCGACTATCGCCTCCACGGTCGGTCCATTCAGAAACTTTTCCAGCTCCAGTAGCCAGCGATTCTCACCAGGTGCAAGGGCCAAGACATGCTCGTTTTCGCCTTGCACCAGATAGGGCTTGGTGAAGGCTACCGTTTTCCATGGTATGGATTTCTTCAATCCACCTATCACCAGATCCAGCTCATTGCGTTCAAGCGATTCGAGGAGAACGCTTTCGGAGCCTTCCTGCCATTCGATTTCTGCGTCCAGTTGCTCAGCGAGGCGCTCGACAAGCTGCACCTCAGTGCCGGAATAACGATCCTCATGAATGATGACCCACGGAGCCTGCTCGGTCAGGCCAACCCTCAGTATACCCTTATGCACCCGCTGGTAGGTGTCTTCAGGGTCCGTTGGCATCGTGCAGGCGGCTAGTGTGAGAAGGACTGACGCAAGCTGCAGATATATGAGGCTGTGTTTTCTGGTCATCGGACTTGGACCTCAACATCAGTGACTACTGCGGCTTGGGTACGTGAGTCCTGGATGACCGGACCGCTAGCAGGTAAAAGCGCGAGACAGCGTTCCGCCAGCTTGCCTATTCCGCTTTCTCGGGTCCTCGGTACAAACGCTGGATACTCGAGAAGTCCAGCTGGCCATTGCCCTGCTGGGCATGCAACAGAAACATGTTTCTCGCCAGGGCGCCCATCGGTATGGGGGCCTTGTTTCGGTCGGCATTGTCGAAGGCAAGACCGAGGTCCTTGTTCATCAGATCTACCAGAAAACCGCCTTTATAGTCGTTAGAAGCCGGCACACCTTCCATGACATTCGGCCAGGGGTTGTAGACATTGAGCGCCCAATTCCCCCCCGAACTCTGCCGCATGATCTCGGACAGCACGGCGGGATCGAGGCCATTTTTCTCCCCAAGGGCCAAGGCTTCGCAGGTACCGTTCATGAGGATGGCCAGCAGCATGTTGTTGCAGATCTTGGCAACCTGGCCGGAGCCATGCGGCCCTGCGTGAAATATATTCTTGCCCATGCCACTGAGGACCGGACCGGCCCTGTCGAAGGCATCGACTTCACCACCGCAGATAAAAGTGAGGGTGCCCGCTTTGGCGCCACCCACCCCGCCGGACACTGGCGCATCGAGAAAAACGACGCCTTGCTGGATTGCTTCAGCAGCAACTCGTCGGGCTGTTTCTGGAGCAATGGTGGAGCAGTCGATCACGAGCGTGCCATCAGTCAGATCTGCCAGTAGACCTGTTTCACCGAGATAGACCTGCTCGACATGCTTGCCTGCAGGTAGCATGGAAATGACGACCTCGGTATCCCGTACAAGATCCCGCAGGCTTTCAGCAGACTGTGCACCAGCGTCCACCAGTTCCGCCATCGCGGTGTCGGATAGGTCGAATACCTTCACGCTGTGGCCAGCCTTGAGCAGATTCCGCGCCATTGGGGCGCCCATGTTACCCAGACCGATAAAGGCTATTGTTGTCATCGTACTCTCCTGTATGCGCGAAGGACTGACCTCTCAGGCAGTCTGAAAAAAGCGATCTATCCAATCCGGCTCGAGTTCGGCAACCGTTCGGTAGCGCCACTTTGGATTCTTGTCCTTGTCGATAAGCAGTGCCCGTACACCTTCGGCGAATTCGCCAAGTTGGAGACAGCGGATAGACAGCTGCAACTCCTGTCTGAACACGCTTTCGAGATCCTCGTGCGCTGCCCGGTGCCATTGGCGCCAGAAGATGGCCATCGAAGTCGGCGAGGCTTTGCGCACGGCGTCAGCGGCTTTCTGCAGCATAACTGTCTCACCACTGTAGTTCGCCAGATTGTGAACAACTGTATGCAGTTCATCGGCCTCAGTCAGTGCATCGATCTCAGGCCGTGCCCTACACATTGCTGACTCAGGTAAGCTCTGCAGCGCGGCCTTGGCCTCCTGCTCACAGGCCCTATCAATTGCGGTGCGTGGATCATCGCCCAATCCAGGGCTCTCGCAGATTGCTGTCAGTAGCGCTTCGCGTTGATCGGCCTGGACGTAATGGTCCGCAAGCCCAACATACAAGGCATCGCCGGCATTCATGTTCGCGCCAGTGAGGCCAAGGAACAGGCCGGTCCTGCCTGGCATTCGGTTCAGAAACCAGCTTCCGCCCACGTCGGGATACAGGCCAATCGAGCTTTCAGGCATTGCAATTCGAGCCGTCTCGGTCACGATCCGATGCGAGGCCCCGACGAACAAGCCGATACCGCCTCCCATAACCACCCCATGGCCCCAGGCAATTACAGGTTTGGGGTAATCATGAATCTGATAATCCAGCTCGTACTCTTCAGTGAAAAAGGCAATGCCTGCATCGAGACTGTGCTCATCATCACCGGTCATTGCCCGATAGAGTGCAACGATGTCGCCACCGGCGCAGAAGGCCCTGTCTCCTGTACCTTCGAGCCACACCGCCACCACTTGTGCGTCATCCGCCCAGCGCGTCAGCTGCGCATGCAAAAGCCGAATCATGTCGAGGGACAAAGCGTTCAGTGAGCGAGGCTGATTGAGACGCGCCATACCGATGAGATGACCACTGGCCGTCGGTCGGGTTTCGAAAACTACAGGGTTTTGGGAATCTGACATCGCCTAGCGGCCCTTCCATTCAGCAGGCCGCTTTTCCAGGAAGGCCTGGACACCCTCCTTCTGATCTTCGGTGGAGAACAGCTCGATGAACAATTCGCGCTCCATTCGCCAGCCATCAGCCTGGGACCGACTTTCACGGGCGCTCATGATGAGCTGTTTGCAACGGGATATGGAGCTTGGGCTTTGCTTGCTGGCGCCTAGGGCCAGTTCGTGCGCACGGCTCATCGACTCACCAGTCGCCACGACCTCCTCCACCAGACCAATCTTCTCCGCTTTTGCTGCATCGATACGCTCGCCACAGAGAATGAGCCGCTTTGCCCATCCCTCGCCTACCAGCCAGGGCAGATTCTGCGTACCGCCGGCACAGGGCAGTAGTCCAACACTCGCCTCTGGCAGGGCCATCTGGGCGTGCTCCTCGGCGATACGGAGGTCGCAGGCCAGCGCACATTCAAGACCGCCACCCATGGCGTAACCGTTGATTGCCGCAATTGAGACGCCTCTGAAATTCGTCAGTGCGGCGAAGGCTCTGCCAAAGGCCTGCGCCATCTGACTCGCTCTAGCCACGTCGCCATCAGCGAAGGTTTTCAGATCGGCGCCAGCCGAAAAGAACTTGCCACCCTGCCCGGTCACGATCAGCGCCTGGATAGAAGCATCCTCATTGAGATCATCAATGGCTGCAGCGAGTGCGTCGAGCGATTCGCGAGTCCAGGTATTGGCTGGCGGATTGTCGATCGTGATCACTGCGACATGATCATCCTTTTCGATTCGAATCAGATCGCTCATATTGTGAACTTCCTTCTGTAGTTGTGAGCCTCTGGAGACAAGGCCATTAGCGGATTGCTTCTGCCACACCTTCGAGCAATAGCCTGCGCGCGATAATGAGGCGCATCACTTCATTCGTGCCCTCAAGAATCTGATGAACCCGCAGATCCCTGACGTACTTTTCGATAGCATATTCGCGAATATAACCGTAGCCACCGTGGAGCTGGAGCGCTTCATTACAGACGTCGAAGCAGGCATCCGTGGCGAAGCGCTTGGCCATCGCACAATGCAGGGTGGCTTCGGGATCGGCATTGTCCAGCTTCCATGCCCCAAGCCGAACCATCTGCCGAGCGGCGACAAGGTTGGTGGCCATATCCGCCAGCCGGAACTGCAGCGCTTGAAAGGTTGCCAGCGGCTTGCCGAACTGCTCGCGCTCATGTAGATAGTTTCGCGCACGCTCCAGCGCAGCCTGCGCGCCACCCAGTGAACAGGTAGCGATGTTCAGCCTGCCGCCATCCAGCCCCTTCATGGCAATACGAAAGCCCTCACCTTCCTGACCCAGCAGATTCTCGACGGGCACGCGCACACCATCGAAACTGATCTGGCCAGTGGGCTGACTGTGCCAGCCCATCTTCTGCTCCAGCTTGCCGTAGTGGATGCCGTCGCTATCGGCAGGTACCACAAAGGCGCTGATGCCAGTCGTCCCGCTATCCGGTGCGCCTGTTCTTGCCATCACTACCAGCACCTGCGTAGCGCCTGCGCCTGAGATGAAGGCCTTCGAGCCCGTCAGTACATATTCGTCGCCGTCACGAACAGCCTTGGTCTTCAGACTACCCGCATCGGACCCTGAGCCCGGCTCGGTGAGGCAATAGGAACCCAGCAGCTCACCGCTGGCCATCCGTGGCGTGAGACGCTCTCTAACGGATGCGGTCGAGAAGTTGGCGACCATCCAGGTAGCCATATTATGAATCGTGAAGAAGGCAGCGGTAGACGGACAAGCTGCGGCCAGCTCCTCGACGATGATCGAGGTATCCAGTCTGGAGAGACCGAGCCCGCCCAGATCAGTCGGTGTATAGAGCCCACAGAAGCCTAGATCGCCCCCCTCACGAATGACCTCGACCGGAAAGGTGTGGTCGACGTCCCATTGGCTCGCAAAGGGTGCCATGGCCTTATCGGCAAAGGCCTTGGCCGCTTCACGGTAGGCGACCTGATCATCACTCAGTGCAAAATCCATCTGGCAGACCTCTGCTTATCGCATCTGTATTGAGAAATTTGTGCCCGCCACAGCATCGCTGGAGAACCAGCGGGCCGTCACTGTCTTCGTCTCGGTATAAAACTTTACGGCCTGCTTGCCGTAAGCGTGCTGGTCACCGTAGAACGAGCCCTTCCAGCCTGTAAAGGAGAAGAACGGCATGGGGACCGGAATCGGAATATTGATCCCGACCTGACCCACCTCGACCTCATGCTGATAACGCCGTGCGGCGCCGCCTGAACTGGTAAAGATTGACGTGCCATTGCCGTAGGGGCTGGCATTCACGAGATCCAGCGCTTCATCCAGTGAGGCGACTTCCATACAGCACAGCACGGGGCCAAAGATTTCCTCCGTATAGATGCTCATGTCTGCCTGCACGCCTGCGAACAAAGTCGGACCTACCCAGTTGCCATTCGGCAAGCCATCAACGCTGCAGTTGCGACCATCGAGCAAAAGCCTTGCACCGGCCGACTCGCCTTCACCAATCAGCTTTTCCACACGGGTCTTAGCCTGTGCGCTGATCAGCGGACCGTAACTCGCGCCAGCGTCATCCCATGCACCGGGCCTGACCTGGGCAAGCCGTTCTTTCAGCTCCGGTATCCAGCCCTGCGCCTCACCAACAAATACAGCCACTGAAATTGCCATACACCGTTGACCTGCGGCACCAACCGACGCACCAACCAATGCACTCAGCACCTGATCCTTGTCCGCGTCAGGCATGATGACCATGTGATTCTTGGCGCCGGCGAAACTCTGCACCCGCTTCATATTACGGGTACCGGTTTCATAGATATAACGACCCACTGGCACCGAACCGACGAAGGAAATGGCCTTGATGGCCGGGTCGCTTAGCAGCCTGTCGACCTGCTGTTTACCGCCGTGCACCACCTGGAGCACTCCTTTTGGAGCGCCGGCTTCTTCGAACAACTCCGCCAAACGCATCGGCGTAAGAGGGTCCTGCTCCGAGGGTTTAAGGATGAAAGTGTTCCCGGTAACGATGGCCATCGGGAACATCCATAGCGGAATCATCGCCGGGAAATTGAAGGGCGTGATACCTGCGCACACGCCGATCGGCTGAATGTAGGTGTAGGTGTCGATATTGCGGGCGACGTTCCCTGCGGTTTCACCCATCATCAGGGATGGCGCATTCGCGGCATGTTCGACGACTTCAATGCCACGCCAGACATCGCCTTTGGCATCCTCGAAAGTCTTGCCTGTTTCCTGGGAAAGTATTTCCGCGAGCTCATCATGATGCGCCTTGAGCAGGGCCTGGTAACGCAACATCAGTCGCGACCGCTCCGGTACCGGCACTTCGCGCCAGGTTCGGAACGCTTCAGCGGCACTGGCAATTGCACGGTCCATTTCAGCATCCGTGGTCGCCGGTGCACGGGCAATCACTTCCCCCGTCGCTGGATTGGTAACATCGATCCATTCCGTTGTTTGGCTCTGGACGAATTCGCCTTCGAGGAAGAGTGGCACCTGCTTCATGATCTTTCACCTGAATATCTGTCTGAGTCGTCGATGCTAGCATGAGGCAGCAGCACGGGTGGATTGACTAAGTTTCGACAGTAATGGACTATCTTTCGATTCATACCTGTTATTTACGAGATGCCTGAGGCTTCAAGCTGATGACGAGAACCTCACAGTGGCCACTGCCGCCGGGCAGTACACGGTACATGGTACCAGGCCCCGTGGCACAGGAGCTGGCACGTCACCCCCTCACCCGTGACCTTTATCCTCTGGCTTTCGGTCACTACCGGCACGCCGCGGGTCACCATATGCACCGGCAGCAGCATTCGGACAATCTTTTGATCTATTGCAGCGACGGCCAGGCCTGGCTGAATGTAGAGGGAGAGCCCCTGACGGTCACGCCGGGAGATCTGCTGTTGCTACCTCGTGGCGCCTCACACCGCTATACAGCGGACCCCGGCCATCCCTGGACCGTGCACTGGGTGCACTTCGGCGGTGAGCTCGCCGATCTATTCTGCGATCAACTCGGCTTCGGCGGAAAATGGATACGCCACGTCGGCCAGCAGTCCCGCCTGCTTGTCGACTTCAACGGCCTCCTCGCCGTACAGCATACCGGCTATCGCCTCGCCCGACTCATCCACGCGTCGAATCGACTGCGGCAGCTATTGACTGCCATACCACTCAGCAGCGATATCGAAGCTTCGAAACCTGCGCTGGCAATCGACGATATTCATGGCTACATGAGAGAGCATCTGGACGAACGACTCACCCTTGCGCAGCTCGCAGAGATTGCCGGTCTTTCTGACGCCCACTTCGCTACCCGTTATAAGGCGTTGACTGGAGAATCACCAATTCAGCACTTTCTTCATCTTAAAATTGAGCAGGCCTGCCAACTGCTCGATACTACCAGTCTGAGCTTCCGCGCCATCAGCTCTGCACTTGGGTACGATGACAGCTACTACTTTTCGAGACTGTTCAAGAAGATCATGGGCCATTCGCCCACAGCATACCGCCAGATGCACCGACACCAGGCTTGAAGAAGAGCCAAGCGGCTCGTCTGGGCGTAGCTGTATCTATCACCCAGCACGTAAAACGAGGCACGCATGCAGACTACGGTACCGTCCGATACCCACAGCAAGATCATCGGTTACCTGTTATGGATATTTGGCTTTCTAGGCGCGCACCGTTTCTATTATGGCCGCCCCATCACGGGCACAATCTGGTTCTTCACCCTTGGCTTGCTCGGCATCGGCTGGCTGATAGATCTGTTTCTCATTCCGTCGATGGACCGCTCCGCAGATAGACGCTATACCGCGGGCAGCACCAATTACACCATTGCCTGGGTGCTACTGACCTTCCTCGGCGTATTCGGCCTACATCGCCTATACCTGGGCAAGTGGATCACCGCCATATTGTATTTCTTCACCGGCGGTCTGTTTTTGTTGGGTGTGCTGTACGACTTCTGGACACTCAACGAGCAGGTCTCGGAAGAGAACCAACTTCTGCACTAGGCTTCGGTCCTCCTTTGCTGGGACTGTTGCTAGGAGGCTGCCCGCGAAGTGGGGTATGATCCGACAGCGAATCAACGCCCAGCGCCCTGTGCAGGAGTTTCATGGATCAGTCCACGCTCAATAGCCTTGTCTCAGCTTTTGACGCCGCGCCTTCGCCTCATCTGGCGAAGGTCATTCTGCTGGCCTATGTCGGCCGCAATGAGCCGGGTGAAGCGCTGCGCTTCATACCCGCCCTCAGCCCGACACTTGACGATAGCGAAGTTCGTGAGATAGCTGGCGCCATTGCTGGTGCCAGCGACGAGGCGCTCCTGAGCGCTTTCGCGGACACTCTGCAGAGCCAGCAGTTCACGCTTCTCATCGAGGCACTACTCGACCAGGGCCGCGGCCGCGAAGCACGGACGCTTTACCTCAAGGCCGCCCGCAACGACCCGAGTGTCCGGTCCGAGAATCTCGACGCTCGGCTCGAACTGCAGGATGCTAAAGCAAAGCTGAAGATTGTCGAAAAAACCGATTTCGCGGAAGTGACGCAGCTCGCGCGCTACCGTCAGGCCACCACGACCTTCGACGACGTGGTGGGCTTGGTCAGTATCAAGAAGCAGATTCACAAGAAGATCATTCTGCCCTTCCAGAAACCCTCACTGTTTCAGCGATTCAAGAAGAAAGTTGGCGGCGGCGTGCTACTTTACGGCCCCCCCGGCTGTGGCAAGACATTACTTGCACGGGCAACGGCCGGAGAGTGTAAATCCGCCTTCTTCAACATCGAAATATCCGATGTGCTCGATATGTACATCGGTGAATCTGAGCAGAAGCTCCACGCCATCTTCGAAAAGGCCCGCAATGAAACGCCAAGTGTGCTGTTCTTCGACGAGCTCGAAGCCCTGGCTGGCAAGCGTGAGCATGCGCGAAGCAGCTCGAGCAGCAACACCGTAAGCCAATTTCTGACTGAGCTCGATGGCTACGCGCAGAACAACGAGGGTGTACTGGTGCTGGCGTCGACCAACGTACCCTGGGCCATAGACTCAGCTTTCCTGAGGCCTGGGCGTTTTGACCGCATGTTCTTCGTTCCCCCGCCAGACAAGCTTGCACGTGCAGCCATTCTGCGTCATGAGATGAAAGGCCGACCAAGTGAGGACGACATAGATTTTGAACTGATTGCTGCCAAGACTGTCGGTTACTCGGGAGCTGATCTTTCGAACCTCATCGACATGGCGGCAGATGAAGCGATTGACGAATCGATGGAAGCCGATCGGGAAGTCGCCATAGGCATGCGCCATTTCAAGCAGGCTGTTGGCGAGAGCCGGCCCACCACGACAGAGTGGATGACCACGGCGCGAAACTACGCCCGCTATGCCAATGATGGCGGCCGCTACAATGAAGTCGTCGAGTTCCTCCAGAAGCATGGCAACTGATATGGTGACGTACTGATGCCGGGTTACGACATTATCGACGAGCCGAAACCGCGGCTGCAGGAGAATTTCATCGTCGATCCTACTGCAATCTTCTTCGTCAGCGTCTTTCTGCCGCTGCTTTGGGTGCCACCGTTGCAGGGTCAGTACTGGCTACCCTTCGTATGGGTGATCGCTAACGGCTATCTGCTCGGCAGCCCTACTTTGAAAAAAGAGATCGGCATTAGCATCGCCGGCATTCTGGTCTGGCTGGGCTTCTCTATCGGTGCGGTATACCTTACTGAGTTTGTCGGATTCGCACTCGAAGCCACAGCACCCTACATCAGAATATTGTCGAAAGGCATTTTCTTCCTCGCCCTCTATCTCGTGGTGCTGAAGCAGTCGGCGCCCTACGCGGTTTACCGCTACGTGAAGGAGCAGGCAAGCCATTGATGGAGACCTATAGAATCGATTCGATCTGGCGGGCCATGCGCCTCGGCCAGCATGCCCAGGCCATCGACCTCCTGAAACAGGTGCTGGCGGATGATCCCCAGAGTGCCCTGCCGCACGCCTTGCTGGCTTCGAACCTCATTGCACAAGGCCGCCTCCACGCCGGTGAGCATGAACTGAAAATAGCGCTTAGCCTGGACCCGAATACAGCCTGGTTCTACCTCAGCTATGCTCGTCTGTGCACCCTCAAGAACCGCCCCAGGAAAGCAATCCAGTTCTGTGAGCAAGCACAGTCGCTGGAGCCTCAGAATGCCGAACCACTGTTTATGCTAAGCGAAATCTATCTGCACCTGGATGACCGCCCGGCAGCAGAAGCGTGCCTGAAGCAGGCCGCGAACCTCGAGCCTGACTCGCGGCGGCTCGAAGTCGCTTTGGGCGAATTCTATCTTGCCGGCGGCAAGTTCGACCTGGCCTTGCAGCATGCCAGGGAAGCCCTGCGTGCAGACGCCGGCGACGCCGATGCCAACCTACTGATGGGCAAGATACAGCTAGCGCTGGGCAACAGTGACGACGCCGAGTACCACGCCAAGTTCGTCATCAGCAATAACCCTTCATCGAAAGAAGCGCTCCGCCTGTTCAGCCACGTCAAGATGCGGCGCAATCCCTTCCTCGGTCTCTGGTGGCGCCTGAACTCGAAGATCGCTGCGCTTGGCAATACCAAAGGCGCGTTCGTCATCATCATGGCCTTTCTCTTCTTCAACCTCCTTGCCAGGGCCATCCTCGATCTTGGTTACCCGACTACTTCGCTGGTGCTTTCGCTCGGCTGGGTGGCACTGGTGCTGTACTCGTGGATCAGTATCCCGATGTATCACCGCGCACTGAAAAAAGAGCTGGAAGAGTTCTCGTTCAGGAAGGATTACTGAGCCCCGGGTCCGCGGATAAGATGGAAAAGTCTTCATCCAGGGTCTTTACTTAAGTACTGGCCCATACCTGACTTTGCTTCGGACGTTCTCGTGGCACCATTGCTCGGGCCTGGAGACTTCAAATGACCCCAGATTCCCCGACATCAAGCTTTTTCACCCGCTTCGGCATACTGCAGCGCGCACTGCTGATGAGCGCGCTCTTCGTCCTTGTGCTCATCGTCAGCTTCGTGTTTGTCGGGTCCGAGGTGGACAAGATGCATGGCACGGCTGACAAGGTCGGAGAGGCGGTCGATAACCAGAACCTCACCCTCCAGGAACAGTCTGGTCTACTCGACAGGCAGCAGGCTGTGATGAAACTGCAGTCCCTGGTGCTGGAAGCGTATAACCAGTACAACATTCTCATCTACTGGCGATTCGACTCCGTGATCACCGGCGAGCCAAACGCCATTACCGAGGCTAAAAAGGCTGAACTGGCGTTGCGCGCCAAACTCGACGAAATTTCGCAGAACAGTGAGGAGACTGCTGAGTCAGCAGAAGTGCTCGAGTACTACATCGATAGATTCAACCAACCCATGACGACGGCCTTCGAACTTGTCCAGGCTGATGCAGAGCCCTTCGCCATTCGTGCACAGGTTGGTCAGGCCCAGGGCCACAGTCTTGCGATGAACAGCATGTTCGAAGGCTTACTGGCGTCGGCGGCCGAGGGGGTCAAGGCAGCCAGTGATGGTGTCGTTGCCACAGGAGAGCGGATGGGGGTTTCTGCTGGGCGCGTCTCAGAGGCCCGAAGATCTCTGATTTCCAGAGCAGCAGATCTCTCCACTTCAGTGCTCGTGATTCTTGCCGTAGCCGCCTGTATCACGATTATTGTCGGCGGAGGTCTGGCATTTTCCATCACCCGCCCAGTCAGTCGGCTTACCAAGGTCATCGGCGACATCGAACGTCAGTCTGATCTCGGCCGAAGAATTCGTTATGACCGACAGGATGAGATTGGTGATATCGCCCGTGCGTTGAATCGAATGTTCGAGAAGTTTCAGCAAAGTCTGCTTCAAGTGGCGAGTACCGGCTCTGCATTGCAGCGAATGGCAGACGAGAGCGCGACCGTCAGCAAGGCCACCTGCAGCACGGCAACAGACATGATGTCTGAAGCAGATCAAGTGGCCACGGCGAGCAACGAAATGGCTGTGACCGTCAAAGGCATCAACGACAGCACCAGTGCAGCGGTCGCACAGGTCGAGGCGGCGGTTGCAGCCTGTGAAGCCGGACGCAACAGTATCGGCAGCACTACGCACGCCATGTCACTTCTGGCCTCACAGATTCAGGAAACTGCTGAAGACATCAGGGCTCTGGTCAGGAGTACTGATCAGATCGGCTCGGTCCTGGAGGTAATCAGAGGTATTGCTGAGCAGACCAACCTGCTGGCGCTCAACGCAGCTATCGAAGCTGCCAGAGCTGGTGAGCAGGGACGCGGCTTCGCTGTAGTCGCAGATGAAGTAAGAAACCTCGCCAAACGCACTCAGGACAGCACGGCACAAATTCAGCAGATGATCGGTGAGTTGCATTCGGGCACGGAACTCGTTGTTAGCAGTATCGAGCGCGGTCGGCAAAAAGCCGAAGTAACACTGCAACAGGCCGACACCTCGACCAATGCCATAACCACTATCCTGCAAGCTGTCGGAGCGATCAGTGTGACCAATCAGCATATCAGTGAAGCCACTCGGGAACAGATGCTGGCTGCAGAAAGCATCGATCAGAGCATCACGAGCATCAGTCAACTGTCCAGCCGCCTCACGCAGGCTGCGGAAGCGACATCGGCCACCAGCGCTGGTCTCAAGGGCATGGTAAGTGAGATGAATCAGGTGGTTAGCAGCTTCAAGCTAAAAGGTTGATTGCACCGACTGCCTACCTCGGCGCTCACATCGCAGCTACAATCGACAGCTCATTTTAACTGAGCGCTGCTTGCCGCCATGCATGATTTGCACGTTTATCAGTACCTTCTCATTGGACTCGTATTTATCTGGAGCGGTTTTGTTCGTTCTGGCCTTGGCTTCGGCGGCGCAGTGCTGTCGCTGCCGTTTCTCCTGCTCATCGTCAATGACCCGCTGGTATTTCTGCCATTGATCGCTGTGCACCTATTGGTATTCGCCTCGCTGACCATAGTGCTCAACAATCGCCGACAACCTGCAGTGGCTGCTGGCCTAACCGGTTCGTCAGGCGTCGATGCTGCCCTGGCGGCTCAGCGCGACAGCCCACCTGCTGCTACAGTCGACTGGCCCTACCTCTGGAAGATCCTGGGGATCATGATCGTGCCGAAGATCATCGGCGTGCTTGGACTCATCACCTTGCCGCCGCAGATCATGAGTATCATCATTTTCTGCATCGTGACTGCCTACGCGATCAGTTACATCCTCGATCGGCCGTTCAAAAGTAATAGTCCAGTGCTCGACACGCTATTTCTGATGCTCGGTGGCTACATCAGTGGAACCTCTCTGATCGGCGCACCACTCATCGTTGCGGTAGTCGCCCAGCACCTCGATAAAGCCCAATTACGCGATACGCTATATGCGCTGTGGATCATACTCGTGTCGATCAAGATCGCCGCATTCATTTGGGCCGGGGTCGACATGCAGCTGATTCACCATATGTGGCTACTCCCCTGCGCCGGTGTTGGCCATGTGATCGGGCTTCGGTTTCACCAGCACATGATCAGGGCCGAGACGAAGGTCTTCTTCCGCTGGCTCGGTTCCGTGCTGCTGCTGGTCAGTGCGATTGGGCTATGGAATGTGTTGAGCGGCTAGGCCGGGCTTAAGCGCATTATTAGCGCAGGGTCGCAACGTGCCTTAAACCGCCGAGCTGATCCATCTGTTCCTGAATCCAGCCAACGCGGCTCTGCACATAAGGGCTTGGGCGAGCCACGCTGAAACGTTTCGGACTGGGTAGCACCGCGGCCAATCGCGCAGCCTGGCCAGCCGTTAAATTACGGGCACTGATGCCAAAAAAATGCTGACTGGCCGCTTCTACACCGTAGATCGCCTGTCCACCCTCAAGGCCGAACTCCGCCACATTCAAATATACCTCCATGATGCGACGCTTGGACCAGACTATCTCGAGACTCACCGCCAGAGGCGCTTCCAGCACTTTGCGAATAGTCTGGCGACCGTTCCAAAGAAAAAGGTTCTTTGCAGTCTGCTGGGTTATCGTACTGGCGCCCCGGAGCGAACGGCCGCGTCGGTAGTCCTCCACTGCCGTGGCAATGGCGCCTGGATCGATACCCCAATGGGACAGGAAGCGCTGATCTTCACTGGCGATCACAGCAAGTGGCATCCATGGCGATATCTGCTCCATATCGACCCACTCGTACTGAATTCGTCGCTGCTCGTTGGCAAGGCTATCTGCAAACATTACGGCAGAGCTCGGCGGATCCACGACTCGGAAGATCCCGATGATCAGCAATACGAATAGCAGGCCGCCTAGACCGATCCACGCTAACCAGCGGGCGGCGCGTCGCAGACCGTGCCTGAGCCTCAAACGTCATGCTCCGTAGCGTTGATGAACGAGTAAACAGAGAAGTCATCGCGCTTCTGCCAACCTCGATTCTGCCAGTATCGTCGGGCCGCAGCGTTGTCATCGAGCACGAAGAGATGCGTCTTCAGTATGCCTTCCTGCTTCAGCGCTTCAAGACAGCGCCTGGTCAGCTCGGTACCAATGCCGGCACCCCGATGGCCCTCTCCCACCGTGAGATGCTGCAGATAGCCACGCTTGCCGTCATGCCCAGCCATAACTGTGCCGACGATCTCACCACCGTCCAGCTGCTGCTCGGCGACAAAGCTCAAGCCCGGATTTCGCTGAAGATATCGCGCTATGCCCTCACGCGAGTCCGCCTGACGCAGGCGCAAGCCTTGAGCGCCGCTCCAGAGTGCGATGACCTGCTCATAGTCTGCAATACTCATCTCGCGATAGACTATTTCGCGAGTGTTTGGCTGGGTCATTGGATACTGTTCCTGATCGTTTACCTGAGCCGAGACGATACACGACACTCGCTTGCCGCGGCAAAAATTCGCGGCACGAAACGGAATGCTCAGCCAGAGTCCAGGCGCTATCATGAACCATGATGGTATCGAAGCAGCAGAGTAAGGAGTCTGATGATGGCCACGATGGAAAAAGCACCCGACGAGCGCGCGATGTTGTCGGCGGTGGCGACGAGAGATGCACGCATGGATGGCAGGTTCGTCTATGGCGTCATCACCACTGGCATCTACTGCCACCCATCATGTCCATCGAGACCTGCACGCCCAGAGAACCTCCGTTTCTTTACAGACGCTGCGGCGGCTTCAGCCGCTGGCTTCCGAGCCTGCCGAAGGTGCCGAGCAGATGCGCCTGCGCTGAGCAGTCGCCTGCACACTATCGCACGTTTCATTCAGGCTGAAGCCGATGAAGTACTCGACCTCAAGACGCTTGCCTCCCTGGCCGAGCTCTCGCCTGCACGGTTTCAAAGAGCATTCAAAACTGAATTCGGCTCTTCACCGTTGGCATTCCAGCAGGCCTTCAGAGCAGAGCGCTTCAAGACAGCCTTGCGAGAAGGTAGCTCTGTCACTGCTGCCGGACATGGGGCTGGCTATGGCTCACCAAGCCGGGCTCACCTCCACGCAAAGCGCAGTCTCGGTATGATGCCATCGACCTTCCGTTCAGGTGGCCGTGGCGAGCACATCCATTTCGCGATTCGACAGACCAGCCTTGGTCTCATGATCATGGCCGCATCCTCACAAGGCCTGTGCCTGGTGGAGTTCGGCGATACGGAAGAGGCGCTTTATCAGCAGCTGGAAGCCAGCTTTCCCAATGCCGAGCTGCTACCAAGCCCCCAACGAGCCAAGCCTGCACTCGAGGCCTGGACGCTGGCGCTCGAAGCCCATCTCCGCGGCTGGGGCCCGAGACCTGACCTGCCACTGGATCTTCGTGGCACCGCCTTCCAGGTGTCTGTATGGCGCTTCCTGCTGACCATTCCCTGCGGCGAGACCATAAGCTACACAGCGCTGGCGGCAGGTATCGACAGACCGAGCGCGGTGCGAGCTGCTGCCACTGCCTGCGCAGCGAACAAGATAGCGGTACTGGTCCCCTGTCATCGAGTATTGCGTGGTGACGGGCAGCTTGGCGGCTATCGGTGGGGGCTGGCGCGTAAACAGGCGCTACTGCATAGCGAAAAAGCTCATTCGTAGTTACCAAAATTATCAGTGGACGCAAAAAACCTCTATTTGATACTAAAAATACCGCATATCGAACGTTAGTTTTTTGACGCAGCTCTACGCATTAGTACGCACCCCTTCAATCTGCCATTTTCTTGACTCGAAACCTGTAACAATCTGTTGCTTTTCCATTTCATCAAGCGTGGAAATGTTTACTTTCGAATTTCCGCGGATTCCCGCCGCTTTTCCGTCGCAGAAGCAGTCTACTATTCGATCATGTTCTGCCGATGTATGAAATTCAGCCAGACGGGAATTCAGTCAAAATGAATCGATCAAGCAAGCCGAAACGAGTTAAAGCCAAAGGCACTGAGCAGTTGCTACGCAAGCCACTTTTCTGGATGGCGTCCACTGCCTCCCTGACGGCTATTGCTGTAGCTATCACGATTGCCAGCAACGACATGCTTGATCAAATCGACTCTGCCACTGGAGCAGTCGCCACCGCGCCGCAGGCTGAGCTCAGCAATGCATATAGCAACGCGTGGGCAACGCCGGTGCTGGTGGAGGCTCCAGTAGCCGTATCAGCGACAGCTGAGGACCTTCCTGCGGTCGACTCCCCAGTGGCAATCGCCTCCGTAGAAGACGCTTTCGCGGCCGAGCACCTGATTGACGAGAATAGCGACTTCGGTTTCACGGTTACTGCGCAGCAGGAAGCCCGATACGAAGAGATCAACACTAATGCCAGCTATCCGGATCTCGAGACTCGCATGATCGAGATGCAGGCGCGCAGAGATGGCAAGCCCTTCGATGCAGAAGCCGTGTTGGCCGCACTGGCGACGCCCGCACCCTGGGCCGTTAACGACAGCGCTGTTGAGGCGCTGGACCTGACGCTTGAAGAGCAGCACGACGGTCGCGAATTTCTCAGCGTCGATCGCATGAAGATCGAATCACTTGTGGCAGGTGACGTTATCGAACTGCCGGTGGCATTCGAAGGCGGCATGATGCAGATGGAAGTCGAGCGGGTCGAAGTCGGCACGTCCGGCGCAGTGACCTGGCACGGCCGGATCACTGACTTCGAAGAAGAAAACCAGGTGTCTATTACGCAGGGTGAAGCCATTACCGTTGGCGGCATCACCACACCAAACGGCGTCTATATGGTGGAGTCCAGAGCGGAAGCTGGTTGGATAGTCCCCACCGGCACCCTGTTCAAGAACACAGAAGAAGAAGACGGAATACTACCTCCCGAGAACACGAATTCCTGATTTCTAAGATGCTGTCCTTTCGCCGGTCAGCCTAACCTTTGCAGTAGATTGGAGTTAGAGAAAAATGTTTCACGCCGTAGCCAAAACACGAAGCCAGAGCCCCCAGAAGAGCTTCAAGAAAACGATTTTTTCCGCAGCCTGCGCGAGCGGCCTGCTCATGTCAGCAGTCGCGAGCGCCGCGACCGTCGATGTACTCGTTGCCTATGACAGTGCAGCGAAAACCAAGCTTGGCGGTGAGCCAGCGGTTGCCATGCAGAGCTGGGTCAACCAGATCAATGGTTACTATGCGAATTCCCAGATCGATGTCCAGCTCCGCCTTGTAGGTACCGTTCTCCACGAAGAAGCATCCTCAGACATGTCAACCATGCTGCGCAGCCTTCAGGCGAACGCCGACATGCGTACTGAGCGCGACAAGCTCGGCGCAGACTTCGTCGTCATGATGAGCCCGAAAGCCAGCTGTGGTATCGGTTATATTTCTGTACTCGCAGCCTATGCTTATAGCATCGTTGGTCCACAGTGCGGGCCAATGACCATGGCTCACGAGCTCGGTCACAACATGGGTCTCAACCACTCCCGCAAGCAGGGCAATACTGGCGGTTATCGTTACGCCTATGGTCTGGGTCATGGTGTGGACTACTCGTTCAGCACCATCATGGCCTACGCCCATGTGTACTCGACCTCGCGAATGGGCAAGTTTTCCAACCCGAACGTCTCTTGCAACGGTCAGCCTTGCGGCATTCCAGCAGGCAAGCCAGGCGAAGCAGACTCTGCCCTGGCCATCAACAACGTCAAAGCTGAAATTGCTGCGTTCAAACCGACTGTCAGTTCAGCGCCCGTGTCTACTAGCCCGGCGCCTGTCACGACAAACCCGACACCAGCTGCCGGCAAGACTTACAGCTTCGTTGCAGCGCATAGCGGCAAGTGTCTGGATGTGAGCGGCAATAGCAA
Source organism: Gammaproteobacteria bacterium UBA2679 (assembly GCA_002354735.1). Taxonomy (GTDB): domain Bacteria; phylum Pseudomonadota; class Gammaproteobacteria; order Pseudomonadales; family Oleiphilaceae; genus Allohahella. Next base: position 384,396 of record DEMD01000015.1, on the reverse strand, counting down.
AGTTGATGGCGGCACCCTGGCTCAGTGGACCTGTCACGGCGGTCTCAACCAGCAATACACAGCGACAGCCGTTGGTGACTACATGACGCTGAAAGCAAAACACTCCGGCAAGTGTCTGTCGATCGAGAGCAACAGCACATCCGATCGTGCCCGTCTGGTCCAGGCGACCTGTGACACCAGTAACCACAGCCATCTGTGGAGGTTCCAGACCACAGGTAGCCATGTGAATGTGATCAACAGACGCAGCGGTAAATATCTGGACATCCGTGGCAACAACTCTGACAACCGTGCCGCGGTTCAGCAGTACAGCGCCACTGGTGGAAGCAATCAGAAGTTCTCGCTCAAGGCGATGTAATTACTCCAGATCGAGAAGCCCGGCCAGTCCGGGCTTTTTTATGCTTGCCATTTGCTGGTCCCAGCCTAGAATCGGCCGCTCCCAAGCATCGAGACGCCGATAAACATGCCGAACACAGCCAATAACTCGCCGCTTGTCAGATGGCTTTCTGCCATCGAGTCTAGCCGGTATTTCCAGATCTCCGTCATTACAATCATCGTTATCTCCGCGCTGACGATAGGCGCGAAGACTTATTCGATCCCACCATTCATGGAGCAGGCGATTACGGTCCTGGACTGGGGGATCACGATATTCTTCCTGATCGAAATTCTGCTACGCCTCACTGTTCATCCGGACAAGAAGCGCTTTTTTCGTGACCCCTGGAACCTGTTTGATACCATCATCGTGATAGGCAGCCTGATTCCTCTGGAGCAAGCCGGGTCGGTACTTATCGGGCGCTTGCTACGGGTTTTCAGAGTGCTTCGCCTGGTATCAGTCGTGCCCGAACTGAGATACCTGATCACGGCCCTGCTCAAGGCGATACCTCGAATGGGCTACATAGCCCTGCTCATGTTCATCATCTTCTACATCTATGGCGCAGTCGGCTCGCTGATGTTCGAAAAGATCAATCCTGAGCTCTGGGGCGACTTGTCTATTTCGATGCTGACACTGTTCCGGATAGCCACCTTCGAGGACTGGACAGATGTCATGTATGAGACGATGGTGCATCACCCGCTGAGCTGGATCTATTATCTCACCTTCATTTTCCTGACCGCTTTTATATTTCTCAACATGATGGTTGGCGCGATACTGGAGGTAATGACGGCCGAAACCAACAAGCAGGCCTTGGGAGAGGCGAAGGATGAGCGCGATAATATGGCGCTGCAGCTGACCCAGATACAGGCACAGCTGGTTGAATTGCAGCGGAGCATCGATGGCAGCGCAAAGATGGAAGGCACTGACTCGAAGGCCTAGGCGGGTCTACTGACATTCAATATGGAAGCCATTGCGACCAGTGCGCTTGGCTTCATACATGGCCAGGTCCGCCCGTTTGATGAGTTCTTCCGGGCTGAGCTCGGCGTCGTACGTGATAGCCATTCCGATGCTGGCGGTCACAGAAATCGAGTCCCCATTCTCAAGCTCGACCGGTGCACCAATAGCATCAGACATTTTCCTGGCGAGCCCTTCGTAGTCATCGTCGGTCTCCGAAAGGCCTTCCAGCACGACCACGAATTCATCACCCGCGAGGCGCGCGACGCTATCTGTTTTTCTTATAACGTGCTGCAGTCGTTCGACCACTGTCTTGAGGAGCTGATCTCCGGCGTTATGCCCGTAGGTATCATTGATCTGCTTGAAGCGATCCAGATCGATGAATGCCGCGGCCAGTGCTCGTCTGTTCCGACTGCTGCGGGCCAGAGCGGTATCAAGCAACTCCTCCATCCCACGTCTGTTGAGTGCGCCGGTCAGACCGTCATGCGTGGCCTGGAACTGTAGTGACTTTTCCACCTGCTTTGCCAGACTGATGTCCTGCACCAGGATGTAAAATCCAAGCACGCCAGCGGCATTGCCAGCAGTTTTCTGACCCGCCGCTCCGTCGGCGATATTTGGTACGTAGGTGACGCCAATGTAGCGTTCGCTACCGTCCGGCTGGGTATGCTGCCGCTCGTAAGTAACACGTTCCCCTGCCAGCACTCGCTGTATATAGGACTTTGAATTCTCGTAGTTTTCAGGACCAATGAAAGACTTGATGGTCCGCCCCTTCAATTCATCGGCATCCACGCCAAACCAGTCACTGAAGGTCGCGTTGTTGAACTGGTATCGTTCTTCGGCATCGGCGTAGGCAATCAGTACTGGCAGATTGTCTGTGATGGTACGCAGGCGGAAATCACTTGCTTCGAGTGCATCGAGAGCCTGCTGCAGGTTTGCTGTGCGCTCGTTCACTCTTGCTTCGAGGTGCTGATTGGCTGCTTCAAGCTCTGCATCATGCTCGAGCAATTCCTTGAACAATGACTCAAGAGACGAGACGAGGTGTTGTCCCTCCTGATAATACACACGTTCAGGAAAGCTGATGCGCCGATCACCTCTTCGCAGCCGCTCTGCGATATCAGTCAGCACTTCCAGTGGCTTGGTGATCCAGCCGGCGACCCAGCCTATCAATAGCATGAATAGTAGCGCGAGCGTCAAGCCTATCAGGAGCACCCGCGATTGCAGCTCGTCGACCGACTTCATGGCAAAGTCGTTGTTCTGTCGAACTATTACCTGCCAGCCGAGGCTGTCCAATGCAGATAGGCCGCCGGTATCGGTATAGCCGGTCAGGTAAGCCTCATTGTCGGGCCAGCGATGGAGAACGTAATTACTGCCACTCTCGCTAGCAAGCTCTACGAGGTCATCAACGACTGTGTCTTCCAGGCCGGGCGGACCAAGCAGAACCTGGCCCCTGCTGTCGACGATTACCGCCTCGACGGGTCCATGAATGGATACCGCGGACACTACCGATTCTGCCAGGGCCTTTGCCCAGCCCCAATCGAGATAGGCGGCAAGGACTGCATTCTGGCCGGTAGGCAGTTTCACCGGCAGCGCGATGTCCAGGAACCTTCGGGGTTCGTTGCGAGGCGGCAAGAGCGCCTCAAGCAACACTGCGGCATGGACATCGCCGAAGTACACTTCTCTCTGCCCTGCCTGAAACCAGGGCCGATCTGAGACGTCGGCGCCTTCGAGAAGTTGCCTGGTACTGACCACGACCTGGCCGGAGGTATCGACAAAACCGATCCAGACATAACTCGGGTAAACTTTTTGCAACTCGTTCAGCCAAAGGCGCGTCGCGCCCGCACGCTGCAGGAACAATCCTGTTGAAGTCGAGACCGAAGCCACCACACTGAGATCATTAAGATGGGATTCGAGACCATTGTTGAGGCGCCGGGCCACCTGTTTCGCAAGGTCTGCCATGGCCACCCCGCGCTCCTGCACCACACGCTTGCCGGCGCTATAACCAAGCAAGAGGCTCAACGCCAGCGTCAGCACGAGTGCTATCGCGCCGAAGGTGAGCGTAAGCCCGGTCTTGACCCGGATGCTCATGGCGACGAAGCGGCTCTGTTGTTCGTTTTCGCTACCTTGGTGGATCCAGCTACGGCCTTTCGGATCTGAGCCAGCTCGTCCCGGGTGAGATCACGCCACTGACCCGGTCTCAGCTTACCAATACCGACCATCATGATTCGGGTCCGGCGCAAGCGAGTCACCTCATAGCCGAGATACTCACACATGCGGCGAATCTGTCGGTTGAGGCCCTGGGTGAGGATGATACGGAATTCATGACGACCCAGCAGCTCGACGGTACAGGGGCGGGTTACGGTGTCGAGAATTGGAACACCCTTCGCCATCTGCGTTGCAAACTGGGGCGTAAGTGGACGGTCGACCGTCACCAGATATTCCTTGTCGTGTGCGTTTTCCGCCCGCAGGATCTTGTTGACGATATCGCCGTCGCTGGTGAGAAAAATGAGCCCTTCGGAAGGCTTGTCGAGCCGGCCGATCGGGAAAATTCGCTCTTTATGACCGATCGCGTCGATGATGTTACCTCGAACATGACGCTCCGTCGTGCAGGTGATGCCGACGGGCTTGTTATAAGCAATATAGACCCGATCTTCATGACTCGCATCAATGGCGCCAATGCGACGACCATCAACCTGCACGTGATCACCATCCATCACACGCGTGCCGAGCTCCGGAATCCGACCATTGAGTAGCACACGGTTCTGCTCGATAAGCTTGTCTGCCTCTCGTCTGGAGCAATAGCCAGACTCGCTGATGAATTTGTTGAGGCGCTTGCCTTCGGGACTCGTCAATCTATTCGTATCCTTAATCCAGAATAAAGAATGTTCGCCGGCGGGATCTGATAGACTGACCGAACAGTCTGCCCTTTTCAGTAAACAGCTCGTCCCATTTCAGTTTATCCCGTAGTCACTCTGAAACGGCGTCTTCAACTGACATTCTGCCGAAACAGACCACTGCAATCCATGGAGAATTTGAAATGCAAACCCTCACCGAATATGGCCAACGCACCATCAACGATATGGCTTCCCGCTACGGCGTGTCTACCGATGCCATCATGTGCATGCTCTATGCCGTCATGAATGGCAATGGCAGCATGGCGCAGTTCAACTGTCCCGAGTTCGGCGGTGGCGGGCAGTGGATGCAGGGGGGGATGACCATGGTTGGCGACATGTTCAATTATGGTCTCAAGGCCTCGGTAGACAACGTCTGCGGCGAGCTGTCACGACTGCTCCAGCAGCAGGAACAATTGTTCGTGCCGGTAAAAAAGCCGAGCTACAGCAATTCCGGTCAGCAGCAGAACAATGGTGGCTACGGTCAGCAGCAAAGTAGCGGTGGTGGCTTTCAGCAGCAGGGTCAGGGCGGCGGGTATCAGAGCCAAGGCAACTCCCAGCAGCAGGGCAACTTCGCCCAGGGCGGCATGTTCGGCGGCAACAACAGTTTCAACAACTGGTGGCCGGACGGCCTTGGCGCGGCGTCGTCTACCGGCGGGCAGAACAATATTCGCTACGCCGTTTTTCCTGCGACGCATCGTCTTGCGGTCGAGCGAAATGGGCAAGTGACCGTGTATGACACGCTGGATCATCAGATCGGCGGTGTTTCACAGCAACAGGGCGGCGATACCTCGCTGACGTTTACCAGTCAGTACGGCCTGGTGAATGCCAACCAGCTGCCAATCATTTCTGCTGACGGTGTCGATCAGAACCAGGACTCGAACCAGAGCGCCAATCAGAACAGTTCATCGAACCAGACCAACCAGTTCGACCAAGCGCCACAGCAGAATGTGAATCAGTCACAGCCACTTCCGCAGCAGTCGGATTCATCCAGCCTGGCCGAAAGCGATGTGTTCGCCGCCATCGAAAAGTTGGCGGGCCTGAAAGATAAGGGCTACATCAGCGAAGACGAGTACGCGACGAAGAAGACTGAGTTGCTCAAGCGGCTTTAGTCTCTCGAACTTAGACATTGCTTATAGGCTTTCACGATTTGGGCGGCTATGGTCTCCCAGGAAAAATCTGTCACTACCTTTGTGCGGCTGTTCTGCCCCAGTTCCGCACAAAGCTTACGATCGGTTTTCAGTGTCTTGATAGCCAAAGCGAGCGCCTCTTCGTTGCCGGGCTGTACCAGAAGTCCACTTTGTTCCTCGTCCACTATGGCAGGTATGCCCCCCACCCTGGATCCAATGATAGGGAGCCCACAGGCCATTGCTTCCAGCCCTGAAATACTCGTTGCCTCCATCAATGATGGGAGCAGTAAAACGTCGCTTCCCCTGTACAAGTCCACCATCTTCTCATTCGGCACCGCCCCGAGCATGATTACATTATCGGGAAACGCAAAACTGGCCCTGGCTTCTTCAAAGGGTTGCCTCTCACTGCCGTCTCCAGCAACCACGACGAACAGGTCCGGCTCATGGAGTTGCTGCAGTGCACGTGCAAGAACCAAAAGACCTTTCACGGGCTGCAGACGACCGGCAAAGATCGCAACAAACGCTTGGTCCGGAATACCGTAGGTGCTTCGCATTGAGGAAGGGCCGGGGCTATAGCGTTCAATATCCACCCCATTGCAGATGTACTCAATTGTCCCACCGAATCCGGCCTCTCTAGTCTTCTCCGCAAGGAGTGAGCTTGGAGTAAATATCAAATCGGCTAAGGCAAGCTGCTTTCTCATCTTCTCCTTAACCCGCCCACCCTGATGAGACCGACGGACAAAGGAGGACGTGTGATTGGTGAAGACCAGTGGCGGGCCATTGTCAGAGCATGCCTTTAGCGGGCGCATACCATGGACATGAATAACGTCGAAACTTATGGATCTATGCAGTGCTCTGACTGTCCTGCGCATAATCCAGTCATAGAGTAAGTGGCTTGAGGGTAGCTTGATCCGGTGGACGTGCACGCCAAAAAAATCTTCTTCGGTCGCAGAACTTCGATCTTCGATACGGGTGATCACATGTACGTGGTGCCCAAGCTGAACAAGCGCTCGTGAAAGTTCTGCCACATGAGTTTGAACACCTCCAATGCTCGGTGGAAACCCATTACTAACCATCAGAATATTCATTCTACTCTCTCATCGACCGATCCCAATTTGAATATCTCCGCCCTCTTTCCCTTTTCAGAGGTAAAACTCGCCAAGGGAGCCCCAACTGGAAAGTCCGGCCCGCTTGGCTTTTTCTTACTACTGACATGGAGGTAATAATCGTAACGATCGAGTGCGCCCGCCGGATTGTCACTAGTCGCGTCAAGCGGATTCTCCATACGATCAATCACAAAAGTGAGGGAACGGGAGTTGCTGAAAACGTGGCTGTCTGAAGGAACATTACGCTCTATCCAGCTCTGCGCAGATTTTAGATAATCATCTTCGAAAATAGAAACCGAGAAACTTTCAACGGTGAGCGTGAGACCCAGCAGGATGGCGAGCACTCTGGCCGATTTCGGAAATTTGTGACGCTGTTGGATGAGTGCTGGCAATACAGCAGCAAGAATCAGCAACACCAGAAGCATGATATAGCGGGCGGCGACGAACTGATATTCGACGCAGAACATGGCCACTGGCAGGGCAGCCAGCGCAATGTAAGCCTTCAGTGCCGGCGCCACCGCGCTGACGCGCCACGCTTTCGTAAGCAGGTACAGCACTGGAATAATGATCGCGGTCTTGAAAGCCTTGATCAATGAAAGCAGCAACAGTACAGCCAGCATCCAGAGATAGAGCCCGGTCGCGTGACGGTCGGAGTATTCGTTCAGAACCGTCTCACCGAGTATGGCGGACTGCGTCGAAATAGTGGCTGGAATTCTGCTGAGTCGATCAGTGTGCTGCATTGCCCAATGCAGATCGTCCTGATTCAGATAATACAGCACACCCACCAGCACACTGAACGCGATACCACAGCCCAGCACCAGCGGCGAACGAAAGACCCGCGTACGGCTGCCCCCGGTAAATGCAAGAACGAACGGCGCCAATAACAGCACGAATCCTTCCTGCTTGAACAGGCTGGCGAGCAGCTGCAGAACGAACCAGAGCAAAAAGAACCACCGAGGCGCACCGCGTTCGAAGTGAATCAGACTGGCCAGGGCCGCAAGCGAAAAGGCCCAGAGCCCCCAATCCCGGTAGACCTGCTCTTTCAACTCGTTGAGCTGAGGGAGCAGAACGATAAGTAGCACTGCTGCCAGGGTGGTGGTCCATCCACGGTCGTGCTGTCTTACGATATAGACGAAACTCAGGCTTGTAAGCGTAGCCAGGCCAACGCACACCACGTGACCCGCGTGCAGCAGGCTCAGACCAGTAGCACTGCTGACGAGCGAAATGAGAATCGAAAGAAATGGATAGTAGTACAGCGCAAGCGCCGCTTCGAGCCCCTCCTGCGAAAAGACCCGCGCTACAGTCAGATACAGCGCCCCGTCGCTACTGAGCGGATAACTCACCAGCAGTATCTTGATCAGTGCACCGAGCAGGCAGAGCACCAGTGTCGTCACATAGGGATGTTCAACACTTCGATTCAGGAGGATAGTAAGACTTTGTTTCAACGGCATCGTACGCATGTCAGATTGAGTGAAAATGAGGACTGGCTTGCGGCATATACGTCGCCATCTCGGGCGCGAATGCTACCACGCAGGCGGTCTGCCAGTCATCGGCACATACGACTACTGCAATACTGGAGGACCTGCGATGACGCGTGACACAGCAAGCCGAGCGGAGCCGGAGCGACCGGCGCTCAACGATGCGACCGATCCGAGTGACCCCTATGCTCGAGAACAGCAGACCTTTGCCAGGCTCGATGACGAGGCAATAGAACGTCTGAAGCCTTATGGCAGCCTCGAAAGGCACGACAAGGGCGACGTCCTCTTCTCACGTGGCGACCGAGGGGTCGACTTCCTGCTTGTACTCAGTGGCAGTATCGAGATCTACGAACTTGATACCGATAATGTGTCGCATGTCCTCACGGTTCACGAGGCAGGACAATTCAGTGGAGAGCTGGATCTCTTCAATGACAGGATGGTGCTGGTTGGGGCCCGTGCTGCAGAGTCAACAGAGGTGCTGCGAATTACCCGGCCCCAGTTCTACCGAATGATGAGTGCGGAGCAGGACATCAGCGACATCATCATGCGCGCGCTTATCCTTCGCCGTACCGGCGTCCTCAATCATGAGCAGGCTGGTGTGACCATCTTCGCTGAAGCAGGCGACGGCGAAAGCCTCAGAATCCGTCGTTTCCTCGAACGAAATGGCTACCCGAGCCATCTGCTGATAGCCGACGGCTCTGCAGAGGCGGAAAATTTTGCAGGCAATCACCACGTAGACATGTCACGCCTGCCGGCAGTCGTAAGCCCCCGTCAGGCCGTGCTCTATCAGCCGACCAATCCCGAACTCGCGGACCAGCTTGGCCTTACCGAGAACCTGGAGCAGAACAAGGTCTACGACGTGATTGTGGTCGGCGCCGGCCCAGCCGGTCTCTCGGCGTCAGTGTACGCGGCATCCGAGAGCCTTAGCACGCTGGTCATCGAAGTCGAAGCGCCCGGTGGTCAGGCTGGCACCAGCTCCAAGATCGAAAATTACCTCGGTTTCCCGGTAGGCATCTCAGGTCAGGCGCTGGCAGGTCGAGCCTGGATTCAGGCGCAGAAGTTTGGCGCCCGTTTCGCCGTTTCGCGACCGGCCAGTCGTCTCGACTGCTCTACCCGCCCATTCATTATTCATATCGACGATGAATGCAGTGTGAGCGCCAAAGCCGTAGTCATTGCGACGGGGGCCACCTACAGAAGGCTGGATTTGCCGAACTACAGCCAGTACGAAGGTCAGGGCATCCATTACGCGGCTACAGCAATGGAGGCTCAGCTGTGCTCAGGAGAAAACGTGGTGGTCGTGGGTGGCGGCAATTCAGCAGGCCAGGCTGCCGTCTTTCTTTCGAGACATGCAAGACAGGTTCATATGCTGGTCCGTGAAGATACACTGACCGAGACCATGTCGGACTATTTGATACAGCGCATAGAAGACTCCTCATCCATAAGCGTCCATACTGCAACCGAACTGACGGCCCTCGAAGGTGACCGGTTTCTCAAACAGGTGAGCTGGCAGACGCGTGACGAGTCAGCACAGACACACGATATTCGGAACGTATTCGTACTGATCGGCGCTGTGCCTAACACAGACTGGCTCCGCGACTGTCTTCAGCTGGACAGCGAGGGCTTCGTCGTGACAGGCGCGATGGTCAAGGGCGCACAACCTTCTTCAGCATTCACAACTTCCATAGAGGGCGTATTTGCTGTGGGCGATGTACGCGCCGGCTCTGTGAAGCGTGTTGCGTCCGGGGTGGGTGAAGGCTCCGTCTGCGTGCAGCATGTTCATGCTTATCTCAATGGTCTGACTGACTAAATCCAAATACGTTGAGTCATATGAAAGAAATTCTGATCGTAGGCGGTGGTGCAGCCGGTTATTTCGCTGCAATCTCTGCCGCCACCGCCTTCAAGGCCTCCGGGCGCGAGGCGCGCATCACCATCCTCGAAGGTAGTTCTTCCCCGCTCGGCAAGGTTCGAATCTCCGGCGGCGGACGCTGCAATGTCACGCATGATTGTCCCGACGCGAGCGACCTCGTCACCTTTTACCCGCGTGGTGAAAAGGAGTTACTCGGCCCCTTCTATCATTTCGGCGCCATGAATACCGTCGCCTGGTTCGAAGCAGAAGGTGTCGCGCTCAAGACTGAGCAGGATGGTCGGATGTTCCCCGTCTCGGACTCATCTCAAACTATCATAGATGCCTTGCTTGCTGCGGCGAATCGACTCGGCGTCAGACAGCTGCTGAATCAGAGGGTGGGCACGATTGAGCCAACCGATCAGGAGCCTGGAACTTCGGCATCGCGCTGGCGCGTGTCCACGGCAGGGCAATCAGTATTCGAAGGCGACGCGGTGATCGTCTGCTCCGGGAGCAGTCCGCACATCTGGCGTTCGCTGGCGGCCCTGGGTCTCGATATCGTGCCAGCGGTTCCATCCCTGTTCGCATTCGACACGCGCGATACTCGCTTGAGAGATCTTGCAGGCGTCAGCGTACAGGACGCTCATGTCCAAATCGAAATAGCAGGCGCGCGGTCGAACACTGAAGCCAGCGGCCCTTTGCTCATCACTCATCGTGGCGTGAGCGGGCCAGCCATTCTACGTCTCTCTGCATGGGGCGCGACCGCACTTGCAGCCTGTGAGTATCAGTTCGGGCTGCGCATCAACTGGCTAGGCAACTGCACAGCTGCAGAATGCCTAGCGGGGATTAATGACGCTCGTCCCGCTCTGGCGAAGAAAAAGGTAATCGGCCATAGCCCGTTTTCACTGCCTACGCGCCTGTTCGCGAGTTTGGCGGAGCACGCGGGCATTGATCAGGATCAACGCTGGGCCGATCTTGGCCGCGAGGAAGCGCGCCGTCTGGCCGACATACTCACCAACAGCGTGCTGCGAATAAACGGCAAAAGCACGAACAAGGACGAGTTCGTAACTGCTGGGGGCGTCGCACGCTCCGAAATCGACTTTCGAAATTTCGCTGCGCGCCGTTTTCCCGGTCTGTTCCTGGCGGGTGAAGTCATCGACATCGACGCTTTGACTGGAGGATTCAATTTTCAGGCTGCCTGGACCGGTGGCTATCTCGCTGGCAACGGCCTGGCCGAAGCCTTATAAGTACAGCCTCTTCCGGCGCCTGCCAAGTGTTCATTTAACTGTCATGAATGAGTCATCTAGACGACATGGCAGTGTCACAACCCATCCCGATACTGAAGCCCTTCGAATCAATACGCCAGCTGCGCCACCAGACGCACGGCATCGAGAGGCTTTATGGAATCAGTCATACGCGTCACCAATCTGTCGAAGACCTTCGGCAAGGGTGGAAAAGCACTTCATGATGTCAGCCTGACTATAGCCCCGGGGGAGATGGTCGCGCTGATTGGTCCATCAGGTTCAGGCAAGTCTACGCTGCTTCGACACCTCGCTGGGTTATCGCAGGGTGATCGGGAACAGGGCCGAATAGATGTGCTCGGTGCCCCGGTGCAGGTCAACGGCAAGCTTGACTCTGACGTTCGTCAGACCCGCTCGAAAATCGGTTACATCTTTCAGCAGTACAACCTCGTTAATCGCATGAGTGTCATGAGCAATGTGCTGATCGGCGCTCTCGGCAGGATAGCCATCTGGCGTGGCTGCCTCAGCTTTTTTACCAAGGAGGAACAGGCTCTGGCGCTGGAGTCGCTACGCCGGGTCGGCATGGATGCTTTCGTCAATCAGCGCGCCTCCCGTCTTTCTGGTGGTCAGCAACAGCGTGTGGCAATTGCCCGCGCCCTCACCCAGCAGGCAGAACTCATTCTCGCCGATGAACCCATTGCATCGCTTGACCCCGAGTCATCCCGGAAGGTGATGGAGATTCTGGCCGACATCAATGACCGCGACGGCAAAACGGTGGTCGTGACCCTGCATCAAGTCGACTACGCCTGCAAATTCTGCCCTCGTGCGATTGCGCTCAAGGATGGGCGGATCGTGTTCGACGGGCCTTCCACGATGCTGACGCCCGCGCGCCTCAACGCTATCTATGGCACCACGACATTCAGCGACGAACCAGAACTACCCACTCGACCACCACTGAAAATTGCCGGTGGTCTGGCGATTGCCTGACCACTTCAATTCATAAGAAAACCAGCTCAACACATGTCCAGGAGTACACACATGAAACATTGGCTTCGCACACTTTCACTCGCCACCACAATGACCGTAGCCGCTAGTAGCAGCGCACTGGCAGCAGATAAAGACGTCAAGGAAATCAATTTCGGCATCATTTCTACAGAGTCGTCACAGAATCTCAAATCGGTCTGGACACCATTTCTCGATGACATGCAGGAAGAGCTGGGTGTCGAGGTCAATGCCTTCTTCGCCTCGGACTACGCCGGCATCATCCAGGGCATGCGTTTCGGTAAGGTCGATGTTGCCTGGTACGGTAACAAGTCAGCCATGGAAGCGGTTGATCGTGCCAACGGCGAGATCTTCGCGCAGACCGTCGATAACGAAGGCAATCCCGGCTACTGGTCGCTCCTCATTGCCCGCAAGGACAACGAGAAGCTCAACACCATGCAGGACGTGCTGGACAACGCCAAGGACCTGAACTTCGGAAACGGTGACCCCAACTCGACCTCGGGCTATCTGGTGCCAGGCTATTACGTGTTCGCCTTGAACAATGTCGATCCGAAGAAAGCCTTCAAGCGCACTGTCAATGCCAGTCATGAGGTCAACCTGCTTTCAGTAGCCAATGGGCAACTCGATGTCGCCACCAACAATACTGAAAACCTGCGTCGGCTCGAAATCACCAATCCTGAACAGCATGCCAAGCTGAAAGTGCTTTGGAAGTCCCCACTTATTCCCGCCGACCCCATCGTCTGGAACAAGGAACTACCAGAAGCCATGAAGGTCAAGATCAAGAACTTCTTCCTAACCTATGGCACCGAAGACGCTGCAGAGAAGGCAGTACTGGCGGCCTTGCAATGGGCACCGTTCGTTGAGTCCAGCAATGATCAACTGCTGCCGATCCGTCAGCTGGAGCTTTTCAAATCGAAGCAGGAACTTGAGCAGAACGCGAGCATGGCGGCTGCTGAAAAAGCCGAGAAGATTGCTGCGATCGACAAGCAGCTGACCGAGCTCGGCAAGCGACAGGCGATGATCGAAAAACAGCAAGCTTCAGTTCAGTAGTTGGAGAAGAGCATGCAACCAGTCACAGCCCCTACGCCGATCGTCAAAGATCCAGTGACTCCCAGCTTGTTCCGCCTGCTGGGCTGGGGTCTGCTGCTGGCTGTCCTGGTCTGGTCCTGGAATGGCGCAGAAATGCGCCCGATGGACCTGATCACGGATAGTGGCAACATGGCAACCTTCGCTGCCGACTTCTTCCCGCCAGACTTCACCAACTGGCGCATGTATCTCGAAGAGATGATCGCCACAGTGCACATCGCGCTCTGGGGAACTCTTCTTGCCGTTATTCTCGCCGTACCCTTTGGCATCCTGTGTGCTGAAAATATTACGCCCTGGTGGATTCATCAGCCATTACGTCGATTGATGGATTCGTTCAGGGCCATCAACGAAATCGTCTTCGCCATGCTGTTCGTGGTAGCGGTCGGCCTCGGACCCTTCGCCGGGGTACTCGCCTTATTCATTCATACCACCGGCGTACTCGCCAAGTTGTTCGCCGAGGCTGTCGAAGCCATCGAGCCCGGCCCTGTGGAAGGCGTTAGAGCGACTGGAGCCAACGCCTTGCAGGAAGTCATCTACGGTGTCATTCCGCAGATCATGCCGCTGTGGATCTCGTACGCGCTATACCGATTCGAATCCAATGTCAGGTCAGCCACAGTTGTCGGCATGGTCGGCGCCGGGGGTATCGGTGTGCTGCTCTGGGAGAACATCCGCAGCTTCCAGTTTGCCCAGACCTGCGCAATCATGATCATCATCATCCTGGTCGTTTCAGCGCTCGACGTGGCTTCACAGGCAATACGCAAGAGGTTCATATGAGCCCGTTTTATCGCCCCACGTTGTCTAGACAAGTGGAGGCTTTCTGATGGCTATTTATCAGGAGGTCGCCCGTGCGCTCGAGCAGGACATCAGGCAGAACTTTCGCAGCGGGGACTACCTGCCTTCCGAGGCCGTTCTCGCACAGCGCTTCTCGATCAACCGACACACGCTGAGACGAGCAGTCGACGAGTTGATCGATGCAGGTATGCTGCTGCGCCAGCATGGCCGTGGCACGCAGATCATTGAACAGGCGGTCGAATACGACATTGCTTCGAGGGCACGGTTTACCGAATCCGTCGAAGCTTCTGGCCACCTCGCTGAAGCCCGGGTGATCGAGCGCAAGTTGCTAACCGCCGATGCAACACTGGCTCGAGCGATGTGGATCGCACCCGGCAGTCCGGTGCAGCTGATCGAGACGCTTCGCAGTGTAGATGGTCGACCAGTCACACTGATCAGCCATTATCTGCACGCCACAGCTCTCCCCGAAATTGCCAGGCATTACGATGGTGGTTCCCTGCATGCCTGTATTGGCACCAAATACGGACGCCGTCTCAGTCGGCGTCAGGGCCTTATTTCAGCTGTCATGCCAAGCCGGCGTGAGTCTGTACTACTGCAATTCCCGCGCAACATGCCGCTGCTGAAAGTCCGTTCCAATAATGTCTGTGTCAGCTCAGGCGAGGTGCTGGAGTACAGCGTCGCCCGAAGCCGCTGTGATGCCTTCGAGTATCGCGTGCAGCCTGGCCTTGAACCTTCTCCTGCCGAGTCGACCGTTCGTTTACCACCGAGAGATCCAAACCATGAGCATTGATTCCGCCCTGCGTCAGTGTAGTCCTGACGCACAGCAAAGACAGCGCGTGATCAGCGTGCTGGCACGAGCCAGTACGCAGGCGCTTGAACAGTATTACAGCAGCCTCCCTCAGTTACCCGAGTTTCGCTTTATCCGCAAGCCGGAATGCGGACTGGCGCTTGTCAGGGGCCGAATTGGCGGCACAGGTGATGCCTTCAATGTTGGCGAAATGACCATGACACGCTGCGCCGTTGAGAACGAAGCTGGGGTAAGAGGCTTTGGGTATGTCGCGGGGCGAAATCGCCGCCACGCAGAACTCGCCGCCATCTTCGACCTGCTACTGCAGCTTGATGCATCCACTCATGAGTCAGCACTGATTACCCCACTCGAACAGGCCTGGCTGGCTGAGCGTGAACAGACCTCGCGCAAGGCGGCCGCTACCAAGGTGAATTTCATGACCATGGTCAGGGGAGAGTCCGAATGAACACGATGGTGAGTGGCTTACAGGATGCCTCCACGCAGGCTCAGCAGATCTTCCGCAACATCCTCGGCGCCATGGCCGAACCTGGCCGTCTGTTCCAGCTGGATAAACTTGATGGACCAGCAGGATTGAACAGCGCCACCTGGCAGAGCTGCCTGGCACTGGCCGACCTCGATACGAATATATGGATCGAACCCGCAGTGAGAACACCACAGGCTCTTGACGCACTGCGCTTTCATACCGGCTGCCGCTATACCGAGCAGGCGGAGGATGCGGACTTCGCGATCGCCAGCTCTAATCTCTCCACACCGCTGTCCACCTTCAAGCAGGGGTCGGATGAGTATCCCGACCGCTCTTGTACGCTGATTGTACAGGTGAGTGATCTGACAAGGGGCCAAAGACTTCGACTGACAGGGCCTGGAATACAGTCCGAAAGAACGATCACGATTGCAGACATCAGTCCCGATTGGGTTGCGCAGCTCCAGTTCAATCGCAAGGCCTTCCCCTGCGGAATTGACTTGATTCTGACCTCAGGCGAACTGCTCATGGCCCTGCCCCGCACCACGCAGATCACCTTAATCAATGAATGCGCTTCGAAGGAAACAACATGTACGTCGCAGTGAAAGGTGGCGAACAGGCCATCGATGCCGCTCACACCTGGCTGGCTGATAAGCGTCGTGGCGATCGCAGTGTCCCGCCGCTGCAGGTGGATCAGATTCGCGCGCAGCTTGGCCTGGCAGTCGATCGGGTAATGACGGAAGGCTCTCTCTACGATCCTGAGCTGGCAGCATTGGCCTTGAAGCAGGCGAGCGGCGATACGATAGAAGCCGTCTTCCTGCTCAGGGCCTACCGCAGCACCCTGCCGAGGCTCTACGGCACGAAGCCGGTAGAGAGCAGCGACATGAGTGTCCGCCGCCGAATCTCCGCCAGCTTCAAGGATCTTCCGGGGGGTCAGGTGCTCGGGCCAACCTACGATTATACCCACAGACTACTCGACTTCACGCTGCTGGCGGATGCCGAAGCTGAGGCCAGCTCTATCGACGCCGGCATCCCGTCTGCGTCACTGGCGGATACTGTCCTCGAGCCTTGTCCAAAAATCCTTGAACTACTGAATCGAGAGGGACTGATTGAAGCGGCCTCTTCAAGGCAGGGTGTGAGCGATGAGCTTGAAGTACCCGGGGATCTCACGAGGGATCCCTTGAGTTTTCCTGCCCCACGCGACGTTCGGCTGCAGGCGCTGGCCCGCGGCGATGAAGGCTTCCTGCTCGCACTCGCCTACTCCACCCAGCGCGGCTACGGTCGTAACCATCCCTTTGCCGGAGAGATCAGGAGTGGCGATGTCGCTGTCGAGATCGTGCCGGAGGAGCTCGGCTTCCCGGTGGTCATCGGCGATATCGAAGTAACAGAGTGCGACATGATCAACCAGTTCGCCGGAGATGGCATCAGCAAGCCGCGCTTTACCCGCGGCTATGGGCTCGTATTCGGCCGAAGCGAGCGCAAGGCAATGGCGATGGCGCTGGTTGACCGCTCACTGCGGGCCAGGGAGCTTGGCGAGACAGCCGAGTCACCAGCGCAGGATGAAGAGTTCGTGCTGGCCCACTGTGACAATCTCGACGCTTCCGGATTCGTCTCTCATCTAAAACTACCGCACTACGTCGACTTCCAGTCTGAACTGGTGCTGCTAAGGCGGTTGCGAGCTGAATATGAGGATCGCAAAGCGGCACAGGCTGTACAGGCCGAAGCTGATGCACAGACTTATCGCGGACGGCACAGTAGACCAGAAGCTGTACTGACGGAGCCACAACAATGACGAGCCACACTTCTGCCCACGTCAATAGCGACGCCGGCTACAATTTCGCCTATCTCGATGAGCAGACAAAACGCATGTTGCGCCGTGCGCTGCTGAAAGCCGTCGCAGTTCCCGGCTACCAGGTGCCGTTCGCCGGACGCGAAATGCCTCTACCCTACGGTTGGGGCACGGGCGGCATTCAGGTTACCGCTGCGATCATTGGAATCAATGATGTGCTCAAGGTGATCGACCAGGGCGCCGACGACACAACTAACGCCGTAAGCATCCGGCGGTTCTTCGCTCGGACTACCGGCGTCGAAACCACTGAGCGCACCACCGACGCGAGCGTTATCCAGACCCGCCATCGCATTCCGGAAACGCCACTGAAGGCCGGTCAGATCATCGTGTTTCAAGTGCCCATTCCAGAGCCACTGCGCTTCATCGAGCCGAGGGAAAGCGAGACCCGCACCATGCATGCGCTCCGTGAGTACGGCGTGATGCATATCAAGCTCTATGAAGACATTGCTCACCACGGTCATATCGCCACGACCTACGCCTATCCGGTTCGGGTCAACGGGCACTATATCATGGACCCTTCACCGATCCCGAAGTTCGACAACCCGAAGCTGGACAACAGTCCAGCGCTTCAGCTGTTCGGAGCGGGCCGGGAGAAACGGATTTATGCTGTGCCGCCCTACACCAAAGTGCGCAGTCTCGACTTTGAAGATCACCCGTTCGAAGTGCAAACCTGGACGCAGCATTGTGAATTCTGCGGCTCCCACGAAACCTTCCTCGACGAAGTAGTGGTTGACGATGCTGGCAAGCGAATTTTCGTCTGCTCAGATACCGATTACTGTCGCAGCAACATGCCCCTGGAGACCAGCGCATGAACCAGCCCAACATGATGCCGACTGATCACTTCAGCGCAAGCGAACTGCCCTTACTCACAGTCTCGGGGCTGAGCATGCGATATGCCAATGGCCGAGGTATCGACGACGTGTCTTTCGCCCTCTACCAGGGCGAGGTGCTCGGTATCGTCGGCGAATCCGGCTCCGGCAAATCGACACTGCTGAAATGTCTATCAGGTCAGCTCGAGCCACAGACCGGCGCGATCATCTACCGGAAAGAAGACCTGAGCACGGTGAATGTATACGAAGTATGCGAGAGATTCCGTCGCGAATTGCAGCGCAGCGATTGGGGCCTCGTACATCAGCACCCCAGTGACGGTCTGCGCATGAACGTGAGCGCCGGTGCCAACATCGGTGAACGTCTGATGGCAACGGGTCTACGCCACTTTGGTAAGTTGCACGACGCAAGCAAAGCCTGGCTTGGTGAAGTCGAGATTGACGCAACGCGTGTCAACGACAAGCCCACGTCATTTTCTGGCGGCATGCAACAGCGCCTGCAGATCGCCCGAAACCTTGTCACACATCCTCGCCTGATGTTCATGGACGAACCGACCGGTGGTCTCGATGTTTCGGTTCAGGCCCGTTTGCTGGACCTGCTGCGCAACCTGGTCGCTGAACTCGGGCTCGCGGTGGTGCTGGTCACACATGATCTCGCTGTTGCAAGGCTGCTTTCGCACCGCCTGCTCGTCATGAAAGACGGTGAACTCGTCGAGCACGGCCTGACCGATCAGATACTCGATGATCCACAGCATCCTTACAGCCAGCTGCTCGTGTCATCGGTGCTGACGCCATGAATATCTCCCCAATCGATAACCGGAGCGCCCCTATGCCGAGCGAACGACCAGTAAGCGTACAGGTTGATAAACTGACCAAGACATTCACCCTGCACAACCAGGGTGGGGTCGTCATCGATGTGCTCAATGAAATCAGCTTTGAGGTCTGCGCTGGAGAATGCGTCGTGCTCGACGGCCACTCGGGGGCAGGCAAAAGCACGCTGCTGCGAACCCTCTACGGGAATTACAAGGCGGACGCTGGCAGCATCTTGATTTCGTCAGCCGGTAAGACGCTGGACGTCATTCAGGCCTCGCCAAGAGAAATTCTGGCGTTGCGTCGACAGATCGTTGGCTATGTCAGCCAGTTCCTCCGAGTCATACCGCGCGTGAGCGCCCTCGAAGTCGTGATGGAGCCGGCGCGTCTGATTGGCTTGCCCATAGAAACTGTAAAACCCCGTGCAGAGGCACTTCTGCGGCAACTCAATATTCCGGAGCGTATCTGGCAGCTGGCACCTTCGACCTTCTCTGGCGGTGAGCAGCAGCGCATCAACATCGCGCGCGGCTTCATGGCTGACTATCCAGTGCTGCTGCTAGATGAGCCAACCGCATCGCTTGATGCCGACAACTGTGCAGTTGTCATGGCTCTCATCGAAGCAGCCCGCGATCGTGGGGCGGCCATCGTGGGTATCTTCCATGACCGTGCGATGCGGGAGCGTGTCGCGGACCGTCTCATCCCGATGCAGGAAAGCAGCAAAGGACAGCAAGCAGTACGCGACAGGACACCGCTACAGTCAATGGAGAAACTCGTATGAATGCCGTGCTAACTGCAAACGGAGCACCAAAAGCCATACCCGACCTGCTCGCGCGCAACGCATTTGTGCTGACAAACGCAATGGTTGTGACCGAAACCGAGTGTTTCTCGGGCAGTATCGAAGTAAACAATGGCTTGATAACCAATGTCGACCGTGGTGCAGTCAGCTCACCAGGCGCGATTGACTGCGAGGGCGCCTGGCTCCTGCCTGGCCTCGTCGAACTGCACACCGACAATCTCGAAAAGTACTTCGCACCCAGACCAGGCGTTAGCTGGCCGGCAAGTTCTGCTGTCGTTACCCATGACGCGCAGATTGTCGCCTCCGGCATCACTACGGTGTTCGATGCGATTTCAGTAGGCGACATCATCGCAGGCAGTACTCGAGTGGAAAACCTCAGCATCATGATTAAGGCGCTTGCGAAAGCCCGTGAGCAAGGCATGCAACGTGCAGAACACTTTCTGCATCTTCGCTGTGAAGTCAGTCATCCCGAAGCGCTGGATATGTTTTCCACCCTGATGAACGAGGATGCCCTGAGACTGGTATCAATCATGGACCACTCCCCGGGGCAGAGACAGTTCGTGAATGTAGACAAGTACCGGGAATACTACGGCGGTAAGCATGGTATCAAGGGTAGCGACATGGAGAAGTTCATAGATGAACGCATCGAGTGGAGCCGTCGCTACAGTGACCGCTACCGCAAGGCCATTGCCGAGATCTGTCACGAGCGCGAAATCCCGCTTGCGAGCCACGATGACGCAACGATCGAGCACGTTGCCGAGTCCGCCTACTACGGTATGCGTATAGCAGAGTTTCCAACGACACTCGAAGCCGCGCAGACTTCAAATGACCTTGGATTGAAGGTGCTCATGGGCGCGCCGAACATCGTGCGCGGCGGCTCACACTCGGGCAACATTGCGGCGGCCACACTTGCTACCGAAGGTCTGCTCGACATACTCTCTTCTGACTATTATCCGTCCAGTCTGCTTGATGGGGCCTTCCTGTTGGCGAGAATGCAGTCCAATGACTACGATCTGTGTCGAGCCGTTGCAACGGTCTCGGCAGCCCCTGCCGCAAGCGTGGGTCTGAGCGACCGGGGCAGCATTAGCGTGGGCAAGCGAGCCGATCTCTTGCTTGTGACCGAACGTCAGTCACAACCGCTCATTCGTTCGGTATGGAGCAAAGGTACGCGGGTTTTCTGATGCCTCACGAACAGCTATTACACAGCCGTAGCCTTTCTTCACCTGCGGTGCAGCAAGGAAGCAGGCGCATGAGCAATGCGAGGTCGACAGTGCAGCAAGCGGTATCGCTTTCCCGTCTGTTCTACGTTATGGGCGCATCAGGTTCAGGCAAGGACACCCTGCTGAGGCTGACAAGACCGCGACTCGATCAACTGCCCTGCCTCGTTGCTCATCGATACATCACGCGTCCGCCCGAATTGAAAGGTGAAAACCATATCTTTCTGTCTCAGAGCGAGTTTCTCCGCCGCAAGGCGCTCGGGGCCTTTGCCATGAGCTGGAAAGCCAATGGTTACTGGTATGGCGTTGGTCAGGAGATAGATCACTGGCTGTCCAGTGGCTCACATGTGCTGATGAACGGTTCGCGAGCCTACGCGAACGAAGCCGCACGACAATATGGTGAGAGACTGGTGCCAGTCGTGATTGATGTCAGCGCGGAAAAGCTCGAAACGAGGCTCACCGAGCGCGGCAGGGAGTCGACAGAGGAAATTGACCGCCGCGTGGCTCGGGCCGGCGCCATGCGGTCAGATATTCCTGCGAACGCTGTCTGGATCAACAATGATGACGATACTGAATCGGCAGTGCTCCAGTTGCTGGACCTGATAAGTAGCTATTCTCGAACAAATCCGGGCACATCATGAGCAGCCTGTTCAGATTCAACGGTACTGGCAACGCACGCACTGTGCCCGTGTGGGGCTGCGTCTGCGCAGCGTGTGAAAGAGCCCGCCGCGACAGCAGCTACTGCAGAGGCGCTTGTAGCGCCGTGTTGGAAACCGATACGTACCGTCTGTTGATCGATGCTGGCCAGCCCGACTTGTGCCAGCGGTACGCCCCTGCTGATATCAGCGCCATCATGCTGACTCACTATCACATGGATCATGTGATGGGCCTGTTCCACTTGCGCTGGGGAAAGAACTGCGAAATTCCTGTTCACGGGCCCGATGACCCTCAAGGCTGCGACGATCTCTTCAAGCACCCTGGTGTGCTCAAATTCCAGGCTCCGCTTCGACCTTTCGAGGCTCGTCGACTGGGTCCATTCGAGGTGACCGCGCTGCCCCTGAATCACTCCAAACCAACGCTCGGCTACCTGTTTCACAACTGGACTGACGGCAGTGATGGTCGCCGACTAGCCTATCTCACCGACACCCTTGGACTGCCCGCGGACACAAAAGGCTTCCTGATGGCGAACCAGCCGGATGTGATGATACTGGATTGCAGCCACCCGCCCAGACCAGACCCGCGAAATCACAATGACCTGACTATCGCACTCGGGTTGATCGACGCCATACAGCCAGAGCAGGCGTTCCTCACCCATATAGGCCATGAACTCGATGAGTA
Organism: Gammaproteobacteria bacterium UBA2679; assembly: GCA_002354735.1. Taxonomy (GTDB): domain Bacteria; phylum Pseudomonadota; class Gammaproteobacteria; order Pseudomonadales; family Oleiphilaceae; genus Allohahella. Next base: position 362,401 of record DEMD01000015.1, on the reverse strand, counting down.
TCTGATGAATCGACCTTCGCTGCCGGCGAATGTGCGAATCGCTCAGGACGGGCAGGTTCTGGATCTTTCTGCGGCATCTGCCAGTTAAGAGCCGTTGGCTGAGCCAGCCTCCTGGCTTATTTCCTGTTGTCGCATGGACATGCTGTCGATGAGTTCGAAGATGTCAGCAGCCTTGAGAACCTGATCGGAGCGCCCTTTTTCCGTACCATCCTTACCAATCAGCACAACGGTAAAGTCATCATCTTCGACTTTATAACGCGCCCTGAAAGCCTTGGCGAGCGCTGGATCTTCGTAGGTCTGGACGTCCTTGTTACTTCCATCGCCATGCCTGCCCGTGCGCTGTACGACGACCTGCCTGGGCTGCACCCGCACGATAAGCATGTCCCGCTCGACCAATTCTGGCCGCTTCGACCACAGTGCACCGATCTGCGCAACCGCCTTGTCGTCGATATCGGCTCCGAAGATAAGCACGGGACGCTTACTGCCGGCATGATTCTCCAGCAGGCCATCAACCGTCATATCAGCGGAGTAGGCAGGCATTGCCAATAGGCTGGCCTGGACAAGCAACAGGAAGAGGCCCAGAAGCTGGGTGCAATGAAAACGCAGCATTTGCAACATTGGTGTTCCCTCGGATCTGACTCTGCACGAATCTTGCGCTACTCTACCGCGACTTGCGAGCGTTGTAACGGTCCTCGTTCAGCAATCAGGCCAGCTCATCCCTGGCGCACGATCCGATCGCGCTGGCGCCAGTGCTCACACCAGATCGCCAGATCGGCCTGTGTCATTGGCCTGCCATAGAAGTAGCCCTGACCAATATCGCAGCCAGCCCGGCACAGAAAAGCCTGATCAGCCATGGTCTCAATGCCTTCGGCCACCACTTTCAAGCCCAGGTCATGCGCCATACGGATGGTCGACTGCACGATAACCTGGCTTTCTTCCCGCTTGTCGATGCCCGTTATAAACGATTTGTCGATCTTGAGTACGTTTGCACGAAGATCGCGGAGATAGGCCAGCGATGAGTAGCCAGTGCCATAATCATCGATGGCGAGCGACATGCCACTATCGAGCAGCTCGGTGATGAGACCCAAGGCCTGTTGCGGATTGGCAGCGAGAGCTGTTTCGGTCATTTCCATTTCAAACTGATAGTAGCCGCTCGACGAAGCGAGCAAATCTTTCAGGCCGGCTATGAAATTCTTTTCCACGAACAGGCGGGCCGAAAGATTGATGGCGATATGCCTCGGCAGACTGGCTCGCTCCCACTCAGCTTCATTGGCGAGGATCGATTCGACTACCCAGGCAGTTAGCGGTGCAATCTGCCTGGAGTTTTCTGCCACCTCGATGAGTGTGTCTACGCCCACAACGGCGCCGTTTTTGCGCGGCCACCTCAGCAGCGCCTCCGTGCCGTAGATATCGAATGAATGCAGATCAACTTTTGGCTGGTACACAAGCTTCATTTCGTTCTGAAGTATGGCTGTGCGGATAGCGGGCACGAGTTCCAGCCTACGGCTGGCTGCCTGCTGGTCCACATCGCTATATCGGCGCATGGCGTGACCGGCTCGTCTCGCCATCAACAGGGCATCGCCGGCTTTTCGAAGCAGGCTTTCAGCGTCTTCTCGCTCACGAGGGGTTTTTTCCGAAATACCCACCGTAGCTGAAATACTCAATGCCATACCCTGGCTGCCATCCAGCTCGAACTTGCTTTCGAGCATATCCAGCAAGGACTGGCAGAATGTTTCGCCGCCCTGGGCAAAGTCTGCACCAGCACACCAGATGGCAAAATCGTTACCGCCGACTCTGGCTACGATGCCCATGGTCGCAGTCTGATCGACCAGTCGTTGCCCAACAACATAGAGCAGGCTGTCTCCGACGATGTGCCCGTAGGTGTCGTTGACCTCCCTGAAATAATCGATATCCACTGTGACCAGGAATCCTGACTGCTGGACCTCAAGATCCCTATCCATCTGGCGGAACAGGGCAGCCCTGTTCAACAGCCCCGTCAGCTTGTCATGATCCGCCTGATATTGCAGGAATTGCTCACGTGCTACGCGCTCTCGCATATCGCGCAAGAGCAGCGTGAACAGAGGTTCGCTCGACAGATCTACGCGACTTACGGTTGCCTGAACCGGAATTGAAATCGAACTGGCCTGCACCAGCAAGGTGTCGAAAGGCTGGGTTGGCAGACGGGCAATATCGCGGGTAACGGCAGGCAGGCTATGAAAGATGGAGGTGCCCAGCAGCGAACGCTCATCCGACTGGCAAAGCTGCTGTGCAGCGGGGTTGACGCGGGTGATGATACCGCCTGCGTTCACGCAGATGATGCTGTCGTTCGCCGTACCAACGATGAGATCGAGCAGTTTCTGATTGTCCCGCAGGCTGATCTGTAGCCAGAGTCGCTCCACGCTTTCAGCATCGAGGCGCGCAATATTGACACCGACGAAGACGCTGAGCCACATGAGCAGCGGCGTGACCACGTCGATCATCAGAGCGGCGTACTTGTAGCTGACGATCGCACCACCGACGAACACAAGGCCCAGGCCCAGCAGCAGTTGGAGGCTGCGCTGCCAGCTCAGTCGCACCAGCGTAAGGGCGGCAATAATCCACGAGAATATCACCAGCAGAAAATTCATGGTGTCGCCAAGCCTGTACAGCCCCCCGCGCTTGAGCGTTTCCGCTCCCAGCGCCTGAATGACCACGCCTGGCAGCACCTGGTAGACCGGCACCGCCAGGGTGTCACCAAGCTCGATAGCCGTCGATCCGATGATAATGTCACGTCCACGCAGCAAGGCCGGATCTACCTTCTCATCGATAAGATCAACGAAGCTGACGTAGGTAAAGGACTCGGGTGCAATACTGAAATCGATCCAGGTAGCCTGAGTCAGGTTACCTGCCATAACGTTCCAGGCACTGGGGTAGAAACGGCCTTCCCACCGGAAGCCCATCGTCAGGAAGCGCACCAGGCCGTCGCGCTCGGGTTGCATATTGACGGAAACGCTTTCCACGCTATCGGCAAAATCTTCGAGTGGCGACCGCAGGATCAATGCGCGATTGGTCAGAGAACTGTGCTGGAGAAAGGTAGGCAAGCGAATTTCTGCGTGGCGAGAGAGTCGCTCCAGTGCGACATCCAGTACTTCATCGTCCTCTTTCAGAGCTCTTGCGCTGAGATCGATATCGATACTCAGAGAACGGATTTCCGCTTTTCCGAGCACGTCGGCCGCTTCGGCATAAAGCTCACGCGACCAAGGCCATCGACCGATCTTGCCTATACTGGTAGCGTCGATTTCGACAATAACGAATTCACTATGGACTGCTTCGACGAGTGCGGAAACATAGCGATCGCGCAAGTTGTTTTCAGCACGTTCAAACGCTCCGGCGAACCAGAGCAACAGCACCACGCAGCCCACGAGAATAGCCGCGAGATAAGCCTTAACCGGGGGAGCGGCGGAGGAAATGCTGCCCGTCTTGGCACTCAACTTCGGACCAGCGGCAGCAGACTATCAGTCGTCGTCATCATCGTCATCGTCATCATCTCGGCGACCACCCTTGTCTTTATCGCGATCGCGATCCCTGTACTTGTCTTTCTCTCGCGGATTGCCTTTACCCTTACCATCTTCAGGTTTGAGATCATCTCGCTCAGGCTTGCCTTTCTCAGGATCTGGACCCTTGTCATCGCGATCAGGCTTGCCATTGCCATTACCTGCATCCGTGTCATCTCGATCAGGCTTGCCATTGCCATTACCTGGCCCCTTGTCATCGCGATCTGAACGGTCACCCTTGCTACCTTTTGCCGCATCTTCCCTAGCGGCTCTGATATCTTCCTTGCTCAAGGGACGGTCATTACGCGTATCGCGCGTTTGAATCTGTTCGGCACGTACTTCATCGATAGCTTCGAGAGCCGCTGCAAAGCCCCGCCCCCTGTCCGTGTCCCTGCCCTGCCCACGCTCAGACCCTCTACCGGGTAAAGTCTGCGATACTGGAGCGGTAGTCTGCCCCGGTGCCGTTGACTGGCCTTGAGACCCTTTTGATTTGTCGGACGACGCGTTTACAGGTGCCTGCTGCCCGGAGGCAGCGGCAGGGCTGCCTGATGAGGCATCAGCTGTACCCGTTGCAGACGCCTGCGGATTCTGTTGATTGTAAGTGCGCGGTTTCGCCTCTCCTGCTGATGATCCCGCGATCTCACCTGGAGCGATCATCTGCGAATTCCCGGTATCGAGATCAAGCACCTGAAGAGAGCCTTCAGTCAATGTCACGAAGGAATCCGCCTCAGTCGAAACGATTACGAATTGCGTGCCTTTGACGGTCGATACCAGAAACGGTGTCTCAACGCTGAACTCGTCCGGTTGACGCTCGATCTTGTAAAACGCAGTGCCGATCCACTGCTTGACCCGGGCTACCAGCCCGTTATTTTCATTACTGCGCCCTTTGAAGCTGAGGTGCGTGTCCGGCTTGAGTGAAAACGTCGAACCAGACTGGCTGATGACGGCCTCGGCCCCAGCCAACGTTCTCACTTCTACAGGCAGAGTAAGGCTGCTGCCAGCAGCCAATGATTGCCAGCTGTCTTTCGCTGTATGACGGTACTCAACATTGGCACCAGCACGTTCAACGAGCAGCGCTTCAGCAGATGCGAGCGCGCTGATACATGCCACGCTCAATACCGCCATCCAATGACCTGTCAGACGTGCAAGGAGACGCTTTCGCCTCCCGGATACCGCATGAACCACGGTCGACGTCGATGCTTCACCCGAGCAGCCGGTGGCATTTCTCAAGCTTTCAATGTTCACTCAGTCATCCCCATCGTCGTCATCATCATCATCGTCGTCACCTGAACCGGGCATATCTCCGTTTCCAGGCTTAGGTACCAATCCTGGCATCGGATCTTCCTGGCGATCGTCGCGGTTCTGGCCGCTACCGCTGCCAGGACCCTCAGGCTGCCCGCCTGAGCCTGGCTTCTCCGGTCCGTCCGGCGTATCCGCCCGGCGCTCTGCCGTAACTCGTTGCTCGGTTCGTATTTCCTGAATGCCTTGCACGGCCCTTTCGAATCCTTTGCCCCGGTCGCTCAGTCCCAAGACACCTGTATCGTCGATCACTCGTTCCGGCTCGGGAGTCGCCGCCGCAGGCGTGCTTGCGCTGGGCTGGTAAGTTCTTGCACTGACCTGGCCAGAAGAGGAACCCGTAATCTCACCAGGCTGAATCATGAACTGTTCACCCGTGGCCAGATCCAGCACCTGCAGCGAGCCTTCGGTCAGCGTTACAAAGCTTTCCTTCTCTGTGGTGACGATGACAAACTGGGTACCCTTGATGGTGGACACCAGGAACGGCGTCTCTACACTCAAGGCATCCGGCTGCCTTTCGATGTTATAGAAAGCGGTACCGATCCATTGCTTGATGCGACTGATGAGACCATCACCGCCGGAGTGTTCCCCAGAAAAACTCAAACGGGTCTCAGGCTTCAATGTGAACCTCGAACCTGCCTGCTGAAGCACGACGCTGGCACCGCTGGTAGTTCTGATCTCCACCGGGAGCTCCAGGCTGCTGTCGGCTTCCAGGCTCCGCCAGGTGGGAGAGGCGTCGCTTCTGTACTCGGCAAGGCCTTCAAGCGCTGCTACGCCCAATGGCTCTGCCATGGCCAGCATGGACCAGCTCCAAAGGCATACGCCGACAAAACACCGTCGCGATGCAGGGAAGCCGTTTCCGGACAGGCAATGAGCACTCATTTTGTATACCAGATTAGGATTGAAACTTCGGCTTTCCTTTCTACAACAATTCATTACAGCTAAGCGCTGCTGGTATGGCTAGTCTGTGCACAAGGATAAACCACCGACCTGAAGCACTCATGAAGATATTCGTTTCTTATTGTGTCCCATTGCTGCTAGCACTTGCTGTCGCATGGCCAGCGTCGGCCACTGCTCTGGTGACGCCTGAGAAATCCTCCAGCGTGATCGCTGCAGTCATTCTCGGTGATGTCACCGCTTTTTCGAGCGAAGAGCTTCTGCCGGCCTACGCAGAAAGCCTGGGTCGAGCGCGCACATTTGCCGAGGAGCAGGCTCTGCAGGCGAGGGTGAAGGCGCTCTACACCGCAGCTGGGTTTTTGCAGCCCGCTGTCATCATGAAAACCGGTAAAGAAACTGGTGCAGGGCCAAACATCATTACGCTGCAGATCATCGAGCCACAGGTCACCGAGGTCGCCACCCCCGGCCTAAGCCCGGGCCAGATTGCTGATATTCAGCGGCAGATACAGGCACTACAGTCGTTGCAGCCGGTTTCCGCTGATGATATCGACAGCTTCCGCGCTGATGTGCAGTCCACCCTCGATATTCAGCTGGACATCAGGCTCGTAACGCCTGCCGACAGGACATCCCGATATCGTCTTGAAGTCAGCCCTCGGCCGAGCGTTAGCGGAGAACTGATGTACACAGCGGAGGGCAGCCAGTCTCTGGGTCGGCATATGGCCGGCGCCACGCTCGTAGTAGCCAATCCTATTCCGCAGTTGAGCGAACTTTATCTCACAGCCCTGCATACCATTGAAACTGACGGATATGGAAACTTTGGCGCTGGCACCACCATACCGACGTCAGGTTCGGACAGGCTCCACTTCGATTTCAGTAAGGCACGTGCAGTGCCTCAAGATGAGTTTGCAAGCAAGGGGACGCGATACAGGCGTGACTGGAGCCGGCTCAAATACGTGCATGACTATCGGACTACCCGGGATGAGGACATCGACTTTTACCTGGCCCTTTCACTGCGAAACTACCAAAGGGAAGAGTTCGGACTGGTGTCACTCGACGAACAGCTGAGAATGGTGGATCTGGGTGCAAAATACATCTCAGGCTCCGCTTCACTGGCATTCATGACAGACCTCAATTTCCGGCTCGGTCTTGATGAATTCGGTGCACGTCGCAAGGATCTATTCTCGGATGAGACGCTGGACCTGTCGTTTCAACTCATCAGTATCGAGCACACGATCTGGAAAACGCTGCCAGCTGGATTCTCCTTGAAACTGGATATTGCAGGGCAGCTCTCGGGCCAGGAACTGCCTTATTCACAACGCTTCTCGATGGGCGGTGGAGCTTTCTTCAACGCCTATGAAGCCGGAGAATTCAGTGGTGACTCGGGCCTGGGGGCCAGGACCGAGCTACGCCGTAGCTTCGATACAGGTCTTGCTCAGGTCGGGCGTGCGGTACCCTATGTCTATTACGGCATCGCATCAGCTCGAGAAAACGTGAGCGATACCAGCGAGTCGGCTGCCGGTGCAGGCGCGGGACTGCGCCTGTTGGCTGATGCATTCTCTGCTTTCCTTGAAATCGGTAAACCACTGACTCAGCGATCCGAGTATAAGGGCATGGACACGCGCGCCACTGGTCGAGTGACCTACTACTTCTGAACGCTTGATATCTCGAACCCTGTATAATTCTGAGCAAGCTTTGGCCAATGACCGCAGCAGTCCGGTATGCTTGCACGCCTGAACGGCGAAAATAACGGGGCCTCTTGAAATGAGTATCTGGGACGATATGGCCAAGCTGGCCAAGTCCAAACTCGGCAGCGATGCGCTGGAGCGGATCGATGTGGCGAGCGTGCAGGAGCGCATCATTCCCGAAAAAGGCCGTGCTGTCGCCAAGCGCTACTCCCACGGCGATGAGCCACTGGGCAACATCGACATCCTCCCTGAGTACGAATTTGTAGCCGAGGCCATGCGCCAGGGCGTGCCGGCGCTGTTCCTGACTGGCAAGGCAGGCACGGGAAAGTCGACCCTGGTCCGCTGGCTGGTGCGTGAGCTCGACGATTGCGCGGTTCTGGCACCTACCGCAATTGCAGCGGTGAATATTGGCGGCGCCACCATCCACAGCTTCTTCAGCCTGCCAGCCGAACCGATCGATCCTGACCGGGACTATGTTCAGCGGCCGGAACGCAAGGCTGTGTTGTCGAAGCTCAAGTATCTCATCATTGATGAAGTCTCGATGGTGCTACCAAACATCGTCGATGCCATGGACAGGACCTTGCAGAGCGCCAGGCGCAATGAGGCCCCCTTTGGTGGCGTAAGCGTGCTCTTCGTCGGTGATCTCCTGCAGCTGCCCCCGGTCGTATCGACGAGAGAGGAGGCTGTGTATTTTTCGCATCGCTATCGCACGCATTATTTTTTCTCTGCGGAAGCACTGCAGGCTGGGCTGCTGCCGGTGGTCCTGAAACGTGTTCGCAGGCAAAGTGACTTGCGCTTCATTCAAGCGCTCGATCATATCCGCCTCAATCATGAGCACCGTGACTCGGTGGCCTTGTTGAACCGCAGCTGCTACCGGGACAGGCTTGGCGACGATGCGGCAGAAGCCGAAGGCTCGCCGTTGACACTGGTGCCCACTAATGCGGTCGCTACCGCCATTAACCTCCGCCAGCTTAATGCCCTCGACAACGAGCTACGACATTTCGAAGCCAGTGTCACCGGCCATATCCCCCTCGATAAATGGAGCCTCGCCGTACCACCGCTGTTAGAGCTCAAGGTCGGCGCGAAGGTCATCTTCCTGAAGAACAAGCTGCCGGAATATATCAACGGCGACACGGGCGTGGTCGTCGGCTTCGAAGCTGATTCGATTCGGGTGAAAAAGGACCGAACCGACAATGTGGTATTGGTGAGCCGTGAAAGCTGGAATCGCTACCGCTACACCTATGACTACGAAACCATGCGGATCGAACGCGACATCATCGGCAGCTTTCAGCAGTTTCCGCTAAACCTTGGCTGGGCTATCACCATCCACAAGGCGCAGGGCATGTCGCTGGATGAGGTGACTATCGATCTTGGCAGTGGCGCCTTCTGCGAAGGGCAGACCTACGTCGCGCTATCTCGCTGCAGAACGCTTGATGGCATCAGGCTGGTGAGACCGATTTCAATGTCGGACGTTCGGGTAGATCAGAAGGTGCTGCAGTTCTACAAGGCTGCAGGTATTGCTGTCGAGCCTGAACAGGACAGTGATCCCGAACAGACTCGAGCCTGGCTCGAAGGCAAGTCGGATAGTCAGCTGCACTAGCACTCATTCATCGAGCCGTGAAGACTATTCGATCTTGGGCGTAGGCCGCACCATGATCTCATTCACGTCCACATGCGGCGGTTGAGAAATCGCATACATGACGGCCTCAGCGATGTCGTTCGGCTCGAGCGCGTTCTCCGGCTTCTCATCGAAAAAGGCGGTATCGACCATGCCCGGCTCGATGAGGGTCACCCTGACCCCGGTGCCGCGTACTTCTTCCTTCAGGCCGTAGCCGATCGCAGAGACGGCCCATTTGGTGGCGCTATACATCGAGCCCGGTATAGTGAGACGACCGGCCACCGACCCGGTAAGCACCATGTGCCCCTTCGACTTCTTCAGAGCTGGTAACGCCGCCTGCACAGTAAGTCCCACGCCATACACATTGGTGAGGATCATGTCGCGCCAGCTTTCGTGATCGGCTTTGCTGAAGCCACCTGATGAGCCACCTCTTCCTGCGTTAGCAAATACGACATCCAGCTTGCCGAAGTGCTCCAGTGTTTTCGCCACCATGTCTTTCTGTGCGGCCATGTCCTGAACGTCACAGGTCAGCGCAAGTGCGCGTTCCTCGCCACCCAGCTCCTGCTGCAGAGACTTCAGCTTGTCTTCTGAACGCGCCGCCAGTGCGACGCGATAGCCGGCTTTTGAGGCTGCACGCGCAGTGGCCGCGCCGATGCCGGACGAGGCACCAGTGATGAGTATGACTTTGTCGCTCATGAAATTCTCCAGACTGAGGGTGATTGTTGCTAACGAAGTCGCTCGGAGTTTCGCCCTGCGCTGTACTGCGGCAAGCCATCATCGATACTGACCCATGGCGCTTTGTCGTCAACGAAAATATGGGCATCAGGGACCAGGTCGGTCGTGCGGTTATTCAGACTGTCGTTATCAAGTGTGGCCGCGGCGAACTCATTTTCTATCGTGCTCACTGTTCTGTATCGGCATCGCGGCTCCCCGAACGCATCGTGCTTTATCGTTATGGGGATACGCATGGAATTGCCGGTGGGCGCAATCGCTGCCGCAGGAAACAGCGATTGCTGACGTGGCCTACCAGACGGAGTACTTGAGGAACTTGCCATTCATGGTGATGACAACGCGATCCCCCTTTGGATGCTCCTCCTTCTGAACGTCCATATGAAAGTCGATGGCGCTCATGATGCCGTCGCCGAACTTTTCGTGGATGATTTCCTTGAGCGTATCGCCGTATACACCAATCACCTCGTAGATTCGATAAACGAGCGGGTCCTGCGGTATGGCCTTGTTCCAGGCCTTGTGGGGGCACGCCATCATGTCCGGCACGAGATCGGCGGGAAGATCCAGGAATTTGAGCACAGCTTGCGCAGTATCTTCAGGAAAGCTGTTCATACCCAGGCAGGCGGACGTCGTCCAGACCACCGACTTGCCAGCTGCATCGGCAATGGCTTCCCAGGACAGGCCTTTTTCCTTCTTGGCATTGATGATCGCTTCTGTGAGTTCAACTTTTTTCATGGGCATACTCCATTGAGGTAGCCCTGAGTTTTGCTATAACTGTGCCAGCCCGGAGAAATTCCTAGGCTATTGTTTTCTTTTGCTATATTTATTCAAGACACTGTGAATCCGTCACAATCTGGCTGCAGTGCACCGCGGCAGGGCAACGCTCCGGGTGGCGCTGCACCATTATGGCCATCGAGCGCTCAAACCATGGCCCTGGCGGCAGCGTACCAAACCAGGTTCACCTCAGTAGATTCACTAAACGATGAAGGACACAGGTCATGAAGGCATGGGTGGTCGACGAATATTCGGAACAGGCACGCTTCAGGAAGGCGGAGGTGGACAAACCGGAAATAAGGCCAGGGCATGTTCTGATCGAGGTAAGGGCGACGAGCCTGAATCCGATCGACCATAAGATCCTGACTGGTGCTGTGCCAGTAGGGCCCAGCCTACCAGCCATCCTGCATATGGATGTCAGTGGCGTAATCGCTGCTGTCGGTCATGGTGTCGGCAACTTCAAACCCGGCGATGAGGTGTATGGCTGTGCAGGGGGCCTCAAAGGCAGCGCCGGACAGCTCGATGGTGCGCTGGCGGATTTCATGCTGGCCGACGCGGCTCTGATAGCACAGAAGCCGAAGTCGCTCGACTTCGGTGAAGCCGCCGCCCTGCCACTGGTAGCCATCACGGCCTGGGAGGCACTTATCGATCAGGCGGCCATTACTGCAGATGATCTGGTGCTCGTGCATGGTGGGACCGGCGGTGTGGGCCATCTTGGCATTCAGCTGGCTGCAAGCCGTGGCTGCAAAGTTGCCACCACGGTATCGAGCAAGGAAAAAGGCGAGATCGCCAGACGCCTGGGCGCTCATGAAATCATCGACTACACCCTTGAGCAGGTAGAGGATTATGTGCAGCGGCTGACAGGCGGCCGCGGGTTCCCGGTCATTTTCGACACGATCGGGGGCGATAATCTCGACCGCTCCTTCGAAGCAGCTGCCATCAAGGGTCGCGTTGCCAGCACCATCGGCCGTAATACCCACGACCTGTCACCGATGCACTCGAAAGCACTCAGCCTCCACCTCGTGTTCATGGCCTTACCATTACTGACGGGCGAAGGCCGCGCGCATCATGGCGATATCCTTCGGGAACTCGCCACGCTGGTAGACGCCGGGAAGGTCAAACCGCTGCTTCACAACAAGCGCTTCAGCTTCGATCAGGCGAACGAGGCCCATGCCCTGTTCGCAAAAGATGACTATGTCGGCAAGATCGTGCTGGAGCACCGCTAAAACATCCGCTAGTCGTCAACGCTGATCAATGCCACCCGGGCCTGTGTCAGTTTCTGCAGATCTGCCGGTGATAGTTCTATCTCCAGACCCCGTCGGCCAGCACTGACGAATATGGAGGGGAACTGGTTGGCACTGTCGTCGATGACGGTGAGCAGGCGCTTCTTCTGCCCCAATGGGCTCACGCCGCCAAGCACATAACCAGTGCTGCGCTGAGCGAGCATCTTGTCAGCCATCGCAGCTTTTTTCGATCCACACGCCTTGGCCATCTGCTTCAGACTGAGCATGGTGTTCACTGGCAGAATAGCCACCGCCAGTGCCTTATCGAGCTGGACCACCAGCGTCTTGAACACCCGTTCAGGCGCCTGTCCCAGCTTTTCCGCAGCTTCGCCACCGTACGACTCAGCGTCCGCGTCATGCTGATACTCGTGAACCATATGAGGCACTTTCGCCTTCCTGGCCAGAAGAATGGCAGGAGTCACTTCAGCGCCCGCTTCGCAAGCCAGGAGTCCAGACTGTTGGCGAAGCGTTGCCGATCAGCCTGGCTGAAAGCGGCTGTGCTACCGGTATCCACGCCGCTGCTGCGCATGGTGTCCATAAAATCACGCATGTTCAGCGTCGCCTTGATGTTCTCTGCAGTGTATCGTTCGCCGCGCGGGTTCAGTCCGATAGCCCCCTTCTCTACAATTTCGGCGGCCAGGGGGATATCACTCGTCACGACAAGATCGCCGGCTTCGGCCCGCCGGACAATCTCATTGTCGGCGACGTCGAAGCCGGCGCTCACCTGCAGCATTTTGAGGTATTTCGACTTGGGCAGGCTCAATGACTGGTTGGCTACGAAGGTCACCACCGTGCTCGTACGCTCCGCCGCACGGTAGAGGATTTCCTTCACTACCACCGGACAGGCATCACCATCGACCCAGATATTCATGTGCGGACGCTCCACGCTTAGTATTGCAGGCTCAACGCATAACTATGGAACAGCTGGTAACATTTTTCATCACCGGTTTGTTCATTAAATGACATCCATTCAGCGTACTTGGGGGCTATCTACCCTTATGATTGAACTTCGAAGTACGACATCAGCCAAGAGGCCTACGTAAGGCCATTGGTTAGAGAGGACAGAGTTATGAAACGATTTAGCGTATTCGCAGCAGTTTTATTGGTTCTGGCTTTTGTCGGCGCTAGGCTGAACGCCATGGATAGTGAATCAGCCAAGAAGCAGTATGCGCCCGATGGCCCTGGCCTTGCCGTAGCCACCTTTGCAGGCGGTTGTTTCTGGTGTGTAGAGGCCGGTTTTGAAAAAGTCCCGGGAGTGGTTGAAGTAGTGTCTGGCTACAGCGGAGGCGAGGAGACCAACCCCACCTATCAGCAGGTCGCGTCAGGCCAAACCGGGCACACCGAAGCCGTTCAGGTTTATTACAACGCTGAAGAGATCACCTACGAAGGTTTACTGCAGGCGCTATGGCGCATGATGGACCCAACGGACACAGAAGGTCAGTTCGTAGACCGCGGCAAGCAGTATCGTCCAGCTATATTTTATGCGGACGAGACTGAAAGGAAGGCAGCCGAGGCTGCAAAAAATGCCCTGGACGAATCTGGGCGTTATGACAAACCTGTCGCTATAGAAGTCGTGCCGTTTAAGCACTTCTACCCGGCGGAGGACTATCATCAGGATTATTACAAGACCAATCCTGTTCGCTACAAATTCTACACCTTCAACTCTGGACGCTATCAATTCATCGACAAGATCTGGGGAAAAGATCGTGAGCTCGACTATTCCGCCTATCGCCCTGCGCAGAATGAGGATCAAGATATGAGTCAGACAAAGCAGCAATCCGCCCAGCCCGACCTGCAGGCCTTCGTCAAGCCAGGCAAGGCTGAACTCAAGGCGAAGCTGACACCGCTACAATATTCGGTTACTCAGGAGGATGCCACCGAACGGCCCTTCGACAATCCCTATAATGATGAGAAGCGTGCGGGAATATACGTTGATGTCGTTTCAGGTGAACCGCTCTATCTATCGAACGACAAGTACGATTCAGGCACCGGCTGGCCTAGCTTCACCAAGCCAATCAAGCCAGAGGCCGTGGTGGAGGAAAGTGACTTTTCCCTGTTTGGCAAACGGACCGAGATTCGCAGTGCAGTCGCCGACTCACACCTGGGTCATGTGTTTACGGACGGGCCAAAAGATTCGACAGGGCTCCGCTACTGCATGAATTCTGCAGCAATGCGCTTCATTCCCAAGGAGGACATGGCTGCAGCGGGTTACGGTGAATACGTCGACCTGGTGAAGCCCCCGCGAAGCTGAAGCTTTGGCAAGCCCGGCAGTCTTGCGCTGCCGGGCTATCTTCTTATTTCGCTGCAGCTCTCGCCTCTTCCAGCCAGCCGTCGTAGGTTTCCTGGTTGGCATTGATCCACGCCTTCGTGTGACCCATGATGGCTTCCTGCGAATCTTCTCCGTCACGCACTTTCATATTTTGCGCACTCACATCGTTGACTGACAACTTGGCGATTTCGAACAGCTTCGCAGCAGCAGGGTTGTCTTCCGCCCACTGTTTGTTAGCGACCACCCGCTCACTATTGATTTCGAAGCCGTAGTTCTTGCCGCTGGGCAGCTTGGTTTCAGCATTATTGGGATTGGCCGAGAACGGTACTTCGAGCCATACCACATCCTTGCCTGGAACGAGAATTCCCGAAACCCAGTATGGCGTCCAGGTGTAGTAGAAAATCGGGTCGCCGTCCTTATAACGCTGGATGGTGTCAGAAATGATGGCTGCGTACTGGCCCTGTCGGTGCGCTATGGTGTCGCGGAGCTTGAAAGCATCGAGTTGATGTTCGATGACGCCTTCACAACCCCAGCCGGCCTGGCAACCAGTCAGATCGGCCTTGCCATCGCCGTCCGTATCGAAAATCTTCGCGATCTTTGGATCGGTGAATTGGCCAATGTTGGTAATACCATGCTTCTCGGCGGTCTTCTTGTCGATGAGATACCCCTGTGCGGCACCGTCGATATACTTGCCCTTGCGGTAGAACTTGTCATCGCCACCCGCGTTCTTGTACATGGTCTCGTGTAGCGGATACCAGTTCACGGCCATATAAGTGGCGTCCCCGTTAGCGACCGATGTATAGCCAGCACTGTAGTCGACTTCCTGGATCGGCTTGATCTCATAGCCAAGGTCCTTGAGCGCCTGATTCATCAGCATGGTCTGGAAAGTCTCTTCAGCGATCGGGCTCTGAATAGCCTGAACCGTTACACCCTTGCCAGGCATTTCCTCGGCCTGCGCGGCGAAGGCCACGCCACCAGCCAGCACGACGCTGGCAATAGTCGTTCTTAGATTCATAACAGTTATCCTGTGGTTTGAAATTGGGGTCTATCTTTTTGAAGCGTCCCTATTTCCGGGCACCAGGGCATACAGAAGTCCGACGGGCCCGGACTCATACCAGTGGCGCGTTCCTCTTTCCCGTGAGTCTCTACCGAGCGCCTGGGTCATGCGGTCGAGAATGATTGCGAGTATGACGATACCTATGCCGCCCACAGTCGCCAAGCCGATATCCAGGCGACCGATGCCACGCAGCACCATGAGCCCCAGGCCGGGTACCGCGATCATCGATGCAATGACGACCATGGACAGGGCCAGCATCAGTGTCTGGTTGACGCCTGCCATGATCGTCGGCGTCGCTAAGGGTAGCTGAACCTTGAACAGCAGCTGCGATGAGCTGGCACCAAACGATCGCGATGCTTCGATCAGATCTGCTGGCACCTGGCGTATGCCGAGGTTGGTGAGACGAATGACAGGCGCCACGGCAAATATGATGGTGACGATGACGCCAGGTACATTGCCAATTCCGAACAACATCACGATGGGCACGAGGTAAACGAAGGCGGGCGTAGTCTGCATGGTGTCGAGCACAGGCCTCACCACGCTGGCTATTCTATCGCTTTTCGCCATAGCGATACCGGTGGGTATGCCTATAACCATGCAGAACAGCACTGAAGTGATGACCAGAGAAAGTGTGGTCATAGCCTCGTTCCAGGCGCCGATTGCGCCCATGAATAGCATGCCTATCACCGTAACTATGCCGAGGCGAGAACCTGAAAGCTGCCAGGCCACAAGTCCGAATATCACGATCATGAGCAGAGGCGAAATGTTCAGCAAGGCTGCGTCGAATACGTTGAGTGCGGCTTCGACCGGCTGCTTGATGAGCTGAAAGAACACGCGGAAGTGTTCTACCACCCAATTGATGGCGACTTCCACGCCAGACTGAATATCGAACCATTCTGTCCGGAAGGGCTCGGCCCAGGTATTGGTGACCACCTCGATTTCCTCGGCGGTATCCAGCCAACTCGGGGTGGACTCTCCGCCCCTGCCCTGCTGCACTTCAGTACTACCCCAGGGATTCGTGGCGGGATCGACCGCAACTTCGTTAGGATCAGCCACCTCCACGGCGCTGCTTTCTGTCTGCGCCCATGGATCTGCGACTGAGCTATTGGTGTCTTCAGCCATGATTATTCGCCCTCTCTGTCCAGCGCCTGTAGCAGGACTGCTCTTGAAATCACACCCTGATAGCGACCATTGTCATCAACTACCGGCACACCGCACGGCGCTGCGGCCACATTGCCGATGATCTGGGTCAGCGGTGTATCAGCTGGAATCGGTTCAATATCTGGCAAGAAGGCACTACTGATACTGCTGCCGGACTTCCTGGCTTTTGCAAGCGAATCGACCGAGACGACGCCATGGAACTTCTGGTCACGCCCCAGCACATAAGCGTAGTCGCGCTCCCATTCACTCAGCTGCTCCAGCACGGCAGGAATACCTGCACCTTCGCGCTCCACCACCGTGACCTGCCGCTTCCGTGCCACATCCTTGGCGGTGAAGACAGTAAAGATATCGACACCTCGAAAGAATGATTTGACGTAATCATCAGCGGGATTCTTGAGGATTTCATCGGGCGTGCCGACCTGAACCACTCGCCCGCCCTCCATGATCGCAATACGATCACCGATGCGCATGGCTTCGTCGAGATCATGCGAAATGAAGACTACCGTGCGCTTCGAATCCTTCTGCAGTTTGACCAGTTCATCCTGCATTTCCGTCCGAATCAACGGATCGAGCGCCGAGAAGGCTTCGTCCATCAACATGATTTCAGGATCGTTCGCCAGAGCGCGAGCGAGGCCAACGCGCTGCTGCATGCCGCCTGACAGCTCGTCAGGATAGCTATTCGTGTAGGCTTCGAGGCCCACCTGGGCAAGCGCTGACTGAGCACGCTCGTGACGTTCACTACGGCCCATACCTGAGAGCTCCAGGCCAAAGGCGGCGTTGTCTATCACATTGAGGTGAGGCATCAGCGCAAAGGATTGAAACACCATACTCATCTTGTTTCGACGAAGCTGGTTGAGATCTTTACGTGAGAGTTTTGCGATATCCTGATCACCCACCCAGATTTCTCCGGTGGTTGGCTCGATGAGCCGGTTGAGCAGCCTCACCATGGTGGACTTGCCAGAGCCGGAAAGCCCCATGATGACGAAGATTTCGCCCTCGTAGATTTCGAATGAGGCGTCCATTACGCCGATAGTCTGGCCCGTAGACTTGAAGATTTCAGCTTTATCAACCCCCTTGCGAACGAGGGACATGGCTTCTTCGGGGTCGTCTCCAAACACTTTGAAGACATTCTTTACCACGACTTTTGGGCTCATTGATTCGATATGTCTCCCTTGCTGACAACTCGGTATCAGCCGACTGCTGGAATGAAAGCGCAGCACCGGAACGCTTCTGAATCGCGCTGGAAACGAAAGGCGGGCACGTGCGTCGATTGAGCGGGATCAGTCATCTCTATACGTTAACCGAAGTTAACATAGATCAAACTTATAGGCTTTTCGGGTGGGGCGTCAACCCGCGCTCAGGCAATGAGGCGCGGGCTTGGACGAGATTCAGAGGCTATTGAGCAGATCAGTCACTGTTCTTCAGGCTCTTCATATCGATGACAAACCGATACTTCACATCACCTTTTTTCATTCGATCATAGGCTTCGTTGATGTTCTGGATATCCAGCATTTCCACGTCGCAGGTGATGTCATGTTCGGCACAGAAGTCCAGCATTGCCTGAGTCTCAGGCATGCCACCGATCAACGAGCCTGCAAGCACGCGCCGCTTCATGACCAGCATGCCGGCCTGCAGCGGTGGCTCAACCGCAGTGAGCAAGCCGACTACGATATGCTTGCCATCGTACTTCAGACAGTTCAGATAAGGGTTCATATCGTGCGGCACCGGAATGGTATCGAGCAGCACGTCGAAGGTTTCCCTGGCCGCTTTCATCTGCGCCGGATCCTTGGAGATGATCACATGATCAGCACCCTGGCTCCGCGCTTCCTCCATCTTGCTTTCCGAACGTGTGAAGATCGTGACTTCAGCGCCGAGGGCTTTGGCGAACTTGACGCCCATATGGCCAAGCCCACCCATGCCGATTACGCCGACGCGATCACCGGCTTTTACACCGTAGTGCATGAGCGGTGAGAAGGTGGTGATGCCGGCACATAACAAGGGCGCGGCTGATGCGGCTTCAAGCTTTTCCGGAATCGTGACGACGAAACGCTCACTCACCACGATTTTCTCTGAATAACCACCCAGGGTCACTGAGTTGTCGTGGCGGTCACGACCGTTATAGGTACCGGTCATGCCCTCGAGACAATACTGTTCGAGGCCAGTCTCACAAGCGCTACAGCGCCTGCATGAATCAACCATGCAGCCGACACCCACAACCTGACCAACCTGGAACTTGCGCACTTTCTCACCGACGGCCTGCACACGGCCAATGATTTCATGGCCGGGCACGACCGGATAGAGACTACCACCCCAGTCATTCTCTGCCATGTGGATGTCGCTGTGGCACACGCCGCAGTAGTCGATCTCAATAGCGACATCGTCTGGACGCAGCTCACGGCGCTCGATATTCAGGGGCGCCAGTGGCTTGTCAGCGGCCTGGGCTGCGTATGCTTTTGAAGGAGTCATCTGATCTTAACCTCTTTACTTTCGGAATAAGCTTTTGCAGCTGTATTGACTGGGACTGAGCTGTAATGAACGAGATAGCATACGCTTTAAGCATCGACTGGGATAAGGTCGGCGACCAGATGTTCCAACTGGGCGTCGCATTCATTCTTTCATTGCCAATAGCCTGGAACCGCGAAGCAAAATCGCGTGGCGCTGGACTACGAACATTTCCACTCGTCTGTATTGCCTCCTGCGCCTACATGCTGGTTGGCAAAGCGGTATTTCCCGATCCGGAAGCACAGGCCCGTATTATGTACGGCATCATTACGGGCATGGGCTTCATTGGTGGTGGTGCAATTTTGAAGACGTCCTCAGAGGTGGCAGGAACGGCAACCGCTGCGGCGCTCTGGAACACCGGCGCAATCGGGGTCTCTGTCGCGCAGGGCCAGTATGAAATCGCGATTCTGCTCAGCGTGATCAGCTTTCTGATCTTTATGCTCATCCCGCCTATCAAGCACATCCAAAACGGCCACCATCATCCTCGAGAACCTGGTGGGCCGGATGGCTAGTCCGGCCTGGCTTAGCTAACAGCCACGCCGCCTGGTGCGCTGATCTCGACACCGCCGGCTTCCTCTATGGCCTTCTTACCCCTGACCGTGAGATCACTGATGAAGGCGAACTGATCGCGCATGTCGAAAGGGTAAGCCTTCAGGCGGTATTGCGTGCCCAGGGGGCTCTGCTTGAGCATGACGAGCACAGGCTTGGTGTACTCGAGATAGGCACTGGTAAGGGCAACGTCGTTGAGCGACTCCCGAACGATTGCGGCATCATGATCTGGCGCCACATAGAATTCCGCGACGCACATCAGCGTTCTGGTGCCATCATTGGAGTTGATGATGTTGTTCGACCAGAGCCGGTCGTGCGGAACTGTTATGGCATCGTCATCTGCCGTACGGATCCTCAGAGCCCGCATACCGACAGAGGTCACCTCACCGTAGTCTCCGTCGATTCTGACCCAGTCACCCGGCCGATAAGGACGCTCGAAAATAGCAACCATGCCTGCAATGAGGCTGCTCACGTAGTCCTTGAATGCAAAGCCGATAGCGACGCTCGCTGCGCCTGCAATCACGAGAAAATTCTGGAAATTGATATTGAAGATGATCGGTATGACCCAGAGAAACGCTGCCGTCAGGAGAAGCAGTCTGATGATGGGGACCGCGCCGAGAAGATAAAGCCGGAGCTGATTTGGCCCGCGCTCCGCAAGGTATGGCAGCAGTCGTCGAACCACCAGAATAGCGACCCAGGTACCAACGATGATCAGCGCAACTTTTGCGAGGCTGATGTCCTGGAAGTCATTGAGAAGCTGGGCGGCCTTCTGTCGGCCCTCGTCTACTGCTGCCATGTTCACAACCTGTCTGTGGGGAAGCCGGAGATCGCCAGCCCGCCCCGTATCGCCGGATAGGCGGCTGGCTGGCAACGATAAGTGGACCCGCTTCGATAGATGATGCCGGCCTTGCGCAAAGCCACGAGCAAAGCCGGTTCGACCGGTCTGGGTAAGACGGCACTCAGTTCTTCCGCACTGGCACCACCATGAATCAAGAGTGCGTGAAGGATCTGGAGCACCATGTCATGCTCACGCCCTGGCAGGGTGTACTCCTCCAAAGATGCTATCCAGAGGGTCCGATCGTCGTCTGCGGCTACTAGCCGGTGCTTTGCTTCAGCATCCTCGGTTTCTTCGGCTTCACCATTGAGCGTCTCTGATTTCGAACCGGAGCGGAGGCTCTGTCGCCAGAGATGCCAGGCTACCCATGGTATACCGAAGCTACGCGCGGCGAGACCCTGAAAGAAATCATGAGGCACATCATCTTCCGACAGGGCCATCACATCGTCTCCGGTTCGGGTCAAACGAAAGGTGATGTCGTGGTCTTCATGCGCCTCACCGAGCTGATGGAACCAGTGTCTCAAGCGACTGGCATCAAATGCCTGAAATGTCATCCCCTCGGGTAGAATCATATCGGCAGCCACCGCCTTCTTGATAAAAAGCCAGGCCCAGCTGTTGCAGCCGATAACGCAATGCCTTTGCAGGTCGGCAAGCGATTCCAGCAGTGCACGCAAAACGGTGAGTCCGTTTCGATGCCGCAGGAACCAGCGATCGAGCTCCGGCAAGACCAGGACCCCCGAACCTTTTGCCTGCGCCTGAACCAGCGACAGGGCCTCCTGAACCGCCTGATCACCTGGCTGGAGCAGGCTCATGCGCTCAGGTGGATCGAGCAGATCGTGGTTATGCTGCTTCGCCCATTTGGTCAGGAGACCGTTCTCCTCACCAGGCGGCAATACGATCAGTTTCAGCCACTGCGCCGGTCGCTCTTCGAGTACCCAGTCCCGTAGCGAGATGTCGAGCTCGTCCAGCAAGGGCCCCCACGCAGGCGGATTCGCCACGTCGTTGAGAATCTGCAACGCAGTGTGGTGCAGGCGCTCCTCAGCGATATACGGTTTGTCCTGGCTGCTATCAAAGCGCTTCTTGATCCGCGCCAGGAACAGCTGCAAGGCATCCTTGGTCTGCAAACTTGGCAGCTTGTACTGGCCGAGCGGGCGAAACTCGCGCAGCTGCCTCGGCTCGTCACTCATACGTGAGGCGCGCCGTGCACACATTGGTCATGAACTGTACTCGTAGGTTTGATTCAGATGCGACGGGCGCCAGATGACTATCCCGCGTCCATATGGACCGTGTCAACGACGGTCGCAGCGGCCACGGCGATGTCCGAGCAAATTGCAGCTGCCTTCGGAGAATAGCGTAGTTTCAGGAGAACTCGATTACCAATGCGGGGATCTAACGCAGACCATATAACGGCCTGGTCCCATGACCACGCCGTTGCATGCACGTCTCACATTTGCTGGGGCTTTTCGACCACTTTTTCCGCGACCGCCATCGGGGCATGCCGCACATCGGTGCCCTCGACCATGAAGATGACATGCTCGCAGATGTTGCCGGCATGGTCACCGATGCGCTCGAGCGCCCGTAGTACCCACATGATATTGAGACAGCCACTGATACTCCGTGGGTCCTCCATCATGAAGGTCATCACAGCACGGGTGGCGCTGCGGTATTCGTTGTCAACGGCGTCATCTTCTTTCATCACCACGAGCGCTTTCTGCATGTCGAACTTCGAGAACGCATCCAGAGCATCGCGTACCATTCGCCCCACATGCACACCGAGATGCCTGACTTCGAGATAGCCTTGCGGGGCCTTGCCTTCCTCGGCGAGCGCGGTAGCCAACTTGGCAATCTTCTTGGCCTCATCGCCAATACGCTCGATATCAGCCACCATCTTGACTACCGCCATGACCAGACGGAGATCGCTGGCGGTAGGCTGGCGCGTTACGATAATCCGTTGAGCCTCCTCATCGATGGTCAGCTCCATGGCATCGACGGCCTTGTCACGTAATTTGACCGCAGCGCCCAACTCCCCATCGTTATTGATCAGCGCCTTGAGTGCATCCTGCAACTGCTGCTCGACGACTTCGCCCATGGCCAGCAGATCCTCCTTGAGCTTCCCCAGATCGCTGTTGAAGCGGTTGGAAATATGTTGCAGATGACTATCTCTCGCAGTGGGCATGACGCACCTCGTAAACAATGACTGAAGGCCTGGATTTGAGCTTGCTCATCACCCGAAACGTCCTGTGATATAGGATTCTGTGAGTTCATGTTCTGGTGACGTGAACACCCGGTTGGTTTCGTTGACCTCCACAAGATGGCCAAGATGAAAGTAGGCCGTGCGGTGAGCCACGCGAGCAGCCTGCTGCATTGAATGGGTCACGATCACAATGGTGAAGCTCTCTGACATCTGGGCAATCAGCTCTTCAACTCTCGCTGTGGCAATGGGATCAAGCGCCGAACAAGGCTCGTCCATCAGGATCACTTCCGGACTTACGGCTATGGCTCTGGCGATACACAGACGCTGCTGCTGGCCGCCAGACATACCGGTTGCGACTGAATCCAGGCGATCCTTGGCTTCGTTCCACAGACCAGCTTTGCGCAGGCTGTTCTCGACGATTTCGTCCAGATCCGTCTGACTGTTGGCCAGACCATGGATACGGGGACCATAGGCGACGTTGTCATAAATAGACTTCGGAAACGGGTTTGGCTTCTGGAACACCATCCCGACCCGGGCACGCAGCTCGACGACATCATTGTTGGAATGGTAGATATCTTCATCATCCAGCATCAATTGCCCCTCAACCCGACAGCTATCGATGCTGTCATTCATCCGGTTGAGACAACGCAGGAAGGTCGACTTGCCACAGCCAGATGGGCCGATAAATGCAATGACTTCGTTGCGGGCAATATCGAGGCTGATGTTCTTGATTGCGCGGTCGCTGCCGTACGACACACTCACGTTGCGCAACTTGAATTTGGGATCTCCGGCGAAGGGCTTGCCTACCGTCTTGCCCTCTTCGATCACTGTATCTTCCGGCTTGTCTTCGGGTACCGGTACAGCAGCCTGCTGCGCACGAATATCCGCTTTCATCGTAATACCAGGGTTCAACGTGTTCATCTCGTTCTCCTTACCAGCGTCGCTCGAGCCGCTTGCGCAGCCAGATCGCCAGTGCGTTCATACTGATCATAAAAGTGAGCAGCACCATGATTCCGGCGGATGCCAGTTCGACAAAGCCCTGCTCTGAGCTGCTGGCCCAGAGGTAAATCTGTACTGGCAGAACTGTGGCTGAATCGAATAGTCCCTCAGGCACGTCCACGATGAAGGCGACCATTCCGATGAGCAGCAATGGCGCAGTTTCTCCCAGCGCCTGAGCCATGCCGATGATCGCACCAGTCAGCATACCGGGCATTGCCAGGGGTATCACGTGGTGAAGCACGACCTGCATCCTTGATGCCCCTATGCCCTCGGCAGCCTGGCGAATGGAAGGCGGGACACTTTTGATGGCGGCGCGACTGGAAATAATGATGGTAGGCAGTGTCATCAGTGCCAGCACCAGACCACCGACGAGGGGGATCGAACGTGGCATGCCGAAGAGACCGATGAAGACGGCCAGGCCGAGCAGACCAAAGATGATCGATGGGACTGCCGCCAGGTTGTTGATATTGACCTCTATGAAATCTGTGAGCTTGTTCTGCGGTGCAAACTCTTCGAGATACACCGCAGCCGCAATGCCCACCGGGAAGGAAATTGCCAGCGTAACCAGCATCGTCAACAACGAACCGACTATCGCACCGAGAATACCGGCGTTGGCCGGCTCACGAGAGTCTCCACGACTGAACAACACATCGTTGAAGCCAGTATCGATAACACCGGCCTTCACCAGCTCGTCCACCCACCGCTGCTGCTGCTCCGACAACCTAATGCTGTAGCTGGGATTATCCGCGTGCTTCACGTAAACCGAGACCTGATCATGGGCGAGGAATTCCATGGTCTGGGTGGTATTCAGCAGCTCAGGATCTGCCTTTAGTCGATTCTTGATGGTATTGGCGCCGTAGTTGCCTACCAGCCGTAACAACTCGCGCTTTTCAGCAGCACCTTGAGCTTCAGGGAAATAGGCCTGCAGCGCAGCAATGATCGGTGCATTGAAGTCAGCCATAGCTAGCTGATCCGTATCGCGAGGGTCTTCGAGATACATCATCTCCGAATCGAGATCGAGCTCCAGCGTTATCGTGGTCTTCACGAACCCGGTGTAGCCCTTGGAGATGATGTCGGCAAAGAGCACAAACAGCGATGCAAGCGCAATGAAGATAGCCAGCATCCCGTAAAGACGAAACCGCTTTTCCTTGGCGTAGCGGCGCTTCAGGGAAGCGCGTACGATTTCCGCCTGCGAACCTCGCTTATTCATACTGTTCCCTATATTTCCGTACGATCTTGAGGGCAATCACATTGAGTAGCAGTGTGACGATGAACAGCAGCATGCCCAGGGCAAAGGCGGACAAGGTCTTGGCGCTGTCGAACTCCTGGTCGCCCACCAGCAGCGTGGCAATCTGCACCGTTACAGTCGTCACCGATTCCAGAGGATTGGCCGTGAGATTTGCTGCCAGTCCAGCCGCCATCACCACGATCATTGTTTCACCAATGGCTCTTGAAGCGGCCAACAGAATGCCACCGATAATACCTGGCAGCGCTGCTGGGAAGATGACCTTCTTCATGGTCTCCGATTTCGTGGCCCCCAGTGCGAGAGAGCCGTCCCGCATGGCCTGTGGCACGGCATTGATGACATCGTCAGATAACGACGAAACGAACGGCACAATCATGATGCCCATGACCAGACCGGCGGCAAGTGCACTTTGTGAAGACGCTTCGAGCCCCACGATTTGAGCCAGATCACGAATAAAGGGCGCGACGGTCAAAGCGGCAAAAAAGCCATAGACGACGGTGGGGATGCCTGCCAGCATTTCCAGTGCAGGTTTTACCACTGCCCTGACACGCTTGCTCGCGTACTCA
The DNA here is from genome assembly GCA_002354735.1 of Gammaproteobacteria bacterium UBA2679. GTDB lineage: Bacteria > Pseudomonadota > Gammaproteobacteria > Pseudomonadales > Oleiphilaceae > Allohahella. The sequence goes on along the minus strand of DEMD01000015.1, from coordinate 337,208 downwards.
GAGAGGTAGATCGCTGACAGCAGGCCGATCGGCACAGCAACCAGCAGTGCAATGCTGGAAATCAGCAGTGTTCCGGTAAAGAGCGGAATCACGCCGAAGGCGCCTTCTGAACCGACCTGATCGGCTCGCAGCGCAGTCTGTGGACTCCAGCTGGTGCTGAACAGGAAGTCGCTGATCGGAACGCGATCAAAGAAGCGGATGGTTTCCAGAATCACGGAAAACACGATCCCGGCCGTGGTCAGTACTGCCAAAGCAGCACAACCGAAGAAGATGCGGCGTAGCGTGGTTTCCACGTTCAGTCTGGCATTGATGTGCGGCGCCACACGGGTCCATGCGTACGCGCCACCGGAAACGGCAATGAGCAGAACCAGGATAGCCTTGAAATTTTCACTACGGTGCTCCAGTGCTTCGAGCACAGTAGCTGCACCGGCAATATGCTCCGGCACAAACTCTGGCTTGATACTTCCAGCTGCAACATTGTTGATCTGGGAAAGAATCAGGCTGGCCTGACCTGAAGATTCGGGCCAGGTATCTTGAGGCAGTGAGGCGATGACTATGCCCTGTATGACTTTGGCTTCAAAACCGGCCCACACCGCGAGCACAATCAGCGCCGGGACGGCACACCACAGTGCCGCTCGCGCTGCGTAGTAAAATGGGAGCGCCTTCAGATTCCGAATGCCGCCGAGCGGCGCAGCAACAGCCCTGGAGCGCATATATGCTAAGCCATAGGCAACCACGGCGAGAATCAGAACCAGGGGCAGAAGAATGGCCGTCTGCATAACAGTCTCTGTATTGAGGGGCTTTGAATGAGCTGGGCGTCTATATGCCGGGTTGCGGCGTGATACTGTTCGTACAAAAAATCCTGAAAGGAACGCCCAGCTGATGGCAGCGTTCCTTCATGGTCATCCCTGACCCTGGCAGATCGAACTTACAGCTCGTTACCAGTCATCGGCTCGAGTGCCTTCACTTTCTTGGCCATCGCCATGCGCTGCTCACGCGGGAGCGGGATCAGACCTACATCAACCAGATAACCGTTATCACCCCAGGCACCTTCGCTGGTGAACTCGGCTGTGTACTCCTTGATACCTGGAACAACACCCACGTGCGCGTTCTTGACGTAGAACCACAGTGAACGGGCAACCGGATATTCTTCGCCGGCAATAGTTTCAGGGGTCGGTTCAACGCCATTGACAGTGGATGCCTGAATCTGGCCGCTGTTTTCCATGAGGAAGCTGTAACCGAAGATGCCGAGGGTATTCTTGTCCTGAGCCAGACGCTGTACGATCAGGTTGTCGTTCTCACCGGCTTCGACGAATGGACCGTCTTCACGCATGCTGTGACAGATGCTCTTGAACTTTTCTTCGTCTGTCTTTTCCAGCTTGGCGATCATGTCGAACTTCTTGCAACCACCTTCCATTGCGATTTCAACGAAGGCGTCACGAGTTCCTGATGTTGGAGGCGGACCCATCACATTGATTTCATAGTTCGGCAGACTCGAATCGATGTCGCTCCACTTCTTGTTGGGGTTGGCAACAAGTTTATCGCCAGCTTCATTCGGCACTTCTTTCGCAAGCGCCAGGAAGATCTGTTCAAGCGTCAGATCAAGCTTCTTGGAGTCCTTGGAATTCGCGATCACGATGCCGTCGGCACCGATACGAACCTCAGTGATTGCCTTGACGCCGTTGGCCTGGCAGCTCTCGAATTCACTCTTTTTCATGCGACGTGATGAATTGGTGATATCCGGGTGCTGAGTACCTACACCGTCACAGAACAGCTTCAGACCACCGCCAGAACCGGTTGACTCGAGCTTCGGCGTCGGGAAGTCGGTGTTACGACCAAAGCGCTCGGCAACTACGGTTGCGAATGGGTAGACTGTGGATGAACCCACGATGTTGATGGTATCGCGAGCCATAGCCGGGGCTGACACAGCAGCAATGCTACCTGCCAGTGCGACAGTTGTAAGAGCTGTTCTGAGTTTGATCACGTTGAGTCTCCATTGGTCACTTTGCTTTTTCTCGGATTGTTTGCTACCGATGACAGAACGATAAAGGGACTATGTGACAACTTTGTTACAGCGACGCAATCTGCGATTCTTAGGTATGCCTGCCTAGCTCGGGCTGCGCTGCCAACAAGCTTCGTTAAGAATCACATCCGGTGGATTGGAAGCTGTATAATGCTGATCCAACTCACCGTCGTTAATTGGATATCCAGATCATGAAGCTGCTAGTTCGGAACCTCGATCGCGCTACCACTGAAGCTGACCTGCGGGCGCTGTTTGAACCATTCGGGGCGATTCAGTCCTGTCGGCTGGTTCTTGACTCGGAGACCGGTCTGTCCAAGGGCTTCGGCTTCATCGAGATGCCCAAAGTCGGTGATGCAAAAGCAGCCATCCAGCGGCTTAATGGGTTCACGGTCGATGGCAAGTCCATCCGGGTCAAGAAGGCGGAAACGCCTGCACCTGCAGCCGATTCTGATGTAGAGGATGTTTAAGACGCTCCGGCGTCAACGCCGTCTTCGGGATAGTCAGGCGGAAAGTCTGCGCCTGCGGCAGCAGATCCTCAGCACGCAGCTGACACTGCAGGCAGTGAATGCCTCGCAGCCTGGCGTGGGTAATGACAAGCCCCATGACATCGTCGTTTCGCTAACCACCTTCGACAAGCGAATTGGCAACGTGTACCTGGCGATCGAGAGCCTGATGCAGCAATCACTCAGGCCAGACCGAATCGTTCTGTGCGTATCTGAAGCCGATGTCACTGAGTCAGACCTCCCCGAAATTCTTCGATTGCAGCAGCTTCGCGGGCTGGAGATTCTGTTCTGCGAGCGAGACCTTGGGCCGTACAAAAAGTTTTTCCACACCTTTCAGAAGTATCCGGACAGCCTGATCATCACAGCAGATGACGACCTCATGTATCCCTTCGACTTCGTCGATATGCTGTACCGTGCCTGGCTTGCTCGACCCGATGTGATTCACGCCCACAGGGCTCACCGCGTACTGCTGAATGACGAGGGCAGGCCGCTGCCCTACAAGTCATGGGAAAAATCAACTGACTTCACAGAGCCATCTCCGCTTGTGTTTCCGACTGGAAACGGCGGTGTACTGTATTTTCCCGGCGCATTCGATGAGGAAGTTCTCAACGAGCATCAGTTCATGACACTGTGCCCTGGCTCCGACGACATCTGGCTCAAGGCGATGAGCCTCAGAAACGGCACGCTCTGCCAGCGCATTCAGGATCCACGGCAGTTTGGCACTCGCTTTATCGTAATACCCGAGTCGCAAAACCATGCGCTCAAGCGACTGAACAAGTCTGCTGACGCTGGGAATGACAGCAAACTACAGGCGGTGCTGAATGCTTATAAGCTCGGCTTTCGATAGTTAGCGGATGCGTGGGGAGCGCCCTATCGAAGCTGGTGGCTTCTTGCTGGTCGGAAAAAACGCGCGGCGGTGCTTAAAAAGATAGAGCCGGCGATGCACACTGCGCTGGATCTTGATGCTTGTGCGGCCCAGCCGGTCCTTCAGTGAAGGCAGGACTGGCTCGAAATCAGGCTTGGGAATCGTGGTGGGCTTCGCCGTTTCCCAAATGATGTGTGGCTCAACTACGAAGCAGTGGACGCCAGTTTCCCAGTAGTGGTCATAGAGTTTGTCAATCGGCATGTATATCCGCCGCCCGTAAGCAATCAGCCTTTCCATACCGCGTCGATTGATCAGCAAGCCCTGCCCGCCGAGCGTGCCCCGGAGTGGACGTGTAAGCCAATAAGCCTGCTCGCTCCCCGCAACGGCTGAGAGTGGCTTGACCAGTTTCCGCGGTTGACGCTTCAATGCCATGAAGCGAATGAGCTCATACTCTGCAGGCAGCTGACGCAGCTCCGCCAATACAGTGCCGAAGTCTGGCTCGAGGTGCACATCATCTTCAAAGAGACACAACTGCTTCACACCAGCCTCATAGGCCGACCGAATTGCCCTGAAGTGGGAGAGGTAGGCGCCCACCTCAGCGGCTCCCAAGGGTGTCATTCGATAATGAACCGCGGCCTCTTGGTCCAGACATTCATCCGGCTGCAGAACAGGGTACGTCCGCCGACCATCGACCGCGGGAAAGAATTCGGCTTCAATGCCGCATGCCTGGAGTTCCGACAGTAGGGTCTGTGCCCGCTCCATCGCCGAATCAAGTGTAATGATCTGGCAGCTGAACGGCCGCTGCTCCGGGTTACCTGCTGTCACCTATCCGCCTCCTTGCCGAAACCGGCTCCACCTGGTGTTTCTATGACGAGTAAGTCGCCGGCTTGTACCGTCAGTTGTGATTGGCCGTCCAGTTTCTTGACCTGGTCTGGTTCAGATGCCGGGAAAAAATTGTTGCTGCCGCAGGCACCGGACTCTCCACCCAGGAGACCCGCAGGTGCTATGCGCCTCCGGTTCCCGAGCAGATTGACGTCCATCCCCTGGAGAAACCGGATCGCTCGAATAGCACCGTCGCCGCCACGGAACTCACCGGCACCTCCGGAATGTGGGCGAACACCAAATTGCTCGAGCCGAACTGGATAGCGGTGCTCGAGCACCTCAGGATCCGTCAGTCTTGAGTTGGTCATGTGGGTATGTATAGCTGAGGCACCATCGCGTCGGAAACTGGCACCATCACCACCGCATAGTGTTTCGTAGTACTGAAACTCTGCCGTGCCCCAGGTGAGATTATTCATTGTACCCTGCGCAGCAGCCTTGATACCGAGCGCTGCGAACAAGGCATCGACTATCACCTGCGACACTTCGACATTGCCCGCCACTACAGCTGCAGGATAACGCGGATTCAGCATCGAACCTTCGGGAACGATGATGTTCAAGGGTCTCAGACAGCCGTCGTTCAGCGGTATCTGTTCAGTAACAAGGCATCGGAACACGTAGAGCACGGCTGCATGGACGACCGCCAGCGGTGCATTGAAGTTGCTGTCATGCTGCGGACTGCTGCCGGTGAAGTCGACACAGGCTGTGTTGGCATCGACGTCGATATCAATATTGACGCAGACCTTGGTACCATTATCGAGAAGCTGAACGGAGCGGCCGCCCTCAAGCTGACTTATCGCGGCCCTGACAGACAACTCGGCATTGTCCTGAATATGCCCCATATAAGCCGCGCAAACCTGCCTACCATACTGCTCGATCGTTCCCAGCATAAGACTGGCGCCCCGTTCGCAAGCGGCCAGCTGAGCCTGAAGATCAGCCAGCGTACAGTCGATATTCCGCGCTGGCCATTGACCTCGTTCGAATATCTCGCGGATGGCGCCTGTTCTGAAACTGCCGTTTTCGACGATTGGCAGCAGGCTTAACAATGTGCCCTCTTCATCGATATGCCGAGAAAAGGCCGGCATGCTGCCAGGCGTGATCCCGCCGACGTCGGCATGGTGACCCCGGGCGGCGAGCAGACAGATCAGTGTCTTGCCATCCTCGCCATACAGCGGCTTCACTACCGTGATGTCCGGCAGATGCGTCCCACCCTGGTAAGGGTCATTCATAGCGAACGCCGAATTGGGCTGCAAGGTATTGTCGCCCTCTGGCCCAAGCGTCTTCAGCAGATGCTTTACGCTATGGCTCATACTTCCCAGGTGCACCGGCATATGCGGCGCGTTGGCCACCAGCTCACCGTGGGCGTTGAACACAGCACAGGAAAAATCCAGCCGCTCCTTGATATTGACCGAAAGCGCCGTGTGCTGCAAAACGATGCCCATCTGTTCTGCAATGAACATGAATATGTTGTTGAAGAGCTCCAAACGAATGGGATCGACAGGGATCTCTTTCGCCGCCATTGATGGACCGGTATCGGCGAGAGTAGTCCGCTCTCTTGCGAGCCTGAGTAGACCATCATCCACACAGACTGCCGTCCAGCCGGGCTCAACCACAATGGTGCTGGCTGGTTCGATGATGACTGCTGGCCCTTTCACTTGATGACCAGCGAGGAGCTGGTCCCGCTGATGAAATGGCGTGTCATGATACTGCCCGTTAAAAAATACCGGCCGACGATCGATTGGTACCGGTGGCTCGGCTGAGGTGTCTGAAAAAATTTCAACGCTTTGCGGCTGCGCAGTAGCCGCAATGTTGGAGTGCGTTTCGACCTGAACACTTTCAATGATCAGTTCCGGATCGCTGGGTTCGAATCCAAACTGGGCTCGATAGCGTTCGCAGAACACGCGCTCCACTTCAGCGAGATCTGCCAGGGGCACTGGCAGCGTGGTATCGCTGCCGGACAGGCGCAGCTGCAGCAGAATTTTATGGCTGAGACTGGCAGAGTTGGAGGCGACATCGAGCTGCGGCTTCAGCACGTGCTCGTTGCGCGTTTGAGCGAGTGGGATCCTGCGCTCCAGGACTTCCAGGGCGCTGGCAGACAGCCCATCCCCCACAGAAAAAGTGGTGATCTCGCGGAGCTCTGCAAGCCCCATCCCCAGCGCTGACAAGACGCCCGCATAACGGTGTAGCAGTATTTCCGAAATGCCAAGGGTATCGGCTATCCGGCAGGCATGCTGCCCACCGGCACCACCGAAACTGAAGAGCGCGTAATCAGTAACGTCGTGACCTTTCTGCGTGGTGATGTGGGCAATGGCATGGGCCATATGACCAATCGCTATGGCAAGAAAGCCTTCTGCAACGGTTTCAAGCGCTGCATCTGGGGCATCGTCTGCGGATATGCCCATGCTGCCGGCCAACACACCGAATGCCGACCTGACCTGAGCGGTATCGATCGGTTGCTGACCATCAGCACCGAAAACAGAGGGGAAAAAATCCGGCTGAAGACGCCCAAGCAGTACCTGACAATCCGTAATGGTCAGTGGTCCTCCCTTGCCGTAGGCTGCAGGCCCTGGCGACGCACCGGCCGAATCTGGCCCTACCAGATAACGCGCCGATTCGAACTTCAGTACAGAACCGCCGCCGGCGGCCACTGTATGCACGGCCAGCATGGGCGTCTGCAAGCGGTACCCCGCAACAGTGGTTTCAGTCTGGCGCTCCAGCTCGCCGCGGTAGTGGCAGACATCGGTCGATGTACCGCCCATGTCGAAGCCAATCAGTCGCTCATAGCCTGCCTGTCGACCCAGCTCGACCATGGCGATCACACCACCTGCGGGACCAGAGAGGACGGCATCCTTGCCACGAAAATCGCGTGCGCCGATGAGTCCGCCATTGGATTGCATGAAGGTCAGGCGTCCTGACTCCAGCATTCGCGCAGGTAAGCGCGCCGTCAGTTTCTGCATATAGTCCTGGACGACGGGTGTGAGACAGGCATCGAGTACAGTCGTGTCGCCACGGCTGACAATTCGCATCACCGCACCGAGCTCACTGCTAACGGAAATATTGCTAAAGCCTGCGGCAGCTGCAAGCTGCGCTGCGTGAACCTCATGAGCAGCATTGCGGTAGCTGTGCATGAACACAATTGCGCAGCTATCAATACCGCTTCGTCGCGCTGCTTCGAGTTGCTCGACCAGGCTGGCGGTGTCCAACGCACGGACTACAGTGCCATCAGCTGCAAGACGTTCATCAGCCTCGACGACCCGCTCGTAGAGCATTGCCGGACGCTCGATGTCCAGCGCAAACAACTCCGGCCTGTTCTGATACGCGATCCGCAGCAGGTCGGCGAAGCCTCGCGTTACCACCAGCACAACCGGCGCGTATCGTTTCTCCAGTAGCGCATTCGTGGCCACTGTCGTACCCATGCGAATTTCACTGATGGCGTCGTCGGGAATGGCGGCATTATGCGGCAGACCGAGTAACTGCCGAATACCTGTGCTTACCGCATCTTCATAGTGCCCGGGACTCTCTGACAGCAACTTGTGTGTAACAAGCTGGCTATCTGGCCCTCGAGCGACAATATCGGTAAAGGTACCGCCTCTATCGATCCAGAACTGCCAGTTCTGCCCTGCTGCAAATCCCGTCGTCACGCGTCAGCCCTCAGCTCAGCTTCACGAAGCTGGTCAGAATGACGATGCGTGTGCCATGGCATGAGCTGTACTGAAGCCCTTGGGCTCCACATCGTGTCGCCAAGAAAGCGCCAGAAATCGGCAGTTTCCGTTGAAGCCGAACAGAGATCGCACTGAGCAGTGGCAGTCATGAATACAGATTCCTTGTATGGGGTCCCGGCTCAGGTCCCGAGAACGAGTAGAACAATCCCTGATATGATAACCACTATACCAAGCAACTCTCGTCTACTGGGTGTTTCCCTGAAAAGGAAATAGCCAGTGGCGACGCTGAAAACGAGCTCAACCTGGCCCAATGCCTTCACATAACCGGCGTTTTCGTAGGTCACCGCCGTAATCCAGCCAATGCTGGCAATGCAGCCTGCTACCCCACTCCAGATAGCGACCCGCCAGCGGCGAAAGCTCTCCAGCAGATCAGCGCGATTGGCACAGTAGAGCCAAGCGCCCATGAGCAGGGTTTGAAATGTCAACACCGACACGAGCACCGTGCCCGCTGCGACCACCGGCTCTATGCCAGGGCCCACGGACGGTTCCCATGAGAGGAGTTGCTGGCTGGCCGCGCGGTAGAGCACGGTGCAGATAGCGAAGGAGAGCCCCGAAGCCATACCGATCATTGCAGGTCGATGAGTCATGGCCGCGAAGATAGTTTCCAGTGACAAGGCTGAACGAGCAGTGGCCAGCATCATCACGCCTAGGACTGTGACAAGTATGGACACGAGGCCAAGCATGTTCATCGAGTCGCCAAGTAGGAGAAAGCCGACCACGGCCGCCTGGATCGGTTCCGTCTTGGAATAGGCTGTGCCCACCGCGAACTGGCCAAGACTGAAGACCTGGACCAGCAGCTTGGTCGCCAATATCTGGGCGCATCCTGCGATGATTATCGTGAGCCAGAACAGCGATGGCAGCGACAGCCATTCCACACTCGCCTGACCATCCAGACTGAACCAGTACAGCCAGGCAAACGGGAGGGCATAAACGAAGCGGGTAAAGGTCACGCCCCAGACACCCATGCCACTGCTCAATGACTTCTGTACCGTCGACCGGATGTTCTGCGCGAAGGCGGCCATCAAGGTGAAAAGTATCCAGTCTTCCACTACGCGGTCACCCGCCTCGTCATCGCTGTTTCAGTCTCTACGCCAGACAAACGATCAGGCGGGAATGTTCGCCTTGTTGTAGGCAAGCTCGGCTTCGACGGCGTCGAGCGTGTCGCCAATCAGTGCTGCAGCAATCTTCTTGCCTACCAGCGGGACGGATACTTCGATATCGGCGCTGACTTCGTGCTCACAGCCTTTGCCGTCGGCTGTCGGCATCAGGCGGATCTTACCGGAGGCAACCACGGGCGCGCCCTTCATATCGATACGCCAGTCGCCCTCGTAACCATCCCCACTCTTCTGGTAAGTATCTTTCTGCGACACCTTACTCATTGGACTAATGAATTTCTTCGCAAAGGTCGGCACTTCGACAGGCACTGAACGTTCATTGGCGATGATGATCGTGCTGCCAGTTTTCTCAACCGGCTTGAGCTCGACATCTTCCGCGCCGAGCGCCGCATACTTTGTGCGCACGTAGTCGGCGTCTGTGAAATACTTCATCGCAGTTTCCACACTGAAGGGATACACCGCTTTTCTCGACTGACTCATCATCCATTCCTTTATCATTTTTGAGGTTGTATTCGCCGCAATAGTGCCGTTGCGGCTGCTCCGGCGCAAGCACGCAACACTTCGCATCGTGCTCAAGACAGCTGCGCCATTCCAAGGCATGGCGGAATCTACAGGAGAGGCTTTACCTTAGGTCAGCGCACGGACGATGTTCGCGGGCATGCCGTTTCGGATCAGATACTGCTTAGCATTGGGTCGTGATTCGACGTTACGCTCTAACGCCCCACCAAGCGGCGGTACAGTTCACTGTATTGCCTGGTTATGATCGACTTGGCATAGAAGCGCTCGTACTCCGCTGCGCCCGCTTCGACGAGGGTCTGGCGAAGAGCCGAACTTTTGAACAACTGTCTCAAATGGGCTGATAACGCCCCAATATCATCGATATGACTCATCAGGCCTGTTCGCTCATGTTCGACGAGCTCGGAGGGCCCTTGTGAGCGCGTTGCAACGATTGGGACCTTGTTGAACCAGGCTTCACCGATGATACTCCCTAGTCCCTCGTGCCTGGATGGGCACACGAACACATCTGCTGTTCGCATAAGGGCGTTGACATCTCTCCGCCATCCCAGGAAGCGAACACGGTTTGTCAGCTTCAGCTCAGCCGTCAACGCTTCCAGGGACAGGCGCTCGGGCCCGTCACCCGCCAGCCATAGCATGACATCCGGAACATCGACCAGCGCTCTGAGCAGGGTATCGAATCCTTTGTTCTCATGCAGGCGACCAACAGCAAGCAGCACTGGCTGGCCACCTTCAGCGCCGAGCATCCGCTTGTCCAGTGCTTCAACCAGGGTTTCATCGACGAAGTTTGGAATATGAAATACACGCTCAGCAGGAAAGCCACCATCGATCATGTGCTGGCAGATCCCTTTGGCGATACCAATCCAGTAGTCGCAGTGACGATAGTACTTGAGATCATAGTAATGGCCCAGCCGGGCGACCAGCGTGTAATCCTGGCCTGGATCGGGCTGCGGATTTGACTCAAAACCACTACGGCTGTTCGGGGTTAGACCAGAGGCCCGGTTCATGTAGGTCGCCACGATATCCGGTCGCCAGTCGGTCAGAGCCCTGCGGTATTGGCGATGCCCAAGCAGATCGAGCTTGCCGCCGAGCCTGTGCAGGCTTACCGGCACACCCGCTGCGGCAAGTTCGGCCTCACGGTACTCGTTACTACGCGTGAAGGCGCACTGTTCGAGCTGCTTGTCAGCTTGAAGTGCACACACGAGGCGGGTGTAGAAGTTCTCGGCACCCCCTATCGGGGCGCCGGCAAGCACCTGGGCTACCCGGATCTTCTCGTAAGGCTGGTTCACGATGTGGCCACCGGCGCAGTTGATACGCCTGCATAACGCTGCGCAGGCTCCATCCAGCCATGATAGCCCCAGTCACCGTTGGTACGTTTGATCTCGAGAAGCGCCTCAATGGCCTCCGTGAGGCGCTCGGCCTTGCGGGCCGCTTTTGCACGAGCCAGTGTCCTGGACCACCACCCGAACGGCAGTACATCTGCCCAGCCGAGGCCGTCGATTACCACAAGTCGCTGTATCGTATCCTCTGCGGTCAGCTGCACCACGATGTTATGCAGGAGCAGGTTTCGTGATGGCAGCCCTATCGTCTCCCAGGCCTGCTGAAAAGCAGCAATGCAGTTCTTCACCCGCGGTGTATTGCCATGGATCCACACATACTGTTTCAGAGTCATGCTGATGGCTCCGTCGAAGTCCCGAACCAGGTCGGTCACGAGCCCGGGACCGTGGTTAGTTGCCACCATACCGTAACAGCGAGGAATGAACTGCAGGGCCTGCGGGCCGTAGATATCGGCTATTCGCAGAAAAGTAGAGTACTCCTGCTGGTTGTCATCAAACGATGACAGCGGCTTCAGCCAGCCTTTGATGCCCTTTTCTTTCTGTTTCAGTTCGGGAGATCGATCTTTGCGCAGGGTCTTGACGCATTTTCCAGCATCCATTGGATGGAAGAAGCAGAGTCGGTTTCCCCCCTGCGCGAAGCTATCGGCTTCGCTACCGAGATCGAGTTTCTGCATTGCCGCTCCGGATTTATCCACGCCCGTTGTGCCATACATAGTTGTGCGACAGCGGCTGCTGCATGGCAGTTTCGACGATATAGCTGGCGTAGAGATTGCTATTCATGTGGTCATGAAAAAATTGACGCGTTCGTGCTGCCCATTCACGCCGCTTGGCATCGTCTCTGTGAAACTCGACGAGCTTTTGCAGGAGCTCTTCCTGCGACCTGAAATAGACAAGGGTTTCATCCGGGAACAGCGACTGAAAATCTCCACTGGCATGGGTGAAGGTGAGTAGGCCGTTGCCGCCGAGCTGGGCCATGCGAGCCGATGAATACCAATGCAGCCCCTCCTGGCGATTCAGGTTGAGCCCCATCCTGCTCTCTGCAAGTACGCGCTCGTAGTCACGCCCCCATACGCCCGGCTCGCCGAAACTACCCGGCGTAAGAAAACTGAAGTCGTCCGGCAGGTGATCCAGAAGGTATTTTACAACCGCCCCGCGTTGCGTGTAGGCAGTTTCCTTGCTACAGAAAACGAGATCATTGACCAACGCGCTCCGACTCGAAGCGTCGTAGACATCGATGGCCTCATCAACCGGATTGGGCATGTGCCATAACCGTGCCCGGTCGCCAGCGAACTGTTGCAACTCACGCTCGCCGGTGGACACGAACATCGCATCGACTACCTTGCAGCGGTGCCTGATCTTGTCGGCATTCACGGGCACAAACAGCGGGTCGTTGTTGCAGCCGGCAATTACGACGCCGGGACGTAGGACCCTGGCCTGCTCGAGAGTCTGATTGGTGATGATGTCAGCGTGACCAACGATGATAAGGTCTGGCTCGAAGGCTTCAACTGTTTCGAGCAGGCGCTTGTTGGCCTTCTTGCGGCCCAGATCCCGTATTCCAAATGGTGCTTCGAATGCTGCAACATCACGCTCACTGAACGACTGCACCAGCCAACCGTTGCGGATGAGCCCAAAGTACAGTTTCTGCGCCCAGCTCACGCGCAGGTGCCCGTACTTTCTGAGTTGTTGATGAGCAATGTGAAGAATTCGCATGCAATGTGTTCTTTAGAGCCGAATAGCCTCTAGAATGCCTCAGGAGAGCGTCGGGTGACAACCTGAGGCTAATTCGCCAACGAGCTGGGCTATACTGTCCTATCGGCGTGTAGCGTGGAGATATCATCTGAAAACCAAAGCGGGTATCAAGTTCAGCCGTTTGCACCGTGTAAAGCGACGACTTGAAAACAACTACAAGCTCTCCCTCATCATAGGTCTCAGTGTCTTTGCAATTGCGGGCATAGGACCAATCATTCTCTATCGCTTTTATTCAGGTAATACCTTCGTAGCGCTCGTGGATATGGTGCTCTTGCTTACAGTTACTGGCGCCGCGATTTATGCCTGGATCACCGATAATATCGAGCCTCCTGCCATGGTCCTGGCACTTGTAGTCAGTGGCGGGCTGGTTCTGATGATGCCGAAACTCGGTACGCCAGGTCTCTTCTGGTATTTCACCCTGGTCGTCTTCAACTTCGGCATGCTTCGGGCCAAGTGGGCTTTGTTCCTGAACGGCACAGTGATGTGGCTAGTGTTGTACCTGAGCGAGCTGTCATCCTGGGATGAACTCCTGCCGTTCGTGATGTCCGCGCTGGCAACTTTCGGATTTACCTTCATTATCGTCTACAGAAGCGACATGCAGCGAATGCGGCTGGAGCAGACCTCACTGACGGACGCGCTCACGGGCATAGCTAATCGCAGGGCGCTGGATCAGGAGCTCGACCTCGTGTTCGCGCATTTTCAGCGCTTCGGCATACCGTTCGGTCTGCTCATGCTGGACCTCGATAATTTCAAGCGCGTGAACGATACGGCTGGACACGAGGGCGGCGATGCGGCGCTCAGGGCCTTTACGGGATTGCTAACCGAATCTCTCCGTAAGGAAGACCGCCTGTTCCGCTACGGCGGAGAAGAGTTCGTCGTGGTACTGGCAAACGTGGAGCAGACCACCATGAAACAGGTTGCCCAGGTGCTGTGTGATCTGGTCGCCGAAGAACTCAAATCGCCTGCGGACCACACGACCCCCATCACCGTCTCGATCGGCGCTTCGCTGTTGCAGGCCGACGATGACGGCGAGTCATGGATACATCGGGCCGATAAGGCCCTCTATGCCGCCAAAGCCGGCGGTCGAAACCAGGTCGTCGTTTACGAGGAGATCGATCATATGCAATCAAGAGGTTCAGATGCCTGAACTCTTCAGCATCAACAGCACGGATTTCAACGGGGTGCCTGCCCTGCAGGTCAGGCGGCGGGAGTGTACGGCGCTCGTCTCCCTGCTTGGTGGGCAGGTCATGTCGTTCCAACCAACCGGCGAGCGCCCAGTGCTCTGGCACAATCCGGACCTGACGTGGGTGCCTGGGCAGTCACTGCGCCAGGGCGTCCCCGTCTGCTGGCCATGGTTTGGCGATCTTCAGAAAAACCCGCCAGCTGTTCAAGACACGGTGGCTCGCCTCTTCAAAGAGCAGCCGGCATCTGCGCATGGTCTCGCTCGCTCGGCGCTCTGGACATTGCAAAGCAGTGATGAAAACGAAGCGTTCACCGAAATCTGTCTTACGCTCGAGCTGGCCAGTGCTCAGGTTACTCTGAGCGCACGTTATCGTTTCGGCTCGGACCTGAGCTGCGAACTCATCACGCAGAATAACGGCAAGGAACCGCTCATCCTGAGTATGGCGCTGCACAGTTATTTCCAGGTCAGCGATATCGAAGCTGTAAGCGTAGAGGGCCTCGATGGGTGCAACTATATTGATGCACTACGTGACTGGACCCAGCACAAACAGACAGGCTCACTGCATTTCGCGGCAGAAACCGATCGGATCTATCAGGACATCCCTGCCGAGATAAGTCTGACTGATTCCACCTGGGGCCGGCGGATCGTCCTGCAGGCGCCTGACAGCCGGTCGGCAGTGTTGTGGAACCCCTGGATCGACAAGAGTCAGCGCTTGTCGCAATTTGGCGCCGAGAGCTATCGCAGCATGGTCTGTATAGAAACCGCCCGGGTAATGGACGATGTATTCACTGTGCCCCCCGGCGGGCGGAGCAGTCTGTCCCTGACAATTTCGTCGGACTCATCTTACGATTCGTGATTCACCCACAGCCATTGTTCCGAAGGCCTCGGCATCTATGCCGGCGGCCTCACGGGCATCCATCAGACGCTGTATTGGCTCCATCGGCGGCTCTGCGGTAAGCGGGAACGTGCCCCAGTGCATGCCGATGCTCTGCTTGGCCTTCAGGTCCTGATGCATCAGTATCGCCTCTTCCGGGTTCACGTGATAATACTTCATGAACCAGCGCGGTGAGTATGCGCCGATAGGGATGAGCGCCAACCGAATCGGCGGGCTACGCTCAGCGATCTCTCTGAACTGCTTGTTGTTATAGCCGGTATCCCCGGCAAACCAGATCGTGTGACCATTGAAGTCGATCAGCCAACTCGCCCAAAGCGTCGTCATCTTGTCGAACAGCGTGCGGGCCGACCAGTGCTGCGATGGCTGCGCGTGAAATGTCAGATCGCCAAACTGCGCCTGCTCCCACCAGTCCATCTCGCGCACCTTGTCTGGATCGACACCGGCATCTGTCATCCAGCTTCCCAATCCCAGCGGCACCAGAAACACAGTGGCTGAGCTACTGCGCTTTGCCAGCTGGCTTACCGCAAGCTCGTCCAGGTGATCATAATGGTTGTGACTAATCACCACGTAATCAATTTGGGGTAGCTCGCTATAATCGATGGCATGTGGAATGTAGCGCGCCGGTCCGGCAAAGCTGAGCGGCGAGGCCCGACTGCTGAAAATCGGATCGGTGAGGATATTGATGCCAGCGCGCTGTATCAGAAAGGTCGAATGGCCGAGCCAACTGATCCTGGTGTGCTCATGCTCCTCCTGGAGCCGGTCGGGCGACATGCGCTGGAACGGAACCTGGTCTGCAGTGGCTTCATGATCAGCCCATTCAGTCTCACCAAACAGCCGCATTTTTACGAAGGAAAAGAAAGTCTTGTCCGGGTCATCGATATACAGATTCCGGTAGCCTTTCTCGGTATGGTGCGGCGGCAGATCTCGTTTCATTTCATCATTTCCGGTGCAGGCCGAAAGCAGCACCGTACAGGCGAAAAACAGCCAGGCCGGCAAACTTCCCCAGCGCTGGCCCGGCTCGTGGACTGACAACTCACGACTGACTACCATATCGGCTTCCTGGTTGAACGACGGCCTTGACCAAGGGAAGTCTATGGCTGCGATTAACTATTTTTTAAACTCTCAACGCGAATCAGGCGTCGACGAGGTACTTGCGCAGGGCCTTTGGTTCAGCGTCAACCACGTTCTTGCTGACCTCCTTCTCGATGAGCTGCAAGGTAGGCGATGCCAGCTTCTCGCGCAGGGCCCCGAGAAAACCAGGATCTGCGATGACATCCAGATGTTCGAACAGATGCGCCTTGCGACCTTTCTCGAGCTTGTTGGCTACGTCACCAGCAAAATCGATGAGCAACTTCTGATGTTCGGTATGTTCGGGTCGCATAGTTCGCTGCTGATTCTCACCAGCTGATGAAAGCGCTTCACCCAGAGTGCCGCTGGCAAGATCCTGCTCATGCAAGCGGGCATCCGGACAATCCAGTTCCTCGATGAGCTCCATCTCTGTTGCCTGCTTGTTGCGCTGATAGATCTTGGCCTTCTCACGATTCGCAACAACTACCCATCTTGTGGTCTGCATACTGACTCCTCTGTATCTGTCATTGACTTCCAGTTATACGAGCGCGTGATCTCTTTCAGTTCCTGACGCCGTTTCGGATGTACCAAACTCATCCACCTCTTCAGGCCAGAAATGGTCAACCTTGATCGCATCATCAGCAGCCATTTGAGCCTCACGATACCGCTGGGCCTCCTCAGGCGTGAGTACGTCCTTTTCAAGCACCTGCTGAATCAACTCATCGAGACTCACTTCAGCATTGATTTCTCCAGCCTTGATCGCGCTACGAACTTTTTTCTCTTCGTCCTTGCTCTTGAGCTTGAGCAGGAAGGCGTGCTCCACGCGACCAGTTGGATCATCAGGCCGCTCGTTACGGTAGACACCATCCACCAGGCGGTTTCGGGTAGCCGAAGGCTCCAGCATAAGCGCAACGACACGATGCTCGAGCGCATCGTTCGGACGCTTCTGTGTTCTGCCAAACGGAAAGACCATCTTGCGCACTGTCCAGCCAAGGACGCGGCTGGGGAAGTTGCCTGTGATGGCATAGAACGCGGTCTGGAAATTGAACATACAGTGCGCCATACCCCACTCCACCAGCGGCAAATCATCCACAGGACGTCCATCGTCCTGATAACGCTTGAGCAGCGTCGAGGCCAGATAGAGGTAGCTCAGACAATCGCCCAGGCGTGCCGACAGCTTCTCTTTTCGCTTCAGCTCACCACCGAGCAGCAGAAGACTGAAGTCTGCGATCAGTGCGAAGCCGGCAGCAAAACGGTTGATATCACGATAAAAGCGGTCGGTCGCTTCATAGTTCCGCGTTTCGCTCAACGCACCGCCGGTAAGTCCATGCACGAGGGCTCGGGCCACCAGCTGAACGTTACGGTTCATGTGAGCGAAGAAAGCTTCGTCGAAGCCGTCGACATTACCCGCTGTTGCTGTTTCCATTTCCTCAAAGAGATAGGGGTGGCAGCGTATCGCGCCCTGTCCGAAAATCATCAGACTGCGGGTAAGGATGTTGGCACCCTCGACGGTAATACTGATGGGGATGGTCTTGTATACGCTGGCAATGTAGTTCCTGGGACCTTTGATAACGGCCCGACCGGCGTGCACATCCATGGTATGGCCCATCACGCTGCGCATCATCTCGGTGTTGTGATATTTGAGGATGGCAGAGAGCACCGCAGGCTTTTCACCCAGATCTACATAGTTCGAAGTCGTCTTTCTGGCGCTATCCATGAGATAGGTCAGGCCAGCAATAGGCGCCATGGCTTCTTCGACACCTTCAAAATAGCCGATGGGCACGCCGAACTGTTCCCGCACTCTTGCGTAGGCACCAGTGGTAAGGCTGGCGAGTTTACCGGCACCGGTAGCCAGCGAAGGCAGCGAAATGGACCGGCCTACAGAAAGGGCGTTCATGAGCATCATCCAGCCCTTGCCGATGAAGTCCTTGCCCCCAATAACATAGGACAGCGGGATGAAGACATCTTCGCCCCAGAGCGGACCATTCATGAAAGCTGCGCCGATGGGCATATGACGGGCGCCAACCTGAACACCGGCAGTGTCCCGAGGAATCAACGCACAGGTGACGCCCAACGCGCCCTCAGTGGACACATAATCGGTACCGCTCGCGGCATAATCATCATCAGCTCCCGGTGGCACCACTTCATCTGCATGACAATGCCGTCGCGTCTCCGGGTCCAGCAGATTGTCTGGGTCATAGGCCTTGAAAGCGAGGCCTATGACCGTAGCAACAGGTGAGAGCGTGATATATCGCTTGGTCCAGCGCAGTCTGAAGCCAAGCACCTCTTCGCCGTTGTGCATGCCCATACAGACGACGCCCTTGTCTGGTATAGCGCCAGCATCTGAGCCTGCCTTCGGACCGGTGAGTGCGAAGCAGGGCACCTCTTCACCAGTCGCCAGTCGAGGCAGATAGTGGTCCTGCTGCTCCTTGGTACCATAGTGCATCAGGAGCTCAGCCGGCCCCAGCGAATTCGGCACCATGACTGTCACGCCGGCAGTGACGCTGCGGGTGGCGATTTTCATCACCACCTGAGAGTGTGCGAAGGCACTGAAACCCAGCCCACCGTAACGTTTGGGAATGATCATGCCGAAGAATTTGTTCTTCTTGATGAAGGCCCATGTTTCTGGAGTGAGATCATGGAGATTCTGAGTTATTTCCCAGTCATCCAGCATTTCGCACAGTTGTTCCACCGGCCCGTCGAGGAATGCCTGCTCTTCTGGCGTCAGTTTCGGTGCCGGCAAATCCATCAGTCGCTTCCACTGTGGCACGCCGCTGAACAGCTCGCCATCCCAGCACACTGTACCGGCTTCCAGCGCCTCCCGCTCCGTCTGCGAAAGCGGCGGTAACACACGCTTCACGGCATGCATGATTGGCGTGGTCAGCAATTTCTTGCGCAGTGGCGGCACCAGGGCCAGCATATCCAGCGCAATGACGGGTATCCACATCAGGATCAGCAGCACAGGGTGCAGCGCCGAGCTCACAGTAAGGCCGAGCATGATTGCAGTGAGAAAGAGAGCCCAGCCTTTACCGCTGATACCGTAATAGGCGAGTATCAGCGTCAAGAACAAAAAACCTAAGACCAGTAGTAGCGCAGTCACAGCAATCTCCACGAACGATTATCAGGTGGGGGGGAAGGAAGAGTCAGGGTGATTACGCTCGACGCCTGGGCTGTGGATGAGCCTGCGGATCTGATACAGAGAGTGGAGAGCCAATGAATCCCGACTATGACGTTTTTGTGATTGGAGGCGGCATCAATGGCTGCGGGATCGCCAGAGATGCTGCAGGCCGTGGGTATGCGGTCGGTCTGTGCGAGATGAATGATCTTGCCAGCGGCACCTCATCATGGTCTACGAAGCTGATTCACGGCGGCCTCAGATATCTGGAATTCTTCGAATTCCGTCTGGTTCGCGAGGCACTCAAGGAGCGTGAGTTACTATGGCGCTCAGCACCTCATATCATCTGGCCGCTTCGGTTCATTCTTCCCCACCACGAAGGTCTACGACCCGCTTGGCTACTTCGCGTCGGCCTGTTCCTCTACGATCATATCGGCGGTCGCGATGAATTGCCGGCGACACGAAGTCTTCTGCTCGACACCAACGAGGTCGGCAAGCCGCTCAAGAAGCAGTTCCGCCGCGCGTTCGAATACTCCGATTGCTGGGTCAACGATGCCAGACTGGTTGTGCTGAATGCGCGTGATGCCGCAGACCGCGGTGCGAAAATAATGACCCGCACCCGATGCGTCGGCCTGGAACAGAAAGAGGGGCTGTGGCACATACAGCTGCAGGAAAAAGACATGCCGGGCCCGCGTACAGTGACCGCCAGGATGATAGTAAATGCTGCGGGGCCGTGGGTCGATCGAGTGCTCAACGTGCAGTCGCCAGGTCGACGTCAGCAGGTTCGACTGGTTCAGGGCAGCCATATCGTGGTGAAGAAGCTTTTCAATCACGATCGCGCCTACATCTTCCAGAACGCTGACGACCGGATTATCTTTGCGATTCCCTACGAGAATGACTTTACCCTGATAGGCACGACTGACAAGGACTACGAGGGCGACCTCGGTGAAGTAAAAATCAGTCAGCAGGAAATCGATTATCTTTGCAGGGCCGCCTCGGAATACTTTGAGAAGCCGGTCACCCAGGATCAGATCGTGTGGACCTACTCCGGTGTCAGACCCTTGTTCGATGATGGTGCGTCGAAGGCCCAGGAGGCCACCCGAGACTACGTCATTCGACTTGCACCAGTGAAATCTGCTACAAATGGAAAGAATACGAACAAAAAAGAAAAAATTAACACAAAAGAAGCTCGACTTTTGAACATTTTTGGTGGGAAACTGACCACGTATCGTCGTCTAGCCGAAGAAGCTCTCGAAAATATCGAGAAAGTACTCGGCAGCAAGGGGCCAGCCTGGACCCACGATGCAGTGTTACCTGGTGGTGATTTTCCTGCGACGGGGTATGAGGAACAGGTCAGGCTCACAATGTCGAGATATC
The DNA here is from genome assembly GCA_002354735.1 of Gammaproteobacteria bacterium UBA2679. Taxonomy (GTDB): domain Bacteria; phylum Pseudomonadota; class Gammaproteobacteria; order Pseudomonadales; family Oleiphilaceae; genus Allohahella. Next base: position 316,861 of record DEMD01000015.1, on the reverse strand, counting down.
CTTTTCTCAGCGAGCCATTGTGCCGGCGGCTTGTACGGGCTTACGGCACCAGGGTCGCGACCCTGTTGGGTAACGCGGCCAGCGTAGAAGATCTTGGTCGGCAATTTGGTGGCGATGAAGCATCCGGCACCACGCTGGCGGCGGCTGAGGTGAGCTACCTCATGAAACATGAATGGGCGCGCGTTGCCGATGATGTGCTCTGGCGGCGCAGTAAGCTGGGACTTTCGATAACCGGAATTCAGTGCGACGAACTCGAGCGCTTCATGAGCGATCAGGCCGTCCGGTAGCAATGGTCCTGGATCATTGGCAATAACAATAATATTGGTGGCGGTGTAGGCCCGTCATCCTGCGGAGAAGCTTATGCTCGAACTGCACTCGGTGTGCAAGACTGTTGACCGCGTAGATCACATTCGCGATGTCAGCATGTCACTGGAACGCGGCAGTCTCAATGTACTCCTCGGACCGACCCTCGCTGGCAAGACCAGCCTTATGCGGCTCATGGCAGGCCTCGATCGGCCGACATCTGGTGATATCCGCATGGACGGTAAATCCGTCCTTGGCGTACCGGTCCAGAAGCGTAAGGTTGCGATGGTCTATCAACAGTTTATCAACTATCCCAGCCTGAGCGTATTCGACAACATTGCGTCGCCACTACGAATTGCCGGTGTGGATGCCAAGGAAATCAGCAGACGCGTTGAGCAGGCCGCGGAACTTCTTCAGCTCAAGCCAATGCTCAACCGCAAGCCGGAAGAACTTTCGGGTGGGCAGCAACAACGTACCGCTCTTGCTCGTGCACTGGTCAAGGATGCGGATCTCGTATTGCTCGACGAGCCGTTAGCCAATCTCGATTTCAAGCTCCGTGAGGAGCTCAGGGTCGAGCTCCCGCGTATGTTTGCAGCTTCTGGGGCTGTGTTCGTCTATGCGACGACCGAACCAATGGAAGCTCTGCTGCTCGGCGGTAACACAGCCACGCTGAGCAAGGGCCGCTTGACCCAGTTCGGACCAACCCTGGATGTGTATAATCGCCCCGCTGACCTCATAACAGCGCAGACTTTCTCAGAGCCGCCACTCAATGTTCTTGATGCCGTGATACATGGCTCAACGGTCAGCGTCGGCGAGCGCGAAGCATCTCTTTCCAATCTGGCAGAACGCCTGGTCTCGGGAACATTGCAGGACGGCAATTACCGCCTTGGCATCAGGCCACATCATGCGGCTTTCGAGACGCCTGGGCAGGGTAATGAACCGGATATCCTGAGGCTGCCCGTCGTGATCAAGACCTTCGAAATCACTGGCTCCGAAAGCTTCGTTCACTGCGAATATCGAGGACAGCATCTCGTGGCCCTCCTGCACGGTATCGTCCACGTGGTGCCAGGCGCCGAAATGGTCTTACGCATCCCCACCGGTAAGTTGCTGATCTTCAGCCTCGATGGTGCGCTTGTTGCCGCCGGCCTGGAGAGCCGCCAGCATTCTATGCAGCCCTCCGTCCAGCCTTCCATCCAGCCCAGCAGTCGGGACTAAGCCAATGGCCAGCATTACGCTCAATAATCTTGCTCATAGTTATCATCCTGATCCTAAGGGTCCGGAGGACTTTGCACTCAAGTCGATCGACCACGTGTGGGAGGACGGTGGCGCCTATGCCCTCCTTGGCCCCTCCGGCTGTGGCAAGACAACGCTGCTCAACATTATCTCCGGTCTTCTGGTGCCCTCGCGCGGCCAGATCCTGTTTAATGACCGGGACGTAACCAGGCTCCCACCGGAGCAACGTGACATTGCGCAGGTCTTTCAGTTTCCGGTCATCTACGACACGATGACGGTGCGCGAAAATCTCGCCTTTCCACTGGTGAACCGGGGCCTCGCTAAAAACGAAATCGCCGCGCGCGTCCACAAGATGCTCGACATACTGGAACTGCAGGGCAAGGCGGATCGAAAAGCCCGCAATCTTACAGCGGATGACAAACAGAAGATCTCACTGGGCCGCGGCCTGGTGCGCTACGATGTCAATGCCATCCTGTTCGATGAACCGCTCACCGTAATCGACCCTCATCTGAAATGGCAGCTCAGAAGCAAGCTGCGTGAGCTGCACAGCCAGTTCGGCCACACCATGATTTATGTGACTCATGACCAGACCGAGGCGCTGACCTTTGCCAACAAGGTGGTCGTGATGTACGAGGGCGAAGTGGTACAGATAGGGACGCCTGAAGAACTCTTCGAAAAACCCGCTCACACCTTTGTCGGCTATTTCATCGGCTCGCCAGGCATGAACATCCTGCCAACGACTATCGAAGGCAATCGCGCGAGGCTCGGCCAGCACGAAACGATACTTGCGCAGCAATATCCGGCGCTAAGCGGCAAGGTCGAGCTCGGTATTCGACCCGAATACATTCGGGTCGTCGAGCGCGGTCAGGGCCTGCCAGTACAGATCAGGGAGGTCGAGGATATCGGTCGCTTCCGGATCGTGAGGGGCACGCTTCAGGGCGATGAGAGTGGCGCCATTATCAACAGCCTCGTTCCGGAGGATCAGTCCTTACCAGCTGATGCCGACTTCCTGTTCAACCCGGATAAAGTCGGCGTCTATCTGAACAATCACATTGTCAGGTCTCAGGGCAGCTAAGATGCAACAAACCTATAACAACAGAGCCTGGTTTCTCGTCATTCCGGTCGTCATTCTCGTCGCCCTCAGCGCCGTGATTCCGCTGATGACCGTAGTCAATTACTCTGTGCAGGACACCTTTGGTGGCAACCAGTTCTTCTGGGCAGGCACCGAATGGTTCAGTGATGTGCTGCAGTCGGAGCGCTTCCATAACGCGCTGATGCGCAACCTGGGGTTCTCCTTTCTCATTCTCGCCATTGAAGTGCCGCTGGGCATCATGATTGCGCTGTGCATGCCCAAGAAGGGCATCGGGGTGCCAATCTGCCTGGTGCTCATGGCCCTGCCCCTGCTCATTCCCTGGAACGTGGTGGGCACCATCTGGCAGGTGTTCGGCCGAGCGGATATCGGGTTGCTTGGATACTCGCTTGCGAGTCTCGGCATCGACTACAACTACGCCACCAATGCACTCGACGCCTGGATCACCATCGTGGTCATGGATGTCTGGCACTGGACCTCGCTGGTGGCGTTGCTGGCCTATGCGGGGCTGAAATCGATCCCCGACGCCTATTACCAGGCAGCCAAGATCGATCAGGCGAGCCGCTGGAAGGTCTTTCGCTTCATCGAGCTTCCCAAGATGATGGGCGTGCTGATGATCGCGATCCTGCTGCGTTTCATGGACAGCTTCATGATCTATACCGAACCCTTCGTCGTGACGGGCGGTGGCCCCGGCAACGCCACGACGCTGCTGTCCATCGACCTTGTGAAGATGGCGCTCGGCCAGTTCGACCTTGGCCCGGCGGCGGCCTTCTCGATCATGTATTTCCTCGTCATCCTGCTGATTTCCTGGGTGTTCTACACGGTGATGACGAACCTCGACCGGAAGGGGATGTAGGATGACGGACGCGACAGCGATACCAGAGGATCTGACGGCGCAGGGCAGCAATACCCGGCGCAGGTTCAAGGTAAAGACCAGCGTCGTCGTGATGACGCTCTATCTGCTCTTCCTGATGCTGCCGATCTACTGGCTGCTGAACATGAGCCTGAAGACGAACACGGAGATCCTGAACGAGTTCACCCTGTTTCCGCGCGATCTGACCTTTGACAACTACGCCACGATCCTGACCGATCCGGCGTGGTACATGGGATACGTCAATTCGATCATCTACGTGACGATCAACACGATCATTTCCCTCGCCGTCGCATTGCCTGCCGCCTATGCGTTCTCGCGCTATCACTTCATGGGCGACAAACACCTGTTCTTCTGGCTGCTGACCAATCGCATGGCACCGCCCGCCGTATTCGCGCTGCCGTTCTTCCAGCTGTACTCAGCCTTTGGACTGATTGATACGCACATCGCCGTCGCACTGGCACACTGTCTGTTCAACGTGCCCCTGGCGGTCTGGATTCTGGAAGGCTTCATGTCCGGCATACCGAAGGAAATCGACGAGACCGCCTACATCGATGGCTATTCGTTTCCGCGCTTCTTTGTGAAGATCTTCACGCCGCTGATCGGCTCCGGTATCGGCGTGGCGGCCTTCTTCTGTTTCATGTTCTCCTGGGTTGAACTGTTGCTGGCCCGCACCCTCACCGTTACCGAGGCCAAGCCAATTGCAGCTGTCATGACCCGCACCGTGAGTGCATCCGGACTGGATTGGGGTGTGCTGGCAGCCGCCGGCGCCCTGACCATCATTCCGGGCGCGCTTGTCATTTATTTTGTTCGCAACTACATAGCGAAGGGGTTTGCTCTTGGACGCGTTTGACCTCTCCTGGATGGCGTGGACGCAACCCACAGCCACATTTTTCGGTGTTATTCTCCTGCTCATCATTGCCATGAGCGTATGGGAATACTTCAGCCCTGGCGGCAATCCACGAGTCGGCATACTGCGATTCGAAACTACCCGAGGGGACCGGCTGTTCCTCTCCCTACTGGCGAGCGCATTCGTGCATCTTGCCTGGTTGGCAACTACTACAGCTGATCTCTGGTGGGCGACCGGACTTTCTGGCATCGTTGCCGTGCTGATCTTTGTTTTTGTGTAGAACTGAAAGAGTCAAACCTGGAATGTCACAGGCATTCCGTTCCTGAGGAAGTCAGAGGAATAACAACAATGATAGAAGTACATGAGAAACAATCGAAAGCGAGTCCGGCAAAGTACATGCTGAGGCGTGCACTGCTGCCGGCTGCCATCTGCATGGCGATCTCGACGCCATCGATCGCAGACATGAAGGCTGCCGAGAATTTCCTCAACAAGGAGATTGGTGAACTTTCTTCTTTGAGCAAGGAAGAGCAGAAGAAAGAGATGCAGTGGTTCATCGAAGCCGCCAAACCTTTCAAGGGTATGGACATCAAAGTCGTTTCAGAAACCATTGCCACGCACGAATATGAATCGAAAGTTCTCGCCGATGCGTTCACCAAAATCACCGGGATCAAGGTGACTCATGACCTGATCGGTGAAGGAGACGTCGTCGAAAAACTGCAGACCCAGATGCAATCCGGCGAAAATATCTACGATGCCTACGTCAATGATTCAGACCTGATTGGGACGCACTGGCGTTATCAGCAGGTACGTAACCTCACCGACTGGATGAAAGGTGAAGGCAAGGATGTCACCTCGCCCACGCTGGATATCGAGGATTTCGTTGGCATCTCGTTCACCACGGCACCGGATGACAAGATTTATCAGCTGCCCACCCAGCAGTTCGCCAACCTGTACTGGTTCAGGTATGACTGGTTCAACGACGAGAAGAACAAGGCTGACTTCAAGAAGAAGTATGGCTATGAACTCGGTGTTCCGGTCAATTGGTCTGCCTATGAAGACATCGCCGAATTCTTTACCGGCCGCGAGATCGACGGCCAGAAAGTCTACGGACACATGGACTACGGCAAGAAGGATCCATCGCTTGGCTGGCGTTTCACCGATGCCTGGCTATCAATGGCCGGTGCCGGCGACAAGGGTCTGCCTAACGGCCTGCCCGTCGACGAGTGGGGCATCCGCGTTAATGACAAGAGCCAGCCCACGGGGTCCTGTATGGCCAGAGGCGGTGCGACCAACTCGCCGGCCGCGGTCTACTCCATCGCCAAGTACATCGACTGGCTGAACAAATACGCACCGCCTGAAGCGGCTGGCATGGTGTTCGGCGAAGCCGGTCCTGTGCCCGCGCAAGGCAACGTTGCCCAGCAGATTTTCTGGTATACCGCGTTCACGGCTGACATGGTCAAGGACGGCATCCCGGTAGTGAACGAGGACGGCTCGCCCAAGTGGCGTATGGCGCCCTCGCCTCGCGGCGCCTATTGGGAAGAAGGCATGAAGCTTGGCTATCAGGATGCCGGCTCATGGACGCTGATGAAGTCCACACCGATCGAGCGAGCCAAGGCGGCCTGGCTTTACGCCCAGTTCGTCACTTCGAAAACGGTGGATGTGAAAAAATCGCATGTCGGTCTGACCTTCGTGCGGGAGTCGACCATACAGGATGAAAGCTTCACAGAACGTGCGCCGAAGCTAGGCGGTCTGGTTGAGTTCTATCGATCGCCTGCCCGTGTACAGTGGACGCCTACCGGCACCAACGTCCCTGACTATCCAAAGCTGGCTCAGCTGTGGTGGCAGAACATCGGTGATGCGTCCTCCGGTGCCAAAACCCCGCAGGCAGCCATGGATTCACTGTGTGAAGCCCAGGAAAAAGTACTGTCACGTCTCGAGCGTGCTGGTATCCAGGGTGAGCTCGGTCCAAAGCTGAATGAGGAAAAGAGCGCCGATCATTGGTTGAAGCAGGACGGTGCTCCGAAACAGAAGCTGAGCAACGAGAAGCCTAAGCCGATTACCGTCAACTATGACGAGCTGGTGAAAAGCTGGTCTGAATAGCCGTCACTTCAGGGACTAGTCTCAGCCTGGTCCCTTTCCCTGAACACACAAGCGCCCCCACGGGGCGCTTTTTTTATGCCTGGCTCGAAGCGCTTTCTACCAATGTAATACCTGCCATCCCCTGAAAACCGAAATGGTGCAAGGTCGGCGCCCGGCACAGCAACAGTGCAGAAAACCGTCCCAAACCAGCCATTTGGCCTAGTTTAGCCGCCCCGAAAACCTTGTTTAACCTCAATTTTCCAAAAGCTTAGCCACACCTGGCCCTATAATTGCTAAAACTGTCTTTGTTACAAAAAACCTTATAAAAATTACAAAAGCGGTCGATATTTTGTCATTTGTAACATATTGTTAACGAGGCTTTCCTAGTGTGGGCCCTCTGGCAGTCGGCAACCTGCGCAAGACAGGATAAAAAAAATGCTGCCAGCGAGGATGCATCGCACTTTGTCAGTAGTGCCTTGACCTCGGCAGCAACATCTTGAGATTGCTGCCGCGCAAATAGTCGAAGGGGAAGAATATGGATATCAGTATTTTCGGTTTGGGTTACGTCGGTGCAGTGTGCAGCGCCTGTCTCGCACACAGCGGCCATCGAATCATCGGCGTGGACGTCAGTCAGCTCAAGATAGATCTTGTCAACAGTGGGCGATCACCCATAGTGGAGCACGGCCTGGGTGAACTGATAGCCGAAGGCGTGACCAATGGACGCCTGAGAGCCTCTACAGACGTCCGGAATGCCGTGCTGGAAACCTCCGTAAGCTTCGTATGTGTCGGCACCCCCAGCAATGCGAATGGTAGTCTCGCGACGCATTACCTCGAAGCCGTATGTCGGCAAATCGGGGAAGTTCTTGCTGAGAAGGAGCACTACCATCTCGTTGTGATTCGCAGCACTGTGCTGCCCGGCACTGTCCTGGACCTCGTATTGCCATTACTTGAACTCTGTTCGGGCAAGAAAGCAGGTGTCGACTTCGGGCTGGCAATGAACCCGGAGTTTCTCCGCGAAAGCACGGCTATCGAAGATTTCTACCAGCCCGAGATTACGGTTCTGGGCGAATTCGATCAGCGCTCCGGCGATGTGCTGGAAAGCATTTACGATTTCCTCGACACGCCCATCATCAGGAAAACCATTCCTGTTGCCGAAATGATCAAGTACACCTGCAACGCCTGGCACGCCACCAAGGTTGCCTTCGCCAACGAAATCGGCAGTGTGGCCAAGAAACTCGGCGTTGACGGCCGAGAAGTCATGACAGTGGTCTGTCAGGACAAGAAACTGAATATCTCGCCCTACTACATGCGTCCAGGCTTCGCGTTTGGTGGCTCCTGTCTGCCGAAGGACGTGCGCGCCCTCACCTATCTGGGACGCAATAAGGACCTTAAGCTGCCGCTGCTGGAATCTCTGCTGCCGAGCAACAGCTCGCACATCAGTTCCGGGTTCAACATCATCGAAGGCACAGGCAAGCGACGCATCGGCGTACTCGGGATCAGCTTCAAGGCGGGCACCGACGATCTGCGGGAAAGCCCCGTAGTAGAGCTGGTTGAAATGCTCTTCGGCAAAGGCTACGACATCAAGATCTACGACAAGAACGTCGACTATGCGCGAGTCCATGGCGCCAACAAGGAGTATATCGAGACGCGGATACCGCACGTTTCGAACATGCTCATGAAAAGCATCGAGGAAGTTGTTGACGGATCGGACGTGATTGTCCTGGGCAATGCCAGCGAAGAGTTCCGGGCTATCGCAGATTCTGTCGATGTCAGTAAGCAGATCATAGATCTCGTCGGCTTCATGACCAAGGTCAGCTGCAGCCAGAAGCTTGGGATATGTTGGTAGGCGCTGAATAGCTCGCTGATCCGACTGGCTGTAACATGGCTACTAACGCGCCCCGCGCCTCGTCCACATTGCGTGCACTGGCAGTCCAGCTGTTCGGCTGGGGCTGCCTCTTTGCCACGCTTTTTCTGCTTGCCGCTGCGGTCGACCCGGCCTACGTCGACTCGAATTCAGGCAAGTTCATCTTTGTGCTTGGCGCTATCGGCGTCTGGCGTTATGGCAATGCCATCACCCACTATGTAAGGGCCCTGGCATTCCTGCACATCACGTTCCCGCGCTTTCGCAGTCGAACAGATGCACTTGGCGATGATGCGCTGCCCTCTGAGTTCTACATGGTGGTGACCAGCTTTCGGATTCCTGTTCACACCACCCATGATGTCTATCGGTCGGTGTTCATGGAGTGCGCGAACATTCCACGGCCAATCACCATCATTGCCTCTATCGTGGAACGCGGCGATGAGCGACTAATCATCGATATCTTTCGATCTATAGCAGCTGACAATGATCACCTGACATTGAAGATCGTTCGGGCGCGTGGCACTGGCAAACGCGATGGCCTGGCCCACGCTTTCAGAGCCCTGTCACGTTGCATGCCGGCAGCTGACGCTGTGGTTGGTGTGGTGGATGGTGATACCCGCCTGGAACACGACAGCATCATCAGAGCTGTCAGCTGCTTTTCACTCTTACCGAATGTAGGTGGCCTCACCACCAATGAATTCTGCGAGGTCGAGGGCAGCAGGATCATGAAGCAGTGGCACTCGATGCGCTTCGCACAGCGTCATATCAACATGTGCAGCATGGCTCTCTCGCATCGTGTGCTGACCATGACCGGCCGTCTCTCGTTCTTCAGGGCGGCAGTACTCACTCACCCGGACTTCATCCGAGATGTGGAAGCTGACTTCCTGGAACATTGGCGACTGGGCCGCTTTCAGTTCCTGACAGGTGACGACAAGTCCTCATGGTTCAGTCTCATGAGCCAGGGCTGGGACACATTTTATGTACCCGATAGTCTGACGCTCACGATAGAACACCCGCCGAGCGACAGTTTCTTCGAAGCATCACGTCAGTTGATGTACCGCTGGTATGGCAATTCATTGCGGCAGAATTTTCGCGCAACGCGTGCCTTGGGTCTGAGACGCCTTGGCCTGTTCACCACTTACGTGCTCTACGATCAGCGCCTGTCGATGTGGACCTGCCTACTGGGGCTGAGTGTGAGCGTGACAGCGGGACTCATGTATTCGATACAGTTCCTGCTCGTGTACCTGCTCTGGGTTGCGATATCTCGCACCATTGTTGCACTGCTGTTCGTGTTCACCGGACACAGCGTCGATCCGGTTTATCCGCTGATGCTCTATTACAACCAGATTGTCGGTTCGGCCATGAAAATCTACTCGATGTTCCATCTTGACCAGCAGAGCTGGACCCGGCAGAAGACCACGCTTAATAAATCTACAGTGAGCTTCGATGCAAGACTCAACAAGGTGTCCTCAAAAGCCATGCTGTTTTCATCGTTCTCAATTTTCGCAGGTGCTGTAGCCCTGCTGATCGATATTTCCATTCAGGCAACATGAGGTGGCAGAGATGGCTAAGCCAGTGACAGAGGCTCGACTCAACGTGGTACACGAGGCCATCGACGAGCGTCAGCACGTGAGAACCAGACTGCCTGCCAGCGTGCGGCTGACCAGCCAGGGGCAGACACTTGATTGCAAGCTGCTGGATCTTTCGGTGGGCGGTATGGCTCTGGACTGCGGTGGCACTGACGTCAACGCGACATCCAGGGTTGCCCCAATGCTGATACCTGGCGCTCTCGTCGATCTCACCTTGGCGCTCGACCTTCAGCATTGCACTCTGAATCTGGCGATCACTGGCAAGGTCATCGATCATAGCAAGTCACTGTTGCGGATTGCTTTCGTGGATCTGGACAGGCAACGCGCCGACACGCTCAGATATCTGCTGTCCTCCTGGCTGTCTGGTGACATTGTGAGTATCGACGGTGTGTTCAATGTGGTGCACCGTGAAAACCACATCAAACAGCGAAAAACGAAGGTCGAACTAAACCGCGTCTGGCGTGACCGACTACGAGCGATCGTTGGTACCAGCCTTTACCTGGCAGCAGGCCTGACCATCCTGTCAGTGCTGTTCTGGAAGCTGTTCCTCTATTTCTTCCAGACTAATGCGCTTGCAGCTCATGTCGACAGCCCGGCTTACGTGCTCAGCATGCCAGCGAACGGACAGGTGAACTTTCTCATCGGCACAGGGGCTAAAGAAGTGACTCTCGGCGAACCGCTCGCCGTTGTATCGACTCAGCTCGATACCGCGTTCAACACCGCTGATGACCTGCAGGCACTCAACAACCTGACCGGCGAGAATCTGCAGACGCTGCTCGGCAAGGCCTTCATCGAAACGACCATCAGTAGTCCATGTGACTGTCTCGTCTACTTTCCACAAGCACCGATGGATCGATACGCGTACAAGGAGCAGCCGCTCATTCATCTGCTTCCCCGGGATCAGCCGATGTATGTGGAGGCCACCTTTGGTTTCGATCAACTGACCCGGCTACAGCACGTGGACCGTGTCAGCCTGTCATTGTTCGATTCTGAAGATTTCAGGCATGGCGAAGTGATCAGCACGCACGTCGATCAGGTGAAAGGCACGGTCAAGGTGCGGATTCAACCAGTACCAGCCCTATCAGCCGATGAATACCTGCAACCTGTCGACGTCAGGATCCTGGCCGGGGTTCCGCTGTACGACTTCTTGAGTGAGACGAAGAACAAACTTGCTACGGCTATGGATGGAGCGCTTCAGTAGTGACTTGCGATCTGGGTCCATTCGGTTCTGCGCAACGGTTGGTACTGTTGGCAATACTGTTGATGCTGGGTTTGCCTGCCTCTGCAGGCCTGCCTGCACTGCGTGATGCACTGGCCAATGACCCCGACCTGCTTCGTGCCGAGACTGCCGAGGGTAAAGCTGCCATGAGTGAACTGAAGGCATTGGCAGAGTTCGGCCTTGCAGATGCCCACATCATGCTGGCAGCAGAGTTTTCCAGGCGCAATACCTGGCAGGATTTGGAGACCGCCGCACGACACTATGAGCAGGCATTCCACGCCGGCCAGTCACAGGCGCTGGGAGACTACGCCAGAATGCTGCTGAAGCGACCGGCGATGGTCGAGACGAAGGCCAGCTGGTTCACCAGCGCCTTGACTCAATACCCGTGGTACGCCTCATTTGCGAGCGTCCGCAATACGCTCGACGTCTATGCCACCTACCCTGCTCCCTTCACAGAAAAGCAGGTAAACCGACTCTACGACCTCTATGTTCGCGGCTGTCTCGAAGAGTGCCAGAGCGACTATTACGCCGGATTGATTGCAGATCGTCGCGGGCTGTTGGAAGAGGCGGAACGTGCTTATGAACGCGCCGCCAGGCAGTCCCTGAGAGGACTGAGCGCCTACTTCGAGTTCCTTGGCAGAAGCGAGGATCTGAAGGCGCGCTTTGAAACCTTTGTGGCGGACCTCGAAATGGAGGCCGATGACCTGCCTTCGCGAATCGTCGCTGGCATCGGTCAGCGACTTCAGACGCTGAACGAAAGCTTCAATGCACTGGTGGTGCAGTGGCTGGACCGGGCCATTGCAATGGGGGAGAGCGAGGCATTGATCAGTAGAATCGAGTACATGCTCGCCCTGCCCGACGCCTTTACCTATGACGACACGGCCGCCCTGATTGAACAGGTCAGACAAACCCATCCAGTGCGAGCAGACCTACTCAAGGCAAGCATGATGACGACACTGGCATGGAACAGGCTGGACCCCGAAAGCGCGCGTGACCTACTCGAGCAGTTGAAGACAGCGGGCTCCGATGATGCCTGGATCGGCATGGGCGACCTTTACAGCATGGGTGGCCTGGATGAGGTTGACCAGTATGCCGCCATCCGTGAATACGATACTGTCGCGGCACGCGGCAACGGCGCAGCTTTTCAGAAAATTGCGCAGATTTACCGGCAGGGCCGATCGATCTGTCTGGATCACGCCAAGGCCTACGTGTACGCCGAATTTGCGCTTCAGCTTGGAGAGCCAAAAGCTGCCGTATTCATTGCCGAACTGAAGCCCAGGCTGGATGAGGCCGCTCTGGCCAAGCTTGACTCGCTGCGGCTGGCGCTCAGGCAGCGTTATCCATCGAAGAACTTCAGATGAACGCTTATTCAACGACGTCCCTCAGTCTGTGTACCCTCCGCGCGCTTGCAGGGATTGGCCTGATCGTTAGCGCGGTGATCGCACCGATTCCAGTGGAGGCTAGCGAGTGGGACTACGACAGCCAGCTCTCCCTCGATGCTGCACTATCGGACTACGACACGGTGCCAGGTTTTGACGGCTTCTCCGGCACAGCTCGCTACGAAGCCTTTATCGAGTGGGCCTCGCCAGAACGGGACAAGCCACTCTGGTCAGCACGAATCAGACCCTGGCTCACCTACCGATCGGATCCGGATGCACCTTTTGTCATCGAAGAAAATCGCTCGGATGTCTCCACCGATGGTGCTTATGCCGAACTTCGCGAGTTCGCGGTCACCAGACATTTTGTGTTTGGTCAGCCGGAGTGGACGGCATCAGTAGGACGCCAGCAGGTTGCGGAAGACTATGGCTTCTGGTGGGACGACAGTCTTGAGTCCATCCGCCTGCAACTTAACGATACCCTGATGAAAGCTTCACTGACGGTGGGCTCGAAGCAGTATCGCTACAACACTGAGGAGAATGATCTCGCCCCCAATCAGGCCGATCTGCTCTTTGCGCTCGGCCACTACAGTTACCAATACGCCAGCGATCACTGGATCGGCACTCGACTCATAGTCCAGGATGATTATTCTGCCGAGGGCGAAGCAAACGACCAGGTAGATTTCACCGGGATCACACTTGGCGCTGAGCTCATGGCCGATCGCCAGCGTCTCGGCCGAACGCTCTTCGACTATTACCTCGGCGCTGCAGTCATTAGTGGCGAAGCCAGGCTGGCCCAACCGGCTGCCGCAGAAGCGTCGGTAGACACCCTGGGGTGGCTGACCTTTGTAGAACTTGGCCAGCGTTTTCCCGATTTGCCATTGCGTCCAAGATTCGCAATTCGAGCAGCGCTCACCGACAAGCCTGACGAGGCCTTCGAAGGATTTTTCCAGAACGACCTGCAGTCATCTCGAGCGGCTCGAATGAGCGACTTCAACAGCGGCCTGGCCGGCGGCTTCTTCGGTATTCGCATGTCAAATCTTCTGTTCTATGGCGCGCTCGCGCAAGCCGCGCTTGATGAACGCAATCAGTTCCAGCTGTCGTGGTTCAGCCTTCAACGTCGAAATAGGGAAATCGACGTCACGGCCAGCATCGATACTCGCTATGCCGATGCGAATGGCAAGACCATCGGCAACATACTAGAGATCAGATACTTCTGGACGATGTTCCCAAGGGCGATTCGTGAGGAGTACCTGACGACCAGCCTGCTGATGACGGCCAGTGTGTTCAACCCCGGCAATGCCCTGGCCAGTAATGGCACGGACTCACTGCTGGCTATCGGACTTGATGTCCAATACTGACAAAGGGATGGCGTTGAAATGATTTTCACATCGAATATTTTCGTCTTTCTCTATCTGCCTCTGTTTCTGGCGCTGTACTACCTGGTCAAGCCGTCGTGGCGATCTCACGTCATCGTCCTGGGTAGTTACATGTTCTACGCCTGGTGGCGCCCAGATTTCCTCTTCCTCTTTGTCGGTATCACCTACTGGAACTATCTCTTCGGCCTGCGGATATACGCACTCCGTGACAGCGATCGCAAAGCCGCCTTCCGCTGGCTGACGGTTGGGGTCGTAGGCAACCTGCTTACGCTTGGCTACTTCAAGTACGCCAACTTTGGTGCTGAAGCAATCGGTTCTGCCATGGCGCAATTCGGTCTCGATCCATTCGTGATGGAAAACATCATCCTGCCCCTGGGCATATCGTTCTATGTGTTTCAGGCGCTCAGCTACATTGTGGACATCTACCGCAAGGATGCCGACCCGACCGACCGCTTTGTCGACTTTGCCGCTTTCATATCACTGTTCCCCCAGCTCATCGCCGGTCCAATTCTCCGTTACGAAGTCATTGCCAGTCAGCTCAGAGCACGCGTGCATTCCTTCGACCTGTTCTCGCTCGGGGTCTGCCGCTTCATGCTGGGCTTTTCCAAGAAAGTACTCATCGCTGACTCGCTCGCGCCAATCAGCGCCTACTACCTCGCCATCAATGAGCCCACGATGGCAGAGGCCTGGTTCGGGAGCCTCGTATCCATACTCCAGCTCTACTTCGACTTCTCCGGTTATAGCGATATGGCCATCGGTCTCGGCATGATGATGGGCTTCCGCTTTTCGGAAAACTTCAATCAGCCCTTTCTCTGCATGAGCATGACCGAGTTCTGGCGCCGCTGGCACATGACGCTCTCCGGCTTCCTGCGTGATTACGTCTTTGTTCCGCTGATCAAGACCGGGTGGATGGGTGCGGCTGCGGCCTCACTGCTTACCATGTTTCTGTCAGGTATCTGGCATGGCGCAAGCTTCTCGTTCATCTTTTTCGGCCTCTATTTCGGCCTGATCATTTTCGTGGAGCGACGCTATAACTGGGTCACCAACATCGATTCGCCCTACCGCTTCAGCCGAAATCTGCTCGCTGTCGGGATGGTCGTTATGGCCATGCCGCTATTCAGCACCGGTGATCTCGGTAAGTCGATCGAGATCTATGCTGGGGCCGTTGGCATGAATGGCATCGGCAATATCGACAACTATCTGTACCTCACCTCAGCGACCAGCTTCGCCTTTGTATTCATTGCTGTGGCCTGGATTATCGTGGCCGGCGTCATCAATCGCCGCTTCTATGACCTCAAGCCCGAGCAGTATTTCATGCAGCACGTTGGCGGCCTGCACGCAGTACTGCTGTGGGTGGCGTTTGGGCTGTCGATTACCAAGCTCGCTGCAGGCAGTTTCTCACCATTCCTGTACTTCCAGTTCTAGGAGAAGACCATGTTTCCAGTCATGCAAAGTGCAAGCAGGGTTAACGGTGTCCTTTTTATCGTCATGCTGGCGGGTATGCTGGTGTACTCCCTGCCCCAGCTCTGGCGTTTCGCCACCACGGAAAAGGATGCAGCCTCACTCTTTCTGAGCGGCGAGCTGTCACGGAAATTCGAAAGAGCTTACGACAGCGAATTCTTCGTTAGGGAAGCCGCCATTGAAGCCTGGTCGAACTTGAGTTACTGGGCCTTCGATGAAGGACTTTCAGGGGTAATCATTGGCAAAGACGGCTGGCTATTCACCAATCAGGAGCATCTCTTCCCCCAGAACATGGACGCCGTCGTGGAGCGCGAGTTGCGGGCGGTCAGAGAAGCTGCTGATGTCCTGAAGCGAGCTGGCAAACGACTCGTAGTACTTCCGGTCCCCATGAAGGTCGATGTGTATAGCGACTATGCGCGATATGCCGTCGACGACAAGGCGGCAGCACTGCACAGCGCGTTCCTGACAGGGCTGACCGCAAGCGGTATCGAGTTCGCCGATGTCCGTCCGGCTTTCCTCGCCCATAGAAATGAAGCGCCGCTGTATCTCAAGCGCGATACACACTGGACGTCACACGGCGCCAGACTCGCTGCCCAGACACTGGCCGTCAGCTTCCCCGATCTGGTGGGCGCCACCAGTTTCACGACTGAGCCTTTGGGTAGTACCGAGTTCAAGGGCGATCTGACGAACTTCATCAAAATGAGCGAATGGCTGGCGCCCGAGCTCGTCGAAATCGAGCGAATAGACCGGTTTCAGACTATTGCAGCAACAAGCGTTGAGGATGAATCGGCCCTCTTCGGCGAATCAACCGTGGAAGTGGCCCTTGTCGGCTCGAGCTACACCAAGATGGACGAGTGGAACCTGTCGGGCTTCGTCAAGGAAGCCATCCGCTCTGACCTCATCACTGTCGCCGTCGAAGCCAAAGGCCCTGTTGCGGCCATGGAAGAATTTTTCGCTGCAGGCCTCCCTGCAGACAAGGACCTGAAAACAATTATCTGGGAGTTTCCGGTGCGCTCGCTGCTTTCTCAGGAAAACAGCTACGCCAGTTGGCGAGCTACCGTCGATCAACTGCTTTGAACTGACCATCATCAAAGGTGAACACTATGTCGCACAATTCGTTCAGGCCGCTCGTCTGGCTACAGATCTGCATTTTTACCGTCTTCGCCCTCAACGGAGCTCTGGCCACCGCCAAGGATGGCAACGAGGCGCTCTATGACGCAACCGCTCCGGCAGACTCGGCCTTCGCGCGCGTCATCAATCTCGCGGACAAGACCGCTTCGGTCAAATTCGAAGGCAAGACCGCTGTACAAACCGTCGGCGCCTATCAGGTGAGTGATTACGTCTTCTTCACAGGTGGCAAGACCCAGACCATCGAGGTGAATGGTGAAAGTCTCGTACGGGCCTTCCCTACGAATAGTGCCTGGACCCTGGTCTTCGCAGACGGAAAACTGACTCCAATAGAGGACAAGTACTATCAGGGACGCAAGAAGGCACAGGTCTCGTTCTACAACCTGAGCGAACAGCCTCTGGATCTCAAGACTGGCGATGGCAAGCATGCTGTCGTCGCCAATGTTGCGCCAATGGCGAACGGTCAGCGCGAGATCAACGAAGTCAGAATTGGTCTGACAGCTTGGGCGGCCAGTACGGCAGCGGCTGCCTTTGAACCAACTTTTCTCAAGAAGGGTCGCTCTTACAGCTATGTCGTGTATCCACACGCAGGGTCGCTGAAGCCAATAGTCGTTGCTGACGCCATTACCAGTCTGGAATAGCCTGAGCTGTTGAATCGAACGATGTCCTGGAGCGCTGAATGGTGAGTTCGTATCAGAGTCTGCAAGCCATCCTCGTACTGCTTGCTCTCCTGCTTTTGCCCCGGTTTGCCGTAGCCGATGCACTGCAGGCAGAACAGCCGTGTGAAGACCTCGAGTGTCTCTTGTGCGAAGGCCTGACCGACAGTAGCCACTATGCCGAGGGCGTCATGAAGGCCATGAGCCAGATCGCGCCTGGTCTTGATAACTGGCTGTTCAGATCCGACTTCGATCTGAGTAACGACTTTGGTATCCCAGAGAACATGGTGCCCCAGTTCAGGCGGTTAATCGCGGCGCTCAGAGCGCGCGGTACGGAAGTCGCCATGGTGGTGCAGCCAACCCGGGGCATGCTTCATGCTGACAAGGTACGCGAAGACAGGCGCTACGGTTTCGACCCTATGCTGGCACGCGATCGTCTGACTCATTTCCTCGCCCAGTTGAGCGAGGCTGGCGCCATCGTGCCTGACGTCACTCGCCTCCTCGACCAAGCGCTGGCTGAAGACTATTTCTTTCGACGGGATCATCACTGGACCCCCTTTGGCGCCAGAGTGACCGCCGAACTCGTCATTGAAGCCCTGCTCGCTCATCCGGTATATGAAGCGCTAGCCGAGAAACACTTCGTGACCGAGTCCATCACCAAGATCGCGAAAGACGGCACCATGAACCGTGCGCTTCGGCAGATCTGCGGCAACAACTATGGTTTTCAGTACGTGCAGGGGTATCAGACCGTGCCCGCAGACGAAGGCGCAGATGCCCTGTTCGGCGACAGTGGCGACCCAGAGGTCGTGCTGATAGGTACGAGCAACAGCGCCTCTCGCGACGAGGCCTTCAAGAACTACAATTTCGATGGTTTTCTGAAGGCGGGCCTGTCGGTGGACATCCTCAATTATGCGCTGCCGGGCGCCGGACAGGATGGGTCCCTGCTGAACTATTTGCTTTCCGAAGACTACGATCCGGAGGCTGCACCCAAGCTCATCATCTGGGAGCATCCCGCTAACTGGCGCCTTGAAGATCCGCTGATGTACAGGGAGTTGCTGCCAGCGATCAGTGGTGGCTGCCGCCTCAACAACAAGCTTGTACCACCACTTACGCGGGCGCTCCCTGCGATGGCGGCAGGCACACGAGTGGAACTTTTCGCCAACGCCGGCAGACGACAGCACAACTTCACCGGGCAGCGGGGCTTCGTGGAGCTTAATTTTTCCGATGCGGACATCAGGGACTTCTACCTCATTACTTACTACGACAATGGTGTAAGAGACAAGGTCTGGTTCCGCCGCTCCGCTGCCGTGATGGGTGGGCGTTACCTCCTGGAACTCAGCACAGATGCCAATGTCAAAGGCGCCAATCTGCTGTCTGTTTTCTTCGAGCCGAGTGAACCGCTCGAGAGCGATGCCAGCGTGGAGTTCCAGCTATGCGGATATTGAAACTGATAGTCTTCGGTGCACTTGGCCTGAGCGTTGGCGCAGCGTGCAGTACGCCATTCGCAGATCCTGTGGACATAGACAACTGCCCCAAACCAGCCCCAGCCCCCTGGACCGGACCACTGCTCATTGAGAGCAAATACGACCAGAGCGATGCCAGCAAATCGACACTGCGGGCGCGCTCTGAGACGTCCGATGCCATTCAGGCCCAGGTTGGAGAGTTCAATAAGGGTTTGGTCCGTTTTGCTGACTACGCCATAGAAAACGCCGACACCGGCAAGGGTGAAACTGCGCTGATCTGCCTCTCCGGTTGGCTACATACCTGGGCGTCGGGGAATGCGCTGCTGCATAGCGAATCAACCAAAACCGGTGTCGCAGTCAGGAAATGGTCGCTGGCCAGCATTGGCTCGGTTCTGCTCAAACTGGAGCGGGCCATGCCAGATCGCCTACCGGAGGACCCGGTCAGGAACCGGTGGCTGCAAGCACTGTCTGACCAGGTCATTGCTGACTATGACAAGCGGCTCGATCCTGACTTCAGCTACTTCAACAATCACGATTACTGGGCTGCCTGGGCCGTTGCTACCACCGGCGTGCTATTCAAGAAGCAGGAGCAGCTGGTTTGGGCGGATGCGAGGTTTCGCCGTGCGATCAGACAACTGGAAGTGTCGGATTCTGGAAAATATGCTTGGCTGCCCAATGAAGTTGGCCGACAGCATCTGGCCGCCAATTATACCCATTATGCACTGGTGCCCCTCGTCATGCTGGCCACCGTATTGCCAGAGCACGGTTTCGAACTAAGTGCCGGGACGCAGTCCAAGTTGGATGCGCTGGTGAACTTCGCTGCACAGAGCGTGTTGGACCCCGAACAGCTGGCGGATGTTCTCAGCGTCGATCAGGAGTCGGTCCCCGATTACAAGCTGGCATGGCTGATCCCCTGGTTGAAACACCATCCAGACCATATCCTCGCAAAGGCCTTGTACGTAGACCGCGATGGAGACGTCGATGGCTATAGCCAGGTCGGTGGCAAACTCGAAGCCTGGTTCGGTCTTCCACCAACCGGCGCAAAGGCCAGCTCCACACCTGCCTCCCGGGATGCGCGGTCATGACGATAGCCAGCCGTCATTTCAAAACACTCACAAGATCGCTCGGCCTTATCATGTTCATCATGGCCGCCACGCAAGTCCACGCTGCCACAACCGCTTTGCCGATGCCTGAGGTGAAGCAGCTTTCCCGTGCAGATTTCGAGGCAGCCGCTGGCCTACCGCCTGACTGTTGCCAAGACGTGCCTGCGCTGGTATCGCAGCCCTTCCGCACACTGGATGCGGGCACGCGAATCTCGCTGGATACCTTGTTTTCTGCTCAGGCTGGCAGTTGGCTGTTCGAGTCACTGGTGCACAACGGGCTCCTGCGGATAGCCAGTCGATATCAGCCGACTCATCCTCGTGCCCTCACCCTGCACAAGGGCAATAGCAGCCTTGCGGGACTGACACGCAAGCTCAATAACCCGTCCATACTCAAGCGGATCGGCCCTGATGAGTCGGGTCGCACCGTGTATAGCCTGCATTACCCTCTGATCATTGGGCAAAACGCCGAATTGACCATCGAAGACGCAGTGCTTTTGCTGGATGCCAACGCTGCTGCGGTCATTGTGAATGCAGGCCAGCTGGCAATTAAGCAGGCCGAAGTCAGGACCCTGCAACCGGACCTCAAAGGGGGCTCCCGTTTCCGGCCTTTCATACTGGCCTGGAACGGGAGTCACACACGACTTGAACAGGCTGAGCTCAGGCAGCTTGGTTATAACGCCTACCTCTCCGGCGGCCTGACTGTTGGCCACCATGCCAGTCTTCGCAAGCGCGGCCCAGCCAGCCTCCATGTAACCGACAGCGTTGTCGACAAACTGGAAACCAGCTTGAGCGGTGATCAGGCTGATATCTACATCAACCGAAGCACTTTCACTGACTCGGCTCGATATGGCATCGATCTCAGCGCTGGGAATCTTCAAATGGAAGCCAGCAAGGTCGAGCGTACGAAATATAACGCTGGCATGAGGGTCAGAGAGGGCGGTCACATTCGCATCCAGAATTGCGCCATAAGCTTCACTCATCGAGATGCCCTCAGAATTGAAGGCGCGCTTGGTTCGCTGCTTGTCAGTAACAGTATCTTCGCTTCGGCCGGCGGTGATGGCATCGCCTTTCAGGGGGTGACGATCATGGACAGTCCGCTGCTGCTCGACTCGAATACCATACACGACAGCGCCCGGTCAGGCTTGAGGGCTCAGATGAGTGGCCCGCTGTTGATCAGAAACAATACGTTTTCTGCCAATCAACGCTACGCCGTCCAGGCTGTCTTCAGCGAGTTGGCGGATGGTGAAGCAGTTTGGCTGCAGGACAATCTGCTCGCCAACAGTGGTGAAGCCAGCATCAGCACCATTGGTAACGCCAATATCGGCCTGAGCGGCAACCGATTTCGATCCCGCTCCCTAGTTCAACCTGTCGTAAGTGGGCGCCTGGCAACTACGCAGACCCAGATTTTGAAAGCAAGCAAGACGCCCGATCTGGCGATTCAGATTCGGCTGACATCAAACCATCAGCACAGCACCACAGGGAGTAACTGATATGATTCCAGTAATACTTTCAGGCGGTAACGGTTCGAGGCTCTGGCCGCTTTCCCGTCAGGGCTACCCCAAGCAGTTTCTACCGCTTGTGGGCGAGCAATCCATGTTCCAGCAGACTATTCAGCGTTTACCTGCCGGTCTTTCATCGCCAATCATCGTGACCAATGAGGCACATCGTTTCCTCGTCCAGGAACAGCTGCAAGCCATTGACTGCGACCCACTACAGATCATTCTTGAACCCTTCGGCAGAAACACCGCACCGGCAGTAGCAATGGCCGCACTTGAGGTACTCTCAAGCGGCCGGGATGACATTATCGCCGTTCTGCCTGCAGACCATTTCATCGGCAACATTCCTGAGTACCACCGAGCCCTGGCGACTGCAAGAGACCGAGCGGCACAAGGAGATCTTGTTCTGTTCGGCATCACACCGACGGCACCTGAAACCGGCTACGGCTATATCAGGACCGGCTCCTCGGTTGGGGATCAGGCCAAAGAAGTCCTCGAATTCGTGGAGAAGCCAGACCTGCAGACTGCGATGAGCTATCTCGCAAGTGGTGAATATTTCTGGAATAGCGGCATGTTCGTTTTCAGTGCCCGCCGCTATATCGAAGAACTCGCCGTTCATTATCCCAGGATGTTCGTAAGCTGCGAGCTTGCTTACGAGGCCAGCCAGTCATCAGACGGCTGCCGGCTGCTGGCTCCCGAACAGTTTCGAGACTGCCCGGATGAGTCAATCGATTACGCGCTCATGGAAAAGACAGACGCAGCGACAGCGGTTGCAATGAACGCCGGCTGGAGTGATCTTGGATGCTGGTCCAGCCTGTGGGATACCGAGGCGCGGGATTCAGACGACAATGTGCTGCTCGGCGATGTCGTCAGCCATCGCTCGACAGCGTGCTACGTGCGTTCGGACCATCGTCTGGTGGCGACAGTAGGGGTACAGGATCTCTTCATTGTAGACACAAAGGATGCGGTACTGGTGGCGCATCGAGACTCGGTACAGGAGGTCAAGACCATCGTCGACAAGCTCAAGGCGGCCAGACGCAGCGAGCATGTAGTGCATCGAGAGGTATTCCGACCATGGGGGAGCTATCAAACGACCGACCTGGGCTCGAGATTCCAGGTCAAGAACATCAAGGTGAAGCCGGGTGCCAGTCTGTCTCTGCAAAAGCACCATCATCGGGCGGAACACTGGATCGTGGTCAGTGGTACTGCAGAGGTGACTCGCGGGGACGAGGTATTTCTCCTGGGCGAAAACGAGTCGACCTACATACCGGTCGGTGAGGTACATCGTCTCACCAACCCGGGGATCATCCCCCTGGAGATCGTGGAAGTGCAATCCGGCTCGTATCTTGGAGAGGACGATATCATTCGTCTCGACGACATCTACGGCAGAGTCCCGCCTGAGCCCACGACAGCAAGCGCTGAGCCTTCTCTCAAGGCGGCTGAACAGCCCGTAGTTGCCGTCCCGAAAAAGCAGCCGGTACCTGCCGTCGCACTAGCCGCTCAGCGATAGACTCTGGTGAGCTCGCCGCCGATCCGACTGTTTTCTGTCAGGTACCGACCGTAGCGGCTCATCATGTTCGCAGCAGAGACGTGAGTCGGATTATTGCTGCGGTAGACTCGTGCCCATGTGAAGGTGCTGGCCGTCGGTTGCTGCTGGGTTGTCGTGAACAGGTGTTTGTAGGCCGACTTATTCAGGAAGGCCTCAAGCGCCGAAGTTGCAAGAGAGTCCATGATCTGACTCTGCCGATACTGAATTGTGTAACCCAGTGAAGGCAGATACTCCGCCAGCATGGCAAGCGGCGTGAGCGCAAACTGCATATAATGCAACCCCAGGCTGCCGCGCCCTGCCTCGTTAGGCAGGTAATAGGTGCCGGTTCGGGCATCCCAGGCAGCATTCTGCAGGGCATGCTCAAATACCCGGTATGCGTACGATGCGCCTGACCGGGAGCCAGTTGCTGCGTCTATCGAGGCTACCGCCCAGGCGCCCCAATAATCGTGATTGTTCATCTTGCTGTCTTTGGTCGTGAAACGCGGTTCATAGTCCTCAATGACGCGTTCGCCGAGACGTTTAAGCCACAGTTCAGCCTGCTCGCTCATTTGAAACGCGCCTGGTTCCCTTCGCTGCACCTTCAGGATAGCTGAAGCAATGGACGCAATTGTCCATACTCTCACCGCCTGTCCAGTCGGTGTAGCCTCCGCGGTCAGCATGGCACCGGCTGCTGCCCATCGATCGAGCCAGACGTTCATGCAATCCAGGCCAGCACGACCGGCTGATGTGCCTGCTCTTTGATCGTGATAGTCCGCGAAGAATACGATTCTGGCGGCGTAATCACCGAGATAGTCGCGTATTGCCACCGATTGCTTATCGACAGAGCCAAGCGTAGATCGAGTGTAGTCGCTGGAGTCGTACTTACTGTCGACATCGAGGGCGCTCACAAAGGGCGCCATAGGACTTTGTGGACAGGCGGCGGCGAATACGGTTTGCGCCAGCATAGGCAGGGCCAGGGCTAGTGCGCCGGCAAGCAGAGGGGATCGGAATGACATGTCTGAAATCTCGCAAAATAAGCTGGCATAAGTGCCATATCGCGAGAGATACTAAGTCAAATGGTTGTTTTTTAGGGTGTTTTAGCGATACGTTTTGATAGTGCCTCGTAGTATTCTATAGTGATTGGTATCCACCGCGGATCAGTCGCTAGACAGCATTTGAAAAACATGATTTGCCGCCAACTGATCGTATGGATCAAAACGGCAGCTGATCTGCTGCAAGTGCACTGCTGACAGATTCAGCCGTGACCTCAAGACCGAACCTGACCTCGAGTAGCGTAGCGAGAAAAGCCGCGCCCGTCTGGATTTCACTCGAGCCGTCACTGGCACGCAGTCGTATGTTTTCAGCAATCAGTGGCTTGAGCGCCGCTACCGCGTAGGACACATCTTCTCCTCGACTACGGGCTGCCGCTACCATGCTCAGAAAACCATGAAAACTCTCGGGATCGACTTTCACCACGACGGGTCCTACCTCGGCCTGAGACAGCATCCAGGCACTCAGCAATGTACTGACATCTGGCGCACTGCTACGGCCACCGAAATCACCGTGCGACAAACCAGCCGCTTCGACTGAGGGTGGACTCGTCCGTTTCCAGAATATTGGCTGAACCTGCTCAGGACACGCCGCTTGAAGCTGCTCGGTCTGGGCCACGGGCACAATGGTGTCAGCGTCATCATGAGCGACCAGCACACGATCTGGTAGGCAGCGACAAAGCGCTTCCGCACTGAAGGCAGACGACACCTCCTGCGACCCGACTGCAATTGAAGCATCGATGCGCCTGACATACGGGGAAAAGAAGGCTTGTATCTCCTCCCTCATTGTTGGTTCAGCGGATTCAAGCTCGCTTGCATAGCCTCTGACTGCAGGCAGATCACTGGGCGGCGATGTGACCGCTATTGCAGTCGGCTGAACGACCTCCGGCGCAGCGGCAGCACCATACAAGGCCATCATGCCGCCCCAGCTGCCGCCAGTCGAAAAGACCTGGCGCCCTGCAAAGGTTTCAGGCCGCGCCGCGATGAAGTACCACGGCGCTACGGCGTCACTGACGTCGTTGGCCAGGGTGCCGCCTGCGTAAAAGCGCCCATAGGTCTTGATGATCGCGAAGCCACTTTCCAGCCAGAGACTCACGGATGCGCGAAGCGAGCCACCATCGGGCGCTGAAGTCTCAGGTGTGTACCGTACGAGATCCTGCCCGTTATAGGCCGGTGCAAATTTGTCGGGGTGCCTACCGGGGCCAAGCGTAGCGAAACTGGCGTCTACGCCTTCGTCCGTCCAGCTGATCCCGTCGTAGGGCTCGTTCAGGATGATGACGGGAGCAAGCGGGTCAGCCGACGGAAAGTAGAGGAAGTAGCTGTTGGTCTGATCTGCACTTGCTCGGACGTATTCGAGCGTACGGAAGCCGCTATCGCCATTGCTCACACGCTGCTCGGACAGCGTTGTAAAACTCCACTGCGTAGGCACACCGGCAGCTTCGAAAGTGGCCGGACAACTCTGCGCCACCGGCTCAGGCGTCTCTGGGTCACCAGATGCGGTGATGGGCCTTTCATTCGAGCCCCCGCCTCCACCACCGCAACTGGCCAGCATAATCGATGACAGGATTGCCAGGGCTAGTAATGCCCCGGGCTTCAGAACTGGATGCATCATCCGCGGAACAAACCTAGTAGACGGGATTCAGGAGGAGTGTGCGGATGCGACCACGACTATCCTTGCCAAAGCCGGTGATCTGACCGCTATCGTTGACATCCAGGGCAGCGGTGATGAACCAGACCTCCTCTCCCAATAGCATCTGATTGAGGTCGAGCATGCCCGTAGCCGCAGTCCATACAAATCCGGTTGCCCGAGCGCCTGTTTGGCTCTGACCGACGACAACGTCTTCGGAGTTGATGCCCTTGGCGTAGCTGTTCGGCCCGCCGAGCGTGCCTAGAGCAACCATGCCCAACTCAGGCGACCAGAAAAACGCGCCCTTGTTTCCGCGATCAGCGCCATAGCCGACAGCGTGACCCAAGCTATTGATGGCCTTGCCGTAACTGGTGCTGCCATCAAGCGAACCAAGATCCCTCAGCTGACCCGCTTCATCGGACACAAAGGCATGCGGCAGAGGGTCAGCCGTGTAGGCGACGCCTGTGACGCTCCCATCGGCATTAATGCCAGCTCCGTAAGCGTGGGCACCACCAAGCGTTGGAAGGTAGTCCAGCGAATCACCACCGCTCCAGCGAAAAGGCCGATAGGGACCGCCGGGAATCTGGGTATAACCAGTGACCACACCCTCGGAATTGATACCACGCGCGCTGCAGGTCGCTGCGGGTGGGCAGGGCACAGCAGTCATGCCGGTATCAGCGCGCCAGATGAAGCCGCGGTACTGACCATTCACGATACTGGTCCCGACAACCTCGCCTGTTTCATTCGAATCGTAGGCAATACTCTTGTCGTTACCCAGGGAACCGAGATTGACCATTCCACCAGTCTGGGTCCAGCTGAATGCCCTGACGCCGGCAGCTGTATAACTGTAGCCGGTGATTCGTCCGCTCTCATCGATCGAGTGCGGTACACTGTAGCCGCCGAGACTGCCAATGTCCTTTACTGTATAGGCTTGAGGCAGTTCTGCCAGCACACTTGAGGAGGTGAGCACCAGGCAGAGAGAGACGCTGGATTTGAGAGCTTGCGAGGAGGGGACAAGTCGGAGCATCTTCATGTCATCCTTGATTGAGACCGCTCCATCGTCCTCCAAACTCCGGCGGAAAACCAGTGATTTTTTGATGCCACTAATCACCGCATATGAGCCCCACTGCCCTGCTCATGGCGTACACTGCAAAAAAACTGAGGCCCACCCTCACAACTGGAATGGAACAATGAGACTCGACAAACTGATCAGTCACAACACGCCCTTCTCGCGATCGGAGGTCGGCCGCGTGCTCAAGGACAAGCGCGTCACCGTCAATGACCATGTCATGACCAAGGCTGCCTATCAGGTCAAAGACACTGATGTCGTGAGCCTCGATGGTGAGCAACTTGTTCACGAAGACTACATCTATCTGATGATGAACAAGCCCCAGGACGTGGTGTGCAGCTCTGACGAGCCTGACCACAAGACAGTCATCGACTTACTGGCGCCTGACCTTCGCCATCGAAACCTGCAGCCGGCCGGCCGCCTCGATAAGGATGCCACCGGCCTCGTCCTCATCACGGACGACGGGCAATGGAATCATGCGGTGACTACCCCTGGCAGGAAGACCAAAACCTATCAGGTCGAGACAGCGGAACCCATCACCAACGCCGACATCATCGCTTTCGATATTGGTGTTTTCCTGAATGGTGAAGGCGCGCCAACCCGCCCCGCTCTGCTCGAGCCGCTGAACGCGAAATCATGCTTCGTCACACTCACGGAAGGCCGCTATCACCAGATAAAACGCATGTTCGCAGCCAGAGGGAACCGGGTGACCAGTCTTCATCGATTGAGCATGGGCGACATCCGATTGGACCCCGCGTTGGCGCCTGGTGAATGGCGAGCACTGACTGCTGAGGAAGTCGCCAGCATCGGAACCCCTGCCTGAGGTGGGGTCTCGCAGACATCCCGGCAAAAGGTATTGCCTCGTCACTATCAAGTTTCAGATACTCTGGTCAGCGCGAGCGCTTTCGGTGGTCGCAAATTTTCCAGAACAAGGCGCGCAGGAGCGGCGAATTAAATGACAGACATTTTACTGGCGGTGGCACAACAGGGACTCGGCGGAAAGCTGCTTAGACAGTTGGGCCTGCCGACGCCCGTGAAACTCAAGCGTGGTGACGGCGCCTATGCAGAGAAGCCCCTCTCCAACCGGACCATTGGCGTTATCGTGGTGCCCGAAAAGAGCACGCAGCTTACGCCTGTAATTCAACAGTTAGGCGGGCAGAGTCTGATCAGGGGCGATCAGGTCAGAGATGGTCTTCTGCTGGATGGCATCCTCCTCGACGCCAATGGCTGCGACTCCGTCGAGGCCCTGCGCTCGCTGTTCGAACAGCTTCAGGCTGCGCTGCCGCGACTGCGCAAGCACGGCAGGGTTCTCCTGATCACCGGCACATCGAGCGCGCAAGAGGATGCTGCACTTGCTGCGTTCAATCAGGGCTTCGTCGGGCTGACCAAATCGCTGGCGAAAGAAGTCGGCAAGCGCGGCGCCACTGTCAACCTGCTGCAGGTCGATCCGGGTTGCCAGCACCGGCTCTATTCACCCGTTGCTTATTTCCTGAGCCACCACAGCAGCTATGTGACCGGCCAGCGCCTGCATATCAGCTGCGGCGTTCCAGCGCCTGCCAGTTTACCTGCCACTGCCGTTCTCTCGGGCAAGGCTGCCGTGGTGACTGGCGCAGCTGGCGGTATCGGTGCCGCGACTGCAAGACGCCTGGCCAGTGAAGGCGCGCACGTGATCTGTCTGGACACGGCCGGTCAGGCGGAGAAGCTCCATGCCCTCGCAGCTGATATTGGCGGAACGGCAGTCCTTGCGGACATCACACAGCCTGACGCCGCCATTGCGCTCACTGACTGGTGCAAGAGCAACAAGCGCAAGCTGGATGTCATCGTGCATAACGCGGGCATCACCCGGGATAAAACCTTGGCGAGGATGTCACCCAAGCAATGGGATGCTGTGCTGGCTGTGAATCTAGCGGCGATTCTCGAGCTTGATGCTGCCCTGCTGGATCATGATCTGATCGCACCCGAGGCGCGTCTCGTGTGTCTATCCTCGATTAGCGGCATTGCCGGCAACTATGGCCAGACCAATTATGCCTTCACCAAAGCGGCACTCATTGGCTATGTGAAAGCGCAGTCCGTGAAACTCGGCGCAAAGGGCATTACCGTGAACGCTGTTGCACCTGGCTTCATTGAAACAGACATGACGGCATCACTGCCTCTACTCGTGCGTGAAGCCGGCAGGCGCTTCAACGCGCTCTCGCAGGGCGGCAGGCCCCGTGATGTAGCCGACGCCATCCAGTTTCTTGTTAGCCCTGGCGCCAGCGGCATCAGCGGTCAAACACTGCGAGTCTGCGGCGGCAGTCTGTTGGGAGCCTGATCATGAGCAGCGACTCAGACTGGGATCAGCCCCACCCCTTCACCATGAAATTTGCCGCCTCGGAAGCCGACTGCGATCGTCTCGGGCACGTCAACAATGCCACTTACCTGCGCTGGATGGAGGCCACTAGCTGGGCTCACATCGAGCCGCTGGGTATGGATTGGGCGACCCATGAGGAGACTGGTCGCGCCATGGCTATCGTGCGAACTGAAATCGATTATCTGGCAAGTGCTTATGCGGGCGACGAGATCATGGTCGGCACATGGATCACCACAAGCGATGGCAAGCTGACTTCCGAGCGCGCCTTTCAGATCCAACGTGTGGCCGATGGAAAAACGCTATCCCGTGCTTTGTGCCGTTATGCCTGCATCGATTTGCAGAGTGGCAGACCAAAGCGGATGCCGGAGCAATTCAGACTGGCGCATGAACACGCAATGGCTGTCCACGCGGGAAATCATCGCAAAGAAAGGAACTGACGGGAAAAGAACTGGTCGGAGTAGGGGGACTCGAACCCACGACCTCTGCCTCCCGAAGACAGCGCTCTACCAGGCTGAGCTATACTCCGACGGCGTCCTTGTCAGGACGAAAACCTGTCGCGGATCGCGCCAGGTTCCTTGAGCAGAATACCTGCTGTAATCCGTGAAAACAAATTACAGCAGCTCACCATCTCGATCTTTTGCCACGAGCCTGAGCTGGTCAGGATCAGTGTCTTCGGGGCCGGGGATCCATTTCGAGACACAGTCTCTGTCCTGCACACAGGGGTCTGTAAGAGCCTGCAAGAACGCTATCAGATCAGCGACCTGGCCATCGTCCAGCTGCACCTGCGGCAACTTGCTCTTGTCCTCAGCCCTGAGCGTTTCGAGCTGAAGGATCGACTCCTCTGCGGTATACATCAGTGACTCGCTCTGGATGCCCTCCCCGTCCAACTGCCTGATATCGTAATTCTCGAGCGCGTTCAACGGGTCGAGATGATGCCTGACCACTGACTCAAGGTCGGCATAGGCGCCGGCATGACTATAGGGTCCGGTTTCAGATACGTTCAGCAGACTCGGTGTACGAAAAGCGTATTTGTCTTCTGGCAGATGTGACTCTCTATAGCGACCATGGTCACCACGAAGATTCTCATCGTCACCCTTGCCCCGACCGATCTGTGGCATGGCCAGCACATGGAACGATTCATCTGTCATGGCTGGACCGCTGTGACAGCTGGTGCAGCCTGCACCACCGTCGGCCGCCGGCGTGTTGAACAGGATCGCACCGCGTTTGGCTGAGAGCGATAGCTCGTGGCGGTCGCCATTCAGGTAGCGGAACCAGGGATTATCTATAAAGAGCTGGGAGTTCTCATAGGCCGCTATGGCGGCAGCAACGCGCTGGTAACTGACGACAGGTTGAGTCTCTGCACCATAAACCGCGGCAAACTCAGCCGCCCAGTTGTCAACAGCCACCTGGTCGAGCTCACCATCCTCTCCTCGTAAACGCGCACCCAGCAGAAGACGGGCGTCGTCACCCTCGTTCGCGGCAAAGTGAAACCCTCGCATCTCTTCAGCCGAAGTCACCGGAAAGCGGGCCTGGGCTGCCGCAAGACTTTCGCCCGCATGCGGATCCGCTGTGCCGAACGACGAATTCGGCGTGCGAATACCATCTGCGACCACCTCTATTCGGCCATCATGAAATACCGTCTTTTCATATAGAATGAAGTTGAACACGGTTGGCGAATTGCGCGGCACGGTGGGACCACCGTCCCAGTGTTCCGCCGATGACTGATGACGCCGTCCTGGACCGAGAAGATCGGGATCGACGGCATCGACGCCTATTGGCAGGCTCAGGTCGTCACCACCACCCAGGGAAGGATGATGACAGCTTGCACAGGCCGTATCCTGATCACCACTGAGTGCCTTGGAAAAAAAGAGCTTTTTGCCAAGCTGCGACAGCGGATCGTCTATCGAAGGTGCACCTAGCGTCGTCGGGTCGACTGCTCGCACATCGTACTTCTGAATCACCGTCTGTAAACGAGCCTCGACCTCAGCCGCACGATCCGGCTCGTCTGTGTCACTCGAGCAGGCGGAGACAGCAGCCATTGTCAGGCAGACGCCGGCGTAACGGAGCGTGACGCCAATTGATACTGATGAACTGGATTTGTAGCTGGGATTCCTCATACGCAAGCACTTAAAAAACGTTGATTCAGGGAACGGCATGGCCTTCAATCAGAACAATTCTAACTGTGCTCATTGAGCTGGCTATGCGGGTTTGTGCACACACTGCAGGCTAAAGTCTTTCCTTTCCGCCGTCCGTTTCACTTTTGTTCCGCTTTGTCGGCCCAGTGTTATCGACCAGTTCACATTTTGCACAATCGTGCACATGAACTTACACATCATTCACAGGAATGATACCGGGAATACTTTATATATATTTCATTTATTCCGATGAATCCCCTATCATTCGCTCCGTTCTCATACAAGTGCGATCGGCTCAACGGCCCTCGCTTCAATGCCGTTCAAGTTCACCAGACAGGACCATTACATGTCGAATATTCAGCAGGACATCGCTTCCCTCAAGGAAATCGTCCAGGCCAACAAGACTTGGGAAAGCATCAACCCTGAGTACGCTGCCCGCATGCGCGCCCAGAACCGTTTCAAGACCGGTCTGGACATCGCTCAGTACACTGCCGACATCATGCGTGAAGATATGGCTGCGTACGATAAGGACACTGCGCAGTACACCCAGTCACTGGGCTGCTGGCACGGCTTTATCGGCCAACAGAAGATGATTGCGATCAAGAAGCACCTTGGCACGACCAAGCGTCGCTATCTGTACCTTTCAGGCTGGATGGTAGCTGCTCTGCGTTCAGAGTTCGGTCCACTGCCTGACCAGTCAATGCACGAGAAGACTTCTGTTTCTTCACTGATCGGCGAACTGTATACCTTCCTTCGCCAGGCAGATGCTCGTGAACTCGGCGGCCTGTTCCGTCAGCTCGACACTGCTCGCCAGTCAGGCGACAGCTCACTGGAAAAAGAAATCCAGTCCAAGATCGACAACTACGAAACTCACGTTGTGCCAATCATTGCTGACATCGACGCTGGCTTCGGTAACGCAGAAGCGACTTATCTGCTGGCCAAGCAGATGATCGAAGCGGGTGCGTGCTGTATCCAGATCGAAAACCAGGTTTCTGACGAGAAGCAGTGCGGACACCAGGACGGCAAGGTCACTGTTCCACACGAAGACTTCCTTGCGAAGATCCGTGCAGTTCGTTACGCATTCCTCGAGCTGGGTATCGACAACGGCGTTATCGTTGCACGTACCGACTCACTGGGTGCTGGCCTGACCAAGCAGATCGCTGTGACCAACGAGCCAGGCGACCTGGGCGACCAGTACAACTCATTCCTCGACGGTGACGTCGTGAATGGTGCAGAAGACATCGCCAACGGCGACGTGGTTGTGAAGGCCAACGGCAAGCTGCTGAAGCCTAAGCGTCTGGCTAGTGGTCTGTTCCAGTTCAAGAAAGGTTCAGGCGAAGACCGTGTAGTTCTCGACTGTATCACTTCACTCCAGAACGGTGCTGACCTGCTGTGGATCGAAACCGAGAAGCCACACGTTGGTCAGATCGCTGCCATGGTTAACCGCATCCGTGAAGTTGTTCCAAATGCGAAGCTGGTTTACAACAACAGCCCATCGTTCAACTGGACACTGAACTTCCGTCAGCAGGTATTCGATGCCTGGAAGGAAGCTGGCAAGGACGTGTCTTCTTATGACCGTGCGAACCTGATGAGCGTTGATTACGACGAGTCTGATCTGTCGAAAGAAGCTGATGCCAAGATCCAGGCGTTCCAGCGTGACGCGGCCCGTGAAGCAGGTATTTTCCATCACCTGATCACTCTGCCGACTTACCACACTGCAGCACTGTCTACCGATAACCTTGCGAAGGGCTACTTCGGTGACCTGGGCATGCTGGCCTATGTCGAAGGCGTTCAGCGTAAGGAAATCCGTCAGGGTATCGCTTGCGTCAAGCACCAGAACATGGCTGGTTCCGACATGGGCGACGATCACAAGGAGTATTTCTCCGGTGAAGCGGCTCTGAAGGCTTCTGGTAAAGACAACACGATGAACCAGTTCTAATTCTGCGGGTCAGCTCCGGCTGACCCAAGGCGTCATACTGGAAAAGGCGATCCTTCGGGGTCGCCTTTTTTTTATGTCCGCATTCGCTACAATGCCTGCTCATCCGACACTGAGCAGCCCATGACGCCTGAAGACCTCAAGTTCGACCAGCGCCACCTCTGGCATCCCTATACCTCCACGCTCCGTCCCCTGCCCTGCGCACCTGTTGTTGCAGCCGATGGCTGCGAACTGCAGCTGGCCGATGGGTCGCGACTCATCGACGGAATGTCGTCCTGGTGGAGTGCCATACATGGTTACAACGTGCCGGAACTGAATGCAGCGCTGAGTGATCAGATGTCGAAGATGAGCCATGTCATGTTCGGTGGCATCACGCATCCTGCTGCTGTTGCGCTCGGACGGCGCTTGGTGGATATCACAGCACCGGAACTGGAAGCCGTGTTTCTAGCTGATTCAGGCTCCGTGTCGGTTGAAGTTGCACTGAAGATGGCGCTGCAGTACTGGCAGGGTCGTGGCGTAGCAGGCAAGCATCGCTTCGCGGCTTTTCGCTATGGTTATCATGGCGACACGTTCGGGGCGATGTCGGTGACAGATCCCGACAACGGCATGCATCGTCTGTTCAAGGGCTTTCTGGCCGAGAACATTTTCCTCACAGAACCACCCATCGACCCGGCTTGCATGGGCAAGTCTGCTCCGGACACTGGCGCTGATGACGGTCGCAGCTGTACCTGCTCAGCCCGAAATGGCTGCCCGATAGCTGACCCTGCGCTCATTGCCGAGTGGCGCCAGACCCTGGCGACGCATCGTGATGAGCTGGCCGCAGTCATCGTTGAGCCGATTGTTCAGGGTGCTGGTGGCATGCGCATCTACCACCCCTGCTATCTAAGACAGCTCAAGCAGATTTGCGAAGAGCTCGACCTGTTGCTGATTTTTGACGAGATTGCCGTTGGTTTCGGGCGGACCGGCAAACTCTTTGGTTACGAACATGCTGATCTCGTGCCGGATATCATGACGATTGGCAAGGCGCTGACTGGCGGTTATATGACACTGGCTGCAACATTGGCGACAGCAGATGTAGCGGCAACCGTCTGTAGAAGCGAGGCAGGCGTCTTCATGCACGGCCCGACGTTCATGGCAAATCCACTGGCCTGCAGCGTTGCAGAAGCCTCAATCAAACTACTGCTCGAATCCCCATGGCAGACGCGACTGCGAAGCATCGAGGCGCACCTCCAGCAGGCGCTATGGCCATTGGCCGAGCTGGCTGCGGTGGCGAGCGTGCGGGTTATCGGGGGTATTGGCGTCGTGGAAATGCATGAGGCCATCGACGTGGCTTCGGCCCAGGCGCTGCTGGCTGAACATGGCGTCTGGCTGCGGCCCTTCGGCAAGATGCTCTACACCATGCCGCCGTATACGATCTCGTCAGCCCAACTCGCCAAGCTGACTGAGGCCATGGCGGCCTATGCTCGATCAGCCAGCTGAATCGTCCGGGTCCTTGACCATACGAACGACGCGTTGCGGGAACGGTATTTCAACGCCGTTCTCGTTGAGCACATCCCAGATCATGAGCAAAAGGTCACCGCCCACCCGGTTTGCACCATCGTCAATGCCCTCCATCCAGAACTCGATAAGGATGTTGATACCTGAGTCTCCGAAGCTGGATATTTCGGCATCAGGCTGCTCCTCATAGGGATAATTAGGACCGGACAGCACCTTCGGATGGGCGATACAAACCTCCCGCAAGAGTGGGAACAGCTTGTGCAGATCGGTGCCATAAGCCACCTGCAGATTGATGTCATAGCGCTGTTTGATATTCTTGTGGGTCCAGTTGACGAAGGTCGAGGTGATGAACTTTTCGTTCGGGACCATTATGTCTTTGCCGTCATAGGTTTCCAGCGTCGTTGAACGCATGTTCAGCTGGGTGATGATACCGCTCTGGCCATCTTCCATCTGGATATGATCGCCAACCGTGAGCGAGCGATCCAGCAGTATGATGATACCGGAGATGAAGTTGGAGGCGATCGACTGCAGCCCAAAACCGATGCCGACCGCCAGTGCCCCACCAAACACAGCCAACGTTGTGATGTTGATGCCCATGATCTGCAGCAGCAGTATGAAAATGAGCACGAAAAGCCCCACTTCAAACAGCTTGGCAATCACCTCTCTCGTACCGATGTCGAGGTCCGCCTGATTGCGAATCATGCGCTTGCCGGCATTGTTCGAAACCTTGCCCAGCCAGAACAGCACTGAACCGAAAATCGCGACCCTCACGATATCCAGCGCGCTGACTTCGAGACTGCCGATGTCTACCGAGAGTGAAGCCAGCCAGCCGGTGAGCGTATCCAGCCAGTTCATGAACACGAGAATGGCGAAGGGTATCGTCACCCACAGCACCAAACGACGCAGGATGGTATTGGAAATACTGCGCTTCACCATGGTGTAAAGCAAAATCGATACAGCAATCGACTGGCCGAAGTGCAGCAGCAGATTGCTCTCAAGCAGTGTATCTGTGAGTTCGATGGCCAGACCCAGAAACAGAATGTTCAGCAGCGGCCGAAGATAATCCTGCTTGTTATAAAGCTTGAGCTTGAATGAAAGCAGAGGCGCCGTCGGATGCTCAAACACGCCTGCGAAGCTCTTTCGGATGATGGCTGTAGCAATGAGCGCCAGGAGAAACGATGCGAGAATCGAGCAGGCCTGAATGGCAAACTCAGCCGAGCCAAGCCAGTCGATCGTAGCATCCCGATACTCTGCAGCAGCTCCCTGCAAGTTGTGCCAGATGTTCAAGTTCTGCGTACCCTCTTCGAAACGTGTCATACCTGACGAAGCATAGACCATAGGAATTCAGCTATCGCCGCGACTTGTGAGGCAAGCCTCATGATCGACGGATCGTGAGCTATGCCTGGCATCAGCATAGAAGGAGGAAGCACTATGCGCACAAGTACAGAAACGGTCATTACCACCACTGAGACGGAGACTTATCACTGGCTCGGCTACGCGGGCCTGGTGCCTTTTGTTGTCACGGCACTGGCCTTCATCATTGATGGCGCGACGCTCTGGTTCCATTTGTTCAGCAGTTACAGCCTGCTGATCATGAGCTTCATGGCAGGCAGTTGGTGGGGATCCGAAATCCGCAGTGGCGCCCCTCGCCTGGGGTGGCTGGTACTGAGCAACATCATTGCGCTCGCCGGGTGGGCAGCCTTCGCTTATGGCATGACACACGATACCAACCCCCGAGCGTTGGTATCCGCGTTCCTGTTGGTACAATCCATCAACTTCGCAGCCCTCGGATGGCTCGACGTCTCCGGCCGTAGCGGTCTGAAGGCAGCCGGCTATGCCTTGTTTCGCTTACGACTCACCATAGTGGTAGTGCTCTGTCACCTCCTCCTGTTTTTCGCCTGAACTGTCTCAACCCACCCTCGGCTCACACTGGCTGGGTATGACGAGCCTTGGGCAAAGGCGCGTCTGGCAGAATATTCTGCAGCCCGGCCCGCGGATCGTTGTAGATATCGAGGTCAAGCTCCCCCTCAGACTTCGCCACAATTGTGGTGACCACGGCATCGCCGGAAACGTTGACGGCGGTCCGGATCATGTCCATCAGCCGGTCAACGCCGATGATCAGGCCGATACCCTCTATTGGCAGACCTACCTGGCTGAACACCATCGATAGCATGACCAGGCCCACACCCGGCACGCCTGCGGTGCCAATCGATGCGAGGACTGCCATGAGAATGACTGTGAGATAGCCGGTTAGACCGAGATCGATGCCGTACACATTCGCGACGAACACCGTCACCACCCCCTGCATGATCGCAGTGCCATCCATATTGATGGTCGCGCCAAACGGTACCGTGAACGCACCAACGGAGTTATTGACGCCCATCCTGTCGACTACGGTTCTCAAGGTAACAGGAATCGTGGCATTGGAGCTGGCGGTACTGAAGCCGAATACCTGCACGTTTCTGATCTTCTTCAGGAACACGGCGGGACTTAGACCACTAAACAGCTTGAGCACGATCATGAGCGTCACGAACAAGTGCAACATCAGCGCGCCCACCAGCACTGCGACGTAGCCCAACAGCTGCAGGAGCAGCTCGATGCCAAGGTCTGCCATGGACTTTGCAATAAGGGCAAAGACGGCATAGGGCGCGACCGCCATGACGATATTGACCATCTTCATCATGACATCGTTGCCCACCTCGGCAGCACGAATCACTTTCGCGCCTTCATTACCGAGTTTGAGAATGCAGATGCCGAGAATGACGGTCCAGAAGATGAGCGGCAGCATGTCGCCTTCGGCCATCGATTGCACGGGATTGGTCGGAATGATGCCAATGAAGACTTCTGCGATGGGCGTCGCTTCGGGCGCACTAAACGAGGCATCGGTCTCCTGATTCATACCTTCGCCTATGCCCGTTGAGGCCGCCAGAGCAATGGCCATGGCAATGGCGATGGCGGTCGTCATGATGTACAGACCAAAGGCTTTCCCACCTACACGCCCCAGCTCGGCAATGTCGCCTATGCCACACACGCCGCAGAGCAAGGAGAAGAAAACCAGAGGAACCACGAGCATCTTCAGTGCGTTGACGAACATCGCACCGATGACATAGAAGAAGCCATCGATGAGATAGACCCGGATGAAACTGCCCTCGTTAGCGAGGCCTAGAAGGTTTATCGCCAAACCAAGCACGATGCCGAGGGCCATGCCCAGCAGCACTTTTACCGTGAGGCTCATTTTCTTGTCATCGCTCATCGCTCATTCCCCGGTCTATGGTTGCTGAGTGCTGTATGACGCAATCATCAAGCATGAAGCCCAGTGATGATCGACATCGGCAAACATTTCTTTCAATTAACATACGCCAGAAAGAAGAAGATACAAAGGGTTTTCCTTGACTTATGTTAACGTTTACAGGCATCTGTCGATGAACTCTTACGCGGTTCCTGAGCCATGTGGAAACTCCACTCACTGCTGAAAGGTATGCATGACATGCAGATTATTGAGATGAGCAAACGCTTCAACGCGCCTGTAAGGCAGGTGTTCGAAGACTTATGTGATCACGAGAAATTCGGGCACCTGACCTCTGCAAGCATTGTCAGGATCAAGGATGCCGGCGATGCAGGCAATCCCAACGGACTCGGTTCTGTTCGTCGGATAAAAGTACCAGGCGTCCCTGCTATCGAAGAAACGGTTATACGATTCGAGCCCAACCGACGCATGGATTATACGATAACCAGGGGCGGTCCAATCACCAACCACCGCGGCAGCCTGCGCTTCCGCAGCGAGGGTGATGCCACAGTAGTCGACTACACCATCAGTTTCGAGCCCAAGCTGCCGATTCCATTACTTGGCACCTTGCTCGAGGGGATCATCAGGTTTCCCATCAATCGCGGCCTCGACAAACTGGCGCGTAGCTATAACAAGCAGCGGACTTCTGCTGCCACACAGGAGAATTGAGCGATGGTCTGGCTGAAGGCATTCATAAGCGGTTTTCTGGCTACACTTATTTTTCATCAGGGACTATTTGCGGTACTGCATGCGGTCGGCGTCGTGCCCATGCCAGCTTATAATCTTGGTGGTGTCCCGCCGCTTGGCGTGCCCGCCGTAATCTCAAGCGCATTTTTCGGAGGCCTCTGGGGTATGGCGCTGTGGGCCGCGGTACGGAAGCTGCCGACCGTCGCGTTCTGGGTGACGGCTGTCGCTTTCGGTGCCATCGGCCCGACGGTGGTTGCCATGCTGGTCGTCTTTCCGATGAAAGGTATCGCTGTAAGCGGTGCGATGTGGATTCTGGGGATGATTTTGAATGGCTTCTGGGGACTTGGAACGGCGCTGCTGATGCTGGTCATGGGCGAACGCCGATCACGGGCCCGTCACCCAGAAGCAAGTGTGCGATAGGCGGTTAATGTATCAGACCCAGGCCTGCCCGAAGTGTCCGAGCAGGCCTGGCTGGAACTGAGTGATCAGTTCAAGGTGCGGAACACGTTGTCCGACATACTGTAGCTATCGCCATTGGTCACCCAGCGAACCTGTCTGAAGAAGCTCCACCACTTGCGCTGCGTGTAAGTGTCGAAATCCACACTCAGACCACCGAGCACCTGATTGTTACTGACCGTGGTGACGTTGCCTGAGCGGCTGTTGTCGATGGCCTGACCATGGTTGGTCTGCTCACCCATGAGCACCACATAGTGGTTGAAGTATAATGACGCCGGCGCTGCACTTACGCTCTGCAGAATACCGTTCGGGCTCACACTGCGGCTACATGAGTCATAGTCTCCCTTGGTGCTGGCACCACAGGCACTATGCAGCGGCACGACACCATCGTCCGCACCAGCGATAAATGGCTTGGTGAGACCACCATATGATGCGCCAGTGCCCGCAAATCTCAAACGAGGTACCGCGTTGTTACCTGTGGCTATGTTGCGCGCTGTATTGGGCTGCAGGTCATAGAGCACGCCAAGATTGCTGCTATCAGGTCTGAAGCCAAGCGCGAGTTCGACGGCCGAGCGCTGAATACTGTTGAAGAAGCCGGATCCATTACCGATGGATACCGCCAGATCGGCTATTTCGGTACCGCCACCCGCACCAGCAAAGTCAAGCACGGCGAGTATGCGGAAGCGGTTGGGATC
This sequence comes from Gammaproteobacteria bacterium UBA2679, assembly GCA_002354735.1. Taxonomy (GTDB): domain Bacteria; phylum Pseudomonadota; class Gammaproteobacteria; order Pseudomonadales; family Oleiphilaceae; genus Allohahella. Next base: position 277,389 of record DEMD01000015.1, on the reverse strand, counting down.
TATGCCTGCGCTGCTCAGCCAGTTGTTAACGTTACGCAGCATGTATCGAGTGACCAGATCGCCAGTAGAGTGTGTCACGACGACACAGCCTGCGACGCAACGGGTGCCACGAGCGATCGCCAGAACCTGCGATCGAATCTTGTCCTTGATGCCGCCACTGACACGGTCGACGGAGGACCAGTAAAGAACCTCTTCAGCCCGATTGAGCCAGTAAGCACTCCAATAGTTGTTGGCCTGTGTCTGCAGGGCAGCGTCGTTGGGATTACTGGAAAGGTCGCTCGCCTGGAATCCATGAACGAGTATCACGTTCTTTCCAGCCAATGTTGCCGAAGCCATCGAGCTCCACGTACCGCCAAGGGCGAGCACGCACAGCACGGTGATGCGAACGAGTCGCGAGAGATGTTGAGTCATAAGATCTTCCTGTCGCTTTCTTATAGTTGTTTTTGGAGTTCCCGATCAGCTATAGCGTCCCGAGCTTTTCGAGAAATTCCGCTCTTTCCTCAGCTAACGGATCTTCGTAAGGCAAATCCGTGTAGCTGGAGAAACTGAAGCCCTCGACAGCATACTGCTGCTTCGGTGCTGAGCCAGGGAGATCAGCACTTTCGCCATCCTCCGCAGCTCTTTCGATTCTGAAATCTTTAAGCAGGTAAGGCCCTTCGTCTCCACTAGCCTTGAGCGCTGCAATATGGGCGCGCAGGCTCTGCATCCCGCCTGGCAGCTCAAGGCGGCCTTCCGACTGCAGATGCAGGAGCGGTGTGTTGGTCTGGCGGCTGTAGAGGTTGGCCTCGACAAAATAATAGCCCGGTTGACGAACCGTGAACTGCAGCGGCACCACAAGCTCTGGTCCTTCGACATGACTGGGCAGCACTGCCGTTAGTCTGGCCACTGCTGTGTCGTAACGCAGAGGGGCAATCAATGAAGCTGAACGCTCGCCAGTGCCTGCCGAGGTTGAAAAGCGGGCCAGCGCCTCCACGAAGAGCTCGCCGGAGGCCGTCGCTGCTGGCGGCAGAAGCACTGCGCTGGCCATCAGACCGCGTCCGGACGACGCCATGCCGTCTCCGGCTGCAGCATCGGGCTGGGCCGGCTGCGTCAGTAGCGTATTCCCGTCAGCATCCTTTAACAGGAAGGTGACTTCAGCGGCCATCAGGCTGTTCGCTGCGCTCGCATTCAATACGGCTGCTGCAGCAATACGATCCCCCTCAAAATATTGATAGCGGTCGAGCTGGAGGCTCAGCGCAACCTCGTCGCCAGGCACTTCACCTGGAAACGGCGCAGAAACATCAGTGCTCTGATGTGGCTGATATTGAGCGAGTTCAGCGGCTGAGCGAATGGGCTGCGAACCGGGTGGGTACTTGTTGGCCTCAGCATACTGTGACCGGAGTGTTGGCAGACTCTCAGCCAATTGCTCAGCAAGCGCATCATGCATGGCAGCATAATCCGGACCTTCGTCCGAGGCCACGGCTGGACTGGCGGGATTGGGCGATGGGGATTGCACAATGCGGCTTCCACCTGCAGGTGCTGAGGGCGCGTTCGTACCGGCCGACTGATCGCTCGCTTTGACAGCAACGTCAGCCGTCAGCTCAACGGATCCCACTGCGCTGCCACGCCACTGATCAAACCAATAAAAGGCGGCCAATATCGTGACGGTCATCGTCGCGACGAGCATCATCGTATACGATGGCTTGCGCATCAGTTTCACCTGTACAGTATTCTTGTTATAAGCTTGCCAGGCACGGCGATTCGATGCGCTGCCACCCGACGAGTCCGTCGATAGTAGCTTTGGCCTACATCAGCTGCCATGCCCCATTCGGGTGACCGGGGGCTACTGCAAGGATAGGCCAGAACCTGCCTCTGAACAGGAATTCATGAATGAGAACGAAAGGAAAGATAGCTGCTTACCAAGGTCTGCGGCTCGCAGTATTTTCAGGCGTAATCGCCCTGTCTGGCTGTCTGGCACCCGCGGCTGTTCCAGTCATAGGCGCAGAAGCTGCAGCCCTCGAGAGTGGCAAGGACAAAGAACAGTTCCGTGAGGCTTTTCGAGAAGGACGCTTTCGCTATAAGACAGAAATGTCGGAGAGCGGATGCCCTAAACGCGAATACGCATTGAGCGAGGGCATTCTTGATTATGCCGAGTCACGCCCCTCGGATGGACTCGAAAAGGTTATCGAGGAGCTGACCGAAATCGAGCGTGACGAAAGCAATTCTGACGAAGTTCGGGCTGAGGCCATTTATCACAAGGGCGTCGCGCTGATGTATCAAGGCGAACTTGCCAAGGAGATGGTCGACGAAGAGCGGCAGGCGCTGTACGGTAAGGCCCGGAGCAGCTTCGAGAAGCTCAGGGACGAATTCCCGCAGTTCCACGAGTGTGCCGTCGACTATCACCTGAACAAGTTGGACAAATTGGCCAACAAAGAGGTCCAGCCTCAGAACTGAGGCTGTTCAGACCGTCGCCCAATTGATTTGACGAAAACGTTGCGATTACTGCTTGGGCAGCAATCGCAACAAGTCTGCGTTGGCACCATCTTCAAGTGCCCAGATCGCACCATCTGGGCCCTCTTCAACTTCGCGCATTCGCTTGCCCATATCGACTCGACCAACTTCCGCAATCTTGTCCTCGAGCGTTACACGGATCAGCGCTTCTGAACTCAGTCCGGAGATGATTGCCTGGCCTTGCCAATCCGGGAACCTGTCACCCGAGTAGATAATCATACTTCCGGGCGAGATGACCGGTGTCCACCAAAGTTCAGGGGCATTGAACTCAGGGCGCGCGGGATGATCAGGGATAGCCTCGCCACTGTAGTGGTCACCATTCGAGACGATGGGCCAGCCGTAATTCTCGCCGCGTTCTATCCTGTTCAGCTCGTCACCACCTTTTGGTCCCATTTCGTGAGTCCACAGTACGCCATCTGCATCCTGCGCGATTCCCAGCAGGTTACGGTGACCGATGCTCCAGAACTGTCGGGCGAGCTCTCCCTGAGCACTGAAGGGATTGTCGGCTGGCACGCTGCCGTCAGATCTGAGCCGAATAATCTTGCCGAGGCTTTTCTCCATGTCCTGTGCGGGATCGAACTTCTGCCGATCGCCCGACGTGATGAAGAGGTGGCCATCCTCGCTGAGTAGAAGCTTATGGCTGAAGTGACCGGCTCCAGACACTTTAGGTGTCTGCTCCCAGATTCGGGTAATGTCAGCGAGGCGCGGAGCCTGACCTGCTTCCTCTACAAGTCTGGCGTGCGCAACGACTGCGCCTGAGAGACCTTTGTCATCAGCCTCGACCCATGACAGATAAATCAGACCCGTATCGCTGAAGTCCGGGGCAGCAATGACATCCCCGAGCCCTCCCTGGCCCTCGAACACCACATCGGGTACGTTGCCGATTTCCACGATTTCTGGCTGGGCTACCGACGCCCCAGCGCCTATTAGTGACTGCGGCCAATGAAGGCGATACATCTTGCCGGGCTGTGTGGTGACCAGCAAGGTGTCATCGTTTACAAAGGTCATTGCCCAGGGCTCGTCAAATGTCTTGATCGACTGGACCGTGAAGCGCGTGTCTTTAGGCACTGCGTTGGTGGGATCTGCCTTCGCCGGTGGCGTAGTCGCCTCGGATGCTGAACTGGCGGAGCTTGATGCGTCTGAGCAGGCAGTCTGCAGCATCAGGCACGCGGCCAAGCCAAGACGACACCTCGTTGGACCGTGAGCGGGACTGCCAGCTGACGCCTGGGGGCGTAAAAACGGAGAGATAGTCATCGGGGCGCCTCAGTGAGTTCCAAGGCTTTATGATACGCGACCGAGCTGGCCGCAGATGTTACTAACCTTCCGGTGTGAGCCCCGGGTCAGCAACTCTACTGCGACAGAAGACGAGCCTGGAAATCGTTCCACTTGTTCAAGCGACCATTTGCACTGAACTTCTGGGACCAGCCGTTATTGTCATACAGCCAGAGATTATCATCACTGAAACTGTAGAAGGGCACCAGATCGAGACGCTGGGAAGCTGTCGCCAGTTCCGGACGGAGGTTATCCAGATAATAGGTTTCGCTGCTGTCTGCCGGGAGGTAACTCAATACCATATGCGCTTCATTCATTTCCAATGAGCGCACATAGGTCAACCTGAGCCTGTCGGCTGGGACCCCAGCTGCTCTCAGGATGAGATATTTGGTCAGGGAGAAGTCTTCGCAGTCTCCGCCCTTATTAAGGAAGAACTCCGAGGGTGTTGCCCAGTAGTCTTCCTGTCCCCACTGTTGTTCATCGCGAATGTAGCTGAATTGATTGAGCTCATCATTGACGAGTGCAACCTGTTCGAATTCTGACTTTCCGGCCAGCTCGCTTACCCAGGACGGCAATACCTGAAACGATGCCTCATGAGGAGACACGTCAGATGGAGCAGGGGCCAGATCCGCCTGTACAGCGCCGGTGAGAAGAACAGATGTCAGGATGAAAATTCTGGGCACGCAAAAAACCTGTAAGAATTATAAATCGACTAAACGAAGTATAATTATTACAAGCGAAGCTTCCAGAAGCATGACGTTACGAATTGCATCGCCTTGTTTCTGAAGCGTAAGTCACCGTCCGTGGGGTCGCTCCCTCGACCTATCCTTTTCCGCTAATCCTTCAAATCATTATCGGAGCAGATTCAGATTACTGACTGTCTGGCTCTCGTGCTTCGTCTAACTTGTACTGGTCTTGCTGTGCGCCGGCATCCATACCAGAATCCTGGTCCATACTCTGCGCTGGCTGCTGACCGGCGGCTGTAGATTCGCCTGATCCAAGCATCATTTCATTGCGACCAATTTCGCCGTCACCGTTGACATCAAGCTGGCTGAACTGACTCTCTACCTGTGGATTCTCACGGGCTTCGTCTTTGGAAATCTTACCGTCGCCATCCTGATCGAGCTTGTTGAAGCTCTGTTCCAGTGACTGCGCGCTAGACTGTTGCTCCATGCGCTCTGCTCTCGACTCGCCGTCCATATTGGACTTCATGTCGCCGGCTATTGCACCGGTTGAAAGGGCAGTCGCTGCGGCAAATATCATTAGCTTTTTCATAGACTCATTCCTTTTGTATTTGTAAGGCATGGACTTGATGGCTGCAGATCCGGCTCTCTCGAGCAGGTCATGTCCGCAGTCTTTACGTGCCAGGATAATATCCATGAATCATGCCAACCTGATCCGAAGGCAGGCTATACCGCTTGTCCCGTCCAAATCGTCGTGATAAAAGCCGCCAAATAGTGTCGATGGCGTAGAAGAAACTACGAATTCTGGCAAATTTTGCAAAAGCTTTGGGTAATCCTTGTTCTTTTCCTCAGTCTCGGCATTCTGCATGGGTCTATACTCTGTGAACAAATTTAACAATAACGGGGGATCTGCTCTAAGTTTCGCCCCCCGCGCCTGATCTGGAAGGACCCTTTGTCACCACCCTCTGCCCTACACAGATTGACTCTGCTGTTTCTACTGTGTCTGCTTAGCGCCGCCGCCAAGGCCTCGGCGCCCGACTTGCTGCAGTCGGCAAGTAACAACAACATCAATGGACTCGACGAGGCTGGCCTCGACCTGCGTTTTGAATATTACGCTGATACAGAACGTGCCTACCCTGCCGATCGTGTTGCAGACCTGCTTGCCCGAGGCGAAGCCGGTGGTGAGCAGGGCCTGGTCAATATTATCTGGGAGCCAGTCGACGTGAGCGAGAACAGTGGCGTCAATGCCGGCTACACGCTCACGCCACAGTGGTACCGCTTCAGAATCAGCAATCCTGGTGACTCGCTTGAGCACGGTATCGTGCAGGTCGCCTATGCCTGGCTAGATGAAGTCGACTTCATCGATATACGTGGTGATAAAGGATCAGGGCATCTGAGCACGGGCCGGAGAAAGCCCTTTTCGAGCCGCTGGATTGATCATCCACATTTCCTGTATCCGGTCACGCTTGCCCCAGGTGAAAGTACTACCGTTTATCTTCGGGTCGCCACCCGAGGCGCCTTGCAGTTCGCCCTGAAGCTTTGGGAGCCAGAGGCATTTTTTCAACAGACCGTCACTGAAGCGAAGGTACATTTCTTTTATTTCGGCGCCCTTGCCTTCATGATCACGATCACGCTCGCGTATGCACTGCTGCTGCGAGAGAAGGTCTACCTCTACTATGCCTTGACCACCTTCGGCTTCCTGACCTTTTTCATGAGCATCCGAGGCTTCACCTTCCAGCACATTCTATCTGAGTCACCCTACTTGAATGGGTTACTATTGCTGGTCTCAATGCCCTTTCTCGCGATATTTGCCGCGCAATTCTCCAGAACATTCCTCGATACCCGGGCCCACAGCAGACGTCTGGACCTGGCGCTCCGCATGGTGATCGGGCTGGCCGTTCTGGACCTGGTCGGTGCGTTCATCCTGTCGTATCAAATCAGTATATTGCTGTCGACATTCCTTGCCGCGCCACTGTTTCTGATGCTTTTCATCGCCGGGCCTATTCGCTGGGCGCAGGGGTCCCGGCCCGCCATTATCTACACGCTCGGCTGGTCCCTCCTATCCATAGGGCTTGTCACGACCACCTTGCACAAGCATGGGGTCATCCCGAACACCTTCATGGCCACCTACGCGCTGCAAATCGGCTCGGGCATTGAAACGCTGATCCTTACACTGGTCCTGGCCGCACGCGTTTACCGTGAGCGGGAAGACAAGATCGTTGCACAGAACAAGTTGCTCACGGAAGAAAAGCAGCGGCGTGAGGCCCAGCAGCAGTTGATCCATCATGCGATTCACGATCCGGTTACCGGCTTGCCAAATCGCGAACGCCTGGTGATGCGACTGAGCGAGTTGGCACAGGCGCCCGAAAACACGCTCTATCACGTCGTGAGCATCGTCTTCAATCGTTATCACGATATCGTCCATACACTGGGCCAGGACAACGCAGACGAGCTGATCAACAGGGTAGCACTGGGGCTTAACCGACGGGCGCAGAGCCTGCGAGGCGCCATCGCCATCGAAGAGGGCGCGGAACGGACCTATTACGTCGCCAGCCTGGGTGCGGACACGCTGGCCATGATCGTGATTTCCGCTGAGGGCCCAGCTCATCGCCAGACGTATATCGACTTTATCAACAGGACCGCCCGACCGGACAACTATCTGGGGTTCCTGCTCGAGCTCGATCCAGTTTTCGGCCTTTACAGTGTTGATAGCCGACACCTGGAGCCGGCAAAGGCTATCCGGAACTCCCGTATCGCCAAGGATGCCGCTATCCGGCTGGGTAAACGTTACGGTTTCTATTCGAGACGCTACGACCGCTATACCGAAGAGCGGCTGACCATCCTCACCGAACTCAGGCTTGCACTGGAGACCGGCGTCCTGCAGTTGTACTACCAACCAAAGGTGATCATGCGTGATGGCAGGCTGGTCACGACTGGGGTCGAAGCCCTGTTGCGCTGGGAGCACCCCGAACGCGGCATGATTGCGCCTGAAATCTTTATTCCCCTGGCCGAACAGACGGATGTAATCCATCAGCTTACACTTTGGGTGATCACCAATGCGGCGGATGATCTGACGCGCTTCAGATTGCTACAGCGAGACCTCAGTATGGCGATCAATATTTCGCCGCGTAACCTGCTGACCAAAGGTCTCGATGCCCACCTGCAGTCGACTTTGCTCGCGCGCAGTCTAAGCTTCGAATCGATCATTCTCGAGCTGACGGAAACTTCAGTGATGGACTCCGAACGCGAAGGCCTGCTGACGCTCGATCGCCTCAGGGAGCTTGGATTTCCGCTATCGATCGACGACTTCGGAACCGGCTATTCGTCCCTGGCGTATCTGCAGAAAATGCCGCTTAGTGAGGTCAAGATCGACAAATCACTCATCAAAGAGGTGTGTACCTCGCGGAGCAGCCAGATCATCGTCAAGGCCGCTATCGACATGTCGCACAGTCTTGGGTACACAGTCGTCGCCGAGGGCATCGAGCAGCAGGCTCAGCTGGATCTTCTGATCAGCATGGGATGCGACTGCATGCAGGGCTTCTTCATTGCAACGCCGATGCCAGCCGAGCAGCTCTTCGGCTGGCTGCAGCAGGACTCAGAAAAATTGCGGCCGCTGGGGGACTGAGTGACAGCCCGCTGGCTCAGCGCGATCTGCGGTTGTCTCCTGGCGCTCGTAGGGTCTGGTGCGCTGGCAGCAAAGGCCTTTGATATGCCGCCGGCCGTCGGCATCTCGCCAGGTGCGCTGCAGGTCGAATTGGGCCAATCTACTTTTAGTCTCGAAGATCCCCCAGGTAATCTGAGCATTGGTGACCTGCTGTCAGGACAGCCTCGCGACTGGAAGCCGATCCAAACCTCAGTACCCAACTTTGGTTACACAGCTTCGGCATACTGGTTACGGCTAGCCGTCGAGAATGAGTCTGCAGCACCCAGGCGAATGTTGCTCAATATTGGCTACGCCCTGCTCGATGAGCTTGACGTCTACCTCATAGCGCCTGACGGCAGGATTATTCAAAGCTACTCTACCGGTGACTCCCACCCTTTCGACACGCGCTTCTTTCCTCATCGGGAATACCTTTTCCCAATAGAACTCGAGCCCGTATCGACCAAGGGCATACTCATCCGTCTCGCTTCAACGTCTTCACTTCAGGCCCCATTGAGCCTCATTGACAGTAACGAATTTACCAGACTGGACCACCAGACCTCTCTCCTGCAGGGCTTCTACTACGGCAGCATGGTGGTTATGGCGCTGTACAACCTGTTTCTTTTCGTGAGTCTGCGGCGTGCGGATTTCCTCATCTATGTCGCGTTTCTGTGCTCATTCATTGCCTTTCAATTCAGCATGAGTGGCCTGGCCTTTCAGCATCTCTGGCCACAGGCGGTGGTCTGGAACCAGATCGCGATATCGTTTTTCATGAGCCAGACGCTGATGTGGATGGCGCTCCTCGTTCGGCAGTTTCTGCGCCTGCCTGAGCGTGAACCCCTTGTAGACCGAGTCATGGTAGTGCTTGCGGGGCTCAGTGGGCTGCTCACTATCCTCAGCCTGTTCCTGCCTTATCAGAAAACGATATTCCCGCTGCTCGGGCTGGCATTAACACTGAACAGCCTCGCTTTGGTCATGGGCGTCAAACGCTCTCTTACTGGTGATCGTTCTGCACAGTTCTTTACCCTGGCCTGGTTCGTGACCCTCGTTGGCGCGCTGGTTATCGTGCTGAGCAAGGTAGAACTCATCCCCCGAACCTTCTTTACCGAACACGCACTGCAGATTGGAACACTGCTTGAGATCCTGCTGATTTCGTTCGCACTGGGTGAATATGTGAACCAGCAGAGACGCGCAAGGAGCGAAGCCGAGAAGCGGCATAGCCTGCAACTTGAAGACCAGGTCAGGGATCGGACATCCGAGCTTGAAAACACAATGTTGCTACTGGAAAACGCCAATCAGAAGCTCAAGCAACAGACCTATATCGATGAGCTGACTGGCCTGCATAACAGACGTTATTTCAATCAGCGCCTTGAGCAGGATTTCAACCAGGCCTCCCGCTCACATTCGCCAATCTCCCTCATCATGATCGACGTCGACCATTTCAAGATGGTCAACGATACCCATGGCCATCAAATCGGGGATCTGTGCCTACGACAAGTGGCCGGCGTGATGGGTAGCTTTCCGAAGCGGGCATCCGATGTCTTCGCGCGCTACGGGGGGGAAGAGTTTATCGTGGTGCTGCCAGGCACCGACCAGACCGCGGCGATGATGATTGCAGAAAAGATGCGTGCTCACGTCGCCGCAGCACCACTGGGATATAAAAATCAGAGGACTGGCCAGAGAGAATCGGTCGCGCTAACCATCAGCGCCGGCGTGGCCTGCCTCGTGCCTACTCCGGAGCAGCTCGTAGACGAACTGCTCCGACAGGCAGATGAGGCCCTTTATCACGCCAAGGTTTCAGGGCGGAACCAGGTTGTTAGCCATGCATCCATCAGGCCGCTCTGATTTTTCGAAATTTGCTTGCTGTCGAACCACTATTGTTACCGTAATCCGCCATATCCAGATGGACGGCTTCAAGCAGGCGGGCAGGCAACTCCGGCTCTGCAGAGCGGACACATCGCCAAGTTGGCATGTCGGGCTCCCCACCGGGATCCTCCCGGAAACCGCGTCCCGCTTCGAGTATCGTCGATGCAAACAGGTTCACCGCCTCCTGCTCACGCGCAACGTCATAAGACAAGCCGTTGCAAACAGCGTCACACTGGAACCTGCGACTCATCTCATTCGCTGAGCGCAGATAGGTGGAGTGGAGCGCACTCAGTACACCTTCGTCCACGACGGCACCTTCGGCTGAAATCTGCTTAAGAAGTGTACTGGTGATATCCTTGACCATTTTGACCAGCCCACCTTCTGCATCGTCTCCCAGTGGCTGGTGTTTGTGATCATAACGATCGGCTATATCTACCTGGCAGATTTGATTAGTGGAGTAACGATGGTAGATATCGCATAGCAATCCGATTTCCAGACCCCAGTCCGATGGTAGCCGGGTATCGGGCACTGCAGACGCCATCATTGCAAATTCGCCGGATAGCGCATACCGGAAGCTATCGAGATAATCGAGCACTGCAGAGGGACCCAATAGCTGGCGCAGTGATCTCAACAGAGGGCTCAGCAACAGCCGACAGACTCGGCCGTTCAGCTTGCCGTCGGCATAACGGGCATAGTAGCCTTTGGCGAAAACGAAATCGCACTCTGGATGAACCAGCGGATACACCAGCTTCGAGAGCATTGAACTCTGATAGGTCAGGATATCGCAGTCGTGTAGGGCCACGACTTCGCCTACACCGGAACCCTGCTGAACGCCCAGGCAATACCAGACATTGCGGCCTTTACCCTCTTTGAGAGGTGCCAGTGATCTATCTGCAAGGGCCTGGTGGATTTCGCGCAGACGAGGACCGTCGTTCCACAGCACGTGTAGACGCTGCGGCAGGACACGGAACACCTCGAGCGCGTGCCTGTATTCGGCTTCGGTTGCCCTGTCCAGACCGATGATGATTTCGCTGACGAATTCGACGCGTGACAGCTCGTCGAGAATTCGCGGCATGGCGGCGGTTTCAAGCTCGGAGTACAGGCAAGGCAATATCAGTGATACTGGCCGATGGCGAGCATGCTCGACGAGTTCGGCCGACATGGTGGAAACACGGTCGGCCTGTTCGCTCGTATCCTGATCCAGGGAATGGATCGTTGTTATCGGCCCGGTTTGATAGAAGTCCGTCATGTAATCTCTCCGTAGTCGGCATACAGAAATTGGTACTACAGGTTGCCGAGGTTTCCCCATGCATAGCAAAGAGTGTTCCCAAACGCTGATCTACCGCAATTACGGCATGCCAGCCGTCGATTCAGGCGGAATCAGCTTCGGAAGTAGTATCTGATAGACCTGTTTCAAGCCCGATTTTGCAAGGCTTGCGTAAGCTTTACGCTGCCGGCATCTGGCGGGCAGTGAATTCCAATGCCCGATATCGGGCAACAGACTGAACGGAGCTCAGTTATGGCAGACGCAATCAACAAACTCGTTTCGACCCCGCTTCGTGCTGCAAAGTGGCTGCGTTCCCGGCTGGTCTTGAGCGGAGACATTGACGTTTCAGACCGCCATGTGTTGATCATTGGCGGTAATTTCGGTGGACTGGCGGCAGCTCTGGCCCTGCAGAACGTCTGTAGAGTCACCGTGGTGGATCCGCGACCGGACTTCGAATGGACGCCGCATATTCACGATATTCTCTCCGGTCTCAAGCTCAAGGATCACCTGTCATTCGACCGTGCCCGGCTTTTCCAGCGTCTTGGCCATGAATTCATCCAGACCTCGGTCGAGGTTTTGGACCCGATTGGCCGCCGCGTAACGCTCGGAAATGATCGCGAACTTCGCTACGATGCCTGCATTGTCGCCTGCGGTGGTGTGCAGAGACCAAACGTCGTGCCAGGCGGTCAGCAGCACACGACTGGCTTCAGACATGCCGATCAGGCTGAGCTTATCGAGCACCAGTTAACGGCGCTTGCTGACAAACAGAAAGCTGTTACTGTCACAATCATAGGTGGCGGCCTCTCTGGCGTGGAAGCAATGGGTTCCCTGCTGCGGAACAAGCGTTTCGGGGGCAAGCTGAACCTGCATATCGTCGACGCGCAAGACCTGCTGCCAGCCTTCCCTGATGAGCTCACCAAGGATGTACGCAAGCAGCTCAAAAAGAAGAAAGTAACCTTTCACACTGGTCCAAAATGCGCCGTAAAGCGCGTGAGCCGGAGCAGCGTCGAACTGCTGGACGGTCAGGTACTGCAATCCGATGTCACAATCTGGACAGCCGGCATTCAGCGGCAGGGACTGATCAGTCAGCTTTGTGACGAAAAAAACCTCCAGCTCAAGGCAGCGGACGATGGCATTGGCCTGGTGGTCGACAATGCCCTGAATCCAGTGCTGGACAAACCGCAGTACGGCTACGCTGATGCCTGGCGGGAAACGCTGTTCTTCGCGGGTGACTGCGCCAGCATAGTGGACCAGAAGCTGGACAAGCAGGCCTACCATGCGCTCGATATGGGGGAGCATGCAGCGGAGAATGCTATTCGCTATTTCAAGGCTGACAAACCCAACAATTTCACCAATGCCAACAAGCCGGTTCTGATTGCATTGGGTGATCTTGAACATTATTTCGCATGGAACGGGCTGATAGCAGCTGGTAGTGTTTTCGAAGCGATGAAGGAGAGTGTTTTCCAGGTTTACATGGCTCGCTACTCCCTGGTGCTGGAGCTGAAAGACGCCTCGCTATCGACCTGGCGGCGAAGCACACGCGCACTGACGCGGCAGCTGCTGCCGGGGATGCTGCCGAGTGGCTTCTGGCAGACGGTCGAGAGCCTGTTTCCCAATCCGCTCGTCGCTCTGCCCAGGGCGGCTCTGAGGCGCTTCATATTCGGCCAGCGCATTATTCATTATGCTAACCCCTTCACCGAGTCTGCTGATCAGACCTAGGGCGGCTTCCAGAGGATCTGTTGTGCTGAAGCGAGATCTCGCGCCATTTTATTATTACGATCACTACCGAGAGATGCTGCTGTTCATACGGCAGCATTACACGCATGTACTGCGTCAATCCGACGTGGACTTCATCGATCGATTCATGGCTCTCCCCCGCGATCCGGCCGCACTGTTTGTCAGAGTCTGCAATCGCAAGGGCTGCCATTTCCGGCTCAGCAAACTCCGGTACGAAGAGCTGGAAGATATCGAATCGCTACTGGCGCTATTGCTCAGCGAAGGCTTCGTGACAAAGGCCGGTCCCCACGATCTACCCAGGCTGCTGCTGACACTGACGAGGGACGAGCTGGTCGAGTTTCTCGATAGTGTCTCGACAATCACCTCGGCGCCCTGGAAACGAAGCTGGCCCAAACAGCGCCTATTGACGATTGCACTCGAGCAGGCCACCGCTGACGATGAGGCCCGCATTCCCGCCCTGCAAAGTTATAGCTGTAAATTCATCGTTCAGCAGTTCCAGGAAACGATCGCGTTCATACTCTTTCTCTATTTTGGCCGACTGGAAGATAACCTGGGGCGCTTTGCCATGCGCGACCTGGGTCTACTGCGCACAAGCAGTTTCGAGGCCGGCTATACCGCGCGTTTCGATACCGCGGCAGATGCCTGGTACTCATTTGAGCTCGCCCAGCTGGCGCAGCAGCTCAAGGGTCTCGCCTCCATGACACCAGCCGAGTCGGCTGCGACGGCGACATGGCTCATTGCCCAGCCGCAGCCCCTGACGGAACTGGGCACGACACTCTATGACAAGTGTGTTTTTCGATTGGCGGCTCGGCTGGAAGCCACGGACCAGCTCACGCTGGCGGCGGAGCTCTATCAGAGCAGTGAACACGCTACCGCCACTGAGAAGGCCATTCGACTCTGGCACCGTCTGGACGAGCAACGCGCCCGGGATTTGATCAGCCGTATTTTTGAGACGCCCACCAGCGACGATGCCTATTTGTTCGCGCTCGATTTTCAGGCGAGAAAGTACGGCAATGAGCTTTTGCCGACTGATGCTCGATACACAGCAGATCAGTTGGGACTGCAGTCGGCCAATGGTGGAAAGCGAACATCGATACTAACCGACATGCTTCGGGCAGCCGGCGTGAGCAGGCTCGATGAAGCTTTCCGGCATGAGCCGGAAGCAGCGCTTGCGCGGCAATGGCGAAAACCGGGGCGTCTGGTGGTTCATACCGAGAACCGGATATGGCGCAGTCTGTTCGCACTCACCTTTTGGCCGCAACTGTACGAGAGTGAGGCCAGCCGCTTCTCATCTGATTTCCAGCACCAGCCGGCAGGTTTGTCGGATGGCTCGTTTTACCACGCCCAGCGCGAACGCATTGAAGCCGTGCTGGCTTTTGACCGCGAGCAGCTGAAGACGCATGTACTGAAGACCCTGAGCCGATGCTACGGGCGCCCAAACAGCTTTACGGGATGGACGAGCACCATGGCTGAGCAGCTCTGCCGCTTCGTGGAACTCGCGCCTATGGCTGGCCTGCGTACGATATTGCGGGATATGGTCAGGCAGTATGATGGCTGTAAGTCAGGCTATCCTGATCTGATGATCATCGATTCAGATGGCCTGAGATTCGTGGAAGTGAAAGCAGAGGGTGATCAACTTCGACGCCGCCAGATGATGCAACTACTGAAACTTCGCGAAGCCGGTTTCCAGGTCTCGGTTCAGCGGGTCGAATGGGTTGTTGATCCGGATCAGCCGTACGTGGTGGTGGATGTGGAAACCACAGGTGGCAACTCGGAGTATGGTCGGCTGACAGAGATTGGTGCTGTGATTCTCCAGCGAGAAGAGATCATCGGTCGATGGCAGACGCTGATCAACCCTGGACGACGCATACCAGCTAACATCACCGCACTTACCGGCATAACGAACGAGATGGTGGCATCCGCACCGCCCTTCGAAGCCGTTGCGGATGATTTACGCGGATTTCTGGGCGACTCCATTTTTGTGGCCCACAACGTACGCTTCGATTATGGCTTCATTCAGCAGTCGTATCGCCGTATGGAGCAGTCCATTCGAATGCCGCAGCTGTGTACCTGTGCCATGATGAAAAAGCTGAAACCGGGACTGGATTCGTATAGCCTGAAAAATCTCACAGCATACTTTGGCATTACGATGACCCAGCATCATCGCGCGATGAGTGATGCCGAAGCTGCTGCTGGCCTTCTCAAGCTGATCAATAGAGCTCGCCTTGCCGGAACCAATCCGTTCAACTCACCTCAGGATAGCAACAATGCCTTTAATGACCCTGCTTAGCCGTACCCCTGCTCCACTCACAGTGTTGACACTGCCGCTCATCCTCAGCCTCACCGCATGCGCCGGCAGCCAGTTTCGTCCCGAACAGGCGGCACAGGCAGGTGCGGCTGTGGTCCAGGCCGCGACCCTCGATCGGGAGACAGTCATGGCGGCGGCCAGCGAAGCAGCCCAGCAGATGGACAAGCAGAACAAGGTGGCGCCAGAGGGATCCAAGTACGCACAACGACTTCAGAAACTCATCCCCATGACTGGTGCAGATACCAGCAAATACAACTTCAAGGTGTACATGAGCGACGAGATAAATGCCTTCGCGATGGCTGACGGCACTGTGCGAGTGTACTCAAAGCTGATGGATCTCATGCCGGATGATCAGATTCTCGCAGTACTCCAACACGAGATAGGACACGTCGAACTGAGGCACAGCTATAAGCAGCTGCGTGAGCAGCTTTACACTAATGCAGCATTCTCGGCAGTTGCCTCTGCAGGCGGGACGATAGGCCAACTGAGCCAGTCTGAGCTGGGCAAGCTCGCGGCCACTTACGCTAACGCGAGATATTCACAATCTGACGAGCTCGAGTCGGACAGCTACGCGGTGAAGGCACTCCACAAGACTGGACAGCCTCCACAATCGATGAAGGCTGCCATTCAGACGCTTCAATCTGTAAGCGGCGAAGGCCCTCAGGGTCTCGCCGCATTTTTGAGTTCACACCCGACTAGCGATCGCCGTATCGAAAATATCGACACAACGATCAAATCGGTGAAATGAACTACTTGATGAGGCGCTTCGCTTCTTCTACCCAGGCTGGGTAAGACTTGATCTTCGCGAACTGGGCCAACTTTCGCTTTTCCTCGTCCGTGGGCTCAGCAATCTGCCGATAGTTGTAGATGCCAGCGGCGTGCAGCTTTCGAACCAATGCCGGTCCAACCTGTGGCAGGCGCTGAAGATCGTCATGCTCGCCACTGGCCGATGTAGTTCGCGTACCTGCCGGCTTGTTGATGGCCTGATCGATGGCTGAGTTGATAGCATCGGCGTAGGCAGACTGCTCCCGCGTGGTCAGATCAGCCTTGGTATCATCTGTTCTGGTCCAGTTACGACGTAGCGTATCGTAGTTCTGACTCGCCACCCTGAAGGCGCGGTCCAGGGTGTTTTCGCACACTGACGCGATGCCTTTTACAGTAGACAGGGGATGCCTGATGCGCTGAATTGGCTGCTTGAGGGACTCCTGAAAAAACTGCAGTGTCGGCTCGGTGATATAGTTGCCCTGACTCTTCAGCTCACCCACCAGGTCGTTCACTCTGTGAGTGACCGTCTCAAGTTCTTTCTGACCGCTCTGCACTGCCTCATTCAGATAGGCTCTGGTCGAGAGCGCATACTGTTCCGCAAGATGACTAGCCTTGTTACCCGCTCGAGTGACTGTATTCATATACTTCTCCATGTCTCATGTTTTCAATTGATGAGAACATTACGACGGGCGCAGCGACTTTGTTCAGACCGACGCAAAAAGATGTTCGGCAATAGCGCTAGCCAGCGCACTGCGACCGGGATCTGCTGCGCGTTTGCGATTGTCCGGAGCCAGTTCACTCCAGTTTGCATTGGCTCTCATCTGCCGTAACCAGCTGTTCCAAGCCTTTGGGAGATCGCTTGCATCGACCGATGTCATTTGCATCTGCACCTGCATGGCGTGGCCGCGTGAGCCCAGGTCGGTCAAGAGCTGCAGTTGTCGGAGCCACAACAGGCGCAGCGTGGGCTCGTCTACACACAGGGTCCGCTTGCCCGTGACCGCGGCCTGCAGGTCCCGACCATATCTGGCGCCAGTCGAGAATAGGGCACCGGCAAGGGCACCAGTTGCAGCGGCGGCACCCAGCGATATAAAGCCCGTCAGTCCATCAAGAACAGCACCCACAGCGGCGCCCTTGGCTGCACCACTACTCGCCTCTACGCCGAAGGTCCTCAGCGTATTCACGTCGAAGAGGTCGAGCTTCCAACTGCCATCCTGTACAGGCAGAAAGGCTTCGCGGACATCGTCGGGTGCAAAGCGATGAAGCTTGATGATCTGTCGCGTACAGACCTGCTCTGCCTGTCGCGTGAGGTCCTGCAGCGCTATCACCTCATTCTTTTCAATTTCGGGCAGGGTCGCCGTGGCGGCACTGAGCGTTTTCCGGTAGCTGCCTACGTTGATGATCAACTCAGCCACGGCTGCTGCAGATGCTCGCCTGATCTGCAGCGCCTGGGCATGCCGCTCGTCGATGAGCTGCTGCACCCTGTCATACTGCTCACCAAGCAAAGACTGTATCTTCTGAAACAGGCGCTTCTCATCTTCAAGCCGAAACACGACCGTGTCGTACTGCACCTGTGCATGGAAGTTCAGCTGACCGAGATATTCACGCCACTGCATGCTGTGGTTGGGAAACTGGTGAATGAAGTTGAGCACCGGAATCACGGCCTTGCCGGCAAGACTGAGCACATAGAGCTCATCTCTATACTTGCCGACGAGCGGCTCGCGAACATCGATGACATAAAATAGTAAATCGCTCGCCAGTAACTGACGGACGACCTTGAGTTCCTGATCGAGTTCAGCAAACTCGTCGGCGTGAGCTATGAACTGTCTCAAGCGGGTCTGGCCGGTGTCGTCCCGACCTGCTGGCAAGCTCTCCAGCGCGCTACGCAGGCCGATCGAGTCCTCCAGACCAGGCGTATCATGCAGTTCGATCACCGCCTGATCGCGGCACAATATGCTAGCGGCTTCAACGTGTCGGGTCGTACCTGGATGATTGGACACTTCGCCGAAGCGGCTGTCGCGCAACAGGGTGCGCATCAGCGAGGTCTTGCCGACATTGGTATGGCCGACTATGGCAATACGGATCGGCGCCTGTGCTGAAGGTCGAGGGCTCGTGTTTTCAGTTGGCATGTCGATCATCTTCCTCAACTGGAGAGGCGGCGGTGAAGCCCGGCGCGCGGATTGGCAGCTGAATGATGTCATCCAGCGATATACCAACGGCTGCCGCGAGGCGATACCAGTCTTCGAGGCGATTGTGATCGGCGGGACGGTCGTCTGGCGTTAGCAGCCCAAGATGTACCCGCCCCCTGTAATTGCGCTTCAAGGCGCCGACGATCCGGCGGACACCGCGGTCCGGCACGGTCGCCAGATGCGAGCAAAGCACGAGGTGGGGACAGCTCGAGGCTGCTGCTGCAGCCGTAACCACGGCTTCGGATTTTGCATCGTCGATACATCCGAGGTCATGTTGTGGATTCAGATCGCGGAGAGGCCAAGGCAACTGCGGATCGAGATAAATGGCTGCGATATCGTAGCGTTCTGGCAGCTTGGCGGACGCTGACGGGCTGCTGCTCACCTCGTCATGCGAGCGGCCAGCATGATCAGGATCGATGATGCCGCCGCGGCGATATCCGGTCAGCAGATGCTGGCGAAGGCCAACATAATACGGGCTCGCCAGGTCCAATGAGACCTTTCGCATGGCTGTAGCGCGTCCAACCAGGCTTATGGCAAGCAAGACCACTCGAGGAATCACACCCCAGAGCACCAGACTGGCCATGAGAAGATTCGACCAGAGCACCCGGGCAATGCTCGCTGTTTCGGAGCTGGTTTCCACACCGGTCCGACTGATCTGAACCAGCTGGGCATCCGGCACCGCTATGCCCAGTAGCTGAGGCACTTGCCCGAGCAGTGCGCTCATCTGCTCGAAGGTCTCACTCGACAACACCGTTGTGGCCCAGACGAAATCGTACTGCCGTAACGACAATAGAAGGAGCGTCATACCGAAGCCGCCGATCAGGTAAGCGGTCCAGACTGCATGGCTTAGCAGGCTGAAGTTCCAGAAGCCCAAACCAGCTTTGGTCTGCAGGCGTGCCCATACCGCAGCAACTGTCGTCATGGAGAGAGCCGGTTGCACAGAACCAGCCTGTTCAGGGTCTCTTGCCGCAGTATCTGGGGCGAGAACTCGGGCGAGTTTCTGGACCAGCCACAGGCCGGCACTTTGCAACATGGGCACCTTTACCGTGGACTGGCGAAAGGGCCTGCTCAGGAATGCCAGTAACCAGAACAGCAGTGCAGCCAGATGGACGCCGAGCAGGACAACGAGTAACCAGAAGAAATTAACCGTCTGTTGCCCTGGATCGAAGCCTTGTGCAGCAGCGAGGGCACCAAGCAGGGCGAAGACCACGCACAGCACCCACAGGCTTTGTACCGCTGCCCTGTCGACCCTGGCATGCAGACTATCCAGCCGCAATAGCGCAACAAGCCAGCTCGCCCTCCCTTGCGCAAGGTCCTCGAACCCTGATGACGAGTTACCCGGGCCGCTGTCTGACAAGGCGCCCGCCTCGGCTTCCGCCACCAGCGCAGACGTCACAAGCTCAGGCTGCTGCTCAAGATGACGAACAAACTCGAGTCGGTATTCCGGATGCCGCAAACTCGGGCTTATCGATTGAATACTGTGTCCGCCATTACCGCTGCTCACTTGACGCTCAGGCCCCTTCTTCCAGAGAAGGGCCCGGGACATTTTCCTTGAAGTGCTGCCGGTTCAGTTTGGCTACCACCTCATCATAGTAACGGCTGACGTCGCTCTGGAACTCCTTGAGCATCACCAAACGCTCCTTGTCCCGCTCCAGGTCGATCATCACCTCGAGCAAATGGTACTGTTGCGTGAGCGCG
The DNA here is from genome assembly GCA_002354735.1 of Gammaproteobacteria bacterium UBA2679. Lineage (GTDB taxonomy): Bacteria > Pseudomonadota > Gammaproteobacteria > Pseudomonadales > Oleiphilaceae > Allohahella. The sequence continues at coordinate 257,477 of DEMD01000015.1, read as the reverse complement.
TTCGACAGACTCAGCAGATAGGTCCGCTCGAAGTTATCTTTGGTGCGCCCGAAAAAAGGCGAGTAAGACAATAGTCTGTCCGACTTTGCCGAGTTCAGGCTACGTTTGCTGATCTCTGGATAGCCCGTGTTGGCCAAGTCATAGCCCGGCGGCTCTTTCGCGAGCGCTTCGAGATACTCGGCCATGCTCGCTTCATCCGTAGCCAACTCGCTTACCAGCTCACCAAAGCCATCCGTTGATTGCTTGAAGTTGAGTATGGTGTCAGAGCTCTTAAGCGTGGACGTCAGTTCGTAAAGCTGGGCGTAGCCGTTTTCAAGGACAGCTTTTCCGCTCTCATCTCCAGAAGGCGAGCGCTCCTGACAGCCGGACAACCAGACCGCGACCAGCAACGTCAGAACGACACGGCCTGTCACGAACGTACCGGCAAGATAGTTTGCAGCCATTTCGAAATTTCCTCGATCTGCCTCGGATGAACGCTATGGCCCACCGGATAGGTTTTGTAGCTGACCTGCAGGCCGAGATCACACAGGATCTTGCAGGCACTGCGCCCCAGCGACTCACTGACGATGTTATCGGCCTGCCCGTGCATGATCATGACGGGCATATGCTGGCACTTATCCTTCAGCCGGCGCCATTGTGCATCCTGCTGAGTGGCGAAATAACTGGACAGCACGAGGAGACCCGCAAAGACTCGTTCATCGGATGCGGCGAGTTCATATGCTACGGCGCCACCCTGCGAGAATCCCGCAATCACGATTCGCTCCGGTGGAATGCCGCGTGTCACTTCACGATCCACGAAAGCCGCAATCTGTTCAGCTGAGGCACGAAGCTGACCGGCATCTATTGTCCGATCGATATCGATGGACGTTATGTCATACCAGGCCGGCATGACGTAGTTCCGGTTGATGGTGACGGGGATGGCTGGCGCATGAGGGAATATGAATCGTATAGCCGCATTCGGCGGCAGTTTGAGCTCGGACACAATGGGTCCGAAATCGTTGCCATCAGCCCCGAGTCCGTGCAGCAGGATAACTGCTGCGTCAGGCTGCGGGCTGGTTTCGATTTCCAACGCTGGTAACATGTTCAATCCTTATAAGACCAATGTTCTGTTTACGAAGCAAACGAGGCGCAGACCACACGATGCTGACTACCCCGCACTTCCATAACAGGTTTACCGAAGAACTCGGTGGCGCCACGCTGGATATGCGCAAGCCCCAGCAGGTCACCGATGCTTTTTACGTACCCTGCCTGCCGGAAAAGGTGCCTCAGCCACGCCTGATCGCCTGGTCAGACGACGCGGCGAGAGAGGCGGGACTACCTTCGCTCGGCGACGATGCAGACCTGAGGCAGAAGTTGGCGGAAATATTTACCGGCAATGAATCCTTGTCAGGCATGAACCCTGTCGCGACCGTGTATGGTGGACACCAGTTTGGCCACTGGGCCGGGCAGCTCGGCGATGGCAGAGCAATCCTGCTTGGTGAAACCGCAGGAATTGAGCTCCAGCTAAAGGGTAGCGGAAGAACCCCATTCAGTCGCGGTTCCGATGGCCGGGCTGTGCTGCGCTCCTCAGTCAGGGAGTATGTTTGCAGTGAGGCCATGCATCATCTGGGCGTGCCCGGCACTCGTGCATTGTCGCTCTGCACCACCGGTGCGGAGGTCGTCCGCGACATGTTTTACGATGGCCACCCGCGCAGTGAAACAGGCGCCATCGTGTGCAGGACCGCGCCGAGCTTCATCCGTTTCGGTCACTTCGAAATTTTTGCGGCCCGCCGGCAGACGGAGCGCCTGAGGCAGCTCGCCGACTTCACTATTCGACACTACTTCCCGGAGATTCACGCCGCCAGGGATCCACACGACACCAAAGCGACCTACCTGCAGTGGTTCTCCGCCGTCTGCCACCTGACGATGGATATGATCGTGGCATGGATGCGAGTGGGCTTTATTCACGGCGTCATGAACACAGATAACATGTCCATCCTTGGCCTCACCATCGATTACGGACCATTCGGCTGGCAGGAAGATTTCAATCCTGTCTTCACACCGAATACCTCTGACCGGGAGGCGCGCTACTGTTTCGGCAATCAACCGGGCATTGCCCGCTGGAATCTTGCCTGCTTCGCTAATGCCTTGTACCCATTGATTGAGGACGTTCGCGCCCTCACGTCAACTATTGAGGCGGCTGAGCAATACCTGGCGAAGGCGATACAAACCACGCGACTGGGCAAGCTTGGCTTCGACGATGCCAGTGACCTGCTGGAACGCTCGGATGCGACTGCGCTTACGACAGATCTGGACCGGCTGATGCAGACATCGAAAATAGATTTTACACTATTTTTCAATATGTTGGCAGATGAAGATGTACTGGACGGCACATTGCTCGATACTGGCGCGGAAGCAGCTTTAGGTGAGCGCCTGTCGTCGGTTGCCTATGAGAAGCTGGGGGATGACGATTTAGGGCAATGGTCAAATTGGTTCGCTGCTTACAAGCGACTCCATGCCTATCACGCGAAGGTAAGGAATAGACCGCAAGCGGTTTGCGATAGGCATCGGATAGAAACACTATGCGCCAATAACCCCGTGTTTATCCCTCGCAATTATTTATTAGTGAGAGCCTTTGAGGCACTTGATGAAGGCGATTCGAAGATGCTTGATGACCTGATGTGTGCAAGCCGTGCTCCCTACAAGAGACTCACGGCTATTGACGTATACGGGAAGCGACCTGATTGGGCCCAAAGCTACCCGGGTGCTGCTGCACTTTCCTGCAGCTCATGACAGCTTCAGATGGACGACGCGACAGCAAATTGCTGCCTGACCGTCCTCTCATGCGGTCTGAAGCATCGGTGCACCGTAGCTGGACTTCGGCTTGGCTGAACCCTGGTCCATCACCGGTGCGCTGGCCTGTCCACTGATACCGAAGCTCAACGCGATCACAATGCGGCCTTCTTCCAACGCTTGGCGATAAGGCTTGGACTCATTGACCGACATGCCAGATGCCTGGAAGTAATCATCATGACCGCTAGTGACGCATCGAAATGATGAGTTCACCTTTGCGCAGTCCTTATGGGCTTTTAGACGCCGAAGCAGCGTGATCTGGTTGGGCGAAATTCCAACACCGGTCAGACTGTTGACGATTTTGTCTGCTACGTCATCACACGTTGCCACGCTATAGAGCATCTTTGCCATCACTGCTTCTCCAACTCGCTATGTAGTTTCAATACGTTTTCGCCGTCATCAGTCTCGATATAGTAGGCAGGATTTTCCTTGCTGCCATGCCGCGTTATCTCGCTGCCAGCTATTTTCCTGCTTACCGTTTCTTCGAAACTGCTTTTGACTTTTCCAGCGCCCTTGCCCTGACCCCACCGCCATTCGACAGTGGCGCCCTGTTGATATTTTGTGGTCACGATCCAATTCCCCATATCTGCCGTAGCTATCAATGTAATGTCGCAATCGCCAAATGAAGGCGCAGTGGGACCGACTGCTAGGTCGGGGAAGTGGGATAGCATCCGTGCTTACAGACTCGCGCCTGGTCCTGCTTCGCTTACACACACGGACATATATCCAATAAACAGGCCAACTTGAATATCGGATTTAAAATCAGGAACTTAACTTAAATGGCAGCTTTATCGAGCTGAGCTTGGGGCGAAACTGTGGAGTATTTTGCAGTTTCGGGTTGGAGTAGCGTGAAAGATTTACAAGCAGACGGCATCGTCGGCGGGGAAAAGGGAACGAAGATGTTCTGCTTCATTCCTTTGGCGGGATGGGCCCCTGAATAAGCACCCACGGGGCAATGACGAGCGCCCAGAACTCAGGATTCTGGTCAGCCCAGGCTCTGGCGTCATCATCATTCGGCGCGTCCAGTTGCTTGAGTGCCTGAAGTCCTTTAACCGCAGCGGTGTCGTTCTTGACGATACTGAGCGCTGTTTCTACAAGATCAACATTGTCCGCCACACGGATCAGAGCCCCCCTTGCAAAGTGGACCTGAAGCTCGTCCCAGTGAATGAGTGCTGTCTGCTCCAGCAGCTTCGCGAGATGTGCCTGAGTGTCACTGGTCATCGAGCAACTCATCTTCCGGTGTGTCACCGATTCTTTCAGCTAAATCTTCTGGCGGCAAATTCTGCCGGATGGCAAAGCCAATCCCTTTTTTACCAGTGTCGTCCGACGCGTTATAGATGAAGAAGGTTTCCTCGCCGTTGACGATACCCAGTCCTCCGCCAAAATTGAGTACCCCGTTGGAATCCACGAAGAACTGAACCTCGGCGGTTCTTGGCGCTATATTGCCCGCTACGTCTATCTGCCGGCTCTCACCGATCCCCTGATCATTCAGTATGAGTTCAGCGAATGCAGTCACCGCGACACCGTCGTCGACATAGGTTTCGGCCTGCCACCAGGCGCCGGCCAGTGATGCATCGCTCTTTTCAGACGAGACCCGGACGCAGATCTGCTGACTCTGCATAGCCCGTAGCCCGCCACCAGGGGCCGAATAAATCGTCTCGACGACACCTCGAGGGCGGTTGGCAAGTGCTTCATAAAACTGTCTGGAGGCGAATAACACGCTTCCGTCGACGTTGGCCGCGCCGAAGGCTGCCGCGTTACAATACTGCGGCCGCGTCTCGACACGACGCTCGAGACCGTTACCTTCACCTGCGTCGTTCGCTGGATCGATGAGATACTCATCGCCACAATCGATACGGAACGAATCTGCGATGATATCGGCGAAATGGTTTTCGTCGAGATTTGGACCCGGCGAAAGGATAGGCTGTGTAGGTTCCAGTGGATTGGCCTGTCGGGCACTGGCATCAGAAATCAGTAGCGCACCAATACCACCTACCGCGGCAGAGCCCCTGATATAGTTGAAGGGACGCGGAGGTCGGTTCTGCTCGACCAACCCAGAGTCGTTCAGGTAAATATACGAACCAGAGCCATCCGGATTGAAGGTGGCCTCTGAGGTCCAGACATCCGGAAACGCCATTGCTGCGCCACTCTTGTCGTAGCCGACACTGTATTCGAGGCAGCGATATGGCCCCAGCGTGAGGTCGGGCTGAAATGCGTTAAAGGCCTCCGTTGTGGTGCCGTTCGGCGCCGCTCGCAGCGAAAGTGACACGCTGTTGGTGCTTGGGTCAGCCATCAGAATCATATCGCCATTGGGCGTCCTGTCACCTACCTGCCGTTTGTTTGCTCGCTCACCCAGCCAGCGCTCAGGCGTAAAACGGTAGGTGAAGCCTCTGATAAAGCCATGAGCCTCGGTGGCTTCATTATAGGAGAACCAATCTTGATGGCCGCCGCTGGACGAGCCATTGATACCCGTTCGCATATACCTCGCACGATTGTCCACGAGCGTAAACTCGGTGGTATTGAACTGACCCGCAACCAGGCTCGGCGCGCCCTTCACGAACGGCTTTTTAGGGTCGTTTTCCAGCTCACTACAGCCGCCGAGCCCCAGGAAGGCGATTGCTGCGGCTGCGAGAGGCAGCGGACACCTTACGAAGCCCATGGCAGCATGCGTTTTCGAAAGCGTAGAAAACCCGGGGGCGTTCGAATCTGGTCTTGTCATCAATCTTGTCTCAGCGTTGTCGGCTTACATGTACAGCGGCGGCCTGAGCCGAAATGCCCTGGTCCTTGACCATCTTAACCGGACTGGCCGCTAATAAAATTGAATGAATCGGCAATATACGGTCAAGCCGCGAGGTAATCGTCCAGCTCACTACAAATGCTGTCCATCAGTTGCTGCGGCACATCGACGCATTGCGGATCACACAACAGTCCGATCTGCACGAAGCCATTGTAACTCAAGAGGCTGATTCCGAGCCCTGTTTCGCCACCCTGCGGAACCCAGAACATTAATTCGTTGACGGCGCTGCCGGCTATGAAGCGCGGCTCTTTCGAGCCCGGCACGTTGGACAGCACCAAGCTGGTCTTGTTACTGAATGAGTCCATCAGTGGCTGCTGCAGGACAGTGGGCAGCAAGCCGGCCGCGCCGATGACGATGTGCGACAGCATTGGCTGTACCGATCCTTTAAGCGCACGCATATCGTGTTTCGTCTTGTACAGACGTTCGACCCTATTTCGCAGACCGACTGCCAGCGGAATGAATATCGTTCCAAACTGGTTTCCCAGCAGGTCGTCCTCATCGTCCGCCTGATGCTGTGAAGATCCGTCGTTTGCAGCCGCTAACGAAGGCGACTGAGTGGCTGGCCTGAGGTTTACCGGAACTGTAGCTCTCAGCTCGAGACTCTCTTCGACACTTTGCCGATCGGCCAGATACTTGCCAAGACCGCCGGCCACGCAAGACAGCAGAACATCGTTGACACTTGCTCCGTACTGGCGGGCGACCATCTTGAAGTCATCCAGCGGCAAGCGCGCCGACCAGAGGGCTCGCTTCCGTTCCCCCAATGGCTGGCTCATGGCTGTCTCAGGATCTCGTGGCAGCGCTGCCAATCGAGCAAATTCGGCAGCAGAATTCAGCAACTGCAGTCCACGGCCTTCAAGCGTTTCTGCCTTGAGCCAATGATAGCTCTCCGGGCTCAGCCGGAAATTCAACTGCGTTACCCGCTCTACCCCGTGGCTCACCGCCTCAAGCCCGGCCTTGATACTTTGGGCCGTGCGCCGCCGGCGCGAACTTGCAGCACCATGACTGACCTTGCCAGCTTCAGAGTCGCCTGACCCTCCCGCGGGACCGTCAGGGTCGCCATCTGTCAGCGCGGCGAATATGGATATCAGCGCCAGCCCATCGGCATAGCAATGATGGACTCTCATAATGGCGACGCTCTGGCTCCCATACCCCTGGAGCAGGATAAATTCCCAGAGCGGACGATCGGGCGACAGCGGCTGACTCTGCAGAGCACTGACAAAATGCTCGAGCTCAGATTTACCGGCATCTGGCGGCAGGCGCTCATGACGTATGTGCTTTGACAGATCGACCGTATCCACCTGTTCCCACAGGTAGACGCCGGAGTGAAGTACCGGCCGACAGCAAAACCTTCGAAGATGAGCGAAACGCTGCTCAATCAGCTGGGTAAAACGTGTCGGCTCCAGGGCGTCGGTAATCGCCATGGCAGTGATGATCATATGGTTCGTGGGCCGGTCCAGGCGTAACCAGGCGGCGTCACTACCACTTACAGGATCAATCGGAAAGTCGCTAAGCATGGCGTACTCTAACGAGAGATTCGACCACGGCGCAATCAATTGTACTGTTATTGTTCAATCGCGTCAGAAAGGTCAAAGTGCGCATGTGAATTGTTCGTAAATCAGCGGTCGTTCGTACTACACTATGGCTTATCGCTTTTATGAGATCGCCATCACAAATCCGTAGGTAATTGTACGAGCACCCAAGGCCATCAACAGGCCAATAACAAGCCCAAGGAGGCGCATGAGTAGTCTCGCAGAATCGAAGAACAGGCTGCTGCGTCCTGTTTCGCCTACCTACTCCGAAATGTTCTCTGGCCGAGTGTACCAGGTAGGGGAAGGTTCGGTTGCCATTCGGAATCACAGCTCCGAGGCGCGTCATACCGTCATTGGCGTACACGGTTTTCTCGAGAACTTCTGCTATTACACCCAGTCCTATCAGGCAGCCGACACCGAGCTGATCCTACTGACATGCAGCGGCTATCATCTGCCGGTGAGTGGACCTACGGTCATGACAGCCGACTGGCAAACCGATATCGATGCCCCGGCCGGTACCATTTCGCATGATGCCGCCATTCTGATTCAGGCACTTGCCAACCTGCCGACGGCGCCCCACGTTCGCATTCATGGTCACTCACGTGGTTGTGCCGTCATCATTGAAGCGGCGAGTCTCCGCCCTGACCTCTTCATAAACGTCGAAGTTGTACTGGAAGCACCTGTGCTGCCGGAGGGCCGACTGCACCCGCTGGTCCGCCGACTCATAAGACCAATGAATCATACGACCTGGCCGCTCCTGATCAGACTTATCACTTCCGCTCCTTCGGCATCCTATGCGCCGACGTTCTTCGGTACGCTGACCAACCGCAAACGCCAGCTCATGCCGCATATTTTTACTTCAATCAAGGAGTACATGACGCTCGTCCATAATATCGAGGACTTGCGGGACTGGATGATGAGTCGTGACTGCTCCGCCTACGACAATGTGCCCAATGGCACCATACTGATTCCCCGGGTAGACCGTGTCCTCGACCGCGCCGCCATGCTGAGAAGTGCAAGGCAATCGCACAATGCGATCAGCATCGTGGAGACCGATGCCAGCAGTCATTTCATCACACTTGACTGCGGATCATGGATCCCGAGACTCCCTTCCAGACTGGTCCACGCCACGCCAATTCGGCCCGCTCTTGCCAGGGTCGCGGAGTAGATACACGGAATAGAACGATCGGCATGTCCAAACACAAGCTCCTGGGCGTAAAGCCCAAGTCAGGTGAGGCCCAGCGTCTGCAGCAGTCGCTGCTGGATTATCATCACTACCGTCATGAGCACCGCTCACCGCAGTCTGACCGAACGCAGGCCGTGGCCGCGCTTCAGGCCGTACAGATGGCCCGGCTGACAGAAACTCACAAGGATCTCATCGAGTCGCCGAGATACCATGAGGCATTGGTCTTCCTGTTAAACGACCTCTACGCCCCGAAGAACCTGATGCAACGGGATGCCGATCTGGAGCGGATCTTTCCGAAGATTGTGAAGCTGCTACCGCAGAAGCTGTTAGGGGTAATGGCGGATCTGACCGACCTGAACATGCTGACACAGCAACTGGATGATCGGTTGCTCGATGCATTGGCCGAAGATTTCGCAGCGCTCATAAAGCCGACCACGGACAGCGAGCCTAGAGAGACCGGGCTCGCAGCCCGGATTGCCGGGCTATCGCAAGGCGAGTATGCCGCAGCCTTCAGACGCTGTGACAACAAAGATGCGCGACAGCGACAGATACAGCTCACGCGAACACTCGGTCTGGAGCTCGAGCGCTACGTGACCAGCCGGAGCATCCTGTTTGCCTTGCAGATCAGTGAAGGTGCTGCCGAAATGGCTGGTCTGGCGGAGCTACACGGCTTTCTGATGAGAGGCTTTACCGCGTTTCGCAATATGGGCGGTGTCGCCGAGCTGCTCGATATCGTTTCAAATCGCGAAAGCGCACTACTCGAGCATCTGTACAGTCACGACGCTGAAACGCTTCGGCACATGGAAAAACCGTTTAAGCTCTGAAAGTGCCTAGCCCCTGACCAAGTGGTCGAGATGCTTGTGCAGTTCCTGCTCAATCCTTGACTTGAATGGCCGTGCGAGCAGGCCGAGGTGAAGATCGACATCGATACTGTCTTCCTTCACCTTGAGGTCGCCTTTCACCCCACTTCGCTTGAAATCCAGCTGATTGCCGTTCCACTCGTAATTTACATTGAATTCACGCCCCAGGTCTTCGGCAAGCGCTTCTGCCTTCGATCTTGCTTCATCCATTGGCAGGTTGTGCTGACGTGACACTTTGATGTTCGACATATCTGTGGTTTCCATGGCCGTATTAAGGCTATCAGGTTAAGATAATGGGCTCGCAGCGACAAGCGATCGCGCCGGCAGAGCGTTTCATTTCTGAGTACGTGCTCCGCCGGCAAATGTTTCTCCACAGGAAGTACAGGCAGCGCGCATGAGTCAGGAAACCAATACTCATTTCGGATTCAGTCAGGTTCCGGTTGAACAGAAACAGGCCAAGGTGGGCGCTGTGTTCGACTCGGTTGCCAGACGCTATGACGCTATGAACGACCTCATGTCGTTCGGCGTCCATCGAATGTGGAAGCGCTTCACCATCGCAAAGAGTGGTGTTCGCAAGGGCTATTCCGTGCTCGACATCGCCGGGGGCACTGGCGATCTCAGCCGCAAGTTCGCCGACATCGTTGGACCCAAGGGCCGAGTGGTCCTGGCCGACATCAATGCCAGCATGCTCGAAGTCGGACGCACGCGCATGCTCAACGAGGGCTATGCGGCGCCACTCGAATATGTTCAGGCCAACGCGGAAAAGCTACCGTTTCCCGAGGATAGTTTCGATTGCGTGAGCATCGCTTTTGGTCTGCGCAATGTGACTGACAAGGATGCCGCTCTGGCCGAAATGTGCCGCGTGCTCAAACCAGGCGGTCGCCTACTGGTGCTCGAATTTTCCAAACCGCAAAATCCGCTGTTGGCGAAAATGTACGATGCCTATTCCTTCAAGGCCCTGCCCATGATGGGCAAGCTCGTAGCGCAGGACAGCGAAAGCTACAAATACCTGGCCGAATCCATTCGTATGCACCCAGATCAGGACACCATGCTCGGCATGCTTGAAACCGCCGGCTTGAGCCTGTGTAAGTACTACAACCTCAGTGACGGTATCGTCGCCTTGCACACTGGCATCAAGGCCTGAGCTGGCGTAGCTCATGATCGAAAGCATACTCAAGCGTGTCAATGCCGTACTGAGCTACGATGCTGCCTCCGCAGAGGCGCTGCGGAGGCTCGATGGCCGCCTGCTTGGCATCGAAGTTGATGCAGCGCCAGCAAATCCAGTAGTCATACGCCTAGGTTACCCGCTGCAGCGCGCGAGCGATGCTGCTGCTTCGCCGCTGCCGGACATGGTCTGGCTCAAGGGCACGCCACTGCAGCTGCTTGCAACCCTGAAAGGTCAGCGTGAGGGCGTGAGGATAGAAGGTAATGCAGCGCTCCTGGAGGCGCTCGAATCGATCCGGAGGGACCTGGATATTCAGTGGTCGCAGCTCGTTGCCGATACGGTGGGGGTTGAGACAGCCTCGGTTCTTGGCAGTACAGCGAGCGGTGCGCTCGACTGGCTACACAGCACCGCCGAACGGTTTCGTAGCGATGTGCAAGCCTATTTGCAGGACGAACGCGCCACCCTGCCCCACCCGCGTGAGTTTGAACTGTTTGCCGATGATGCGCTTGAACTGCGAAAGCAGGCCGATCGAGTGGAGGCGCGTTTGATAGCCCTCGAAGCGCGATTTACCAAGAAGGCGACCGACGCTTGAGCAGCGTATGGCGTTGTCTGCAGATCCTCTGGGTGTTCAGCCGCTATCGACTGGACCGGCTCATTCCGCGAGAGTACTGCTCGAGATCGCTGGCACTCATCCTCGCGCTCGGCCCCTGGCGGCTGTTCCCTGCGCCCCCGGGGAACCGTGGCGATGCTTTTCAGAAGGCGCTGGAAGAACTCGGTCCCATCTTTATCAAGGTCGGTCAGCTGCTATCGACCCGTCCCGACCTGCTGCCGCCTGACATCGCCATCCCGCTGAGCCGTTTGCAGGATGAAGTGGCACCGTTCGATGGCGCCGTCGCTCGCGCGATCATCGAGCGCCAGTGGCAGTGTCCGATCGAGACTCGGGTGCAGGAGTTCTCCGAGACGCCGCTGGCGTCAGCCTCGATAGCCCAGGTCCACACTGCCCGTCTGCCGGACGGCCAGCAGGTCGTCATCAAGGTCACACGGCCTGACATCCGGCTGCGTATCGACCGCGATACCAGATTGATGGCACTGCTGGCGGATTTCGTCGAGCGTCGTGTCGACCAGGGCCACCGTCTCAATGCACCTCAGGTCGTGGCGGATTACCGGCAAACCATTCTTGATGAAATGGATATGCCGCGCGAAGCAGCTAACACATCGCAACTCAAGCGCAATTTCTCATCGGTTGCCGATGCTCGCCTGCTGTATGTGCCTGCTGTGCACTGGCCACTGACCGGTGATCGTGTATTCACCATGGAACGCATCCACGGCATTCCGATATCGCAGGTCGACGCACTCAGGTCCCTGGACGTCGACCTGAAGCTACTGGCAGAGCGCGGCGTGGAGATTTTCTTCACCCAGGTGTTCCGTGACAACTTCTTCCACGCCGACATGCATCCAGGCAATATCTTCATAGATGCCTCCAAGCCCGAGGATCCGCGCTATATCGCCATCGACTGTGGCATCGTGGGTTCTCTCGCCGAGGAAGACCAGGCCTATCTGGCGAAGAACCTGCTCGCGTTCTTCAGACGGGATTACAGGGCTGTTGCCACCCTGCACGTAGCCTCCGGATGGGTGCCGCCCTATACGCCGATTGGTGAGTTCGAAGCCGCAATCAGGACTGCCTGTGAGCCAATCTTCGAGCGGCCACTGGCGGAGATTTCATTTGCCCATTTTCTATTGAGACTTTTCGAAACGGCGCGACGCTTCGAAATGGAAGTCCAGCCACAGCTCGTGCTGCTTCAGAAAACACTCGTCCATATCGAAGGGCTTGGCCGCACACTCTATCCGGAACTCGATCTGTGGCAGACCGCGCAGCCTTATCTCGAGCGCTGGATGAAGTCCCGAATTGGGCCACCTGGCCTGCTTCAGGCCATGCGCGAGCGCTTGCCTGAATGGCTGGAACATTCGCCGGAAGTACCAGAACTTGTCTACAACGCCCTCCAGAACATCGCAGGCAGCTCAGCTGTCGGTGGGCATCTGCAGTACCGTGAACGGCAGGAGATCGGCCGCTCTAGAAGTGCAGGTGCTGGCCGCGACCTTACCAGTAGCCGAAAGTCGGCTGCTGCCAGCCAGGGCAACGCTCAGCATCGTCTGATGGAGAAATTCATAGCCGTCACCAGCATCGTCGTGCTCGCGCTCTGCGCCGGCGTAGCTGGCTTCTTCGTAAGCGTCACGCCACCCTGGATCATCTGGATCGAAAGCAATACCTGGCTGGTGCCTTCAGTCCTGCCGCTTGCCCTCTGGGCTGTCGTCCGCTCATGAATTCGGACATTCTCAATCTTATTCAGATCGCCGGGAGTACAAATGTTTAGAGTCGATACACCCATGGACGGTGAGTCCGCTTTTCTTGATGAGGTTCGCTGGAATCAGGACGGGCTCGTCAACGTCGTCGCCCAGGATGCGACGAGCCGGGAAATTCTGATGCAGGCGTGGATGAATCGAGAAGCCCTGCTCGAAACGCTTCGCCGCGGTGAAGTTGTTTATTGGTCGCGATCCCGTCAAAAACTCTGGCACAAGGGTGAAGAGTCCGGCCACGTTCAGAAGCTGCATGCGCTCAGACTGGATTGTGACGGCGATGTCATCGTGGCTGATGTGGAACAGGTTGGCGGAATTGCCTGCCACACCGGTCGGGCGAATTGCTTTTTTCGTACCCTCGAAGTAAGGGAAGCCAGGCCGGAATGGGTCGAGAATAGTGCCGTTCTGAAAGACATGAGCACGGTGTATTCGAAGGGTTCCGGCCGGCCTGAATCGAACAAAGAGGACATTCATGAGCGATAGAGAAAAGACACCACAGGACGAGGCTGGGGATAGCAACTCCAGCACTGCGCTCGTCACAGATTCCAGCCGGGTGCTGATTGAACTGGACCGTGTGCTGGCTGGGCGAAAGAACGCGCCGCCAGATTCCAGCTACGTCGCCACGCTGTATAGTAAAGGCCTGAACAAGATACTGGAGAAGGTAGGCGAGGAATGTACTGAAACCATCCTGGCCGCAAAGGACTTGGAAGCCGGGCAGAAATCGGCAAGCGCCGAACTGGATAGGCTGAAACAGGACATGGTTTCGGAAACTGCAGATCTGTGGTTTCACTGCATGCTTGCACTGCAGCATCTCGACTGTTCTCACGAAGATGTGCTGCGTGAACTTGCGCGGCGTTTTGGCCTGTCAGGTATCGATGAGAAAAACAGTCGTAAACCCTGATGCGCCAATGGGTGTCATAGTGTTGTAATATTCAAAGACGAGGATGCCAGATCACGAGTGCTGGCCTGAAGCACAGTCAGACACCATCAATGCGCGCCTTCGGACGAGTTGCTGAGCGTTCAGCCCGCAAGAGACGCACGATCGAGAGGTTAGATATGGGTATTTCAATGTGGCAGTTGTTGATCATTCTGGTGATCGTGGTATTGCTGTTCGGAACCAAACGACTGAAGAATATCGGTTCTGATCTGGGCGGAGCGATCAAGGGCTTCAAGAAGGCTGTTGGCGAAGACGACGCCGACAAGGTCGAGCCCGAGCCCAAGAAGACGGCCAATTCGCAGATTAGCGAGCAGACGCCTCAGGGTAATGGTTCAGATCCACTGGCTTCGGAAAGCAGTTCTGGGTCTGCTGTGGAAACACGGTCAGCAGCCGATACCAAGAAAAGCTGATACCGCGCCTGATGCACAACGAGCGCCTGTCCAAGTACTGCCTGGTGAATCTGGTATATGTTTGACATTGGTTTTCTTGAACTTGTACTTATTGCCGTGATTTCACTGTTGGTTCTCGGCCCCGAGCGACTGCCCGGGGCAGCACGAAGTGCTGGCTTGTGGTTCGGCAAGTTGCGCCGCATGACTTCGCAGTTCACCAGCGAGATCGACAAGCAGCTCAAGGCCGAAGAGTTTCGTGAGAAACTTCGCAGGGAAGGTGATACGCTCGGGGTCGAGCATATTCAGGGCACCGTTCGTCAGGCACTGGACCGGGCCAAGGATTTCGAAGACAGCATTGTTCGCGATCCCGTGGCAGGCGCCAAGGCAGTGAAACCGGAGTTGCGCCCTTCTGAACAGGCCACGCCGCCAGCAGCTCAAACGCCTGGACAAGCCACTCGGCCTGCCGATCAACCTGAACCCGTCACACCTACTACACCGCAGCCGGACCAGGTAGGCGGGGAGCGTACGAAACAGCCATGACAGATGAGTCCGACATGCAGGAATCTGGCGAACAGTCGCTGGTGAGTCACCTCGTCGAACTTCGCGACAGATTACTGCGCTGCGTTCTGGCCATAGTGGTTTGCTTCATTCCACTGTATGCCTTCGCCAATGAGCTCTACACGGCGGTCGCCGAGCCGCTCAGAGCAGCGCTGCCGCCTAATGCGACCATGATTGCCACCAATGTGGCCTCGCCTTTCCTCGCGCCCTTCAAGCTCACGCTTTTCACTGCGTTTTTCGTAGCGGTACCCTACATTCTTTACCAGGTCTGGAGTTTTATTGCGCCTGCTCTATATCAGAAGGAAAAGGGCTTCGCGATTCCGCTACTCATTACGAGTGTGGTGCTGTTCTATTCAGGCGTTGCCTTCGCCTACTTCGTTGTATTCCCACTGGCCTTCGCATTCTTTGCATCGACCAGCCCTGAGGGCGTTGCCATGATGACCGACATCAACAGCTACCTCGATTTCATTCTGAAGATGTTTTTCGCATTTGGCGTCGCATTCGAGATTCCTGTTGCAACCATACTGCTGATAAAAACTGGGCTGACATCGGTTGCCAGTTTGCAAGACAAGCGGCCGTACATCATCGTTGGCTGTTTTATTATCGGCATGCTTCTGACACCGCCTGATGTCATCTCACAAACCTTGCTCGCGGTGCCAATGTGGCTGCTATATGAAGCGGGAATATTCTGTGCACGATACTTTGGCATTAACGGCGATGTATCCGATGAGCAACCGTCGACGCACTGATGAACCTGCTGCTGTTGACGCCTGGAGAAGCTGCGGGCGAACTCGTTAACCTCCCTAACGGAGACCGTCGGGCCGTTCACCTGCTCAGTATCGTAAAGGTCACGCCTGGTGATCAGATTGATATCGGCGTGATGGGCGGCAATCTGGGCCGCGCTGAAATTATCAGCGTCGATAGCGGCTCAGTGGTTTTACGCCCTGACTCGATGGCCATCTTGCCGCCCCCGCCCATACCACTCACGCTGGTACTCGCGCTGCCGCGCCCCAAGATGCTCCGACGAACATTGCAGTCTGCTATCTCCCTGGGGATCAAGCGGATTTGTGTCTGCCATGCCAGGAAGGTCGACAAGAGCTACTGGCAATCACCTTACCTGACTGAGTCGGCGATGTTTGCCAACACACTGCTCGGTCTTGAACAGTCGATGGATACGCAGCTGCCGGTAATCACGCTGCACCAGCGCTTCAAACCCTTCGTCGAGGACGACCTGCCAGCGATTACCCAAGGCACGCGGCGACTGCTAGGCGCAGTGAATGGCCTCCCCTCAGCGGATTTTCGGGCCAGTGAGGGCGCCCCGATCACGCTTGCCGTGGGACCGGAAAGCGGTTTCATTCCATATGAAGTCGAGCGATTTCTGGAAGCTGGCTTCGAGGCCGTATCGCTCGGTGATCGAGTGCTGCGGGTCGAGACCGCCCTCCCTGCATTAGTGGGTGCCCTGCTCCTGTGAGCAGCGGGTGAAAGCCCGATAACCACTGCCTCTCGACCAATCTTGCGCCGGCTTAGCTCATGGCAAGATTGATGATTTTCCGCTTCAGAGGATGCAGCGCATGTACGGCGGACATCCCCCGATTCAGCAGACTGTTTACCAGGACTGAGTGGCTTGTAAAGCCACGATGAAATCCTTCCATCAAGGCCATCACAGCCAGATTGTCCGGCCGTCGTTGCAATTCGTAGCGCTTGAGTATTTCCCTATGGCCAGGTGGCAGACCCCGGCCGAGCCCTCGCGATAACGAGGCCGCCAGCGCTGTGACATCTTTCAGACCGAGATTTACCCCACGACCCGCCAGAGGATGAATGACGTGTGCAGCGTCGCCAATGAGCACGGCTGCATCAGCATGATAACTTCGCGCATGGCACTGTCTCAGCGGCACGGCCACCCGCTTCCCGATATCGATAGCCCTGCCGATGCAGCCCTCAGCGGCGCCATTCAGATGCTGCAGGAATCCATCGTCATCAGCAGCCATCAGTGCACGCGCCTCATCGTGGTTCTGGGACCAGACGATGGAGACAAGCCTTCCTTCATGAGCGGCGCCGGGACCCTGTTCTCTTGCCCGAAGCGGCAGTAGCGCGAGCGGTCCGCTGGGCGTGAAATGCTGCCACGCGACCTGGTCATGAGGCTCGTCGAAAGCGACAGTGGCTACGATGGCCTGCTGGCCATAATCCCACTCGCGTGTCGGCACATCCAGTAGCCGGCGTGTCTGAGATCCGGGGCCGTCTGCTCCAACGGTCAGTCGGCTCGATATCAGCCAGGGCTGATCTACGGAGCGACCGTCGGTGCCGAGCTGGTCGATTACGAGTGAGCGCACTCCGCTCTGCACTGGCGCTATTGCCCGCAATTTTCCGCGTATCAGACGCAGCTGCGAATCTGCCTGTTCGGTTGCGTCAGCAAGTCTCTGATAGAGCGCGGTAAGGACTGTCCTATTTTCCAGGATGCATCCAAGATCCGACTGCTGGACGTCCACGGCATCGAAGGCGATGCGACCACCGTTTCGCGAATCCCAGATCCTCATGCTGGTGTAAGGCTGCGCTGAAGCCTGCACGGCAGGCCAGACACCGATCTCCTCGAGGAGGGTCTGCGAAGCCGGAGAAAGCGCGCTCACCCTCACATCGTAGTCATCGAGACCACTGGCGGGGGGCGCGATGCCGTCCGGCTTTGCCGTCCCGGTCGTCAGCACAGGACCGGGATCAACCAGCGCCACCCGAAGACCTATCTGAAGTAAGCGAAGACTGAGTGCCGCACCAACGAGCCCGGCACCGATAATGACGACATCATACCTGTCGTCTAGCGGGTCGATCGCGGTATTGGAATCATGGGTCATGTGCTTGTAGCGGCCTCGACACGAGTAATGGAACCTGATGAGGCTGAAGACTGGCTCGCCGGCTGCCAGGGCGATGCCTGAGGCGCCCAGAGTCCCATAGCGGCTTCAGCAAATTCGCGTCGTGCGAAGGGCATGGTATTCAGCAAGGCAAAACCCGCCCTGCGCGATCTCCGCAATGCAGAGACTACCGCTTCCGGTAACCAGCGGTTGGGACGATCACTCGCACTGACAGGCAGAGTGCTCCCAGGTCGCATGAACAGCTCCACCAGCAGGTCGGTAATTTCAATCAGCATACGCTGATCGGGATACCGCATCTGGCCATAGGCTTTGAGGGCTGGCTCGATTGCAGGCACGCCGGCATCCTGTAGCCGACGACTACTGAGCACGTGAGCCAGTGCACCAACATCCCGCAGGGTGAGATTGAAACCTTGCCCCGCCACAGGGTGCAGCGTGTGCGCAGCGTTACCGATCACTACACAGCCAGGACCTACCTGCTGGGGCATGTCCAGCAGAGAAAGCGGGTAAGACTGACGGGCTCTTACCGCTGTAAATGCGCCGGGCTCGAAACCGGCCAGCTTCTGGATTTCGCTAATAAAAGCTGCATCCTCCAGGGCATCCAGAGCCAGTGCACGATCGCTGTTCACTGTCACGATCAGGGAATACCAGCGACTGCTGTCGCCAGCCAGCGGCAAAAGCGCCACTGCCCCTTCATCGATAAATCGTTCGAACGCGCGATTATCATGACTGGTACGGCTACGGATATTCGCGATAACAGCAACCTGACCATAATCGTGCCGGTGCTGCCGGAATAGCGCATCCAAAGCGCTACCGTGCGCTTGGAGGCCCATCCTGCACAGTTCAGCGGCCCGGCCACCGTCCGCAAGGACCAGCAGATCGAAATTCTCGCGGATCACACCGTTTGCCGTGGTGAACTCAAGCGCCCAGTAACGATCCTCGGTGAAGCTGGCCTGCGACAAGGTGGCGGGTGACAGTAGCCTGAACCGGCCCTGACCAGCATCGGACATACTCGACAACATCCCCTGACCGAGCGCCTCGTTGGGAATAACGTAGCCAAGGGCGGGGACTCCACACTCTCGACTGCTGAGCGCGACTTGTCCGAACTGCCCACGCTCACTGACTACAATCTGTTCGATAGGCGCAGCCCAGGCTGCCATATCCTGCCAGACGCCAAAGCGCTGCAGCAGTTGTTGGCTCGAGTAACTCAACGCACTCGAGCGCCGATCTGCCACCGCGTCCACACCTGCCGCGTCATTTGCGCTGCCCCGATGCTTCTCCAGCGACACTGCTCTCTGTTCGATCAGCGTAACGTCCAGATGAGCGGCGGTTCGTAATGCCATGGCCAGTGCTGAACCGGCCAGGCCACTTCCAACTATGGCAATTTTAAGCATCGTATCCCTGAATGGCTGCTCATGACGCCATGAGTTGTTCAATATCTTCGGTACGCTTGGGCACCTTCTCGGTCAGCACATCCGGACCCGCCTTGCTGACACAGACATCGTCTTCGATACGAATGCCGATACCGTGCCATCGTTTGGCGACACCCTCAGCGTCAGGATCGATATAGATACCCGGCTCCACTGTCATGACCATGCCCGGTTCCAGCTGCCGCCATTGGCGATCGATCTTGTAGCTGCCCACATCATGCACATCCATGCCCAGCCAATGACCGGTTTTGTGCATGAAGAAGCGCATGTAGGCCTTGGTCTCCAAAAGCTCGTCCATTGAACCTTTGAGTATTTTCAGATCCTTGAGACCCTGTGTGATGACTCGAACCGATGCCTCATGAGGCTCATTCCAATGCTTGCCGGGCATGACCTGCTGAATCGACTGCAGCTGTGCTTCGAGCACGATGTCGTAGACCGCTTTCTGCTCAGCGGTGAAGCGGCCATTGACGGGAAAGGTCCTGGTAATGTCTGCCGCGTAATAGGCCAGTTCGCAGCCGGCGTCGATGAGCACCAGATCGCCATCCTTGAGCTTCTGGTTGTTCTCGCGGTAGTGCAGGATGCAGGCGTTTGCACCGCCACCCACAATGGCTGGATACGCCCAGGACACGGCGCCCTGCCTGGCGAACTCATAGTTGATGATGGCCTCGAGTTCATACTCGTACATGCCCGGCTTGCAGAGCTGCATGGCTGCCATATGGGCTTCCGCACTGATTCGGCCCGCCTCACGCATCACCTTGATTTCTTCAGCGCTTTTGTAGGAACGCAGGTGATGCAGGTTGTACTGCAGTGGCTTGATGCTATCGGGCAGACGAGCGCCTTCACGGATCTGTGTGCGTATTCGGTTCAGCCATCGGGTCACATTGGCATCAAAGGCTTCATTGGCGCCGTAGTCGTAAAAAACCTCACTGGCACTCTCAAGCATGCCTGGCAGAATGTCGTCGATATCCTTGATCGGAAATGCGTCATCGAAACCATAGCCGTCGACCGCTTCCGTCTGGCCGATGATCCGACCATTCCAGCGTTCAAGTTCCGGCTCCTTGTCCTGACAGAACAACACTGCTTCGCCATGCGGATTGCCTGGACGCAGAACCAGCACTGAGCGCGGCTCCGGGAAACCGGACAGATAGTAAAAATCACTGTCCTGTCGATAGGGAAACTCGACGTCACGGTTGCGAATTCGTTCAGGGGCTGCAGGCAGAATGGCGATACTGGCAGCTGGCATCATGGCCATGAGCGCCTTGCGCCGACGGTCGAACTCACGGCGGCTGATCCTCGCGGAGCCAGTGCTGTCAGGCCTGCGAGCTGGCGCACGGCCTGAATCAGGCTTGCTTTTTCCCTCAGCGGGCTTTCTGGCTGCGGTCGTTGCTTTTGTTGCTGTCTGGCCTGCCACGGTCTGCTTCCTTCTTATTGATATGGACAACCTGAGTGCGCGCGCGATGGCAGCCCACTCTTACGCAGATCAATGTACGGTGACGCCATCAAGCGAGTCACTGTCACTGTCATCTACCGAAACACCCTGCTTAGTTTCCGTTCCCGTCGTCTTACTGGTCTTGGTGATTCGGAAATCATGCCAGAAGTGCAGCACTGCAGTCTTGACGAATTCCTCGATCTGTAGAAAGTCGAATTCCGCGCCTTCCTCGACTTCTTCAGCCGCGCTATCAGGATCGAGCTCGCCTATGGCGATGAGATCTTCGATCAACTCCTGCGCATCGTCACTGATATCCATGATCTGATCTCCCAACAAGGCTGAGAAGCCTTCCAGGAAGCCCTGACTCCATTCGGCGAGTTCATCGAGCTTGACCGCGATGTCATCAGTACTGTTATCGAGCCAGAGTGAGAAATCCATGGCATCTGAAGCCAGCGCCTCCTCGGCATAACCAAAGATTAGCGCCAATGCCTTGATGTAAGGTGCGTCTACGGTTTCGTCACTATCGAGCACGGCATCAGTGTGTAGCCACCACGGCGTTTCGGCGAGCCTGCCTGGGTCCAGCGAGGAGAACGATTCGCGCTCTGAGGGATCCAGTTCGGAGGCGGCGATGGACGCCGAATCGCCGGCTACGACGCGGCCGGACCACAAGCCGTGTATGTATGCAGCCGACACCGGGCTGTTGAGTTGCTGAAGAATCTGAGCCAGTGCTTTTTGCGGAGTAGCCATGACGTATACTGGTCCACTGGGTTAGTATGAATGCATCTAGTGTGCGGGTCTGCTTGCGCCTGTAGGCGTTAGGGCTATGCTAGCATGACGCATAGCTGCATGACATATCGCCAGCACCACATAGAGAGCAGGGGCGCCTACCGGGCCACCTTTGCGTTTGATCTATACGAGGAATCAATGGAAGTCGTCAAGCTTCAACAGCTCAATGAAAAAATGGAACGTCTTATCGCACGCTGCCGTCAGCTTGAAAGCGACAATGCCGCGATGAAGGCCCAGCAGGATGCCTTCCACAGGGAGCGCATGCAGCTGATGCAGAAAAACGACATGGCGAGGTCCAAGATCGAAGCCATGATTGGTCGGCTCAAGTCTCTGGAACAGTCATCGTGAGTAGGTGTTTATGAACAAGCCCGGTAACGCAGTCGCCGTCACCATCCTCGACAAGGAATACCTGGTCGCCTGCCCGCCAGAGGCGCAAAGTGGTTTGCGGGAAGCAGCCAGCGCGCTCGACACGAAAATGCGTGAAATTCGCAACACCGGCAAGGTGCATGGCCTGGAGCGGATTGCAGTGATGGCAGCGCTCAACCTGAGTTATGAGACCATGCAGGCCTCGACGCGCGATTCAGCGATCGAACAGTCTCTGGAGCAGATGCACAGACGTCTGGACGAAGTGCTCGACAGATAGACCAGCCGCCTTGGATCGCGTTTCGGGAATTAACATTACGTCACAGTTGGATGCATCTAAGCGGTTAACATCGAATGCGCTTTGCAGTAGACTGGGTTCACTGCCTGGATTATCCGCCAGCTGGATATGTCCTCGAGCCGATACTTATACTGCCGGCAACTTAATGTGGCTGATGTGTGCAGGTCCTGAGCGAAAGCGACAGGAAAGCCTTATTCAGCCCTGCGGTTGCCACCTTGAACCATCGGGTTCAAGGGCTACATCCAGTAACGGTAATTCGGGTAGCTTTTATTTCCCTTGTTTCGCAGGTCGTTCATGACCAGTCAGCGAAACGAACGATCGTCCCTGAGACAGCAGATGCGCCGCCGCCGGCGAAGTCTGACTGCCACTCAACGTCGACATGCCGCCCGCGGTCTCGCTTCGACGATTTCAAGACAACTACTTTTTCGCCGCAATCTTCGCTGGGGACTTTACCTTGCAAACGACGGTGAAATCGATCCCGGCGTTCTCGCCAAGCGTCTACTTCGCTGCAAGAGACAGTTGTTCCTGCCCATACTGCACCCGGTTCATCATGGTCGATTGTGCTTCGCGCGCTTCTATCCTGGCATGCCCATGGTGCGCAACCGCTTCGGCATTTCAGAACCACGCCCTCCGCTGCTAACGGTGCCGCTGTGGACGCTCAGCACGATATGCGTCCCGCTGGTCGCATTCGACGATGAGGGTAACCGGCTCGGGATGGGGGGAGGCTACTACGACCGAAGCTTCGGTCGTTTCAGCAGGCCAGCCGGATCGGCTGGGACAGGACTTGTTTCACGCCCATTGAAGCTGGGCGTGGCATATGACTTTCAGGGCGTTGAACGCCTGCCCTCAGAACCGTGGGATATTCCGCTGGACGCTATTGCGTCTGATCGACGATATCAGTCAGTCCGTTAGTCAATCCTTCAGCCAGCAATGGTTGCAGCTGGACAGCCTTGACTACATCGCTACGCGAAGCTGTCGCAG
This sequence comes from Gammaproteobacteria bacterium UBA2679, assembly GCA_002354735.1. Lineage (GTDB taxonomy): Bacteria > Pseudomonadota > Gammaproteobacteria > Pseudomonadales > Oleiphilaceae > Allohahella. The sequence goes on along the minus strand of DEMD01000015.1, from coordinate 234,724 downwards.
CTTCGGCGTCGTCGTGCATCATCGTAGTGAATCCTGACACGGCCAGGCTGATGACGAAAATGAACAGCACAGTGGTGATGGCGTCTGGTTTTTGTTGCATGCCGGTAAGACCTTTTTTTATCCAGATTCAGCGACTTCAGGGTTGTTGTTGAAAATGATTATAGAAGACATCGCTAACTTTCAAAGGTCGAAACACAAAAAATCACTGTTTTTTACGCGCACATGCACATTTAATTACTTGCCGAGAAAAAGTCCGTAAGCCGGGTTGTCAGTTTCTTCCCAATATCGAAAGCCAATTGTGTCGAGCATGGCCTCGAAATCGACCTTGTCGTCGGCTGGCACCTGCGCGCCCACAAGCACGCGACCAAAGGCCGCGCCATGATTCCGGTAATGGAACATGGAGATGTTCCAGCGGGTGCCAAAGGACATCAGGAACTTCAGCAACGCGCCCGGGCGCTCTGGGAATTCGAAGCGGTACACCAGCTCGTTGAGTAGCGCTGGCGAATGGCCGCCCACCATATGACGAACGTGCATTCTCGCCATCTCATTGGACGTGAGGTCGATGACGGTGTAACCAGCATCGCTTAGTGATGCCATGAGTTCGGCAGTTTCCTCTGCGCCCTTGCGCACCTGCACGCCAAGGAAGATCTGAGCCTTGGCCGCCTCACCGCTTGTCCGGTCGTCGAGCGCATAGCGATAATTGAACTCGGTGATGTTGTGCCCGCCGAGCGTATTGATGAGTTGCTTGAAACTGCCCGGCTTCTCCGGAATCTGGACCGCGAGGATCGCTTCTCGCGCCTCACCGATTTCCGTCCGCTCAGACACGTAGCGGAGGCGTTCGAAGTTCATGTTTGCGCCGCTGACCGTGGCGACGAGGCGCTGGTCGACAGCCTTCTCACGGGCCACGTATCGTTTCAACCCGGCAACAGCCAGCGCACCGGCGGGTTCTGCGATTGAGCGAGTATCCTCGAAGATGTCCTTGATGGCGGCGCAGATTTCATCGGTGCTGACCAGGATGACTTCATCGATATGATCCTTGCAGATCGACCATGGAATCTCGCCGATACGCCTCACCGCCACACCGTCAGCAAAGATGCCGACTTCCGGAAGCGTCACGGGATGACCCGCTTCGAGCGCCACATAAAGGCAGTTGGAGTCCGCCGGCTCCACACCGATCACCTTGATATGAGGATGCAGATACTTGATGTAGGCCACCACACCTGCCGTAAGCCCGCCGCCACCGACGCAGGTAAAAATGACGTCTGGCAGCCCCTTGAACTGACGCAATATCTCGACCGCGATAGTGCCCTGCCCGGCAATGACGTCTTCATCATCATACGGCGGGATATAAGTCAGCTGCATCTCCGCCACCAGCTTGGCAGCATGTGCAGCCGCTTCATCGAAGGCATCACCGATCAGCACGACTTCGGCCCCACGCGAACGCACCGAGTTCACCTTGATTTCAGGTGTGGTCTGCGGCATTACGATAATGGCCCTGATACCGAGCTGTTGAGCGGCCAGCGCCACACCCTGCGCATGATTGCCGGCTGACGCGGTGATGACGCCGCGCTCCCGCTCGGCCTCGCTCAGTTGCGCCAGCTTGTTGTAGGCGCCCCTGATCTTGAAGGAGAAGACCGGCTGAAGATCTTCGCGCTTCAGCCACACTTCGTTACCGAGCCGCTTGGAAAGCAATCGTGCATGATCCAGAGGGGTCTCGATGGCGCAGTCGTATACTCTGGCTGAGAGGATTTTCTTGATGAAGCGCTGTAGCATCTGATGTTCCGATATCGGCCGGCGTCGCTTGTTGACAAAATCGGGCCTGGCTTGAAGAATCGTGAGATAGTAGCGGTACTGATATACCACAGTCTACCGCTTCACCGGGCTACAGGCTCCACACTTCAAGGCATGGCAGGTCAACATGGATCAGAACCAGCAGAAAAAGGCCGCAGCGGAAGCTGCCGTCGAGCGCATTCTCCCCCTCCTGAAAAGCGATACCATCATAGGCTTCGGCACGGGCTCCACGGCGAACTTCTTCATTGATGCCATGGCCCGCCACAATATCGATTTCGATGCAGCAGTCGCCAGTTCTGCAGCCACTGCGGAGCGACTGCGAGCACTGCATGTGCCAGTACTGGAACTGACCTCGGCGCCTCGGGTGGACTTCTATGTGGATGGTGCTGACGAGTGCAACGAGCATCGGCAGCTGGTAAAAGGTGGCGGTGGTGCGCTGACACGCGAAAAGATCGTTGCCGCTGCTGCCAGTGAGTTCATCTGCATCGCTGACGAAAGCAAGTTCGTCGACGTGCTGGGCAGCTTTCCACTGCCCATTGAAGTCATCCCGATGGCACGCAGCCTCGTCGCCCGCAAGATCGTCGCGCTCGGTGGTGACCCGGTTTATCGGGAAGGCTTCACGACTGACAACGGCAACATCATCCTTGATGTCCACAATCTGCGGATAACCGATCCCACCGGACTCGAGTCCGAGCTGAATCAGATCACAGGCGTGGTCTGCAACGGCCTGTTTGCAAGGCGGCCGGCCGATATCCTGCTGCTGGCGGGTGCTGGTGGCGTCCGGACGATCAGCTAGCCCGACGCCGCTCGCTCGCTTATACTGTGCGCCAGTTTCCAGAGCCGGGTCGCTCGTCGACTCTCAATCCAGTTTTCAGATAAGGACGCACCATGAATTTCGATGCCATTCCAGCAGGCAAGGATCTCCCGGACGATTTCAACTGCATTATTGAAATCCCGGCGAATGCCAATCCAATCAAGTATGAAGTCGACAAGGATGCTGGCCTCGTGGTCGTCGATCGGTTCATGGCGACGCCCATGTTCTACCCAGCGAACTACGGCTTTATCCCAAACACCCTGGCTGATGACGGTGATCCGCTGGATGTGCTGGTGGTTGCACCTTATCCGATCCAGCCTGGCGCGATGATTCGCTGCCGTCCGGTCGGCATACTGAACATGGAAGACGAAGCTGGTGGTGACGCCAAGGTTCTGGCCGTACCGCATGCCAAGGTCTCGGCGCTGTATAACGACGTCAAGGAGCCCGCTGATCTTCCACAGCTTCTGATCAAGCAGATCGAGCATTTCTTTGAAAACTACAAGTCTCTCGAACCAGGCAAGTGGGTCAAGGTATCCGGCTGGGCCGGTAGCGCTGAAGCACGCGAAGCCATCACACAGTCGGCTGCCGCCTACAAAGGCTGAGCCGATTTTTCATCCCGGAGCGACTGGACCACGCATTCATGGCTGCTGACGAAACCGCCGGCAACGTGAATGCGAACCCTGTGCTGGACCAGCGGCCGGGCGATTTTCTGGCGCCCCGGTTTTGGCCGACATGGTTACTGATCGGCCTGCTGAAGCTCATTTCCCTGCTCAGCATTCGCAACATCCAGTTCTTCGGGCGCCTGCTTGGCAAGGCGTCCTACTACCTGCTGCGCTCACGGCGCTCCATCGCCCGCACCAATATTCGGCTCTGCTTTCCCGAACTGCCTGCACCAGAGCAGGAGCGTCTCGTGCACGACAGCTTCGAAGCCAACGGTATTGGCTTCCTCGAAGCGGCTGCGGTCTGGTTCAATGATCTCGAACGCTTTCGTCCCATCAGCAGGGCCTATGGCCTTGAAAACCTTGAAAGCGCGATTGCCCAAGGCAAGGGCGTGCTGCTGTTGGGTGGCCATTTCGCCACTATCGACCTCGCTGGCGCGCTCTATAACCTGTTTGCCAAAGCTGACGTCATGCAGCGTGATCACAACAATCCGCTGTTCAACTATTACATGACCCGCGGCCGGAGTCGCTATTGCCAACGCATCCTCAACCGGGGCGGGCTCAGAGGCGCGCTCCGCAGCCTTAAAGAGGGCCGCGTAGTCTGGTATGCAACCGACCAGGACTACGGCCGCCAGAACAGCACCTTTGCCCCCTTCTTCGGCGTGCCAACGGCAACCATTACCACCACCTCCAAGATTGCGGCCAGAACAGGCTGCCTGGTGTTGCAATACTCGCACTTCCGCAATATCGGCGGTTACTACGAAGTACATTTCAGCAAGCCGCTGACCAATTATCCCTCCGGGGACGAAACGGCAGATGCCACCGCCACGAACAGGCTGCTTGAAAACGAGATCCGACGCTTTCCCGAGCAGTATCTGTGGATGCACCGCAGGTTCAAGACCCGTCCCGATCCTGCGGAGCCTTCACCCTATAAAGTGGTCAAGAAACGAAAACGCAGACGGCGACCAGCGGCTACAGACACATGAGACTACCCTGGAGTAGAACCGACTCGAGCCCCGGCGGCTATCCAGGCAAGCTGGCCGATTCGGCTGCCTTCATCTTTCTCGTCGCCTTCATCTATCGCCTGGTCGCAGCGGCACTGCTACAAAGCAGCGATTATTCCCTGGCTTATTCGCTCTACGGCGTGGTCACAGGCAGCCTCGGCTGTGCGCTGATGTATTACCTGCTGGGCTACTTCCTCGACGGTTTCGGGCGCTTCAATGCAGCATTGCTGTTCGCCATTACGCCCACCTGGATTTTCTGGGGCCTGGCCTCTTTCGGCGGCGCCTCGCAGTTCTGCCTGCTCATTGCCTCGGTACTGTGTCTGTTGCACGCTACCGAACGCCGAGCCATGGCCGCGGCAATCGGCAGCGCGGTGGGTGCCATTGCGCTGATCTACCTGGACGTCAGCTTCACCGTACTGACTATCGTGAGCGTCGTGTATCTCTTCATTCGTGGAGAGTTCCGCCTGCTCTTTGTGTATGCCGCACCATTCCTGCTGGGCTATCTCGTCATGATGGTCCAACCAGAACTGTTCGGCGCAGGTAACTTCCTGCATGACGCTATTGCGCGCCTGGGGCTGCTTAATAACGCCTTCGAACATTACGCCGTGCTGCGATCGGATCTTTCCGACCTGCATGGCAGTAGCGAACGGGTGCTGGACTTCACCTTCCCCGGGTTCTGGAAGGAAAGTCGTACGCTTGCCGGTTGGATCATATTCGGCACCGAGCTCAACTGGCTTGCGCGCAGTCTTTTCGAGCCAGTGATGCTGTTCTACATTGCCGGACTCATAGGCATCCAGCGCAGCGTTCGCCGCAATCCGAGTTTCGGTTTCCTGTCGCTGCTTGGGCTTGTGGGTGCGATCGTGCTGTTCTTCCAGATCAGCTGGCGCTGGAGTGTGCGCGATCATGATTTGCTGATACTGGTGATTCCCACCTATATCCTGGTTGCGCTCGGAATCGAGAACATCAGTGGCTTGAGAAGCGCTCAGACGCCTCCGCCGAGCACAGCGGGCAGCAACAGCGCAGCATCCGCTGGCATAGGCAGCGGACCAACGCTGATGAACTCGGCTGAAGCATCGAGCGCACGCAACCGCAAGGCCTTAGAACGCAGAAAGCGCAGAATATTCCGGCTCAAGGCCACCCAGTTCTTCCTGCTGCTCGTCATCATTGCCATGAGCATCAAGCTGTTCAAGCCGCGTGAAGACTCCTACGTGCCCGATATTGCACCGGGCTACGAGTCACCTGATATCATCAGAACCGAAGGCTCGACTTCTCAGTCCAGGTAAGACAGCCACTCCGAATAATCCTCTCGCCGGCCCTTGACCACGTCGTAGTAGAGCGACTGGAGCTTTTCGGTTACCGGACCACGCGTGCCCTCGCCTATCTGTCGTTCATCCAGCATGCGTATGGGAGTCACTTCCGCGGCAGTCCCCGTGAAGAAGGCCTCGTCCGCAATGTACACTTCGTCACGAGTAATGGGCTTTTCCACCACCCGCAGCCCGAGCTCTTCAGCCAGGCGGAAAATGGTGTTGCGGGTGATGCCGTTGAGACACGAGGTCAGCTGAGGCGTGTACAGCACCCTGTTCTTGACCATGAAGAAATTCACCGCAGAACCCTCAGCCACGTAGCCTGCCGGGTCTAGCATCAGTGCTTCGTCACAACCACTGGCCAGCGCTTCGTTCAGCGCCATCATCGAGTTGATATACTGACCATTGGCCTTGGCACGGGTCATCGCAATATTTGGATGATGCCTGGTAATGCTGGAGGTACGAACCTTCAAGCCGTTCGCTACTGAATCTTCGCCCAGGTACGAGCCCCACTCCCAGGCTGCGACCATCACATGCACCTGAAGATTACTAGCTCTCAATCCCATGCCTTCGGCGCCGTAGAACACCATTGGTCTGATATAGGCTGAGTCGAGATTGTTAGCCTTCACAGCTGTCAGCTGCGCCTGGCTGATCTCGGTCCGCGAGAATGGCATCTTCATGTTCAGAATGTGGGCGGAGTCGAACAGGCGGTTGGTGTGATCCTCGAGCCTGAACAAGGCCGTGCCCTGATCGGTTTTATAGGCCCGCACACCTTCGAAGACACCTGCGCCGTAATGCAGGGTGTGGGTCAGGACATGCACCTTGGCTTCGCGCCACGGCACCATCTCACCATCCATCCATATGAAACCATCTCTGTCGGCCATTGATGTCATTGCTTCTTTTCCTCGTCTTCGGATGTTAGAGGCTCGAACCAGGTCTGCCACAAGGCGGTGACCTTCTCGCGCTGAGGCAGCATTCTGGCTACAAGCGCTTCGCCTGTCTCCACTGCGGCTGCAAATTTTGATGATGAAGGATCACCTTCCGGGGCGGGTGCATCGCCCGCCTCAGCCGGTGCCGCCGCCGTATCGGCGGTCAGGCCCAAAGTCTTGCTGTGCAGCTCGGAACGGAACAGCTGGTAGATCGAAATGAGACAGTCAGCCGCTTCAGGATCTATACACTTGCGACTCGAGAGCTCTTCGAGCATGCGAATGTTGTCACTCCACCTGGCAACGGTCGGGAATTCGTGGGCCCACCGGAGCACCGCGTACTGAACCATGAATTCGATGTCTACTATGCCGCCGGCTGCATGCTTGAGACTGCTTTTGGCCTCGACGGAAAACTGTGTTCGCATCTTGTCACGCATCTCGAGCACGTCCCGGCTCAGTTTGACCGGGTCGCGTTCGGCGCACAGCACACGTTGACGCAGCGCCATGAATTTTTCGCCCACTCGAGGACAACCTGCCACGAAACGCGCTCTCGTCAGTGCCTGCAGCTCCCAGGTCCAGGCACGCTCACGCTGATACCGCTCGAAGGCTGTAAGGGTACTCACCAGCAAGCCGCTGTTGCCGGATGGTCGAAGTCGCATATCCGTCTCATACAGCTCACCTCTCACGGTTCGGGTCGACAGGAAATGGATGATTCTCTGCCCAAGCCTCGCAAAGAACACACTGTTCTCGACAGGTTTTTCTCCGTCGGTTTCCAGTGTATCGTCAGCGTCGTGGAGGAAAACGAGATCGAGATCGGAGCTGTAGCTGAGCTCCAGCCCACCAAGCTTGCCGTACGCAATGATGGCAAAATCAGGATCGCAGGGCGTCGTGGCATCGCGCATCGGGCGGCCATATTTGTGAACCACATCCTGCCAGGCGAAATGCAGCGCCTCACCGAGCATCGCTTCAGCAATGGCTGAGAGATAGTCACTCACTTTCATCAGCGGCAGTGTCTCGCGGATTTCCGACGCCGCAACTCGCAGCTCATGAGCGCGCTTGAAATAACGCAGCGCATCCATCTGCTCTTCCAGATCTTCCTCTGGTATTCGCAGCAGTTCCTGACGCAGCTGATCGGTGAGCGTCGCCACATCGGGCGGGGTATAGATCTGCTTGTGTTGCACCAGCTCGTTCAGGAGCACCGGCAGTGATATCAGCTGCTCAGCGATCCACTCACTATCGTGTAGCAGGCTCATGAGCTCGTGGAGCGCAAGCGGGTTCTCGATAAGCAGACTCATATGCACCGACCTGCCGATAACCTGCTCCAGCAAGGCAAAGAAGCGGGCACTCAGCCAGGGTGCGAGTCCGTAGCGAAACAGTTGTCCAAGTGCCATAGGCATCAAGGCATGGAAGCGCCGCACCCCCGCCGGCCTGAGCTGACGAAACTGCGAGTAGTGCAGGAGCCGGTCTGCGAGCTCGAGCAATTCGTCCAGGTGCACGAGTGCTCCAGGCTGCAAGCCTTGCGCAAGCAATTGCTGGCGGACTGCAGCAGGGTCTGGTGCCACCTCCTTGTCATGGCGCTGTGGCACCGAATCAGCAGAGATGTCGACACCGAAGGCGCCAGCAATGATGCGCCAGCATTCGGTACAGTCCACATCGTCGCGTACACCTGCGCCAGTCTGCTGATCCTGCGCCACCAGACCGAGGTCAACGAGCTCAGCCTGGGTCGCCGGGGTCACTACACTGTTGAAAACCTCGCGGACGATCTTGCGATGTCGTGCAAGGGTCTTCAGCAACTGTGGATAGTCAGGCTCATTCATGGCGAAAGCGATACGCGACTGGTCTCGATCATCAACCGGCAACAACTGCGTCTGCTGGTCCCGCAGGCCCTGCAGAGCGTGCTCGAGGTTCCGGAGGAAGGCATAGGCCTCCGCAAGGCCGGCGCACTCCTTCGGCTCCAGCAGGCGCAGCTTCTCGAGTTTCTCCAGCATACCGAACAGGCTGCCCTGACGAAGCATTACCTGTCGCCCACCGTGCATGAGCTGCATGACCTGCACGACGAATTCGAGCTCACGGATGCCACCTGCGCCGAGCTTGATGTTGTTCTTGAGGCTTCGGCGCACGACTTCCTGTTCAATCATGGCTTTCATTTCGCGCAAGGCCTGAATGGCCGTGAAGTCGATATAGTTGCGGAATATGAACGGCGACAGATTCGCCAGAAGGCGTGAGCCTGCTTTGATGTCGCCTGCAACAGCACGCGCCTTCAGCATCGCGAAGCGCTCCCAGTAGCGCCCCTGATTGAAGTAATAGTGCTCAGCCGCGCTGAAACTGATGGCCAGCGCGCCGTCGCGGCCGAATGGACGCAGTCGCATGTCGACACGGAACACGAATCCGTCAGCCGTGCGCTGGTCAATTGCAGCAATGATGCCCTGGCAAAGCTTACGGTAGAAGGCCGGCGTGTCCAGGCTCTGGAGCTTCCCCGGCGGCGTTTCACCCTCCGGCCAGCTGGTCTCACCGCAGTCCTGCTCAAACAGAAAGATCAGGTCGATATCCGATGAGACGTTGAGTTCGAACGAGCCCAGCTTTCCCATACCGAGTATGACAAGCGGCTGAGGCTTGCCTGCAGCTATCGGATAGCCGTGGCGCCGGCCAAGTTGCTGCATCCAGAAATCATGCGCGGCCTGCAGACAGAGTTCCGCCAGCCAGCTCTCCTCTCGCGTTGTCTCCTCCACCGTGTTGCAAACGACGAGGTCGCGCCACACGATTCGGAATTGCGCCAGGGTACGGAACTTGCGCAGAGCCGAATTGAAGGCGGCCTCATCTTCATCCGGCATATCTGCGCAAACGCTGGTCAGCAGCCGCTCGAAGTCGGCTTTCTGCCAGGTCTTGCCCAGGCTGTCAGCTACGTAGCGCACCACGGCGGGTAAATGATTCTTTAGCGTCTCGGCGAGGAAGTCGCTTACGCAAAACGCGCGGGTGATCTGCGCAGCAGCGCCGTCCAGCCATGCCTGCTCTCCTGTGGGCGCCTCCTGCCCTGCGTCGGCCATGGCGGCTTTTGCACCGGCTTCGCCTGATCCGGCAACGGCCCCGCTCCAGGCCTGTGGCACCCTCACCCCATGGCGGTCGGCAACTGCCTGCCAGCTCAGGTGACAGACCTTCTGACAGTCCTCCGGAGGCGTCAGAAAGTCCGCTTTTCCGGCAAGCAGGTAACCTCGCGCGGCCTTGCTGATTTCGGACGGCTGCAGCTGGAGCGCCGGTGCAGTCTCGACGGGCTGCTCGATTCTCGCCCTGAACGCGCGCAGGAACTCGTCGAAGGCCTCGCTACCCCCGCGCTTGAGCTCGACTTCGAGCTCGCACAGCGCGGTCGTCTTGCCACCCGCACTAACCGCGCCCTGATCCAGCGCAAACTCCACGTTCACGGGGCCTTCGTGCCACCAGATCAATCGCTCGAAATCCGTGTTGAACAATGGGCGGAGCTGACTCCAGTCAAAACCGGCCAGGCCCGGCAGCTCACTGGTCGCCAGTGCCTCTAGCCAGCGCTGATCAAGTTCGGGTACCGGTGCGTCAGAGGGATGGTTGCCGAGGGGGTGATTCCACTCGCTTCGGCTGTGCAGTCCACCCGTTACGGTGCCTCTCGCTTTCACCGTCTGCTCCCAGGCCATCGACTCTGGCGCCAGTACCTGCAGATCCACCGTACCGTCGCCCTCGGCGAGCAGGGCAGTCGAGCGTATTCGCAAGGCGACACCGGCCTGCCTGAGGCGATGGTCAGGCGTATCGAAGTAGGTGTTCCTGAGTTGCAGACGCTGCCGCGGCTTGCCGTAGGCTACTGCCAGACCCCGTTCCAGCTGTTCGAGTCTGGCGGGATCGAACTCGAACTTGGCTTCGAGTTCAACTGGCCCTGCGGCTGCGTCAGTTTCACTACTCATTGCACTTGCATCCTTTTAGTCAAGATCACGTAAATCATTGGATAGACCTGTGCTCAGGTCAGGACCACGCAGGCGCCCACGGCCGCGCCTGGAAAGTATTGTATAGTCTGAGCTTGCCCAGATCATAAACCATTCATGGAAAGGATTTTTGACAATGCCTACAGCACCCCACGGCGCCTTGCCGCCCATGCGCCTGCCAACCACCAGATCCCCACTCGGAAGAGCTGTACTACTGGCCGCCGGGTTTACGGTCGGCGCCGGCACCCTGATGACCTTGCAGGGATGCCAGAGCGCTTACTACAGCGCCATGGAGAAAATCGGTATTCCCAAGCGCGAAATTCTGAAAGATCGGGTAGAGAACGTCAAAGATTCACAGGAAGAAGCCAAGGAAGAATTCAGCTCTGCACTCGAGCAATTCCAGGCGCTACTGGGCAAACAGGATAGTGAGCTTCAGGCGAAGTACGACAAGCTCAACGATGCCTTCCAGGAGTCTGAGCAGGCTGCAAATGATGTCCATGACCGCATACATAAGGTCGAGGGCGTAGCTGAGGCACTGTTCGACGAATGGGAGGACGAGCTCGATATCTACTCTGATGAATCGCTCAAGAGACGCAGTAGCCAGAAGCTGAAGGAGACCCGAAAGGAGTATCAGGCGCTGCTTAAGACCATGAAGAAGGCCGAGTCCCGTATGGAGCCTGTGCTCACGATTTTCAGGGACCAGGTGCTCTATCTGAAGCACAACCTGAATGCCCAGGCCATCGACGGCCTCAAGAGCGAACTGGGTCGGGTAGAGAGTCAGGTGGATGTGCTGATCAAGGAGATGAACCAGTCGATTGCCGAAGCGACTGCGTTTATGGCTACGCTGGAAACGGACTGAGATCACACATCGGCACCACACGACGATGGCGTGACCGTCCGGTTTGTTTCAGCGCAATCGGCCGCCAAACACGAAACAGACAGTTCGCCAGTGGATGAATCCTGTGTGAAGAATACGACTTTTCGAAGCGAGCGCAGTAAGTTTTACACGCCTGATGCCAAGAAAAATTTTGCCTATCCATCTGAACACTCAAGTGCTGGATTATTTTGCGGTTGCGGCCAAAGGCTGGAACCCGATACGATGGTTAATGGTTTACGTAGACAAGTCACTGCCCTGACTGAAGGCGTCAAATAAACAAAGGAGCCAGCGCCGTCACATCGATTTTCCGAATGGCGATGTAATTGTGCAAAGCTGAAGGAGCCCTACTTACGGTGCTCTCATAAACCACTCGACAGAAAGCCTTCAAATGAGTAGTGAACATATCACCGGCATTCGCAAGGGCCGCACCGTCGAGGTAGTGTGCCTGATCTGTAACATCATCGAAGTTGTTGTCTCTCTGACAGCGGGTTGTTCCACTGGGAGTTTTGCCCTGATTAGCTGGGGCGGGGACAGCATCGTCGAAGCCAATTCGGCGGCGTTCATGATCTGGCGCTTGCGTGGAACAGGGCAAAAGTGAGCGCGAGCTACGCAAGCGCAAAATGATCATCCTGAGCGTTCTAGCTGGGGGTTTCCACCATCGCGATGGCCTTTATCCGTTACTAGACATGATGTGTTGACCTGCCCATCTCAACGGCGTGGATTAAGTTGAAAAGGGCGCCTCCCAACACAGAGCCATAATTGAGAGGGCAGGTCAAAACATCATGTCTAGCGCCTATGCGGAGTAGAGCCAGGAGACACATTAGACCACCGGTGTGGTGAAGAGCGTTGATCGGGAGAACGGGCGCATCATCCTGGCGCATGATCTAGTTCCTATGCTGAAGTGGCCAAGCATGACCATGGGCTTCGCGGCGGAAGATAGAGCACTACTTGAAAGCGTGAATCCTGATGAGAAGGTGAGCTTCACTTTCATCAATACGGAAGGGGAAACGTTCGTCACTACGCAATTTAGCAAAAGCTCGCGCAATGCTTGCTGATGGCGGGAAGGACAGGCTATGGGTCCAGTTGCAGGCAGTTAGACGCAAACCTGTCAACGAAAATCTCTCACGGAGGTTCTTTGGGGGACTACGCGAAAGCTGCCCCCTCGTTTCTTTATCGCTGCGCGTGAAGGTTGATTTCCTCATGCAGTTCATTATGAAGCTTTTCCCGCTTCGCTGGATCTGCCGCTTTCTCAGAGCGATGGACTTCCTGCACGAGTTGAACGATCTTCCTGTGGCGCTCGCTTGACAGAAAATTGTCATGTGTCTGTTTAAACGGATAAGTTCGCGCTTCGTTGATCCTGTCTGCCTGTCCTGTGCCAGCTGATGCGACGGCGGCTACAGACATGGTGCTGGCTAGTGCGATGACCTTAAGATAAGTGTTCATAGCTGTTCCTCTGGCTGTTGTGGATTACGAGGCAATTTAAAAAGCTCAAGCTGAACACAGCTGAAATAACGAGGCAAGGTGGCGCAGATATCATTAACTTCTCCTCATGTTGCTTGGCTGCTTCGGTTTGCCGATGATGACCGACCAAGTTGCCAAGACCGAGCGAAGCTCCGCGGAAAAGGATGACAGCCTCAACCTGCCCGTTTGTAGCCGCTGCTCACACTTCCCTCCGCCTGCTCATAGTAATACGCCTCGGCGGCTTCCTTTCCCATCCGGTACCCCGCTTCTAGTCTCGACAGATTTTTCGTGAAGCGCTGGACGCCAAATCCTGTGGGCGGCGCGATGACGCAAATCTGGCAGTCTTCAGGTGGTTTCTGAAGAAAGTCCATTGCTTCGTTGTAGCGTACTGAGCGTTGCAGTATGGCTTCAGCCAGCCGCGGCGTCTGAGCCATCGTGCGCCTGATGAGCCACGGCGCTTTGAAGGGTGTCATGCGATAACCAGACGCTTGTGACAGTACGACGGTGATGTGGCGGGCGCCTCTGTTATAGGCTTCCACGACTGGTATGGAGTCAGCCACGCCACCATCCGCCATGGCGACACCGTCGATTTCGGGAGAATGACGGTAAGCAACTGGCACGGCGCAGGTGGCCTTCAGCAAGCGTTCCACGTTCTCGAGCGTTACCTGAGTATATACTGGCTGACCGGTTTCCACGCAGGTAGTGACGACGATGAGGGGAGTAGCTTGAGCGAATAGGGCCTGTTGATCCAGCGGTATTTCCTTCAGACAGATCTCGAACATCCAGTCGAGATCGAGAGCGTGACCACCTCTCAGAAAGCGCCGAAAATTGATGAACTCTGGACGCCGGGAGTGGTCGGTAATTACGGTAAAAGCACGTGAATGTTGCCCCGCCAGCCAGCTTGCCAGGTTGGTCGCCCCCGCCGACACACCGATACAGAAGTCGAACGGGCAATACCTGCGCTCGTGAAATCCATCCAGTACGCCGGCAGCGAAAATTCCGCGCATGGCGCCACCCTCTACAACAAGAGCGGATCGACCCAGTCTGTCCCTCACCATTTTAACTCTCCCTGTCAACAGACAAGCCTTCCGACCTGAGTGAGCTATTCGAGAAGTCAGACGAGTTATTTTGTATCCTTTGCCTTATTCCAAGCGGCTGGACTGACATAGTTACGGTCCTCCCCGTCCGAATTTGTATGAAAGCGCAGAAACAGCCGTTCGAGCACAAAGATGGTGACGACGCCGCCTGCTGCCCAGTACAGCACGTACATGTCCTGCCGCCATTTCAGCCAGATGAAGGCCAGCAACACGATGAGGTCGAGAATGATCGCCGTGATCATCACCCAGCCCCTGGCGTCGATTTCGTTGCGAAGATAGCGGAAGACGCCCCAGTGCACGGCGATATCCATGATGAGATAGAAGATCGCGCCGAGCGATGCGATCCTGCTGAGATCGAAGAACACCGTTAGTACGGCTGCTGTGATGCAGATGTACACCAGCATATGCGTCTGGATATGACCACTCATGCCCAGATGACGGTGCGGGATGATCTCCATCTTCGTGAGCATTGCCATCATTCTGGACACGGCGAAAATGCTGGCCAGAATACCAGAGGCTGTCGCTATGATGGCGACGCCAACCGTGAACCAGACGCCGTATTCACCGAAAGCAGGTCTTGAGGCTTCAGCCAACGCATAATCCCTGGACTGAACGATTTCGGGTATCGTCATCGTCGAACCCACGGCCCAGCCCACGAGCAGATAGACGATGAGGCAGATGGTCAGCGAAATGATGATGCCCCTGCCAACGTTCTTCTTGGGATCGCTGAGTTCGCTGCCACTGTTGGTGATCGTGGTAAATCCTTTATAGGCAAGGATGCCTAATGCGACGGCTGCCACGAAGCCAAGCATTCCGCCTGCTGGCCCGTCGCTACTCCCAATATTGCTGGCAGGCTCGAAGGAAAATCCCGCCATGTAAAGCGTTGCGCCCGCGAACAACAGGATACCGCCGATCTTGAGCGCTGCGGCGACCATGGAGATTCGGCTTATCAGCTTGTTGGTGGCCACGTTCACGGCAAAAGCCGCTGCGATAAGCAGCACACCCAGAATTGGTACCCAGTTGGAGTCCTTGCTGCCCCCAAAGGCCTGCATGGTATAGGTGCCAAAGGTACGGGCTACCAGGCTTTCATTGATGATCATGGAGAAAACCATGAGCAGCGCGCAGGCGCCGGTCATGACGCTTCGGCCATAGGCTTTTTCGAGGAACATGCCAATGCCACCAGCAGAAGGATACGCATTGGCCATCCTGACGTAACTGTACGCACTGAAACCACTGACGATGGCGGCCACAAGAAATGCCAGTGGAAAGAGAGGTCCAGCCATTTCGGCCACCTGCCCGGTGAGGGCAAAGATGCCAGCACCGATCATGACGCCGGTGCCCATCGCCACAGCGCCTGTAAGAGAGAGACTGCCAGACTTATACGGGTCGCTCATGCGTTAAATCCATTTGTGGAGGTACAGGAAGAGACGGGGCAAAAGACCCGTCCCTGTGAAGTATTACGCCGCCATCTTGCGACATTCCTGCGCACAGCGCTTGCAGGCTTCGGCACACTTCTGACAGTGATCGGCCTCGTGCTTTTCACATTCTGCACCGCAGGCTTCGCATATTTCAGCGCAGACACGACAGAGGTGCGCGACATGCTCGCTATCGCGGGCCATTGCGGCTGCCGTTGTTGCACAGATATCTGCACAGTCCATATCGAGTGCAATGCATTTCGCCATCATCTTGACGTCGTCTTCGCTAAGGCAAGCAGAGGCGCAGTGGTTGCATTCCGCGAAACAGTCGAGACAGGCTTTGATGCAGTCTTTGTATTTGTCGGTGTGAGACATACTTTTTTTCCTTGATCGGATTCAGAAATGATCGGTCGAGCAGGTCGACGTTCGATCGTGGACGGGAAGCTCAGACCGTGCTGTGCTTTCCTGGTCAGAGATACGGTGTACCCCGCTTCTGCGATCAGGCCGACAGGTATTTCGTTCCAGTAGTGCACGCGCTTCGCGCCACAGTGGCAGACCATTCAGGGCCCGCCTGCCTACTCGGGAGTTGGTTTGAACGGCGGTACCGGACGCATTGCCGCAGTCTGTTCATTCTCGGCTACACCATTCCTCTTGATATCGTCGATCAGCCATTCCATTTCCCTGATCTCCCTTCTCTGCGCTTCGATGATTTCATCTGCCAGCTTCCGCACCCGTGGATCTTCGATCCTGGCCCGTTCGCTCGTGAGAATTGCTATCGAATGATGGGGTATCATACCCTCCATGTAGTCGACTCCAGTGACAGTGACCTGGCTACGCACAAGCCAGATACCGAGTAGAATCAGCAGCCCTCCGACGGAAAAGACAGCAACGTTGGCTTTGCTGCTCCTGTACATTCCCAGCATGAACGCAAGCATGACGATGATCATGCTGCCTCCCATAATGATCGTCATGAACAGGCGTGTTTCGCTGAACCAGGCATGATCGACTATCTGATATGAATTCACATACATCAGACAGAACATGGCGAACATGGATACTGCGATCATCGTGAAAAATCGTAAATACTGGGCTGAGCTGCTCTGTTTGTCGTTCACTTTTCATTGTACTCCTGCGTGGTGGTGAATTGATTATTTCCGGGGCCTCCCACTGTCCGGGACACCTAGGACGTGGCCGTCGACCACACAGCCACCTACTATAGTGACAGCGATACGGGGGGATCTCATGCCGCCAGAGCCCATCGCTACAGCGCCTGTAAGCGAGAGGCTGCCAAATTGGTAAAGGTCGCTCATGTGTTGGATCACTTAGTCGGGGAGCAGGAAGAGACAGGCCTGGATACAGTCTTTGTATTTGTCGGTGTGAGACAAGACTAGAGCCGCTGTAGCCGAACCCTTATTCCGCACCAACTGTCTGCTGCCGATACTGTTGAGCATCAAGCTCAGGCAAGGTCTGTAAGAAAGCGACGATATCCCAAAGCTGATCGTCATCAAAACTGAGACCAAGCGCAGGCATGCCTGACATTTTGATACCGTGCTTGATGATCCAGAACAGGCTGGCTGGGGCGTGATGCTCAATGTGCTCCTTCAGCCGCGGTGGCTGCGGTTTCATCCCGACGTGTATGGCAGTAGGGTCGACACCAGGCCCTAGATGACAGCCAGCGCAGATGCGGGCATACATCTGAGCTCCACGGTCTATCCTGGCGCTCGATTCGAGATTATCGGGCGCTACGATATCGTCATCACGAACGGCGATCGAGCGAGCCATTGTGGTATTAAGAAGCCAGCGCGTGACGCCGAAGTGCGGCTCGTCTGCGGCCACGTTGTAGAGGCCAGAGTAGGCGAAGCCGACGATACCGATCACAACGACTATGAGCAGTCCGAGAATTGCCTTGATTGCAGTCATTCGTTCCTCTGCTTCGAAACCGTATTGCCTCAGCAGATACGGCCTTCGCTCAATGGTGGATGAAGACGGCACATATACTTCAGAACCAGAAGCGCAGACCGGCAACAGCCGCCGTCTTGCTCGTATCCTCACCTGCTTTTTCGAGCATGTTTTTGGTAGAGCCAACGTTCTGCTCCCACTCGACGCCGATATAGGGCGCAAAACGCCGTATGATCTCATAGCCCATACGTAGCCCGAGTTCGAAACTGTTGACGCCTGAGCCAATGTTGTAGGCCTCTACGGTCTGCAAGGCAAGCGAGGTTTCGAATCGTGGCTGCAGATAGAGCCGCTGGGTCAGCCGCATGCTGTACTCCACTTCGAAAATGGCAGACACATCACCTTCATCGCTGATGTAGGCGGTGGCATCGACTTCGAACCAGTAGGGCGCGAGCCCCTGCACACCAAAGGCCAGAAAATCGCGATCAGCCTTGCCGGGAATGAAATCGTGTCGCAGGCCTGCCTGCAGATCCCAGAAACTGGCGATATTGCGACCATAGAGGAGTTCCAGTTCAGCCTCCTCGACACCACCCTTCTCAGTATCGGCAGTGCCTTCGCTTTCGATATACAGCTTGTTGTAATCTTCACCGACCCAGCCGGTGAGATCCCAGAGCGCCATATCAGGCCCATCCTGAAAACGGTGCTCGAAGCGGTCGAAGACGAGCGTTGCGAAGATGCCATCGTCTTGGACCGGCAGGGTTCCGAAATTACCAGCCGCTTTGCCAGGCTCATCCACAGCCATCTTACGAATGGCCTTACCCTCAGGCGGTGGCGCTGGTGTATCGTCATAGTCCTCCGGTAGCGGCGCCGTGATCGCCGCGTTGGGTACCTCTCCTGTTCGCTCGTCAGCCCACACGGCATGAGTGGCGAAGGTAGCCAAAGGGAGAACCGCGAAAATTGCAGCTGTCCAGTTTTTCATCATGATTCTCCTTTATGCCACACGCATGACCTGAAACATCCCTGCCTCCAGGTGATACAGAAGATGGCAGTGAAAGGCCCAGTCGCCCTTTTCGATCGGCGTTATCCTAACTGCCAGTTTCTCTCCGGGCTTTACCAACACAGTGTGCTTGAACGGAATCTCGTCATTGCTGCCGCCATTTTCAAGCTGCATCCACATACCGTGGAGGTGAATCGGGTGCTCCATCATGGTGTGATTCACCATCCATAGGCGCAATCGCTCGTTATGTTTGAAAAGATAGGGCCCATCGTGCTCGCTGAATTTCTTGCCATCAAAGGAGAACATGTAGCGTTCCATGTTCGCGGTAATATTGATGGTCATTTCACGATCTATCTCAGCCTTATAGGGCTGTGGGGCTGCTGATCTCAGATCCTTGTACGTCAGTACCTTCCAGCCATCGTCACCGAGACCGATGCCAGGCTCACCGAGGCGATCCTGTGGATTGGAGATGACCATAGCGACATTGGTATTGCTCTTGTCTGGCTTGAAAGGTGTGGGACCGTTTGGTCCTGGCACGGCGGTGTCACCCTCTTTCATACCTTTCATGCTGGGCATTTTCTTCATGCCACCTTTCTTCATCTCCTTTTTGCCATCCGGGCCGTCCCACTCATCCCCAGGCTGCATGTCATCCATCATGCCCATGCCAATATCAGCCAGATCCCGCACCGGCCTTGGCCGCAGCGCCGGAACCGCTGCCGTCATGTTGGCTTCCGGGGCCAGTGTACCGCGGGCGAAGCCACTACGATCGAGTGACTCAGCGAAGATGGTGAATGCCTGTTCGGCGGTTGGACGGACGAGCACATCGTAGGTCTCGGCCACACCAATTCTGAACTCATGAAACTCGACTGGCTTGACTGGCTTACCGTCGACCATGACCACAGTCATGTCGAGTCCCGGGATCCGCACATCAAAGGTGCTCATCGCGGAGGCGTTGATGAATCGGAGGCGAATTGTCTCTCCGGGCTCGAACAGACCAGTCCAGTTCATATCGGGCGAGTTGCCGTTCATGAGATAGGTGTAAGCATGACCCGTCACATCCGCCAGATCGACAGGCATCATGCGCATCTTGCCCCAGGCCGCGCGGTCTGCAATTGCGTCGCCCAGGCCTTTGCGGCTGACTTCGTCGAAGAAGTCGCCTACTGTACGGCGCTGAAAATTGTAGTAATCGCCAGCAAGATTGATGTTGCGGAAGATAGTTTCAGGATCCTCGAAAGCCCAGTCGGAGAGCACGACTACGTGGTCACGCTGATACTTGAACGGCTCCGGCTCTCTGGGCTCGATGATCAGAGGACCATACATGCCGGTCTGTTCCTGGAACCGGCTGTGGCTGTGATACCAATAGGTTCCTGCCTGCTTGAGACGGTACTTGTAGTGATAGGTATCCCCGGGAGGAATACCTTTGAAGTTGATGCCGGGCACCCCATCCATTGGGAAGGGCACGAGAATGCCATGCCAGTGAATCGAGCTGTCATCATCGAGCTCATTGGTCACATTGAGATTGATGAAGTCACCCTCCCGCAGTCTGATTAACGGCGCTGGCACAGTGCCGTTAATGGCAGTAGCCCTGGACTGCCGGCCGTCAATCGTGAGCGGCGCATAGCCCACCGTGAGATCATACCTATCCTTGATCTCATGTGTGGCCAGCCCCTGCGCAGCAGTGGCAGCCCAGGCAGGCAAAGGCAGAACGCTGTTGATGCCGGTGAGAAAAAAACCAGCCCCCGCCATTCTGAGCAGCTCCCGGCGATGAGGGTCTGCGAGCGATGATCGTCGATTCACTGTTGGTACCCTCCTATCCTCAGTTTGCTGCTTTGATTTCAGTTACCGTCATCTTGCCGCTCTTGTCGACGACCTTGAACTCCACCTTGTCGCCAACTTCCAGCTCGCTCAGATCGACACTGTCTTCAGTCTGAAAAACCATGGTCATTGGCGGCATACCCAGGTTCTTGATAGGGCCGTGCTTGATGGTGAGGGTTCGAGCTTCGGCATCCACCTTGCGGAGGGTTCCCTTGGTCATGGCGTCGGCATGCTTGTCTTTCATCATGCCGTCCATTTTGCCCATGTCGCCTTCCATCATCTTGCCGTCTTCCATCATCATACCGCCTTCCTTCTTCATGGCTTTGTCATGGCCGTGACCGGAATCGGCGACTGCAAAAGTGTTAGCCAGTGAAACTGTCAGAATTGCGCTTGCCAATACAAAATGCTTGATAGTCATTGCTGATGTCCTTTCGTTGAATCGATCTGAATGAATGATTTATTTATTTAACTTCGACAGTGACTGTTCCAACCATGCCGGCCTGATAATGGCCTGCGATCAAACAGGCGAAATCGAATTCACCAGGCTTGTTGAAGGTCCAGTTTACCTCTCGAGTTTCTCCCGGGGGTACGTGAGCCATATAAGGTTCGCTGTGCTCCATGCCTGGAAATTTCACCATCAGCGCAGCATGCTCCTCGAGAGTCTCTTTGGTGCCGAGCACGAATTCGTGCATGATGGCGCCGTCGTTCTTGAGTTTGAAAGTCACTGTATCTCCTTCCTGGACAGTGACCTTGGATGGCGAGAAACGCATGTTATCGGACAGCGCCATTGTGATCGTCTTGTCGCTCTTGCCCGCATCAGCAGCCACACCCCAGATCTGCTGGGTCTTGTCAACAGGTCCACTGGCTTCAGCCTTATGCTTGTCGCCGTGGGCCGCCACCAATGAGCTTCCTAACACCAAAAAAAGCGGCGCCGCGCACTTCAATTGACCAATCATACTTTTAAACATGACTTACTCCCTTTTCACAACATTGGTTTACTTTTAGTGTTCATGGCTACCTGCATCTGCACCCGGTTTTCGTACCTTGACCTCAATGTCTTTTGACGGTTTCTGGACGGGGCTCATCGCAGATGCACCTGCGTCGTTTGACCGACTAGCCACAGGCACCTCCCCCTCAAACTCGTAGGCCACCGTACCTTTAGGATGATCGTAAAAGCCTGGATCGCTGTAATCGCCTCTCGGCTGATTCTTGCGAACCTTGACCATGCTGAACATGCCGCCCATCTCCACAGAGCCGAACTGGCCTTCCCCGGTCATCATCCGCGCAGTATTTTCTGGAATCGGCATATCCATCTCAGCCATATCCGCCATGCCGCGCTCACCCATGACCATATAATCCGGAATCAGCTGGGTAATCTTTTTCGTCAGGCCGGTATGATCGACACCAATAAGCGTAGGCACATCGTGGCCCATGGCGTTCATGGTGTGATGGCTCTTGTGGCAATGAAACGCCCAATCGCCTTCCTCATCGGCCAGGAATTCGATCTGCCGCATCTGCCCGACGGCTACGTCGGCAGTGACTTCGGGCCAGCGCGAGCCCTTCGGGGTTGGCCCGCCATCGGTGCCAGTGACCTCGAATTCATGACCGTGCAGATGCATGGGGTGATTGGTCATGGTGAGGTTACCGACACGGATGCGCACCCGGTCGTTATGACGCACGTTGAGTGAATCGATTCCCGGAAAGATTCGGCTGTTCCACGACCACAGATTGAAGTCGAGCATGGTCATGATCTTCGGCGTATAACTGCCAGGATCGATGTCATAGGCATTGAGCATGATGCAGAAGTCTCGATCGACCGGATCGATGAGCGGATGCTTGCCCTTTGGATGGGTTACCCAGAAGCCCATCATGCCCATGGCCATCTGTGTCATTTCGTCGGCGTGTGGGTGGTACATGAAGGTACCAGGCCGTCTGGCCATGAATTCATAGACAAAGGTCTTGCCGGCGGGAATGGCTGGCTGCGTCAGCCCTGTCACCCCATCCATACCGTTTGGCAGACGCTGGCCGTGCCAATGCACACTGGTATGCTCCGGCAGACGATTCGTCACAAAGATGCGCACCCGGTCGCCTTCAACTACTTCGATGGTTGGACCTGGCGACTGGCCGTTGTACCCCCAGAGATGCGCCTTGAAACCGGGCGTCATTTCACGTACCACGGGCTCGGCGACAAGGTGAAATTCCTTCACGCCGTTCTTCATGCGCCAGGGCAGTGTCCAGCTATTGAGCGTGACGACCGGATTGTAAGGGCGTCCTGTTTCAGGAACGAGCGGTGGCATGGTATCGGTACTGGTCTGAATCACAGGCTCAGGCAATGCCGACATGGCTACCCTGCTGACGCCTGCAGCAGCGACCATACCGCCAGTCATGCTGGCAAATTTCAGAAAGTCTCGTCGTTGTGCCGCTGCGGCGGCCAGTTGACGCTGATCAGTGACCTTCATCGTCACCTCCGGGAGCATTGGGTTGATCGGAAAAAGATGAAGCGGCACCCATGGATACGCCAGCGCGCGCCGACTTCAGGCCCGCCTCGGCCATCCAGAAGGCCTGATTCGCATTGATTGCCGAAACCACCGCGGCGACGTGACTTCGGTAATCTGCCAATAATTCGAAGACACCGATAATCATGCCGTTATAGCGCAGCACTGATTCATCCATGATTTTCTGTCGCAGCGGAATCACATTGGTGCGGTAGTGCAGCGCGATATCGTAAGCGCTGCGATAGGTCGAATACTGCTCTCGAAGTTCGGAGCTGACCTTACGCAGCGTGAGCTCGAGATTATTTGCCGCAGCCAGTGTCCTGGCGTTCATGGCTTCCCTGGCCATCCCGCCCCAGTTGAACAGCGGCAGGGTCAATTCGAACTCGTAGCCCCAGGCGGACTCGCGCCCTTCGTCTCCGAAGGCAGTCTCACGAATGGCCCCCACTTCGATGTCGGTAAAGCTGGTCAATAGTGTGAAGCCTTGGGCTTCTGCGGCGGCTTCAAACTCCGCTTTAGCCATTTGCACATCAAGCCGTTCTTCGACCGCCATGGTGCCTATGGCCTCGGCATTGACCGGCGCGTCAGGTACTTTCGGTAGCCTGTCTGGTAATTTCAGAGCGCCATACTGCTTTTCTGTAAGACCCAGGACTTGCACCAGTGATTCGCGGGCACGCAGTGCCTCATGCCGGGCGTTTGCCAGCGACGTCGCAGCATCAGAATAAAACACCTGCTGACGGGCTCGCGCCAGTTCACTGAAGTTACCGGCGGCTTTCATACGCTGGGCCAGTTCGGCACTTGCCTCACCGCTTTGGTACACCTGCTCGGCATACCCGAGACGCTCACGCGCACCCACGGCCTGTACCCATGCCTGACGAACAGCAGTGACTTCTCCGATCACTGTCGAAGTCAATCCAAGCTGAGCAGCTGCCAGGGCCTGTTGGGCACGGTCGTAGCGTTGTGGATAAGTGAGGATATCGATCAGTCCAATCGACAATGCGCGGGTGATTTCGAGCTCATCACCGACCTCGATGCGCTCAAAGGCAAAAACAGGGTTCGGTATGCGGCCTTCATCGGCAATGGCTGCGGCGTTTGCCCAGTACCGGGCAACGAGCAACTGCATACGCGGACTGTTCAACAGGGCAACTCGAACTGCCTCAGCTTCGCCAAGGGGCTGCGTCAGCAGTTCAGTTGCAGCGGCCTGCATGTCTGATCGCTGTTCGTCTGTTGTGCCAAGTTGCAGCTCACCACCAGTGAAAGCGCTCGCGCGGTCATTGGTCTGCTTGACTGATTCAGAAATATCGACCGAGGCGCAACCACTGGCAATGACTATGGCAAGTAGCAGCGCAGGACGGAGTGGTCTGAGCGTATTCATTGGTGATCACCTCCATCTGAAGGCATCTCTTCAGAAGACATCTCTTCATCGTCTTCATAGGGCTCCATCGCGTAAACGCGCCAGCCCCCAATTTCTCCGACGCGCTCGTTGAGTCGCTCCCAAGACAACACTGGCTGTTCATTGAAAGCTTCGTAGTCAGCGAAGACGGGCTTCCAGTTGTCGATGACTGCTACGCTCTTGTGCGCAGATACGCCCTCGTGTGCAGAGCTTTCGCAGACACAGCTGTCCTCAGAATCGACGGAAGACTCTTCGGCATAGACTGTCCCGGCGGCGCCAAGGCCAAGCAAACATAAACCGTAGACAATACGGGTATGAAATTTGAAAGACATGAGGTCCTCACATTACTTCGTCTTCAGATATCGGCAGGGCAATCAAAATCCAGCCGAGGATCTACGTTTGACAAGACTCAGGAAATGGAGGTAGTTCGAGGGGGGCGATCAAGCGCAGGGAGTAATGAATACACGTAAAGCGAAGTTGGATCAGAGCCGACGTGAACCGCTCGGGCTTCGAAAAGATCTGATCCGGAATCGAGCATCAGAATGGAACCCGCGCAGCATGGAGAGCAGTGCATGCACTGGGCCTGCTTCTGAACACTCTTCTCATGTGCCCCTTGGGCATGTGAGTCGTCGGCTAGCTCAGCAGAATCGATATTGGAAAGGTGGTCTGCCGAGCCAGTATGCGCATGCGGTGAACCAGCAATGTTCGATGACTGCTGCGTACCGGTATGACACTGAATTCCGGCCGCAAAGACCTGCATCGGCATCAGAAATACCAATGTGAGTACCAACCAGAACTTTGCTGCGCTACGATTCATCATCAATTTTTAGCAGACTCCCGCCTGCAGTGCAAAGTAAATTCGCTTAAATTCCCGAAAGCCGAAGTGATTTCATTTTTCCTTAACAGCGGCGTAAAGTCATAGAATTCAGTTTCGTTTAAGGTTGGTAAGGCATTCTGCTCAGCTGGCGCAGAACCCGCCACTTTCGCAATCTGACTGGTCATCCATAATGAGATTACTACTGGTCGAAGATGACTTGATGCTGGCACGAACTACCTGCAGAAATCTCATGGCTGGCGGCTTCGTAGTTGATCAGGTTGGGTCCGCGCAAAGCGCGCTTCAGCTCGGCCTGCAGGAAGATTACAAAGTCGCCGTCGTCGATATAGGCTTGCCGGATGGCAATGGTCTCGATGTTCTTCGCCGATGGCGCGAAGCTGGCAAGCGGTTGCCTGTTCTGCTTCTCACTGCCCGAGGCGACTGGCAAGACAAGGTCAATGGTCTGAAAGCAGGCGCTGACGACTATCTGGCGAAGCCTTTTCATATAGAAGAACTTCTGGCCAGACTTCACGCCCTCGTTCGCCGTAGTGAGGGTCGCGCGGAGAACCGACTCAGTGCCGGCAAATTCATACTCGACGGTGACAGACAGCAGGTCCAGACGACCGACGGTTGGCAAGTCCTCACCGCAACAGAGTTTCGTCTGCTGAGGGCCCTCATGAGTCGACCAGGCTGGGTCATTTCCAAGCATGAGCTTCTGGAACAGCTCTATGATCTTGATACGGAAGCAAGTGCGAATACCATCGAAGCCTATGTTCATCGGCTCCGCGCCATAGTCGGCAAGTCCTCTATTCTGACCATGCGCGGCCAGGGCTACTGCTTCAAACCTGATGACTAGGGCCCGCCGTTCGATCAGAAGTACACTCCTGCTCTGGTTGCTCCCATTCGCTACCGTATTGATGCTGATCGCCTGGGTCGTTCATGGCGCGCTCATGGATGCCATGCTCAAGAACTTTCTCAGCGATCG
Organism: Gammaproteobacteria bacterium UBA2679; assembly: GCA_002354735.1. Lineage (GTDB taxonomy): Bacteria > Pseudomonadota > Gammaproteobacteria > Pseudomonadales > Oleiphilaceae > Allohahella. The sequence continues at coordinate 209,043 of DEMD01000015.1, read as the reverse complement.
GCTACAGCAGGAGGCCGACTATATTGTGAGCAGGATCGAGGAAGAGTATCCCGATCTGGACAGCTGGTTCGAGAATGATACGTTTTTTGCAAAAGCCTTTCACCATATGGTGGCGATCAGGATAGGCTTGCAGAGTTGGTCAAATCCGCAGGATCTCGCTGCAACCCTGGAGCCCCTTCAGTTGCCCACCACATCTGAGAAACTGTTCATCGTCGTCGACCAGAGGCGCCTCTACGCGGTTCAACAACCGTTCCGTATCAAAGGTCAGCCGGGTGTGGTCGTTGTTGCAGAGGACCTCGAACAGCTCGAAAGTGATGAGGCCAGACTTCACCTCTGGGTCGGCGTGGTTTCCGTTGTCCTGCTGTGCATGCTCGTTGTGCTCATTATTGCGGCGATTCATCTTTCACTGCGTCCACTGAAGGCGCTTCGCCACAGTCTGGCTGACCTGCAGGCTGGGCGGATCAGTCGTTTCGACCAGGCTACGCCGGTTGAGTTTCTTGGCCTCGTCAGGCAGCTCAACAGTTTGCTCGATACGCTAGACAAACAAGTACGGAAGTCCAGAGAGGCGCTGGGCAATCTTTCGCATAGCATCAAGACCCCGGTTACAGCCCTGACGCAGATCCTCGAGGACCCGACTATTGAAATCGATCAGGCGCTGCGTCAGCAGATGACTGATCGGCTGCGAACACTGCATCGACAACTGGACGCCGAGCTGCGCCGAAATCGCCTATCAGGTCCACAGGCCGGTAAGACGGCCAGTTTATCGAGCCAGGCTCGCAACTTGCTGTGGATGCTTGGGCGCCTGTACCCGCAGAAGCGTTTTGAGTTAGAGAGTGGTTTCGGCCCCAGTGACCGTTGGCCTATCGAAGAGCAGGATTTCAATGAGCTTTTGGGAAACCTGGTGGACAATGCCGGGAAGTGGGCGAGTTCCGTCGTCGTTGTCACCCTGAAAGGCTCGCGCCGCCAATTCTGCATTCAGGTGGAGGATGACGGGCCTGGCGTACCTGAAGATCAACGCTCACTTCTGGGTAATCGTGGCTTCCGTATCGATGATCAGCGCGAAGGCCACGGACTTGGGCTCGCTATCGTAAGAGAGCTTGTCAATGACTATGGGGGTGTGATGGACATTTCAGCATCGGCCAGACTTGGCGGCCTATGTGTGCGGGTCGAGCTCACGATGGCTGAGAGTAATCCAACGATGGCCATCCGTGGCCATTAGGGCAGACATGCACAGTCTTGTTCGACTAGCGAACAGCGTGCAACTCGAGCTCTCTGTGAAGTTGCTCATGCAACTCGTCGCGCTTTGCCTGATCAACCGAATTTGGATCGATCTTGTGAATCTCCTTCACCAACTGAACAACCTTGCGGTGTGATTCACTGGCCAAGAAAGCATCGCCAGCGGTCTTGAAGGGATACGTCCGCGCTTCATTGATTCGATCGGCCAGTCCGGTACCTGCTGAAGCCATTCCCGCTGCAGTTAACGTCAAGGTAATCGCAAGTGTCTTGATAATCATGTTCATGGTTGAGTCCTCTGGGTTTCTCTTGCTTACAGACTCATTTAAACAGGCCAAGCTGAAACAGAACTGAACGCCGCTTAACTTTTCTGTTATTCCGCTTACTCCGGAGTGGGAGCGAACTTTGGCACCGGGCGGAGTGCGGCGGCGGCTTCGCTAGCCGCAAGGCCATTCTTTTCAATGTTTCCCGGACGGCGGCTCACGCAATCCCACATGGCTCGAGTAGACAGACTGCCCCTTTTGGCCAAACTGTATCACATCGTATCTGTCAGGCTCCCCACCCGTTTCCATGCCAGGCGATCCTATGGGCATACCCGGAACCGCAAGTCCCTGTACATCAGGTTTTGCCTTCAGAACCCGTTGCATATCTTCCGCCGGCACATGACCCTCAAAGGTGTATCCGCCTACCTCTGCCGTATGGCAGCTCTGCAGTGAAGATGGCACGCCAAGTTTTTGCTTGATGGGGGCAAGGTCCTCGATCTTGTGAACCTTGACTTCGAAGCCATTGGCCTCCAGATGATCGACCCAGGCGGTGCAGCAGCCGCACCACGGAGTCTTGTAAACCTCCACGACTTCGGAGTCGGCGCCAGCAGCATTTGCAGCACCTGCCCCAAGCAGCAGGGATAGCATCAGGACCTTAATTGGCTTCATCATCAACGTCTCCACGGGCGTAAAAATCATTCATCATATAGTGTCAACGATCTGCAGGATTTCAAGTGCAGCTAACGAAGACCTGCAGAGCGCCGTTCAGAAGAGACTATCGCCTTGTCTTGCTCGGCAGACCGTCAAAAAAGTCCACGAGTCCGGTTTCAAGAGAATACTCTGCGCCCACAACCAGCAGCCCATCCTGCTCGGTCAGTTGCTCCAGTACCTGAGAGCCGTTACGCAATTGATGGGCGGAAGAGCGGATATTCGCGCGCACAGCATGGTGCATCAGTTTCTCCGGGCTTTTTTCGAGGTCGGTCTGCAGTAGCGTTTCAACAGAAGGCCGGATACGTCCGACAATTGAGCGCATGTTCGGCGAACGCTCTTCCGGTGGTCGCTTCAACTCCTCAATTGTGGCCTGAACAGCTCCGCAGCTGGAATGGCCGAGCACCACGACGAGACGGGTACCGAACCGCTCTGCCGCAAACTCGATACTGGCGACCAGTGAAGGCGCCACGATGTTACCTGCGACACGAATCACGAATAGATCGCCAAGCCCCTGGTCGAAAAGGATCTCGGCAGGTGCGCGCGAGTCCGAGCAACCGAGTATGATTGCAAACGGCTCCTGACCAGAGACCAGTTGATTCCGTCGCTCCGCATCGGAGCTGCCATTACCACCCTCGCCTGCTGCAAATCTCCGATTGCCTTCCTGCAGTCTTGCAAGCGCTTCCATTGCGCTGATCATGCTATTGCCTCCAATGCTTGTGCCACGTCTGCAATGATGTCGTCAATGTGTTCAATGCCTACTGAAATTCGAACAAGATCGCGCGAAACGCCTGCCTTCGCCAGCTCTTCATCATTGAGCTGACGGTGAGTGGTCGATGCCGGATGGCAGGCCAGAGACTTGGCGTCACCTATGTTGACCAGTCGCAGAATCATCTGCAGGGCATCAATGAACTGTGCGCCAGCGGCCTGACCACCCTTGATCCCAAAACTGAGGATACCGGATGCTCGTCCACCCGTGATTTTCCGGCAGGTTTCGAAATATGGGCTGTCTGCCAGGGCTGCATAATTCACCCACTCGACCTTGTCATGCTTCTGCAGATAGCTGGCCAGCTTTTCGGCATTCTCGCAGTGACGATCCATGCGCAGGCCAAGCGTCTCCAGGCCCTGAAGTATCTGAAATGCGTTCATTGGCGATAAGGCAGCACCTGTATTTCGCAGCGGCACGACGCGACATCGGCCAATAAAAGCGGCTTCTCCCAGGGCTTCGGTGTAGACGACGCCGTGATATGAAGGGTCCGGTTCATTGAACACCGCAAAGCGCTTCTTGTCTCTGGTCCAGTCGAAGCGGCCAGAGTCGACAATCGCGCCCCCCACCGAAGTACCGTGCCCCCCGATATACTTCGTCAAGGAATGGACCGCGATATCGGCACCGTGATCGAAGACGCGGCAAAGATATGGTGTGGCCACCGTATTATCGACAATCAGCGGCACACCAGCGGCATGAGCAATTTTCGCCAGCCGTTCGATGTCGACGACATTACCTGCCGGGTTACCAATTGACTCGCAGAACACTGCTCTTGTGTTCTCATCGATGGCGCGCTCGAAACCATCGAAGTCGTCCGCTGACACCATACGCACTTCAATGCCCTGACGTGGGAAAGAGTGGGCGAACAGATTATAGGTTCCGCCATAAAGCTGGCTTGTACTAACGATGTTAGTGCCGACTTCACATAAACACTGGATGGCATAGGTGATTGCTGCCATACCTGAAGCGAGGGCTAGCGCCCCTATGCCACCTTCCATTGCTGCAATGCGCTCTTCGAGCACTGCATTGGTCGGATTCATGATTCGCGTATAGATATTGCCGGCAACTTTCAGATCGAACAGATCGGCGCCGTGCTGGGTGTCATCAAAGGTGTAGGAGGTTGTCTGATAAATAGGGACTGCGGCTGCGCGCGTAGTCGCTTCAGACTTGTATCCGTGATGCAGTGCAATTGATTCCAGTTTCATCGAGGTCATCTTCGGCTGTCAGTGTAGTTGCGATTGTTAGATGCCCACTACGCCATGACAGGCTTGCGTAGTCAATACACCTCTTGAGGAGAGCTGCGGATATAACGAAGCACCTGTGCCCGTAGTGGCGGATTGAGTGCCGCACCATGGACGGATAGCGCCTGGGTATGAACATAACCCAAAGCCACCATTCGCTTGCTGAAGCGCGCATGATTGCCTCGTCCAGGATCGACGATGATGACTTCGCAACGAGGCCTCGCGTGACGGTCGATGAATTTCGACAGCAGATCGACATGCTCGGCCTCGTAGAGCAGATCACTACCGACGATAAGATCGAAAAGCCCGAGCGCGCCATCATCATCGGCCCAGCCTGTGCGGAGAAAGGGAATATCCCTGTCGCCATTCAGCCTGGCATTCTCTGCCAGAAAATTGCCTGCCTCTGGGTGATAATCAGTCGCAGTGATATCGGCGCCCCGATGGTTCAGCAACAGGCTCGCCAGGCCTATACCACAGCCAACCTCCAGCACACGCCTGCCCGCGATATCAATGTCGTAGAGATATCTGGCTAGCACCTCCCCGGACCCCCAGACAATGCCGAAAATCGGCCAGCTGGCTGATGAAATGCCAAGTTTTTCGGCAATGCCTTCAGCATCGTAAAATTGCTGACTATCGCGCAGAGAACGGATATGGATGTCGACATCACCGAATTCAACAGTTTGATAGCGAACACGAATTGAGGTCATTCTTTACCTTTGCCTGCGCGTCTGACGCTGCAGGTAGCACCAGACCATATAAGAGACAGTACGCCTGTTTGCATCAGGAAGGGCTAACTTTTCGCTTATCTGGCAGGCCTTCGCATTCGACCAGGTTGAGCCTACAGCCTCCGATGCCTGCGAAACGCACTTCCGCCCACTGATGCGGCTCGAGAGGCGTCACACCGGAAAATGAACCTGTGGTAATGACGTCACCCTCGCCTATTCCCAGTTCCTGCGCCCTGAGATGATTGGCCAGTTGCAGGATCGAGTCCCACGGATCTGGCTGTGGATGAGCTCGTTCATCCTTCTGAGCAAGCTCGCCGTTCACTACCAGCTCATAAGCGGCGTGTGTGAGCATCTGCGGATCCTTCAGCTCAACGCCCTGACCCAGAATAAAACTGCCATGGCTCAGACCATCCGCCAGCAGCCAGAGTGGCTCGACATCCGGCCAGGCTGCGAAGCGTGTATCAACAATCTCGAATGCGGAATGAATAAAGCCGGCTGCCGCCTGGACTTCCGCGAGACTATAGGGTTCAGCGCGTGGAGGAAGTGGCTGGCGGAAGCTGATTGCCAGTTCACTCTCCAGCAGAAAGCGATTGAACTCTTGCCTGCTCAAGGTAGCTGGCGAGCGATGAGTTCGCTCGGCATACAAAGGCGCGTAAACCACCCGGCCTTCCGCATTCAAACCAAGCTTCCAGCCAGCTTGCAAACCGAGCTCATCCGCGACTAGCGCCTGTACCTGGTAGGCTTCGTCTTCACCGCTGAGCCTGAAGGGTTCTACGTCGAGTTGCCGAGCAGTACGGTGGGCCTGAACGAGCGCGTCTGCCGCAGATTGTGTCTTGTTCGAGGGTGCTGTCATACCTGGCGCCTTTTGCAGTGATTGATGACGTAACCTTACCGGAGTTCAACCCATTAGACGATCCAGGCCGGATCTTCTGCGACGACCTGTCGGAGGCCGGACAGAATGGCATCAAGCTCGGGCGAACCCATATCCAGCCTGTGATTGACGAAAAGTGGATAGGTGAACTCCGGTGACCCGGGCACTTTAATCAAGCTGCCCGCACGCAGGTACTGATCCACGACTCTCGTCCTGAACCATCCGTTCCCGCCACTCGCCAACATGGTGTGCAGCGCTAACAAGCCCAGATTGAAGCCGTAGGCGTTTTTCTTTGGACGCGGAAGACCAGCATTGAAATCACCCGAATTCTCATCACCCCACTGCACGAAGATGTCAGGTTCCGACCGCTCACTTGACTGAACATGGATCAGCTTCTCTTCCAGTATCTGCTCCACCACGAGGCCCGGGTGGTATACGGGGCGGTGAACGATGATCGCGTCAAGTACGCCGTGCTCGAGGTCGCTGGTCAGGTTCGCCGAGGTGTCGACCCGGGCATCGAAGATGATCGCCGACTCGTTCTGCCTGATCCAGAGCAGCCAGCTCAGTAGCAGCGGATTCCACACGCTGGTTTCACCACCCAATCGAAGACAGACCTGATCCCCTTGCGGATTGCGCAGGTCGTTGCGCGCCCTGGCCCAGGTCTGGACCAGAGAATTGGCATAAGGGGCGAATCGTTCACCCTCCGGCGTCAGTGAAGCACCTGAGCGGTTCCTGATAAAAAGTGGCACCCCCAGTTGCTCTTCCAGGTTCTGAATCCTTGTCGTGACAGTAGTCTGGGTCACGTTGAGCTTTTCCGAAGCTCGAATGAAGCTGCGTGAGTTCATGACTTCGATGAAAGTTTTGGCCAGGTTGATGTCCATCAAGCTACCACCGTACACATCAAAAATATTGATACTAAGTATCGCTCAAATTCATTATCAGTGATCCAGGTTTCAACCTACAATCCGCCAGCTCTATTCAATCGATCATTTGTACTGGTAATTGATGAAGTCAGTGTGTCTGTAGTGCAAAAGTTTTGGCATGAATTCTTCCTTCTCATCGGCCTGGGAGACAACGCTACCAGCCATAAGGAAAAACTGCTTTCGGGTATAGGTGCGGCCCTGGGTATGTATGCCATCGTGCTGTTTGGCACTCATTACGCTGGGGCAGAGCAGTCCATCTGGCTGACTGCATCTATTGGTGCCTCGGCAGTACTGCTGTTTGCAGCGCCCCACGGGGCATTATCGCAACCCTGGCCCCTTCTGGGCGGTTATCTAGTTTCAGCTATGATCGGCGTGAGCTGCCAGCAATTGATAACCGATAGCGGCCTCGCCCTGTCTATCGCGGTTGGACTCGCCATCGTTGCCATGCACTATCTTCGATGCCTGCACCCGCCGGGCGGCGCAGCAGCCTTGCTGGCAGTGACCGGTGGTGCCGGCGTTACCGAGCAGGGTTTCGGTTTCGTGCTCATGCCGGTCCTTGCCAATGCCCTCATTCTCATGACCGTCGCTGTTGTCTTCAACGCCTTCTTCGCGTGGCGCCGCTATCCTGCCCATCTGGCGCAGCGCCAGCCTCGCCCTGTTATTCGTACGGCCCAGAGAGCCGCGGCACTGACCGAGGAAGATTTTGCCGCAGCACTGCAGAAAATGGATTCGTTCATAGATGTCACACCAGAGGATCTTCAAACGCTGGTAGAGCTCGCCGATGAGCATGCCAGCCGACGTCTTCGGCCGGTGGTCAAACCACTGGACACCGTAAAGATGCTCAGAACGCTATTCAGGAAGGACGCTGAGGATTCGAACCCTCGCAATGCGCAGTCTCTATCCTCGCAAGCTAAAGAGCAGGCCAAGACCAGCACAGTAGAGGACGACAACGGCGGCTGAGTCGACGCCCATTTCTGCCAATTGTTCTATCGCGGCGCTCGGCCAAGTTGGTTAGCACGCCAAACGATTCGATATCTGGCATGACGTGCTAAACGAGCAGACGATTCCAGGAACCATATCGTTCATTAATCGCACCGCGTCTGATGCTCAGGCCAATAAGTAACGCGCCGCTCACGAAGCTGGTGATCATACCGATGATCTCGGTCTCGTAGACGAATGGCGTGACGAAGAGCGCCAGGCCCAGTGGAATCAGCAGGAATCTCAGTGGTCGGGCACATTCGGCGAACGCCGTGACCACAACAGTAATTGCCAAGGCACCGATCAGATGATCTGCGTTGGCCATATCACCGGTCTGTCCAATGGTGAGGCGTGTGAGCATCAACCAGAGCCCGACCAGCAGGGAGAGTCCGAGATTCCAGGGTATGCGAAGATCACTCAGCATTTCAGCCAGTATCCGGCGAGGCCTTTGCTCGAAATCTTCTTCGATATCGTCGCCTGGTCCATCATCGGTGTCACCCATGAAGAAGACCCGAAGCAGTGGGCGCCCTTTTTTCTTCCTGCGCCACAAAAACTGCCCCGTGGCGACGAGCTCATCGATAGAGTACGGGATCTGGATAAGCATCGCTGCAGCCGCCAAGAGGCAGAGCGTGCACCAGGTATCAAGCAGAATGGGCTGGATGATGATAAAGAAAATCGAAATGGCGCCCAGCGGAACGATCATTATTCCGAACAGCATGACCAGCCAGGGCATCGTGCGCCAGCGTCGGTTCGATCCCATGAGGCCAGTGAGTATTTCGAGGGCGTAGGTCAAGGCACCAAGACCTGCATCTGGAACCGGCCACGCCTCAGAAACACGGGAAGTGATTATTTCTTCGGTACCGTTTTTCTCATTATCGAGCGCACCACCGAAGAACGGGTCCCAGATTCCGTCGATATGGCCAAGCTGATAGGCAGCCAGATATCGGGATATGAGGAAGCCAACGACCGCCAGGCCAATTATGGGTGCACGTTGGAACCAACCGGACGGCGAGTAGGACCATCCTGGAGGAATACTTGGACCAGTCATCAAAGCCACACTGGCAACACCTGGCGTTGGTCGCACAGCAACAGAAAAACCAATAATCAGCATGCCGACCAAGGTACCGTTCATATAGGCAGCTGCTGTCGGCGCCCAGAAGGCTAGCGGTGCGAACAGGACCCACAGTCCTATTGCGGCGCTGACCCACCGCAAGGCACTGAGCCGATGCGATAACGACAAGGTGGCGAAGAGCAGCAGGCCAGCGCCCGAAGCCATATCGCTGATGGTCATTGCCGAAGATTGATACCCCAGGGTAAACGGCGCGGTGATCAACCAGCAGGCCAGCGCCATGTTGATGAAATGCGTCCAGAGACTGCGCCTGTGCTGTGCACGAAATTTTTTGTCGTACTCACTCCGCAGTGTTTCCGCATTGCGATCCTTTTCTTCTGCAGTCTCGACACGGTCCGGCGGTGTGATGCCGTTGCGCTTGTACCAGCTGAAAGGATCCTTTTTGAGGTTCTCGGTCAGTGCTTCCAATCCATAGTAGATCTTGTGCTTCGGCGCCCAGCCGAGCTGGGCCTTCGCCTTGCGGATATCGAGATCGTAGTGATCGGAAGCAAGTTCGATCATGAAAGGACGGATGAAAGGTTTTTCGCCTTGATCGATCGCATCCGGCACCACTGGCTCTGCCTTGACCTGCAACCAGGCACCAGGCTTTGCGATCAGCTCTGGCACCACCATGGTCTGCCATTGCGCCTCGCCGAACAGTAGTTCCCCTATTCGGTTCTGCAAAGCCTGATAGCTCATCACTGAATCTTCACCGATCAGGATACTGCCGTTCTGCTCCAATTCGTTACGCCGCTCGATGACCCGGATGAAGGCGTCGATCATGTCCTCCTGATGCAGGAAAGCCTGCCCTGTCATCAGGTCTCCGGAGTAGACATGGCTCTTGAGATCTTTCTCGTAGATGCGCGCAATTTGCTGGCTGAGCGTGGGCACCGCCGATTCATCATCGTAGAGGCCTGCGAGCCGCAGCAGGGTATAAGGTATGTTGCCGTGCTCCTGCTCGATTACGGCCTCGGTCTCAGCTTTCGACTCGGGATAGGCCCAGCCCGGAGCGAGCGGTGTGGTTTCGTCGATCTTCTTGCCGGGCACGGCAGGCTGATGCACTAGCATGGTCGAAGCGTAAAGAAATCTTTCGACTTTGAAACCTTGCAGCGCCTTAAGAAGATTGCGCGTCCCCTGAACGTTCACCTCGTCGTAGAGCGGGCTCTTCTTTCCGGTAAAATCGAAATAAGCGGCGAGGTGAATGACGGCGGCGAGATGTTCTCCATGAGCCTCGATGATCTTGTTCATCGCCAGCTGGATGGACTCTGGATTGGTCAAATCACATTCAAGCACCCGGTCCGCCGGACGTTTCTCGTCTCCCGGCCCGCTGCGATCCAGACCGATAACATGGTACTCTTTCTGGAAGACTTTGCTGAGTGCGGTGCCAATTCGGCCACTCGCACCTGTGATAAGAATTCGGGGCTTGTTCGCTTCTTTCGGAGCGGTCTCCTGCGTTTCCACGGGCTCTCCCTATTCCGCACGCCTACAGCTGGTGCTGGCGCCACTGGCGACAGTATGGCCTGGCGTTCTATGGTAGCTTGAATCGTGAAGTGTCTACGGCGCCAGTCTCGCAGTAGTTCCCCCTTTGCCGACAGTGATTTGCAGACCCAACATGCCAGACCAGCACTTACCCATTAACGCCATACTTGCCGATGTACTCGCTTCGCTCAGGCAGCAGCATCGTGTCGTCGTGCAGGCGCCGCCTGGTGCAGGTAAAACCACGGCCATCCCGATCGCCTTGCTGAATAGCAATTGGCTGCCCGGCCGCATCATTTTGATCCAGCCCCGGCGTCTGGCGGCTTTTGCGGCAGCCAACCGAATGGCAAGCATGCTCGCAGAACCGGTCGGACAGACAATCGGCTATCGTACGCGACACGACAGCGCTGTTTCGAAGGCGACCAGGGTCGAAGTCGTCACCGATGGGATTTTTTTGCGCTGGATTCAGAACGACCCGGCGCTGGAGGGCGTGTCTGCGGTGCTGTTCGACGAGTTCCACGAGCGCACCGTTGCAATGGACCTGAGCCTGGCTTTTGCAGTTGAGTCACAACTGGCGCTGCGGGAGTCAGCTGATCCTCTATACCTGCTGGTCATGTCGGCCACACTGGACGGACGCCAGTTTTCGGAATGGCTGGAGGCGCCATTCCATGAGTCCGCGGGCCGCCTGTTTCCGGTTGAAGTTCGCCACCGGCCAAGCGCTTCGAGAATACCTGTCGGTCAACATGTTTCCCAGGTGATTCTGCAGGCATTGGCTGCTGATCCTGGTGATGCGCTGGTTTTCCTGCCCGGCTTCCGCGAGATCAATCAGGTCAGACGAACGCTGCTTGAGTCTTTGCCGTCGGCGACTGTATTGCATAGCCTCCATGCGTCGCTGCCACAGTCAGAGCAGCTGGCAGCGCTTCGACCGGCGCCCGCGGGTCAACGAAAAGTCGTATTGTCGACCAACATTGCTGAAACCAGCGTGACCATCGAAGGGATCCGCATCGTCGTCGACAGTGGCCTGGCGCGCGTCTCACGCTACGACGAGCGGCGAGGTCTCGATACGCTCGAAACCCGAAAGATCTCTCTGGCCTCTGCCCGACAGCGAGAGGGTCGAGCTGGACGGATGGCACCTGGTGTCTGCTATCGGCTATGGAGCAAGGCCGACGAAGCCACCATGAGCCTATTCGATGAGCCGGATATCCTCACTTCCGATCTGGTGCCAGTTGCGCTCGAACTCGCCAAATGGGGGCTGACCGCCTTTGATGAATTCAGCTTGCCCAGTCAGCCGAAACCGGTGGCGTGGCAAGCCGCACGCGGCATCCTTCACGATCTTGGCGCCATCGAAGCTGATGGTCGTCTGACGCCACAGGGTAGCCGGCTTGCCGATCTTGGCATGCATCCGCGCCTGGGCCAGCTTTTGTTGAGCCATCGTGATGACGAGCTGGCTTCGGCAGCGCTGGCCTGCGCCGCACTACTATCCGAAGGCGATCCACTGCGTTTTCCAGGTGAGGCGCCACATAGCGACATCCGGCTGCGACTGGCCCTCTGGCAGCGTTCACCTAGCTTCGGTGTGCTCCAGCGATCCACCTGGCAGAGTCTTCAGAAGATTATTAAGCAGCTGGCGCGAAGAACCAGCATCGAGTGGGCTCCCCAATCGACTGATCTGGAGGGGATTGCTGAAGCGCTCGCGCAGACGTGGCCAGACCGGGTGGCCCAGCTCCGCGAAAACAGTGCGACACGGTATCGAATGGCAGATGGCCGCGGTGTAAGGCTTCATAACGAGGATAGTCTAGCGGGCAGCGCATACCTGGTCGTGCTGGATACCTCCGGTCAGGCGGGCGGCAGTCTCGGCAACGGTCGTCACGGCGAAAGTCAGGCACGAGAACTCACCATAGCGCTAGCGTGCGCGCTCAGTAAGCGTCAACTCGAAAGCGCATTAGCACCGTTATTCGTGCGACGTGAGCATATCGCCTGGAATCGGCAGCGTCAGACAGTGGAGGTGGAAAGTCAGCAGACGCTCGGCGAGCTGGTGATCAGCGCACAGCCTATGCAGCGCCCTTGGCCGCTCGCGGTTGCCTCTGAAGTCAAGCAACAGCTGCTGCGTCAGCTCGCAGTTGAGAATTGCGCCCAGCTACCATGGAACGAGGCAACCCGACAGCTTCGAGCCCGGCTGCAGTGGCTGCATCAGCAGCACCCTGAACAGTGGCCGGATATGAGCGACCGTGCCCTGCTGCAGAGTCCTGAGGTTCTGGATGAGTGGCTCGGCCCTGACCTGGATCAGGCCTCAGGCTTTGCCTCTCTAGGCCAGATCGACCTGGCCTCGGCCCTTAAGCGGCGTCTCGATTGGTCACAATGGACTCTGGTCGACCAGATCGCGCCGGCATCAATGGCTCTGGACAATGGTCAGGTCGTGGCACTCGACTTCAGTGAAGAGCGAGGACCGGTAATGCGAGTGCGCCTGCAGGCGCTGTTCGGACTGAAGCAGCACCCAAGGCTGCCAAACGGCGCACCTGTGCTCGTGGAACTGCTTTCGCCGGCTCAACGACCATTGCAGCTAACCAGTGATCTTCCCGGCTTCTGGAGCGGCAGCTACCGAGAGGTGGCAAAGGAAATGCGCGGGCGCTACCCAAAACATCCCTGGCCTGATGATCCAGCCAATGCGCCACCCACCACACGCGCGAAACCCCGGCGTTGAGAACTGCACCGCAATTCTGAAATTCGCCGGCCGTACCCCGAATTCCTGCCAGCTTCGGCATCGTGTTACGCGCTATGCTTAAGATCGAATTCTTCAGGATGCTGCCGCAGCAGAGCCATTATGTTCAGACACCTTCTCTTGCCGATGACTCTGTTCGCCAGTCTCACTCTCGGCGCCTGTTCTGGCATGACAGGCCCGGAAACCAGCGATCTCGTTGAGGCCAGTGCGCGGCAGAGCAAAACCGGCCCCGCCACTGTGCAAATCGAAAGGACGCTCAAGCGCAAGGTCGCCATAGCACGCTTCACCGATGAAACCCGACATCGTAATGCCTCTGCGCTCGACCAGAATGATGAGCAGGCAGGCAAGCAGACGATGGCAATGCTATCGCGCCGACTCAGCCAGACCGGCAAGTTCATGATGGTAGAACGTTCGGACCTCACGACCGCAGCTGCAGAGAAGGGATACCCTGGCGCCCAACAACAGCTGATTGGGGCTGATTATCTCATTGTTGGCTCGATCTCCGAGTTCGGCCGCTCGGCCGAGAGTGAAGTGGGCATGTTCAGCCGCAACAAGATTCAGACAGCTCGTGCCAAAGTCGACGTGCGGCTGATTGACGTCAGGACTGGCCAGATCATCTTTTCACAAGAGGCCAGTGGTGAGGCGTCTGCTGAGGTCAATACGACTGGCGCCGGTCAGAAGGCTGCCTACGATGCATCACTCGACGACAAGGCCATTGCCGCCGCGCTTGGTCAGCTCCTCAACCCTCTGGTGAACAATCTCCTGGACCAGCCCTGGCGTGCACCACTCATCGGTGAACAGGATGGCATGTACATGCTTGCAGGCGGTCAGTCTCAGGGCATTGCAGTGGGCGACGAGTTCAAGCTGATGATTGCCGGCCAGATAGTCAGGAGTCCACAATCGGGTATACTGCTCGAGCTACCAGGCAAGCAGATTGGTACTGTGAAAGTGGAGTCCTTTTCCACCCAGGGTGACAAAGAGGTGTCGCTTGCCTCCGTGGTGTCTGGGCGGGTCGACGCCAGCAATCTGTCCAAGCTCTATGTCGTCAGCGCTCGGCCAGCGTCTTGAGTGTGAGCGCTTTCAGTTAGCCAGGGTTGCCCCCAGCACGCATGAGCCAAACCCGTCTACCGAGTTGAGCCTGTAAAAATGTACATGTGCATGGAACCTTGGGGTCGAACCATTTAGAGTGGGGATTCTGGTGAAGGAGGAATAAGACGTGACTGACTTGCTGAAAGACTGCGGCGCACATCTGAATGCTCGACTAGATGTCATCATAGAGAAGTGGTTCGAGGCCTGTAAGCAGGACGACGCGCTGGGCATCATCGTTACCAAGCTCTCGCGGAAAGCATTTCTTGACGATATTCCCGATGCCATCGAGGGCTTGGCCAAAACGATAGCCTGCGGCGACCATGCTTTTTTCGCGCCTGACGCCAAGGTGCTTGATCTTCACAGTCAGCATCGCTGGAAGCAGGGCTTCAGTCTCAGGCAACTCATCCGCGACTGGGGTAACCTCAACAAGATACTCATCAACGAACTTGACGCGTTTTTCCATGAGCATCATCAGGCGGATCACGCGGCGCGTGCGCTCGTGTTCACCAGGTTTGCAGACTTCATCAAGAATGCCCTGAGCGAAAGTGTTCGCTGTTTCGAGGCATTACGCCAACGAGAGGCCGGTGGTGTCGCCAATGAACTGCAGGCAATCCATGATCAGTTCGAAGAGGCCACCCATTCGCGGTCGCAACTTTTGCGTGAGGCCACACACGATCTGCGGGGAGGCTTGTCCGCCATAGCAGGCGCCACTGCCGTTCTCAAAGTTTCGGAACAGCCGAACAAGATGTTTGGTGACGCACTGGAAAGCCTTGAACGTGGCGTGGCATCAGTCAAGGCAATGCTGGACTCCCTGCTCGATCTGTCCCGTCTGGAATCTGGTGAAGACCAGGCCCAGCTGAAATCGGTCGATATTGCTGAGACGCTGACGAGACTCGCCGAGGAGTATCGGCCTGTTGCGCACGGCAAGCATCTGAAACTTTCGACCTCCGGCGAGCATTCGCTCATCGTCGAGACTGACGCGGAGAAGATTCGTCGGATTGTGCAGAATATCCTGATCAATGCGCTCACGTACACGCTGGAAGGTGAGGTGAACCTGGCGTGGTATCTTGAGCGGGAACAGGAACGCTGGGCCATCGAAATCAGTGATTCAGGTCCTGGCATCGACTGTACTCACCCAACCTCATTGGCTCACGAGCTGGAAACGGATAAACCAATCCGAAAACCAGCTGGCGCGTTCTCGGGAGAAGGCATAGGTCTGACCATTGTGAAGAGACTCTGTGAAGCCCTCGGCGCCAGCATTCAGGTCAGGTCAGCGCCTGCAGACGGCACCAGATTCACCATCCATTTCCCGCTCAGCTATGACCGGCCCGGCCTGGAGGCGTCAGAGCAGGCGCCCCCCGCAAAACCTTGAATCGCTTTGCCAGGACTGGCTTACAACAGGATGACCATCGCACAGGCGTCACGCTAGCCGCTATTGGAATGTTTGTTCTCAGTTTCGATGCTTTGCTCGTGCGACTCGCCGACGTGGCCGCCTGGGACATCGTCTTCTGGCGTGGTTGGCTGGTGTGTCTGGCACTCACGATTTATCTGGTTGCCGCGCGTCAGCTGTCGCAAATCCGGCTGCTGAAGCAATTCTGGGTCGCCACACTCGTCATCGCTGCCCTGTATGCACTGGGCTCCTCTCTTTTCGTGTTCTCCATCAAACTGACCAAGGTAGCCAACACCGTACTTATTCTCAGCTGCACGCCCTTCTGTGCCGCACTTTTCTCCTGGTTCATCCTGGGCGAGCGGATTCGCCTGCGCACGGTCATTGCGATGCTGGCGGCGACCACGGGCATCGTGGTGGTCTTTGCTGGTGCGGCGGGTTTCGGTGACGGTCTCCATGATGTAGTCGGCAGCTTTTTGGCCCTGCTGATTGCATTGATCACCGGGCTGACGCTGACATTGCTCAGGAAGTATGCGGCCCTGCCACTCATTCCCATTCTGGCATTAAGCGGGGCGGTCGCCGGCCTACTCGCCCTGCCCTTTGCAAATCCTCTTGGCACTGAAGCTGAGAGCCTCGGCTGGCTCATGGTGATGGGTCTGGTGCAGATCCCGATCGCCTGGATTTGCGCGTTGACGGCCACCCGGTATATTCCTGCGCCGGAAGTGAGCCTTTTTCTCCTCATAGAGACCGTACTCGGGCCAGTCTGGGTCTGGCTGGTGCTGGGCGAGATTATCCCACCACTTACCCTGTTTGGCGGAATTTTCATACTGGGCGCGGTGTGCATACACGCCTGGCTAGGCATGAGGGAAACCCTGCAGGGCCAGCCGACCCTCAGTTAGGTATCAGGAGTGCGTGTAGTCAGAAACAGCCTTGAGCTTTGCGGCCCTGGTCCAGCGCTTGACTGCATACTCCCGTTTACAGGCTGCAGCGCGGTCTGGCTGCAACTCCAGCCAGACAAGTTGCACCGGACGCCTCGAGCGGGTGTATCTCGCGCCGAGCCGGTCTGACTCGTTATGCTCCGATTCACGTCGCTGCCAGTCTGTGGTGATGCCAGTGTAGAACGTGCCATCGGCACACCTCAGCATATACACATACCAGGCTCTATCGACCGCTACACTCAAGGGCTCATCCACGGAGCAGCGCTGGTAGTTCGTTGAGACTCTGCACGAGCACATCTGGATCCGACAGTTGAATATCCTCGCCATGATTGTAGCCATATGGCACAGCAATACTTGTCATACCAGCGTTTTTCGCAGCCGCGATATCGTGCTTCGAATCACCGACCATGACGCTTCTGCCAATCGGAACATTGACATGCGCAGCAGCATGAAAAAGAACCATCGGGTCGGGCTTTTTCGTGGCCAGCGAATCGCCCGAGACCACCACGTCGAACAGCTGCCGGATGCCTAGCGCCTCGAGTAGAGGCAAGGTGAACGCTTCGGCCTTATTCGTGACGCAGGCCAGGTTGAAACCCGACTCGTGTAGAACCTTGAGGGTATCCTCTACACCGGGGTACAGGCGGGACTGCTCGCAGAGGTGCTCTGCATACGCGGCCCGAAATAACTGCAGTGCCTTCTGAAAGCTTGCCGCTTCGGGCTCACCGTCGACCTCTCCTGTGAGGAGACGCTTCACCAGTCTGTCGATGCCGTTGCCTATGGCATGGCGAACCACGCCCTCACCGCAAGGTGGCAAGCCCATATGCTGCAGCATGATATCCGCGCTGACGGCAATGTCGGGCACGGAATCGACTAGCGTGCCGTCAAGATCGAAGATGATCAGTTGCACGTCCTGCAGTGCCAGGCCTTGGTTTCGAAACGGGCTGTCATCAGGCAGGTTTGTACCAGAACCGTTCATATCACCTTTCCTCCAGAGGCGCTGCCAGCACCATGGTCCACCAGGTGCCGTAGTCGGTGACATTTTCGCTGAAGCAGGCGACACCAATTTCGACTATCCGCGGCCTGAGTATGTTCTTGAGATGCGAGGGACTATTCTTCCACGCTGTCATCACAGCATCGACGCTCTCCTGTCCGGCTGCGACGTTCTCTGCCACCACCCTATAGCGATAGCCCTGTTTCTTCACCCGGTCTGAAACACGCGTACCATCAGGGCCTGCATGCGTCATTTCACTCCGCTCACGCATGGAGCGGCTGTGAACTTCTGCAGCTGTCGTCAGGGCCGGTGATACTGAAACCTTTCCGAGACCGTTGCTGGCACGCAGCTCATTGACCTGCCGCACGATTTCATCGGTACCTTCGGTATCGAGGCATGTTTTGCCTGCTGGAGCAGACTCCGCAACCACAGGCATTGCGGCGAGCAGGCAAATGAAAGTGCATTGCCTGAGTAAAACTGACGTAAACATAACGAAGTCTCTGGTTGGCGAAAAGAATAGAGCAGACACTGGTACGTTAGAAGCAGCCAGCGCGTTTGACACGTCTTCGGCTGACAGACGTCGCCCTCGCCACTACACTCTGCACAAAACGTATGACCACGGCACGGAGAGAAGATGCGCCCTACGCTCAAGATACTGATAATAGAAGATGACGCTGCGCTGCTCAGCCAGATTGTCGAGAACATCACCAAGACCATCGTCACCTTCGAACGGCAGGATATCGACATCGTGGTGCTTGAGGCTGACAACGTCAGGAGCGCGCTCGAGGCGGTCAGGAACGATGGCGACATCCAGGCCGTCGTATTCAGCTGGGACGTCAGTACCAACTGGAGAGAGATCGATGTCGATCGCAGCGGCAAGGTCGACAACAATGCGGTCGTGATCGATGCGATCAAGCATATTCGTCATGAACTTCCGGTGTATGTGCTTGGTGATGCCGAAAGAGGCCTCGAGATCGTCAACGACACGCGGGCCATGGAATCCTTCTTCTATCGCAACGACATCATATCGGATCCTGAGTCGATCCTCGGCTACATCATCAACGACTATGACGATCGCTGTGACACGCCGTTCTGGACCGCATACCGGAAATATGTAGTCGAGGCCAATGACTCCTGGCATACGCCGGGACACAGCGGTGGCGCGAGTTTTCGTAATTCGTCCTACATCAAGGACTTCTACGACTTCTTCGGTCGCAACGTATTCGTGAGCGACCTCTCTGTCTCAGTCGATTCCCTGGGCTCGCTTTCCGATAGCACCAACGCTATCCGTCGTGCGCAGGAAGCCGTGGCCTACACCTTCGATGTTCGCAAGTCCTACTTCGTGACCAATGGATCGAGCACGTCGAACAAGATCGTTCTGCAGACTCTGCTCAGGCCTGGCGACAAGGCTATCATCGATCGAAATTGTCACAAGTCCGTCCACTATGGCGTCGTTCAGTCATACGCCATGCCGATCTATCTCGATAGTATACTGAACCCGCAGTACGGTATCTTTGCGCCCCCTTCACTGGAAAACATCAGCGCGGCTATCGATGAAAATCCCGACGCCAAACTGCTGGTGCTCACCGGCTGCACCTACGACGGCCTATTGATCGATCTGGAACAGGTGGTGCAGAAAGCCCATGCGCACAACATCAAGGTCTTCATCGATGAAGCCTGGTTCGCCTACGCCTCGTTCCACCCGCGCTTCAGACATTACTCAGCCATCAATTCTGGCGCCGACTACGTTACCCATTCGGCCCACAAGGTCGTCTCAGCCTTCTCGCAAGCCTCATACATCCATATAAATGACCCAGAGTTCGACCAGGACTACTTCAAGGAAATCTACAACATCTATGTCAGTACCTCACCGAAGTATCAGCTGATTGCTTCGCTCGATGTCTGTCGTAAACAGCTTGAGATGGAGGGCTACAAGATCCTCAATACGCTGCTGCGCAACGTTGAGGAGCTCAAACAGCAGGTTAGCCGCTTCAAGCGTATCCGCATTCTCGGGCCTGAAGATTTCGCGAAGATGTTCAGCCACTTCGAGTCGAATAACATGGGGCACGACCCCTTGAAGATCCTTATCGACATATCAGCGCTGGAATATTCGAACCAGGAAATTCACCGCTATCTCATGGACGAAGTGGGACTGGAGATCGAAAAGTTTACGCACTCCACCCTGCTGGTACTGCTGACGCTAGGCGGCATGCGCTCGAAGATGGTCAGACTTTACAACGCCCTCAAGAAACTCGACGACGGCAAGGTCAGCCTCATAAGAAGCCGGTCCAAGCACCGGCTACCTGATGGTATTCCACCTATCAATCTAGCATGCCTGCCGTCGGAGGCGTTTTTTGGTCGTCGCGAATCCATACCCCTGCAGGAAGCCGTAGGAAGGATAGCCTGTGCTCTGGTAACGCCCTACCCGCCGGGCATCCCCTTGCTGGTGCCGGGCCAGCGGATCGAAGAGGCACACCTCAGCTATCTCAAGGCCCTCTCGACACAGAAGCTCACGATTCAGGGCATGTTCGACGGCGATATTTATGTACTTGCCAATCCCGAGCAGCAAATCGAGAATTCACAGACGGAGGCATGACTTTGGCCGACAAGCAGAGGATGAGGCAAAAGCAGGTAATCTATATCACTGGCGGTGCACAGGGCATCGGCAGGGGGATCGTGAAATATCTGCTCGAGCGTGGTCATCAGGTGTTGGCCGCGGATATTGACGCAGAAGCCGGTGCCGATCTCGTCGACGCGTACGAAGAGCATTGTCAGCGACTGAAGTTCATCCAGACTGACGTGGCTGACGAGGCTTCGGTCAAGGCCAGCATCGATACCGCGATACAAAGCTTTGGTCGCATCGATGGCGTCGTCAACAATGCGGCAATAGCAGACCCGTACAATGCGCCGCTTGAGCGTTTCGACTTCGCTGACTGGCAGAGGGTTCTGAATACCAACCTGAGCGGTGCCTTTCTCGTTTCCAAATACGCCCTGCCTCAGCTGCGGCAGAATGCCGGCAGCATCGTCAACATGGCCTCGACTCGAGCATTACAATCGGAGCCGAATAGCGAAGCCTACGCCACCTGCAAGGGCGGCTTACTTGCTCTGACACATGCGATGGCGATCAGTCTGGGTCCCGATATACGCGTGAATGCTGTGAGCCCCGGCTGGATCGATGTGAGTGGGTGGCAGAAGCGCAGTGAACGGCAGCAGGCCGACCTTGGTGAACGCGATCATCAGCAGCACCCAGTCGGACGCGTCGGTAAACCCGTCGATATCGCCGCGACAGTCGCGTTCCTGCTGTCGCCGGAAGCGGGATTCATTACCGGTCAGAATCTGGTGGTCGACGGCGGGATGACCCGCAAAATGATCTATGAGGACTGATTGACGCTGTGTGGCTGATACGCCTCCAGTAAATCCCGCAGCACCTGGGCTTCCACTGGTTTGACCAGATGCTCGTCAAAGCCAGCTTCCCGCGATTGCCTGCGGTCGTCCTCCTGGCCATAGCCAGTCATGGCAACCAGCAAGACCCTCCTGAAATCTGGCTGCTTCCGCAGACGTGCTGCCACCTCGTAGCCATTCATCAGCGGCAGACCGATGTCGAGCAGTATCACCTGAGGCTTGAACGCCTTTGCCAGATCGAGTGCAGCCGTACCGTCATGAGCAGTTCTGACATCATGTCCCCACATTTCAAGCAGCATGGCGGTCATCTGGGCAGCATCGGTATTATCGTCCACTACGAGGATACGCATAGGAACAAACGCTGTAGCAGAGTCTCCGCCGGACTCCGAAACAGCTGCGTCTTGCCTGCTCTGATCCAGCGGCAGTCTCACCACAAACTCGCTGCCCTTGTCATGGCCAGCGCTTTTCGCATCAATGCGGCCACCGTGGAGCTCGATCAGGCTTTTCACCAGCGCCAGCCCAATGCCCAGACCACCCTCTGAACGATCCAGCGATTTATCGCCTTGCGTGAACAGTTCGAATATTCGTGGCAGCAAATCGGCCTCGATGCCGACGCCTTCATCTACTACACGGATTTCTGCCTCCTGGCCATGCTGAGCAACGATCAGTCGGATGACGCTTTCGCTTCCGCTGTATTTGGAGGCGTTGTTCAGCAAATTGCCTATGGCCTGCTCCAGCCTCGTGGCGTCTGCATTGAGATAAAGGTCAACAGAACTGAACGAGAGCTTCAGCGTCTGGTGTTTACGCTCGATCAGTGGTCGCACACGCTCGACCGCCCGCTCGACGAGTTGATTGACTGTCACCCGATCCCGGCTGAGCCTGATCCTGCCGCTGGAAATGCGGGAGACTTCCGTCAGGTCATCTACAAGTCTCGCAAGATGGCGCACCTGCCTTTCAATGACACCACGAGCATCATGCTGGGGCTGCGACTCGTGGCCTACATGCCTGATCAGCTCAAGCGCGTTGAAGACCGGCGCCAGCGGGTTTCGCAACTCGTGTGCGAGCATGGCGAGAAATTCGTCCTTGTGCCTGTCGGCATCGGCCAGCTCAGCAGTCTGCTTGTTGATCTGCCGCTCCATTGCCTTGCGCTCACTGATGTCTCGAATGTTGCATTGCGCCACCATCCGGCTGTCTTCTTCGTAGACGTTGCAGATAAACTCGACCTCCTGCACCCGGCCCTGCTTGGTCTCCAATGGCAAATCGTCGTAACGGACATAGCCTTCGGTCTTGAGCGCTTCCATCGCCTCCTTGCTTTCCTGCTTGTCCTTGAAGAGGCCGATTTCCCAAAGCTGCTTGCCCTTGAACTGTTGCTGGGAATAGCCGAGCAACTCGGTCATATACGGGTTGGCATCGATGATACTCATGTTTTCGGCATCGAGAATGATGATGCCGTCCTTTGCCGATTCAAATAACCGTCGAAATCGTTTCTCGGACTCCTTGAGCCGACGCTCGGCCTGTTTTCGTGAGGTAATATCGACTGCAACCCCCGGCAGACGAATCGCTGTGCCTGCAGCATTCTTTTCCAGCCGTCCCCGCGCGACGACCCAACGCACAGATCTCCCCGGTCCAACGATGCGATACTCCGCTTCGAAGAGATGATCCTGCTCGATAGCGTCCGAAATCGCCGAATTCACGCGTACCCGATCGTCTGGATGAATGGACCGGATGTAAGCTTCTACAGGGCCGCCGGCCGCCTCTGCTGGCGTTATGTGAAACATTTCGGCCAGGTTGGCGTCAGCCCACACACGATTTGACAGCAGATCAAACTCCCAGGTGCCGATTTCAGCTGCCCCCAGCGTAGAGTTCAGTCGCGAACGCGCCATCTGCAGTTTCTCTTCAGCTTGCCTGCGTTCGGTAACATCTTCGATGGCCAGCAGAACAAGTTCACCGTATTCAGGTGACTGCATCCGCCGCGCGTTAAGCTGCAGCACTTTGAAACCAAGACCCGGGAAATACTGCTGCACCTCATAGTCCGAATATTCGAACAACAACTGTTCTTCGAGCAGCCTTCTCAGCTCAGGCGAATCCCACTCACCGCCACCCAGCGCGTAAATGAGCTCCCCTTCTGTTTCTTCAGGCCTTAAATGAAAGTTTTCGTAGAACGCCCTGTTGGCTGACACCACTTTCAGCCCATGATCGAGCACAAGGAGGGACTCACGCATGGTGCCGATGATATTAGTGGCATAGGCCAGGGCATCTTCGATCTTCTGGGCCTGGGCATTTCGCTCCGAAATATCCCGGAACACGATCACGGCGCCAGCGATGCGGTCCTGACGGTCCCGGATCGGCGCTGCACTATCGTCTATGGGGCGCTCGGTACCATCGCGTGCGATCAAGAGCGTATTACTGGCAAGCCCGACTGCAACGCCTTTATTCAGTGCGTTGAACACCGGATTTTTGACCGTGTTCCGGGTATCGGCATTGACGAGAACAAGGATCTGGTCCAGATCGACACCTTCGGCATCCTCGAAGGTCCAGCCGGTCAGCTTTTCAGCGACCGCATTGAGAAAGGTCAGGCGGCCTTCAGCATCAACGGCAATGACCGCATCAGCAATACTGTCAAGGGTGGTTCTCAGCCAGTAGGCAGTTTGCAGCAAGGCTTCGGTCATCTCAGACCGAGCCATGGACTGCGCTCATTTCAAGGCGCATTAACAGTCCTTCCAGAGATACATCGACAGCAGCACAATCTCAGAGAAGACCTGTTAAAGGTAGCGACTGAGATGACAACCAGGCTTGGAATAATACGCTCACCCTTTTGAAGCCGATCAGCAGGCTCGTGTGTGCTCAGGCAGCTCTTTCAATGTCCTCGAGCAGACGTGTGATCTGCTCAGCAATGATTTCCGGATGATCCTCCGGCGTGAAATGGAGGCCGCCTTCAATGCGGTGTAGCGGTGCATTCAGGTCCCGCGCGAAGCGTTCACCATAACGCAGTTTCTGAAAGCTGTCGCTAGTGCCCCACACCACTCTTGCCGGTATGTTCAAGCCTGGCAGGGCCCCGGCGATCGACTCGGTATCTTCGACATTCAGCGCCATGACCTGACGGATGAGGCTAGCGGCACCACCATGACGCTCATAAGCCGACCAATGTACGTCCAGTGATTCCTCGGCGATCTGCAGCTTGTCATGACCGCGAATCATCAATACGCGCAGAATCTGCTTGGCGGCGATGTCAGGCAGATGCTTTACCAATGGTGCTGTCAGCTTGAGGGCCTTCACGCTGGGAATGGGCCAGGAATCATAGCCAATCGCATTGGTCAGAAAGAGCCCTGCGCAACGTTGTGGATGGCGGACTACTGCAATGTGCGCAACCCCGCCACCGAGGTCGTGGCCGCAAAATACTGCTCGCTCTATACCGAGATGAGTAAGCCAGTCGATGAGATAGTCTGCCTGGCGTCCAACCGAGATATCACGTCCGACGCCTGCTTCCATCGACTCGCCATAGCCGACCATCTCGAAGGCCAGACAGCGCACTCCTCGGAGTTTTGCCATCACATGCCGCCATAGACGAGGCGAAGTCGGAATACCGTGAATAAGCACGAGCGGGACCTCATCACCTCGCCCTCGCTCGATCCAGCGCATTGGGATGCCACCTATGACTGCTGTCTGCGACTTCATGATCGTGCACTCCCGACACGAAAAGCGGCATCAGTAAAGATGATGTGTGATAATGAATCAGATTTATACGGCATGGATTGCCTCCGCATCAGTTGAATTGGCCTCTGAATGACCTACGCAGTCTTGCCCGCTAAAGACCATGGATAATCAAGAGAAGCTTATCGCAGCGCTCGATATCACCCAGCGGAGAATCGAGGCCCTGGTTAGCGACTTGTCTGAGGCGCAGCGCTCGGTGCCGTATCACCCGGGCATAAATCCGCCGGTATGGGAGCTTGGTCACAGCGCATTCTTCTACGAAAGCTTCCTGCTCATGGCGCTGGATGGGATCGCCTCATTCGATCCAGGCATGGATGATGTCTGGGATTCCTTCGAAATGGATCACGAGGACCGCTGGTCAGCGAGTCTCTTCCCCTCATGTGCGGCGACGCTGGAATATGCGAGATATGTGCACACTCAGGTCATGACACGGCTACGTGATCGGCCATTGACGCCGCAGGATCACTATCTGTACCGCTATGCCATCTGTCATCAGAACATGCACATCGAGTCGATGATCTGGGCCAGACAGACCCTGGCCTTGCCAGCCCCGTCTTCGGCGAGTGACGTTGCGGCTGCCCGGGAGGCGACCAGCGCGAATGATCAGGCGAATGACGTGCATATTCGCGGCGGCCGCTTTCTGATCGGCCAACCTGGTCATTCAAGCGAATTTGCGCGCCGCGATTTCTCCTTTGACAGCGAACAGCCGCGGTTTCATACGGCCATCAGCGACTTCTCGATAAGTAGAACTCTCGTCAGTTGTGGAGACTATCTGGCGTTTGTGGAAGCGGGGGGCTACGAGCGAACCGAACTCTGGAGTCGGGGGGGCAAAAGCTGGTTGCAGAATGTTCATAAGCGGCAGCTCGCCGCAGAATGGCGAACCCAGCAGGGGTATGAAGCGCAGCAGATCATCGATGTCCAGCCGAAGCACCCCCAATATTGGCGCAAATCAGCATCGACTGGCGCCTGGGAGGTCCGACATTTCGATAAGTGGCTGCCGCTCGAACCATCCATGCCGGTCATCCACGTCTCTTACTGGGAAGCGGAAGCCTGGTGCGCGTGGGCTGGACGCAGACTCCCGACAGAGCAGGAGTGGGAAGCCGCTGCCCTTGAAAATCGGCCTGGTCAGCGTTTTCGACTATTGCCCTGGGAAGCCGGCGATAGCGATCCTCGCTCACCTGATGAGTGGACGAATCTGGTCGACATGGACGCCCGGAGCCTGGGTCGTCTGCCGGTCACGGCCTTGGCCGATGGTGCAAGTCCGTCGGGCTGCCTGCAGATGATAGGCACCTGCTGGGAGTGGACCTCATCCCAGTTCCTGCCCTACGATGGCTTCAAGATGGATATGTATCCCTATATGTCGACGCTGCAATTCGGCAGCCACAAAACCACTCGCGGTGGCTCCTGTGCCACATCATCGCTGCTGATCCGTGGTACGTACCGCCAGGCCTATCTGCCCGACCGTTTCGACGTCTTTACAGGTTTTCGCAGCTGTGCGCTCACGCGGGGCCAGCCGTCATGAGTGTCGGCATGAATCAGGCCACCTATGAGACTGATGAGCTACTGAATCAGTATCTCGATTTTCACTACGGTCCCGAGCACTTCGGGGTCGTCAATTATCCTGCACGCTGCGCGCAACTGTGCGTCGAGGCGCTCTCGGGCCCTCACACCCGCGAGGGATTTCGTGAATCCGCACGTGTACTTGAGCTCGGCTCTGCCTGCGGCCGTACCGCTTTCGAGCTGGCCCGCCATTTCCAACATGTGGAGGCTGTCGATTTGTCTGCGCGGTTTATCGAAGCCGCACAGCATTTGCAACAGACCGGGCAGCACCCCTACTCGGTCGCAATACAAGGCGAGCTGCTGGAAAACCGATCCGCCGATCTCGCCAGCCTCGGGCTCAGGCAGACAGCTCATAGAGTGAAGTTCAGGGTCGGCGACGCCTGCGCTGTTGAGGAACATCAGCGACACGACCTGATCTTTGCCGGCAATCTGCTTGACCGGCTTGCGCAACCCGCCCAGTTCCTCGCTGGTATGCAAGCGCGCATCAATGATGATGGCCTTCTCGTTATCAGCAGTCCATATACACTGCTGGAGGCCTTCACCGGACGTGATGCCTGGCTGGGTGGTTTTATCGATGAGCACAGCAAGCCGCGAACAGTACTCGATGGCATGCACGCCATTCTAAATGATGATTTTGAACTTCAGGGTAAGCCCGTCGACGTGCACTTCGTGATCCGCGAGACCGCCAGAAAGTTTCAGCACACTGTAGCTGAGTTGACTGTCTGGCGGCGGCGCAGGCGGCAACCTGCCTAGGCAGCCTCGCCCAGAATACCCTCTATCTGCGCGCGTGCACGTTCCACACTCTCGTCGCCCTTGGCATTCAGCTGATCGGCCGTGATGAACGTGACATCGGTAATACCAATGAAGCCCAGCACGAAACGGACGTAGGGCGTGAGGAAGTCGGCTTCACTACCAACGGCTACCCCACCGGTCGCGACTGCAATGAAAGCTCGCTTGCCTTCGAGCAGACCCACCGGACCACCGTCGGTGTAGCGGAAGGTGCGGCCAACTCGGGCCACAAGATCAATCCACGCCTTGAAACTGGCTGGGACATTGAAGTTGTACATTGGCAGCCCGATCACGATGGTATCGGCAGCCTCCAATTGATCGACCAGGGCCTCGGAAACACTAATGGTCTCGCGCTGCGCTACTGTGCGTTCAGCGGCCGGGCTGTAGTAGGCGCCAATCATCGTTTCGGTCACCAGTGGAAGGCCTTCGGCAAGATCCTGATAGATAACCTGATCGCCATCGTTCTGAAGGCCCTGCAGCAAAGTGCGTGACAGTTTTCGGCTGGTAGAGTCTGTACTACGCGCGCTGGCATCCAGATGGAGAATAGTGCTCATGGTCCTGTCCTTTTTTTCAGAGAATCGAAAATGCTTGGATCTACTCTATCTCTTTCCAGGAGGATGATAATCAAGTGCGGAGGAATATAATTAAGTCCAAAACCACTATAATTAGTATCTCGATATCAGCAGGCACACAAATTGGAACGTCTCAACCGGGTAGAACTTTTTCTTGAAATCGTAAAGCACAGGAGCTTTACCGGGGCTGCCAAAGCGCTCGGTACGAGCGGTTCTGCACTGAGCAAACAGATGCAGAACCTGGAGAGTCAGCTGGGGGTGAAACTGTTGAACCGCACCACTCGTCATGTATCGGTCACCGAGGCTGGGGCCATCTATTATGAGCGGGCCCGGCTGGCACTGGATGACCTGGCCGAGGCCGAGCGGCAGATTCAGGATCTGGGCGCCGGGCCACAGGGTACATTGAAGATAAGCGCCCCAATGTCCTTCGGCCGTAGGCACCTGGTCAAGCCCTTGGCCGCCTTCGCGGCCCGTTATCCTGCGGTTCATCTCCAGGTTGATTTCGACGATCGTCATGTCGACATCGTGGCCGAAGGCTACGATGTCGCAGTTCGTATAGCCACACTGGCCGACTCGACACTCGTGGCCAGAAGGCTGGCCGACTGCCCCATACTACTGTGCGCCAGCCCGGCCTATCTGGAGCAGTATGGCCGGCCGGAAACACCTGGAGATCTCGCTGTGCACAGACACATCATCTACAGCCGCCATGGTATTCAGTCAGACTGGTCTTTCGAGCACAAGGACGGTCAGCAGGGTATCGTGCACCGAAACGCCCATATGCTGGCGAACTCTGCAGAAATGTTGAGCACAGCCGTTGCCGAAGGTATAGGCATGGGTCTTCTACCTGTATTTGCGGCTGCAGAGCAGCTAAAGGCTGGTACCATCGAGCAAGTGCTGCCGGATTATCAGACTGTCCCAGCCCGAGGCATATATGCCATCTATCCGCAGAACAGGTATCTGTCTGCAAAGGTCAGACTGCTGATCGATGACCTCGTGAATGTAGGCAGGGATCTGCCCTGGTGAACCTGCTCTAAGCGGGAAGCGTTTCAGATAAGGTGACGCGATTCCGTCCCTTGTGCTTGGATTCGTAAAGCGCCAGATCCGCCATCTTCAACAAGGTCTGCCCTGCTCCTTCTTCCTCGGGAACGAGGCCGGCAACACCGATGCTGATGGAAACCGGAACCAGCTTACCCTCGACAAGGAAGCCAAGATTCTCGGTTGCCAGCCTGATTCGCTCCGCAACGTGGCAGGCACCTTCGAGGCTGGTGGCGGGCAGGAGCACACAGAACTCCTCACCGCCGTAGCGTGAGGCCACATCGGTTGGCCGCTGCAGCTGGGCACGAATCGTTTCCGCAACCGCCTTGAGACACTGATCCCCCACCAGATGACCATAGGTATCGTTGAAGCGTTTGAAGTTGTCGATGTCCAGTACCATCGCTACCAGCGTGATCTTGTCGCGAAACGCTCTTGCATACTCCAGGTCCAGCCGTTGCTCGAAGAAACGCCGGTTATGCAGGCCGGTGAGGCCATCGGTAAAGCTCATCTTTTCAAGCTTCAGGTTGGCCATTTCAAGCTGCTCGGTGCGCTGGCGCACCCGCTCTTCGAGTGTATCATTCGCCCGCAACTGCACTTCCAGAGCATGTGCCTGCGCCTGCTGCACCTGGCGCTGCGAGCGCTCACGCTGGCGAACCTCGATATTGATGCGCTCAGCAATGGCCATGGATAGCAGCAGCGCCTCCAGTGCAGAGCCCATCTGCCAGCCATACTCTGTGAACAGATTTACAGGCAACAGACCCCAGGCCTTCAGGCTGAAAGCAAAGCCACCTACGATGACAAAGGTCCAGGCCAGCAGAAAATATCGAGCAGCGCTATTGCCATTACGCAGACTGTTCCAGCCTGCCACGCATAGCAGAACGCCCGTAGTGGAGGCGATCGGATTCACCACACGAATGGAGATGTAGTAATCCACGAAGATACTGCCAAGGGTGGCAACTATGCCCAGGATTTGCAGCCGGACGATCCAACGGTCGAGCTTTGGCTGCTCCTGGGGTGTGCACAGCAGAAGTCGCGTAAACTGCATCAGCAGAACCATCGACGCGCCAGATACTACCGAGAGTGCTTCGCGCGACCACCACGGATGTTCGAGGCCAAACAGGGTATAGGTCAAGCCGTCGTACATGGCGAAGAACAGCCCATGATGAACGACGATCACCAGAATATAGGCGCCATACACTCGGTCTCGTATGGTGATCAGTAGAAACAGACTGAACACCATCATCGCGAAAATCAGGCCCTGATAGAAGGTCAGCCAGGCATAGCCGGTTCGTAGATACTCATTCAGTGCCACCTCGTCGAACAGCTTCAGGGGCATGTAAAAAGTATCCGCACTATCCGCGTAAAGATAGAAAGTCTGCGACTGCTCGGGCGGTAGCGTGATGGGAAACACAAAATGGCGGGATTGGTAAGGCCGATTCTGCGGCAATACCATCCGTCCCGAGCGCTGCACCTGATATGCCCCCTCACCAGGCTCGTAGGCAGGCTGATAAAGTCTGATCGTGTCAACGAAAGGCGTTTGATAGTCCAGAAACACAGTCTGTGCGTCGGTCGTCACGTTCTTCAGACGAAAGCGCACCCAGTAACCGGCCGAAGTGTAACCAGGATTCAACACCTCCACCGTGCTCGGCTGGAACTCATCGGACCTGGCGAGTATGTCGGGTAAGGTCAGGTCCCTTTCAGGGTCCTCGAGGTAATCCATGCTGGTGCCAAGCGATACGCTGCTGAAGGCGTCGTCCACCCGCACTTCTTCGAGCGCAACACAGAACGTAGCGGGCAATATCAGAGCCAGCATCAAGATACGAAGCCAGCGAATCATGCGGCTTCATCCACTACTGCACCTAATGACGGCACTTTGATTTCTGCCGTATCAGGGGACACTACTGCGACGGGCAGTAGCTTGCTTGTGCGCTGTCAGATCAAATATCTCCGCGGACACCTTTGAGAGGCACCAATGGCACCCGATACAGTCAAGTATAGGAGGCCACGGGGTGCCGGCCATTCCAGGGAGGCAGGATCTTGTAAAGAATTGAACGGCTCGCCGTCGATAACCCAACCGAATCAGGCGGTGCCGCTACCACAGCCGGGGTCCGCATCGCACGCGCTGCGCATGGCCGCATCTTCCGGCTGTAAAGTACTATGAGTAATATCGAAGCGATCTCGCAGTACACTGCGCAACTGCGGGAGCGTCTCCGACCATGATTGCATCGAGCTCAGCTCAATATGCGCTGAAAGTGCATGGCTGCTCGTGGTGAGGCTCCAGATGTGCATGTCATGGACGGCCTGCACGCCGGGGGTGGCGATCAACGCTTCATTGACTTGCCCCGCATCGATACCAGCCGGAACACCCTCCATCAGCACATGTGCAATCTCCCGCAGCAGGCGAATTGCCGAAACCAGTATCAACAGGCTGACCACGAGCGACAGTATCGGATCAATGATGAATGGTCCGCCAAGGTAAATTGTTGCACCAGCGGCTAGCGCTGCCACGGAGCCGAGCAGATCGCCCAGCACATGCAGAAAGGCGCCACGAACGTTGATATTCTGTTCTCCACGTAACAGCACCCAGGCGACAATCACATTCACCAGGAGCCCAAGCCCTCCGATAACCATGACGACAAGGCCATTGACCTCAGGTGTGGCATTCAGTCGCATGAGCGCTTCGTAGATGATGAATGCCACGACCAGAAACATGAAAATGACATTGAAGAGCGCACCAAGCACTTCGGCACGTTGAAGACCGAATGAATGACGCAGGGAGGCGGGCTTACTGGCCAGCCATGCGGCGAACGCGCCAACAGCCAGCGACAGAGAGTCAGTGAACATGTGTCCAGCATCGGAAAGCAATGCGAGCGAATCGGCCATGATGCCGCCCACCACTTCGACGATGGCGAAGCTGATGGTGAACACCAGTGCAAACAATAATGTTCGGCCACTGCCGTGACTGTGGCTGTGACCGTGGCTGTGGCCATCGCTGTGTGTATGACCACGCGTGTGGTCAGCATGATGATGGTGTTCGTGCTTGTGGCCAGCCATGCCAAACGCTCCTTGAGCTGAAAATACAGCAAAAACCTGTCGCCACCTGATTATAGTCAGTGGCTGCTCACGGTGCTCCGCTTCGGGCTCGCATCTTTGCATTGCCTTCAGATGCTAGTCGCGCGGGAGCTTCTTGTGAAGTGCGGAGCAAAGCGCGGTAACGACATACGCTTCGTAGGCATCGGCAGGATCGAACGCGCCTTTGTAGGCCACATCAATGGTTTCGATCAGTGCCGAGATCCTGTCCGATGATGTCTCACCTGCTTCCAGTTCCTCTATTTCCAGTGCAGTTGCAAGTAGAAAGTCCCAGAACTGTTTGTTCATGCGCTCATACTCCAGATGCCTGCCGTCGGGTTGCTCCGAGGTTCGTCGTCATCACTGCAGGAGCTCAACAGCAAATGGCAGACAGAGTGCGGTGAATATGCCGGTGAGCCCCATTCCCAGAGAGGAAAAGGCGCCGGCCAGCGGGCTGATACTGAAGGCATGAACGGTGCCTATGGCATGACCGTTGACCCCCAGCACAAAACCGATGATGCGATCGTCTTTGATACCAAACAGGGGCGCCAGCAAGCTTACGAAAAGTGTTGCCACGACGCCTGTCACCAGCAGACCGCCCATCATTAATGATAGCGATCCTCCAATGTGCTCAGTAATACCCATTGCAATTGGCGCCGTCACCGATTTCGGTGCAAGCGAAAGCATCACCTCGGGCGTCCCGCCCATCCACCAGGCCAACCCGACCGCATAGGCACAGGCCAGTGTTGCTGCGAGCGGCACTGTTGCCAGAATCGGTAGCCAGAGCGCACGGATATGGTGAATCTGCTGATAGAGCGGCACGCCAAGCGCCACGGTTGCCGGACCAAGAAGAATCGACACCCACTGCGCACCCCGTTGGTAGTCAACGAAATCAATCGAGAGCAGCGCCAGGATACCGGCCGTTAACGTGGCAGACATCAGCACTGGTGGGCACCATATCGGATGCTTCAACTTGCGGAACAGCCAGGTCCCGGCGATGTAGGTCGCTATCGTCAAGGTGATGGCGAATATCGACGACTGGCCAAGATGTGCCAGCAGTGCAGCCAACCAGGAGGGCTGCTCAATCATTCTCGCTCTGTCCGGGTGCGCGACGCGTCAGTGCCATCATGATCAGGAAAGTGCTAGCGACACTGAACAAGGTCCCAAGCACCAGTGCCACACCAAACGTCAGCCATTGCCCGGCAAATCGTTCAGCGAGAAAAAATACGCCAACGAGCCCAGGCAGAATAAGGATAATCAGTATCGCAATCAGGTGTTGACTGGCGATGGCGATATCCGCACTGACCTGACGGCTGGCGAGCAGCCACAGGGTCAGCAGCAACATGCCGAGGACACCGCCGCTGACCGGCCAGCCAAAGCCGAATCGGAGCGACTCACCGACGATCAGGAACAGACATAAAACGAAAAAGCCGCGAATCAGGGGCATGAGTTAGCACATGTCGATTGGCTGGAAGCGGTGAGGATCAGCGCATGGTCTTCAGCGAAGTCGCCCATTTGCCCAGCTCATCGAGCATGGCCGTGGCGGAACTATCGATGTGGTCGTCGGTCTGGAAGACTTTGCTGTCATTGATTCGCTTGCCTGCCATCTGGATCATGACGCCCTCAACCATGGGCATCATTTTTACGGTCGTCACCAGTTGTTTCGCAGCCTGGGCAGCTCTCAATCCCCCCGATACGCCACCATAGCTCACGAAGCAACAGGGCTTGTAGTTCCACTCCCTGTACAGAAAATCGACCGCATTGACGAAGGACGGCGGTGGGAAGTAATTATATTCCGGCAGTACGAAGGCGAAGGCATCGGCTTCGGCGATACAGCTGGACCAGCGCTTGGTGTGGTCATGAGTATACTGCTGCAGAGAAGGATGCTTTGGTTCATCGAAGACGGGCAGGCCGAAATCGGCCAGATCCACCAAAGTACAGTCGAACTTGCCATGAGCGCTGGCAAACTCGTGAAACCATTGTGCTATGGAGAGACCGATGCGACCCGGTCGCGTGCTGCAGGCAATCGTCTGGAGTTTCATGAAGAGGTTCCCGCGTTAGGTCCGACTTGTTACGAGAGGGTAACTGAAGCGGACTTACCGCGCGAGTCACTTCAGGCCCATTATGCCGCTCGGGCGGCATCAACGAGGGCGTCACAGGCCCGGAGGGGGTCGTTGGTCTGCTGAAAGGTTTCCACCCACCTGGCGTAGTGGCGCATGTCCGGAATATCAGTTGGATGGAAGCCTGGCTTGAAGTAGACCAGAATCTTCGGCAGCAAGGTGGAGAAAATGCCTTTCGGGCCGTACATCCAGCCCAGATTGGCAAAAAGCAGGCGCTTTCGGGCCCACCAGCTGAAGCCGTCAGCCTTCAGCAACACATCACAGAAGCCAAGCATCATTCGGACAGTCAGCAACATGCTGTAAGCCATCGCGGTAGTGCGTTTGACATAACCAACCTTCGCCACCTGCTGCATGACGTCGAAGACCACGGCCTTGTGCTCCATCTCCTCGATGGCATGCCAGGCAAAGAGCGACTTGACGCGATGATCAGCGCCTTCCAGCACCGAGGTCTTGGTGAAGAAGCCGTCGGCCATCAGCGCTGTGAAATGCTCGAACCCAGCCGTGAGGGCGAGATTGAAACTTGGCGAGAAACGATCGAGATGGCGCTGCAGGTGCTTCTTGTGAAACGCCATGACCTGCGGTACCGGCATACCCTGCCGGGCCAGCAAGGTGTTGAAGTGGGTGTGGGCAAGACCATGCTGCCCCTCCTGACGAACGAAGTCCTTCACCTGCTGTTCGAGTACAGGGTCTGTAATCTGCTCCCGAAAGGCACGAACGGACGTGATGAAGTAGCGTTCGCCTTCAGGAAAGGACATCTGCATGCCATCGAGTAGTCGAGTCTTGAAGGGGTCGTTCCGAAACCAGTACTTCGGAAGCGTCTCGTCGAGTTTGAAATCCATATGCTCTCTAGGCTGGATTCTTGTCACCCTGGCTGCCTGAATGCTCATGACTGTTTCCTTATTGTTATTGGCAGGGACTCCGGGCGCACTGTGGCGCCCCACTCAAATCAATCTTTTGGCTGGTCCAGGACCTTGTAGTGGTCAGGCTCCATCATCTTCTTCATTTCGCCATAAAGCAGCCGATTGCGCTTCTCCAATGGCAGTGCCCACGAGGCGAGCCAGACCGGGAAAGCGTTGTGACCACAGACGATGCGCTGCTTGCCCGACCGAATGCCACGTATCACCTGTCGAACCACGTCTACGGGGGCGGTCTTAAGATACTTCTCGGTGAATTCTTCGCCGCCCTCGACACCCTTGGCAATATTCGTCTTGACGCCTCCGGGATGCACCAGGTGCACCGATATCGCTGAGCGTTGCAGTTCGACCATCAATGATTCAGTGAAGCCACGCACCGCAAATTTGGCCGCACAATAGTCGGATGTATTGGGCGTACCGACCAGACCGAAAATACTCGACACATTGACCACTGCGCCCTCACCGTTTGTGAGCAGCTGCGGTAAAAACGCCCGTGTTCCATAAACGACACCGAAAAAGTTGGTCTGCATCGTGCGCTCGTAGGCCTCGTCACTGTTGAGCCACACCGGCATACCACCACCGCCTACACCAGCGTTATTAATCACGATATGCGCGTTACCCAGCTCAGCCTTCACCTCATCTGCGAAAGTATTCATAGCTGCCTTATCGCCAACGTCGAAAACCTTGCTGAACACAGCGGCTGATGTGTTCCCCAGCTGTCGAACAGTTTCGGCGAGACCTTCGGCATCGAAGTCATTCAGTGCCAGCTTTGCGCCAAGGCCGGCAAACTCCAGCGCATAGGCACGACCCATGCCCGAGCCGGCACCGGTAACCACAACGACCCTGTTTCTGAAGTCTTTCATGCAGCCTGGTTTCCCGCTTCGGCGACTGGTGTCACAGTGGATTCGAACCTCAGATGGGGGTCAGCAACCTCCCCTTTTCTCAATACCGCCCTGTCATGCTGATAATCCATCGACATGACCCATGGCCAACCCTCACCTTGCCGCGGAAGCGAGTCGATCGAACGCTTGACGTATCCGGCACCAAAATCCAATAGCGGGCGCGTTTCCATATTCTCGTCCGGCAACTCCGGCACACAGCTCTTGAAACCATGTTTATCCATATGGGCCAACAGGCGGCAGAAGTGCTCACACAGCAAGCCGATTTTGAGGGTCCATGAGGAATTGGTGTAGCCGACAGCAAATGCCAGATTAGGCACACCATCGAGCATCATGCCCTTGAAAGCGACTTTCTCGGCGTAGTCCACAGCCTTGCCATCGACGGTCACCTTGATGCCTCCGAACACCAGCAGATTCAGCCCCGTCGCTGTCACGATGATGTCGGCCTCCAGCTCCTGGCCGGACTTGAGTGCTACGCCTCGCGGGGTGAAGCTCCTGATATGGTCGGTCACGACGGAAGCCTTGCCTTTCGATATGGCCCGGAACAGATCGCCGTTCGGCACGGCACAGAGTCTTTGGTCCCAGGGGTTGTACGGGGGATTGAAATGCTCGTCGACCGGATAGCCCTCTGGGAGCGCTTTCTGATTCATACGGCGGATGATTCGTCTGGCGGTCTTCGGATACTTCTGGCAAAAACGCCAGACTGCACTCGAGATCGCGATGTTCTTGCGGCGGGTCAGCGCGTAGGCCCAGGTAGCAGGCAAAAGTTTCCGCAGGCCGTTGGCCAGCGGATCCCTGGACGGCAGACTCATGACATAGGTCGGCGTACGCTGCAGCATGGTCACATGGGCCGCCTTCCTGGCAAGGGCCGGAACCAGTGTGACCGCCGTTGCGCCGCTACCGATTACAAGGACACGCTTACCGGAATAGTCCAGATCCTCTGGCCAATGCTGAGGGTGGATCACGTCACCCTTGAAGTCTTCTCTACCCTCAAATTCGGGCGTAAACCCTTCGTCATACCGGTAATAGCCAGCGGCCGCAAAGATCCAGTTACAGGTCATGCTGATTCGCTCACCAGTATCGCTGCGCTCCACTTCGACCGTCCATCGTGCATCAGCGCTGCTCCAGGCAGCCCCGAGCACTCTATGGTTGTAGTGAATTTTGCTATCGATACCGTTTTCGGCAGCGGTCTTGCGAAGGTAGTCGAGAATCTTATCGGCACCGGCGATGGCTTCGGAATCTATCCAGGGTTTGAATTCATAGCCGAAAGTGTGCAGATCTGAATCGGAACGGATTCCGGGGTAGCGAAACAGGTCCCAGGTGCCTCCGGATGCTTCACGGGCTTCGAGGATAATGTAGGACTTCTCTGGTTGATCCCGCTGCAGGTAGTACGCAGCGCCGATACCTGATATGCCTGCACCGATGATGAGGACATCTGTGTGCGCTGCGGCGGCTTGTTGTTGTAGTGGCACTGCGCCTCCTTGAATATTTTTTTTATAAACAGGTCAGGCTATTGTGTGCACAATATTCGCCTGGAACAAGGTGTGAAGCTCACCAACAATCAGTCGGCATGGTGCATTTTGCCCTTTAATTGCAGCGTGCTGCTCGCTAGAATTCCTGAGCTTGCTCTGCAACGGGTCTGTCAGAAAACCGCACCAGGAGAACCATGTGACCAAAACGCCACAAGTGGCCAGATGGCCGCCACCATCCCCGGCGGTATGTGAACTGTTCCGACGAGGTGCCGAAATGGCGCTGAGCGCTCCGCCTGAATGGCTTGAAGAAATCGATCAAGCGAGTCTCTCAACCGACAATCTGCACCTCATGGCAGACGACCCCGTCATCATGGCAGCCACTCGACGTGCCAACCGGTCAAATCTTGTTCACTGGGCAATGGCGAATATCGAAAAGCCTGGCGCTCCTGTCGCGCCCCACCTGCCGCCGGATATGCTGAGCACTGCTCGTGAACTGGTTCGACGAGACGCGACCAGCCTCATGTTTACCGCTGCCAGAGCAGCCCAGGATGCCGCCTGGCAGCGCTGGATGGTAATCGCCTTCCAGCTGACCTCAGACCCAAGCGAGCTGCGGGAACTGCTCTCCGTATCCGCACGGTCCATCGCCAGCTTCATTGATGCCTGCATGCGCGAAATGACGATTTTCATGAAAGCTGAGCACGACCAGCTGGTTCGAGGCACACATGTGGATCGTCGCGAACTGGTAACCGCCATACTCGAAGGTGCCGTGGTAAGCGCTCAGCAGGCCAGCCACCGCCTCGACTACCCCCTGAATCATGCTCATCATGCCGCAGTAATCTGGAGTGAGCAGGCTGAGACCGAAATTGGCGTTCTCGATGAGGCGGCCAACACGTTTGCCCGCTGCGCTGGCAGCACACAACCGCTGACGGTTATCGCCAATGCCGCGACCTTGTGGGTCTGGACCACCGGCGATAAGGCCTTAGATGTACAGGCACTTCAGGTGGCTTTGAGAAAGCTGTCGGATGTGCGCATGACGATAGCAACAGCTGGCCACGGCATTGAAGGCTTCAGGCGAGCACATCTCGATGCTCTGGCCACGCAAGGTGTTCTGGGAAGACTCAATTCTCCGGCACAGGTGGCGAGTTTCGATGAAATACGGCTGGTTGCCTTGATGGCTCGAGACCCGGAAGCGACTCTGCAGTTTATCAAACATACCCTCGGCGGG
Source organism: Gammaproteobacteria bacterium UBA2679 (assembly GCA_002354735.1). Taxonomy (GTDB): domain Bacteria; phylum Pseudomonadota; class Gammaproteobacteria; order Pseudomonadales; family Oleiphilaceae; genus Allohahella. The sequence goes on along the minus strand of DEMD01000015.1, from coordinate 170,862 downwards.
CTGTCCACTGCGCAACCCAGTCTCAGGCGCTCGCTACGAATCTATCTTTCGGCAGGTTGCAACGCAACGCTGGCAGCTGAACGCCTCCATACGCATCGAAACACGCTTCTGCGCAGGTTGGCGCGTGCCGAAGAGCTGCTGCCACGCCCGCTTGCGCAAAACCAGATTCATGTCGCTGCAGCGCTTGAGGCACTGAGCTGGACGGCAGCTAGCTGAAGTCGCCGGCATGGTCTGACGGTGCGCGATCCCAGATTCGCGCGAGTAAATGGATCAGACGACTTCCGCCAAGTCACCCTTGTCTTCGAGCCAGGTCTTCCGATCGCCGGCCCGCTTCTTCGCAAGCAGCATGTCCATCAATTCCATGGCTTCGCTGGGTTCATCGATAGTCATCTGAACGAGTCTCCGGGTATCGGGAGCCATCGTGGTTTCACGCAGCTGCAGGGGATTCATTTCGCCGAGGCCCTTGAAGCGGGTTACCTGGGGCGTACCGCGTTTGTTCTCCGCTTCGAATCGATCGAGCACGCCTTTCTTTTCGTGTTCGTCCAGCGCGTAGAACGTCTCCTTGCCCAGATCGATCCGATACAGCGGCGGCATGGCAATAAACACGTGTCCCGCGGCGACCAGCGGCCTGAAGTGCTGGAAAAACAAGGCACATAGCAAGGTGGCGATGTGCGCACCGTCGCTATCTGCATCAGCAAGTATGCAAACCTTGCCGTAGCGTAAGCCGCTCAAGTCATCCGAGCCAGGATCGACACCCAACGCAACGGCAATGTCATGCACCTCCTGTGAAGCCAGGATCATGCCGGACTCGACTTCCCAGGTGTTCAGGATCTTGCCGCGCAGTGGCATTATGGCCTGGAACTCACGGTTTCTGGCCTGTTTGGCAGAGCCGCCAGCAGAGTCACCCTCCACCAGAAACAGCTCGCTCAGCGCGATATCGCTGCCACTACAATCGGCCAGCTTACCGGGCAAAGCGGGGCCGCTGGTAATCTTCTTGCGGGCAACCTGCTTGGATGCCTTGAGCCGCCGCTGTGCCTGCTCGATGACCATCTGAGCCAGGGCTTCACCTTCGCTCACATGCTGGTTCAGCCAGAGCGTGAAGGCGTCTTTCACAACACCAGCGACGAAGGTCGCGCACTCGCGAGAAGACAGGCGCTCCTTTGTCTGGCCGGAGAACTGCGGGTCCGCCAGCTTGACCGACAGTACATAGCAGCAGCGATCCCAGATATCGTCGGGCGCAAGCCGCACACCGCGCGGCAGCAGGTTTCGAAATTCGCAGAACGTACGTAGCGCTTCGAGCAGGCCGGTGCGGAGTCCATTCACGTGCGTGCCACCCTGAATGGTCGGAATCAGGTTGACGTAGCTTTCCGCGATGGTTTCGGCGCGCTCTGGCGTCCACTGCACGGCCCAGTCCACGGCTTCCTGACCCCCGGCCATGGAACCCACAAAGGGCTCCTGCGGCACGGTAATCGTGTCATCAGTCGAGGCCTTCAGGTAATCAGTAAGACCGGCCTCGTAGTGCCATTCGATGGTTTCGTTATCAATTTCGTTCTTGAAAGTGATTCGCAGACCGGAACACAGCACTGCCTTCGCGCGCAAATTGTGCTTCAGCCGACTGATTGAAAACTTCGGCGAATCGAAGTATTGCGGATCTGGCACGAAGGTGATCGAGGTGCCCGTGTTACGCTTGCCGACGGTATCGACAATGTTGAGATCCTCGACTTTTTCGCCACCGGCAAATCGCATCTGGTACACGTTGCCATCACGCTTGATCTGCACCGTGAGCTTGAGCGACAGGGCATTGACGACAGACACACCAACGCCATGCAAGCCACCGGAAAACTGGTAATTCTTGTTGGAGAACTTGCCGCCAGCGTGCAGCTTGGTGAGGATGAGTTCAACGCCCGGCAGGCCCTGATCCTTGTGGATATCGACTGGCATACCACGGCCGTCATCGCTCACGGTCAACGTATGGTCCGCGTGTAGCGTGACACTGATATGCTTCGCGTGGCCTGCAAGCGCCTCATCGACACTATTATCGATAACCTCCTGAGCCAGGTGGTTTGGCCGCTGGGTGTCGGTGTACATGCCCGGTCTGCGCCGGACCGGGTCCAGGCCGGTCAGGACCTCTATCGAATCTGCATTGTAGTCGCTGGTAGAACTGGAGCTACTGCTCGCCAAGTCTGTTTCTCCGAAAAATCAATTAGTTGATGAGGCTCCCGCTGTAACCTTCAGGTCGTCCTCGAGCGCGGGGTATGTTTGTACCACAACACAGGGCTGGGTCACCACTGCGGCCGACATCGTACCAGCCGCGGGATCACGAATGGTCACTGGCACCTGCAGGAGACCTTCAGCTCGCGCGGCATTGCCCGCCAGCTCGATACCACCGCCCGCTCGACTCTGGGGCGAGGCAATCACGGCCACCAGCGAATGCTTGTCGAAATCGACGTCAGGCGCTTTGGGGATCTCGAACTGTGAGGCATGGACTGATTTCCAGAATAGCTGCCATTTGGTGGTGTCGCGAATCACGATAACACGCTCGACCGCTGCATCGTTCAGGTGTTGTTCAGGTTCGAGCGCTTTGACGGCAGCAGGCAGTAGGTTGCACTGGTTGCTCAGCCACAAGGTGTTGAGCGCGACCTCACCGCTTGGAACAGCGTCTTTTTCGCTATCGGATGACGCGCAGGCGTTCGTCATGAAAACGACAGAAGCCGCAAGTGCGGCTTTTGTGAAGAGCGTGAAATGTGACATGGTGCTTCATCCCATGCCGGCATCCGTGGCCGGCTTAATCAGATTAATGGGTAGGCACCGCACCTCCGAAGATCTGCTTGTCAACGGACAGAACGTTCTGATTCTGGCTGCGGGGCGTTCCCGGCAGGCGCTTGATGCCCTTTCCAGTGAGGATACTCGATAACAGGGCGTCTGACGATGAACCTTCTGCAGCAATGTCGTCCTCGAAGCCAGTCCCAAAGTCGATGTCATTGCGATTGCCGTCGAGCCGGATGATGTCGGGCAGATTTCTCAGCGGGAAGGCGGCACAGGCTTCACCGGTGTCACAGATAAACCCGTCGTTATCGATATCCGAACCAGCGTAGACCTGGTAATTGCCGGCTGGAATACCGTTGAAGGCGAAGTCATAGAAGCCATTGCTGACGGTCGCGACGAACTGATAATTCTGACCAGTATCGACTTCCACCAGAAGGACATAATGAGTGCCTGCATCAGAGGCGATATTGCTGTTGGGAATATCAAAAGCCACAGGAATCATCAGCGTGCGGGCCTTTGGCGTACCACCATCGACCGCAGACGTATACGACACCTTGATGGCACCAGGATAGGAGACACCCTCTGCCAGGCCTGTGGCATCGGCAATGACGCGGTAGGTCGAATCGTTGCCATCGGCAAGATCATCTATTCTTAACCAGGTCTGGTTGTCGACGGTCGTAGTCTCGACATTGGTAATCACGATACCGGAATCAGGGATCGTCAGATTGAGATCGACAGCACCAGAAACGGTAAACTGAATATTGGTCAGGTTGGCATTGATGACAGGGGTGGGCACCGGATTCGGCCCTGCTCCAGCAACGATGGTCAGCGCCTTGGTGGCATCGATTATGCCGTGACCATACACATCATCACGCTGGGGATCGCCAAGATCACGGGTAAAGTCGCCATTGGCGATATAACCGCGGACTGCCTCAGGAGTAAGATTCGCCGCAAAGTCGACGGTCTTGCGATAGGACTGCAGCAGCGCAATCACGCCAGCCACATGTGGGGCTGCCATAGAGGTGCCCTGCATGAAGCCGTAGCTCGCAACTGGAGAGCCGCTACCATCGTTCACCCAGGTGCTCAGCACGCCATCACCGTAGGTGTCGGTATTCAGGTCCTGCTGCATATTCCCACCAGGCGCGACAAGACTGATTGTAGAACCGAAGTTCGAGTATGGCGCCTTGACCCGGTCAAGACCAACAGCACCGACTGAGATGACCTCAGGATAGGCTGCTGGATAAAAGGGTGCTGAGGTGCTGTCGTTGCCAGCGGCGGCTACCACGACTACGCCAGCATCACTGGCAGCCTTGACGGCATTGGCCAAGGTCACGGAACTGCCGGCGCTGCCCAGGCTGAGATTGATGACATCGACTTTGGTGGCAAAACCGCCGCATTCAGGCACGTTCTCGATCCCTGCTGCAAAGCGAATGGCGCGCGCTATATCGAAATCACTGCCCTCACCGTTCTTGCCAAGGACTCGCAGGGGCATGACTTTGGCACCGAAAGCTACGCCGATACCGCCGACTGAGTTGTCCGCAGCGACTACCGTGCCGGCCACGTGGGTACCATGATAGCTGCTCTGTCCAATCAGGCTGTCGCCAGGATCCTGAGGATCGTTATCAACACCGTCGCCATCCAGCGAAGCGTCGAGATTACTCACGAAATCGCAACCTTGAGTTGTCTGGCCCTGCAAGTCCGGATGACTGCGGAAGATACCGGTATCGAGAACCGCAACAACGGCGTCAGTCCCATTTGTCAGCTCCCAGGCCGGCGCAAGATTGATCGTGTCATTGTGCCACTGGAATCGACGAAGTGGATTGGTGCCTACCGGCGCTGAGCTGGCGTGACGAATGTAGTTTGGCTCGGCCAGCAGTACGCCCGGCTGCTTTCGTAACTCTGCGATCCTGGCCAGCGTCTCTGCACGAGCTGCATCCGCCGCTGTTCCGGCGAAGGACGCTGAGGCGATCGACATGCCACCTGACATATCGAACCTGATCTTGTGGGTGCTCGACCCTTCGGTCAACGATTCAACTTCGACGATATTCTGGGAAGACATGAGCTCTGCAAGCGATGCTGAGCTGTCAGTAGTGGACGCCGCAGTAGAATAGCTACCAGCAGCACCCTTCATGATCACGATTGCTTCACCGCTTACAAAGCGAGCGCCTTCAGGCACTGACAAGGCAGCTGCAGCGGAGTCATCAAGACTCGACAGGGCGCCGAATTCACCAACGATCAAAGTGTAATTCGAGGGCCCCTGGGTTTCGTCGATCTGAATGAGGTATTCGCCGGATTGGGTAATCGAGACGGTCTGTGGATCGTCGGACACGACGGGCACGTTGATGTCTACCGGGGTAGCACCTGGATTGTTCTCGTCGATTTTTTTCACGGTTAAACGTTGTGCTACAGAGGCCGGACCCAGGAAATCATCGGCTATCCGCGGCTTCAGGGTAACCTGCTGACCAGCAACCAGTGTGACCCGATAGAAATCTGTAGGATCTTCCACATAACTGAAGCTGTTGCCCGAACCGGCATAAGTGCCAGCGCGCGAGCTCACGTAGCCGCCAACGATGGCGGGATTGTTGATGGCTTGTGGTGAGGTGATCTGGTTATTGCGCGGGGAGAAGACACCGCCGCCGGTATCAGCTGTATCAAGATCGACATAGGCATTGGCAGCGACCTGGATACGACCAGACACCGCAAAAGTCTTGTTCACGATCGGCGCAACTGCAGTAGCTCCGCTGCCACTGCCACCGCCGCCACCGCCACAACCGGCGAGCGCGATGCTCAAGCCAAGGAATGTGGGGACGAAAAGGTTCGGTCTGACCTGAGCAGCACTGGCGGCTTTTACTTCTGCCCTGCCCTTCGGCATGCTATTTTTCTGAAAATCGAACATAAGCTGTGTACTGCCACGGTGATGATCATCGGCTTTGTCTTCTGGTGGATCTTTGATCAGATCTCTTGTCTACTGATCTTAGAAGGCCACCGGCCGAAGTTCAGTTCCAACTTGGCGTTGAATTGCTACCGTATGTAGCAATTGCGTTAACTACACTTGACTTTGTGTACGTGCAGGTACTTACAGCAACTCACACATACATCCCATGACCAAACCGGTACATGCAATGAGCTACGATTTAAAAACTTACAAGATGCCGGGTCTCACCGGCCGTGGACTAGGTCTTTCCGTATCGGTACTCGAAACCGATATGGCAAGGAAGATTCTTGAGCCAATCGTCAATTCTCAGCTTGGGATGAACGAGTTCAGGCAGCACCGCTATGACATCCACCCAAGTTTTACCGCCCTGCACACCAACACCTCTGCAGTTACCGCGACTGGCGCACAGCGTTCCGTGCAGATGTTCATGGAGTCGGTAGAAGAGGAGAACCTCAATCAGAAGAGCGCAAGTCTGCGCGGGTCGCTTAACTGCGCCACCCTAGCCTATGCTCGCGATTACCGCAGTGAGCTCAGATCGCCACTCACAGTCTCGCTGCAGCTACAGGCTGCACTTGAATCGCCCCACATGCAGGACTCGAAGGCTTTCATATTTACCGATAGCCATGCACTGAGACACCAGGCGGAGGCCAGTACCAAGCGCTTCATGTCGGTGCAGCCGAGAGGTTTGCTCGAAGGGGTGCCGGTTGCCATCAAGGACAGTATCAATGCTGTGCCCTTCGCGACCACCGGTGGCACTGAAGTCTTCGGTCAGGATCACAGTGTCGAAAGTGACGCCTCCGTAGTCTCCAGGCTGCGTGCCGCAGGCGCCATGATTCTGGGCAAGACCAATATGCACGAAATCGGCATAGGCGTGACCGGTGCCAACCCGCATTACGGGCACTGTCTCAACCCCTGGGACACTGAGTATCTCGCCGGAGGCTCGTCGGGTGGCAGCGCGGCTGCAGTGGCCAGTGGCATATGTCCCGTCGCTATTGGCTCGGATGGTGGCGGCTCTGTGCGAATACCAGCCGCGTTTTGCGGTGTGGTCGGGCTGAAGCCTACCTGGGGCCGCATCAGCAGCGCAGGCACGCTTTCTCTCTGTGACACTGTGGATCACCTGGGACCGATAGGTGCCAGCGTCGATGATGTCGCACTCGCATACGCAACCATTGCCGGGCCTGACCCACTTCATGGCCCCAGCTGTCATCAACCATTTCCCCATCTGTCGAACTATTTCAAATCCGACCTGAAAGGTCTGAAGATCGGCATCTACAAGCCCTGGTTCGAGCATGCCGATCAGGCCATCGTATCGGCCTGTCGCGAGGCGGTGAAAGTGCTCGAGAGTCTGGGCGCGGAAATCGTGCCTGTTATCATTGAAGGGCTGGAGGACATGCGACTTGCCCATGCGGTTACGATCATGACGGAAATGCTGTCGTCAGTAGAGCAGCCTTACCGCGCGACCCCCGAGCGCTTCAACGATGACACCCGGATGCTGCTGGCTTTCGCCCGCTTGTTCAGGAGCACGGATTATGTGAAGGCTCAGCGTGTGCGGACGCGCGCCATTGCCCAGCATGAAGCCCTGTACGCCAAGGTGGATATGCTTGTGACGCCGGCGACAGGAGCCTTGCCCCCGAGGCGGCCTAAGGGCAGTAAGGTAGCGCTCGACCTCGGCCTGATGACCGAGATCATGCGTTTCTCGATCAACGATAATCTGATAGGCATGCCGGCGATTACGCTGCCTGTAAAGCTATCCGGAGAAGGCTTGCCCATTGGTCTGCAGTTGCATGCGGGGCCCTGGCAGGAACACGTTCTGCTGCGTACGGCAAGATCACTGGAGTCAGCTCTGCGTTTCAACGCTACGCACAGGCCGCCTAACTTTCTCGACTTTTCGTAGCCGGAATTGATCAGACTTTGACGAAGGGGTTATTTTCCTTTTCGTCACCGAAAGTCGACATGGGGCCGTGACCGGGTACGAATGCAATATCGTCGCCGAGTGGCCAAAGCTTGTTGCGAATCGATGAAATAAGCGTGGCGTGATCGCCCTTGGGAAAGTCGGTTCGGCCGATAGAACCGTGAAACAGAACGTCACCAACGAGGGCAAGGCCCCTACTCTTGTTATAGAAGACCACGTGCCCGGGCGTATGGCCGGGACAGTGGATGACCTGAAGAACCTCATTACCGACGGTGACTTCGTCACCATCGACCAGCCAGCGCGTTGGCTCGAAAGTCTCCGCCTCCGGGAAGCCGAACATCTGGCTCTGCTGCGGCAGCAGGTCTATCCAGAACTTGTCTTCAAGCGCTGGCCCTTCAATGGGCACCTTACGTAAGGCTGCCAGTGTCGAAACCGCTCCGGCATGATCGATATGGGCATGGGTCACCAGGATCTTCTCGAGCTCTAAATCTTCGAAGTCCAGTGCGTGCAGGATTCGGTCGAGGTCGCCACCAGGATCCACCACCGCAGCTTTGCGAGTCTGCTCACACCAGATGATGGAGCAATTCTGTTCAAAAGCCGTGACGGGAATGACCTGAAACTGCATGCGAAAGGCGCACCTTGATGAAGACTGAATGAAGCAGTGTAGCCCGCCGAAGCGGGCTTGTCAGTCAATCGTGAGCCTGGATCGCCTTAGGCTGCCTCTTCCTCGGCAGTGTCTTCCTGCTCGCTCACACTGCTGGGCAGTGGCGTCCGGATAAGGTGATCGAAGGCACCCAGCGCTGCGCCTGACCCCGCACCCATCGCAATGATGATCTGCTTGTAAGGCACCGTGGTGACGTCACCGGCAGCGAACACACCCGGCAGTGAAGTCTGGCCCTTGGTATCCACCACGATTTCACCGCGCTCGCTCAACTCGATATCGCCTTTGAGCCACTCAGTGTTTGGCACCAGACCAATCTGCACGAAGATACCCGCCAGCTCGATATGATGCGTTTCATTGGTGGCGCGATCCACATAGTTGAGGCCGTTTACGCGCTTGCCGTCGCCAGTCACCTCGGTCGACATAGCTTCCATGATGATGGTGACGTTTTTCAGCGAACGCGCCTTGCGAACAAGAACCGCGTCGGCTCGCAGCGTATCGGCGAATTCGAGTACCGTCACATGCTCGACGATGCCAGCGAGATCGATCGCCGCTTCGATGCCAGAGTTGCCACCACCGATGACCGCAACACGCTTGCCCTTGAATAATGGGCCGTCACAGTGTGGACAGTAGGCCACACCTTTGCCTCGATACGCCTTCTCCCCTGGCACGTTCATCTCGCGCCAGCGGGCACCAGTGGACAGAATGACTGAGCGACTCTTCAGGCGCGCGCCAGACTCCAGTTCCACCTCGATATAATCGGCAGGGGTACCGTCTGCAGAGACGCTCGCTGCGTGCAGCTTGCGCGCTTTCTGGCCATTCATCAGGTCGACATCATATTGCAGCACATGCTGCTCGAGATTCGCGACCAGCTTCGGACCCTCGGTCTCTTTCACTGAAATGAAATTCTCGATGCCCATGGTATCGGCGACCTGGCCACCGAAGCGCTCGGCTACGATACCCGTACGGATGCCCTTGCGTGCTGCGTAAATCGCCGCAGAAGCGCCAGCTGGACCACCGCCGACGATCAGCACTTCATAGGGCGTCTTGTCTGCCAGGGCAGCGGCCTTCTTCTCAGCCGACTTGTCGTCCACCTTGTCCAGGATTTCGGCCAGCGTCATTTTGCCCTGCCCGAAGAGCTCGCCGTTCACGAACACTGCCGGTACAGCCAGCACGTTGCGATCTTCGACCTCACTCTTGAACAGACCGCCGTCGATCATGGTATGGCTGATTCTGGGGTTCAGCACAGCCATGAGGTTCAGCGCCTGAACCACATCCGGGCAGTTGTGACATGACAGTGATATGTACGTCTCGAACTTGAGCTCCGTTGAAGGATCAAGCTCGACAATTTGATCGAGCAATGCTTTTTCGGTTTTCGATGGATGACCACCCGCCTGGAGCAATGCCAGCACCAGCGAAGTAAACTCATGACCCATCGGAATACCTGCAAACTCCACCCTGGCCTTTTCGCCTTCAGGTGAAATTGTCAGGAGGGGCACGCGGCCCTCCTGAGCGGGCTGATTGACGGTCAGCGCAATCTTCGGAGACATTGCTGCAATCTCTTGTGCCAGATCCAGCAGCTCCTGCGACTTCGGCCTGTCATCAACCGACACGGTCAATTCTATTGGCTTGACTATTTTCTGCAGATAACCGTTGAGCTGTTGCTTGAGATTAGCGTCCAACATATCTGAAGTTCTCCTTAAGATTGGCTGACTATCAATACGACTGTTTAGATCTTGCCGACGAGGTCGAGTGAAGGTGCAAGTGTGGCTTCGCCTTCCTTCCACTTGGCTGGGCAAACTTCGCCTGGATGCGCTGCAACATACTGCGCAGCCTTCACCTTGCGAACCAGCTCACCAGCATCGCGACCTACACCACCAGCATTGATCTCGATGATCTGGATCTTGCCTTCTGGATCGATGACGAAAGTGCCGCGCTCTGCCAGACCAGCTTCTTCGATCATGACGCCGAAGTTGCGGGTGATGGCACCGGTTGGGTCGCCGATCATCGGGAACTGGATCTTGCCGATGGTGTCAGATGTGTCGTGCCATGCCTTGTGCGTGAAATGAGTGTCAGTCGACACTGAGTACACTTCCACGCCCATGTCCTTCAGCTGGCTGTAGTAATCCGCCAGATCACCAAGTTCGGTTGGACACACGAAGGTAAAATCAGCTGGGTAGAAGAAGACGATTGCCCACTTGCCCTTGAGGTCTTCGTTGGTGACGGTGATGAATTCGCCGTTGTGGAAGGCCTCTGCTTTGAAAGGTTTGATTTCGGTATTGATCAAGGTTGCTGACATTCTTTGTCTCCATTAGGTCAGTTGGGTAAACCGTGGAAACAATACTACAGCGACAGGACTGATATCAAAAATTGATAATCTTTTTAGGAGCGATAGGTACAATCTATCAAGCCGCCTCCGGAAAAGGCAGACGGCTATTGGGGGTTCAAGCGGGGATCAGGCAGGAATGAAATCCGGCTCAGGGCGCGTAGGCGAACAGCAGCCGACCGCCACGCTCGTGAAGTTTCGCGGTTGGATGAACTTCGTCGAAATAGGCGTAGCTGCTGATATTCTGGCCAAACGCACAGCCTTCGGTATAGCTGCGGGTCGCCTGGCTGAAACAAGGCTCAGTGGTATTGCTGATGCCATACGCCTCGGCATCCTTGTCGATGCTGCGGAAGGCTGAAAACAGGTCGATCAGGACGATGTCCTTGCCGCTGGCTTTCTCAAGTGACTTCACCCGCTGTTTGAGGCCCAGGTTGTAAGCCGCTGTCTTGACAGTCGCTGAAGTGGGAAGGAACCAGTTGCCCGTGGTCGCCGCAAGCTGACTTGTTTCAGGAATAGCGCCGATATCTGGCACGTTCACCACAACGACCTGTTCAGCGCCGGCAGCGATCAGCTTCTCGACATTGGTCTTTACCCCATCGAGCGCGGCCTTGAGCAGCTCACTCGAAGCGCGATGATTTGGCTCATCGCGTGCTGCACGGACGTCGTTACCACCAATGAAAACGACGTACAGTGCATCAGCAGGGGCCTGGCCCTGTGTATTGAGCAGGAACGCGTCGACCTGAGTGTTAAGGTCGATTGGCTCATCGGTACCAGCTTTGGCACCAGCCACGGCGTAGTTGGTGCCTTGAGCCGGACCCACGAGATGCAGCGAGGCTTCAAGTGCTACGCCACGAAGGTCAGCAAGCACTTCTACCGCGGTATCACCATTTGTAACGCGATTACCGGAAAACGGCGGGTTTGGAAAGTCACTGGTGACCGAAGCCAGGTTACCAGTATCAGACAGGCTGTCACCAAAGACATAGATAGCCTCTGCGCGGGCCATATTGGCAAAAGCCAGGCCGCCGAGCATTGCAAAGACAACAGTCAGGCAACGATAGGATGCGCTCTTGCGAGTGGCGAGAGAGCGGGATGAGCTGTTCAGAGATGAGTTCGGCATATGAGGTGAGCGTCCTGATTCTTATAAATATTGTTATTAGTCATGCAGTCCCGAAGGCTGCCATCAAAAGGGGCAATGGCCCTGTGCTATTGCTTCACCGCCAGCGTAAGTGCCTGCGAAGCAAGATCTTCCAATGATGCGCTTCCGTCCGTGCGATACCAGGTTACCGTCCAGCTGAGCGCCCCGGCGAGAAAACGCCTTAAAATACCGGGGTCAGCAGCTATTTGACCAGCCGCTGCACATTCTTGCAATACACTCAGCCACAGATGCTCATAATAATCTCTCAGTTTGAGAACCTGTTCCTGCCGCTCCTTGGCCAGACTGCGCCACTCGTACACCAGAACCGCCATGGCTTCGCTGGTCTGGCCATTCACAGCCTGCAGTTCGCAGAATATCAGCGAGCGCAGCCGCTCCACCGGATCGGACGACCGTGCCAGTTCGGCTTCCATTCGCGCGGTGATCTCCTCGATCGTGTCGGTCATGATGTAGTAAAGGATGTCTTCCTTTGACCGAAAATGATGAAAGATGCTGCCACTCTGGATCCCTACAGCCGCAGCAATATCGCGCACTGTAGTGCGTTCAAAGCCTTTTTCGCGGAACAGATGCGCAGCCTCCCTCAGGAGCCTGCCACGCGGCGACTCGCCTTCTACCGCAAGGCGGTCTGATTCTTTCATGCTTGAGGGTCCCGTATTTGATCGACTAAAGCGATCATATCCGAATTTTACAGCTTTACAAACCAAGCGCTTGCTTGGTAGTGTTTTGCAACGATCGCCAGCGCTTGCAAAAGGAGCACGCAATGAACCCGGGACGCCCATCCACAACAGCTCAAGACACCTCCTCCAGTCCAGCCTCGGAGCGGGTTGTCCGCATCGGTTGCGCCTCTGGCTTCTGGGGCGATACCAATACTGCCGCGCAGCAGTTGGTGGAAAAAGGTCGGCTGGACTACCTCGTGTTCGATTATCTGGCAGAAATCACCATGTCCATCATGGCTGCACAGAAGATGAAGGATCCCAAGGCTGGTTATGCCAGCGATTTCGTCAGGCAGGTAATGGGCCCGCTGCTCCCCGAGCTCAAGCGTCAAGGCATCAAGGTCATCAGTAACGCCGGGGGCGTGAATCCTCAGGCTTGCGCCGAAGCCATCCAGGCGCTCGCAAATGAACAGAACATCGAGTTGAAGATCGCGGTGGTGAACGGCGACGACGTGCTACCCAAGAAAGCTGACTTTGTCCGTCAGGGCGTCCGGGAGATGTTCACCAATCAAGCACTGCCTGAAATGATGGTGAGCATGAACGCCTATCTTGGCGCCCCTGCGATCACAGCAGCGCTGGCAACAGGCGCTGATGTGGTTATTACTGGGCGTGTCGTGGACAGCGCTATCGTTGTGGCGCCGCTGATGCACGAATTCGGCTGGAATTGGCAGGACTATGACCGACTGGCACAGGCCAGTCTTGCCGGCCATATCATCGAGTGCGGCGCACAGTGCACCGGCGGCAACTTCACCGACTGGAAGGACGTCTGCGATGGCTACGACAATATGGGCTTCCCCATCATCGACGTCCGAGCCGACGGCAGCTTTACAGTCAGCAAACCGGAGAACACTGGTGGCACAGTCAGCTTCGCTACCGTAGCAGAGCAGCTGGTCTACGAGATCGGCGACCCGGCCAGCTACCGACTCCCGGACGTGAACTGTGACTTCAGGCAAGTCAATATCGAAACGGTCGAGGCCGGCAGGCGTGTGACTGTATCCGGCGCGCGAGGCTTACCGCCTGGACCTGACTACAAGGTGTCCGGCACCTGGCCTGATGGCTTCAAGTGTGCCGTGAGTTTTATGCTCGCTGGTATCGAAGCGCCGGCCAAGGCGCGGTCGGTGGCTGAAGCCATATTGAAGAAAACCAGCAGACTGTTCGCGGAAAAGGGTTGGCCTGATTACACCGAGACCACTATCGAGGTACTGGGCATCGAACAGACCTACGGTCCGAATGCACAGCAGAAGCTGGTGGACAGCCGCGAGGTGGTGGTGAAGATTGGTTGCGCTCACCCGAAGAAGGAAGCGCTCGTACTGTTTTCGCGGGAAATCGCGCAGGCCAGTACTGGCATGGCGCCGGGTATGACCGGCCTTGTCGGCGGTCGCCCCGACGTCTGGCCGAAAATTCGCCTTTTCTCGTGCCTGGTTCCCAAAGCTGCGTGCGATCTTTCAGTGACCGTACTCGGCAAAGATGGCGACGAGACAATATCGGTAGAACTGCCCGCCGTGGAAGCGCCTGCAGCAGCCAAACAGGCTGTGGACAGCTCGACTCCGGACACTGCCCCAACAGCTACCAGCGAGCTAGTGCCGCTCATCAAGCTGGCCTGGGCTCGCTCAGGCGACAAGGGCGATGTATCGAATATTGGTGTGATCGCCCGCAGAGCGGAATGGCTGCCTGTCATACGTGCAGCGCTCACGGCTGATGCAGTCGCAGAGTATATGGGCCATACCCTCGCAGGCTCGGCAGCGGACAAACGCTCACTGGTGCACCGGTACGACCTGCCTGGCATCAACGCGCTCAACTTTGTACTAGAGCAGGCATTAGGTGGCGGGGGCGTCGCCAGTCTGCGAATTGACCCCCAGGGCAAGGCATTCGGTCAGCAACTGCTCGACTTCCCGATTCCGGTGACTGCCGAAATCGCAGCCCAGCTCGCAGCAAGCTCACCAACAACCCGCGCCTGAGAATCCGACATGCCTTATTCCTCCGTTTTCAAAGATCAGCTGTTCGAAGGCCAGACCATCATCGTCACTGGCGGCGGCAGTGGCATAGGCCGCTGTAATGCCCACGAGCTTGCTGCCCTTGGCGCCCGTGTCGTGCTGATTGGGCGCAAGCAGGAAAAGCTCGACTCGACGCAGGCTGAAATCATCGAGGACGGCGGCAAGGTCGATACTCGAGCGTGCGATATCCGTGAAGAGGCCAGCGTCGTCGAAACGGTGCGCTCGATCGTGGATGCGCATGGCCAGATTCATGGTCTGGTCAACAACGCTGGTGGCCAGTTTCCAGGGCCACTCAGCTCGATCTCACAGAAAGGCTTCGAAACTGTCGTCAGGACTAATCTGACTGGCGGCTTCATGATGGCGCGCGAGGTCTACAAGCAGTCAATGAGCAAGCATGGCGGGGCCATCGTGAACATTATTGCCGACATGTGGGGCGGCATGCCGGGCATGGGGCACTCGGGTGCGGCAAGGGCGGGCATGGAAAACCTGACGAAAACTGCTGCCGTCGAGTGGGCGTCCAGTGGCACTCGCGTCAATGCGATCGCACCGGGCTGGATCGCCTCCAGCGGCCTCGATAACTATGACATCAGCATGAAGCCATTGATTTCTCAACTCGCTGAAAGCGTGCCCCAGAAGCGCCTTGGCACTGAAGCCGAGGTCAGCGCAGCGATCTGCTTCCTCCTGAGCGAAGGGGCATGCTTTATCAACGGCGCCACAATACGTGTGGACGGGGCGGCATCTCTCGGCAATCGGGTCTGGCCCTTGGCCAAAGCCCGCAACAAGCCGGAGTTCAATGGCTTCCACCGCAGTGTGACACCGAAAGTGCTGCAGAAGGACTGAGCCATGTATGGATTCGAAAGCACCCTCAATACCCGCAGTGAAGCCTTTGAGCGAAATACTGCGGCCATGCGTGCGCAGGTGGAGGAGTTCCGAGCGATAGAACGCAAGGTCTTCGATAGTGCTGAAGCGGCGCGAGAGAAATTCGAGAAACGCGGAAAGCTCCTGCCATGGGATCGGATTCGCCGGCTTATAGATCGCGACAGCGAGTTCCTCGAAATCTGCAGCCTTGCCGGCTACAAAATGCATGACGATAAGGACGGTAGCCTGGCAGGCGGTGGCATCATCGGCGGCATTGGCGTGGTCTCCGGCATGCGCTGCCTGGTGGTCGCCAGTAACGCAGCGATCAAGGGTGGGACCATCAGTCCAGCGGGACTGCAAAAGTCACTCAGACTGCAGACGATCGCCCGGGAAAACAAGTTGCCCATCATCACGCTCGCTGAAAGCGGCGGTGCCAATCTCAATTACGCCACTGATGTCTTCGTTGAAGGTGCGCGAGGCTTTGCCAATCAGGCGCGGCTTTCGGCGCTTGGCATCCCACAGATTACTGTTGTGCATGGTAACGCCACAGCGGGCGGCGCCTATCAACCCGGCCTGTCTGATTACGTCGTGGTGGTGAAAGGTCAGTCCAAACTGTTTCTCGCGGGCCCTCCCCTGCTCAAGGCCGCCACCGGTGAAGTCGCCAGCGACGAAGAGCTCGGCGGTGCCGAGATGCACGCCACCGAAGCCGGTACGGCTGAATATATCGCTGACAACGACGGCGATGCCATCGAAACCGTGCGGGAGCTGGTAGCGATGCTGCCATGGCAGCGCACACTGCCGCTCAATCGTGCAGAATCACGGCCCGCCGCCTACGACCAGAATGAGCTGCTCGGTCTCGTACCCGCCGATACCAAGACGCCTTACGATGTTCGTGAAATCGTCATCAGATTGGCCGATGGGGGGCGCTATCAGGACTTCAAGGCGGCTTACGATGCACAGACCGTCTGCGGTTTTATCCGCATCGATGGCTTCAGTTGCGGCATCATCGGTAACAACGGCCCGATCACCTCGGCCGGGGCGACCAAAGCGGCGCAGTTCATTCAACTCTGCGAGCAAAGCAATACCGCCATCATCTTCTTCCATAACACGACCGGATTCATGGTCGGCACCGATAGCGAGCAGCATGGCATTATCAAACATGGCTCGAAAATGCTGCAGGCTGTGGCCAACGCCACTGTGCCCAGGCTGACTGTCGTGGTCGGCGGCTCCTACGGTGCCGGCAACTATGCCATGTGCGGGCGTGGTCTCGACCCGAGATTCATTTTCGCCTGGCCCAACAGCCGAACGGCAGTCATGGGTGGCGCACAGGCGGGCAAGGTGCTGCGCATCGTAGCAGAAGAAAAACAGCGCAAGCTGGGCGTGGAGCCAGATCCGAAGATGCTCGACGCGCTGGAGGCTGCGACTGCAGAAAAACTTAACAAGGGCAGCACCTCCCTTTATGGCACCGCAAGACTTTGGGACGATGGCCTCATTGACCCGCGCGAAACCCGATCTGTACTCGCCCACTGCCTGCTGGTGTGTAACGAAGCCGAGGCACGAACACTGCGACCCAGCACCTTCGGCGTCGCCCGTTTCTAATTCATAACAAGACCATCTACGGGAGTAGCCGAATGCTGTTCACCCAGGAACATAATGAAATCCGTCGGACTGTGCGCCAGTTCGTCGAGCAGGAGATAAACCCCAACGTTGCGCAGTGGGAAGCAGATGGCCGTTTTCCGATGCGCGATATCTTCCGCAAAATGGGCGCACTTGGTCTTCTAGGCATCCATAAGCCTGAGAAGTATGGTGGTCTTGGCCTCGACTACTCGTACAATCTCGTGGCTGCCGAAGAGCTCGGTACGGCATGGGCCGGTGGCATCCCGCTGGCTATCGGGGTCCAGACCGACATGTGCACCCCGGCCATTGCCCGTTTTGGTTCTGATGAGCTCAAGCGCGAGTTCCTGGCGCCGTCCATTACCGGCGAAGCCATCGGCTGCATCGGCGTCAGTGAGACCGGCGCCGGTTCAGACGTTGCCGGACTGAAGACCACGGCACGCAAGGATGGCGACGATTACATCATCAATGGCCACAAGATGTGGATCACCAACTCGCCGCAGGCCGATTTCATATGTCTGCTGGCAAATACCAGCGTTGATAAGCCTCACAAGAACAAGACACTGATTGTCGTGCCGATGAATTCCCCAGGCATCACCCTCTCCAAGCACCTCGACAAACTAGGCATGCGTTCCTCTGAAACGGCGCAGGTCTTCTTCGATGACGTGCGTGTGCCGCAGCGATATCGCGTTGGCGCCGAGGGTACGGGGTTCATGCTGCAGATGCTGCAGTTTCAGGAAGAGCGGCTCTGGGGGGCTGCCAACACTATCAAGGCGCTGGAAAACTGCGTGAACGAGACAATCAATTACTGTCGCGAGCGCAAGACTTTCGGCCAGCCACTGATCGACAACCAGGTCGTTCATTTCCGACTCGCCGAGCTGCAGACTGAAATTGAATGTCTGCGGGCTCTCACCTATCAAGCTTGTGAACTTTATGTAGCTGGTAAAGACGTGACCAATCTGGCCTCTATGGCCAAACTCAAGGCTGGCCGACTCGGCCGCGAAGTGACGGACAGCTGTCTGCAGTATTGGGGTGGCATGGGTTTCATGTGGGACAACCAGGTCTCGAGGGCCTTCCGTGATGTCCGGCTGGTGTCTATTGGCGGTGGTGCTGACGAAATCATGCTTGGCATCATCTGCAAACTGATGGGCACACTCCCCGGCAAGAAAAAATCGCCTGTCGCCGCCGCACCGGCAGTCGCCAATGCAGAGCTCGCTTCACAGGAGGCGTTGAAATGAATTTCCCGAAAACCGAGGCCCTGAAACTGGACTTTTCAGCTGGTGTCCTGCGGGTCGTGCTCTCACGTCCCCAGGTACGGAACGCCATGAGCCTGCAGATGGTCAAGGAGCTGATTGCAGTCTTTGGGGTTGTTGCCTCAAGAAACGCAACTGATCTGTCAGCTGACATGGTACGTGTCGTAGTCATTTCCGGTGAGGGGCAGCATTTCTGTGCAGGTGCGGATATCAGCGACATGGCCGGTGCAAGACAGCGCGCATCATCCGATAACGGCCGAACTACAGCCGCTGACAATCTGCAGCAGACCAGCGCCCAGCAAATCGCAGCAGACCCATTTGCTGCGCTGAATCGCGCCTTTGGCACAATGCTCATGACCATCGACCAGGCACCCTGCGCCGTGGTCGTTGCGCTTGATGGTGCAGTGCTTGGCGGCGGGTTCGGTCTTGCCTGCGTAAGCGATCATGCCATTGCCGCGCCCGACACCCGCTTTGGCCTACCTGAAACCAGCCTCGGCATTCTGCCTGCCCAAATTGCGCCTTTCGTGGTGCGTCGAATTGGGCTCACTCAAGCCCGTTCGCTGGCACTTCTGGGTCGCCGCTTCGGCGCCGATGAAGCACTGAGACTCGGGCTGATACACGAAACAGTAGAGTCCGCAGGTGCCCTTGAAGACCGTGTCGACGCCGTGATTGCGGAAATACGACGCTGTGCGCCGCGAGCCAGCCGGGAAACCAAAGCTCTGCTGCACCGGGTTGATCCGCCTTCGTCCGAGCCATTGCAGGATATTCTCGATGCGGCTGCGTTGAGCTTCAGTGCGGCTGTGCAGAGCGACGAGGGTGCAGAGGGGACCATGGCCTTCATGCAGAAACGCAAGCCACGATGGGAGGCTGACCAGCAATGAGTGATAGCGAAGCGAAGGTACATCAGTTCGATAGCATACTGGTCGCGAATCGTGGCGAAATTGCCTGCCGCGTCATTCGGACGGCGCAACGACTGAGCTATCGTGCTATCGCTGTCTATAGCGAACCTGATGCCGATGCCGCTCATGTGCGTCTCGCGGACGAAGCCTATGCCCTGCAAGGTTCCACCAGTAGCGAAAGCTATCTGGATATTGCGCAGATCGTGGCGGCCTGCGAAGCCACCGGCGCCGGCGCGGTGCACCCTGGCTACGGTTTTCTGTCGGAAAACACAGCCTTCGCCAGTGCCTGTGAGGCCGCTGGCGTCATCTTCATCGGACCACCTGCCGCCGCGATCGAACTTATGGGCAGCAAACGCCTTTCCAAGGTCGCCATGCTGAAAGCCGGTGTACCCTGCATACCCGGCTACGAAGATGCTGCACAGGATACCGAGACACTCAAGTCTGCAGCAGACGCGATCGGTTACCCGCTGATGATCAAGGCTTCCGCTGGCGGCGGTGGCCGCGGCATGCGGCTGGTGCAAAAGGCAGCAGACTTCGAGGCACAGCTCAAGACGGCTCGCTCCGAGGCACTGAACGCCTTCGGCAGCGACGAGGTCATTCTGGAAAAGGCAGTCATCGAGCCACGTCACATCGAAATTCAGGTCATGGCGGACCGCTACGGCCACACCATCCATCTTGGTGAGCGTGACTGTTCAATACAGCGACGGCATCAGAAAGTCGTCGAGGAAGCGCCCTCTCCTGTAGTGAGCGAAGCGTTGAGACAGCAGATGGGCGAGGCAGCCGTTCGTGCCGCCAGTAGCTGTGGCTACTCTGGCGCTGGTACTGTGGAATTCCTGCTGGACCGCAGTGGAAGCTTCTACTTCCTCGAAATGAACACCCGCTTGCAGGTCGAGCATCCGGTAACGGAAATGGTGACAGGCCTGGACCTGGTCGCCATGCAGATCGAAGTGGCGGCCGGTCGTCAGCTGAAACTTCAGCAGAGCGATATTGTCCTGCGCGGTCACGCCATAGAAGTTCGAGTCTACGCGGAAGATCCTTCACGCGATTTTCTGCCCCAGACCGGGCATATTGCGCTATGGCAGCACCAGGGTAAAAGCGTTGACGAGCTCGGTCTTATCACCGACTTCAGCGGCGCACCGACTGCCGTAGCTGCACGTAGCGGCGGTCTGCGAGTGGACGATGGCTTCCTGAGCGGTCAGACAATATCCCCGTATTATGACCCCATGCTTGCCAAGGTTATCGGCTTTGGACCGGATCGCGAGACGGCACGCCGTCATCTGCTGAAGGGACTGGACAACATGACGCTGTTTGGTCTGACCAGCAATCTTTCATTTCTCAGTAGCATCCTCCGCAACAGTGAATTCATTAGTGGCCGCACCACCACCGCCTTTCTTCAACAACAGAGTCAGGCACTAGGCGTGGAGCAGGATGAAGCTGGACTGGCGCTAGCGCTGGCAGCGCTCGTAATCTACCTCAAGTCCGATCCTCGCGCGGCCGGCCTCAAGGCAAGCGGCGCACTGGCCATTCCTGTTGCGTCAAACATTATCCTGCAGGCCGAAGACAGTGAAACATCCGCACAAGCTGTGAGAATCCGCCGGATAGCCGCCGCAGGTCAGACGAGGCAGCAGCAGTCAGAGCCCATCTTCGAAGTCACGGCTGAACATGGCCGGCATGAGTTCCGTGTGCTGACGACAGAAGCTGATGCCATCATGGTGGTCATAGACAGGCGTCGGATTCGTGTCCCTTTCATAATGACCGGACCAGAAGGCGGTCGCAGCGTGTGGCTCAAGGTGAGAGAAGTGAGTCACACTTCGCACCACGCGTTTACCGATGTCACCCGCCAGCGAAAGAGTGCGACCGCCAGTGTTGGTGATGGCCGTATTTATGCTTCAATGGACGGACTGGTCATTGCCGCTCACGCAAGCGAAGGAGACATTGTGAAACAGGGCGAACTGCTGTTCACGCTGGAAGCCATGAAGATCGAACATCCGCTCACCGCCAATGCTAGCGGCCGTCTGGCGGCGGTCCATGTCAGCGCGGGCACTCAGGTGAAAGGCCGACAGCTTCTTGCGGAAATCGAGATTCAGCCCGATGAGTGAAGGCGAGCGAATCGGTCTGACTGATATCGTCAGAACCTTGCCCGCAGTGGTCCGGCGACTGCCATCCATTCTGAAGGGGGTCTATTATTTCGCCCTTATCAGAGAGCAGGCCGATCTGACAATGGGCGACATTCTGATCAATAACGCCGATGAACATGGCGACGTCACGGCGATTCTGTACGAGTCACGCGCGATCACCTACAGGCAGCTCAACACACTCGTCAACAAGACTGCCAACTATCTCCATGCCATGGGTATCGAACGGGGCGACGTCATCGCCCTTAATATGCAGAACCGGCCTGAGGTACTCGCGGTAATCATGGCCGCCGCCAAACTTGGGGCGGCCTGCGCAATGATCAATACAGCCCAACGGGGCGAAAGTCTCGTTCATTCTCTCACCCTTACGCGACCACGTGCCGTCATTATGGGCGAAGAACAGATGGAGGCGTGGGACACTGCGATCGCGGCTGCGACTTCACCGGACGTCCTGGATTTCGAGTTCAAGCTGTTCGTACCTGATATCGACATCCTCAGCGACAGTGCCTTTAAGCAGTGGAAACGGCGTCACAAGACCCCTGAGCGTTTCGTCAACATTATTACCGCTGTAGACAGCTATCGTTCCGATGAGCCGAGGATTCTCAATCGTCCGGTAGCTGGAGACACTGCCGTTTATCTGTTCACCTCCGGCACGACCGGCTTGCCCAAGGCCGCACCGAGCAGTCACCTCAAATGGTTCAAGGCCTACGGTGGCTTTGGGCACATGGCGCTTGCGCTCAAACCTGATGATGTCGTCTACGTCCCATTGCCGCTTTATCACGGCACAGGCCTGCTTGTCTGTTGGGGTGCTGCGTTGGCTGGTAGCTGTGCAATCGCTATTCGGCGCAAGTTCTCGGCCACCCAGTTCTGGAATGATGTTCGTCGCTTCGATGCCACGGTCTTTGGCTACGTGGGCGAGCTGTGCCGCTATCTTCTCGCGCAGCCCCCAAGTCCCCGGGACAGGCAGCATCGACTGACAAGGATGATAGGCAACGGCCTTCGCCCCAGCATATGGGTGCCATTCAAAAGACGCTTTGGTATCAAGCAGGTATCAGAGCTCTACGCGGCCAGCGAAGGCAACATCGGTTTCAGCAACTTCCTGAATCTGGACAACACAGTAGGCTTTTCGACAGCACCCTTTGCACTTGTTCAGTATAAGGAAGGGACCCGTGAGCCCGTCAGAAACAAGCGGGGGCTTCTGACCAAGGTTGCCCAGGGCGAACCTGGCCTGCTATTGGGTGAAATAACCGACCGGTGGAAGTTCGAAGGCTACAGCCAGTCAGAGGCTACTGAGCAGGCCATCGTGCGTGACGCGTTTCGCAAGGGCGATGCCTGGTTCAATACTGGGGACGTTTTGCGAAGCATAGGCTGGCGGCACCTGCAATTCGTCGACCGGATGGGCGATACATTTCGCTGGAAAGGCGAGAACGTTTCGACGACAGAGGTCGAGAATGTTCTTGACGATTTTCCGAACATCGGCGAGGTCATCGTGTATGGCATCGAACTACCAGAGGCCAGCGGTCGGGTGGGTATGGCCACCGTGACATTGTCAGATGATGCGGCTGGACTCGATACCAACGCCCTGCTGGTTTATCTGGAGGAGCGTCTGCCTCGATATGCACTTCCCGTCTTTCTGCGCGTTACGCCTGAAATAGAGAAAACCGCTACGTTCAAGTACAAAAAAGTGGACCTCAAGAAGCTCGGGTACACGCCCCGCTCCGGAGATGCACTGTATGTTCTCCACCCCGACAAGAGCACCTACGTTCGTCTCACACTCGCCTTGGCCAAACAGATCGATAGCGCTACACTCCGCTTCTGAAGCGGGAGACCAATCTGCTACGTAGCTCTGGATTGAGCCATCTGGCATCCTGCTGATTGTAGGCCGATCTGTTCCGGTGTCCTGGATCGATCGCCGTCATCAAGGGACGTACGATTTATGGCAAGGACGACGCCGCACTATTCCAGCTTACCCTGCCCTTGGTACCAGTGGGTGCTCATGGGTTTCATGCGGCTGGCGATCGTGGCCTGTTTACTGTTACCCACTGGCGTCAAGCACGCAGCCGCCAAGATCGATGCTGAGCTTGGCGGCGCGCTGTCGGGCAAGGAACTGCTCTATCTCGAGGATGCCGAGGCCAGACTTTCGAAGCATGAAGCGCTGGACCGACTGCATAGCTTCAAGCCGTACTCACGCAGCACAGTGAATCTGGGATTCACTGACTCTGCTTACTGGCTCTACATTCCCCAGCTCCTGGAAACCAGTGCACTCAAGGAGCATGCCACATATTATCTCGAAGTCGGCTACTCGCTGCTCGATCACGTCGACGCTGTAGTACTTGCGCGACCGGCAGGCGCCCAGCAGTCCTTCGGTGAGGCCAGACATTTCCACACCGGGGACAGGGAAATTTTTCCCCAGCGTCCAGTGCCGCACCCCAACTTCGTCTTCCCTATCAATGTTCAGCCAAACATGGAGTATGCCGTCCTGCTGCGCATCAAGACAGATTCGGCAGCGCAGGTTCCCCTCGATCTCTGGACGCCCGCTGGCTTCAGCAAGAGCACCTTCGATCAGGCTGTGTTTTCCGGCGGACTGATCGGCATTATCGGCATCATGGCGCTGACGAACCTACTGCTCTACCTCTCTGTCGGCGATCGCTCCTATCTCTATTTTGCCTTGTGCATGACAGGTTATGCGCTCGTACAGGCTTGCACACTTGGCCTGGCTTTCCAGTATATCTGGCCGTACTCCGTGTTCCTTCAGGAAAAGGGGCTGATGCTGGCCGTTAACTTTACCTTTGTGGCACTGGCGCTGTTTACACGGGAGTATCTCAGCCTTGAAAGCTTCGCTCCGCGGGCGGCGACGCTACTGAAGGCGCTGGCCACCGCCAATGCACTCATCTGTCTCCTGGTTACTGTTCTGCCCTACAGTGCTGCGGTGAAGATCACGATACTGAACCTGGGCTTCAGCCCGTCCATCAATTTCTGCGCAGGTGTATGGCTACTGCTACATGGTTACAGGTCGGCTCGCTTCTTTGTTTTCGCGTTTTCGATCTTCATCATTTCGGCTGTAGCTTTCATTCTGAGTAAATTCGGCCTCATAGACCGCTCGCTGCTTACCGAGTACAGCGTTCACTTTGGTGCCATTACCACAGTCTCGCTGATGAGTTTCGCGCTGGCTGATCGGATCCGAATCGAACGGAAATTGAAGGAGGAGGCGCAGGATGCCGCAATTCGCCATCTCGACAGCTACCGCACTATTTACGAACACTCGCTGGAAGGCTTATTTCAGCTGGATGACCAGGGGGCCTTGCTGGTCTGCAACTCGGCTTTCCTCAAACTCATGGGCGCTCATAGTAAGGCTGAACTCGTTACGCTCGCCCCCACCATGAAGCGCTTGATTCCGGAATCGGCTGAGGAATTCAGGCTGCTGTACCAGCGCCTGCAGAAGAGAGGTCACATCATTGGCTACGAAACCAGCTGCAGGGATCTGCTAGGCAACCAGTTCTGGGGTACGCTGAATATCCATACTGTGCAGCTTCCAAATGGACGCATCGGATACGAGGGGTCTCTGACCGACATTACCGACCGTCGCCGACACCAGGACCAGCTCAAGTACTATGCGGAGCACGATGCGCTCACAGGGCTAATCAACCGGCTCGAGTTCGAAAAGCAGGTTCAGCGTGCGATAGACACCGCGGCGACGGGTGAACATGAGCATGCGATGCTGTTCATGGACCTCGACCAGTTCAAGATCGTCAACGATACAGGCGGACATTCGGCTGGGGACGAGCTGCTCAGACTATTGGCATCCGAGTTCTCCACGATCGTGAAAGATAGCGATACC
Organism: Gammaproteobacteria bacterium UBA2679; assembly: GCA_002354735.1. Taxonomy (GTDB): domain Bacteria; phylum Pseudomonadota; class Gammaproteobacteria; order Pseudomonadales; family Oleiphilaceae; genus Allohahella. The sequence continues at coordinate 145,805 of DEMD01000015.1, read as the reverse complement.
ATCGCCCGCTTCGGCGGTGATGAATTTGCCATTCTGCTGAATGATTGCGACCTGGACGAGGCAAAGAAGGTAGGCGATCGCCTGCGTGCAGCGGTCGCCGATTTCAGATTCGCCTGGCAGGGAAAGACCTTTGCGATTGGCGTCAGCATCGGGATTGTTGCCATCACCAGGGAAATTGCGACCATAGAAAATCTGTTCAGCCTGGCCGACACGGCCTGTTACGCCGCGAAAGATGCCGGTCGAAACCGGGTCGTCGTGCACTCTGATGCCAGTCATGCCGTCCGTATCCGTCAGGGTGAAATGATCCTGGTTGGCGAATTGCGCAACGCTATCAAGGCGGATCAGTTACGGCTATATACCCAGCCTATACAGGCACTGCAGCGTCCCCAGAAAGGCGTAGCTTACGAATTGCTGGTACGCTTCGAGGCCGGCGATCAAACCCTTCTACCAGGCGCTTTCCTGCCAGCGGCCGAGCGCTTCAACGTGATCAATCTTATCGATCGCTGGGTTATCGAGCACTATTTCGAGTTCCTGAAACAGAACCCTCGGGCCCTCGAAACACTGAGTCAGGCCAACATCAACCTGAGCGCACAGACTATCGGCGGTGAAGACTTTCAGCAATTTCTGACTACGATGTTCAAACGTTTCAACATTCCTGAAAACAAGATCTGCTTCGAAATTACTGAATCGGCAGCGGTGGCCAGTCTCACCGATACCAAGCATTTCCTGATGAGCATGCGTCGCAACGGGCTGAAGTTCGCGCTCGATGACTTCGGTAGTGGCTTCTCCTCTTACTCCTACCTGAAGAGTCTGCCGGTCGACCTGCTCAAGATCGATGGCAGTTTCGTGCGGGATGTCTTCGAAGACCCTGTTGACCTGGCCATGGTGAAATCAATAACGGAGATCGCCCATTTGACCGGCATGGGCGTGTGTGCAGAGTATGTGGAGAGCAAGGCGGTGCTCGAGCTGATGACTCACCTCGGCGTAGACTATGCGCAAGGCTTCTACATTGGCCAGCCCGAGCTGCTGTTCAGCGGCTCAGGTCAGCGTCTGCCTGAGCCGGAGGTTCAGTAAAGGCTATTCTTCGCTGGAAGAACACTCGGCCGCAGCCGGGGAATGCTTGCAGCGAACCTTCTTCATGAGGCGGAGCGCCTTCGCGTCGTAAAGCCCTTCCTTCATCAGGGCGATACGACTGTCGCGCATGAAGTTCCGGTATTCTTCTTTGCGTTCTTCAGGCAGACGTATCCAGTTTTCAGCGGGAATCTCGCTCTGTGCCTGCTGCACCATTGACTGAAACTCGCTGAAGCGCTGCATAAGCAGGCTACGCATCAGTTGACCGAAACCTTCCGGAAATTTTTCCCAGGCGATGACAATCTGCATGGAGGTCTGTAGCAGGGGAAAGTCCAGAATCCCCCCACCCGATTGCAGGCCCTTGTAGAGCTCCATGGTGTTATAGGCAACAGCCGGCGCAAAAATCACATCGACGCTGCCATTATTGAACTGGCCTGAGAAGTTGGCCAGTGAAGAACCTACCACTGAACCACCGATGCGGCGCACCATGTTCATTGCTACAGGATCATTCTCGAATACCGCCATCTTCTTGCCCTGAAGCTCTTCCACAGTGTCGACCGAGCGGTCGCGTACGAAGATGAAGACCGAGCCGATAGGCAGTATACCGGCCACCTCATATGGTCCCTGGCGCATCAATTTGGCCGCCTTGGGCTGCGCCAGCGTGGTCAACAGCGTCTTGAGTTCCTTGTCGCCTGGAATGGCACCGATGGCACCAAGCGTTCCGGTGAAGGCATTGAACTGTCGCGCGTTCACTTCGGTGATCAATACGCCGTCACAGTTTCCGCCCTTGAAATCATTGGCAGCGATGTTTTCGTCGGTGTAAGCCTGAATATTCAGTTTCACGCCAATGGCCAACATGGCTGGCTGGGCATTCCGAACAAGGCTCACAATGGGGCCTGACGAGCCTACCGGGTCCCAGATGCAAAACGTTCGTTCGACCATGCCCGTCATCGGGGCGCCAGCTTGAGCCGGTGCATCGGCCTTTGCAGCAGGTGCAGCTGTTTCGGCAGCCACTGGCATGGCCAACAAGGACACAACTAGCGCAGCTGCTACCCGAAGACGCAGGCGATATCCTGCGGATTGGCTCCGGAATGGTATCGGCCTGGCAAAGCCCTTCTGGGTTGAATCACTGATTGGCATAGTCATACTTCGAACGTTCATAAATACTCAGCTATTGTTGTGCGATTGTGATGGTTCTGGGCCGGAAGCCAGGCTGCTAGAAGCGCCGGATGAGCTGGTTGGTCTCGGTTTCCAGCGCCTTGTTGATCTTCCACTGCAGATAGAATGCCTGAAAGAGCACAGCAAGTATGGGCCCGCTCCACAAGGGCTGACCTTTTTCGACCGCCAGAAGCTGGTTCAGGCGATTGCGGATCTTGTAAGACCAGATCGCCGTCAGGATCAGGACGATATTGCCAAAGATCTGCACGGCTACCCACACCCCTGGAAGCGGCTGCGCGGCCAGACTTTCTACCGTGGCACCTTCCGGCACCTGCAGTGCCTCCGGGAAATACACACTGGCATAAACAACAAGGCCTATATAGACAATGTAGGCTGCCACCACGTTATTGATGAACGTGCTCGAGATTGGATTTTCAGGCAGTGCCTCGTTCAGTTTCTTCGAGCGATGCCAGTGCCAGTACATGAAGTACAGGCCTTGAGTAAGTATCGTGAGGCCCAGCACGTACCAGACGCTAAAGCTGTTGAACACTGCGATGCCGGGCCCTTTGTCCTGATGAGGGGGCTCGTTCGAGGTATTATTTTCTCCAGCCTCGAGGCGGCCGTTTTCCGATGCTGATTCCCTGCCGGAATCTGACTGCGTCGAGCCGTTGGCAGGGGATTTTGGCGGAGTAGACGTATCGGGACGCGATTCTGGATCTTCCGGAAAAGAGGACATGACTATATGCGGACCAGAGGTTTGGTGTATTGAAAAGGGATCGGAAATCCGATGGCAAACTGATAGCGAACTCAGTTCGCGAACTCTCTGAGTTTTACATATCAACTACACTTAGTAAATCAAATACCGTCTACGGAGACCGTGATGTCAGACACCTTCCCGCCATCCAGTTTCTCCAGTGATCGCAGGCAAGAGGGCCTGCAGGAGCGGGATCGGCAGCACGGCTGGTGGCTGCTCGCACTCGCTCTGGGGATCGCAACCGCGTTCGTATGGTTTGCCTGGCAGAGCAATGAACGGCAGGCGATGCTGGAGCGAACATTGTCCAGGCTCGCTGCCGACACTGGCCAGCTGGCTGACGATCTTGACGACTCGAGCAAGGCGCGGGCGGAACTCCTTGAAACGGTCAGGTCACTGAAGCGTTCGGAATCGCAGACAGCGGACACTACCGGGACCGCTGAAAACGAGACCGACATTGTGAATCGTCTGCAAAACGAGCTCGAAACACTGCGGACAGAGCTGGCCTCTGCCCAACAGGCCCTGCAGCTGAGTGAGGCGGTCAGAACTGAGCAGGCTGAAACACATGCAGCCGAGCGCAGCAGGAATGCTGCCGATTGTCGGTCAGGTCATGAATCAGAGGCGATATCTGTGTTTTAATGCTGCGCAATAACAAACTACACAGTTGCACAGCCAGGAATGCGTCAGATGTCAGTCATATCCAAACCCGGTCGACAGGCTAAGCCCGTCTACAGCCGCTCGTCCGCCTGCCCGGTCTTTGGCCGTGTGTTCTCTGTTTACCTGTCGCTGGTCGGCTGGCTGTTTGCTGGCAGCGTCATGGCCAACATCGACCTGACCCGTTTGCCCGACACTGAAGTGCCATTGGCGACGGCCAAGTTCCTCAGTGCCGAAGATGGGGAAAAACTGGCGTACCGTCAGTACATTCCCAGAAATGCAAAGGCTTCAGTAGTACTGCTGCACGGGGTGGGTTTCCACAGCGGCATCGGTCTCCAGCATCTCGCCTTTCCCCTGGCCGCCGAACATGATGTTGCGGTATACACACCCGATCTCAGAGGTCACGGCCGCTCTGCTGGTGACGCCCTGAGCCCCGGCCGCGTGAATACCCTGTGGCAGGATATGGATACTGTGCTGAACTTTGTTCGATCACAGGACAAGGTTCGCCCCCTGGTGATCGTGGCGCATTCGAGTGCGGCCAGGGTGCTGTTGAACTATATGGCCTGGAAAGTAACGCCGCGATTTGATGGCATTGTATTCATAGCGCCGGATCTGGGTGAGTCGGCAGAGCTCTACCGCAGCAAGGAGAGCAACTACTATGAGAGCGTTTTGCTGGGCAGCCTTACCGGCAAACTGACCTTTGGCTTCGGCTGCAGCGGCTGTGTCGCCGGCAAGGTCCAGCACAGCAACGAAAACACCTTTGCCCACCCCGGTCTTGTCAAGGAATACAACTTCGCCTTTGCCAAAGCCCTGGCGCTCAGCAAACCCTACATGGCGGTACGTCGTCTGCGAATTCCGTTCGCAATGGTCGCTGGCAGCAGTGATGAGTACATCCAGGGCGGACGCACGAAAATGTACTTCAAGCAGAACGGCCGGACGCCATGGATGCGTGCCAACGAACTCATCAAGGGCGCCAGCCATTTCTCGGTGCTGACCGAAGCTGACGACCTTGTAGCGAAATTCATCGACGGCCTGGACGTCAACGGCTCCTGATTTGCCCTCGCCCGATCTCAGAGTGAGCGGGCGATGATTTCCTTCATGATTTCGTTGGTGCCGGCGTAAATCTTCTGCACGCGAGCATCCGCCCAGGCTCTGGCAATGGGGTATTCCCACATATAGCCGTAGCCACCATGGAGCTGAACACATTCGTCAGTAACCCGGCATTGCAGATCGGTCGTCAGTTGTTTGATCATGGCCGCCGTGGGGATGTCCAGCTTGCGCTTGAGATGCAGTTCGAGACAGCGATCGACGAAGACGCGAGCCGCTGTGACTTCTGAGGTCAACTCGGCGAGTTTGAAGCGGGTGTTCTGGAAGCTCATCAATGGCTTGCCGAAACTCTTGCGTTCCTTACAGTAGGCAACCGTCCACTCCAGCGCAGCTTCTGCTGATGCAACTGCATTGATGCCCACCATCAAACGTTCCTGCGGCAACTCCTGCATCAGGGCGATAAAGCCGCTATTCTCGGCTCCGAGCAGATTGGCGACCGGCACTTTCACGTCCTGGAAGAACAGCTCGGACGTGTCCTGCGCCTTCATGCCGACCTTCTCAAGATTTCGCCCCTTGCTGAAACCAGGCCATCCCGCCTCTACCAGAAACAGACTGATGCCCTTGGCGCCCTCTGCCGGGTCGGTCTTTGCGACCACGATGACCAGATCAGCCATCTGACCGTTGGTGATGAAGGTCTTGCTACCGTTGAGGATATAGTGATCGCCCTGCTTCACCGCTGTTGTTCGAACACCCTGCAGGTCGGAGCCGGCGCCCGGTTCGGTCATGGCAATGGCTGTAACCAGCTCGCCGCTCGCCATTTTTGGCAGATAATGTTCCTTGAGATAGGCGCTGCCGTAGTGGAGCACATAGGGCGCAACGATATCGGAATGCAGACCGAAGCCTATACCCGACAGGCCGGCACGCGCGATTTCTTCCGAGACCACAGCGCAGTAGCGGAAGTCTGCAGCGCTACCGCCATACTCTTCGGGCAGTTCAGGACAGAGGAAACCCATCTCGCCTGCCTTTTGCCAAAGCTCTCGGCTGACCTGACCATCTTTCTCCCACTGGGCATGATAAGGAATAGCCTCCTGCTCCAGAAATTTGCGAAAGCTGTTTCTGAAACCTTCGACATCGGCATCGAACAGTTCGCGTGGAATACTGCTGGTCATGGCGTGCGCCCTCACTCGGCTATTAAGTGCTTCGAGTCTGACTCAGGTCGCTGGCGGCCCCAATGAGGAAAAGGTTCTTTCAAGCTGACGAAATCCGACAGCGCTCACTGCATGCCAACCCGCGATCCGCTCCGGTCTTCCGAATAATGCCGGTGAAATTGCTGGGCGACTCGTCCACTACGCCCGCCACGGGCAGTGGCAAACTGGATAGCCATACGGTGTAGTTCTTCCCGATCCACGAAACGTGTCGACAGGGGCTCTGGGAAATACAGATCCACCAGGCTCAGATAGGCATCCTGATTGAAGGGATAAAAGCCCAATCGCAAGCCAAAGCGGTCTGCAAGTGCGATCTTCTCTTCGAGCGCCTCGCTCATGTGAATCTCTGTATCCTCGACATGGGCATCGAGGTTTTCATGCATATGCTCCGGCAGCAGATGTCGCCGGTTGGAGGTCGCATACATCAACATGTTCGGTGGTGGCATTTCGATCGAGCCTTCGATCAGGCTCTTGAGGCCCTTGTAGGAGCTCTCGCCGAAGTCGAAAGAAAGATCATCGCAGTAGAGGATAAAATGGTATTCCGGCGTATCCCAGATCAGGTCTGCTATTGTGAGCCAGTCGGAGAGATGCGACTTCTCCACCTGGATCAGCCGCAGACCCTGCGGGGCAAAATGATTGAGCACGGCTTTAATCAGTGACGACTTTCCAGTGCCCTTGGCGCCCCAAAGCAAGGCATGATTGGCCTTGAGCCCGCCAAGAAAGCGCTCGGTATTGCTGACGAGCGCACGCTTCTGCTGATCGACTGAATAGACGTCATCCAGTGCGACCGTGTCGTAAGCCCGCACCGCTCTTAATACGACGTCCGAGGTCCAGGGTGAACCACGCTCCTGATCAGGGGGTCCGCTTCGCCAGATTGCTGCTTTATGATGTCGCCAGTCGAATGACATACCACTCTTCCTTATCCCTGAACGTTAAGATGTGCGTTGCCTAGTGTACTTCTGGACCTGCGTTCGTCCTGCCCCAGACCGGCATGAGCGTCTGGGGGATATCCAGTTGCTGCAGGATGCGGGCTACCACGAAGTCGATAAGATCCTCGATCTGCCTCGGCTTGTGATAGAAGCCTGGCGCAGCTGGCAGAATGACGGCGCCGGCCTGGCTGAGCGTCAACATGTTCTGCAGATGAATTGTACTGAACGGCGACTCCCGTGGGACCAGGATGAGCTTCTTGCGCTCCTTGAGCACCACATCTGCTGCCCTTTCGATAAGGTTGTTGCTGAGCCCATTGGCCACGGCGGCCAGTGTGCCGGTGCTGCATGGGCAAATGACCATGCACTCCGGTGAGCCCGAGCCTGAGGCCACTGGCGACATCCAGTCCTCCTTGCCGAATACACGAATCTGCTCCGGGTCTGCCTTGAACTTGCCGATCAGGTACTGCTGAAGCGCCGCCGCCTGAGCCGGCAACTTCAGGTCGAGTTCGGTCGCTGCGACGACGTAGGCCGCCTTGGAGACCAGCAGATAAACTCGGTGGCGCGCCTGTAACAGCACTTCAAGCAAACGCAAACCATACTGGAAGCCCGATGCACCGGTGATAGCGAGCGTCACGGTTTTCATTTCGCGGCCTGCCTGTAGTCATTCTGCAGGCGGGCGGACAGCCCGCCGAAGCCACCGTTACTCATCAGCACCACGATATGTTCGCTACTACCATTGGCAAGGCTGGCGCTGAGGGCACCGAGAATGCCGGCTTGATCATGACAGACCAACTGGCTGTTCGCCGCGGCCGGCCCCTGCTCCAGCACCAGTGTATCCAGCCAGCCGGAGGCGTCGAGATTGGCCCAGACCACGGCATTGGCGACCGCAGTCGAAGGCAATAAGCGCTCATAGTGCACGCCCTGCTTCATGGTGTTACTACGCGGTTCGATAACAGCCGTGATGGTTGCCTGCGGATGTCTTGCACGCAGGGCACCCAGGGTCTCCTCTATAGCCGTAGGGTGATGGGCAAAGTCATCATAGATGCGAAGCGCCGGCTGCTCGACGATAAGCTCGAGACGGCGTTTGACGCCCGGAAAACTGCTCAGGGCTCGCGCTGCCACATCTGGCAGGATACCAACATGATGGGCTGCAGCAATCGCGGCTAGGCCATTCAACATGTTATGCCGGCCGGCCATCGAACCCTGCACTTCGGCAACCACCTTGCCCTTGTGTAACACGGTGAAGCTGGCGCAATCATCGCTTTTTGCGCTGCAGGTCCACAGTGCAGCTTCGCCAGCGCCCTCGATACCAAACGCGGCACGACGTGACCAGCAGCCCTTCGCCAGCACCTGATCAACCGCTTCTACGCCAGCCGGATAGATGACCTCGCCGACCCCTGGCAGAATGCGCATCAGGTGATGGAACTGGCGCTGAATGTCCGCAAGACTCGGAAAGATATCGGCATGATCGTATTCGAGGTTGTTGATGATGAGCGTCTTCGGCAGGTAGTGGACGAACTTGGAGCGCTTGTCGAAAAAAGCGGTATCGTACTCATCGGCCTCTATGACGAAGAAGTCACTCGAGCCCAGACTTGCCGAGTTGTCGAAGCCGTTGGGCACGCCCCCGATCAGGTAGCCTGGCGCCATACCCGCCTGACGCAGAATCCAGGTGAGCATCGTCGTGGTAGTGGTCTTGCCATGCGTCCCCGACACAGCAAGTACCCAGCGATCCTGCAACACCTGAGTTCTGAGAAACTCTGGGCCGCTGCTGTAAGGCAGATTGTGGTCAAGCATGTATTCGACGGCGGGGTTACCACGGCTCATGGCATTGCCGACGATAACAAGGTCGGGCGCGGGCTGGAGATGCGCCGGCTCATAGCCGTTCATGATGTCGACACCAGCCTCGGTGAGCTGCGTACTCATGGGTGGATAGACATGTTGGTCGGAGCCACTGACCCGGTGACCAAGCTCCCGCGCAAGCAAGGCAAGGCTGCCCATGAATGTACCGCAGATACCTAAAAAGTGGAGATGCATGGGGCGAAACATTATCCTTGCACAAATTTTGGACGTGACCGGCCTCTCTGCGAGGGGCTGGTCGGCTCTGGATATCAATTGTCGCTCACAATAGCAGGTATTACGAATGCGCAAAAATGCGTTCTACGCTCAGTCTGGCGGTGTTACAGCTGTCATCAACGCCTCCGCCGCCGCAGTCATCGAAGCATGCCGTCAGCATCCAGACCGGATAGGCACGCTGTATGCCGGCCGTAACGGCATCCTCGGCGCACTGCGCGAAGAGCTCATCGACACCAGCCTTGAGTCGGATGAAGCGATTGCTGCGCTGAAGCATACACCTGGCGGTGCATTCGGATCCTGCCGACACAAGCTCAAGGACATCGACTCGCACATTGCAGAATACGAGCGCATCATCGAGGTCTTTCGCGCGCACGACATCGGCTATTTCTTCTATAACGGTGGTGGCGACTCCTCTGACACGACACTGAAGATGTCGCAGGTCGCCGAGAAGATGGGTTATCCCCTCGTTTGCGTAGGCATTCCGAAGACCGTGGACAACGATCTGCCGCTGACCGATTGCTCGCCGGGTTTCGGCTCTGTCGCGAAGTACATCGCCACCTCAGTCATGGAAGCCACTCTCGATATCAAATCGATGTGTAACAGCTCGACGAAGATCTTCGTGATGGAAGTCATGGGCCGGCACGCCGGCTGGATAGCGGCGGCCGCCGGGCTGGCTCAGGCTGAAGGAAGCACTTTGCCCGATGGCGCAGTCGGCCATGCGCCACAGGTCATTCTGTTCCCGGAAGTGGCCTTCGACGAACCGGCTTTTCTGGCGAAAGTACAAGCGAGCGTGGAGCGCGATGGTTTCTGTACCGTGGTGGTTTCTGAGGGCGTACAGAACGCCGATGGTGAATTTCTGGCCAACTCTGGCCTGAAGGACGTTTTTGGCCACTCCCAACTCGGTGGGGTTGCACCACTGATCGCCAACCTGATCAAGGACCGACTTGGCTATCGCTACCACTGGGCGGTGGCGGATTATCTTCAGCGCTCGGCCCGACATATCGTGTCGGCCACCGATCTCGAACACGCCGTGGCGGTGGGTCAGCATGCGGTCGAGCTGGCGCTGGAAGGCCGGAATGCCAGCATGTCTATCATCGTTCGAGAATCGGACATGCCTTATCGCTGGCACGTTGGCGAGGCTCCTCTGAGCGAAATCGCCAACGTCGAAAAATTCATGCCGGCGAACTTCATATCGGAGGATGGCTTTGGCATCACTGCTGAAGCAAGGCAGTATCTGAAACCACTCATCGTGGGCGAGGCGCCGCCGCCGTTCAAGGACGGGCTACCTGCCTACGTGACCTTGCGCAATGAGCTGGTGGCGAAGAAGCTTCCGGACACCTTCGACATCTGACAAGCTTTGTAGAGCCGCTGTAGGGCGTTCCTCTCAGGATGCCGCTACAGTGGCGTTTCGTGTCGTACCATGATCAGCTCGTCAGTTGCAAAGCCCAGGTCAGCGGCTTTCTGAATCAGCCGGTCAACGATGGCCTTATCAAGATTCGGACTGCGGGCAAGTATCCACAGATAGTCTCTGTCCGGCCCGCACACCATGGCCCACTGATAATCCTCATCGAGTTCGATGATATTGTAGGCGCCGTAAAACGGCCCGAAAAAACTTACCTTCAGCCGGCCAAGGTCGCGGTCGTCGATGAAATAGGCTTTACCTTCAGCTGATTCGCGCTTGTCTTCCTCAACGTTATAACCGCTGTTGACCACGTCGATACCACCATCCTCGCGCTCGCTATACTCAGCGGTCACCCCTTGCAGCCCCCTTTCGAAACTGTGATCCAGCCTCGCAATTTCATACCACTTGCCTAGATAACGCGACGCCTCAAAATCGCGCACGACCTCCACACCCTCCGGCACTCCAGTGCATGATAAGAGGGCGCCCACTCCGAGCGTTAGAAACAACGTGCGCACAAATTTGATGCAGACCATTATGAGTTATACCTATATCGTTTGTTTAAGCCGTCGTCGTTAGGGTCTAGCGCTTCTTTTGAAAAAAAGCGTATGCTAACGTCGATTCCGAACATAAGAACATAAAAGAGGAACTTCCATGAAAGTAACACTTCTGTCTGCCATTATCGTCACAAGCGTTTTTGGTGCATCCAGCCACGCCAGTGCAGCAAAACTCGATGACGTGAAAAAAGAAGGTGTCATCAAGTGCGGCGTCAGCACCGGTCTGCCAGGATTCTCCAACCCGGACGAAAAAGGCAAGTGGACCGGCATCGACGTCGATCACTGTAAAGCCGTCGCCGCCGCAGTCCTGGGAGATGCTGAAAAAGTCAAATACATACCTCTCAACGCCAAGGAGCGCTTCACCGCGCTACAGTCCGGCGAAGTCGATATTCTCGCCCGGAACACCACCTGGACCATCACCCGTGACGGCTCACTGGGCCTGAACTTTGCCGGCGTCAATTACTACGACGGCCAGGGCTTCATGGTGAATAAGGGATTGGGCGTCAGCAGCGCCAAGGAACTCGACGGCGCTGCAGTCTGTATCCAGGCCGGCACCACCACCGAACTCAACCTCGCAGATTATTTCCGCAAGGAAGGCGGCATGAAGTACCAGGCTATCGTATTCGATACGTCTGATCAGACCGTAAAGGGCTTCGAGACCGGTCGATGCGATGTACTGACTTCGGATCAATCACAACTGTATTCACTGCGTGTGAAGCTGAAAGATCCAGAGCAGGCCATCGTTCTGCCCGAGGTTATTTCCAAGGAGCCGCTGGGCCCCGTGGTTCAGCAGGGTGACGACCAGTGGTTCAACATCGTGAAATGGGTTCACTTCGCGCAGTTGAATGCAGAAGAGCTCGGCGTGACCTCGAAGAACGTCGAGGAAATGAAGAAGAGTGATAATCCTGATATTCAGCGCCTGCTGGGTGTGAAAGATCAGGACATGGGCCAGAACATTGGTCTCTCCGCCGACTGGGCTGCCAATGCGATCAAGCAGGTTGGCAACTACGGCGAAATGTTCGAGCGCAATGTCGGCAAGGATTCTCCGCTGAAGATCGAGCGCGGTCTCAACGCGCTCTGGACGGAAGGCGGCCTTCAGTACGCTCCGCCAGTCAGATAAGACATAACGGGCGCCCCAGGGCGCCCTTTCTGATTCATGTATATAGTTTTCCGCTACGGAATTTAATCATGCCTGCCACTATAAGAAGCAAGTATGCCGCACAGGAGCCCGCACCATGAGTAACGGGCAAAAGAGCGGTAAGAAAAGCCTGATATACGACCCCAGAATTCGATCCATATTCTTTCAGTTCATCGCCGCAGCCTGTGTCGCCGGATTCTTCTGGCAGATCATAGACAACGCGTCGACCAACATGGCCGCCAGAGGCATCACCACCGGTTTCGGCTTTCTCGACAACCAGGCTGGCTTTGGCATCATACAGTCGATCATCGAATATTCAGAGACAGACACTTACGCACGCACGTTCACCGTCGGTCTGCTCAATACCCTGCTCGTCTCGGGCCTGGGAATATTCTTTGCGACCCTCATCGGCTTCCTGATGGGCATCGCACGCCTCTCGTCCAACTGGCTCATTCGCAAGCTGGCCCTGTGCTACATCGAGCTGTTCAGAAACATTCCACTACTGTTACAGATATTCTTCTGGTATTTCGCGGTATTGCGCGCCCTGCCCTCGCCGCGGGACAGCATGTCGCTGGGAGAGTCTGTCTTTCTCAATATTCGAGGCCTCTATCTTCCGGAACCAATTCCTGGTGATGGTTTCAGCCTGGTCTGGATCGCCATCATCGTTGGTGTCGTCGCTAGCTTCATACTGCATCGCTACGCGAAGAAAATTCAGGCTGAAACAGGTCGCATAGTGCCGGTTTTCCTGCCCGCTCTGGGCATGATCATCGGCCTGCCATTGGTCGTCTTTTTCCTGGTTGGGTCACCACTGACCCTGGAATATCCAGTACTGACAGGCTTCAACTTCCGCGACGGTATTACAATCATACCGGAGTTCATGGCGCTGCTGGTTGCACTGACCATCTATACCTCGGCATTCATCGCCGAAGTCGTTCGTTCAGGTATCGAGGCGGTCTCCCATGGGCAAACTGAAGCAGCCAGTGCACTCGGTCTCAGCAACGGCCAACGCCTGCGCCTCATCGTCATTCCACAGTCGATGCGCGTCATTATCCCGCCGCTGACCAACCAGTACCTGAACCTGACGAAGAACTCGTCTCTGGCGACGGCGATCGGCTATCCCGATCTCGTGTCCGTCTTCGCCGGAACCACGCTGAACCAGACAGGCCAGGCGGTGGAAATAATTTTCATGACCATGGGCGTCTACCTGACCATGAGTCTCGTGACCTCTGCAGCCATGAACTTCTACAACTCTCGTAAGGCGCTCGTTGAGCGGTAAGACGATCCCTGGGAGCCGAATGATATGCCGAATATACCAAGTGATTCGCTGACAGCACCGCAGCCGGAAAATGCCATTGGGTTTAACCAGCTGCCAGACAGAAAACCGCCCGGCAGCACGGTGGGTTTTGTGGGCTGGGTGCGAGCAAATCTGTTCAACAGTGTTGCCAACACCATACTGACGCTGGTCGCACTTTATTTCATCTATCAAGGTCTATCCTGGTTTCTGAACTGGGGCATTCTCAACGCGGACCTCGCCGGAGACTCGGCAGAGGCCTGTACCAGCTCAGGCGCCTGCTGGGTCTTCATCAAGACCCGTTTTCCCCAGTTCATTTACGGGTTCTATCCCTCGGATGAAGTCTGGCGAATCAATATCATGTTTGCCCTGTTCGCTGCCTGCATCATCGGCCTCGTGGTCGATGCCATTCCTGGCAAGAAATGGATCGCGCTATTCACGCTGGTCGTGTTTCCGGTGATCGCCTATTACCTCATGCTGGGCGGATCTTTCGGCCTCGACAAAGTGGGCACGCATCGTTGGGGAGGGTTTTCACTCACTCTGATACTAGCGGTAGTCGGCATTGTGGCCTCCCTGCCCATAGGTATCGTGCTGGCCCTGGGAAGGCGATCGGAGATGCCCGTGGTGCGCAGCATCTGCATCACCTACATCGAGTTCTGGCGAGGCGTCCCGTTGATTACGGTGTTATTCATGGCTTCAGTCATGCTGCCGCTATTCATGACCGCAGGAACCGACACCGACAAGCTGATCAGGGCGATGATCGGTATCATCATGTTCCAGAGCGCCTACATGGCCGAGGTCGTTCGAGGTGGTCTGCAGGCCATACCGAAGGGTCAGTATGAAGCCGCCGAGGCGCTTGGGCTGGGGTACTGGAAAAAGACCGGCCTGATCATACTGCCACAGGCGCTGAAGCTGATGATCCCCGGTATCGTCAATACCTTCATTGCACTGTTCAAGGATACCAGTCTGGTGCTCATCATCGGTCTGTTCGATCTGTTGGCCATCGTCCAGTCAGCGATTACCGATCCGAACTGGCCTCAGGTATCAGTAGAAGGTTATCTCTTCGTCGCTTTCATGTTCTGGATCTGCTGCTTCAGCATGTCGCAATACAGTCAGCGACTCGAGCGCAGGTTCAGTACCGGCCATAAGCAGGACTGACCCGCATCAACAAGAATTTATCAGGAGCCTTACAAATGGCTGAAGACATGGCAAAAACAGCATCAAACGAAAAACTCATGATCGAACTGCGTAACGTCAACAAATGGTATGGCAGCTTTCATGTGCTCAAGGACGTCAACATCTCGGTTCGTCGGGGCGAGCGTATCGTCATCTGCGGCCCGTCCGGGTCGGGCAAGTCGACCTGCATTCGCTGCATCAATCGCCTGGAAGAACATCAGGAAGGTGACATCATCGTCAATGGGGTCCCGCTTACGAACGACCTCAAGAACATCGACACCGTGCGTCGTGAGGTCGGTATGGTGTTTCAGCACTTCAACCTCTTCCCTCACCTGACGGTACTGCAGAATTGTACGCTTGCGCCCATCTGGGTTCGGAAGACGCCGAAGAAGCAGGCCGAGGAAGAAGCGATGAAGTACCTCGAGCGAGTGAAGATTCCGCAGCAGGCTCACAAGTATCCGGGCCAGCTATCGGGTGGTCAGCAGCAGCGTGTGGCGATCGCTAGAAGCCTCTGTATGAACCCGGCGGTCATGCTGTTCGATGAACCAACCTCCGCACTGGACCCGGAGATGATCAAGGAAGTGCTGGACGTCATGGTGGAACTGGCTGAATCTGGCATGACAATGATCTGTGTCACGCACGAAATGGGCTTTGCGAAAACCGTTGCCGACCGTGTGGTGTTCATGGACCAGGGTCAGATCGTGGAAGAAAACGAGCCGCATGCCTTCTTCGAAAATCCGCAGCATGAGCGCACCAAACTATTCCTGAGCCAGATATTGAACCACTAGCTATCTTGTAGCTCGGCGCTTCCCTGCAGGAGCCGGCGCCTCGCTAGCTCCAGTCGCGGATGACGAGTGGCTCCCAGTCCACCTCGTCATTCGCCAGCAGGTTCTCAAGCTTCTCCGCATTGGTAAGCTTCTGCCTGCCATCGTTGAACATGGCTTTGTCAGTCACACTATGACCCGCCTGCCTTACGGATTCCCTGCTTCCACTGATCAAGGGGTGCCATTCGGGCAGGGGCTTTTCTTCCCATCGTAATCGATAGGCGCAGGTCGCCGGCAGCCAGCGTGACGACTTCGCCAGGAGCGCGGGGGTAATTTCGATGCAGTCGGTCTTGCGGGCGAGTCGCTGACTATAACAGGCGCAGGTGACGGTTTTCGTTTCCACGCCGCCCGGACCGTTGCCGCACTTCGTGCGCAGATGGTCGCAGGCGATAATGGAGAACAACATGCCCCCACCGTCTTCATCCTCGAGCTTTTCCAGGCAGCACTTTCCGCAACCATCACACAGAGACTCCCACTGCTCTCTATCCAGGGACTGGATCGGCTTGAGCCACCACTGATCTTGGGCGTCGGACCTGTTACTCATGGCTCTGGCTCAGAGTGGTCTGTTTCCGGAGGTTTCGGCACTGATGATGGTCATCATCGCCTCGATATCGGCTTCCGATTGCGGCATCTGCAGGTAGTAGCCTTTTTCGGCAATGTTCTGCAAAACCTGCTGCACATCTGAGCGTGCGAGTTTACGTGCGGGATCGGCCGTGAAATCCATGGCGTAGGTCAGACGGCCAGTGGCCTGCATCAGGCCATCGGGCAGCTCGGCCTCCACCGTAGCCTGATCTCGCCCGGCAGGTACGAACAGATACATATCGGCCTTTCTCGCACACCGGAAGGCGCTCAGGCGCTGTGCCACGAGACCCGTTTCTGCTTTAGCACTCATCTTGGCTGTCCACTGGCTGAAAAGTGGACGAAGTCTACACGAGTTTGGCCGGATCGAGTAAGGCCTTCAGTTCTTTCCTGCTCATGTCCGTCTGCTCCACAGCCACATCCAGAACCGGGC
Organism: Gammaproteobacteria bacterium UBA2679; assembly: GCA_002354735.1. Taxonomy (GTDB): domain Bacteria; phylum Pseudomonadota; class Gammaproteobacteria; order Pseudomonadales; family Oleiphilaceae; genus Allohahella. The sequence continues at coordinate 129,520 of DEMD01000015.1, read as the reverse complement.
GCTTCTCCTTGTACGCCTGTTTGGCAATTGTCGCGGCCGCCTCGTAGCCGATAACGGGATTTAGTGCCGTAACCAGAATAGGATTTGAGGCAAGCGCCTTTTCCAGCTGCTCATGATTCACTTTAAAGGTGGCGATTGCCTTGTCTGTCAGGAGTTGGCAGCTATTGGTGATGAGCTGGAGAGAATACAGGAGATTGTCGGCAATGACTGGCAACATGACATTGAGCTCAAAGTTGCCTGACTGCCCCGCGATTGTAATCGTCGCATCATTACCAATGACCTGTGCAGACGCCATGGCGACCGCCTCTGGAATCACGGGGTTGACCTTGCCAGGCATGATCGATGAACCGGGCTGCAGCGCTTCAAGCTGAATCTCGCCAAGACCTGCCAGCGGGCCGGAGTTCATCCAGCGCAGATCGTTGGCAATTTTCATCAGCGAAACGGCGCAGGTTTTCAACTGCCCTGATAAGGCGACAGCAGTATCCTGGGCACTGATTCTGGAAAACAGGTTATTCGCCCTGCGAAACGGCAGTCCGGTATTCTGGCCCAACATCTTGTTGAATGTCTCGGCAAAAGAGTCATGCGCATTGATGCCTGTACCGACAGCAGTACCACCCTGAGGCAGGGCCAGCAACTGAGCGAGCATATCGTTGAGACGATCACGATTGTCTGCCATTTGTGCCGCCCAGGCACCAAGGGTCTGGCCCAGACTGACAGGCATGGCGTCCATCAGGTGAGTCCGACCGGTCTTGATAACGGCCTCCAACGACTCCGAGCGCTGGTTCAGCACCTGTATGCTATGCGTCAGCGCCGGCAGTGTGTATCGATGCAGATAGCATGCGGCACTGACCTGAATGGCACTGGGAATGACATCATTACTGCTTTGTCCCCTGTTGACGTGGTCATTGGGATGGATTTCGTCGTCACCAATTGCATTTGCCAGATGAGCGATAACCTCATTGGCGTTCATGTTGGTACTGGTGCCGGAGCCGGTCTGGAAGATATCGACAGGAAAATGATCGAGGAGATTATCGTCGTTCAGCAGCTTGTCGACTGCATTGACGATCGCCCTGGAGCGCTTGGCATCGAGTTCACCAAGTTCGTCGTTAGCCTGTGCAGCGGCTTTCTTGATTTCAAGCACCGCTTGGATGAACGCATCCGGCAGGCGCCGATGACTCATCGGAAAATTATCGACAGCACGCTGGGTCTGGGCGGCCCATAGCGCCTTCTGTGGTACCCGGACCTCGCCGAGGCTGTCGTGTTCGGAGCGGAAGCCTTTCGCCTGGCTTCCGCTATTACCATCCAGTGGCAGATTTCCCTTATCTCCGGTGTCCCCTGACATGTGTCTCTCCGTTTGGCGTAGGTATGCTTCTGTTACCTACGCCAGCCAGCGAGTGGCAGTCTTGTTAGAGACCATTACCCCGAATAACGAGTCCGAGCCCGTCTATGTTCATGCCGAGCATTTCAACACTGCCGAAGCTGCTGACCTGACCACCAACAACGCCAATCCCTTCGTATGGTTCGACAAAAACACCCATGTCACCCATCTTGAAGTGGATATCGGAGTCACTGAATGTGATACCGATACCGCCATCGCCTTCAGCGACATTGCCGCCGTTGGCAACGACGTTGGCGAGGTCAGCCGTGGCATCGATGGTCACGTCCATGCGTCCGGCAATGGCGATATCCTTGACGATGATACCTGCCTTAGGTTTCTCGGTCAGAGCACTCTGCAGTGGCTCCAGTCTGGTATTGACGCCGGTATTGGTTTCCTGATCCCAGCCGCCTTCGATATCGACGATATATTTGAATGCCTCGATCGTGATACCGGCATTCGACCAGTCAGCGCCATAGAAATCTCCCAGGGTGCCTGCCTGCTCGACCACTGTACCGTTTTCCAGCGTTGTCTTGGCCGTGTAGGCGTTCTCGGCAGTCTTGTCGATACCGCCGATCGTGCCGAAGCCTGCTTCGATTACGATACCGCTTTGTCCTGATACTTCCGCCATGTCTGCATCATCAATAGCCTGCAGCTCAGCTTGCGCGCTCATTGCCGTCATGATGGCAGCAGCCAGTGACGCGTATTGTAATGTTGTTCTCATGTAGTCTACTCCAGGTTTGCTAAGGGAGGGGCCTGCATTGCGCAGGCCCCGACCAGCCTCAGGGCTGAACTGGTGTCAGAGTGAGGTTGATGGTGTTGTCATCGCCTTCGAGGAAGTTGCTGAGAACCGAGGTCAGTGCACCGCAGTTTTCCAGCGCTGTCAGATCATAGGAGCCGGTGACCTTGCCACCGCCGAGTGGCAGGAAGGTTTCACCTTCTGGCGAAGCCACAGTGAACGACACTGGTTCTGCAGTTCTACAGTTGGCACCGCCACCGATGGGAAGCTTGATGCCAAAGAGGTTGACTGTGACGCGTGGGACCTTGACGTAGGCTTGTGCCGAGGTAGTCAGCTTGCCATCGATCAGCGTGCCGGTCGCCTCACCCACGTTTTCGAACTCAACTTGTGCAGTAGCTGTAAGCTTGCGGAACCACTTGATCACCTGGAAGGTGCCGCTGGTTGGCTCAAGCTTCAGATCTGCAGTCAGCTCACCAGTCGCCAGATCAACAACGCTGTCGATAACGCCAGAAAGTGGCAGCGTGTTGCCCGTTGCGGTCAGTGTTGTGGAACCGTCGACGTCGAGTGTGATATCGAGGGTCGAACCGCCGGTATCATCATCGTTGACCTGACCTGACAGGTTTACAGTGACGGCTGCTTCGTCCGGATCATCCGATGAAATGGTCAGCACATCACTGCTGGTGCCAACGGCATTGCCGGTGAAGCGCACGCCAATGTCACAGCTGCTTTCAGGCGCGATGGTGGTGCATTCGTTGCTCAGCAGCGAGAAATCACCACCGGTCTGCAGTGAAACATCACTGATGTTGAGCGCTGCACTACCAACGTTGCTGATAGTCAGTGTGCGGTCAGAAGTGACGCCCAGATCGATCGAGCCAAAACCGAGATCGGTTTCACTCACTTCGATATCAGCCTCTGGCTCCAGCTGCCCGCTAGCGCTCAGATCCACGCTCACGACACTAGTATCTGGATCGTCAGACTCTATAGTCAGTACGGCGGCCTGTGCGCCTTCCGAAGCAGCTGTAAAGGTCACATCGATGGTACAACTCTCGCCGGAAGCAAGCGTGGTACAGTCGTTGGTCTGAATGAACGCATCTGCATTCGCACCAGTCACGGTTACGCCATTGATGGCGAGAATGCCGTCGCCATCATTGGTGACAGTAACACTGCGCGTTTCGGATATACCGAGCTGGACATTACCAAAGTCGACAGCTTCAACATCAACTGCGATGTTGGCCGGATCAGCGCCACCGCCTCCGCCACCCTCGACTACGTCGAAGCTGGCCAGCACAGTGTTCTGCCCAGCATCCACTGCGCAATCGGTGGTGAACTCGCCAACAGGCATGCCTGCCAGCGTGCCATCAGCACGCAGGTTGCGCAGGCTCAGAATAAGGTCGTCAACAGTGACCTGAGCTGGACCTACATCGCCAGCAGCAAGTGGTACAGGCGCGGCTACGCCGCCTGCGGCCACTTCAAACTCGCCAGGTGTACTTGGTACAGGAGACGGTTCGACCGTGAGGTCAACAACGCTCTCGATGTCGCGAGCGGTTGTACTGATGGTGGTGAAGCTCTGTGCTGTACCGGTCACAGTAACCGCGCCGAGCAGTGACAAGCCCTGACGGGAGGGTTCGTTGACTACAGTGATGGTATCAACAGTAATTGCCGGCACGCCTTCGCTCGCTGATATTTCAGTGGGGTAATCGGCAGTGATGCGAGCTTTAATAGGCTGTGAGCCAATCAGTGGGAATGGGCAGGTCAACTGCAGATCCAGAGTCACGGGCTCTGCATAGGCCATGGTATGAGCTGCCATGAGCACTGTGCCTGCCACTGCAGCACCAAGGCGCGTGAGTCGCGCGTTATAAGTCGTGGTCATTATTGTCGTCCTCTTTTCTGTTGTTCTATCAAATCGAATCAGGGATGATCCGTCGATTACAGTACTTTCTGTCGTCCTTTTTTCCTGTCACACCAACCATTTAGCGACAAGATCAGAAACTAAGCATTGTCCTAAACGGAAGCCGTTTTGTTAAAAAGGGAAAGCACAGCGATGGGTTCGTGTTTTCGTGACCCTGTTCAGGTTTTGGACAAGTATTGCGCGCTGACGCACAGAGACAGGAGGTATGCTATCCCCCAAAAGAGGGCTAAAAGACAGGTTGCAGACGACGTGACCTTGCTTGAAGGCCGTGGCATGAAGGTGTGAAAGCAACAATTATGTCAGAGATGATTACTTATAAAGTACCTTTGGTTTCATCAAGATACCTGCGAAAGTTCGTATCGTTCATGCAGTCCAAAGGCGTGAGTCAGGAGGCCTTGCTCAATAATACGGGCATTGGCTCAGCTACGCTGGACGACGCAGACGCCTTTCTGCCAGTGAGTCAGATTGTCAAGATGCTGGAGAATGCACAGTGGCTGGCCACCGACGAGAGAGCGGGCTTTCAGTTTGGTCAGAAACTGGACCTCATTGCCCACGGTTTGTTCGGTTACGTCCTACTCAGCAGAGAAAGCAACTCAAAACTGGTGGAAATGGTTGTGCAACACCTGCGTGTCTGTCTTCCGCTTATCGACATGGAATGCACCACGACGGCGACGCAGGCCAGGATCAGGCTGAAAGACAATTGGAACACCGGCACTGCGCGACCGTTTCTGACCAAGATCTATCTCGGCAGCATCTACTCCATAGCGTCTCAGGTTTCGCATGCGGTCAGCTTCGAGTTCGACTACGACTCGGCTCTGGATGAATCAGATTGGCAGGCGCTCGCCCCCGACTCCAGCTGGCAGTTCAATGGTGAACACAATCAGATTACGCTGTCGCTGGTCGGTCGCAAGCCTCAGGATGACAACACACGGGTAGCTTATTCGCTGGCGAGAGAGAAGCACATTGAAAGTGATGGCGAGCTGGCCATTGCTGACGACGAGGAGGCAGGTTCACCTGAAAGCAGAGAAATAGCCGCGCAAGCCAGGGAACAGATCCTCAAGCAACCTGGCAAGGCAACACTCGAGCGAACGGCCAAGCAACTTGGAATGAGCTCACGCTACCTCCGGCAGCATCTCGCTGCTGCCGGCACTTCGTTCAGAAAGATGCGCCAGGATATCCGCCACAGCTACGCTGACCTTTATCTTATGGATACGCCGCTGTCGCTGATGGACATCGCGTTGAAGCTTGGTTTCAGCGACCAGGCCAGCTTCACAAAGGCCTATCGAAGCTGGACTGGCAATACGCCTGGCGACGTTCGCCGCCGAGGGCGTGAGGGGACCAGCCGCGACGAGTCGGAATGACTCTGCATGGATGAACCCCTCCTGGCCTCAGGGCTGAGCTGGGGTCAACACCAGGTTGATGCTGTTATCCAGGCCTTCGAGGAAGTCGCTCAAAACAGTCGTCAACGCACCACAATTCTCCAGTCCGGTCATGTCGTAGGACCCATCCACAATGCCGCCGGCGGTCGGGACGAAGGTCTCACCGTCCTGAGACTCTACAGTGATGGTCGTCGGCTCCGCCGTCCGGCACTCGTCTCCACCACCTATCGGCAGCTTGAGACCGAAGAGATTCACAGTGACCTCCGGAACCTTCACATAGGCTTGTGTCGTGGTCATCAACTTCCCATCAATCAGGGTACCACTCGCCTCACCAACACTTTCGAATTCGATATTCACTGTGGCGGTCAGCTTGCGGAAAAGTCTCGTCAATCTGAACGTGCCACTCGTCGGATCGAGCTGGACATCTGCTGTCAGCATACCAGTAGACTCATCCACGCTACTCTCGATGAGGCCTGTGAGTGGCAAGGCTTTCCCTGTAGCCGTCAGTGTCGTGGAGCCGGCCACACTCAGCTTTATGTCGTTGGTCGATCCACCACCATCAGTATCATCTCCCACCTGACCGCTCAGATCGACAGTCACGACAGCCTCATCTGGATCATCCGAAGCGATGCTGAGCACATCGCTGCTAAGGCCATCAGCGTTGCCAGTAAATCGTAGGCCAATGTCACAGCTGCCTTCGGGTGCGAGTGTCGTGCACTCATTGCTCAGGAGTGAAAAATCTTCACCTGTCTGCAATGAGACTTCACTGATATTCAGCGCTGCGCTACCAACGTTACTCACGGTAAGCGACCGGTCAGAAGTGACACCCTGTGCGATGGTGCCAAAACCCAGCTCAGTGGCGCTGACTTCGATGTCCGCTTCAGACTCGATCTGACCGTTGGCGCTCAGATCAACAACTATCACGCTGTTGTCAGGATCGTCCGACTCGATGTTGAGCACGGCCGACTGGGCGCCATCCGAAGCGGAGGTGAAGGTGATATCGACGATACAGCTCTCGCCAGAGGCGAGCGTGGTGCAGTCGTTGGTCTGGATAAATGCAGCAGCATCAGCACCGCTGACCGTCACGCTATTGATCGCAAGAATGCCACCACCGTTGTTGGTGATCGTGACACTGCGCTTATCGGAGGTGCCCATCTGGACATTGCCGAAGTCGATAGCTTCAACATCGACCGCCACACTTGGCGGGGTCGGCTCTCCTGTGCCGTCGCCCTCAACGATGTTGAATCTGGCAAGCACTGTGTTCTGCCCTTCCACCACGGCGCAATCTGTAGTGAACTCGCCCACCGGCATCCCGGCGAGCGTGCCATCCTCACGGAGATTCCTGAGATTGAGCGTGAGATCTTCAACAGTGATCTCACCTGCGCCCACATCACCTTCAACGAACGCTTCAGCCGCCGTCATACCGCTGGCCGCCACCTCGAAGGCGCCTTCGGTAGCTGGCACTGGTGATGGTGCCACGGTCAGTTCAACGGTGTTCTCAATAGTTCTGGCGGGGGTCACAATGGTCGTTGCACTCTGCGCCGTCCCGGTAACGGTAGCTGCGCCAAGCAGAGCCAAACCCTGTCGGGAGGCTTCATTTACCACGGTGACCGTGTCTATATTGAAAGGGCCGAAGCTGTCGCCCACCGTGACTTCTGTCGGATAATCCGCGGAGATCTTGGCGAGTATTGCTTGCTCGCCGATCAGCGGAAATGGGCAACGCAATTCGAGCTCGAGCGACGCAGGTTCAGCGAGCGCTACCGTGTGCGCTGTCATGAGTATTGTGCCTGCCACAGCAGCACCAAGTCGCGTACGTTTCGCGGTATGAATCGTGGTCATTTTCTCCGTTCCTTCTATTGATTGTTGTTCAAGAAGACCGAAGAGTAGCCACCGACCACAAGGGTTTACATCATCCTTTTTCTCTATAATTTCAACAATTTAGACGCGCTCTCACAATGCCTTGACCGGCACGCATGACTGGGATTTTGGCGCATCAGCGGAATGCGCTTATCTGCTATGGCGTTTCGTGAACCTGTTCAAGTTCCGGAGAAAAACTACGGACGCATTCACTGGTACATTTTCTGATCGCGCGCCAGGCGCCGCAGCCATTCCACCAGCCCGGTGGCCAGCGCCATACACAAACCAGCAAGTAGGAGCCCGTCACGGTAACTGCCGCCATGGAGTGTGATCTGGCCTACGATTGCGGGTGCCACAATCTGGGCCACTGCATAACCAATGGTCAGTTTTCCCATCATCTTGGCCGGCTTGGTGGGATAGTGCTTGCCAGCCATAGTCAGCACGAGACTCACGATACCGATAAACGTGGCCCCGAAGAGGGCTGCGCTGAGGTAGGCAAGCCAGAGGGCGTTGCTGAAGTACGGCGTCAGTATACTGAAGGTGTGCAGCACACAGGTCAGCAGTAAGGTCCGATGATCGCCCAACACCCGCGCCACCCGATCGAGAATGAGACACGCTGGAGCAGCTGCAAGCCCCAAAACCAGAAAGGCCCGTGTGCCGGCATTACCTGCTGACTCGGCATCAATGATTGCCACAATGAATGTTGCACTGACTACATAGCCGACCCCGGCGAGGGCATAGGCGCAACAGAACAGGAGCAGATAATTCCGTGTGGGAGGCGAATCGCTCAGCACCCGTCCTGGCGTCGGGAGATGGGACTTTACCGGTCTCGGCAACCAGAACCACGCTGGCACAGCCAGTAACAGGCCAAGGCCGCCCAGCAGTAGCCAATGCTCACGCCAGTCGAGTGTGGGGGTCAGCACCTCTATAAGCAGCGAACACAGCGCTATGCCAATACCTACCCCGGCAAAGTGCACGCCCAGCTCACTGCGATAGTGGTGCCGCATCAGCCAGTTCAGCACCAGTCCTGAGCCAAGCATCAGACCAGCAGCACTACTGAGCCCGGCCAGATAACGCAGTCCGCCCAGCCACCAGAAGTTATCGCTCAACGCCGAGCCTGCAGTTGTCGACACGGCAAGCAGCAGGCCTATACGGTAGAGTGTGTCTTTCGTTCGAAGATCGTTGAGCAGCGACGCCAGTAATACGCCGCTGAAATAACCCAGATAGTTGAGACTGGCGAGCCACGCACCCTCTTCAAGGCCCAGCCAGGTCTGGGCCTGCATCAGGGGCATGAGGGGCGTATAGGCAAAACGTGCGATCCCGAGCATCAGCACCAGACTGCTGATGCCCGCGATGAGAACCTTCAGACGCGCAGCGTCCGATGCTGCTGGCAGCACTGCGTCACCCGTCACGGGGCGGGCAACCTGCGGTTCATCACTTGCCTCGCTTACCGACCGAGCCATTGGCTGAACCGCCTACGCCTTTGATGGCTTTGATCGCACGGACCGAACGCTTGCGGGGGGCCGCTTTCACAGGCGTGCGCTTCATAGCACTGCGTCTCGAGGCCGTAGCGCCGCCATTCAGCAACACTTCGAGCTCCTCGAGCGCCTCACCGGTATATACCGCCAGCTTCTGCATACTTGGCAGGGTATCCCGGCAGCCGGTAAAGCCGAAGTTGAGCGATCCATCGTAGCTGAGGCACGTGATATTCAGCGCACCCCCATGTGCGATCAAGGACACAGGGTACATGGCCTCAAGCTTGGCACCCTCGTAATACAGAGCTTGCTCCGGACCAGGCACATTGGAAATGGTGACGTTGAACACGGGCCGCATTCGACCGCCCAGGCCTGACATAAGCTGCAGAATGTAGGGAGACATGAGCAGCATGGTGTACTGGTTGAGGGCTGCTCGAGGCAGCTTTTGTAGATGCTCCTTCGCCTGCACAGTCGAATACCTGATGGCCTCGAGTCGCGACATCGGATCGGCGACGTCGGTTGCCAGATTCGCGATCATGAAACTGATGGCCGTGCCGGTGCCGGTATCGTCAGCGGGCCGTATATTTACGGGGATACCTGCTGTCAGTGGCTCATCAGGCAAATTGTTCTGCTCAATAAGGAACCGGCGCAGAGCGGTGCCGCAAAGATACAGCACTATATCGTTCAGCGAGCTGCCACTGTTCTTGCTCAATTTCTTGAGTCGGCTCAGCTGGTAATGTTGAGTAGCAAAGCGACGCTGCCCGGTCACTCTTCTGTTCAATACTGAGTTTGGACCGGAGAAAGGCGCGGTGAGGCCGTTCTCGGGATGCCTGACGGATTTCACCACACGCGTGAGCGCACTTGCCAGACGCGGCGCCATGTCGGCCTGGAGTTTCAATGCGTCCAGAGCCTGTGAAAACGCTGCCGGCATACTCGGTTCACGATCAGTCTTGCTACCCCGCGTGCGCTCGGGTCTGACCGACCAGGGCGGCAGCATGTTGGTTTCGCTGGGATCCGTGGTTAACACGCGCTGCAGTAGTCGCACACCGCTGATGCCATCGATCACACAGTGGTGCATCTTCGTATAAAGCGCGAAACGATTGTTTTCGAGGCCTTCGATGATATGGCACTCCCACAGCGGACGCTTGAAATCCAGTGGATTGGAGTGCAGTCGAGATACCAGAATACCAAGCTCTCGTTCGCTGCCCGGGCTCGGGAGCGCCGAATGGCGAACGTGATAATCAAGATCGATTTGTTCATCAACCACCCAGCCCGGCGCGACCACTCGCCCCAGAAGGCTTGGGTGCGCCAGCTTGTTGCACCAGGGCGGCGCAACCTTGAAGTCGGCCTTCATCCGGGCCAGCATGTCTCGAAGGAAGGTATCCCCTGCACCTTCGGGCAGTGAAAATATCTGCATGTTGCCTACATGCATCGGCGTATCGTCGGACTCGACCGCCAGCCAGGATGCGTCCAGTGTACCCATTCTTTTCATTGTCATTCCCATCTGCTTTACGCGGCCCTTTTCCAGGACCGTCTCACCAGTGAGCATGATAGCAGTGTTCACGCTTCATTGCGGTTCTTGAACTGGTTTAATATTGAGGGTCAGGTCACAGCTGGACGACTTCCGATACTCAACCTCTGGACCGCTCGAACATCAGCTTTTCAAGCGGTAGCCAGTCCGGAACAACCACGAGACGATACCGATGCAGAGAACCAGAAAAAACAGGGCGACGCCAATGCTGATCCCTACACTCACATCCCCCTCGCCATAAAAACTCCAGCGAAAGCCGCTGATCAGGTAGACAGCAGGATTGAAGAGACTGAAGGCCTGCCAATGCGAGGGCAGCATATCAATGGAGTAGAACGCGCCGCCGAGGAAGGTCAGCGGGGTCACAATGAGCATCGGCACGAATTGCAACTGCTCGAAGCTCGTGGCCCAGATGCCAATGATGAAGCCGAACAGGCTGAAGGTCACAGCTGTCATCACGAGGAAGAAGACCATCCAGCCCGGGTGCATGATCTGGACATCGACGAACAGGGTTGCGGTAGCAAGTATGATGGCTCCCAGAACGATGGCCTTTGTAGCCGCTGCGCCTACGTAGGCCAGCACGATCTCGAAGGGTGAAAGCGGCGCAGAAAGCAATTCATAGATGGTGCCGGTGAATTTCGGGAAGTAGATGCCGAACGAGGCGTATGACAGGCTCTGTGTGAACAGCGAGAGCATGATCAGACCTGGTACTATGAAAGCACCATAGTCTACGCCGCCGACGGCCTGCATTCGCGAGCCGATTGCCGCGCCAAAGACCACGAAATACAGCGCTGTGGTGATGACCGGCGCAATCAGACTTTGTACAAAGGTGCGTCTGGCTCTGAGCATTTCGAATTTATAGATGGCCCAGACGCCATGCCAGTTAGCGCTCATGCTTCTGCCTCGACCAGGTTTACGAAAATCTCTTCAAGCGAGCGCTGCCGGGTGGTCAGGTCGGTATAGGCAATTCCCAGTGAGTCGAGTTGCCTGAGCAGCACGCCAATACTGTCGGTGCCGGCTGTATCGCCAAAGCCATAGTGTAATTCGCTGCCGGATTCGTTCAGCGTGAGCGCCCAGGACGCCAACGCGGCAGGCACGGCCGTCATGGGCTGCGCCAGCTGAATGATCAGCTGCTTACGACCCAGCTGGCTCATGAGTGATGTCTTGTCTTCAACCAGTATCAGCTTACCGCTTCGGATAACGCCAATCCGGTCCGCCATTTCTTCGGCCTCTTCGATGTAGTGGGTGGTGAGAATGATGGTCACGCCATCATCCCGCAGGTTCTTGACGATCTGCCACATATCCCGTCGGAGATTGACATCGACGCCGGCCGTGGGTTCATCCAGGAACAGGATGCGCGGCTCATGTGACAAGGCCTTGGCTATCATCACGCGGCGCTTCATTCCACCCGATAGCGTCATGATCTGGCTCTTGCGCTTGTCCCAGAGACTCAGCTGCTTGAGAATCTTTTCGATATGTTTACGGTTCGGCGGATGGCCATACATGCCTCGGCTGAGCGAGACGGTGTCCCATACCGACTCAAAGGCATCGGTGGTCAGTTCCTGGGGAACCAGGCCAATCATCGCGCGCGTGAGGCGGTAGTCGCGCTCGATATCGTAGCCTCCGACAGTCACGCTGCCTGCGCTGCGGGTCACGATGCCACAGATGATGCTGATGAGCGTCGTCTTCCCTGCCCCGTTCGGCCCAAGGAGTGCAAAAATCTCACCCTGTCGAATTTCGAGGTCGATGTGGTCTAGCGCGTGATGACCGGACTGATAGGTCTTGGTCAGGCCGCTGACCGATATGACTGGCGTGGCGTTCAAATGGTTAGTCCGTCTGCTGTCGAATGCGGGGCACCATCGCACATGCGTAAGGTGGATGCCAGGCAGTAGTACGAAGCCCCCAGACAAAGCGATCGAGACGCTGAAAACTGTTTCAGCTAGAATGCACCCCCGCCCGCCCGGCACCGCCTGCTCAAATCCCGGCGGCGACCTTTGTTCCGCAGTATCTACAAGGCTCACTTCATGTTCAAGCGACTCTGTCTGGCAGTTATCATTAGTCTCGTATTGGGGTGCACAGTGTGGCAGGCGCGTCAGCTCGATGAATCCTTTGGCCCTGCTGACAGCGCGAAATTCGATTCGGCCTCTGCACAGTTCATCGATACCAGCACGCCGAAAGGTCATCCGGACCCGGCAAGCATCCCGACTGGTTCAAGTGAGTGGCTAGCAGCCGAGCGAGTCATGGAAACCCGCTGTGTGGTGTGCCATGGCTGTCTCGACTCCCCCTGCCAGCTCAACATGAGTAGATGGGACGGCATTGCCAGAGGTGCCATCCCCACCTCGACCTACGACGGCACCAGGCTCACTGCGGCCAACGTGACAAACCTCATCGGCGCGCCGCGCCTTGCGAGCGAATGGCGAAAGGAAGGCTTCTTTTCGGTGCTCAACGAGCGCAGCGACAGTCCTGAAGCGAATGTGAAGGCAAGTCTGCTGGCTCAGATGCTGATGTTGAAACAGCAGCATCCAGGTGGTGAAGAAAAACTGTTATCGGAAGATATGAGACTTGGCCTCAACGCAAGTCATGAATGCCCTACCATCGAAGAATTCGACAGTTATGCAGCTGACTTTCCGGAGGGCGGGATGCCCTACGGTCTACCAGCACTCTCTCCCGATGAAAACGAAACCATTCTGCAGTGGCTGAAAATGGGCGCGCCGCACCCGGAGCGAACGCTACTGGATCCGGCTATAGTCCAGCAGCAGCAACAATGGGAGAGCTTCTTCAACCAGGACAGTTTGAAAGGGCAGCTGAGTAGTCGCTACATGTATGAGCATCTATTTCTAGCCGCCCTGTATTTTGGCGAGCGCGAAGAAGAGCCTGGCACCTTGGACCCGGCACCAGCACATTTCTTCCGACTGGTGCGCTCGACTACACCACCAGGTCAGCCAGTGCAGCAGATCGCCAGCCGACGACCCTTCGATGATCCCGGGGTTGATCGCGTCTACTATCGGCTGGTGCCTCAAGAGAGCACCGTACTGGTCAAAACCCACATGCCTTACGCGCTCAACGACACGCGTATGCGGCACTGGCAGAATCTGTTTCTGAACAGTGACTACGAAGTGACTGAACTCCCGGGCTACGATCCGGAAACAGCTTCGAATCCCTTTGTGACCTTCGCGGCCCTGCCGCAGCTGGCCCGTTATCGATTCATGCTGGAAGAGGCTCATTATACGATCTCCGGCTATATCAAGGGACCGGTATGTCGGGGCCAGGTTGCCCTTAACGTCATCAACGACTACTTCTGGGTGGCCTTCGCGGATCCACGTTTTGCAGCGTTGGCCGAGGACGCCGATTTCCTCGCCAAGGCGCGAGAGCATCTGCGGCTGCCTGCGGAAGATGAGAGCGATGCAGGGCTGCTGGCCTGGAGCAAGTTCGCCAAGATGGAGCAGGCGTATCTGAAAAAGAAGGTCGCCGTTATTAATCGGGTCACGGAAAAAGACCCCATTAATCTCGACTATCTCTGGAAGGGTGACGGCTACAACAAGAACGCGACGCTGACGATCTTCCGCCATGATGACAGTGCCAGTGTGATCAAGGGGCTGGCTGGAGACTCACCGCAGACAGCCTGGGTTATCACTTATCCGCTACTTGAACGCATACACTATCTGCTGGTGGCGGGCTTCGATGTCTACGGCAATGTCGGGCATCAGCTCAGCACGCGCCTTTACATGGACTTCCTGCGAATGGAAGGGGAGTTCAATTTTCTTGCTTTCCTGCCCTCAGAGACGAGGGTGACTGTACGCGATCAGTGGTATCGTGGCGCCAGTGAAGACGTCAAGGACTACGTTCACGGCAGATATGCTGGTCTTTCGGAAGATACAGGCATGAGCTATGAGAGCGCCGATCCCTTAGGCGAACTCTACGGTGACTGGAAGCGATTCTTCGCTCCGCTTCAACCGAAGACGCTGAAACTGGCGGAAGGCCAAACCGACATCACTGCCAGACACCTCTCGCGCTTGAACAGTATACGCGGCGGCGCGGTCAGATACCTGCCGCAAGTCACTTTCGTTCGATTGGATAGTGATGGCGGGACAGCGCAATGGTTCACCTTGTTACGGCACAATGCTCATCTGAACATCGCCCAACCTTTCAATGAAGATGCACGAAGGATACCTGAAGAAGATCAGCTCATGATCCTGCCGGGCTTCGTCGGGGCCTATCCCAATAGTTTACTCGTGCTAGACGCCGCAACTGTCGACAACTTTGTCGACAGTCTGACTGCCGTCAACTCCCCCGAAGATTATGAGCGCTTTATCGATAAATACGGTGTCCGGCGGACTGATCCGCGCTTCTGGACTTACAGTGACCAGATGCACCAGTCTTTATCCAGTGCTCGACCACTCGACGCGGGACTATTCGATTACAATCGGCTGGAGAATCGTTGATCGACCAGAGGGAAGCCCTGGCGCCGACGACTTCAGGCAGAATCAGCCTGGGAATTCTCGTCTACACTTGAAGAGTCAAATTTCCTTTCGAGACGAGGGTCGCCGTAATTTCCGAAAACGCTCCCACTGCTGCAAGGTCCAGCGGACGTCCTGCTGAGCTGGTAAAACAGGATCAGGTTCTGCGCAAACGTCGGCTTGGCATGTCCGTCGTCTCATACACGCTCACGCTATGCATCGTGACATTTGCCTGGTCGCAGGAATTAGTGCCTGCAAGAATAGTACTTGAGTTCATCGGCTTCATGTCCGTATTCAATGCCACATTCTTCTGGCTCATTCACAGCAACATCAACCTGAAGTTTCGCGATCCGAGCATGACTGCGGTTCAGATGGTCGTCTCGCTGATACCCGCGCTCTGGGTGGTCTATGCTCTGGAGGATGGCCAGGCGCGCGCGGTATTTCTGCTCGTCGGCATCGTCCCCGCACTCTATGGCATCCTCGCTCTGAATACGCGTCAATTCCTGGTTGTCGCTGTCTTTTATCTCCTTTTCTACGGCATTACGATGTTCATGCTGTGGCTGAATGGGTCGATGCCACTAAATCCGCCACTTGAAGTGATGCAATTCATTGCACTTGCTCTCGTCACCACGCAGATCGCCGTAATCGGTGGCTATATCAACGGCTTACGAGGTCAGTTGCGAAAGCGAAATGGTGAACTGCGCGTCGCAACCACTGAGCTGGCAGAAGCTTTGGAGAAAATCGGTGAGCTGGCTAGTCGTGATTCACTCACCGGCGTCTTCAATCGTCGGCATCTGCTGGATGTTCTATCCAAGGAAGCCAATCGTCGCAAGCGCAGCACAGGCCCCTTCAGCCTCTGCATCATGGATGTGGATCATTTCAAAAAGGTGAACGACGAATTCGGCCACAAGGCCGGCGACGATGTACTCAGGGAAGTCGCCCTGGTAACCAGTCGCGACCTCCGTGGCATAGACTGTTTTGGCCGCTATGGCGGCGAAGAGTTCCTGCTCATTCTCCCGCAGACCCCACTCGAAGGCGCTCGCATCAAGGCCGAGCGTGTGCGACAGGGCATCGAAAACCTGCGCTTCCCGGATATCGGACCGGATTTCCGCATTACGGTTTCCATAGGTCTGGCCGAGCATCGGGATTCAGAAGACGTCGATGCGACCATTCACCGCGCCGACATGGCACTTTATCGTGCCAAGCATGAAGGCAGAAATCGTACGATTGGCGAGGATTCGCTACAGTCTTCCTAGCCTCTCCCCTCATCGGATGTTCTACTGAGCGAGGCTCAGGGACGAACGCCGACAATGATCACATTGAAACTTTCCCTGGCCCAGGCCCGCAGCGCAGTGAAATCGTGTTCGAACACCTGAACATCGAACCCGAGGCGCTGCATGATCGCTACAACCTCAGCAATGCTGATGGCCGTCATTGTATGTCGATCTGTCCAATATTGGGCCTCAGTGCCGCCCTGACCGTCGGCCAGCCGCCGGATGGACACCAGCAGATCAAGCGCCTCACCGTCGCCACAGTATCGCCAGCCTGAGCGAAACTCGAAATCAGCACCATCCAGTCGCGCCTGACTTACAGCATCACGTTGTGCAACACCGGCCTTGTCTGCCAGATCGAACAGGAGAAGACCGCCTGGCTTGAGTGCTTCCCACGCTCGAGCCAGGGTAGTGGCCAACGAAGCCACAGGAAAGCTGTAGTGTATGGAATACAGAAAGCAGGTAATGAGATCAAAGCTGCTGGTGAACTCGAAGCTCGCAATGTCCTGCAGAATGAGGCGCGCTGATGGACAGCGCTGTCTTGCCGCGGCAAGCATGGCGGGGCTATTGTCGAGCCCGCTCACGGTGTAGCCGAGCTCCGACATGATGGAGAGATGCTGACCGGTACCGCAGGCCAGATCTAGCAGTGATTTTCCCTGCGCGTCTGCCAGTGCCGCAAACGCTCTGTCTGCAAATGCGCACTGGCCTGCGTAGTCGACGTGCGCGCAAAAGCTATCGTAATAGACCGACAGGTCGGCATACAGGCTCCCTACGGCATTGCCATTGTCAGCCGCACTGGAGATTTCAGGCCACCCGTTTGGCGCTATCGAAGAAGGCTACGCATTGGGCGAGCTTAGCCTGCTCCGACGCCAGCTGATCGGCGAAATGGATACCATATTGGTATCGCCCTGCTTCATCTTTCCGCCAGACGATATGCCCTGAGATCTGACAACTGGACTGATGCGAGAAGTCGTT
This sequence comes from Gammaproteobacteria bacterium UBA2679, assembly GCA_002354735.1. Classification (GTDB taxonomy): domain Bacteria; phylum Pseudomonadota; class Gammaproteobacteria; order Pseudomonadales; family Oleiphilaceae; genus Allohahella. Next base: position 112,555 of record DEMD01000015.1, on the reverse strand, counting down.
GACGTCCTTGCTCGGCAGGCGTATCTGCATCTCCACCTTCTGCCCCTTCTCGAAGCGATTCTTGATGAGCAGCTTGATGCCGGTCATGCTCAGGTCCTGGGTCAGGCCTTCATGCCGTATACCGCCGGACTTGACGGTCACCAGCAAGCTTCCTGGTACCCGTCCATTATTGCGTCGCTCCTCAGTACCCGGAACGGTCTTTGGCGCCTCTTCCGGCTTGCGGTACTTCATGCCCGTCAACTGAGCCTGCAGCTTGGTGTTGAGACTGAAGAGCGCTTCGCCAATGTTGGCCGTATTACCGATCTTGCTCGCATTGTCCTGAAGCATTTCAAAAAGGGCTGCAAGCGTTGCATTGACCTGCTCAAGACCCTTCAGCTGCACCGTGGACGCCTGACTTATTCTCTGGTTGAGTTCAGAAGTTTCCGAAAGGTCAGCGCCCATTGCATTGATGATGTGAATAGTGTTTTCAGAGGACTCTCTATTGACTTCCATATCTGCAACCACAGTATCCATCACCTGCGCAACCGAACCAACCCGCTCAGTAAGGTCACTCACGATACGAGACACCTCTTCGGCCGACTGACCCGCGCGTCCAGCAAGTGCGCGCACCTCATCAGCCACAACCGCGAAACCTCTGCCGCTTTCACCAGCCCGGGCCGCCTCGATAGCCGCGTTCAACGCCAATAGATTAGTCTGCTCCGAAATCGAACGGATAGCCGCCACGATCTGTCCGATCGTCGCCACCGCCACCTTGAGGTCGTTAACTTCAGTTGACGCATTGCTGATGCCTTTGCCGATGATCTGCATTTTGGCGATGGTGTTTTGCACCGAGCTAACACCCTCGGCGCCACGGGCTTCAGTTTGCAGCGCCTTCTCCAGCGTATTGCCACTGAGGTCACGAACCTGCTCAGAGGCTTCGAAAAGCATTCTGGTCGCCTCACTGACCTCGGCAGACCGAGCCTCCTGCGTCTGGGTGATCGTTTCAATCTCCTGGGAGACAGCCGCGATCTGATAAGCAGACTGCCCCATATGCAAAGATGAGTCGTCAATACTTGAAAACAGGCCGTTCAGCCTTGCAAGCATACTGTTGAACTGACGCTGCAACTGCCCGATTTCATCCTCCGACGTGACTTCCACCGACTTCGTCAGATCCCCCTTTTCCACCGATCTCAGCGAGTTGAGAAGACTATTCAGCGGGCGGACCAGCACATTCGCCAGAAGCGCTATCAGGGCGAACTGGATTATAAATTCGATGCCTGAGCCAATGATCGCCCCCGTCATGATTTCATCGAAGCGTGCGTTGAGCACTGCCATGGTGTCCTGCGAGACCCCCTCGGCTTTCGCAAGCGCCAGCATTGACAGCAGATCGCTACGCTCCACAAGTCGGTTATAAATGGTTATCGCCATCGTGATTGCAAAGAACACGATTTGCAGCTTCCAGCGAAGCCCCAGCCTTGACCACCAGCCCACGTCAGTACCTCTTAAGAATTTTTCCGGCCGCAATACGACCAATAGTAGTCCTACATGTATAGCAGCCCAGACGGAAAGAGCGGCCAGCCAGCACGATATTTAATGTTTCTTTCGGTAAGCGAACACTGAAGGGCAAAACTAACGGCGATGCTGAAATTGGAGAGGTGAATCAGAAGTAGGTTTTTCATCTTCTTGAACATCTTACAACGCACAAGCGACGACTGTTAAAGCAGTTTAATGAACTACTTTATAGCTTTACTTTCAGTTACTTGGGTTGAAGAAGAAGACTCTGAAGTAGTCTCTGCTGCTGGGCCACATTGTAAGGAATTATTCGGATTATGGCACATATTTCGCACCCTTAGGAATACCGGTGTTGTCAGCAGTATCGGCTCCACATTGAGCAGCAATGCCTTGAAATTCTCGGTTTTCAGTCTGTGTATCGGGTGGCTCTGGTTTGTCACCGTTCGGTATCTGATCGCTAAAGCACAAAGCTTCTCATTCGAAGGATGCATGCAATGACGCGTGAACAACAAAAAAGAGTTCTCATCGCTGGTGGCAGCGGTTTTCTGGGGGCCAATCTCGCCAGAATACTTCTCGCGGAAGGCCACAAGGTCATCTGCCTCGACAATTTTTCCAGCGGTAGGCGGAGCAATCTTGCTGGGCTTGCCTCGCCAGAACGCCTGCAGATCATCGATCACGACGTTGCGGACCCAATTTCGCTGGCAGTCGACGAGATATTCAACATGGCCTGCGTGGCCTCGCCAATACAGTATCAGGAGGATCCTCTCCAAACGCTGAGAACAAGCACAGTCGGAACTGCGAATCTTCTCCAGATGGCGGTCGCCAACGACGCGCTGATGTTTCAGGCGTCGACCTCGGAAGTCTACGGCAACCCGCACGAGCACCCCCAGACTGAAGACTACTTTGGCAACGTCAATCCCATAGGTCCAAGAGCCTGTTACGACGAGGGCAAACGCTGCGCGGAAACGCTCTGCATGGATTACCATCGGGCGCGAAACGTGAAGGTTAAGATCGCAAGGATTTTCAATACCTATGGCCCGTATATGCATCCTGATGACGGGCGGGTCGTCTCGAATTTCATCGTACAGGCTTTGCAGAACAAGCCGATCACCGTTTATGGCGACGGTAGTCAGACACGCTCGTTCTGCTATGTCGACGATCTTCTCAAAGGCATTCTCGCGCTGATGCGTGCACCACTGAATATCGTCGGGCCGATCAATATTGGTAACCCCGACGAATTCACAGTGCTGGAACTCGCAACGCAGGTCATCGAAATGACCGGCTCCAGATCGAAGATCGTGTTTGAACCCCTACCCCAGGACGACCCGGTCAAGCGTCGGCCTGATATTACCCGCGCGAAAGAACTGCTCGACTGGGCGCCGAAGGTCAAGTTGCGGGAGGGTCTCGCCAGGACGATCGAATATTTTGATGGGGTTCTAAAGGAAGAAGAACTCGAGTCGCTGGCAGTACGCAGCAGCGTGCGACCTTCGACGAGAAAAGTCGGTAAATCTGAAGGAGCAATTTTATGAGCGAACGCATTCTCATCACTGGTGGCGCAGGCTTCGTAGGCTCACATCTTGCTGACCGTCTGCTCCAGGAGGGCTACAAGGTACGGGTACTCGACAGTCTGGCCGAGCAGGTCCATGGGACCGACGGCTGGCCGGCCTACCTCGATGAGCGCGTCGAGCGCATCCATGGTGATATACGGGATGCCGAAAAGGTAGCAGAGGCCCTGACGGATGTGAGTGCCGTCTACCATTTTGCCTCGGTTGTCGGTGTCGGTCAGAGCATGTACCAGATTGACTACTATACCGATGTTAATAACCGGGGCACCGCCGTGCTGCTTGAGGCGCTGGCAAAACAGCCGGTCAGGAAGCTGGTGGTTGCGTCAAGCATGAGTCTGTATGGCGAGGGTCTTTATCAGGACGAGTCCGGAAATACCCATAGCCCCGCTGAAAGAGCCGCCGGCCAGCTCCGCGACAATGACTGGGAGTTGAGGCGCGACGGCAAGCCACTCAAGCCTATGGCAACGCCGGAAACCAAACAGCCTTCACCATCATCGGTATACGCCCTGTCCAAATACGATCAGGAGAAACTGTGTCTGATGATCGGACAGGCCTATGGTATTCCAACCACGGCGCTGCGCTTCTTCAACATCTACGGTACCCGGCAGGCGCTCTCCAACCCGTACACGGGGGTTCTGGCTATTTTCTCCTCGCGCTTGCTGAACAACAAGGCGCCGGTCATTTTTGAAGACGGCGAGCAGCGACGCGACTTCGTGAGCGTGCACGATATCGTGCAGGCTTGTGTACTGGCCTTGGATAGTGAAAAGGCCAATGGTGAAGTCTTCAATATCGGAAGCGGTCAGAACTACAGCATCAGGGAAATTGCTGCCAAGGTGGCGCAGGTTCTCAACAAGACAGCGCTCGAGCCGGAGATCACCGGCGAGTATCGCGTGGGCGATATTCGACACTGCTTCGCCGATATCGAAAAAGCCCGAACACTGCTGAATTACCACCCGCGCGTAAGTCTCGACGAAGGGCTGCGTGAGCTCGCCGAGTGGCTGCGTCACCAGAAGGCGGACGACAAGGTCGACAGCATGCGTAGCGAGCTGTCCAGCAGGGGGTTGAGTCTATGAAGGATCAGGCGTACTGGCAGGCGGCGCAGGCACGCCTCGGTGTTCTCGAATGGTTGAGACCGGGCGAACACGAGCGCGTAGAGGCTGTGCTGAAAACACTCAAGGCGGTGAACGTGTCTAGATTGCGGGTCGGCATCTCCTGGGCCGACTGGCACACCCCTGAAGGCAAGGCCTGGATCGACTGGCTGCTTCCGCGGGTCGCCAAAGAGGTGGAAGTGTTGCCATGTCTCACCTACACCCCGCCCTCGCTCGGCATCGAACACAAGTCATCCTCTCCGCCCAGGAACCCGAAGGACTTCGCCGATTTCGTCGATGTCATCATCACTGATCATGGCGAACATTTCGAATGGGTAGAACTGTGGAATGAACCGAACAACCTGAACGACTGGGATTGGCACCTCGATCCGGAATGGCACATCTTCAGCGAAATGATCAGCATGGCCGCTTACTGGGCGAGAAAGCGCGGTAAGAAGACCGTATTGGCTGGCATGTGCCCGACAGATCCCAACTGGCTGGACGTGATCTGCTCTCGTGGAGTGGTGGACCTGATCGATGCAGTGGGTATCCATGGCTTTCCCGGCACCTGGGAATTCAGCGGCGAGTCGTGGACTGACAAGGTTCACAAGGTTCGCGAGGTGCTCGACAAATACAATCTTTCTCCTGAGATCTGGCTGACGGAAGTGGGCTATTCGACCTGGCGGCATGACGAAATCGTTCAGGTCAAGAAACTGATTGAAGTGCTGAAGGCACCAGTCGACCGGATCTACTGGTACTCCGCCTACGACCTGCATCCGCATGAAAGCCATCAGGACGGTTTCCACGAGGATGAACGTCATTATCATTTCGGCCTGAAGACGGCCGATGGCAGCGCCAAGCTCATATGTCGGGTCTGGGAAGACAGCGGTCTCGCCGGCCTCAATGAGCTGGTGGAGACCGTGTTCCATAGCGGCGCCGGCCTGAGCCGAGAACCCGCAACCCTGCTACGGAATCAACGCATGAGTATCGTTACGCCTCAGCAAAACAGGAAGCCTGTGCTCATTACCGGTGGCGCTGGTTTCATTGGCACCAACGTCGCCGAACGCCTTATCCAGCAGGGTGAATCGGTGCTGATATTCGATAACCTCGGACGCGCCGGGGTCGAACGTAACCTCGAGTGGCTCTGTCAGACCTATGGCAGCAAGGTTCAACTCGAAATCGCTGACATACGGGACGATCATCTGGTTCGCGATGCCGTTCACCGAGCGTCGAAAATCTATCACTTCGCGGCCCAGGTCGCAGTCACCACGAGCATCGATTCACCGCAACGCGACTTCGACATCAATATGCGCGGCACCTTGAACATACTGGAGACGATGCGGCAGATGGACGCCCCACCCCCCCTGTTATTCACTTCGACAAACAAGGTGTATGGGGATCTCGAGGACGTGAAACTTGCGAAGGTCGGCAAGCGGTATGCGCCAGTTTCGGAAGCCTATGCCGAAGGCGTCGATGAGCGCTATCCGCTGGATTTCCACAGCCCATATGGATGCTCGAAAGGAGCCGCCGATCAGTACGTGCTCGACTACGCTCGGACTTTTGGATTGAAGGCTGTGGTGTTCCGCATGAGCTGCATCTATGGCCCCCATCAGTTCGGCACTGAAGATCAGGGCTGGGTCGCGCACTTCCTGATACAGGCCATGAAGAATCGTCCGCTCACGTTATACGGTGATGGCCATCAGGTGCGTGACATCCTCTACGTCGACGATCTTGTCAACGCCATGCTCATGGCTCATGAGAAAATGGACGAACTTTCTGGACGAGCCTTCAACATTGGAGGCAGCGCAGCAAACGCAACCAGCCTCCTGGAAATACTGGAACGCATCGAAGCCCTGACCGGCAGGCCATGCGGATATTCATTATCCGATTGGCGTTTAGGCGATCAGCGCTACTACGTCAGCGACACCAGCCTGTTTCAGAAGCTGACCGGTTGGAAACCCGCTACCACCATCGAGGAGGGGCTGGCCAATCTGCATCATTGGATCGTAAATAATCTATTCGAAAAGCAGGACGCCCCTATCAAACCAATAAGAAAAAAGGGAGCACTGAAGAATGCCGCCATTCGCTGAACTTGCCACGAGACCCAGACAAGACCATGACGCAAAAACCAGAAGTAGTTCGAAAGACGAGACCAATGTTGCAGCAGTGCTCGCTGCACCGGGCCGGTTTGATATCAAGCCCACCAGTCCGCCGGAATGTAGCGCCGATCAAGTGCTTATCCGGGTTCGCGGTTGTGGCGTCTGTGCCTCCAGCCTACCGGTCTGGGAAGGCCGCGAATGGTTCGAGTATCCGATGGCCGCCGGTGCACCCGGTCACGAAGGCTGGGGCGAGATCGTCAGTGTTGGCAGCAAGGTATCAGGTGGAAAGTCAGGCCTCCTGATTCCAGGCCAGCGCGTCGCTTTTCTTGGCGGACCGGCCTACGCCCGCTTTGTTGCGGTGCCGGCTACCGATGTCGTGGTACTCCCCCCCGAACTCGATGGCATGCCTTTCCCCGGTGAAGCCATTGGCTGCGCCATGAATATATTCAGACGAGCAGACATTCAGAGCGGCCATAACGTTGCGGTGATTGGCGCCGGCTTCCTCGGGCTGCTACTGGTGCAGCTGGCGAAGCAGGCTGGTGCAACGGTCTACGCCCTTTCCCGGCGGGAGAGTGCCCGCGCACTGGCCGAGACCTGTGGCGCCAGCGCGACCTTTGATACCGAGGACTGGTGGGGCAACGCCCATAAGGTTGTCGAGCTTACAGGCGGCAGAGGCTGTGAACGTGTCATCGAAGTTACCGGTTTGCAGTTCGCGCTCGACACCGCAACAGAAATGGTGGCCGAATACGGCAAGCTCGTTATCGCTGGCTACCATCAGGATGGCCTGCGCCAGGTCAACATGCAGAAGTGGAACTGGAATGCCATCGATGTCATCAATGCCCATGAGCGTGATCCGCGGCGATATATAGAAGGGATCGAGGCTGGTGTAGAGGCGACCGTAAGTGGGCGGATACGACCACAGGACCTGCTGACCCACAGCTTTGAGCTCGACGAACTCGATCTCGCTTTCAGACAGATGACCGAGCGACCTGATGGCTTCGTCAAGGGTTGGGTGCGCCTATGAACACTGCAACTGCCGAACGCTCACGAGCAGAACAAGCCCGCTCTACCCCAGATAGCGAGCAGCTCCCCCTACCACGCCTGGGTTTCATTGGCACTGGCTGGATCGGTCGCTTGCGCATGCAGGCCCTGCTCAAGGCTGAATGTGCTGAATTCTGTCAGGTCTTCGACCCTTCTGAAAGCGCCGCCCGAGAAGCTGCTCAGCTCAAGCCCGGTATGAGAATCAGTGCTTCTATTGAAGACTTGCTGGCAGCGGATCTGGACGGGGTAGTCATTGCCACACCCAGCGCCATGCACGCCAGACAATGCGAGCAGGCGCTCGCCAGTGGCAAGGCCGTATTTTGCCAGAAACCGCTTGCTCGTACGGCTGAGGAAACAGCGCGTGTGCTCAAGGCTGCACATGACGCCGACCGGCTCCTGGGCATTGATTTTTCCTACCGCCATCTGTCTGGCATGCAGCAGTTGAAAACCATGATAGACAGCGGAGAGCTCGGCGATATCTACGCAGCTGATCTCGTTTTTCACAACGCCTATGGTCCGGACAAGGACTGGTTCTACGACGTTGAAAAAGCTGGCGGCGGCTGCGTGATGGATCTTGGCATTCACCTGGTCGACCTGGCCATGTGGCTGCTAAACGCGGAAGACGCCGAGGATGTGGCCAGTCATCTGTTTCAGCAGGGCAAGCAAATTACCAAGCCCTGTCGGGTCGTAGAAGACTTCGCCACAGCGGACTGTCGGCTCGGCGAGGCACGGGTACGCCTCACTTGTTCATGGAACGCCCACGCCGGGCGGGATGCCGTCATTGAAGTAAGACTCTATGGCACGCGCGGCGGCGCTGCCGTCGTCAATCAGCAGGGCTCATTCTTCGACTTTGAGGTCAGCCGTTTCGATGGTACATCCCAAACGGTTCTCGGCTCCTATCCGGATGACTGGGGCGGTAGAGCACTGACAGCCTGGGCAAAGTCACTTCGGCAGAGTAGCGCGTTCGACCCTGCCGTCGTTCAGGCCATCAAGGTCGCAGCACTTATCGACAGGATCTACGGCCGATGAACATCCTCATGACAAGTGACACCGTCGGCGGTGTCTGGACCTACACAGTTGACCTTTGTGAGGCTCTACAGGCGCACAAGGTGACCATAGAGCTGGCCACGATGGGCGCTGCGCTGTCCGAGCGGCAACGGACGCAGTTGGCGAAGCTGCCAAACGTCCACCTGCATGAAAGCGAGTATCGATTGTGCTGGATGCCGGACTCATCTGCCGATGTCGAAGCAGCCGGTCGCTGGCTCATGCAGCTTGCTCACGAGCTCAAGCCTGACCTGGTGCATCTCAACGATCTGGCACATGGCGGCTTGCCGTGGCCCTGCCCAGTGTTGCTAGTAGGCCACTCCTGTGTGCTCTCCTGGTGGCTGGCTGTCAAGAAGGAAGCCGCACCAATGCCTGAATGGGCTGAATACAAGACGCTGGTCACCGAGAGTGTGCGTCAGGCCAGCCTGTTGGTCGCGCCCACTCAGGCCATGCTGCATTCGCTGCTTTACCATTACGGTCCCACGGAGAGGACCCGCGTTATCTACAACGGCACAGATCGACCGGCACTCGCTGAGACGGCTGAGAACGGTGAGCGCGAGCCGTTTATTTTTGCAGCAGGCCGGGTGTGGGATGAAGCGAAGAACATCGATGCGCTCACTGCCATCGCCGCAGAGCTGCCCTGCCCTATCTATGTCGCCGGTGAGACCACGGCGCCAGATGGTACTGAACGCTCCACCGAAAGCGTGACATTTCTCGGTCAACTTGCACCCGACGAACTGCACCACTGGCTCGCCCGGGCCAGTTTATATGTTGCCCCTGCGGCCTACGAACCCTTTGGTCTCGCAGCGCTTGAAGCTGCAAGAGCTGGCTGTCCCTTGGTTTTGGGCGACATCAAGAGTTTACGTGAGGTGTGGGGTGATGCAGCGGTCTACGTTGACCCGTCTGACCTTGCCGCACTTCGGGACAAGCTCATCAATCTGATCACCCGACCGAAGCGGCGGCATTACCTTGCGACGGCAGCCTGGACGCGGGCGAAGCGTTACACATCTGCAGCCATGGCGAAGTCCTACCTGCAGTGCTATCAGTCGCTGCTGGGACCAAAACAAGTGAAGCATCCGGTGAAGAAAGTCAGACACAGCGCCACGAGTTAAGGGAGCCAAATATGAAATTCAGCCTTTTCTACCACTCGCTGGTGTCTGACTGGAACCACGGCAATGCGCATTTCCTGCGCGGCATAGTCAGTGAGCTGCTGGCCCTCGGCCACGAAGTGCGCGTCTACGAGCCCCAAGACAGCTGGAGCAAGATCAATCTGCTGCAGGATCATGGTATTCGCGCGCTGAAACAGTTCCAGGAATACTACCCAGGACTCGATAGCATCAGCTATAGCCGCGATACGCTTGAGCTCGCAGAGATTGCCGCTGCTTCGGATGTCGTCATTGTCCACGAGTGGAACGAACCCTGGCTCGTCAATGGGCTGGGCGAACTGCGGGAAGCCGCTCAAGCGAGTCGTACAGATAACTTCTGTCTCCTGTTCCACGACACCCATCATCGCGCCGTGAGCGACGAGAGCTGGCTGCGCCGTTTCCGACTGGATGCTTACGACGGCGTGCTGGCTTTCGGTGAGGTACTCAGCGATGTCTATCGCCGTCATGGCTGGCACAACCATGTATGGACCTGGCATGAAGCTGCCGATATCCGCATGTTCTACCCCCGCAAGGACGATCCGAACAGACCGAGAGGCGACGTGGTCTGGGTTGGCAACTGGGGCGATGATGAACGCACAGCGGAGCTGGAAACCTTTCTTTTTGGCCCGGTGCGTGATCTCGGGCTGAGCTGTCAGATCCATGGCGTCCGCTATCCACAACTGGTCCTGACCCGACTTGCCGAGGATGGTGTCGACTACCGTGGCTGGTTGCCCAACTTCAAGGCACCGGAGGTTTTCGCCAATCATAAGGTAACGGTGCATGTACCCAGGCGCTATTACGCCAGCAGATTACCAGGCATACCGACGATAAGACCGTTCGAGGCGATGGCCTGCGGCCTGCCACTCATTTGCGCACCCTGGCAGGACAGCGAAGGCTTGTTCACCCCAGGTAGTGATTATCTGGTCGCTGAAGATGGTGAGCAAATGCGTACGCACTTGCGCCAGGTCATCAATGATCCCGGCTTCGCCAATGAACTCAGTGCCCGGGCCTTGGAAACCATTCGCACGAGGCATACCTGCGGCCATCGGGTGGCGCAGTTGCTCGACATTCTCGAGGATCTGGACGTCGCCTCGTTGGACGAATCCGCCACAACAACCAATACAGGGAGCACCAGCCATGCCTACAGCTAGGCCTCTGAATATCGCATTTTTCGGCTCCAGCCTCGTTTCATCGTACTGGAACGGCGCAGCCACCTATTATCGCGGCATCATCAAGGCGATGGCGGACCGCGGCCACAAGATCACTTTTTATGAACCTGATGCCTTCGATCGACAGGCGCATCGGGATATGGAAGATCCGTCCTGGGCCAGGGTCGTGGTCTATCAGGCTGATGAAGACAGTGCCAGACGTGCGCTCGATTCAGCAGATGACGTCGATATCATTGTGAAAGCCAGTGGTGTCGGCGTGCTGGACGAATGGCTTGAAGCAGCGGTTGTGCAGCATCAGCGAAAGCACGCCCACAAAGGAATGCTATCGATATTCTGGGATGTCGATGCGCCGGCAACGCTTGAGCGTATTCACAACGATGATAACGACCCCTTCAGGGCTCTGATTCCGCAGTTCGATTTTATCCTCACCTATGGGGGCGGCTACCCCGTCGTGGAGGCCTACACAGCCCTCGGTGCCCGATGCTGCCAACCGATCTATAACGCCGTAGACCCTGAAATCCACCACCCGGTCGAGCCTGACCCGCGGTTCGTGGCAACGCTTGGCTTTCTGGGCAACCGCTTGCCAGACAGGGAAGCCAGGGTGCACGACTTTTTCTTCAAGGCGGTCGAAGCCATGCCGGATTCCAGATTCATACTTGGCGGTAGCGGCTGGCAGGAATATGCGCCGCAGTTCGACAATCTGGAGTACATGGGCCATGTCTACACCCGCGACCACAACGCCTTCAACTGCAGTCCCCTCGCGGTTCTGAACATCAACCGTGAGAGCATGGCGCGAACCGGCTTCTCCCCAGCCACCAGGGTGTTCGAAGCCGCAGGCGCCGGAGCCTGCCTCATCATGGACCACTGGGAGGGCGTTGAGCAGTTCCTCATGCCCGGTCGGGAGGTGCTCGTAGCCCATAATGGTAGTGACGTCGTCGACCATCTGCGCAAGCTCACGCCCGAGCGCGCGAAAATGATTGGTGAGGCCGCGCGCCAAAGGGTGCTGTCAGAACATACCTATCGGCACCGAGCCGAGGAGGTGGAGATCCTGTTACAAGCCAGACGCCGGCGAACTCAGCGTCAGCCGAAAGAGGCCGTGAGCCTGGAGGCTGAAGAATGAAAAAGCTCGATATCGTCGTTTTCGGTCTCTCCATCACCTCCTCCTGGGGCAATGGACACGCCACTACATTCAGGAGCCTTATCAAGGCGCTTGCGGCACGTGGGCACAGGATTACCTTCTTTGAAAAAGATGTGCCCTGGTACGCCAATCAGCGGGATATGCCCAGTCCACCGTTCTGCAAGGTCGTTCTGTACAAGGAGATCCGCGAGCTCGAAGCGTATGAGGAGATGATCGGAGACGCCGACATGGTTATTCTCGGCTCTTACGTATCCGACGCCAAAGCGCTGGCTGCCCGAATCTGTCAGCTAGAGCCGGCTTGCTTGGCGTTTTACGACATCGACACGCCTGTTACCCTCGCCAAACTCCGCAATGGCGATTATGAGTACCTCAGCCCGGAGATGATTCCGCGCTTTGATCTCTACCTGTCCTTCACCGGTGGGCCAACGCTCGACAGGCTTGAATATGAATTTGGTGCTCGGCGCGCAAGGCCGCTCTATTGCTCGGTAGATACAGACCTTTACTTTCCATCAGCTGAAGATGACGCAGAACCGGCTACGAAGCAGTACGCTCTCGGCTATCTCGGCACCTACAGTGACGATCGCCAGCCTACCGTCGAGCAGCTGTTGATAAAGCCTGCCCGTCAACTCACGGCCGAACACTTTTGTGTAGCAGGCGCCCAATACCCTGCAGGTATCGACTGGCCAGCGAACGTAAGCCGAATCGAACACATTCCACCTCATCAGCACCGTGAGTTCTACGGCAGCCAACGCTTCACGCTGAATGTTACCAGACGCGACATGATTGCTGCGGGCTACTCACCAAGCGTTCGCTTATTTGAAGCCGGCGCATGCGGCACGCCTGTCATCAGCGATGAGTGGGATGGTCTCGACAGTTTCTTTGCTATCGGTGAGGAAATTCTCACTGCACGCTCATCCGAAGAGGTCCAGTCCTACCTCACGATGCCCGCAACGGAGCGACAGCAGCTGGGCGAGCGCTTCCGCAGCAGGGTCCTGAATGCCCACACTTCACGACATCGCGCCATGGAACTTGAAAACAGCTGGGCGGAGGTAGCACAACCAAGTATGGCCGCGAGCTGACAGTCATCAATATGGAGACCCGTATGACAAGTATTGAAGAACAGGTACGGCAGCTGGGGCCATGGTTCCACAATCTGCACCTGCCCGACGGCATTCAGACAGCTCCCCAACACTTTCTCGGCGATTTCCCTGCCTTCAAGTGGAACGAAATAGCGCCGAGTCTGCCCGAGGATCTCAACGGCGTACGAGCACTGGATATCGGCTGTAACGCGGGGTATTACAGCTTTGAACTGGCAAAACGTGGCGCACAGGTCACAGCCATTGATCTGGATGAACACTACCTGAATCAAGCGCGCTGGGCGGCGGATGTGCTGGAACTGAGCGACCGCGTCGAGTTCAGAAAGGCCACTGTTTATGATCTTGCGCATAGCGCTGAGCAGTATGACCTCGTCTGGTTCATGGGCGTGCTCTATCACCTGCGCTATCCCCTGTTGGCACTGGATATCGTACGCCGCTGTTGCAGGGGCCGAATGGTATTCCAGACCATGACGACGCCGGGTGAATCCGTGTTGTCTGTCGAAGAGAATTACCGTCTCGACGAACGCGAGGTTCTGATGGACGATGGCTGGCCCAAGATGGCCTTTATCGAACATCGCCTGGCGGACGACCCGACTAACTGGTGGGCACCGAATCATGCTGGCGTAGAGGCCATGCTCCGGTCTTCCGGTTTCGGTCGAATCGAACGAATAGCCCATGAAGTCTACAGCTGCCAGGCAGTCGCCATTCCGGAGGCTGTAACGGCCGAGTTGAAGTGTGCCATACCGGTAGCCCACGTCGGGCTGGAAGATCCGGTGAGTGGAGAAATAGTGAACTAGGAGGGATTAATATGTCATCGGCAAAACAGACCCAGGATCACGATACCATCCGGACGTGGATTGAAAAGCGCGGCGGAAAACCTGCCGTGGTAAAGGATACCGCGGACGATGGCTCAGGGGTGGGCGTGCTGCGAGTCAAATTCGACAATGACGAAGATGATCTGCGTGAGATCGAATGGGAAACGTTTTTCGAGACCTTCGATAAGCAGAACCTGAGCTTTCTCTATCAGGAAAAGACGGATTCGGGAGACGAGAGCAGATTTTCGAAATTCGTGAGCGAATGAGAGAGTCAGATACAGTAAAACGCGGGTGAGCGCCTATGGCTTCACCCGCAGCGCTTGCAGGCTATTTCTTTTCACTATCATCATCAGCGGCGCCGCCACTGGTGGTGCCGGGGTTCCAGGATGGGGGATCACTGGCCGGGAAGGTTTCCTCAACCGTTTCGTCTATCTCGCTCTCGTCCTCATTTTTCCGGTGACCTTTTCTTGGCTTTTCATCTTTTGCCGTCATACACGCTATCTCCAGCTGCGAGTGTTAGCGTGTTGTACGTGCGTGATCCCGCCAGGCGTTCATTCTCGACGATTAATTCGACAATATATCCGCTGAACGGCAGAGGCCGCCTTTCGGCGGCCTCTGCTTGTCTTTCTGGTCCGACCAATCAGACCAATGAGACTGATCAGGCAGCAGAAACTGCCTTACGCTTACGCGCGGTCCAGCCATAAGCTGCCAAACCACTCATCATGAGCCATGCAGCTGCTGGCAGCGGCACTGGAGTCGGATTGTCAGGGCCAGTCACTTCACTGATGTTCAGGCTGGAAATCTTGAAGAAATCGTTGGTCGTGAAACCAGCTGCGATGGACGCCGAGACCAGCAGAGCGTTACCAGTACCAGTCAGTCCTACGGTCAAGGGGCTATTGCTGGGATAGGAGTAGCTATCGGTTCTCGCACCGAAGCCAACACCTTCCAGAGAAGCGTAGGTGTTCCCTGTCAGGCTGAAACCGTTGCCGACAGTGCCCACCCAATAGGAAATGTCGCGATCGTATCTGCCATAAGGATCGATGGTGACGGAATCAAACTTCACAGTCTCGTCGAAAAAGAACGCTACGAGATCAATGGCGTGAGAATTGTCCACCTGATGCTGAGGATTGCTGCAGTTCTTCTTTTCGGCACGGTTACAGACGCCAAGGCCGGTATTCCAGCGCAACAACTGAGCGGTCTGGAGTGTGCCACCACTGCCAGTATTGGCAAATGCACTCGCAGTTACGTTGCCGAACGTCATGCTATTACCGTAACCAGAACCATTGCTGGCGCTTGGCGAGCTGGTGAAATTGACGGACAGTGCCGCCGCGGGGAGACTGAAGCCAGCCGTGAGTGCCACGGCTACAACTGTCTGAACGAGTCCCTTGCTTTTGATCATGAAATGTTCTCCTGAGGTTCTTGAGGTTGCCGATGAGCACTGCAAATGCGCTTGAAAAAAAAAGTTACATTCGGCAACGTAATATTACGAAACTTCAACAGACAAGTATTGAGAAATAAGGAAAACAGGAATCAGTTGTGACGAGGTTCACGGGCACAATAGGCCAATTGTATGGTTTTTCAGCGCAGCTCTGTCTTCATTTTCCCGCACCGCTCACATACGAGAATCGTGCGCAGTTTCCCCTGTGTGCTGTCGAACCGGCTGCTCTTGTCGATTTTCCATTTGTGGAAGCCGTGCTGACACAGTCCCTTGCTGGGCTGTTTGCCAACCCGTCGTTTGAACTGGAGAACTTCGCCCATATGCCTTACCCAAAGAAATGACCGACTGAGTCTGCCTTCAGTCCTCGCGCGCTGACGATTGAGACCAGCGGATCGTCACCGTCTGTGTACCCCATTCGCGTGCCGCGTCGAGATCCTTGCCCATGAAGATATCAATCTTGTCTTCCCAGCGCTTGTTCATCTTATCACGGACGATATAGGTACCCTCGAGACCATCGATGGTCACTGGCGTCATATGATCCAGACCGGCATCGATGAGATCGCGCGAAACAGCAATCGACTTCATGCCAGGCTTGAGTTGATCACCCCACGCAGCAAGTCCGACGTTGCCCTTTTTCGTTTCAGCCTCACGCATGGTATATGCGCTGGCGGTGACTTCCATTGAGTTCACTTCTGTTTGCTCTGCCCTGCACGCCGAGAGGACGCTGCCGGCGAGGACTGCCATCAAGGCTGCCGGGCAACTTAAGGCTGGCAAATAACGTGAAAGAAGCATGCGACAGTACTCCGTTTGGAATACATCTGATTACGCGTACACACTTTCCTTCGATCAACCATCGTGAGGCGAGCCTGACTTGCACTCGTCATCCGTGCTATTCAGAACAATCTTGACCTCTTCATACCAGCGCAGCCACGTTTCCTCAAACTGCATCCCCAGTTTCAAGGTCATATAAGGCAATAGGTAGCGCCTTCTGGCTTCTGCATCATTACGATAGAACGCAGCCTCGGTTTCCCTGTAATCAGCCAGCGTCTGGGCATGGAGCTGGCGGTGCTTTTCCAAATCATCGGCCAATGCCGCAGACGGTACGTTGCCACCGGCATACAGCTTGATGAGCAGCGGGTCGCGGTACCTATAGGATTTCGCTGGCGTACTGGTCCATGCTCGAAGTTCTTCGAGCCCCGCTGCCGTGATGCTGTAAATTTTCTTGTTGGGCTTGTCAGACTGTTCCACCAGCTCGAATTCGACCCGCCCTTCCTCACCGAGGGTGTTCAGCGTTTGATAAACCTGCTGATGAGTCGCCGCCCAAAAATGGCCGATACTCTTGTTGAAGCGCTTGATGAGGTCGTAGCCCGAACCCGGCTCGAGCTCCAGCATCGCCAGAACGGCATGCTTCAATGACATAGTGACTAGCTCCTGAAGGATTAGACCCATCATAGCGGTATGGTCGCAGAAGCCAAGCCTTTCATATGCAATAATTTGCATATTAAAAAGCGTTGATTTAGGCTTGAGCTCTCGAAGGCTCCCAGCTCAGGCACACCCTCATGACCAAGACACCAGATTCAGCTTCAGTAAAACGCGCAGCCAGCACCATCAGAATTGGCAAACGTTATCGTGCCAGCCGCGTCGATAAGGACTATGACGCGATCGTTATTGGCTCCGGTATCGGGGGACTCGCTACGGCAGCCTGTCTGTCAAAGCAGGGCAAGAAGGTGCTCGTGCTCGAGCAGCACTACACTGCCGGCGGTTTTACGCATAGCTATAGCCGCAACGGTTACGAATGGGACGTGGGTGTGCACTACATCGGTGACATGGGCTCGCCCAACACGCTGGCTCGGAAAATTTTCGACTACATTACAGACGGCGAGCTGAAATGGGCGCCTATGGACGAGGTGTACGATCGCTTCTATATCGGCGAAGACGTTCATGACCTCCGCGCCGGAAAAGACGGCTTTCGAGCGTCGATCCTGGCCGCTTTCCCAGATGAAGGCCACACCATCGACCGGTATATGAAGATGCTCGGCAAGGTAGCCAGTGGCATGCAGGCCTACACGCTAGGCAAGGTTGTGCCCACCATCGCCGCGCCGGTCTACAACCGTGCCCTGAAAATGTTGTTGCCGGATTATTTCAACAAGACGACTTACGAAGTGCTCTCGTCACTGACCTCCAATCAGCGCCTGATAGCGGTGCTGTCGGGCCAATGGGGAGACTGTGGCGTGCCGCCCCGTCAGTCCAGCTTCCTGATTCATGCCTTGATAGCGAAACACTACATGCATGGCGGGTACTACCCCGTAGGCGGCGCCTCAAGAATTGCCGAGACCATCATTCCAGTCATACAGGCCAGCGGCGGCGATGTATTCACTTATGCGGACGTGAAGGAAATCCTTACCGAACAGGGCAAGGGTAAGAAGGCTACAGGCGTCAGAATGGCGGACGGCGAGACCCTTAGCGCGCCTTTGATCATTTCGAATGCAGGTGCTTTGAATACCTACGAAAAACTCCTGCCAGAGTCTGCCCGTGTGCACAGTAAGTACCAGGCAAAACGTCCCACTGTTTCACCATCGATGTCGCACCTGGGCATGTATATCGGCCTGAAGGGGACGAGCGAAGAGTTGGGCCTGCCGAAGACGAACTTCTGGATCTATCCCGAGGAAAACTACGACGAGACGATAGAGGCCTTCAAGAAAGACCCATCACTACCCTTCCCCGTGGTGTATATCTCCTTCCCATCGGCAAAAGACCCAAGCTATGCCACACGCTATCCCGGCCGTTCAGCAATAGAGATTGTAGCGCCGACGACCTTCGAGCAGTTCGAGCAGTGGAAGGACACGACCTGGGGCAAGCGTGGTGAGGACTATGAAGCGCTGAAACAGACGTTGACCGACCGGATGCTGGAGGTGCTGTACACGAAGCTGCCACAGCTCAGAGGCAGAATCGATTACTTTGAGACATCCACCCCGCTCTCGACCGATTTCTTCTGCCGCTACAGCCAGGGTGAGATATACGGACTGACCCACGATACCGAGCGTTTCGAGCAGAGCTGGCTGAGACCCCAGACGCCGGTGAAAGGCCTATGGCTGACCGGACAGGACGCGCTCACCTGCGGCGTGGTCGGCGCAATGATATCCGGGGTCATGACATCGGCGGCCGCACTTGGGCTTCGCTCGGTGCCAATGCTGCGAAACCTGCTGACGTGGAAGCCGGGCGAACTCAGCTCGAACGGCACTGTGCAGAGTGAAACCGCGTGATCAGGCACACAATCGAAGACGGTGCATCAGGGCCTGCCCTACCAGCTTCCTGTGTTTTCCATTGTCGCCCATGGCGCCTGCGGCGGCAGCGCGTCACCCTTCTGTAACAACTCGATTGATATACCGTCAGGCGATTTTATGAAGGCCATATGCCCATCACGAGGTGGGCGATTGATACAGACGCCCTTAGCTTGCAAGCGGCCGCACACTTCATAAATATCGTCGACGCGATAGGCAAGATGACCGAAGTTGCGCCCGCCAGTATAGCTTTCGGGGTCCCAGTTATACGTCAGCTCAAGCAGGGGCGCCCCCTCGGAGATTGCATGTTCGCGATCGTCCGGTGCTGCGAGATAGACCAGCGTGAATCGGCCGCGCTCACTCTCCTTGCGATAGGCTTCGACCAGCCCCAGCTTATTGCAGTAGAAATCGAGCGACGCGTCCAGGTCACTGACTCTGACCATGGTATGAAGGTATTGCATGTAGAACTCCTGGATGAATGAGACAGCAGCCCGATATACAAGCTGGGCTAGCCTGACCGTCTGCTGTACACTAACGGCCTTCTTTATTTACGACATTTGGAGATATCATGGCTCGGGCATCTGCACGACATATTCTGGTCAGCGACGAAGCACAGTGTGCAAAACTCAAAGACGACATTGCCAACGGTTCTGATTTCGCTGAACTGGCGCGCAAGCACTCGGCATGCCCGTCCGGCAAGCAGGGCGGCGATCTTGGCGAATTTGGTCCAGGTCAGATGGTTCGCGAATTCGACGAAGTCGTTTTCAGTGCACCAGTTGGCGAAGTACAAGGTCCAGTTAAGACCCAGTTCGGCTATCACCTGCTCGAAGTTACCGCGCGCAAGTAGCACTCGGTAATCAGCCAGGTGTCACGTCGTACGGGACACCTGCAATTTGGGCACCTGGCCATTACGGTGCCAGATCTGACCAGACCGCGAGTTCATTTCGGTTTGGATCCTCAAAATGAAAACGCCGCCCGCCCGGAAAGCTGAACACGGGTTTGGTTATCGTTCCACCAGCTTGTTCGACCTTGGCTTTGGTGGCTTCCAAATCACTGCTATACAGCACCACGAGTGCACCGGACATCACGTCGCCACTTGCGCGGCCTATCGGCCCAGTGGATACAAAAAATCCACCGTCCAGTCCTGCATCTGAAAATGCTGCGTATTCAGCCCCATAGTCCGTGAAGCGCCACCCAAACGCCTTGGTGTAGAAGGCTTTTGTGACTTCCATGTCGGACGCGGGGAATTCAACATAATCGATCTTGCCCGTCTTCCTCATACCTGAGCATGCTCCTGAACCGTCAGAAATTTTGCCAGCAATGCCTGCCGTGCCGGGCTTCACCTGACCAAGGCCGGTATTGTGATCGTACTCCCTCGTAGAGGATACAGCGAGTCTCCCATTCGACAACGACTAGTAGGAGCTGAAATTGACTACAGCAGCGAACACCACACTGAAAATAGACATGGTGTCAGATGTCGTCTGCCCATGGTGCATCATTGGGTACAAACGACTGCAACAGGCGCTGAAACAATACCCGAACCTGAACGTCGAACTGACGTTTCAGCCCTTCGAGCTCAATCCGGACATGCCACCGGGAGGGCAGAATATCAATGAGCATATCGCTGAAAAATACGGCAGTGACGAAGCCACGATCGAGAATAACCGTAAGCAGATGCGCTCGCTAGGGCTCGACCTGGGAATTACGTTCGACATGCATGCGCAGTCGCGCATCTGGAATACCTTCAAGGCACACAAGCTGCTGTTACGGGCGGAGCAGTTGGGAAAACAGACGCCTCTGGCCTTGGCACTGTTCGAAGCCTATTTTGCCGACGGTACGAATGTTTCCGATGCAGATGAACTGGTAGATATCGCAGCGCTCAACGGCTTCTCAAGAGAGGAAGCTCAGGCAGCGCTCGACGACGAAGAGCTCGGTCAGCAGGTCCGCGCACTGGAAGAAGACTATCGCAGAGTGGGTGTTTCGGCCGTGCCGACCTTCGTCTTCAATGACATGTACAGCGTGAGCGGTGCCCAGGACCCTGTGGTACTCGGCAAGGTTATCACTGAGATTCTCGAGAAAAACGAAGGCAGAGGTTGAGAGACGTCATGGAAGCGAAGACATTGATTGATTCACTGAAAAATGAATTGAAACGCGCCGAGCTCTCAAGCTTTTCAGATGAGCAGCTAACAGCGCTGAATGAGCTCTGCAGACAGTGGGCGGAGAAGACAGAAAAAGCGCTGGCCGAGCGGGGCCCCGCTAAGGAAGAAGAAGGCTGGCTCGCCAGGCAAAACGACTTCCTCTAGGCGAAGTCAGATAAATTTTCTGAAGAACCTGGTTCGGTCGAACATCTCTTCCAGCGATTCCATTCGCGTGCGGGTGTCGGACCAGAGCCGCTCCTGTACGTCCGCTATCATTGTTTCCAGCAACAGCAGTGTCGCCAATGAAGAGTCCCACGCCGAAGGCACAATGATCCGGCTGCTGAAATACCGCGTGGCCAGCTTGTAGACCGGAGAGCGCCATTGATCGGTGAACAGTATGATCGTGGCGCCGCGCTCATGTGCCATCTCCGCCAGCTTCAGGGTGCTGGCCTCGTAACGCCTGACATCGAAGATTACGAGAACATCGCCCGGCTCGACATCCAGCAGATAGTGGGGCCAGGCGTTCGATATAGTTGGAATGTGAGTGACACGGGGCCTGATCACCTGCATGTGCAAATAGAAATAGTCCGCCAGCGTGCGGGTGATCCTTCCACCGACGACGTAAATCGCTCGAACCTTGTCTGCGAGCAGCTCACAGCTCGCATCAAAGGTTTCAGCATCGATCTGCCCTATCGACTGGCGAATATTGCTGATACCCGCCTCTGCAAATCGATTGAGAATGTGACCTTCTGGTGCCCTTCCGGTCCAGGTATCGTGTTTGGCAATTGGTCCTGAAATTCGCTCTTCCAGCTCCCGTCGCAATGCGGCCTGAAATTCCGGAAAACCTGTGTACCCAAGTTTCTGCACCAGCCGTGCAACCGTCGGCGTGGATATGCCTGCATCCTGCGCAACTGTAGTGATCGAGCCGAGCGCTGATACAGGATAGTTATCCAGGATGAGATCGGCCAGCTGACGCTCTGCCCTGGTCAGTGAGTCTGTCTGCGCTTGCAGCCGTTCCGCCACACTCGCAGCTGGATTGATTCGAACGCTCTTTGGCTTGGTCATCAGTGCTCAGGGCTCTCCAAACGGCTAGGACATCATTACGCCGATTATATACAGCTGCGACCACACGCACGGTATTTCGATCTACTCATTTTCATCTGCCGTTAGTCCGTTCGCGCCATATCAGGCGATCTTCCTGCTGGTATATAACAGCCTGGTTAAGTGGCCAACCGAAAGGAAGCACTCTATGAAAATAATAACTCACTGTCTTTGCTGTGGCTCAATCGCCGCGCTTTCGTTGCTGTTTGCGGCAGGCCCCAGCCTGGCAAGCTCAGGCAAGGGGAAGAACGTTTCCGCACCCGCCCGACCACTGGCTATGCGGGAGGTCGTGCTACTGCGCGAGGAGATCCGTCCACATGGGGAGTCACTTCAGAGCAGAAAAATTCGAAGCGCAAAGAAGCATCCTGGAAAAAGAGGTTTCAGATCAGAGCGAGGCCTGCGCGCCAAGCGTCCCCGACCAACCCGTAACCGACTTGTCGTGGTCCCGGGCGAGTTCGCCCAACCCCTGAGCCTGCGCGCAGTACCACCGGGTAAATAGCACCGCCGGGTAAATAGTACCACCGGGTAAGTAGCACCGCCGGGACCCTGACACTTCGCCCAGTACGAATTCGAGCACGCTATGGAGAACAGCACAATGTTCGGCTCAATCTCTCTTGCTATGCGCACACTTTCGCTGACCCTGGCTTTCATCATGGCGGTAGGCAGCAGCTCAGTTTCGGCCGCTTCTATTCGCGCCTTGATTCTCCATGACTCGGAGCCCGGCAGTAGCTACAACAAACTCGGCAAGGCCTACGCCATCATGCTGAGCAATCTCCTCGGACACTTCGATACAACTATCGAGATAAAGCCTGTCGAAGACTACGCAGCCGGCGAGATCGAGACTATGGATATCACCTTTTATCTTGGCTCGTACTACGACAATGCGCTTCCCGCAGCCTTCCTGGCGGACGCCGCAAGCACCAATCGGAGCCTGGTATGGTTCAGGTACAATCTGTGGCAAATGGCTTGGGATGAAGCATCAGATTTCGAAACAAGACGCGGCTTTCGATTCGACGGGATTGTAGGACTCAACGCATCGCCGTCTCCAGCAAACAAGGCACCCGGGTTCTTCGATACCATCCTGTACAAGGGCCGCAGCATGGTGAAGTACTATGACTATGATGCCCAGACCAACTCGGTGTTCGCAGATCCTGAAGCAGGTGCGACCACAATCTCTGATCCGGCTATTGCGTCCAGCGTTGCCGAAGTTGTCAACGGCGATACCGGCGAGCGCCTGCCGTATGTCGTTCGCGCTGGCAATTTCTGGTATGTCGCGGACATTCCATTCTCCTATATCGGACCACGTGACCGCTACCTGGTTATCGCCGATCTGCTACACGATATGCTCGGCGTTTCTGAGCACGCTCAGCGTTTCGCGATGGTTCGGCTCGAGGACGTGGGTGCACTGACCGGCTTCGAAACGATGCAAACCCTCACGGACTATTTCCAGGGACAGGACATCGGATTTTCGATCGCTGCTATACCGCACTACCTCGACCCGCTTGGGCAATGGAATCGAGGACTGCCGCAGGAAATACCCTTTGCAGACGCCACCGAACTCCGCCAGGGCCTCGACTATGCGCTTGAGCGAGGCGGGAAAGTTGTACTGCATGGATTTACCCATCAATACGGTGAAATTCGCAATCCGTGGACTGGTGTCAGCGGCGATGATTTCGAATTCTGGGACATCGTCCGTAATCGCCCAGTGGCCGAAGATTCAACATCGTGGGTTCTGAACCGGCTCGACGCAGGCGTCGCCGAATTCCGAGCTTTCGGCATTCAGCCTTACGCATGGGAAACACCTCACTATCACGCCTCCGCAACGGCGAACCGAGCCTTTGCTCAGCGCTTCGATACCACCTACAACCGGGTCGTTTACTACACCTCGGACGTGCCGGATTTTGCCGGGCGCAACGGAGATCCTGATTTCGCAGTGGGTCAGTTTTTCCCGTACATCATCCACCAGGATTACTACGGCCAGCGCATTCTTCCTGAGAACCTGGGCAACATCGAATACGACATCAGTGAGACCGATCCAGCCTCCAGCTATGCCTACACCTGGCAGGATCTCTACCTGAATGCCCAGCATGCCCAGGTAGTCCGGGACGGTTACGCCTCATTCTTCTTCCACCCGTTCTGGCTCGAACCAAGTCTTGGCACGCCCGGACTCGCAGACCTTCAGAAACTCGTCGACGGCATCAATCAGCTAGGCTTCACCTGGGTGGATGGCAGTGAGCTGAGCCAGGCAGCACAAAGACAATAACAATAAAGAGTTAGCGCAGAACCCAACGTAAGGAAGGATCCAAGATGAAAAAAATTTTCGTGATTGCGGGCACACGCCCGGAAGTCATCAAACTCGCCCCGGTCTACAGGCAACTTGTTGAGCGATTTGGTATTGATGGCGTGGAATGGGTCAATAGTGGCCAACACACCACGCTGGCCGACCTTGCGCTTGAAGCCTTCGGTATCAGCCCTGGGACAGTGCTCAACAGCATGGCCGCCGATGGTTCGCTGGGGGTGCTCAGCCGCAATCTGATCAGCGAATTCGATCACCTCTTTTCGATGACAATTCCCAGGGCGGTCGTGGTTCAGGGCGATACCACGACAGCATTCGCCGCTGCGCTCGTCGCCTTCTATCACCGTCTTCCCTGCATTCACGTCGAAGCAGGCCTGCGCTCATTCGACTGCGCCAATCCGTTTCCGGAAGAGGCCAACCGCCGGATGGTCAGCAGCCTTGCGACCCTTCACTGCGCGCCGACACCGCGCGCTGCGGACAACCTGAGGCGCGAAGGTGTACCAGAAGCGCATATCCTCATCACAGGTAATACGGTCGTTGACGCTGTGCACCACGTCAGGGACAAACTGTTGAAACTCCAGCCACCGGCTCGGGGGCAGCGTCGAATTCTGGTGACCATGCATCGGCGCGAAGCCTGGGGCGATGAGATGGAAAACATGTGTACCGCGCTGCTCGAACTTGCCGATAGCAGACCGGATGTCGTAATTGATTTTCCAGTTCATCTGAATCCAAGAGTGCGTGAGCCCGTGCACCGTCTCCTTGGGGAACACTCTCGGATCCACCTGCTCGCGCCACTGGACTACATCGGCCTTCAGAAGATGTTGAGCCAGAGCTACCTCGTGCTTACTGATTCCGGCGGTATACAGGAAGAAGCACCAAGCTACGGTGTGCCTGTGCTTGTGTTACGTCGCTTGACGGAACGACCAGAGGCCGTCGAGCAAGGCTACGCCGAGGTTACCGGAACCGACCCGCACGCCCTCGTGCGTTCAGCCCAGCGACTGCTCGATGACCCTGATGCGTATCGTGCGATGGTCGCACCAGCCAACCCTTTTGGCGACGGCCACGCAGCAGCCAGGATTGCCCACGCCATGTCGGTGCTGCTGTCGACGCAGCCCAGCAGGCATGAGCGTGCGTCACTAGCCACTGCCATGGAGTAAGTGGCATGGACTGGGTTGATAGCATTGCCATTTACTGGTTTTTCGTAAAACTGCTGCTCATCACCACTGCGGTATTGATCGCTATCAGTAGCTTCGATGATCTGTTCATCGACATCTGCTACTGGTGTCGCCGGCTCTCCCGGCACCTGAATGGTAGCGCAGCAGCTGAATCGCTCTCTCCAGAAATACTGCGGGCTGCAGAGGAGCGTCCGATTGCGCTCATGGTACCGGCCTGGCAAGAGGCAGATGTCATTGCACAGATGCTGCAGAACGCATTGACGGTTTTCGACTACAAGCGCTTCCACATCTTCGTAGGCACCTATCCCAATGATCCGGACACACAGCGCGAAGTCGATGCGGTAGCGGCTGCCAACCCGACCATTCATAAGGTCGTTGGCGCTCGGCCGGGGCCTACCTGCAAAGCAGACTGTCTGAATGAGGTGATCGCTTCGATACTCGAGTTCGAGGCGACGCGAAACATAGAGTTTGCAGGCTTCGTCCTGCAGGACTCTGAGGATGTAGTGCACCCCCTGGAGCTGCGGCTGTTCAATTACATGATCGCTCACTACGACCTCGTGCAGATCCCGGTCCTGCCATTACCCAGGCCCTGGACGGAGTTCACCGGCGGGCATTACAAGGATGAATTTACCGAGTGTCATACCAAGGACGTGCCGGTCCGTGCGGCGCTTACGGGCATCGTCCCGAGCGCCGGAGTCGGCACTGCATTCAGCCGTAAGGCCATACTGGCCCTGCATCGCGAGCGCAATGGTGAGGTATTCAATCCTGGCAGCCTTACGGAAGACTACGATATCAGCCTGAGGCTACGAGAGCTGGGCATGCGGCAGGTATTCGTGCGGGTCAGGGTCAAGTGCGAGTCCAGGAACCCAGGCCGTGCCGATGAATATATTGCTGTGCGTGAGTATTTCCCAAACAGCTTCAAAGCAGCCTATCGGCAGAAGGCTCGCTGGATACTGGGCATCGCGCTTCAGGGCTGGGCGAATGTCGGCTGGACCGGCAACCTGGCGACCAGGTACATCCTGTTTCGTGATCGCAAGGCGCTGATCACATCGCAAATAGGTTTTCTGGCCTATTTCGTGGTGCTCAACGTTGTCGTGATGGAAGTGACCCACGTGCTGCTATCCGACAGCTACTGGTTTCCTCAACTCGTGCCGGCAGACAGCTGGCTGTGGTGGCTGATGATCGTCAATGCGATCCTGCTCAGCAACAGGGTCCTGCACAGGGTCGTCTTTATGAGCCACTATTACGGCTGGCGACAGGGCCTACTCTCGGCACCCCGTCAGATCTGGGCCAATGTGGTCAATTTCTACGCTTGCAATCGGGCACTTCGGCAGTTTGCGGGGCATCTGATCTACGGCCGTCATCTGGGCTGGGACAAGACTCAACATGCCTTTCCGGTAGCCCCACATATGGACCGCCCTCGCCGGCAACGCCTTGGAGAGCTGCTGTTGGACCTCCACGCCATTCCTTCCGAGCAGCTGCATTCTGTGCTCGCGGAGCAGCACGACGATCCCCGCCCCCTGGGTCGACTCCTGCTGGATCGTGGTTGGCTGAACGAGCAAACACTCAAACAGGCCTTGCAGATGCAGAAAGCCGTCGAACCAGTGGCGTAGCAATAGCCTGAAACGAACGCGCAAAACCGGTGCCCCATGCAAACAACCAAAACTGCCGCGGCTCAGTCCGGAAGCTGTCGCGGCTTATCAAGACGTCTGAAGAATCTAGCGACTGTTGCTATGGCCGCCCTGCTCTGTCTCCTGTTTGGAAGTACAGCAGCCAGCGCACCATCCCAGAGACAAGAAGTCGTGCCTGATACAGGCGCGCAGAACTGGCTCGAAGAGGAACTGGCGAACTTTCGTAAATACCCGTTTCTGGAACGTGCCGAACGGCTCATTGGCACCGGCCATTCAGTTGAGGCCGCTAACGAACTGGAGCGGGTGCTTGCTGTAGACCCTGAAGACGTTGATGTGCGACTGCGCCTGGTAATCCTGTTCCTGGGTCCACTCGACGATCCGCAATCTGCAGCAGAGCATGCAACGAAGTTGATCGAAATCGGTCGCGAACCGGGACTGGGACACCACTACCGGGCACTGGCAAAGCTGCGGCTGGGCGCCGCCGAATCGGCGGCAGATGATTGGCGCCGCGCCCTCGATGCGGAGGAGTTGGACAAGGACAGACAGCGTTATATTCGGCGACAACTGGCTGATATCGCGATCCAACGTGGTGATTTTGCAGCGGTTCCTCCCCTGTTTGAAGAACATGACGCCGATCAGGTCTTCGAGGACCGCCTGCGGCTGATTCGCGCCTACATCAATCTCGGACGGTCCCAGGAGGCTTTGCAAATGCTCATGCTTGCAGCATTCGGCGAGCACAGCGTTCCACCAGAAGCCTGGCGTACCATTGCGCAGTTTCAACTGGATCTCGGTCAACCTGCGCTTGCAGCAGTCACCATGAACCGAGGCTTGAGCAAAGTGGAATCAGTAGCGATTCGGCGGGAACTGGCAAGCGCTCTGGGACATCTTCACATGGCGCGGAGCGAGCTGGAACAAGCCACACAGGCTTTCGCCATGGCGGCAAGAGAGGGTGACCCGGAACCGGAGCTGTATCTGGCCTGGGCTCAGGCGCTCACCGAATCCGGTCTCGTTGCACAGGCACTTGAGGTCGTGGAGACCGTAGAGCAGACCTCGCCATATGGGCGACGCCTGCATGCTCAGCTACTTGGCGAGCTCGGCCGACCAGAAGACGCTGCACAGATCATGAAGCGTTTGCTGGAAGCACCCTCGCTTCAGGAAGATCGGGGCGCGGTAGCGCTCGAAGTTGCCGAACTCCATGCCAAAGCGGGCGATCTGGCAGCGCAATTGACGGCGCTGCAGCAAGCTGTCGCCCTGTCGCCAAACCATGCTCCGGCACTGCGCGCGCTGGCGGAGCGGCTGATCGGCGAGGGCCAACTCCAGGCGGCATCGGATACACTTCGGGCCCTTGTCGCGGTAGAGGATCAAGCTGACAATCGCCTCAGGCTGGTCGATGTGCTAATCGCTGCCAATGCACGTCAGAGTGCGCTGGACGAGTTACCGCTGCTGGCGGAAAGGATGCCTCCCGATCACCCGGAGCGACTGCGGGTCTTGCGTCAGTGGGCCGATCTCGCCGAAGCCGAGCAGGCCTGGATTGCTGCGGCACAAGCCTGGGAGGCTTTATTTCTGGCGGAGGAAAGCAGCTCACCACGATACCTGCTGCAGGCAGTGCGTTCGGCTCGCCTGGGAGGCCAACCAGTGCGGGCGCGTCAGCTAATCGTCAAGCTTGATATCGCTAGGCTGGAACCTGAAGTTCGCGCCTTGTTCCTTGATGAGCGTGCCCAGATAGCGCTTTCCGAAGGTGAGACACTGGCTGCCGCGCAGTGGCAACAGGATGCAGTACATTTGCACGCCAGTGCCGAGCGCCACTTCATCATGGCGGAAATATGGAAGGCGCTGGGTGAACCAGATAAAGCCCGCAAGGCGCTGCAGGAAGCCATCATACTGGCTCCGAACAATGCTGAGTATCATGCGAGTCTCGGTTATCTGTCTCTGGAATCAGGCGACCCCGAACTCGCGGCCGAGCACTTTGGAATAGCCGTAGCGAATGAAGGCGCTCTTGCAGATCTCAGGCTTGAGCAGGTCCAGGCCTTGAGACGAGCGGGGAAGATTGAGCAAGCCCTGGACCTGCTTGAATCCACCGCAAATCTGCCTGTGTACGGCACGAGACTCAAAGGACAGCTGCTCAGGGAGCTGGGACGTGTCGAGGCTGCTGAACAGGTTCTGGCGCAGCTACTCGATGAGCCAGGTCAAGTGGATGAACCGGGCGCAATTGCTCTCGAAATTGCCGACATGCATGCGCAGGCAGGTGATTCCGCGGCTCAATTGGCAGCTCTGGAACGCGCTGCGCAACTGGCGCCGAATTATCCGCCTGCCCTGCACGCCCTGGCGGAACGCCAGGTTGGATCAGGTGATCTGGTCTCGGCCGCGAAGACCCAGAAACACCTGCTTGCATTGCGGGGCGATACAGAAACACACGTCCGACTGGTGGATATTCTGGTGGCGGCGAATGACCACGCAGCCGCCTTGTCTGAAATGCATCAACTGGTGGGATCACTCCTGCCGAAACATCCCGATCTGCCCATGGTGCTGCGGAAGTGGGCAAAGCTTGCCGAGGCGCATGGTCTCTGGGCGACCGCAGCGCAGGCTTGGGAGATGCTTTATAACGCTGAGGGCACCCGTCCTGGGGCACTGATGCTGAATGCAGGTCGAGCAGCACGGCTTGCCGGTCAGCACGAGCGGGCAAGCCAGATGCTTGCACAGATCAAGGAACACGCACTGGCGCTTGATCAGCGAGCATTGCTGTATGAGGAGCTCGCCCGGCTGGCGTCGCTGGATGGCGACCTGCGTCAGGCGGCAGAGGCGCAGCGCAGATCTGTGCTGACCAAACCCACCGCAGACCGGCACTACGCGCTTGGTCAATATCTGCTGAAACTTGGAGAGCAGCTCGATGCCCGTAATGAATTCGAGCAGGCGGTATTGCTCGCCCCCGAGAATGCCGAGTTCCGGGCAAGCCTCGGCTACGTCTACCTTGGGTCTGGTGATGACAGTCTTGCAGCCGATCATTTCGAAGCGGCCCTGGCTGGGGATGTACAGCGTCTGCCCCTGTATGAAGAACTCGGCCATGTCTATCGGCGCCTGGGTCAGGACGAGGCCGCGGCGAGTGCATTCCGCCGTCGCATCGATCTGGCGCAGACTGAGCAGCCGGACACTGAGCGAGATGACGCCAAGGGTAGCGCCGGTACTGATGAACGTGGCTACGCCTGGCGGCGGGAAGTACAGCAGCTCGAGGATCGTCTGAAGATAAACACGGGGCTGTTTGTGCGTCGTATGAACGGCAATGATGCCTCCGATCCTGATGGCTCGGTCGGCCTGGCCGGCTTTCGGAGCCAGGCCGGCCTCGACATTGCCTATCGGCTCGACAACGTTTCGGACGGTCGTCACGTTGAGGTTTTCGGGCGTAGCATCTGGACATTCGAAGACGACACGCTTTCGACAGAAGGCAGCCGAACCCAGGGTGGTGTTGGCCTTCGCGCCAAGCCCTTCGCCCCGCTCAATTTCCTCATCTCAGGTGAGCGACTGGTTGCGCTGGGGCGCGAGGCCAGAAACGACTGGATGATCCGCGCCAGTGCCTCGTTCGATCGCGGCACAGCTTATGCTCCAAGTGAGACGTACCGCCATTACCGGTCGGTGTACCTGGACGCAGCCCTGGTCGTGGAAGACCGAGCAGAGTTTCTGGTCGGGGAGTGGCGTGAGGGTGTCGCCGCGCATATTCGGCAGGGTCTGAACCTGACGCCCTATGCTATAGCAGGTGCTAGCTACACCGAGGACATCGAAACGGAGAAGCGCTACGAAATCGGCG
Organism: Gammaproteobacteria bacterium UBA2679; assembly: GCA_002354735.1. GTDB lineage: Bacteria > Pseudomonadota > Gammaproteobacteria > Pseudomonadales > Oleiphilaceae > Allohahella. Next base: position 82,004 of record DEMD01000015.1, on the reverse strand, counting down.
TTGGTACGGCCCTACGCGGCTGGTTTGGCGGCAACGCCTATCGGACTCATAGTAGTCAGCTTGAGCTGGCGCTTGAATACCGTGCGGTGGTGGGTGGCAATACCAATGAAAACTCGGGCTTCGTGTTGCGCCTGCACAATGGCTTTTAACGTGATCAGGAGGTTCCGCCAGTGAAACAGCTCTTGTTCTGGCTGCTAATGACAATGACTTTGCCAGCGGCAGCCGGTGAATGCCCAGGCGCACCTTTCCGCTCAAGCTTTCTGCAGCCCCTTCTTTCCGACCTGGAACGATCACCGGACGAGTGGCAGGCAGCGCTGCAGGATATCGCAGGGCTGGGGGTCGAGACGCTCTACCTGCAATGGAGTGTCTTCGGCGAGCTGGATCTGAGCCGCGAGCCAGGTATACGGTTCCTCAGTGGTTGGCTGGATCAGGCACATGCCAATGGGCTACGGGTCGTTCTGGGCCTGGCAGCCGATGCCGACTATGGCACACAAATCAGCGCGCCTGCCGATGAACTGGCCGCATATCTGGCAAACCTTCGCGAACGCTCATTGGCGGCTGCCGCTCGGCTCGAAGCAGAACTCGGCCGTCATCCTGCACTGGCAGGATGGTATATCTCGGAAGAAATCGACGACCGCACCTGGACACAAGCCTGGCAGGTTGATCTGCTTCGGGAGCATCTGAGAAGCCTTGTCAGCCTGCTTACACAACTGAGTCCTCACAAGACGGTGAGCATTTCGACCTACGTAAGCGGTTCACAATCGCCTGATCAATTTGAGCGGCTATGGCGAGCGCTCTGGGCAGCAGCACCAGAGTTACGGGTCCTACTACAGGATGGTGCTGGCGTGGGCACGGTGGCACGTCCCCACCACCACGAATACGCGCTCAGAGTGAACAGAATCGCTGCTCGATCCAAGCGCTACTGGGGCATAATCGTGGAGCTGTTTTCACAACAGAGCGGGCCGCCGCTTGATGACACACCCTTCAGCGCGCATGCGGCTCCCATTACACGAATCCTGCGCCAAATGGGCGCTATCCAGGCGCTGAAGCCCGGGCCAAATGAGATCGTAGCGTTTTCTGTACCGGAATACCTGCTCGATTCCAGTAGACCGGGACAGGCCGAGTTGCTTAGTCAGTATCGGCGTTTCTACTGTCGATCCTGACAACCTGAGCCAGGCGCAGTCGCGGCACATTCGTAAATCTTGTTGACCGCCTGGGCCCGGTTGGAGACATCAAGTTTTCTGAATATTCGCTTGAGGTGATTCTTTACGGTAAAGCGACTGATATCGAGAATCACACCAATCACCTCATTGGTCTTTCCGGCCCTGACCCATTCCATGATCTCCCGCTCGCGCGAAGTGAGACCGAAGTCGGAGACAGGCCCCGCAAAAGCAGCAGTAGACGCTTGATCACGCAAGGGCGGCAGTTGTCGCAAAGCCGTATCGATATATGGCAGGAGTAGCTTGAAATAGTGATGAGCCGACCTTGGGATAGACAGCGCCTCACTGAATACCAGATACATAATTTCGTCGCGCTCCCGCACATTCTGAATACCATGAACAAGCGCTGACCGCATGCGTCTGAAGTTCATGCTCACAGGGTCAGGCGTATCCTGCTTGCTGTGATCGAGCACAAATCCGTCCTCATTCCGGACGTCAAAAAGCTGGTGACCACCCTTCTCCCAGCGCGCCAGGAGATCTTGTCTCAGGGGCAACATGTCGGCACCGACCACATTGGATGTCCGCATCTCACGAAGTGGAGAAATGACATCGATCTGCAGTGTTTCGCTTTCGCGCAGCCGCCAGATGGCAAGCAGGATTTCATGCGGCAGATATGTCTGAAGATCCCCCTGGAGCCAATGAAACAGATCGGCATGCGTCTGGATATTCAGCGCCTCCTGTATCACGTTTATGAACTGATTGTTTTCGATATTAAGCGCATTGGACAAGTTGGTACTCAGGATGTGAGCCATCTTCGTCATACTCTACCCTCGGTGTAAGAGCGTCATGCTCCGGGTTAAGAGATCCATGCTGTGGGACACTGACTACTCGAACAGAAAACGACCACCTCCAACATAAAAATTCCATATTAATCAGCAAGATACGTTCCACATATTGCAATCCACACATTTATCAATCGTCTAATTGGATTAGGTCGACCACTCTATTCTTCGTTATGTAAAAATCTTCGACGCCTCCTAGGCTGAGCTGAAACCATAACAGCCTGCCGCTCAGTCGCTGCCCACGAGCCATACAGGCGTTGTCGGCTACACCCACGCATGTTCTGCATCTGACTCAAGCTGATCTGGCGTGTAAAAACCCGCGACACCCTGGGGAAGGGTTTGTCCGGTATCTTCGAAAACAGACAGACCAATCACTCGTGAAAATATATTTTCACAAAGATATTGACAGTCGCCTGCGTTTTGAAGAACTCTCTTCATAGCATCTGTATAAGGAAGAGCTCCGTGATTCCAGAACAGGCACTTTCGTTTCCGCGATGAGCATCCCGGCTGGTCGCATCGCGCCGCAGGTCATCAGGCCTGAAGCAGGCTCTCAGATCCTGCTGGTATGCGAACACGCCAGTAACTTCATTCCCGATCAGTATCACGGTCTTGGTCTCAACGACGCCGTCCTGCAGAGCCATGTCGCCTGGGACCCGGGGGCGCTCGAGGTAGCCAGACACCTCAGTGAACTGCTCGATGCGAGACTGATCGCAAGTGCCGTGTCGCGTCTCGTCTATGACTGCAATCGTCCGCCCCACGCTCTGGACGCCATGCCTGCGCGCAGCGAGATTCATGACATTCCTGGCAATGCCAATCTCGGGGATGCTGAGCGGGCCAGTCGTGTAGCCAGTGTGTATAAGCCATTCAAGAAGCAGCTGAAGACAACACTGCAGAGTATGTCGGGCACACCCATCATCATTACCATCCATAGCTTCACGCCGGTGTACAAGGGGCAGCAGCGTACGGTGGAGATCGGAATATTGCACGACCGTGATAGTCGTCTGGCTGATGCCCTGCTGCAGATCGCGCAGCAGAACTGCGAACGCATCGTTCGGCGCAATCAACCCTACGGGCCGAAAGATGGTGTAACGCATACCCTGAAAGCACATGCGCTGCCATCTCACTATCTGAACGTGATGATCGAGATCCGCAACGACCTCATCGCTACGCCACATGACCAGGAGGCCATGGCCCTGATGCTGTCAGGCTTGCTCACCGCCGCAATCAAGGTGGCGCAGGCCAGGCCGGTACTCGATGAAGAGTTCTCCGATGATGAGGACGAACCCGAATGGGGCCAGTGATCCGAGGCTATGTCCGCGTCGTCGACGCCGTAAACTACCGCATCGGCCGCATCATGATGTATGGCATATTCGTCATGGTCGGCATACTGCTCTGGTCATCGATTTCGAAGACTTTCTTCCTGCCCTCACTCTGGACGCTGGAAGCGGCGCAGTTTGCGATGGTTGCGTACTACATCATGGGCGGGCCCTACTCGCTGCAGCTAGGTTCGAACGTGCGGATGGATCTGTTCTACGGTGAGTGGTCGGCAAAGAAGAAAGCCTGGGTAGACGCCTTTACTGTCTTCGTCCTGGTTTTCTACCTCGGCGTGCTGCTCTACGGGGCTATCGAAAGCACCAGCTATTCACTCGAATACGGCGTTCGCAGCCGGACTGCCTGGCGGCCGTACATGTGGCCTATCAAGGTCGTCATGTGCATCGGCTTCTTCCTCATGCTGCTACAGGCCATCTCGGAGTTCTTCAAGGACATCGCGATCATCCGCGGAGAGACCCTCTAGATGTCGTATGACCTGATTGCCTTGTTCATGTTCTCCACGATGATGCTCATGCTGATGACCGGGCAGCGGGTCTTCGGCGCCATTGGAGGTGTCGCAGCGCTTGCGGCCCTGGCGCTCTGGGGCACCGGTGGTTCGGACATCCCTTTCGCAGCCTCGATGAAGCTGATGAACTGGTACCCGCTGTTGACCCTGCCGATGTTCATCTTCATGGGCTACGTGCTGTCAGAGTCCAAGATTGCCGATGACCTGTACAGGATGTTTCACGTCTGGATGGGCCCTATGCCGGGCGGGCTGGCTATCGGCACAATCGCGCTGATGGTGCTGGTCTCGGCAATGAATGGCCTATCCGTGGCAGGAATGGCCATCGGTGCGACCATTGCCTTGCCTGAGCTACTCAAGCGGGGATACGACAAGCGAATGGTGACGGGCGTGGTCCAGGCAGGCTCCTCGCTGGGTATTCTCGTCCCCCCCTCTGTCGTGCTGGTGCTCTACGCCATGATCGCCAGGCAGCCGGTGGGACAGCTGTGGCTGGCGGGCGTCCTGCCCGGCCTGATGATGGCGGCCATGTTCATCGCCTATATCTACATTCGCTGCCGGATACAACCCGAACTTGGCCCGCCACTGGCGGCTGAGGAACGTCAGGTCAGCACCCGCGAGAAGCTGCGCCTGCTGCGTGCAGGCTTGTTACCGCTAGTCATCTTCGCTGTCATGATGGTGCCCTTCATCAACGGCTGGACCAGCCTCGTGGAAAGCTCTGCCATTGGGGCCATGGCCGCGTTCCTGGCTGCGATTCTGAAGGGACGAATGAACCGGGCGGTCTTCGAAGTCTCCGTTCGGCAGACACTCGGGATTTCCTGCATGTTCATGTGGATTATCCTGGCAGCCCTGGGATTCGGCGCAGTGTTCGACGGTCTCGGTGCGGTTCAGGCCATCGAAGGCCTGTTTACAGAGCAGTTAGGGCTGAATCCGTGGACCATCCTGATCCTGATGCAATTGTCATTTCTCATCATGGGCACCTTCCTCGACGACACCGCAATGCTGGTTATCGTCGCGCCCCTGTATGTGCCGTTAGTCGATGCGCTTGGTTTCGATCTCATCTGGTACGGCATCCTCTACACGATCACCACGCAGGTGGCCTACATGACGCCACCCTTCGGCTATAACCTGTTCCTGATGCGGGCGATGGCGCCGCCAGAGATCTCACTGCGCGACATCTACAGCTCCATCCTGCCTTTCGTGCTTGTCATGATACTGGCGCTTGCGCTGATCATGGTCTTTCCGGACATCGCGATGTGGCTTCCGAATTACGTGTACGGCAAATAAGACCTCGAAGGCAGAAAAACGGAAACCAGGAGAGCATCATGACCACAAGACGTAAGTTCCTCGCAACAGCCGGTATCGCTGGTGCAGCCGCGCTGGCGCCGCCAGCACTCTACGCCGCAAAGCCTAAGATTCGCTGGCGCATGCAGACTTACGCAGGTCCCGCACTTGCTGAGCACGTTATCAAGCCCGCCATCGAAAGTTTCAACAAGATTGCCGGGGACGAGATGCAGATTGAACTGTATTTCGCAGACCAGCTGGTACCGACGGGTGAACTGTTCCGGGCGTTGCAGAAGGGCACCATCGATGCTGTACAGTCCGACGACGACTCCATGGCCTCGCCGACGGAAGTGACGGTCTTCGGTGGCTACTTCCCCTTCGCCAGCCGTTATTCGTTGGATGTGCCGGTGCTGTTCAACCAGTACGGGCTGGCGGAAATATGGGAGAAGGAATATGCCAAAGTCGGCGTCAAGCACATCTCGGCCGGTGCATGGGACCCCTGTCACTTTGCCACCAAGAAGCCAATCAATTCGCTGGACGATCTCAAGGGCAAGCGCGTCTTCACATTCCCCACCGCTGGTCGCTTCATGAGCCAGTTCGGCGTGGTGCCGGTCTCCCTGCCCTGGGAGGATATCGAGGTCGCGGTTCAGACCGGCGAGCTCGACGGCATTGCCTGGTCTGGGATCACGGAGGACTACACCGTCGGCTGGGCGGATGTGACCGACTACTTCCTCACCAATAACATTTCGGGTGCCTGGGCCGGCTCCTTCTTTGCCAACATGGATCGCTACAATGCGTTGCCGGAACACCTGAAAGAGCTCTTGAAAGTCACTCTCGACAGCTCGCATTATTACAGACAGTGGTGGTACTGGGGTGGCGAAGCCGAGCTCCGCGTAAACGGTTCAAAAATGAAACTTACCACGATTCCTGATGAGGAGTGGGCCGAAGTCGAAAAAGCCGCGAAGGTATTCTGGGACGAGATCGCCAAGGAGTCGGAAACCAAGGCCAAGGTCATCAAGATCTTCAAGGACTATGGTGAGCTGATGGAGAAGGCCGGACGGCCCTATCGCTATAGCTGAAGGTTGTAGTTCGCTGAGCTGTCACCACTCGGCAGCCCGGCGATTTCTGATAATGAACACGGAGCCAACATGGCTGCAAATCTCTCATTCAAGGAACTCACCAAGCTGGTCGAGGATGGCTCGATCGACACCGTAGTCGCCGCCATTCCAGACATGCAGGGTCGACTCATGGGCAAGCGCTTCCAGGCACAGTATTTCGTCGATACGGCCTGGGAGGAGAGCCACTGCTGCAAGTATCTGGTTGCCACCGATCTGGAAATGACGCCCGTCGAGAATTATAAGTCGACCAGTTGGTCATCCGGTCATGGTGACTACGTCATGAAACCCGACCTCTCCACCATGCGGCGGCTGCCTTGGCTCAAGGGCACCGCATTCGTCCTCTGCGATCTGCTCGATCACGCTACGCACAAGGACATTCCCCACTCGCCACGTGCCGTGCTGAAGAAGCAGCTTGCTCGCCTGGCCGAGCATGGTCTGACGATGACGACAGCCACGGAACTCGAGTTCTTCATTTTTCGTGAGTCCTTTGAACAGATGCAGGACCACAAGTATCACGATATGACGCCGGTGAGTCCCTACAACGAGGATTACCACATATTCCAGACCACGCGTGAAGAGGGCGTTATGCAGCCGATCCGCAATGGTCTCTATGGCGCTGGTATTCGCGTCGAAAGCAGCAAAGGCGAGGCGGACCCAGGACAGGTAGAGCTGAATATTCATTACTCTGATGCCCTCGACATGGCTGACACCCATGTTCTGGTCAAGAACGCAGTGAAGGAAATCGCCTGGCAGAATGGCCGAAGTGTGACCTTCATGGCCAAGTGGCACCACAGCGCGGCAGGGTCGTCAGGCCACATTCATCAGTCGCTGTGTGACAAAAAGGGCAAGTCCGTCTTCTTCGATCCCAAGGCAAAGCACGGCATGTCGAAGCTCATGCAACAGGCTCTAGCGGGCATGCTGAAGCACGTGGATGAAACGACGTTTTTTCTCGCCCCTTATGTGAACTCCTACAAACGTTTTGCAGCAGGTACATTCGCGCCAACAAGCGCGGTCTGGTCAGTCGACAACAGGACCGCCGGTTATCGGGTGGTTTCACCGGGCACCGATGCCGTGCGTGTAGAGTGCCGTATTGGTGGCGCGGATATGAACCCCTACCTTGCATTGGCTGCGCAAATCGCTTCCATGCTCGCAGGTATCGACGGCAAGCTGAAGCTTGAACCGGAGTTCAGCGGCAATGCCTACGGTGCTGAAGAGACACGACGGATACCGAAGAACCTGAGAGCAGCAACGGCAGCACTACGCGGTTCGACGATGCTGCGCGAAGCCATGGGCGACGACGTGATCGACCACTACGTCCGCTCGGCCGAGTGGGAACAGGAAGACTTCGATCGCGTGGTCACCGACTACGAAGTGCGCCGTGGCTTCGAGCGCGCCTGAGCATCAAGTTACACACGCAAGGCATACAAGAGAAGGCAGCGAAATGACACAGATGATTCGATGCATTTCACCGGTCAACGGTGAAGTTTATGCACAGCGCCCTGCCCTGAGCATCTCAGAGGCGGGCGACGCCGTTGCGCGCGCGACTGTGGCTCAACTTGGCTGGAGCCAACGTCCTCTGGATGAGCGGGTCAAGCTGGTAAAAGCTGGTGTGGAAAAGCTCGGCGAGATGAACAAGGAGATCGTCGAGCAGCTGGCCTGGCAGATGGGCAGGCCGGTGCGCTACGGTGGTGAATTCGGCGGTGTGAAAGAGCGTGCGTTCTATATGGCTGATATCGCAGCCGACGCACTCGCGCCTATAAACATCGAGAACACTGCCAGAAGCCGCCGTTATATCAAACGGGTACCGCACGGGGTCGTGCTCGTGGTGGCACCCTGGAACTATCCCTACCTCACCGCGATCAATACAGTGGCGCCTGCGCTTATAGCAGGTAACGCCGTACTACTGAAGACGGCGTCGCAGACCCTGCTGGCTGGTGAGCATCTGGTGCAGGCTTTCACCGAAGCCGGTATACCTGCCGACCTGTTCCAGAACGTTTTTCTTACACACGAGACGACTTCACAACTCATCGCCGCGCGCAGCTTCGACTTCGTCAACTTTACCGGCTCAGTGAGTGGCGGAGAAGCCATGGAGCAGGCGGCAGCGGGCACCTTCACCGGGCTCGGCCTTGAGCTGGGTGGGAAGGACCCGGCCTACGTGATGGAGGATGCCGACCTGGACAAGGCTGTCGACACTCTCATCGATGGCGCAATGTTCAACTCCGGTCAATGCTGCTGCGGCATAGAGCGTATCTATGTGGTGGCCAGTCTGTTCGATCGTTTCATCGAGAAGGCAGTGGGCATTGTCAGTAATTATAAGTTGGGCGATCCGTTGGAGCAGGAGACTACACTCGGCCCGATGGCGCACGTGCGCTTCGCGGATCTCGTGCGTGAGCAGACTGCTGAAGCGGTGAAGGCCGGTGCCAAGGCGCTCATCGATCCGGCGCTATTTCCCAACCAGCGTGATGCCTACCTCATGCCCCAGATCCTGATCGATGTCGACCACAGCATGCGGGTCATGCGTGAAGAGTCCTTTGGTCCAGTCGTCGGCATTATGAAAGTCCAGGATGATGCCGAAGCAATCGCTTTGATGAATGACAGCGACTATGGCCTGACCGCCTCACTGTGGACCAGGGATTTTGAACGTGCCGAACGCATTGCCGATCAGATCGAAACCGGCACGGTGTACTTGAACCGCTGCGACTATCTCGACCCCGCGCTGTGCTGGACGGGCTGCAAGGACACAGGGCGTGGGGGTGGCCTGTCCTCAATTGGCTATCACAATCTGACCCGCCCCAAATCCTATTACATGCGGAGCCTCTGAAGATGACACTCACAGCGAACTGGTCCTATCCGACGGCGATACGTTTTGGTGCGGGTCGTATCTCGGAGCTCCCTGACTGCTGTAAGGCACTCGGAATCAGCAAACCGCTGCTGGTGACAGACAGGGGCCTGGCGAACTTCCCGATTACACAGTCGACCCTCGATCTGCTCGAGAAAGCTGGTCTTGGACGAGCGATCTATTCCGATGTCGATCCTAATCCTGATGAACGCAATATGGCAGCTGGCGTTCAGATCTACCGTGAAGGCCGACATGACGGCGTGATCGCGTTCGGTGGCGGCTCCGGTCTTGACCTGGGCAAGCTCATCGCATTCATGGTTGGTCAGGACAGGCCAGTGTGGGATTTCGAAGATATCGGTGACTGGTGGACGCGGGCCAAAACCGAGAACATCGCCCCGATTATTGCCGTGCCGACGACCGCGGGAACGGGTTCGGAGGTGGGTCGCGCCAGCGTCATTATCAATAGCCAGACCCACGTCAAAAAGATCATCTTCCATCCAAAATTCCTGCCTTCAATCGTGATTTCTGATCCTGAACTGACTGTCGGTATGCCGCCGGTAATCACTGCGGGCACCGGTATGGATGCCTTCATCCATTGCTTCGAAGCCTACTGCTCGCCATTCTTCCATCCGATGAGTGCGGGCATTGCGCTGGAGGGCATGCGCATCGTGAAGACCTACCTGCCACGTGCCTATGCCGATGGCACTGATATCGAAGCCCGCGGGCAAATGATGGCGGCGGCAGCCATGGGCGCAGTGGCGTTTCAGAAAGGCCTCGGCGCCTGCCACGCACTGTCGCATTCGGTAGGCGCGATTTACCACACCCATCACGGTATGACCAATGCCGTCGTGCTGCCTGCTGTCATACAGATGAATCGTGCGGCGATCAAGGACAAGGTCTGCGATATCGCACGGTATCTGGATATCAAGGGTGGTTTTGATGGTTTTGTGGATTATGTGAACGAGCTGCGGGTACGATTGAATATCCCACAAACACTGGGCGAATTGGGAGTAGCTGACGATCGCATAGACGACATGGTGGCCATGGCACTGGAAGATCCGAGTGCCGGCGGCAACCCAGTCGTGATGACGGCGGACAATACCAAGGCACTGTTGAAGGCCTGCTTTTAATACTTCAGAGCGGCCAGTGCACCTGTAGATTGCCTCCTCCAAAGCGCAGTTCGTGCAGGAGTATGCTGGGTGAGATGGTCAGCACGGCCCTGTCTTCGGCGGACATGAGGTACTCAAAGGGAAAAGCCAGCTTTCCGATAAAACCGTTTTCGTCACGATTGCGATTGCGCCCGCTTTCGAAGCGCTGGTCGATGTTCACGTAGCTTGCATAAATCTCCGGCGTAAAGAACGCCCGCTCTGAGATCGCGAAACGCAGGCTGCCGAATATCATCGGCTCACGGCGATCGATATCACCGACATCATCCAGGTTGCGACCGAAGTAGCCCTGCTCTCTCACCGACAGATATCTAAGTCCTACGGAAGGCCGGTTGGGGTGAGGTATGTAGGTGGCCTGTAGTGTAAGTTCCCAGAGGTAGCGGTCGAAATCCGCCGCTTTGACCTCACCCTCAGCCTGGTTCAACTGATACGCCCGGCGGGTTCGTTCGCCCGCGACGTCCATCGTCAGTAGCCAGTTCGGAAGCAGCCAGTCGTGCGTCAGTGCTGCGCTGAAGGACTCGCTTTCAGCCCTTAGCTGACTGGTCTCACTCACGATGACCGCTTCTGGAGAGTAATTTAGTGACAGCGTTGTGCCTAGCGCATCATCAGCACCATTCAAAGGCTGGTGCCACTGCAGAAAGGCGGTGGCCGGCTCGGTATCGAACTCGTCCCCGGTATCACTCTTGGTGTTGAAATAGGTGTCCGGCAGAATCCAGCTGGCGTGTAACCAACTCTCGTTACCCAAATATCTGCGCACACTGAAATAAACATCAGCTGTCGACTTGTCTGCCGTGACATCCCCCTGCAGCCAGATTTCAGTTTTCTCCATGAGCTGATGGCGGAAGCCAAAAATCTGCCGCTCGTAGAGACCATCCAGATCTTCACCGCGTTGGATATCCAGCATGAAGGCCTGCCGACCGTCGTTGAACTCGAAGTCCTGGCGGTATCGAAAATCGAGGTATAGGACGTCACTGCCTACACTCCCGGCCGTGCCTCGGATGCCAGATTCCGTGGGCGCCGGATGTCGTTGGCTATGGCGATAGCTGAATTCGTGAAGGTAACGAACGGCGTTGAAGTTCTGATCCCGGCCATCAACCACCGCCTCGGTTCGCCATGGTTGCGGGATGTGATCGGGACCAATGTTGGCGTGGACCAGGCTTGAGGAGAGCAATAAAACCGGGAGGCAGCGACGATATAGAGACATGAAAGATAGGTCTGGAGTCATAGAGACACTGTGGATCTGTTTTCTAATGCTATACGGGCATTGCTGATAATTGAGTTTGAAAGGTACCCGGCCTTATGAGAAAAATGATAGCAACGTTGTCATCATGCAAAATACCCTTGTAGAGGCTTTTGAAATGGCCAGTCTGATTGTACGTAATATTGACAATGACGTTGCCAATGCACTGAAAGTGCAGGCACGCAGGCATGGCATCAGTGTTGAAGCTGAACATCGGCGAATACTGGAACAGGCCTTGATACGCCCGAAAAAAAATCTCTCGCCGAGATTTTGATGGAAATGCCAAACGTCGGGACAGATGAGGACTTTGCGCGCGTCGAGTTTGGCGCGCCAAAGAATGCGATTTTGACGTTGCCGGAGCGAAGCTGCTGAACCCGTTTACCTGATTCAGCACGCTTCACCACGCGCCTGATCCTCCAGCCTTACAAGGACTCGAGGAACCTCAGCAAGGCCCCTTTGTCACCGCCACCCAGGCCTTCATAAGCCACTTTCGAGGCCTCGCCTTCGCCGCCATGCCAGCGGATCGCTTCATCGATCGTACGAGCACGGCCGTCATGGAGGAAGTTGGCATCTGGCGTACAGCGCTCATAACCATCCAGACCGAAGGCGTCCCAACCACGCCCGCCAGTGACGCCGCCGGTCACACAAGCTGACAGACCCAAGCCCCAAAGTGGCGCCGTACGCCACTCGCTGCCACTGGCGATGCCTTCGCCGAGATTGTCCGCAAGGCCGGGTCCCATATCGTGTAGAAGCATGTCTGTGTATGGCCTGATGGTTTGATTCCGCAGTTCTCCCAGCGGGTGGTACTGACTCGTCTTCTGCTCTGGTGTGTGACAGCCAACGCAACCGATGTCGTTGAAGACCGTTTCACCGCGACGGACTTCGGGATTGTCGTAATCACGCTGAGGTCTCACGCCCAGGAGTGAGATGTATTTCACAAGTTTATTCACTTCTGCGTCTGGAATTTCCGCGCCGCTGCTGCCGCATTCAACTTGCTGAGGACCACAGTCTGGCGAAGGCAGCATTGTGGTCATAACGCCCATGTCGGTATTGAACGCCGAAGCTACCTGATGCTTCACGCTGAAGCTCCCGGCCTTGTAGCCGAAGCGGCCCAAGCGGCTTTCGCCAGTGACTGGATCGCGGATTTCCTGAGCCTGACCGGAGATTCCATCACCATTCCGGTCGTCAGGATCAGCTTTCGCCAGAATAGTGGCCTCAGGAATGGCCTCAAGCAGGCCAATGCCATTGATATTCGGAGCAATCCTCGCCGAGAAGGTTTCTGGCGCTCCATAGCTGAACTCATAGTTTGGTGAGCGCAAACCATTTGACTCGCTCCAGAACGCGATGGAAGCAACGCCCTCACCTGCGCTCGCATTATTGATACCGATATTGCGTGGTTGCAGCACCCTACCCCGTTCAGGATCTGGACCGCCGTTGGCATCGCCGATCCTGAATACCCACTTATCCAGTGCCTCGCCATTTGGCGCAACTGGCGCCCGTCCATTGCGAACATGACAGCCAGCGCAGCGATCGTTGATATAGTGCGTACCCGCCTTGCCTGACATTTCGCCAAACACGCCGTTTTCCGGGTTCTCGTCATGCGCGCCGTTCAGGAAGGAAGTGTGATGCACGCGTCGTCCCTGGACGAAGGGCTGGCCATTTTCATAGCCCAGATTCGTTGCCATCTGCTGGAAATGACCATCTGGTTCTGCCGTCATCTGAACATGCAGGGTCGTATCACCGCCGAGGCGAGCACGCTGCGGTATTGGTACCGAATCACGTTGCAGGGTTCGACCTGGTGTAAAGACGGTCTTGTCAGTCACGCTCCAGGGCACGATGCCTTCACCGACGATGTAGAGAAAGGTGGTGCCGTAATAGTTGGATCGGCCACGTGGGAGCGTACGTTCGTCGAGAAACTGACTGATTTCGAATTCGAGTTTGTCGCCCTTCTGGATGGGTCGGCCTTCACGACAGTTGTAGGTTTCTTCCTTCCAGTAATTGCGATTGTCGTTGGTGGTCATCACCCCGTTTCCACAGAACTCTGCAAGCGTATTGGTGCCGATATACCACCAGCGGTTCTCCGCCTGCAGGTCGTCCAGTTTGTTTTCGGCGCGTACGTTCATGCGGATGCTGTTGCCACCCTTGGCGACCCTGTCGACGATTTCTATTGCAGCCGTGCGATCTTCCCAGTAGAAGCTCAAGTAATGGTCATAAGCCTGGAAGTGGTTTTCCTTGGCATGACGGTCGCGTGCCCTGTCAGAAAATCGGGTGACGAGTGCATCGCCGCGGTCAACCTGGATCGCCGGCTCGAGTTGGGTAGCCGGCCCGAAGAGTGGGACTACCTTGCCGGCACCATTCGAACCGCCACCCCCATCCGCATTACCGCCATTGCCCCCGCCGTTGCCGCCATCTGTGCCACCACCATTTGTGCCACCACCGTCGCCGCCGTCGCTATCCCCACCATCTACTCCGCCATTGTCACCACCGTTATCGCTGCCATCCGAGCCACCGCCACTGCCGACTGTGAAGGTTTGCCTTGAGGAATCGACAGCGCCGTTTATTCCGGCATCGAAATAGGTAAAGAAATAGCTGATACGATCGCCCGCAGTCAGTCCACTAACCTTAAAGCTGTTCCTGCCACTTTGCTGAGGCATTCTGACATTGATCTGGCCTCCGTCGTTGAGGCTATAGTGCAGGTCAGCCCAGCCTGCCGTGTTGACGAAAAATTCTATCTCGCCGCTGCCGATCTCGGTGACACCGCTGACATCGTCGTTCCTGCTAGGGCCTTCTTTCGGGGTAAACTCGAGCCAATTGAGGTTCAGCGCTGTGCTATCAACCGCGACACGTAGCGTGTGTCGTCCGCTGCTGTCGAGGGTCAATGTGCCAAGAGGCTGGGTCTGAAAAGACTGCCACCCGCCTGTACTGGAGACCGTATTGCTGCCGGCCGAACGACCGTCCACTGAAACGCGATACCTGCCACCTCCCACGGCAGAGGCAACACGCGCAGAGAGATTGTAGTTGCCAGCCGGAAGCTCGACATCGAATTCCAGCCAATCACCCGCGTCCATCCAACCAACATCATGACCACCGCCTTCGTCGCTGGTCTGTTCGATATCGACATCATCGTTACGATAGGCGCCACCACTATTCCCTGGCGTCGTATCGACGAAGCGGTCATAGGATTCTGCTTCGACTCGCAATACGCCGGATTGTGGATCCGGCGTCTCTACCCAAACCTGCCCCTGACCATCAAGCTCATAGATGCGGATGTAGTCGATTTTCATTTGTGCGGGCAGTGGCGCAGTAACCTGCTGGTTTGTCGCGGCATCAGTGAAATTGCCGCCGACAGCCAGGTTCAGCAACAGATAGAAGGGCTTCCGCAGTGCAGCCATGTCATCGTTGATAGTGATCGGCTGCTCATACAGATCCGTTTCGACACCATTGTCCAGGATGCTGAACCGTATCTGGGAGTCGGTCCAATAGGTGCGGTAGGTGACGAAGCGATTACTGAGCGGCGCTGGCGCAAGATAGGCATTGTCATTCTGCCAGGCAGTACTGGCGGCACAGGTCGGGTTTCCATCAGAACAGGCGGCGTCCGCGTAGAAAATCACGTTTGCACCGACAAAGCTATTGATGTCAGCGCCTGAGAAACCCGCCTCTGCACGGCTTTGCGCACGATGTCCAGACTCCATCATGTCGATCTCGCCTTTCTTCGGCCAGGGTTCGTCGCTTGTTCCCAGCATCCATGCCGCAGGCCATAAACCGGTTCCCACGACAGGCTGCTGCATACGCACTTCGATCATCCCGTACTGAACAGAAAGCTTGTTCTTCGTATCGATCTTTCCCGAGGTGAACGCCTTGCCATTGTGTTGCCCTGCGAGTCCCGGTTCGCGCTTGGCCTCCAGTATGAGCTGGCCGTTTGCTGTGAAGCTGTTACCGGCTTTGTACCACTCCAGCTCCTGATTGCCCCAGCCGCAAAGCCCCTGCTCACAGCCGTCGCCTTCTACGACGTTCCAGATCCGTGAGTCGAGAGTATTGAAGTTGTCTTCCCACAACAGTCGGCCAAGCTCGGCTGCGCGCGTCGAGCAACTGCCAAGTGCCACAGAAAGCAGTGACAAACCCAGTGCGAAATGAATGGCAGGCGGCCGATGGGTGGTGATGAGATCCATTGCAAAGCTCCGATTATCGTTATACCAGCGAAGCTAAGTGATTGATGCCACGAGGGCATCGTCGGAATGGATGAGCGCTTGGGACCAGATGGCCTATTTGTTCGGGAATGTGACGTGGTTACGCTGATCAGCAGCGTACAGTGGGTCCACGGCCGCGAAGGCCGCAGACGCGCCTGCAGGCTATTGCGCCGAAGATTCGGACGCTCGCTTCCTGGCCCGATACTCCGGCACGGGCAGCCCTCCTACCCCCCAACTTGTGAGATCGACCTCGTCGATTACCACAAAGGTTGTAGCAGGGTCCTTATTGAGTACACGAGTCAGGAGCTCGGTTACACCTGCTATCAACTCGGCTTTCTGTTCAGCTGAAGGACCAACTCCGTCCGGTCCTCCTTCTCGTGTGACCTTGATATTGACGTACGGCATCACTGATCTCCTGCAAGTGTGTAGTGGAATACTTTGGTGATGATCAACCACCTGTCCTCGACGCGGATGAGCGTCAGGCAATCGGTATAGTACCGGCCCATCATGACCATTTCAGCTTTCACACAAGCCAAATGAGGGCCGATGATCTCGATTGCTACAACACGCGCCTCCCGCTTGGCACCGCTCTCGGCAGGCGCCGCTCTCTCATCGACGATCTTCAGATACGTGTCCAGCGTCAGGTTGCGGTAACTTGAAGGCACGCTGTTGACGTAGCGCGCATCTGGATGAAAGACCTCGGAGAGAATACTGCTATCGGCGTGGAACAGGCCGTCGAAGTATTTCTCCAGCATGTACTGGATCTCATTAAACTCAAGTGACTGGCTCATATGCGTCTTGGTTCCCCTGTCTATGATCTTGACTGATGTAGCCCATCCTAATACTTGCCAGTCCAGCTTAATAATATTATCTTCAACGAAACACGATCCATTTTTATTATCATCCCTAGACGCGGGTCCGCTGATGAAAATCGAACAGCTGCGGGTACTGCATGCCATTGTCACTACCGGTAGTTTTCGTGAGGCGGCAGCTACACTCCATCGCTCTCAGCCTGCGCTGACTCAAGCGATAAAAGTGCTGGAGGCGGAGATCGGCCTCACGCTGCTGTCGCGCGAACATTACCGACCTGCGCTCACACCAGCGGGAGAAGCGTTCTATCGACAGGCAAAAACCGTTCTAGCCGAGATGCAGGTTCTCTCGAATCTGACGCACAAGCTAGCGGCATTCCAGGAGCCTCAAGTCACCCTGTCTGTCACGGCTACGTGTCCGCTAAAGCCTTTGCTGGCGACAGTGGACGAAACCATTCAGCAGTATCCAGATACGCATATTCGGTTGCTGAGTGATGCCATGGGCGGCGGCGCTGAGCGGCTGATGAACGGTGAGGCAGACATCGTCGTCACTACCATGGATGGCCTGTCGACAGAAGAGGTTGAAGCGCTCCCATACATGAGGATTGAGATAATCCCGGTCACCCGCCCAGACTACGGTCCGGATCGCAAGTCGGGCAGGATAAGCACGGTCGCCATGAGCAGGTTCACCCAGGTGATCACCTCGGGAACAGGCCGCGGTACTTTCGAGCAGAGCCGCGATGTGCTCAATGGCACGCTGCGCTGGACAGTCGCTGATTTCGCGGCCAAGAAAGAAGTCATCATGGCTGGTATGGGCTGGGGTGGTTTGCCAGAGCATATGATCAGGTCCGAGCTGAAGGCCGGCAAGCTCGTACAACTTGATCTGGCAGAGTTTCCACCTCGTCACTCCTCGCTGTATCAGATCCGGCGCAGGGACCATCAAGCGGGCATGGTGGGGACTACCCTGTGGGAAGCGCTACAGAATTCGGCTAACCGTCGATAACTGCCTTGCGCTGCCTCTCATACTCCTCGTATGAGCGGTCAACGCCCTCCATACACTGTTCGTATTCGGAAGCTGGAACCTTCAGACAGTCGGTACGCTTGTTGTATTGAATGTTGTCGTAAACAGCCTTGTTGTTGCAGCCTACGACACTCAGGAGACTCAAAAAAATCAATATCGCCTTCATAGATCAATTCCTCCCCGTAACCTGGCTTGGCGTGCAGCCAGAAACTCAAGAACTCCAGAGCCTGCAAACTTGCCACTGGCCATGCAGGCGGTAATCAGGTATCCGCCAGTCGGCGCCTCCCAATCGAGCATCTCTCCGGCACAGAATACGCCTGGGATTGCTTTCAGCATCAGATGCTCATCGAGTCCTTCAAAGCATACGCCTCCTGCACTGCTGATAGCTCGATCAATGCTGAAAGGTGCACCGAGATTTATCGGAACAGCCTTGATCAGCCGAGCAAGCTGAGTCGGATCGCTCATTGTGCTGGTGCCGCCGAATTCCCTGAGTAGGCTCGCCTTCACGCCCTCCAGCCCCGCCTTGCCCTTGAGGTGTTTGGCCATGGAGTTCTTACCCCTGGGCTCGGCAAGTCTTGTTGCCAATTGGGCTTCGCTTCGCCCAGGAGTCAGGTCCAGCCACAGCGTCGTCCCACCGTGCTGGGCAACCTGCTCACGCGCGGTGGCAGAGAGGGCATAGACCAGCCCGCCTTCGAGGCCCTCTTCCGTGACCATCAGCTCGCCGCTTTTCCAGCCATCTGCGCCTGCAACCGACGTTCCTAGCCGGGCGCGAACAGACTTGATTGGCTGCCGCGCATAGCGGCTTTTGAAGTGCTCGCTCCAGTTTACCTGGAACCCGCAATTGCTGGGGCGAAATGGGGCAATGCTCACGCCGCGGTCGCGTAAGCAGGGTACCCAGCGCGCATCTGAACCAAGCTCTGGCCAGCTTGCTCCACCCATGGCCAAGACCGTAGCCTCCGGTCGCAGCAAAATCGAGCCCTGAGCCGTTTCGAAGCGTAAGGCCTCACCTTCCCAACCTAGCCATCGCGAGCGCATATGGAACTGCACCCCCATGCCCCGCAGACGCTTGAGCCATGCCCGAAGCAGTGGCGCCGCCTTCTTGTCCACCGGAAACACCCGCTGTGAGGAGCCGACGAAGGTCTCGATACCCAGCTCGTGAACCCATTCGGTGAGCTGCGCTGGCTTAAGCATCTCGAGCATAGGGGCGATCGCGCTATTGCGTTCACCATAGCGTTTCGCAAAGTTCGCGAGCGGCTCTGCATGGGTGATATTCAAACCACCGATGCCCGCGCGCAGAAGTTTGCGACCGGCACTCGGCATGGCATCAAAGACGGCAACCTCATGACCGGCCCTGGCAATGACTTCCGCCGCCATCAGGCCTGCAGGGCCTGCACCGATGACAGCAACGAGTGAGGACAAGTTATGGTCTTGCATAGTGAGATCTGCTTAATGACAGCGAACTGTTTCACGATGGTAGCACGGAACGAAAACTTCCCATCGCTGATGGCTGCCGCAGCATGAAGCCAGTGATGAGGTTCACACTTACGATGCGATCATCAGAAAGTTCAGGTCTTTGCGCCTTCAACCACTTTACTCTCCCCCGCAATCGGCGCCTGAGCCTTCGGTCACGACGAAAAAGGCAGGGCACACAAAGATATTAGTGGGAGACAAGATGAAACACTTCGGTCTGTGGCAGGTCGCATTGCTGCTCATATGCACCATCAATATGGCTCATGCAGCCAGCACTCTGAGCGTCAACGAGCAGCTGTACTCGAATCAGTATCTATCTTCCGATAATGGAAATTATCGTCTCTATCTTCAAGGCGATGGCAATCTCGTGCTGCGGGACTGGAGTAACAAGGCATCGCTTTGGTCGGCAGGCACCCACGGCAAAGGTGGCGTTCGGCTGTCCTTGCAGGGCGATGGCAATCTGGTGCTTCGTAATGCAGCGGGCGCAGCAGTCTGGTCTACCCGCACTGCCAAAACCGACGCACAGCGACTCGTTATACAGAATGATGCCAACCTGGTGCTCTATAGCAGCAGCGGCAATTCGCTCTGGTCCACAGGCACTGCGGATGGTTGGGGAGGTGACAGCGCAGGTACCAAGGAAGACAAGTACGCTCTCATAGTTGGCAGCCGCGCCAACCTGCCACGCTTCCTGCAGCAGTTGCGGGACGCCTCCGGCTCTTCTGGCACCGGCGACCCCGTAAGCGGAATTCAACACATCAACACCACACAGGTCTGGGACAGCAATGGCCAGGGTGTGCGAATCAATCGCCCTTCAGGCACAAGAGCTGGTGATTTACAGGTACTCGTCATTCATCGAACTGACGATCACCTACCCTTCGAAGTCTCCGGCTGGAAGCGTGCCGCCGAATGCTACAAAGAAGACAATGGCTACCAATGCCTCACGGTGGCGGACTGCACCAGCAGGAGCGGCAACTTCTGCGATCGCTTCAGCGGCAAGTATCGTGGCCGCGATCTGGCACAGGTCGTCTTGTACAAGACAGCGGGTTCCAGCGAGCCCAGCAACTATAGTTTTGATTTCAACAAGGATACTTCGGGCCACCCGGGTTGGGCCATCCTGACCACGCTGCGTGGTGCTGACACCAGCAATCCGATTCGAGATACGGCGAATCGTGGGTGTGACGGCAATTCGGACAGCCTGTTTCCTTCCGTGTATGGCAAGCGGGGTGACATGGTGTTGTTGTCGCAGTCTTTTGACGATGCTGTCAGTAAGAGCAGGTTCAATCCGCCAGACAACACCACGACCTTTGGCTATGTGAGCAACAGCGATGAGGCCGGCTTCCTGTTTGGCGGTGTGCTCAGCCGCGATGGAGAGACCGGCGCCATGAAGACCCATGGTGAAGGCGCTTCGAGTTGCAAGGACGCGCTCGTATCCCTGACAGTTCGCCCCAGATAGGCACGGCATTGAAACGCCTCCGGCCTCATACACCGCCGATAATCATTTCAGCAATAGCCGCAAGCCTGAGCCTGATCTGGCTATTCAGTTTACCCGACCCTCAGTCGCGTCTCATGCACAGACCGTCAGGATCAGCGACTGAGCACGCCAGTGCGATAGCGGACCCGGAGACGGCTATCGGCGACCACGAGCATAGTAGCGCTGAAGCGGCGGTACCGGCCTGGTCGGATACAGGTCCAGACTCACTTTCCGCCTTGGCATCACAGTTACTGATCGAATACGAAGCGCACGAATTCGATCCCGAAGCCAAGCAAGCCATGCGGGCTCTCCTGCGCAATATCATCGATTCCGACGATGGTCGGGCATTGATCGCCACGCTATTCTTCTCATCCGTGAATCCCGCCATCGCCGCAAGTATCTACGATCTGATCCTCGATGCTGACCTGAAGGATCCGACATTGATCGTCACACTGATAGAACGGGATCAGACCGAGTTCGAGGTCGAGTTCAAAATGCGCCTGATCGATCTGATCGCTGACCTCAATACCAGTCATATCAGCCCGTATAGCGTCGAAATTGACGAGTTTCTTGCGGAAATGGCAGTGCATCCTGATCAAGGCCTCCAAGATGCTGCAGCAGCCCAGTGGGCCTGGTATGTGAGTCGCCACAAGGGCATTGTGCCGGTGCTTAACAGCTATCTGTTCAGTCACGGCCGCCAGACGAGAGCAGAAATTTACGAAATGATCGAGCTTGAAGCTGTGACTGATGCGGCCGAAAAACGGGAAGTCGCGAGTGCTCTCGAGGCACTCATCCATGCAGATTATCTCAAGATACAAGCCGAGGAACTCGACAAAGTGCGGACCCTGATTGCACGGCTCTCGGTGGAGTAGTGACCTCCGAAGTGTTCGCAAGATTGCAGGCTCAAGAGAAGCGCATCTCAAGAACAACACCTTAGAAACCTGGACAGTAGTACCCGGAGATCATATGAGACACAGAATCTGTTTTTTTCTGCTACTGAGCCTGGTCATGGTGGCCAGCGGTGCCGCAAGTGCAAAAGATCGCCTGCTCTCAGGCGAAAGCCTTGGAGTAGACAATTACCTGAATTCGGGTAATGGCAGTTATCGCTTCAGTCTGCAGGGCGATGGCAATCTCGTGCTCAGGGCGCAGATTTCAGGGCAATCGCTCTGGTCCACTGGCACCCATGGCCAGGGCGGTGTACGGCTTGCTATGCAGAGTGACGGGAATCTGGTTCTCCGGTCCACAAGCGGAAAGGCGATCTGGTCGAGCAAGACCGGCGGCTCCGGCGCAACGAGACTGTCCCTGCAAGGCGATGGCAACCTTGTTCTCTATAGCGCCAAAGGCAGCCCTGTCTGGTCAACCGGGACCAGTGGTGGCGTAAGTGTTCCAGCTCCGGTTGAACCCGTTGAGCCAGTTGTTCCTGCTGACATCGCGCCTGCCTCGGTAAGCAGCACACTGACCACCAATCAGGCACTGAGCGCCAACGAGTATCTCCAGTCGACCAATCTCGCTTATCGGTTCAACCTGCAGGGAGACGGTAATCTGGTGCTCAGGGCACAAAGCACAGGACAATCGCTCTGGTCATCAGGCACTCATGGCAAGGGTGGTGTTCGCCTTACCCTTCAAGGCGATGGCAATCTGGTTCTCCGTACATCAACAGGCTCGGCAGTCTGGTCCAGCCAGACCAACGGCAGCGGCGCAGCGAAGCTTGCCATGCAAGACGACGGCAATCTTGTACTCTATACCGCCGGGGGCAACCCTGTCTGGTCGACAGAGACGAGCACTGGCCACACGAATGGCGGTGACACAGGCGGTGGTACCGGTGGTGGCAGTAATGGGGCCCCAGACGGCGGCACGGGCGGCAATTTGGGCGGCGGTACAGCCAGCAGCCGAGGCCAGTTTTCTGCGCCGAGCTCGGCGCTTTACGCACTTAACAGCAACCGTAAGCTCGGCTTCCCCCGCCATATCGATACAGGATTTGGCGGCAACGGACACTCCGAAACCTGGGATGGTCGAATCTTTGTTCGCACCCGCACCGACGGCTGGTTCGCAAGCGCATTTCGTCCAGAACGTATCGTCAGAAGTGCCGATGGCAGTGTGCGCTTCGACCAGGGGGCTTTTGGCAACAGCATTGCACTCGAGCTGAAGACAGAAGCTCCCGATATGCAGCACAACTGGCTGGCGATCACACCTGATCCTGCCGTTTCTGGAGAGAACCCCTACCCATCCAATGCCAACGGCAGCTATCAGGCAAGCGGTTCGTACCGCACCTACAAAGCGATGGTCTACCATACGTCATTGCGCAACAACGACAATGATCAGATGGGGTTTCGTCGCGCCACCTTCATCATCAGCAATGCCAACACGCCAGACGCGCAGTTGGTCAAGGCGGACTTCACCAGTGCGTTCAGTCGCCTGCGGCTCCAGAACGGCGCCGACTTCCGCTGCATCGAACCATCCGTGACGATGGATAGCCTTCTGATCGTGTGCCAGGGTCACCCTGACAACAATGGCAGGATCGATAACCTCGTCTACAGCTGGAACAATGCACGCGGTTCGGCGACAAACTGGACGGTACCAAAGTCGATTGCGAGCATGTATTTCGATGATCGTAATGCCAATGTTGCAGGTCTGCCTTTCCGGGTACGTTTCCCGATTGCCGGACAGCCTATTCTGGATGCCCAGGGCAACCCTTACGCGCGCGGTGAACTCGTCAAGGGTGCTTATCCCTGGATCAGTCATGACGGATCGGAACTTTTCTATCAGTCGTCACGCGCGGGCATGAGTGCGCGGCGAACCGGCACCAGTGTCGTTGGTCGCTGGACGGGTGGCGTCATCCGACACATCGACGGTCCCATCAATCGGGACAGACATAAAACCTCAAGGCTGTTCCTGTCCTCACCCGGCGCCTTTACCACCATGTGGCAGCCCTACAAACGTATAGCCAATCTTGCGATTCCCTATGCTGTGCACGGACCTGCCTACCCGATTTTCGGCTCCAATTCGCAGGATTATATGGAGGTGGGATTCGACGATTACCTTGACGGTAACTACGTCATGTACCTGGCAATGAACGAACAGCTCAATCGCGCTGGCGATTATCAAGTGACCAGAACTAACGACACATCTGGCAATTTCAACAACGCCACCCTGGTCGGTGCAAGGTTCCCGGTTGAGTATAATGGACAGGACGAACTGGTTGGCCGTTATGGACAGGGCATCTATTTCCGCAACGGCAACTATCTGAGTGTTGATCGCAACGAGGCCTGGGAGTCCCTCGCAAAGGGCAGCTCGGTAGAATTCTGGATCCGCAAGATTTCAGCCTCCGGCACGGTACGTCTGTTCACCATGCAGGGAGGTCTCGAAGTATATCTCAGGAACGGCACTAGCCTGACTGCAGCCGCGATCGACACGACCGGCCGACGGGTCGAACTGAGTGGTGGCAGCGTGTCGTCCACCGGCTGGACGCATGTAGGTTTCACCTTCGACGCAGACAGTCGGCAGATGGCCCTGTATATCGATGGCAGGCGAACGGCCTCCAGCACAGTCGCCGCGTTCGGAACCTTGCGTACAACAGGTGCGGTAAGAGTCGGGCCAGAAAACTCAAACGCGCTGCTCATCCTGGATGAAGTCAAGGTCTCCAATGTCTCGCGGCGGCCCGACGAGCTTGCGTACAGCGCCAATATCGGCACCAACAAGGCGCCGTCTTCGGCGCTGGCGAGCGCGGTGCCATCACATCTTCGCCCATTGCTGAACGTGGCCACCGGTATAAGTCGTTTCAGCACAGCTGCAGCAGATCTCGGAGAAGATCTGTTCAATGATGAGATCCTCTCGAAGCAGCGGACCACAGCCTGTTCGACCTGTCACATCGCCGGCATGGCATTCACCGACGGGAAACTGATCGCCCGAGGCAACGAGCCCACCGACGCTGGCATCCGAAACACGCCTACGCTCTTCAATCGGCTATTTTCTACCCTGCAGGGCTGGTCTGGCGAAGCCGGCAGACTGGATACGCAGGCCCTTATCCCAATCTCAGCCGCTCACGAGATGAATCTACCGTTACCCGAAGCGGTTCAGCGCCTCCGCTCGAGCAGTAGCTATGTCGGTCGATTCCAGCAAGTCTACGGTGAGCAGCCGTCCGCAGACAATCTGGCCGCGGCACTCGCCAGTTTCCAGGCACTGCAGTTCGCTCCGAAAAGTCGAGTGGACGAGTACAGGGAGGGAAATCGTTCGGTACTTTCGGCTGCTGAAGTCCGTGGACTGGATCTGTTCGAGGGGAAGGCGCGTTGTAGTGGCTGTCACGCGGGCGTGAACTTTACTGACGAAAGCTTCCGCAATAACGGTCTGGCACCGAACAGTGACCTCGGGCGCGCCGACGTTACCGGTCGTGACCGCGATTACAGCTTGTTCAAGGTGCCTACTCTCAGAGCGGTCGCAAGCACAGCGCCCTACATGCATAACGGTAGTTTTTCGACATTGCGTGCAGTGGTAGAGGCGTATAACAAAGGTGCACAAGGCGTCGCCGAGCGCGACACCGACATCCGTCCGCTCGAACTGAGCACTCAGGATATCAGCGATTTGACTCTATTTCTCGAGGCCCTGTAGCGCGCTAGCGGAGGCGGGGGGCATGCTGGCTAGACACTGCCCGCCGCATCTCATCAACGAACTGGCAGCTCGGACAGGCGACGGTCGAAAAGTTTCTGCCGCAGCCCACTGGCCTCGTAGCGTGTCAGCCCCTCATTGAACTTCTCAATCAAGGCTGCGCTGTCAGAGTCGGATTTTGGTGCGAGGAGATGCAGTGTCAACTCATCCGCTATCTCAGGGACAATGTCCAACTTGATAGATGCCGCCGCCAGTTCAGGTGACGATCTTATCTCGAGCAGGCCCACCGATTCGCTCGTCATGACCACATCTACCCGATCTCGAACCAGCATGCGGAAGCAATTACCAATGCCGACTGGCCGTACCACCTCGAATGACACCTGCTTCAGCATCGTCTCTACCAGGTCGATCGAATAGCCTTGCGGCCTGCAGAGCGTCTTGCCTTTCAGGCTGACCACATCACGAAAGGCAGGTGCCTTGGCACCAGAAAACAGTGCGTTGCGTACTGAGAAAAGGGGTGCGCTGTAGAGAAAGTTCTGCTTGCGTTCCAGCGTAGGCACATAGGGAAAGGTCGCGTCATGCTGACCCTGCTGGGTCTCGTACAAGGCGCGGGCCCAAGGTTTACTCTCGATCGAAATGGTCTCGCTACCGATGAGTTCAAATACTTCACGCACCATTTCCGTGGCGATGCCTCCGCCAGGGAGCGCCGTATCAACCCACGGCGCATATTCATCGCCAGTGATCAGTCTGACAGCCTGTGTGGACGTGGGAAACGTCAGACACCCGAATATGCCGACAAGGTGAATGAGGGACCCGCGAGCCATACTCAGCAGACTATCGTAGACTTGCGGCATAGCGTTAGATCGCCCCTCTCTGTTTATTAAGGTATCCAGTCTAGAGCATCGCGGCCTGGATACCGTTCCGTTTGAGCACTCTTATTTCGGTATTGTTCTTGGCAGCGGACGGACTGCCGCCGGTCAGCTCGCGATAGACTCTGGAAAACTGCGAATAATCACAAAATCCTGCAGCGATCGCGGCGTCTGTGAGCGAATGGCCAGCCGTAAGATTTTCTGCTGTGGCGAGCACCCTCCACCACAACCGGTAGCGTCGAATCGGCGTGCCGGTTACGCTCTTGAATAGCTGGATCAATCGTGGCACCGACAGGTTCACCTGACGCGCCAACTCGGTCACGGATATGTTATCGGCATAATTTTCCCGAATGAGTTCGGCGGTTCTGACAATACGCTCATCACATGGCGTGCTTGCGCCACACTGACCGATCCAATCCTGGAACTGATCGAACGCATCTTCGGTGGCCGGTCGCTCTCTCGAAAGATACTCGGCATCACGAATGATCGACTGCTCATGCTCAATACCTGTGAAGAGACGATTGGAGCCAAAGGCTACTTCGCTCTTCATACGAGGTATCAGGCGCCCCAAGTCAGCGTCCATATCGTCGAGGAAGCTCATCGCCACCCGCGCACCCTGGGTATTGATGGTGACATCCATGCCAGCAGGAATCAGAAAACTCGTGCCCGAATGAATCTGTCTGCTGCTACCGTCGACCAGCTGCAGCTCATCATCGAGCGACACGAGCAGCGTGGAAACGACATTCGTGCGCCGGAATATCGATTCAACCCGACCCACATAGAGTGAGCGAGCTGGGGATGTGTAGATGATCGCCTTTCGGAGGGCCTGGGACATTTCAATGACCTAACACAGCTTCCAGCGCGGCGGTCCGGCCGTACGCGGCAAGCCGGGATTGATTCGATTCATCACAGAAGTTTGCAATACATGACACTACAAAACATTAACCTTCTGACAGAAAAGGTCTAGTTGCGACGGAGCGCACTTCTTTCAGGTGACAAAAGTCACAGTCTCGGCAGCTTGGCCGTCTGCAGGATAGGCTACACTGACGACCTGACCGCCGCCTGGCCCCAAGCAGAGGACCTTTCGTCATCCATGAATGATGCTCAGAAGACTAAAGACCAACTGATTCGAGAGCTTCACGAACTTCGCTATCAGTTGTCACTCGACAGTGATGCTCAGCGCCAGGAACTGGTAGACATCAATGCCCTCCTGCTTGCCATCAACACTACACTCAACCTTGACGAAGTCGTCGAAAAAGTAATGGACGCGCTTCGACGCGTCTTCAGCTTCGATCAGATATCGATTTTCCTATACAACGCTGAAACAGGCTCGCTGGAGGTCACACACTGGTATGGTGAAGGCGTTACCGACAAGCTGAGGGAGATTTTCGAGGCCTATCCCCTGTCGATCGACTGGGAAGACGTCTACTTCGTGAAAAGCTTCCTTGATAGTGAGCCCAAGATCGTCAACAGAATCAGCCCAGAGCTACTGGCCCAGTATTCAGAACGCGATCTTCAAATGTTCGAATGGAATCCCCACAAGGGTATCGCGATCTTCCCGCTGGAGGTTCAGGAAAAGGTCATCGGCATCATAAACTTTGTAAATACGCTGGAGCCCTTCGCGCTCCGTCGACAGGATGTCTACCGCATCGGACGCTACGTCTCTGCTATCGCAACGACGATCAACAATGCCTATCTGGTCAGAAAGACCCGTTATGCGCTTGAGCAAAGTCGAGCAAGAGAGCGGGAGATAGCTCACCTGAATCAGGTTATCTTGACCACTGCGTCCACCCTGGACCTGGACGCAGTATTTGCCGCTATCTCGCAGGGGCTGAAGGATATCTTCGAATTCGATGCAGTAGGTATCCAGCTTGTCGACAACGAGAGAAACCTCCTGAATATTCACAAGGTCTACGGCGACGTCATCACCAATGAGCTCCTGGAGCAGTGGTGCAGTCTGGAGATCACCACACGAAGGGATGACAGTGCGTCCTCCTATACATTCGCTACAGGCGACACCTTCTACTTCCCACGAATTTCTCCGAATGACCCTTTCACGGAGACAGATTGGCGCATGTACAACATAAAGCCATTCTCTGCCTACCTGGCCCTTCCGCTGATTATCCAGAACGATACCATCGGGGTCATCAGCTTCTTTCGCGCCGAACGATTCTTTGATCTGGACGAGACGGATCTTGCCCGGATCAGACGCTACGTGGCCTCACTTTCCACGGCGATCAATAACGCGCGCGTTCATGAGTTACTGAAGCATTCAAGCGCTAACCCTCGATAAATGATGGTCGGCGAGCACGACTGAATTTCAGTGTCTGGATAGATAACGAACCGGCACCTGCTCAGTGAGCCATACACCATTGTCAGCCTGATAGAAAGTGAAGCCATCTTGCGCCATGCGGCTCGCATCGACGATGAGTACTGCGGGAAAGCCGTGGCGGGTGCCGACTGCTGTCGCGGTCTCGGGATCAGCCGAAAGATGCACGTACTGCCGGCGCTGCGGTTTCAGTCCTGTCTGAAAAATGGCTTTCAGATAGCGCGAGGCGGTGCCGTGATAAAGCTGGGCGGGCGGTGCCTTGGGAGACAGTTGAAGATCGACCGATACCGAGTGGCCCTGACTGGCTCTGATTCGCAGACCGTCGGATGAGAGCGCAAACCGCTGCTTGTCACTGCCAGACACAATGGCTAGAAGCGTAGCTCGATCCAATACTGTGACTCGCCCGGCAGTGGCAGCCTTCTCGATAAGTTCGTCCACATCGGCCCAACCCTGCGCATCGAGCCGGAGACCAATGAGTTCCGGGCGATGCCGAAGTACCAGGCTGAGGAACTTACTGAACCTGACGAACTCCTTTTCACTGATCAAGTTACGCGTCCAATACGGTTTCAGTCACAGGCTTTCTCGCCCTCGATCGCCGTATCACACAGCTTCACGGTAGCCATGTAATTCTTCCAGGTCTTGAGCTGTTCAGGTGACGGTCGTTCCGTCCAGCTACGGGCAAAGTGGTACAACGCTTCCTTGCCTGATATCACTTTGTTGAGCAAATGACGCTCGCTGCCGTCACTCAGCTGGCAGGACGATATCCAGAGAATAGTTCTATAGCCGTTTTCCAGCCTCGGTGAGGCATTGGACGACCCGAAGCTTTCGCACTTCTGGGCGCCAGCCTGGTCATCAGTGGCTTTTGCCAGCTCTACACTGGTCTCTGACGCGCCAAGATAGATGCTGCTTCTGAAAACATCGGCGCCTTCGCTGGCGGTCCACATCTGCTGGGACACCCCGCCCTGCTCTCTTGAATAGCTGATCCATGGTCCACCAGGCATCGGCATTGGCTGGAGCAGGTTCTCGCCGACCAACGCGTTGCCACCCGGGCTTTTGGCAACGCTCGTGCCAGATGAAGAGTCCTGATGGGTCGCGCAGGCCGAGCTCAACACGACCAAGGCTGAGAGAATAATTATCCGCATGATACCTCCTGAATACGACGAAGATATCAATCTTTCGAAGACCGCGCAGCATCTGTGATTTTCTGCTGGGCCTTGATGACATTTGCGAAGGGTGAAGGCTGGAATCCAGTGTGTGCACGCGGCGGCACCGGTTCACCCTTCTCGTCGAACAGCCTGGAAGATGAGCACCCGCTGCATGGAGCCGGCCACATCGATATTGACTCTGCGGAACTCAGCTACCGGCACCACGAAAATGGGCTCGCCTCGCTGACCCTTGGCTCCCTTGATAAGTTCCTCGATTGTCCATCGGCGGGAAGCGCGCGGACGGAGTCCGTACTCGCGCTCGATGCTGGCTAATTCCAGAGCCTTTCTAGCTCGCCTATGTTCAAGCCAGACGAGCCACAGCAACACCAGTGCAAGCATCAGCAGGAAACTGGCAAGGATGGTGAGCGTAGCCATATCGTCTCGCCTCTATAGAACAAGTCGGAGCTGGTTACAAATTAACCACAGCAGAATGATGAAATGCTTCTATATTTATAGAACATTTTTTATCCCCCCGGACACAGATATGCACTGGCTCAGCCGTAGTTTGATGAATAAATTGCTCGCAATTGTTGCCGCATCGACAGCCATCAGTCTTGCGGCTGCTTTTTACAATGTTTCGACTGCCAATCACGCAATGGGAGAGATCGAAACGTTGATCGAAAATGATATCGAGCAGGCTCGTCAGGCGCAGATTGCTCTGGCGGATTTCAAGACCCAGGTGCAGGAGTGGAAGAACGTTCTACTGAGAGGTCGAGAGGACGCGGCCAGAGAAAAGTACTGGAGTCAGTTTCAGGCCAAAGAGGCAGAAGTGAGGAAAGGCGCGCAGTCACTTGCGGATACACTGCCACCCTCTCCTGCGCGGGAAAGCGCAATCGCTTTCCTGGAAGCGCATGACGTGATGGGTAAAGCCTACAGAAAAGGCTACGAGGCCTTCGTCAGTAGCGGCTACGACTCTGCAGCTGGTGATCTCGCTGTCAAAGGAATTGATCGGGCGCCTGCTGAACACCTCGACCAGGCCAACACCCTTCTGACGGAGCGCGCGCGGCAACAGGCCGGCTCGATCATCACAAATACTCAATCAGATCTGTGGACTTCAGGTATGGTCCTCATCGCCATAATCATCATGAGTGCTGCGCTGGTTCTCTTCACCGTCAATCGCGCGCTCGTGACGCCGAGCAGATACCTCGTCAGCAGGATTATCGAGTTAAGCCAGGGCCGACTCACCGGGAATATCGATATCGTACAGCGTGATGAGTTAGGTCAGCTGGCAGATTCCGCACGAACACTTCAAACCTTTCTTTTCGAGGTTGGCCAGCAAATGGGGGAAACCGATACCGCCATGCAGGCCGCTTCCCGATCACTTGATGAGACCGCCAACCGTCTGGCGGAGCAGGCGACATCTGCGCGCGACAGAACAGACCAGATGGCGACCGCCATGCAGGAAATGTCTCATAGCGCCCATGAAGTAGCCACACATGCCCATAGCACCGCCAGGGTGACCAGGCAGGCCAATGCCGACACCAGCGACGCCAGTGCCACAATGGCCAGGGCGAATACCGCGATGGAGCGGCTGGCCGACCAGATCCAGCAAACTTCAAACATGGTCGACAGTTTTTCTGAGGACACCAAGAATGTCGGCAAGGTCATCAATGTCATTCGCGGTATCGCCGAGCAAACGAACCTGTTGGCACTCAATGCCGCTATCGAGGCCGCACGCGCTGGCGAGCAGGGCCGTGGATTCGCTGTAGTCGCTGATGAAGTAAGGTCACTGGCGCAGAAGACTCAGGATTCAACCCAGGAAATTGAGAGTATCATCGCCAAGGTTCAGGCAGGCGCGAAAGGCACTGTCGAGTTCATGAGGTCAAGTCAGACTAATTCGGCAGAAAGTACGGCTCTCTTCACGACTGCCCGAGAGCGTCTGGGCAGCCTTGGCCAGCAGGTCAACGAAGTAGATCAGCTGGCAGAACAGGTCGCGACGGCTGCCGAGGAACAGACGAGTGTTTCGGTAGATATTTCACGAAACATTACCGTGCTCGCAGACCTGACGGAGTCCACCTTGCGTGAAGCCGACACCGCACAGTCAATAGCGAAGCAACTTGTGCAGCTTGCAGAGCGTGCCCGAGCCAGCGCCCGACGCTTCGACATCAACGCGGCCTGAAGGCGGCCGACGACAGTATCCCCCACCCTGCCCGACTATGATTAAATAGCTCCTGAAGGTGATGATTATCTTAAGGGGAGCGCAGGTATGAAGATCTATTGGTTCAAGGCCCAGGCGCCACGTCGAGTCGTGGCACTGGCGAAGCATCTCGGCATCGAAGCCGAATACATTTGGCTCGATGTTGCGAAGGGGGCGTTACAGGCGCCTCACTATGCTTCGCTCAATCCAAATCTCAAGGCGCCAACGCTCGTTGACGGCGAGCTTGTACTCTGGGAGTCGTCCGCCATTATGGCGCATTTATGCGTCCAGGCAGGCTCAGATATGTGGCCAGTCAGCAATCCTTCTGAACAGGTCGAAATGCTCAAATGGCTCGGCTGGAACGAGGGCCATTGGTCTCCGGTAGTTGGGCATTTTTACTTCGAGTATGTGATCAAACCGATGTTTGGCATGGGTGCCCCCAATGTCGATAAGCTCGAGGCAAAGCGTGGGGAATTCGAAAAATACGCGAGCATTCTGGAGGCGCACATGGATGGGCGGGAGTTCGTCGCCTGTAATCGACTGACTATTGCAGATTTTTCGCTGGCTTCAATGGCCTGTTATTGGCGCGAGGCTCATATGCCGCTGGAGCAGTTTCCCAATGTCGTCCAGTGGCTAGACGGTCTTAACAAGCTGGATGCCTGGGCCGACCCCTGGCCCAAATGACAGCGAAGCAGACAGCTTTACCGGTCTTCGTTCTTACGCTTCTTGTCCTTCCTGGCTATGGCTTTCTCGTATAGCGCCCGCAAATTTCGTGCATCCTTGCCCTTGCCAGAACCGTGAGACACCAGCACTCGATCCCAGACCGCCTGCTTCTCGTCATCTGAAAACTGTTTCCAAGCTTTCTTTTCCTGCTTCGTGCGACCACAGGCCTTACATACGGCCTGCTTGTCGAATTCGCAGATATCGATGCAGGGTTTCTTGGTAACAGGTTTCACGGTACCTCACTTGTGGCAGTCCAGGCTATCTCATCCGGCGCCCACTGCCGGGCCTCCGACCAGCGGGTATTCAGGGCGGATACCGGCAACAGTTCCGAGTTGGGAAAATTGTAGCGGCGTAGCAGGTTCGCGATTTCCCCATTCTCTTGCGCACGCCTGATGGAGGCATTGATCGTATCAAGGTACGGTATGAACCGGTCGGCAACAGCACATGAGTACTCAAAGGTATCTGTACGCAGCGGCGCCACCTTGAAAATTTTCCTGTAGACAGGATCTTCAAGAAGATGGAATGAGACGCTGGTGAACTCAATATGCGCGTCTGTGCGGCCAAGCCGGAGTAGTGAAAGCGCCTTTTCGATGCTGTTCACCCTGAGCACTTTGACCCGCTCTTCGTCCATAAGCTGCTTGAGTGGCCCGTGATACTTGAATTTGCTGTACAGGCTCACAGTCTTCCCGGCCAGGTCATCGATGGTCGTGACCGCATCAGCCATATCTGCACGCATGATAGGCCCCTCGCCCCCCTTGAACAGTGGCATTGTCCAGTGCACTTCGGTCGGCTGGGCCCACCACGCAGGAGACGTCAGACAATTGAAGTCGACGCGTCCTGCAATCAACTCCACCTGAATACGGCCCCCGGGTAGCGGTCTGAACACAGCCTTCTTGTCGAGAGCGTCAGCAAGCAGATGACCGATGTCTCTGATAAGTCCCTGTCGGCCGTCGGCCGCATCAGTCGATGCGGCGAACGGCGGGAGGGCTTCGATCCAGTCGGCGAATATGACGTCGCTCACAGAACCTGAAGGGGCCGCTTCAGGCTGCGGTATCTCCGATGCTTGAGCAGGGAGGAGCAGCGACAAGAGCGCAAGTGAGCAGGTAGTTATGAGCTTGAAAGGCGGCTTGATCGTGCGCTTGATCATGGGGCAAGTGTCCTGATGTCGTCATCGAACAACGACGAGACACTGTTGAAGCGCCGGTCTCGTCACGGACTCCGCTGACGGTTTCATCGAATAGCGGTCAACTGAAAGAGTACTATCGAAGCACTTCAACTGACCAGCTGTTTCGAACTCAGCGCTGCGATCCTATGTGAGCTCATCGCAGCCGATTTTAAAGGAAGTCCTATTGGCTCGCGTGGGTCGTCGCATCCTGGCTGGCTGCCCTCCAGCATACCTCAACAGCTGTAGGAAGCTCTCACAGCAGTAGACTTCAACCTTGTTAAGCTTACTGAACAAGCCTCGTCAGGGAAGTAAGCATCATGATCGGTTCCGGGTTATCCACGAACACCCTATGCAGGGCAGCTTTCACGCTCGGCCTTATAGGCACGGTTGCAAGGGGTGCGAACGCTTCGGAGCCCGGCGACGCCATTCACTTCGAAACTTTTGATATGCCGGACTCGGCCGTAAAGGCCGTGCGCATAGAGGCGGTCATCGAAGCGCCAGTAAGTGCCGTCATGGCCGTGTTTGCAGATGTGCAGCAATATCCGCAATGGGTCCATAACTGCTCCCGCGCCGAGCTTGTAAGCACCAAAGGCTTCTATGATTTCACAGCCTACCAGATTAGCGACATGCCCTGGCCCGTCACGGATCGAGATATGGTTCTGAAGTTCAGGACCGAAGAAACGGCCACTGGGGGTTTCCACGTTGAGCTTATCAATCAGAGCAGAGCGCTGCCATCAACGGACAACATCCGTGTATCAGCCGCTCAAGGCTTCTACCACTTTGAGCCACTGTCCGCTTCGAGCACCTTGCTTAAATCCGAACAGCATTTTGATCCTTCTGGCAATATCCCGGTCTGGCTCATGAATCAGCTGCTCAAGGACATTCCGGTAAGAAGTGTGATAGGCATGAGAAAGCTGGCACAGGCGCCGGGCTATCGCTCCCGCACCTTCAAGCGAGACGCGCGCGGCAGGATTGTAGGCTGGACGGACAGCCCACCACTTTAAAAGTGGTACGGCTGGCTTAGTGAGATAGATAGCGTGGGCGTAAGGAGGGGTCTCAGCAGACAGAAACTCGATGATACATTAAGATAGAACAATCTAACTTTCATGAGGTCTACGCTCTAATGAAATATTTTGCGTCGACATGTCTCGCCACAGCAGCTGTTTTATCGATATTCGTCGCCTATGGCGTTGAGGCCGCACAGCCTGAAACGGCTGACCCTCTGTTCGGCTCCGCACGCCATGACCGGACGATTCGACTCGCTATGGATGATAATCAGTTCGACGGTGAGCGCGGCCCGGTTCATGCTGGACAAACTATTCGTTTCGTCATCACGAATCGCAGTCGCCTGGATCATGGTTTTGTAGTGGGTGAGCGTGGCGCGCTCTCTGCCAACACAGCAAGCGATTCTGAAGACGCCACGAGCTCGAGCGGTGGTAGCCACGATCATGAACTACCTGGCTCAGCCGACGCAGCCTCGCCTCTCGTGAAGCCGGTAGATGATCTTCCTTTACTCACCGTCCCAGCAGGCGTGACCCGTGAAATCCTGGTCCACTTCCCACGCACAGGTGAGTTTATCTACACATGTCCACAGACTGAGCACGATAGCCAAATGCGGGGCGTTATCACTGTACTGCCAGCAAAGGCGGAAGCAGCCCTTGTACACTGCAGCGGCTTTCTAGACGCCTCTATGCCTTGTTAACCCGCTTCCCATTTTGCACCACCTTTCAATCAGATCCGTATGCTGCCATATGTGGATTCAAACAGAGCTTACTCTCAAACCCAGGCAGCGCGGCTTCCATCTCATTACCGATGAAGTGGAGAATGCCTTGTCGCAGTTGGGCAAGGTCACGACCGGCTTGCTGCATGTCTTCATCCAGCATACTTCAGCCTCGCTGACACTTAATGAAAATGCCGATCCGACAGTGAGGGGAGATTTTGAGCGATTCTTCAATCAGAACGTGCCTGATGGCTCGCATTTTTTCCGGCATACACAGGAAGGCCCTGACGATATGCCTGCTCATATCAAGGCCAGTCTGCTCGGAAGCTCGGTCAGCATTCCAGTCTGTAATGGCCGGTTGAAAATGGGCACATGGCAAGGCATCTACCTGGGAGAGCACCGCGACGATGGTGGCGCTCGTCGTCTTATCCTGACCTTGCAAGGCGATTGCAGCGATTGAACAAGCGCCTTGGCACGCCCATCACGACATCTGCGCTAGCAAACGATGTCGTGATGGACAGGCACTCAGCTGCTTCGACAATTACTAAGGGCACCGACCCGCATCATAGACGCCACTCACCGTCTGATTGATCCAGCTGTAACTACCCGACACTGAACCGAGGAAATCGTTTCCGCCTACCGAGTAGTAACCCATCTGGTAGTACGCCCTGCCTGCACTATTGTGCTGGAGGTTGGTACCGTACCATTCGACACAAGGTTGAGCTTCGCCGCCACCATCGCCGCCGGTTCTGCACACCTCGGGTTCAGCGGCGAACCAGGCGCCGGGCTCACCCTCATACAAGGTCACCGAGGACCAGCCATCGTATGAAGCGCCAATGTCCTGGCGGTCCGTCAGGGAAAGTGCTCGCAGATTCCAGCTGCCTCCGGCCACGGCGCGGCTGGCTGCGATGTGTGCCTGTGGCGATGCTGTTTCTGTGGCACAGGAGGCTGTCGGCGCATTGGGATCGATGACCCGCACCGTCCTGCTACGCACAACGATATTGGCATCTGAGTCCTCAGCCTGATATTGGCAGATGTATTCGCCAGCCTGAGAGGTATTGACGTCATCGCAATTGGCAACGACCGCAAGACTGCCATCTTCAGGGTCTGTAGCGGTCGCACCGGGGTCCACGAAGTTCGCATTGAGCTCGATATCAAGTGGATTGTCGCCGAGAAGGACCATCGCAGGCTGACCATTGGGAATAGACGGTGCACTTGGGTGACGATCGAAGAAATCCCAGATGATGTCCGGATAAGCAGGCCCCTTGCGCACGGCCCACGCGCCCTCGCTGCCATCGCTGCCGCCGATCCAGTAGTGACCGTGGTTGGTATCGGTCGCATTGGCCGTGGCAAGCGGTCCATCATAGAAGACGGTCTCGACTACCGAGCGGCCATTACTATTGCCATAGCGGGTATGAAGGCACGAATAATCGTTCTGATAGAAGGGCGTGCAGTCGCTTTCAGAGAGCCTGGAGGTGATTGGCGTATCCCGACCCTCATCTCCGAAGACTCGCAGATGCGCATCACGAAGATTGCGACCAGCCGGTTGCACAACGGTACAGTCGTGCTCGTTCTGAAGGACCATTAGCGGAATGGGATAGGCATCGTCCAGTTCGGCTTCCATGTCGGTAGCGACGCGACTGACACTATGAAAAGTGGCATTGCCTGGACACTGACCAGACAGCGAGACCGACGCTGCGTCTTCACCATATGGCAGGCCCGAGGCCGAGGCTGCTGCTGCCCAGTATTCGTTATGAGTGACCGCTGCAACAGCGGCCATCGCACCACCAGACGAAAGGCCGGTGATATAACGACGGGCAGGATCAACGCTGTACTGACCTTCGACATGCTGCCCCAGGCGGAACAGATCTTCGGGCTCACCTGACCCTTCGTGGCGGTGCTGGTCAAACCAGAAGCCCCAGCAATTTTCATTGCGCAGTCCGTCGTAGCTGGTGATGAAAGGCGCCACAAGAATGAAGCCGTATCGGTCGGCAGCTGCGCGCAGCCCCCACTGCTCCATGACATTCGACTGATTTTGTTTGCAGCCATGGAGGGCCATGACCATGGGCGCCGGTGTAGTGAGATTGTCGGGAATATAGACCTGATATTGACGAGCCCGGGAGCCAGGGTGACTGCCGGCGGACAGTGTGTCCGAGGTCAGCGTACCTGCCTGAGTCAGACTTGATAGTGCGATCAATGCCCCCGCAAGAAACGCGAGGAAAATTCGATTCAACATGGTGTTCTCCTTGCCCTATTCTGGAATTTGAACCTGGTTATCACCGAAGACGATCCGGTCGAATTCGGCAGGTTGAATGGCGATCTCTGGGAGGTTTTCCTGACTCAGCGCTGGCGCGCCTGTACCGCGCGGGGTTGTCCTGATCACCTGGCTTGGCGGCAGCGCCTTCTGCGTCTTGAGATGGGCATACATCAGGTCCAGGGCCTGGAAGTAGTAATAGTGCAGCGGCACATACCGTTCATTCAGGCCGGGAAAACCGTTCAGGGCATCCAGATGGTGGGCGTTGAGGACCTCATAGTAGCGCAAGCCACTCGCCTCGCCTTCGATACTCCGATTGAGTCCGAAATAGGGCCGTGAGGTGTGATTGATCGGCAGAACGGCATCTGCCCGCCCGGTGACGAAGATGGCTGGTTTCCCATTCAGGTCACCGCTGGCGCGGACGGCCTCGATGCCTTTGGCGACTGCTCGTGCCTGTGCAGCCTGCTTGCCCCGCAGCTTTATTCCGGTAGCTGTATTAGTGCCACTGGCGAGACTGCGCAGGCATAGGAGAGCATCGAGACCGTAGTCCTGAACTCCCGTGCTTGGGGATACGCTCAAGGGAAGATTCGTCGGACCACCGCTGGCATTATCGTATATCAGGCTAACGCCGCCG
This sequence comes from Gammaproteobacteria bacterium UBA2679, assembly GCA_002354735.1. Taxonomy (GTDB): domain Bacteria; phylum Pseudomonadota; class Gammaproteobacteria; order Pseudomonadales; family Oleiphilaceae; genus Allohahella. The sequence goes on along the minus strand of DEMD01000015.1, from coordinate 43,928 downwards.
GTCGGGGGAATGCCATTACTGGTGGAGAACAGTGCGGCTTGCTGCAGGTCGGACAGGGGCGCGGGCAAACCTGAACTGTCCGCAGCCGCCATGGACAACTCACAGTTCCGATCTTCAACACCAAATCGGCCGTAGCTGTTGGCGTAGGTTACTGCAATGCTTTGAGGCACGTTGATCCCGAAGTGCAATGGCGCAAGGGCGTTCTGCTCAGGTTGTAAAGCGAATTCCTCATTAAGGATACGCTGAGCGTCGCTGGCCCATTCGGCCAGACTCGAGCCGGCGACGAGACCTTTTTCCGAGAGGGATCTACAGATGTTCGTGTCGACATCCGTCTTGTTGAAGACGGCATTCAGCGGCGCCGAGGCGTTCTCCGGTGCGAGGTTGGCGCAACCCTGATACACCGCAAGTGCCGTAGTGTAATCATAGAGGCTGCGGCTATGGGCGCTGATTGGTGCTGCCTCGCCTTGCCGAATGGTCATACCCTCAAGGACGGTGGGGTTCACGTTGGGCTCGGAAACCGCAACGCCGTCGATGAGGCCACGAGTATCCTGCTCGGCCGCACGAACTGAGGCGCCACCACCATTGGACACGCTGGAGGCGATAACCAGGGTATTTTCGGGTGTGAAAGAGGCAGATCTTCTATAAGCCCTGTTAAGCACGTAGAAGCCGAACTCGATGGACTGCAGCACATGCTGGCCCCAATCGGCTTCTGGATTGTTGCGAGAGTGCGCATGCTTGAAAGCGAAGCGATTCGGATATTCGGCGTTGAACTGACGCCGCTCGCGGGGGTGAAGATCGGCCCGGAACTGCACGCGTGCACCTCGAGCCGTGGTCAATCGGCCATCGATAAGCTGGGCGGTGTTGCCTGTCAGGTCATGAGATCCAGTACCTGTGCCCTTATCGGTATAGACCACCGCGCAGCCTTTCTTCAGCCCCCACTCCCCCGCGGTGCCGATGGCGCCATAGATGCCACGAGACCCTGAGGACGGAGCAGTGACCATGCAGGGATCGTTGGGATCGAAGCTATCGGGGATCTGCACCATCGCAGTAGTCTTGCCGGTTCCTGTCGTGGTGAGGTAGGCAAGAAATTCGTGTCCCGGAATGCGTCCGTCGTTACCGGCATCGACCTGCGGTCCAAAGAACTGTCCAAAGCCGCCACCAGCTGCGGTATCAACCAAGGCGCGGTAATTGTTATAGATCGCCAGTGTCCGCAGCTCTTCCGCCGTGGGATTGAGCGGATCGACGAATGCGGGTGGCGTGGCACTGGCGAGACCTGACGCGCCTAGCCCGCCAGTCAACAGATCGTTGCTGGCGCCAACGTAGCGAGTGTGGTGAATCTGGCCCTGGAGGAAGTGCGGGCGCTTGTGAAATCCCCGATCCCTGTCGCTATGTGCATAGACAGAAACAGAAAGCGTAGTCGCCCCGGCAAGGGCAAAAAGCACGAGCTTTTGCATAGAGTGTCCTCGAACACGGTGTTGTTTTTATGGTGTAACGCAGCCATGCGTTGCAGTTCGCAGGGGTGACCAGAGCACGCGCCGTGCCAGTAAGCATTAATTCGTATGGGATGATCTGATTAAGCTGAAAAACGGGGAGAAAGACCCCTGCGCCCGTGTCCGGAAAACGGGTCAATCTACCTGGGAATACTCGAATGCGCTGTCCGGCTGGGCGGACGGGTGTGAGGCTTCCTGCGCATGCAGGAGGGTTATATCCAAAGAAAAACTATTGTACCTATCCTTCGTCAGAGCCTAGCATCGAACCCTTGAACTACTTGCGCCAGCTGAAATCGAAATTTAGTGCTCCGCAGCACACGATTAGGACAACACCATGACTCGACGAATGAAATCTTCTCAGCTGCCGCCATCTCTGCGAGGCGCATTGCTGATGACGACGCTGGCAGTTACGGTGCTGAGCGGGGGCCTTTCACATGCTGACAAGACCACCGCGCGAGCTGATATGCCAGCCACCGTCGGCTACAGTGTGATTAAGACCGCTCGCTCCACCGACGCCAAGGAAATGCTTGTGGTGAGCGGCGGCGGTTGGTTCAAGGATCGACAGCTGCAACACAACGTCGTGCTGATACAACATCCGAAGGGCGATCTTCTAATCGACACCGGCCTTGGTAGAAATGTCGACGCACAGGTTGAAGAGATGTCGTGGATGCACCGCCAACTGCTCGCTTACGCAGACGTTTACCCATTAATCGATCAGCTTGAAGCCAGTCAGTACGATTTCGCCCGATTGCGGGGAATCATTCCGACCCATATGCACTGGGACCATGTGAGTGGCCTTGAGGACCTCCCGTCCGTGCCAGTGTGGGTAACGGCGGAAGAGCACAATTTCGCGGTTCATGAAGGCAAAGCACCTGCATTCCTGCGCAGTCAGTTCGATAGTCCCGCCATCGACTGGGAATTCGTACGGTTCGACGACGAGCCCTACGAGGGATTCGACAAGAGCAAGGATGTCTTCAGTGACGGTACGGTAGTCATGGTGTCCTTGGCTGGCCATACGTCTGGTCAGGTTGGCGTGTTCCTGAATCTGGCGTCAGGGAATCGGCTGTTTTTTATCGGCGATACGACTTGGACCGCAGAAGGCATCGAACGCAGGGCGCCGCGGCCTGCGATGGTGCAATGGCTCGCCGGTATCGACTGGAACCGGGAACAGAATCAGGTGCATATCGAACATATCAACGCGCTGGCGGCTAAAGATAGCAAGCTCACAATCGTTCCGGCGCACGATGAAAATGTCGCAGCGAAGCTGAGTCTTTACCCCGTATTCGCTTATTGATGGCACGCTGAGCATCGCTTGAAGCGATGCTCATCTAGTACGGGCATTCCTGCGTCCTTGACGCCTTGTAGGAAGATCCTACACCTCTCTGCTCAGGTCTTGCTAAGCTTCCCATATAAGTCTTGTCAGGAAAGCAAATCATCATGAGCATCGCCGATAGGCCGCTGATCCTTCTGCGTTACGAGAATGAGGAGGCGCGCGACCAGTTTGAAGCCACCTTCGGCGACGATTTTCAGATCGCTGCTTATCGCTCAGATGATTCCGCCATCGAAGCGCTTGGAGCGCTTGATCCTGCGCCTGCCGCACTCTTCATGCTGCTGGACACTCCACCAGCCGGAACGGCGTACCCCCTGCTGAAAAAGGCCAGAGATAGCGCCGATATTCTCAAGGTACTGCTCGGCGACAGCATCCCGCTGAGTCTGCTGGTTAACCTGTTGGACCAGGGGCTCGTCGACCGGTGTTTCGAGCAGCCCATCAACCCTGAACTCATTCGTTCGCATGTCCTGAGAGCAGCGCTGTCTGCGCGCTCGGCGCCAGTCGAACCGGGGACAGGTGCTCGCTCATCGGCAACGATGCCCGCTGTACTGGTCGTGGATGATGAGCCGGCAGCCACCAAATACCTGGCTCGCCAGCTCGAACTCATGCAGAACGAGTTTCAGGTCCTGTGCGCTGAGCACGCTGAGGCGGCGCTTACCCTGATGCGTGAGCAAGGGAGCCGCATTGCCGTGATCATGACAGATCAGCGAATGCCCGGGATGCTCGGCAAGGAGCTGCTCGACACGCTGAGGCAGTCTCACCCATGTACCGTACGCATTCTCACCTCCGCTTACGGTGAAGTGGCCGTGGCCATTGATGCCATTAATGAGGGCGAAATCTTTCGCTACCAGAAGAAACCGTGGCGGGCGGCTGATTGCCTACCGCTTTTCCGTGAGGCGCTGGTCCGTCACAACGAGCTGGTTAACGAGCGGGACAAGGACAGGGCTCGTCTCGACGAACAGTTCAGGTCAATCTACGACCATCGGATAAAACGGCTTATGACGATTGAGGCGGCTGTAGATGAAGCCGCTGGTCGACCGGTGATGAACTGCTATCTGAAATCACTGCAAGCGATTCAGGCCCTGCCTGCCAGTGCCGCACATCTCCGGGCTAGCATGGAGACCGACCTGGAGCATACGCTGACAGATCAGTTCAGTGATCTCGTCCATCATCGCCTGGCGCAGATGAAACGGGTGCCTGGAACCTTGGTCCACGGTTTTCAGCCGCTTCAATATGAAATGCAGGCCCTGGCAGATACGGCTGACGAATCAGGTGAGCCACAGACCTTAATAGCCGCCCTCGCTCGGGCGCTGACAACGCTGCTCATCGCCTCAGGTCGGAGCTGGCACGATCTGGCCATTACCCGGGCCGACCCGAATGTGGCTGTGCTCTCTGTAGACTTGCACATGTACACGCATTTACTTGCCCCGCTATCCCGAATGTCCCGCCCGTTGCTGGAACAACAGGTCGCCTTTCTGTTGCTGCACGTGCTATGCGCACGTCTTGACTGCGAGCTAAAAATCGAGGGTAGAAAGCAAGTCTTCGCTTTGACGCTTCGCTTGCCAGCTGCCTGGGCGTTCCTGTAATGGCTGTGGCGGCGCGTAAGCTGCGCCTGTATCTGACCCTCGGCCAGCGCCTGTTCAGAGATAGTTTGCTGTTTCACCTGCTGCTTCAGGACGATATTGACCTGGTTGGTGAGTCGGACTCCGGCGCTGACACGCTGCAGCGACTGGCTGCAGCCGCACCCGGGGTGCTGGTCATCGAAGAAAACCTGCGCGACAACGATGGTCTGACTATCGCTGAACATGCACTCAATCTGAGCCCTACCCTGTCCATCCTGCTGATAGCCGAGACTCAGGTTAGTCCAGGCCGCCTGGCGATCTATCTCGACGCCGGTATCAAGGCCGTGGTATCCAAACAGCAGGCGATGCAGGACCTGCTCAAGACGCTCTATTACATTCGTAATGGCCAGGTCTATGTTGGCAGCTGGCAGCGAACTGACTCCGAAGAGTCAGGTGCGGCCAGAGCTTTCGATGGGCTGTCAGGTCGTGAGCGTGAAGTAGCCCAGCTCATAGCCAGTCGCGTCTGCATCAAAGAGATTGCCGACCAGCTTGGCGTATCCTGCAAGACTGTCCACTCCTACAAGGACCGCATATTTGCAAAGCTTGGCTTCGAGCGCATGCCCGAACTGATTCTTTTCATGAAGCGCTACCACAACGGAGCCGTACCGTGAGTCTTCTGTCAGGGATGGCGCAGATCCGCCAGTTGTCCGCAGACCGCCAGCACCGCTTCGAACGCTTCTACAGTTTTCAGACGCGCTATCGAATTCTCCCCCTGTTTGCTGATGTTTCGCTGCTGCTGACGATAGTTGGCACACTGCTATTCCTGCTGGCAATCTGGCTGGATCCAGCAGCACCGGCTGTGACAGCCATGCACCTGTTTTACACAGGCGTACTGGTCGCGCTGTTAGGCGCTCATAGCCTGAAACCTGTGCGGCGTGCTTCTCCTTTGATTGTCTACCTGGTGTTCCTTCACATAGCCGTTTTCGGCTATCTGTCTTACATCAAGTCCGGCGCGGCGCTGGCACCAATCGTTGGGCTGTATTTCTTCATCAGCACCGTTGGCATCATTACCTTATCGATGAAGCACACCTTCATCATATTGCTGATCAACCTTTGCATGTTGACGGTCTCCACGACACTGGCTGTGCCCGAAGCCGAACTCAGTTCGACGCTATTCGGGATTCTGTTCAACTGGCTGGTACTCATGTGCATCGTAGGCGCGCCACTGTCGGCCTTCTTCTTTCGCCGGTTTCTACGCGACATGCTCGCACTGCAATTCCTGCTTAAGGATCGCAACCGGATGCTTTCGAGAACCCTTCAAACGCTGCAGCTCACTGAAGACCGCCTGGCCCAGGAGCAGAAACATCAGGCCTTGAGCCTGATGGCAAAGGGTCTGTTGCACGAGATCATGAACCCGCTCAACTGCGCCAGCCAGGCAGTCGACTTTGCGACCGCCGTCAGTACAGACCCAGCGGTTACCGAGGCTTTGGGTGATGCCTCACTGCACCAGAAGCGCATTGCGGATATCGTGTCTGACCTGATCGATTTCTCACGCCCTGCGCAGGAAAATCACCTGGAACAGACTGAGCTGCGGCCGCTGACAGAAACTGCGCTACGCTTTTGCCAGTCGCAGCTCCGCGATATCGATGTCAAAGTAGTGATACCGGTCGGAACGTCTATCGCCTGTCATCCCTCGGCGCTGATGCAGGTGTTCGTGAATCTGCTGATGAATGCCGCCTCTGCCCTCAGACAGAACCAGCGTCAAGTGCAGGGGCGCATCGAAATCAGTACCTTTCACAAGGGCGACTGCCTGGCAATATCGATTCGAGACAACGGCCGTGGCATCCCCCCGGCCGACATCAAGCGGCTGACGGACCCATTCTACTCCACCAGTGATGCGCCGGAAAACCTGGGACTTGGCCTCAGCATCTGTCAGACCATCATGCGCCATCATCGTGGTCGAATGGACATTCGGAGTGAACCAGGGGCTTGGACGGAGATCACCCTCTTCCTGCCACTGAATACCCGATAGGCATCGACTAGAACAGAAACAGCGTTCGCAGCGTGAATGCTTCGCCGCTTTCTTCAGGCGTTAGCGTTGAACCACTGATTTGTGGCAGCAACCAGTTGAGCCTAAGCTGGACATGCTCCCCCAGGTAGTAATTCAAGCCCAACAAGCCGACCGAAGCCTCTGCGCCGAGTCCCTTGTCGCGAAGATCTACAGCACTGTAGCGGGCCACCACTTCCACAGCACCGAATCCGGCCGCGGGCTTTACGCGATCAAGCTCTCCGCGGCTATAGCCACGATGGTCGTCGGTCACAAAAAATGCAGCCTGAACATAGGCTCCACTGAAGCGCCAATGCTCGCCGTTCGACCGGGTCACGTCCTCTGCAATAGCCTCTGAAGTGAGGGACAGGCGCCCCGAGATCCATGCCGCTTCGATACCCAGCAAGATGCTATCGCTGGCCTCCATACGTACGCTGCGAATGATAGTCTCGGCGCTGAATACTTCGCCCCGCTCCCTGACCTGGAACTGCGCATCGGCGAGATCACGCCACGAAGCAGCCAGCCCCAGATGCAGCACCCTTTGCTCGCCACGCATTGGCGCCATCGTTACTCGACCAGTGACAGCACGAGTCGATTCACCTTCGGGTTTCTTGGTGAAGAGCCCCAAGGCCCATGTCCAACGTTTGCGGTACTGGCCCACCAGCAAGCCCTGGGAGCGACCAGGCGCAAAAGCCGACGTCGCCAGCGAACGCTCACTGGTCGCTACGCTGCCATAGCTGGCCAGTCGCTCCAGACCAAAAGGTTCCTTGAAGCGCCCAAGCCTGGTCGTGACCCGTCCCACACCTCGATACTGCAGGTAAGCATCGCCGATATCGGCTTCTTCTTCGCCGCGTCTGACCTCATAGTTACCGTCGATCTCTGCCGCCCAGCCGGTGCCCCACTTTGCCTCGAGTTCGAGCTTCGCACTGCGCAGCACCACTCGCGTCGTCCTTTGATCGCTACCGCGGCTGTAGAACCCGTCGAAGTGATCAATCCCTGCCGCCACATACCCGCTGAAGTCAAATTGAGGCGTCGCAGCGACTGGCTGTGCTGCGACCATCAAAGCGAGTGAAAGCACCAGCGGTGCGCTGCCAAGTAATCCTGCCTGCACCAGCTCAACGGTCATGTTTCGAGGCCAGCCGATAATGCATACGGAGCATGGCGGTATCACGTAGATAGCTGATAGAAAGCACGTCGACACGAAACACATCCAGACCAGTTCGCTGCCGCAGATCGTCAATCAGCGCAGCCTGCTGTTGCACATGCACATTCTCGATCTTCTCGTATTCAACATCCTTTTCACCGTGCCGAGGCAGTAGCAGCCGTGTTTCCAGCAACACTGCGAGGAGTATCATCAACAGGTTCAGACCGATCAATTCGATATGCCGCATCGATCCGACCGCCGCAAGCAGCGCCATTGCGATCACCAGAAACAGATAGGTCATCTCCTTGATGCCCAGCGCCTCGGTGCGGTAGCGGAGCATCGAGAACACAGCAAACAAGCCGAAGGCGAAGCCCATGCTCACGGAAGCCGAATGCAGTAGAGCGGTCACCAGGAAAACGCCGACCCCGAAAAGGGTAAACGAGGCGGCGTTGTCCCGATGACGGGATACGGTGTAGTAGCAGCGGATCAGAACGAAAACGGAGAGCGTGTTGATGATGAGTCGCGTCAGAAAATGATGATCAATTGCAGAGTCCATGAATGGCCCTCAAAACAGGTTTGAATTGATTCGTCTTGAGCTCAGTGCCAAATAGCAGGCTACTGCCAACGCAGTATTTGCTGAACGGTACGGCACGACAGCCCATCTCGAGTAAACGCTCGTGCATGGGCGAGTGAGCCGCTTGACGATCGGATTTGATTTCCACTATGGCAACTCCAGGCAGCGCAACCGAGCGGCGCCGATCAGGCGAATGAAAGGCCAGGCCGGTATCGACCGTGATTCGTTCGCTGCCAGCGGGATTGATAAGCGTCGCTCTTTGATATTGAACAAAAAGAGCCGGCTGCATCCGTGCGGCCGGCAAAGCTGGTTGCCCCTTCAGAAATGTTGAGATGGTGCTGGCGGGTGAGGCTTCGGCTGACAGCAGCGTACGCGCCTTGACGGTCCGCAGCCGGTTGGTTTTCTGCTTTATTTCCAGAAACGTGATCCGGCTCTGACGGTAGTGCCTGAGCCGGACCTTGAACCGATTGAGCTTGCCGTTGTGGTGATCCAGGAACAGGCGCCGTTCAGGCGTGTCGAAATACAGGGTGTCGTAGTCGAACGTGCGTCGCCCGTCCAAGTCCAATGTCGTCAACTCTTGTCGAAGCCCGGTCAGGCAGCTCTCGAGTAACGCCAACGGAACCAGGAACTTGATATCGACCCGGTCCATCAGGACTACCCTGCCCTGCTCACTCAACGAATGCCCGCAGAAGCCATTCAGGGTTCCCGAGATGATGGCCATGTTCACAGTGCATCAGGTCCATATTCGAGACTGGCGTTGAACGTAAGTTCTACATCGCCGGCCTTAGCTCCAGTACCCACACGGGTCAGGGTGAAACTGCCACCTGAAGCCAGTGCGAGGGTCCGGACCTGACCCGGCAGGCTCATGTCAACTTCGAATAACAGGGCAGTGGTCGCAAAGCCATGAAGCTGATGCGTACCAGGTACATAGTCTGAGGCCTCTATGAACACCTGCAGCACGTACGGTTTGAAGCCTTCCGCTGCATCCACGCCGATCATCAGTAGACTCACGACCTCGGGTGAAGTTTCGGTGTCTACCGAATGCAACAGACTGTCTACCTCGAAGGCCGCAAAGGTCAGGCTCGCATTCACCTGTCGGCCATCTGGTCGCATGAAACTGAAAGCGCCCTGATCAACACCACCCGATGCCGAGACAGTACCGGTAAGCGCGGTAGTGAAAGGTTCGGAGCAGTCCGGGGCCACATTTTCGATAGGAAAGGCAGCAGCCGAGTGAACATCTGCGAGGGCCTGCTCAATAGCCACTCTACGCGACGGCCTCGCTGTGCTGCCCGATGACAAGCCAGTGATGAAGCTCTTCAAACTGGAGACTGCAGGTTCAGAAGTACCCGTCAGTTGACGAATGTTCTCAAGCGATTGCAGCAGCTCTTCTTCCTTCCACTGGGTAGCCAAGAGCTGGTTGAGCTCTGCTTCGTAACGTGCGCGATAATCTGGTATATCGAAGAGCCGTTTCGCTAGCGAAAAGTTCCGATACAACACACCGGTTCCGGGCTTGAGAGGGTGCTCACCGCGAAAGGCGGTGTCGGCACCCCAGGGAATGAAATGGAACAGACCGTCGGCAGGATTCCGATAAATATGAAAGTTATTGGCGTTGCCTGAAGCGGAATCCCAGGCACCGAGCAGGGTCTCGATGGCCCAGAAACGGATGAACTGATCGATATTCACCAGCTGCGGCAACACGTTCATCAGCTGATCGTCCGGCAAGGCCAAGGCATCGCTCACAGCCTGCAGATCGCTGCGATCATTCGCCTTTTCGTTCGTCTTTTTCTCGAAGCGCCGGCTTAGCCACTGGCCGAAATCTGCGGTCTGCGCTTCGTAGAGATTGCCCTCATCATCGCCAAAGGCGGCTTCGAGGAAAGGCTTCTTAATGGGCTCGACATTGGTAAAGATCCCGAGTAGCTGGCCATTCACACTAACGCGGGCATAGTTACAGCGGGGTGCGGCAACGCCGGCCTTACGGAAGATATCGAAGGCCATACATTGTCGGGCGTTGGATGGATCCTGACGGTTATTATTGAGCGTGAGCCCGGTCTGGCTCTGGTAGGTTCTGCCATCCCACTTTTTGTTGAAATCAAGCTTCAGTGAGGGACGACTGGGGCTAAGCGAACCCATATAGCCCTTTTTCCGAACGACAACCTCTTCCATACGCTCGCCATCTATCGTGACGCTGGCGGTGTATTCTGTGTATTCGTAATCCGTCAGACATTCGCGAGCGGTGCTGGCCAGCGACCGCCCTTCTGCTTTCAGTGCTTCAAATTCTTCTGCATCCATCGACACAGCGATTTCGAGCACCCGGTTGGGCTGGAACACATCGCCTTCACCGCCCAGATTCACAGGCTCTCTTGGTGCGTCGAAGCCTGAAGGCTTTGTCTGGTCCGAACTCTTGCCACCGCAGCCGGCGAGTGCAGTGATGACGCACATCGCGCTTACTATCTGCCTAACGACCAACGCCGAAAAATGCACCCTCATAGATGTTTTCACGTGCCTGCCCCCATGACTACTGCTGAATTGGACCCGGGTTCGGAGCCATTGAGAGCAGTATCAGGATTGACCGCAGATGTGTCTGTAAGACGGGATTACGTAAAAAAGAAGGGCGATAAATCGCCCAAATCTGGAGAGCCGCATGAAAATACGGATTTGTGAGCGAAGTCACAAATGACCGATACACCTACTCTACGCCGGCCTAGTCCATATGTCTTAGTCTAATTTTGTCTAAAGCAGCTGAGCCGGGAGCGCTCTCCCTTATATACCGGCAGCTTTGCAGCGAGGTCTACCTGCACTGCCCGCTTCGACGGCCCATGCGGGCGCCGGTAATTTTTCGCAGCATTTCAACAGTATTTTTCGCAGTTTGTTTTGCACGGCCTGGTTAGTCTGGTTAGCAGGGATACTCAGCTGGCCAGGTTACTGAATAGCCGACGCCAGAACCGAGTCGTCCCAGCTTTTCGATTCGCGGAGGACTACGATATGCCATCAATTCAGGACGTCGCCGACCAGATCAATGCGCGGCTTGACCAGATCAACACCCACACCGAAAACACAGCCCAGAATACGGCGGACACACATGATGTTGCCAAGGACATCCGTAGTGAACTGCAGCAGGTCAACAACAGGCTCACGCAAATAGACCAGACATTGGATCACGGATTCGCCAATCTGTCGCAGGGCATATTTGCGTTGATACAGCTACAGATCGTGAGTATCCACCTGCTCGATCATCATCGTAAGCAGAACGATACGATCATCTGTGAGCTTGTAAACAACAATCAGCTGCTTTGCGACATCAAACGAAAACTCGCACATCAGCTACGGCTCGACCAGCAGACACTGACTTCGACGCTGAAGATCGAGGGCATCATGACACGGGTCCATTGCTGCGAGGCAGGTGATTATGATCGCGAACTGGAACTGAAGCAGTGGCTTGAGAAGTGCTGTCCACCAGAGCGCCAACCCGAAGAAAAATGTCCCGAGCCATGCGGTCGCCCTGGATTTGACCCGCGGCAGCCTGAGGGCCTGGATTGGCGCCCTCTTCCTTCCCCTGTCGATCCCAAACCGGAGGGTTGAGTCATGGCCATGTTCATATTGGACAGTGCATCCGGCATTGGCTCAGATGATCTGGACCCACTGGCAGCATTCGTGGATCTGGGCATCATTGCCAATGACGATGGCATCGGACTGAACGATCCTGCTGGCGGTATGCAGCAGGTCACTTACAACCAGACGGTCGCTGGCGCGCCCCAGGACCGGCTGGACACACTCGTCAACACCAACTTTTCACCGGATTACGGCGGTGGAGCGCAGAACGTGGATATCGTCATCATCGCCGGATTGTCTGGATTCGTGCTCGATGATGGCACCTCGTTCGCGAACAATGGTACGGCCTTGCCTCCAGCCGGAAGTGGTCTGCCTGGGGCATCACTGAACACCACTAACGATTGTCTGGTTATCTATGACACTCAACAGAATATCTGTGTGGCAAGGGATGGCACGGGCGGTACTATCGACCTTTCCATATCCAATCCAGTGGTGCTGTTTCATGAGTTCTCTCATGCTTTCCGCATCGTCAACAACAACCTGCTCGCACTTACTGCACAATGCAATCCTGCGTCACCGGAGGAAAATGCGGCGATTGTGGATGAGAATGTCCTGCGAAGTGATATCGCAAATCGATTGGGTGAAGCAGCTGAACTGCGGGATCCCAATATCCACTGTGGCCAGGTAGGCTGCAGCAGTGGGTGCTGCATCATCGCGACGCTAGCATCCAGATCCCTCAACTCAGTGCAGGTACAGTACCTGCGTCATATTCGAGACCATTTCGTCCGCAAGACCGAAGTTGGTTTCAGCTTCTTCGAGCAGTTCTTTCGAGACTATTACAGCTTCTCACCCCAGGTTTGTACGCTCATAGCAGGCCAGCCAAAGATTTCCGAGCAGCTGTTGACCGGCTACATCACACCGTTGCTGGACTTCTGGAAGTTAATGATACTTCGGGCGAAACAGCCGATGGATGCACGGGCGCTGGGTCAGGCCTTCATCGATCAACATCCGGATCACCGTGAGGCTCGCGCGCAACTGAGCGCTTTGCAGCGCACAGCCACTTACTGGCAACACGGCACGCGGCAGGGCGACGATGTACCTAAGGCACTGCTCGAACTACTTCAGCAGCGAGCGTGGCCGAGTGAGACCATCCAATGGACGCTGGTGGCGCCGGTACGCATCTACGCAACGCTGTTGGAGGCGGTAACCGACAATCGGGATGTAGAAGATCTGCCAGAGCGTGTGGGCAGCTTGTTCGAAAGCTTGCTTGAGCAGTGGTTACCTGAACTGCCTCTAACGAGCGTGTGGGCATCACTGCCCGCGGATGAATTGCTCAAGGAGCTGGAGTTCTGCCACAACGCGCTACTACAGACCGAGGCCAGTAAGCGGCGGCTGCATGAGAGACTACAGGCGCGTTTCAACAGTATTACTGCGATTGATAAGGTGTTCGGATCCCCTGCACCACTAGGAGGTGTGTGATGGCTAAAAACAAGCAAGCTGATGCTCTGAAGGCAGATGTACAAAGCGTGGAGTCGGTGGAGGCGGATGTATGTTGTGTTGTGCGCCTGAAGAATACTGCAGAACGTGCACTGCATTATATCAGTGACGTGCGTGCTACACGCTACGATGCCGCCGCCAGAACCCTAACCTTGTCTCTATCTGACGACGGTCGCGAGGTCATTCCTGGTGCGATGGCTAAGCTGCCGGAGTTCAAGTACATAGACCCCGACAGCGAAGCAGAAATCACCCTCCGGGTCCCGGAAAAAGTCGTGAGACTGTCGCGTTCTGGTCCTCCTGGAAAGTTGGCCTTCGAGACGCATTGGCTCAACGAGGCTGACGAAGTCATCGTTGAAGTAGGCTGGGCCGATGTCCCTTACTACGCCGACACCCGTGCCAAGGGCAAAGACACGCAACTTCCGGCTGCTCGATGGCAGCAGCACAAGACAGTGGCCAGGAAGCGCGTGGAGCGATCAAAACAGAGCAAAGGCGATTAGCTATTTTCTGTAAGGTAAGCCAGATCCTGCGCGTGCCGCTCCCAGTTCTGCCCATCGAAAGGCACAACCGAGAGTGAAATCACAGTGGCTCTATCGAGACAGCGAACATTCACGCTATACCCATCCGGGTTTGAGCGGGGCACATAGAAAGGTCTGCAACCGCAGTGCCTGCAGAACCAGTGCTTGGCTACCCCAGTGTTGAAGGAGTACTGGGAGAGCACTTCTTCGCCCTGCACGAGCGTGAAGGCGGCACTGGGGACGATAAGATGCTGAAAGCCCGTGCGCTTGCACATGGAGCAGTTGCACTCGTAGGCTACGATTTCTGCCGGCGCTTCAACCTCGATAACGACCCCACCGCAGTGGCAGCTTCCAATGTGACGCATGATATTTTCTACAGTTGAACTTTTAGTTGATGATGAGTACCCGCAATTGGCAAACGTGGCGTTTATGTATGAGCAGCAGCCCATCTAACGCAGCTTTGAGGGGTTAGAAAATGACCTCGTGGTGCTGCACTACAATTTCGAAACGAGACAACAGCGCTTTTACCTCTGAAGGAACAACGGCTCGCTCGAAGTCCGGCCCTGCGAAGCTCTTGATTGCGTCAAGCGTGTCAAACCGGAAAATCGTAGTGAATTCGATTTCATCATTCACTTCGCGTCTAAGCAAATTGACGCCTTTGTAACCGTCAATCCCTGCCGTCACTTTGGGCAACACTACATCCCTGAAAAGCGTCTCGTAATCCGAGGCATTTTCCTTCGATGCCCAACCCTTCCATATTCGAAAGATCATACTACTCCCCCGACACGTGTTAATTATTTGCTCGCCACTGCCAGCCCAGCTCCGAAGCAGATGAACGCGCCACCACCTACCCGGTTGACGACCCGGCCGCCTTTTCGGGTACCGATCCAGGCCTTCGCCAGCCCCGCTGAGCGCGCGTAAATCAGGTGAATTGCAACCACTAGCGCGCTGTAGGTGGTCACGAGCAGTGCGAACTGACCAAGGAAAGCCGAGGATAAATCGACAAACTGCGGAAAGACAGCCATAAAGAAAAAGACAGCTTTTGGATTTGTGAGCTGGAGGGTGAAGCCTTCAAGAAACTGTCGCCCCCAGTGTGGCGATGAAGGCTCAGGTTGAGCCAGGCTAACCACAGGAGACAGCCAGAGCTTCAGCCCCAGGTAGACCAGGTACGCAGCGCCGATCAGTTTGAGGATAGTGAAAGCCACGGTGGAGGTAGCAAGCAATACGCCCAGACTGCTGGCCGAAATGGCGGCGACCACAAACGTAGCTGAGGCTATACCAAATATTCCCGCAGTGGCGCCCGAAGCACCATGCCGGATCGAATTGCTAAGTGTAAGCAGCACGCCAGGGCCAGGACTGAACACAGTCAGCGTGGCGATCATCAAGAAGAGGACGTAGTTTTCCATTTCGGATCCCGGAGGTATTCTGGTGCCTGTTCATCCTCGTGGAACAACCCATACCGCATGTCCGAAGGATAGTATTCCGACTGACACTGTACCTGCCCCGCAGCCGCCTCGCCAGCTGTGTATGCGATGAAGGCGAGCATCAGGTCCATCCCGGCTGATACGCCTGCAGCACTCCAGATCACACCGTCACGAACGTACCTCGCTTCCACGACGTCCACATCACCCAATTCCCGCAGTCGATCAAGCGAAGCCCAGTGGGTGGTCGCTTTTCGCCCCTCCAGTAAACCTGCAGCGTGAAGGATGAACGAGCCTGTACACACAGAAAGTATCGCCCTGCAGTGGCCGGCTTGTCGCATAACGAAATCGAGCAGCGCTTGGTTAGTTACTTCCCGCCGAGTCCCCTGCCCGCCAGGCACCAGCAGATAATCTAGCGAAGGACAGTTATCGAAGGTGAAATGGGCATGTACTGAAAGGCCTTTCGCGCAGGTGACTGATGTAGATGCCTCGCTGACCG
Organism: Gammaproteobacteria bacterium UBA2679; assembly: GCA_002354735.1. Lineage (GTDB taxonomy): Bacteria > Pseudomonadota > Gammaproteobacteria > Pseudomonadales > Oleiphilaceae > Allohahella. The sequence goes on along the minus strand of DEMD01000015.1, from coordinate 28,300 downwards.
TCAGGCAATGTTCAGGCCCGCCCGCGACTTTGCTCCACATTGTGAGCATTTCCCAAGGGCCAACGAAGTCGAGCTCCTCCACGCCGTCGAACAGCAGGATGCCAAAGTTCATGATGACGTTCTCCATGGAGAGGCTGCGATGCCGGTAGTGGAGTGCAATACGAAAGGTGAGATCAAACAGGCTCAGAGCGAGCGCAGAGCTGCGCCAGAAACAAAGAAGGGCGATAGAATCGCCCAAAAGGAAACGTCGATGATAGCTGAGGACCTGTGACAGAAATCAAAAATAATCGACAGCGCCTACTCTACCTAGACATAGACCAAATGTCATAGTCTTTTTTCTCTAAAAACAATGTCAAGACCCCTGCATCAGCGCTCGCGTCAGCTTTATTTGGCCGTCACGACAGCCATGACAAGCTTGCCGTCCACCTTCACCGGTCCATCTTCCTTCGCCCCCAGGGTATATTCGAAGATGCCTGTCTTCATGCCGCCTTCTTCAGCGTGCAGCATCAACATCAGCATTTCGCCGGCCTTCACGGGCTCAGTCAGTATCGCACTCACCTCAGTGTTTTCGCCTTGCTTCAAAGGTGCATAGGCGACCACAGGGCCCGGCTTCATGGCTTTATCGGTGCGATGGACGACCAGCCAACCGTTTTGCGCAGCCATCACGGTATCGGCCGTTACGGTTCCGCCAGACATGTCCTGGTCAGAACCGGTCACGGCCATGTTCGTATCATTGGCGGATGCGAAGGTGCCTGCAGCTGCCAGACCTGTTGAAAGGACAATTCGTACACATAGATTCTTCATGCTCAAACTCCGTAGCGTTCTTGAGGGGAAATACCCAATAGTACTGCCCGCGACACACGGGCCAGCAGCACTGAAACTGACCGGAGAGGCTCTCTGACAGTTCAGACTGATCTGACGGGAGCTACGGAATTCATCAAATTAGGTTTCAGGTGGTTCGAAATGAAAAAGTCAGCCTCTTATCGCCTGTGACACGTCTGTCATCACTTCGAACCCCGGAATCAGCAGACGACTGCACATTCGCAATACCGATGGAGTCCTCTATAGTTTAATAAATTCCTCCACGATCCACCCCGAAGTCGGTCATGAAAAAGTCCGCGGAACACTACATTAGCCTTCCTGTCGAACAGTTGGTCGTTGGCCTATACGTCGATCTTGAGGTCGCCTGGAGTCAGCACCCATTCCTGTTCCGACGCTTCAAGATTAAGACGCTTGATGAGATTCATATTATCCAGAGTCTCGGCTTCTCAGTGGTAAAGGTCATCCCGGAACGCAGTAGCGCTGAGCCCAAAGCCGCCGCTCCGGAAAGCAGGCCTGAAGCAGCCACATCTGAAACGAGCTCCACGATGTGGGCGAAAAAGAAACATCGCATCGAGCAGGCTGAACAGTTTCGAAATCGTCGAAGCGAATTGGCAGAGCGGTATAAAGAAGCTGTAAAGCGGGTAAAGACCTTCACCCAGGATGTGAACAGCGCCCCAGCGAACGCCATTCGAGATGCCGACGAGGTTATCGACAGCATGATCGGAGGCTTTCAGGAAGAAGGCACGCTTGTGATGAATCTCATCAATCTATCGGATGCGAACTTCAGCCTGTATAACCATGCGTTGAACGTTACTGTGCTTGCGCTGTCATTAGGTCGCGCCATGCATATGCAGCCGGAAGAATTAAGACAGCTGGGGCTCGGCGCCCTGCTTCATGACATCGGCAAAGTGGATGTGCCGGGTCACATCCTTCACAAAAGAGGCAAGTTGACACCTAGCGAGGAGAAGATTCTCGAGTCTCATCCTTTGCTGGGCTCTCGGCTGGCACAGCGAATAAAACTGCTACCGAAGGTGACTGTAGCTGCGATAGAACAGCACCATGAAATGCTTGATGGGACCGGTTTTCCTGGGAGACTCAAGGACGACGATATCGGCCTGGCAGGTCGCATCGTGGCTATCGCCAATCTGTACGACGACCTGTGTAATCCATCTGATTTCTCCAAAGCGCTTTCGCCTAAAGCCGCACTCGCAATCCTGTATGCCAGATATCGAAACCGCCTCGATAACACGCTGGTCGAACGGTTCATCTACACCATGGGCGTATACCCGCCTGGAACCATCGTGCAGCTCAACGACGACAGTGTGGGGCTAGTCGTGGCTATCGTACCTGGAGCGCTCCTGAAGCCTACCGTGCTGCTGTACAATCCCGATATTCCCAGCAAGGATGCCTTGCTGCTCGATCTGCAGCTTTACAACGATCTGTCTATCGAAGGCATCCTCAAACCCGGCGAATACCCACCCCGCATTTACGAATATTTCGGAATGAAAGAACGTCTGGCGTACTTTTATGACCGGTATTGATTAAGATGGCACGCTGACCATTCAATTCCTGATGAGGTGCCTATGCGGGAGCTGCTATTTCACTTGCGCGGCGTACCTGACGACGAAGCTGACGACGTTCGTGAGCTGCTGAAAGAAGCCGGTATCGAATTTTATGAGACAGAGGCCGGACGCTGGAATCTCTCGGTACCGGCATTATGGCTGCCGGATGGAAGTCAGCTAGCCGAGGCGAGAGCCTTGATTGATGCCTATCAGCACGAGCGCTATGAACGGGCCCAGGCTGATCCGCCACCCAGGAGCTGGTGGGCCAATCTGCTTGAGTCACCAGTGCGGGTCATTGTTTATCTGGGCGTGATCGGCGGCGTACTCTATCTATCGACGATGCCGTTTATGGGGATTGGTGAGTGAGCGGCGGTGGGTGGTCCACCGCCAGTATCGGTAACTTTAGCTATACTCCTGCAGATCCCCTCCCCTTCAGAGCACGAGAACGACTATGGCACCCTCTCACTTTTTCAATCGCGTTTCGGTGGGCCTGAAATTAGCTGGCGGTTTTATCGCAGTAGTGGTTCTTGCCATTGTCATTGCAGTGACTGCCGCTTTTGCCCTGAAAGGGTATGCCGACCGATCCCTGATAGTTGCGGATGCCAGCGCCGTAGAGGCGCGGCTTCTGGATGCCCGTATCGAAGAGAAGAACTTCACCATTCGCGGAGAGCAGCGTTACCTGGATGAGGCTCTCATAATGACAGAAAAGGCGCTGTTGCGAGTGGCCTCCTTGAGAAAGGTTCTCGTCGTTCCGGAGGACCAGCAACGTCTGACGGTTATCAATGACAGCGTAGTGGCTTATCAGAAACTACTGCCCCGTTACGGCGCCAGCGAGAACGAGTCGTCCGCCACTCGCGAGACACTTGTAAATGAGCTGGTGGAGCATGGCCGGATTGCAGTTGAGACTGCTGCCGAATTGCAGAGTATTCAGATTAAGCGAATGGAGCGGGACTACGGGCGCGCTGTCAACACGATCACCATTGCTGCAGTAACTGCCGTGGCGCTTGCTATTTTGTTGGGCTGGTTGCTCACTCGAAATGTTACGAGGCCTATCCAGGCAGCAGTAGATATTGCGGGCAAGGTTGCTGCCGGAAATCTGGCTATCACCATTCAGAATGACCGCGGTGACGAGTTCGGTAGACTCTTCAGTGCGTTCGACACCATGGTCCACAACCTACGTGGGCTGGTCGGGGAAATTGGAACCGGCGCGAACAGTCTTGCCGCATCGTCCGAAGAACTCTCTGCGGTAACAACAGATACCAGCGCTGCGGTCGCCAATCAGCGTGACAAAACGGATCAGGTGGCTACAGCAATGAATCAGATGGTAGCCACTGTCAGCGACATTGCTCGAAACGCAGAGTCCGCCTTCGTATCTGCCAATAGCGCCACGACTACGGCCTCGCAGGGCGACAAGGCAGTACGGGAGACCCTGAGCTACGTTACAGACCTCAAGAAGCAGGTGGACGAGGTCATGAACCAGCTGCGCACCCTGCATGCCGACACCAAGAACATCGGTTCGATTCTGGAGGTGATCAAGTCAGTTGCTGCACAGACAAATCTGCTGGCGCTCAATGCCGCTATCGAAGCCGCACGGGCCGGTGAACATGGCCGAGGCTTTGCAGTGGTAGCAGATGAAGTCCGCTCTCTTGCACTTCGGACTCAGACCTCGGCTGAAGAAATTGAAAATCTGATCAATATCCTGGTTACCAGCGCTGAAGCTTCCAATCTCAAGATGGAGCAAAGTACCAGTCTCGCCGGCCAGACGCTGGAAAGCGCCGAAGCCACCCGCGCTACGATAAAGGCGGTGGTATCTTCCGTGGAGGAGATTCGTCAGTACAACAGCCAGATCGCTACCGCTGCCGAAGAGCAGACTCTCGTCGCCGAAGACATCAACAAAAATCTTCTGGAGATCCGCGAGGAAGGTGAACAAACTGCCAGTTCTACTGAACAAATCTCCAGCTCTAGTTCTGAACTGGCGAGACTGGCGGAAGGCCTCAATGGACAGCTTGCGAAGTTTAAAGTTTAGGTCCACCAGGTTCGCAAGATTGCTCTCCCAGTGAATCGAGTAGCTTTTCTATTCGGCTCATCATTTGAGCCGAATATCGAGAACATTCGGCTCATAGGCAAAATAATCAGGCGCTCAGCCGTCGGGCTGCGTAACGGCTGAGCTCTCCCCTGTCACATTGCCTTCTTCAGCTCGTCATAGTCGCCGTCAGTTCTTAGCACCAAGGTGACGTCACCAGCGTTCCGGTTGCGGAAGAACCAACCATGGTTGCCGGTGAAGGCCGCAGTTATGTCACCTTCGTCGGCTGCAACGCCGCGCCCTTTTTCGTAGGAAATCGACTGCCCGCTGCCATCACCGTGGGTGTCGTAGTTGAGTGGCCCACCCTCCGTTGTCCACGAATAGCGGGCTACGGCACCTTCTTCCATCGTGAGCTTGTACTCAGTGCCTTCACCTGGCGTGAGGACGACGCGAATCTCATCTCGCCACTCGGGTTTTGCAGCTGGTGCCGGCTCTTCGGCGGCCAGCTCGGCCTGAGGCTCAGGCGCAACGGCAGTTTCAGCCACAGGCTCAGCTGGCTCTGTCACAGGCTCGGCAGGTTCAACTGAACC
>DEMD01000015.1:22792-23125 GCA_002354735.1 Gammaproteobacteria bacterium UBA2679 | reverse complement strand
CCAGCAGCACCGCTGCGACGACGGCAGCGATAATCGTTGAACGAATCAGTTTTCCAGAGCTGGGCAGCTCTCCCCGTGAGGGCATATCGTTGTTGTACATAACTGGTCTCCAGAATTAGGCGATGAAGTAGCCGGTGAGCTGATACCCGATAAGCAGAAAGCCTGCGCTCATCAGTGCAACATTGGCGGTATAGGCATGACGCAAAAAGCCGTCGGTCTTGCGCCAGAAGCTCATGACGATAAGGATCATGGCAAGGGCGATGAGTTGACCGATCTCCACGCCGACGTTGAAGGCGAGCAGGTTAGGCACCAGCCCGTCCGGCGAGATGTCGT
>DEMD01000015.1:0-22680 GCA_002354735.1 Gammaproteobacteria bacterium UBA2679 | reverse complement strand
CAGCCCGTCCGGCGAGATGTCGTACTCAATGATTTTCGATGACAGGCCGAAACCGTGGAAGAACCCGAAGATCAACACGGCGCCCTTGGTATTGGGCTGGAAGCCAAACCAGCGTTGATAGGCACCCAGGTTATCCAGCGCCTTGTACACAACCGACAAACCGATGATGGCATCGATGATGTAGCTGTTGATGCCGATATTGAAGTACACCCCCAGCAGCATGGTTGTGGAATGCCCCAGCGCGAACAAGCTCACATAGATGGCGATGTGTTGCATACGGTAGAGAAAGAAGATCACACCCAGCAGGAACAGGAGATGATCGTAGCCGGTGACCATGTGCTTGGCCCCCAGATAGGTGAAGGCAACAAGGTTTACTCCAGTGATTTCCTGGATGTAGCCCTTGTCGCCGTGAGCCACGGCATGGGCCAGCGCATCAGCGCTGATTACCAACAGGCCGAGTATCAGGAATACCCATAGAAGACGATATTGCCCGGCGGCGGTTCGCGCACGCCGGGACCCGTCGAAAAAAGTCGACAACATAAGAACTCCAACAGTTTGGTTTCGAAAGCTGCGAGGCAGCGTCACTTCAAACGATCAGAGGGACTTTCGGGGGTCGTTCAAGACGATAACGAAAACGGCGGGGGGATTCTGCCGCAAAGGGGGTATGTTGCGGCGCAGAAGATGAGAGCCCGGTGATGAGCTGGATCGTCAGATGGAACACTGATTCGTGAGTATGATTGCCGGCATCATGATGAAGATGAGTCTTTGACGGTGCGTCAGTGTCATCGTGACTGTGGGGGTGATCATCATGATCAGGTGGTGCATCAGCCAGTTCGACGAGTCCGTGAGACGCGGCTTCACCGATCACCGAAAGCGACACGCCGGCTAACGCGAGCAGCATGACGAGCAGCGGAAGCAGCTTTTTTCGGTGTATGGCCGTAATCATCTCTATCGGCTTGGGCCCGGCTATCGAGTTTGAGTTGTGCCGGAGAATACCATCCCTCCCCGAGGATAGGAACCGCTGGCCTTTTGGCCGATCTGCCGCAATACGGCTTTCATTCAATGACTTAAGGTGAGCCATGCTTGATATCCTGAAACACCGTACCTACCGGCACCTGTTTCTCGCGCAGGTAGTCGCCCTGCTCGGCACTGGCCTGGCTACGGTGGCGCTGAGCCTTATGGCTTTCGAACTCGCAGCTGACGATGCGGGCCAGGTGATGGGCACTGCCATGGCCATAAAGATGGTGGCTTACGTGCTGATTGCACCGCTGGCTTCCGCGCTGGCTGAGAACATTCCTCGTCGCGTGATGCTGGTGGCGCTGGATCTCGTACGCGCAGCCACGGCGCTTGCGCTGCCCTTCGTCACTGAAGTGTGGGAGGTATACGTGCTGATTGCTGTGCTGCAGTCTGCTTCTGCGGCCTTCACGCCGACCTTTCAGTCCACGATTCCGGATACATTGCCGAATGAGGACGACTACACCAAGGCCCTGTCACTGTCCCGTCTGGCGTACGACCTCGAGAATCTCATCAGTCCGGCGCTAGCGGCCCTGATCCTCCTGGCAACGAGCTGGCAAGGGCTTTTCGCCGGTACCGTCATCGGCTTCGTCGCATCGGCACTGCTCGTGGTGTCAGTCGCCATGCCTGTGGCTGAAAAGTCGACAGAACACCGGGGTGTCTATGATCGGGCGCGGCGGGGGTTCAGGATTTTCGCAGCGACACCGCGCCTGCGTGGGCTCATGGCACTGAACCTGGTCGTGAGTCTGCCAGGCGCCATGGTCATCGTGAATACGGTGGTGCTGGTCCAGGGCGAGTTTGGCCTGACTGAACAGCACACGGCCATGGCCTTTGCCGCCTTTGGTGCCGGCTCGATGCTTGCAGCGCTGGCCTTACCGCGGCTGCTCAAGCGTTGGCAGGACCGTCAGGTCATGCTGACCGGGGCGGGCATCCTGATTTCCGGGCTGGTGCTCGCCCTTCCGGTTCACAGTCTTGGCTGGCTTCTGCCGGTATGGGCCTGGCTGGGTGTCGGTTTTTCGACAGCGCAGACGCCAGTGGGTCGGCTGTTGACCCGGTCGTCTCATGGTGAAGACCGGCCGGCGCTGTTCGCCGCGCAATTTTCTCTGTCCCATGCGGGGTGGCTAGTGGCGTACCCGCTCGCTGGGTGGCTTGGATCGGTCGTCGGGATGCAGATCACATTGCTGGTGCTGGCGGGCCTCGCCTTGCTGGCACTCGTTCCAGCGTTCAAACTCTGGCCAGCTAATGACCCGTCAGAACTCCAGCATTGGCACGATGACCTTTCAGACGATCATCCGCATACCGCCATGTCTGGGCGCCGGCATGTGCATCCGTATGTGATCGACAGCCTGCATCCCAGATGGCCGGACTAGGCTTCAGGTCACCGAAAGCCGGAATCCGGTGTCCCGCCAAGCCAGGCCTGTGATGGTGAACTGACTCACCATGACCACCGCGAAGACCCACTCTATCGAATCCTCCAAACGGTCAAAATCGTCGCCCATTGCCATTTTCAGCACAGAGTTGCCTACACCACCCGCCAGTAGCAGCACTGAAAGGGTCATCTGCACGCGGGTCCATGGTGGCCTGCGGCTTGAATCGAGGCGCCACAGACGCTTCAGCATGAGTAGGTGGGCAAATGCCGTCAAACCGAAAAACAGGATGATGCCGATGCGTCGCTGTAGCTGATACAGCTCACCGATAGCACCAAGCATGGTGGTGTAGAGGATAAGCGCGACGGTCGCAATGAGCCCGAGCACACTGAGCGTGGATAGCAGGCCTGGTGCGCGGTTTTCAACGCGTCGCAACCAGCTTTCCAGTAGTAGCCAGTACAGAAACATTACGCCAGCCAGCGGCAGTAGCATGGCCTTGAAGGTGAAGAACGCTGGCGGCTTCCTACCAGCCGCACTGATGGAGCTACAGCTCTCCCAGAACACGACACACCATGGCACGTGGCCGTAAGCGGCTGACAGAAAATAGCTGATTAAGGCCGCGAGAAAGGTGCCGGTGCCAAGCAATACAGCCAATGGTGCCGGCTCGAAGATCGTATTGGTCCGCTGATGATCTGACATGAACCACCTCCGTACGTGGCACTTGGCTCGATAGCAGCGGTACGTCGTCTGCAGGTGGCAGGATCGCCTCACTCACCGGTTAGCGGGTGACACTTCCGCAGACTTGCGCTAGCTTGTCGGCTCAACCACGTAGAGGAAATCATGATGATCGGATATGTCACGCTTGGCGTCAGCAACATGGACAGGGCCAAGCAGTTCTACACCGACTTGTTTTCGGACCTGGGCGCGAAAGTACTGATCGATATGGGCCGGATTGCCTTCATTGGCAAAGGCGGTAAAACGCCAATGCTCGCTGTATGTGAGCCTTACGATGGCAAGCCCTGCACCACCGGCAACGGTGTCATGGTGGCGTTCGCGGCTGAGTCGAAAGAAGCCGTTGACGCTCAATATCATAAGGCGATCTCGCTCGGTGCCACTGATGAAGGTGAGCCGGGGCAGCGCATCGAGGACCGGTTCTACGGTGCCTACGTGCGGGACATGGATGGCAACAAGATCGCGTTTTACTATTTTGGCTGATGCTACTGGCGCGCTGGTCAAGCGCGCCTTCCCAAGCGTAGAACTGTTCTAGACAATCAAATGTTTCAAACTGGAGACAGAATGGCAACACCCGTGCGAGAACTCACCGCCACTCAAGCCACCGCTATGCTGGAAAACATCGATTCGCCACAACCTGGCGATCAGGTTGTGCCGCCGTTTGATGATGGTGCTTTCGTGAGCAACAAGAACTTCATGAGTGGCGCTTATTTCGAAGCGGCATTCCGGCGTATTCCCGGCGGCGAAGTCGAAGTGTTGCTACGCTTCTATGATTTCAATTTTGACGACGGTAGCTACGCGTTCAGAGTCGAGGACGCCATCAGCACGACCTGGGAGGACTGTCTCGCGCTGGTGCAGAGCCATTTGGCTGCACTGGCTGCCGGCAGCTGACCACAGGCTGAAGCGAGTTATGAAGTGATCAGCGCCGCCCTGGCGCGTTTCACGATGATTGATGCGCCTGATTTTGAAAGCTGACGCTTATCGCAGTTTTACAGTAGTACTCCTGCGTAAAATGCGACGGTCTGGCTTTCTCGCAGGCACTAACCCCAAATAAAACAAGAGAAGCCTGAACACAGGCTCGCTGTTCCGAGCAGGAGCTCCTTCGTGAAAAAATTAGTAAAGACCTCGGTTCGTTTCCTCTGCTTTGTTGCGTCGACTTCCATACTTTCCGCCCTCCCGGCCCATGCTGACTTTTGGGAGCTTTCCGGCGAGCGTATGATCCATGATCCCTCTCTAGTCCAGGAAGGCAAAAGCTGGTATGCCTTTGGAACTGGCGAAATCAATCGCAGAGGTATTCGCGTCCTCAAGAGCGACAACGGTCGCCACTGGGTAGCAGCCCCTTCAGTACTGTCACAACCGCTGCCATGGTGGCGATCGTATCTGCCGAACCACGAACTCAATCAGTGGGCACCAGACGTCAAATACTTTAATGGCCGCTACTGGATGTTCTATTCCGTGTCTGCCTTTGGGGATAACAACTCTTTCATTGGCCTGCTTTCGACCACCAGCCTCAACACGAATAATTGGCGCGATGATGGACTTGTCATCCGCTCAACCTCGGCGAACAACTTCAACGCGATCGATGGCGACCTGGTCATCGATGCCAGCGGCGACCCGTGGATGTCATTCGGATCGTTCTGGAGCGGCATCAAACTGACCCGCCTCGACAAGCGAACGATGAAGCCGACAGGACCCGTGCATTCTCTTGCAGCACGACCAATCAGAAATAATCCCATCGAAGCGCCCAACATCATTTACAAGGATGGCTACTACTATCTCTTCGTATCATTCGACAAGTGCTGTGACGGTGTGGCCAGCACTTACAAGGTGGCCTACGGACGTTCCAGAAGTATTACTGGTCCCTTTTTCGACAAGAATGGGACGAACATGCTGCACGGTGGCGGTACGCTACTGGATACTGGCAACGACCGTTGGAGAGGCCCGGGCCATCAGGATGTGCTGAACAACAATCTGCTGGTTCGGCATGCCTATGATGGAATGAATGGTGGTATGCCGACCATGCTGATCAACGATCTGTATTGGGATGCGGCGGGCTGGCCGACTTATGATCGAAGGGCCGCCGCTGGCATTGTGTCCGGTGCCAACTACAGGATCAGGAACGTTGCGAGTGGCAAGCTTGCCGAGGTTTACGGCTGGGGTATGGCAGATGGTACTGATATTGTTCAGTGGCGGGACAACGGCGGCGCCAATCAGATCTGGAAGCTGATCGACAGTGGCGATGGCTACTACAAAGTCATTAACGTCTTTACAGGGAAAGTCCTGGAGGTGTACCAGAAGTCACGCCTCGATGCAGCCGACGTGAGGCAATGGTCCGATAACGGCGGTGTCCATCAACAGTGGCGATTACTGAATCTCGATGGCGGACGCTATGCCGTAATCAACAGGCTCAGTGGCAAGGCGCTGGACGGCTACGGCACAGTAGATGGATCGGACATCATCCAGTTTTCCAACCATGGCGGCGCCAATCAGCAGTGGTACTTCGAGGCGAATCCCTAAGGGACCGTCATTGGGCGGTCATTGAACCGCGTCTTGGCTGATCCAGCTCGTAATCTGCACTGCCGTCGGGCGCTCGTCTGATTTCGGGCTGGATATATCGGGAAAGAATCCTGTCGTATTCACCGCTGTCCTTGATTCGCTGAAGCGTCAGCTTGAGCGTCTCCAGATAGTAGGTTAGCTCCGACTTCCGGGATATGGCGATATAGGAAATTTTTCCGGGAAAGGCAAAGGGTGAAACCTCCAGCTTCAGAGACAGCTCACCGATCAAGTGACTGGCCAGCGCTTCGGGAATGACAACCACATCAAGACGATCAAGCGCCAGCATCAGGAGTAAGGACTCGTAGTGGGTATGATCATACTTTCGAAGGCTCGCATCCGCGTCGAAACGGAGATCGTAGCGACTGCCCCGTTGCACCCCAATGAGCTTGTCCTTCAGGTCCTCGTAGCGATCAATCCTGTTTTCAGGCTGCGTGTACAAGAGGATTTTCGCGACCGCCGGGAAAGCCGGTACTGAGTAGTCGATGTACAGCTCTCTGTCGGGCCTGCGCATGGGTCCGAGCATGGCGTCAGAGGCCCCACTTTTCAGCATCTCTAGTGCCCTTGGAAAGGGCACCTCAGTATAGTCCGCTGTCCAGTCGACCTGCTTGAGCATGGCCTCGAAGATTTCGACATAGATGCCGGTTACTTCATCGCCATCGAAAATTCGGTAAGGGGGCGCATCATCGATAGCGACTCGGACGATTCTGTTCTTATCGGGCAGCTCCACCACGATACGATCAGACAAGGGCTCCTCAGAGTCTGGCACAGCCGCTGAGAGGCTAAGCGGAGGCATGAGCATGATTATCAGTGCCCAGCGGGTGCTGCGCAGGCGTCGAGTAAGACTTGAGCCTGTCATATGAGCCTCGATCTTATTGTAAGAAATTCCGGGCGACTCTTCATCATAGACCCATCCTTTCCGGGAGTCACTGCAGCGCAACGAGACCGCGCGGTAATTATCCACATTGCGCGGCTGTATATTTTCACCGACTTCGCACAGCTATAGCGCGACCATGAACGTGTCATCCGCTCTAACGAGGAACACACCATGTACACGCCCGTTTCGCTAAAGTCGCTATTGTTCAAATCCAGTTTGACTGCCCTGCTCGGGATCTCACTTCAAGCCTGCGTCGTGAGCCCTCATCATGGCGAACACGTCGGCAATACCAACAGTGTTATTCCATTTGAAATTTATGCGATATCGCCCGGTGCTGCGATCTCGGTGACCTGTTCACACCATTACGGGGGCGCAACACCGGTCACCACTGTCACCGGCGGCACTACACCCATAACACTCTCCGGCCAGGTCGTCTATGCGAAGAGTTTCAACAGGACGCTGCCCGCCAACTGCTGGGAGCCATGGCGCGGCAGTAATTTCAATTACATCACCTATCTGCAGGTCAAGGTTAACGACTACAACGCGGCGGTATACGACGAAGCGGGACTTGACTGCCTCTTCGGCAAGATCAGCGACGGGATTGGACCCATCACAGCAGGATCGGCCTGCCGGATGAGTGGGAATTCTATTTTGCTGTACGCGAACTGATAGACGGGGCTGATTCGAAGATCATCCGAGTCACCAACGTCCGGCAGAGCCCCCCAAGAACCTCGAGCTTCCTACAGCAAGATAGTCGGAGGCGCATTACGCCCCCTCATATGTCGTTAAGCTGCGAGGCTTCCTGGGGCGACATCAGACCCACGTCTAAGAGCGGGTCTCCTACTACCAGATCGACCGGACATGTTTGTATGCTCGGATCTTTGTATCTGCGGTACCAGCATCGCGATTTCCCAACCCGCCCATCTCGACGCCCGGGATCGATGCGCTCTGTTTGTGCAGCATGCCGATGCCGCCAGCGGTGAGCACAAAGGTTCGGATAGTCTGTTGGCAGCAAGCCAATCATGCTTGCAGGCGAGGCCGGGTGCACGACGACCTTCAGCACGCAGTTGCGTTGACTTGTCGGGAGTCATAGTCGCATTGCTTCGCCGGCCCCAGTTCTCTAGTATGGGTCTGGAAGATCTCATGTTTTACGGCCATATCGATCGCTCCTGATTCGGTATGAACGTAGTCAACGGGAGTATCATGTCGGACCGATGGCAAGCGACGATGACCAGTGCGCAGCAACTGCGCCAGCACCTGCACGCGAATCCAGAGCTTGGCTGGCAGGAGTTCGACACCGCCGAGCGTATCCGTAGCCAACTCACTCGTTTAGAAATTCCCTGGAAAGCCTGTGCCTCGACTGGCACCATCGCTTCCCTCACGCCCAGAACAATCAGCGACGGTACACCCCATAGAGCGCTACGCGGTGACATCGACGCGCTCCCCATCCAGGAAGCAACCACCCGACCGTGGGCCTCGCAACGCGACGGCTGCATGCATGCCTGTGGTCATGACGGGCATACCGCCACGCTGATGGCGACTGCCGAGTGGCTCAAGTTGCATGAAGACCAGCTTCCGGGACCTGTATCGCTCCTGTTCCAACCGGCGGAGGAAGGCGGCCACGGGGCACTCAGAATGATAGAAGACGGTGCGCTCGACGGCGTTGATGAGATCTACGGCTGGCACAACTGGCCCGCCATTCCCTTCGGGCAGCTCGCATGCCCTGACGGTATCGTCATGTGCGGCAACGGCACCTTCACACTCACTGTCACCGGCCGTGGCGGCCACGCCAGCCAGCCAGAGCTGACCCGGGATCCAGTTCTCGCCGCCAGTGCCATCGTGATGTCGCTGCAACAGATCTGCAGTCGAAGACTCGCCCCGCAGCAGGCAGCCGTGGTCAGTGTCACCTCCATCGATGCACGAAGTGCACCGACCGTGACCCCTGAAAAGGCAGTGATCGGCGGCAGCATCCGTGTCCCCGATCTTGCCACCCGAAAAATCGTAAATCAGTTGATCTCGGAAATCTGTCAGGCGACTGCGGCCAGCTACGGGGTGAAGTGTGAGGTGGATATCCAGCCCCGTTACGAAGCCACGATCAATCATGCTGACCAGGCCGCCCGGACACGAACGCTCTGGGGCAGCGTATCTGGTGCGAAGGGACTGGCAGACATCCGCTTGCCAATCATGGCCTCCGAAGATTTCAGCTATTACCTGCAGCACATCCCGGGCGCCTTTGCACTCATCGGTGCAGATGACGGCGAAGCCCATCAAGCCCCCTGCCATAGTGCGCACTACGACTTCAACGATCGACTGATTCCGCTCGTCACCCGTCTCTTCAGCCAACTCGTCGGCGTGGAGGTGTCGACAGAATAACGCCATCCCTTCTTAAGTGCCCAGCTCAGAGGACAATGCCATGACCGTATTTGACGAACGTGAATCCGATATCCGAGCGTATTGCCGGGTCTATCCAGTGGTCTTTGACACGGCCAGTAATGCACGCCAGACAGATGAGAATGGCAAGGAGTACATCGATTTCTTCGCCGGTGCAGGCGTGCTGAATTTCGGGCACAACAACGAGCGCATGAAAACGGCGGTCATCGAGTACATTCAGAACAATGGCGTCACCCACAGCCTGGACATGCATACCACGGCCAAACGTCGTTACATGGAGCGCTTCGTCAAGACGATACTCGAGCCGCGAGGAATGACACACAAGCTCCAGTTCATGGGCCCCACCGGCACCAACGCTGTTGAAGCTGCACTCAAGCTGGCGCGGCGGGCCACAGGACGCAGAGAAATTGCGGCCTTTACGCACGGTTTTCACGGTATGACTCTAGGCGCGCTGTCATGCACAGCTAACGAGTATTTCAGAGGCGCTGCAGGCGTCCCGTTAGAGCATGTGCGTCACTATCCTTTTGGCTGCAAGACCCGCTGCGCCGACTGCAATCTTGGTTGTGGCCAGACGAGCCTGGAACATCTGCGAGCACTCTATCTGGACACCTCGAGCGGCGTCGACGCCCCGGCAGCCTTTCTTGTCGAGACCATTCAGGCAGAAGGTGGCGTAAAGGTGGCTAGCGTGGAGTGGTTGCAGGCACTGCAGGCACTTGCCCGTGAAATCGGCGCGCTGCTGATTGTGGACGACATCCAGGTGGGCTGTGGCCGCACCGGCTCCTTCTTCAGCTTCGACGACTGTGGTATCGATCCGGACATCATCTGCCTGGCCAAGGGGATCGGTGGCATGGGGACGCCGATGGCACTCAATCTCGTCAAGCCTGAATTTGACCAACACTGGTCGCCGGGCGAGCATACCGGCACCTTCCGCGGCCAGAACCTCTCCTTTGTGGCCGGCGCCGAGGCACTCAGTTACTTTGAAGACTCAAGCCTCATGAATGAGGTCACCAGCAAGGCGGAGGTCATGAGTCAGGCCCTGGCGTCTCTGGCAAAGACGCATTCTGCTGTCGAAGTGCGTGGCAAAGGTATGATCCTCGGCCTCGATGTCGGTAATGGCGCGCGCGCGAAGACTATAGTGGATCGCTGCTTTCAGCAGGGTCTGCTCGTAGCCAGCTGCGGCACAGGTGGCCGGGTCGTGAAGCTGATCCCGCCTCTGACTATTCCAGATGAGGATCTGCGGCAGGGACTCGATATCCTCTGCAGCGTCGCCGGCGACGTGCTGGAGGCTGCGGCATGAAGCCACGTGAAGATATGACGTTCCCTTTCGCTGAGTACGAGCGACGGCTCAGCGAACTACGCTCGCACATTGCCGAGCGACAGCTCGACGCCGTGGTCATCACAGACCCTGAAAACATCATGTATCTGACGGACTACCAGACCACGGGGTATTCCTTCTTTCAGGCCATCGTGGTGCCGCTCGAAGATGAGCCCTTCATGATTACCAGGGCCCTGGAAGAGTCGAATATCTTTGCCCGTACCTGGGTCGAGCGCACCCGGCCCTACCCGGATACCGGCGACGCCATTCAGATGCTGGTCGATGCCCTGCGTGAGTATGGACTAGCCAACAAACGGATCGGCTATGAACGCAACAGCTACTTCTTTCCCGCCTATCAACAGGATTTCGTTCACACGACGCTTGCTGGCGCGAAACTGCTCGACTGCTTTGGCATCGTGGAGCAGAGCCGGCTGCGAAAATCACCCGTTGAAATAGAGGTCATGCGCAAGGCTGCCATTGCAACTGAAGCTGGCATGAAGGCCGGTATCGAAGCCTGTCAGCCAGGGGTGACTGAAAACGAGGTTGGCGCGGCCATCAGTGCGGCCATGTTCCGCGCGGGTGGCGAGCCGCCGGCGGTTATGCCGTACGTCACCTCAGGGCCAAGGACCATGATCGGTCATGCGACCTGGGAGGGCCGTGAGCTGCAGGCGGGTGAGCATGTCTTCCTGGAGGTCGGAGGCTGCTATCGACGCTACCACACCGCAATGATGCGGACCGTGGTTCTCGGTGATTTGAGCAGCTCGATGTACAAAGCTCAGGAGCGTATGAAGCTCGCATTGGAAGCCGTACACGAGCAATTCCAGGTCGGCATGACGGTGTCTGACGCCGACAACCTGATCCGGAACATCATCACCCACAACGATGTCGGTGCCCGGCTGATCACGAGATCAGGCTACTCGATCGGTATTGCCTTCCCGCCAAGCTGGGACGAAGGCTATATCGTCAGCCTCAAACAGGGTGAATCAGCCATTCTGCAGGAGGGCATGACCTTCCACGTCATTCCCTGGATGTGGGGCGTGGATGGCGACAAGACCTGCGGCATATCGGACACCATTCAGATCACCCGTGAAGGTTGTGAGTCTTTCTTTACCATGCCGCTGGACTTCAGCGTCAAACCGGCAAAGACGCAGGCAAGCCCGGCCGGTACAGATGCTACGAACGCCGTTTCTCAGGCTGCCTCCCCCAGCAAGCACAAGTCGGCCGAAAAACCTGAAAAAGCCAGCAAGGCCGAAGCTACATAACAGTCATCAGACGCCGAGGTACCAATGCTACAGTCACGCAACCCTTATTCTGCCGAGCTCATTGAAGCTCACCAGAGTCTGAATGAGAAAGACATGTCTGACGCTATCGAGAAGGCCCGCACCGCCTTCGCAGACTGGAGTCGAGAGCCGCTATCGAAACGGGCGGAATGCCTGCAATCGGTGGCTCGCGAGTTGCGGGAGGCGAAGGATAAGCTGGCCAGGCTAATGGCGCTCGAAATGGGCAAGCCGGTACGCGAAGGCGGACCCGAAGTCGAAAAATCGGCCTGGTGCGCAGAGTATTTCGCTGAGCACGCAGAAGCTTTCCTGGCCGATGAGGTGCTGGCGTCGGACGCGGCCAGGAGCTATGTCACCTACGAGCCTCTGGGCACCGTTCTGGGCATCCTGCCGTGGAACGCGCCGTTGTGGCTGGCGTTTCGATTTCTCGCTCCGGCCCTTATGGCCGGCAATACCTGCGTTATGAAACACGATCCGAACGTACCAGCTTGTGCGCAAGCCATCGCCGATGTGTTCAGGAAGGCGGGCCTGCCTGAGGGCGTCATGATCAATTTGCCGATCGAGACCAGTCTGGTCGAGCAAGCCATTCGCCACCCTGCCATAGCTGCCGTGTCCTTCACTGGCTCCGCTGCTGCCGGAGCGAAGGTGGCAGCAGTGGCTGGCTCTGAAATCAAGCCGGCCGTGCTGGAGCTCGGGGGCTCCGATCCCTGCATCATTATGGCGGATGCCGATCTGGATAAGGCTGCAGATGTCGCCACCCTCTCACGCATTATTAACGCTGGCCAGTCCTGCATTGCGGCGAAGCGCATACTTGTGGAGGCAACGGTGTATGAGCGCATGCTCGACAAACTGCATGAAAGACTGGCACGCCTGCAGATGGGTGATCCTCTGGACGCTGATACCCAGATCGGGCCCATTGCGCGCGAAGATTTGCGGGACGTTCTGCACCGACAGGTCAAGTCGACTATCGAATCTGGCGCACGCTGTTTACTGGGCGGTGAATTGCCTGAGGGTGACGGTTACGCCTACCCCGTGACGCTGCTGGCGGACGTCACGCCCGATATGTGTGCCTTTCGGGAGGAAACCTTCGGGCCGGTCATGGCCGTGACGTCTGTGGCTGATTTCGAAGAAGCCTTAAGCCTCGCCAACGATACTGAATATGGTCTGGGGGCTGCGATCTGGACCGAAGATCAGGGACGGATCGACCGTGCTGTGAGGGAACTCGTCGCGGGCCAGGTGGCGGTCAATGGCATTGTAAAGACTGATCCGCGATTGCCGAGTGGTGGCGTGCGGCGTTCCGGCTACGGCCGGGAGCTCGGGCCGCATGGCATCAGGGAATTTGTGAATGCCAAGCAGGTCTGGATTCGCTAGGTCGTCTTTCTCCAGCAGCTCGAGTTGGGCGCTCTTGCGGAAGAATGGTACAGAAGTTTTAGACACCGGAGACCATCGCGACGGTCTCCATCTAATGTCCTTCCTTATCAGCAAGCAGCTTCCTGCCTGACCTGGTCAGTCGATATTTTTGGGTGGGGCTACGGGGTGATTCGGGGTGGGTCATTTCGATGACTCCCGCTTCCAACAATGGGGCAAGTACAGCCGCTCGGAACTTACTCCTGTTGGATCGGCCTATGACCTGCATCAGCGCTGCAATAGGTACTTCCGTGGCGCAAGCTTCAAGAACACGCACTTGATCCTTACTTAGTCCCTGCTTGGGCCCTTCTTGATCCCTTACTTGCCCGGTTACTTGAGGAGTATTGTAATCGCCTGCCGGATCATCCTCCTCAATAAATCCCCCATGCACCGGCAACCGGATCAGAAAATAACTACGGTCTTCATCCGTATCAAACACCGGCGTGGGTGAACCATTTGTCTTCATCGCCCGCAAAATTTTAGGCACACCGGTAGAGCGCCCTTCGGTTAGATCCAGCTCTTTAAGAAACTCACCTATTCGGCGATTCCGGTAACGACGGCTTACGGCGCGGCCGGCCTGCAGGTCCTCCATACGTATCGAGCGATCCGGGCCTGGAAAACTGAGTACCACCAGCTCTTCCGGTGAGATGCGTACTTCTATCGGCTCGCGTATTTCGTAAGAGCGGTGATAGACGGCATTAACTAACGCCTCTTCAATGGCGCCTAACGGAAAGTTCCAGAATCGTTCGGCCTCGGGCCGGCTGGGATGCTTGATAACAGCTTCTTTCAGGTAGCTACGGACAATATAATTCAAAGCATCGCGTGTAATGCGCCCCAGCGGGCCGCGGAACTCTTTTTCTTCGAAACGATCACCACCAGGCCCATCTGGAAAATACACCACGTCAATTTGTGTAGCTGGAAAAAACTGCTCAGGGTGCTCATTGAAGAATAGTAGGCCCACGTTCTTGGGGAAGGCCATCTCTACGGGTCCGCCTACCACATTCATTCGCCGGCCAAGGATCTCCGTATCCAGCTCACGGGCATCGGCAGCGAGCTCGCTTTTAATCTCCTGCAGGAATTCACGCATCAACAATGAAGAAAGATCTTCCAGGCTGGCGGTTTGCCGGTATCGATCATCAAAGGGTACGGTGGCAGCAAGGCTTACCAGTTCCCTTTCGTCCGCGCCGGTCGCTCTTACCGTGCTGGTGTGTTTTCGCAGATAGTACGCCCAGTCAGCTTTTTTACTGCTTAGACTGACCTTGGCTTTGTACGGCCGCATCTCACCACCTGGAGCCCATAGCACGAGAATGGTATTCCCTTGAATCTCGTAGGTCGCTGTCAGTGGATGAAAATGCGGTGCAAGGGCCGAATGCCCTAAGTTCAGTAACTCTTTCTGAATGGCATCAATTTGAGTGGTCGCCAAACCCACAGGCGGAAGCTGCGGCTGACCGTTTCTTTCCTCGACACCGATAACGACATAACCCCCGCCGAGATTGTGAAAATCGTTGGCGAAGGCACACAAGGTATGCAGGACGGACTCTGGGTTCCAACCCTCCTTGTATTCAATGCGCTCACTTTCCACCGTGCGGCGGTGGAGCAGGTCGTCGATATTGATGGGGAGCTTGCTGATCATGCTTCATCCATAAACTTAAAACTCCCAGGACCAGGGGCTGAGCTGGCACTCTGCCACATATGCTTGCGCAATTCAGCTGTCAGTGACGAAGGGCCCGCGACCATACTGCAGGGCCTTCGCGTTGAAAATGGATTCTGGATTCATATAGACACCGTATCAGCACTCAATGACGTTAACCGCCAACCCACCCTCACTCGTCTCCTTGTACTTGCGAGACATGTCGAGGCCGGTTTGACGCATGGTTTCGATCACCTGGTCGAGCTGTACTTTATGCGTGTGCGACGCCCGTAGCGCCAGTCTGGCGGCGTTGACGGCCTTCACCGCGCCCATGGCGTTGCGTTCGATGCAGGGGATCTGGACGAGGCCGCCGACCGGGTCGCAGGTCAGGCCGAGGTTATGCTCCATACCGATTTCAGCGGCGTGTTCGACCTGGGCTGGTGTGCCGCCCCAGACTGCGGCAAGAGCGCCCGCGGCCATCGAGCAGGCGACGCCAACCTCACCCTGGCAGCCCATCTCTGCGCCTGAAATCGATGCGCGCTGCTTGTACAGCATGCCTATGCCGCCCGCGGTGAGCAGGAAGGTTCGAATGGCTTCTTGAGTACTGCCGTTAACTGACACGCAGTAGTGTCTGATGACTGAGGGGATGATGCCCGCCGCACCATTGGTCGGCGCTGTCACGACACGCCCGCCGGCTGCATTCTCTTCGTTGACGGCCATGGCGTAGACGTTCAACCAGTCGAACAGGAGTTCTGGCTCTTGCGCGGGTGTCTGATCGAGCTTCGCCTTTCGAGCATCTTCCTGCAGCTTCTGATACAGCCCGGCAGCTCGGCGGTCCACTTCGAGCCCACCGGGTAGGCATCCAGTCTGGGAGAGTCCGCGGTCGATGCACTCCGACATCACCTGCCAGATTCGATCTAGCCCCTGCTCGGTTGCCTCTCGCGATCTGAAGCTGTCCTCGTTGAGCAGCATGAGCTCGGCAATGCTCACGTTCAGCATCTTGCACTTCTTCAGCAGTTCGTTGGCCGAGAAGAAAGGATGTGGGGCGCGTTGTTTCAGGCCGATCAAGTCATTCTCCGCCGGCTTCTCCAGCTGCTGTGCTGTTGCGATAAAGCCACCACCTACTGAATACCAGGTCTCCTGCAGCAGGATGATGTTGTCTGCATCTCTTGCTGAAAGTAACACCTCGTTCGGGTGCAGGGTCGGAATGATTTCAGGCCGTAGGCGAAGATCAGTGTCGTAGTTGAAATTGATTCTGGATCCTGCACGGGGCGTGAGCTGCCCTGCTCTCCTGATCCTTTGATATGACTGCTCAGCCTCATCAGGGTCTGCAGTTTCAGGTTCGAAGCCTATCAGACCCAGCATAATGGCCTTGTCTGAACCATGTCCCAGACCCGTGGCACCCAGAGAGCCATTCAGATCGACCGTTATGCGGCAGACCCTGTTCAGCAGATCCCGCTCGCATATCGCGTCGACAAAGCGCTTGCCAATGCGCATCGGGCCGACAGAATGGGAGCTGGACGGGCCGAGGCCAATCTTGAAGATATCCAGAACACTCAGCATGCATTGCTCCCTTTGGCTAAGGCCCTCGGATTACGCGGATAGAACCGCTCAGGCATCTTTTGGATATGCGGAAAGAACCGCGTGTCCTTGTATGGCATTTTCATGAAGCCCGAAACACCGAGACCTGATATTTGATCGACCGCCGCCAGGATCTCATCCAGCCGCTGGCGGAACTCTTCTTCCCTGTCTGGCGCCAGCAAGCGGTAGTGACTGTGAATCTTGAGGTGTTTCGGTAAAGCTTCGAAGATGATCATACCGGTGTGGTGGATGGTGTTCAGCGCTTCGAGCGCCTGGATGATGGGCTGTGGCAAGGTCAGGAACTCATCGGGGTCTGGCCCATCTTCGAAATAGGAATGCACCCGCGAGCGGTCTTCGAGTTCCGGCGCTTTGCTGACCTGGTACGGCAGGCGCAAACCCTTCTCGATATGGAAGGGTTGATCCGGCTGGTCACGATCGAGGTGCAGGGTATCGCGCGCATTGAACAGACAGCTCTTGAAAATGCCCTGGCGATAGATCGCCTGCGCCAGGTTCACCATGTTGTTCACGGCCGTTACAAAGCTGCTCTTGAGCGCAGGATCATGCAGGTTCAATGAGGTATCCACGTACACGCCTTCGGCCTCCCAGCGCACGGCTAGACCGCCTTCTACCGGATATTGCCCCAGGCGACTAACGGCGGCAAGGAAGGCCTTTTCGGTATCACCCATGCCCTGCATGAAATTCTTGTAGTAGCGATCGAGCTGAACATCATTCACCTCACTGAGCGTTTCAGGCGCCCCTGCTTCACGCAGGAAGGACTTTCGGGAGCTGTACACCACGGTATCCACATCCCGCCGAGACTGCCGCGTCCAGACCGGCACCAGGGGTATAGGTGGCGGCTCATGGAGATCGATAATCACCAGCCGGGCCATTCGGGGCATCTCACGCAGGTAGTAGTCACCAGCACGCGCGCGAATCTGCGGATCCGGATCCAGCATTCCATCGAGCATGCGGGCAAATTCCATGGGCAACCCGAGTGACGTGGCTGGCATGGCGCGATGTCCGAAGCGACAGGATTGGCCCGAGGCCAACGCATATAGCGTACCTGCAGCACCCTGTTCATCGAAGCGCGGGGACGACAGACCGCCGTTGAGCTGTTCATCGCCGATAAAATACACATCACCCAGGCGCGCGTTAGTCTGCTGCAGGTTGTCGGACATCAGATCCATCACATTGGCGGTCACGAACTGCTGATTAGCATCCAACTGCGCAAATACCGCCGAGCCCCAATCGATCAGGGCGATATTTTCGGACTCATCATCAAAGACGAGATTCGAGGGTTTGATGTCGCCGTGAACGATAGGCTTACCTGAATGGCCCGACTCTCGGCGTAGCTTGCGCAGAATATCGGCCAGCTGATCGGCGATACGGATGATCAGGCGAGGACTCAGCCTCCCGGCTCGAAGGGAGACCTGTTCCAGGTTGAATCCTGGTGCACGCTCCATCACCAGAATAGGCTGATTGCCTGCCCGCTGAAAGGCAATGAAACGTGGCACACGTGGATGCTCGACTTGTTCCAGGATGAAGGCTTCATCTTCCAGCCGGTCCTGTAAATGCTGCGCCAGGGTAACCCGGGTGAACTTGAAAACGTGCTCGACATCGCGCTGTGCCTGCACCGCCGGGCGGCCGGCAAACACAAAACCGTAGGCCCCCTTGCCGATCATCTCGATATCGCGATAGCCCAGCTGCCGAAGTTGATCCGTGCACAGCGCCACCCAGTCCTTCAGCTTCTTCGCATCATCCTGGCTGAGCAGATAGATGGACTGCTCTTCCGGAATGTAGAACTGCTGAAGTTGGGCTGGCTGCGTCGGCCGGGAGAGCATCAATCAGCCCATATGCAAGAGCATGGACTGCGGTGATTCCAGATAGCCCTTCCAGCAATTGCTGAAGCGCGCAATCGTGCCACCGTCGATAATGCGATGATCGCCAGCCCAGCTGACAGGCATGATCGCCCGCGACACGACCAGGCCGCTGTCATCGAATCGAGGCAGATGCTGAGTGCGGCCCAGCGCGACGATGGCCACCTCAGGTGCGTTGATGATCGGCGATGCGTAGGTTCCGCCAAGTGCGCCAATATTAGAAATGGTGATGGTGCCATCTTTCAGGTCCGCCTGGCCGGCCCGGCCTTCCCGTGCTGCCGTGGTCAGGCGCGCCACTTCGCTGGCGATTTCGACCAGGGTTAGACTTTCCACACCTTTTATATTCGGCACGATGAGTCCAGATTCACTGTCCACCGCCATGCCGATGTTGCAGCTCGGCAGGTAGTGGATCTCGGTAGCTTCAGCGTTCAGACGACTATTCAGAATCGGAAATTTCTGGATGGCCAGCGCCATGGCCTTCATGATGAACGGCATCAAGGTCAGACGAACACCAGCGGCATCCGCAGCTGGCTTCAATTGCTCGCGCAGGGCCAACAGCTCGGTGACGTCGATATCCTCATTGAAAATGAAGTGTGGGATGGTCGAGGCTGATTCAACCATTCGCCGTGCCATCACTGCTCGCACGCCGCGGATAGGTTCTATGCGAATGTCCTGGCTGGGCGCATGGTTGACTGAATCTCCCAACGCCGCGCTAGACTTATCAACTGGCCTGCTATCGGCCGGCTTGGTGGCGCTTCGCTGGCCGGTGGAAGCGCTATCGAGATAAGCCTGGACATCTTCCTTGAGCACACGGCCGTCCTTGCCCGATCCGTCAATGTCCTCTAGGTTCAGCTCGTGTTCGCGAGCCAGCCTGCGTACCGCCGGGCTGGCAGGGATTCGCATCTGTTCGCCGATGCTGCTCGATCGAGCTTCAGTGGCAGGCCTGGACGGCTGTTCGGATACAACGTCAGCTGATGCAGCTGATGGCGAGCCGGATGAAACCTCTCCTGCAGAGTCTGCAGCTTCGTCCACGCCTTGTTCGGCTGCCTCGCCTTTGGGCATATACGCAAATAGCGGCGAATGCACTTTGGCCAGCGCTTCCTTCTGATAATAAAGCCTGGTGATACGGCCCGCTTCCGGCGCCGTTATTTCCACCAGCGCCTTATCTGTCATGACTTCGACGACCGGCTGATCTTCCTCGATCTCATCGCCCTCGCTCACCAGCCATTCAACTACTTCGCACTCCACGATGCCTTCACCGACATCGGGCAGTATAAAATCACTCATGATCAGTCTCCTGTCCGAATATCGGCTTAAAATTCCACGCTTTCGCGAATGGCGTCATAGACTTTCAGTTCATTGGGTAAATGTTCTTTCTCCAGCACCAACGGCACTGGCGTATCCATACCGGTGACGCGAGCAATTGGCGACTCTAGATAGAGGAAGCAGCGCTCCTGTATGGTCGCGGCGATTTCTCCGGCAAAGCCACCCGTGAGCGGGGCTTCATGGGTGACTACCAGTCGACCGGTCTTCAGGACGGATTCGACGACGGTCTCGACATCCCAGGGCAGGATGGTGCGCAGGTCGATCACTTCGCAGGAGAAGCCGTCTTTTTCGGCTCGTTCGACCGCTTTTGCGATCACTTCCATCTGCGCGCCCCAACCCAGCACGGTCACATCTGTGCCCTCCTTGATGACTTCGGCCTTGCCCAGCGGTAGCTCGTATTCGCCTTCAGGCACCTCACCGACGGAGGCGCGGTACAGGCGCTTGGGCTCAAAAAACAGGGTGGGGTTCGGGTCATTGATAGCGGCCAACAACAGGCCTTTGGCCTGGTGGGGATTTCGTGGAACCACAATCTGCAGGCCCGGCGTGTGAGCGAAGTAGGCTTCCGGCGACTGAGAGTGGTACAGGCCGCCTGAGATACCCGCGCCATAAGGCGTACGGATAGTGAGGCCGCCGACGTTGAAGAGATTCCCTGAGCGGTAACGGAACTTGGCCGTTTCGTTAACGATCTGATCGAAGGCCGGAAAGATGTAATCCGCGAACTGGATCTCTGCCACCGGTATCGATCCCTGAGCGGCCAGGCCATTGGCGAAACCGATGATTCCCTGTTCCACAATAGGCGTGTTGAAACAGCGGGAACGGCCGTACTTTTTCTGCAGGTTACTGGTCGCGCGAAACACACCACCAAACACACCGACGTCTTCGCCGAAGCAGAGCACCTTGTCATTGGCAGCCATAGCGATATCAAGCGCATCGTTGATGGCCTGGAGCATATTCATCTTAGCCATCTTACGCGCCCTCCTCTCTAACTTGGCCTTCGCGTGCCTGATCCGCCGACTTCGGGTACTCGTTTGGATACCTGCGGATATGCGCCTTGAGCTTGTCCATCTGAGCATTCAGGGCGGGCGGCACCTGCTCGTAGACGTCGGTGATGAGTGACTCCAGCGGCGGAGGCGAACGTTTCTGCGCGCGCTTCATGGTTTCCAGGACCTCCTTGCGGAGACTCTCCTGCAAGTTCTTTTCCTGGCTCTCGTCCCACCATTTCTTCTTGATCAGCCAGCGCTGCATCCGCAGGATCGGATCCTTGTCGTGCCAGACGGCTTCTTCATCCTTGCTGCGATAGCCGGACGGATCATCTGACGAGGAATGCGCAGCGAGCCGGTAGGTGAGCATCTCGATCAGCACCGGTCGATTGTCATCGACGGCGAGTTTGCGAGCAGCTCGCGTGGCTGCCAGGACTGCGAGGATGTCGTTGCCATCCACCCGGATGACATCCATCTTGTAGCCGAAGGCCCTCGGTGCCACGCCGTCTGCCGCGAACTGTTCAACAGCGGGCGTGGATATCGCGTAGCCATTATTGCGGCACAGGAAGATGACAGGGACACGCAGAACGGCGGCCATATTCAGTGCCGCATGGAAGTCACCTTCGGAAGCGGCGCCCTCACCGAAGTAGACCGCTGTACAGTGACCATCGCCAGCGAGTTTCTGGCCATAGGCGTAGCCGGTGGCTTGTGGTATCTGAGTGGCGAGCGGCGATGACACCGTCATGTAATTGAGCTTGGTCGAACCATAATGCACCGGCATCTGGCGGCCTTTACCGTAGTCAAGGTCATTACCGAACAGCTGGTTCATGAACTCTTCGATGGTGAAGCCACGATACGCCAGTGAAGCCTGCTCACGGTATTGCGCCATGATCATGTCACTATCGTCCAGTGCGGCGGTGCTGCCGACTACGGCGGCTTCCTCACCCGTACACTGCATGTAGAAACTGAGACGACCCTGACGCTGAGCAGCGAGCATGCGCTCATCCAGAATCCGGGTTGAAACCATGCTGCGATAGATACGCAGGGCCTGCGACTCATTCAGCTCGGGGGGCTTGCCGCCCTTATGGAGCGTCCCATCCACCTTTAGCAGGGAGAATGTCGGGATGCTGAATTCCGCGCCGTCTGTAAAAACCGGCGAATGAACGTCTTTCGATTTTTTTGTTGTTGTCATAATTCCTCTTCCTGATTGGGTCCGAGGGCCGGAGAGCCCCTTGTGAGGGCGCCGGTAGAACATGTTGGGTTACGTTAACGTTAACGTAAGATGTCCAGTTGCGATAGTGCTAAAAGTGAGAAAATTGTCTACAGCATCTCAAGGTCAGGTATTGATGTGGGCAGGTCGTTAGCATGGATGGTGGCCTCAGCGGTGTCAGTTGTCCTCTTCTTGAACAATAGAAGCGTTTAAGGCCTGAAGCAATTTCGGGGCGGACGGGCTTAATGCGGTCGAGGGGTCACGCTGTTTCGTTCGAACTTTTTTTTGGACGGAACAGGACATATCCCACAGGGAAAATCAGTAGCGACACCACAGCACCTGTAGTGAGTATGTCAGCCAGCGTGTGGTAGTTCTGATATAGCATGAGGAGCCCGTAGCCGACTAATGACGAAACGAGCGGCCATAACAATGACGGCATCATGAAGAGCGCGACTAAAACCAGACTGATAGCGATTGCTGAATGAGTGCTGTAGTCAAGCCCGACTGCAGGCCAGATGCCCAGTTGATAATCCAGTACCATCAGACCGTAGGTGACTATGAGACCATGGATAAGGAGCAGCACACCTTTGCGTGCTTGAGCCCAGTCTGTAACCAAGGCTCTTTGGGCGATCAACACGATGCAGATGACACCGAGCAGAGGCACGTAGGCATCGGCGATCGTGTCCAGGGTTTCGTAATTCATTGAGAGACTTCCTTGGGACCGCTTCGCCTTTTATTCGGCAGGATTCGTCCCGTTGGGAGAACCAGCCTGATCTGCTGGTGGCAAGACGAGCGCCAAGACCAGATAGACAGGGATCACGGCTCCGCCAGTGATGAGCAAAACCAGAAGCCCAAACATTCGAACCTTGAAAGCGCTGGTATTGCGGTATTCTGCGATCCCACCTGCCACACCGAACAGGACTCGGCGTTTCGATTTTTTTAGCTGCATAATTCCCCGTGATTAGCGATATCGTTCAAGAGATTAGTTCAACAGGCTCCAGTGCCTGATGTGGCTCTTTCGAAAGCGCTTGCTAACGGCTGTGACTGATC
Source organism: Gammaproteobacteria bacterium UBA2679 (assembly GCA_002354735.1). Classification (GTDB taxonomy): domain Bacteria; phylum Pseudomonadota; class Gammaproteobacteria; order Pseudomonadales; family Oleiphilaceae; genus Allohahella. The sequence continues at coordinate 93 of DEMD01000015.1, read as the reverse complement.
CCATTTTTTTCCCTTGGCAGCTTCGAGGTGTGGTCTAAAGACGTTCGCTCTCGGAGAAGGCATAATCGCACGCTAGTGTCCCGTCTGGTTAAT
>DEMD01000011.1 GCA_002354735.1 Gammaproteobacteria bacterium UBA2679 | reverse complement strand
TTGAGAATCGTGCCTGGAAAGCCATGGCAGAACGGCAGCAACGAAAGCTTTAACGGGACGTTCCGAAAAGAATGCTTGAACGCCGAGCTATTCGGAAGTCTGATGGAGGCACAGGTCGTAATCGAACAGTGGCGACGGCGCTACAATCAGAATCGGCCACACAGCAATCAGGGATACATCACGCCGGAAATGGCCTACTTCGGTCATCGGCAACTATGAAAACCTAACCGACCGACTGGTCCAGCGGACAGGGGCATTCCACCATCCCGTCTAGACATTGCCCGCACTGGCTTTTGTGATCCCGCGAAACTCAGAGACAACAAGTCTCTGCGAGCCCGCCTCAAGCAATTAGCCGCGATAAAGTTCGCTTCCGGCTACCACTGCTACTACGATCCACGAAGGCTAGACTAGAAGCCAGCGGAGTAGTGGTTATCACCAGGTTAGTCTGATGACGCTAATTTAGTGCGACCAACCCTTGGGCCCGGTATCAGCGCAAGAATAGCAACGACAACGGCTATAAATAGAGCAACAAAGGCAGCAGCTTCGTACCGGTAGAAGGCACCTTGCGAGAGTAAAAAGAAGGGAGCGAGAGAGGCGACGCCGAAGCCCATCCAAGTGACTGCCACCTTCAGAGCAGGGTGGGTCGGATTGACGAAAAACAGCAATGCCATAACCGAAGCTGCGACCAAAGTCATACCGAAGATATAGTTCACGAAGTTGTAAAAGTTTAGCTCCCCATAGATATTAGCTTCTGATGAGCAGACATATGGGCAAAAATACTCCAATAACTCTGGCAGCGGGTTGAACGGGAGTGCATTAGAACCTGTTGGAGCTGTCCAGATAAAGTCATAACGTGTTATCCCTAGCGACTGAAGAATCAAATCAGCTTTGAAATCAAAAACTGCAGAAGGATGCTTTACCAGCATTTCCTTGAAAACGTCAATATTCTGCGTTGAGTTGAGCTGTTCGTCTACTTCCAATGCAGGGGCAACCCCCCAAAATAGGTAATCGGTAGGAGCTGTATGCTTGTAGCCCTCCACCGCGCGCAACAGTTTCTCAGGATCGTCGTCGTAGAACTCTTGAAGTATAGCACGGCGCTGTGACATATTTAGCTTTGACAAGGAGCCGAAGGAATCGAAAGCCAAGACGAAGTTAATCATTGAGCCGGGACTTTTAACGCTCATAGATGTCTCAATTAGCGACTTTGCTCCATAAATGGCAGTGAAAAATATTAGAACAAAAGACCCTGCCTTTACCGAAGGAAGCTTTTTTGAAACCGGTGCCGGAAATACCGCCCACCAAACCAAAATACACACCATGATGCTGGCCGCAGCATTATGTCTTGACAGCAGAGCTAATAAGCTGGCGGCAAAAAAAACAAACAACATCTTTGCGTTCTTGAGATTTATAGCATCTATGCGCATTAGCGCTGTACATGAAAATATAAAGAACGCGACAAAGTAAACATCTTTCCATATCGGCTTTAAAAAGAACCAAAATGGGTAGAACGAAAATGTCAGCAATATTGCAGCTATGAACTTTACATTATTTGTGAGGTGTTTTTTTAAAGCCCAGAATAGAGAAGCATAAAAAAGAAATACACCCAACGCATGGATGGCCTGATCAGCATTGGCTAACCCAATATCGTCAAAGGCCCGTACCAAGCCTGCCAGTAATACAGGGTGCCAGTTGGTTAGAACCGAAAAAGCCTGACTTTTTTGGAACAAATAATCGCTTGACGGAAGGCCAGGATAAAGTGCCGCGACAGCTAAAACTATGCAGCATGACCAAATGACACCATATGATCTTATAGTAGTCATAATTTATTCGTCGCTCTCCGACCGAACACTGAGATGGCAACCGATATGACTATAGCTAGCGCGATGTTTAGCAGTGTTGCACGCGTCAAGATCCTTGAACTCTCCGACAACTTAACTGCATTGTCTAACATCATTGCATCGAACTTGTTATTGTTGATATATAGGTGTCCGTTAATATATATGCCACCAAACTTATCGACTTGGAGTATCTGAGAGCCTTCGTTATTTTTAACAATTAGACCTCGTCCCTCCATAGTTATTTCGGTCCAAACGTCTTCCCCAATCTTCGTGTCAGTTGCCGTTAATGAATCTACTGCGTGCCCTGCTGTTGAGGCTGACACGATTAGAATCAAAAATGCAATAGTGACTGTTAATCGGATCATCGTTGTACCTTTGATAAAGTTGAGGAGTATTGAAGGATCGTAGGAGTCACAACTCGTTTCGACTGTTTCAAGGATTATACCGACCTAAACAGGCATTCACCAACGTCTGTAATACCAAAAGATTCCCTTTGAAACTCGAGATTTTCGTCGGGACAGGACCTTTAGGGTAGCGGCGAGTTGAAGGTACTTCTTTGCAGCTGTATCCGCATTTGGGCACCCTATAGCTAAGATAAGCTAAGAGTTCGTAGGAATTGAAAACACCTCGGAACGGTGCAATATTTCTGTCTCGCAGGATGGTACTGCTATAGGCTCGAAACCCTTGGGTAGTATCTGTCCACCTAAAACCAGAAAAAAGAGAAAGCATTGGAGCGTGTATTAGCCTAATCGCGATATCGCGAATCAGTGGTGTCCGCTCGGCCACACCGCCAGGTATATAGCGTGAGCCTTGCACAAAGTCGGTGCCATTCTCGAGTTCTCTGATGAATTCTGGTATCGCTTTGGGGTCATCCTTATTGTTGCCATCAATAGTTACAACGCCTCGGTAACCTTCTTCGAGCGCAAAAGAATAAGCACAGCGTAATTGCGCGCTCAACTTGCCGGGACCAGTCTTTACAAGCAGGGCACGAACCCTGTGAGTTGATAGCATGGATTCTCGAAGAGAGTCGTCGGAGCTCCCACCATCGGCAATTATGATGTCGGCATAATCAGGAACTCCAAGTGCCAGCATTCGCCCAAGCAAATCCTGAATACGCTTCCCTTCATTAATAACTGGTATTACGACACACCAATCATGGCTGCGCTGCTGCAAGAGCGTTGTGTTGTAGGATGGCACCTCCCATGCGTAGCTTTGCTCGAGAGGCATGTCCTCCAACTCCTTCCCTTTAGTAGTCATGACACTTTTACCGTAATTAAAACCACCCCAACAATAACAAAGAATATTCCGCCAGCTGTTGTCCAATGAAACGGCTCTCGAAATATCAGCACTGAGAGTAGCGCAACCGTTGCGACTGCTCCTGAGGTCAGCACAGGGTGAACCACGTTCAAAGGCAGTTTTGCAAGTGCGGCAGCATATAGCAGGAATGCAGCTCCGTAGAGGAAGAGACCTAGCCAGAAGGGCCAGTTGGTGAGCGCTGTCATGGGATCAGAAAGCGAGGGAAATCGTCTGGGTGGCAACATGGCCATTTTCACCAGAACGCTAGCTGAGGCATTCGTAAGAATTCCAGCAATCAGGAGTATCCACTTCATTAGATGTTACCGTTGTACGAGTGAGTCGGCGCGAAAATGCCGGAGGGCTGTCTGGATCGCTCTTTCTATTGAGTTGGCGTGAGGCTCGTCAGAGGTGGCGACCATTTCTATAGCTATGACTGAGTCCGGAAAATGTTTCTTCAATGACTCTGCCATCGCTGCTAAATCAGAACTCCCGTCCCCCAAGGGCTTGAGCTGTGGTTCGCTCGCATGAATATGACCGATTACATCTGCATTGGCGGAGAGTACGTCTTCCGCTGCTTCTGAATTGATCGCCAGAGCCCCTGAGTCGAACTGCATCTTGATTGCGGGATGATTCACAGCTCTGACGATATGGGCCGTCTCAGAAGAGTTAACCATGAAATTTGCGCCATAGCAGGTGGGGTTCGGCTCAAGACAGACTCTGACTCCGTGCGCCTCCGCGATCTTAGCCAGCTTTCGAAAAAAAGGAACTGCTACAGCCGCGGCCTCTTCATCGCTCAAAGCACCTCGATCACGATTCTTCGGGGAACCGAACACAAGGTGCTGCGCACCAAGCCCGCTTCCTATTCGGCAAATTGCATCCAAATGAGCGAGCATTTCCGACTGCGAACTCTGAGAACCGAAGAGATTCAAGCCTTGGGTACCAAACAGCAGTGACTGCATGCCTACTATTTCGATGCCTTTTTCTGCCCACCACTGCCTGATTCGGCTTATTTCGCTGTCGCTCGCAGAAAAGGGATTGGGAAAGTACTTGCCTGGAGCCACATCTATAGCGTCGACATCATGCCTGGTAAGAAGAGACGCGATGATATCGTCTTCCTGTGGGTCCCAAGCAATGTTGGAAATTGACAACCTCATTCAAGATTTTCCGTGATGATCAAGTGAAAGCGGCTCGCTCTGGGCATAGCTTCTGATTGCCTGGATGGTCTCTCTGCGGCTGTACTGGTATGAACCAGCGCCACCAGAGACCGCTGCGTATTTACTGCGCATGTCGTAAGTGGCTGCATCGCCAGAAAAAGACTGTTCAAACTGCCGGCCAAATCCTTGTGAGGAAACATCAGCCACACTGATTGGTTCTGCAGTGAGATGGACTACCCTGAGGTTGGCTTGAAGCGCACTTTGGATGTCAAACCAGAGGTTTACCATGGGGTAGAATTGAAAAACGCCACGGCTATCAATAGCATTCAGATTATTCTCGTTCAGAAAGTCAAAAATCACGTTCTTGCGCAATCCCGGACCAACCAGCCCTGGCAGTCGCACAATGATGTGATTTGAGAACGTTGCTTCAACAAATTTCTCAAGCAGCCGGCGATTGAGCCCATAAGCGTGAAGACCAGATTCTTCGACGATGCTCTCTTCATCAACACCAATTGGCCTTTGAAACACGTCCACGGTGCTGATGAGGATGAACGTCTGGCACTTAATAGTTCTGAGGTGCGCTATCAGCTCATCAATCTTTTGCCTATCATTCTCTGGGTCCCGGTTGGCTAACCACTTCTGTGCGGGCGCTCCGGCACACACAACAGTATCGAAAGCCTTCCCGGCAATTTCATGGATATCGGTTGAGCGATACTGATGTTGGAAGGCTTTCTGTTTCAAAAGTGTGCTGCCAACGAAGCCCGAATAGCCGATGAGAGCGTCCATCATCAAGTCCTACCTATCAACTGCGAAGTTGTCTCTAGCCGCTCCTGATCAAGCTTCTCGAGCACGTCATAAATATTGTCGATCTTCCCGCCCAATATCGAGTAACACCCAAGGAGATCCTGATGTCGCTCAAATAAGATGGGTCTCCCATCGTCTCCTTCGTTCTTCAACAAAACTGTTTTAACCTCAAATAAAGAGTCTTCGTAGGTTGCAGACGACATGGCTGGCAAATACCTGCTGACGTCCCGCATCATTCGATCTACGCGGGTATCGCGTGCATAGCTTGCCAATCGTTCATAAGGATCAATCGTGGGCTCATCCAGCCAACTCGTGTGTGGAGTATACCGGACATGAGAAAGCGTGTGCAGATCACGAGCAGGGAAGGGCATGATCGAGAAAAACGGGCCATCCATCACCGTTATCCCGACATTCTCGAGAACAGCAGGCACTTTCATCAAGGCCATTTCTGTTATCTCATGTTTCAGCCCCGTCCGAGGCGCGGCGAAGCTTGTTCCAAACTGATTCAATCCACTATATGTGCAGTTGAAGACGTACCGCGTACAAATCGTCTGATGCTGACCGTCCTCGTGTCTGAGCGCCACCTGTAAGATCGATGAAGAGCCTTTAGTAATCTCCATAACACGGGTGTTGAGTCGGGTTTCAATATCACACTCCGCGAGTTCCGTCCTGGCCCAATCGGCAAGACGCTCAGAATTAAAAGCGTATTCGACAACCTCGAACACGGATTCTATCAAGCGAGGTTCAAACAAAGACACTAGGGAGCGTTCAGCTGGTCGAATATCGGCTCCAATCTCCTTGCAGAATCGCACGAACTGCTTTGAGGTGACTTTCGAATTGCGACGAGCTATTGCGTAGAGCTTTGTGAAATCCTGTCTGACGGCAAGAGGCCAATCTTGAACAAATTTTGGGAGATTGACGCGACTTCGAAAAGCAGTGGTGTAGCTCCGAGGATAATGATAGCCGTTGTGAACCCTCGCCTGGTTGTTATAGGAAGCCCTGGTGAGTATGGCTGAAGCCTGCTCCACCAGAAGAATGCGCTTCAAACCGCGTTGCTTCGCAAGGTAGACGGCAACCGCCGTACCATAAAAACCGGCACCTATAACTACTGCATCGTAGCTTCCATCATTGATCATCGGCTCACTCTTCAATGACTGGCGTTGTGTGCCAGCTCAGCCTTTCTGAAGCCTCTTCGACGTTCAACCGATCTCGACGGGTCATGTGAGCACTCGTAAATTCCTGGCCGACATGATACAGCGGGCCTTCATTAGAAAGACTGGCCATGTGCAAGATGTATTCGCCGAGGACCAAAAGCACGAGAGAGATGAGAAAAAACATGCCGGATTGCTGTAGTGAAAGACTGACCCAGCCTGTGGCTACATCCGACTTGAAGAGGGCGATAGCTACCACATAAACGGAATAGACCAGGTTAGCTACCGCACCAAAAAGCGAGAGTGAGGTCACAAGCCGCATCGGCAAATGAGTAGTGGAAACAAGCATCCTCATACCGCGATCTATGCTACTGCCCAAGTATTTCTTGCTGGCAGCTTTAGGCTCAGCGCTATAGCTGAGATTGATCCGCGCGAAGCCACCAGTAGCCGGCAAGTGGCGATAAGTCATTGCCGGTCGAGGATGTTGGAGAATGAAGTTAACCACTCTCTTGCTTAGAACGCGATAATGCGGCGCCTCTTTCGCTAAATGGATACCGTTGAACGATCTATATAAAGTGTTAAACACTGCATCGGCTGTTCGATAGGCAAGACTTTGAGGCTGCTTCTTCGTGTTGCTGGCGAACACGACATCCATTCCTCCAACCGCTTTTTCGAGCATTGCTGGAAGGAACGCCAGGTCATCAATCAACGGATCGATTACCGCTACGAAATCGCCTAATGCGTTTTCAAGCCCGACCCAAGAGGCAGTGTCCGCATCGACCTCTTTCGTCAGAGCATATACCTGAAGGTTCGGTTTGCCGTTTTCTCCCGTGAGCTTTTTCAAAAGGGCAACGCTTTCGTCATTAGATGCGTTATCGACAAAGATTAACTCGTAATCGCTCACGAGGGAGGACAGCAGTTCTGCCGCCTCCTCCTGAATCCTTTCTATCCTTTCGACATGGTTTCGAACCACTATTACAAGCGACAGAAAAATAGGAAAGTAGGGCATTAGCTTACCTTTCTGATAATGAGAGGTCTTCTCAACAATACGATTGAACTGGGTGAATGCTCTGATATGGCCATGCGAATCTATTCTTGAGCAAGTCCGTCAGCAGAGAAGAGGTACAAAGGCACGTCGTGCAGGCGCAAGACAGTCGCCGACGGCCTGAGATTCTAGAGATACCCGCCCCCCTTTACAAGTTGAGCTAAAGCTCCATAAACTCTGCCTAGCCCTCAACCAACCCCCCCCAAGCCACCCCAATCATCACCAACCCCACAAACCGCACCGCACTCCCCATATTCTTCGCATTCTTCGCTGGCACATGAATATCCAGCGACACCCGATCCACCGCGTTCTCAATCACCGTATTCAGCAACTCAATCGCCAGCGACAACAACGGCACCAGCATCAGAATCGCGCGCTCGGCCTTCGACACGTCCAAGCTGAGCGAGATCGGCTGCAGCACCAGACTGATATACACGATCTACCTGAAAGCAGCCTCAGTCAAAAAAGCAGTCCTCAGGCCCGTCACGCCCGCTTCGCCGCCATCCGCTCGGCCATCGCGGAAGTCATCCCGTGCACAAATATCGACAGAATCACTGCCACGATGCAGATGCGCCAGATCGACTCGATATCATCGAAGTTGCTCTGGCTCTGCGCGTAGGCAACATAGAAGAAGGTGCCAAAGCCACGGATACCCATCATGGCGATGAGCCCACGGTCGAACCGGCTCCCTTGGGTGGGCAGCAGACAGATGTACGCGATCACCGGCCGAATGACGACGATCAGTAACAAGGCCACGCCCAATTCGCCGAGCGACAGACTATTGAGTATCCCCGAAACGGCCACCGACCCGAGCCACAACAGCAGCAGTGCCAACAGCACCTTCTCGATCTGATCGGAGAACCAGTGCGGCATGGTGGCGTAGCTTTCGTGTTCAGTGCCACGCACAAAAGCCCTTGTTGCTCGGGCTGAGACGAATACCGCTAGAAAGCCGTAGCCGCCCACCATCTCGGTGAGGCCATAAACAAGAAAGGTCGAAGCCATCAAGACGAGGCCCTGATTCTCGCCACCAGTTGCAGCGTCCCCATAACGACTGAACACAAATCTTGCAACCAGGTGACCTATTACCCAACCGGCGGCGACTCCCATCGCCACGCGGTACAGGAGGTCAAGCCATACCCATGTCCAGAGCTTATCCACATCGATATCCGCAACGCCTGCGAGCGACATGCCGGCCAGCACCACGGCGAGGTGTACAAAGGGAAAGGCGAGGCCGTCATTCAGGCCGGCCTCTGTTGTAAGCGAAAGCCTGACGTCGTCCTCCTCACCTTTGAGCGGCCCCTCGACCTGTACGGCGCGCGCGAGTACCGGGTCCGTTGGCGCCAGGGCGGCAGCAAGCAGCATCGAGCACGCAATTGAAAGCCCGGCCATTGTGTAACCGAGATAGGCCACAGCCACGATGCTGAGCGGCATCACCAGAATGAGCAGGACCCAGGTGTGCTGCCACTCCCGCTTTCCTGCCTCACGATCGACCGCAAGACCGGCACCGGCCAGCGCGATAATGACGATCAGCTCTGTCAGATACTCGATGGTATCGCGCGACAGTACCGACTCAAGCGGATCGACCAAGGGCAGGGCGAGTGGTGACAGGGCAAGTAGCGCGCCTGCGATCAGAAAAACGATCGGGGCTGTCACGAAAGGTGAACGACCGAACAGCGGGACGAAAGTGAAGCCGGCGAACACCAGACCGGTGACAATATAGAATACATCGTGAAGTTCAATCGTCATCGGTCACCACTGCAGTTGGCTATAAGTCAGGCGTTCCTCTTATACGCACGCTTGCAGTCGCGCTATCACGCGAGTACCTAAAGTACTCGCGCAAGCCCCACGTCAATTTGTGTTACCTCGATGCGCCGCAACGAAACGTGCAGCATCAAGGCTAAAGTTGCCCGAGTAACGCTCTACGACTCGAATCCGATCTTCAATACCATATAGCCGATACTGGGCCTCCATCGCCAAGCCGTAGTTAGGCAGGTGGACCACGTCGACTGTTCTACTCAGATACTCCTGTGCCGTCACTTTATGGTCGATAGCGCTGCCGGTGTAGAGCAGCTCCATCTGTGGCGAGTCAGGGTTGACGCCGGCAGGTGCGTGACCGTAGATGAGCCGGTATTCATCATCAAGCAGATCCCGCTGGTAACGCGCTGCGACAGGCGCCTCCAGAAAGTGGCTGCGGAACCAGTGTGGTGAGAACGATGTTTGTGCGTCACGGGCGATCACACCGCGAACTGCCGATGAGACTCGCCTCACTGGTGACGGATCAGACGGACTGGCGATTTCGCGGGCACCGGCATGAACCGCCACGCCGGCGCCAAGTGACGTCGCTACGAGGAAGATGTTCTCAGGGTCGATATTGAGCTCAGCGGCATGATAACGGGCGAACTGCACGGCATAACTAAGGTCGGCAACCGACACCGGGGTGAGGTCGTTTGCGAGCTGCTTCAATGGATGCCTGAAATGCACCGAGGCCACCACCACACCCGAGCCAGATCTGGCAACATGTAACAGATATCTGAGTAGGGATTGACCCCGCGTCAGTAGTGATTCCTTGTTTGACCCAGCCGAATGGGCATAAATCACCAGGGTGCTTGGCGCTGCGGCTGCGTCGAGATGTCCTCCCGCGCTGGAATAGTAGAGATCCATTCTAAGTCCATCTGGCAAACCGTCACCGCGCTCCGGCACCCAGCTCACCTCGGGGTCACCGTAATACACATTCGAGTAATAGCCGCAGACTGGTTTGCAATCGGCTAGAACTTGAAAGTGATCCGACAGATCCGCTGCCGAAAACAATTCAGGCACATCAACACCCGCTGGCTGCGGCCCACCCCTCATCTCGGCATAGCCACAGGCTTCATCCGCGGCGTCCTCGTCGATACAAATTCTTAGCAGACGCTTGTCACCATTGGGAATTCCTTCTGAATATTGGAAGATCTGTGGACCGAACTGGGGGCCTGCTGGCGGACGTCGCTCGTGAAGCTGCCCGTCGATGTAAAAGACCTGATCGGCGAGCGTCGGCTTGAGTGTGGTGTATCGAATATCGACAGGCACCGCGGCCGGCACGTGACCATTCGTACCAACGGGGTTGATTTCCACCGCCTGAGCTGGCGTTAGAGCCTGCAAGGCAAGGTGAATTAGGCATGGGGCGAGCATAGATAACTCCCTTGAAGGTTGAAGGGACTACCATACAGCTCGATTCAGTTTAAGTGATTGAAGGGCAGTGGGCTAGCGGATTCGGCTGAAGCGTTGCCGCTGCGACTGGCCGGTGGAGAAGGGCTCTCCAGGCGTCGCAACGGCACAGCCACACTGGACGGGCAGCCTTATTTCAAGTTCGCGCAGTTGGCGTAGTAAGTCACGGTCGCTGGCCAATCGCTGAAGATGCCGATGACTTTGACGTCCTGTGCCAGCACATGAATAAGGTTCATCACATCGCCGTCGTTATTGATGGCGTCAGCGATACTGGCAAAATAGAAACCGCCGCCATTGGCCAGTGGACCAGATCGCTCGAGCGACCAGGTGATGATATCCAGGCCTGCCGCGCGCGCTCTGCGGGCGTACTCGGACGGTACGATATTGCCTTCAGCATCAAGCGTCACCAGAACCGGCGTTGGTGGGGCAATAATCTTTACGCCATCAGCTCTGAGCTCAGTCATGCTGGGCGACCAGGTGCTGGCGTCCATGGGATTGAAGGCAGGATCTGCATAGCGGCCGTCGAGATAAACGGCCTGCTGACCGAAGGCTGGATAGTTATCAACCCAGAACAGCACATCCTCCAGATTGAAGGACTGCGGCCAGACCTTGCGCGGATCGATACCGGCGGCCTTGTACTCTTCAATCATCTGACTGGCATAATCAGCCTGCGTGTAGTCACCCTCATATGGCATGTCGACTTCCGGCGCCTTGAGCTCGGGCGTGAACTTCACCTTGAGCGACTTCAGCAGCTCGATGCTCTCGCGGTGCGTCATCAGCGTGCCGTTCTGCGAATACAGATCGGTGCGATAGTCCGCGGTGCCAGCCATATAGCCTTCGACGGTCGTGGCCTTGGAATTGGCACCGTCCATCTTGCCTTTGAGCGTTCTGAACTCTTCAAGCGTGATGTCACTGGTGCAGCACTTCGCGCTAGCCGGTGTGCCTGCGACTGGGTCAGCTGGCGTAAACGGCACGCTGCATTTCGCAGCCAGTTCAGGCTTGGCGAGAATATCCGTCGTGGTGTGAAGGTCACACTGTGAATGGCGGCAGACCAGCTCACGATCCTTGGTGAAGGTGACATCGCATTCGACGATGCCCGCACCCATGACGACAGCGGCTTCGTACGATTCCTTGGTGTGCTCGGGAAACTGCAATGGGGCTCCGCGGTGGCCTATGGAGAAATCAGTACGGTAAAACGGGCCATCGGCACACTGCTGCAGTCGCTGCTTCAGTCTGCCTTCATCCATGTCTTCGACAAGGTAGAAAGGACGCGGACCAAGCTGCGCTTCTGCTCGCCCTTTGCGTCTGTTGTCGCGATATTTCTCTAGCAGTGAACCCAGCTTTTCCTTGAGGTCGGCGTAGCGATGGTCGGCTGCTGCTGTGTCAGAGGCCTCGGGGCCGGCAGAATGAGCGTAATTTCCAGCGAGAAGGCCTACGGCGACGATGCCACCAATTGCGAAGTGTTGTCGGGTAATCATGATTAAGAGTCCTGCAGTTTCTGATTATTGGAGCGGCGACTACTCATACGCTGCCAAAGCAAGTCCACGCTACCTGAGTCATGTTGCAGTTTCGCTTCAAAAAAACAATAAACATTGCCGGCCCTGGCTCGAGTAGAAATAGCTATGGTCGGTTCAGGCTGCGTTGCAAATCGAGCAGACTTTTCTGATCGACTTCGATAAGACCCCGACGCGGCCGGTCGAGATCAATGATAATGAACACGAGTAACACGATCAGGCCGATCAATATGTAAGACACGAAAGAGGCCCGGTGGCCAGATACACCGGACGCGTAACCGACAAGGAGGCCTGTCATCAGGAAGGTGCCGTGCAGTAGCATGAGCACCAGCTCCGGAACATGACGGCTCAGCACGGCGTCACGATTGGTATATTCGTCAATCATGTCATTGAGTGCCTGAATAAAGAGGCCACTCCTGACAGGTCCCCCGTCCATCTCGGCCGACTCAATTGCTTTTAGCCAGAGTTGATCCAGCAACTGACTGCCTTCGGTCAGCAAGACGGCCCGTTGCTCTTCATGATCGAGCGCCACTGTCGCTGCGCCCACACGGTTGTCAGTGTATTGCTTAAGCAGGTCGGTCACCTCGGCCTTCAGGGGATCTGGCAGCAACTGGGCACGCAATGCGGTGGTGCCGATGGCGTTTGCCTCATCCACCACGGCGACGCTACGTGCGTCGAAACGCTGCAGCGCCAGTGAGAATGTGAAACCGAGGAGCAAAGCCAGAATACCGAGTAGCGAGCCCTGGATAGTGTTGATCTGAGCCTTTGTCGGCTCGCTCGCCTTGCCGGAGGTCCGGGTGCCGAGCCGATAGCCGATTTCAACGACGATCATCATCGATACGAACAATGCCACTGCAATGGCTACGCTACTCTGGTCGTACATTATTTCTCTCATTCGGGTTCCTGAGCGTTGCAGTAATCCACAGCCAGCGGCAGAAAGCTATCGCTCATCGCTATGCTGCTGGCGGGCCGCTATGGCATTCCCAGATAGTTCGGCAGCCATAGCGAGACGGCAGGCACGTAGGTGATGACCATCAGAAAGCCCAGCAGCAGCATCAGCCAAGGGGCCGCCGCTTTGATCACAGCACTCAGCGGCATACCGGTCACGGCTGACGTCACAAACAGGTTCAGCCCCACCGGCGGTGTGATGAGTCCAATTTCCATATTGACCACCATGATGATACCGAGATGTATCGGATCGATACCGAGCTGAGTGGCAATTGGAAACAGAATGGGCGCAAGAATCAGGATGATTGCCGAGGGTTCCATGAAGTTGCCGGCAATCAGCAGCACCACGTTCATGATCAGCAGGAACATCCAGGGTGAGAGACCGAGGCTGGTGACCCAGGCAGCAATTTCCTGCGGTATTTGCTCTGTTGTCAGCACGTGCGCAAACAGCATGGCATTGGCGATGATGAACATCAGCATGATGGTGAGTTTGCCGGCGTCCAGCAGCACGCCAGGGCACTGTCGGATGGTCATGTCCTTGTACACGAAGATAGCGATGAAACCGGCGTAAACGGCAGAAACAGCAGCCGCTTCAGTAGGTGTAAACATGCCTGAATAAATACCGCCCAGAATGATTACCATCAACAGAAGGCCCCAGAGTGCCTTGCGACCTGATGAGAGCCACTGCCTGAACGTTGCTCGAGGCAGGGCAGGGAGATTCTTTTTTACTGCAACGATGTAGATCGCCACCATGAGAATCAGGCCCAACAACAGGCCGGGCACTACGCCGGCCATAAATAGCTTGCCCACTGAGGTTTCGGTTGCCGCGGCAAACACAACCATGACGATCGACGGCGGAATGAGAATGCCCAGCGTACCGGCGTTACAGATAATGCCCGCGCCAAAGGCCTGGGGATAGCCGGAGCGCACCATGCCGGCGATGGCGATGGAACCAACGGCTGCAACGGTGGCTGGAGAAGATCCCGACAAGGCCGCAAAGAGCATGCAGGCCATGACCGAACCGATGGCGAGACCTCCGCGGATGTGACCGACGCTTGTATTGGCGAAGTCGATCAGCCGGCGTGCCACTCCGCCAGTCGTCATGAAGGCGCCCGCCAGCAGAAAGAAAGGGATAGCGAGGAGGGTGTAGTGCTCTGAGGTCTCGAAAAGCTTGATCGCCAGGCCGCTCACGGAATCCTGACTGAAAAGCAGTATGGTCAGCGAGCCTGCAAGCCCCAGTGAGATCGCAATCGGCACCCCTATGAGCATCAGTGCAAACAGCGCCACGAACAGAAAGAGTATGGTCATGATCGCGGCGTCCTTTTCACGACTTTGGCATCCGCCTGTTGTGTCTCCGTCAGCCCTTCTTCTGCCAGCTTCATCGCTGTTCGGGCTTCGTCAGCCAGTCCCAGGCCAGTCTGCTGATGAGTCCAGATGCGATAAAACACTTCGAGCAGGCGGACCAGCACCAGCGCAAAGCCGATCGGTACGACCAAGGCGATATGCCACTGCTTGATCCCGAAACGCCCGAGATCTTCCGCCATCACTGGGTAGGTGTACATCGCATGCATCCACTGGAAGCTCGAGACCATCATCAGCCCGGCGTAGCCAAGACAGGCGAGACAGGCGATCAGACCAATGCGACGCTGAACAGGGGTGCTGGCTAGCTTTACCAGCGCATCGATTCCGATATGACCAGCGGTACGTACGCCATAGGCGATGCCGATAAAGATCAGCCAGCCGAACATCACTTTCACCAGGGCGTTGCTCCAGGTCATTTCCTGTGCGGGTATGATGAGCAGGTCACCAGCATTGAAGAACCACTCCGAAACCGCGGGCGCACTCGCTTCGAAGCGGTCGCCGAAGTGATAGAACACTGGGTAGAGATTATTGAGAATAACGTAGACGCAAGTGACGATAGTCATCGCGCCGAGCAGGAAGGCCACGATGGCTTCCTCAAGGCGAGACCAGAGTGTGTACAGCCAGGTCATGATCTCGGCCCTCCAGGTTAATAACCAATCAGCCTTTGTTGGCTTGCTGCGCAGCGTCGATGAGATCCTTGCCAATCTCGTCTTCAAACTTCTCCCACACAGGCTTCATCTGCTCGACCCAGAGTTTGCGCTGTTCCGGGGTGAGCTGGATGACTTCGGTCTTGCCGGAATCGATGACAGTCTGTTTCGCCTTTGCGTTCAACTCAGCCGCATTGTTGTTCACGTACTTGGTGACTTCGGCGATGATGCTCTCGAGTTCGCTACGAACCTCGGGGTCGAGGCCGTTCCAGAAATCGGTGTTGGTGATGAGCATATAGTCCAGCACCCCGTGATCGCTCTCGGTGATATGGCTCTGCACTTCGTAAAACTTCTGTGACTCGATGTTCGACCAGGGGTTTTCAGCACCATTCACGACGCCAGTCTGGAGGCCCTGATACACCTCACCGAATGCCATCTTTCGAGCATTGGCTCGCAGTGCCTTGAACTGCTCTTCGAGCACTTCCGAGGCCTGAACCCGGAACTTCAGACCACGGGCATCCTTCGGCTTTTCCAGTTTCTTGTTGGCGGAAAGCTGCTTCATGCCATTATGCCAATAGCCGAGACCGGTGATCTTGGAATCTTCCATGCTCTTGAGCAGTTTCTGTCCAGCCGGACCGCTTTGAAAGCGGTCGACGGCTTCGATATTGTCGAACAGAAAGGGAAGATCGAAAATCTGTACCTTGGGCGTGTATTGCCCGAACTTTGCCAGGGAGGGCGCGATGATCTGCACGTCACCCAGCAACAAGGCTTCCATCTCCTTACCGTCGCCAAAGAGCGAGGAGTTTGGATAGACCTGTACCGCCACCTTGCCTGGCAGACGCTCTTCGACGAGCTCTTTGAATCGCAGGGCGCCTTGACCTTTGGGTGTATTGTCAGCGACGACATGTGAGAATTTGATCAGTATGGGATCAGCCGCAGAAAGGCTGGTAGAGAGACCTAAAGTGGTCGCCGTCAGGAGGGCAGCAGATAGCACTGAAATCGTCGTTTTGAACATAGCTGGGCACCATTATTGTCGTTATAGGCTCTGTAGCCGAAAGCACCTGATCCCTGGCAGACTCTACTGTACGGTCTTGAGTGCGGCTTGTCGCTGGGGATGGCCAGCAATGTCACTAGACTTTAGTCGAAGCACATATGTTCTGGCCGACTGATTGCCATCAGGCGTACCATGACCGATAAGCACCTGAACGGGGTATGGCGCGGGTGTTCACGACTCATCAGGGGAGATCAGGGATGTTCGAGCAGAAAAAAATCGTGGCCTGTATCGACGGCGCCACCTTGAGTGAAGCAGTCTGTGATTACGCGGTGTGGATCGCACAGACTGTTGGCGCTCCGCTCAAGCTTTTGCACAGCGTCGAATACCGTGCTATTCCCGCCGTCGCTGATATTACTGGCGCCCTCGGCCTCGGCGCCTCCGAGGATCTGCTGGCAGAACTGACCGAGGTCGAGGAAAACCGCAGCCGCCTGCTGGTGCAGAAAGGACAGCTCATGCTGAATGCGGCCAGGCAGCACACGACTGCCGCTGGTGTGAAGGATGTGGAAGTGCTGCAACGGCACGGTAGCCTCGCTGAATCACTCGTGGACCTCGAGGAAGAGATTCGTGTACTGGTGATCGGTATTCGGGGTGAGGATCATGAGTCGCCACCCGTGAATGACAGCGCAGGCGCAAGCCAACGAAGGGGGTCGGGCACCGGCACGCAGCTCGAGTCCCTCATTCGGGCCTTACACAGGCCAATTCTGGTGGTCAATGGCGGCTTCCGTCAGCCGCAAAAAATCATGCTGGCTTACGATGGTAGCGAATCGGCCATGAAGGGATTGCACATGGTCGCAGCGAGTCCATTGTTCAAGAATGTGGCCTGCCATCTCGTACATGTTGTCGAAAGCAGCTCAGTCACCGATGATTTGCTCGAGGCCGCTGCTCATGAGCTTTCAGCTGCGGGCATAGATGTGACGCGCGTGCAGCTGACTGGCCCCATAGAAGAGGCACTCTCGACCTACCAGGCCAGGGAGAACATCGATCTCACCGTCATGGGGGCCTTCAGCCATGGCCGCCTGCGCAAGTTCCTGCTGGGCAGCTTCACCGCCAATATGCTCGAGCGTACGCAGCGTCCGCTGCTGCTCTTGCGTTAGCCTCGCTAGTAGACGAGCGCGACCGACTTGATCTGCGCCCATACCATCTGACCCTGTGCCAGGCCTAGCTGCTGGGCGGAGCGCCGTGTAATCCGGGCAAGTAGATAGTTCTCGCCCAGAGCCAGTTGTACCAGGCAAAGGGCCATCTGACCCGGATCCGGGGTGATGGTGGAGACGCGGACCCGCAGACTGTTGAGTATGCTGCTGTCGCGCTGCGGTGTGAGGGCGATACTGACATCGCTGGCATGTACATGCAGACGCACGGAAGCCCCACACTCATCACCATTGTCCCTGATCCACAGATCACCGCCATCGACAGCCACACGGCTCAGCTGCCACGCCTGATCCCGCTCCGCGACCTTACCCTCAAGCACGACGCCGCGCGGCTCCCCCGGGGTGAGCGGCAGGTCAACTCGACCGAGCAATTCGACCAACGTCCCATTGGCAACAACACGGCCCGCCTCGATCATCAAGAGGTGATCGGCAAGCCTCGCAACTTCATCCCGCGAGTGACTGACATAGAGTACCGGCATGGCCAGTTCGTGTCGCAGGCGCTCCAGGTAGGGCAGGATCTCCTGCTTTCTCGCCTGATCCAGCGATGCCAGAGGCTCATCCATCAATAGCAGCTTCGGCCTGATCAGCAGCGCACGCGCGATCGCCACGCGCTGACGTTCGCCGCCGGACAATTCATCTGGACGCCGCTTCATCAACGGGGCAAGGCCAAGCAGATCGACAGCCTCTGCCAGATCGGTGCCCATACAGGCTTGATCGGCCCGTCGGATAGCATAATCGAGATTACCCGCCACGCTGAGATGTGAAAACAGGCTTGCTTCCTGAAACACGTATCCCAAGGGACGGCGATGGGTGGGCAGGTAAAACCTGTCATCCTGCCAGACCTCGCCATTGACACTCACGCGGCCAGCATCGACCGGTTGCAGCCCGGCGATGCAGCGAAGCAGTGTGGTCTTACCGGAGCCAGAGGCGCCAAAAATGGCACTAATGCCACGGCCAGGCAGGCAGGCGCTGACATCGAGCCGAAAATCCGAACCCTCATCAGACATAGTGAGCTGCAAACTGAAGTCGATACTGTTTTCAGCCATGGCTAAGACCCATAGCGCATGGCGCCGTAACGTCGCCCTGTGCGCGTGCTGTACACCAGCATCAGCACGAGAAATGAAAACAGCATCATGCCGCCTGCCAACCAATGCGCTCGCGCATAATCCATGGCTTCGACATGATCATAGATCTGCACGGACATGACACGGGTCTCGCCAGGTATGTTGCCGCCGATCATCAGGACGACGCCAAACTCGCCGATCGTATGGGCAAATCCGAGTATCGCGGCTGTCACGAAACCGGGCCGCGCCAGCGGCAGCACAATGCTGACAAAACGATCGAAGGGACCGGCCCTGAGGGTGGCGGCGGCCTCCAGCGGCCGGTCACCTATGGCTTCGATTGCGTTCTGTATCGGCTGTACCACGAAGGGCATCGAGTAGAGCAGGGAGGCCAGTACCAGCCCTTCGAAAGTGAAGGCCAGCGTGCCGAGCCCGAGTGAAGCTGTCACCAGCCCAAGCGGCCCGCCTGGCGCCATCGCCAGAAGCAGATAGAAACCAAGTACAGTTGGCGGCAACACCAGCGGCAGCGCAACAACAGCAGCCACGGGTCCACGCAGCCAGGACCGTGTTCTGGCCAGCCACCAGGCAAGGGGCGTGCCGAGCACCAGCAACAGGCAGGTCACCACCGTTGCCAGTTTGAGCGTAAGCCAGAGCGTCTGCAGATCATCGCCGCTGAGTGGCATCGTTAGTCAACGCTCCTGGTGAGATCAACCTGCTGAACATAAGCGTAAGCCGCCATGATGCGGCGCGCCTCGGGTGTCTTCACGAAATCGATAAACGCCCGCGCCGCCGGATTGTCAGCACCTGTCTTCAGCAAGATGGCATCCTGATAGATCGGGGTATACAGCGACTGCGGTACCAGCCAGCCGGAACCGGCAGTAAGCTTACCGTCCCGCATCACCTGGGACGCGGCAACGAAGCCCAGATCAGCGTTGCCGGTACTCACGAAATGGTAAGTCTGGGCTATGTTTTCACCCATGATCAAGCGAGCTTTGACTTCCTCGAACCGGTCCAGCGCCTCGAGCACTTCTACAGCCGCCGCACCGTAGGGTGCGAGACGAGGATTGGCGATGGCGAGCTTGTCGAAGCTGGCGAGCCTGAGCACCTGACCCTTGTCATCGACGAAATCTTCCGCTGCTGACCATAGCACCAGTTGACCAACCGCATAGGTAAATTGTGTTGCAGTTAGCGCGAGTCCAGCCTGCGCAAGTTTCGATGGAACAAGCTGGTCTGCAGAGAAAAACACTTCGAATGGTGCCCCATGACTGATTTGCGCGTATAGCTTTCCCGACGAGCCCAGCGACAGTTGAACCTGGTGTTCGCTGCCTGCTTCAAAAGCCTCGATGATACGCGCCATCGGCGCCGCGAAATTGGCCGCCACGGCGATGGAGACAGTTTCCGCTGCTATAGTCGTGGACAGTGTGAGAAGCACCGCAAGGGCAGCGCTTGCACCAAGATAGTTCAACGGTTTCAATACATGTACCTGGGCCATGGGAAACTCGCCATACTCCGACATAACGCAGGAGCTTGGCAAGCTCGCAGGTGGCACCGATGCTCGGCGTATAAGCTAACAAGACAGGTCAGAGAGGAGAGGCAATGAGCATATTGCGGAGTCTGATGCTGCCAGGTTTGATGCTGGCAGTTTCCCTTCTGTTCAGTCGGCCCGCGCTGGCGATGGCGGAGGGCACGCCACCCAGCCTTTACGCAACGGCTGAGTTCAAGGCCATTCTCTGCCTGATCATTTTTGCAGTGGCCTACCTCTTCGTGATGGCAGAAGAATTTCTTCACTTACGCAAGTCCAAACCCGTTATTCTGGCTGCGGGCCTGATCTGGATGCTGGTGGCCAGTGTTGCTCAGGACTATGGCGTCAGCAGCGACCAGATGCGGGAGATGGTGTTCCACAACCTGTCGGAATACGCAGCACTGTTTCTCTTCCTGCTGGTTGCAATGACCTATATCAATGCCATGGAAGAGCGCGACGTCTTCGATTTCTTGCGCGCCTACCTTACCAGAAAGGCGCTTTCCTACCGGCAGTTGTTCTGGGCAACAGGCGGTCTGGCCTTCTGTATCTCGCCCTTCGCAGACAACCTGACCACAGCACTGCTAATGGGCGCCGTGATTATGGCCGTAGGCAGTCATCAACCGCGATTCGTCGCGGTGTCGATGGTCAATGTGGTCATTGCCGCGAATGCTGGCGGTGCCTTCAGTCCCTTTGGCGATATCACGACTCTGATGGTTTGGCAGGCCGACAAGCTCGAGTTCGTCGAGTTTTTCGCGCTTTTCCTGCCAGCCGCGGTAAATTTCCTGGTACCAGCCGTCATCATGAATTTCTTTTTGCCGGTAGGTACTCCAGAGGGACACGCCGCTGAAGTCGGCATAAAGCGCGGCGGTAAGCGAATCTGCCTGCTCTTTCTATGCACAATCGCATTGGCGGTCTGCTTCGAGCAGTTTTTCCATCTGCCGCCCTTCATGGGCATGATGACAGGGCTTTCGGTGCTGATGATCTTCGCTTATTACCTCCGCAAGAGCGGGCACCGGCAACGTGATGATGTCCATTTCGATATATTCGGCCCGATAGCCCGCAGCGAATGGGACACGCTCCTGTTCTTTTTCGGCGTCATCTTCTGTGTTGGTGGTCTGGCTTATCTTGGCTATCTGGAGCTGATGTCGCAGGCGATGTACGAGAACTGGGGGCCGACCACGGCCAATATTGTCGCTGGCACGATCTCTGCCGTCATCGATAACATTCCGGTCATGTTCGCCATCATCAGCATGAATCCCGCCATGGGTGATGCGCAGTGGCTGCTAATCACGCTCACGGCCGGGGTTGGCGGCAGCCTGTTGTCGATCGGCTCCGCTGCCGGCGTGGCGCTAATGGGTCAGTCGAAAGGCAAGTACACATTTTTGAGTCACCTGCGTTGGACCTGGGCGATCGCACTGGGTTACGTCGCCTCGATCGGCACTCACATCTGGGTGAACGGAGTATAGGGCCCTGTCTTACTCGTCGGCCACTATCGACCACTACTGGGCTGGCTTGTCCAGGTAACGCGCGAAGGCACTGGTGACAACCGAAGCGGGAATGGCCAGACCAAAGCCATCAGCCACAGCTGTTTGAGCGAATTTCAGGGTGTTCACCCCGATCACTTCGCCAGCCTCGTTGAGCAGTGGCCCGCCGCTATTGCCAGGCAAAATTCTCGCATCGGTCACTAGATAGTCTTTTTGCCGCCTGGTGATAATGCCTGACGTAACCGAGTCCCGCATGCCGAGCGGACTACCCACGGCAAAGACCGGATGACCTTGCTGGGCGGCTGCATCGTTGCCCGTCGGCAAGACCGGCGTTCGATAGCCATCTACCTTGAGCAGGGCAAGATCATGCTCGCTGCTGACCAAGATGAGATTAGCCTGCAGCTGGGTATCGTCCTTGAGGTAGATCTTGAACCGCTTGGCTGCCCCGGCGAGACTACTCTTGAAGTTGTAATCAGCCAGTTCGCGGCGATGCTGCTCGGCTACTTCGTCATAACTCGCCTGATAGCTTTCGAGCTGGCTCAGACGCGCTGCGTATTGCCTCTGATGAGCCGAGTAGTCATCGAGCGCCAGCTTCTTTGACTGACCGTCGCCACGGCTGTCGATATCGGCCTTGTATTCGGCAATTTTTTTGGCATAAGCGCGGAGCTCGTTACGCTCGGCATCGAGTTCTCGCCGCCGTTCGGAAAGAATTTTTTCATTCTCGGCCTGCGCAATCTTTATTTTCTCGCTATTACCGTCAGCTTCAGGTCGCACCACATGTCGGTTGGTAACGATGTAGCCATTGTCGGAGATGAAGAAGCCGCTGCCCTGACCAAGCGCACTCTCCACGCCAACGACGGCTAGCGTGACCTTCTCGATAGTGGTCGCTGGTTTATATTGTGCGGTTAATCTCGTCAGAAGGTCGCGCTCAGCATCGACTGTGCCAGGCTCAGCAGCAGGCGCTGGCTCCGGCGTGCCTTTGTCGCCGATGCGCGTAACTGTGGCTTTGGTCTCAGGTGCCTTGTCGCTGAACTGCCAGCGTCCCGAGGCATCTTTCCACTTATAGATTTCTGCCTGCGCCAAGCTAAAGGTCAATGAGCCGCTCAAACAGCAGATCGCCCCCATCACACCAAGCTTGCGGATACCAAGGATTAGTCCCATGACCGTACTGCCTCACTCGAAAATCAGGATTTCATCGAGTATAGACAAGTCTGCGACGGCTGCCTGTGGCCTCCATTCAAGGCTTGGCAGAGATGATTCTACCGAGAAGCGCCGCGAGTTTTCGGAAATCGATAGGCTTGACCAGATGATGGTCGAATCCTGCAGCGGACGTTTGCGCCCGGTCCTGGTCCTGGCCGTATCCTGTGACTGCGATGATCGCAGCGTCGGCTGTCTCTGCTTGCGCGCGCAAACGACGCGCCAATTCAATGCCACTGATTTCGGGAAGTCCTATGTCCAACAGGAAGACATCGAAGTGGTGCAGGGCACTCTGCTCCAACGCACGTTTGGCGTCATACTCGACTGAAACATCATAGCCGACAGACCGCAGCAGCAAGCTGAGCATTGATGCCGCGTCTTCGTTATCATCGACTAGCAGGATTCTGGGCGGCCGCTCAAAATCCGGACTGGCTGCTTCCTCCCCGTCCGCTGAAGCATCTGTACCTGCTTCGTCCATACGGGGCAGGCGGATCATGAACGTGCTGCCTTTCCCTGTGCCGGGACTGCTGCAGCTCACAGAGCCGCCGTGTAGTTCAATTATGCTCTTGACCAGCGCAAGTCCCAGCCCGAGGCCACCGGAGGACCGATCGGACGTTCGCTCAGCCTGGGCAAAGAGCTCGAATGCTCGCGCAATCACGTCAGGGCTCATCCCTATACCATCATCGATGACTTCAACCAGCACTTCAGTCCCTACGGCTGTGCTATTCACCTCGATGCGGCCACCTTCATTGGTATATTTGGCAGCGTTGTTGAGAATATTGGCCAAGACCTGCACCAGGCGTTTCCTGTCGCCCACCACCATTGTTGATTCAGGCATCATCTGTAGCGCCAACTGGTGCCGCCGGACCCGCATGACCGGCGAGACCTGTTCGATGGCTTCATTGATGATGTGATTGATATCCAGCGGGCTGCGCTCGATCTTGACTTGACCGGTGGTCACCCGTGAGACATCGAGCAGGTCGTCCACCAATCCGGTCATGTGCTCGACCTGGCGACCTATGATCTGGCTGGTCTGCCGAACCCGTTGTTCATCCAGATCTGCGATTTGCAGCAGATCAGCTGCCGCCCGAATTGGCGCGAGCGGATTGCGCAGCTCATGCGCCAGCATCGCCAGGAACTCGTCTTTCCTGCGATCGATTTCGCGTAAGCGCTCCTCGCTCTGTCGCAGTGCCTCTTCACTGGCCTTGCGCTTGGTGATATCGATGGCCGTGCCGATGATGCGTATGCATTCACCAGCTTCATTGAATAGGCCTCTGCCTTTAGCCGCGACCCAGCGAATCAGGCCATCTTCCTTCCCGATGGTTCGGTATTCGGCATCATATTGGCTGCGCAGCTGAGGATCGGCGGTATTCTGGAAGGAGTTAAACGTACGCTCGCGATCTTCGGGGTGAACACCCTCGTAATAGTCTGCCAGCGTGACAGGACGGTCGGGTGAAATGCCAAACATTGCTTTTACACGTGCTGGCCAGAACATCGCTCCGCTTATCATATCGACATCCCATTCGCCGACGTCGGCCGCATCGATAGCCAGCGCGAGTTGTTGCTCACGCTCGCTCAAAGCTGTTTCTGCCTGCTTGCGTTCGCTGATGTCGCGGTAGAACACGACGATTCCTTCATCTACCGGAAAGCTCTGAATATCGAACCAGATGTCCTTCCCGTGATGTCGATAGCATTGCTCCAGACTTTCAATCGACCGTTCTTCCATGGAACGCTTATAGGCCTTGCCGACTGGCAGGTGCTCAGTGCCAGGCCAGAGCTCCCAATGGGTTCGACCCAGCATTTCAGAAGCGGAGCGACCATCAATTCGCTGCGCTTCCTCATTCACCTGCCTTACCCTGAAGGCCTCATCCATGAAAATCACGCCCTGTCTGATAGATGACAGTATCTTGTAACTGCGTGCCTGATCCATGCGAAGAGATTGGGCGGCCTGTGTCTGCTCTTCAGAGGCTGGATTATTGTCAGAACCACTATCTGTCATATACAGGTTGTTCCTTTGAATGCCAGGGCGTTCAGCTGGTGTCTCCTCGCTTGTGAGATGGGCAGAGCGGTGCCGGCGGAATAGTCCCTATTTCAATGCATACCCCCGTTCAGCGTGCTGGGTCATATCCAGACCTTCCGTCTCTTCTTCATAGGGTACGCTCAGCCTGAGGATTTTATCCACCAGTAGGAACAGCAGATGGCGGGCGACCAGCCACCACGCTCTCCGGGGATAGCCGCTTTATTGATTCATCAGGGCGTCAAGGAGAGGTTCGGCGACATTGTCAGGACTGCTTCGGTGCGATTGGACACACCAAGCTTGTTGTAGATGTTTTTGAGGTGCCATTTGGTGGTTGTCAGGCTCGTACCAGTCAATCGGCTGATCTCGGCATTGGCAAGCCCCCGCAACAGACAGTTGAAGATCTCGAGCTCCCGGTTCGTCAGCACCAGCCTTGGGTCGGTTGGCGTTGTAGCGGGCGCATGATCCTGGTTGATGATGCTCTGGAAACGCTCGAGATAGGCCTCCGGCGGTCTGAGCAGGCCACTTTGGCAGGCGTCCCTGAACAACTGCGAAAGTCCGGGCGCCTCATCGAAAATCGATCGGGAGAAATTATACAGTTCATATCGCCCCAGCAGACCCTTGAGGGCACTCATGCGTTCTGGACCAGACTCGTCTCTGAATTTCAGGATCAACAGGTTGGCCTCACTGACGAGGGCCCGGTTTCTGATCCCGGCGCGATTGAGCTCGCTGATGAGAGTCTCCAGTAGCCGTTCCGCTTCTGAAAACTGCGACTGATACGTCAACCAGTACACCGCCGCGAGGCCATAGCGCTCGCGGCGTTCGCTATAGGTCGGTACGTTTTCGGCTGATTGACGCACGACCTCAGCAAGCTGGTACTGTTCAGCCAGCGAAGCGATTCTTGCCTCGTCGCCCATCTCGACCGCCTGACGCATCGACTCATGAGCGACCTGGCTGACGAACCGCTCATAGTTGCCGAGCTTGAGGATATTCGACAGCTTGTCCAGCAGACGCCGTGCGCTGACGAAGTCGCCGAAGTGATGCTGAAGTCGAGACAGGGTGAGGTAGACTGTAGTGATGACCTCAGTAGCCGACGCCACATTTACCAGGGGCAGGAGTTCCTCACAAAGTAGCCTGGCCTCATCCAGGCGGTTCTGTTCATAGAGAATGACTAGCTTGCCCGTAGCCCACAGCGTCCAGCTGGGCGAAAGGCGTGGCGTCTCTTCGAAAGGGGCTTCGACGCACTGCATGGCCTCGACCAGACAGTTGTTCTGACGGTGGCAGAGCGCAATGATCAGCCCGGCGTAGCTGGCCAGAAAGTGATGGCCGAGCTTCTGCAGCACCGTGCGGGCCTGGGACGCCAGCTGCAGGGCCAGATCGAGTCGTGCATGCTGCAGGTGATAGTAAGCGATCATGGCTAGTGAGAAAGCGCGTATATCGCGATGCCCGCTACTTTGCAGCAGCAGTTCGAGGTCAGCATCCTGAAAGAAATCGGTGTCGTGTTGGAATAGCTGAAGATGCAGCTCCAGAAATGTGCAGGTATAGGCATCGGCGTAGCGGCCAGATGGCTCGACTTCGGGACTCAGCTTGAGCTCGTCGAGATAATAGCGGGCATGATGGAAGCGCCTTGACAGCGTCAGGCCGCAGATCAGCGGTGCAGCCAGATCAAAATTACCGTGGATAAGGTCATCGCGTAGCCGGTCCGACCATTTCAGAATTTCACCGAAATGGCCGTACCTGATCCATTCGTCGAAACAACGTTCGAGCGTGCGGGTAAACAAGTCGGTATCGCCACTACGTTCGGCATGCATCAACGCCTGCTCCTGCTCGTCGTTGGCCAGGAAGTACTGGGCCGCCCGACGGTGAAGCGGCTCGAGCATCTCTGGCTGCTCAATCTTCAGCCGGTTCTGCAGAAAATCGTGCAGAAGTGCGTGGTAGCGAAACCAGCCCCGGCGCCCTTCGGCTGGCAACATGAACAGCTCACGCTCTGCCACCTCCTCGAGCAGGAGGGCCGACTGTGAGCGCTGCAATACCTCATCGCAGAGCGCGCCGTCAAAGCGCTCGAAGATAGAGCTTTGCAGAAACAGATTCCTCAGACTTTCCGGCAGCCCCTTCAGCACCACATGACCGAAATACTCCACCACCTCAACCTGGGTGCCCGAGAAGCCCTGCAGCGCTTCCGGCCCTGACTCGAGAGCGGCCAGCAAAGCGATTTTCACGCCGGTCAGCCAGCCTTCGGTCATGGCAATGATATGAGCCGCGTTCTCGGCAGACAGGGCGGGACCGCCCAGGCCCGTGTTCAGATGATGAACTTCTTCAGCAGTCACTTTGAGATCATGACTGTCGATAACGAGAAGCTTGTCCGCCAACTTGATACGCGTCAGTGGAAAGCCGGGGTAATTGCGGGTAGCGAGCACCAGATGCAGCCGGGCCGGGGCATCGTCAAGCAGGGTCGTGAACACATCGATAATACTGGGTGCATCGATATACTGAAAATCGTCAAGCACCAGATGCAGGTCACCTTCCACCTGAATGAAGGCATCTACCAGGGGCCCGGCAATGGAACTGCCTGAGGGCCGGAACTCACGCAGAAACGGGTCGTACCAGGTGATATCAAACCCGGGTAGGGCACTACGCAGTGCTTCAGCCAAGCGGCGGAAGAACCTTGGCGGATCATTATCACGCTCATCCAGTGCCAGCCTGACGATGCGACGGGTCGGAAAAAGCGACTCCCAGTGATGTAACAGCGTCGATTTGCCTGATCCGGCTGGTGCGATCAACAGCGTCAATGGAAACTGTTCGCTATGATCAAGCAAGGTAATCAGTGGCCGGCGCAGGATGCGGGCCACGCCGTGGCCTTTTTCGATGCTGCTCACTTAATTGCCTGCCCTTTCATAAAGATACCTCGCTAAGCAAGACTGTTTCGCCAGCCTGTTTCACTCTGCGCAGCTTACTCAGGAGGCCGTATACGCGATTGTGACGAAGTTATCAGTTCAGAGGCTTACCCTACCCAAGTAGGGGATTGTTTTTTGAAACTCACTGTTAGGATCGCCGGCGCTGTACCTCACAGGAATACATAGCAATGGAGAACAAGAAATGGCGATAACACCTTGGGTCACCTGGCCGGCCCTCACCAGTTTCGGCAGTATCGGCGTCATGGGCGCGCTACTCGTCCTCGGCTCGGAGAGGACAAACCTGCTCGAGAACAATATGTTCGATATGGAGCAGTGGGCGAAGCACAACGCAAACCTGGTCTGCGACGAGCGTAGCCTCACCGCACGAACCGTAGACGGTACCTGTAATATTCTGGAAAACCCGGCAGAAGGCTCGGTGTATCGGCGTTTCGGCCGCAACGTCGATCCAGTCTCAGTGTGGGCGGAAAACAATGCCGGCACACTGCTGACACCAAACCCGCGAGAAGTCAGCAATGTGCTGATGGCACGTGGTGACGAATTCAAGCCTGCGACCTCGCTCAACTTCATTGCAGCCGCCTGGATACAGTTCATGGTCCACGACTGGTTTGATCATGGGCCGCAAAGCGATGCTGATCCGATGCGCATTCAGTTGCCGTCGGGCGATCCACTGGGCAGTGGCGAAATGGTGGTCAAACGCACAATGCCTGATCCTACCCGCAGCGCAGAAGATGCGGCCCTGCCGCCCACCTTTCAGAACACAAACACTCACTGGTGGGACGGCTCACAGCTGTATGGAAGTGACCAGGCCACAAACGACAGTGTGCGTGCGTTTGAAGGCGGACGCCTGAAAGTCGACAGCGACAACACGCTGCCTACTGAACTGATGAGCGGCAAGCCTGTAACAGGATTCAACGAAAACTGGTGGGTCGGCCTGTCGATGCTGCATCGCTTGTTCACGCTTGAGCACAATGCTGTCGCAGATCGTCTTGCCGAGGCCTATCCGGATGCCAGCGACGAGTGGCTCTATGACCGCGCCAGACTGGTCAACGCCGCACTCATGGCAAAAATTCACACCGTTGAGTGGACACCTGCGATTCTCGCGAACCCGGTTCTCGAGCGTGCCATGTATGCCAACTGGTGGGGCCTCGGTGGTGACCGTGACAAGCGTGACAAGTACCAGGACGACCTCGCCAACCTGAACCAGAATTTCAACCAGCTCGGCAACCTGTTCCGACTCATCGGCCTGAACTCGAACCTGGGTCAGAATGACTCTGGATTCCTCGAGCACGCGCTCGGTGGTCTGGTGGGCTCAAGAACGCCGGCCGACTACGATGTACCCTATACGCTGACCGAAGAGTTCGTAGCGGTCTATCGAATGCACCCGCTGCTGCGCGACAGCATCGAGGTTTACGATATCGGTTCAAACGTGGTCGATGCCAGTATACCGCTGCCGGAAACCCGCGACGGCGACGCCGAAGACCTTCTTGACGACGTCGGCGCCGACCGCATGTGGTACTCCTTTGGTATTACCAATCCCGGGTCGCTCACATTGAAGAACTATCCCGACTTCATGCGCAATCTGAACGTACCGGTTCGTGGCAATCTGGACATGGCAACTATCGATATACTTCGTGATCGGGAACGTGGTGTACCGCGTTACAACGAGTTCCGTCGTCAGATCGGACTGAAGCCTATAACCAAGTTCGAGGATCTGACTGCCGATCCCCAGACGCTGTCAGAACTCAAGCGCCTGTACAATAACGACATCGAGCAGATCGACACACTGGTTGGTCAGCTGGCTGAAGAAACCAGACCCGACGGCTTTGGCTTCGGTGAAACGGCGTTTCAGATATTCATCCTCAACGCCTCGCGTCGTCTGATGACCGATCGCTTCTTCACCAGCGATTACCGGGCAGAAGTCTACACCCAGGAAGGTATCGACTGGGTCGAGAATAATACGATGGTGGACGTGATCAAGCGTCATTATCCGAATCTGTCTGCCAGTCTTGTCGGCATGGATAACGCGTTCAAGCCTTGGGGTCTGAACATGCCTGCCGAGTACGAGCAGTGGGATGCCGACGCCAAGGCGCAGCACCTCTGGACCAACGGCGTCATGCGCACGGCCTATGATGCGAATGAACTGCCTGCAATTCCACCGGTCAATATTGGCGGGCTGATCGACTCAATTCTGTGGACCAAGGTCAACCGCGTGGGTGACGTGGCACCAGCTGGCTATGAGAAGCCCTTACATCCAAAGGCTGCAGTGGCACGCGTGAAATTCGTGCCAGCAGCAGGCAGTCAGTATACCGGTCTGTTTCAGGGCGCAGACCATGGCCTGCTGAGACTTTCGCTTACTGGTGATCCTGCTGATCGCGGCTATGCGCCGGGACTGGCTCTCAAGCTGTTTGCCGATGGCAAGCCGTCTGAAAACATCTCAGCGCTGTACACGCTCTCGGGCCAGGGAGACAACTACAACTTCTTTGCCAACGAGATGTCGAACTATGTATCGCCCGAGGCCAATGAGTCACTGGGCTCCACCATCCTGTTCTCGCTGGTAAGCACCAAGCCTACGCTGGTCATGGCCAACGCCATGGCTGAAGTCCGCCAGGATGGCTCAGCGGTAGCCTCGCCGAAAGCGCCCACGCAGATATATTTCGTGCCGGGTGCCGATGTGAGAGGTGTCTTCGCCTCGGACCCGCACGATTTCCGTGAGGACCTGATGGCACTGCCGCAAGGTGTGAAGGTTTATGATGTGTATGCCACGTCTGCGACCATCAGAAGCTCGATCTTCCCATCATTGAACCGTCGCTATGCCAATGAGCGTCGTCAGGGAGCGACCAAGATCGGTGAACTGCATACCAGTACGCCGTTCGTGGCGTCGGCTTTTGGCGACTCAGGCATCTTCTTCAAGCACCAGCGCTACGAAGATCGCTAGGGCAGGGCGTGTTCCAAAATAGCTCTACCTGATAACTATGTAATCGACCTGGGGCGGCACCGGACGCCCTGGGCCTTTCTTTCCGATGCAGTCCTGAGGCTGCATCGGCTTTTTTTTGTCGATGAAATCCCGGGTAAGATTGGCGATTCTGGCGGTTCGCGGCTACCGTTGTTAGATGTTTTTTAGATATCTTTAACCCATGCCCGCTTGTGCTGTGACAGCTCTCCAGCGTCGCTTGAAGATCGTTTTTTGGCTACTGCTTCTACTGTCGCCACGCCTGCTGGCGAGCAATGCACCAATGCCGGACCCGGTAGACGCGAGCGTGGAGATCTTGCCGACGCTCTTCTACCTCGAGGACCCCGACGGCAAGCGTTCGATTGAAGCGCTTTCCGAGGCGCCAGTGAACTGGCAGCAGGCTGCCGCCGGCGCAGCAAATTTCGGCTATTCGCGAGGTGTGTTCTGGTTCCGCGTTGGCTTGGTAAATGTCACACCACAGCCGCTGAACAAATTGCTGGCCATCCAGGCGCCGTTTCTCGATCACATCGAATTTTTCCTCTATCGGAACGATGAGCTGATCCAATCAGGCGTAATGGGCGACACCTACCCCTTTACCCAGCGGCTGATCCAGCACCCTAAGTTTCTTCTTCCGATGACGCTCGACCCCGGCGAGACTTACACCTATCTCTTTCGTGTAAAAGAATCGGGGCCGATGGAGTTTCCGATTTCGCTTTGGAATGAACGAGCGTTTCACCTGGATGATGTCATCTCGACCCAGCTGAATTCGATCTACTACGGGATCCTGCTGTTCGTCATCCTGTTCAACTCGATGATTTTCTATGCTCTGCGAGAGAAGACCTATCTCTATTATGTGCTCTTCGTCACCACGCTGTTGCTGCTGCAATCGACTCTACACGGCCGGACCTTCGAGTATTTCTGGCCCCATCTGCCGGAAATGCAGCACTGGCTGATTCAGCTCAATATTCCAGCCGCCACATTATTCGGCAGTCTATTCGCCCAGAGTTTCCTGCGGGTTTCCAGGCACAGTCCCGTGCTGAACCTGTGTTTCCGCTTCACCATCATGGCAAGTCTATCGTGCCTGGCGCTGATACCGTTTGTCAGCCGCGAGACATCACTGATGATCTCGGCCTACCTCACCATTCCCTGTTCAATGCTACTGCTCGTTACCGGACCTGTTCTTTGGTGGCGGGGGGTTCGGGAGGCGAGATTCTTTACCTTTGCCTGGGTCGGGCTGTCTATGGGCATTCTGTCGACCATGCTGCACAAGACCGGCGTGCTGCCAGAATCCTTCTTCACAAGCTATGGCATACAGATCGGTTCGGCACTTGAGGCAATGCTGCTTTCTATCGCCATTGTCGATCGCATTTATCGGGAACGGAATGAGCGGCTCGCGGCCCATCGTCGCAGCATCAAGGATGCCGAGGAGCGACTCAGCGCTGAACATCAGCTTGTGCTTCAGGCCACCCATAATGTAGTGACCGGGTTGCCAAACCGAATCCTGTTCGAAAACAGGATCCGCAAGCTGATCAGCGTCGACAGGATGCAGCCGTTTTTGGTCTGCCTGATTCATCTCAGTCGCTTTCATGAGATCGACAAGACGCTCGGCCATGACAACGCCGACCGACTACTCTGTCAGATTGCCAACAGACTCAGTGCGTTCTGTAGCGAGCTACCCGACGCCATACTGCTTGAGTCACGCCAGGACTCGCGCCTCCGTCTGGCTAGCACCGAAGGCGTGACCATGGGGCTGCTGCTGAAGAGCCATAAACCGGTGCTGAAGGAGGACATTGACGCCAGGCTTGGCCAGCTTGAAGCGGAAACCCGCCAAAGCGTGCAATTCGACCACCTCACGCTCGACCCAGGCGCGAAGATAGGCGTGGTTCGCTATCCTGACGATGCCACAGAGCTCGAAGATCTGATGCGAAAGGCGCATATCGCGCTCGATACTGCAGGTCAGCAGCAGGAAAACCTCGCGTTCTACGATGAGAGTTTCGACGTCTACAACGAGCGCCGACTCACGCTGATGGCTGAACTGGATAAAGCGATCAGCCTCGACGGGCTGGACCTTCACTTTCAACCGCAGCTCAACCTCAAGCAGAATCGAATCGTCGGCGTTGAAACTCTGTTGCGCTGGAACCACCCGGAATATGGCTTCATTCCACCCGACGAGTTTGTAACACTCGCCGAACGCACGGGCCTCATTACCCCGCTAACCAGGTGGGTCATGCGAAACACACTCAAGGCCCTACAGCAGGTGGCCAGTGCGGGATTCCCGCTACAGTTCTCTATTAATATCTCGGCAATCAATCTCAAGGAGCCGGACTTTACTCTCGAAGTGACGTCGCTACTTCAGGAATTCGATGTTCGGCCGAATGATATCATGCTGGAATTGACCGAAACGGCCATGATGGATAACCCCGCTCGTGCAAGAGAGGCGCTATGCCGGCTGAAGAAAGTGGGCGTTCAGCTCTCCATTGACGACTTCGGTACAGGCTATTCGTCACTGTCATACATCAAGAAGCTGCCTATCGACGAAATCAAGATCGACAAGTCGCTCATTTTCGACTTGACCAGCAGCAGCGATGATCAGGTCATCGTGAAGACGACGCTGGAAATGGCTCAGAATCTGGGCTATCGCGTCGTCGCAGAGGGCGTTGAGAACCAGGAAATGCTGGATATCCTCCACCGCCTGGACTGCGATCTCATTCAGGGCTATTTCCTGGCAAGGCCAATGCCACTGGCGGCTCTGCTGACCTGGCTCGCGGAGCGTGGCGCTCAACCCCTGCCATCAGATAAGGAACAGGTTGTGGCTGCATCCACAGCTCCACCGCACAGCCCGCCTGATTCCGGATCCGGTCACTGAACACACCATTGAGCCTGCAAATTGCGGGCTTTTTTCTGTCTGTCGTTCGGTGGATCAGACTGGATGAACAATTGAGGCGTAAACATCAGTCATATCGAATCGCTATCTCGGCGAAGACGAGATCAATCGAACATAACGGAAGAAAAGGCGGAAAATTATGCGCATGTCGTTAGAGCAAACGCTGGAGGGTGTACGGAAGAGGGACCCTGACCAGCCAGAATTTCTCCAGGCCGTAGAGGAGGTGCTCACGACACTGTGGCCGTTTCTTGAAAAATGCAGTGAGTATCAGAAGCAGGGTCTCCTCGACCGTTTTCTCGAGCCTGAACGGGTGATCCAGTTCCGGGTCGCCTGGGTCGACGATGCAGGGGAGGTGCAGGTCAACCGGGGCTACCGTGTCCAGATGAACAGCGCCATCGGTCCCTACAAGGGCGGTCTGCGATTCCATCCATCGGTCAACCTGAGCGTACTCAAGTTCCTCGCGTTCGAGCAAGTCCTCAAGAACTCACTGACGACCTTGCCACTTGGCGGCGGCAAGGGAGGCTCGGATTTCGACCCGAAGGGCAAGAGCCCCAATGAGGTCATGCGCTTTTGTCAGGCCTTCATGACCGAACTGTACAGGCACATTGGCCCAGAGACCGATGTGCCGGCAGGCGACATCGGTGTTGGGGGCAGGGAGGTCGGCTATATGTACGGCATGTATCGAAAACTGCGGAACGAAGTCACCGGTAGCTTTACTGGAAAAGGGCCCAGCTTTGGCGGCAGCATTCTGCGCCCGGAGGCCACTGGCTATGGTCTGATCTATTTCGTCGAGGCAATGCTGAAAACAAGGAACAAGGACATTGCGGGCCAGAGAATCGCGATATCAGGGTCCGGCAATGTAGCGCAGTACACAGCACAGAAGGCTATTGAGCTCGACGCCACCGTAGTGACCATGTCGGACTCTGACGGTGTGGTATACAATCCTGATGGATTCTCGATGGAACAGTGGCAGTACCTGATGGCACTCAAGAATGAACGCCGCGGCCGCATCAGTGAGCTGGCTGACAAGTTCGGTCTTGAATACAAGGATGGCGCGAAACCCTGGCAATACCCCTGTGACATCGCTTTGCCTTGCGCGACCCAGAATGAAATGGATGAAGATAATGCCCGAACGCTGGTCGAGAATGGCTGCTTCTGCGTGAGTGAAGGCGCAAACATGCCTTTGACGCTCAAGGCTATCAACGTTGTACAGCAGGCAAGAATCCTGTACGCGCCGGGCAAGGCGTCGAACGCCGGGGGTGTGGCCGTCAGCGGTCTTGAAATGGCCCAGAACTCGATGCGTCAGCATTGGTCTGAAGGCGAGGTTGACACGAAGCTGCATACCATCATGTCGTGTATTCACAAGGCCTGCGTTTCCTACGGCCGTAAGGAGGATGACGACTATACCGACTATGTTACGGGCGCGAATATCGCAGGTTTCGTGAAAGTTGCCGATGCGATGTTGGCCCAGGGCGTGATCTGAAGACTTTGTACAGCGCTGTTTTTCCGTTGCAGCACCCATGAGCGTGTAATAGATTGAAATGAAGCCTTCTTTAGGCTTTTCGTGTCCCACCTGGAGCAATTTGATGAAAAGAGCACTTAGAAGTTCAGTTGTGGCGGCTATCGCCGTTTTTGGCAGTCTGGCATCGCTGTCTGCGCAATCTGCTGACGTCGAGGCTGGTAAAGCCAAGTCGGCTGTCTGTGCAGCCTGTCACGGGCAGGATGGGATGGCCACCATTCCAATGTACCCAAACCTTGCTGGACAAAATGCTGCCTACCTTGTCAGCGCTCTCACAGCTTACAAGAACAAGACTCGGACAGGCGGTCAGGCGGTAGTCATGCAGGGACAGGCGGCGGGGCTGAGCGAAGCCGACATGGCCAACCTCGCAGCTTACTACGCAAGCCTCAAGCCGGGCGGCGCGAAATAATCCAATCCCGTTGAAGATCTGATGAGCTATGCCAAGGCTCATCAGATTTGTCATCGATGCGCGCCTGGTTGACCGTTCATTGTCGCCATACCATCCAAACAGAACTTAAGGCCGCCAGAAGCGAGCTGAGCCCCGAATGTCTTCGTACAGCAATACACGAACCGCCGCCGTTACCGGTAGGCGAGTTTCTTGTATAGCGAATTGTTAAAGGAGGCCACTAATGGCTCAGGAACACTCGAAACGGAACATCGATCTGGATACGCAGCGTATGCCATCTTCAGGCAAACCCGATGCCGCTAATGGTCGGTCCAGGAGTAAGCGCGGCGCCACCAATGCCAGTGTCACAAACGCCAGCGTCACAAATGATAGTGCGCTGGGTGAGTATTACCCAGTGGATTATTTCGGCGACTCTGACAATAGAGGTGAATCGCTGCGTGATAACAACTGGAACGGCGGCCGTCAGCCGCAACCTCTGGATGCCAACCATGAAACGGGTCGTCAACGCGGTGCCGCGCAGCCGAACCATCGAGGACGGGGGCCAAAGGGCTATAAACGTTCCGATGACCGTATCATCGAAGATGTCTGCGAACGCCTCACCGAACACTCAGGCGTTGATGCCAGCGACATCAGCGTCACCTGCAAAAGCGGCATTGTCAGCCTTGAAGGTACCGTACCTGACCGACAGATGAAGCACCGCGCTGAAGATACGGCGGATGGCTGTCCTGGCGTCCAGGATGTCGACAACCGCCTGAAGGTCAAAGCGACTTCCTGACCTTGTCTCGGCGGGCAAGCCAGCATATCCATCTGCTGTGGGATGCTGGCTTGACTAGCGACCAGCGCCTATGTCGCAGGTGGCAACCTTGCGCTGAACCCATTCTTCAAGTTCATCCAGGGGAATGCGCCCCCGCCTGAGATCTGGAGAACATGCTAACCATCCGCTCCGCGCTATGCGGTGATCCCTCCAGGGCAAGCCTGCCATCGCTCAGGGCTTCAGTCATCGAAGCGCCACGACCCATCTCGGATAGGGTGGTGCGATCAGTCTTCACTGTTAAGTTTGGCACCTCAGCCACGCCCGTCCGGATAGCGATCTCACGATTGCAGACGTGGACGAAATAGGAAAAACCTTCAATCTCGAACTGGTAGATTTCATCAACATCAGCGGCATGTTCTGGCTGGAAAAGTGCGCGCATGGCAACGATGTCCCACTCGGGGTTCGATAGGGCACCTTCGCGAAACTTGAAGGGCATCTGCGCACCCCACCTTACGATTGCGAAAACCACTTCTTCCAATCCCTGCCCAGTAGCGCTTAATCGATAGCCTTTCACGGATGCTTCCTCGTCGCCATCGGCTCGCTGCACGATTCCAATCTCCTCCAGATGCTTGAGTCGATCAGCAAGGAGATTGGTGCCCATGCCTCGCAGGTCTTTTAGCAGCTCACTATAGCGCTTCGGCCCAAGCAGTAGTTCTCTCACAATCAGCAGGGTCCATCGGTCACCAATTACATCCAGGGCCAGAGCCAAAGTGCAATTCTGTTCATAGCTTCGCTTTTTCATATCGGGCACCTCTACTACGGGAAGATAACGAACCTGCGCCTGCATTCACCCTCCGCAACCTTGCCTGAAGCAAAGTGCAAAGTTGATTGACTTGGACGAAGCAGAAGCTATAGGATTTTAAAGCAAATTGAGCTGGCAGTGTACGATAATCGCACGGTTGGCATGCTGTCCTACATACTATGGATCGGTCAGGGAGCACTGCAATCAATGATTCATGAACAAACCACTTTTACAGCAGCGACCACGTCTGACTCGGTTCAGTCACAGCGCACGCTACAACTAGCGCTCCTTGCGAACGGCACGTTCTCTGGCTTGAGTGGCTTCGCCTTGATGATGCTCGCGCCGGTCCTCAACCGCTTTATGGGATCTCTGGCCTATGTGGAAGATGGCGTTCTGATAGCGCTGGGCGCACTGCTCGCTCTGTTTTCGCTGCTACTTTACGTTCTGGCGATGCAACAAAGAATTTCAGGCCTCTGGACCAGAGTCGTCATCGCCCTTGATGGGGGATGGGTGCTAGGCAGCATTGGGCTGCTCATGCAAGGACCTGTGAACCTTACCGAACTCGGTCAGTCCTTGATTCTGACAGTGGCGCTTTTGGTGGCCGCTCTCGCAATCGCTCAGAGTATTGGGCTCAGACAGTACAACAAGCAGATTTAGGAGAGTACTCATGGATGCACAGGAGGGAGTCTGGCGAGCTATCGGCCGCTCATGGATGAGCCTCAAGACCTGGGTGAAAACCTGGCTTTTTTACCTCAATATCGTCTTCTTATGTTCAATTCCACTCTATGGACAGGACCCAAGTGTACTGTGGATCCTGGTCGCTTTTATCGCGAGCGGCCCCTTTCTACTGACATTTATGGCAAGTCAGCGAGGCCTCTCCCGTTTGCTTGGCCTGGCTCACATCGTACCCTGGACGCCACTGCTAGCTTATCTCTGCACCCGCTTGTGGTCAGATGGCGCCTTAGGTCCCCAGATCACCTTTGAAACTCAACCCTTACTTTTCACCTACGTTCTGGTCTTGGTTGACACGGTGCTGATCTGCCTGGCCTTCGACTACATCGATGTACTGAGATGGCTGAGAGGGGAGAAATATCTTATGGGATCATCTCAGGCTTTCTCAAGGAACGCCTCAGGCCTGGCGTAA
The DNA here is from genome assembly GCA_002354735.1 of Gammaproteobacteria bacterium UBA2679. GTDB lineage: Bacteria > Pseudomonadota > Gammaproteobacteria > Pseudomonadales > Oleiphilaceae > Allohahella. The sequence goes on along the minus strand of DEMD01000011.1, from coordinate 366,574 downwards.
GCACAGGTGGGCGGGTACCCCATCCTCTGGCATAAAACGTCGTGTCTGGCCACCACGCAACGGCTTTTCGCGAGTGTCGACCGCATTTGAGATATGATTGAAGCATTCTCTCTTTGATCAGGATGTATTGAATGGTGTCGACAGCCTTACCCGACGGCGAAGCCAAGCGTCTGGCGATTCTCGAAAGTTACGGAATTCTCGACACACCCGTAGAGAAATCTTTCGATGATGTGGTCATGCTGCTGAGTCAGCTACTCGATGTCCCAATTGCTGCTGTCAATCTCATCGCAGGCGAGCGGCAGTGGTTCAAGGCAGAGGTAGGACTCGGCACGCGAGAGATGCCGCTGGACGACTCCATTTGCAAGTTCGCGATATTACAGCCCGGCGTGACCGTTATCCCGGATACGCGTGAAGATGAGCGCTTCGACTGCAACGCGCTTGTCACCGGAGACCCGGGACTCAGATTTTACGCCGGGGCCCGCCTTGAGACCGAGGATGGGGTTGCGCTGGGCACGCTATGCGCGCTCGACCTCAAGCCTCGTGAAGCCGGGCTCACAGCTCATCAACAGTTTGTCCTGGAAACACTGGCGCAACAGATCATGAGCCAGATCGAGCTGAGAAAATCGATCAGGGATCAACAAACGCTCCTGGTGAAACAAGTGGAGATCCAGCGCGAACTGGAGATAGAGCGCGATCAGAGTCGTCAGCTTCTCGAGGGCATGGACGAAGGCTTTGTCTTTCTGGACAAGGACTTCCGGGTGCGTCAGATCAATGCCGGCGGACTCAGGTTTGAAGAACGTAGTGCCGATGACATTCTTGGCAAGACACATTGGGAGGCCTGGCCAGGTTCTGAGTCTGTCGCGCTGGGTGAGAACTATCGCCGCGCCATGCGGGAGCGGGTTCCTGTCGTGTTCGAAACCAACTACGCCTTTCCTGATGGCCGCAGTTACTGGGTTGATATCAGGGCCTATCCTGCAAATGGTGGGCTTGCTGTTTTCTACCGCGACATCACCGAGCGCAAGCTAGCTGAGACACGCTCGCGGCAGACCGCCGAGCGGCTGGAATTCACTCTGAAAGCGGCTGAAATAGGCGACTGGGACCTGGATCTTGTCAACGATACCTCGCATCGCTCCTTGCGCCACGACCAGTGCTTTGGCTATGCGCAGCCGATTGAGAACTGGGGTCGGGAGACGTTCATTCAGCATGTGCATCCGGATGATCGTCAGTACGTCATGGGGAAATTCGAGGAGTCGCTGGCTCAAATGAGGGACTGGCAGTTCGAATGCCGCGTCGTCTGGCCGGATGAGACTGTTCACTGGATTGCCGTTCACGGCAGCGTTTATGGCTCAGATGCAGAGCCCACGCGCATGAGCGGCATAGTGGTTGATATTACCGAGCGAAAGCGCGTCGAGGAGGAGCTTAGGGAAAGTCAGAGTACTGCGCTCGCCATTGCCCTCGAGGCTGAAAATGAGCGGCGCCGCCTCGACACCTTACTCGAGGTGGTTCCTGCAGGCATTATCGTCGCTGATGGAAAAGGTGCACTGCTCAATGTCAACGCGGAAAACCGTCGCATATGGGGCGCTCATCCCATGTCGGCCAACAACAGCCAGTATACTGAGTGGAAGGGCTGGTGGGCGGACGGTTCCGACCGCCATGGACAGCCACTGGGGCCAGAGGATTGGGCGATGAGTCGCGCCCTGAATGGTGAGCCTGCGCCCCGCCAGGTCATCGAGATCGAATCGTTTTCACCGCCGCACGAGCGGAGGATCATCCTCAACTGTGGACGTCCGATTCGCACCAGCAGTGGCGAAATCGATGGTGCGATCATCGCTCAGATGGATATAACAGACCGAATCAAGGCTGAAAATGCGCTGAGGGAGGCTGATCAAAGGAAGGACGAGTTCCTGGCGATGCTTGCGCATGAGCTACGCAATCCACTGGCGCCGATCGCTTCGGCAGCCGCCATACTCGCTGGTACTGGTGTCGATGCCTCGACGGTCAGACGCACCAGCGCCGTCATCGCAAGACAGGCCCAGCATATGACGAGCCTGATCGAGGATCTACTGGACGTATCACGAGTGACACGGGGCAAGATCGATATCGAAAATCTTGAAGTGGATCTGAAGGACGTTGTCGCCGATGCCCTCGAACAGGTGCGGCCGCTTATCGAAAAGCATCATCACCAGTTGAGCGTACAACTTGCGCCGGATGCGGCTATGGTGATTGGTGACCGGAAGCGTCTCGTGCAGATCATGACGAATCTCTTCAACAATGCGGCCAAATACACCCCGGAAGGCGGTGAGATCAGGCTTGTGCTGGAAACCAGTGGCGACGATATTGATATTTCAGTGAGCGATAACGGCATTGGCATGTCAGCAGAGTTGATTGCTCAGGCCTTCGATCTGTTTTCTCAGGGTGATCGCGGGCTGGACCGGAGTCAGGGGGGGCTGGGCATCGGGTTGGCGCTGGTCCGCAGTCTGCTCGAACTCCACGGTGGGGCCATCAGCGTGCACAGTGATGGTCCTGGGCTGGGAAGTACCTTCAAAGTAACCCTGCCGAAGGCCAGCGGTAACAGAGCATCAGACCACGTCCGTCCCCGCCAGGAGATGCGACATACACCGGTCCTGCGGATTGCTGTCGTCGATGACAACGAAGATGCTGCAGCCACACTTTCTCTACTACTCGAGACGCTGGGCCATACGCTTCTGACAGCGAATTCTGCTGAAGACGCGCTCTCCAGGTTGCCAGAATTCAGTCCTGATGTCTGTCTCCTGGATATCGGACTGCCTGACATGAACGGGTACGCGCTCGCGCAGGCGCTTCGCGAAGCGCCATCTACTGCAGGTGCTGTTCTGGTGGCGGTAACGGGCTATGCACAGGAGCGCAATCGTCGCGAAGCGTTAGCAGCGGGATTTGATGACCTGTTCCCCAAGCCCGTTGATTTGACCGCCCTCAAACTGTATCTGGCGCAGATTGCAAACCATCGGCTTCATGTGCCTTGACAGCCTCTGCCACTCGCGATGTGGTGGGACGCCGGACCGTTACTGGTCCGGCCTCATACGATCAAACCTGCCTGTTCTTGCCTGTGGCCGCCCGTTCCTTCATGTCTGACTGTATGTAGACCCGATCGGTCGTGCCCATGCTGGCGTGGCCGAGATCGTCCGCCATGTGTTTCAGCGGCCGGGTCGCGATGTCCTGCGATGCGCCGGTATGTCGAAGCCAGTGCGTTGTCGCGTGCCGGAGTTCCTTGGCGTCATTCTTGAAGCCGTCACTTACCATCTTGGCATAGGCGATGTCGAAAGCATCCTGTACCAGTCGCGAGATCTGCCGGCTGGTCAATCCGCCGCCGTTGCGTGAATTGAGCAGGGGCTCCTTGTCGCCAGGCGCTGGCGGCTCAGGCATGTTGCGATACTGGCGATACCGTTGGATATAGGTCCACATCGCCTCGGAAATCGATATGTCCCGTATCTTGCGGCCCTTGCCGAAGGCCTTGAACCACCAGTTCCCCTCATGGTCACGCCAGACATGCTCCCAGACCGGCGTCCACTGGCTGCGATCCGAGAGCTCTGATATTCGCAGATAGAGCGACTTCAGGCAGGCGATGATAAAGATGGTCCGCTCGAGCTCCGGCTGTTCAACGGCGGCTGCGCAAGTCGTTTCCAGCACATAGTCCCACTGCAGCGCAGACAGTCGTTTGACCTGTTTCATCTGCGCATCCTTGATCAGGTAGGGTGAGGCCTTCCGAATGCCAGGTATCGGATTGCCCAGGATCATGTCCTCCTGCACCATATGGTCGTAAAAAACGCTTATGGCAGAGTAGGCGAGGGCGCTGCCGCTGTGGCTGGGCTTGTAGGCCTTTTTCTCGTCAGCAGAAGACTCGCGCGAAACGAAGGGCCGCCAGTCCGGATTGATATCGTGGCGATCGAGATTGTTGTCATAGATGAAGCGCTTGACTGTGGCCGTGCCGATCCAGTGCAGTGGTGGCGAATGCAGAAAATCAAAGTAGTTTTCGATGTCCGAGCGCTTGAGGTTCGATACTGGCCGTTCGGCCACTGTCCAACTCCACAGCAGAAAACGCTCAACCTCGTTCCTGAAGCTGGTGAAGGTCTTTTCGCTTTTGCGCGAATAGCTTTTCAAAAAGCGCTGCGCACCGATAAAGTCGTCCTTCACGCCGGGCATGGCCTCAATCAGCTTACTGAGGAACTGCAGGCTAGCAGGATACTGCTCGAGCATGCCAAGCCCCATTGGCAGTTTGATAAACACACGATGGGTATCGAACAGTGGCCTGGCTGTAAAACTCGGTTCTGGCATGCACACTCGCTACTACTGGGATGGAATTGATCGCCTTATTGTAGCTGAACGCGCATCGGCTGTATCAGCAAGTCTGGCTGGCGATTTACACGCTTTTCTAAACAAGCCACTGCTGATCGTGAGCATCACAGGCGTGACTTGCCAGGCTGATATCAGTCATGATCGACTTGATTCAATGCATTCCAAGCTGGAGTACAAGCATGACAAACGGCGCTCAGGCCTTGATGAAGACCTTAGTGGATGCGGGTATCGAAGTCTGCTTCAGCAATCCTGGCACCAGTGAAATGCATTTCGTCGCAGCGCTCGATGACGAGCCAAAAATGCGCGCCGTGCTGGCTTTGTTCGAAGGCGTCGCGACTGGTGCGGCTGATGGTTATGCTCGCATGGCCGACAAGCCGGCAGCCACCCTGTTGCACCTGGGTGCCGGTCTGGGCAACGGTCTGGCGAACCTCCACAACGCTCGTAAGGGCAAGGTACCTATCGTCAATATCGTGGGTGATCATGCCACCCACCACGTCCAATACGATGCGCAATTGCAGTCTGATATCGAGACCGTCGCGCGGAACGTCTCGCCAGGATTCGTTCGCACAGCTCGGAGCACGGCCACACTCTGCCAGGATGCTGCGCAGGCGATCGCTGCAGCCAGGACGCTGCCGGGGCAGGTGGCCACACTGATACTGCCGGCAGATGTGTCGTGGGGTGAGGGCGGGGTAGCCAGCTCGCCTCTGCAGCCCGCTTCGCCCAGAGCTGCGGACAAGGCCGCGGTAGAAGCCATAGCCGCAGCGATCCGCTCTGGCGAGAGCGTGGCCCTGCTATTAGGTGGTCGCGCACTTCGTGAGCCCGCAATACTCGCTGCGGCGCGCATTGCCGCTCACTGCGGCGTTACCTTGCTTGCAGAAACATTCCCTACACGCATGCAGCGGGGCGCGGGGCTCCCAGCTGTCGAACGCCTCGCCTATCTTGCTGAACTCGCCTCCGTACAATTGACGGATATCGAACACCTTGTATTGGTCGATGCCAAGGCGCCAGTTTCATTTTTCGCCTATCCAGGCAAACAGAGCGATCTGGTACCGGAAACCTGTCGCGTCCACACCCTTGCGGCACCTGACCAGGACGTGATGGATTGTCTTGTGAAATTGAGCGAAGTCGTCGGATCGCATGAAGCCAAGCCGAGGCTGCAGGCAGCCAAGCGCCCGGGCCGCCCCAAAGGCAGGCTCACCGCTGAAAAGGTCTGCAAGGCCGTCGGACATTTGCTGCCTGAAAATGCCATCATCGTAGATGAGTCCATCACGTCTGGTCTGATGCTGTCCGTCATGACGGCAGGGGCGCCACCACATGATCTGCTTACCCTGACTGGAGGTGCCATAGGCCAGGGTTTGCCCAATGCCGTCGGTGCGGCCATAGCCTGCCCCGATCGACCCATCCTCGCGCTCATTGGAGACGGTTCGGCGATGTATACCATTCAGGCCTTATGGACGATGGCGCGTGAACAACTCGACGTCACAACCATCATTTTCAACAACGCGTCCTACTCTGTATTAAATATCGAGCTTGAGCGTGTGGGGGTGCAGCAGGCCGGCAAGAAGGCCAGATCGCAACTGGACCTGAATGGCCCCGTAATCAGCTTTGCGCAACTGGCACAGGGTATGGGCGTGCATGGCGTGAGTGTTGACACGGCCGAGGGTATGGTGAGGGCGCTCGAGTACGCCTGGAGCAATCCAGGCCCACATCTTATAGAAGCCATGATTCCTGAATCGCTGAGCGGTATGAAACGCAAGATATTGCCGTGGATGCTGCGCGCATTGCCGAGCCTGCCGCTGCCAGTAACACGGGCATTAAAAAAGAAGCTGGCACCATGAGCCGACATGCTTACTGAGATTCCGTCCTGGGGAGAGAGTCTGCGACTGACTGTAGAGCTGGCAGGCACCTTTGCATTTGCACTATCAGGGCTGCTGAAAGGCGCACGCAAGCGACTCGACCCGGTTGGCGTTTGCGTCGTAGCGTTTCTGGCTGCCTTTGGCGGTGGCACGCTGCGGGACTTACTGCTGGACCGACGACCGTTCTTCTGGGTCCAGCATGTTGAGCTGCTCTGGGCGGTGATCGTTCTTTGCGTACTGGCGATGTTGTTGATGCGCCAGCGCCACCTGGCCGTGACCGAAAAAGCCATTCAATGGCCGGACGCCCTTGGTTTGGGACTGTTTGCTGCCACTGGCGTGCATTTGGCACTCGACGATCAAATGCCTATGCTCGTCGCCGTGTTGATGGGCATTGCGACTGGCGTGTTCGGCGGCGTCCTGCGTGACATTGTCTGCAATGAAACACCCACTGCGTTCAGCGACCATCAGCCGTATGCGGTCTGTGCGTTCGTCGGTGGCTGGGTGTATGCAGGGCTATGGTGGCTGGATTCGCCGGACTGGTTGGCGCTATTGGCCTGCGTCATTGTGACAGCGGGCCTGCGAATCATTGCCTTGTGGCGAAAATGGACACTGCCGGCGTGGCGAGTGTGACCCAGCAGACGACCAAACAAGGCGCCACATTGCTCATTCGCTCGGTGGGTCGAGTCTTTCCAAGTCAGGCTAGAGCGGGAGCAACTCGATTCCGTTGACGCTGCAACGGCGACTCAGCTTCGGAAAGGCCAGGTCAAAGCGAGGGCAGGGTGGTCTGGGAGCGAGCGTGCCGATGCTTCTGGAGCACATGACGATAGAGTCCAATACCAAGACGCGAAAGCTGCCCGGACTGCGATTCGCCGTCAAGTTCGCCAAAGCCGCGAAGCTCTCTGTCTCTCCGAGAAATTTCGAAGCCCGAACCTAAATGGCTCAGCGTACTGAAAGATCGAAGCCTCTCAGCTGAGACGCTTGTCCCATCCGTGTCGACTTTGGTGAACAGCAGCATGCGTCCAGGCGGTATGGATCGGCCGACGCGACCTCGCAACTGATGAAGCTGCGCCAGGCCAAAACGATCTGCATGCCAGACAATCATTGTATTGGCTCGCCCATTGTCCAGACCACTTTCGACGATTGAAGTCGAGAGTAAAACATCGACCGCGCCTGACATGAATTTCAGCATGGCAGCCGTCATGCGTTCGTCCGACATCTGACCGTGCGCGATACTAAAGGTAAAATCGATATTGGATTGGGCGAGGCGACGCTTCAACTCTCTAACACCTGACACTCTTGGACAGACGAGGTAGCACTGGCCACCGCGCGCTTTTTCGGCGGCGATCGCCTCCAGCACCTTGTCGAACTCAAGAGATAAAACGGTCGTTTCGATTGGTACTCGATCTCGAGGCGGCGTGGCTACCACCGACACGGTCATCAAGCCAATCTCGACAGCAGCCAGCGAGCGCGGTATCGGTGTCGCAGTCATACTGAGCACATGCAGACCCGGTACCAGATTGCGAAGCCCAACCTTTTGCTCCGCCCCAAACTTCTGTTCCTCGTCAATAACCACGAGGGCCAGATTCTGAAACTTCAGTTCACCTGAAAGCAGGGCCTGAGTGCCGACAAGAACCTGTAGCTGTCCGGCGGCGAGATCCTCAATGAGCGCTTGTTTCTCTGCCTCAGTCGTGAGGCGGGATAATTCCGCGACCCGCACGTCCATGCTCGCGAAGCGGGTTTTGAACGATTCGAAATGCTGCCGAGCGAGGACCGTCGTCGGTGCAGCGACGACCACCTGACACCCAGCAGAGACCACTGCCGCTGCAGCACGCAAAGCCACTTCGGTTTTACCGAATCCCACATCACCGACCAGCAACCTGTTCATCGGCTCAGTTGTGGAGAGGTCCTTCAGAACTGCTGTAACTGCGCGACTCTGATCTGCCGTTTCTTCATACTGAAAGCTCTGTTCGAAGCGCTCGTAAAGTTGCTGGTCGGCCGTAATGCTTCGCGCGGGGACAGCGCGGCGCTGCTGGTCTTCAACGATGAGCAGGGAAATACTTTCCTGTAGCTCGCGAATCATTTCATCTCGGCGCCGCTGCCAGTCGTTTGTCTTAAGTCTATCGAGAGACAGGGACTTTGCCGGCGCGCCATAGCGCCAGAAATCCTTACCCTCAGTTGCCGGCAACATAAGCTTTCCGCCGTGACGGTAAACAAATCGTGTGAGGGTCTGCTCGATATCGCCAGTGGTTACAACTTCTTCGCCGTCATAGCGCGCGAGACCGTGGTCAAAATGTACAACTGCGTCAGATGTACTCAGCACGTCCGAACCAAACAACAGCTCATAGTCCCGGTCATCGATATCAATGTCATGCATGCATTCAAACTCGTCTGGTTGACAGCGTTAGTGGCGCCGAGTTGAAGTACGCGTATGGCAGGAAATCCGGATTCGTGCCAAATGAAAAATGCCTAAGCTGCGACGAGGAGCAAACTGGTATCAAACCCAGAAGGCGGCGGAGCGCCAAGTAGAGCGCCCAATGTCCACTAATGTTAATTAGTGGACATGTCGTGGGCAGGCTTCCCAGGGCTTTTTATCCGAGTTACCGCAGCTAACTGGCCTGAATTGTTCATTCCCCAAGTTATTAGCTGATATTCAAATCCCGACCACTATGCTTGCTGCAGCTGGATGAAGTTGCGATGACTCTAAGTCAGTAGAGCCAATCCTCATACGCCAACGGCAAACTATTTAGCAAATCACGATTCTCTCGCCAGTTCGGCATGAACCGCGTGATCAGCTCTTTATATCTGTCGTTATGGTGCCGCTCCAGCAAATGCACCATTTCATGGACCAGAATATATTCAAGGCACTCTGGCGGCTTCTTGGCCAGCTCCAGATTGAGCCAGATGCGTTTTGCTGCGATGTTGCAGCTGCCCCATTTGGTTTTCATTTTCTTGATGCCGATAGCGCCAACTTCTACGCCAATAGCGTTTTGCCATTTGTCTATCAGGAGATCGGTTCGCTGTTTCATCTCCTGACGATAGAAATCGTTGAGACACTTCAGCCGGTTGTCCCTGGTCGTGCCTGGTGAAATACGCAGCTCGATCTTCTGAGCACTTTTGACCAGTACGGCATGTCTGCCAGTTCGCTCTACCAGACTCAGTCGATAACGATGACCCCATAAATAATGGCTCTCACCGGTGATCATTTCGCGACTCGACTGCCTAGGCTGTTTCGCAAAATCTCGTTGCTGCCGCCGTATCCAGGCTAGCTTGCTGATGACCGCAATACGAATAGCCTGTTCGCTCATGCTGCTCGGTGCCGCCACACGCACGCGCCCATCTGGCGGCAGCACACTCAAATGCAGGTTTTTGATATCCTTGTGGGTAATCGCTACCGTAATGTCCCGAATTTCAATCTGCGACCTCAAAGGTAGGCCTTCTGCGCTTTCATCAGCGCCATTACAGCGTCGATATCTATAGCGTAGCCTTCAGTGGACTCACGAATGGCGTTGGCAATTTCACGTTCTTTGAACCGATCACCCAGCCAATCTGCCTTCTTGATCGCACGAACCGCTTCATCGATCTTGTTCGCCAGCGTTTCATCCTGACCGAGATTGTCGTAGAGCGACTGCTTCGTCGCTGTGTCCACTGATACAGGATAACGACTCTGACTGGTGCTGACAGGATCAACCACTTTCTTTGCCAGCTCTTTGATTTCTTTCAGATATTCTTGATAATCCATGGCATGTTTACGTCGCTGCTCAATCAGTTCATCGAGCAGTTTTGACATGTGTTCGTAATAGCGGGGATTCACCGGGTTTTCATCAATAATGGTTTTACGAACGTTGTTCTCTATGGCTTCAGCCATAGCCTCTTTATCGTTCAGAAGCCCCTCGGGCAGTTTTTCCATGCCCTGCCCGTTATCATTGATGACCAGTTCGATCAATCCCAATTCTTCGAAGTCCATCAAGGTTTCACTGTCATCTGCCCGAATGTACATATCGAGCAAATGACGCATGGCAGGCTCAAAGCGCTTCATATCCAGAAGATCGCCACTGGCCACCTTGACCTCGTCACGAACCTTCTCGAAATGAACCACACTTTGTTTGATAACGGTTGCCTGGGTCGAGGTATAGCCCGCCTGGTCCATTTCATTGGCAATACTGGCATATGCTCGCAACAACTTGGCAACAGATTGGTATAGCGTCAGCCGCAGGGCTTCCTTTTCGGACAAGGCCTCGGTGTTATTTCCGGATTGGCCGCAGAAGAACGTCAGAAAGTCTTGGGTATTTCGCGGATAACTTACAGGCTCGCATAGGGCTCTCACTGCTTCGAGCGCGTTATCCAGATCTTCCTTGGCCTGAATCAGACGATCTTTCAACAGCCCTTTCACATCGTCTGTGTCGTAAGCGTCGAAGGCTTCAGCAGTGTAGTCTTTTACTGCTTTATCCAGAGATCGGAACAGGTCCTTGTAGTCGATGATATAGCCGTATTCCTTGTCATCACCGTCCAGCCGGTTGACCCGGCAGATAGCCTGAAACAAGCTGTGATCGGTCATGCTCTTATCAATATACAGGTAGGTTGCAGACGGTGCATCGAACCCGGTCAGTAGCTTGTCTACTACTATAAGCAAGCGCATTTGTCCGGGTTCTTCGATGAAGCGTTTTTTGACGTCCATTTCAAATTCTTCGACACGTCTGGCAGCGTGTTCTTCATCCTGCTCAAAATAGTTGGCGAGCATTCTGCGATAGACGTCGTATTTGAACAATTTCTCGGTTAGCCCCTCCCCAGTCGTTTCGCCCTTAATGTCAGCAGCGCTGGGCTTGTAACTGGTGACAATGGCGCACTTTCCCTTCAGATCTGTCTTGCTGAACAGGTCATAGACGACACAGGCCTGATGAACACTGGCACACACCAGCATGGCGTTACCCCGACCATCCATCAATCGGGGTTTCAGCTCCATATCCATCAGGATATCGCTGACAATCTTTTCCAGCCGGGACTTGCTGGACAGTACCTTTTGCAAGGTGCCCCACTTCTGCTTCAACTGCGTTTTTGCAAGGTTCGACAAACCTCTGGTTTTGGCGTCAAACCACTGGTCCACCTTGGCTTCAGATGTCAGATGCTGATCGATGTCTCTGGCTTCATAGCGCAGATCCAGCACCACACCGTCAGCTACGGCTTCGTTGAATTTGTAGGTGTGAATGTAGGGTCCAAACACCTCGATGGACTTCTGCTTGTCCTTTTTCATCAAGGGCGTGCCGGTAAAGCCGATAAACATGGCGTCTGGCAGAATGCTTTTCATCGCACCGTGCAGTTTGCCGGATTGGGTACGGTGGCACTCATCCACAAATACGAACAGGTTGCCCTTGGGCCGAAAATCAGTCGGCAGGCTATTCTTGAGCTCTTCTATAAAATCGCGGGTGGCACCTTCATCATCCGACTCACCCTGACGACCGAATTTATGTACCAATGAGCACAACAACCACGGCACAGGCTGATTGAGCTTTGAGAGCAGATCTGCTCCGCTCTTGCTGCGATCGATCTGTTCGTCGACACCGCTGAACACTTTCTCGATCTGTTCGTCCAACTCGGTTCTGTCCGTGATTATCAACACTCTGGCGTCGCTGATGTTTTCCCGAATCCACTTTGCCAGCCAGACCATGGTGAGGCTTTTGCCCGAACCCTGCGTGTGCCATATGATTCCGCCCTGCCGTGAAGCGATGTAATTCTTTGCGGCCTGAACACCGAAATACTGATTGTGCCGACAGGTTTTCTTGACGCCCGCATCGAACACTATGAAATCGTGGATGATCTCCAGGAAGCGCTGTTTGTTGCAGAGCTGGCGTAAATGCCTGTCCAGTGGATTGTCGAGCTGCGTATCGAACGGATCACCGAGCGGATCGGCGCTGAGGGGCAGTTGTTCGTCTTTCCATTCAAGGTAATAACGCTCAGGCGTCTCTACCGTGCCATAGCGCAAGCCCTGGGTATCATTGCCAGCCATGACGACTTGCATGGTCGTGAAGAAATTGCGGATGAAATCTTTTTTCTGATTGTCCAGATTCTGTCGAATACCTTCGCTGGTCGAGACAGAAGATCGCTTCAGCTCGAGAATGCCCAGCGCGATGCCATTCACGTAAAGCACGATATCAGGGCGCTTCTTGTTCTCCCCTTTCACCGACACTTCTTCGGCGATGGCGAAGTCATTATTCAGGGGATTTTGCCAGTCGATCAGCCAGACAGTCTCATTTAGCTGGCCCGCGCCGACCTTGTCTTTCACACCATAGCGCAGCAGTCGGTAGACGTCTTTGTTGGCGTCGAAGAGTTTCCTGCCCTCCCCTAAAGCCACAGCGATATCCAGTTTTCGCAAGGCGCGACTGATTAGTGTCTCATCAATACCACGCTTGAGGAGCCAGCCTTTAAGGATGGCGGTATCGACATTTCGACTATCCGGCCGGTCGTGCCAGTCACCTAAATAGCGATAGCCCATCACCTGCTGAAAAAAGTTCACAACTCGGGTCTGGGTGGCGCGTTCTCTCTGGCCGACGTTGCTCATGCCTCTATTTCCGCAACAAAGCGAGACTTCCGCTGAAATTTCCTATCACCCCAAGGCATCATTCTTTGCTTAGGGTAAGAAACATAGAGCCATCGTTTGGCCCTTGTTACAGCGACAAAGGCGTTATTCCTCTCCTCGTCGAGCTCCTTTGAGTTGATTGCCCTATAGTCTGGAAAAACACCTTCACACATACTAATTAAAAACACGATATCCTTTTCAAGCCCCTTCATGGTATGAACAGTGCTCAACGTTAGGCCGTCATCTTGGATATTATCAGACAGTTGGCCGAGGGCTAATGCATTGCGAAATGCAACCAAGGAATCACCCAGCCCCTTTCGCTTGAAGCGCGTCCAAGTGCGATTGAATTCATCGAGCTCTTCTAAACTCAGCTTTACGTCTTCTATTCTGTTGTCCGAAGCATCATTATGATTTTCAACCAATGAGGTAAGAAGGGTATTAAAATCTTTAACTAGCTTGGCAATTCTAGGGCTATCGACATCCAGGTTATCAATCGCAGAAAGCAGCTCTTGGAATATCTTAGAGTAGCAATCAGCTGATGATAATGAGATTTTCGCTGCCAAACCTTGCAATACATCTGTCGTCCAGTTATCTGGCTCAGAAATGCCTAGCACCTGACACAATTTCTTCCCATCGACCCAATCTTTAGCGTTCAGCTTCAACCGTATGGCATAGTCCAAAACTTTGCCAAATCGAGTAGATGGCTCAAGCTGTCTTTCACCCTTTCTCAATGAGTAAGGTATCAAATTATCCTCAAGACATTTTTCGAGCTTTGAAAAAACGAATCTATTGCGGCCAATCACCACCATATTGCCAAGCGATATTTCGCCTTCGATCTCATCGTGAACTTTCAAATCCAAAAGATTCCTTATGGTGGCAACAACCGCCGCTGCTTCATCTTCTTCCGAATCAAAACCTGAGACCTTAACGCCACCCTCTAACGCGTAATCCATTTCTGCTTGTGAGCTTGGCCGCAACTGGTTTGCCGCACGAATGACCGCCTTAGTGCTGCGATAGTTTTCCTTCAACTCAAACTGTTGAGGCGTAAAATCATCGACAAAATGTGAGCAAAGATAGTCGTTTGATGACCCATTAAACCCATATATCATTTGATTAGGGTCCCCTACCATCAAAACACTTTTTATTACATCGCCGCAAAGCACTTTGATGAACTCATACTGTACTTTATTCAGATCTTGGGCCTCATCAACGCAGACATGCTTATACTGTGATCGGTATATTTTTGCGACCCAATCGTGATCTAGCAGTATTTTATGCGCATACACCAAAATATCGTCATAATCGATTCCACCGCTATTAAGCAAGGCCGCCTGATAATCCTGATATGTTTTCCAAACCTCGTTATTTGGGTACAATTCAGTGACTTCTAGCTCTGTTAGCAGCTCTCTTTTAATTTTAGCGAAAATATTCATATAGGATTGAAAGTTTCTTTCCCTGCTTTTTAACTCCCTTGAATCGTGAATATTTAGATAGTCATCTATATCGATGCCATCTTCACGCAAGGATTGCATAAAGACTTCCATACGGTCTTTATCTCTCTCATATATGTGCAACTCCTGCGGCAAGCCAACGGTATGACCATATTTCTCTAAAATTCGCTGTGCGACTGAATGAATCGTAGCAATCCAGGCCCTGTTCTCTACCTGCTCTAAGTCAGCTAAGCGTGTACTCATCTCTTCGGCTGCTTTATTGGTGAAAGTAAGAGCGATAACACCCTCTTTTTTGGTTTTCCCCAACATATGCCGGACGCGCTCTGTCAAAACTCGTGTCTTACCTGATCCGGCTGAAGCAAGCACTTGAATAGCTGTATCTACAGGAGCTTCAACTATCTGGCGCTGGGCATTCGATAGATTCACATCAGACTCCAGACTCAATTTGTTTGAATAATTCAACAACCTTCAACGGAAGCTTTTCTTTTGACAACTTAGTCAGATTATCGGTAATTGCCTTTGCATAAAGGGGCTTACTTGAATCCAAGATTTCGAGGATTGCTCGAACGCGTCCATCCGCACCGCTATAGTCTCGTAGCTCCGCCTCAAATATAGGCTGCTTACAGGCATTGCAGGGCGGCTTGTCGGATTTAATCGGTTTTAAAGGTGTTCCATTTCGCTTTTGGATCCAATTATCAACGGCGCCAGCACCTGCTACCTCATGAATCGTCTGTTCTATCAGCTCGTTATACCCTTGATCTAACAGATAACCCTCAAAGTCAGTGCCTACAAGTATAGTGATATTGGTGGCTTTCTCGATATCGTCATCCCCAAAGACTTTTTTATAATTCTTCTTGAGCTCTTCAACCGTTTTTTCTTCACCATCACTAAATATATACACTGGTATATTGAAGTCTTTCGCCAAAATTAGAAACGGCCGATACTTCGCGCCTGAGCCATTAACACCCACGAAATTTATACCGAGCGAAAAGGGGTGTTTTCCAGTATAGGACTCAAACAATTCAGGCAGGGCTTGCTCTTCTGTCTCCCCTTCTGATAAGACTATTGCTTTAGAGAACAGAAGCTCACCACGGGAATGAACGACCTCTCTTTTCAATTTCCTTAGATCATCGTTTTCAAAATCGGCTCTAAGCTGATATACCTGAACTGAATTCTCCGGCTTGCTTAGGTACTTAATTTCATGCAGCTCAGCCAAGCCCGCAATATATGGCGAGTGAGTGCTAATAATCACCTGTCCAGGCACATCGATGAGTTGCCGATACAAAGTTCTCTGTGCATTCGGGTGCAGGTGTGCTTCAGGCTCTTCGGCGGCCATAATTGGGAAGAAGGGTTCAGCTTCCTCTTCGTGATTCTTGGCCAAGAGTTCGGTGAAGGCTTTAACGGTCAGCATAGATGCCCAGCTACGCGTGCCCATACCGTGATATTCCATTGAGAATGAGCTTTTTTCTGATTCGCCAAAATTCACACTAAATCGCTTTGAAAGATCACGAATTTTCTTGGGAAATGGGGTGAGCTCTGTTTGACCAGACCCTTCAAATGATTGATCCAGATTGTCTAGATGGGTCTTCAATCGCTTGAGTGGCTCGCTCTTCTCTATAGCCTCTTTGTTGACTTCGGCCACCATCCGCTCTAGCTCAGCAACGTCTTTATCATCGTATTCAACGCTTGACAGCACGCGCCCCACAAACGAAGACTTTTCTTTCAATTCAGTATGTATATCTCGTTGTGCATCAATCGGAATAAAAGGCACAGACTCCAGTCGTTTTCCAAGCTTTTTCCTAAAACTAACCTTTTCCCATCCGGTATTTTCAGGCCACGATTCCATCTCGTAACGATCGATGATGTATCCACCTTTTACCCTATCAGGTCTCGCGATCGTTCTAATTGCTGCATACTGTTTGCCATCTGCCTCTGCCTGAATTTTAGAACCAAACTCCTGTTGCCATTCCTCTGAAAATTCGCTGGATCTAACCTTACCTTCAACGGGTATGAATCTAATGTCGACAGTGATAGTATCTTGGCGCTTACCAGCTTCACAAATATGGAAATCTTCATCAGACAAGTAACGTGAATAGTCACCTATTGCTAATTGCAATGCTTTTATAACTGATGTTTTGCCAGCATTATTTTGGCCTAGCAATACGGTAACTCTCGGTAAGGCTATTTCGATATTGGTTACACCCCGAAAGCCGGATATCCGAAGAATATCTATTTGGATGCTCATCTAGCCTCACTCCCTTGAATCAAGCGTGTCTTACCCGTCAGCAACTCTTGCATCATGCCCTGTTTGATTTGGCGGGTTTTGAACAGTCGTTTTTCTAAGGTTTGTATTTCGATGTGCATGTCGGAGAGTATTGTGGCTATTGCTGCCTGCTCCCTATCTTGTAGAGGAACCGGCACGGGAAACTGCTGAATTCTGGCTAATGCTAATTTCGGCTGTGCTCCGACAGTAGATTGTTGCGCAATCTCATTCTGAATTTTTTCGGCCATCAGCCAGTACAATAAAAAATCAGGATTAATTTCAGTGCTGATCCTATCTGCGTTTTCGGTCAAATTGGCTCCGTTCAGTAGTTTCGGAATCTTTCCAACTATCCCCAAAGTTCCTGCCACACTTATGAAGATCTCGTTTTCATTCATGGTGTAGTTTTTGATCAGCGGTGCAACATGTTCAGGAACAAAGCGTAAATCGTCAGTGGTAACCCCACCATAAAACATATCAGCCACTCTAATATAGGGGTGTTTAGTTGGTGTTGTTAAAAGTTGCTCACCTTTAGGTAGCCGCTTCCCTCCCTTGACGGTAGCGATATCTTCAATGTTTTTGATATTCCAATCCTCCGGAATTTCTCCCAACTCACTATCTGTATAACCCTTCCGCGTCCCATCCTCACGCAATGCAAAAGCCGGCAGGCGGGTTTTACCGGTAAGCAATTGTTGCATGGTGGCGGTTTTGATGGCCTGTTTTTTGGCGATAAATTTGTTCAGTGAGGTTAGTAATTCGTCAATGTCGGACAGGGCCTTGGCTATCGCGGCTTGTTCCTTTTGAGGAGGAATTGCTAACGGCAGCGACTTAATTTGAGTGCCTGTAATAAGTGGCTGGCCAGAGCCAAATACTAGAGAATTCAGGTTCTTTCTAAGCAGCCAGTACTTCAAATAAATAATATTAATTTCTGAATCTAATCTTAAGATAATTGTGTTATCCGAAACTCCATACTGCCCACTTACAAAGTTTAGCTTTCCAGCATTTGCACCAACACGTGCCACTAGGATTGCCTCCCCTTCATATATCGGAGCTGTGCAAGTTCCAATCAACCCCGTTGAACCGAAAAGTGGGTACTCACCCGTCTCTTTAGTGTTTGTAGTACCTGACCCTATAAAGACCGCTAATTCACCGAGTCGGCGAACCGTCCAATCCTCTGGAATCACCCCCGCTTCGGTATTTCTATAGCCAACCGGCACCAGCTCCCCTGCCCTCAGATAGTCAGCACTTGCCTCAGCTATTTGATCAAAACTACTCATCACTCGCCTCCTGCAAGGTCAACTCCAGCTCGCGCTTCAAACTCTCGCGGTCTGGCAGGTACAGCTGGTATTTCTGCACGAACAGTTGGCTATCGAGGTTATAGGTGGCGTATTCGACGAGTAGTTCATCTTTATTTCTGCTGAGAATGATGCCGATCGGTGGGTTTTCACCTTCGGTGTTTTCTTCATTGGCAAAATAGCCCAGGTACATATTCATCTGGCCGATGTCGTGGTGTCGGACCTCCCCCAGCTTCAGGTCGATCAGCACGAAGCAACGCAGAATGCGGTGGTAAAATACCAGGTCGACTTTGTAATGGGTGTTGTTGAGGGTGATGCGGTATTGTCGGCCGACATAGGTAAAGCCCTTGCCCAGCTCCAGCAAAAAGGCTTGCAGGTGGTCGCAGAGCAAGGTTTCAAGTTGGGTTTCGGAGACCTGGTAAGGCTCTGGAGTTTTCAGGAACTCGAACACGTAGGGCTCACGCAACAGGTCGGTGGGCTGCTGGATCACCTGGCCCTCCTTGGCCAATTGCAGAACGCCGTCCCTGTCCTTGCTTGCGGCCAGGCGCAGAAATAACCCACTCTCTTTTTGACGGATTAGTTCTCTGACCGACCAGCGCTCCTTTTGACATTGCTGTTCATAGAAGCTTCGTTCCAGAGGGTCATCGATTTTCAATAGCTCGATAATATGCGACCAACTGAAAAGGTGCGACAGTGTTGCACCTTTTGGGTAGGTCAGATAGAACTGGCGGAAGCGAATGAGATTGCTGCGGCTAAAACCCCGCCCATGACGCAGAGCTAAATCGGCTGCCAGCTGCTTAATCAGATTTTGACCATACTCTGCGCGCTCTTTACCGCCCTGTTCAAACTCAACAATGTGCCGGCCAAGCAGCCAGTAGGTTTCCACCAGTTGCGTATTGACAGCCTGAAAGGCCTGGGCGCGGCCTTGCGAATAGGTATCGGAAATTTGCTTCTGTAGAGTCTGGTAGCCTTCAGGCAAAGTGGTGCTGGCAGGCTTGCTCATTCTGCGGGCTCCATATCGGACGCGTCCCACACCAGTCCCATGGCTCTCAGATGTCCGGCGACCTTTTCACTCAAGGCCTCTACCTGCTTGCTTATTGCTGGCAGCGGTTCCGCATAACGCTCTTCCAGTTCCTTCACCCGATTGGCTAGCTGCTGGGTAACACGCTCGATTTCGGCCACGATATTGGCTTGTAGGGTGGCGAGCCATTTATCTTTGACGACTAAGGTCTGGATGTCTTCAGTACTGAGTTTTGAATACTGTTTCAATACAGCCAGATCAAGTGCATCCTGGGCTGCTTTCACGGCTTTCTTGGTAGTCGCTTCCTGATTAAAAAGCTTCTCCACCTGTTTCAGCGCACTTCTTTCTTCATTATCAGTGCTGAGTTTGAAGCGTGCGGCGACACTCGCTTTCGTAACTTTGTCCTTCTCATTTATTGCAGCGCTCAATAGCCCGTCTTCAGACGAGTTTTCCTCCAGAAATGTTTCCAGTGCCTGGGTAGCGGCATCCTGCTGCATTTGCAGTTCATTCAGCCTGGTTTGCTCTGCCGCAAAATAGCGAGCGATGATCAAGCTGGGTGGAATCAGTTCGGCCTTATATTTGGCTTTGTTAATGACCAGATCCGGCGTTTCCTTGAGCTTTTCACCTTTCGGAACCTCGAGCTTCCGAATCAGCTTGCCGGCCGGCCAGCCATCCTGAACCAGGACGTACACATCGTCCTGCATCACCTCCGCCCAGTAGTTCATCAGAATTTGGTAGATGTCATACTTGCTCAGCAGTTCACTATTGGCATAAAGATCCAGCAATGCTTCGGAGATGCCACCAATCAAGGTTTTGGGATGGTCGCCGGGTTTGATGTCATTCAAATTGGTCTGGCTTATCCAGGCCTTGAACGGCAGTAAACTGCGAGCTGCAAAATCCTTGAATTCCTGATGCGCCAGAATGCTTGGCTTGACCTTGGTCGCTTCGACTACCCCCCGGCTATAGCCATCACGGGCCGGCTGGAACAGCTGCGCCCGCAGGCCAGGAAACACACGCCAGTAGGCTTGCAGGGCGTCGATGTCACGGTTAGGAATACCGCCTTGAAGGTGTGCGCTCAGGTCGTGCAGATCTTCCGGCTCGGACGAGTCGATATAACGGGGAATATTCAGGTTATAGTCGTTTGCAGCGATGTTACCCAAAGGCACCATGCGACTGAAGCGAGGCAGGACCAGTTGCTTGTTGAACACGTCGACGATCTTGTGAATATCCTGACTGCGTAAGCGGTTCTTGTTACCGTCTTTCATGAAGCCTTTACTGGCATCGATCATGAATACGCTTTTTCGCTCAGCCGCTTGTTCCTTGTCGATGACAATGATGCACGCAGGAATGCCAGTGCCGTAAAACAGGTTGGCTGGCAGGCCGATGATGCCCTTGATATAGCCCTGCTTGAGCAGATTTTCACGGATACGTGCTTCGGCATTACCGCGGAACAACACGCCATGCGGCAGGATAACAGCGCCTTTGCCTGTGCTTTTCAGGCTTTTGATCACATGCAGCAGAAAGGTGTAGTCACCATTCTTCTCAGGTGGAACGCCCCAGGTAAACCGTTTGAACAGATCTTCCTGGGGGTTGAGGCCGCTGGTCCAGTTCTTGTTCGAAAACGGTGGGTTGGCGACCGCAAAATCAAAGGTCTTGAGCTGGTGGTTATCGTCCTTCCACTGAGGATCGCTCAGCGTATTGCCCTTCCAGATCTTGGCCGTCGCATTGTTGTGCAGAATCATGTTCATGCGGGCCAGCGCGCTGGTCGCATTATCCATTTCCTGGCCGAAGATACTTAATCCCCGTGGGGCTTCGTCACTGGCCTTCAAGAGTAGGGATCCCGAGCCACAAGTCGGGTCGTAAACGGTGGTCGATGGCAGGCAATCTTTGGGTATGCCAATGACCTTCGCGAGGATTTGCGAGACTTCCGATGGGGTATAGAACTGCCCTTTGCTCTTGCCAGACTCCGTCGCGAAGTGGCGCATCAGGTATTCGTAGGCATCGCCCAGCAGGTCGTCACCATCTACCCTGTTGCTCGAAAGATCCAGTCCCTGAAAAATGCCGACGAGCTTGGTCAGCCGGTCGACCATCTCCTTGCCTTTGCCGAGCTTGTCCTCATCATTGAAGTCGGCAACATCGATCACGCCTTTCAGGTCGTTTTCTTCGGCTAGGGCGCCGATGATCTTGTTGATCTTGTCGCCAATTTCCTTGTCATTCTTGGCGGCTATCATATCGTCAAAACTGGCGCCGCTGGGCACGACGATCATGCCATAGGGATCGCCCTTGTACTTGTCCGTGACATATTTCATGAAGAGCATCGTCAGCACATAATCCTTGTACTGACTGGCATCCATCCCCCCACGCAGCTCATCGCAACTAGCCCAGAGGGAGGAATAAAGTTCGGTTTTCTTGATGGCCATTCGGCTTTCCTGAAGACTAGTGTAGTGAATTTTCGGTGTGGAGCCGGTGGTGGGCCGAGCTTGCGTCAGCATACCATCGTAGAGCGGCGCCTTGGGAGAGGTAGACCTGGGGCTTGCTCAGGAGATAGCGTCGACAACTTCTAGTGCTGTTGCGCCAAAAACTTCCTGGCAAACTTCTGCGCCGTTATCGGCTTGCTGTAATGGTAACCCTGCGCACCATCGCAGCCGTTATCCTTCAGGAATTGTACAGCGTCCAGATCGTCGACACCTTCTGCGAGCACGCGCAGTTCCAGGCTTTGTCCCATGCGAATGATTGCCTGAGCAATGGCCGCCTTGTTCTGATCGAATGCGACGCCTTGAACAAAACTTCGGTCGATCTTCAATTCATCGACTGGAAGATCCTTGAGGTAGCTCAGCGATGAATAGCCGGTGCCGAAATCATCCACTGCAATGCGTACGCCCATATCGCCAAGCGCGCGGACGCGTTCGGATGCGCCAGATACCTCGCTCATGAGTATCGATTCCGTCAGTTCGAGCTGCAGCTGCTCGGGAGCCAGTTCATACTCGCTCAGCAAGGCTGCGATCTGATCGACCAGGCTTTGATGACGTAGCTGAACCAGTGACACATTGACCGATATTCTCAAAGGCTCGTGACCTTCGTCGCGCCATAGCTTCGCCTGGCGGCAAGCCTGCTCAAGTACCCAGTTACCCAATGCCACCATTATTTCGCGTGAGTCTTCAGCAATCGGAATGAACCTCGCCGGTGATATAAGGCCCAGTTTGGGATGACGCCAACGAAGCAAGGCCTCAACACCCAACAGTCGACGCTCGCTCTTCAGATCCATTTGCGGCTGGAACTTCAGCACGAACTGACCGGCCGTAAGCGCCCGCCGTAGATCCGTCTGCAGGTTCCGGCGCTCACGCGCTCTGTCATTCATTTCAGAGGTGAAAAATTGTACAGCATTGCGACCATTGGCCTTCGCCTGATACATCGCCACATCGGCGTGCTTGATCAGCGTATCGGCATCGCATCCATCCTGGGGATACACACTCACACCCACGCTTGCTGAAATATTAACCAGATGTGAGCCGACCTGATAAGGCCCACTCAGTTCGTTCACGACTTCCCGCGCCAGCTCACCCAGATGCGTCAATGCGCTGACTTCAGTGAGCAGGACGACGAACTCGTCACCACCCATACGACTTACGGTATCGGCCTGCCGAACGCATCGCAGCAGCCGCGCAGCAACTTCTTGCAGTAGCTCGTCACCTGCAGAGTGGCCGAGCATGTCGTTGACATCCTTGAACAGGTCAAGATCGAGATACAGCAAGGCGAGCTGGACTTCGCTACGCTCTGCCTTTGCCAGTGCCTGCGTTATTCGATCGATAAGCAGATTGCGATTCGGCAGCCCTGTCAGTGCATCATGGGCCGCCAGATGAGAAAGTTCCGATGTCAGGCTCCGCACCTGGCTGACGTCTCGAAAGGTTGAAACCACGCCCAGAAAATGGCCCTCGGCATCACGTAGTGGCGCTGCGACTTCTTCCGCTGATATCTGCACGCCATCTTTCCTGAGCAGATTAATTTCCATTGGATGTTCCACCAGTTCCTTTCGATTGGCGGCCTGTGCGCTTAGACATGCCAGCCGCTCGCTGGTCAGCGCATCCACGGCGACGAGGACCTCACCGACAGGCCGGCCAATGGCTACCTCCGCCGCCCAACCGGTTATGCGTTCGGCAGCTTTGTTGAAGCGCTCTATTCGTCCGTCACAGTCAGTGGTCGCAACACCATCAGCAATACATTTCAGCGTAATCTGCAAGCGCTCGCGTTCGGCTTCGAGCTCGACATTACTATCCGTGACATAATTGTTGACGCCTTTGATAATCGCCTCATCAAGCGCCCGATTCAGGTAGACGAGCTCGTCAGTGGCCAGATTGAACCGCCTGGCGTCCATGAATTCGAGGATCACTTCGCGCAGTATGGCGTATTCCCGCGTCAGCTCTTCAAGGGAAAAGCCATGCTGACGACGCTCCTCTGCATGGTGCCTCGCGGCAGTATGCATAACGTCGTCGAGATTGGATAACGAAGCCTCGTTTGCAGCTTCGCGCGCAATAGCGTCTATCAAATGCGGAATGCTGTTGAGACGATTTTCAGGCTTCAAGGATCTGATTGCGCCGATCCGGTCTCTCTCGCGACGCGACCATTCATCAAGGATATCCTCGCGAAAGTGGCAGAGAAACTGAGTGAGCTGTCGATAGCGCTTTTCGTGAACTACATGGTCTGCCATACCACGGATCCCGTGACGGTTCTAACGCGAAAGCTCGCGTCCATCTACTCGACAACATGCTGCCACCTTCGAGACCGCCGCAACCTTGTTCGAGCGCCTTAGCTACACACGCCCTACCCTTGTCAGGAAACTTCCGGGTGCAGGATTCATAGTTTACGGCTGAACGATAGTGAGCGTAAAGTCTTTCAATACAAAGGCTTCGCTGAAGCTTCCCGGGTTTTGCAGGCCCAGCCGGGTTAGCAGATTGCCCCTGGAAGCTTGCTCGGCAGCAGTAAAGCCTTCAGGAGGGGTGACATTCTGGTGCCGGCGTCTATGCTCAGTGTAACCAGTTTTCAGGGTCTAGCCGTCGGGGACGTCATGTCACGAAATATCATCCAGAGCTGCTGCTTTCTGCTGCTGCTTGTGACGCACTTTGCAGCGGCCGACACCGTGATACTCGAAGACGGGCAAGCGATCCAGCTCGGTCAACAGGTTGAATATTATAAGGATCTTGATGGTCAACTGAGCGTTGATCAGGTCAGAGCTATGCCTGACGCCAGGTGGTCCCTTTCCGAACAGGATATTCTCAATTTCGGTTATACCAGTGCGACCTACTGGTTGCGCTTCAGCCTTACGTACACAGGCAACACTGCCGAGCGCCACTTGCTGGAAATCGCGTACCCTGTGCTCGATCAGATCGATGCCTTCATTTATCGCGATGGCGCTCTGCAGAATCATTTCGCGATGGGCGATCGCCTGCCCTTCCACGCGCGTCCAATTGAGCATCCTCACTTCGTATTCCCGCTAAGCGTGGCTCCGCAACAGACAACGGAGGTCTATCTCAGGGTACAGAGCAGCTCCTCCGTGCAGATTCCCATGTCTATCTGGCACGGCGATGCGCTGCTGGAGCACAGCTATGTGGAAGCGCTCGGACGTGCACTGTTCTACGGGGCGATGCTGGTCATGGCAATTTATAACCTGCTTATATTCGTCAGCGTGAGAGAAAGCAGCTATTTATGGTATGTGCTGCATGTAATGGCCACACTGACCCTCCTCTCCAGCATGCAGGGCGTGACGTTTCAGTTGCTCTGGCCAGAAGCGACCGTGTGGAACGATACGGTGTTGCTTGTAGCGCTCAGCGGCATGTTGAGCTTTCCCTGCCTGTTCGTCCGCAGCTTCCTGAAAATTCCTGGTGCTCGCCCCAAATTGGCCAGAGTATTAGTCGTGCTCTCCAGCCTCGGCCTGGTTACGACAGCAGGCGCCTTTATACTGCCCTACCGAATCATGATCGTAACTACCCTTCTCTGCATTGTCGTCGGTATCCTGTCCTGCTTCTGGGCTGGCATTGTGCGATGGCGTGATGGCTTTCATGCAGCAAAGTTCTACCTCTCTGCCTGGGTCTTTCTGCTTAGCGGCGGCATTCTGGTGATTTCCAACAAACTCGGCTTCCTTCCTAGAAATTGGCTTACAGAAAACGCAGCCCAGCTCGGTGCTGGCGCCGAAATCGTGCTGCTCTCATTCGCGCTGGCCTTCCGCATGAATCATGAACGACAGATGCGAAATCAGGCGCAAAAGGAGTCTGCCGAAGCGCAGCGCCAGCTACTCGAGCATCAGATGCAAGCGAATGAAGAACTGGACCGAATCGTTCGTGAACGGACAGAGGCCCTCGAGCAGGCCAATGCGAAGTTGACGACCATCAGTGCGACTGATGCGCTCACCGGTGTCATGAATCGCCGAGCGTTTGATAGCCTGTTCGAAGTTGAATATAAGCGAGCCTATCGGGATAAGAGTCCAATCGCCCTGCTCATGATCGATCTCGATCATTTCAAGCAGATCAACGACACGCATGGCCATCAAATCGGTGATCTGTGCCTCACTCAGGCCGCTGAGATCATCAGAAGCTGCATCAGACGACCGCCGGATAATTGCGCGCGCTGGGGTGGCGAAGAGTTTGTGGTGCTGCTGCCAAATACTGATCTGGATGGCGCCGTATGCGTAGCGGAGACCATTATCGCTAGGTTTGCCGTCGCCAGGGTCTCCCACGCTGAACTCAGTTTGAAGATGAGCGCCAGCATGGGTGCGGCAAGTCACGTTCCCGAACATGCGGTCGGGCGGGAAGACCTCCTCAGGCAAGCCGATGCCCTGCTGTATAAGGCCAAGGCAAACGGGCGTAATCGGGTCGAGTTCGCTAACGCGCAGGAACACATACCAAATAACTAGGGGGGCATTTCGACGGGCTTTTGCTCGTGGTGCGTAGCCGCGGACTCTGATGTATGAAAATTTTGTTCGGGCAGTGGTCAGGGAAGATCGCAGCAGCGTAAAGATGAGTGCCGATATGAGGCGGCAAACAAGTTACGTGGTCGGAGAACGGGATTGACACATACTATGGAGCAGACGAGCGAGTCTGCCGCGAGACGCTCTGGGAACCCGCCAGTCTGGATTGCCGTGGGCCGAGCCTCCGGCGGGGCAATCATTTTCAGTCTACCCATGATGATGACGATGGAAATGTGGTGGATTGGCTTCTATATCGAGCCTTTTCGCCTCATCGCGCTCATCCTGCTCTCCTTACCGCTCTATATCGGCATTTCGTCGATGATCGGTTTCAGGGAAGACAAAGGCCTGTGGGACAACGTCATTGACGTACTGGTCGCCTATGCGGTCGCGTTCTGCGCCTCAGCGGCAGTGTTGTTGGTCTTCCGGGTCATCACCTCGGAAACAGCGCTTGATGAGGCATTCTCGATGGTCCTGTTACAGGCGGTCCCTGGAAGTCTCGGCGCCCTACTCGGAAGAAGCCAGCTTAGTAACGGTCAGGATGAACAACATGGCCAGGACGAGAAATACGCGGAGGAGCTGATCATTCTCGTTACCGGCAGCCTCTTTCTGGCATTCAACGTGGCACCTACAGAAGAGATGGTGCTGATCTCCTACCTCATGACGCCCTGGCATTCGCTTGCGTTGGTCCTGTTCACAGTACTTGTCATGCATATGTTTACTGTGGGTAGCGAGAATTTTGCCAAATCCGGACAAGGCCCGTGGGCTGCTCATCGCAGACTGTTCGTTCGTTTCACTGCAATCGGCTATGTGCTCGCCTTTCTTGTCAGCGTCTTTATGTTGTGGGTCTTCGGCCGTTCGGACAATGACAGCATGCAGAATTTCATCAGTACAGCCGTGGTTCTGAGCTTCCCCGCCGGGGTGGGCGCAGCGGCTTCCCGATTGATCATTTGAGGCTATCGATGCCAACTGACACGCGAACAAGACCTTCCCCTACCCCTACCTGGGAAAAAATCGTCGGCCTGTTGGGGCTGGCCGTACTCTGTGTGGGCCTGGCTTACCTGGTGTGGAGCGCGGCGACTGAAGAGACCGCTCCGCCGCAGATCTCATTTACCATTCAGGATATCAAGGCCTCGGCTTCCAACCACCTGGTGCGGATCGAGGTTGCCAATACCGGCCATGAAAGTGTCGCGGCGCTACAGATTGAGGGACGGCTGGAGATGAGCGCGGGGGAGCCTGAGGTCAGTACCGCCCAGGTAGATTACGTACCCTCGCAGTCGAAGCGCATTGTTGGCCTGTTCTTTCAGAACGAGCCACAGCAGGGAAGCCTGAGTTTTCGCGCGCTTGGATATCAGGAGCCCTAAGGCCACATTACGCAACTACAAGCCCTGGCATGTGGTCTACACTTCCTCTTTAACACCCAACTCTTCAGGAACGTAGACCTCTGATGCTAGCATGGCGGCATTGCCCATTAGATGCGAATGCTTCGTGGCCGCTCATAACCCCGTCATTAGCGGCGAGGACAGCGTTGCAAGTCAGCCTGTTCTCCTGGCTGTTGGCGCTGGCAGCTTCGTTCGTGCACGACACCGCCCAGGCCGCGCCAAGTCTGCTGCCCGATACAGAAGCCATGGTTCGGATGATTCCTGACCGGGAGTATCTCGAAGATTCCGCTGGAACGTTATCCATTGCTGAAGTGACTGACGAGACGAAGCCAAACGAATGGGTGCCAGCGGAGCGGTCAGTGCTGAATTTTGGTTACACCCGCTCGGCGTACTGGACGCGCTTTGATCTTGAGCAGACTGGTCAGCAGCCACGCAAGTTTTTTCTGGAGATCGCCTACCCCATTCTGGACCACGTCGATATCTTCGTGTTCCGCAATGGTAAGTTACTCAAACAGACCAGGATGGGTGATCGCCTCCCCTACCACGAGCGCCTCATCGACCACCCGAGCTTCGTTGTTCCGCTTGAACTCGTTCCGCAGGATACTACCCGTGTTTACGTGCGCGCGCAGAGTAGCTCGTCGCTGCAGATCCCGCTGTACCTTTGGTCACCTGAGGCCTTCATTGAACAGTCCTATGAAGAGGCGCTGACTCGCGCGCTATTCTACGGCGCGATGCTCGTACTCGGTATCTACAATCTCCTGCTGTTCCTCGCCGTACGCGACATCAGCTACTTCTTCTATGTCATGTACATGTTTTTCATCACGCTCATGCTGGGCACCGTTCAGGGGGTAACCTTCAAGGTCTTCTGGCCAAATGCCACCTGGTGGAACGACACCAGCATCCTCATCGCGCTGAATGGTATGGTTATTTTCGCCATTCTCTTTCTGCGTAGCTTTCTGGCAGTGCCCGCAGCCCGACCTTGGTTGTCGAAATTTCTCATGTTGCTCGCAGGCACTGCTGTTCTGGCCGCTAGCATGTCGCTCGTGCTGCCCTATAACCAGATGATCAAGATGACTATGGCGCTGATTATCGTAGGCATTTTCACGGGAATAAGTGCCGGCCTCGTACGATGGTACGACCGCTATCACTCTGCCAAGTACTTCAGTATCGCCTGGGCCTTTGTACTCGTTGGGGGGCTGGTTTTTGCGTTCAATAAAATTGGCTGGCTACCGAGGACCTGGTTTACCGAAAACGCAGCGCTGCTCGGCGCAGCAGCAGAAGGCGTTCTGCTGTCCTTTGCGCTAGCCTATCGAGTAAATCAGGAGCGTGAGATGCGCGAGCTCGCTCAGAAAGAGTCCGTGGAGGCTCAGCGTCAGCTTCTGGCACACCAGGTTCAGGCCAATGAAGAGCTCGACCAGATTGTTCGCATTCGAACGGAGGAGCTGGAACTGGCCAACGAGCAGTTGAAAAAGCTCAGCCATACCGATGGCTTGACTGGCTTGTGGAACAGACGCTCCTTTGAAGCGGCCTTCGCTGACGAATTCAAGCGCGCTCATCGTGAAAAACTACCTGTTGCCATACTCATGATCGATCTGGACAATTTCAAGAGTATCAACGACCGCCATGGTCATCCGTTTGGCGATCGCTGCCTGATTGCTGCCGCCCAGATCCTTGAGGGCTGCGCGCGTCGCCCACCTGATATGGTAGCTCGCTATGGCGGCGAAGAGTTTGTAGTACTGTTGCCGGGTACGAACACCTCAGGCGCGATATACCTGGCTGAGCGGATACAAAGGGGGCTGGCTGAAACAACTGTGACCGATGGCGACGCACAGCTCACTGTTTCTGCCAGCATCGGCGTGGCCTGTGTAGTACCGGACTCGAGTGACAATCGCGAAGCGCTGCTTCAGGCCGCTGACCAAAGGCTATACCTCGCCAAGCAGAATGGTCGCAACCGCATCGAGTCCTAACGATCCCGCTGACGAATGTCGTTGCGCTCATCCAGGCGTGATCGTAATTCACGAACCTCAGCCTCTGCAGCAATCTTTGCCTGCAGCGCCAGTGCATGCTCGGACCGAAGACGGTCTGCGAGATCATCGGCTTTGGCAGCCCGCAGCTCGAGCGCATCGATTCGACTGGTAAGCATGTCGACAGAATGTTCCAAATGCTCACGGGCCGTTAGCAATTTGGCCGTAGTAACCGCCGCTGCGGCACGCTCCGACCTGAGTGCTGCAAGCTCATCATTCGTTACCGCAAGCTCTTCCTGAAGGCTCTGCCGCTCCCATTGATTTCTTTCCAGCTCGCCTTGCTGGGTTGACTTCTCGAGCTCGAGCCGACGATGATTCTCAAGCAAGGTGTCATACGCTTTTTCGCTCTTCAGCAAGGCGGCTGCATCTGCCGCCATACGTCTGCCCCAGTCATCTCGCGTCAGCTGCCATTCCGAGCGCAGCTGTTGAACCTGCTCGCGTTCCAGTCGCCGTTCCTCAGCAACGGCCTGCTGATAATGCTCCGCCTGCGAACGCACATGCCCCAGCTGTGTCTTGAGTTCGCCATAGTCAGCCTGGCGCTCACTCAGGCGCTGCCGCACCTCGGCCAGCTCAGCACGCTGTGCCGCAGCGCTCGCTTGGAACTGCTGGTTCTTTTCCATGAGTTGCTGATGATGGCCTTGCAGCTCAGCATGAGCGTGAGTGAGCGTCTCGTGACTATTCTGTAGCGCCGAGAGTTCGCCTTCAATCGATACCAGCTGCTGCCTGAGCACCTCTTCCTGCTCATTGAAGCGAATCCTCGCCTGCTCGATCTGCTCATCGGCACTCTGCTGCGCAAGTTCGCGTAGATGCCGAACCGCCGTCAACAGTTCATCCGGTAAGTCCTCCCGGCCCGCGCCCTTTTCTTCGCCCTGCGCCGCCTTCCATCGCCTCAATAAGGGCGCCAGCGTGCTCTTCGAGCCGGTGCCAAGCGCTTCTCTGACGCGGTCGATCGTAGCCTCCTGCCCTGAAGCTCTTATGGCACTCGCCGCTGTTGCGACATCTGCGTAACTCACTCCCGACCGTGCCATTTGACGCCTCCCTCTATCGTATTACGTATTCCGTAATATTACATACTAATTACCCGTTGACGCAATCTGCCAATTTCCTTGGTAACCGACAATAAATATCATTATCGTCGGTCAGCGGCTGTGGTAAGCTCCTCTCTTTCGTAACGGGAGTACAGGGGGACGCGGATGAGGGAAGTCAGCAAGCCCGAAAAGCAGGCAACCACCAAAGTGACAGAGCCCGCCGGAATCGTTGCCGCCTCAGGCATGCCGGCCCTTGAGAGCGCCGAACTTCAGGCAAGACATCGGCGTTACCTCCAGGCCGCCACTTCAGATAACACGCGCCGTACCTACCGCTCGGCCATACACCGCTTTGAACGCTGGGGCGGGCGCCTGCCCACGGACAGAGACACGCTCATCCGCTATTTACTGGCGCATGCCGAAACGCTCAATACCCGAACGCTCGATGTCCATCTCACCGCGCTGAGCCAATGGCACCGCTTTCAGGGCTTTGCAGATCCTGGACAAGACCCGACAGTACGAAAAACACTAGAAGGTATGCGTCGTGTGCACGGTCAACCCAAGCGGAAAGCGCGTGCACTCAGGCTGGAGCATCTTGTCGCACTAATCGACTGGTTGCAGACGCAGCCCGAGTCGCTAAAAAAACATCGTGATCTTGCACTGGTGCAGACGGGTTTTTTCGGCGCCTTCAGGCGCAGTGAACTGGTGAGTATTCAGGTAGAGGATCTATCGTGGGAGTCGGAGGGCCTGATCATCCGCCTCCCACGCTCGAAGACGGATCAGCAAGGTGAAGGCCTGCAGCGTGCCCTACCGGCTGGCAACGGTCAGATATGCCCGGTACGGGCACTGAGGAACTGGTTGTTGGTCGCTGAAATCACTTCAGGCCCTGTGTTCCGCCCTATCTCCCGCTGGAACGAATGTCAGACCCGTGCTTTGCGGCCAGCCGCCGTGAATGAGCTACTGAAGTCGCTGGGCACCGCCTGTGGCTTCGATTTCGTGCCCGAGCTGAGCAGCCATAGTTTTCGGCGTGGACTCAGCACGAGCGCCGCGAGAGAAAACCTGAGCTTCGAGGCTATCAAGAAACAGGGCGGCTGGAAAAATGACGCCGTGGTCCGAGGCTATATCGATGAGGGCCGGCAATTTGCAGATAACGTGGCGACCACACTCATAAATGAGCTAAATCAACTACTTGAAAAAGACAGTAAACAATACGACTCTGACGTCAACGACTTGTGATCTGATTCGAGGTTTCATTGCCAGCGAGCGTGCTAATCAATTGCTCCATGTCAATGGGCTTCACGTAGTGATGATTAAATCCGGCCCTGGACGTTTTGTGACGATCCTGTTCCTGGCCGTATCCGGTGATCGCAATGAGCAGAGTCTTTTTGGTTGAAGGTATCTCACGCAGCCGTTTGGCCAGGCCAATACCGTCCAAATCTGGCAAACCAATATCCAGTAAACATGCATCGATCGAATCAGCTCGCGCTGCTGCTTCTAGTGCCGCGGCAGCGGTGTGAACAATCTTGACTTGATGGCCTGCCAACTCTAAAAACATGCCTAACATGTTCGCTGCATCTACATTATCGTCTACGACAAGTAATCGCTGCTGATTGATCAACTTATCCGCGATAGCGTCAGCCGCGAGACTTTCCTCTTCAACCGGAAAATGACGTGGGAATGTAAGCTGAAATTCAGCGCCAGTCGACGCCCCATCGCTACTGGCGGTCACTGTCCCGCCGTGTAGTTGGATCAAACTTTTTACCAACGCAAGACCAATCCCAAGTCCGCCTTGCGTGCGATCAGAAGTTCTCTCGGCCTGGGCGAACAGGTCAAAGATACGTCCAATAACCTCCGGAGCAATTCCGATACCATTGTCGGAAACGGTGAAAATTACGGCTGATTCGCTAACGTCGGTGGCGAGAAGGATTTCACCGCCCTCGGGGGTGTATTTCGCGGCATTGTTAAGTACGTTGGCAAGAATCTGAACGAGTCGTTTAGGATCTCCCTCGACAAAAGCCGAATGTGGCGAGGTACGCAAGGTCAGACTGTGACGACGACCATCGATGAGAGGACGTACCTGCTCAACAGCACTCGCGGTTATGAGTCGGGTATCGACAGATTGCTTTTCGAGTGGAACAAGTCCCCGTGATACGCGTGAGACGTCGAGCAGGTCATCAATCAATCCAGTCATATGCCGCACTTGACGGGAAATGATTTCACTTGTCTGTTTGATTTTTTCGCGGTCAAGACTGGGGAGTTTCAAGAGGTCAGAAGCTGCACTGATCGGTGCTAATGGGTTCCGGAGTTCATGAGCCAGCATGGCTAGAAACTCGTCTTTTCGCCGATCAACCTCGCGCATGGCGTACTGTCGTTTACGGGCGCGTAAGGCTGACGTAGCCGCGCTTACCAGCGTTATGCCGTGTAACGGACGCTCAAGCAGCGTGACGTTCCCAAGATGTTGATAGGCACTCCGGATTTCAGGAGAATTGAGCCCACGATTACTCAACAAAAATATAGGCAGGTCGGACCAGGCCGGTTGCTGGCTTAAATATTGAGTGAGCGGTCTGGTTAACGGCGTGTCCAGGGCCTCATCAACGAGCAACAGAACGCCCACGCCTTGAACAAGCTCATCGACTACTTCGATCATGCGGGAGCAGATGTGACTCTCAACGCC
Source organism: Gammaproteobacteria bacterium UBA2679 (assembly GCA_002354735.1). Taxonomy (GTDB): domain Bacteria; phylum Pseudomonadota; class Gammaproteobacteria; order Pseudomonadales; family Oleiphilaceae; genus Allohahella. Next base: position 333,728 of record DEMD01000011.1, on the reverse strand, counting down.
CGCGCGTTCGAGTACTTGCGATATAAGCCTGGCATCTCTACCCGTCGGCGCGAAGATTACGACCCTATTCTCCACTGCCGCCCCCAACCTTCAGCTATAACATGATTACTCATCAAGCGTTTGCTCTTGCTTCACATCCAACACCCTTGGTGTGCCAGTCAAAATACCCTCGAAATTGTCGAGAACTGGACCAACTTGGAGTCCATTTTTGGTAATGCTGAACTGGCGTAAAGTTGTTTCGTGTGCACTACCACGCTTTTTAAATACTGAAATAGCTTTTTGCACAGTGCCGCGCGCTTCGAAATAACGGAGGATTAATACGTTGTCCGCCATGTAGCTAATATCGATACCTGTTGTCATGGCCCCCACGATACCTTGCTGCACACCAACGATGAATGTCACTACACCTCGCTGCCCCAGGTAAGTGAGAACCTCATGCAAATGGGTATTTAAAAACCGCGCCTCGGGCATGGCATTCAGATAACCGTTCAGGCTGTCGATCACCACCACCTTGGCGCCGCCATCCGCAACTCGACAGACAGCATGCGAAAATTCTCCTGGGGACATCTCTGCCGGGTCGATCTGGTGGATAGTCAGTAGTCCGGAATCATACGGTCCGCTTAAATCGATACCGATGCCGTGACAGCGATTGAGCAAAGTGTTGATGGACTCTTCAAAAAGGAACATTGAAGCGCGCTGTCCCCGGTCTGTCGCGGCCTTTACAAACTGCACTGCCAGACTGGACTTTCCGGTCCCTGGAGGGCCGGATATAAGCGTGCTTGACCCTTCTTCAATGCCGCCGCCCAAGAGCTCATCAAACTGAGGAATGCCACTGTAGGCCTGGCCACGCTTGATCAATTCACGGGTTTCGGCGGCAACGATACGCGGATAAGCCACTATCCCGCCTGTGACGATAGCGTAGTCATGTGGCCCCCGACGAAAGGCGAGACCACGGTACTTCAAGACACGAATGATGCGACGTTCAGCGCCGTATTCGGAGTCGATATGCTGTAGCGAAATGACGCCGTGCGCGATACTGCGCACTTGCTGATCACCTCGTACCGCTGTCTTGTCGTCAAGAAGAAGGGCTGTACAGGCGCGCCTCGCAAAATACTGTTTTAGCGCGAGCACATGCCGGCGATACCGTAGCGCACTGCCCGACAGTAACTGCAGTTCCGAAAGCGAATCCAGCACTACCCGGCTTGGATTCAACTTCTCGATCATTCCCAATATGAGGCTGTTGGTCTCACCTAATTCAACCTCTGAGGGATGTAGGACAGTGTACTGTTCACCGGGATCCAGCAAACTTTCCTCGGGGATAACTTCGTGTACGTTAACCCCCTCCATTGAAAAACCATGCGCTTCGGCGACAGCGCGTAGCTCAACTTCGTTTTCGGCAAGCGTAATGTAGAGAACGGTTTCCCCCTGGGCAGCCCCTTCCACCAGAAATTGCAGTGCCATGGTCGTCTTGCCTGCGCCAGGGTCACCTTCCAGGAGGTACAGCCGATCCTTGGTCAATCCACCACCCAATATATTATCGAGTCCGGGAATTCCTGTTGATAGAAAGGCTTTGGTGTGCGTATTTTGCGATGACATTACTGGCTCCTGAATTATCGCCATCGCAGGGTGCAAGAAGCCCGTGACGGACAGACGTGATATATGGTTATACGCGCTTGTCGATACCCTGGTGCAATCGAGCAAACTGATCACGGCCATCCAGTTACAAATCCTCCACGTACCCCGACGAAAGCTGCCTTCTATTCTGCAACAGAGGAGCCCGGAAGATCATGGAGAAAAAGAAGCACTCATCAGGCTGGGGCACTGGCTTTGCGGTCGGCATCGTAGCTACCGTTCTCGCGGCAATCGCCGCTGCAATGATTGTTGTTTATACCGGTGCCTACAATGTGGCCGCTAATGACGATCATACCTCCATGGTGCGATGGGCCTTCGAGACCACTATGTACAACTCGGTGCAGGCGCGTGCCGACGATATCGAAGTACCTCAGGATATCGGGGACGCTTCGGCAGGTGCCGCAGACTACAAGGCGATGTGTCAGCACTGCCACGCTGGACCAGGCGTCAAGCGAGCGGCTTGGGCGAATGGCATGCTTCCATTGCCTCCGCACCTAACGAAACATGCCTCTGAATGGGAGCCGGATGAAATATTCTGGTTGGTGAAAAATGGCGTCAAAATGAGTGCCATGCCCGCGTTTGGGGCGCATGGCGACGACCAGAAACTCTGGAACATCGTAGCCTTCGTCAAACAGCTTCCAGGGATGACTGCGGAAGAGTACGCCGCAGTTGAAGGCAGCTCACATGCGGCCAAGCATTGAACGTCAGCTAACAGGGAGAACTGTCCATGCACATGTCTTACTGGCGCTTCGCTGCAATGATCGCCACCTCTACCACAGTTATGTTCGGTCTGATGTACCTGAACACCTTTGCATTCGAGCATGTGCTCTGGAGTGAAACCCGCCTTTGGATGGCCCTTGTCATGGGTGCAAGCATGGCTATGATCATGCTTGGTTTCATGCTGAGCATGTATACGAACAAGATGATAAACGCGGCGATCTTCGCTGGCAGTGTTGTGGTTTTCGCCTTATCGCTCTGGCTGGTACGCAGCCAGGCCTCGATTACCGATGTGGAATATATGAAAGCCATGATTCCACATCATTCGATCGCCATCATGACCAGCGACAGGGCCCAGATTACCGATCCACGCGTGCGCAAGCTCGCTGATGAAATCAGTGAGGCGCAACGACGGGAGATTGCTGAAATGAAGTATCTGGTCAAGGAATTGGAGGCGCTGGAATGACCCAGTCACATAAGACGCAGCGCGTGCTTTTCCGGGCGCACTGGCTGGTTGGCTCGCTCACTGTGACATCTGCCACGCTTTTGATGAGCGCTTGCGATAATCCCGCACCGGGCGAAGGTATGCCGAAGCCCCTGGCTCAGGGGCCAATGCCAGAGGTGGTTTCAGTTACAGAAGCCCTGCAGTCACCCGACCTGACCACGGTCGACCCTGGGCTACTGCATCAGGCGGAGGTCGATAAGGTATTGCCGCCCTCAGGGCTCCGCTGCAGTTTTGCTTATACGGCAGAAGGCCGACCGGTGCTCACCGCAGCCTTGCTCCCTGAAAGTCAGCAGGCGAAAGCGGTGATGAAACTGCACGGTCGCCTGGTCGTTGTCTCGACACAAGACATGCATGGCCCGGATTCTCTTGCCAATGGCGCTGCATTCAGCGCCGAAGGATTACGCGCTACGGTAAGGCCAGAAAGGAAAGCCAGCTCCAAGCACCGGGTCGCGGACATGACATTCGAGCTCGACCAGGGTCTGCTGGTCGGCTACCGCGGCTGGTACAGTTGCGACGAAGGTAAGCCGGCTGCTTAGCAGCCAGTTATCAGCCAGTTATCAGCTTACTCTTCGCAAGCCTCACACTGGGTAGCGCTTCGCGTCAAACGGCCTTGTCGAGTGGTCGCGGTTGACCAATGAAAGCCTGAAAAACAAGCGGCACAAAGAATGCCGCCGTGCAGATCAGCAGGCCCCAGGCATTCACGCCCAGCAACATCGCGTATTTTCCGGTGCCAATGGCCCAGCTCTGTGGCAAGAAGCCGAGCACTTCTATCACACCAAGCGCGACACCACTCCAGAAGCTCAGGTGGAAGCTCCACGGCGACCAGCGCACGAAGCGGTAGAACAGAAACACCGGCGCCAGGCCCATCACCATGGTGCCGCTGATCGTGGTTGCCTTGAGGATATCGGTGCCTGCGAACATGGGCAGATTGCCCAGAATTGCAAAGGCAATCATCACTAGCGCCCCGACTCGCAGGCTTGGGGCGGCGGGATGCACCTTGCGCAGGAGGCCCGGCAAATCAACAGCCAGCGATTTCGCCAGCGACGAGAAGGTGGAGTCCAGCGTTGAGCCGGCCGAGGTCATCATCACCACGCTCATGAGGAACAGCGCGCCCAGACCCATCGCCTTGCCCACTGCCGCGGGTGCATTGCCGCCGCCTTCTATACCCTGCAGCTGGGCGTGAATACCTATGAAACTGAATACCAGAATCGTCACGAAGCCCAGCGCACCGGCGATCATGAAGCTCTTCAGCATGCGCCTCTCATTGTTGATAAAGCCCCGATCGGTCAGGACCGGGTCGTGAAAGGGATAGCTGAAAATTTGCAGCGCGGCGACTAGCAGAAGATCCAGGCCCGAACCCAGTTCGAAGGTCCCAGTCGTCAGCAAGGTGCCCGTATCGCTGACAGGCAGGACATAAAATAGCACCGCGGCGACGAATACGACGAAGACAATGGCCTGAATGACGTCGGTGAAAATTGAACTTCGAAGACCGCCCTTGAGACTGTAGGCCAGCGTGATGAGGGTAAACAGGACGGCTGCAGCGTAATAACCTGTCTCGCCAACGTTGCCAAAATATCCCCCGACTACCGCGGTATTGCTCCAGATTTCATTGTAGAGACGAATCAGGATGGCTACTGCAAAGCCAAGCGCCGCGAGTCGGCCAAAGCGGGATACGATGAAATCCTGCAGACTCTTGGCACCGGTCTGGGTGCGAATCAGATAGATGACATACCCTGCAACAGGAATCGACAGCCAATACGTCGCGTATGCCAGTCCACCGACAATGCCGTAGGTTTCACCGAGGTTGGCGGCGTTGGTGACTGACTTGGCGAAGATCCAGCTAATAAAAATGCTCATCATCAGTGGCCACTGTCCCACCGGCTGACCTTTGGCGTCGGCACCACCATAGAACGATTCGGCGTTCTTGCTGCGTGGTGAGAGCAGGTACATAACGATACCATAGACGGCCAGGAAGCCCCAGAAGAGGTAGGACTGAGAGGTGGACATGAGTCACTTGTTCCTTGTGGTTGATGAATTCGGGATGGCTAGTTCGGAATGCCTACGCTAGCCGAACGGCAGAGGGCTTGAGTGCAGTGCCTTTCAGGATGCGTGAATTGTATGATAACCATGCATCAGACTGCTCTGGCCAATTCCTGAGAAACCTGGCTCGCCAGGGTTCCATTGCAAACGCGACCGGAAGTAGCTCAATAACGAGATCCTGCAGATGAACCGTGCCAAGCGCCTCAGCATGGCTGCGCGCCTGCACCGCAACGCGTGTTACGAGACCACGCCAATCATTCTCGAAATTGCCCATGCCTGCTGCGCCGTTATTACAGACAACGCGAGGCCGCCCATCAACATCCAGCATCTTGATCGCTGGCAGGCAGGTGTGGGTGCAGGCAAAAATATCGGCGCCGCTGCGCGTGAACCAGTTCTCCAGCATCGAAGTGCTCGAGGGATTTTCGAGGCTGCTGCGCCCTAAACCCCAACCAGCCAGCGACTCGGCATCGCCATGAAGTATAGCTATCCGAACGCCGTGAAAATCCAGACTCAGATAGCGGGGCAAGTCGCGCAGCCGAGTCGACAGCTCTGGGAAATCGCGAGCCGTCTGCTGCAGACGCTGAATGATGCGGTTGGATCGATCGACCACCTGGTCATCGACCTCGTCCGGATAGGCACAGCCGCAGCCAGCGCTATCCTCGGGATCAGACAATTCCAACTCCACATTACCTGTAATGGCACGATGCGCGAGCACCAGCTCATTGATCGACTGGAAACTGTCGTGATCGCAATTGAACCAGTTAAAGTCCCCATTGAAAATGAGTTCAACCTGTCGACCCAGCTGTCGCTCCTGCTCCGCAAGATCGACTATCGTGCGCAGCGCTTCGGTATTGCCATAGAGCCCACCGACGATGTACAGGACATCGGCAGTTGAGCACTCGACAACGTCGGCGAGTGCTTCAGGTCGGTAACGATAACGTAGAGGACAAGTCCGGCCAGGCTGCATCAGGGTGCGCTACAGCTGGCGCCATCGCGATAGCAACTCATGCAGCGGTGATGCTTGAGCATGACGCGCGTATCAAGGCTCGCAGCGAGACTACTGCCCATATCGTACTCGGGATCGTCATCGACCAGGGTACAGGACACCACGCCAACCTGCTCGTTGCGCTTCACCAGCATACGGGAGTATGCGCACATGAAATGCGCGCGGTCAGCCTCGGTTGGATATCTGTTCATGCAGGTCTCGGTGATTTCCGGACCGCTGCCTTGTGCGCCGGGTGTGCCGAAGTCGGGAAACGCGGTGAAGGCCACGTTTTCTCGTATGCCGGCACCCTGCAGCAGCAGGCGAAATTTGTTCTCGACTGCAGCTGAGTTTTCATTAGCCTCCATCTGTCTGGCGATGGAGACGTCGAAGCCGTTTTCCGTGAGCCAGCGGATACCCTGCAGTGCTTCTTCGAAACTGCCCTTACCTCGACCGGCATCATGTCGCGAAGCATCGGGATAATCGAGGCTGATGCGGAACCTGATTGGATGCGCACTCTCGCGCAGCCCTGCCAGTTGGTGGGTTCTTTGCAGGAGCGGCGCCGTGCCATTGGTCAACACGAAACAGGGTCGTAGACGACTGGCATACTCAAGAATATTCACGAAATCCCGTATAACGAAGGGCTCACCTCCAGTAAACGAGAACTGCTCTACCCCAAGGGTCAGGGCTTCATCCAGATAGCTTTGCACGTCGCTTAGCAACATTGGTAGAAGACGCTTATCACCTGGCGAAGAACCTTCCAGACAGAATGGACACGCCAGATTGCAAGCGGTACCAGTGTGTATCCATAGCTCTTTCAGTCCTTGCGCATCGATGTAGCCGCGGGGCTCGCCATCACGTGTGTGGGTCCACAGGTCTTCAGAGGAATCAGCCACGCGAAGCGGAATGCGCTGTTCGCTCTGCTGGATTTTGTGCATAAAATACTCCAAGTTCTTGCCTGATCCTTCAATGCCAGTCGTATTACGGGCATTGGGTTGAACCTGACGGCACTCAATACGCCAATCAGATCCGAGCGATTCACAAGCAGGCCTCCATATTGAGCGATTCTCATGATTTTGTCGCGCCCTGGATGATCAGGCTAGCGCTGCAAAGTCTGAAACGAGGTAGCCAAAGCCGATAGATGTTACCGCCGACAGGGGTATAACCAGGAGAAGGCAGCCCTTCTTAGTCTTGAACCATTTTTTATGTAGTTAACTCTGTTTAATGGGAGGGTTGGGTGAAGCGCTACGAAAACCATCTACACCGGTCTGGTATAGTAGCCAGGAGTGTGATCGATTATCTGCCTCGAGCTAGCTTTCGCCCGCATCAAACGCCAGGCAGCGGCCAAAATCCTCCCATCTTGGCTCCTTATTGGGGCTGGCAACGAAGGTGTCGCTTCGCGATATGTTCCGTGGGCGCGCCCAGTCGAGACAGTTAGCAGCCTTGTCCACCGCAACCTGGTAGCCGAAACGGTTCTGCGTAAACTCGTTGTCCACGAAGGTGTTGTCACGACTGAAGCTGTCATCCCAGCACATCACCTCGTCGTGGTGGCGGATGGAGCAGGTAATGAAAACGCCTGCCAGATGATTGCCATGAATATCGTTGCTACGGAATTCATTATGCTCGGCATCGGCAAGGTACAGTCCGTGCGAGCCATTGCCAGCGATGACATTGTTGCTGATAAGCGATGAGGTCATGTACTCAACGGTGATGCCCGCGGCCACGTTGTTGCGGATCGTATTACCCGAGATAATAGTAGGGCCTGCCCGGTTGAGCGATATGCCATCCCATTGCGCATCACTGATGTGGCTATCGGTCAGCGAGACCTTGCGGCTATCGTATTCTGTCAGTACGCAGGCGCTACGGCAGTGCCTGACATCGAGCTTCTCCAGGTCGATATCTTCGCCTCCACGAATAATTAGTGCGCTGTTGCTCAGATAAGGCAGTGGCGGATAAAACTCCTGGGCACTCTTCTGACTACCTCGGATGGCCAGCGCTTCGATCTGGACATTTGCAACCCTGAAACCTGGTTCCTGGTGCCTGGCATCGCCGACCACGACCACGGGACTGGATACACCCTGTTTCATCTGCAGGACGGTGCTGGCGCTGCCCTTCCCTTGCAGGGTCAGTCCGCTTCTGCGGATTTCAAGCATGCGATCCAGCTGGAAAGTACCTTCGCTCAGGCAGATCGTTTGATGAGGCCCCGACTCGGGCAGTCGAGCCAGTGCGGTAACGAGATCATCTGCTGGCGTGAGTGCCTGATCACAGTGTTTCGCTTCGTAAGCGACCGCTGACTGGATAAACGACATAAGGGCACTAGCCAGAATGACCAGACCGGTCCATCTACACATCTTCGAGGGCTCCGAAAATCACTAAGCCCCTACACTATCAATCACAGCGGCTCGATGACATACGACATCCGGTTGATACCGTCGTCAGCGCTGAATAATCCGCATAAAAAAGCCCGGCACGACAGTACAACATCTCAAAAATTCTCATCTCAACTAAGCTGTATCCAAACAGGCCGGACCAAGAGTGAATATGAAACTGAACTTTCTGAAAGCGTGCTGGGTCGCGCTGGTGGTGGGCACCATTCTCAATCTCATCAACCAGTGGCAGGGGCTCCTTGGCACTGAGCCCGTGAGCGTCATCAGACTGATGCTGACCTACACTGTGCCGTTTTGCGTGTTTCTCTTCGGGCAGTGGAGTGCACTGCATCGTGATCGTGAGCGTGCTGCGACGGAGGCTGAGGCAGTAATACAGCCAGACTTGAAGCTGAAACAGCAGGCGGAGGGGGTGATCGCGCTCGGCAAACGGGTCAGCGAAGTGGCCACCCGGGTCAATGTCGCCTCGGGTGAGCGACTTGAGCACATCAAGGTTACCAACCAGGCCATCGAGACGGCTTCACAACATGGGGTGAATATCGAAAAAACTTCGAGTGCGACTGGGGTCGAAATTGCCCAGTTGAATCAGACAGCAATTTCGGTTCAGAAGCACATGCAAAGCCTCATTGCAGAAGTGGTGCGGGCGGCGCAGTGGTCCGGTACGCTTGTGGTGAAAATGGAAACCTTCAGCACCGAATTTAACCAGATCAACGAGATCACCAAGACCATATCCGATATATCGGATCAGACAAACCTGCTCGCGCTCAACGCCGCAATCGAAGCAGCAAGAGCCGGCGACCTCGGGCGAGGCTTCGCCGTCGTAGCTGATGAAGTCAAAAGCCTTGCGCAGAAAGCAGGAACCAAGGCGAAAGATATCAACAAGCTCGTTCATGATCTGAGCACTGTCGAACTTGACCTCTGTGATGAAGCGACAAAATTTTCCCACTCGCTTCAAGCTATCGTTGCCGAGAGCCAGGGCCGGATCAGCGCGCTTTATGAAGCACTGCAGGATGCCGTTCTCCAAGGCCAACACTCAGTCGAGGAAATTTCCAGTCTGACCAGCGTGCAGATCGAAGAGCTGCGCAGGGTGGTTGCGCTCATGCATGATGTTGAACGCAATGCCGAAGCTGCACTCGCGGGCTCAGCCGGCAATATTGCCATCGGCAAGGAAATCGTCGCGGCTGGCGAGGCACTTCTCTTGGCCGCAGAGCCCATCAAAAGAGCCGTATAGGAGGCTTTGCACGCGGTGATTTTCGCGCCTTGGAGGATATACTTCGCAACGCTGACAGCTCATGAGGGCGTCGGCATCTGAAGAATCAGAAACAGGCTCTCGCATTCGGTGCAGCGACGGTTATGCTCTGGTCGACCGTCGCCACAGCCTTCAAGCTCTCGCTCGGCGAGCTCAGTCCTCTGCAGCTAATGCTGGTCGCCTGCGCCACGTCGGTCCTGGTCCTCGCCTGCATACTGACGCTGCAGCGTCGCTGGCAGGCGGTTATCGCGCTCTCGCCCCGGCAGTATCTGATCTCGGTGCTCATGGGTCTGCTCAACCCTGTACTGTATTACCTCGTGCTCTTCGAAGCCTTCGATCGACTGCCGGCACAGGAGGCGCAGCCGCTAAATTATACCTGGGCACTCACCCTCACTTACCTGTCGGTGCCACTGCTTGGTCAGAAACTCAGCCGGAGCGACTTGCTGGCGGGCCTCGTGTGCTATAGCGGTGTGGTGGTCATCGCAACCCGTGGTGATCTACTGGGACTTGAATTTTCCGATTCCATCGGTGTGGGAATGGCGCTGGCCAGCACCGTGATCTGGGCGATGTACTGGATCATCAATACTCGTGACACCCGCGACCCGCTGGCGGGTCTCTTCCTGAACTTCCTCTTCGGTCTGCCGTTAATCCTTCTGCTTTGTCTCGCCACGGCGGGGCTGCCAAAGGATATTGGCACCGGTGTTCTGGCCGCTGTCTATATCGGCGTGTTTGAAATGGGCATCGCTTTCGTGCTCTGGAGCCGGGCCATGCGACTTGCTGAAAACACCTCCCAGGTCAGCAATCTTATCTTCATCTCGCCTTTCCTGTCGCTCGTGTTCATTCACTTCATTCTTGGTGAAACCATTCGGCCTTCGACCTATATCGGCCTGGTTCTGATCATCATCGGGCTGTGGTGGCAACAGCACGCGCAGTTCCGCTTTTACCGTCGATAATGCGACCAGATTCTCAGTTCGGCTTGTCATTCGCTATAACCTGAGAGGGTTGTACGATCCCGGGTGCGTTGCGCACCCTACCGACAAGAACAAGGAAACCCTAATGTTTTCAACACTCAAAACCATACAAAAGCCAATCCTGTGTCGTGTACTGACAATGTCCGCTGCGCTGCTCCTCGGCTCCGCCGGCGTTCAGACCGCGAGCGCCGCTGATACGCGTCGCGTAATATTCGTCGGCAATAACTGGGAAGGCACTATTGATGTAATTGACAGCGAATCCTATGCACCGATTGGACGCATTAACGCCGTGCCTGACAAGCGCAAGCGTATGACCGAGCTGCTGTTCAACCCAATCCGCCTCATTGGATTCCAGACTGTGAGAAACCTGATCGGCGAAGGCAATGATCAGCTGGTCGACGACATGTACAGCAGCCTGGATGGGCGGCTGCTGGTCATCTCACGCCCCAGCTTTGCCGACGTGGTGGCCATCGAAATGGCAACCGGGAAAATCGCCTGGCGCTTTCAGGTCGAGGGTTTCCGCTCCGACCACATGGCGCTGTCGCCGGATGGCACTGAAGTCGCTGTCTCGGCCTCGACAGGCAAGGTGGTGCATATTCTCGATGTAGAAACCGGCGCCGAGCGCGGTCGCTTCCCGTCAGGCAATTCCCCGCATGAGAATGTGTACTCGAAAGATGGTAAGCTGATTTATCACGCCAGTATAGGGAATGTCTTCACGCCACTCGATTCGAGTTTCTGGGACTCTACCAAGGGTGACCGCGTATTCCAGATCGTAGATGCCCGCTCTCTAGAAATCGTCAAGAAGTTTGATATGGCGGAAAAGCTCGCTGCAGCCGGCTTTCCCGGCTTGAGTCCGGCGGTCCGACCCATGACGCATACTGATGATGAGCGTTATTTCTATTTCCAGCTCTCATTCCTGCATGGCTTCGTTGAATACGATATGGTCCAGGACCGCATCACGAGAAAGGCTGATCTGCCGAATCTGATACCGGATGTGCCGCGACGCGATTACGTCAACGATTCAGCTCATCATGGCATTGCGCTCAGTGGTGACGACAAGACCCTCTGTGTAGCCGGCACCATGAGCGACTACGTAGCGATAGTTTCCAGAGAGACCTTCGAATATGAGCTGCTGACAGATATCGGCACCAAGCCTTACTGGGTGACCACCGATGCCGCTGGCGAGCATTGTTATGTGTCATGGAGCGGCACTGACCAGATGTCGGTGATTTCCTTTGCGACTGGCGAGGAAGTGGCTCGCGTAGATGTCGGTGATCATCCACAGCGGATCCGCGAGGGCTACATTCCTGCCGGTTGGAATCAGTAGAGAGCGATCATTACGGCCAGCCGTTCAGCTGGCCGTTCTCTCAGCCGAAGGCGAAGTGGCTCTTGTCCATGTCCAACACCGAGCTGGTCGGTGCAATGGCGCTGGTATAGTGTGAACCGGCCCTGGGCAGTAAACGTTCGAAGTAGAACTGCGCGGTTTGAATCTTCGCGCGATAGAACTCGTCCGACTCCCGGCCCGCGCCACTGCGCAGCAGTTCACTCGCCTTGTCTGCCTGCAGCGCCCAGAAATAGGCCATCATCACGAAGCCTGAATACATGAGGTAGTCCACCGAGGCCGAACCTACTGCTTCCCGATCCTTGGTTGCGCGCAGCATGATGCGACCGGTAAGGATGTTCCATTCGACGCTGCGCTTGAGCAGGCTTCGCGCCATCTTGCCAATGGCGCCCGGCTGGAGTAGACGACCCCTGGAGAACTTCATCATGGTCAGCGTAAAGTCGCGAACGCATTTGCCCTTCGTCGCCAGCAGCACCTTGCGCCCCAGCAGATCGAGCGCCTGTATACCTGTCGTCCCTTCGTAAAGCGTCGCAATTCGGGCATCACGCGCGATCTGTTCCATGCCGTGTTCGTGGATGTAGCCATGCCCACCGTACACCTGCATACCCAGGTTAGCCGCTTCCAGGCCCATTTCGGTCAGGAAACCCTTGAGGATGGGCGTGTAGAAACCTAGGCAGCTATCTTCCTCCTTCTGCCTGCTGACATCACCATCGAGCACGGCATTGACAAGAAAGTCGGCGATCTTGGCGACGCTGTAGATCATCGCCCGCCCGCCTTCAGCGATGGCCTTCTGTGTCAGCAGCATCCGTCGGACGTCGGGATGCCAGATGAGCGCGTCGGCCTTGAAATCAGGATCCTTTTTGCCGGAGAGGGCCCGCATGGAGCGCCGTTCGCTGGCATACTGCAATGCCCGCTGAAACGACGCCTCGGCATGACAGACGCCCTGTATCGCGGTACCGATGCGGGCGGTATTCATGAAGGTGAACATGGCTTCGAGCCCCTTGTTCTCTTCACCCATCATGAACGCCGTCGCCCCATCGAAATTGAGCACTGCGGTTGCCGATGCACGAATACCCATCTTGTGCTCGATTGAGCCACACGCCAGGTCGTTACGTTTTTCGGGCACGCCAGCGGCCGAAACCAGGAACTTGGGCACGATGAACAGTGAAATGCCACGGGTACCGGCAGGTGCCCCCCTCACACGTGCGAGCACGATATGAATGATGTTGGCGGTCAAATCATGTTCGCCGGCTGAGATAAATATCTTGGTGCCGGTAACTCTGTAGGTGCCGTCCTCCGCAGGTTCAGCCCTGGTCTGTATCTGCCCTAAATCGGTGCCGCATTGCGGCTCGGTTAAACACATCGTGCCCGTCCATTCGCCGGACACCAGCGATGGCAGGTACATGTCTTTCTGCTCATCACTCCCAAACTGCACAATGGTGTTGATGCAACCAACGCTAAGCCCTGGATACATGGCGAACGACCAGTTGGCGGTGCCCATCATCTCGGACTTTATGGCACTGATCGACGCTGGTAAGCCCTGGCCGCCATAGGCTTCCGGAAACGAAAGACCCTGCCAGCCGCCGTCGACGAACTGACGGTAAGCCTCACGAAAGCCAGTGGGTGTGGTGACCTCACCGTTTTCGAAGCGACAGCCTTCTCGATCGCCAGACAGGTTCAGGGGCGCCAGCACTTCTTCGCATAAGGTCGCTGCGCCTTCGAGAATGGCTTCGACCATATCCGGAGTGGCGTCTGCGCCGTTTGGCAGTGCGGCGTAGTGCGACGGGTAATCGAGCACTTCGTTGATCAGGAAGCGCATGTCGCGCAGTGGGGCCTTGTAGTCCATCATCTGTTCAATCCTGCTGAGCGTTGGCAGGAGCAATATTGAATATCGGTGAGAGGGGGTCAAGGTCGAAACTGACTCATTGTCAGGCAATTCCTTGTCATTATCGCCCGATGTGATGCTGTGGGACATTTACCTCATCGATGAGTGAACCTGTTACCGCTGCGCCGACGTAACGGTGGCCTGAATATGAGGCCCGCCTGGACGAGGCAGGCATCCGGCTACACGACTATCGCGTACGCTCTAAGGACCCACCGGCGTAAAAAGGATGTTGAAATGAAGTATTCGCCCAGCGATTCAGACCGCTTCGTGCACAGAGCCTGGAAAGTAGCGCTGATTTTCGCCACGACAATCATCCTGCTGACGACACTCTGGTTTGGGCACGAAGTCCTGCTCATTCTGTTTGCCGGTCTCTTGCTTGCCCTGTTCTATCTCATACCTGTGCAGTGGATCAGCCGCCACACCCCGCTTGGTCACCGCACTGCCCTTGGGCTTGTGATACTCCTGTTGCTGGGTCTATTCGGTCTGTTTGCATTCACCTTTGCATCGAACGTTACCCAGCAGTTCCAGCAACTGGCGGAGGTCGTGCCGAATAGCATCGCCGAGCTCAAGCAGCAGCTCTCCGACCTGCCGATGGCCAACAAGGTCATCGACGAGGTGCAGCAGCAACAGGCCGAGGCCGATGGCAGTCAGATGAGTGAATGGTTCTCGAAAGTGTCTGGCGTGTTCTCGACCACTTTCGGTTCCTTGGTCAATGTGGTCATCATCTTCTTCATTGGCCTTTTCGTCGCCTTTGAACCGCAGACTTACCGAACAATGCTGATCCGCCTGTTTCCGCAGCATCGTCGAGCCTATGCCTCGGAAGTGCTTGACGCATTGGTGGAGAAACTGAGCTGGTGGATGCTTGGTAGAATTGCGTCGATGGCCCTGGTCGGTTTGTTGATAGGGCTTGGTTTATGGGCGCTTGGCATGCCGATGGCCCTCTCGCTCGGCCTGCTGGCCGCGTTACTGGAGTTCATACCTAACTTCGGCCCGATGATGGCAGCGATTCCCGCACTGTTAGTCGCCTACACCCAGGGTGAACCGCAGTTGGTACTGCATGTGGCGATCCTGTATTTCGTCATCCAAGGCATGGAGGGCTACGTGATCACGCCGCTCGTCCAGCGTCAGGCCATCGAAATTCCACCGGCCGTACTAGTGGCGATCCAGGTCAGCCTTGGCCTCTTCGCTGGCGTTCTCGGGCTGCTCCTGGCGGCCCCCGTGGCTGCTGTGCTGCTTGTGATGATGAACAAGGTTTACGTGCGCGACTACCTGGGCGACAGAACAGACGACGAGACGGGTGACCCTTCTACCAACCAGGGCGATGATCGGCAGCGTGAGGGCTCAAATTCGGGCTGATGACTTACGCCGGCCCAGGCCCTTGCAATTTAAGCCGACCGCGAAGGTGGGTAGTCTGGCTGGCGTCACCGCGGACTTCGAAGCTCGACCCACTCTCGTCCCGGCTCGCCCAGAGCGCCGCCTTGGCGGGTAGAAACAGTGGTGACTTGAATTCAACTTTCACCTCCGCTGTATCAGTGCGACCTGAGGGCAGCAGTTCGGCCAGAGCGCGGGCCTTGGTCCACATGCCGTGGGCAATAGCGCGGCGGAATCCGAACAGCTTGGCTGACACAGCGGTGAGGTGTATGGGATTGAGATCGCCTGACACCAGGCCATAGCGCCGACCGGTGTTGCTGCCGGCCTTGAACGTCGCTGACAGAGCCAGGGGTTCAGAGGCCCCAGGCAATGCGCGGTAAGGGTCGCCCTGCGGGTCCTGCACGCCTATGCGCAGCAGACTCTGGGTGGAAGCCCATACCTCCTGCGCGCCTCGCATGATACGCGACTCCAAGGTGAAGACTTGCCCGCGCCTGTGCGCCATCAAGGTGCCTGTGCACAGCTCTACCGTCACACGATCGCCGATATTCAGGGCCTGAAACTGCCGGATATCACTGGCCAGATGCACGGTACCGAGACCAGACCACGGTGATGCATCGGACGCCATGTACTCGAGCGCAAGGGGGAAAGTAAGCAACTGCGGATAAGTGAGCGGCACCCCCTGATCAGCACTGAAACCACAGAGTGCGGCATAGCGGGAGAGATGGTCGCCATCGATGCTGACCTCCCGGTCGACATAGCTGGCCGATGGCAGCGTCTCCACCCTGCCCGGTTTCTTTCGTATTGTGCCAAGCACTCGCGCATAGCGGCTCAATGACTCGAAATCGACTGCCTTCATGTTGAGTCCCTTCAGAATATTGTTGTTGGTCAGAAAGCTCGACTTTCGCACAAGATGAAGCTGATTGTCAGCATGGGCAGGCACTTCCAATGGTGCTTCATCACGGGAATTTTACGAAACATTTATGCAAGGTGCGATTTCACTACTAGCCCGTTTACAGGGTTTACCCCTAGGCTGTGCCAACTTATATATCAGAACCCTTCACAGACAACGGTAAGAAGATGGATTCAGCCGCAAGGTCGTCATGGAGTCTGCATCACAGTTGGTACGACTACTTCGCTGCGACCGCGATCATGGCAGCGGCCATGCTGGCCGCCCTGATGATCGATCAGCTTCTGCCACGAACAAACGTATTGCCTGTGCTGCTGGTTGGTGTGCTTATAGCGGCCGTCCGCACAAGCGTAGGTGCTTCGCTCTGGAGCTCGCTACTTGGTTTGTTAGTCTATAACTACTTTTTCACTGAGCCCTATCATACCTTCGTCATCGCTCATCGGGATGACGTTGCGACCGTAGCTTTCTTCCTGCTGCTTTCAAGCGTGACCGGCAATCTCGCTACACGATTACGCCAGCAAATGCTCGCACTGCGCGAAAGCAAGCGACGTATTGGTGATCTGCTTGGCTTGAGTCAGGAAATTGCTGGCGCTGCAGGGGAGCTGGACATCATGAAGGCAGCGGCCATCTTCCTGCATCCCCGTCTGAATAGCGCGATCTGTTGGCTGCAGATCGAGGAGCACGGAGGATGCCGGCAGGTACTTTGTTATCCAGAAACAGAGGACGCGCTGAGCGAGCAGATACTACAGCAGGCTCAAATGCTGATCTCCCCGCGGGGCGAAGCCAGTACGATCGGACCGCGTGAGTGGAGCTCAGAGCTGCAATTGTATACGTTAGCAGCCGCGCAAGGCGAGATTCTGGCAATGCTCGGGCTGTCACTGAATCACAAGAGGGGGCAGGATGCCTGGAGCGAGGCACAGATTACCGGCTACTGCCAGCTGATTGCACAGGCACTTGAACGCGCCCGCCTCTCGTCGCGGCTGGAAGCGGCACGTCTGGATGCAGAAACTGAGCGGCTTCGCTCGGCACTGCTGTCCTCCGTATCACATGATCTGAAAACACCCCTCGCTACGATGATTGGATCGACGTCAAGTCTCCTGCAATACCACGACAGGCTGACGGCTGAGGATCGTATCGAACTCCTTGAAGGGACTTTGCAGGAAGCCGAACGCCTCAATCGCTACGTGGAGAACCTGCTCGATATGACCCGCCTGGGCTATGGCCCGCTCAAGCTCGAACGAGACTGGGTGACCCTCAGTGACATCGTAGGTTCAGCCACTCACCGTCTGCAGTCGGTGCTGGCCCGTTTCAAAGTCGATGTTCGCCTAGCGGACAATATTCCATTGTTGTTTGTCCATGCAGCCCTCATCGAGCAGGCTGTTGTCAATATACTTGAGAACGCCGCCCGCTTTGCCCCAGAAGAATCGCAGATCAGCATTGAGGCTTCGTTACGCGAAGGCGCCCTCCACCTCGATATCGCTGACGAAGGCCCGGGCATTCCCACGGCCGAACGACACAAGGTCTTCGATATGTTCTATAGCGCAGCCAAGGGTGATCGACAAAAGGGGACCGGGCTCGGTCTCGCCATCTGTCATGGCATGATCGGTGCTCACGGTGGCCGGGTGGAGGTATTTGACGGACGCAGCGGCATCGGGACTACCTTTCGTATCAGCCTGCCCTTGCAGCATCAACCCTACCTCCCGGATGACAGCGATGATTAAACGAGCTCTGCGATGATTGCACTGCAGCCCAAAATTCTGGTTATCGATGACGAGCCACAGATTCTGAGATTCCTGAGGATCAGTCTCCGATCCGAAGGGTACCAGTTTCTGGAAGCCGCTGACGGCACCTCCGGACTGGAGGTGGCAGCAATTGAAGATCCCGAAGTCATCGTACTTGATCTTGGCTTGCCCGATATGGATGGGTTTGCCGTGCTGCAGGAGCTCAGGCGGTGGAGCAGAACACCGGTACTCGTGCTCTCAGTCAGGTCGAGCGAACAGGAGAAAGTCAGGGCTCTGGACCTCGGTGCAAACGACTACGTCACCAAGCCATTCGGGATCAAGGAATTCATGGCCCGGCTGCGGGTGTTGATCCGAGATAGCGCGCAAGGAGCGAGCAATCTGGCGCTGAAACAGTTTGACTCGGGTGCTCTGCGGATCGATTTCGTAAAGCGAATCGTGACACTGGCGGGCGAGCCGCTCCACCTGTCGCGGAAAGAGTACGCCTTACTCGGCCTGCTGGCGCGCCATGCCGACCATGTGGTGACCCAGCAATATCTGCTCAGCGAGATCTGGGGCGCGAGCCACAGCGGCGACAGCCACTACCTTCGCATTTTCATCGCGCGGTTGCGACAGAAGCTGCAAGACGATCCGACTCAACCACGCTTCATTCAGACAGAACAAGGGGTGGGCTACCGTCTGGTATCAGAACAGTGAGACTGTTTGTACCCTATTTCAGAGTAGCCTCTGCCGGCCTGCTGCTGCTATCGGCACTCATGCTTGCACCATTGTCGCTGGCATGGAGCGGATTTGGCGGTAGCTATCGTACCTATATGTTGCCCCTGGCCGCCTCATTGACAGCTGGCTTGATTTTTGGGCGCCTGGGCAGTCCAATATCGACACATATCAACCAACGGCAGCTGTTCATCATTACGGCCGGCACCTGGCTGACGGTTCCGCTGTTCGGCATGCTGCCTTTTATTTGCATGGAGGAACCGTTGTCCATTGTGGATGCGGCATTCGAATCTATTTCTGGCATGACGACCACTGGATCAACGGTCATGACAGGACTGGAGCACACTTCGAAAGACATTCTCCTCTGGCGATCCTTACTACAGTGGTATGGCGGAATAGGCATCATTGGCATGACCATCGCAGTCTTACCATCGCTGAAGTCCGGCGGAATGCGCCTGTTCCGCACCGAGTCCTCGGACTGGTCGGAGAAGGAAATACCTCAGATGAAAAACATGCTGAAAGGTATTCTCGTTGCCTATTTCGGACTGAGTATTCTCTGCGCACTCGCCTACTGGCTAGCGGGTATGGATGCTTTCAATGCGATAAATCACATGATGGCCACGGTATCTACTGGGGGCTACTCGACCGCTGACGCTTCATTTGGCCAATTCCCCGGCCATCTACTCAGCTGGGTTGCTGTGCTGTTCATGTTTGCCGGCTCCATGCCTTTCGTACTGTACATCCGGTTGTGGCGGGGGCGGTCTCCCAGGGTGCTATCTGACATTCAAGTCAGAGGGCTTGGGCTCGTCTTCGCCATCGCCGCTGGATTTCTCACTATCGATCTTGTTCTCACCACCGACATGAGTGTGCTGGAAGCGTTCACTGCGAGCACATTCAATGTGATGTCAGTAGTCTCTACCACTGGTTTTGCCAACGCTGACTATGGCCTCTGGGGGCCCGCTGCAGTTGCGATTTTCTTTTTCCTCACTTTTGTCGGCGGCTGCTCAGGATCCACCTCCGGTGGGATAAAAATTTTTCGATTCCAATTATTTTTCCTCATGCTGAAGAGACAGTTCAAGCAGGCTATTCACCCCAATGCGGTGCTTGTGAGCAAGTACGGTACGCGGCTCGTGACCGAGGAAATACTTCAGTCGACCAATGCCTTCGTTTTCTTGCTGATATCGACGCTCGTCGTGCTGACACTCCTCCTCGCGCTGACAGGATTGGACTTTATTACCAGCATAACTGGTGCTTCAACGGCGCTCATGAACGTGGGGCCAGGCCTGGGCGACATAATCGGACCTGCGGGCAACTTTCACAGCCTGCCGGATTCAGCCAAGACGATACTGATGACCGGTATGATTCTGGGCCGTCTCGAATTCACAGCAATCATGATCATCTTTACGCGCGTATTCTGGAGGGGCTAGCCCGTCTTTAATGTCGGCACTCGTCCTACAATCTGGTAGACACAACTGTTATCGGTTAGTTTCAGATGCAGATCATCAACACACTCGTCCATCGGTAACGTTTCAAGACCATGCCACAGCCCCGGCCGGAATCGCATATTCACGACAGCACGTTCAAACAGCTGCTGCACTTCACCCACCGCGTCATCGTCAATTTTTTACGCAATCACGGCATACTGCTGGCCGGTGGTGTTGGCTACAACGTATTGCTGTCTGCCGTGCCGCTACTGGCCGTCCTCGGCGTGTTGCTCGCAACCATCGTCGAAGAAAAGCAGTTGCTCGAAGTCATGGCCGTGCAGGCAGCACATTTTTCACCAGCCCACGCCGGTTTACTGCTGGAAGCCGTTCGGGAGTTTCTCGCTTCGAGGGATATCATCGGCATCGTGAGTTTTCCTGTTCTGCTGTTTTTCAGCTCCTTTGCCTTCCGCATGCTCGAAGACTCGATCGCCATCATCTTTCATGAAGCGGATAACCCGCGCCGCAAGATGTGGATTTCAGCGATACTGCCCTATGTCTTCATCACGGTACTCGGCCTTGGCCTCCTGACGCTTACTGTGCTGTTTACGCTGGTCAACTCGGCTTACGAAGAGCCTGGCTTGCTCTTGTACATTCTTAGTTTCGTTGGTGTGTTCATACTGTTCAGTGCCATTTACAAGTTTCTCCCCATTGTAAAGGTGGCGCCGCGGCGTGCCATCATAGGGGGGCTCGTTGCTGCGGTACTATGGGAAGCTACTCGCCTGCTGCTGATGTACTACTTCACGAATGTTTCGCTCGTGGGCGTCGTGTATGGCTCGCTGGCCACCATTATCATCATCCTGATCAGTCTCGAAATCGGCTCGATCATTCTCTTACTGGGTGCCCAGGTGATTGCCGAGCTGGAGCGGAGCCACCGAGCCGGACTGCCCTGGCACACCGCGCCCGGCGGCGACGCTGAGCTGCACGCACGCCCCGTCAACATCTAGCTTTATCACGGTTTTTGATGGGTACTTGGAGCTTCAGCTGGTGTTGGGTGGGCCGCCTGGCTTTACCGAAACAACCGGTCTGGTATAGTAGAATAACCCATTTGAGAAAAGACCTGAATTTTCAACTTGATAGCTGACGGGTCTGGTATAAGATATCTAAACCAGTAAGGTTCCACATGAAAGCAATATTTGACGGGTGACACAGACATGACGACTAAGGGATCCAGCTCAGTAGTGCCACAATCGCTCATTATGCAGCTCTACGAAAGCTATCAGCAGATGGCGGATTGCTGTTTGACGCTGGAAGCCGCGGTGCGAGCCGACAAGGATGAATACCCCGTTTACATCCCCACTTTCGGTACCAGCGAGGATGAGCACATGTCACAGGCCGCAAGGGAAGCAGCAATCGACGCCATGACGCAGTTATACATGCGGGAGGAGAATGAGCCGCTGGTGGGCGAAGGCATACTGTGCGCCTCTTCAGACACCGTCGAGGCAGCCGAGAAGCTCAACGCAGCAAAACTGGCTTTCAAGGCTGCAGTGATGGCTGTCCGTAACTATGGGACATCGAAAGGGGCGCCGGTGGATCGCGTCACCAAACTGATCAATGATGAAGTGCTTGAAAAAGGCTACCGCACTGAAGCGCTGAAAAAGGCCATGGGCACGGCAGGTATCAGTGCGCTGGATCTCAAGCGCTGCTATGCCCAGATTAGAATAATGCCCCCTCACCTTGATGTGTTCAGCTGGACGTGGGCGACCAATCACACCCGCATCAAGAAGATCTCGGTCGAAGACGCATTGGAAATGGCCCGCAGCCTGCCCGAGTCGCAACGCGCCGCGGCAGCGACAGCCGAGGCGCTCCTGGCGACCTGCCGTCCCGGTGAGATGCTGGTAAAGAAGGTGCCCTTGCGCAATCAGCTTAGGGCCAACTATGCCTATCGTGAGGACGACCGTATAGTCCGCAAGGCCTGCCCTATTTCAGGCGTAGTGATTGCCCAGCAGAAAATAATGCCGAGAAAGCTGTGGCGAGACGACCCTGCCACGCTGGAAAGCGAGACACCCCGCCTTCCCCGCGTTTCAGGAATCGCAAATGAACCCTTCATACAGGCGCTGGATCTGTACCGCTACGCCCGCTGAAGGGGGAAGAATTACTGGTTCAGAGGCTCCTGGGCTGGGGGCTCGTCCCGAGCGCCCTGAGGCTGCTCCATGACATCGCCAGGCACCGTTACCCCTTCCTGCTCGACACCGACCTGTCGATCAGATGCCTGCCCTTCCAAACTCGACTCGCCAGCCGCTGGCATATCGTCCTGTTGTTCACAACCTGTAAACGCTGCCAGTGAAAGTGCCAAAACACTGATGGCGCCAATTTTCGATACGTTCATGCTCGTTCTCCTTGGGTGGAACTCCTTGGTCTGAACTCGCAGGTACGCATGGGTCTATTGCGCGGATTCATGATACGTAGAAGACCTGTCGGGTCTGGTATAGTATTTGTATTATGGGATTGGTAGTGAGGAGCATTCGCCGGTGGGATGACATCAGCCATCCCACCGGCAACACGACAGCTTACTTGTCGAGGACCAGCTTCCAGCTGGTCAGGGAGCCGGTATCACGGCTATAGACATCCTGCGCAGTCAGCGTCCAGGCCCCGGTCAGTCCATTGAACTGACTGGCGCTGATGCTTGCGGTATAGGTCTTGCTGCCACGACTACTGTCCCGACCGTTGTTGTTTTTCACAATCACCGATCGTCCACCCTTGCTTAAGGTCAGCCTGACATCGCCCTGATAGGTATGGTCGATGGTCACTGACACAGTCGCGGAGCTGGCCGCAGGTGCGTCTGCTGGCACAGTGATCTGGCTGGTTACCGAGCCGCGATCCGGAATGGCCTGTGACGTTGTATTCGCATACTCGTACTGCGAATTACCACCGCCAGAGTCGTCGCCGACTTCCAGGAAGGCCGCAGAAACAGCACCCCAGTTCCCCGCAGCATCGCGCGCTCGAACGAAGACTGTGTGCTTGCCCTCGCTCAACCCGCTGGTATCAATGCTGCCGGTAAGCTCTTCGGTGCCCTCATCGAAGCGCCCATCAGTACTGGCAAGTGCCACAGGCTCGGCACCGGCTTTCCATGGTGGCACATCGATATAATACTCCGCCTGTGCGATAGCCTGGACGGGCTCCCTGCCGTTCCGGCTGCTGAAGCGTGTGTCTGTGGCACTGGCTGCAAGTGTAGCCGCCGAGCCATTGACCGAAAGGCTGACACTCGTGACGTCGGGACCTGCGGGTGTGAGATAAGGCGTGCGGACGACCTTCGCCGCGTAGATAAGTGCGCGCAGGTTGTCTGGCTTGATCTTGCCATCATACACCGAGCAGCTCTGGAAGAAGTCTGTGCCGAGTTCGAAGGTATACGCGGCCACGCCGAGCTCCCCGTAACTCACACCATCGCTGGTGCCGTCGGTGGGATATAGACCAATGGATTGCTGCGGCGTATAGCCGTTGAACCAGGCGAACTTACGACCCAGTGTCTGCAGAGCCTGGCCGTTAGGTGCAGCTGTACTGGTATCGCCCCACGGCCACAGCACGAGTTCGCTGTAACTGTGAATATCGAGGTGAATACCGCTGGTGTCTGCCGGCGCCGCATCGTTCTTGCCAGAGCCGCGGCGGTCAGGGAAGATGCTGCGGACATAGCTCTCGATGGCCTGCGTTTCCGGCTCAGAACCAGGTCGCGGTCCTCGGTAGGTGTCGTTGCACTGATCACCACTGGAGCCATTGGCACTGTTCCAGCCGAAGGTGAAGTTGCGGTTCAGGTCAGCGCCGCGCTTGTTGCTGGTCGAGCCGCAGTAATTCTGGTTGGTGTTCTTGCGCCAGAGGATGCCGGTTTCAGCCTTTTTTCGGCCATCGGGATTGGTATGCAGCATGAGGTGCACTTCATGATGATCCAGGATCCAGGTGATATCGGCGTCAGTGCCGTAGCCACTGAGCAGGGTGCGAGCGAAGTCCAGCGTCAGGGGCGCAGTGGTAAACTCACGGGCATGGATGGCACTGTTGATGAACAGTATCGGCTTTTGACCGCCTGTACTCCGGTTTGTCAGCTTGAGCACGCGGATATCGTGCCCACCAAGCCCCTGGTTTTTTTCCCACGAATTACCGACGTCAATCCATGTCGCCAGATTCGGGTAAGTCGCCACCATATCTCCAGCGACAGCGAATGTTTCTTCTACGGTCTCGTAGCACTCATAACCAGGGATGCCGCGCAGTGCAACGTCCTGGGCTATCATGGCACCGTCGCCGGAAGATCTGAGCTCCTGCCGCAGCTGAGTCATTTCCTGCATGGTCGTGAGGACCTGATTGCGTTTCTCGACCCATTCAGTGGCCGGCTCAAAGGTGAAACCGAATCGGCTCAGCTTGGCCTGCTCTCGCTCGTTCAGTTCCATAACGAGATAACCCTCGTCATAGTTCGACGCCAAGAGATTGGCGTGGAACGAGATTGTGGCTTTCCGTGCGAGTTTGAGGTTTGGAAAATGAACCTTGTACACCGTATCGGCGGCGGCCATTTCCTGTGCAGCGAGTTGTGCTACGTCATCCTGATGCGCCAAGGCGGACATCGGCGCTGCGGCGCCGGCCGCGATCGCCATGATGATGAGGCTGAGGGGGCGTAATCGAGCTTTTTTCATTATAGTAGTCTCTTGTGAAGGCTTTGCTCCTGGTCGGAGCACGTGGATAAAACCCCTTGTGGGGCAGAACCACCATTGGCACCCTGAAAGCCTTCGTAGAAGAAACCACTCAATTCTTGCTAACTGCCTAAAGGCCGATTCGGCTATTCGGGACGTAAACCCAGCCGTCAGCGACTTCGCCACTGGCTTGAACAAACGAGAATTCGGCTCAGTTATCGCTGCCAGGCGATTGATGGCTCTATTAATTATCGTTCATTCTAGGGTCTATTATTAACGGCTCCAGTTGTCAAAAACAACAAAAACACAAGCGCAGGTCCAGGTATGCCCAACAGCTCTCATTTTCGAATTTCTGGTCCGCTTGCGTTCGTAGCGCTCACGGCTCTCAGTGCCCCAGCGCAGACGGGATCTAAACATAGCAAGACCGAATCAGCGGCGGCCTGCTCGGACCCTCAACTGCAGGCCGCCGCTGACGATTTTCGAGAACTTCGCACTACTCCAGGCCATTTCGATGGCGCAGGCTGGCGTCCGGAGGTCGACGCTTATGACGGCAAAAAGCACAAGCTGATGCAGAAGCTGGCCAAAGATGCCATCGAACGTGAACTCAGTGTCGACTGCCTGCTCAGACTGCTCGGCAAAGCCGATGAGCAAATGGCGGGTGGTTCCGCTGGCGGGACTGCCTTGCTGAGTCAGGTAGAATGGCAGACGGGGCAGGCAACGCAGGCTGGTGAGCTACTCATTTACAACTGGCGCGGACGGCATGACCGCCTGGTGTTCCTGGCTATCGACGACAAGCTGCTGGCCAGCGGTTGGGCGCTGGCCTACGAATAGGCTCTGCTCTTCGCTAACTCCCTATCCTGTCCGGCTCATGAAATCGGGTCCAGAAACATTGTAGAATCAGCCCTCTACAGTTTTAATGTTGTGATGGAATTCACGGAACTTTTGAGGAAGGCAGGCATGTCAGCATTGGGCGTTGTAAAGGAAGTCATTCAGCAATCACTGCCTGGAGCGAAAATAGACAGCGATACAGCTTTCAGTCAGGACGTCGAAGGTTGCGCTTTCGCGCTGCATATCAGTCACAGCAACTATGAATTCGTGGCAGTGATGGACAGGAACAAGATGTGCTGGTTGCTTGGACTGGAAAATGATTACTTCGATTGCGAGTTCGACTTCGACAGACTGAGCGCAAAGTCCCTGGCTCATCACCTTCGCTCGGCTGCGGCGAGAACTGAGTGCATGCCTGCCTGAATACTGCTTCAGCTGGCGCCGGTCACAGGCTGTCCAGGAGCGTCAGTAGCCTCTGGCTATCCACAGGCTTGACGAGATGTTCAGCGAATCCCGCCTGTTTGCTGCGCAGCTTGTCATGAGCCTGACCGAAGCCTGACAGCGCGATGAGCCGGCAGGCGCCGTCGGTGTCCAAACTGCGCAGGCGCAGAGCCAGATCGTAGCCGTCCATGCCTGGCAAGGCGATATCGAGGATGGCAACATCGAAACTTTCTCGAGCAAAAATCTCTTGCGCCTGAGCCGGATCGTAGGCGATGGCGACATGGTATCCATGCATGCCCAGCAAGTCGGCAAGCGCTTCAACGGCATCCCGATTGTCATCGACCACGAGAATACGACGATGCCGGTTGTCAACATATGGCCTGCTTTCAGCCAGCGCCGTATCTCCGGCTTGCCCCTGCAGCTGCAGGGGTAAGCTCACAGTAAACGTGCTGCCCTGCCCTTCGCCATTACTTTCCGCCCAAACCCGGCCCCCGTGCAGGTGCACCAGATTCCTAACCAGCGCAAGGCCAATACCCAGGCCACCTTCGGCCCGGTCGACACTGCGCCTTCCCTGGACGAACAGCTCGAATATATCCGGCAAGAGTGCGGCGGAGATACCGACGCCATTGTCTTCGACGATGATGATGAGCTCTGCAGCTGTGGCAAGCGCCCGGAGCTGAACATCTCCGCCCTCAGGCGTGTATCGCGAGGCATTGGTCAAGAGATTGGCCACGACCTGTGCCATCCGCGCCGGATCGCCACGCCAGACCATACTCGGCACATCAACCTTGAGGCGTTGATTCTTCTTCTCAAACAGGTCCGCTGCCATTTCTACAGCTCTGCCAAGCATCTCCCGCAGGTCCACTGTCTCGACTCTCAGCTCAAGTTTGCCACGGGTGATCTTGGACACATCGAGCAGATCGTCTACGAGGCGAACGAGGTGGTCGACCTGGCGCCGAATAATGACCTGCTCCTGTTGGACCTCGGGATACTTCAGCTTCATCAATTCCAGTGCAGTCACGATCGGCGTAAGCGGATTACGCAGCTCATGACCCAGCATCGCCAGAAAGTCATCCTTGCTGCGCGAAGCCAGCCGGAGCTCCTCATTCAGACGCTCCGTGGCCCGCCTCGCCAAAACCTGCTCAGTGCTATCCACCATGATGAGCATTACACCATAGACCTGTCCGGCAGCTCGGCGAAGCGGTGTAATACTGCAGGTGAAGTAGCGGTCCTGATCCTGCCCATCCATATGCAGGCAAACAGGCATCTCGCTTGAGACCCCGGACCGGCCGGTTTCGAGGACGGACTGCAGTGCAGCTCTTACTGCGGTGTCTACCAACTCGGGAAAGACTTCATCGAAACGCCGACCCAGCAGGTCGTTGCGACCGACGACCTCACAATAGGCGCGGTTTGCGAGCTGATAGACCAGTGAATCACCGACCAGCACAGCAGTCCCGAGCGAGGCATCGAGCAACGACGAACTCAGGTCAGCAGCGGAAAATTGCGTAGTATTGGCGATTTCAGACTCGCAGTATTCGGACACAAGGTCCGCAACGGGCTCTTCGCGAATACTAGTCAGCGGCACAGCCGAGGCGTCAGCGCTATTGGATGGAGATCTCGGCATAACACTCAATATCTAGCGGCGACGATACGCGAGTATGAAGACAAAGGCCTGACGCAGCACTAAACTGCCTTTATAAAGCCGCCGAGGCTTGAACGTGTCGCCCTGGGGTGACCAAAAACACAGCCTTTCGAAGTAGGACCCAAGCGTGGCAAGCGATTTACACGAGGCGAGATTGGCGGGAGTCGTGCAGGCACTTGTCAAAAGCGGTGCTAGCAGTGTGCTTGACCTTGGTTGCGGCAGCGGAGAGCTGCTTATCGAGCTGCGCGCGCAAGTACAGTTCAACCGACTGCTCGGCATCGATATTGATGAACAGGCGCTTGCAGAGGCGCGTCTCAATCTCGGGCTGGACCTACTGAACCCCGACAGGCGACTGCACGTCTGCTATGGCTCCTTCGAAGACGCTGACCATCGCTTGCTGGGCTTCAATGCAGCCGTAATGCTCGAAACGATCGAGCACGTTGAACCCTCACGGCTATCGCGCGTCGAGCAGACCGTCTTCCGCGCCTATGATGTCGACACGGTGATCATCACCACGCCGAACCAGGAATACAATGTACTACACGGCATGCTACCGCAGCAGCGCCGTCACCCTGGCCATCATTTCGAATGGACCAGGATACAGTTCAACAACTGGGCCGACGGCGTGGCCAGGCGCCATGGCTATCGGGTCGAATTTTCAGGACTCGGCCCACCGGATGTCCTGCGTGGTTCCTCCACTCAGATGGCTGTGTTCAGCCGATGTGAACCGTAGCAGAACAGGAATTTTCAGCCAGGCCTACCCTGTCTATAGCCACCTGATTGTGATAGACTTCGCCGCTCATATTCTCCGTGGATTAACATCCGTTAATATTACTCACAGGGCGTCTCTCTTGAAGATCACTCCACCTTAGTACCTAGCCCGCCCCCAGCATTTCAACGCCGAATGCAACCCGAGCCAGCATTGCCCGTGGCACGCACGCTGACGCCTTTTTGAGCGATCAGAGCGCGTCGCTGTCTCGTTTACTCAATTCTTTCTGTCCGGTAGTCCAATGACTCAAACTGTTTCTTCTGGCTTTGTTCGCAATTTCCTGGGCAACGCACCTGTGTGGTACAAGCAGGTCATCGTGCTCTTCCTGATCGCCAACCCGATCATCCTGTGGTCGCTCGGCCCCGTGGTCGCAGGCTGGCTGCTAGTCGCCGAATTCATCTTCACGCTAGCCATGGCGCTCAAATGCTACCCCTTGCTCCCGGGCGGGCTGCTGGCCGTTGAAGCACTCCTGATTGGCCTTGCGACACCTGAAGCCGTCTATGCGGAGGTCGAAGTCAATCTGCCAGTTATCCTGCTGCTGATGTTCATGGTGGCCGGCATCTACTTCATGAAGGAGTTATTGCTGCTCACTTTTACCCAGCTCCTGCTCGGTATCAGATCAAAGTCGGCGCTGTCGTTGCTGTTCTGTGCGGCGGCCGCATTGCTCTCGGCATTCCTGGACGCACTGACAGTGACAGCCGTCATCATCAGTGTGGCTGTGGGCTTCTATTCGGTCTATCACAAGGTCGCTTCTGGTCGA
This sequence comes from Gammaproteobacteria bacterium UBA2679, assembly GCA_002354735.1. Lineage (GTDB taxonomy): Bacteria > Pseudomonadota > Gammaproteobacteria > Pseudomonadales > Oleiphilaceae > Allohahella. The sequence goes on along the minus strand of DEMD01000011.1, from coordinate 304,759 downwards.
GGCTATCATGAAGGTCAGCACAACACGCAGAGTGATGACGACGTGATTGAACTGCATCGGGAAGATCTGGTGAACTTCAGAGCCTTCCTGCGTAGTCTGCTCATGCATGGTGCCATCGGCACTGCGCTCGGTGGCGTGGCGACAATGGTTGGGGAGCCGCAGAACCTGCTGATCGCCAAGGTTGTTGGCTGGGATTTTGGCACCTTCTTTCAGCGCGTGGCACCGATCAGCATACCGGTACTGATTGCGGGTCTCCTGACCTGTGTACTGCTCGAGAAGCTGCGCTGGTTTGGTTATGGGGTGCGACTACCAAAGCCTGTGCGACGGGTGCTCGAAGACTTCGCCGACCAGCAACGCAAGAAGCGTACAAAGTCAGATCAGGCGGCTCTTTGGGTACAAGGATTTGCTGCAATTATTCTGGTGCTCGGACTGGCATTCCACCTTGCCGAGGTCGGACTGATCGGCCTGCTCGTCATCATTCTGATCACCTCGTTCACGGGCGTGACGGATGAGCATCAGATTGGCAAGGCTTTCCAGGAGTCACTGCCATTCACCTCACTACTGATCGTGTTTTTCGCAGTTGTCGCGGTTATTCATCAGCAGCATTTGTTCAAGCCAATCATCGACTTCGTATTGGCCCTCCCCGAGGCTCAGCAGCCAGGCATGTTTTTCATCGCCAATGGTGTGCTGTCGATGATCAGTGACAACGTGTTCGTTGCTACGGTGTATATCAGTGAGATTCAGCAGGCCTTTGATGCTGGCACTATTTCACGTGAGCACTTCGAACGCCTCGCCATCGCCATCAATACCGGCACCAATCTGCCCAGCGTTGCGACGCCGAACGGTCAGGCGGCTTTCCTGTTCCTGCTGACTTCTGCCATAGCACCATTGGTCCGGCTCTCATACGGCCGTATGGTCGTGATGGCCTTCCCCTATACCATCGTGATGAGTGGCATAGGGCTGCTAGCGGTGACGAACTTCCTGTAATTCCCTCTGCCTTGAGCGCCGGTCACCCTCGGTAGCTCAAGGCCTGTTCACCTCATGGAGGCTCTATGATTACCGGTATCAGAGCGAACTGGTTTGCCAATATCCGCGGCGATTTGCTTGCGGGTCTCGTCGTTGCCCTCGCCCTCGTTCCAGAGGCGATCGCGTTCTCCATCATCGCCGGCGTCGACCCGAAGGTGGGCCTGTACGCTTCATTCTGTATCGCCGTCGTCATCGCCTTTGTCGGCGGCCGACCCGGCATGATCTCAGCGGCTACCGGTGCGATGGCATTGCTCATGGTCACGCTGGTGAAAGAGCATGGCCTTGAGTACCTGCTGGCGGCCACGCTATTGACCGGTGTGCTGCAGATTATTGCTGGCTACCTGAAACTCGGGTCACTGATGCGCTTTGTTTCCCGCTCTGTGGTGACCGGCTTCGTCAATGCACTGGCCATACTTATCTTCATGGCTCAGTTGCCCGAGCTGACCGATGTCACCTGGCACGTTTATGCCATGACTGCAGCTGGCCTGGGCATCATCTATCTGTTCCCTTACGTTCCGGTGGTGGGCCGTATCATTCCCTCGCCGCTTATCTGCATCGTTTCACTAACGGTGATTGCCATACTCTTCAATATCGATGTACGGACGGTCGGCGACATGGGAGAACTGCCTGACACCCTGCCGGTCTTCCTCTGGCCAGACGTGCCACTGAATCTGGAGACGCTGATGATCATACTGCCCTACGCAGTCGGACTCACCGTAGTCGGCCTGCTGGAATCAATGATGACAGCCACCATCGTGGATGATCTTACCGATACCACAAGCGACCGGAATCGGGAATGCAAGGGCCAGGGTATCGCCAACATTGGTGCAGGACTCCTCGGCGGCATGGCAGGCTGCGCCATGATTGGCCAATCGATCATCAATATCAAATCAGGGGGACGAACCCGCCTCTCAACACTGTCGGCCGGGGTCTTTCTACTGATCATGATTCTTGTGCTGGATGCGTGGCTGGTACAGATTCCGATGGCGGCACTGGTGGCCGTCATGATTATGGTGTCGATCGGCACCTTCAGTTGGGAGTCGATTCGTAACCTGCGTGAGCATCCGCTCTCGACCAATATTGTTATGGTGGTGACCGTCGCCGTGGTTGTGGCTACGCACAATCTCGCCTTCGGTGTGCTGGCGGGTGTCCTCCTTGCAGCGCTGTTCTTCGCCAACAAGATTGGCCATTACATGGCTGTGACCTCCGATTTCGACGAAGCCACCGACACGCGCACCTATCGCGTCGTCGGTCAGATTTTTTTCAGTTCATCGGAAAAGTTCGTGGCAGGGTTCGATTTCAAGGAAGCCGTCGATAATGTCGTCATCGATCTCTGCGGCGCGCATTTCTGGGATATCACCGCAGTTGCCGCGCTCGACAAAGTCGTGGTGAAATTCAGGCGGGAGGGCGCCGATGTGGTCGTGGTCGGCCTGAATGAGGCCAGCGCGACGATCGTCGATCGTTTTGGTGTTCATGACAAGCCAGATGCTGTAGACAAGCTGATGGGACACTAAGCATGACACTCAACACTGGAAGCGAGGTTGAAATGCAACAAATCATCGCCTGTATCGATGGATCGAGCGCCGTACCGGCTGTTTGCGAATATGCCGCCTGGGCGAGCCTGCGCAGTCAGGCCCCGGTCATGCTCCTGCACGTGCTCGACGAAGCGTATTATCCGGTGGAACCGGATCTGGCAGGCAATATCGGACTTGGCAGCCGGGAGCATCTGCTGAAGGAACTGGCCGAGCTGGACCAGAAGCGCAGCAGACTGGCGCTCGAACATGGTCATCATCTGCTGGACGAGGCTGAAACACGTGTCCAAGCCGTCGGCGTGAGCGATGTGCATAAGCGTCAGCGTCATGGCGACCTGCCGGAGTCGATCCTGGCCCTGGAGAAAGAAACACTCCTCTTCGTCATGGGTCTGCGCGGTGAAAACAGCTGCGGCCAGGACAGACACATTGGTAGTCAGCTGGAGACGGTTATTCGCAAGGTGCATCGGCCGGTGCTGCTGGTACCGGACCAGTTTGAGACGCCGCAAAGCGCCATGCTCGCTTTCGATGGTAGCGCGACGGCGTTCAGAGGTGTGCAGTTGCTTGCTGACAATCCCGTGTTCACCAATATGCCGCTCCATATCGTCATGGTTGGCGCAGAATCCACTGAACACTGGGCACAGCTGACCCGCGCCAAGGACCTGCTGTCGCCACTTGGCGGCGAGATTCAGCTGGCCATTCGTGAAGGCGACGTCGAGCAAACGCTGCACACCTATCAGACAGAGCACGATATCGACCTCATGCTGATCGGTGCCTACGGGCACTCGCGAATCAGGCAGTTTCTGGTCGGTAGCACCACAACTTCCATGTTGAGAACTGCGACAAAGCCGCTATTGGTGCTGCGCTAACAGCATCGCACCCAAGCGTAGCGGCGTGTCTGAGGGGCTGATTAGTGCGCCATGGCGCGACTGCGCTGAACCGCCTGCGCCAGCTTCTGCGGCTTCATGAGTGCGTACACCGCCGGAATAACGAAGAGCGACAACAGCGGTGCTGTCAGCATGCCCCCGACCATGGGGGCAGCAATCCGCTGCATGGTCTCGCCGCCCACGCCGGTACCGATCAGTATCGGAAACAGGCCCGCCAGGATGGTCGCCACAGTCATCGCCTTCGGCCGTATCCGTAAAGCTGCCCCCTCGATCAGGGCGTTTCTCAGGTCACCCGGCGTATGCATCTGCCCAAGATCATGATGGCGTGCGACAGCCTGATCCAGATACACGACCATAATAACGCCAAATTCAGCGGCAAGTCCTGCCAGAGCAATGAAGCCTACGCCACTGGCAATCGAAAAGTTGTGCCCCAGGATATAGAGCAGCCAGATGCCACCGATCAGTGCGAAGGGCAAGGTGGCCAAAATGAGAACGGCCGGCCCGATTCGCTTGAACGCCATGAAGAGCAGCACGAAGATGATGCCCAGCGTCATCGGCACGACCCAGCTGAGTCGTTTCGAAGCCCGCTCGAAATACTCGAACTGTCCTGACCAGGCGATGGAGTAGCCAGGTGGCAGCTGCATCTCCTCGGCCAGTAGCGCCCTGGCCTCTTTGACAAAGCCTCCGAGATCGCGATCCCTCAAATCCACGTAAACCCACACCGCAGGCCGTGCGTTTTCACTCTTGATCATCGAGGGGCCGTCGGACACCGCAATTTTTGCCACGCTGCCGAGACTGACCGTCGCACCTGAGCTGGTAACCAGGGGTAGATCCTGCAGATCCGAGACAGAGTCACGCAGCTCGCGGGGATAGCGGATATTGATTGGGAAGCGCTGTAAGCCATCGATCTGCTCACTGATATTCTGGCCACCCACGGCCGTAGCGATGACGCTCTGAATATCGGCAATATTCAGACCGTATCTGGCGGCAGCGATCCGATCTATCGTCACGTCGATAAAGCGCCCACCGGTGACCCTATCGGCAATCGCCGATGTGACGCCCCGGAGGTCGCGGGTCAACTGTTCTGCCCGTGCCCCAAGCTTTGCAAGTACATCCAGATCCGGACCGGAGATCTTGATCCCGACGGGGCTCTTGATGCCGGTCGCGAGCATATCGATGCGGTTCCGGATTGGCTGGACCCACACGTTCGCCATGCCCGGAATCTTCAGGCGCTGGTCAAGCTCTTCGACCAGCTTTTCCGGAGTCATCCCTGGCCGCCACTGGTCTCGGGGCTTGAACTGAATGGTCGTTTCGAACATTTCCAGCGGTGCAGGATCAGTGGCTGTTTCCGCACGGCCGGCCTTGCCGAATACCGTTTTCACTTCCGGCACCGTCTTGATCAGCCGATCGGTAATCTGCAGCAACTCACTGGCCTTCGCGGCCGACATGCCAGGGAAAGCCGTCGGCATATACAGAAGGTCCCCCTCGTTCAACGGCGGCATGAACTCGGTGCCGAGCTTACTGAGTGGGTACACGGTGACCACCACCGCCAGCACCGCTACAACGAGCGTGCTTCGTGGATGCTTGAGCACCCCCGTCAACACGGGCCTGTACACCGCCACCAGGAATCGGTTGACAGGATTCTGGTCCTCCGAACGAATTCGGCCGCGAATGAACATCACCATCAACACCGGGATCAGTGTGACTGATAGGCCAGCTGCGGCAGCCATGGCATAGGTTTTGGTGTAAGCCAGTGGCGCGAACAGTCGACCTTCCTGTGCCTCCAGTGTAAAGACCGGCACAAATGACAAGGTGATGATGAGCAGACTGAAAAACAGCGCTGGCCCCACTTCCGCTGCCGCCTGGGTGAGCACCTTGATACGGGCCGGATTATCCGGCTCACCATGGGACAGACGGTAGCTTTCGAGTTTCTTGTGCGCGTTCTCGATCATGACGATCGCCGCATCGACCATGGCCCCGATAGCGATCGCGATACCGCCGAGTGACATGATATTGGCGTTGATGCCCTGGTAGTACATGACGATGAAAGACATGAGCACACCCAGCGGCAGCGCCACGATAGCGACGAGGGCCGAGCGAAGGTGGAACAGGAAAATCAGGCATACCAGGCCAACGACAATGAACTCTTCAACCAGCTTTTCCAGCAGGTTGCTTACAGCGCTTTCGATGAGTCCGGAGCGATCGTAGACAGTCACCACCTCGACGCCTTCAGGCAGGCTGCGTTTGAGGACCTCGAGCCTCGACTTCACCTGCTCTATCACCTCCAGGGCGTTGCCACCCATGCGCATCACCACGATGCCGCCGACTACCTCCCCCTCGCCATTGAGTTCAGCGATGCCACGGCGCATTTCTGGCCCCACCTGGATACGGGCGACGTCGCCGAGCAGCACCGGTGTGCCGCCCTCTCCCAGATCCACGGGTATGTTGCGGAAATCTTCCAGAGTCTCGAGGTAACCATGTGCGCGAACCATGTATTCGGCTTCAGCGATCTCGATGACAGCGCCACCCGTTTCCTGGTTTGCGGCCTTGACGGCTGCAATCACCTTGTTCAACGGCAAACCGTGCAGTCTCAGGCGCTCGGGATCGACCTGTATCTGATACTGTTTGACCATTCCGCCAAGCGTGGCCACTTCGGAGACACCGGGTACGCTCTTGAGCTCATACTTGAGGAACCAGTCCTGTAGCGCGCGCAGCTGGGAAATGTCCTGGGTTCCGCCTCGGTCTACGAGCGCATACTCGTAGACCCAGCCTACCCCCGTGGCGTCAGGCCCGAGAGATGGTTCGGCGGCTTCCGGCAGCGTTCCCCGCACCTGGCTGAGATATTCCAGCACTCGTGAGCGCGCCCAGTACAGGTCGGTGTCGTCATCAAACAGGACATAGACATAGGAATCGCCGAAGAACGAGTAGCCGCGTACCGTCTTCACGCCAGGCACTGACAGCATCGTGGTAGTCAGCGGATAGGTCACCTGATTCTCCACGATCTGCGGCGCCTGACCCGGAAACGGGGTACGCACGATGACCTGCACGTCAGAAAGGTCCGGGATGGCATCGAGCGGTGTGCGCAAGGCTGAGAAGAGACCCCAGGCGGTCAGTAGCGCCGTGGCGATCAGCACCAGCAGCCGGTTATGGATAGACCAGCGAATGAGCGCTTCGATCATGAGTCATCCTCCACCAGCGTTATTTCTTCGATCACGTAGTCGTCACCTTCCGGCTCGCCTTTCATCGTGAAGGTGACCTGGGCGTCCGGTTCCACGCCATGCAGGGCATGGGGGTCCCGTAGCTTGAAGGGCATGGTCATTGCCGGCCACTGCAGGCTGGGTATAGGTTCGTGAGTAAGCGTCACCAGGCCGGACCCCATGTCGTACGCCTCGACCGTCCCCCGGCCGCGATGCAGCGCGTCAGCCGCCTGCTCAAAACTGCCAGCTGACTTCGCTGGAGACTCGGTGGCCTCTTCTCCGCCAGACTCAAGTTTCGCCAGCATGCCACTGAGCGAGGCTTCGGAGTCCAGCAGAAACTGACCGGAGACCACGACGCGCTCGCCTGCCTTCACGCCCTCCAGAATCTCGGTCTGCTCACCTCGCTGCTGACCAGTCTTCACTATCGCTGGACTGAAGCTGTCGTCGACCTGAAGCATGACAAGGCTGCGTTCGCCAGTCTGTATGACCGCCTCCGATGGCACCCAGACAGCTTTGTATTCACCTGCGACGATACTGGCTTCGGCATACATCCCCGGCTTGAGCCGGCCCGCCTCATTGTCAAGCACCACACGCACAGGCACTGTTCTCGTGCTGGTGTTCACGCTGGGGTAGATGTAGTCAACCGTTCCGTCAAAACTGCGGTCCGGGTAGGCTGGCACAATGACATCAACCCGTTCGGCGCCCTCAACACGACCAAGCTGACGTTCAGGCACTTCGAGACTCAGCCAGACTGTACTGAGGTCAACGATTTCGAACAGCGTATCGCCGGGCTGAACTGTGGAGCCTTCGCGAATTCCAAGCTTCTGAACAATGCCTTCGCTGGGTGCATAAATACCAATTCGATCGCTGGTCTTGCCAGAGTGTTCCAGTCGCTGAATCTCTTCTGCGGTCATACCCAGCAAGCGCAGGCGCGAGCGCGCCGCCTGGCGAATCTGTGCAAGCCCCTCGAGCCCCTGCAGTTTTGACAGGGCGAGCAGCTCTTCCTGCGCGGCAAGCAATTCGGGAGCATAGACCTCGGCCAGCTTTTCACCCTTGCGTACCGGGTCGCCTTCAGCACGTACAAGCAGCTTTTCAATGAAGCCTGCCACGCGGTTGTGCACCATCTCGATCGCGCGTTCGTTGGGCTGTATTTCGCCCACTGCTCGAACGGTGTCCGTGTAGCTTTCCTGCACCGCAGGCGCGGTTCGTATACCGAGATTCTGCCGGGTCTGCGGCGAAACACTGATACCGCCTTCGGCCACCGTGTCTGCGTACTTGGGCACCAGTTTCATATCCATGAACGGCGACTGCCCCGGCTCGTCGAAGCGATGCTGTGGCACCATCGGATCGTGCCAGTACAGCACCTCGCGACCACTATCGTCCTGTACGACACCGTTGATAGTGCCATCGCCACCCGTCTGTCCGGTAGCGCTGGCAGACTCGGTGGTCCTGCCTGGTTCACCGTCCCGGCCGAACCAGTCCTTGCCGAAGGTCATGGCAATAACAGCGACTGCCAAAAGTAGAATGATCGTCGAAACGATGCCTGCCTTAGTTCGCGACATGGCTGAATCCTCCGTGGTAGTGGGCAAGGTGAACCAGTGCAAGGGCTCGGGCCACACGGGCATCGAGCGCTTCCAGTTGCATTTCGAGCAGGCTTCGCCGTGCCTTCCAGATTTCGGCAAGAGACTGACGTGCAGCCCGATAACCGACCCCGGCTGTTTCAACCTGCGCTTTGGCGGCTGGCAGCAAGACAGTTTCGTAGTTGTCCACCCGCGCACTGGCCACCTCCCATGCGCTCCAGGCCTCCAACAACTGAGCCTGCAGTCGCTGGCGAATATCTTCAGTGCCGAAACGGGCCTGTTCAGCGAGCGCCGTCTTTTCGGCGAATCGTCGGTCTTGCCTCTGCGCCTGACGCCAAGGCAGGTCAATGCTGAACTGCACCGTCAGTAGGTCTGCCCGATCCTGGAATCGCTTGCCATACATCACTTCCCAGCTCCAGTCGGACTGTGACGACACTGCCGCCAACTCGGCTTCGAATCTCGACGCCTTTTCGACCGCCCGTCCGACCAGCACATCAGGGTGCTCCGAGAGCTGTCGCTGAAGCGCGGACAGACTCGGCGGCGCAGGCATTTCCGGCAGCTCGTCAGGCAATTGCGCATTCGGCACCGGGCCAAGCCACCTGGCCAGCGCCGCACGCGCAATCCGCTCCTGACCCTGGGCCTTGAGCAGACGGTCTTGTGTGAATGCGGCCATGGTTTGCAGTGCGAAGACCGCATCAGCACTCGCGGCTGAACTCGCCAGCTGTTGCTGCAACACAGACTGCTCTGACTGCAGCTCCTTGCGGATGGCTGCGATCAGCTTCTGCTGCTGCACGGCCTGATAGAGCTGCAGCCACTGCATCGCCACTGCCTGCTCAATATCGAGAGCGAGCTCAACACCAGCTGCACTCCATCGCTCGGCTTCAGCGCGGGAGCGTGCTGCAGCCGCTTCACGCTTGTCCGCCCGCACCATCTCCTGGGAGAAGCCAATCGTCGTCATGGTCATGTCGACCGCACCAATGTCATAGCTGTCAGTGCCGGTAACAGGCAGGTTTTGCACACCCAGTTTCAGGGATGGATCAGGCAGCTCGGCATCAGCCACAGCAGACTCGCGCGCGGCGAGCGCGGCCTGTTCAAGTGCAGAGAGTGACGGCTGCCGTTGTAATGCCTGCTCGATCGCCTCACGCATCTGCAAGGGCTGGGCGCACAGCAGTGCAGTCTGACCAAACAGCCAGGCAGCAAGACAGGTTTTCAGGGGTAATCGTGAAACGGGCACGATGTAAATCTCCGTAAACGCAAATGTCAGTTCACGGCGCAGCAACGCGATGGAAGCGCTTGCAAACGCACGTGGGAAACAGAAGGACTATTGGCGTTTAACGGATCGGTGGTTCTACCGGAGGAAAGAGATGGGGGCTTTCATGATCGACTGCCAGGAGGCCGGGATTGGTATTCAGCTGGCGCTGCAGAGTGGGAAAGACACTGACGTGAACCGCGGCCGAACCCAGGGTACAACCCGGCATGTCGGTGCAATCAGCCGATGCAGGCCCTTCCTTCATGTCATCCATGGACATCTGCACAGTCAGATCATCGCCCACAACAACATGATGAGTATTTTCACAATCGGGAATAGCAGGCGCAGCACAATCCTGCATGGCGGCAGCCGGAAAGGCTGTCGCGAGGAAAAGGCAGAAACTGAGAAACAGGCTGATGCTACGCATGGCACTGATAATAGAGCCATTCTTCACGTGCAGCAAGGGCGGGGTGACATGGCAACGCCCCAACTCGACCACAGCCGGGCATCGGGCCGATCAGCCCGTGTTCGCGCTAATGTCTGATTTAACACAATACTTTCAGCCGAAGGCAGTCGTATGATCAGGTATAGTCACCACCCGGGAGCCTATCATGAATTATCGATCACTTTTCGCGCCCCATCAGCTCGAAAGCAGTTTACTGTCGCTTCAGCCGATCATTGACGCCGCCACGGATCTTGGCGCTCACCTCGATATCATTATCGTGGGTACGCTCATGCGTTTCACGCCCTCGGCAGGCTGGACGAGTCTCGATGGCTATTGGGGGGAACATTACAGTGACACCGTGAAGCGCTGTGAAGCACGAGTCGGCGCTGTCAGGGAGGCGCTTGCTGCAGCTGGCGTATCCGGTGAGGTCAGTTACGAGTGCATCGAGCTTGGCGAGCTTGACAAGGTCCTGATCCGGCGGGCGCTGCTTGCCGACGCCAGTGTCTTCTCCGCTGGGAATGTTCGCGAACATGACACCATGGCCTCAGCCTTCAACGACCTGCTGCTTGGCTCGGGCCGTCCCGTTCTCCTGCTTGGCGACGAAGCTCGATCACTCAAGCCGCTTAGACGTATCATCGTCGCCTGGACGCACAAGCGCGAATCGGCCCGCGCGCTGCGCGACAGCCTGCCTCTATTGTCGACAGCCGAAGACGTCCGCCTTGTCACTATAGACTTGGCCGACGAAGACAATGCGCCGAAACCGGATCAGGGTGTCTCCGCTTATCTGGCGCGTCATGGCATCAATGCCGAAATCGACAATCTGGAAACTGATGGTCTATCAGTGTCCGAAACACTCAAGGCCTACGCCGACACCATAGAGGCGGACCTCATAGTGATGGGCGCTTACGGCCATTCGCGTCTGAGGGAATGGCTCCTGGGCGGCACGACCAGGGAAATGCTAAAGGACTGCCGCAAGCCGATCCTCATGTCGCACTAGCGAAACATGAACCCTGCAATGGCAGAAGGTCAGTCCTTGTCACCGAACCTGCGTCGGGCGTAACGACTCGTCAGATACGGCACCGCTCGTAGATAGTGTATGAAGCCCTGAGGGTTGATCGACTGTCCGTCTCTGAACGGATAAAACAGGACCTCCTGCTCATCAGACTCAACCTGCTGGCGCAGCACAATCCTCGCGACAGTTTCCCAGTCCGCCGCACTGTCAGCGTTCGCCACGTTGGAAATCTGCAGGTCAAAGCGCGCATTGCCATTTTCCACAGCGTTAATGATGCGCTGGTAGCGATCCTCGCCCTCGCCTTTCGCATCTCGCGGGATGACCCGGAGTTGCTTGTCGCGCTCGCCATCAATCTCGAAGGGCGAAAGCCCGTAGTAGATGTTGTTGAGAAAGTTCGAGCGATCGGTCAACAGACTGTCAGGCACAAGCGTCCATGGACTGCGCGCTGTGATCAAGAGAAGATCCTGCACCCCCTCTGGTTCCAAGGACTCGCCCTTGAATCTGACCGTGAACCCAAGCACATCGGGTACGAGCGGTCTGTTCTTCCGCCAACCGCCCGCGGAGAGCCTGACGAGGGCGCTGCCAGCGAGTCGACGCGCGAGTTCTGCGTATCTGCCGGCCTTCGTTGCCGGGACTACGCTTGCTTCAAAGAATACGCCTTTCGGATGAAAGACTCTGTCTCGCCTCAGCGCACTGCCAATACCGAAGACGGGCGAAATGAGGGCGCCGGTCCAGAATCCGAGTCGTTCGGCGAGCGAATGGGGTTTGGGAAGATACTGTGTGGCGCTGGGTTGATCGCCTGTTTCCATGTGAGCCTCCTGGCTTGCGGTTGCTTCCTGAAACTATATAGACGGGGCGGACGACATTTCAGTTCACAGGAAAAGGCATGGCAGGTGCTGTTCCGCCTAATCTACGATCAAGGCGTACCCGCTCAACTGGTAATCGGCCAGTACCGAGACAGCGGCGGTGGCGATGGTCACTGGTTCGATCACCTTGTCCAAGCCGATTTTCTGATGCGCCAATGCCTGTCCACACACGAGGATTTCGACTTCAGCCTCTCTCAGCTTCGTTAGCAAATCGAGGTTCGGATTGATGCGACCGAATTGGGTATGAAAGGTAGTGTCGTCGAGCGCCGCAGCAAAGGCATCTTCGTGTAGCACAACAACGAGCTTGAGGTTCTCTTCGGGCACTTTCGCAAGAGCGGCCAAATTGAGAAAACGCGCGACTCGCTCCAGGCCCGGGACGAAATCGCCAGGTTCCGGGGCAGTCTTGCGGACGTCGAAGACGATTGAATAGACGGTATCAGGCCGAATGGGCACTGCGGCACCGTCGAAGGGTTTCACTTTTCCATACCCTTCAATTCTTGGGCTGGACCACTCACCAGGACGTGGCTTGCTTTCCTCCTCCGCCCCTACATGGACTGCGCTGAGCGCGCAAAAGACCACAACCACGCCAAGCCAGAACTTCCGGATATCTGCCTTCACTGCTACTACCGCCTGATGCTTCCCTGTGATTCTGGTAGTACGCTGGACAGAGGAATTGCGATCGCTAGTGTCTCGAGGGTGCGCTCGGGTCGGCGCCCTAGCCTGCCACGAATACGGCAGCAAAACCGCCACCTGGGGTGCGAAAGTTCGTGGTCTGTCCCTGATACAGGCGAGCGGCGAGCAACTGCAACTCGCCGGCGTATGCGTAGGCTCTGATGTCAAGCTTGAGCGCTGTCTGCTGGCCGTCCACTTGCAAAGCCCGCTCACTTGGGGCCACTCGATCCTGGGCGACATACTCAGCCTGCCTGATATCGTCCCATACCCGGCGGGTAAGTTTATCGCCACGATAGGCGGCTTTGCTGCCATACCCTCCCGCTGGTTTGAAGAAGAGAGACTTGCGGCGTGCCCACAGATCATCCGCATTGGCCGCAGTGACAGACACCGTGCGGGGCACGCCGAGCTGCAGCGTGTCGAGACAGGCACCGGCAATGCCCCAGCTACTGAGCAGGTCGGTATCTGACAACACGGCGAGATTACGCTTGTCGGCATACAGGGCATGCGCAGCAGGATGAGGCGTGAACACCGCTGCGTCGCTCAGCCACGCCGCCTTCAGCACCGTGTGCTGCGGAGCAAGCAAGGCAAAGTCGGTTAGTCGGTTGTAGACCAGATCAACAGGTAAACTGCGATACAGCAGCCGATCGCGGTCCAATACCAGTTCAGAGGGGTCAGCAATGACAGCATCGATACCGTGTCGCGCGAACAGCCGCTGAGCCAGCTGGAATTCTGGGTAAAGATACTGCCCCGAGGGATCTTCATCGACGATGGCAACACGCGTCAGTGGCAATCCAGCACCGCGTTGGCGAGCCCACTCCGTCCTGAACATGGCGATAAGGTTCGCATCCAGCCCGGCAGTGCCTGGCACCGGCTCCGTTGCGCCGCAACAGGCCTGCTGGGCGCTTAACAGCGCTGAATTGAGGAAAGCACCGCCAGCGTTGGTGTTGATTTCAATAAGCTGCGGACCCTGCTCGCCCATATGAAAGTCATAGCCCATGAAGACACCGAGCGCCGCAGACGCATGTGCGGCAGTCGCTGGCGCCCACTGCGTGACAGTCTCGCGGTATCGCGGATGCTGAACCACATGTTCGACCGCAGCGATGACCGCCTGCATACGCTCGACCTGCGCCCGTGTGACGAATACAGCGGTATTCGAAAACAGATGTGGTCGCACCCTCAATATCCCGGCATGCAGGTCGCCATCAGGCTGCTCAGATGTCAGCGCCTGCTCAAGTCTGACCTGATCGACCGTTCGACACAGGCAACTCCTGTTCAGCTGCTCGGCCGGTGAAATCTTCAATTATCATCCTCCGCAGCAAGTCCCGAGATTATCGGGCAATCCGGGCGGTCATCGCCATGACAGCGCTCTGCCAGAGCCTCTATTTCAGCTCGCATTTCTGTCAACACCCGAATCTTCTCGTCAAGATCCGCCATATGAGACATGGCCAGCGCCTTGACATCGGCACTGGCACGCTCACCGTCCTGCCAGAGTGAAAGCAACTGACGGATGTCGTCCAGAGCGAATCCCATGGACCGGGCATGCTTAACGAAACGCAGCGTATGGAGGTCGGTTTGCGTATAGAGACGATAGCCTGCCTCTGAGCGTCGGCTTTCCCTGATCAGACCGATGGACTCGTAATGCCTGAGCATTTTGGCGGTTATACCGCTGGCTTTGGCTGCCTGACCGATATTCATCGCTGTGCGCCTGTGGTGACCACCGGCTGCGCGGCCTTATCAACTGTCGTCAACGCCTCTGCTTTACCGCCTTCCGCTGGCTTCCAGCGCTTCAGCAGGAGCGCATTGCTGACTACGCTGACACTGCTGAAGGCCATGGCCGCGCCCGCGATGATGGGGCTGAGATAGCCGAATGCCGCCAGAGGGATACCCACGACATTGTAGATGAAGGCCCAGAACAGATTCTGTCTGATTTTCTGGTAAGTCCGTCTGGATATGTCGATCGCCCCGGCCACCAACGCTGGTTCACCTCTCATCAACGTGATACCGGCAGCATGCATGGCCACGTCGGTACCTGTGGCCATTGCGATACCGACATCAGCTGCGGCGAGCGCAGGTGCGTCATTGATGCCATCGCCCACCATGGCAACGACTGCACCATCGCGTTTCAGCTTGGCAACGACATCGGCCTTGTCGGCCGGCAGAATCTCGGCAAAGATTTCGTCAATACCAAGGGCCTTGCCAATCGCCTCGCCACTGCCCTTGTTATCGCCTGTCAACATCACAGTTTTGATGCCGAGCTCGTGCAAGCTCTGGATAGCCTGCTTTGCATGAGGCTTGACCTGGTCGCCAAAGCCGAGCAGACCCACTAGCGTCATTGGCCTGCCATGCTCCGATGTGTCAGCAGCGGCGAGCCAGGATACCGTCTTGCCTGCCTGCTGCAGCGCGTGTGCATCATCGGCAAGTCTTCCGAGATCGACACCGAGCTCATCCATCAACCGTGTGTTGCCAAGGGTAAGCATTTTGCCTTCGACTCGCGCCTCAATGCCTCGACCGGGCAGTGCCCTCACCTGCTCGGCCGGCGGTGCCTGTATACCTTGCGCACTGGCCGCATCGAGCACCGCCTGTGCCAATGGATGCTCGCTGCCGGATTGCACGGCAGCTGCCAGCCGTAACAACTCATCTTGATGAGCGTCTGTCGCAATGGCCGTAGCCAAGCTCGGCTTGCCTATGGTGAGTGTGCCAGTCTTGTCGAAGGCTACAGTGGTGATACCGTGCGCCTGTTCGAGCGCAATGGCGTCCTTGATCAGAATGCCATACTGGGCGGCCACACCGGTCCCGGCCATGATGGCCGTTGGCGTGGCCAAGCCGAGTGCACAGGGGCAGGCTATTACCAGTACCGCCACGGCATTCAGGATTGCGGTTTGCACGTCGCCGCTATAAATCCACCAGCCCGCGAGCGTCAACAGTGCAATAGCGATAACGACGGGCACGAACACGGCACTCACCTTGTCGACAAGCCGCTGTATCGGCGCTTTTGCAGCCTGTGCATCTTCAACCAGGCGAATGATTCTGGCGAGCGCGGTCTCGGTACCAACAGCAGTCGTGTCGATCAACAACAGGCCTTCAGCGTTGATGGCACCGCCGGTCACCATGTCGCCGGCCTGCTTCGAAACTGGCAGACTTTCCCCTGTAAGCATGGCTTCATCGACATGTGAATCACCCTGGAGAACCTTACCGTCCACCGGTATGCGCTCCCCGGGACGTACTACGACCTGGTCACCGACGACGATGTCCTCGATCGGGATTTCCCGGTCGCCATCCGGACGCCTGACACGTGCAGAGCTCGGCCGCAAAGCCTGTAGCGCCCTGATTGCTTCGGCCGTCTGCCGCTTGGCCCGTCCTTCGAGCCATTTGCCTAGCAGGACCAGCGTAATAATGACTGCAGAGGCCTCGAAATAATATGGCGCACCAGGCTCGCCAGCATGACGAACCAGCTCGAACACACTGAGACCATAGGCTGCAGTGGTTCCGATCGATACCAGCAGATCCATGTTACCGGTACGTGCCTTCAAAGCGCTCCATCCCGCCCTGTAGAACCGGGCACCCAACCAGAATTGCACCGGCGTGGCGAGCAGCAGCTGAAGCCAGCCTGGCAGCATCCAGTGTAGCCCGAAAGGTTCAAGCAGCATCGGCACGATAAGCGGAAGTGATAACAGAGCGGCGATGATGACCGCACGCCGTTCACCATCGGCGCTTGAACCAGGACGGCCTTCATCGCGAGAGGACTGCAGCTGAACGCTGGCGGGAAGCTCTGCGCCGTAGCCAGCTTTTCTCACTGCCTGCGCAAGCTCGTTCAGACTCACGCTTCCACCCAGGACGGTCGCACGTGCGCTTTCAGTGGCCAGATTAACGGATGCCGAGACGACGCCTTCAAGAGCGAGCAGGGCCTTCTCTACGCGGCCGACACACGACGCGCAGCTCAGCCCGCTCACATCCAGATCCATCGTCTCTGTGGGCACCTCATATCCGGCCTGCCGAACGGCGTCGACGACTTCGGCGGCGGTAACGGTCGATGAAACCCGCACCTGGGCGGATTCAACCGCAAGGTTCACGGTCGCGGTATCTACACCTTCAAGGTGTAAGAGCGCCTTCTCCACGCGGCCTGCGCATGAAGAGCAGGTCATGCCCTGCACGGGCACGCGAATGGTGCGGGTTTCCCCTGACTGTACTGATGGCTTGTTCACGGTGGTCCTCCACAGAGCCAGATTGCTATGACCCATAGTCTGCAGCTTACCATCATGGGAAGGTCAAGCCTTTGCTAGTCTTCTTCGTTTTCGTCGTACTCCTCATACCCCAGCTCTGGCTGTGGAATTGCCACGGCGTCGGCTTCGTCTTCGGGCTCAGGCTCGACCACGCTGTTGCGAGCTTCGCCCTCTAGCGCCTCGGTATTAAGGCGTGGGTCGGGGGCGGTGCGTTGCTCGAGCGCTTCCTGTCCCTCCTGCGCCTGCGACATCTCCTGTTCTGGCGTGACCGGCGTGGTATCGTCTTCGTCTCTGCCACAGCCGGCAGTGACTAAGGCGATGAAAGCCAGGCCGGTCCATCCTAATTTCTTTCTAGAGTCCATCTAACTTCTCCGTCAGGGAAGCCGACAGCCTGATTGCTGTCGGCATTTCATGGTGATACGCGGTATAAGCCGAATCAGTTGATCACCCGCGTTGGCTCCTGCTCAGTGATCAAGCGACTCGACTATTATTTATACCGTCAGTAGGGGTGCTTGACGGAATCTGTTCGCTGACGCAGCGGGCGATGCGGGTATATAGTTCGTAGAATTGTTCATCCGTCCAGCCGGATCCGCTCAGAAGCAAGCCTGCATCAACGTAATCGGGGGTTCTGAACCTGGCATAGAAGCCAATAACGTCCAGATGATCGGCGATGGCAAATGCCAGCAGTTCATCACCGGGTGCAGGCTCGTCGAACAGCACGAGCTGCCGTGCGGTGTTGACGATGCCATCGTTGACACAGAGGTCCACAGTCCTGGGCTGGACTGCCTGATCGCTGATGCAGCGGCCATCGCGCAGGGCCTGTTTGAGAGCCGTGACGGCTCGCTCACCGATAGCTGGTGGCATGGGGCAATCGATGCCCTCGCCGGCAGTCGCATCATATAGTGTTCGAAACAAGGGCTCGGGCCGATAGGGCGGCTCGCCAATACGGATACCTGCAGCCGTCACCACAGATGCCAGCCGCACATTGAGCGTGGTATCGCGCACGCTTCGCTGCCTGAGCTCGATCATTTCGTTCGGCCGGAGGTTGTCGAGCAGTGCCAGATCAGCCAATACGCCAATGACATAACCGGCCGCCTCCCCTAGATCCGCGACCACGTCACTAAGAGCGCTCTTTGCGAACTGATCCATAACGAAGGATCGAGCGGCGCGACTCAGTAGACGTCCCAGGGTGACGGCCCGCGTTAATGTACGTAAGGGCCGCTTGAATGGCGATTCACGCACGACGCGTACGAAGGGCGCCAGCGTCAGGCATGTGCCCCATTGAGGCGCTGCAATTGGAATTACCGTTCGAAGTCGCTGACGAATGCCAGTGGGGTCGAGATCCGACCAGGGCAATACCCCCAGCGGCCTGGTATTGAGCAACAGGGCTGCATCAACGCCGCCTGTGCTGTGGCCTATCAGGTGTATTCGATCGGCGCGTCCGAAACGGCTTTCGAAATCCCTGATGTTTTTTAGCAGTTCTGCCTGTCGAATTTCGAGCTGGGAGCTGGGCCTCGTATTCAGTGCGACCACCTGGACCGCCCGGCCCAGTATGGTCTGCAGGGCCGCGCGTAAAGCTGCCAGCACGCGTGCATCGAAGTAGCTGAAGTTATTGAAGCGCTCAAAGCCGAGAAAGCCGGGGGTGAGAAAAACAATATCGCTCACGAGATGAGGTCCTTATCAATCTATGGGAGTGTTCCGGCGTCTAGCGCGCCCTCGCCTGTCGCAATGCCGATTTCAATGCAGCCAGGTCATAGGGTTTTGTTAACCTGATCTGTACAGCGTGCTCGTCAATGCTTGTTTCGCCACCCAGGCCGGAGGCAACGATGACCGCCATATCCGGATTGATCAGCTTGGACTCCCTGATCAGTTCATGGCCTGAAGCGCCAGGCAGGTTCAGATCGGTCAACAGTACGTCAAAACTGGTCTGAGCAAGACGATCGAGAGCGGCCTCGGCGCTTTCGACGCCGATGACCTGATGCCCGAGATATGCCAACAGTTCGCAGACGGCGTCACGCGTGCTGATGTCGTCCTCGACCATTAGAATACGTAAACTGCCGATATCCTGTTCAACTACAGTCTGACCGAGCGCTGTCCGGTTTTCGAATACTTGCCGCACCTTCCTGGCAAGGTCCTCGCGTCGATAGGGCTTGCTCAACAGCTCTACACCGGGATCCAGTCGGCCACCGTGTACAATGGCATTTTGTGTATAGCCTGAGGTATACAGCACCAGAATATCCGGTCTCAATGCCCTGGCCTTGGCAGCGAGATCAGTACTGCTGACCGGACCGGGCATGACCACATCCGTGAACAGCAGATGCACCGGGGCGCCACTTTTCAGTACGCTCAGCGCACTCTGTCCATCCTCCGCCTGTAGCACGCGATAACCGAGTCCCTGCAGCATGGAGACTGCGGTGGACCGAACAGCAGGATCGTCTTCAGCCACGAGAATGGTTTCAGTACCGCCAACCACAGGGCCGCCCGCGGCAAGTGGCATCTCAGCTTCTGCTTCGTAGCTTCGCGGCAGGTAGATCTTGAACGTAGAGCCCTTGTCCAGTTCGCTGTAGATGCGAATATGGCCACCGCTCTGCTTGGTAAAGCCGTACGCCATGCTCAGGCCCAGCCCGGTGCCCTTCCCATCGAGCTTGGTGGTGTAGAAGGGGTCGAAGGCGCGCTCCATGACCTCAGCAGGCATACCGGTGCCAGTATCGGATATCGCCAGCAGCACATATTGACCGGCAGGCAGATCTGGCTGGGTGAGCACGTACAGCTCATCGAGATGGGTATTCGCAGTCTCCAGCGTAAGCTTGCCACCATTGGGCATCGCATCCCTGGCATTGATCGCCAGATTGAGAATGACATTTTCGAGCTGGTGCGGGTCGACAAGTGTGTTCCAGAGACCGGCTGATTCGATGGCATCAAGTTCAACGCTCTCACCCAACGCCTGTCGCAGCAGACCACTCATGCTGCGGAGTATCCGGTTGAGGTTGAGCGGCACAGGCCGAAGCGGCTGACGACGCGCGAATGCCAGCAGCTGAGAGGACAGATTGCGGCCACGGTCGACGGCATCCACAGCCGTTTTCAGATACTGCAGGGTCTGTGTAGGCAGATTGTCAGTCTCGACATCGAGCTGCAGCAACTGAAGACTACCGGTGATAATCTGCAGCACGTTATTGAAATCGTGCGCAATGCCACCTGTGAGCTGACCTATCGCCTCGAGTTTCTGACTGCGCTGCAGCGCCAGCTGACTCGTCTGCAGCTCGCTGGTGCGCTCCTGAACAAGTTGCTCGAGGTTTTTCTGATGTAGACTAAGCTTGTCGCGGGTCAGCTTGTGCTCGGTTACGTCCGAGCCCTGCCAGAACAGACCCGTCGCCGCACCGTGTTTATCGGTGATCGGCTGAAAGACGAAATCAACATAGCGGGTTTCGAGTGGCGCACCGGGGCGCCGCTGCAGCTTGATGGCGATGCCAGACCCCGTGTAGGGAATGCCGCTTTGGTAAACGTGATCCAGTAAGGTCAGTAACTGCTGCCCCTGCATCTCTGGCAGTGCTTCCACAGCAGACCGCCCAAGCACCTCCCGATGCCCGATAATCTGAAGATAGGCGTCGTTGACCAGTTCGAACACGTGACTTCGCCCTCTGGTCACGGCAATAAATCCTGGCGCCTGCCTGAATAGTGTTCGCAGATACTGCCGTTCACTGCTGAGCCACTGATTTTCACGAAGATGCGCTGCTCGTTCTGCTTCAAGCCGCTGCTCGCGGGCCGTGATGTCACGAACAATGATCGAAAACCCGATGAACCGCCCCAGATCGTCATGCACCGGCGAGCAGACACTTTCAGTCTTCTTCTTCTCGCCAGCTACGACGCATTCCGCTTCGAAGGCTACTGTGCCCTTGTCTTGCCCCGCACTGAGCAGACCGGCAGTAATCGCCTCAGACCAGCAGGGCAATTCTGAGGCTGGGCGACCAATCGCTGCCTGCGGACTGAGCTCAAACAGGCGCTCCGCGCCGCTACTCCAATACAGTACCCGCTGCTGTGTATCGAGCGCCACCACCGCATCGTTGGAGTGTTTGAGGAAACTCGTGAGGTAGTAATCGGACAGAACTGCTCGCGGCTCCAGCTGCGGCGAGGCCTTGTGGTATTGCTGCAGCTGGCGGTTTGCCCGTTTCAGATTGCGTTGAAGGCCGTAACGCTGGCGACACTGGGCAGCGGCGCCGGCTAGTAACTCGGCAAGGCCGGGCTGCTCGATGTTCAGAATTGACCAATGCATCCCTGATAGTGGCAGGTGCGCGACACGAGCACGCTGATCCTGTACATCTGGATCTGACAGCAGAAAAAGATGACCCTTGAAGGCCAGCGCCTGAATTGAGCGAACAAGCGCAGCCTCATTGCGCAGCTGACGCCCCACGATGACCAGCGGCGGCGCGGCATCCGAGTCCATCTGCTGGGTGACAAAGTTTGCCGCCTCGACCTCAGCGAGCTCCACGACTGTAAACTCGGCAGAGGCGTCCTGCCTGAGCCGCTCAAGGGCTGCTGCACGGACAGCACCTGCGAGAGCCGGTTCGACTGCAACCAGAATAATGAGCTGACCTTGTTCGAGCGGCGTCATAACAGGGGCAGTTCCAGCAGGGCACGCCCCGTCCATAGCTTCAACAGATCGGTTGTAGGTGACATGACATGGCTGGCTCGGGCATCCCTGAGCAGCTGCGTCAGGCGGCTGTTCTCGCGGTAGGCAGCCCCACCGCACAGGGTCATGGCCTCATTGGTAATGGCCACGGCAGTCTCGGCAGCATCGACCTTGCTGGCCAGAATGAATGGCAGAGCCGTCGGATCGCCGAGGTCACCTTTACGTGCCGCCTCACGAATGAATGACCGGGTGCGTTCCACCGTGAGCCACATGGATGCCAGGCGCGACTGCAGCACCTCATGATCTGCCAGTGCAGAGCCCGAATGCGCATGACGGCGAGACTTCAGATGCTGGCGCGCCTCGTTGAGCGCCGCCTCCGCCACACCGAGATAAGTGCCGGCCATGGCCATCAGGAAATATGGCGCAACGATTTCAAACACGTACCACACCTGATCGCCAGGCTCGCCAAGAAGATTAGCCGTCGGCACCGTCGCCTTGTCGAGTTGCATGGCCCGCGAAGAGTTGCCCCTCATGCCAAAGCCCTGCCACTCCCCCTGCCAGCTAATACCAGGGGTTTCTGCGTCCACGATCAGACAGTTGAAGTCACCGGTGTGGTGCGCGCTGCTATCGTCCAGGACCGAGACCACATAGGAATCGGCGTGGCTGCCATTGGTCACGAACTGCTTCTGGCCGTTGACTTCCAGATGGTCTTCGACCGGCTTCATCAGTGTTGCTGGCAGATAGAAATGGGCGCCGCTACCGCCCTCTGAGAGTGCCAGCGTAGTGATATGTTCACCAGCGGCTATCTTCCGCAGATAAGCGCTGCGCTGGTAGCTGGTAGCCTTGGCTGCGATCACCGCTGTGCCAACGCAGTGCATGCCGAAACAGAGCGCCGAAGAGGGACAGTGCTGGCCGATGGTTTCGGTCAGCAGACTCAGTGCGAGCAAGCCCTCACCGTGGCCACCCAGGTCCTGTGGCACGTGAAGGCCGAGCAGTCCTGCCTGGGCAAGGGCCGCCATGCTGTGGGCCGGCCATATACAATCCCGATCAACCTCGGTGGCTCGAGGCGCAATATCACTCGCCGTTACACTGGCCACCGTGGCCTGGAGCCTGGCAAGACGGCTATGGTATGGCTCTGAAGCCTGAGCATTGCTCATGTCCTCCTTTTTCATGCATCGAGCCTCATCGGTCCATTCATCCGAACAGGATTATTAGTACTAGTGGCGCGCCGCGTGACTGCCGCGTGCGGTTTCTTCCGCGTTATCCACAGTACGAACAAGACTGCGATTGATATCTTCCGCCATGCTATAGCATTGCCCATGACCTGTATCGCGGTTACACCCGGCTATGTGCTAGCAGCGTGCGGATAGCTGGGCAGCCCACGCATCATCAACGAGGCGCGGCTTATGAGCTTGGCTATACTTGGTCAGTCAACAACAGGAGCTCATTACATGAAAACAATAAGAATGTTCGCAGCGCTCGCACTAATAGGCCTTGCAAGCCTGGTACAAGCTGAAGACAAGGTGGTCAAGCTGACCTCGCTGGAGTGGCCGCCTTACACTGGGCCGCAACTGCCGGAAAAAGGTGTATCTTCTGCCATTGTCACCGCGGCCTTCAAAGCGGTCGGCTATAAGGTCGAGATCGCCTTCTATCCCTGGGCTCGCGCGGTAGCGCTGGCTAAAGCCGGTCAGGAAGACTTCATCGGCTATTTTCCCGAATATCACTCCGAAGACATCGCGCAGGAATTCATCTTTTCTGCGCCCATTGGCAGCGGGCCTCTCGGTTTCGTGCAGAACAAGCAGAAGCCTGTGGAGTGGAATACGCTTGACGATATCAAGGGCCTGACGGTGGGTACGGTCCGTGACTACGTCAACACTGCTGATTTCGACAGCCGGGTATCGGCAGGCACTCAGAAGGTCGAGGAAGTCACCTCAGACGAACAGAATATAAAGAAAGTTGCAGCGGGCCGGCTGCCTCTGGCTGTCATTGACCGTAACGTGCTCAACTACCTGCTTGAAAACGACCCTACTCTAGTAGATGCCCGAGCGAACCTTGAATTCAATGACAAACTGCTTGAGGACAAGCAGCTTTTCGTTTGCTTCACCAAGTCCTCCAAAGGGGAGCAGATTGCCAGGGATTTCGCTGAAGGTATGAAGCAGATCGACATCGATGCCATTGTAGCGAAGCACCAGAGGTAGACTTCAGCCGACGCGGCCATAGATCGCGCCTCACTAATTGCGTGTCAGCGTAGGATGTCTATAGAATGACTCTCACCTGACCCGCCATAGAGCGGCCGCTATCCGCCTGAAAGGACAAGGTTTCCCCATCGAAGTGAGAGTCACTCGCCAAACCCTGGTCCTGAGCCGCTGCCTGACCCTGTGCGCATGCCTTTTCGGACTGCTGGCTCCGCTGGCAGCTGCGGAAACCGTGCGCGTTGGGGTACCAAAGAATTTCCCGCCGCACTATCTGGTCACTGACGCCGGCACCAAGCCCTCGGGATTCGCCATCGAACTGTTCGACGTCATCGCTGAGCGGGCCGGAATTACGCCCGAGTACATTGTTTTCGACTCCCCCCGATTCGACCTGACGGCACTGCGCGAAGGCACGGTCGATGTCCTGCCAAATCTTGGGATCACACCAGAGCGTGAGGCTTACGCGCTGTTTACAGCCCCTATCGAGACTACCGCCATCCGCATCTTCAAACGCAGCGACGATGATTCCATCGAAGCCGTCGAGGACATCACGGGACGCTCAGTAGCGGTTATAGACGGTAATGTTGGTTTCGACATCGCTCGGCAGCATGGCCCTGCCCGCACCCTCGTTTATGGCACCTTGCGGGAGGCGTTACTGGCGGTACTTGCTGGCGAAGCCGATGCGCTGATATACCCGGCACCAGTGGTAGAAAGCCTGCTACGGGAAAGTGGCCTCGAAAACCGTGTCAAGGCTGTTGGTCGCACGCTGATGGAGGTTCGACGAGCGGTCGCTATACGTATCGATCGACCTGACCTGTTCCTGCGACTGAACGATGCGGTGAAGGAGGTGGTCGCCAGCGAGGCCTATGCGTCGATCTACCGTAAATGGTATGGCACCCCAAAGCCGTTCTGGACGGTCCCACGGATCTTTCTGGCTATCGGTGTGTTCCTGGGCATTTTCAGCGCACTGCTGTTTATCTGGCGAGCCCGGGCGCTGGCAGCCATGGACAAGGCGCTGGCCAGCATTCAGGAGCAACAGCTACGCGCGCAATCTACTGAATTTGCCGCAAAACTACAGGTTTTTTTCGAGCAGAATCTCTATTTTGCCGGCATCATGGACCTGGATGGCACCCTCACCGAGATTAACCGGACCGCTTTGGAGTCCAGTGGCTATAGCCGCAAGGAAGTGCTAGGCCGTCTGTTCTGGGAGACGCCATGGTGGCGGGGATCGAGTCAGGTCCAGGCCTTGATTCGTGCTGGCACTGAGGCTGCTGCCCTGGGTGAACCAATGCGGGTGGAAGTCTCCTACTGGCTTGCCGACGGCAGCGAGCGAATCACCGACTTCGCATTGACGCCAATCAGGAACGATATCAACGACATCATTTTCCTGGCGGCGACCGCCAGCGATATCACCGAGCGTAAGCAGACGGAAAAGGCGCTGGAAGCGGCACGCCGCGCAGCCGAACAGGCAAACCAGGCAAAGAGCGAGTTCCTCGCCAACATGAGCCATGAAATCCGCACGCCGATGAGTGCAATTCTGGGCTACGCCGACATTTTAGGCGCCCATCTGGACGATCCCGACGATCTGGTCAGTATCGAGACGATTCGTCGAAACGGGCGCTATCTGCTCGAACTGATCAACGATGTCCTCGATCTTTCAAAGATTGAAGCCGGCAAGCTCGAGGTCAATTTCGAGCCGAGCTCTCCCGCCGCTGTCGTCAGTGAAGTCTTTTCACTGATGGAGGTACGGGCTGGTGAAAAGGGGCTTGATTTCGAAGTGCTTCTGCCAGACCAATTGCCTGAAACCATTGAAACCGATCCTGTCCGGCTACGACAGATCCTCATCAACCTGACCGCCAATGCCATCAAGTTCACCGAAAAAGGCAAGGTCGAGCTCGAGGTGAGCTTCGATACACAACAGTCCCCGCCAGTCATCAAATTTGCGATAAGCGATACTGGCGTAGGCATTCCTGAACCCCAGATGGAGGCCATATTTCAGGCCTTTCAACAGGGCGACAACACGATGACCAGGCGCTTCGGTGGTACCGGTCTGGGACTCACCATCTCGCGCCAGCTTGCCGCCCTCCTCAGGGGCACCCTGGCGGTGGAAAGCCGCGTGAGTGTAGGCAGCACGTTTACCTTAACCCTGGCCATCGATGAAGCGTCTGCTGCTCGGCTAGTGGTGCCGGAGTTGTCTGCAGCATGCTCGCGTGCAGCCTTGGTTGACCAGCCAGACTCCCTGACTGGCGTTCACGTTTTGGTAGTGGATGATAGGGACGACATCCGGCTTCTGGTACAGCGGCTCGTCGAACGTGCCGGCGGCACTACACGCGCAGCGCCCAACGGTCTAGCCGCACTCGCGAGTGTGGAGCTGAGCAAGACGCTGGGTCCACTGTTCGATGCCGTCATCATGGATATGCAAATGCCCATCATGGATGGCTTCGAAGCCACCAGGCGCTTGCGGGAGGAAGGTTTTGACCGACCAATCATCGCCCTTACTGCCGGCGCCATGCTCGGTGAGCGGGAAAAGTGCCTCGAGGCCGGCTGCAGCAGTTATCTCAGCAAGCCGGTAGACGAATATCGGCTCATCCAGCTCGTGCTCGAATCACGAGCTCAGGTTGCCGCGAAAGAGCGGGCGAAAAAGGGTGAGCGCCAGGGTTATCGTGTCTTGCTGGTAGACGACAATGCGGACTCCAGCAGTGCGCTGGCACAATTGCTCGGGTTCAGAAATTATCAGGTAGAACTTGCCAGTGATGGCACCTCAGCCATCAGGCAGGCGCTCAGCAGCAAGCCCCACGCGATCGTTCTCGACCTGGGCCTGCCAGATATCAGCGGCATCGAAGTCATGGAGCGGCTCAAAGGCGAAGCTGCACTCGACCATACCCTCTTCATTGCCCTCACAGGCAGGGAGGCTTCCGAACTCGGCACTGCCATTGACCGCTTCGATCATTTCCTCTTGAAACCAGTGACCGCTGACGACCTGATCAGTCTGCTCGAGGAGCATGACATCGAGGTCGCGAGTTCCTAGAACAGCAAGCGGTAAAGCTGCGCCAGGGACATCAGCATGCACATGGTAATGACCATTCGCCGGATATACCGTAGCGGAATCGTCAGCATCATATGGCTGGCGATGTAGGCGCCAAGCACCTGTCCGGCGATCATGGCAGCCCCGATTGCCCAGACCACCTGCCCCCCAGCAGAAAACAGCACCAGCGCGACCACGTTTGTGGTGAAGTTGAGCGGCTTCGCCCGTACTGTAGCTGTTCGCAGGGTATGCCCGCGGAACACCACACCGCTCGCGGCAAAGAAGGAGCCCGTACCCGGGCCAATCGCGCCGTCATAGAGCCCTATGGCCGGCACGACAGTACTGCCGTACCAGGGCTGCGTCATTCTGGCATGGGTCTCGAGCTCGCCGAGCGCCGGCGTGAGCAAAAAATAGAAGGCGACGGCAAGCAGCAGAACCGGCACGAACCATCGCAACCAATCAGTGGCGATATTCTGCACGATCAGCGAGCCGATCGCAGCACCGACGCCTGCTGCAACCAGGAGCGGCCAGAACTCCCTGAGGTTCAACTGTTTCCGCAGCAGCAGCGCTAGTGTCGCGGTCAAGGTTCCGGCGAACGACTGGCTTTTGTTTGTTGCCAACGCACTCACCGGCGGAATGCCGACAAGGATAAGTGCCGGCAGCGTCAGGAGCCCGCCGCCACCAGCCAATGTATCAACCCAACCGGCAAGCGCCGCCACACAGAACAGGCCAAGCAGCATAGCCACTGACCAGTCAAAACCACTGACACTTTCTACAGGCATGACAACTCACTCAGAATACACGGAAGATGGGCGGATAATGCACGAACAACAGGTGAACAGCCGGCGTTACAGTCCCCTGTCGATCAGCCTGCGTAATAGTAGCTGATCAGAGGCATAGCACTCACTTACACACAGAGGTCATGAATGAATATGCACATAACCGCCGATGACGGCCACACTTTCGACGCCTATGCAGTAGCCCCCGCCGGCAATAATCGCCGACCGGCGGTGATCGTCCTGCAGGAAATCTTCGGCGTCAATCATGAAATGCGCCGTATCACCGAAAAGTATGCACAGCTCGGCTATCATGCTGTTTGTCCGGATCTTTTTTCGCGGCTGAAGCCAAATATCGAACTGACTGACAAGACTGATGAGGAATGGCAGCAGGCCTTCGATTATATGAACCGCTTCGACGTCGATCGCAGCATCAAGGATGTCCAGGCCTGTATCACTCAGGTGCGGAAACTCCCAGGCTGCAATGGCCGGGTCGGCGCTGTCGGCTTCTGCCTCGGTGGCAAACTCGCCTTTCTCACGGCCACCAGAACCGATATCGATGCCTCGGTCGGCTACTACGGTGTCGCCCTGGAAACGCTGCTCGACGAGCGTGAAAGTATCACTGCACCGCTCATGCTCCACTTTGCTGAACTTGACGGCTTTTCGTCGAGAACGGCACGCGAGCAGGTATTTGCCTCACTGCTCACAAAGCCAAACGTCGACCTGCATCTTTATCACGGGGTCGATCATGCCTTTGCGCGCCAGGGCGGGAAAAACTACAAGGCTCAGCAGGCAGAAATCGCCAATGAGCGGACGGCCGTTTTTCTCGATCGAGCGCTGGTCTGACACTGGTTCTTTGCAGGCGAAAAAAAGGCTGCCACCTGGCAGCCTTCTGGGTCAAATGGACATCGTGGTGCCCCACGACAATCAAGCGGCTTCTGAGTGCCGACCTTCGCAGAATTCTTCGATCATCTTCTTGTTGAACGCGGGTATATCATCCGGCTTGCGACTGGTGACGATACCATTGTCGACAACGACTTCTTCGTTGACCCACTCCGCACCAGCATTTTTCAGGTCGGTCTGGATGCTGGGGAACGATGTCATCTTGCGTCCCTTCACCACGCCGGCTTCGACAAGCACCCAAGGCCCGTGACAGATCGCAGCGACAGGTTTCACCTCATCCTCCTTGAAAAAACCCTGCACGAAAGTCACTGCATCCTTGCTGCTGCGCAGCTTGTCCGGATTGAACAGGCCACCGGGAATCATGAGCGCGTTGTAATCGCTGGACGATACATCGGTGACGACCTTGTCCACCTCAATCGAATCACCCCACTTGTCGGAGTCCCAGCCTTTGATGCTGCCACTTTCGAGCGAAACCACGTCTACCGTTGCTCCAGCGTCTATGAGCGCCTGGCGTGGCTTGAACAATTCGCTCTGTTCAAAGCCTTCTGCGGCCAGTATTGCAACTCTCTTACCCTTGAGTCTTTTTGAGTCAGTCATGAAATGCTCCCTAATACATTGACTTGAATTCGTCCTGTACAGGAGCAGGGCTTGTGCCAGCCTTCGGCACTGTGAGAGGCAGAAAACAGGCCTGCCCGCTCAGCCCCGCGCAGGACAAGGCCCACAGCAGCATGACCATATGTTCATATCCTATCCTTTCGCCACAGCGTGGCAGCCTGATGAGAGAGTTCATGGGACTCTTGATGCCAGCTTTACAAGCTTTGTGCAGTCCTTACAGCAAAAGAGCGGCCGAAGCCGCTCAAGAAGGTCGGCACTGACGCGCCGGCAACAGGCTTGCAGACCTCAGGCCGCGTTGATCATGATGGCCTTGACGTTGACGAACTCGCGTATGCCGAAGCCGCCATGCTCACGACCATAGCCACTATCTTTCACGCCACCGAAGGGTAGCTGTGGATTTGCAAGGTTATAGCCATTGATGTTGACCATTCCGGTATCGAAGTGATTGCGAGCCAGTTCGATGGCGCGATCCTCGTTCTTCGAGAACAAACCACCACCGAGCCCATAGCGCGAATCATTGGCAATACGCATGGCATCGTCGTCATCCTTCGCCTTGATAAGAGAGGCCACCGGGCCAAAGATTTCGCCATCGTAGGCAGGCATGCCTGGCTTGACGTTTTCCAGTACCGTATTGGGGTAGAAGAAGCCCTTGCCATCAGGAATCTTGCCGCCAACAGCGCAAGTTGCGCCTTTCTTCAGCGACGCATCCACCTGCTCCTGAATCGTCTCACGCAGATCCTCTCGCGCTATCGGACCGAGCTGGGTGTCCTCTTTAGTCGGGTCCCCGACTTTCACCGCCGACATCTGTTTCACGAACTTTTCCCTGAACTCGTCGTAAACATCGGCGACTACGATAAAGCGCTTACCCGCCACACAGGTTTCGCCATTGTTGACGATGCGGGCCTGCACACAGGTTTCAACCGCCAGATCGATATCGGCGTCCGAAAGTACGACGTAGGCGTCGTTGCTGCCCAGTTCAAGCACCGTCTTCTTGACGACCTTGCCAGCCGCCTCCCCGATCTTCTTGCCGGTGCTGTCGCTACCGGTGAAGGTTACGCCACGAACCTTGGGGTGGTCGATCAACTTGCTGGCACCCTTGCCATCAAGCATCAGCGATTGGTAGACATTTTCTGGCAAACCGGCATCGCGATACAATTTCTCGATTTCCTGGGCCATGCCGAACACATTTGACGCGTGCTTCAGTACTGTCGTGTTGCCCGCCATGATATTGGCGGCGCTGTACCTGATAACCTGGTACATGGGGAAATTCCAGGGTTGAATGCCGAGGATCACGCCTATGGGTCGATAGGACACCAGTGCACGGCCGCCTTCGAGCTCGCGGGCTTCATCTTTAAGCTGCTCCTGCCCTTCGGTGGCGGTGTACCTGCAGATGGCTGCGCAGAGTTCGCACTCCTGGTAGCCCTGCGAAATTGGCTTGCCCATCTCCTGAGTCATGAGCTTTGACAGTGCTTCCTGTCGCTCTTCGATAAGATCAGCCATTTTGTTGAGTATTTTTGCGCGGTTGGCAGGCTTTTCAAGGCGCCAGCTCTGGAAGGCCTCGTCAGCCCGATCGACGGCGGCCGAGGCCTCTGCCTCGGTGAGCAACTGATATTCAGCAATTTTTTCGCCGGTGCTGGGATTAATGGTCGTGGAAGTGCCGCTCATGATGATCTCCATTCTGATGAGTGATCAGACCATACGGCACAGGGTTCTCTCCCGGCGTCCGTATGGTGCTGTTTTCAGTATTCATCAGATGCTTACGCGCGCGTCCCAGCCGCAGATGAAGCATGGCGGAGATGTCATCTTGCTGGCAGGTCGCTGAGGGCACGCTCCAGATTTGCGACAGTGCCATCGATGTCGTTCCACTTCTCCAGGCCAAACAGGCCGACCCGAAAGGTGCTGAAATCGGCTGGTTCGCCGACCATGAGTGGCACGCCCGCTGCCGTCTGCAGGCCGCGCGCCCTAAACCATGCGCCACTGCGCAACTCAGGGTCCCCGGTATAGCTGACCACGACGCCAGGCGCAGCATAGGCCGCTGCGCTCACGCTTTTGAAATCATACCTGGCAAAAAGCTCGCGGACCCGCCGCCCCAGTTCGATCTGGGCCTCTTTCATGCGACCAAAGCCAGTTCGCTGCGTCTCCAGCATATTGTCGCGGAATCTCGCCAGCGCATCGGTCGGCATAGTGGCATGGTAAGCGTGGCCGCCGGCCTCGTAGGCCTGCATGATCTGGCGCCACTTACCAAGATCGTTGGCGAAACTGGTGCTCTTCGTCTGCGCCAGCTTTTCCGAACCCAGCTCGCTAAACATAACGAGCGCACTGCAGGGCGATGAGCTCCAGCCTTTTTGCGGTGCGCTGATCAGCACATCGATCTGGCAGGCTTTCATATCGACCCACAGCGCACCAGAGGCGACGCAGTCCAGCACGAGCAGGCCACCATATTCGTGTACGGCTTCGCCCATCTGGGCGAGATAGTCATCAGGCAGCAGCATGCCCGAAGCGGTCTCAACATGAGGTGCGAAAACGACCGCCGGCTGCTCATCACGTATCGTGCGCACAACATCTTCAATGGCTGGCGGCGCATAGGCAGGTTGAGCATCCTCATCCACCGGCCGGGCGTTCATCACGATGGTTTCCTCAGGAATGGTGCCGGCCTCAAGAATCTGTGACCAGCGGTAACTGAACCAGCCATTGCGTATGACAAGACAGGTGGCACCGTTGGCAAACTGTCTGGCGACAGCTTCCATACCATAGGTACCTCCACCGGGCACGATAGCGACAGCATCAGCGTTATAGACCTCACGCATGACCTTGGAAATATCCCGCATGACGCCCTGGAAGGTGGCAGACATATGGTTGAGCGCTCTGTCTGTAAATACCACTGAAAACTCGAGCAGACCTTCTGGGTCTACGGCTGGATACTGAACTGACACGGTTTGGCCTCGGCTTGTAATTGTTGAGCAGTGTTATAGGAAACCACCTCCCGAGTGTACGTGACAAGCGCTTTCCGATTTGTGACCGAGTGCATGACTGCTGCTGCAGAAGCCGCCTGGAACCGGTAATTCAGCCGCCTGATGCTAAACTGGATCAAGACCGGTTTATCGCCCTGTGTCACTGCTGAGGAATTCACAGTCATGAATATGGAAAAATTTATCGTCCTGGCACTGATTGGCGGTCTGCTGATCTACATGATCTCGACGTACAACCACCTGGTCAGCCTGCGAAACCGCTTCAAGAACGCGTTTTCGCAGATAGACGTGCAACTGCAGCGGCGGCACGACCTCATTCCGAATCTGGTTGAGTCGGCGCGGGCCTACCTCACCCACGAGCGAACTACTCTGGAGCAGGTCATGATGGCGCGGAACAACGCTACGGCAGCTACCGCGGCGGCTGCCAGAAACCCTGGTCATGGCAAGGCCATCGACACCTTGAGTGCCGCCGAAGGTGTGCTCGACAAGGCGATGGGCCGCTTTTATGCCGTCGCAGAAGCCTATCCAGACCTCAAGGCCGATAGTGCCATATCCCAACTCATGGAAGAGCTCTCGAGCACCGAAAATCGGGTTGGTTTTGCACGCCAGGCTTATAACGATGCTGTGATGGTCTACCACACTTATCGCGAGCAGTTTCCAAGTAATCTTATCGCTGGCTTCTGTGGGTTTACGGCCACACGCCCATTCACCACTGAGGATCCAGCAGCCCGGCAGGCGGTCAAGGTTAATCTCGGCACCCCCTAAATGGATTTCTTCCAGCACCAGGACAATGCACGCCGCCTGAGCACCCTGCTGTGCATCTATTTCGTGATGGCGGTAATCGGCATTTTACTGGCTGTAAATGTACTGCCGTTTCTGGCGCTGAACCAATGGCTCTATGAGGAGCCACGAAGCATTGCACAGTGGATGCAGCTCGAAGGGCGCTACATTACCGGGATCAGCCTTGCCGCGTTTCTCTACGGCAGCTGGTCGCGCAGCGAGACCATCCGTAAGGGTGGTGAACATCTGGCCGCTGCCGCTGGTGGTCAATTGGTCGATCGATCATCGTCGGCACCACAGGTACAGCGCCTCATTCACGTCGTCGAAGAAATGAGCATAGCGTCCGGGGTGCCACCACCTCGACTCTACATCATGCCTCAGGAAGCTGGACTCAACGCCTTTGTAGCTGGTCTGACTCGCGACGATGCCGTGCTGGTCGTCACGCAGGGTCTTGTCGAAGCATTGACGAGAGACGAGTTGCAGGCGGTCGTCGGACACGAATTCAGTCATATTGCGCATGAAGACATGAAGCTCAACAGTCGGATTCTGGTCATGCTTGGCGGCATCATGATGGTAGGCAGCACTGGTCGCAGCATGATGTCGTTGCAGCGCCGGCAAAACTGGTTCGGCAGGCACACCAGGGGCGATGTCAGGTTGTTCCCTCTAGGCCTGCTGCTATGGCTGGCCGGCGCTATCGGTACAATGACCGGCCGCGTTATTCAGGCGGCAATCTGCCGTCAGCGCGAGTATCTTGCCGATGCGTCATCGGTGCAGTACACCCGCCAACCGGCCAGCCTCGCCGCGGCACTATACAAGCTGATGAGCGCCAGCCATGGCACGGGCCTCCGGCACGCCGCGCTGGCTGGGGAGCTGAATCACATGTGTATCGGCGAGAGCCTTGCGAGCCATCGCTGGTTGGCTTCACACCCCCCACTGCAGGCTCGCATATCGGCAGTTGATGCCGGCTTTCTGCGTGGCGTACGCATCAAAAAGAATCAGCAATCGCTGGCCAGGCAGCGAGCAGCGAAAGATCGTGCAACAGAAAGCGCGGCAGACTACATGGCCCTTGCCGCAAGCTCAGGTACCGACATGGCGCAAGCAAGCCAGGCTGTATCCACCCGGGTTGCGCAATGGGGCGCAGCCGAGCTCGCCTGGGCCGCAGATGTGCGCTCAGGGCTTACGGAGCAGTTCGGTGAGCGACTCGACAAAATCGACCCGGCCGCAGTGCTGCTGGTCGAACTGATGGACAGCGGCTTCAAGGCGCTCGAGGATCACGGGCTTGGTGAAGCCGCCAGACTGCCCTTGCTGGAATGGCTGACGGGCACACTGAAGCAGATGCCCGGGGAGGCCCGCCAGGGCCTGCTGAAACAGCTGTCTGCCGATGCAGCTCGGGCGCCTGCGGCCGGGCTGCTGCAGGTATGCTTCATCATGTATCTTGTGCATCATCTTGCACCGTCGCTACCAGAGGCTCGAATTAAAAGGGTCAGGCGTTACGAGCAGGTCCTTGCTGAACTGGCAGATCTGCTCTCACTGTTCTGTCGTCTGGGGGCGAAAGACACGGCAGAGGCGTCGCACATTACTGCCGCTGAAGACTTGTTCACTCACATCACGTCGCTATGGTTCCCCTTGCTCTCACTCAGGTTTAGCGAGCGTGCTACAGCGCGAGGGCTGGAACGAGCGCTGCGCCGACTGGCACAGCTCCCGCCACTGCTCAAGCCAGCTGTCATCGATGCCTGCGCCATGGCGGTGCGGCACGACGGTGAGATTGCCGTAGTTGAATACGAACTGCTACAGATTAGCTGCGAGCTGCTGGGTTGCCCGCTGCCGCCACAAATAGGGTCGAATTATGCGCCCGTACTGCAGAGGCCGTCGCTGCAATACGAGCCTGGATAGGTAGTTGAACCAGATACTACGGGCCGGCGTACACTCCCTCTGCAACCCAGCCCGAGAGATCACAGAAAAATGTTCGACCTCCAGGAGAGTGCCAGCTCGTTATCCCCTCAGCGTCAAAATCGTTCGACTTCAAGCCCAGCAGATCAATTTACTGCTGTTCGACAAGCCACCCTCGATTTGATAGAAGGTCTTAGCAATGAAGACATGTGTCTCCAGTCCATGGAAGATGCAAGTCCAGCCAAGTGGCATCTTGCCCATACCACCTGGTTCTTCGAAGAACTCATTCTCAAGCCTTTCTCCAGAAACTATCGCTGCTTCAACGATCACTTCAATTACCTGTTCAACTCATACTACGAAGCCATCGGAGATAGGCATCCCCGCCCCTTGCGGGGAATGCTGAGCCGCCCGAGCTGTGATGAAATTATCGACTACCGACACCATGTCGATGCTGCCATGCGCAGCTTGCTCGATGAGACCGATCCCGGCACTAACGACAACTCAGGTGGCGAGGTACTGGCCCGTACCATGCTGGGCTGTCATCATGAGATGCAGCATCAGGAGCTGCTATTGACCGATCAGCTGCATGCCTTCAGCCAACATCCATTGCTGCCGCAGTGGAAGCCGGCACCTGCGCCGTCGCCGTCACAATCTGGTTCAGCTGCCTCATCGATGCGGTGGGTGAAACACGAAGGCGGCATTCGCTCGTTTGGCGCCGATGCTACCGGTGGCTCCAAGACCGTTGACCATTTTGCATACGACTGTGAGGGTCCCCGGCATCAGCGTCTTATGCAGCCTTTCTCTCTATCGAGTCGACCAGTCACCAACGGTGAATGGCTGGCATTTATGGCGGAGGATGGTTATCGAAACCCCGAACTCTGGCTTTCCGATGGCTGGGCCAAGGTAAAGGCCGCAGGCTGGGAGGCGCCCCTGTACTGGCGACAGAGCGGCGATCGATGGCTGCGTTATACGCCCCATGGGGAGCGCGAACTCGAGCTCAACGAATATGTGAGTCATATCAGCTATTTCGAGGCCGATGCCTTTGCGCGTTGGGCCGGTGCCCGTCTTCCGGATGAGTTCGAATGGGAGGCAGTCGCAGCTGACCAGCATGTTCGAGGGCGCTTTCAGGAAAGCGGGATCTGGCTGCCAGGACGAGCCGGCAGTGCGACTGACGGTGAGTTCGAAGCTTTGTTCGGCAGCGTATGGGAGTGGACCCGTAGCCCCTATGCCGCCTACCCCCGCTTCAAACCGCTCGACGGCGCGCTCGCAGAGTACAACGGCAAGTTCATGTGCGGCCAGTTCGTGCTCCGCGGTGGCGCATTTACCAGTCCC
This sequence comes from Gammaproteobacteria bacterium UBA2679, assembly GCA_002354735.1. GTDB lineage: Bacteria > Pseudomonadota > Gammaproteobacteria > Pseudomonadales > Oleiphilaceae > Allohahella. The sequence goes on along the minus strand of DEMD01000011.1, from coordinate 268,967 downwards.
GCCGCCCTTATCCGCCCTACCTACCGAAACTTTTTCTACCCACATCAGCGCTGGCAGGCTACAGGCCTGAGACTGGCCAAGGACGAGTGAAATGACTGAAGCCGTATTGGGAAATATGATGACCGATGATTGTGTAGCCCGGAAGGTGAGCCTTCAATCCGAGCCAGTTGTGACAGAAGATTATGACGATCCTGCTCGTGACGCGCTGCTGGCGGACGTCCTCGATGGCCTTAGCCAAGCTCAGAAGCGCCTGCCCAGCAAGTATTTTTACGATCGTAGAGGATCGGAGCTGTTCGAGAAGATCTGCGAGTTGCCTGAGTATTATCCTACACGTACCGAGGTAGCCATGCTCGACGGTGTGGCGGAAGCGCTGAAGTCGCTGCTGCCGGACGTGACCGAGATCGTCGAGTTCGGGAGCGGCAATTGCACGAAGGTGGAGAAACTGCTGAAGCACATGGGCAAGGTTCGGCGCTACCTGCCGATCGATGTGTCCGAGACTTTTCTGCTCCACCACTGCCAACGCCTTGATGCACGCTTTCCAAAGCTCGATGTGGTCCCGGTAGTTGGCGACTTCACCGATACCGTAGATCTTGCAGCCGTGGAAGGTCAGACTCGCCAGCCGAAGCGGTTGGGCTTCTTCCCCGGCTCGACGATCGGCAACCTGACTCACGAAGAAGCCATTGCCTTTCTTAAAACGGCGGCAGAGACGCTTGGCAGCGGCAACTATCTGCTTATCGGTGTAGATACACTCAAGTCGCCGGATGTGCTCATACCCGCATATGACGACGCCCAGGGCATCACCGCAGCCTTCAATCTGAACCTACTCGAACGACTCCAGCGAGAGCTTGGCGCCGAGATAGAGATCGACAACTTTTCCCACGAGGCACGCTTCAATGAGGAAGAAGGTCGAATCGAGATGCATTTGGTGAGCCGTTGCGAACAGACGATTCGCGTAGCCGGTAAGACCTTCAATTTTCAGGCTGGCGAGTCGATCCATACCGAGAACTCGCATAAGTACTCAATCGAAGGCTTCTGCAGGCTGGCGGAGCAGGCTGGCTGGCGCTGCGAGAACAGCTGGGTGGCTGACGAACAGCTGTTCAGCATTCACCTCCTGCAGGCCAGTTAGTGTCGAGAAAACAGAGCTTGGATATGAGACCTGGTCAGAGCGTGACTGTCGCGCTGGCGCCAGCCGACACGGTGATATTGACCGGTGTGGTGAACACGAGGCTTTCGTCGACACCTAAATTGTCGACCTCACAGGTGTAGGCGACGGTATAGTCGCCTACAGGAAGAAAGGCTGCGAGAAAGTTGAACGTGCCATCTCCGTCAGCGTCGGTCACGGGCGCCGCTACAAGCGCGCCAGCGGAATCGGCGTCATAGTCATCCACTGAGGCATTGGCACCTTCGAAGATGTAGACCACACCGCCAAAAATCTGAGGGTTGGCGCATACGCCTGGTGTGACGGCGGTACTGACCTGCCCGCCGATGGCTCCAGCTTCTGCATTGTCTACAAGGCGCAGCGTTGGTCGCAGGATATAGTCCCCAGGCGACGACGCGCTGCCAGTGAGGGTAACCGACTTGCGTAAATCGAAGTCGATGGTGAAGTCGCTTTGTCCGTTAGCCAGTATGGTAAACCCACTCACCAGCTTCAGTCCCGTCTGCGCACCAGAGGGTATCGAGAGCGGATACTGCCCGCCAACGTTGTCCCTGACATAGAGCGCACCCTCGGCTTCGCTCAGGTCTAGGCGCATCCAGGCATAGCGGCCCGCGGGCAGCACGACATCGTCAAGCAAGGTGGCCGACTCGCCATTCTGCAGCGTCAGCATGTCAAAGGTCTTCGGCTCAGGAAAGACAACATCGGTTCTTTCACCGCCAGCAGCCTGCAGCGACACGCCTGTGAAGGTTATGAAGACTGAAAGTAGGTTATCGACAGGCGCATCAGTCAGACTGAGCGACAAGGTACCTGTATTACCCGAAATGCTGCTGTCATCACTGTCACTACAGCCTATCGCAAGCGCGCTCAGAAGGGCCAGTGCTGTGACCTTCGCTGTATTCAATCCCATGCTTTGCTCTCCGAATGCCTGCCTGAACCGGCACTTGCCTGTCAGCTGAGACTAATTCTACAGTTGCGCCCGATACTGCACTGTCACAAAAAGTAACTGCGTGTAGACATGCTGTGAATGAGGTCCCGGTAGCTCACGAGATGCGGGTCTGATCAAAATCGGTATCGCGAAGGCTTGCCATGAGCTCAGCGAACAGCGTGGAACCTGCCATGACCTCAGACAGGCTGCCTTCGGCATCGACCTTGCCGTCTTTAAGCACGATGATATGATCGGCATACGGCACAACGGCCAGTCTATGCGCCACAATGAGGACAGTCGCCTCCCCGCGGAGCGCAACCAGAGATTTCAGGATCGCCGCCTCGGTCAGGGCATCGAGTGCAGAAGTCGGCTCATCCAGCAGGACCAGAGAGGGCCTCGCATACAGCGCCCGTGCAATCGCAAGCCGCTGCTTCTGCCCCATCGACAGCCTCACCGCCGCGCCTTCACCGACTGGCGTGAGATCACGCTCCGGCAGTCTGGCCAGCACCTCTTCCAGCTGGCTCTGTTCATAAGCCCGCTGCAGGCTCTCTTCATTCAGCGGCCTGCCGAAAAGCACATTGTCACGCAGGCTTTCCGAACGAATCAGCACGTCCTGGTCGACCAGAGCGGTGCGGGCGCGCAGGCTCGCTGCATCGAGTTCAGCATGACTGGTGTCGTTCCAGAACACCTCGCCGGTTTCCGGGCTGATGTTGTTCAGGCAGACATCGATGAAGGTGCTCTTGCCACTGCCTGTCGGTCCGACCATCACAGTCAGCTTGCCGCCCGGCAAGCGACAAGAAACGTTCTGCAGCGCGGCAGCTGGTCTTGCAGAGCGCCCAGACGCCGGATGGTGGTAAGTTACCGCCTCGAAGCGTATTTCGGGGGGGCCGGGCTCGAGCGGCTGCAAGGTTCTATCGCCGATTGGCTGATCGGGTAATGACAGCAGATAGCCGATGCGAGTGGCCGCGGCACTGGTTTCGACCCAGCGCATGCCCGCCTCTATCATGGAGGCAGAAGACAGCCCGAGCAGCCCGAAGAAGTACAACAACGACAACTTCCTGGCACCGGCGGTGGTGGATGTGGCCTGTAATGCTTCGACACTCCGGTCGGTGAAAATCAGAAAGACGGTGACGAAAATCACAAGCGAAGTGACGGTGAGGATATTCGTTATCATGCGCTTGCGCAGGATCTTCAGCAGTGTCTGCAATACCGAGCTGTTGGCGGTGTTGAAACGATGGCTGTCAGAGGGTGCTGCGTCGTAGGCCCGTATAATGCGCATAGTCGAGAGCGTCTCCAGCAGGTAGTTGCTCAACTCGCCACGGCGATTCTCAGCCGCCAGCGAGGTCTGCCGCAAGCGCGAGCGACGCACTAATAGTGTTATGATGAGCGCGAATACACCGGCCAGAAACAGGCCCAGCTGCCAGTCAAGAACCAGTACACTGATAAAGGCCGCGACAAACAGGAAGGCATTGCGCATGAGTATGGACGCATTGCTGGTCAGAAAGGCATGGCAGGTGGCGAGATCACCGGACATCCTCTGTTGCACATCGCCCCCGTGCAGACGATCGATCTGCTCCGTCGGCAGGCGATGCAGCTTGGCATGAATCGCCGTCCTGACATCGGCAGCAATGCGCTCGCCTACCGATGTGACGGCGAAATAGCGCAAGAGCACGACGGCATATACCGCAGCGCCAATCAGAATAACCGGCCGTGTCGGGAACCCATCGTGCGCCTCTGCAAGCAGCAGGCCTATGGCTACCATGGCCAGGCCTGTCAGTATCCAGGTGAGCAGGATGCCCAGTAACCAGTATCGATACGGCCGGAAAAAGTGTAGTAGCCCCGGACCCGCTCGGGAAATGGCTTCGACTTGCATGTAACCTCGTTCAAAGTGGAGCCGCGATACGGCGCGGTGAATGCTGTTTCAGCGCCAGCAGCGTCAGTTATGAGCGCTCATCTGGCCGGTTTTATTTCAGAACTTATTTCTGCCGGGCCGTACACAAGCCGGCAGGGAGGACTATAGTAGATCAATAAGCTGCAGATTCGAGCGGAAAGAACTACTTACGCAGCACTCATAAGAACCTGCAACAACTTCAGTCACGAGTCACCACGAGCAGTTCAATGGCGATGTCCACTCTACCAGATCCGTCCGATGCAAACCGCCTGGCCGCGAGTCGGCAGCGGACGCCACATCGACAGCATGGCAAAGCCTCGACCGGCGTGATTGTCACCGTTGCGTTCCTGATCTGCGCCGCGCTGACCGCACTGGTCTACCATCAGGAAAAAGACGCCGCCGAAGACTACGCGAGACTGCAGTTCGAGCGTCGGGTGGAGCTCCGCACCGTCCTCATCGAGAAAGGCATGCTTTCCTATGAGAAGCTGTTGATGGGCGGCGTTGGCCTGTTCGCCGCTGACGCCTATATCAGCGTTGATGACTGGCGCCGCTATGTCGAGACTGCGCGGCTGGAGAAAAATTACCCAGGCGCTCAGGGGCTCGGCTACGCCCCGTACATACCCACAGACGAGCGGCCACGTTTCGAGCGCAATCATCGTGCTGCCGGCAATAAGGATTTTGTCGTCTGGCCGGCGACCGATCAGGCTTTTTCGACGCCAATCGTGCTACTGGAACCGGCCGATATGCGCAATGCGCGCGCGCTCGGCTTCGACATGTATTCCGAAAAGACGAGACGACGCGCAATGGATCGTGCGCGCGAACAGGGTCGCCCTATCATGTCCGATACGGTGACATTGGTACAGGAGACCCTGGTCGACACTCAGCTGGGCTTTCTTGTCTACGCACCGGTGTATTCGGACTCTGAAGGCAGAGCTTTCGATGGTGCTGGTTTCACCAGACCCATGCGTGAGGATCAGCTACGAGGTTTCGTTTTCATCCCCTTCAGGATGAATGACCTGGTGTGGGGCCTCATGGGTGAAGATAACTTCCGCCTGCTGCGCCTGCAGATATTCGATGGCCAGAGTGACCAGGGCACCCTGATATTTGACAGCCTCACCGCGACCCCCGACGGCGAGCCTGCTCAGCCGCACTCGAAAAACGACTTGCCGCATCGTCTGGACGAGCTCGCAGAACCCAGTTTCGTACATGCCTCGCGCTTTCGTTTTGCCAAGAATAACTGGACGCTGAAGTTCTCTTCGCTACCCTCATTCGAGTCGAGCGTCGTCATCACGAGACCGACTTTCATTCTCGTGGGCGGCTTGCTCATTTCCGCACTGATCGCGATGATCGTGGCCTACTGGTTCGCGCTGCGTCAGCGCGCGAGCACCCTGGCTATCGTCAACGCGTCACTACAGTCTGCACTGATCAAGCAGGCTCAGGCCGAGAAGGAACTAAGCCGTTTTTTCAATCTCGCACCTGATGTTCTTTGCATCCTCGATGGTAACGGCCAGTTTCTCCGGATCAACGCCGCCACCCGTCAGCTTTTTGGCTGCGAGCCCGCGGCGCTGCTGAACAAGCCATTTGCCAACGTTCTGCTTGCCTCAGAGCACGAGGCCCTGCAGACCTTGCTCGCCACGCTGCGTGACAAGCAGGAGACGCCGCTTACCCAGGAATTCCTGACGCACGGTGCCAACGGCGGGGAGCTCACCCTTGAATGGGCCTTCATAACGGTACCGGAACACCATCAGATCTACGTAGCTGGGCGGGACGTGACGGCGCGGCAGGCAGCACTGGTAGCCAAGCGCCAGCTCATTGCTGCGATGGAGAGCACCTCCGACATCATCTTTTTCTGTGATGAAACCGGCTATATCAGCTACCTGAATTACCGCGGCCGTTCATTAATCACCCCGGCCACCCTCGACGCCCTGACTGCCGACGTGCTGCCGGATATGGATTTCAATATCTATGACTTCACGCCGCCTTGGGCGATATCAGTACTGAACTCGGAAGCATTTCCCTACGCCACATCACACGGTGGCTGGCGCGGCGATATTTCGATCCTGATTCAGGGTGGCCGCGAAGTGCCGGTCTCGCTGGTGCTCGAAGCGCACTATGCACCGGATGGCAGCGTTGAGTTCTTTGCGGGCAACATGCGGGATATCAGCCGACGCAAGGCCATCCAGGCTGACCTCGAGCGCAAGGCCTACCATGACGAGCTGACCGGGCTCGTCAATCGGCAGGGCTTCAACGAGCGCCTGGAGCGCACCATTGCCGATGCCCATGAACATAACGTGCAGAGTGCCCTGCTCTTTATCGACCTGGACCACTTCAAGATCGTCAATGACAGCTGTGGCCACGCGGCTGGGGATGAAGTGCTCATTCAGCTATCGAGACTGTTCAGTCAGCAGATCCGTGACCGTGACACGCTTGCCAGACTGGGTGGCGATGAATTCACAGTCATTCTCGAACACTGCCAGGTGAAGGATGCCTTGCAGGTAGCCCAGAGCATCGTGCAAGCCGCGAGTGACTTCCGCTTCTTCAGTCAGGGTCAGAGCTTCCGCTTCGGCACCAGTATCGGTCTCGTGCCTATCGATAGAAAAAGCGGCAATGCCAAGCAGATCATGACGGCCGCAGACGAGGCGGCATACAAGGCAAAATCCAGTGGTCGTGGTCAGGTCGTCGTGTACGAAGGTGGCAATAGTCAGGGTGAACAGCTACAGCTCAACACCAACTGGAAGCAGCGTCTACAACTGGCCTTGCGGCATGACCGCTTTGTACTGTTGTACCAGCCAATCGTGGCGGTGGACGACGCCTCTTCCACTATACGACTGAGGGAAGTCCTGATCAGACTGGACGACGAAGGTCAGCTGATCTCTCCCGCAGCCTTTCTGCCGGCTGCCGAGCGCTTTGGCCTCATAGCGGCGATCGATTTCTGGGTTATCGAGGCGGTCGTCAACAAGTTGCAGATACAGGACCCTGAACAGCAAAACAAGGAAGTCTACGCGATCAACCTTTCCGCTCAGAGCCTGAACGAGGAGAATTTCGCCGATCGCGTCATAGCGCTCGTGGCTGAACGAGGTGTGAACTCAGAGGCACTGTGCTTCGAACTGGCAGAAAACACAGTCTTGCAGAATCCTGAGACAAGCCGGCAGTTCATTCAGCGCATGAAGAGCTTCGGTCTGCAGATTACATTGCAGCATTTCGGTATGAGCATCAGCGAATTTGCCAACCTGCAACAACTCGGTGTGGACTACCTGAAGATTGACAGCTGGTTTATCGAAAAAATGCTCAGGAGTCCGCTGGATGAGCAGAGTGTTCGCTTCGTCAATGACGTTGGGCACACGATGGGATTGAAAACCATTGCAGGCGCCGTGAGTGATCCGGCTGTCGAGGCTCGGCTGCGCGAGCTTGGCGTAGATTTCCTGCAGGGCTACCAGATTGCTGAACCTGGACCTGACGAACTTCAAGCGCCAGACTGAGCCAGGCCGGGCCCTTGTTTCACCGCAGATATCCCGTATAGTCAGCTGCTACAAGAACAATTTTGAGGTGACCAATGCTTTCACTGTCTGTGCTCATCGATGAAGCGGCTCGCAGTTTCCCTGACAAGACGGCCATCGTTTGTGGCGAAAAACGCATCACCTTCGCCGAGCTCAAGGTTAGTTGTGACACCCTGGCTAACGGTCTTGTCGCCGCAGGACTGAGACCAGGCGATCGAGTGGCACTCAGCTGTCCTAATCTGCCGTGGTTTCCCATAGCCTACTTCGGCATCATAAAAGCTGGCTGTACGGTAGTGCCCCTGAACATACTGCTCAACGCCGATGAGGTCGCCTATCATCTCGAAGACAGCGCAGCCAAGGCCTATATTGCTTTTGAAGGTAGCCAGGATGTGCCAATTGGCCGTGCCGCAGTCGATGCTTTCCGCAAGACGACCAGCTGCACGCATCTCTGGCTGATTGAAAGCGGCCAGTCACTGGTAAGCAGTGCTATCGGTCAGGATGGAATTGCCAGTCACTCAAGCCTCATGACCGCTGGCACCGACAACCCTCACATCGATAGTGAGGCTATCGACACTGTCGTTATTCTCTACACCTCTGGCACGACCGGCAAACCCAAGGGCGCCGAGCTGACTCACGCAAACATCCTGCTGAACGCGATCATGTTCGGTCGCCTGAGTGAAGCCGTCGCAGAGGACAGACAGCTTATCACCCTGCCCCTATTTCACACCTTTGGCCAGACTGTGCAGATGTGTGGCAGCCTGCTTAACGGCAATACAATGGTGCTGGTACCCCGCTTCGATCCAAAAGTGGTGGTCGAGCTCATGATTGCCGAGAAAATCACGGTCTTCTGCGGTGTGCCAACTATGTACTGGGCGCTGCTCAATGGAGTCGACATAAGCCCTGACCAGGTTGACAAGATCCGCAGTCATCTCAGGCTCTGCGGCAGTGGCGGTTCTTCCCTGCCACTTGAGGTCTTGAAAGGCTTCGAAGAGAAGTTCGATGTTCCCATTCTCGAAGGCTATGGCTTATCAGAAACATCCCCAGTCGCGTGCTTCAACCTGCTGAGTCATCCACGAAAGCCTGGTTCGGTCGGGCTGCCAATCTGGGGGGTGGAAGTTCGCATTCTCGACGACGCCAATTCTGAGGTTCCAGCCAATGAACACGGCGAGATCTGTATCCGCGGCCATAACGTCATGAAAGGCTATCTGAACAAGCCTGAGGCCACCGCCAAGGCGCTGAAGAACGGCTGGTTCCACACTGGTGACATCGGCTACATCGATGAAGAAGGCTATATTTTTATCGTCGACCGCTTGAAGGACATGATCATTCGCGGTGGCTACAACGTCTATCCACGTGAGATAGAGGAAGTATTGCTGACTCACCCGGCCATTTCACTGGCTGCTGTCATCGGTGTGCCGGACGAACAGTACGGGGAAGAGGTGCGTGCCTGCATCATCCTCAAGGCCGGTCAGCAGGCCAGTCCTGAGGAGCTGGTAGCGTGGTCGAAAGCTCATATGGCAGGCCATAAGTATCCCCGCCAGTTCGAAATTCGCGAGAGCCTGCCAATGACCGCGACTGGAAAAATACTCAAGCGCGAGCTGGTAGCGGAACTCAAAGCCTGACCAAAACCAGGGCATAAAAAAACCGCCTGTTGGCGGTTTTTTTATAGTGCTACTCGCCGCTAAACGTTAGCGGGGAGCAGCAGACAAGCGCTTTAGGCGTTAGCCTTACGCTCCTTGGCTTCAGCAATAACCTGCTCGGCAACGTTATTCGGGCATGGCAGATAATGCGCGAATTCCATTGAGAACTGGCCACGACCCGAAGTCATTGTACGCAGATGTCCGATATAGCCAAACATCTCGCTCAGTGGTACTTCAGCCTTGATCCGCACGCCTGTAGCACCTGGCTCCTGAGCCTTGATCATGCCGCGACGTCTGTTCAGGTCACCGATAACATCACCTACGTGATCTTCCGGAGTGAAGACATCAACCTTCATGATTGGCTCAAGCAACTGAGGGCCAGCCTTTGGCATGGTCTGACGGAAAGCCGCCTTGGCAGCAATCTCGAAAGCCAGTGCCGAGGAGTCGACTGCGTGGTACGCACCGTCCATCAGGATAACCTTCACGTCGAGAACAGGGTAACCGGCCAGAGGACCTTCACCCATCATCATCTTGAAGCCCTTCTCGACTGCAGGAATGAATTCCTTCGGAACGTTACCACCAACAACCTTGGACTCAAACACGTAGCCAGAGTTCTGCTCGCCCGGCTCGATGATGTAATCGATCTTACCGAACTGACCAGATCCACCAGACTGCTTCTTGTGCGTGTAGCTGTCTTCGGTACGCTTGTTGATCGTCTCACGGTATGCAACCTGTGGCTTACCAACGACCAGTTCAACACCGTAGGTTCGCTTGAGGATGTCGACCTTGATATCCAGGTGAAGCTCACCCATGCCCTTGAGGATGGTTTCGCCGCTGTCTTCATCAGTCTCGACCTGGAAGGTCGGGTCTTCAGCAACCATCTTGCCAATGGCAATACCCATCTTCTCTGATCCACCCTTGTCTTTCGGTGCAACAGCGATGGAGATAACTGGCTCAGGGAACACCATCGGCTCGAGAGTGGCCGGGTTCTTCGGGTCGCACAGGGTGTGACCGGTCTGAACGTTCTTCATACCAACGATGGCAATGATGTCACCAGCCTGAGCCGACTCGATCTCTTCACGGGTGTTCGCATGCATTTCGACCATGCGGCCAACGCGTTCAGTCTTGCCGGTAAAGGCGTTCATGATCGTGTCGCCCTTCTGGATCTTGCCAGAATAGATACGAACGAAGGTCAGCGCACCGAAACGGTCGTCCATGATCTTGAACGCCAGGGCACGAAGCGGCTTGTCAGCATCAACGATCGCGAACTTGCCTGTTTCTGCACCGGTCTCGTCAACTTCAGGCTGTGGCACAACTTCAGTCGGGCTCGGCAGGAAGTCGATAACGCCGTCCAGCACCAGCTGAATGCCCTTGTTCTTGAACGCAGAACCACAGAAGGTGGGGAAGAAATCGAGCTTGATGGTGCCCTTGCGGATACACAGGCGCAGCTGCTCTTCTGTTGGCTCGGTGCCGTCCAGATAGCTTTCCATCAGATCATCGTCCTGCTCAACGGCAGTCTCGATCAGCTTCTCGCGCCACTTGGCAGCGTCAGCCTTCATGTCTTCCGGAATATCAGTGATTTCAAAGTTTTCTGGCAGACCACTGTCGTCCCAGATGTAAGCTTTCATGTCGATCAGGTTGACGACGCCCTTGAAGTGTTCTTCACGGCCGATAGGCAGCGTGATGACGAGCGGACGCGCGCCAAGTACGTCCTCGACCTGCGCAACAACGCGGAAGAAATCCGCACCGAGACGGTCAAGCTTGTTGACGAAGATAACTCGCGCAACTTCAGATTCGTTGGCATAGCGCCAGTTGGTCTCTGACTGCGGCTCAACACCGCCAGAGCCACAGAACACACCGATACCGCCGTCGAGTACTTTCAGTGAGCGATAAACCTCAACCGTAAAGTCGACGTGACCCGGTGTGTCGATGATGTTCATCCGGTGACCATCCCAGTAACAGGTGGTGGCAGCAGACTGGATAGTGATACCCCGCTCCTGCTCCTGTTCCATAAAGTCAGTCGTCGCTGCGCCGTCGTGCACCTCGCCCGTCTTGTGAATACGACCAGTGAGCTTGAGAATTCGTTCAGTGGTAGTCGTTTTGCCTGCATCGACGTGTGCAAAGATGCCGATGTTTCTGTACTTGGATAGATCAACCATTAGCGCGCTCTTCTGTATAGTATTTGGACGAGGACGTTTTCGAGGGCCGGTATTGTAAACTAGACTGGGTCAAGTTCCAATGTCTTCAGACTGGCCGGCCGAATTCGTTTCAACAGCTCCGGATCATCGACCAGCGATTCTCCGTAGGAGGGGACGATCTCCCTGAGCCGGTTTTGCCAGGCTTCGGTGGCCATCCGCTTCGGAAAACAGCGTTCGAGAACATCTATAATAGTCTGTGTTGCGATGGACGCGCCAGGCGATGCACCAAGCAAAGCGGCCAAAGAGCCATCTGCCGATGCCACGACTTCGGTTCCGAACTCGAGTTTACCGCCGTTCACCGGGTCTTTCTTGATAATCTGCACGCGCTGACCGGCTTCCGCCAGATGCCAGTCTTCGTCGCGAGCCTCAGGAAAGAAGTTTCGCAGTGTGTCGACCCGTGTCTTCTGCGACTGGAATACTTCGCCGACCAGATAACGGGTAAGATCGAAATTATCCAGGCCGGCATGGAGCATTGCCTTGAAATTGTCGCGTTTCATCGAGGAAAAAAGGTCGAATATCGAGCCCTTCTCCTTGGTAAATCGCGTGGTGAACCCTGCAAACGGCCCGAACAGCAGTGCGGATTCGCCGTCGATGATGCGGGTGTCGAGGTGTGGCACAGACATCGGTGGTGCACCGACAGCAGCCTTGCCGTAAACCTTGGCATAATGCTGCTTGACGATTTCCGGCTTCTTGCAGACCAGCCACTGCCCGCTCACCGGGAAGCCGCCATAGCCTTCTGCCTCGGTGATATCAGATTTCTGCAATAGCGGCAGTGCGCCGCCCCCGGCGCCGATGAAGACGAACTTGGCACGAATCTCACGGGCCATGTTCTTGCGGTGATCATCGACCAGGACCGCCCAGTGATCCTTCCTGCGCGTTATATCCTTGACCGAGTGGCTCAGCAGCAAGGAGAAATTATCGTGTGCCTTGAGGTGCTTGGCCATGCCACGAGTCAGCGAGCCGAAATCGACGTCTGCGCCATAATTGACGCGGGTCGCCGCCACGCGCTGCATGGGATCACGGTTATTCATGACCAGCGGCATCCACTCCCGCAGGGTTCTCGGATCTTCAGAGTACTCCATGTCGGCGAACAGATGATGTGCGCTCATGATTTCATAGCGCTTGCGCAGAAAGGCCACGTCTTTTTCGCCCCAGACGAAGCTGAGATGAGGTGCACGATTGATAAAGCTGCTCGGATCCGGAAGGATGTCCTGCTTCACCATGTAAGACCAGAACTGTTGTGACACTTCGAATGCCGCATTGATGTTGATGGCCTTCTTGATGTCGATCGAGCCATCCCTGCCCTGCGGCGTATAGTTCAGCTCGCAATAGGCGGCATGGCCAGTGCCTGCGTTGTTCCAGCCATCGGTACTTTCATGAGCGACGTGGTCAAGACGCTCCACCATGGTTATTTTCAGACTGGGATCGAGCAATTTCAGCATCATGCCCATCGTGGTGCTCATGACACCAGCTCCAATCAGCAAAACATCAACCGTATTAGACGTCATTCAGTCACTGCCTCCGATAAAACAGTCTTGTGGCTCCGGTCTGGTTGACCAGGCCCACTTTTGATGGCGCGTATCCTAGCACACAAAAAACGCGGAGATGATGTGAACTTTCAATCAGATCGTTCGGCGAAGGTCTTCTCCCAGCCCTCGGCTGAAAATCCGGTACTTGCTCTATTGCGCAGAACCAGCACCGGCCGCTTGATCATGGTCTGGTTGTCGGTCATCAATGCAACCAGGCTGGCCTGCGCGGCAGGATCATCTTGCCGCTCTATGGCTGTTTCGACGACATCACGCGCACGCTGGTCGAGCGTACGCCAGCTGCTACTTCGCCTGTTGACGAAGGCGGCAGCACCTGTCTGGGCGAGGAGCGACGCCACTTCCTCGGTGGACAGCGGCTGCTTGCGAACATCACGGAACTCATAGGCAGTTGATCGCTCTTCGAGCCAGCGACGGGCCTTCTTCACGCTATCGCAGTTCGGTATCCCCATGACAACCGGGGCTTGTTCAGGTGCAGTCATTGGCGCCTCCTCTAGTTTCTGGTCATATGACTATCTGGTCATATGACGATCTGGCTTAATTTGAGGCGCCAAGGGTACCGCGCGCGTCGCTTCGGTGCACCAGGTAAGGCGACCAGGCGCTGTCGGGGGAAGACCGCCACACCTGCTCATGTAGCCAAAGCATGGACTCCCGGTCCTGTAACAGGGAGGTCACCTCGCTGCGGGTCATGGCTTCTGCGCCATGCAGCAGACAGCGCCGACGCAGGGTCGCGAGCACGGTAGCCTTGATACCACCACGATGATGATGGCCGAGCAGGCGATGCACGTGGTTGATCTCCGGATCTATGATCGCCTGCACGAAGCGTCCGCCGCGCACAGGGCGAAGTTTCGAAGGCGTGACTTTCGGCAGGATGCGTCTGAGCTCGTCCCGGTCCGCCTCTTCCGGCGTGTGGAAGAAACCATGTCTGTGCACGAAACGTCCTAGCCGCACTCGGCTGCTCAGTACCGAAGTAGGTGCTGCAAGTATCAGTGGCACGGCGACCGGCAGTGACCACCAGAAGAATGCGGTGTCCAGCCAGTAGGCGAACCCGGCCCAGGCAATGGCCAGTATCGAACCGGGCGCCTGATTCACGATGGCATCGCGCCAGCGCAGTTCATCAGAGCGGTTCTGTCCCGCCCAGGAAAGCTTGAGATTGAACAAGCCTTCGAGTACCGAGCGGGTATGGCTGAGCATTCGCACAGGGGCCAGCAGCATACTGAGCATGATCTCTCCGAGCAGGCTCTTGAAGGCCGACCGCAGCCCACCGAAGCGCCTGATCTCGCCCTGCACCACCGCATCGAGCAGTGCGAGCAATTTCGGTGCAAACAGCAGGCAGGCTATCAGCGCCAGCAGCCACATCGCCTGGTCAGGCTCCCAGCGCGGCCAGAGGGGATAAGGACTATAGGCCTCGGGAAAATAGTCGATCGGCAGGAGGTAAAGCCTTGCAGCTGCGACGGTCGTCAGCACAAGGAAGATGAACCAGATCGGCGATGTCACATACGACATAATCCCATTGAGAAAAGCCAGTCTGTGGGCCAGTTTGAGGCGACGCGCACCGAGCATGATCCAGATATGTTGCAGGTTGCCTTTTGCCCAGCGCTTGTCCCTGGTCAGCTCGTCGACCAGCGAAGGCGGCGACTCCTCGTAGGAGTGCGTCAGCTCCGGTTCCAGCCACACTTCATAGCCGGCACGCCCCATATAGGCCGCTTCGACAAAGTCGTGACTGGTAATCGGGCCTTTGAACAAGCCAAAGCCACGCAGCTTCTTGAGCCCGCAGTGTTTCATGAACGCATCGACGCGGATAATGGCGTTGTGTCCCCAGAACACGGCCTCGCCCAGCTGCAAGCCCGCCAACCCACTCGTGAAGATCGGTCCGTACAGCCGATTGGCGAACTGCTGCGCCTTGGCGAAGACACTTTGTGCATTGATCAGCGACGGTGCAGTCTGAAGAATCCCCACCTTCGGGTTCAGCTGCATCAGCTGAACCATGGTCGTGAGTGTGTCGCCCGCCATCAGCGAATCAGCGTCCAGCACGACCGCATAGCGATAGTTCTTGCCCCAGCGGCGGAAGAAATCCGCGACATTACCGCTCTTGTAGTTCTGGTTGAGCGGTCGGCGTCTGTAGAAGAGTTTTCCGCCGGCGTTCAGGGATTGTGTCAGGTCGTACCACGCAGCCTGCTCGGCCAGCCAGACCTCGGGATCGCGGCTGTCCGACAGGATGTAGAAGTCGAAATGTGCCAGTGCGCCGGTCGCTTCGATCGACTTGTACACAGAGGCCAGGCCACCCAGCGAGCGGTCGACCGGTTCGTTATAGATCGGCATGAGCACAGCCGTTCTGGCAAATGGCACTTGCTGACGCTGCGCCTCGCTTGAAGCGCCCATCAGTGAGTGCGGGTCACCACCGCGCAGCCGCAGCATAAAACCAAAGATGCCCAGCCAGAAGCCTATCGATATCCAGCAGAACAGGATGGCAAATACCACGATGATGGCGATCTCGAGCCCATCCTCCCCCCGGTAAGGCAGGAGATCCTTGAGCATAGTCGCCGCAAACACTGTCTGTAGCAGCACCAGTGTTGTCAAAATCAGCCGCCGCAGGCCGACGACACGTTTCCAGGGGCGCTCGTTCGATGGCTTGTAGACCATACTGGCCTCAGTCATAGCCGATACTACCCCTGTTGAGCGGCGGCATCGCCTCGGCTGCCGGTGGCAGTTGATGGCTGAAGCGCCGGTCAAGCTCGTCGATCAATGTGCTCATCATTTCGCTACTGGATTCAGCTTTCAAACAGTCCGAAACAATCGAGAGCACCGCCTGCCGCAGCTCCAGATTGAAGTCCACTCGCCGTGACTTGAGATAGGAAATAGCAACGCTGAGCGCATACTCGCTGATTTCGAGCGATACAGGGTGGTGACCCCGACGCTCATCGCTCGACTGCTCAGCGCCGTTCTGACCAAGGTTGAGCGCTGCAGAGTTCATTTGTTGTCGAGAATGGTGTTATTCCACGGCAGCCGATAGGTCCATGTTTCGGTCAATGCCGCGTTATCATCCTCACGCTTCAGATAGGCCCTCAGATTGAGCGACTGATTGGCCGCGGGTTTGGCAAGGATCGACAGGCGCCACTGCTTGGTGGTGGGGTTGTACTGAACATAATGCTCGATGAGCTCCGCACCATTGAACGCAGAAACCTGACTGAGGACCTTCGCATCAGACCCCAGTTCGGAGAGCGCCCCGCCTTCAAAATCCACGATGAAACGATAGGCACCCTTGGTATCACCACCACCGATCCGGTTGCCGTCACCGACAAAGGTATGGCGGGCCTTTCCGGTATCAATATCTTCAATATCGTTGGATCCAACGATAACGTCGTATGCAAAGCTGAACTCGGAGCCAGCCTTGACGGGCTGACCGGGCTTCCAGAAGGCGACGATGTTGTCATTGGTCTCATTGTCGGTCGGGAGTTGAGTCAGCACGATCGAGCCTTTGCCCCAACCTTCGACTGGCCGAACCATCATGCTCGGACGCTTCTCGTAATGAGCTTCCATATCGCGAAACTCATCGAAGTCATCGGCGCGCTGAATCAGGCCGAAAGCACCAATGTTGTCGGTTTTGAAGTAGTCCATCTCGAGTGTCTGCGGATTCAGCAGCGGACGCCAGAGCCATTCGCCGCTCAATCTGTCCTGAATAAGCAGCCCGTCCGAATCATGGACCTCAGGACGCCACTCACCAGTCGGTCGGGTCATGTTTTCACCGTAGAAGTACATGCTCGTGAGCGGCGCGACGCCCAGTAATTCGATGTCCTTGCGAGGAAACAGCACATTCTGCACCTTGATCACCGTGCGCTCACCGGGTGTGATCACGAACTTGTAGGCGCCAGAGATGCTTGGACCGTCCAGCAAAGCGTATACGGTCATGGATTTGGCGTCCGCCGCTGGTGGCTCCATCCAGTACTCGGTGAACGACGGGAATTCCTCGCCTCTCGGCAGTCCGGTATTCACTGCAATGCCTCTGGCGGAGATTCCCCAGGCATTACCGGCAGCAACCGCTCTGAAGTAGCTCGCCCCCGCAAAGACCATGAACTGATCCTGAATATCGGACCTGTTGATGGGATGCGTCAGCTTGAAACCGGCATAGCCGAGGTCGTGCGGCACTTTTTTCTCGAGCTCTGGATCACTGAAACTGAACCATTCTCGCTGGAAAGACAGCGGCTTCTGCTGCCCGTTTTCAACAATGTTGATCTTGACACTGTGCTGGTAGAACAGCCCTGGCGGAATGAACATCATCTGGAACGGCAGATTGCGGTCTTTCCACAAGCTCTTGTCAGGATTGAAGCGGATGTTCTGATAATCCTGATAAGCGAGATCCTGCATGAAAGCTGGAATTTCAGCAGGGGCCTTGTAGGCCGAATCAGCAGCTTTCTCTGCCTTTTCGATGACCTTGGCAAATAGCGGGTCGGTGGCGTAGGCAGCTCGTCCTTCTGTACGGCCACTGGTATCTGACGCAGCGGGCAGGCGCGGCGCTGCCGCCTCAGACGGCCTGGAAGTCTGCTCGCCGGGCACGGCCGCCTGATCAGCTGCACGCACGCCCGGCAAGTGATGTATGGAGGTATACACGACCAGCCCGAAGGCGGCCGAACTCATGAGGGGCAGTACCACTTTTTTCAACAAACCCTGGTGCATCTCGAGTCCTTGTAGGATGGCTTGATCTTATTCCGTCTAAACCTGCTTTCGGCTCAGCTGACTGTCTTACGTTGCCCCCACTCCCGCAGATCGCAGCGACTCACAGTATATATGCGACAACCATGCCAGCACATCATGCTTCGAGGCTTGGCCCGGCAATGCCGAGCGGGCTATGGTCACAGGGCACCGTCCGCGCTTACACTGTGGGCACGCAGACAAGCCGTGGGCGGAAGAAGACCGCCAACTGGCGGAAAAGCACCCGACAGGAGAAAATACGAACGATGCAAGGCGATCCAAAACTGATCCAGAGCCTCAATGGCATACTGACCTATGAGCTTACCTCCATAAATCAGTACTTCCTTCATGCCAGGATGTTCCGTCACCTCGGCCTGGAGGCGCTGAACGGCAAAAGTTATAGCAAATCGATCGAGGACATGAAACAGGCTGATCGGCTGATCGAGCGCATCCTCTTTCTTCAGGGTCTGCCGAACCTTCAGAAGCTAGGCAAGCTCAGCATCGGTGAACATCCCGAGGAGATGCTGCGTGCCGATCTGGGCTTCGCCGTAGCCCAGCTGCCGCTTTTGCGGGATGGCATCAGCCTCTGCGAAGTCCAGCGCGACTTTGTCAGCCGTGACCTGCTCGAGGGTATTCTGCACTACGAGGAGGAGCACATCGAATGGATCGAGACTCAGCTTTCGCTGATCGGCAGCATTGGCGTCCAACGCTATCTCCAATCACAGATTTCGTCGGACTGAGTCGAGGAACCCCCGAACATGAAAGGCAATGCAAAGATCATATCTGCACTCAACAGACTACTGGCCAACGAACTCAGTGCCATCGATCAGTATTTCATTCACGCCGAGCTTTACCTGGACATGGGGCTGCACAAACTCCATGCGAACAGTTCACACGAATCGGCTCATGAGAAGCTGCATGCTACCCAGCTGATTCAGCGAATTCTGTTCCTCGAAGGACAGCCCGACCTCGTCACGCGTGACAAGCTGCTGGTGGGTAGTACCGTAGAGGAAATGCTGCAGAACGACCTCACTGTTGAATACCGGGTGGCCGACCTGCTCCGAGACACGATGGCGCTGTGTGAAAGCGAGAAGGACTTCGAGACGCGACGGATGCTGGGGGTGCTGCTCGACGACACAGAGATGGATCACGCTTACTTTCTCGAGCGTCAGCTCGGTCTCATCAAACTGCTCGGCGTGGAAAATTACATGCAATCACAAATGGGCGGGCAAGCTTAACAATAAGGGAATTGACAACAATTCTCATTATCACTAAATTACGTGCATGGCTTGAGGAGATCAGTTATGTACGTTTGCCTTTGCGCAGGTGTGACCGACAGGATGATTGAAGCAGCTGTCATGGACGGCAGCAGACGGATGAAGGACATCGTAGAAACCTTTCAACTGGGCAAGACCTGTGCAAGTTGCGTTGAGGCGGCACAGGAAGTGATGCAGCAGTCCATCAGGAATCTTGATCTCGCCTATGACCTCATGAGTTCAGAGCCGATACAGCTGCCTGCTCAGGCAAATACCATGCAGATGAGCGCCTGAGCGGCGCCCATTTTTCCGCCTTATTCAGAAATGGTTTGAGGCCCTGTGGCCAAGGCAGCCCAGATCAGGCTCAGCCAGGCCACCATCAGACACATCCCGCCAGCCGGCGTTATCTTCAACAGGGGCTTCGAGTCCATGATGAAGGCCGCGTAGATACTCCCTGAAAACATCAACGTTCCCAATACGAATAGCCCTGCGGACAGACCGAGCCTGAATACAAGCGTCGGGTTCAGCGGCGTGAGCATCGCTAGAGCAAGCGCCAGTAACGTCACGGCGTGAACCTGATGGTAGCGCACAGCCGTCATGACCGAACGAAAGGCCTCCTCATCTATTCTCACACGAAGACCATGCTCGGCGTAGGCTCCCATTGCAATGGCGGTGCAGCCGAACAAGGCTGCGATGACAAGTGTCAGCATGGGCTTCAGAGATCCAGATCCTTGTCGGTAATGGCGCCTTCTGAAGCCGACGATACCGTATTGGCAAATTTAGCCAGCACACCACGCGTATACTTCGGCTTCGGCTTCCGCCACGCCAGTTTGCGGGATTGCATCTCAGCCTCACTCACGTCCACATCGAGCGAGTGCGCTTCGGCATCGATTGTGATGATGTCGCCGTTCTGTACAAGGGCAATGGGTCCGCCAACATAAGCTTCTGGCGAGATATGGCCAACCACGAAACCATGGGTGCCTCCTGAGAAGCGGCCATCGGTAATCAGGGCCACGTCGTTTCCAAGCCCCTGCCCCATGATGGCACCAGTATGACTCAGCATCTCCTGCATACCAGGACCGCCTTTAGGACCTTCATAGCGTATGACGATGACCTCGCCCTTCTTCACCTTGCCGTCGAGGATGCCTTTCAGCGCCTTCTCGCCAGAATCGAACACCCTTGCCTTGCCCGAGAAGCGCAGGCCTTCCTTGCCGGAAATCTTCGCAACCGCACCTTCAGGGGCAAGTGAGCCATCGAGCATGACGAGGTGGCTATCTTTCTTGATCGGTTTTTCCAGGCTGTATACGATCTTCTGACCCTTCGGGTAGTCCTTGACGTTCTTGAGGTTCTCCGCAAGTGTCTTGCCGGTTACCGTAAGACAGTCACCGTGCAGCAGGCCCGCCTTGAGTAAACGCTTCATCAGTGGCTGGATGCCGCCAATCTCGATGAGGTCCGACATCATGTAGGCGCCGCTTGGCCTGAGGTCAGCCACTACAGGCACCTTCTTGCCGATTCTGCTGAAATCCTTCAGAGTCAGTTTGACGCCGATCGAGTGTGCCATGGCGAGGAGGTGCAAGACGACGTTGGTGGAGCCACCGAGCGCTATCGTCACCGTGATTGCGTTTTCGAAGGCTTTCTTGGTCATGATGTCTTTTGGCGTGATCTGCTTCTTGATCAACTGCACAACCGCTTCGCCAGCCTTGCGACAGTCATCGGTCTTCTCGGAAGAGATAGCCGCCTGGGCAGAGCTGTTCGGCAGACTCATACCCATGGCTTCGATGGCTGAGGCCATGGAGTTCGCGGTGTACATGCCGCCACACGAGCCAGGCCCCGGAATCGCTTTGGACTCGATCTCATGTAGTTCTTGCGCATCGATGCGGTTTGAGCTGAACGCGCCGACCGCTTCGAACACTGACACGACATCGATGTTCTTGCCGTTGTGGACGCCAGGCATGATAGTGCCGCCGTAGACGAAAACGGAGGGTCGGTTGAGCCGTGCCATGGCCATGAGGCAGCCCGGCATGTTCTTGTCGCAGCCACCAATGGTCACGAGGCCGTCGTAGCCCTGGCAGGCAATGACGGTTTCGATCGAGTCGGCAATAACTTCGCGCGATACCAGGCTATATTTCATGCCTTCAGTGCCCATCGAGATACCATCGGAAATCGTGATGGTATTGAAGATGACGCTCTTGCCGCCGGCCTGATCAGCACCCTCGCCTGCGTACTCGGCGAGCTTGTTGATATGCATGTTACAGGGCGTCACCATGCTCCAGGTCGATGCAATGCCCACGACTGGCTTGCTGAAGTCTTCATCGCTGAAGCCAACCGGTCGCAGCATGGCGCGACTGGCGGCACGCGAAACGCCATCGACTATCGATGATGAGTGGCGGCGATTTTCTGTGGAGGGTTTGTCCTGGCTGCGGGTCTTACTGGTCATGGCGCTCGTCTTCTGATTTGAACAGCCCGCTAGCTTAGAACCCAGACCGCATCGAAGCAAGCTTCAGGCAGCCTGAACATGCGCCATTTCAGGCCGGGGCCGGCAAACTCTCACTGATCGCACGCAGAACTGCGCCAGGATCGCGCGCCTGCGTGATTGGCCGGCCGATGACAAGGTAGTCGCTGCCTGCCGCACGTGCCTGTTCAGGGCTTGCCGTACGCTTCTGGTCATCAGGCGCAGATGAGACCTGGCCTGGCACAGCTGTCGGGCGGATCCCTGGCGTGACGGTGATACAGCGCTCACCAAAAGCCGCTTTAAGCTGCGGCACCTCATGTACCGAACAGACCACGCCATCCATGTCTGCCGCCATGGCCAGCCCGGCCAGATGCGTGGTGACTTCCCCAATCGAACGCCCATAGCCGAGCTCGGCAAAGGCATCTTCACTGAAACTGGTCAACACAGTGACGGCAATCAGCAGCGGCGGATGCTCGAACTCGGCAAGGGCCTGACGGCTGGCGCGCATCATTTCACTACCACCGGATGCATGCACATTCACCATCCAGACGCCCAGACGAGCCGCCTCACGAACTGCAGCCGCACAGGTATTGGGGATATCATGGAACTTCAAATCCAGGAAGATGTCGAAGCCACGCTGACGCAACTGTCCAATCAGCGCAGGTCCGCACGCAGTGAATAGTTCCTTGCCAATCTTCAGACGGCATAACGTGGGGTCAAGCTGTCTGGCAAGACTGGTGACAAGATCTTCGTGCGGCGTGTCGAGAGCGACAATGATCCTGGGTTCGTTACTGCTACGGGCAAGACTCATCTCGCGGGATTCCTTTTAACGGTGTTAAGCCTGGCTGAACTCAGGTCCAGAGCAAGGGTTTGACTGCCGCCCACTGGCGACAGCTTGGGCACTGCCAGTGCAGGGTATGTCCGGCGAAGCCACAGTTTTCGCAGCGGTAAGTAGGCTCCTGATGAATGATGTTTTCCATCACACCTTTGACCACCCTTATCCAACGCTTCGGCTCTGGATCCGCCACTGGAATCAGAAGTTCGATGAGCACCTTGAGACCGGTCAGACTTGGAAATTCATCCAGCTTGCTCTGCAGAAATTCTGTCGCTTCCCGGGTGCTCTCCAGCTGCGCTATGACCTCAGCACTCTTGATGAGCACCTTGGAGCTTGGCTGCCGCTCCCACACATAGTCGAGTATCCGGCGGAATTTCTCACGCTGATCGAGTTGGATACAACATTCCTGAGCGAGGTCGAGCGATTCGACAACGTAGCTCGCGTCCTGATGCTCAATTTGCTTGAGCACGTTCAAGGCCGCCTGAAAGTTTCCTGTCTCCACCTCGACCCTGGCCAGTAGCAGGCTGCCACGAACGCAGGCCTTGTCGATGGAAAGGGCCTCCTTGGCGAGATCTCTTGCATTGGTGCGTTTCGACTTGCGTAGTTCCGCTTCGGCAAGTTCGCAACAATAATGCGCAGCACGCTTGTTGATGCGTTTGTTTTTGCGGCTCCCCAGTGTCAGGGCCTTCTCACGGGCAACCACCCAGTCGCGCTCACGCTCGTAAATCTCAAGCAGGCCGAGCAAGCTACGCTCGTGCCAGTCAGCGTCTTTCAGTAGACCCGTGAGCACCGACTCGGCACGATCGTAAAGACCGGCCGCCATATAATCCTGCGACAGTTCAAAAGTCACCTGCGACGCAAGCTTATCCTGAATGGCCGACTCACCGAGTAACTTCTGATGGATCAGAGTGGACCGCTCAAGATCGCCCTGCTTGCGATAATAATTGGCAATGGCGAGATAGAGCGGAGCGCTCCGTTCATTGATTTCCAGCTGTTCTACAAAGGAGTCGACCGTTGGCGAATCAAAGGCTTCGAACAGATAGCTCAAGGCCAGAGGATGCTCACCGCTACTATCGATGCTGCCTGAGGACTCTTCACTGAACGCAAGTCGTTGATGGTGACCAATGACCCAACCGAGACCGACGGCTACCGCAATGAGTAACCAGAGCGCAAACATATCCATAAGCTTACTGCTCCGGAGACGGGCGCTGCCTCAGGCTGGCTGTGCCGATGTCGGCTGCTCCATACGAGCCAGCGCCTGCTGACGCTCTTCCGCGAGACGACGCGCTTCTGCCTCGGAGGTCTTGTGTCGCTTGACGTCGGACCAGTGTGCCATCTTCTCTCGGAACAGGCTGAGCGACATCACAATCATGCCGATGATGACCCCGCAGAAGAGCGACGCAAACATGATGACCGAGACATTGATAGGAGGTGTCTTGTAAACAATGAGGTCAAGCGCGACCGAATCAGTGTTTGCAAGAAATAGCATGACGCCAATGACAATAGCGGCAATGACGAGCAGGATTATTATTAGACGTTTCAGAATCAGCACTGAAGGCACTCCCTAGGACCATCGAGATTTACGCATGATGGTATCATAAGGAGTTGCCAGCGGTAATCGATTCGGATCAATAACCTGCCTTCAGACCGGCATTGACCTCGTCCCGGAGCTCTTTACCCGGTTTGAAGTGCGGCACATATTTCGACGGCAGATTCACCGGCTCACCCGTCTTGGGATTCCGGCCGGTACGTGGCGCGCGAAAATGCAGCGAAAAACTGCCAAAGCCACGTATTTCAATTCGCTGCCCCTGCGACAGCGTGTTCGACATCAACTCGATGATGGTCTTGACTGCAAGCTCAACATCCTTCACAGACAGCTGTGGCTGCTTAGAAGCAATAATTTCGACAAGTTCGGATTTGGTCATGGTTGCCCCGCTTTAAAACCATGAAAAAATTGTAGTCAAATACTGAAAAAAACACAAAAAAAACGGGCATATAGCCCGTTCTTTTGACAATTACGGCTGCGCTGTCGCCAGCGCAGCTAATAATCAGCTTTTCTGATCGAGCTGCTGCTGGATCAAATCACCGATTGTAGTAGGCCCTTGAGCTTCGGACTGACGGTCACGAACATCACGGATTGCCTGCTTTTCTTCGTCTACATCCTTCGACTTCACGCTCAGGTTGATGACGCGATTCTTGCGATCAACACTGATGATCTTGGCTTCGATGCTATCGCCTTCGTTCAGGACGTTGCGGGCATCTTCAACCTTGTCACGACTGATCTCGCTAGCCTTGAGGATCGCTTCAACTTCGTCAGTCAGCGCAACAGTAGCACCCTTGGCATCGACAGCAATGATCTTGCCGTTAACGATGGTGCCCTTGTCGTTCAGCTGAACGAACTCGGAGAATGGATCGCTTTCAAGCTGCTTGATGCCGAGTGAAATACGCTCACGCTCTGGATCAACTGACAGGATAACCGTTTCCAGCTCATCGCCCTTCTTGTAGTTACGAACGGCTTCTTCGCCAGTTTCGTTCCAGGAGATGTCTGAGAGGTGAACCAGACCGTCGATACCACCGTCGAGACCAATAAAGATGCCGAAGTCAGTGATCGACTTGATCTTGCCGCTGATCTTGTCGCCCTTGTTGAACTGACCAGAGAACTCTTCCCATGGATTCGGATGGCACTGCTTGATACCCAGGGAGATACGACGACGCTCTTCATCGATGTCGAGTACCATGACCTGAACTTCATCACCAAGCTGTACAACCTTGGATGGGTGAATGTTCTTGTTGGTCCAATCCATTTCTGAGACGTGGACCAGGCCTTCAACGCCTTCTTCAAGCTCAGCGAAACAGCCGTAGTCAGTCAGATTGGTAACCTTGGCTGTAACCTTGGTACCTTCTGGATAACGGCTCTTGATGTCGACCCATGGATCTTCACCCAGCTGCTTGAGGCCAAGTGATACGCGGTTACGCTCACGATCGAACTTCAGCACCTTCACATTGATTTCGTCGCCAACATTGACGATCTCGGAAGGATGCTTGATTCGGCGCCATGCCATGTCGGTGATGTGCAGCAGGCCGTCTACGCCGCCCAGGTCAACGAATGCACCGTAGTCAGTGAGGTTCTTGACGATACCTTTGACTTCCATGCCTTCCTGAAGCTGCTGGAGCAGCGCTTCACGCTCGGCGGAATTCTCGGCTTCGAGTACGGCACGACGTGAAACGACAACGTTGTTGCGCTTCTGGTCGAGCTTGATGACCTTGAATTCAAGTTCCTTGTTCTCGAGGTGCGCGGTGTCACGGATAGGACGCACATCAACCAATGAACCGGGCAGGAACGCACGAATGCTGTTCACTTCAACGGTAAAGCCACCTTTGACCTTGCCGTTGATGATGCCCTTGACGACAGCCTGATCTTCGAAGGCCTTATCCAGTTCGGTCCAGGCTTCGGCGCGCTTCGCTTTCTCACGGGAAAGTCTGGTCTCACCGAAACCGTCTTCAACGGCATCCAGTGCGACGTCGACCTGGTCGCCGATCGCAATTGTCAGTTCGCCGTTGTCGTTGTAGAACTGCTCAACGGGAATGATGCCTTCTGATTTCAGGCCGGCGTGTACGGTGACCCAGTCGGAGTCGATATCCACCACGGTTCCCTTGACGATGGAACCTGGTTTCATATCAATTTCTTTTAAACTTTCCTCAAAAAGTTCTGCGAAGCTTTCGCTCATTCTAATACCTGTAAGGTTGTGCGCCCTGCCAGCCGACGCGTCAGTTCAATGTATCGGCTGCTGCAATGCTGGCGCGCAGCGACCGACTATGGGTTCTGGTTTAAAGTCTTTTCAACGATTTCAGCAACGTAATCAAGGACTTGAAGAGCGGGAAGTTCACTGGTGTCGATGACAAGAGCGTCTTTGGCCGGCAGCAATGGTGCCTCCGCCCGTTGGGTATCCCGCTCATCACGCTTCTGGATCTCGCGTAAAAGGTGCGGCAGTCTAACAATTTCTCCCTGTTGCTTCAACTGCTGGTAGCGTCTCTGCGCCCTCACCTCGGCAGAGGCTGTCACGTAGAACTTGAACCGGGCGTCTGGAAATACCACCGTACCCATGTCACGACCATCAGCAACCAGGCCAGGGGCCTCCTGAAAGGCGCGCTGTCTTTGCAGCAGCGCCAGTCGAACTTCCGGGTACACCGCAATCGTAGAAGCCATCGCACCACATTGTTCGGTGCGAATTTCGGCCGTAATATCCTGCTGCCCAAGAATCACCCGCAGCGGCTGGCCAGCTTCCCCAGCTTCGAAAGACACATCGAGCGTGTGGGCGATTTTGGCTACCGCTTCCGCCTGACTCAGATCCACACCCTGCTTGCTCGCCGACAGCGCGGTAATGCGATACAGCGCACCTGAATCCAGAACCCGCCAGTTGAGCCGGCGAGCCAGACTCACTGCCAGCGTACCCTTGCCCGAACCCGATGGACCATCGATGGTGACCACAGGCGCGGTGGGGTTGCCGGTGGACAGCGTCTTTGATCGCTCGCTGTTGGCTTGCTGGTCAGGCGCATGGATCATGATTTGGCGTCCCTGATTTTGATTTGCATACCAATGCTGGCTGCAAGGCCGGAAAAGTCCGGAAACGAAGTGGCAACATTGGCACAGCGGCGAATGGTGATCGGCTCAGCCGAGCGAATGGCCGCCACACTGAAGGCCATGGCGATACGATGATCGCCATGGCTATCGACGGTGCCGCCATTGAATACGGGGTTCGAGCTTGTGCCGCGACCCTCGATTTCAATGCCGTCATGCGTGACCCGAGTGGGGAAGCCGAGCTCGAGCAAGCCGTCAGCCATGACCTGTATGCGATCGCTCTCCTTCACCCGCAACTCTTCCGCACCAGTAAGGACGGTCTTCCCCTCTGCGCAGCCAGCGGCGATAAACAGAACAGGGAACTCGTCGATAGCCAGAGGCACGAGCGCTGGCGGGATATCTATCCCCTTCAGCCTTGCGCTTCGCACACGAATATCAGCGACTGGCTCGCCACCGACAGTCGTTTCATTGGATATTTCCAGATCAGCACCCATCAGCCTGAGAATCTCGATGATGCCGGTGCGGGTCGGGTTTATCCCGACATGCTTCAGAACAAGGTCTGCCTGCGGCGCAATAGACGCGGCCACCATGAAGAACGCGGCAGAGGAGATATCCGCAGGCACATCTATGTGGCAGGCCTTGAGCTGCTGACCGCCACGGAGACGGCAGACAGCACCTTCAGTCTCCACCTCACAGCCGAAACCGCGCAGCATGCGCTCGGTATGGTCTCGTGTCGGCGCGGGCTCATGCACCGATGTCACGCCATCGGCATACAGACCTGCCAGCAGGACGGCCGACTTCACCTGTGCACTGGCAACTGGCAGGTCGTAATGAATCGATTTCAGCTCACGCTTTCCACTGATTTTCAGTGGCGGCCGCCCATCGTTATCGCTTTCCACCAGCGCATTCATCTGCGCCAGGGGATCCATGACACGCTTCATTGGTCGCTTCGACAGGGATTCATCGCCAGTCAGTACACTATCGAACTGCTGAGCCGCCAACAGGCCAGACAGCAGACGCATAGAGGTGCCGGAGTTGCCCAGATACAGGGGACCTGGCGCCGCCTTGAGACCATGCAGCCCTACGCCATGCACTTTGACGGCGCCGGCCTCTGGCCCTTCGATTACCACGCCCATGTCGCGGAACGCCTGGATGGTCGCAAGGGCATCTTCGCCTTCGAGGAATCCTTCTACGCTGGTGATACCTTCAGCCAGCGCGCCGAGCATGATGGAGCGATGCGATATGGACTTGTCACCAGGGACACGGATAGACCCACCAAGCTGCGTTGCCGGTCCTGCAATGAATTCGATTTCTGTATTTGTCATTTTCTGCCTGTAAGGTTTATTGGCCAGCATGGTGCCGAAATGGTCTCGGGCAGCCTTGGCTCGCGTGAATACGCCGAGCAGTCGCTCACTGTCGCCGGATTCGATCGCAGCCTTCAGGCGCCCCAGATCCTTGCTGAACAGTTCAAGACTTTCCAGTACCGCTGTCTTGTTTTCGAGAAAAATGTCATGCCACATCACCGGATCGCTGCCAGCTATCCGGGTGAAGTCGCGGAAGCCACCGGCGGCATAGCGGAAGATTTCCAGACTATCGTCCTGAACCGCCAGCGTGTCGACCAGTGAGAATGCTATGAGATGCGGCAGATGGCTCGTGCTGGCGAGCACGCGATCATGGTGCTCTACAGACATCTCCAGCACCTCCGCCCCGAGCAGCGTCCACAAGCGCGCGATCTGCGCCACCGCTTCGGGATCGGTATTGTCCACCGGCGTCAGAATAACCTTATGGTCAACGAAAAGGTCCGCCCGACCAGCGAAAACTCCGCTCTTTTCAGAACCTGCAATCGGATGCCCCAGCACCATGCCTGGTGGTAGCTCACCGAGTATCGATTCGAAACAGGCGTGTACAGAACCCTTCACGCTGCCGACATCGCTGACGATCTTGCCGGAGAACGGCTGTTTACCAAGTGCCGTGCAGTCGCGCAATACGACGCCCATGGCTTTAACAGGCACAGCCAGGATGATGATGTCCGCCTGCTGCACCAGCTCGACTACGGAGTCGGTGCAGCGCTCGACCAGGCCAAGCTGTACAGACTGATCCCGCGCATACGGATCAGCATCAAATCCGATGATACTGTTGAAGCGTGATGCACCTCGAAACCCACCCGCACCCAGACAGATCGAGCCGCCTATCAGTCCGAGGCCCACGACCCCTAGCGTTTGATTGCGCCAGGCCTGCGGCGTTGTATCAAGCACTCTTCAGGCCTGCCGCTTCAGGATGTCGCCAAGGGCCTCGAGGAACCGGGTGTTCTCAGATTCAAGGCCAACGCTCACGCGAAGATATTCCGGCATGTCATAGCCGGCGAGCGGCCTTACGATAACCCCCTCGCGAAGCAGTGCATCATAGATTTCTCCGGCGCGCGGGCCTGCCTGAAAGGCCACGAAGTTGGCCTGCGTCGGCAGGCATGGCAGATCCAGCGCCTTCAGGCCTGCCAGCAATTGTTGAAGACCAACTGCATTGAGCTCAACCACATCCTTGACGTAGTTCGGCTCATCGAGCACTGCCAGTGCGGCAGCAAGCGCCACACTGTTGATATTGAAGGGCTGTCGAACACGGTTGAGAATTTCGGCTATCTGCGGGCTGGAGACCGAATAACCCAGTCGCAGCCCGGCCATGCCATAGGCCTTTGAAAAGGTCCGGGTTACCACTAGATTGGGGAACTGTTTCAGCAGCTCGATACCCGACTTGTGGCCAGCGAATTCGAAATAGGCCTCATCCAGGACCACCACACAGTGCAGCGGCGCCATTTCCATGAAATGAAGAAAGTCATCATCGCTGAAACTGGTACCGGTCGGGTTATTTGGATTGGCGAGATAGACCAGACGAGTATGTGGCGTAATAGCTTCCTGGATGGCGATAAGATCATGCGCATGGTCCATCGCTGGCACAACCACAGCTGTGGCGCCCACGGTTGCTGCAGCAATCGGGTAGACGGCGAAGGCGTACTGTGAAAACAGAACCTCTCGACCAGGCCCGGCGAAAGCCTGTGCCAGAATCAGGAGTACATCGTTGGAACCGTTGCCCAGGGTAATCATGTCAGGCGTCACGCCAAGCTTGTCGGCAAGTTTACGCTTGAGGTCGAAGCCACTGCCGTCCGGATAGCGCATGATGTCTCGCAACGCAGCTGCAGCACGTTCCCAAACCGCATCTGACAGCCGTAAGGGCGCTTCATTACTGGCAAGCTTTATGATCTTGTCGAGGCCCAACTCACGCCGCAGCGCTTCTTCCGGCTTACCGGGCACGTACGGCTGCAGCTGCTGGATGGCTTCATTGACCAGTTCGTTCGGATCGAATTGCATACTGCTTCCTGTATTGTCAGAGCACGCCGTTTGGATAGCTGCCTATGAATTTGAAGGTGCTGGTCAGTTTCTTCAGTGCGTCACACAGCCGTTTGACCCTGTCTTCGCTGAAGTGGCCAGGAAAATCGATAACAAAGAATTGTTCACCAGCAGCCTCGCCAGGCTCCTGTATCTGGCCGGCGCCCTGCTTGGCTTCGAGCCGGAGGATAGAGATACCCATGGCATCAAAGGGCGCCAGCAGATGGTACAGCCCGCCAGGACGATCTGCGATGCCGGTGATGACACTGCTGCGATCATCGCCGCTCGCCGGCACAGCGCCTCGACCGATGACTATGAAACGCTGGGACTTTCCTGCGTTTCTAGCCTTCCCCACCTCAGCCTGTCGTTCAGGCTCATCGGCCCTGGTGGTAAGAATCTTCACCTCGCCGCAGATCTGCACGTTGTACTGCAGAAACAGACTGACGTAATTTTCGGTGATCGCTTCAGCGCTGGCTGTCAGCGACAGATCAAGGCCGGCAAGCAGGCTGCCAAAAGGCAGCACCGCGTAATCGATGCGACCGGATTCAACATCAGCAAACAGTGACGCTGCATCTGCGCGCTGTCCCGGTACTATCGACTGACCGAAGTGCTTCAAGGCCGCAAGATGGGCGAGGCTACCAGGGTAGCCCAAGGCCTCCACTCGCAGGGGTTTCTCCAGCGCCAGACAGGCCGACATGATTTCCCTGAACAACCGTGCGACATCTGCGTCGGGCAACGGTCCAGAATTCTGCTTCATGATGTTACGCAGGACCTGGGCCTCGCGCTCAGGCCGATAGAAGCTTACCGGACCCGGCGCCTGCTCATCGAGCGTACTTGATTTCACTGCAGCAACCTGGGCCGCAAGCGCGGCACGCTGGTTTATAAGCGCTAGCAGTTGAAGATCGACGGCGTCGATCTGCTGACGCAGGCTGTCCAGCCCAGGCAAGGACACGGCCATTAGCTCTCTGCAAACTTGGTGAGAACGTCTATAAGGGCATCCACGCCAGCTTCCGGCATGGCGTTGTACAAACTTGCCCTCATGCCACCGACCGAGCGATGCCCTTTGAGATTGAGCAGTCCATGCGCTTCAGCAAACTTGAGAAAGGCGCCATTGCGTGACTCGTCTTTCAATACAAACGGCACGTTCATCCATGAGCGCGCTTCTGTATGAATCGGGTTGTGGTAGAAGTCGCTCGCGTCGAGATAGCTGTAGAGCCTTGCCGACTTGCGGCTATTCACTTCGCCCATGGCCGTCAGACCGCCTGCCTCTATCAGCCAGTCGAAGATGAGACCAGCCAGGTACCAGCCGAAGGTCGGCGGTGTATTGAGCATCGAGTCATTTTCGTCAAACAGACGGAAGTTCATCGTAGGCGGTAGAGCCGGATGTTGCGACGACGCCAGAAGGTCGCGCCTGACAATAACGAGCGTCAGACCAGCCGGCCCGATATTCTTCTGAGCGCCAGCATAAATCAGCGCGAACTTCGAGACGTCAATCGGGCGAGACAGAATGGTAGACGACATATCAGCAACGAGCGGAATGTCACCCACGTCGGGGATGTGCGGAAATTCGACGCCACCGATGGTCTCGTTCGGCGTGTAATGGACATAGGCCAGCTTGTCATCGAGCGACCAGGATGTGGGTAGACGCGTATAGTTCGAGTCTTTCGAGCTCGCAACACACCGAGCGTCGACATAACGTCCAGCCTCCTCATGTGCTTTTCGCGACCAGATACCTGTATCGACGTAGCCAGCCTGCTTGCCTTCACAGAGCCCGAAGAAATTCATGGGCACGCCGGAGAACTGCTGGGTGGCTCCGCCCTGCATGAACAGCACCGCGTAGTCGTCCGGAATAGACATGAGCTGACGCAGGCTCTGTTCGGCCTTCTTGGCAACAGCCGTAAACTCGGGGCTCCGGTGACTGATCTCCATGATGGAGACACCCATCTTGTGCCAGTCGAGCAGTTCCGCCTGCGCCTTGTTCAATACTGCGGTTGGCAGCGTAGCAGGGCCGCTGCAGAAATTATAAGTCTGACTACGCATCGTCCTGAGCTCCTTCGTCACTCGCATCTTCGTCACCGGCTTCGTCACCGGTCGAAGCATCCTCAACATCCAATCCTTCAGACGCTGCAGCAGCGTGTTCAGTTGCTGCCTCGACATCGGCATCGCCAGCATCGATGACGTCCGCCTCGATGGCCTCGGACAGCGCTTCCTCGATCTCGGCGATCGCTTCGATTTCCTTGAGCTGTTCGCCGGCCGTCAGGCGAATGAGGGTGACGCCCTGGGTGTTACGACTGACTACAGAGACGCCACTGGCTGGGGTGCGCACAAGCGTGCCCTGATCGGTAATGAGCATCAGCTGCGCATTCTCATCAACCTGTATCGCACCGATCAGATTACCGTTGCGTTCGGAGCACTGCATGCCGATGACGCCCTGCCCGCCACGACCATAAACCGGAAATTCCGCCACCGGGGTACGCTTACCGTAACCATTCTGGCTGGCGGTGAGCACGAAGTGGTCGTCCTGTGGAATGATGAGACCGACGACAACCGCATCATTCAGCAGTCTGATACCCCTCACGCCACGCGCAGTCCGACCCATCGGCCGCACATCGCTCTCCTTGAAGCGGATGACCTTTCCGGAACTGCTGAACAGCATGACGTCCTGCTCACCATCCGTGATGGCGGCGCCGATAAGCGTGTCGCCCTCATCCAACGCCAATGCAATCAATCCGTTAGAGCGGGGTCTTGAGAAGTTTTCGAGACTGGTCTTTTTGATGGTGCCCTGCTTTGTCGCCAGCACCACGTAATGATCAGCAGTGTATTCGCGAACCGGCAGCATGGTGGTGACGCGCTCATCCTGTCCCAGCGGCAGCAGGTTCACGATAGGTCGACCTTTGGCAGTACGACTGGCCTGCGGAATTTCATAGGTCTTGAGCCAGAACAGCTTACCCATGTTGGTGAAGCAGAGAATGGTGCTGTGCGAATGCGCAACCAGCAGCTTCTCGATGAAGTCTTCATCCTTCATGGACGTGGCCGCCTTGCCTCGACCGCCACGACGCTGAGCCTCGTATGCTGCGAGCGGCTGAGTCTTGGCATAGCCGCTGTGCGACAGCGTGACAACCATATTCTCTTCGGGAATCAGGTCTTCGATGTTGATATCAGCGCTACTTGCGGTGATTTCAGTACGACGCTCGTCGCCGTACTCATCACGAACCGCCTCCAGCTCCTCACGAATCACTTCCATGAGGCGCTCAGGATTGTGCAGCACTTCCAGCAGCTCACCAATCAGATTGATCAACTCCTGGTACTCGTCGAAGATCTTGCCAGTTTCCAGGCCTGTCAGCTTCTGCAGGCGCAGATCAAGAATCGACTGTGCCTGGACTTCGGAGAGGTAGTACTTGCCGTCCACAAAACCAAGGTGATCTGGCAGTGTCTCTGGACGACAGGCATCCGAACCTGCACGCTCGAGCATCGCAGAGACAGTACCCGGCTCCCAGCCGCGCTCGACCAGCTTCTGCTTGGCCTCGGCGCCGCTTGGCGAAGCCTTGATCAAGGCAATGACTTCATCGATGTTTGCCAGCGCTACTGCCTGGCCTTCGAGGATATGGCCGCGCTCACGCGCCTTACGCAGATCGTAGATGGTTCGACGGGTAACCACTTCGCGACGGTGCCGTACGAAAACCTCGATACAATCCTTCAGGTTCAACAGTTTCGGCTCGTTATTGACGAGCGCAACCATGTTGATACCGAAGACCACCTGCATCTGCGTCTGAGCATAGAGGTGATTGAGCATCACATCGGTGTTCTCACCGCGTCGCAGTTCGATGATTACCCGCATGCCTTCCTTGTTCGACTCATCACGCAGCGCTGTAATGCCTTCGAGCTTCTTCTCTTTCACGAGCTCGGCGATCTTCTCGACCAAACGTGCCTTGTTGACCTGGTAAGGCAATTCAGTGACGACAATGGTTTCCTTGTCGGTCCGCTCGTCGACCTCGATCTCATGCTTGGAGCGGATATAGATGCGTCCACGGCCGGTATGGTAGGCCTCATAGATGCCGCCACGGCCATTAATACTGGCTGCTGTCGGGAAATCGGGACCGGGTATGTGCTCGATCAGCTCATCGATGGTGATCTGATCGTTTTCGATATAGGCGAGACAGCCGGAGATGACTTCACGCAGGTTGTGCGGTGGAATATTGGTGGCCATGCCAACCGCGATACCCGAACTGCCATTCACCAACAGGTTTGGCACGCGCGACGGCAGCACGACTGGAATCTGTTCCGAGCCATCATAGTTGGGCGCGAAGTCGACAGTTTCCTTTTCCAGGTCCGCCAGCAACTCATGGGCAATCTTTGCCATGCGGATCTCGGTATATCGCATGGCGGCTGCGTTATCACCGTCTACCGAACCGAAGTTACCCTGCCCGTCTACCAGCGTGTAGCGGAGCGAAAAGGGCTGAGCCATACGAACGATGGTGTCGTACACCGCAGAGTCGCCATGCGGGTGGTATTTACCAATGACGTCACCGACGACACGTGCCGACTTCTTGTATGAGGCGTTCCAGTTATTCTTGAGTTCACTCATCGCGAACAGTACGCGACGATGAACGGGCTTGAGTCCATCCTTGGCATCTGGAAGCGCCCGACCAATGATGACGCTCATTGCGTAATCGAGGTAAGACTGCTTCAGCTCGTCTTCAATATTGACGGGAAGTATTTCTCTGGCGAGTTCAGCCATAGTTGTTATGGAATCCCAAATAGTTAGTACGAATGGAAGGCAGAAGGGCCGTAACAGTCCGCGCCGGCCGCCTATGCTGGTCGACGCCGTTTAGCCGGCCAATACTAGCACAAAGCCGATATCGATCGTAGGCTCATCAGCCCCCTTAATGGTGGAACACTATAGTCTTGTTTTCATGAATGATTACACGCTCCTCGAGGTGATAGCGCAGGCCGCGCGCGAGCACAGCCTTTTCGACGTCACGGCCAAGCCGCACGAGGTCAGCAATGGTATGGCTGTGACTGACGCGAATGACGTCCTGATCGATGATCGGTCCTTCATCCAGCAGATCGGTAACATAGTGGCAGGTCGCACCAATGAGCTTCACGCCACGCTGATAGGCCTGATGGTAAGGCTTGGCACCCGCGAACGAAGGCAGGAAGCTGTGATGAATATTGATCACCCGTCCTTCAAAGGTCTTGCACAATTCCGGCGGCAGTATCTGCATGTATCTCGCCAGCACGGTCACATCGGGCTGAAGTTCGTCCATCAACTCGTTCAGCTTGGCGAAGTCGGCGTCCTTTGTTTCCTTGCGAACAGGGATGTAGTGGAAAGGTATGTCATACCATTCGACCATACGACGCAGGTCTTCGTGATTCGAGCACACGCCAATGATGCTCGCCGGCAACTCACCGTCCATCGACCTGTGTAGCAGGTCGGCGAGACAATGAGACTCCTTGCTGGCCATCAGCAGGACACGCTTCGGCACGCCGGAGTCCTCGACGCGCCAATACATGCCGTACTCGTTGGCGATGGGCTGAAAAGCCTGTACAAATCCTTTTATATCAAAGGGCAAAGAGCTTGCCCTAATCTCGTTTCTCATGAAGAACCAGCCGATCGACGGGTCCGAATGGTGGCTCGCCTCGGTAATCCAGCCGTTGTAATTAGCCAGAAAGTTACTGACTTTGGCGACAAGACCAACCTGATCAGGACAGGCGATGACCAGGCGGAACACCCGGTCGTCCGCTGCACTGGCAAAGGTGTTGGTTACCGACATGCTCAACGGACCTCGATGACTTGTTCTTCGATGCGGCGCTTCCATTCGGCCGGCCCTAGTATGTGCGCGGACTGACCTTCAGAATCCACTGCAACAGTCACGGGCATATCCTTGATTTCAAACTCATATATAGCTTCCATGCCCAGCTCTGGAAAGGCAACCACTTCGGCAGCACTGATGGCCTTGGACACAAGATAGGCTGCGCCACCGACTGCCATCAGGTACACAGCCTTGTGCTTGCGAATCGACTCGATGGCGACAGGCCCACGTTCGGCCTTGCCTATCATCCCGATCAAACCAGTCTCGGAAAGCATCTGCTCGGTAAACTTGTCCATTCGAGTGGCTGTGGTTGGACCAGCGGGCCCAACAACCTCGTCTCGTACTGGGTCGACGGGACCGACGTAATAGATGAAACGACCCTTGAGGTCGACAGGCAGCTTTTCGCCCCTGGACAGCATATCCGTCATCTTCTTATGGGCAGCGTCACGACCCGTGAGCATCTTGCCGGAGAGGAGAACCGTCTCACCGACTTTCCATTCACGAATATCTTCAGCCGTAACCGTGTCGAGGTTGGCGCGGCGGACATCAGCGCCGACGTCCCAGGCAATGGCGGGCCAGTCATCAAGATTCGGCGGGGTCTGCAGCGCCGGACCTGAACCGTCCAGGGTGAAATGCGCGTGCCGGGTGGCGGCGCAGTTTGGAATGAGTGCAACCGGCTTGTTGGCCGCGTGGGTTGGATAATCCATGACCTTCACGTCGAGCACGGTTGTGAGGCCACCAAGGCCCTGAGCGCCAATACCGAGCTTGTTGACCTTGTCGAACAGTTCCAGGCGCAGCTCTTCAGCACGATTGCTCGCACCGCGCGCTTGCAGCGCCTGAATGTCGATCGATTCGAAGAGGGATTCTTTCGCCAGTTGCATGGCCTTTTCAGCCGTACCACCGATACCTATACCCAGCATGCCGGGCGGACACCAGCCAGCACCCATTTTCGGCACCTGCTCGAGCACCCAGTCCACGATTGAATCAGACGGATTGAGCATGGCGAATTTCGATTTTGCTTCAGACCCGCCGCCTTTCGCAGCAACTTTCACGTCTACGGTATTGCCGGAGACGAGACGGGTGTGAATAACGGCTGGAGTATTGTCCTTGGTATTTCTTCGAGCGCCATCGGGATCGGCCAGAATGGACGCGCGGAGAATATTATCCGGCTGCATATAGGCGCGGCGAACGCCTTCGTTGATCATGTCTTCGAGGGGCAGCTCTGCATCCCACTGAACATCCATGCCGACTTCGACAATGACGGTGACGATACCGGTGTCCTGACATATCGGTCGTCGCCCTTCGGCACACATGCGCGAGTTAATCAGGATCTGGGCCAGCGAGTCTTTCGCAGCTTTCGACTCTTCACGCTCATAGGCGGCGTGAACAGCTTCAATAAAATCCTTGGGATGGTAGTAGGAGATGAACTGCAGTGCGTCCTGCACACTATCTATCAGATCCGCCTGGCGAATGATGGTCGGCATTAACTGTCTCCGGAGAAAGCAAGCCGCGTATTCTAGACCAATCCACCACTTTAGTTAAACTGCATTTAACGCGGCACTCGCCGTTCCCTCCGGGCATTGACCCGCCAAGCCTGAACAAAAAATGCGCAACTGCACACAAAGTAAAACTCCCTTGCGCTAGTGTTTGGCATCACGTCAGAAATTAGCCTATGCTCAGATGACATTCGTGCCGCGTGCACCGTTGTATTTCAGTACTTTGCTCAGGTGCTTTCCAAAGTGCCAATAACACTAATAAAAGGACAGGTTGACCGTATGCTGAAACGTACCTTATTAAGCCTTGCTATTGGCTCCACAGTTTTCCTCGCCGGCTGCGGTGACAACGGCGACAGCAATAACGCTGGCGCAATTAGTCCGAAGGGTGGTCCTTTCATCAATAGTGCTGAAGGACGCACGTATCCTTTGTTCAACCCGGCCTTGTCCCGCGTGCCGGTCCCCAGTGACATACAACTGGACCAGGTGGCAAGCGATGGCACCTTCTCGGATGCACCAGTTGGCTCCACCAATCCGGTGCAGCTTGCCCTGGGGAAAATTTCCGGTGCGTCTCTCATAGCGCCGATTGACATAGCGCTCAATGGTGCAATCGACCCGGCTTCGGTCAACGCCAATTTCCTGACCCCCGGCCTACAGCCGAACCCGCAGCAGAACGTTTTCCTCATAGAGCTTGCCTATCCGAGCGGTGACCCGATTCAGGGGCTTCTCGAGGCAGAAACACCGACCATACCTTTCGCGCTTACTTTAGCGGCTGCTGCTCAGGCCAGCACGCCAGCAATCTCGGCGTTGTCAGCTGAAGCCTCCAAGCCCTCTTATGTCGCAAATGTGATCGACCAGGGCGGCGTACCGGTTCTTCGTATTCAACCAACGAAGCCGCTGAAGCCGAAAACGCGTTACCTCGTTGTGGTCACCGATTCAATTCTGGATGCGCAGGGTCAGCCACTTATACAAGATCCGGCCTACCAGAACATCACCGATGAGACCCTCGAACTGCCCAGTTCAGCCCTCGTTGGTGTGAGGGACATCGTCAACGATTTCTGGGAAGTCACCGCCGAGACTTATCTCAAGCGGGCTACCAACGCCACCAGAACAGCTGTTGGTCTCCCTGCGCTGGATAAGCGCAACGTTGCCCTGACTTACTCCTTTACCACAACGGGCGATGAGAAAGTCCTCGAATATCAGGCCAATCCTGCCGAGTGGTTCAACGATCAGCTCACAACCTTTGCTCGTCTCCAGGGCTCCAAGCTGGTGGGTGAAGCTACAGGCGACGCCGATAACAATGGTGTCATCGATGGCGATCTCAATGGCGATGGCGCTGTCGACTATTTCGACCGAAACATTGCTGCGAATTCTGCAGTAGCAACGTTCCCTGATGCCGCAACTGCAGCGAAGCTTCCAACGCTGTTCGGCGCCGGAGCACCCTGCGCAGGTGCAAGCGGTCCGACAGCCATAGGCTGCATGAGTACGGTTCTTTCAAGTCCGGCGAGTATCGGTGCATTCATCGAGAAGATCGGGCCGCGTACTGTAACACCCTCTACCGAAGCCGGACGGGTGAATGTTCCACTGGAATTGCTCTCGGCGCCGGTCTCACTCGTGCTGGCCGAAGCTCGCCAAGGCGCACCGACCAAGACACCGATGGTGTCGCAGGGCACAATCAAGCTGCCTTACTTCCTCGGTGTACCTGATGAAGGCTCCAATGGTAGTGTTATTCAGTCGTCTACTTTTGTTGCAGATGCAAAGGTCGGCGACCAGCTCAATGCTGCGTTCGCGAGCGTCGGTCTTGCACTTCCACAGGGCAAGGTGCCTGCTTCTGTTGATAAAAATGGAGAACCTGTTGCTGAGAAGCCTGCGAAATCAAACGCGGTCAATTACATATTCCCGTTCCTGGAAAAGCGCGCGGATCTCGATGTCCCGTACGTAGCCATTTATCCAGCCGACTCGGCTGCCTGCCCACGTCCGCTGCCTGTGGTCATCTATCAACATGGCATTACAACCGACCGAAGTGCAGCGCTGTCGGCGGGTGGCGTTCTGGCTGAAAACTGCTTTGCGACCATTGCAATAGATCAACCACTGCATGGTGTATCGCCTTACTCGACTGCTGAGCAGAGAGCACTGGCGCAGAGACTGCTCGACGCGGCCAATGCACAGAATTCTGCCTTGCCAAATGATGCAGCTGCAGTGGATGCTGTCATCGCCAAGCAGCTGACGGTTGGCGTTGTGCAATCGCTCGCCTCACTTGCCAATCCGGCAGATGCTGTGGCATTGATCAATAACTTCCTGGCCACGGGCACGAGCGGTAATGCGAGCCTTGACCCTGCCATCGGAGCGCTTGAATCGATTCAGAATACGGTAGCCAACGCAGGCAGTACGATTCCAGGTCTTGCACCGTTCGTGGTAGATGGTGTTTCGAAGGAGCGACACTTCAGCTTCACTGCAGATGCCAGCGGCAACCCGATTCCTATGAACTTCGATCCGGCCAACGCAGTTGGGGACTCTGGCAGTCTCTACATCAACCTCACAGGCTTTGTGAACGGCCGTGACAAGAATCGACAGAGCGTTATAGATCTTCTCAACCTGAGAGCATCGATATCTGCCATCGATGTTGATGGCCCTGGGACGACGACCCTGGACAACAACCGGGTATACTTCATGGGTCACTCTCTTGGAACCGTTGCCGGCACGGCATTCACCGCAGTAACCAATAGTGACGGCAAGGCCTCTACCAATGTGCTGTCATCATCGTTGCTGACGCCGGCTTCGGGTCTGGCGCGGATGCTGGAGAACTCGCCTTCATTTGCGCCTCGAGTGGTTGGTGGACTGGCTGCTGCAGGCGTGGAACAGGGCACAGCCAACTACGAGATCTTTATGCGAGTGTTGCAGGCGTCGTTGGATCCAGTAGACCCAATCGCCTTTGCCGACAACCTCAACACGAGCATCAATTATCAGGCTGCAGATCCAGCTACCGCCACACCGACGTCGCTGTATGACGCCAATGCGTCCTTCCAGACCTCGGCAGTCGATACTGGCGTACTTCTGGTGGAGCTGACTGGCAGAGCTGATGCCAACGGCAACCCACAACTCGGATTCCTGTCGGACCAGACAAATCCGATCGAAACGGAAGTTACTCAGTTGACCACGCAGTTCGGCACGCCATTCCCCGACCTTCTGTCTGGCAACAGCAGTCTTGCGGAGTTCATGGGCGCCACGAACGTTCTCGCGTCAGCAGCACCAGCAGGTACGCCTGACGTGTTGATCAGTCGCCTGGATCGTGGATCCCACGGCATGTTCGTATTGCCTGTGATAAGCACGTCAGCCGAAGCTGCTCTGTTCGGTGCCGACGCTGCAGCTGAGGAAACCCGGCGCGCAGAGGGCTTCAGTCAAGGTATCGGTCAGTCGATCGCCATGTTCTCGGCGGGCGGTGAGCTGGCGAACAGCGGTGGCCAGGCTCCCTTCATCGATGAGACCATCATGGTCACAGAAGATGAGTTCAAGAGCGCTCCGAGAAATGCTCGACAGCTGAACCTGCAGTAGCACCTCCCCTCGTTTGCCGGCCTCCAGCCGGCAGACAACAAAAAGCCCGCATCTGCGGGCTTTTCTATTTCTGAGCCTTTGTTTCGGCCTTACTGGTTACTACGTCCCTTGTCCGCAGCAATTCGCAGTCGCAGGGCATTCAGCTTAATAAAGCCTTCAGCGTCATATTGGTTGTAGATACCGCCATCGTCTTCGAAGGTCGCGATCCGGTCATCGAACAGACTATCACTCTCCGAGCGTCGGCCTGTCACGGTCACGTTGCCCTTGTAGAGTTTCACTCGAACTTCGCCATTGACGTGCTTCTGCGTCTCGTCGATCAGCTTTTGTAGCGCGACGCGCTCAGGTGACCACCAGTAGCCGTTGTAGATCATCTCGGCATACTTCGGCATG
Organism: Gammaproteobacteria bacterium UBA2679; assembly: GCA_002354735.1. Taxonomy (GTDB): domain Bacteria; phylum Pseudomonadota; class Gammaproteobacteria; order Pseudomonadales; family Oleiphilaceae; genus Allohahella. Next base: position 227,680 of record DEMD01000011.1, on the reverse strand, counting down.
ATGCTGTCTTTCAGGTGAGCTACTTCCTTGTCCAGGGTGATGGATTCGATAGCACGGTGGGCGCGCATCATGATCGTGCCGCCAGGTGTCTCGTAGCAGCCACGCGACTTCATGCCGATGTAGCGGTTTTCGACGATATCAAGTCGGCCTACGCCGTGCCTGCCGCCGATGCGATTCAGTTCGGCCACGACTTCATGAGGCTCCAAGGCCTTACCGTCGATGGCGACGATATCACCACCCTTATAAGTCAGTGTAATGGACTCCGCCGTATCCGGTGCATTCTCCGGAGACACGGTCCAGCGCCACATATCTTCTTCAGGCTCCGCCCATGGATCTTCCAGAATTCCGCCCTCATAGGAGATGTGCAGCAGGTTCGCATCCATTGAATACGGAGATTTCCCCTTCTTCTTCTCGACCTGAATGTTGTGCTCCTCACAATAGGCGAGCAGCTTTTCACGGCTGGTCAGGTCCCATTCCCGCCAAGGCGCAATGACCTGAACGCCAGGCTTCAGTGCATACGCACCCAGCTCGAAGCGGATCTGGTCATTACCCTTACCGGTCGCACCGTGAGAAATGGCATCTGCGCCAGTTTCGTTGGCAATTTCTACGAGCCGACGGGCAATCAGAGGTCTGGCGATCGAGGTACCAAGCAGGTACTCGCCCTCATAAATGGCATTGGCGCGGAACATGGGATAGATGAAGTCACGGGCGAATTCAGCCTGCAGGTCATCGATATAGATTTCCTTGATACCGAGCGCTTCAGCCTTGGCGCGCGCTGGCGCCACTTCCTCACCCTGCCCGATGTCGGCGGTGAAGGTCACAACTTCGCAGTCGTACTCGGTCTGCAGCCATTTGGCGATTACTGAAGTGTCGAGGCCGCCAGAGTAGGCCAGCACGACCTTGTTGACTTTCTTGACTGGTGGAGTGGCTTCTTCTTCATAGCGTTGTTCTGTCATACGCGGTCTTCACGTCCTCGATGCATGGCCTGGGGAAACTGTCGAAGCGCGTAGTGTATAGTTTTTTCAGAAATCTTGAAAACCGTCGGCCGCTGCAGGTCTGCCGGGTTCAGGTCGACTGGCTGGCCTGACAGACGCTGACTTGCTCTCCAGTCGGTTATTTTCCTGTTCAAAGTCGTCGATACTGCCTGGGCGATCGCCGCGGTCGAGACGAACTGTGGTTCGCCTGTTGCGGGCCTTGTTCGTCTTGCTGTTGTTGCTCACGACCGGGTAGCGCTCGCCGTGATAGCGCGTATTGATCTTCTCGTTCGGCAGGCCGAGCTGCTCAAGATAGGCGGTTACCGCTTCTGCCCTGTCCTTCGACAGCCGTCGGTTAGAGATGCGTCGGCCTGAGCCATCGGCATGGCCATCTACATAGACCGCGGTCACGCTTGGGTCGGCAAGGGTGTAGTCGACAGCACGCTTCAGCGCTGCCTTACCCTTGTCAGACAGTACGGCTTTGTCGACTTCGAAGTACACAGCGGTCTTTTCAACCTGACGGAAATTGTTTGGCAGTAGACCCGCTGCACACTCATTGTACTGGTCGTACCAGTTAGCGAACTGCACGCTGTTCACTTCCACCCGAACACTCTCATCATTGTATTTGGCGCGGCGAGTGAAGGTTGGCCGCATGCCCTTGAGCAAAGCATCCATCAACTGACTGGATAGTTCCAAACCTAAGGTCACTGGGTGTGGCTCGTCTTTTACCGGAACATAACCAAGATCGCGGACACCGGAACCAGGCCGCCATGTTGGCGCCTCGATGACCAGTGCGGCTTCACCTGCGCGCAAAGGGTTGCGATCGGCGTCGAGATAGAACTTCAGGTCCTCACCGGCTTCGTGGTAGAAAACCGCTCGGCCGAACCGTGGTATGGGATGCGTGAGCGCGCATTCGAATATGGAGCTGGCGAGGTACCACTGACTGCGCTCCATGCCCGATGAATATGTGGTCGTGGCCGATGCACCCGACGCGAGCAGACCCAGTACACTGCCGATGGCGGCAAGGCCTATGCGCAAGAAGCGGCCATGACGGAAAACTCTTGCCACGATAAACCATGTGTTCTGATATGATGCCTTATCAATCATTCCTGCAAACTGCCTTTTCGACTCTATTCATATATGACAGATCTCATCCGCATACGCCGCCCAGATGACTGGCACCTGCACCTAAGAGATGGCCCTGCACTCACTGATACCGTGGCCGCGACCGCTGCTCAGTTTCATCGTGCCATCGTCATGCCCAACCTCGTACCGCCTGTGACTACTGGTGATCAGGCAGAGGCCTACAAAGCCCGAATCATGGCAGCGGCTGGAGCTGCGCCGGACTCGAGGGTTGACGCAGCAAGAAGTGGGCCATCAAAGCCCTTCCTGCCGCTCATGACGCTATATCTCACTGATACCAGCAAGCCTGAAGCCATTCGTACAGCCTTCGAAGGTGGCCAGGCAGTGGCTTGCAAGCTTTATCCTGCCGGCGCAACGACCAACTCCGACTCGGGCGTGACTGCACTGGAGCGCATCACGGATGTGCTCGAGGTCATGCAGGCCATAGGCATGCCGCTGCTGATCCATGGTGAAGTCACTGACGCCGCGATCGACATCTTCGACCGGGAGCGTGTGTTCATTGAACGAACACTCCAACCACTCTGCCAGCGCTTTCCGAAGCTGAAGGTGGTGCTCGAACATATCACCACATCCGACGCTGTCGATTTCGTCAAAGCAGCCGGTCCTCAGGTTGCCGCGACCATCACGGCGCATCACCTGCATTGCAATCGCAACCACATGCTGGCTGGCGGCATACGACCGCACTATTTCTGCCTGCCAATACTGAAGCGTAGCTCACATCAGACGGCATTGCGGATAGCGGCAACTTCGGGTGATCCCAAGTTTTTTCTGGGCACCGATTCCGCGCCGCATGCGGTTGAAGCGAAAGAATCAGCCTGTGGCTGCGCTGGCTGCTATACCGCGCCGCTCGCCATGCAGCTTTATGCCACGGTGTTCGATGAAATGAACGCACTGGACAGGCTCGAAGGTTTCGCTAGCCGTTTCGGCGCCGATTTCTACGGGCTGCCCGTGAACGATGATTTCATCACACTCAAGCGGCAGGCCTGGACCGTGCCTGACGCCATGGCACTCGGTGCTGCCGAAATTCGCCCATTCCTTGCCGGCCAGACCCTTGGATGGACCCTCGAAACCGATACTGCGGACAGCAATCAATGAGTGAGACCAGAAACAAGGAGCGCAGCCCGCTGGCACGACGTTTCAGAGGCTTTCTGCCCGTCGTCATCGACGTCGAGTGCGGCGGCTTCAACAAGGACACTGATGCGCTGTTGGAAATTGCAGCCGCCATCATCGACATGGATGACGATGGTCAGATCTATACCGAACAGACCCTGCAGTTCAATGTGGAACCGTTTCCCGGCAGCAACCTCGATCCGGCTGCGCTAGCCTTCACCGGCATCGATCCACACAATCCACTGCGTAACGCGGTCTCGGAAGAGGAAGCCCTCACGGCGCTGTTCGCTCCAATTCGCAAGGCCATCAAGCGTCACGGCTGCAATCGCGCCATCATGGTGGCGCACAATGCTACCTTCGATCATGGCTTTCTGTTTGCAGCCGCCGAGCGCGTGGGCAATAAGCGCAACCCCTTTCACCCGTTTTCGACTTTTGACACAGTAACGCTGGCGGGGCTGGCCTATGGCCACACGGTGTTGGCAAAAGCCTGTCAGCTAGGCGGCATTCCGTTCGAAAGCAGTGAGGCCCACTCGGCGCTCTACGACACGGAGAAAACAGCTGAACTGTTCTGTGGCATTGTGAATCGATGGAAGGCCATGGGTGGGTGGCAGGAAGATTATCTGTAGCTTCTCTGAAGCCTGCTGCGTGCATCGGGCCACTGCATAAAAATCAGATAGTAAAAAACCCGGCATTGCCGGGTTTTTGATGAGTGCGCCGGAGACTATTCCGGCTGCCTGCTTCTACAGCGCTTCGGCATTCTCAGTCAGATAAGACGCCACACCCTCTGGCGACGCATCCATACCCTTATCACCCTTCTTCCAGTTCGCTGGGCAGACTTCGCCATGCTCTTCATGGAACTCGATCGCATCGAACACACGCAGAATCTCTTCCATGTTCCGACCGATTGGCAGGTCGTTGATGATCTGCGAACGAACGATGCCATTCTTGTCGATCATGAAGGCTCCGCGGAACGCGACGCCGCCTGATGACTCTACGTCGTAGGCCTTGCAGATATCGTGGTTCATGTCGGCCGCCATAGTGTACTTCACTTCACCTATACCGCCCTTGTCCACAGGCGTCTTGCGCCAGGCGTTGTGGGTAAAGTGCGAATCGATCGAGACTGAAATCACTTCGACGCCACGTTCCTTGAACTGCGCCATACGCTTGTCCAGGGCGATCAGCTCGGATGGGCAAACAAAAGTGAAGTCGAGCGGATAGAAAAATATCAGGGCGTACTTGCCCTTTGTCGCTTCAGAGAATTTGTAACTTTCAACGATTTCACCAGTGCCAAGTACTGCTGGGACATCGAAATCCGGGGCTGGTTTTCCAACGAGGACGCTCATTGTAGTTTCCTTGTGCAATCTGTTGTTTGAAGAACTCCATTCAGTACGCGCCTTGAAGCGCCATCTATCATATGGGGACTGACTGGAGGAAAAATCAAGCTGGATGCCACGAGGCGACACGCTTATGGTGCCACCTCGTGGCAGAGGCCTTGCCGTTCGGCTTACCAGTGAATGCCGCGCATCAGTGCTGCAAAGGCAACCTGCTCGGTCGACACTTTTGGCTTCTGATCGGTCTGACCTGTAGCTGCCGCGGAATCAGGGAACATTCTGAAACCGGTGTTCATGATGATCTCACCGAACTTCGGCATAACCGCATGAATGACCTGCGCAGTGATACCAAGACGAGTCGCGATACGCTTTGGCTTGTAGATGATGGCATCGGCCACCAGCTGACCAGCCTCGGCAGTCGACAGTGTCGGCACCGAATCGTAGATCTTGGTCGGACTGATCATCGGCGTACGGACCAGCGGCATGTTGATGGTAGTGAACTTGATGTTCTGATCGCTGAACTCCGATGCCGCACAACGTGAAAAGGCATCCAGAGCCGCCTTCGACGACACATAGGCCGAGAAGCGTGGCGCGTTGGTCAGTACACCAATCGAAGAAATATTGATGATTTGACCACTGCGGCGCTCGAGCATGCTCGGCATGAAGCCCATGATCAGGCGCAATGAGCCGAAATAGTTCAGCTGCATGGTGCGTTCGAAGTCATGGAAACGGTCGAAGGCGAACTGGATCGAACGGCGGATCGATCGACCGGCATTGTTGACGAGCACATCGACATGACCATGATCCTTGAGCACTTCGGCAACGAAGCGATCGCAATCGCTCATGTCGGCAGCATCGAGCTGATAGGCGTGAATGTTACCACCGCGCTTCTCGAGCTGGGCCTTGGTCGCATCCAGGTTTTCCTTGGTGCGTGCAGCAATAACGACGATTGCGCCAGCATCGGCCAGCAGCTCGGCCGTCGCTAGACCTATGCCGGAAGTCGCACCCGTAACCACACAGACCTTGCCTTTTACGGCGCCCTTGAGCGTGCGATCCTTGAACAGGTCAGGATCGAGATTACGCTCCCAATAATCCCAGATCGCCGGTGCATAGCTTTCCAGACGGGGAACTTCGATACCACTACCCTTCAGTACCCGCTCGGTTTCACGGCTATCGAACTTCGTTGGATAGTTGATGAACTCCATGACGCTCGACGGGATGCCGAGATCGTTGAGCACAGCATTCTTCATGCGCTGAATCGGTGGCAGCTTCTTCAGGCCCTGACGGATGATCGGCGGAATGAAACCGAACATGCGGCTGTCGATACGCATCGCCATCGTTGGCGCGTGGCCGGCCTTGGCAAAGATGTTGAGCACCTCACCAGCCTTGTATGGATCAGGATCGGTGAGGTGGAAGCACTTGCCATCCTCGCCCTTGGCGTGGGCGATATAATCCAGCGCATCGACAACGAAATCGACTGGCACAATATTAAGTCGACCACCTTCGATCCCGATGGTCGGCACCCACTGTGGCAGCAGGTTGCGCACTTTCTGAATCATTCTGAACAGATAATACGGGCCGTCGATCTTGTCGATCTCGCCTGTCTTCGAGTGACCCACCACCATGCCGGGACGATAGATTCGGAACGGCACGTCACACTCTTCACGCACGACTTTTTCTGATTCGTGCTTGGTGCGCATGTAGGGGTTCTCGAGTTTCTCGGCCTCCTTGAACATGTCTTCACGGAATATGCCGCGGTACAGGCCAGCGACCGCGATGGAGCTGATATGATGGAAACAGCCAGCTTTTGCAGCCTCAGCAAAATTGACGGCGTTACGTGTTCCATCGACGTTAGCAGCTTCCTGGGTTTCAGCATCGGCCATCATGTCGTAGACCGCTGCGAGGTGAAACACGTGATCGATCTTGCCTTCGAGATTGGCAAGATCCTTCTTTGCGACACCGAGATTCTTCTTGGTCAGGTCACCCTTGATGGCGACGAGGTTTTTGTCCGTCGCGTTCCATCGCTCACGAAGCTGTTTGACCTTGTCCATGGAGCCGGAACGGGTCAGCACATAAACCGTGCCGCCACGCGCCAACAATTTCGGCACGAGAAAGCTGCCGATGAATCCGGTACCGCCGGTCAAAAAGTAATTCATGATAATTTTTCCTTCTTATGAGGTAGCACTGTGCAGTTCAGGCAAAAAAAGCGGAGCTGGAAGTATGGCAGAGATCTGAGGATGCCGCGCCCACTCATCTTGATTAAGATGTATTAAAACATAATTAGTTTTGCCGCTGATATACTCGGGCGCAGCCATGCCGGTAATTTCGGCGGCGCGCCCATCGCACCCTCTCAAACAACAAGGTAGCTGCTTCCAATCATGCGTATATTTGCAGAATCCGCTCGTGCCCGTAGTGCCAAGGCCAAGACATTTGCGCCGCGTTTAACTATATTGCCTGTAACCATCTTCACCATGCTGCTCCTGAGTGCCTGTTCGGCGCTGCCTGGTGGATCGACAACTGCAGGCGACGGAGCGGCTTCGGATTCACCTCACGAGCAGCGGACTGACATGATCAAGAAGAGCCCGAACGACTCGAGAGAGTATCGGAGCCTGGACCTGCCGAACGGCCTGCAGGTCCTGCTTATTTCCGACCCCACGACCGACAAGGCCGCAGCAGCCATGGACGTGCATGTGGGCAGTGAGGACGATCCTGTCGACCGCCAGGGGCTGGCGCATTTCCTTGAACATATGCTCTTTCTCGGCACCGAAAAATATCCTGATGCCGATGCCTATCAGAAATACATCAACCAGCACGGCGGCTCGCACAACGCCAGCACCAGCCTAAACCACACGAATTATTTCTTTGACATCGACAAGCAGTTTCTCGCTCCGGCGCTGGATCGCTTTTCGCAGCAATTCACCGCGCCCCTGTTCACAGCCGAATATGTCGAGCGCGAAAAGAATGCGGTCAACTCGGAATACAGCGCAAAGCTGAAGGATGACGGCCGGCGCTTCTTTGGCGTGTTGAAGGAAGCAATCAATCAGTCCCATCCGATGTCCAAGTTCGCGGTTGGTTCGCTCACAACCCTCGAAGACAGAGAGGGATCCAGCATCCGGGATGAACTGTTGAAATTCTATGCAGAACATTATCGTGCAGATCAGATGCGCCTCGTAGTGCTGGGATCTGAGCCACTCGATGAACTGGAAGCGATGGTGAAACCGCTGTTCGAGCCGGTGCCGGCGAAACCTTCGCTTGAACACCTGACAGCATCGAACGAAGCTGGCCTGTCGCCCGACACGCCGTCTCTCGAAGGCCCTGTTGTGGGTCGCCTTGAGCAGCGCTTTCTGACTGAAAGCGAAATTCCGGCCCTGGTCAGAATCGAGCCCTTCCGCGAACGCCGTTCACTCACCTTGCTGTTCGACGTACCCTCGACCCTGCCACACTATCAGACCAAGCCCCTGTACTACCTTACCTATCTCATTGGCCATGAGGGCGAAGGCAGCCTGCTATCGGCACTCAAGGCGCGTCAGCTGGCTGAAGGCCTGTCCGCCGGGATCTTCATCAACACAGACCAGCGCGCCCTGTTGAGCATATCGGTCAATCTTACGAAACAGGGTGTCGATCAGCATGATGCCGTGATTGCAGGTGTTTTCGACTACGTCGATCTTATCCGTGAAAAAGGCATCGAAGCCTGGCGCTTCGAAGAACAGCAGCGAATGATGGAACTGGCGTTCAAGTTCCAGGAGAAATCGGCACCGATTCATATCGTCAGTTCGCTCGCCGGTCGCTTACACGACTTTGATCCCGCCATCGTCCTTTCTGCGCCTTACACCCTGGATAAATTCGATGCTGAACTCATCCAGTCGTATGCCGACCAAATCGTGCCGGAGAACATGCTCGCCTTGCTGACAGCGCCGGACCAGAAGGGGCTCGACAAGGTAGAACAGTGGTATCAGGTACCCTACTCCCTGCAGCGCCTCAGTAAGGCTGACCTTGCCCAGTACGGCAGCGAAGGCGGCAAGGTGGCGCAGTCCGATGAGCGCAGCGCGATCAGCGAGTTGCTGGCACTGCCCGACCATAACAGCTTTATCCCGGATCGCCTGGACCTGCTTGCAGAGGCCGATTCCGAAAAGCCAGAGCGGCTGATCCAGCGCCCGGGCATGGATACCTGGTATGCCAAGGACACAAGCTTTGGCTCGCCAAAAGCCAGTCTTTACGTCTCGCTCCAGTCACCGTTGGCGAATGCATCTGTTCGCGACCTGGTCATGACCGAGATGCTGGTGAGCCTGACCGAAGACAAGCTCAATGAGTACACCTACGAAGCCTATGTCGCCGGCCTGGACTTCAAGCTCTACAAGCATGTGCGCGGCCTGACGCTTCGCATCGACGGCTATAGCGATAAGCAGTATGTGCTGGTGGAAAAGGTACTGAATACACTGGCCGGCCTGAAGATCGACCCGGTCCGGTTCAAGCAGATCAAGAAGGAAATCCTTCGAAGCTTGCGTAATGCCGAACAGAGCAAGCCATTCGAGCGCATCGCCACGCGTTCACGACGCACCCTGCTCGTTCCGGCCTGGGATGAGAAGGAGCAGGCTGCTGCACTGGAGTCTGTTTCTGCAGATGACATGCGCCCCTTTGCCGACAAGTTCCTGCGCAAGCTGCACGCAACGATTCTGGCCCATGGCAACGTAACCCGGGAGCAGGCCATGGCTGCCTCGGAAGTCGTGCAGGACATACTGCTGAAACAGGCGGAGCCGGTGACGGTTGAGAAGAGCAGGATCGTGGATATCACCGACGCAAGGTACCACGCCCGTGAGCAGACCCAGCATCCGGACTGGGCTTACCTCTATTACGTGCAAGGGCCGTCGCGCAGCTATCAGCATCGTGCACAGTTCGGTCTGCTGGCTCAAATGATGAGTACACCCTATTACAATAGAGTGCGGACGCAAAAGCAGATGGGTTACGTGGTCTTCGCTACACCCTTCACCTTGCTGGAAGTGCCGGGGCTCGCCTTCATCGTGCAGTCCCCCAGCAACCGCCCGGCAGAAATTCATGCTGAAACCACTGACTTCCTGAATGAGTTCGCGACCAGTGTCGAGTCCATGACTGACGCTGATTTCGAACAGCACAAGGCAGCCCTGATCACCCGCTTGCTGGAGAAAGACAAAACGCTCGAGCAGCGCTCGGACCGTTACTGGACCGAGATCGATATCGGCAACGAAAATTTCGATACGACCAAGCAGATTGCCAAAGCGGTCAGTGCGCTCAGCAAGAGCGAGGTGTTGGCCTACTATCAGAAGCAGTTTATTGAGGCACCGGAGGGTCTGTTGTTCTACGCTGAGCCAGAAGCAGCCAGCGCCACAGAGGCTGCCGCAATCGATTCAGATACGGCCGCACTGCCCTGGCCGCCTGCCGATATGAAACAGCTGCCTTCCAAAGAGCTTTTCGTGAAACAGAACGGGCTGTTCGTACCGGTCGAGTAAGGCCACCAAAAGAGCCGGAGACTCAGTACTCCGGCTCTATCTCGTCGACCAGCGCCTCGCCGTATATTTTCAACTCTTCCAGTATCTCGATTTTGCCAGCATCCATCTTATGCTGGACCGCGAGTGCTTCAAGAGCTTGAAAATAGGTATCAAGCGTCAGCGTGCGGTTATCGGCACCGTGTTGCAGCCGCTGCAGCCTGTAGTTCGACCAGCGCGCATGTTCTGCCTCAGTCAGCATTTCAGAAAAATTACGCGCCTTGAAGCGCAGGCAGAGATCAGCCAGGCGCTCGTCGGAAAATTTCAGGCGATTCAGGTCGGTGCTTGCTGCTGTAGCGGGCTCCCCACCGCTGGCTAGCGCGAATAGCCCATCACGGAACCCGTCGAGTTTCTGGCGATCATCCGAGCTGAGAAATCCACCGTTATAGAGACTGCTCTCTGCCTCCGAACACAGCGCCTGTCCCCGTTCTTTCCGGTAGATTTCGGCAACCTTTTGCTCCACCAGCGTCCGGTTGGCCTGCAGAACCTTCATTCGCCGACGCATCGCATCGAGCTGAGGGAGCAGTTCAGCCACTCGCGCGGCCGGTAGGGTCTTAAGAATGGCGACTGGGGCCAGCATGGGGACCCGGTTGCACTTTAGCTGAACCAGGCCCGGGCGCTTGCCATTCACACCAAGCTGGGCTTCCGGCAGATACATCAACTCCAGCAGACGATCGCTGCTTTCTGCAAGCAAGGTGTCCGGCTCGGTATTCAGATCGAAGCAGACAATGCAGCCTTTCTGCTGTGGATGAATCGCGAGCGGTACCAGCAGGGCCGTACAGTTTCGCTCAGCGCCGTACTCTGCGCCAAAGTGCAGAAAGGCGGTAGTGAAGCACGGCATGAGCTGGGCCTGAACGAAACGCTTGTCACGCAGTTTGAGTGCCCAGTCGAACAGCTTCGGCTGCGCTGACCTGAGCAGGCGTGCCAAGGCCAGAGTGGCATTAACATCAGCCATGGCGTCGTGGGCAGCACTGTGTTCGATGCCATTGGCGGCAGTGAGGTGCTCGAGGCGGAAACTTGCACGCCCCTGCTCGTTCTCCGGCCAGTTGATACCCTCTGGGCGCAGTGCCTTGGCCATTCTGACAACGTTGATCAGATCAAAACGGCTGTTGCCGTTCTGCCATTCGCGCGCGTAGGGGTCGAAAAGATTGCGCCAGGCTGAAAAGCGGGTTACTTCATCGTCGAAAGACAGACTGTTGTAGCCAACGACGCAGGTGCCAGGCTCCGACATGAGCTGCAGTACCCGCTGCATGAATAATGCTTCTGGCTCACCCTCGGCGAGTGCTCGCTGCGGCGTAATACCAGTGATCAGGCAGGCTTCCGGTGCCGGTAGATAATCGTCCGCCGGCTGAGCGAACCAGGTCACCGGCTCGCCGAGAGGTTCGAGCTGCGCGTCAGTTCGCAGCGCAGCAAATTGACACGGCCTGTCCCGGGTCGGATCGGCGCCGAAGGTTTCGTAGTCGTGCCATAGGAAGGTGTGCTGTTGGGTCAAGATGAGGCCTTGTCTTGATAACGCGCGAGACGCGATGAAATAATAGTGGCATGCAATCTGCTTACCTTCAGTTCAGGAGCTCGAAATGAGCTAAAACTGGCAGGCTTTTGCCACGATGCAAAACGCATCGACAGACCTGACAGAGCAAGCAGATTAGAGACAGCATGTATGGGACTGATACAGACATTACTAGGCGAAGGCTACCGCGCTTATCAGGACAAGAAAAGCCCTGCTGGCGCTTCAGCAGCTGCCAACAGCGCTTCAGCCACGGGCAACGCCGGAAAACCGTCAGTCGGTTCAGCGGCTATCGATGGGCTGCAGCGGAGTGAGGACAGCAGCCGTAGCGCCGTGCCAGGCCGCTATTTGCGGGTTACGCTGCAGCAAGCCGGCGCCGATATCGCGCCGGAGACTTTTGCGATTCAGAATCTGCTGCGGCAAAAATTGTCGGAGCATGGTATCCCCGGCAACACGCCGATGGCACTCGAGCGCCATGAGGATGGCAAGTTCGCATTGGTTGGCCCGCTGCCAGATGCACTCAAAACCCGAATCGCCGACGAATTCAATCAGTCGTCTGAGCTGAAGCAGGTCTTCGTGAAATTGAGTACCCACACCCCCACCTTCGAATACCTGCGCAACAACCTGCGCCTGCAAAGTGCGTATGGCTCGGAGAACCCAGTGTTCAGCAGCCTGTTGAGCGAGCAAAGTTCGCACAACTCACTGCCGGATATCACGACTCGACTGGATCAGCTGCGTCGACTGCAGAGTCAGGACGCCAATGCTCAGCCAGTACCTCAGGCAAGTGCCAGTGATACTGGCCTGCATACAGAGCTAGCCGGTGAGCAGGCACTGCGCCAGCGCTTTGCGGTCAGCATCAACGCTTAGTGGCACAGAGGGTAAGCCAGCCGATCTGGAATGGTTCGAGGTAATCTAGACCCCAGGCTATAACCGCTTTGGCAGAACGCTTAGGAACGTGCACGAAATAGCGGCTTCCCCATCGTTGAGCGAAGGCTTGTAGATCCTGCTGAAACAGCGGCGACTGAGCAGGGTCCACTTTAGGACCCTGCTCATCACCTCCGTTAGATCGGGAAACAGCCGCAAGCTTTGCCGTTAGTACCAAGGCCTGAACTGAATGACCACCTGCATCAGGCAGACTTCGCGAACAAGGGTGCCACAACGTAGAATTTCTCAGGCAGCCGGACATTGATGGCAAAGGAACGGAAGTCAGCGTTGTCATCGCCGGCGTCAAGCACCACATCGATACCACCGCCTGCCTTTTCCAGGAAGGACTTCACTGCATCCATACCGACCCCACGACCGGAAACATCAGTCACTGCCTCTGCCGTCGAGAAGCCTGAGTCGAAAATCAGGTTGGCGATTTGAGAGGCGGTAGGTCGCGGGTCTGATTCGCTATAGATCCCCTTCTCCACCGCCATCTTGTAGATGCGGTTGATCGCAATACCTCGCCCATCGTCACGCACAGCAAGGGTGACGAAGCCGTCGCCCGGTATGCTGTCGAGCCGGATACTGCCTCTCTCTGGCTTGCCTTTGGCCATGCGCTCTTCAGGCTTTTCGATGCCATGGTCGATACAGTTACGGAAGATATGCATGAAGACATCGTTGAGCATGCCGTGAGCTTCGCTCTTGACCATGTAGTCGCCATCATCGATATCGACAAGCGGAACAGGCTTTTGAAGCTGGGCGGCCAGCGATTCAACCGAATCGACAACCGGCTGAATCGCATTGCTCAACGGCTTGGTGTCGAACGACATCAACATCTTGTAGGCCTCGGACACCACGCCTTTGACAGGCGGCGTCAGTTCATCCGAAGTCATGGCCTGGATTCGATCAATCCAACCAGCCAGACGCTCCGGATCGAGCGATAGGCCGGAGCTGCTTGCGCCACCGCGACCCAGTTTCTCGTCATTGACCAGGAGATACTTGCCAACAATGGCCTCGGCGCCAGACAATTCACGCAGCAGTAGGGCCTGATCCCATGAAGCCTCTTCATTCTTGCGCATTTCGTCATAGGTCGATTCGACCGCATGTACGACGGCGGCGATGTAGGTCAGGCCATAGGTCCGCGCGTTGCCCTTCACAGTGTGCATATTGCGGAACAGCGATGCGATGACCGAGAGATCCTTGGTCGTGTGCTGCTCGATCAGCTCCCGGCACTCGGCCATATAGTTCACCGAAGTATTGATGAAGTCCTTGAACTTGCGAGCTTCGATGGCAAGGATCTGACCAATGATTTCGAGTTCGCGTTTCTGACCTTCAGCCTCTCTTTCGAGAGCGCGCAGTTCAGTGACATCGCGCACGGTAACCATCAATTTTTCGATGGTGCCGTCTCCAATTATTGGATCCCACTCCAGCTCGAGAATCTTCTCCCGACCGTCAGTCATTTTGATGACCAGCTCTTTCAGTAGGCAATGCGAATTGAAGTCGAACATCATTTCATCTTCGCCGACGATTGCATCCACAGCCGTGACGCACTGGTCGACGGCATCCACGCTCATAAGCGTGTCGGCGAACAGCAGGTCAGAGAAATTCCGTTCAGCAATGCGCTTGGTTTCGAAGATATTTTCGAGATAGGTGGCGTATTCGGGATGGATCAGGCCACCTTGCATAATAGTGAACAGGCCCTGGTGCATGTTGGTCATCATGCTGGCAATGTCACGGTTCTTCTGAGCCAGCGCTGCCGTACGCTCTTCGACCTTCTTCTCCAGATTACGGTTCTGCTCTTCTATAACCTCGCGCATGCGCAGGCTCTTGATGGTGGTGACCAGGGAGCTCGATACCGAGGACACGAATTCATAGTCGCTGTCAGCGAATACGACATTCTTGACCTCGCCGGAGAGATTGATGACACCGACCAAAATATCCTTGTCGACCAGCGGAACACACAATAGGGCCTTGGGCGAGTGACCATCCTGTTGCTCAAAGCTCTTGTCGGTCGCCGTGTTAGGCACGAAGACGACTTTCTTGGTTTCGGCCACCTTGCCAAGCACGCCCTGCCCGAGCGCGAACTTCGCAGCCTCACGCCCCTCTTCAATGGCCTTGGGCGGATAACAGGCTTTCAACTTCAGCTTGCGCGAGTCGTCGGTGAGGTATACCGAGCCCTGCGACACGCCAATCTTCTCGTTCATGACCTGCAACACTTCCTCCAGAGCCGTAGTCTGGCTCTGTGCAGCTGCCAGCGAACTGCCCACCTGGTTGAGCTTGGACAGATCCAGCATCTTCTTGCGAATCGCCTGACGCATGGAGTTGAAGTTTTGCGTCGCCAGCACTATCAGAACTATGAGCATGCCCAAAGATATCTTGTAGCCCATATCCAAACGGCTGAACGCGTCAGATTGCAGCGCACTGAACTGGGCGTCCGATGCTTCAAGGATACCATCGAGCTGGCTGATCGACGTACTGACGGCCTTGTCGGCTGTTACCAGCTGCGTCTTGGCGATCTCAATCTGTTCCAGCATATCGATTCGATAATCGGCCAGACCTGGCTTTGCCTCCAGAGCCTGCTGCAATTCGTCGTACTTCTCATAAGCAGCCTCAGTCAGGCCGTTGGTATCGATTTCCTTGAACACTCGCGCGGCGCTATCAAACAGATTACGGGAGTCATTCAGCACGAAGATGAAATCACCATCTGCTTCCTGGAGCCTGTCGATATTATTCGAGCTCCTGACTTCATCCATGGTCTTGATGATGCCGAGCTTCTTGTCGTCGGCGGCAATGACAGCCCCTGTCACCAGTGCCATCTCCTTATCGTATCCACGGATGGGCTCATAAGGATCCATGATTTCTGCCAGCGCCGTACTGACCGCATCGACATGCTCAAGCAGCTCGTTGGCCTTCACTTCAGTTCGCTGTTCCGCTTCGAGCACGCCCAGTTTGGCGTCGAACATCGCGTTCACGGCGCTCTGGTACTGGTCGAAGTTGCTTTTCATGATATTGAATTTTTCCTGCAGAACCGGACTCCCAGCCACGAGTTGGCTGAGATCCTGCTGCATGCTTTCGAAGCGCTCGGCGCCGGTATCAAAACCTTTGCGGTATTCGACGATAGACTCTGGATCGGGCGCGTTGAAGGCCAGCGAGCTGAGCTTTGCCAGCTTCAGAAGCTGGATCTGGACCTCATTACTCTCCTTCAGTATTGGCGCAGCGACTTCGCTGACGCGCTTCGTAGACCTCTCGATTGTCCACAGCGTATACAGCGACGATAGCCCCGACGCCAGCAGCAGTAAGATGATTACCCCAAATCCAAAGCCGACTTTCTGATTGAATGACAGTTGCATCGCGATCCGCTTCTAAAAGATTGATAGTTTTTGGCACCTCACCTAACTGTAGTTTCTTTTTGTGATTGCTCAACTGTGTTAAGAGGCCAGCTCACATGTTCGTGACTGCCTTGCATCGATTTGCCGAAATTTCTGAAACTCTTGCTACACTCACAGTGTTACGCTGAATTTCCTTGAAGTCTGACTCGGCCGACCTATGCAGATAATTTACAACATACTTCCCTGGATCGTGGGCATCGCTGCTCTAGCGCTTGCCATAGTTTCGCTAACGCTGTTCAGGAAACTGACAGCACTTAAAGCCGAGTCAAGCAGCGAAACTGCCGAACTCAGGCGACGTCTCGACGACAGTGTGCCAAAGGCAGAGGTCGCCGCTTTACGTGATGCGTCTAATGACCGTGAATCGGCGCTGAAAGCGCGCGAAGCGGCACTGCAACAGCAGCTCGAGAGACTGCAGGACCAGTTCGCAAGGGAACGTAATGCGCTTGAAAAGGACCATACCGCGCGGGCGCGGGAATTCGAGGATCAGGCTGAGCAGATAAAAGAGTATTTTTCGGTGCAGCTGGTCAAGGTGAGTAGTGATCTTACCGAGCTCACCGACCTCCTGGTCACCTTTGAACGCTGGCATGAAAACCTTACGCAGTTGATGAAGCACAACGCTGAGATGCACAGGCAGAATCAGGAGTTCTTCAACATCGTCAAACAGATTGTGATTCTGGCGCTGAACGCCGCCATAGAGGCCGCACGTGCCGGTGAAAATGGCAGAGGCTTTGCTGTAGTCGCCGATGAAGTACGAAATCTGGCAATGCGCAGTCAAGAATTGAGCATGAGCTACAAGGAAAATCTCAACAAGAATGATTTTCTGACTACGGCGACCTTTCAGGATATCCAGGCTGGCGGAAAGATGATCCTGACAGACGTCGCCAGTACGCTTCAGTTGGTCAAAGAAGCCCAAAGCAGATTCTAGATGAATTGAGATATGCCCATGGTAAAAGATGATTTCAAGCGTGAACTCGGAACCCTGTTGAAGGTGGCCCTGGATGAAGCCCAGGTGTCATCTACAAACCCGTGGACTACGCGTGAGACCGGAGAAGAAACCAATAAGGGCATGGATGAGCTATTCATGCTGACGATCTCCTCTCAACTGTTCCGCGTCATCCTCATCATGCATTTCGCGAAGTCCAGGGCATTCGAGCAGTATGTGATCGAGGCGCTCAAACTCAATACGACAGTGATCGAAGATGACAAGTTTTACGACTTTGTGGGTGAGGTCGGCAACAGCATCTGTGGCTCCATCAAACGCGAACTCGGGCGCACAGTGCCGAGCCTTGGCATGTCGACCCCTAATCGACTGACCATGGAATGTCACAAATATGTCAAGTCCAGGCGGATCGACTTTCAATGTCACCAGGAAGTCAGGAGCGATGATCAGAGACTTTTTTCGGTCAGTCTCTACCTCTGCGCCGACCACGAACTAGACTATGAAGTCAAAGCAGCGATCAAGAACGAAGATGATGTCTCCTCAGGTGAACTCGAGTTCTTCTGAGCGAATCGACAGACCGGTTTTCCGACTTAACGACAAGAGCAAATTGTGATGGAAGTCAGCAAGATAGTCAGCAAAGTACTAGTGCACGACAACGACGTTGATGCTCTGGCAGAAATCAAGAAAATCTGTACCGCCAACAATCTGGTTGGATTGAAAGACGTGTCTCAGGACATCAATGCCATCCTCGAGTCCAACATCGACCTGGGTGCCGTATTTCTGGCTGAGTCGTCTGACACGCCAGGCGAGGACGCTCTGGAACTCTGCCGCAAAATCCATTACCGGCATCCCGAGCTTCCCATTTTCTTGCGGCGGGACCACGGCGAAGGCAAGGCCGATCTGAGCCCCGAACTTCAGAACATGATCGCAGGTTGCTATAGCCTGTCGAATATGTCACGCCTGCAGGAGCTGGTTGATGAATACGTCTTCAGCACCTATTACCCGCTGGAGCTGGCGCGCGGCATCCAGGACATATCAATGAACGTGCTCAGCAGTATCATTAAAAACGCCGAAATCAGCTGCGAACTCCCTCACCTGGTCAAGGATCAGATCATCTACGGCCAGTTGCTCAGTCTGATTCCGCTGGAGAGCAGCTGGTGTCGCGGCTATATGATGCTGCAGGTGAGCGAAACGGAAATGGTGAAGGCCATCAAGACGTCGCATACCGATATTTCCGTGCTGGAGCCAGGATTTCGGGACATCAACGCCGTGCTCAATGAGGCGACCAATATGATCTGGGGCGGTATCAAAACACGATATTTCAGCAGCGGCAGCGGTCTTGAAGACAGTCACCGCACCCAGGTTCCGATTATCGTAGACCACCTGAACAAGTTCATTTCTTTTGGCTCCACAGAGCCTCAGCTCTGTTTCAGATACAAGCTTCGGGACCCGGGCAGGGAAATCCCGGAGATTACCTTCTACCAACGCCTGATTTTCAACTTGAGCTGGTCACCTGACAAGTTCAAGGAGAGTGATACTGTGATGGAAGACTTCGTGGTCAGCGGCGAGCTGGAATTCTTCTAGTCAATCGCATCCAGTCAGCAAACACCGATTGAAATAACCGAGAGATTGATACAATGGCACAAATTCTAGTAGTGGATGATTCGGCAACTGTACGTAACGAAGTCAGTTCGTTTCTCAAAAGCAGCGGCTTGACTGTGGAAGTTGCGGTCGATGGCAAGGACGGCCTGAACAAACTGAAGAGCGATTCGTCAATCAAACTGGTCATCTCGGACGTTAACATGCCGAATATGGATGGCCTCACGATGGCGGAAAAAATCCGCGGAGAACTGGGCAACAACGCCGTTCACATTATCATGCTAACGACTGAGAGTGATCCCCGCATGAAAGACCGTGGCAAGGCCGCCGGCGTGAAAGGCTGGATCGTGAAGCCTTTCAAGGGCGACGCAGTGCTTGGCGGTATCAAGACAATGGTCGGTGCCTGATTAAGCCGGGGGTACTCAGCTTAGGCTTCAGAGATTGAGGCGGCTGACATCCCCTGCCCCCTGCCGGATCACCTCCGGCACTTCTTCAAGCAGACTCACGACTGTGGTCGACTCGAAGCCACAGAACCCGCCATCGATGATGAGATCGACCTGATGCTCGAGCGTTGCCCGAATATCATAGGGATCGGTCTGCGGAGCCGTCTCGCCCGGTAGTATCAGTGTGGTGCTCATGATTGGCTCACCGAGCTCGTCGAGGATACTGCTGGCTATTGCGTTATCAGGTATGCGAATGCCGATCTGCCGCCGCTTTGGGTGTAGAAGCCGGCGCGGCACTTCACTCGTTGCAGTCAGCAAAAAGGTAAACGGACCCGGCGTCGCTCGCTTGATAAGACGGTATTGCTGGTTGTCTACCTTGGCGTACAGCGCGATTTCAGAGAGATCCTTGCACACCAAAGTGAAGTTATGCTTGTCATCGAGCCGGCGAATTGCCCGTATTCGCTCGCTCGCCTGCTTGTCACCTATTGCACAGCCCAGTGCATAGCCCGAATCGGTCGGATAGACGATCACTCCGCCAGATCTGAGAATCTCAACGACCTGCTTTACCAGACGGTGCTGTGGATTGTCGGGATGAATCTGAAAGAACTGACTCATGTCATCAGCCCCTCTGCACTGCCGGGTTTGCACCGCCTTTGCCACCCATGCAGTCAGGCGACTCACGCACACCCTGCTCCTCCGCCCACTCTTCTGGGGTGAAGGTATGTAGCGCGAGTGCGTGAACACCGCCAGGCGCCATGAAATCCTTCAGCTCACCATACACGAGTTGGTGACGCCGGACCGGACTGAGGTCGGCGAAACGCTCACTTACCAGGGTAAGCCTGAAATGGCTTTCACTGCCTGCGGGCACGTTGTGCTTGTAGCTTTCATTCACCAGTTCGGCATGGGCCGGGCTGAACCGATCGGTGATGCGGCTTTGTATGGCCTGCTCGGTACTCATTGCTGCTCTCCAGAGCCAGAACGAAAAAACGGAAATGGTGCAGCCTTGTCATGGCAAGACCATGGGCAACACCATGCAAAATCGGAGTTTTATGCCAGACTTATTGGACCAGCAGCCGGCAGACCGATCATGATCAAATGAGCATTATACTACTCGAAGACGATCAAGGCATTGCTGATAACGTTCGCGCCATACTGGCGTCGAGCGGCATCAGTTGCCAGCACTTCTCCGACGGCGAGCGTTTTCTGTACGCCGCACTCAATCGCACCTGGGATCTAGCCATTATGGACTGGCAGTTGCCTGGTCGCAGCGGCGTTGAAGTGCTCAGAGACCTGCGAATGAGGCAGCGCTGGGCGATGCCTGTACTCTTCCTGACCCAGCGTGACGATGAAAGCGATATCATCATGGCACTCGATGCAGGCGCTGATGACTACATGATCAAGCCGCCGCGCAGCGGAGAACTGTGCGCAAGAGTCAGGGCATTGTGCCGACGTGTCAACAGTACACAGGACGAATCAGCCGAACAAGCCAGCTGCTTCGGCAGCTATCAATTCGATTTCGATGCAGGCACCGTTACCATAAATGGCGAGACCCCACCGCTCACGGACATGGACTTCAAGCTCGCCCGCTTCATGTTCGAAAACTGTAATCGGCTACTCACCCGCGAATACCTGCTTGAGCAGATCTGGGGCCTCAGGGGCGGCCTGAAAACCCGCACGGTCGACACGCATATCAGCAAGCTCCGGCGTTTGCTCCAACTCTATCCTGAGAATGGTTTTCGTGTGAAAACCGTGTATCAGCGCGGGTACAGGCTCGAATCCGTCGACAGCACGGCATCAGCAGATACCGAAACTGCGGACGACGCTTCATGAGCGTCTTCACCGCGTGGGTATCAACCTCTGCCGGAGGCCTCAAGCCTGAGTTGATCTTAGGCTACTGCCTGCTTCTGCTGGCGCTGATCAGCTCGCCGCTGCGCGCTGGCGAACCACCCGCACACGCCCTTGGCAGTGTCGACGGCGAAGACTGGCACTATCCGCTTGCCGAGCAGGAAAGTCTTGAGTCGGTCGGTCGGCGTTATCTTCGGTCCTCAGAGGATTGGGTCGATCTTGTCAGATACAATGCGCTGAGTGATGCCTTCGCCCTGCCCCCAGGCACCATTGTTCGCATTCCGCTGAAGTGGCTCAAGCATGCGCCTCGCCCAGCAGTTTTGGCCGAAGTGGCTGGCACCGTGTGGATTTACCGACGGGGCGAACCGCGTCGGCGTGCTGCCACGCCCGGCGTAAAGCTAAATGTGGGCGATCGGATCAAGGTGGAAGAAGGCTCGGCACGCGTCCATTTCGAAGACGGTTCCAGACTGAGCCTGGGACCGAAGGCCGACGTCGACTTTAATCAGCTGCGTTTCTATGGCGACTCCGGCATGGTCGATACCCGACTACGCCTGCGCAGCGGCCGGATCAAATCCGAGGTGCGCGACCGAGTTGGACCGGAAGGCCGCTATGAGATTCAGACCAGGGACGTCACTGCCGCTGTTCGTGGCACCGTCTTCGTACTTGAACAGACTGACGTCGGCAGCCGCATCGAAGTGCTTGAAGGTCTGATAACACTTCGCACGCGAGGCATAGGCATCGAAGGCAGTGAAGTCAGGGTACCGGCTGGAGCTGGCGCGTCAGTGTCCAGCACCGAGGGCATCACCACCAGACAGCTGCCGAGTATAGCGGCCTTGAGTATTTCTCGTGCCGGCGGGGCGGACGGTGCGCCTGCTGTCGCCAGCTGGAGCGAAGACTCAAGCCACAGTTTGGTACGCTACCGAATCATGTTTCGGGGTCTGGCGGACGATCAAGCCTACAAGCTGCTCGATACCGGCATCAGCGACTCCAACCGTTTGCGCCTGCCCACTGAAGCTGATGGTGTGTATCGCCTGGTACTCCAGGTTGTGGACAAGGCTGGTTTCCGGGGAGTACCACAGCAGTTCGAATTCAGGGTGGACAGCAAGGCCCCGCGTCAGTTCGAGCTCAGGCTGTCTTCAAGGTCGCCTGATCGAACGTCTCTGTAAGCTGTAGCAGGTCAGATGTCTCTCACCACCCGTCATGTGAGTCAGCCGCCAGTGCGTCGCATGTTGCTCGAGCCGCTGTTGCTCGGCCTGCTGCTCATTGGTCTCTACGGCACATTGAGCTTCTCAGCCATATTCGAAAAACTCGACCTGTTCGCTCTTGATCTCGCACTTGCGAATGCCCCACCACTGATGATGCTGCACAGTGAACTGGTCGCTATCGATGAGCGCAGCATTCGTCAGATCGGACCGTGGCCGTGGTCACGCGAGGTGCATGCGAGCCTGGTCGACCGGCTCACCGAAGCTGGGGCGGATGTCGTTGTCTTCGACGTCCTGTTCAGTGAGCCACGCGATGGCGACAGCCGCCTGGATTCTAGCTTCAGAGCGCATGGACGCATCGTACTCCCGATGCATACCGACGGCGACTACGGCGTCCTGCCACTGGCACCGCTCCGCAAATCGAGCGCGCGAGTTGGCCTCACTGAAGTTGCGCTGGATATCGACGGCATTGCCCGGCGCAGCCCCCGCAGCCGCACCTTCCGGGCATCGGAGCTCGTGAACATGGCGCTCGATTCGAGTACCGCGCAGGCAAGCTGGTATACCTTTGGGTCGCTCGCTGACGCGGCCTGGCAGCTCAAGACAGACCGAACGAACAAAGCGTCTGATCCTCGCAAGGCAGAGACTGGCGGCGGCGAGATCCTGCCACGCCTCGCCCGCAATGCCCAACGATCCTGGTCGTACGTGGATGCCTTGAAGCCCCAGGCGCTGCCTGACCTGACCGGTCGTGCCGTGTTCGTAGGCTCGAGCAGTCCCGGGCTGGGCGATACGCTCTCTGTTGCCGACACCGCTCGCAGTCGAAGTGTGCCCGGCGTGGTGTATCATCGGGCCACTTTCGAGGCGCTCGCGCAACAGCGGCTTATTTCACCGGCGGACAAGCGGCTGGAGTACTTGATTGCCGTTATCGCCATAGCCATCGTCGTGGCTGCGCTGGTTCTGCTGCCAGCCAGTGTCAGTCTGATGTGGGTGCTCCTGAGTGCCGCCATTCTCATGTCGCTCTCAATGCTCACCCTGCAGAGTCTGCAGGTCTGGCTCGCACCGTCAGCAATCATCGCAGTGCTGTTGACGGCCTATCCAATCTGGAGCTGGCGTCGGCTCACCCGGACCTCGCGCTATCTGCAGCAGGAAATTCTGCGCCTGTCGATACAGCCACAGCTCTATGAACTCACCGGTCGTCGTGGTCGGGATAGTAGCCACTGGATCGGAGATGTCTGCAGGTTCTTTCAGCCACTACACTATTCCGTTATTGAGCACATCGACGAGTCGATACCGAAAAGGGCTCTGAATGAGGAACAGCTTGTCGAGGCCGATATCGACCTCGTGGAGCTCAGCTTTGAGCTGACACCGACGAACAGCCAGGGCAAGACAGGCGGCAATTCACGCGTGCATATGCAGTTTTCCGGTGATCGACGGGATGAACTGCCCGAAATGCAGCACCATCTGGCGACGATGCTCAACACATCGAAGACCTCAGCCGCTGATCGGGAAATCAGCAGCTGGCAGCTTGGGAGCAGCGAACGGCAGATTCAGACCATCCGCACAGCCATCGAAAATCTCGGGCAATTGAACAGCTTTGCCAGAACGATCATCAATGAGGTTTCAGATGGCATTGCGGTCATTGGTCCTACCGGGTGCATCGTACTACTGAACAAGCGGGCACGACAGATTCTGGGCGGTCGCGTCCGTCATGGCGATCCGCTCAGCGATCACCTGCCCGAGTCACGTCTGGTCAGTCGCGCCGACTGGGCAGAGGCCCTGCGCCAGGCCATTCTTACCCAAACCGTTCTCAAGCGGGAAGTATCCGCAGCGAACCTGGCCTATATCGTGTCGATCTCACCATTTCGACCTGACACCCAAACCGCCACCGGTGCCGTCGTTAGTCTAACTGACATATTTCCTGTGCATGAGGCTCAGAAGGACCGGCTGGAAGCGATCAATTTCGTGTCTCACGATATTCGTTCGCCGCTGGCTGCTCAGCTGGCGACCTTCGATGCGCTGGACGAGCTGCTCTGCTCGATTGACGACAGCAATCAGGCAGAGCAGCTTCAGGTCGCGCATCGGCGCATAGGCGATGCACGGCGACTGGCGCAGAAGAGCCTGTCGATGGCAGAAGAGTTCATACAGCTTGCGAAACTCGAGTCACTGGTGATCGTGGAGCGCAGTGAAGTTTGCCTGCAGGACCTGATGGACAATGCAGCCGATGCTGTGTACGCACTGGCCGAAAGGCATCATGTGAAGCTGCAGCGGGTTAGCAGAAACGATGAGGAACTCTGGGTGTACTGTGCGCCAGCCCTGATAGAACGTGCACTCGTCAACCTGCTGACCAATGCCATCAAACATAGCGCTTCCGGAGCCAGCGTCGGGCTCGACTGCTTCCGCACCGATAACGATTTCTGCCTGCAGATAAGCGACCAGGGCGAGGGCATTGCAGAAGAGGAGCTGGGGCATCTTTTCGAGGCCTTCAGCCGCACCCGAGCCTCAGAGCGGGAAATGATACCCGGCACAGGTCTCGGCCTGCGCATGGTCCAGGTCATCGTGCAGAAACATGGTGGTCACGTCAGTGTCCAGTCCAGTCTGGGCTCCGGCTGTCGCTTCACCATTTGTCTATCAGTTCGCGCCAACTCGCTTCTGTAAGCGCTTGATCAGTTCGGCCATGGCCATACTGATCTTTTCGGCCGCAGCGGGTTCGTGAGCGAGGGTCAGCCACTCCGAAGTTTCATCAACAGGATCATTGATCCAGCACTTGCGATTGCGTGCATCGCACTGATAGCCGACGTATGGGTCGATTCCGCTGAGGTCGAGTGAGATCGAGCCGTGGGTCGCTGCACCAGCTTTACGATAGTCGCTGGTTCGCACGACGAGCGCTCGGCTATCACTTACATCAAGCTGATACACCAGCCCCTGGGGCTTTTCAAGATCGACGATCCGCTCCTGGCTGTACGCATGTGAGCGAAGCATCGCATTGAGGTGCTGCAGTAGTGCGCTTACGGCGTCATTGGTCAGGTAGAGCTGTTTGAGGTTTTCGACCTGACGCTCGGACTCCCGCTCGATGGCATCGACCGGCGTCTGCTCGGGGCTGACAAGCTCAGGCGCCGCCTGGGCGCCTGAACTGATCGCCAGCGGTGTAAGCAGCAGTAATGGCAACAAGGTCCTCAGCAACGCCGATACCCGATATCGGGGGCTCGTTTGACTCAGGTTCAGCATGGCTTCATCCTCAACATCTTGATAAAGGGTTCGTTAGCACCGTAGTTTACCAGCGAGTTGGCAGGCATAGCCATGATCTGATTCATGACGCTGCACAGAGCCTGAGCAGGAGATACCTTCTTCCAGCTGCGCTGATCACCGTATAATCGGCCCAGGCTCGAACAACAAGACAAGGGAACACGCATGAAAGCACTCAGCCCAGTAGACCAGATGTTCCTCTGGCTGGAAAAAAGAACCCAGCCAATGCATGTTGGTGGGCTCATGATCTTCTCTTTTCCGGAAGGTGCCGGGCCAGGCTATATCACCAGGCTTGCAGAAGAGATGCGCAGCTATAGAGAGCCGAAACCGCCGTTCAATCTTCGCCTCAGACTGCGCTTTGGTCAGTATTACTGGGAAGAGGACCAGCACTTCGATCTCGACCACCACTTCCAGCATGAGGCACTGCCCAAGCCGGGGCGTATACGTGAACTGCTATCCCTGGTGTCGGCCAATCATGGCACCTTGATGGATCGTGAGCGTCCATTGTGGGAAAGCCATCTTATCGAGGGCATCCGGGGCAAACGGTTCGCCTTCTACCACAAGGCGCACCACAGTATGGTGGACGGTATTGCCGCGATGCGGATGATGCTGCGATCACAGGATTACGATCCAGCCAAACGTGGCAAGCCACCAATCTGGGCGATAAACCCCAAGCTTGCCCAGCGCAGCGAAATGCTCACCGGCGGCGATTTGATCCATAGCATACGCCATCTCGCAGGGGACGCTGGCAAGCAGATTGCAACGGTACCGAAGCTGGCAACTGAGTTGACACGCACCCTCGTGAAGGCGCGCAAACATGAGGACATGGTCTCGCTGTTCCAGGCTCCGAATTCCATCCTTAACCAGAGGATTACCGGTTCACGCCGTTTTGCTGCACAGTCGATACAACTCAGCCGGATCAAGGTCATTGCCAAACGTAACCGCGCCACCCTGAACGATGTTCTGGTGGCAGCCTGTGGCAGTGCCCTGCGCCACTACCTCCTCAGTCAGAACGCCCTGCCGGACCGGCCGCTGATTGCCATGGTTCCCATGTCGATCCGCAAGGACGACAGCGAGAGCGGCAATCAGATCGCCATGATACTGGCCAACCTTGGCACCGACATCGCAGACCCGATCGATCGTCTCCAGCGGGTGAAGGGCTCGATCGACGAGGGGAAGAGCCGCTTCAGCCGCATGACACCGGAAGAGGTTCTGAACTATACCGCCCTCACCCTTGCGCCATCAGGTCTGAACATCCTCACCGGGCTCGCGCCACAGTGGCAGGCTTTCAATGTGGTCATTTCGAATGTGCCAGGACCCGAAAAGGCCATGTACTGGAACGGCGCCATGCTCGAAGGCATTTATCCGGTATCGATTCCGGTCGACCATGTCGCGCTGAACATCACCATGCTCAGTTATCGGGATCAGGTCGAATTCGGCTTTACTGCCTGCCGCCGGACACTGCCGTCGATGCAGCGCCTGCTGGATTATCTCGAAGCGGGCGTTACGGAGCTGGAGGGGACCGGCGTCAGAAAGCGCCGCGTCCAGTCCTGATCGGGCGCCAGCTCAGCGCTGGAAGTCGTAGATGGACCCGAGCTCGAGCAAGGTCGTGAGTTCATCGAGGGCTGTCTGACTCTCTTTCAGCAGCTCAGGATCCGCAAGGTCTCTGGCGCTGAGGCGGTCACGATAGTGTCGCTTGACCCAGTCGCTCAAGGTCCTGTGTCTCGCGTGATCGATCAGACAGGCCGCGTTGGCCGCCGCGAGCTCATCAGGTGTAAGCACGACACGCAGTCGAAGACAGGCAGGCCCGCCGCCATTGAGCATGCTCTGGGTGAGATCGGCATATATCACTTCCCTGATCGGCTGCGACTGATCGTCCACGAGCTTGAGCAGGTACTGGTGTACACGTGGATTCCGCTCGCACTCGACAGGCACCAGGAGGCTCATGCTGTCGTCATCCCGTGACAATAGTTGTGAATTAAACAGATATGAAGACACGGCATCCTCGACGGAAACCGCTTCTGACCTCACCCGGATTGGCGTAAAGGCCGGACCTGTGCTGGCGCAGCGCGAGTAAGCGAGCTTTAAATCATTCAGGCATCGCGTCTCATCATGAAAGGCCTGCTCGTGATAGAACAGGACCTGCCTGTTGCCGACCGCGATGACATCGTTATGGAAGACGCCCGCGTCGATGACTGCAGGATTCTGCAGCGCGAACACGCACTGTCCAGCCGTCAGTCCGTGCTGGCGCGCTACGGCCTGTGAGGCCTCCAGTGTCTGCCGAGCATGAAATCGTGACGGACGTGGTGAGTCGACATTGAAGCCCTCACGACCGTAGACGAAAAAGTGAACTCCCGGCTTGCCATACTCCGCACAGAGTCGAGTATGGTTGGCAGCGCCCTCATCACCGAATTCGGCAACGCCTGGCAGTGCCTCGTGATGTGCGAAATGGCGCTCATCCCTGAAGGTGGCAGCCAATGCACGCCCACTGGTGAGATGCTCGAAGGAGCGGTGGAACTTGGCGTTGAGATTGGCCGGCGTGAAGTGTACTCGGCCGTCTGAGCTATCCGCCGAGGGCGCCACGGTTGCCGCATTGGCTGTCCACATCGACGATGCCGATGTGAGACTACCCAGCAGATAAGGGGCCTGAGCCTGCACATCTTCCAGTACCCGGGCATCTGAACCCGAGAAGCCCAGGCGCCGCGCCATACTGAGTGCCGGTCTGAAATGAGGCGGTAACACACCCTGGACCAGCCCAGCATCAGCCAGTCTGAGCATCTTGTCGAGACCTTGCAGTGCTGCATCGCGAGGATTCGATACGGCCTGTCTGTTCGATGTCGACGCGACATTGCCAGAGGATAAGCCACTGTAACTATGGGTCGGCCCTACCAGACCATCATAATTGGCTTCTGTTGCCTGACTGTTAGCTGGCTGCATGGAACTCCTGCTCGATAAGAAAGTGGCTACTCGACAACACTGCCCGCTATCAGCCTGCGCCTGGCAGCATGAGTCCGATTGGCGGAGTAGACGGCAGGGCCGCCTGCTCGTCGATCATCGACGCGACCGGGTAAGCGCAATAATCAGCAGCATAAAAGGCACTGGGGCGATGATTGCCGCTTGCGCCCACACCACCGAACGGCGCACCACTACTGGCGCCTGTCAGCGGCTTGTTCCAGTTGAATATGCCGACATGGCTGGCCTCGTAGGCCGCCTCGTAGCGCTCGCGATCGTCAGTGATGATGCCACCAGCGAGACCGAACACCGTAGCATTCGCCAGTCTGAGCGCTTCATCGAAACTGTCGTAACGTTGCACCTGCAACAGGGGACCGAACACCTCGCGGTCTGGCAGCTCGCGGATCGCCGTCACATCGATGATGCCTGGGCTGAGAAAAGCCCTGTTATCGTGAATATGGCTGCTTTCGAGCAGCGGCACGCCACCGAGGCTTATGAGCTCAGCCTGGGCTGCGAGCACCTGATCTGCCGCTCTTTCGCTGATCAACCGACCCATAAATGGTTGTGGTTCCTGATCGTAGTCGCCGATCTGAATACTTTGAGTCGCCGCCTTGAGCGCCTCCAGAAAGCGATCACCAATGGCACCTTTCTCCACAACCAGGCGCCTGCTACAGGTGCAGCGCTGCCCTGCGCTCAGAAAAGCTGACTGCAGCGTCATCATCACAGCCGCGTCCTGAGGAAATGGCGATGCGATGATCAGAGCGTTGTTGCCACCCATCTCGAGCGCGAGAATCTTGTTTGGATGAGCGCCATACTGCTCATGGATGATGGCACCGGTCGTACTGCTACCGGTAAAGAGCAGACCATTGATGCCATGATGGGCCGCCAGCGCCTTGCCCGTCTGAGGGCCGCCGTGGACGACATTCAACACGCCATCCGGCAGGCCCGCCGCCATCCAGCCACGATGCATGAAGTCGCCGAAGCGCGGCGTCAGCTCGCTGGGCTTGAAAATAATAGTGTTACCCGCAAGCAGCGCCGGCACGATATGTCCGTTAGGCAGATGCCCGGGAAAATTATAGGGGCCAAAGACAGCCAGTACACCGTGTGGCCGGTGTCGGAGTACCGAGGTGCCGGCTGGCGTGTCGGTCGCTTTCTCCGGTGTGCGTTCGTGATAGGCACGGATCGAAATTTCCACCTTGCCGATCATGGCCTGAACTTCAGTACGCGATTCCCACAGCGGCTTTCCGGTTTCTTTGCCGATGGCCTGAGCCGCCTCTTCGAGATGCTCGCCAAGCCACTTTGCATAACGCCGGCAAACATCGGCGCGAGCTTCGAAATTCTGGGCGGCCCAAGGCTTCAGCGCATCACGCGCCCGCTCGACAGCCGCATCGACCTGCTGTCCATCTTCCATGCCTCCGGGTAGAGGCGCCGAATCAACTGACTGGCTTGTCATCTATTTGCTCCACATGTGTGTTGCGATCGATCTGAATACCGTGCTGACTGTTGAGCACTGGCTTGAGTCTTGTGATCAACAGAGGCAGGTCGAGCCAGTCGATCTTTGCAGATTCGGCTGCGGACCGCAGCTCGCGGGTCAACAGCGTATCGAACAGTGCGCCCTGCAGGCCATGATTATCGGTATCAGTGACGAGCTGATCGAGCATGGCCAGATCGCTTAGGCGAACACGGAAGTCCCCCATGGCGAACGGCAGCCCAAGCGCCTTGAGTGCTGACGGATCCGGCGCCACCATGACCGCGGTTTCACCGGGTTCTGTATCGGGCAGCTCCAAAAACGGTCGTATCGAAGCCAATTCACGCAGAGTCGCCGCCTGTGTTCGCTCGACGGCATCGATACTTGCGAGCTCCGCCTCTACACAAGGTCCGCCATCGAAAATATCGATCATGTTGTTCTTGCGGAAGCCTTCAGCCTCAAGCATCCGCAGCGCCGGCATCGTATCTCTGTGCACCTGGGAAATGCAGTCTCGCGCCGCCTCGTTCAGGAAGACCGTGTAAATCGGATGCCTGGGCATGAGCTCGGCTATGAAGGCCTTGTTGCCGGTGCCACTGAGGTAGTCCGCCTGCGGGAACTCGAAATGAAAGAAGTGTTCGCCCAGGGCTTCCCAGAATGGCGAATGCCCCTCATCGTCAGATTGACCTCGCATCTCGGCAAAAACCCGGGAGTCGAACTGCTCTGCATACGCCGCGAGGAACAGAAAGCGGCACTTCGAAAGAAAGCTGCCACATGGTGTGCGCCTTGCGGATTTGCGGCAGTCGGGGTGCAGTAGCAAGGAGCAGATCTCGGTAGCGCCGGTCATATCGTTGCTGAGGTGGAGCGTCTGCATACGCTTGTGCAGATGCATTTCCTTCGAGGCAGTGACCGTCTGCGACACCCGATAGTTGTACCAGACCTCATCGAGCCCGACACTGGCCTTTACGCCACAAACACCGAGCATATGATCGGCGTCTGTATCCTGCAGCGCGAAGAGATAGTCTGCTTCGGCATGACTACGCTTACCAGCGAATGAGTCTACCGAGGTTGCAATTCGCTGCAGCAGGCGGGCTCGATCTGACGGTAACGAGGTCACGCCGATGCCGGCAGCTGTCGCCAGTTCGACCATCTGGTCGAGATCTTCCATCTGAATCGGACGTATCAGCATGATGCTAGCTCCAGAACGCTGGAGAGGAGACGCGTCGGTTGGTCAACTGAGTTCATAAGCGGCCTGTCCCGGTCTGATGCGCGAGTAAAACAAGGTATCGTTCTCTGCTAGTCGAAGTGCATCTGCATCCTGTTTGCGGATACGTTGCACATCACCCAGCCCCTCGGTCATTTGCATGAGCGTCGCACGAAAATCCGTGAGATCTCCATTCATACCGATGTAGGCCGCGCCCATTGCTGCGCCCTGTCCGCCTGAGGCATATTTGCCACCGGAACTGAGTCGTACCTGCTTGGCGACAACCTGCTGGCCTTTCACGAGCCGTTCAGTCGGCGCCTCAAGCACCGGGCCAGCATCGAAAATATCGACATACTGGCTCAGTTCGAAACCCTGACTTTGAAGGAATCGCATGTTCGGCGCAGCCTGCTCGTGCGGGAGACCGATAACTGCCCTCGCCTCTTCATGCAATAACGGAAGATAAAGCGGCGTAGCTGGCATCAACTCGGCGATGAAGGTCTTGCCCAGTGTGGCGACGTGCTGATCAGCTTCCATGAAGTCGATATCGAAAAAATGTCTGCCGACATTTTCCCAGAACGGTGACGTGCCGGGATAGCGGCCATGATCCACGGCGACGCCCTGGATTTCGACGATGCAACGGCGTTGAAAGCGCTCCCTGCAGTGGTGCATGTAAAGCAGCCTCGCTCGCGACAGCAGATCACGATATTCAGTGGCCTTCAGCCGATTAGCGAGGGTGAATGACGATAACAGCGTAGCGTTACTGAGATCATGGGCAAGACTGAGGATCTGGACCGGATTGTAGACGCCGTGTGCTTTGGAGGCGTGGATGATTTCGTCGAGTCGATAGTTGTAGAACGGTACTTCAGCGCCGGCCACGGTACTCAGTCCCGCCGTACCAAGCACCTCCCGATGCTCCTCGTCATACAGGACGAAGATGAAGC
Source organism: Gammaproteobacteria bacterium UBA2679 (assembly GCA_002354735.1). Lineage (GTDB taxonomy): Bacteria > Pseudomonadota > Gammaproteobacteria > Pseudomonadales > Oleiphilaceae > Allohahella. The sequence continues at coordinate 195,952 of DEMD01000011.1, read as the reverse complement.
GCTCCGAGCCCTTGAGCTCGGCGTCGTGACGGAAGCTCTGCACCGACTGTTCGATTCGGCGGCCGAGCCATTCACGATCGGTGGGTAACGAAGAGATCGGTGCTTCGCTCTCAAAGATCAACTTTTCGATGCCAGGCTGATCACCAGCCTGGACTGGCCGCACGATAATCATCAGGCTGCTCCGGCTTCTGCGTCCAGCTTGGCAATGGTCTTCTCTATTGCGCCGGCGAAGCGGGCCATACCTTCATCGATATCGGCTTCAGGAATGATGAGGCTCGGTGCAAATCGCATGACGCTCGTGCCAGCGACCAACACCATGACGCCAGCTTCAAGCCCAGCCTGCATGAAGTCGCGGGCCTTGCCCTCGAACCGGTCCTGCAATTGGGCACCCAGCAAAAGGCCCATGCCGCGAACTTCCTTGAAGATGTCGAAACGCTGATTGATGGCTTCGAGGCTGGTACGGAACTGCTCACTGCGGGCACTGACGCCCTTGAGCACCTCCGGACGCGTGACGATCTCGATGACTTTGGAAGCCACGGCACATGCGAGGGGATTACCACCATAGGTGCTGCCGTGGGTACCCACCTTGAAGCTGCCGGCCACCTTGTCGGTACAAAGCATTGCCGCCACTGGGAAGCCGCCACCAAGGCCCTTTGCCGTGCTGAGAATATCGGGCTTGACGCCATAGTGTTCGTAGGCGTAAAGGAATCCGCTGCGGCCAACGCCGGACTGCACTTCATCAAAAATCAGCAGGGCATCATGCTTGTCGCACAACTCCCGGGCCTTGTGCAGGAAAGTAGCACAGGCTGGCGTCACGCCACCCTCGCCCTGTATCGGCTCCACCACAAAGGCGCAGGTCTGCGGACCAATGGCCGCCTCCAGAGCGCTACAGCTATTGAAGGGAACGTGGCTGATTCCGCCAGGCACTGGCTCAAAGCCTTCACGGTACTTCATCTGCCCGCCCACACTGACTGTGAAGAGCGTGCGGCCATGGAAACTGTTGTCGCAGGCAACGATCTCGTGCTTGCCTTCACCGAAGGTATCCCAGGCATAGCGACGCGCCAGTTTGAAAGCCGCTTCATTAGCCTCCGCGCCGCTGTTCGCGAAGAGCACCTTATCGGCGAAGGTTAGCCCGGTCAGCTGTTTCGCGAGCTTCAGTGCCGGCTCATTGGCCAGCACGTTACTCAGGTGCCACAGTTTACTGCCTTGCTCATGCAGAACTGCAACAAGCTCCGGATGGGCATGCCCAAGCGAAGTTACTGCAATGCCGCCAGCAAAATCTATGAACTCGCGATCGGACTGATCCCATACGCGGGAGCCTTCGCCGCGCACCGGAATGATAGAACCCGGTGAATAGTTAGGAACCATATAGGCATCGAAATCAGATCGCTGGGGCGCGACAGGCTTGTTCATTTCAGCTTTTCCCGTTAACTGGACACTGCCCTATTGTGTGCCGTAGACATTCGAAATGCCAGCCGGCTCTCATACTAAAAACGCAGGACCGACAGATGGGCCAGACTTTCGAGGCCGAGGACCACTGAAGCCGTCAGCATGCCTGCCCTCGCAGCGCCGCCAAGTCCGGCCGTCACGACGTCCGATCCGGTCAAATACAGATTCGATACCGGCGTCTGCGGATGCAACACACTTTCGCGGAATCGTGCCGGCGTATGCGCCAATCCAAACATTTCACCCTGGATGTTATTGAGAAAGTGGCGGGTCGACAAGGGCGTGGAGAGTTCGGAAAAATCGAGTGCTGCTTCAAGATCCGGTCTGACCTTGAGCAACTGGCTCAGGAGTCTATCGGTAAAGACGCTCTTGAGTTGATCATAGCCATCGCCTCGCTGGTTCCAGCTGGTCTGCGCCCAGTTGTCAAACCACTCGCAGCGTGCCGGAACGAGCACCTGCGCAGTGGAACGTCCGGGATACTGTTCTGGCCAGGTCACTGCACGTGACGATGGAAACGTAATATGAGTGAGCGGTAATGGTGCGCCCGGGTCCTTGTCGAACGCGGCGAGGTTTTCGTCATGGCGGGGGCTGGGGCTCAGCCAGTAAGTCTGCTGCGAGAGCCCCAGCGTCTGGGCATCGCCCTTCAAACCGATAAAGAGCGCCAGGTGCCCGGTAGACAGCTTCAGGTGACCGAGCCGGCTGAACAGGCTGTTTTGCAGAAATTCTGAACGCGGGAGGAGCTGCAGCGTCGGCAGCAGGCCCGCGCCGCTAATGATTATCGGCGCACGGATCTGCTCACTCGAATCCACTACGACACCAACAGCCTTACGACCGTTTAGCGTGATGGCATTGACTTTGGCGTAGGTGAACACATCGCCACCGGCAGCTTCGATAGTAGGAATGATGCTATCGGCAATAGCCCAGCCGCCACCCTGTGGGCAAGCTCGCCCGGAAAAGAAGTGACTGACCGCCAGCGCATGCATCAGAAAAGCGGACTGCGCAGGTGGAAGACCGTAGTTGCCCCAGCGACTCGTCAGGACGCTTGCCAGCATCTGGTTACCGGTCAGCGAATTCATGACCTCAGCTGTTGTCTGCCAGGCCCAGGCAGGCAAACCGACCCGCCGCCACAGCCCGGCAACCGCGGCATATGGCTTGCGCAGCGCCTGCCATGCATACAATTGACGAGTGCGACCAGCCAGGTCATCAACCATCGAGATGTATCGGTCGATCGCCTTGTGCTCGAGCGGAAAGTAGGCTTTCAAATTCGAGCGCAGCGCCTCCCGACCAGCTGGCAGTGAATAGTGCTGATCATTGATATAGACCTGATCTTCATTATCAGGCAGCGCAGTCCATTGCAGCCGACCTGAACTGACCATATCGAAGAGCCGACGCAACTGATCGGTACTCCGCAGTACGCCGCCGATGGCGTTGAGACCGATGTCCCATTCATAACCGGCACGTTCGAAGGTCTGCGTCAGGCCGCCAGTGGTGTAGTGCTGCTCGAGCACACACACACGATGGTTGCGAAGCGCAAGCAGCGCGGCGCAAACCAGCGAGCCAATACCTGACCCGATGATGATGACATCATACTGGCTGTCAGCCGACCCTGGCCTGAACCGCTTGCCTGTTCGCTTCAACCGATACAAACTCCTGACAACTGTCTAATCGACACAGAATGAATCAGCGCACCCGCCGCAATAGCACAATACCAATAACAGCACTCACGATAATGGGCGTCAGCGTGGCGATTATTGGGTTGAAGCCGAAGACCAGGCTCGCGGGGCCCAGCAGATCCTGGGCATATTTGAACAGAAGTCCGACGATGATTCCGCAAAAAACGCGAAAGCCCATGGTCACCGAGCGTAAAGGACCGAAAATGAAGGAGATGGCTATGAGCACGAGCACGGCTGTGGCGGCTGGTTGCAGCACCTTCTTCCAGAATGCCATCGCATACTCGCTGGCATCAAGCGCCTGCGCCCGGAGGTAGTTCATGTAGGTGTAGAGCCCCTTGATGGACAGGTACTCTGGCTTGACGATCAACACCTTCAAGACGCCAGGTGTAAGGCCTGTTTGCCAGTCCCGGCTTTGTTCGAAGCGACTGCTCGTGCGGCTGCCTTCGAAACTTGTGGTACTCACCTCCAACAGCTGCCAGTTACCGCTGTCATACACCGCGCGCCTGGCAAAACTTGCGCTCTGCAAACGGTTGTTGACATCGAGCTCGAACAGACTCACGCCATAGAGCGTGCCGTCGAGCTGTACGGCGTTGAAGTGCATATAGGACTCGCCCTCGCGGTGCCAGACGCCGCTGCTCGAAGCCAGGTTGTCGGACGCGCCCTGCTGTACCGCCTTCTGGGTTTGCGCACGCTGCTCGGTATAGGGGGCAACATATTCACCGATGAGCAGCCCTGCTACGACCACGACCAGCGCGGGCTTCATGGCCATCCAGATCAGGCGGGCGATGGACACACCCGCCGACCGCATGACCGTGAGTTCGGAACTGTTGGCGAGTGTACCCAGGCCGACAAGACTGCCGATGAACGCTGCGAGTGGCAGATAGTCATAAATGCGCCGGGGCACGGTGAGCAACATGAACTCGAGTGCCTGCGGAAACTGGTAGCTGTTCTTGAGATCATCCGTTTCAGCGATGAATGCAAACACCAGGTCCAGCGCAAGCACGATAAACAGCACGACCATCATTGCCCCCGCCACCGTCAAGGTGACGTAGCGGTTGAGCAGCTTACCGTTAGAAAGAATCATTCACCCGCTCCTGTCTGCGGCGGGAATTGTGCATAGGCAGGTGGAAGCGTCTTCTTGCTGCCGAACAGTCGCTGCAGCAGCTTCGGTCCGAATATCATGAACAAGGCAAGGATAAAGAACGCAATGTGAACAACCCAGAGCCCGAGCCATTCAGGCAAACGCTCCTTCTCCAGTTGCTTGCGCGCGACAATGAGCAGACCGAGATAAGCCAGATAGACCAGCATGGCCGGCAGCAGATGGAAGAATCGGCCCTGACGCGGATTCACCCTGGACATGGCAATGGCAATGAGTGCCACAACGGGAACCAGCAGCGGCAGTGATAGCCGCCATTGCAATAGCGCCTCATGCTCAGGGGTCGCGGAGCGCCAGAGCGATGCCGTCGGCAGCCCTTCGATCTGCTCGCGCTTGCGGCCTTCAAGGGAATCCGTGAGCTTCAGCCCGTAGTCCTGATAAGTCACGACCGAATAATCGCTGCGACCGGGCTGGCCATCATAGCGGGCGCCGTCGTCGAGAATGATGTAGCGAGTGCCGGTTTCAGGCATGATTTCCTGCCGTCCCCGCTCGGCTACCAGAACGGCAATCGTTCCGTCCGTTTCATCTCGCTCGGCAATGAATACCGATTGCATCTCGGTCTTGTCTGCCGACAGCGACTCGGTATAGGTTACGCGGTTCCCGTCTCTGAGACTCTGGAAACGGCCAGGCACCAATAGCTCGAACTCGGTGACCTTGCTCTGCTCATAGAAAATCCGCTCGACGTGTCTCACGCCCCAGGGGCTCATATACAGGCTCAGTGCCGCAACGATGGCCATGACAACCGAAGCCGGAATCATGGTGATGACCACGAGCTGTTGCGGGCTCATCCCGCAGGCGCTGAGTACCGTCATCTCGCTTTCCATGTACATCCGGCCATACGCGAGCAGGATGCCGAGGAAGAAAGCCAGCGGCAGGATGAGCTCGAGGAAACCAGGCAGACGGTAACCCATCACGGCGAACAGTACGTCTGCCGAGAAACGTCCCGAGGCGACATCTGCCAGATAGCGAATGAAACGGCCGCTCATGAATATCAACAGCAGGATCAGCGTGACCGCTGCCATACTGGTCAGCAACTGGCGCGATATATAGCGCGCAATGATGGCGTGACTCATTCAGACGAGTGTCTTTGAAACTGCGGGTGATGCATTTCGATCGGGAACGTGAAGTATGGCGTAGGACACTAAACGCGGGCTCCGGCCTCTGGTTATTTCGCTATCGAGCGGCCTATACTACCCGTCTTGTAGTCAGGCGACCAGAACTGAACTCAAACAACTCCAGAACAAAGGCTTCAATAGTGATCAAGCACAGCATTGTCGAAACAGCGTTCGAAAAAAAGACTGAATGTCTCCTCGTCGCCCTGTTCGCAGAGCCTTCTGCAGACGCCGGTGGCACAGCCAGATCCGACACCACCGCCCAAAGTGGCAAAGCACGATCCCGGCGCACTGCCGAGGCCGGCGACACAGCCAAGGCCGCACCACTTTCAGGTGTGGCAGCCGAACTGGATAGTCAGCTCAATGGCCTGATTGGTGCGATGGTATCTTCAGGCGACGCCAGCCCTGAGCCGGGTTCGACCTGTCTGCTCAGAACAGCAGGTCTGCAAAACGACAGCGGCGCTGCGCTACCTGCAAAAATCATCCTCGTCGGTGTTGGCGCACCAGCTGAAATCACGGTCCAGAAATTCATCAAGATCGCTCAGGGTGCTGCAGGCGCAGCCGTAGCCTGCAAGGCCACAGAGATTACCGACGCCTGGACGGCTGCACTTGTCGATGAGATGAGCGAGCACTCACCAGCCGATGACCAGAGCCTGAGTCTCGGTCATGGTGATAGCACTCGAATTCTGGCTGCTGATTGTTTTGCCCAGGCCATGCTTGCCTATGATGCAGTTGTCTATCGCTACAACGACTTCAAGACCAGCTCGGCTGAAAAGGTGCCGAAGCTGAAGAAGGTGAGCTTCGTCAGTCCCGACAACGATGAACTCAGCGCGCAGGATCTCCGCCGGTCGCTCAAGACGGCGGCGGCACTGGCAGCCGGCATGACATTGACAAAAAATCTGGGTAACGCCCCAGGCAATGTCTGCACGCCCCGCTACCTGGCCGACCAGGCTGAAGCACTGGCGCGCGATTACAAGCACATCGATTGTGAAATTCTCGACGAAAAAGCAATCAAGAAGCTGAACATGGGTGCATTCCTGTCAGTCTCCAAGGGCAGCGATGAACCGCCGCGCATCATCGCTATGCGCTATATGGGCGCAAAGTCCGGTGATGAGGCACACGTACTCGTCGGCAAGGGCATCACCTTCGATACCGGTGGCATCAGCCTCAAGCCGGGCGCTGGCATGGACGAAATGAAGTACGACATGTGTGGCGCGGCCTCTGTAATGGGCGTTATGAAAGCAATCGCCGAGCTACAGCCAGCCATCAATGTCGTCGGCGTTATTGCTGCGGCGGAAAACATGCCAAGCGCACGGGCGAGCAAGCCTGGCGACATCGTCACCACCATGTCCGGCCAGACTGTGGAAATATTGAACACTGATGCGGAAGGTCGTCTGGTGCTCTGCGACACCCTCACCTGGATCAAGAAGTTCAAGCCGGCTACGGTCGTCGACATTGCCACGCTGACAGGCGCGTGTATCGTGGCCCTGGGTCACGAGACCTCAGCCTTGCTGTCGAAGGACGATGAATTGGCGCAGGCGCTCCTCGCCGCCGGTCAGCGGAGTGGCGACCGCAGCTGGCGACTGCCCTTGTGGGACGTGTATCAACCGCAGATCGACAGTCCCTTTGCCGATATCCAGAACATTGGCTCGAAAGGCGCAGGCACCATTACAGCGGCCTGCTTCCTCTCACGCTTCACCAAGGAATATCGCTGGGCACACCTCGACGTGGCAGGTACTGCATGGGTCACTGGTGCCAAGAAAGCAGCAAGCGGTCGTCCTGTGCCGCAGCTTCTTAATTACCTGCTCGCGCAGGTTTAGGACCGGCGCCCTTGTCTGCTGCAGAGGCTCCCGATCACGCGACAGGGGCAGTAACCAGAGAAGCGGACTTCTTCGTGCTTGGCAACGATGTACGGTGGGCGCAGTTTCTTCACCGCTTCGTATGTCAGCGCCAGCAGTTTGCCGATCGCTTTCTCGGCCTGTGTACCAGCACCACGCTTGGCCATCTCGACAGGATATTCGACAGGGCGCAGCCTGAAACCTTCGTTGAATACATGACCCTGCTCGATGACGACGAGGGCCCGGCGGTTAGCCTTGCCTTGGACTTGTGCCGGCTTGTCTTTGCTGCACCAGCTCAGGCGGCGCGCCGTCCTGACCTGCTCAGCCGCAAGATCCTGCTTTTACCTGGCATTCTCCAGCAACTGCTGGACGACCCGGTACTGATGAACAGCGTCGCAAGTGCCTGTGAACGGCTGACCTTCATCGTCGAGCCAGGCGAATCCGGTCGCGAAATGGCACGAACCTGCTACCGCCAGCTCAGAGCGCGCAACTTCAAACTTAATTATCACGAAATACGGAATTGAAGCAGTACAACCATGAATGAGAATCACAGCACCGACAGTAATGAGAGCGCCGCGTCGGCGATGGATACCACCTACCAGCCGCAGAACATAGAGCAGTCGTGGTACCAGCGCTGGGAAGCAGCCGGCTGCTTTCAGCCAGAAGGTGATGGTGATCCCTTCGCGATCATGATCCCACCGCCGAACGTCACTGGTCGGCTGCACATGGGTCACGGTTTCAACAACACCATCATGGACACCATGATTCGCTACCATCGCATGTGTGGCGATCCGACACTGTGGCAGCCAGGTACCGACCATGCCGGCATCGCAACGCAGATGATCGTGGAGCGCCAGCTGGCGGCAGAAGGCATCAGCCGGCATGAACTCGGGCGTGAGGCCTTCCTGGAGAAAGTCTGGGAGTGGAAGGCGAAATCCGGCGGCTTCATCACCAGTCAGATCAGGCGCCTCGGCTCCTCCGTGGACTGGTCGCGAGAGCGCTTCACCATGGACGAAGGGCTCTCGGCGGCGGTACTCGAAGCCTTCGTTCGTCTGCATGAGGATGGTCTGATCTATCGCGGCAAGCGCCTCGTCAACTGGGATATTCAGCTGCAGACTGCCATTTCCGACCTCGAGGTCGACAATGTCGAGCAGGACGGACATATCTGGCATTTCCGTTATCCGCTGGCGGGCGATGCGAGCACAAAAGACGGCAAGCGCTGGCTGGTGGTTGCAACGACCAGACCGGAAACCCTTCTGGGTGATACCGCCGTCGCCGTGCACCCTGACGACGAGCGTTATAGCGATCTCGTTGGACAATCGGTTCAACTACCGCTGACCGGACGCCTCATCCCCATCGTCGCCGACGAGCATGCAGACCCGGAAAAAGGCACTGGCTGCGTCAAGATCACCCCGGCCCATGATTTCAACGATTACGAAGTCGGCAAGCGACAGTCGCTGATGCTCATCAATATCTTTGATAGCCACGCGCGTGTGCTGTCGCGTGCACAGGCCTTCGATATCGCTGGCCAGCCACTACCTGGTGCTGATCTCGATATGCCGCCCGCGCTGGTGGGCCTGGACCGTTTCGAGGCCAGACGTGCGGTTGTTCTGGAGATGGAGCAACTCGGCCTGCTGGAGACGATAGAAAAGCATAGCAACAAGATACCCAAGGGCGATCGCTCCGGCGTCGTCATCGAGCCATGGCTAACCGACCAGTGGTACGTCAAGGCCTCCGCCATGGCCGAGCAGGCGATGGGCGTCGTCGAACGTGGCGAAATACAATTCGTGCCCAAGCAGTACGAGAACATGTACTTCTCATGGATGCGCGATCTTCAGGACTGGTGTATCAGCCGGCAGCTCTGGTGGGGACACCGTATTCCGGCCTGGTACGACGAAGACGGCCAGCACTATGTCGGCCGTAGCGAAGCAGAGGTGCGCGCAGCGCATAAGCTGGGCGACCGACCACTGAGGCAGGACGAGGACGTGCTGGACACCTGGTTCAGCTCCGGACTGTGGACTTTCTCCACGCTTGGCTGGCCACAGAAAACGCCTGAACTCGAAATGTTCCATCCTTCGAGTGTGCTGGTCACTGGCTTCGACATCATCTTCTTCTGGGTGGCACGCATGATCATGCTGAGCACCCAGCTACTGAAAAATGACGACGGCACACCGCAGGTGCCATTCAAGACGGTGTATGTACATGGTCTTGTTCGTGACGGCGAAGGCCAGAAGATGTCGAAGTCGAAGGGCAATGTCCTTGACCCGCTCGATATCATCGACGGCATCTCGCTTGATGATCTCATAGCCAAGCGGACCGAAGGTCTCATGCAGCCGAAACTGGCGGAGAAGATCACAAAGCAGACGCGCAAGGAGTTCCCGGAAGGTATCGCCGCTTATGGCACTGATGCACTACGGTTCTGCTTCTGCTCTCTTGCGAGCACCGGTCGCGATATCAATTTCGATATGAAGCGCGTCGAAGGCTACCGCAACTTCTGCAACAAGATCTGGAATGCCACGCGCTTCGTGCTGATGAATGTCGAAGGCCAGTCCTGTGGCCAGCACGGCGAAACCGACTACGAGCTCGGCCTGGCCGAACGCTGGATCATTTCCCGCCTGCAGCATGTCGAACAGGAGTGCCACAAACAGATTGCACAATATCGCTTCGACCTGCTGGCGCAGTCCCTCTATGAGTTTTTCTGGAACGAATATTGTGACTGGTATCTGGAGCTCGCAAAGGTCAGCCTGAATAATGACAGCGTAAGCGAAGCGCGCAAGCTCGGTACTCGCCGTACGCTGGTGCGCGTCCTCGAGGCCGGACTGCGGCTGATGCATCCCGTCATGCCATTTATCACCGAGTCCATCTGGCAGCAGGTGGCTCCATTGGCTGGCACGGCGACCGATACCGAGGCGTTGACCACTATCATGCGCCAGCCCTATCCCCGGCCTGATACATCGAAAATCGACGCTGAGGCTGAAGCTGGCATCGAGTTTCTCAAGCAACTCACGATCGCGGTGCGGAATATCCGTGGAGAGATGAATATCTCGCCTGCGCGCACATTGAAGGTGCTCCATACCGGTGCGACCGAGCAGCAGCAGACTCTGCTCGAGCGTGTCACGCCACTGTGGATGGCAATGGCCAAGCTCGAGTCAGTTGAACCGCTGTCCGGTACTGATCGTCCATTCTCGTCGACACAGCTCGTTGGGCAGCTCGAGATATTGATTCCGCTCGAAGGCATCATCGATATGGCGGCCGAAAGAGGCCGACTCGAAAAAGAACTGGGCCGTCTTGATCAGGAGCGCAAGCGCCTGCAGGGCAAGCTTGGCAATCCAGCGTTCGCAGACAAGGCGCCGGCAGAGGTAGTGGCGAAAGAGCAGGCGAAGCTGGACGATGTCGATTTGCGCCATACCGCAATACAGGCTCAGATCGAACGGATGGCACACTAGCGCAGCCAATGCAGCCACTCAAGCAGGCGTCAGGCCCGACCCACGAGTTTGTCATCGTCGGACTGGGCGCCATTGGGACGCTGTACGCAGCCCATCTGTCGCAGTATCACGCCTGTCGAGCGCTCATGGCAGCAGACCATCAGCACCCGGGAGCAGATGCGATGGTCCGTCGTCGCCTGCTCGGCCAGACCAGTTCTACCTCTATCGAGCTGCCTGTCATCTCATCACTGAGCGAGTTGACCTCGCAGACGACGCATCTCTGGGTGCTGCTCTGCTGCAAGGCAGCCGTTGCCAACAGACTGCTGCCCATATTGATGGACGAGCTGAGGGCCTTGTCGCTCGAGGACGAATCCCGCCAGGCTGGCCTGGTGGTCATGCAGAATGGCCTTCAGACACATACGCTCGCAAATGCAGCTTACAAAACGGTGTTCAGCGGACACAGCCGCATCCGCCTGCTCGCAGCCAGCACAACTGAGGCAGCACGTCGAGAAGCCGACGAGACAGGTATCGTTCATCATTCTGCGACTGGCGAGACCACTGTAGGCCTGCTGGACCACCAACCGGTCGACGACGGCTATGATCCGGCATCAGAACTGAGCGAACTGTTAACGCAGAGCGGCCTGGGCGCCAGACCTGTGGACAGGATTGAGGGCATTCTCTGGAACAAGCTGGCGCTGAACGCAATAATCAATCCGCTCACCGCACTGCTCCGTTGCCGTAACGGCGAGTTACCGGCGCTGGTGGATTACGCGCGCCTGGCGCAGCCAATAGCCACGGAAGTACTCGCGGCCTGGCAACATTGGTCTGCGCGGCGCGCGGCGCTACCGAACAGCACCAGGGAAAACGGAGCCGGAATGAGCATAGCTGTGCCCGAGACTGTCGATGAGCTGTTGGCGAGGGTCCAGGACATCTGCCAACGCACCGCCCCCAACAGATCGTCCATGTTGCAGGACGTACTCGCGGGCCGACGAACCGAAATCGATGCCATCAATGGCTACATCGTCGACTACTGCGAGCAGTATGGCCTGCCGTGCCGCACCAATAGCGAACTGGTCCAGACGGTAGCTGCACTGACACATTCACTTCAAACGAAGGATCAGGACTATGGGTAACCGATTGAGCAAGATCTACACCCGCACCGGTGACGATGGCACAACTGGTTTAGGCAACGGCGACCGGATTGGCAAGGAGTCGGTGCGAGTCGAAGCAATGGGTAGCGTTGACGAGACCAACTCGGCTATCGGCATGGTAGTCTGCGAGCTGGCGCAGGACGACGAGTTGCGGCCAATGCTGCTGAAAGTACAGAACGATCTGTTCGATCTCGGCGGCGAACTATGCCTGCCTGGCGAGCAATTGATACAGATGACGCATGTAAGCTATCTCGAGGAACAGATAGATACACTCAATGAGCAGCTCCCTCCGCTGAAGAACTTCATTCTACCGGGGGGCAACCGTGCCGCGGCCGCCTGTCATATGGCCCGAAGTCTAGCGAGAAGAAGTGAGCGCACGCTGGTGATACTGGGACGCGACGAGGCCATCAAGGCTCCACTGAAGCAGTACATCAACCGTCTGTCGGACCTGCTGTTCGTCGTCGCCCGGGTGCTGGCGCGGCGCGATCCCTCAATCGGCGCCGAGGGCGAAATTCTCTGGCAGGCACCCCAGCGCAGCTAGACAGCTGGCGAGGCAGAAAAAGCAGTCGAGGAAAAAAGCCGGCCGATCAGATCTTGAAGGTAGCCAGGTGAGTCTTGAGCGTCTCAGTCAGTCTGGTCAGTTCCTGACTCGACGCCAGGGTATCATTGACGTTGCTGGCGCTGGTCATGCCCAGGTCACTGATCAGGCTGATGTTGCCGTCTATAGCCTTCGCCACAGCGCTCTGTTCCTCAGCCGCCTGGGCAATCTGCTGGCTCATATCGACGATCGTCGCTACTGACCCGACGATCTTCTGCAGCGCCTCTGAGACGAGTTCCGATTGTTTCACTGTCTCGTCTGTAACCTTGTGGCTGCCCTGCATCGACTCTACAGCGTCTTTCACGCCCGTCTGCAACTGAACAATCATCGATTCTATTTCTTCGGTCGAGCGCTGTGTACGTTGGGACAAGGTCCGTACTTCATCGGCCACGACCGCAAATCCTCGTCCCTGTTCGCCTGCCCTTGCAGCCTCGATGGCTGCGTTCAATGCCAGGAGATTGGTCTGCTCCGCGATGGCCTTGATCTCTACGAGCACCTGCGAGATGTTCTCCGAGTCCTTTTCAAGCCGGTTGATGATACTGACCGAGTCGCTGATCTCTGCCGCCAGCTTTCGGATCGTCGCCAGCGTGCGGTCGACCACGACCCTGCCCTGCTGGGCCTCGTTATCTGCCTGATGCGCCGCGTCGCTCGCCGATTGGGAACTTACAGCCACCTCAGAAACAGCCTCCACCATCTGGTGCATCGACTCACTGATGGCGTGGGTCTCTTCCATCTGCTGTTTACTGGCCACATCACTGTCGACCGCAAGTTGATTCACGCGAGAAGCCTGACCACCCACTTCTACGGTATTCTGAGCCAGTAGCGTCATCAGTGAATGGACGCGCGAGGTCATGTTGTTGAATTCGACTGACAAATTGCCGAGTTCGTCTTTGTTCGGCGAGCTCAGATTCACTGTAAGATCACCTTCAGCGACGCGGCGCGCAGCCTTGCCAAAGTGATTCACGGTGGTCTTCACTGAAACGAAAAAGCCCATATAGAGATAGACGATCACCAGTAACAGCGACAGCAGCACGCCAAAGAGCGTATACAGTGTCGTCTGACTTTCCGCATAACGGGTCTGCAGAACGCTTTCGATCGTGTCATACAAGGCCTCATCAAGCTGATAAAGCCGATCGAGGTGGGCCGTAAAACGACCGTCCAGATCCCGCCAGCTGCCTTCCAGCACCATCGGCGTGACGATTTCTCCATCGATGAGCTCGGCGACTGCGGTGAGTGTCTGTTGAGCTTCGCTGAAGTCGCCCTCGTAGTTCGCTTTCAGCGAGGGTGCAGACAGACTGATCGACTCAACCTCCGTTGCGAATTGCCGGCCGGTAATAAAGAGCTGGTCCAGCACGGAATTGGCAAACTCGCTGACATCGTAGCCGACCGTCCCTTCGATCAGGGCATAATAACTGACGGCCCGACCCTTTGAGACCAGCACAGTTGCCGGGACGAGTTGCTTTTCCGAAAAGCCGTCGAGTATCTGAATCTGGGTAGCGGGGTCGAAGGAAATGAGCGATGCCTGTTTGATCAGTGACAGCAGTCGTCGGGACTGACGAATGATCGCGTCGTAGTAATCGGATTGCTGTCCGATGGACGTAAAGCCCTTGTTCTCACTCTTGATGCCTTGCCATGTTGTCTCGAGGGCATCAATGCTTTCGGCGACCACGCCATCGACATCGAAGGTATAAGCCTGCTGCTGGAGATGTGCCAGCGCCGATTCCAGCTGCTTCTGTTTTTGCTTGGCTGACGGCACGATGTCGGACTCGGCACGCATTGTTGCGGCGGTCTGAAAATCTCGATAATCCTGTGCTGCTCGCAACATCTGGCGCGCATCGGCAACTGCTTCGACGCCCTGCAGCTCGCGCTCTACTGCATCCAGATCAGCTAGAATCTGGCTGACGAGGGCGTAGGTCAGAATTGCGATCGGAATGACAAAAAGAATACTGATGAGCGAAAACTTGTATACAAGTTTAAGCTGATTCATCAAGGCGATAGCCGGCCAAAGAAAGGATTTCAAAAAGATCATACTCCACAGCGACGCGATCGATAGCACGGTCACAAGCGCAGATCAATACGCTTTGCACTTCACTTACAAAACTAGTGCAAGAACGTGGAATATCAACCTTCTAATGTGGCTTTTTGTAGTCGATTCCAGTCAAAAAACGGCCCAGGATCGGTTTTCCGCCCCGGGGCAATATCGCTGTGACCGAGTATGAGTTCAGGGCGAATGCCCGAGTAGTGCCGCCTCAGAACGAGAATAAGTGAATTCAGATTCACATATTGCTCGTCGGTGAAGGGTTCATGATCACAGCCTTCGAGCTCGATGCCGACCGAGAACCGGTTGAATGCGCTGCGATCGCCAAATGCCGAAACGCCGGCATGCCAGGCCATCTCATCTGTGGAAACGAATTGCAGAATCTGGCCATCGCGCCGAATCAGGAAGTGTGCTGACACTGTGAGGCCCGAAATTTCGCGGAAATAGGGATGAGCATCGGGATCGAGTCGATTCTGGAAGAAGTCGACAATGGCAGATGAGCCATACTCGCCCGGCGGCAGGCTGATGTTGTGGATGACAACTGACTCGACCGCCTGCATCGGCGGCCGTGGCCCGCAATTCGGGGACGGCACCTTCTCCGCGTGGTCGAGCCAGCCGTCGATGAGACGCCAGTCAGGCTCAGTGTTTGGTTTCATTCCTCAGACTACCGATAACGGCCTCCAGTGCACGATCGAAAAGGAGACTATCATCAAGCAAGGTCACGCTGCCATCGTTGAGCTCAGCAGCGAGTGATTCGCGAGTCCGCTCGAGCACCTTTACACCCATTCTGTTGACGAAGATATACTTGCCGGTGGTCTGCAGCACCGCAGCCAGTTTACAGCGCAGCTTGGTAGCATTGGCATCCGCTGCATTGCTGTACTCGATCCACAGGCCGATGCGCATATTGCGCACCAGTGCCAGGCTACCTGCAAGCGCCTGAGCCCGGCCATCGTCGCGCGCGTCCGTAGTCGATGCTGGTGCCACATCTGAGGCCATGGCTTCAGATGAACTCGCTTCCGCAGCCATGCTGGCCGCTTGCGCTGACGCGGGGCTGGCCTGCGCGACTTCGGGCGCAGCGGCAGCTGAATTATCTGCCGTCGCTTCAGACCGCGCTGTCTGGGCAACAGTTGCTGAAGATTGCGCTGCCGAAACACTGGATGCACCTGCCGCGGCGCCATGAGCATCTGCAACAGCTCGTGCGGCAGCACCCGGACCATGCTGATCGATCGCCTGCTTCAAGAGGTGAAGACGGTAATCAACCAGATGCGGTTCAAGGTCGAAGGGCTTGTAACCCGTCTGTTGCAGGCCAGCCTTCAGCTCAGTGACAACCGCATCGACTGCACCCTCGTAGGCTGCCGAACTATCGTTCGCGGCAAGCACAGCTCGGACATCTTCAGGTACTTCGTAACAGCCAAGATCGAGCTCACACAAGCGCTCTGTAAGCGCGATCGCTGAACGCCAGCTGCTTGACTGCACGCCCTGCTTGAGTGCGAGCAGCACCATATAATTGCACCAGCCATCACGAATGACTTCAAAGGTCGGTCTCGACAGCGCGTCGTTACGTAGCGCGAACTCCAGCGCCTCCTCGACCTGGGTGCGGGCATGTTCTGCACGTGCCTTACCGGCTTCCGCATCACGGGTACGCTGCTCGAGTAACTGACGGCGACGCTTGTCCGCGTCACGGAACAGGATGAAGTCTTCAAGCACCTCGTCAAAGATTTCAGGCTGGTCGACGAACTCGTTCAACAGGCGATCAACGATCTCTTCGAGTTTTGCCAGGAACGGATCCTGCTCAAGGCCAGTATCCTCGATCCAGCCCATCGAAGCAGTCGCCAGCGTGTTCAGCAGACGGCGGGCGCTGTGTTCGGCATCGGCAAAGAAACGCTTGTCGAGCAAGGCCACTTTGAGGACAGGAATCTGCAAACGTCCGATCAGCGCCTTCACAGGTGCCTGCAGCTGCTTGTCACTGAGGATGTACTCGAACAGCATGGTCACCAGGTTCATGATGTCCTGGTCGAAGGACGCGATATTCGAATCCTTCTTGTCTTCGTGCTTCTTCAGCATGCTGTTCAGCAGTGCATCAAAGCTGAGCAGGCCATGGGAATTCACATGGTCGTTGACGAGCTGCGCCTGCTGTTTCTGGGCTTCCGTCAGCATACCCACGAGCGCAGGATGATCGAGCTCTCTACGAGCTGAACCACCAGCAGCACCTGAGCCTGCCATGCCACCTGCGTCACCACCGTAGTAGGCATTGCCACCGCTTATGATGCCGGCATTGTCGTGGTCGAAACCGGAGTCGGTGTGCAGACTGAAACGGCGCTGACCCTGACGGCTCAGATTACGAATCAGATTCAGTGCCTCGGCAGGCAAGGCGGAATAACTCAGGTGACTACTGGCCTGATTGGTCAGCACCGGCACGGGTGAGCCAGGCTCCATGGCATGACCATCATATAGCACTGGCACACCGCCGAACTGGGAGGGCTGTCCGGCGGCACCGTAGTCACCAGGCGCAAAACCGGCATTACCCGCAGCAGGCGCCGCGCCAGCCGCATCACGACCGCTACTGTTTCTGCCGTGGCCTGAGGCTTGATGGGTACCTTGCTGACGCCTTGACTGATGGGAGTGGCTTTGCACGTCCGGTAGAACGCCCTGCTCCGCCAGATAGCGATTTGCGGCGTCGAACAGTGGCTTCAGCATGTTCAGGATGCTCTTTTCGAACAGCTTCAAGGCAATGAGCTTGGGCTCGATGCCGACTTCCAGCAGACTCAGCCCATCCTGAAAGCTTCGCAGAATCTGTTGCGGCCCAAGTGGGTTGTTAGCGTCTTCGATATCGATACGGGCGTAGAGCGCATCCATCCGCAAGGTGAGGTGTTCGAGCTCTCGCTGCATGGCGCTCTGTACCCGGGCAACCATGGACTCGGCGGCGACCCGCTCTTCAAGCTCGTCGTTGTGCAACAAGGACAGTGAATCAACGCGAAACTCGTCGCCGTCGAGCCCTTCCCGTACATTCTTGGCGTGGAAGCCAGCTTTGAATTCTTCGTCGAAGCGCGCGATGATGGCGTCTTTCTTCAGCCGGATCTCGCGCATGGCATCGAAATAGGCCTGTTGAGCCGTGTTATTGTCGGCCTTGTCGGCAAGTGCGAACAGGCTGTCATCGAGCTTGGCCATCACCTTCTGCAGGGACTGACCAAGATGCTGTGCGCTGCGATCTCGCAGTTTCAGCAGCGGCGGCGGCAGGCGCGCATCAGCAGCCAGTCGTGCCGCACTGCGGACCTCACCAAGCTGTACGATCTTTGATTGCGGTGCCATGTGAACTCCATACACAGTCTGTCATCGGGTCGACCGTGGATTCGTGTTTGACTGTTTCTGAGTATAGAATCAGCTTTCAGCAGACACTGTCAGCTTTTGTTACACCACTGTTAGCGCTTTGTATTGTCGTGATGCAGTTCGCACGGCAAGGCGCCAGGAGAGTTTGATGTCTAACGATGAAGGGGCTACAGGCAGTCCTTCCGGTGGTCGACAGGGCAAGTTCATGCTCGTCATCGCCTGGATCATCGGCATTGCCCTGCTCGCGGGCGCATTCGATGTCTGGGAAACCAAGCAATATAACCCGAACCAGTCAGCCAGTGTCATCGACGAGCCAGGGCAGCCAGCGCAGCTGGTACTGCGAATGAACCGCTGGGGTCACTATGTCGTGGACGGCAGTATCGAAGATCGGCCTGCGCAATTCCTGCTGGATACCGGCGCCACTCGGGTGACAGTTCCTGAAAGTATAGCCCAGCGGGCCGGCCTGCCCAGGATGGGGCGTTCGCTGGCGCGGACAGCCAATGGCACCGTGACAGTTTACGACACGACTATAGACAGGCTCGAGTTCGGTGGTATGGTGCTGCGAAATGTCAAAGCCACCATCAACCCTGCCATGTCCGACGACGATGCCGTACTATTGGGTATGAGCGCACTGCGACAGTTCGACCTGCGCCAGAGCCTGGACACGCTGACACTGACGAAGCCTTCGCCGGCCGGCTGAGGCGCGACGGTAGCGACCCCTGAAACGAGACCAACAGAACATGCCCATCAATACTTCCTCCCGCGGGCCCGATACTGATGCTGGCGAACTGCGCAAGCCGCCACGGGCCTTGATAGAAGCCAACGTCAGAGCTGCTCTGGCCGAAGATCTTTCACCTCCCGAGCGTGCGGCAGCACTCTATCTTACGCCTGGAGACGACATCACTGCCCGCCTGATAGCTGGTTCAGCCCAAGCCAGCGCCAGTGTCATCACCCGCGAGCCCGGCATTCTGTGCGGTGCTGCGTGGGTGGACGAATGCTTTCGCCAGGTTGACCCGGAAGTGGAACTGCGGTGGCTGGTGAATGACGGTGAGGCCATAGCAGCCGGACAGACGCTGTTCGAAATGCAGGGACTGGCCAGGGCCCTGCTGACTGCCGAGCGCACTGCACTGAATTTCCTGCAGACGCTGAGCGGCGTAGCCACGTTGACTGCGAGTTACGTCCGCGCAATGGGTGATAGCCAGTGCAGGCTGCTCGACACACGTAAAACCATCCCAGGCCTGCGCTACGCGGAAAAGTACGCCGTTCTGTGTGGCGGCGGCTTCAATCATCGCCTGGGCCTGTGGGATGCCTTCCTCATCAAGGAAAACCATATAGCCGCCTGCGGTGGCATTGCCCAGGCCGTTGCAGCCGCGCGATCGATTGCGCCCGACAGGCCTGTGGAGGTAGAAGTCGAGTCGCTGCAGCAGCTTCAGGAAGCCATAGAGGCCGGCGCCGATATCGTCATGCTGGATAATTTCGATCTGGATGGCTTGCAACAGGCCGTTGCGCAGGCGAAGGGCCGGGTGAAACTCGAAGCATCGGGCAATATCGAGCTAGGAACGCTTGCCACCATTGCTGCTACCGGCGTTGACTTCATCTCTTCAGGCGCGTTGACCAAGCATGTTCGAGCGCTGGATTTGTCCATGCGATTCAAGGCTTCTCCAATATAGGGTGTTTGTCCGCAGAATATTCAATTTAAAATAGGTTAACATCGAGCCCCCCATCAGAACTCTAGCTGTAAGTCCTATGTCGTCAGTGCCGGTATATTTGCGTAGTCTGCTCGCTGTTCTGCTGCTCGTCTTCCTCATCATCAGCGCGCCCCCCGGGCTTGTCGCACTGTTTTCGCTATTCCGCGAGCTGAGCACGGCCATTACCACTGGCGCACCTCATTATGGCGAAGCACTGTTCTTTCTGCTGGCGGCAGGGCATGTCGGCTGTCTGGCTGCCAGCATGAGTGCCTGCTTTCGGCTGCTGAATGCACCAGGGAATCACTGGTCACTCAAGGGACCCATGCTGCTGCTGGCAACCTCCATGTTATGGCTGGTGCTGTTGCTGCTGATTCCACTGTCGGCCTACCTGGAGACTGCAGGCTGGCAGACCTCTGGCGTCGCCGTTGCCAGCCTGCTTCTGCATGCTGTCGGCGCAGCTTCAGCCCATCTCATGGCGAGCGCCTGCTGCCTGCTCGGCGCGCAGCAGGCAGCGATGAATAACATGAACACCAAACTGGCGGAGAATGACTCGGCACTGGCGACCCGCAACCAGGTGCTGCAAGACGAAATCTTCGTACGCGAAGAGGCTGAGCGCGCCTTTCGCAAATCCTATCAACGCTATCGCACGCTGGTGCAGACCGCCGGTAGCCCGATCATTGCCATCGACGCGGCGTTCAGAATTCAGGAATGGAACACGGCGGCTGAGCAGCTCTTCGGCTTCACACGTGAGCAGGTCATGGGCGCCCAGTATATAGAACGCTGCGTGCCTCGGGCCTTCCAGAAGCAGACCCAGTGGAAGATTCGGCAAGTGCTCGAAACCGGTGTAAAAGTCGAGCATATGGAAAATGAGATGCTGGGCGGCGATGGTGCCGTCAAGGTAATTTACTGGAGCATCAGCTGCGTCAGCGGTGAACCTGACAATAGCGTCATCATCGTCGGTCAGGACATTACCAGTATCCGGGAGACGCAGGACAAGTTGCATTATCTTGCGCACTACGATGCACTCACCGGCGCTGCCAATCGGCGACTGTTCGAGGACCGCTGTACTCAGGCGATTCGGCAGATGCAGCGCACATCCGGCAGCCTCTGTCTGCTGGCTCTGGACATCGATCATTTCAAGCAGATCAATGACACGCTGGGTCATGACGTCGGTGATCGACTGCTACAGACCATTTTTACGCGAATGCAGGAAAACCTGCGTCAGGAGGATACGGTCGCGCGCCTGGGCGGAGACGAGTTCGCGATCCTGCTTACCAATGTGCGCAGCCGGAAAGGCTGTGAGCGCGTCGCCCGTACCTTGCTGGAGGCCATCACCCACCCTATCTCACTGCCTGGCAGGGAGATCGTCGTGACAACCAGTATCGGCATGACGATCGCCCCAGATGACGGCAACACCTATCAGGCGCTGTTGAAGAATGCCGACATGGCGCTGTACCAGAGCAAGGAATCCGGTCGCAACACCATCAGCTTCTTCAATGAGCACATGCAGCAGCGGCTGATGACCCGCCTGACCATGGAGCAATCGCTACGCGAAGCCGTGGCAGAGAAGCGTTTCGAACTGCTGTACCAACCCCAGTTCGAACTGAACACCTTCGAGCTCATTGGCGTCGAGTCCTTGCTGCGCTGGCGAACACCAGATGGCACACTAGCCACGCCAGACATGTTCCTCGAAGCGGCCGAGGGTTCCGGTCTGTTGCAGCAGATGAGCGAGTGGATCCTGCGGCACAGTGTTGCAGCCATGCTTGAACTCGAAGCTGCAACCGGCCGACGCAAAACGCTCTCCGTCAACCTCTCGAGCCGTCAGTTCCTCGCGCCGGAACTGCCTGAGCAGATTGCCACGGTGATCAAGCAGACCGGCGTCGATCCGTCGAGCATCTATCTTGAAATCAACGAGCAGTCTCTGGTGAACTATGCCGAGCGCTCGGAGAAGCAACTGCAACGGCTGAGACAGCTGGGTATATGTATTGCACTCGACAGCTTCGGCTCAGGTCTGACATCGTTTTCGGTGCTGCACCGCTGGCCGATTGACGCCATCAAGATTGACCGCAAGCTACTTGACGGTGTGCCAGAGGATGTCAACCAAAGCGCGCTCCTGGAAACACTCTGCGCGGTTTCGAGACAGATGGACAAGATTGTCATGATTGAAGGCATTGAAACCGAAGCGCAACTGATATTCCTGCGTCGCCTCGGCATTCATAACGCCCAGGGTCATCTCTTCGCTGAGCCGCTGGCCATGGAGACGCTGCTGCATAAGCTCAGGACCACCAGCTGGCTGCATCCGGAACGCTTCGCGCGGCAGATTGGCCTGCCGCTCGATAACTGATCACTGCTTCAGGCGGTTGCCTTCCAGATACTCATGCAGCGCCACGAACTGCTGCGTGAGCGGGTGGCTAGGCGCCATATGTATCAATGGCAGGCTGTGCTGATGCGACTCCTTCATCTTCACGGAACTGTTCAGTTCCACACCAAGCACCGGAAAGCCTTCAGCTTTCAACTCATCGATGATACGCCTCGGCAGTGAAGCACGAGGTTGCACCTGGTTGGCGATGACACCCTCGACCACGAGATCCGGGTTGTGATCCGCCTTGAGCTCCTCGATCTCGCCGTGGATGGTATACAGCGCCTGCCGTGAGAAATCGTCGCAGTCGAACGGGATCAGCACGGACTGTGCGGCAATGAGAGCCGAGCGGGTATAGAAATTGAGGGCCGGCGCAGTGTCTACGTAGATAAGGTCATAGGTCTCGGACAATGAGCCGAGGGCTTCGCGCAGCTTGTAAATCTTGTGCTTGGCCTCGAGTTTGCGCTCGAGAAAGTCGAGCTCGGGACTCGAAGGCAGCACGAAAAGCTTGTCGAAACGGGTGGTGTGAACGAAATCTTCGGTCTTCTTCGCGAAGATATTGAAGGCTACTGTCTGCTCGAAGAAATCAGCAGCCGTTTCGGTCAGCTCCTGCGCTGGCCGCCCCATCAGATAATGTGTTGAATTGCCCTGCGGATCGAGATCCACCAGCAGCGTCCTGAGCCCCCTGGTAGCTGCAATGGCGGCGAGATTGCAGCTGATGCTGGACTTCCCGACGCCACCCTTCTGGTTGAATATCACCCTTATCATCCGGCCATCTCTCCCTGTGATCATGTCGTTGTTATATAGTTTTTATGTGTCGTTATCCGGTCGACTGCCTACCAGCCAAGTGTCTTGCGCACGAAGGGCAAGGTCAGCGACCGCTTGTAGGTCCACGCTGCACGGTCGATCTGGTCGAGCGCAGCATCGACACTATGCATGTCCCTGGGCAGGCGCAGCAAGAGATACTGAGGCAAGGCGGCATCGAACTCGAGACCACGCTCCTGCAGCTTGAACTTCATCAGCCAAAGCAATTCGTCATCGTCGGGACGGGGCACCCGGATCACCTGCATGGCGTTAAGGCGCGAAGCGAGGTCCTTGAGCCTGATGTCGAGCCCCCTTGGTGGCTGGCGCGCCGCCAGCACCAGGTGCCGCTCGGCGTCACGGTAGCGATTCACGAGGTGGAAGAGGTGCTCCTCATACTCATCGAGGCCGGCCACAAGATCGACGTTATCCAGACAGAGCAGATTGAAGCCGTCGAGATCGGCAAGCATTCCAGCGCTGCCAGCCTGCTTCAGTTCGGCGAGATCGAGACAGGCCGCATCACTGGCTGGCAGGGACGCGACACTGGCATATAGCAACCAGGACTTGCCGCTGGCAGCCTCGCCATGGAGAAAGACGGCCGATCCGGCCTCAGCCCAATGCCGCTCGAGCTTTGCCTGAACCGGCTTTTTTGAATCGACCGAGTTGGCGAAGCTGGCCTGCGTGCCCAGCGCGAGTCCGAGTGTGAGCTGCGAGGGTAAGTCGGGAGCAGGCATAGGCGCCCTCACCCTCGGCCTTTCATGCGACTGCGCTCGAAAATGAAACGCCCGCCCCACAACATGACATAGTGAACGCCACTGGCCAATGTAACCGCAGCAGCGATCCAGTGCGCGACGCCGACCAGATCGTCGAGGCGCTGCGGATCACTGAAGAGCCTGGCGATCGTGCTGCCGAAGGGCAGTTCCGGAAACTGGAGTGCAAGGGTGGACGCTGACTCCTGGAGCGCCGTCACTATCAGCAGCACCAGCACAAGAAACAGGATTTGAATGAAAGTGGAGAGCTTGCCCAGCCAGCTTGGCTGCATCTCGTACTGCCCGACCAGGTAATGGTAGGCCAGTGCGCCACTGACCAGCATGATATCCCGACCGTAGACGATGAGCGTAAGCCACCAATGCACCACACCACTCACGGAAAGCATGGCGAACGTGACGATCATGAGAAGTTTGTCTGCCAGGGGATCGGCGATGGCGCCGAAGCGGGATCCCCAGTCGTAGCGCCGCGCCAGGAAGCCGTCGATACCATCCGACAGACCGGCGACGAGAAACAACAGCAGGGCGAGACCGTAGTTCTGCTGCCAGAGCAACCAGGCGATAGGCACGACCAATATGATGCGCAATATCGTTATGGCGTTAGGGAGCCAGCGGAACTTGTCGAGCGGCGAACTGCGAGTCGCACGGGATTCGGATTTGACGCTTGATGACACTGCGGCTTTGCTTCTTATGCTTTATTTAGGGCTGAACATGTCACTTGAGTTTACGGCATTCACCCATGGCTGGCGATAGCTGATGAAAATAAGCCCAAAAAAGCGTAAGGTAGCGCGCATTTAGCCTCGCAGGAAAAGCAGCATGAGTTCGGATAACGGCAAGCACCCCAAAGATACGTCTTCGGCAGGCGGACATGACTCGCTGAGCTACGCCAGTGCTGGCGTCGATATTCAGGCCGGCAACGCACTGGTCGAGCGGATCAAGTCGACAGCAGCCCGCACCCGTCGTCCTGAGGTCCTGGCGGGCCTGGGCGGTTTTGGCGCCTTATTCGAACTGCCGACCGGCTATCGTGAGCCGGTACTGGTCTCAGGTACTGACGGCGTGGGAACCAAGCTGCGCCTGGCGATGCAGATGGGTCGGCACGACACAATCGGCATCGACCTGGTGGCCATGTGCGTCAATGACCTCATCGTGCAGGGTGCCGAGCCGCTCTTCTTTCTTGACTACTACGCCTGCGGCAAGCTCAGTGTCGACATGGCCAAGGCCGTGGTCGATGGCATCGGTGAAGGCTGCGTGCAAGCAGGCTGCTCACTCATCGGCGGCGAAACGGCCGAAATGCCTGGCATGTACGAAGGTGACGATTACGACCTGGCCGGTTTCTGTGTCGGCATAGTGGAAAAGAGTCGCATCATAGATGGCTCACTGGTCCAGGAAGGCGATGTCATCATTGCACTGGCCTCGTCCGGCCCGCACTCCAACGGTTATTCACTGATCAGGAAGATCCTCGAGCGCGAACAGGCTGATCTCGATCGCCCCCTTACGGAATTCCTCAGCGAAGCCGGTATCGACGCCAGCGCAGACAGCGCAACCACGCAGTCATTGGGTGACACCCTGATGGCACCGACCCGTATTTATGTGCGGCAGGTTCTGGAGCTGCTGCAGTCGGTTCCGGTTCACGCCATCAGCCACATCACTGGCGGCGGTCTGGTCGAAAACATTCCCCGCGTACTGCCGGAAGGAATGAAGGCGAGCCTGGATCTCAATACCTACGCGCTGCCCCCGGTTTTCAGCTGGTTACAGCGCAAGGGCAAGGTCGACTGGCGCGAAATGTATACTGCCTTCAACTGTGGCATTGGGCTCGTGCTCTGCGTCCCTGCTGCACAAGCCGAGGCCGCCATACAGCATTTTACCGCTTGTGGTGAGCAGGCCTGGCAGCTTGGCTCCATCGAGAGCCGCAAAGGTGACGAAGAGGCTGTCGATCTGATCGGTCTATGAGCCAGGCCTTCCGACTCGTCGTTCTGATCTCCGGCAATGGCAGCAACCTGCAGGCAATACTGGATGCCATCAGCGCCGGCCAGCTGAAGGCTGTCGTGGCCGCGGTAATCAGTAATCGTGCAGATGCTTACGGGCTCCAGCGTGCTGCGGCCGCCGGCGTCCGGGGTGAAGTGCTGGACCACGGTAGCTTCGCGAGCAGGGAAGCTTTCGATGAAGCGCTCGCAGAGCGCATAGACGCCTATGCACCGGACATCATCGTGGCTGCCGGTTTCATGCGGATCTTTTCGACAGGCTTCGTCGACCGATTCGCCGGACGAACCATCAACATCCACCCTTCCCTGCTGCCGGCCTATACCGGGCTGCATACTCATCGGCGCGTGCTCGATGATCTGCGTGGCGGTGGTGCTGCCATACACGGCTGCAGCGTTCACTTCGTGACTGGCGAACTTGACGGCGGCCCCTGTATTGCACAGGCCAGTGTACCCGTGTTTCACGGTGACACGGCCGAGGCCCTTGCCAAACGTGTCCACGTCCAGGAGCATCAGTTGCTACCTCAGGTTCTGATGTGGCTCAGCGAGGGTCGCGTCGGTTATGATCGGGTAAATGAGATGCCGGATCGCATCTCGCTTGACGGGCAGTGTCTGCCTCCGAGCGGGCTGCGCATCGACAATGTATTCAAGAACGAGGTGGAGAGTCATGAGATCCAGGACTGATCGTTGTTTCGAAACTGTTACACGCCGCCGAATGTCTGCCATCCTCGGCTCGCTGCTGCTCGGTGCTGCCGTCCTGCAGTTCGTATCCGCGCCCATCCAGGCTGCGGATGCCAATGCCAGCAAGTCCGTCGAGCTCGTGCCGATTACCGCCAAATATACGGCTTCGTACAAGAAAGGTGTGCCCATCAAAGGCAGTGCCGTGCGCTCACTCGAACGACTCGAAAATGGCCTGTGGGACTACACCTTCCATGTGGAAAGCTGGGTAGTCGATATCAAGGAAAACACGAAGCTTCGTTGGGTGGATAATCAGGTGAAGCCACAGCTGTACGAATATGAACGTAGCGGCTGGGTTGCTGGCAGGGAGCGAAGTTACAAATTCGATTATGAATCCGGCAAGGTTCTTGTGAATCGCGACGGCGACAAGCTGGAAGCGCCGCTGACAGAAGGCCTCCTCGACAAGCTCGGGTATCAGCTACAGCTGAGAATGGATCTTGCCAGGGGTCTCACTGACATGTCCTACGACGTTGCCCACCGCTCCGGCTCGCGGAAAATGGCATTCGCGGTGATCGGTGAGGAAACAATTACAGCTAACGGTTTTAACATACCAAGTGTAATCGTCGAACGCATTCGCGAGGATGACGATGATGATCGAGTAACCAAACTCTGGTTCGCCAAGAACCTGAATTATGTGCTCGTGAAGATGGAACAGAAAGAACCTGATGGCGAAGAATACGAAATCCTGCTCAGCGAAGCTGTAGTCGACGGCAAGACGATCAAGCTGGACCTGTAGCGCTGCAGGTAGATCAAGTACTTCCGCACATTGAAGGCTCAGCCGGTATGAGCCCAGCGTTACGCCGCTGGTTTATGCCAGCGATCAACGACAATATTCTCATATGCGATGAATGTAAGCCTCACTGAAATATCGCCGGCAAGTTCGGAAGCCAGGCAGCTGTTCAAACTTCTGGATGAACATAATCTTTCGCACTGTCCGCCAGAGGTATGCAACCTGCTGCAACCGGAAGAAATGGAAGCGATAGAATCCATTCTATTCGGTGTATTTTGTCATGGCGTTCTGTCGGCTATCGGGGGCTTGAAATTTCATCCTGACTACGCTGAGGTGACAAGGATGTATGTCAAGGAAGAGCACCGCGGCCAGGGCTTCGCCAGATGTTTACTGGAACGACTGAAGCAGGAAGCCGTTTCAAGAAATATCAGTGTTCTGAAGCTTGAAACCAGTGAGAACTTCAAAAGCGCCATGAACCTCTATACGAGGCACGGATTCGAGCTCTGCGCCCCTTTTGGGGAATATGTGGACAGGCCGTGGAATACTTACATGCATTGGAGGGACGGCTCATAGCAGGCGGTCGCAGCCGACACCTAAATGTTCTTTGCGCAATGGTCTGCTGAAAGTATCACCCTTTTACTGGGAGTATGAGAGTGTTCGAGTATACGATTCTACATTGGGTGACTTTCCTGTCAGCAGCCGTGCTTCTGAACCTTTCCCCAGGGCCCGACATCGCCTTCATTCTTGGACAGACGCTGCGGAATGGACGACAACAGGGACTAACTGCGATGCTCGGCATTTGGACAGGCGCTGGACTGCATGTTGTCATGGCTGCAGCCGGACTTTCCGCAATCCTTGCCAGCTCTGCTATGGCCTTTTCGATTGTTAAATGGTTGGGCGCTGCTTATTTGATCTGGCTGGGGATAAAAATGTTGTGTTCGCATAGCACCCCACTTGCGTCCAATGAGGCCACGAATAGCAAAAGAAAGTCTTCTGCTTATTGGCAAGGGGTGCTGGTTTCTGCGCTTAATCCAAAAGTAGCCATTTTCTTCCTGGCTTTTCTGCCGCAGTTCGTTGTAGAGGGGGCGGGCTCCACTGGCGCTCAGCTCTTTCTCCACGGTAGCCTGATAATTGTCGTGGCCGCGTTTGTGGAGTTGCCTTTAGTATTGGCGGGAGCTCGGCTGGGCTCATTTTTGAAGAGTAATCGCAAAGTCAGCCTCTGGATGGACCGGGGACTCGGCGCCTTATTCGTGACTCTGGGTGTACGTCTCGCTGCGACTACAAAGTGACTTGAGCAGACGAAGTCTCGAAAATTAACAGCTGCTTCATAGCGCCTGCTGAGCTGTCACCGTTTCAAGCAGACAACGCCCTGACCTCATCAGCAATGATCCCGATGCCGCGGGCGATGGCCTCATCATCCTGTGAATAGGTCAGACGCAGGCACTGCTCGGCATGGGTCCAGGGCTCGGCCAGACCGGGGAAAAAGTAATGCCCTGGCACGACCAGCACACCCCTGGTCTTGAGTCGCTCGTAGAATTCATGTGCAGTTACCGGAAGTTCCGGCAGCCACAACCAAAGGAACATCGCGCCTTCCGGATCATGGATGACATAATTGATCCCGTCGAAGTGCTGCTCGAAGGCGGCCAGCGCCCTGTCGCGCTTGCCTCGATAGAAGGGCTCGATGATATCGGCGCCGAAGTCCAGCAGACTGTCGTCCGCCAGCCAGGGCTCTGCAATGGCGGCGCCGGCACTGCCAGGCGCGAGCCCCGTTACAGCCGTTACGCTGGCCAATGCATCGATTACAGCCTCATCCGCAATCACGATACCCGTTCGCAATGCGGGCAAACCCAGCTTCGACAGACTCAGACAAAGGATGGTGTTCTCATTCCAGTGCGGCTCGACAGGCGTATAGAGCTGACCTGGAAATGGCAGACCATAGGCGCCGTCGATAATCAGCGGAATGTCGTGCGTTCGCGCCAGTGCATCGAGGTGCAGTAGTTCCGCATCGGTGACCACGTTGCCGGATGGATTCGTTGGCCGCGACAGGCAGATAGCTCCGATGGTCGGATCGCACCAGGACTCGTTGATGGGCAGGCTATCGAAATCGATTCGGTATTTGAAGCGATGCGGCGCGTACTGATCGATAATGGGCCGCACGCTCACAAACATGTCATCACCCACACCAACATCGGCATAGCCGATGTATTCAGGTGTCATCGGCAGCAGTATCTTGCGCGCCGGCGTTTCATCTGCAATCTCAGGATTCAGGCCATCGAAACCGCCGGCGAGCATGTTGAACAGGGCGAAAAAAGCTGACTGGCTGCCATTGGTCAGCGCGATATTCTGCTCCGTCAGCGGCCAGTCATAACGGCGCCGAAGCATGGCGGCCAATTCACGCCGGAAGCTCACGCTCCCATGAGGGCCATCGTAGATGCCGGCGAAACGCACGCTGGCATCATCAGACGAAGCAATTTCCAGCAAGCGTTTCTGCACAGCCGCAGTGATCTCCGGGATCATGCCCGGATTGCCGCCGCCCATCATGATCAAGTCGCCAGACGCCATGGCGCTGCCGAGATCCGTCATCAGCCGGTTGATACCGCTGCCGCTACCAAGACGCCTGGAAAAGCTTGAGAATACCCGTGCCATGATGCATGCCTCCTATCGCCCCGTTTCAGATCGGCTGGCCTCAGCCAAACCTATTCGCTTTCGAGACTGACGCCCAGGCTGCTGACGCCATCGTTGTGAGCGAGTGTCTGTATGCGCTTGAGGTTGCCGATCAGCTTTTCAGTCGGCACATCGAGCAGCAAGCGAACTTCGGTCTGGAAGCTAAGCTCAGCCTGCAGCACCTCATGCTGATCGAGATATGCTACCAGCGCCTCGTCGTCGGCCATCAGCTCGGCTGGTGTGCCTTCGAATTTCAGGTCTTCCGTTTCGAGCTCGATACGCGCATCGTCGTCGCCTTCGAGCTGGAGCTGCAGATAGTTGACTACGCTGTTGATCGTATCCTGCGCGCATTGCACTGGCCCGATGAACTTTGGCAGATCATCAGTCAGGTCATGCAGGCGCATTGCTTCTGCCAGGCTTATCCAGGCTTCCATGGTCAGTTCGAGCTGCTTACTCGCCAGCATCGCGCCATAGCTGTCATGTGCCGACCAGGTTTCGAGTTGCTGATCCAGGCGCTCGAGATAGAGCCGGATTTCGTCGGGACCGGTTTCCGATGAAGGCCGCTTGCCACCAGCTTTACCGCCGGGCTTGCTACCCGACTTGCCAGCGGAGCCGTCAGACGGCGTTTTCTCAGTGCTCAGGTGCTTCTCAAAGGCCTGCTGCAGTGCAGGCCAGAGGCTTTCGGTGAAGGCGGAAACGGCGCGAATACTACGCTGGTCGCCCAGCAATTCGGCGAAGAGCTGGCTATGAGGTAGTGCGCGCTGCGCCAGTGCGGCAGTGAAGGCTGTCGCACGCAGCCCACGCAGGCCCTTGATCTTCTGGAGGTGACGGTCGGACTGCATCAGGCTCTCGGCAGCGTGACGCCGCGCTGACCCTGATATTTGCCGCCGCGATCACCGTAACTTACGGCGCAGGCTTCATCCGACTGGAAAAACAGCATCTGCGCCACGCCTTCGTTGGCGTAGATTTTGGCCGGCAGCGTGGTGGTGTTGGAGAATTCCAGTGTGACGTGCCCTTCCCACTCAGGCTCAAGCGGCGTCACATTCACAATGATGCCGCAGCGCGCGTAGGTCGACTTGCCGAGGCAGATCGTCAGCACATCGCGAGGAATCCGGAAATACTCGACTGTGCGCGCCAGTGCGAAGGAGTTGGGCGGGATGATGCAGACATCACCGGAGAAGTCGACGAAGCTCTTTGAATCGAAGGCCTTGGGATCGACAGTCACCGAATGCACGTTTGTGAAGATCTTGAACTCGGTGCTGCAACGCACATCGTAGCCATAGCTCGACACACCGTAGGAAATGACCCGCGCAGACGGATCTCCCTGCTGCTGAACGCCATCAGGGCCGGGGCGATAGCGGACCTGAGCCGCCTCGAATGGTTCGATCATGCCATGGCTCTGAGCCATCTTCGTGATCCACTTGTCTGATTTAATACTCATTCTTCGGTCTCTTTCCTGGCTATCAGCCTTTGTGTTCGAGGCAATCAGTTCCGGGCCATCAGTCGTGGGCAATGAGTCCCGGTGCGGCATTCTTGGCATGCGCGCATCGAATTGCAAGCCGGGCGGACACATTTCGCGCCATATCCCGATAGATCAGACCAACCTCGGATTCTGGCTCGGCATAAACAGTGGGCCGGCCCCGGTCGGTCTGCTCACGAATCGTCAGGTGCAGCGGTATCTGCCCCAGCAGAGGCAGGCCATATTCTTCAGCCATGCGCGCGCCACCCTCACTGCCGAACAGGTGTTCACGGTGACCGCAGTTACTGCAGATATGCACGCTCATGTTTTCGATAACCCCCAATACAGGCACATCGACCTTTTCGAACATGCTCACCGCCTTGCGCGCATCCAGCAAGGCAATATCCTGCGGCGTGGTGACGATGACGGCTGCCGACAGGGGCACCTTCTGTGACAAGGTGAGCTGGATATCGCCGGTACCCGGCGGCAGGTCGACGATGAGGTAGTCCAGCCCCTGCCAGTGTGTCTGTGTGATCAATTGCAAGAGTGCGCCGCTGACCATCGGCCCGCGCCAGACCATCGGCGTCTTGTCGTTGACCAGGAAGGCCATCGACATGAGCTGAATCGGCGCTGCGCCGGCATCAGCGAAGACGTCGATGGGCTGGAAGAAGCGCGTGCCATCGAAGTCGATGATTTCAGGACGAGTACCCTCCGCCACACCGCACATCATGCCCATACTCGGACCATAGATGTCGGCATCGACGATACCGACCCTTGCGCCCTCGGCCTGCAGTGCCAGCGCCAGATTCACGCTGCTGGTCGACTTGCCGACACCACCCTTGCCCGAGGCAACGGCAATAATGTTGCGGACGCCGGGTAAGGCCGCGCTCTGCCCAGAGCTAGCCGCTGTGGATGGCTTGCTGGCATCGCGAGGCTGGATCAGCGGCGCGTGGCCGGTCTGCGGCCCGCCTTTCGGTGAGCGATCAGCGACCGGCAGTGCCTCGATGGCCTGGGAAAAGTTCAGTATCGGCACGTCGCCGTCTGGCAGGCTGACCGTCAGCAGGGTGCGCATCGCTTCATGGTGGCCGCTGCAGGCATAAGGCAGTTCGATACCGATGGCCTTGCCTTCACCCTGCAACTTGGCAAACGCCGTCACCGGCAGCGCCATATACGGGTCGATATAATGGGAAAAGGCCTCGACCAGCCCCTCACCGTATTCACTCAGCACGGCTTCATTGCGGCGCGTGCGTCTGTCATCGACCGGCCATGTAGTGTGCTGCTGGCTCACGGCCTCAGCCTCACCGCTCTCATTGCTGCTCATCTTCAAGCGCTCCTGTTCGTTGTCCGGGCCTGTTTCTTTACGTCTGGTGCGCATCATCCCGCGACCTTGAGGGGCCTCGCCCCCGGCTGGCTCCAGCATACCATTACGCGCTATCATACGTGCACCCGGCACAGCGCCGACTTTTCCTTCATTCTCCCAGTTCAGAACGGAACCGATGCCAAATCCTGCAGTCTCTTCAGTATCGACGGGCACAGCCGGCCAGCGCCGCATTCTCGTGACCAGCGCCCTGCCCTACGCCAACGGCCCCATTCACCTCGGCCATCTGCTGGAATACATCCAGACGGATATCTGGGTACGTTTCCAGCGACTACGCGGCCATCAGTGCACCTATGTCTGCGCCGATGACGCCCACGGCACTGCGATCATGCTCAAGGCGAAGCAGCAGGGCCTTACTGCAGAAGCACTGATCCAGCAGGTGCAGGCCGATCACGAGGCCTCGTTCAAGGGCTTCAATATTGGCTTCGATAATTATCACACGACGCATTCTGAAGAGAATCGGGTACTGAGTGAATCGGTCTACCTCGCCTGCAAGAAGGCCGGCGCAATTGTCGAACGTGATGTCGTTCAGGCCTATGACACCGAAAAAGGCATGTTTCTTTCCGATCGTTTCATCAAGGGGACCTGCCCGCGTTGCAAGACGCCCGACCAGTACGGCGACAACTGTGAAAAGTGTTCAGCGACCTATGCCGCTACTGATCTGATCGATCCGGTTTCAGTGCTGTCTGGCACGACGCCTGTGCAGAAAAGTTCGAAGCACCTGTTCTTCGACCTCCCCAAGTTCAGCGATTTTCTGAAGGAATGGACGCGTAGCGGCACGCTGCAACCCCAGGTGGCGAACAAGCTGGCCGAGTGGCTCGATGCCGGGCTGCAGGCCTGGGACATCTCCCGCGATGCACCGTACTTTGGCTTCAGAATTCCTGAAGAAGCCGAGGAGAAGTATTTCTATGTCTGGCTGGACGCGCCTATTGGCTACATGGCCAGCTTCAAGCATCTCTGCGACCGCCGCAGCGACCTGGATTTCGATGATTACTGGCGACCTGGCAGCGACACCGAGGTCTATCACTTCATCGGTAAGGACATCATCAACTTCCACGCCCTGTTCTGGCCGGCGATGCTGTCCTGCGCGGGCTACCGCACGCCGGATGGTGTATTCGCGCACGGTTTCGTCACAGTAGATGGGATGAAGATGTCAAAGTCTCGCGGCACGTTCATCGAAGCGAGCACCTATCTCGAGCATCTCGACCCCGAATACCTACGTTATTATTTCGCGGCCAAGCTCGGCGCTGAAGTGGATGACATGGACCTCAACCTCGAGGACTTCACCGCCAGGGTGAACAGCGACCTCGTCGGTAAACTGGTGAATATCGCCAGCCGCTGCGCAGGCTTCGTCAAGAAGTTCGGCGGTCGGCTGTCGCCTGAGCTGGAGAACGCTGAACTTTTCGAGCAGTTCGCTGGCGCGTCGGAAACCATTGCCGGCTACTACGACGCCCGCCAGTACGGCCGCGCAGTTCGCGAAATCATGGCGCTGGCCGACAAGGCCAACCAGTATATCGCCGACAAGGCGCCCTGGCAGATGGCCAAGGAAGCCGGTCGCGAGCAGGAGACGCTGGCGGTGTGTAGCCAGGGCATCAACATGTTCGCAGTGCTGATGGCTTGGCTGAAGCCAGTGTTGCCATTGATGGCAGAGCGCGCTGAAGCCTTCCTGAACACTACGCTGAACTGGACGGGCAAGCCCCAGCCGCTGCTGGATCATGAAATCGCTGCATTCAAGCCGCTGATTCAGCGCATCGAGCCTTCGGCCATCGCGGGTCTGATCAAGCCGGCCGATACAGGCAGCGATGCTTCGGCCGCGAAAGCGTCAGCCGGCAAGCCAGCAAAAGCGAAAGGCGGTAGCGCGAAGGCTGAAGCGCAGTCGACGCCGAAAACGCCTGCTGACAGTGGCGACACGATTTCCATCGACACGTTCATGCAGACCGACTTGCGTGTAGTGCGGATCGAGCAGGCAGAGCTGGTCGAAGGTGCTGACAAGCTGCTGAAGATCGAGGTTTCGCTCGGAGACTATGGCCCGAACCGCTTCGTATTTGCCGGTATCCGCTCGGCCTATCAACCGGACGACCTGAAAGGCCGGCTCGCTGTACTGGTGGCGAATCTTGCACCACGCAAGATGAAGTTTGGCGTCTCAGAGGGCATGCTGCTGGCCGCCGGGGACAGCTCAGGCATCTTCCTGCTGGCACCGGACTCCGGCGCGACACCCGGTATGCAGGTGCGCTGAAGCGCTATAGATGGAAGCCTTCGCGCTCATTCTGCTAGGTACTGTACTGGTCAATAACTTTGTACTGGTGCAGTTCCTCGGGCTGTGCCCCTTCATGGGGGTCAGCAACCGGATCGAGACCGCGGTAGGCCTGTCCATCGCCACAACTTTTGTGCTGACGCTCGCGTCCGTGTGCAGCTATCTCATCGAGCACTGGCTGCTGCAGCCGCTGGGTATTCCCTTCCTGCGGACCATAGCGTTCATCTTCGCGATCGCAGTGGTCGTCCAGGGCACTGAAGCCCTGCTCCGGCGTTCCAGTCCGCTGCTGTATCAGTTACTGGGCCTGTATCTGCCGCTCATTACGACGAATTGTGCCGTTCTTGGTGTAGCCTTGCTCAATGTGAATGCGGCGCACAGCTTTGCCGAATCGCTGATCTATGGTTTCGGCGCGGCGGTTGGTTTCTCGCTCGTGCTGGTGCTGTTCGCGGCCATCCGCAGCCGGCTCGAGCTTGCAGACGTCCCCGCACCTTTTCAGGGCAGCGCGATTGGATTGATCACCGCAGGCCTAATGTCACTGGCTTTCATGGGTTTCACCGGCATGATCAGGTACTGACGATGCTGCTCATCATGCTATCGGCAACGTTCGCGCTCGGTGCGCTCGGTGTGGGCTGTGGCTTGCTGCTTCGACGCCTGAACCGACCGACTGATACCGCGAACGATCCTGGTGAGGCACTCATCGAACAGATCAATGCCTGCCTGCCACAAACGCAGTGTGGCCAGTGCGGACATCCCGGCTGTCGACCCTATGCAGCCGCCATTGCGGAGGGTGAGGCCATCAATCGCTGCCCGCCTGGGGGCGAGGATACCATCATCGTGCTCGCCGATTTGCTCGGGCGCGAGCCCCTACCGATGGATGCCGAGCGCGGCGAACAGAAGCCCCCCATGCTCGCGGTCATCCGTGAGGACGAGTGCATCGGGTGCACCAAGTGCATTATCGCCTGTCCCGTGGATGCGATCATCGGCGCATCAAAGTACATGCACACCGTGATCGCCAGTGAGTGTACCGGCTGTGAACTCTGTGTCGAGCCGTGCCCTGTAGACTGTATCGACATGGTAGCGATGCAGAATGACGCTACCGTGCGTGCCGGTTGATGTCGAATTTCCAAGCCCTCGTCCTGCCGCTGAGCCAGCGACCGGGTGCCTTGCTGAGGCCGCTGGTCAAGCCTGGCGATCAGGTCACTGCAGCACAGCCTGTTGCCGTCGCCGAGCCCGTGGTCGGCGGTCTTGTCGATCCCACTGGCGGACAGGTCCCGGCAGCCACGCTACACAGTCCGCTGGCCGGCACCGTCACTGACTGTCGCGAACATGAAGTTCTGCTGGGCGGCCAGCTCGTACAGGTGCCCTGCCTGATCGTCGAGCCCACGTTCGCGCCGGGCGAGTCGCTGAAAGACCACGTCCAGCTTGTCACGGCAGCCCCGAGCGCTGCTCGATCGCACATCATGGCGCGTATCGTTGCCGCACTCCCGAACGCGCTTGATAATCTCGCGTCGCCTTCGGCGCGTCATAAGGCGATGGACGCCATCGCCCACGACTCCGGCATTATCGGCCTCGGCGGCGGCGGGTTTCCGCTGCATGCCAAGCTCACAGCGTCGGTGTGTCGCATTGTTATCAATGCCGCAGAGTGCGAACCGTATGCCGATGCCGACAATGCGCTCATGCTCACTGCCCCCGGCGAAGTCATCGCTGGCTGCTTCCTGGTCTGCGCACTGCTCGGCCTGAACGAGCTGACTTTCGCCATCAAGCGCTCACTTAGCGCAGCCCGGGACCTGCTCGAGACCGTAGAAGCGCAACTGCGCCGGCTTTTGGGCAGCGAGCGACAGCTGCCACGAATTACCTTGCTCAACATACCTGCGCACTACCCTGCTGGCGCAGAGCAGCAGGTGGTCAAGCAGGCCTTCGGCATCGAAATACCAGCCGGAGAGCGTGCCAGCCAGGCCGGCGTCGCCTGTATCAACGTGTCGACCTTGGCAGCGCTTGGACGCTTCCTGCTGTGGCAAGAGCCACTGTCTCACAGGATCGTGACCGTTGCAGGCGCTGCAGTCGCACGTCCGGGGAATTATCGCGTACCGGTTGGCCTGCCGGCCGCCCAGCTGCTCGAGGCTGCGGGGCTGATGGAAGCGCGTCTTGCAGGCCTGGTCCACGGTGGCGGCATGATGGGCGTTCCACTGCAAAACACCTGGTTGCCGCTGGGCAAGTCGAGTTACTGCCTCGTCGCAGCAGGCTCGAACGATACTGGGTTGGCGGTGGAACATGCGGTCCGGCAGCGCAGTGGTCGGCCGCTCGATGCCTCGCCATGCATTCGCTGTGGCTTTTGCGAGCCTGTGTGTCCGGTCGGCCTGCTGCCACAGCAGCTGCACTTTGCTGCCGTGGCTGAAGATAGCGATTGGCTGCAGGCTTACCATCTCTCAGCCTGCATCGAATGTGGTGCCTGTGAAGCGGTGTGCCCCAGCAAGCTGCCGCTGGTCGCCGAATATCGAACTGCAAAACTCAACGAACACAGCAATCAGCTGGCCCGGCAGAAGGCGTCACACGCCCGCCTGCGCTTCGAGCAGCGCACCGAGCGGCTGCGCGTTGAGGCACTGGAGCGGGATGCCAAGCGCGCAGCGCGCAAAGCGGCCGCTGGCATACGACGGCCGAAACCCTGAGGAGGGCCTGGGAGCCGCTGGCGCCCGATCACCCGCAGTGACTTCCTGAGCCAAGGCGAAATGCTCTATACTGCTGGCCATTTTCTGAAATCCGATCACAGCAAAAGGCGTGCAGATACTCATATGAAAACATTAGGCGAATTCATCGTTGAACATCAGCATGACTTTCCGCATGCCACGGGCGAACTGTCCTCACTGCTCAGCGCCATCAGGCTGGCAGCCAAGGTCTGTCACCGCGAAATCAACAAGGCAGGCCTGGTCGACATCACGGGCGCAGCCGGCGAAACCAACATTCAGGGTGAAGCGCAGCAGAAGCTGGACGTCTATGCCAACAACAAGTTCAAGGCAGCCCTGGAAGCCCGCGGGGAAGTCTGCGGCATAGCCTCCGAAGAAGAAGACAATTTCGTTATCTTCGAGAGTGACCTGAGCCGCGATGGCAAATATGTCGTGCTGATGGATCCACTCGATGGTTCATCGAATATCGACGTTAATGTGTCGGTGGGCACCATATTCTCGATCTACAAGCGCATCTCCGAGCGCGGTCAGCCGGCACAGCTGGAAGACTTCCTTCAGCCCGGACACAAGCAGGTTGCAGCAGGCTACGTGGTCTATGGATCTTCCACCATGCTCGTCTTCACCACTGGTAATGGCGTGAACGGCTTCACCTACGATCCATCTCTTGGTGTGTTCTGTCTGTCTCACCAGAAAATCCAGACACCGCCGGATGGCCAGATCTACTCAATTAACGAAGGCAATTATCACAAGTTCCCGCAGTCGGTGAAGCAGTACCTGAAGTACTGTCAGGAGCCGGACGATGCAACCAACCGCCCATATACAGCGCGGTATATCGGCTCGCTCGTTTCCGACTTCCACCGTAATCTGCTCAAGGGCGGCATCTACCTCTACCCCTCGACCGCTACCAATCCTGAAGGCAAGCTGCGTCTGCTGTATGAATGCAACCCGCTCGCCTTCCTGGCAGAACAGGCTGGTGGCATAGCTTCGGATGGCCGTGGCCGTATCATGGATATCGTGCCGACCTCCCTGCACCAGAGAACGCCCTACTTCATTGGCTCATCGAATATGGTGAAGCGGGTGGAAGCGCTCGTTGCTGAACTCGATCAGTCCTGAGCCGGTCGTAGTGTCTGACAGGTGTGAGATTACGTAAGCAAGCGGCCAGCGCAACGCTGGCCCTTAGCGTCCTGCTGCATCTTGCCGTGTTCTGGTATTTTGCTGAGCGTTTTCCCACCTTGTCCGAACGAGCCGAACAGGCGCCAGCCACCAGCGTTGAAATTTTGCTGAAGGCGCCGACGCCTGCGCCGGTGGTTGCTGCACAAGTGCCCATCGAGCAGTCAGAGCCCGAAGAACCATCCCCGGAAGAGCAGACCGCACATGCACCGCGTGACGACGGTGAACAGCCTGCTCAAACCAGCGCGGCGCCGGCACCTGCTGAAGCAGAACCCCTACTATTGCCCGACCCCGAACCAACGAGTCCCGTGGCAAGCACTGCTTCCGCGCCGCTAGCGCCAGCAGAGCCATCACCATCCGAGCAAACGTCACCAGAGCCATCGCCAGCACCGGCAGCCAAGACGCCACCAGCTGAGCTCGCGGCGCTTGGGGCCAGCCCGGCGCCTGCCCTGCAAGCGGAAGGTCTGCCTGAACTTCAAGAGGCTATGGCTGAACAGCTGCAGGATTCTTCAGAGCCAATCGACGACGCCACTGTTATCGAACAGATGTCGGCGGCGTTCAACGGCCGACTCGTACCGCTTGACGATCAGACCCTGGCAGACGCCAGTCTGGTCAGCAATGCAGAAGGCAGTAGCCGAAACGCGCGTATCGCGGATGAAGGATTCATGGTCAACCTGTATCTCCGACGAATGACGGAGCAGGTCTATGCCAGCTGGAAAGACTGGTATGAATGGGAGCAGAAGCACAGTCGCCGACGTGCGATCACCGGCACCATCAGCTTCCAGGTTTCGGTCACTGGCAGGCTCGAATCAGCTCGAGTCAGCAGAAGCAGTGGGGATAGCGATTTCGACCAGTCGGCGCTGCAGGCGCTCAAGAACGTCGATCGATTCGCCGTGCCAGAAGACCCGGCCGTGACAGCCCGCTATTACCGCCGGCTGCGATTCCACTTCAGTACCGAAAGCCGCGAGATTGGCGCCATACTGAAAGCAGGCGCCTCGGCTGGCTAAAGCCGATTGGAGTCAATGGAGAGAGCTTACGCTGTGTTGGCCGAACCAGCACAGCGTTAGTCAGCCTAGAAACGCCCCTGTGATGAAGTAGCCGCTGCTTCAACGAGGTTGTTGCTACCACCCTGCCACTGCACCTGTTGCGCCGGGTTGGTTTCACTTCGCTTGAGACACTTCCACTCAACGGCGGTCTGCGCCGGCAGCGCGACGGTAGCCGCCCAACGAGGATAAGCCACTGGGTCGAGCTTGACCGCTGCAGCCGGACTCCAGTTGCCAAGCTCGTCCGACCCGCCGACAGCATATACGCTCTGGCCGAACACTGTCTGGCCGTTATCGCAGCTCAATTCGACAGACTTCATACCGGGCTCCGGTTGCGGATCAGTCCGCCCACCGAGCAGCGACTGCTGGTGTATGGCGATCGCATCGCGTCCTGTCACAGTGATGGCCGCATAGCCACCACCGTCTACCACGATAGTTGGCCCGGTGCAGGCACCGTTTGCAAAATCGCCATGCATCACATCGCAATACTCGCCTGAAGGCATGCCGGTCTGCACCACAGTGCTCCAGGTATCGGTGCGGTTGTTGAGCGCCACGTAACCAAGCCCCCCGCGGCCGAAGGCGAGCCGGTTCGGACCGTCGGTCGTCACGTTGCTGGTGTACCAGTTGGGCGAGGTCACCTCACGGAATTTCACCATATTGCCGGTGCCGCCCCAGCGATGCTCACACACCCAGCCGCCGTCGAAGCAGCTGTTGCCTGAATGCACGCCCGATACTGGCGGACCCTGGTTCTCATCGTTGAAGTAGTAGCTCGACATCAGTCGCGCATAACCGTATGGATAGGCCAGCATGAAGGTGTTGGCCAGGTAATACATGCCCTGCGGGTCC
The DNA here is from genome assembly GCA_002354735.1 of Gammaproteobacteria bacterium UBA2679. GTDB lineage: Bacteria > Pseudomonadota > Gammaproteobacteria > Pseudomonadales > Oleiphilaceae > Allohahella. The sequence continues at coordinate 155,631 of DEMD01000011.1, read as the reverse complement.
TTATAGCTCAGGGTATATTCAGGGTGCTGGCGCTGATCGTCGTGGTTGGCGACGAAGGTCAGCGCCTGACTGCTGTCGACCCGGCCAGACCAACGGTTGAAGTCGATCAGATTGGCGATGGTGCCATTGCGGAAGTTATATGCCAGGTCCCGCTCCATCGCGAATTCCGTAACATCCGCAATCGAGACATAGTCCTCAGGCTGAATGGCCTCACCTCCGGCGCGGATGACCTCGAGAAAGATATAAGGATTGCCATTGATATTGTTCACGATGGCAGCCACGTCGCCAGGTGGTATGTGTTTGGCTGCGTCCACGCGAAAACCCTTCACGCCAATATTGGTGAGATCATTGAAATAATCGATGATCTTGCCTCTGACGTAGCCTGACTCGGTCTTGAGGTCCTTCAGACCTACCAGATCGCAGTTCCATACCTCATCGGCATTTCGATAATTGATACCGGGGCAGTTGCGTTCGTGGAAATCATTGGGGCCATAAGGCACCTCTGGATAGTCCAACCTGCCCGCCGCCATGTGATTGACAACCATGTCGACCACGATATCGACACCGACGGCACGACAGCGCTGAACCATATTGATGAACTCAGCACGGTTGCCGCTGCGACTTTCCAGCCGATAACTCACTGGCTGGTAGCGCGTCCACCATTGCGGTCCTGGAATATGTGCCTGCGGCGGGCTGACCTGCACTGCGGTAAAGCCCTTGGGGCCCAGGTAGGTTTCGCACTCTCGGGCGATATCCGCCCAACGCCACTCAAATAGATGGACCATCACATTAGCTGACGCTGCAACAGGCCACATGGATGCGCAAGCCAATGCGCCAGCAAGGATGGATTTTTGAAATGGCCTGAGTGCGGCAGAAGCCGCCAGCCGTGGTAAAGTAAGCATAAGCTCTCCGGTTTTTTATTGTATTTGTCTGGTACTGCTCAATGTTTGACCATGATGGTCAGCAATCGAAGCTATCAGCGCATTTGCCAATGCGGATCATCCTTTCGCAAAATACTCAGGGCGTAGATGCGAGACCCGGTTTTTCGGGTACCCGCCCCCTGTACCGGTAACATTCAAATCTGACCCAAGGACCACATTATTCCAATGCGACTGATCTCCTGGAACGTCAACGGCATCCGCGCCGTCATGAAGAAAAGTTTTGAACAGCAACTTAAGGACATGGCACCCGACATACTCTGTCTGCAGGAAACCAAGGCCCAGGACGAACAGGTGGTGGAAGCGCTCAGTGGCATCGATGGCTATCACATCTACACCAATTCGGCCGAGAAAAAGGGCTACAGCGGCACAGCCATTCTGACCCGCGTAGAACCCCTGGCTGTGGAATATGATATGGGCGTCGCTGAACACGACAACGAAGGCCGGGTCATCGCTGCGGAATACGAAGACTTCATCCTGGTCACGGTCTACACGCCGAACTCCGGCAGCGAGCTCAAGCGACTGGGCTACCGATCCAGTTGGGACGCTGACTTCCTGACCTACCTCCGCCAGCTCGAAACACGCAAGCCCCTGCTGGTTTGTGGCGATCTTAACGTCGCTCACCAGCCGATCGACCTCGCACGGCCACAGGCCAACTACAATAAGGCCGCAGGCTACATGCAGGAAGAAATCGATGGCTTCGTCAACCTGATGGAAGCCGGGTTCAAGGACACGTTCCGCGAGCTGCATCCGGAAACGGTGAAATATACCTGGTGGAGTTACCGTGCAGGTGCCCGAGCACGCAATGTCGGCTGGAGGATCGACTATTTCCTGAGCTCGCCGGCGCTACTGCCGCGCGTAACTGACGCCTTCATCTATAATGATATCGATGGCTCTGACCACTGCCCGGTTGGTGTCGAACTGTCGGCCTGAGTGGCTGAGCGATACTTCAGGTTTCCAGGGGTAACCTTGCAAGATGTCTGATATAGATTTTCGAGCAGTATTCAAGGCCATGCCGGGCCATCATTGTCTTCTGAAGCCTGGTCCGGAGGGGCTCGAAATTCTGGCCTGCAGTGATCAGCTTCCAACGCTGAAGGCCTTTGGTGGACAGGACCCGACAGGGCGGCCGCTGGCGGATTTCTTCCACGATGCCCACAGCTTGAAAGACCTTCAGCTCGACCCGGATCAGCCTGTTGAAAAGCTGTCATCAGTGGAACAGGGCCTGGCTCTTTCCAGCAAGACCACGGGGCGTTTACTGGTTGCCAACAGCAGCATCATCGCGGACGAGAACGGCGCGATGCAGTACGTACTCCTCCGCCTCACCGAGTTTGCTGGCGCAGAGCCGAGCCAGACCGCAGGGCTGAGTATTGAGCAGGAGCGCATGCTGCTGGCCTCAGTGATCGACAGAACCACAGATTTCGTCGGGATCGCCGATTTCAATGCGCGCGGCGTACTGATCAATCGCAGCGGCCGCAATCTGCTCGGCATTGCGCAGGATTTCGACGTTTCAGAAATCACGCTGTTCGACATTTTCTCGCCCGCCGAACACCAACTGATCCGGGACGAAGCCATCCCCTCACTGATGTGCGACGGCTACTACAATCGCGACATGACGCTGCAGCATCTGACGACCGGCGAAAATGTGCCCATCGAACTGTTCGCATTCCGTATCGACGACCCCGTAACTGGCGAGCCTTTATACCTGGCCACCATCAGCCGCGACCGCCGGGAGCGTCTGAAAATCGACGAGGCCACGCAGAACGAATATCGTACCCGTCTGTTCGATGCGGCGCTCTCCAATCTGACCAATCACGTCTACGTTCTCAATACCGACGGCAGCTTCCGCTATATCAACCTTGCGCTACTGAAGGCACTGGGCACCACATTCGAGCACGCCGTAGGCAAGACTTTCAGTCAACTGGACTACCCTGCAACGCTGGCCAACCGCCTCATGCGTCAGGTAAAGCAGGTCATCGACACCCGCAAACCATTAGTCGACCGCACCACGTTCAGGACGGCCACAGCCGGCACACGCTTGTTCGAATACACCTGGGTACCCGTGTTCGCCGCAGATGGTCGCGTCGAAGCCATCGCCGGTTCAAGTTATGACATAACCGCCCAGGCACAAATCGAGGAACAGCTTGAAGGTGCCACCAAGGCATCGGAACGGGCCAATATGGCCAAGAGCGAGTTTCTTGCCAACATGAGTCATGAAATTCGCACCCCGATGACGGCCATTCTAGGCTTCGCGGACATCCTGGCAAGTCATCTCAGCGATCCTGATGATCTTTCGGCAGTGGAAACGATTCGTCGCAACGGTCGGCATCTGCTGGACATCATCAACGACATACTTGACCTGTCCCGAATCGAGGCCGGTCGCCTTACGGTCCGCAACGATCCGGTCGCCATCGGTGCACTGATCGATGACGTCCACACGCTGATGTCTGTGAGTGCCAGCAAGAAGCGATTACCGCTCAACGTGAAATATCCGAAGCTGCTGCCGGCTCAGATATCCACCGATGAAAAGCGTGTTCGTCAAATTCTCATCAACCTCATCGGCAATGCGGTGAAATTTACCGAAACCGGCAGCGTCTCCTTGAAGGTCGTGCTCGAACAGGGCGAACAACCGGCACTTTTCTTCGAGGTTTCCGATACCGGCATCGGCCTCAGCGCACAGTTCATGAACAGTGTATTCGAGCCTTTCAGTCAGGCGGATACTTCACATAGCCGCAGCTACGAAGGCTCGGGGCTTGGCCTGCCGATCAGTCAGCGACTCGCCAATCTTCTCGGCGGCGTCATCACTGGCGAAAGTCGACCTGGACGCGGCAGCACCTTCCGATTTCGCCTGCCAATCGAGCGATCGGCGATGGAAAACCTCAAGCCACCACAGAAAGCGAAGAAGCCGAACAAGCCACCGGCAGAAATTCCAGAATTGCGTTGCCGTGTTCTGGTTGTGGACGACCGTCACGACATCCGCTTTCTGGCCCAGCATGTTCTGGAGGAGGCCGGCGCACGTGTTGCGACCGCCTCGGATGGGCTTGAAGCCTTGTCAGTGGTGCAGCAGGCCAGTCTGGAGCGACTGGATTTCGACATCATCCTCATGGATATGCAGATGCCCGTCATGGACGGCTACGAAGCCGTGACCCGCCTGCGCAAGCTTGGCTTCACCAAGCCGATACTCGCCCTTACGGCTGCTGCTATGCAGACCGACAGGGATCGCTGCCTCACTGCAGGATGTACGGGTTATTTAAGCAAGCCCGTCGAATCACAGCACTTGCTGGCGATGGTGGCCTATCACATCGGCGTGGGGCCAGCGCCCGAGCCATCGTCTCATGTGCCCGAGCTGCTGCCACCAGGGCTGCCGCAGGTGGCTGAAACAACTGCCACGGAGAAACCGAGAATACTGCTGGTCGAAGACAGTGCAGACGCCCGGGAAGCGACCGCGATGCTGCTACGCGCGGCCGGCTTTAGCGTCGATGAAGCGGAAACCGGCGCGAGTGCAGTCGAACAGGCCGCAGCAGCGCCTCACGACATCGTGCTGCTCGACCTCGGACTGCCGGACATGGACGGCTATGATGTGGCGAAGCAGCTCTCCAGCGAGGATTTCCCGTTCAGCGGCCGCATCTTTGCGATGTCAGGACGTGTAGAAGACCCTGACGAAAGCAGGCGCTCAGGCATCCATCACCACCTGCTAAAGCCGGTAAGCTGGCACGATCTGCGCGATCTGCTCACGAAGTGACGCCGTCCAAAGTGACGGCGTCGAAGTGATCGCGTCAGATCCGCCCTCGCTTCACCGCTGCTGCCGCAGCATCGCGTAAAAATGATGAACCGGCCCATGGCCTGAGCCGATGTGCAGCTGATCCGCCGCAGCGATGGCTCCATGCAGATAGTCGCGGGCCGCGGCCACCGCCTGCTTGAGCTCGTCACCGAGCGCAAGACGGGCTGCGATCGCCGCCGAGAGCGTACACCCGGTACCATGGGTGTTACTGGTCGCGATTCGCTTCGAGCTGAACAGCGTTGCCTCCTGGCACTCGACCAGTACATCGATGACCGGCAGTTCGGCATCGGCCGGCAGATTTGAACTGTAGTCGTTGAGATGTCCGCCCTTCAGCAATACGGGCACACCAATTTCTGAAGCGAGTGCTCGAGCAATGACCTCGAGCTGGGCGGCCAATTGCGGCACAGTGGTCGCCGAGCCAAGTGGAATCTCCAGTTGCTGCGCTCGCTCAGGATCAGATGCTGCCAGCAATGTGAGCGCTTCTGGCAAATTCGGTGTCACCAGTGTCGCGAGCGGCAGGAGCTGCGCCATCATTGCCGATACCGCATCGCTGGCCAGCAACATGTCGCCGCTCTTGGCCACCATCACCGGATCGACAATCAGCGGCACGTCCGCATGCACATCAAGAAAGCGCCGAAGTCCGTCGGCAACTGTTGCAACGACGGCAGCACGCCCAAGCATGCCGGTCTTGATCGCCCTCACATCAAGGTCGTCGAACACAGCGGCCATCTGGGCTTGTATATGCGCCTGTGGCAGATCGTGGATATCGGTGACTGCGCGGGTATTCTGCGCGGTCGTAGCCGTCAGTACGGAGGCTCCATATACGCCGAGCGCCGAGAAGGACTTGATGTCTGCCTGTATGCCCGCGCCACCGCCGCTATCTGAGCCCGCGATCGTTAACGCAACTGGCATGGCCAGCTGAGCGCTTTGCTCAGTGTGATGCGCCTGATTGCGCTTTACACTCGAAACGTCTTTTCCTGAAGACACTGCGTACTCCTATTCATCTAAGCGGGAATGGCACGATATGGCAGCACATGAAGTGAAGCTTTTCACCAAGGATGCACTGGGCACGGATGACTGTACAGACCTGCTCGAGCGACTGGCGGCTGGCAGCCTCAGCGCGGCTGAGCTCTTCGTTGCCGCACACGAGCGGCTTGCTTTGGCGGAAGACCTGCATGCCGCCACATGTCCAGTCCCCCTGCCGACCGATCTCGATGAGCATACCCTGCCCTTCGCCATCAAGGACAATACGAATGTGGCCGGCCTGCCGACGACTCATGGCAGTATCGCCTTCAGCGGCACACCAGCGCGACACAACGCGCCCATCGTCGATGAATTTGCGACCACAGGCTTTCGGCCCATCGCCAAGACGACCCTGCCTGAATTCGGACTCACGGCCACGACAGAATACAGTCAGACCACAGGTGTGGATGAGATTGTCCGCGGTCATACCGCCAACCCCTGGCATACCAGCTATATTGCCGGCGGCTCGTCGGGCGGCAGCGCTGCGCTGGTCGCAGCTGGGGTGGTGCCGGCTGCCCATGCCAACGATGGTGGCGGCTCGATTCGCATACCCGCGGCCTGTTGCGGCCTCGTTGGCCTGAAGCCTTCCCTGGGGCGACTGCCGCTGCCCTATCTGGCGAAGAACCTGCCTTTGCAGATCGTAACCGAAGGCATCCTGACGCGCTCGGTGCGTGACACCGCGCTGGTGTTTGCCGCGCTGGAGCGGCGTACTTCCATGGCAAAGGTACTCGCTCAGGCAGATGAGCAGCAGGCCAGCCGGCACGGCGACCCGAGACACGGCGTCGACCTCGGTCTCAAGGCGATAGGTCATGTGTCGGCCCCCATCGGCAGGCGCCTGCGCATTGCCACGTTCACCCGCCGGCCTGACGGTGAACAGGCCGATAACGCCTGCGTAGACAGCGTTCAGGGCATGGTCACTGCCTGTCGCAAACTCGGTCACCGTGTCAGCCATATCGACAATCCCGCCACTGCCGCGTTCGGGCATGATTTTCTACTGTACTGGTCGATGCTGGCCGCATCCGTGCGCCTGGCCGGTACCACGCCGGTTCGACTGCTGAACGGGCAACGCAATCCGCTACAGATGCCTGACTTCAGTGCCAATCGACTGGAGCCCATGACGAACGCGCTGGCCCTGCACTTCATGCGACGTTTCTGGAAGCTACCGGCCAGCATGCGATCGCTGCGCCAGTTTGCCCTCAACTATCGTCGCCTGTTCAAGGACTATGACGTGCTGCTTTGCCCCACCCTCGGCCAGGTGGTACCAAAAGCAGGGCACCTGGCACCAAACCTGCCCTTCGCCACGCTAGAGAGCCGGCTGCGCAAGTTCGCATGCTTTACACCGGCTGATAATATCGCAGGTACGCCGGCCATCTCCCTGCCCATTTCACTGGATCAGAATGGCCTGCCGGTAGGCGTGCAGTTTTCGGCAGAACTCGGCCATGAGGGTGACTTACTGGCATTGGCAGCGGAGCTCGAGGCCAGCGGCGCCCTGCTTGAAAACACCCCACTACTGGCCCCTGCCACGCAACAGAGGAGCAACCGTGCACATATTTCCTGAATCACTGCCACTCGAACCAGATCTGGCCCGTAGCCAGTGGCGACCACAACTCGAACTGGCCTGGGCCGCGGCCCGGGCAGCCGGAGAAGAAATCGTCGACGCCCGTGAAAACGGCGAACTGAGTCTCGACACAAAGGACCATATGGAATTGGTCACCTCGGCCGATATCGCCGCTGACAAGCTGATCGTGAGCATGATTCGTGAACGCTTTCCCGATCACGCCATTCTCAGCGAAGAAACGCATAACGATGTCGAGAGCCTAAGCGGCCTCGAGGCGCCAACATGGATCATCGACCCCATCGACGGCACCGTCAACTACGCCTATGGTCACTTTCAGAGTGCCGTTTCGATAGGCTTCGCCGAAGGCGGCGAGCTCCGCGCGGCGGTAGTCTATGCACCCTTCCTGCGCGAAGTCTTTTATGCCTGCGAAAAAGGAGGGGCTTACCTGCTGAAGCGAGGCCTGGATAACGAGCTGAGCAACCGGCGAATCAGCGTCAGCGACAAGACAGATCTGTCACGATCGCTCATTGCCACTGGATTCCCCTACGATCAGCGCAATATCGAACCCATCATGCGGCGTTTGTCTGCTGTCGCCACACACTGCGGCGGTCTGCGGCGCCTGGGCTCTGCGGCGCTAGATATCTGCTGGGTAGCCTGCGGGCGCTTCGATGCGTATTACGAGTCCATCAAACCCTGGGACTATGCCGCTGGCCTGTTGATCCTGACCGAAGCTGGTGGACGCAGCGGTTTTCACGAAGCTCCGCCGCCTGGCAGGTGTGAGCTTCTGCATGGTGATCATCGGCTCATGAGCACACCTGCATTGTTCGATGCCATGCAACGGTTGCTGCAGGCTTCAGCGTCGAGTGCCTGATACCGCTCAAGATCGAGTACATGAGGCCTGAAATTCCGTATAGTAGGGAAAGGCCGATTGGAACAAGCCGAGGCATCGAGCCGAAACCGTTTAATCAACCCGGACGCGTATAACGGAAGGAGCACAGACCATGGTTGAGGATACACTCAAAGTCGAAGACTGCATGTCGCGACAATATGTTGCCTTCAAGGCCACTATGCCGGTGATAGAAGCAGCCAATCTCTTATGTGAGAACGAGCTGCTCGGCGGGCCGGTAGTCGACAAGGACGGGCGCCTGGAGGGCTGGATATCCGAGCAGGATTGTCTGAACGCGGTGAACCAGGTGTTTTACTTCGATGAGCAGAGCGCGACGGTTGCAGACGTGATGCGTACCGACGTGCTTACCGTAAAGCGGGACCTGTCACTGAACGACCTGGCCTCGCAAATGTGCGCTCACAAACCGAAGATCTACCCGGTCGTCGACGATCATGGCCAGGTGCTCGGTGTCGTGTCAAGGCGACGCATTCTGAAGAAAATGTGTCATCAGATCGTCAACAAGAAAAAGGTGCCGGCCCAGCATACCGCCTGAGAAGCACCTTTTCAGGCCTGGCTCAGTACGGCATCGGATGTCGACGATACACGTCAGCGATGTCGTCCAGCACTGACTCGCTCAGTTTTACATCAGCAGAGGCGATGTTGCTCTTGAGCTGAGCCATAGTGGTCGCGCCGATAATATTCGACGTCACGAAAGGGCGGCTGGTTACGAAAGCCAGCGCCATCTGGCATACATCCAGACCGTGTTTCTCCGCCACCTGCATGTACTGGTTCACCGCCTCATGGGCCGGGGGATTATCTCTCGGCGGTTTCTCCAGCAGGGTCCAGCGACTGCCAGCGGGACGCTGACCATTGCGATATTTCCCGGACAGCATGCCCGAGGCGAGCGGTGACCAGGCCAGTAGTCCGCAGTTTTCAGCCATGCTCGCTTCGACCAGGTCAGGCTCGAACAGACGACAGAGCAAGCTGTATTCGTTCTGGATCGAGACCATCCTCGGCAGCTGGCGCGCTTCGGCCAGCTGCAGGTACTGCATCATGCCCCAGGCGCTTTCGTTGCTGAGCCCTACATGGCGAATCCTCCCGGCCTTGATCTCCTCCCCCAGAGTCTCCAGCACCTCAACGAAATTGGCGATAACCTCTTCCCGCTCGAATCCCGGCGTGAAGTCCCACTGGCGACCGAAGTGATACGAGCCGCGGTTCGGCCAGTGCAGCTGATACAGGTCGATATAATCGGTCTGCAGGCGCTTGAGGCTCTCATCCAGCGCAGCCTTGATATTGGGCCGGTCGATCGTCGCGCTCTTGCCACGAATCCAGGCGGGTCCGGGTCCGGCCACCTTGCTCGCCAGAATGATGTCCTTGCGGCGGCCAGTCTTCTTCAGCCATGTGCCGATAATCTCTTCGGTTCGGCCGTAGGTCTCGGCACGCGGCGGCACCGCGTACATCTCTGCGGTATCGAGGAAATTGATCCCCTGCGATAGCGCGTAGTCGATCTGCTCGTGGCCCTCGGCTTCGGTATTCTGCTCACCCCAGGTCATCGTGCCCAGACACAGCGCACTGACTTCGATATCGGTTTGGCCCAGACGGCGATATTCCATTTCACTTCCTCACAGACGTTGTTTTCATTCACTACTTTCTTACGAGAGCAGGCTGGTATGTATCAATATCACACATAGCCACGGATGACCGCTGGTTCGAAGAGTGCTAAGATTAACATTCGATGATACGTGGTATGGGAGAGTGTTCTGCAAGTGATCGATCAATTGATCGGGCAACTGCAGGAACGCCGAAGGCGCAACCGGCTCGGAATCGCTCAGGCAAAGTGGACCATGGCAACGGCATCGGCTCTGGAGAGTGTCATGCTCAGTTGAAGACACACCGAAGGGGTAGGTCTGCGCCCGCAGACTAAACTCTCAGGTCACCGGACAGAGGAGCCCAAACAGGCAGACGCACTTGCCTGCTTTCATCTTTTGAAGTGAATCCGGAGCTTCTCTCATATGTATGATTCAATCGTTCTCGGCGCAGGCATTGTTGGCGTCAACACCGCATACTGGCTTGCCCGCAAAGGCCACAAGACGCTCGTCGTCGACCGTCAGCCTGGCCCTGCCCTCGAAACCTCATTTGCCAACGGCGGACAGATTTCCGTGTCCCACGCCGAACCCTGGGCGAATCCGTCTGCACCACTGAAAGTGCTGCAATGGCTGCTCAAGCCCGATGCCCCCCTGCTGTTCAGACCGCGCATGGATCCACACCAGTGGCAGTGGCTGGTCAGCTGGCTGTATGAGTGCCTGCCGGCGCGCAGCCGCAAGAACACCGTCGATATCGTCAAGCTCGCCACCTTCTCCAGAGACATGCTGCAGCAGGTCCGTGCACGGCATGACCTGCAGTACGAGCAGAAGACTCAGGGCATCCTGCACTTCTATCGTGACCAGAAGGAATATGACAGCGCCATTCCCGTTGCCGATCTGATGCGCGAGTACGGCTGTAATCGCCGCGTCGTCAGCAAGGAGGAGGTGCTCGAAATTGAACCGACGCTGAAGCACATCAAGGACGACATCGTCGGCGCGACCTACACCGCCGAAGATGAATCCGGCAATGCCCAGCTCTACACGACTCTGCTGGCCGATGTCGCGGCGGGTATGGGGACCGAGTTCGCCTACAGCTCCGAGATCATGCGCCTTGAGAAGTTCAGTGACAGTAAGGGCGAAAGCGTTCGTGTCGTCATCCGTCGCCGCGGCAAGGAAGAAATACTCGAGGCCCGTAATGTCGTGGTCTGCATGGGTAGCTTCTCACCGCAGCTGCTGCGCCCGCTCGGCATCAATCTCAATATTTATCCGGCCAAGGGGTACTCCATCACTGTTCCGCTGGAGAACCCAGACGAAGCTACCACCACCAGTCTCACCGATGACCAGTTCAAACTGGTCTATAGCCGGCTTGGCAACAAGCTCCGCGTCGCCGGCACCGCTGAACTTTCTGGTTACGACCAGAATGTCGTGAAGCATCGCTGTGAAGCCATCGTCAACAATGTCCGCAAGGTATTTCCGCTGGCCGGTGGCTACGATCAGGCTCAATTCTGGGCCGGTCTACGCCCGACAACACCATCAAACATGCCGTACCTCGGGCAAACCCGATACAAGAACCTGTGGCTGAACACCGGCCACGGCACACTGGGTTGGACCATGGGCTGCGGCAGCGGCAAAGTGGTGGCCGACCTGATCAGTGAAGGCCGGAGCGATTATGCTGACTTCAAGGTGGATGGTCTGTCCATGGCGTAAGGTACTGGCGGGGGTCTGCACCCGCCACACCCTCGGTCTCTGGCTGCTATTCGGTGCGCCCGCGCTCGCTGCTGACGAAGCGCGCCGTCAGCTTGTCTGCTCCAGCACTGTCTACCAGCCCTACGTGATTCAGGACGCGCAGGGCATCCGCGGCATCGATGTCGATGTCGTTCGGGAAATTGGTCGACGTCTGGATATCGATATTGAAATCAGGCTGAAGCCATGGACACGGCTGGAAAAGGAACTCGCCAATGGCAAGCAGGACTGCGTATTTTCGTACTTTCACAGCCCTGAACGCGAGGCATTTGCCTACTTCACCGGCGTGCCAATGCATATCACCGAATATACCGTTTTCCTGAAGTCGCCAACCGAAATAGCGTTCGACGATCTTACTTTTCTCTATGGTAGACGCATCGGTGTCAACCGGGGTTTCAAGACCACGGACGCCTTCGAAGCAGCGCGAAAGGCCGGGCATATCGACATCGAACCGGTCACCGAAGATACACAGAGCTTTCGCATGCTAATGCTGGGCCGCGTGGACGGTGTGCTGACTAACGCCGATGTTGGGCGCTATATCATCGGCCAGCTCGATATCGAAGATGTGGTAGCGCTGGCGCCGCCACTCACGACACAAGCGGCCTACCTGGTCTTGCGTCGCGCACCGGAACTGGAAGATCTTGTGGAGCGCTTCAACTGGGCGCTGTTTGAAATTCTTCGGGATGGGACGTACCGGGAGATTCAGGGGCGGTATGGTTTACAGTAGTGGAGGTTATGGAGACGTGATAGTGGAGCACGAAGATAAAAACGAAGGCGGAGGGACGTTCTGATTTTGGCGACGGGATTGGCTGGGCTTGAGATCACCGACGCCTGTTCATTGCAGATGATTAGAGTTTCCAACCTAAACCCGCCGACAAAGCCACTCTCCATCGGCGGGCATATTCGCACTTCAAAGCAATGCGAGCCCTACTTCACCCGCCGCAAATCAAACGTATGCGGATACTCCATAGAAGGCTCCACCGGCGTCAAATCCACCCCACTAACGTCCGACCTATGCGGCACCGACCCCCGCAGCATTGAGCCCGAAGGCGTAGTCGAATAGGTCTGAATCCGGTTGTCAGTCGGGTCGACGTTATTCGAGAAGCCGGCAAAGCCACCCATGCCGCCATAGTTGTGGTTAAGCGCACTTTGCGTATGACCGATATTTTCGAATCGGTTATGCCGTCTCGATTCAGCTTCCACCGCGTTCACCGGCATCGCGTCGTAGCTCAGGCCACCCTGGTGCACCACGTGATAGGTACAGCCGCCGATACTTCTACGATTCCAGGTATCGATGATGTCGAACACCAGTGGCGCATGAATGCCGATGGTTGGATGCAGGGCCGAGAATGGCGCCCAGGCGCGATAACGGATGCCGGCGACGTATTCGCCATGGCGTCCGGTATTGTGCAGGGGCACGCGCTTACCGTTACAGGTCAGCGCGTACCGAGCATCGACAAAGTTCGTCAGACGAACCTGCAGACGCTCGACCGATGAGTCCACATAGCGTGCGGTACCCATGCTCGAGACCTCTTCACCGAGGACGTGCCATGGCTCGATGGCCCAGCGCAATTCGACGCTCATCTCATCGATCTGATGACGACCATAGTGCGGGAAGCGGAACTCCTCGAATGGCAGCAACCACTGCAGCTCGAAGGGATAGCCATGATCATTCAGCTCCTGCACCACATCCTTGATATCCGCCCAGACGTAGTGCGGCAGCATGAACTTGTCGTGCAGTTCGGTACCCCAACGCACCAGCTTCTGTTTGTACGGCTCGTTCCAGAAGCGCGCCAGCATCGAACGGATGAACACGGCCTGCACCAGCGACATGCGCTCATGCGGCGGCATTTCGAAACCACGCAGCTCGACGATACCCTGTCGACCACTGGCTGTGCCTGGCGCGTAGAGCTTGTCGATACAGAACTCGGTCCTGTGCGTGTTGCCAGTCACGTCGATCAGCAGGTTGCGCAGGATGCGATCCACCAGCCAGGGCTGCGGCACATCGCCTTCGGGCATCTGCTGGAAGGCGATCTCGAGTTCATACAGGTTCTCGTCCCTGCCCTCATCCACACGCGGCGACTGTGAGGTTGGACCGATAAACATGCCCGAGAACAGATACGACAGGCCTGGGTGGTTCTGCCAATAGTTGACAAAACTCCTGAGCAGGTCCGGCCGTCGCAGGAAGGGACTGTGTTCCGGCGTCGAGCCACCGAGCGTCATGTGATTGCCACCACCGGTACCGGTATGACGGCCATCTATCATGAATTTTTCAGCGGACAGTCGGCTCTGTCTGGCTTCCTCGTAGACGGTCTCGGTGATTTCCACCTGCTCGCGCCATGAGTGCGAAGGCTGGATGTTCACTTCGATGACGCCAGGGTCCGGCGTGACCAGCAGCTTGTTGATACGTGGATCGCGCGGTGGCTCGTAGCCTTCGATGATGATCTTCTGATCACAGGCTTCAGCGGCATGCTCGATGGCTGCCAGCAGCGCGAGATAGTGCTCGAGGTGTGTCATCGGCGGCATGAACAGGTAGAGTTTGTTGCCGCGTCTCTCGATGCCGAGCGCGGTCCGGATCACCTCGGTTTTCGAGACGCTGGCGCTGCCTGCCTTGACCTTACGTGTCGCCTTGTCGAGCTTGTCCGCCGACTGCAACGGCGCGCGGCCATCAAATGGATCCCGCTCGTAAGGCAGCATCTCGGAGGGATGCGTTGCCAGCGGCAGTGAATTCAACGGCAGGCGTAAACCCATCGGCGAATCACCTGGCAGCAAGGACAGCCGCTCACCGCGCAGTGGCCAGCGCGAAGTCTGCCAGTGCGGTTTCGATTTCGCTTCGGCCAGCGGATTGAAGTCAGCCGGATCCCAGCGCAGTGGAATCACATAACCGACGACCGTAGAGAGTCCCTGACTGAGTATCCTTGCCAGCCGACGTCGCTCTAGATCGTCGCCGAGATCGGCCGTCATCAGATCCAGGTTGGCAGGCAGCGCCTGCTCCTGCATCAGGTGGTAGGCAACGTCCTCATAAGCGGGGATCACGAATTCGCGCTTCACCCCAAGCTGTCTGGCGACTTCGATTGCAAACTCATCCAGCGCTTCATCACTCAGTTTCACGGGCTTGCCATTCGGCTTTTTCTGCCGTGAATCGGCATCGGAAATCAGGCCCTCGGGCTCGTCGAACAGGGCCTGATTCTGCCAGATCGGCTCACCATCGGTCCGCCAGAAGCTGCCCAGCGCCCAGCGTGGAATCTCTTCACCGGGATACCACTTGCCCTGCCCGTAATGCAGCATGCCGGTGGGTCCAAAGCGGTCGTGTAGGCGCAGCAAAAGCTTGTGCGCGAGCTTGAGCTTATCGTCGCCGAGCGCACCGGTGTTCCACTGCTCCGACTCCATATCATCAATGGATACAAAGGTCGGCTCGCCACCCATGGTCAGGCGGACGTCTTGCCGTTGCAGCTGTTCGTCCAGCTTGTCGCCAAGATCCAGCACACGCTGCCATTCGTCTTCGGTATAAGGCTTGGTGACGCGCGGGTCTTCCTTGATACGTTCGACGATATTGGAGAAACTGAATTCGACCTTGCCCTTGCTGGTCGCACCCTCTACAGGCGCAGCAGAACCAGGCTCGGGTGTACAGGCCAGCGGAATATGACCTTCACTGGTCAGCAGGCCTGAGGTCGGGTCGAGCCCCACCCAGCCAGCGCCAGGAATATACACTTCGCACCAGGCGTGCAGATCCGTGAAATCCTCAGCGGGACCCGATGGTCCGTCGAGGCTCTTCTGATCCGACTTCAGCTGTACCAGGTAGCCCGATACGAAACGCGCGGCCAGCCCCAGGTGACGGAGAATATTCACCAGCAGCCACGAGGTATCCCGACAGGAACCCTTACGCAGTTTCAGCGTCTGCTCTGGCGTTTGCACACCAGGCTCGAGGCGGATGCCGTAGCCGATATCCTGCTGCAGCCGTCGATTGATATTGACGATAAAGTCGTTGATGGAGGTCGGCTCCATCGACACTTCAGCCAGCCAGGCCTTGAGCAGCGGGCCCTTGCGGATCTTCTTCAGATAGGGCGCCAGCTCGCGGGTCTGCACGGGCTTGTACTTGAACGGAAATTCCTTGGCATAGTCTTCGACGAAGAAATCGAAGGGGTTCACCACCTTCATGTCGGCGATGACTTCGACCTGAATATCGAGCGAAGTAGTTGGCTTCTGGAACACCAGTCTGGCGAGAAAGTTGCCGAAGGGATCCTGTTGCCAGTTGATGAAGTGTTCTTCTGGCGAAACCTTGAGCGAGTAACTATGAATCGGTGTGCGGGAATGCACTGCGGGACGCAGTCTCAGCACGTGTGGAAAAAGCGTAACCGGACGGTCGAAATCGTAGGTCATCCGGTGTTTGAGCGCGACACGAATCGTCATAGAAAGCAATCCAGGGCTTAAAAAGCCAGTGTCTCACACTCAGGGATCCATACAACCCCTAAGCTGCGCCATAGCGCGCTTTCGGGGCAAATGGCCGATGCTCAGGGAGCCGTGATGCTCGCCTGCGCCGTCTTTCGCGCAATGGCTTCCTCAGCAGCCACCCTGGCCAGCTCAGCTTCATCGAAAGTTCTTGCCTGCAAGGCTGCGATAGCCGCGCTGGCGTCCGCTTCGGATATACCATCGGCCAACAGTGCCGCCTTCTGCTCAAGATAGCCTTGCATGCGCTGCTCGAAGGCAGCCTCTCTGGCAAGGTGACTAACGACACTATCGGTGGCTTTTGCATCGTACTGGTCGGGGTAACGTTGCGCCAGAATCGACTTGATTTCCTCCGGCGAGCGCCCCTGCTCGAACAGCTCTACCGTCGCATCGGAGAGCGCGACCTGCTTTCGAGCCTGCTTTTCAGCCTCGATCATCTGCGCCGGCAGAATGCGCTCAGCTTCCTTTAAAGCAGCTTCGCGTGCCTGAGGGGTGAGCGACTCGTCAGCATTCAGCTTCATCGCTGTGAGTGCGTATTCGCCGTAGGCCTCTTCAAGACTGAAAAACGCATCCACTTCCTGCGGACCGAAGTACTGCCGGCGCAGCGCCTTGAGCTGCTCGAAGGTCTGCTCCATGGTCTGGGCGTAGTAGTCGTAGGTCTGCTGCATATTGGACTGGTCCTGCGCGGCCATCGGCTGGCCCATCATATCGGCCATGGCATGCTGATAGCCGACATAGTTCTCCAGCATCATGCGAGCCTGAGCAGCTGCCTCGGGTGGCAGACGCTGGTCGATCTGCTGGTGCAACATGGCCATGACATCTTCAACGCTGCGCTCGCCGACGGCACCAAGGAAATAGTCGAAAAAGTCTTTCACGTCGATGGACACTTTGAGATAGCCCTGCTCGTCGGCTTCGAGCTTGCCATCGATATCGGTGCCAGCCAGCGATGGGGCAAATGCGGCACCATCCCAGGCTTCAGGTTCCGGTGTTGAATCGACTGCGGCCGCAACCGGTGCTGGGGCTGGGTCCGGCGTCGGAACAGGCGCGGTGGCAGCAGCAGGATCTGTCGGAGAAGCGTCGGCTGCACCGATACGGTCGGTAGTCTGCCCGCGATCGAGCAGTCCGAGCGCACCCGCAGCGATCAGTAAGGCAATGGTGAGCACGAAGATCAGCGCAATTACCAGCAAGGTCCGCGAAGTGGACGTACTGCCAGTGGAATTGGGATCTATTCGTCGATTACGCATGGCAAGGCCTCATGTCAGTACCGCTTTATTGTTATGAGCTTCAGGATTGCCACAATGGCCTCTGTACTCAACTACCCAAACGGGTGAAGCACTGGTCCAGAACATTGAATTCTCCCCAGTACTGGCCATGAAACATTGAACTGTGACAGGCATCACAGGGCAAATGTCTTCGGCGAAATGTAAGCAACAGCTTACGATAAATGTAAGCAAAGGCTGACATCCACTCACAGTCATACCGCGTAAGCTTGGCGCGTCAGCCGGTCATGGGGACCGGTTCAAGTCGCCAAGGATGGTGGTTAAATGAAGACGCTTACTTCCAGGTACGGCACGCTCTGCATCCTGTTTATCGTACTCATGATCTTGAATCTCAACAGCGTGGTCCGTGCAGAATCAGCTGATGGCCTCAAAATAGCCAGTCAGGCCGCTGTCGTCTCCGCAGACACGCTGAGGCAACGGGCCGTGCCTCTGACCTTAAGTACCGCAGCTTCACCGCAAGTTGCACCCGTCGTCACCGGCGGCAAGACAAAAAATGTATCCCAAAGAAATGAATTGCCCATTGCTATCAACCAGCTCGATGCGGCAGGATTGGCAGAAGCCATGAAAGGGATTGGCCCCAGCAAGGCCAAGGCCATCGTGGAATTCAGAGCGGCTAATGGGCCTTTCCTGGCTGTGGAAGAACTGCTCAATGTGAGTGGCATTGGCGAGCGCATACTGCAGATGAATGCTGGACGCCTGCAACTCTGAAACGAGCTGGTTTGCAAGCAACCGGCTCCTACGTGCCATCCCGGTGAAATCATCTACACTGAAGGATGGAACTCAGCTGAATAGCCGGTGTGGATTATCGATACCATCCTGTTTGACGTCACTGACATTACGCCTGCAGCCTTGTGCTCAGCTGTCAGCGGCGGTAGTCGCATTGCGACCTATGGACGTCAGGTCCAGGCATGACTCTGCGCCTGCCCTCAGCCCTGTCGTCAAAGTCGCCGCTGACGATGAAGATGATTCTCTGGATCACGGTGTGCAGCACGGTATTCGCGCTGGTCGCCATCGGCATCCAGGTCATGACCGACTATCGAAGGGAAGTCGCCGAAATCAACAGCCGCCTCAAGCTCATCGAGGCGTCCTATCAGAAGCCCCTTGCCCGCAGTCTATGGTCGCTCGATGAAAAGCTGCTGGAAGTCCAGCTCCGCGGCATACTGAACCTCGAGGACATCGTCCGGATAGAACTGCTCACATTCCCGGATGAAGCCCGTAGTGTCGGCGAAATAGCCAGTAATGCGAACATAATCTCAAGGCAGTTCAAACTCAGCTATGAAACTGACGAGGTTTATGAACTCGGTGTCCTGAAAGTCTTTGCCACGCTCGATGGCATACGGGCCCGACTCGGCGATCAACTGCTGGTTATCATCGGCATTCAGACACTGAAAACGTTCGGCCTGTGTCTGTTGATATTTCTCATATTTCGGGCCTTGGTCACGAGACATCTCAGCCGCATGGCACACTACGCCCGAAGCCTGAACCTGGACAGCATGTCGGTTCCGCTGGTATTGGACCGGGCGCCGCAACGCGGTCGAACCAAGGACGAGCTCCAACAGGTCACCGACGCTATCAATGAGATGCGCGAGCGCCTGCTGAAGGATCTGGAGCAGCGCAAGCACGACAGCGCCGAGATTCGCAAGCTGTCATTGGCTATTGAGCAGAGCCCCTCCTCTGTTCTGATCTGCAACGACCGCTGGCAGATCCGTTTCGCCAATAACAAGTTCATTAACATGACCGGCAAGCGCGTGGTCGACGTGCTGAACAAGCATCCCAAGGAAATCACCCTGCTCAGTGGTGACAGTCGCGAGAACGACAGTCTGTGGGAAAACATTCAGACCCAGGTGGAGCGTGCCGGTATCTGGCAGGGTGAGCTTCGTAACACCAAGCAGGGTGGCGAACGATTCTGGGAGCAGGTCGTCATCACACCTATTCGTGATGAAGACGGAGCCATTTCGCAGTTTCTTATCCTTGGCGAAGATATCAGTCTGCGCAAGCGCTATGAGGAGCAGCTGCTGCGTCAGGCGAACTACGACATGTTGACCAGCCTGCCGAACCGTATGCTGGCCATCGATCGGCTCAAACTGGCTCTAGCCCAGGCAAAACGCTCCGCCAATCATATCGGCGTCCTGTTCATCGATCTGGACAACTTCAAGCACGTCAACGATACGCTCGGGCATGATGCGGGTGACCGCTTGCTTATTGAAGTGGCGCAGAGAATTGCCCATGTGGTACGGGATTCGAGCACACTCTCGCGTCTGGGTGGCGACGAATTCCTTGCGATTCTGCCTGAACTGGAAACTGCCGACATTGCGAGTGACATTGCCCAGCGTGTGCTCGACGCCCTTACCGTGCCAATCATGCTTGGCGGCCAGGAGTTCTTTGTCACCGCCAGTATCGGTATCGCAGTCTACCCTGATGATGGTGACACCAGCAGCACTCTCATGCAGCAGGCAGATTCGGCGATGTACAAGGCCAAACGACAGGGCAAGAGCGCATTCTACCGCTATACCGCTGATCTGAATGTGCACACGAGAGAGCGTCTGCGCACCGAAACCCTGCTGCGCAAGGCGGTGGAGCGCAATGAACTCGTCCTGCACTACCAGCCAATCGTCAACACCAAGACCTGTGAAATTATTGGTGCTGAAGCCTTGTTGCGCTGGAACAGCCCGGAGTTGGGCTTCGTAGTGCCCGATAAGTTCATCCCACTGGCAGAAGAAACCGGCCTGATCATTCCCATAGGCGAATGGGTGCTGCAGCAGGCCTGCCATCAGACACGTATCTGGCAGAAACGCTATGGCGAGAACTTCTGGATTGCGATTAACGTCTCGCCCCGCCAGTTCAAGGATTTTTCATTTGTCGAACAGGTACGCGATATTCTTAGCCAGAGCGGCCTTGCGGGCACCTCGCTGGAGCTGGAGATCACTGAACGCCTGCTGCTGGACAATACGCTCGAAACCAACCGGATTCTGCAAGGGCTCGATGAGCAGGGTATCAAGCTCTCGGTAGACGACTTCGGCACCGGCTATTCGGCCTTGAGCTACCTCAAGAGCTACCCATTCGACACGCTCAAGATCGACCGATCGTTCGTGAACGATGTGCTGAAAGAGGAAGAAGATGCCGCACTCGTGACTGCGATCATCACAATGGCGCATAGTCTCGGCCTGCTGGTCATAGCCGAAGGCGTCGAAGAAGCCGGCCAGCATGAATTTCTGTCAAAACGCGACTGTGACTTTGCCCAGGGCTATTATTTCAGCAAACCGGTTGCTGTGGATGCGTTCGAGGCACTGCTCAAGCAGTCTCAAAAAAGGAGTGTGATTGGTGGTTGAAGGGAGCGAGCTCATCCTGGTCGTGAATTGTGGGAGCTCATCAATCAAACTGGCACTGTTCGATGCCGCAGAAGATAAAGAAATACTTAGCGCACTC
Organism: Gammaproteobacteria bacterium UBA2679; assembly: GCA_002354735.1. Taxonomy (GTDB): domain Bacteria; phylum Pseudomonadota; class Gammaproteobacteria; order Pseudomonadales; family Oleiphilaceae; genus Allohahella. The sequence goes on along the minus strand of DEMD01000011.1, from coordinate 134,970 downwards.
GGTGAAGCACTGGCCAGCTCAGAGGCGCGCCTGACGGTAAAGGGCCACTTAAGTGCCAATAGGCAACTGCCCGGCGGCGACCACAGTGCGGTGTTGCGCGCGTTCATGGACTTGCTGACCGAGCACGATTTTCAGCGCTCACGCATTGCCGTGGTGGGCCACCGTGTGGTGCACGGTGGCGAGCATTTTTCCGACTCAGCCCTTATAGACGACAAGGTACGCTCTCAGATCGAAGCCTGCGAATCGCTCGCACCGCTGCACAACCCCGCCAATCTCATGGGTATTCGGCAGGTGGCCGAATTGCTGCCGGAACGTCCACAGGTCGCCGTATTTGACACCGCCTTTCATCAAACACTGCCAGAGAAAGCCTATCGCTACGCGGTCCCCGCCCGGCTGTACACCGAATCGGCACTGCGCCGTTACGGTTTTCATGGCACTAGCCACCGCTTCGTCGCCGCCAAGGCTGCTGCCTGGCTGGATCGTGATCTGTCAGCGACCAATCTGATTTCCGCCCATCTTGGCAATGGTTGCTCCGTATGCGCCATCTCCGCCGGTCAGTCGGTAGATACCAGCATGGGCCTGACACCCCTCGAGGGCGTGCCGATGGGCACCAGGAGTGGTAGCGTCGACCCCGGCCTGATGCTGCATCTGCTCCGTCGCATGGACATGAGCCCTCAGGCACTTGACCAGATGCTCAACCGCGAAAGTGGCCTGCTTGGGCTTTCAGGGCTCAGTAACGACATGCGCACCTTGACCGGCGCGGCCGACGAGGGCAACGAGGACGCCAGGTTGGCGATTGATGTATTCTGCTATCAGGTCGCGAAAACGATCGCCAGCTACTGGGCAGTCGTAAAGGGACCGCACGCGCTCATATTTACCGGCGGCATCGGCGAGCATGCCAGGGGCATCCGTGCTCAGATCGTCGCTGAGCTTGGCGCCTTCGGACTCGATTTCGATGAAGCGGCCAACGCGCAAGCCATACCCGAAGATGTCGGGGTCTTGTGCATCAATCGCTCGTCAGGCACACGCGTATTGGCGATTCGTACCAACGAAGAGCTGATGATTGCCCAGGATGCAAGGCGTCTTCTCGAGACCGCACGAGGCGGTTGATTCAGCTTCATCAAAGCCAGCATGGCGGTCTGACCGCACAGAATATTTTCAGACAGGGATATTGCAGTCTATGGCCAAAGTATTTTTTATCGCCCCAGTCACTCAACACGTCGGCCTCACCTCAGTCTGCCTCGGCATGCTGCGCGCCTTTGACAGCATCGGCGTCAGGGTCGGCTTCTTCAAGCCCTTCTCGCAGGACAACCTGAGACCACAGGGCAAGAGACGACGTTCTGATGTCGAGCTAACGAAGCCTGGCATAAGCGATGAAAGCGCCAGCACCGACGAGGACATGGCTGGCAGCGTAGACCGCTCGCTCATCTTCTCGCGCCAGAACCTGGGCCTTACGGTTCCGGAGCCGATGCCGCTGCGTCACGCCATTAGCATGACGAGCCGCCAGCAGACCGCTTCACTGATGGAAGAAATGCTCGCGCTCTATCACAAGATGCCGGACGATCTCGACGTCGTAGTCGTCGAAGGTCTCGTTACTGCACCAGGTGATGATTATTCAGCGCGGATTAACGTGGAAGTCGCGCGTAATCTCGATGCAGATGTGATTCTCGTAGGCACACCGGATGGTCGTTCCGCGTCTGAGCTGAAGGAATACCTGCATCTGGCGGCAAGACTTTTTTCAGATCCTGCCGACCCTGATGTGATTGGTTGCATACTGAACAAGGTCCCCTTGTCGGAACCAGGCGAAACAGGCGCCGAAAACTCGCTTATCGGCAATGATGTGGAGCAAACCTTTAGTGACCGCTTCCATCTTATTGCGCAAATTCCACAGAATGAGCAGCTGCTTGCACCAAGGGTATCGGATCTCAATGATGCTCTGCCGGCCAGCTGGCTCAACGAGGGCCACTCACGCCAACGCCGTCTCACGGCGGTTTCCGTGTGTGCCCGCACTCTGCCTAACCTGGTCGCAGGCCTTCGTCCGGGTCGCCTGATCGTGACCCCGGGCGATCGGGAAGATGTGGTCGTCGCTGCCGCCTTCGCATCCGTGTCAGGGGTGCCCCTTGCGGGCCTGCTGCTCACCAGCGGCTTACGTCCGAGTGATGCCACACTGGCACTCTGCAAACCTGCCTTTGACGCAGGTCTGCCAGTGCTCTGCACTGACATCGACACCTACGCAGCGGCCCAGCTGCTCGCGAATATGAACAAGGAAGTGCCGATAGACGATCACGACCGAATAGAAGCCGTGGTGTCAGCCGTAGCTCAGCATATAGACGTTGAGTGGCTGCGCGGGCGGATCGACCTGCCCCGCAAGCTCCGCCTGTCACCTGCAGCCTTCCGCTATCAGCTCACCCGACGCGCCAGGGAAGCCGGTAAAACCATCGTACTGCCAGAGGGCAATGAGCCAAGAACGATCAAGGCTGCGGCAATCTGCGAAGAGCGTGGCATCGCCCATTGTATACTCCTCGGCAAGCGGGACGAGATCCTCAATGTAGCCAATGCGCAGGGCGTTGACCTTTCGCATGGCGTCGAGATTTTGGATCCGGACGAAATCCGCGACAGGTACATCGGGCCGATGGTGGAACAGCGCAAGCACAAGGGTCTGACCTCGCAGATGGCAGAGGCTCAGCTCGACGACAACGTAGTACTCGGCACGATGATGCTGGTCCTGGATGAAGTCGACGGTCTGGTATCTGGCGCTGTGCATACAACAGCGAATACAGTTCGCCCTGCCCTGCAGCTCATCAAGGCCCGAGCCGACTGCAAGATCGTCTCATCGGTGTTTTTCATGTGCTTGCCGGAACAGGTCGTCGTCTATGGTGACTGCGCCATCAACCCCGACCCCAATAGTGAGGAGCTGGCCGACATTGCCATTCAGTGCGCCGAATCTGCCGAATTGTTCGGCATAGAGCCTGCAGTAGCGATGCTCAGCTACAGTACCGGCACCTCGGGAACAGGATCAGACGTTGATAAGGTGAAGAAGGCTACGGAGCTCGCCAAAGCAATGCGCCCTGACCTGCTGCTCGATGGACCGCTGCAATACGATGCCGCGGCCGTCGACAGTGTGGCACGCAAGAAGGCGCCGGATAGCAAGGTTGCCGGAAAGGCCACGGTATTCGTCTTTCCGGACCTCAATACCGGCAACACCACCTATAAGGCTGTGCAGCGAAGTGCGAACGTAGTGAGTGTTGGTCCGATGCTCCAAGGTCTGAAGAAGCCGGTAAACGATCTAAGCCGCGGCGCACTGGTAGATGACATCGTATTCACCATAGCGCTCACCGCTGTTCAGGCTACGCGGTCAGAAAAAGGCCTTAGCTGAAACTGCAGACCGACCTGCAGTTTCTGTAGGCCTGGAGACTAGTAAAACTGCTTCGAACGCCTGTTCGGCTTCTTGTTCAGGCTTTTCACATGCTTCATCAGGCGTTTCTTCTTTTGCTGCTGCTTGATGTTCAGGTTGTTGGCCCGACCAGCGAACGGATTCTCGCCTGACTTGAACTCGAAACGGATAGGCGTGCCCTCGACCTTCAACACGGTCCGGAAGGTGTTTTCCAGATAGCGTCTGTAGCTCTTCGGCAGCGAATCAGTCTGATTGCCATGCACAACCACGACCGGCGGATTCGATCCGCCCTGGTGGGCATAGCGTAATTTGATTCTCCGACCGCTGACCATCGGCGGCGCGTGTGACAACACAGCATCCTCCAGCAGCTTGGTCAGCATCGGCGTTGGCCACTTGACCATCGCGCTCTTGTAGCAGCGATCGATGGTCGGGTACATTTCGCCAACACCAGTACCATGAAGCGCCGAAATGAAGTGGATCTTGGCGTAGGTGATGAAGTCGAGCCTGCGATCAAGCGCAGACTTGATATTGTCCTTCTTCTCCTGGGACAGACCGTCCCACTTGTTCACGGCAATAACGATGGCACGACCTGCGTCCATCGCAAACCCAAGCAGATGGAGATCCTGGTCAACCAGGCCTTCCTGGGCATCGATAACGAGCACGATGACGTGGGCATCCTTGACGGCCTGAAGCGTCTTCACGATCGAGAACTTTTCGACCGATTCGTCGATGTTCTTGCGGCGGCGCACACCCGCTGTATCAATAATGGTGTAGGGCTTGCCGTGCCGCTCGTAGGGGATATAGATCGAGTCACGAGTGGTGCCGGGCTGGTCATACACAATGACCCGCTCTTCACCCAACATTCTGTTCACCAGCGTCGACTTGCCGACATTCGGTCGACCGATAATGCCGATACGGATACCAGGCTGATCAGACGCATTTTCAGGCTCCTCCGCCTCGAACCCGGCCAGCGCCTCTTCCATCAGCGAACGCATGCCTCGGTTCTGGCTCGCTGCAGTCTGGACAATTCGGGTAAAACCGAGCTTGTAGAACTCAGCTGTCGCACCGTCAGGTTCCCGGCCGTCGACCTTGTTGACCACCAGAATGACCGTCTTGTCGCGAACGCGAAGTTCCTTGGCGATATGCTCGTCAGCCGGTGTGAGACCGGCCTGGGCGTCGACTATGAAGAGCACGATATTCGCCTCCTTCATCGCCGTGTAAGCCTGCTGGGCCATCTGGGCATCTATGCCAGCTTCGAGACCAGAGATTCCTCCGGTATCCACCAGAATATAATGCCGCCCTTCATGCTCGCCCTCGCCATACTTGCGGTCACGGGTGAGTCCTGACAGATCGGCAACCAGGGCGTCACGAGTTCTCGTGAGCCGGTTGAACAGCGTCGATTTGCCTACATTGGGTCGGCCGACCAGTGCGATAACGGGTTTACTCATCGAATGTCCAGGCGCTCAATTCGCCGTCACTACCATAAAAATAGATGGCATCAGCGCCGGCAACGGGTGCGGCTATGATGGCTTCGTCTGCAGGGCGGAAACGGGCTACCGTCTTCCCCTCTTTCAATTCCAGAACATGAACGTAGCCTTCGAGATCACCGAAAAACACATGATCTCTGAAGATGACCGGTGTCGACAGCTCACGGTAGGCATACTCGCTCGAGCGCCAGCGTTCGGTCTTGGTACTCGCATCCCAGGCAATGACATCACCGTTCTCCGCTGTCAGCAGCAGCAGACGATCGCCTCGCGAAGGCCGTGCGAAGCTTGACGCCTTCTCCAGCCAATCCACCCGGCCACGAATCGCGCTCAGCTCGGCTATGTTGCCCTGATAGGCCACCGCGAAGACGCTGCCATCTGCCACCTCGGTACCGCCATCGATATCGATCAATCGGTCCAGCTCGGTTTTGCCACGTGGCTCAGCTACGATCTGGCTCCACGCGGGTATACCGCTCCTGGGGTCGAGCGCGACAACCGAACCGTTGGCGAAGGCTGCCAGCAAGAGCTCTGCACGTTCGTCATAATTCAGCGGCGATGTGCCGCGTACCGTCAGCGCAGGTTCCTGCTCACGATAATCCCAGCGCTTCTGCCCGCTGCCGACATCATAAGCACTCACCAGACCGTCAATGGTCTGCACGAATACAAGACCTCTGGCAACCAGTGGTGCAGACAGCACCTCGCTCCCTGTTGAAATCGTCCAGAGCTCACTGCCGTCTTCAGCAGAGCTCGCAATCAGGTTGCCGTCGGCCGTGGTCACAAATACCCGCCGGCCATCCCCACCAACGCCGCCACTGATGTCTTCGTCGATCGAGCGTTCCCAAAGGGTCTTGCCACTGCGGCGCTCGATGGCCTGAAGCTCGCCATCCCGAGACACGGCGACAAGCTGCTCATCCAGCACCAGTGGCGCCAGACTGACCGCTTCATCATCATAGCCATCGCCAATACCAACGCTCCAGGCGCGGCTCAGACTGACCACCGGCGTAATTGGCTTGAGCTCCACCGGCTCAGGCCGTACATCCTCATCCCCGCAGCCAGCAATCGAGAGTACTGTGAACAATGCCAGCAGCGGTATGGCGAAGCGGCGTCCGTGAAAAGCCATCATCATTCGCCAGCGGTTCCCAGATCTGCAATCTTGGTATCCAGCCAGGCCAGGGCCTGAGCCGCAACCTGTTCGGCTTCGGCAGGCTGTTCAGGTGCGTCAGTTTCGGTGCGTGCGATAAGCGGCTGCTCGACTACCGGTGGCTTGGCTGCCAACGCCTCTCGTGCATTCCGATAGGCTTCAAGGGCTAGCTCAGGCTTCTGAGTCAGTTTATAGATATCGCCCCTAAGCTCTTGGAAATATGTGTAAAAGACGTCATCCTTCGGCACATCCAAGCGGGCCAGCGCGGCCTCGTATTTTTCCTGAGCCATCTCGACCCTCGCCAACCTGGCCTGGATGATGCGCTTCAGTGATTCTGATTCGGTCTGCTCAAGCGTGCCGATAAGCTGCTTGTGCGCTTCATCCAGCTCACTGGCACTGAAGTGACTTCGCGAGAGATACAGATCGGCGAGCAGCTCATAGCCCTTTATACTGGTGGCTTCCTTGAGTTCTTTGGCCAGGAAGCGCGCCGTATCAGCATCGTCAGTAGAGGCAGAATCATCCCCTTCCGCTTTTGACTGCTGGGCCTTCAGAAAAGCACTCTGCTGATCGGCTGCCGCAGCCTCAACAAGCTGCTGGTACTTCAACGAAGACTCAGCTTCCTGCTGCAACTGATTGTTCTGCCAAGCCTTGAAGCCAAATATGGCAGCAATTGCCAGGATTACGCCAACGATGAGTGAGGTGCCATTCGCTTGCCACCACTGTTTTAGCGCGTCTAGTTGTTCGTCGTCACTTCTATCAACCATGATTGCTATCTGCCTGTTCTTTCATTGTTTGAAGCCGTTGCAGCAATTCTGTCTGAGACAGGAGAAACTGGCCTGGCGTACTTACTGTGGAATCCTCGTCGAGACCGAGACTGGCGGCAACCGCCGAATCAGCCTGCATGACCTTGCAGCTGACCTGCTGCCGGGCCAGCTCATTCTCACCGATCAGCACACTCAGTTGTGCGCCGCTACGATCGGCCTTCTTCATCCGTGACTTGATCGACCCGCCACCGCAATGCAGCATGACCTTAAGACCTGGAGCCGCGCTTCTGATCTGCTCAGCCAGTGTCTGGGCTGCTGAATCTTCCGCTTCGCCCAGACCCATTACGTACAGGCTATGCAGTCCGCGTGCCTGCAGCGCCATACTACCACGAGCGGCGAGCGCCTCGAGCATCAGCACCAGGCGCTCACAACCCATGGCGAATCCTACGCCCGGGGTGGACTTCCCGCCAAGCTGCTCAACCAGCCCATCGTAGCGACCGCCAGCACAGACGGTACCCTGGGCACCGAGCTCAGTGGTAATCCACTCAAACACGGTCTTGCCGTAGTAGTCCAGTCCTCGAACCAGCCTCGGATTCACCACATAGCTGATGCCGAGTGCATCGAGGCGTTGGCACAGTCCCGCGAAATGCTGTTTGGACTCGTCGTCGATGTAATCGTGCAGACTTGGTGCGTTATCGAGTACCCGCTGCGTTTCAGCGCTCTTGGAATCCAGTATGCGCATCGGATTCGTGAGCAGGCGACGCTGGCTGTCTTCATCCAGTGCCTCGCGCTTGTCTTCGAGAAACGCGACCAGCGCCTTGCGGAACCGTTGCCGAGACTCTGCGCTGCCGATGGTGTTGAGCTCGAGACGTACCGCCGAAGCGAGGCCAAGATGCTCCCACAGCCTTGCTGTGAGCGCAATGAGCTCGGCGTCTATATCCGGACCCGGAAGGCCGAAGCACTCCACGCCAATCTGATGAAACTGGCGATAACGGCCCTTCTGCGGTTTCTCGTAGCGAAACGCCGGGCCAGCGTACCAGAGTCGGGGAGTCTGGTTGTAGAGCAGGCCATGTTGCTCGCCTGCCCTCACTACGCCGGCTGTCAGTTCAGGTCGCAGGGTCAGGCTTTCACCATTGCGGTCGTCGAAAGTATACATTTCCTTTTCGACAATATCCGTGGCTTCACCAATTGAGCGCTTGAATAGCGCGGTTGGTTCGACGATGGGTAGCCTGATCTCTTCCAGGCCATAGGCGCCGAAGAGTGAGCGGCATGCGCTTTCGAGGCGCTGCCAGTAAGGAGTGGAACTCGGCAGGATATCGTTCATCCCGCGTACAGCCTGTAATTTGGACACTTGAAAAAAACTTCCTGTTTGAAATGGCGCCAATTTGCCTGCGCGCAGCGCCGGCCTGGCCGGCGCAGAGGCTATATGACTCAGGCCTTGGCGATCAACGCATCCAGAGCGGCTTGTCTAGTCTTGACCTGAGCACGGATGACCTTTTCGAAATGGTCGACGAGGCCGACATTATCGGCTTTATGGTCAGGTTTGCCACCCAGATAGATGAGATTATTGGGCGAACCACCGGTCAGACCAACGTCCGCTTCCCTGGCTTCACCCGGGCCATTGACGACGCAGCCGATAACAGCCACGTCTATCGGCGTCTGGACGTCTTCAAGTCGCATTTCGAGCTCGTTCATCGTCTTGATGACGTCGAAGTTCTGCCGACTGCAGCTGGGGCAGGCGATAAAGTTGACGCCTTTGCTTCGTAGCCGCAGACTTTTGAGGATATCGAAGCCCACCTTGATTTCCTGCACCGGATCAGCAGCCAGGGAAACCCTGATGGTATCGCCGATGCCATCCATCAGCAGCATGCCGAGGCCGATTGCCGACTTGACTGCGCCTGAGCGAAAGCCGCCGGCCTCAGTAATACCGAGATGCAAGGGCTGTTCGATTTGCTTGGCAATAAGTCGATAGGCGCCAACGGCCATGAACACGTCAGAAGCCTTCAGACTGATCTTGTATTGATCAAAATTGTGACGATCAAGAATATCGATGTGTCGCATGGCGGATTCGACCAACGCAGCCGGTGTCGGCTCGCCGTATTTCTTCTGCAGGTCTTTCTCGAGTGAGCCTGCATTGACGCCGATGCGGATCGGGATGCCATTATTGCGCGCTGCCGAAATGACGGCTGCCACCCGGTCTTCACGACCGATATTACCCGGATTGATACGCAGACAGTCGACGCCGTACTCGGCAACTTTCAGTGCGATCTTGTAATCGAAATGGATGTCGGCAACCAGAGGGATCGTCACCTGCTTGCGAATTTCCCTGAATGCTTCTGCCGCATCCATCGACGGTACCGACACGCGAACGATGTCAGCACCCGCATCCTGCAGACTCTGGATCTGCGCCACCGTCGCCTGTACGTCGCAGGTCTCGGTGTTGGTCATGCTCTGCACCGCAATAGGCGCATCGCCGCCCACGGGCACATTGCCTACCATGATCTGTTTGCTCTTGCGGCGTACTATCGGGCTTTCCTGGTGCATGCTGCTGTCAGAGTCCTGTCTGTTCCGGTAATGGTCTTGCGACGCTGCCTATTGCAGCGTTTCGCTTGTGATGGTGAATTCAACCCGGTTATTCCGCACTCGATAGCGACTGAAGTCAAGTGGCTGTCCGTTAACACGGATTTGCGTAGCGCCGACTGCGCCTACAATCACTTCCATCGGCAATGGGCCCTTGAACGTCAAGGTCTGCCCCTCTCTATACAATCCAACGGTTCGCTCATCATTTGCCGCACGAATATCGAACCAGCAGTCGCCAGTGAATACCACAGATACCGTGGCATCCCCGACGCCTGAAGCGGCGGACTCGGTCGGCGCAGATTCGGCCAACACAGGTCGGGCGGCTGACGAAGCAGAGCGACGCGCTGTGCTGGCGGGTTCCACCTGCACTGGCTCGGCCACCTGTTCGTTGGAAATGGCTGGATCGGGGGTAGTATACAGGCCTCGGCGCACCGAACCGAACTCTTCCGTCTCGTCGACGAGAAATTCTTCTTCAACGCTGGGTTCGACAGGCTCCTCGACTTCCAGCTCGGCAGCTTTCTCGGACTCAAGGCCATCGCTGTCAGTCGCCGACACTTCACTCTCATCCGGCGACTGAGCTTCGGCCGCCACGGGCGCTTCTTCCTCGCCAGGCGCTTCGCCCTCGTAAGGCGCGGTAGTTGCTGACGGCACCGATACAGGATCAGGTCTGACCAAGAGGAAGGCGACCAGGGCCACCAGTGCGAGCGCAAAGAGGCCGGCCAGTATACCCAGCGAATGACTTTTCGGTTTGGGACTGTGCGGCAGCGGCTTTGCCGAGTGATCAGGAACGTCATCCCGAATCTGCAACTCAGCCTCGAGTGCCTGACTGAGGGCATCCTCATCCAGGCCGACTATGCGAGCATAGGCACGCACATAGCCCTTCAGGAAGACAATACCCGGAAGCACAGTATATTCACCGGCCTCGATGGCGGTGACATAACGGGTCACGACGTGGAGCCTGTCGGCGGTCTCCCTGACGCTCAGGCCTTCGCGCTCGCGAGCGGCAGCGAGTTTCTGACCTATCGTGGCGGCCACCGAAGCACGCGCGCCTTTCGAAGGCGGTGTTCCAGAAGGAGAGCTGGCGTCTTCAGCCTCTCGACTGGCTGAAAATGAGGGTTCCTGCATGTTTAAAACCGGCTAGGGGGCACCTGTCTGGCTGCCTGAGAGATTATTGAGTACTTCAGCTGTTTCCGCGAGCCTGCTCGCGCTGGTTTTCCGGGGACTTCGGGTACAGATTCCTGAGCACGAGCTTCAATGATGATACAGTATCATCATCACCACGGCGTCTGGCAAGATCGATACCCAATTCGAGACTCCCCGGCGTGTGCAGGAGAGCACCCTGCCTGACACTTTCCCGGAAATTGTCGTAATATCTGTTGGCTTGCTCGTAGTCCTGTAGCTTCGCGAACAGCTCTGCAAGTTTCAGCTGCAGACCCGGCTGATCACGATCAAGTGCCAGCGACTTGCGATAGGCCGCAATACTTTCCTCAGTCTTGCCCTGCTGAAACTTTATAAGCCCAATGTTCTCGAAAACCTGCGACCGCGCTGGATAGCGAATATCCTCAGATGCCTTTTCGAACTCGGCCAGCGCCTGATCGAGCTTTCTCTGCTTGTAATAGAGCGAGGCCAGATAGGTTCGGCCCCTGGTGAATTCGCTATCCGCAGACAGGGCGTCCTTATAATTCTGCTCAGCGAGCGGGTACTCCTCCTGAGTCTGATAGATCAGTCCAAGTACGGCCAGGGCTTCTGCATAGTTAGGCCTCAGCTCCAGTGCACGCTTGGTGCGCGCGGTGGCCAACTCGAGATTGCCTTCGCGCAGGTAATTGATGCCCAGGGCAACATACTGTTCGGCAGCCTTGTCCTTGGACTGATTGGCTGAATATGGACCTGTCGTCGTCGTGACGCAGGCAGACGACATGAGGCTGAGTGCCATGACGACTGTTGCGGCCATCCGGCGCGTCCAGGACGAATGACCTGAGAGGAAATCTGTCACTACGTGAATACCTGCCATTGAAAGGAAAGGAATCGTGGCGCTGTTCGAACGCCGGTAGTGGAGATTATAGTTCAATTAAAACATCTGGTTGGGAATACAAGGCTTTAATTAGATGAACCGGACCGCTGCCGGTCATGAGCGCGCCGGACCATCTCTGATCGAGCGCCTCGTTCAGAATCGCGCTAGAGCCCAGCCGCCTGATCATGCTGCTGTTTCCAGCGCTCCTGACGACGGGTACGATCTGCTACCTGCCCCACCAACTGGCCACAGGCCGCATCAATATCGTCGCCACGCGTGGTTCTGATCGTCGCGATATGACCAGCTTCCTGCAGGATCTTGGAAAACCGCATCGCCGCATTGCGCGAGGGCCTTTCGTAACCGCTGTTCGGGAACGGATTGAAGGGTATCAGATTAATCTTCACCGGGAGGTCTGCCAATACTGCAGCCAGTTGCGCAGCCTGCTCTGGCGAATCGTTCACATCCTTCATGAGGGTGTATTCGATCGTGATCTTGCGCTTGTCCGGCAATTTGTCGAGATATCGCTGACAGGCTGCCAACAGCACCGCAATCGGATATTTGCGATTCAGTGGAACGAGCACATCACGCAGCTCATCGGTTGGCGCATGCAACGAGATGGCCAACGAGACATCGGTATCATCGCCCAGCTGATCGATGGCAGGCACCACGCCAGAGGTACTGATTGTGAGACGGCGCTTGCCAATCCCGAATCCGAGATCATCCATCATCAGCTTTGAGGCGTTCAGGACAGGACCGTAGTTCAACAGCGGCTCACCCATGCCCATGAAGACGACATTGGTGACATAGCGCTCGCTGGACACGTCGCGACTGCCGAAGCTGTGCGCGGCTATCCACATCTGGCCAATGATTTCGGCCGCTGTCAGGTTGCGATTGAAGCCCTGTTTACCTGTGGAGCAAAAGCTACAGTCAACCGCACAACCAATCTGCGACGAGACACACAGCGTGCCTCTGCCGCCATCAGGAATGTAGACGGTCTCGATGGAGCTGCCACCAGGCATGCGCATAACCCACTTACGCGTGCCGTCAGTGGAGTAGTTCTGCACAACAATCTCGGGAACGATGATGCAGGCGACCTGAGCGAGCTTGGTCCTGAGGGCCTTGCTCATATCGGTCATCTGTTCGAAATCACTGACGCCACGGTGGTAGAGCCATTTCATCAGCTGCTGGGCGCGGAATGGTTTCTCGCCCATTTCGGCGAAAAAGTCCACAAGGGCCTCTCGAGACAGACCCAGAAGGTTCAGCTTTCCCGCAACGGATGATGGCTCAGGAATGTCCTGGCTATCCAGACTAGTGGCTATCAGTGAAGTCAAATGATCAGCTCCCCAGTAAAATCAATCCCGTGGGCAGATTTCACTGTCGTTGAAGAAATAGGCGATTTCACGCTCTGCTGACTGCGCAGAATCGGAGCCGTGTACCGCGTTGGCATCGATGGAATCGGCAAAGTCAGCACGGATGGTGCCCTTCTCGGCTTCCTTCGGGTTGGTCGCACCCATCAGGTCACGGTGCTTCTTGACGGCGTTTTCGCCTTCAAGAACCTGCACGATGACTGGGCCAGACGTCATGAATGCAACCAGATCAGGGAAAAAGCCACGCTCTTTGTGCTCAGCATAGAAGCCTTCTGCCTGCTCCTGTGAAAGATGCTGCATCTTGGCAGCAACGATGCGCAGACCGTTCTTTTCGAAGCGGCTGTAAATGTCACCAATGACGTTCTTGGCTACGGCATCTGGCTTGATGATGGAGAGAGTGCGTTCAACTGACATGTATTGAGAGCTCCACTAAGGATGAGATAAGTTTGAAAAAGACGGCTCGGGACGGACCTGGTACGGCACCTGGCCACGCGGCTTGAATAATCGGTGCAAAGTATACGCGGCTTGTAGCTCAAATCATACTGCGGATGCAGATGGTCTCATGCGCGAAACGACCTCGGCGATACGTTGTCCGGCTCGCTCGATATCCGCATCAGTGGTCATTCGACCGATGGATATCCGTATCGAGGCAGCTGCTTCGGCCTCGTTCAGGCCGATGGCGCGCAGCACGTAGGAAGCCGCCAGGCTGGCTGAGTTACAGGCTGACCCACTCGCCAAAGCGATGTCTGGCATGGCCAGCATCAGCGCCTCGGCATCGAGCGTGCCGAAACGAACATTGAGAATGCCCGGCCAGACCGTCCCAACGGAACCGCCCACGCTGGCCTCGCCGCCATTCACCGTAAAGCCATGCAGGCCGCTCAGCATGTTCAACAACTGGCTCCGTTGACGCTCCAGCTTCGCACGGTCCGCCACCATCACTTCTGCTGCCAGTCTGGCTGCTTCGCCAAAGCCGACGATCTGATGTGTGGCGAGCGTTCCCGAACGAAGACCGCCTTCGTGGCCACCTCCGAAAATCATCGGGTCTAGCCGCGACTTGACGCTCCGCCGTACGTAGAGCGCACCACTGCCTTTGGGGCCATAGATCTTGTGGGCACTACAGGACAACAGATCGACCGCAAGCGCCTTCATCGAGAGCGGGAGCTTGCCCAGGCTCTGCGCAGCGTCAACATGGAACAAGGCCGAATGCGGGCCGACAACCTCGGCAATGGCGGCGATGTCGTTGATACTGCCAACTTCGTTGTTCACGTGCATGATGCTGACAAGCACCGTGTCGTCACGCAGCGCTGCCCTGACCTGCTCAGCGCTGATGCGGCCATTTATGTCTGGTTTCAGCCAGCTCACCTCGACCTGGATGGGCGTTTCGGCAAACTCGCGTTCGAGCGCCTTGCAGACGTCGATAACGGCCTTGTGCTCAATTACGGAGCTCACCACGTGAACGCTTCCGGTCGCCGCCGGATCAGCGTGTCTGCGACTGCGGATGGCATGACGCACGACGCCCTGAATTGCCAGATTGTCCGCTTCGGTGGCGCCGGAAGTCCAAACCAGCTCTATAGGGCTGCAGTCGATCAGCTGAGCCAGTTCGATGCGCGCAGCTTCCACCAACTGCTCCGCCTGCCAGCCTGGCCGGTGCGAACGCGAGGCCGGATTGGCAAATGTACCCTCAAGCGTGAGGCAGCTCATCATGCGTTCGACGACAGCCGGATCGGCAGGCGTGGTCGCGGCGTAGTCAAGATAAATGAGAGGGCTCAAGGCTCAACCCTGTTCGTCTGCTTGCGAGCTAGAACCGTCTCGCCCTTACCATCCGCGGCGTCCTCGTCACAGCAGGGCCTGTTGCTCCCGTCAGGCTCGTCATCGATACAGGCCAGATCGGACTCCTGCAGTTTTGCCAGCTCACCATTATTGAACTGGGCGTCGAGCTTTCTGAGCGAGCGACACATGCCATTAACACGCTCATCCATCTTGCCTATGTGATCGAGCACCACCTTGAAGGACTTCACGATGGGGTCCGGAAGCTCGCCGCCAGCCCCACCCGTGCCATAGGCATCGAAACCCATTTTTGCAGCCATGGCTGCACTTCTGTCTTCAACCGTCTCGGTCCGCCTGACGACTCGTCCGGGCACCCCAACAACCGTGGAATCAGGTGGTACAGCCTTGGTAACGACCGAGTTGGAGCCAACCTTCGAGTTAGCGCCCACAGTAAACGGACCAAGAATCTTCGCGCCAGCCCCAACCACAACCCCGTTTTCGAGTGTTGGGTGGCGCTTGCCTGAATCCCAGCTGGTGCCGCCCAGCGTTACGCCCTGGTAGAGCGTCACATCGTCGCCAACTTCAGCAGTTTCACCAATGACCACGCCCATACCATGGTCTATGAAGAAGCGTCGGCCTATTTTCGCGCCAGGATGTATTTCAATGCCGGTGAGCCAGCGGGCGATCTGCGAAAGAAACCGGGCAAGCCATTTGAAACCACGCAGCCACAGCCAATGGTTCACGCGATGCATTAGCAGCGCATGCAGGCCCGGGTAGCAGGTCAGCACTTCGAAGGCGTTACGGGCAGCAGGATCCCGGTGAAAAACCGAGCGGACGTCTTCTCTGAGTTGCGTAATCATGTACTGATTCCAGTTTTCTAGGGCAGCTTTCGCTGCAATGCTTTGATCAGGCCCCGCAGGAGATTCGTCTCATCCCGCTGCACCGGCGCCCGCCTGAAGAGTCGCCTGATGTGGGTGCCGAACTGCCTGGGCTCGGCAGGATCGAGAAAACCCGTAGACACGGCGAGATCGGTGAGCGCGCTGACCACGGCCTCCACATCGGCGGCCGATGCCAGCGGCACCGCCTCGGCGACGGCGTCGGATTCTTCCGGCTGCCAACGCAACATCATTTGATAGAGTTCATAGGCCATGATTTGGGCGGCCATCGCAATATTCAAGACCGGATAATCGGGATTTGCCGGAATCATGATATGACGGTTGCACAATTGCAGCTCGTCGTTAGTCAGGCCGCTATCTTCGCGACCGAATACGATGGCGATCCGGCGAGGCGTCAGTCCGGCTTCCGATTCGATTTCATCTATGAACTCGCGCGGGCTTTGCACCGGCCATGGCGTGCTCCGGGAGCGGGCACTGGTCGCTGCCACCCAGTCGCAGTCGCCAACTGCCTCTGCAAGCGAATCTGCAATGACAGCCTGCTCGAGTAGCGCCGCACCGCCAGCGGCGCGTGCCACAGCCACGTCCGATAGCACGGCCTCGCGCCCACCGTCTGGCCGCACGAGCACC
This sequence comes from Gammaproteobacteria bacterium UBA2679, assembly GCA_002354735.1. Lineage (GTDB taxonomy): Bacteria > Pseudomonadota > Gammaproteobacteria > Pseudomonadales > Oleiphilaceae > Allohahella. The sequence continues at coordinate 118,939 of DEMD01000011.1, read as the reverse complement.
AGGTTGGTGAGCGCCATGTTCTTCATGAGCCGGACGACAGCCCCGATATTACCAGGATGACTGGTCCGGACGAGAACGAAACGCAACTCGGGCGGTGATACTGAAGCGGGCAGTTCGGAGCTTTCGGTCACAATAGTACTGGCTTGGTAGTTAACGAGGACTCAGTGTATCAGACTCGACTCCTCTACAGTCCCTCTAGCCGGCCTCGGCCTCCCATTTTTCGAGTATTTTATCCAGGGTGATCGGGAAATGGCGCACCCGCACCCCTGTCGCGTCAAACACCGCATTGGCGATAGCTGCCCCTGCCCCGCAGATGCCGAGCTCACCTATACCCTTCGAGCCAAGGGGGTTGGATCTGAAATCGGCCTGAATACGGAAATGGCAGTCTATGTCAGGCACGTCACGGTTGACCGGAATATGGTACTCGGCCAGGTCTCTGTTCATGAAGGCGCCATAGCGTTCGTCCAGCATGAGCTCTTCTCTCAGGGCATAGGACAATCCCCAGACCACCCCACCCTTGACCTGCGAGGCTGCCGTCTTTTGATTGAAGATGGTACCGGCCGACACCACAGTCGTTATTCGGTCCACCGTAATCTCTGCGGTATCACGATCAACGCTGATTTCGACAAAATGTGCACCCCATGACGATTGCGCATAGTTGTCATGGTCCTCTCCGGGCTCGATTTGTCCCTGAACACAAAGGGTGTCCAGGTCCGCTGACTCCAGCAGTGACTGCACGCTGAAACTTTCGTTATCGACGAGGATGCGTCCGCCGTTGAGTTGTGCGGAGTCGATCGCATTCTTCGACAGGTGCGCGCACTGCGGGGCTTCATTGAGGTGCTTGATGAGCTCACGCCTGAGGTTCTGGCAGGCCGCCTGCACCGCCGAGCCCGTGCTACCGGCACCAAAGGAGCCGCCCGACCCACTCGAAGTCGGGAAAGTGCTGCGGCCGAGCTTGACCGTCACGTCATCAACTCGAAGCCCCAGCTCAGCTGCCGCTATCTGAGCAAGAATTGTGTAGCTGCCGGTGCCGATATCGGTCATGTCAGTCCGGACCACTACAGCGCCGGTTCGATCCAGCTCCACCTCGGCCGCTGATTTGACGAGCATATTGACCCTGACGGCAGAAGCCATACCGAAGCCTTTGAGCTTGCGGGCTCCAGCTTCGGCCTTACTTCGCCTGGCCCAACCAAAACGCTCGGCACCTTCTCGCAGACAGCCAGCGAGATCGTGACTGGAGAACGGCTGTCCATTCACCGGATGTTTGTCAGGCATATTATTCAGACGAAAATCGAGCGGATCGATGCCACAGACCCTCGCGGCTTCGTCGATTGCCGCTTCGAAGGCCAGGGTGCCAATCGCATCGCCAGGCGCGCGCGTCGAATCGAGCACCGGCATATTGACCGGCAAAACCCTGTGCCGGCTCCGGATGCCGGCAGCGCTATAGGAGGCGCGAGCGCAGGCACCGGTGGCCTCGGCGAAAGGATAGCCATGAGCAGCCGGCATGATACTGTCGTGACCAATGGCGACAAGCTTGCCTGAAGCGTCCATACCAAGGCGGATATGTTGCATCGAACTGCCACGATGTGGCGCGTTGCTGAAGACATTGCGCCGCGTCTGCACCACTCTAACCGGCCGCTTCAGCACCATAGTCGCCAGACAGGCCAGCACGGCATCGTTGTGGATGCCAAGCTTTGAACCGAAGCCGCCACCGACAAAGGGACTGTTGACTTCCACCTTGGCGGGATCGAGCTTCAGCGTGTTCGCGAGCCCCTCCACAGCACTAGCGATTACCTGCAGCGAGCAGTAAACAGTAAGCTTATCACCATCGTAGCTTGCAATGGTGGCATGCGGCTCCATCGCGGCGGAGACCTGGTTGGGGGTCTGATAACACACATCCACCTTGTGCACTGCCTCGGACCATTGCGATTCGAAATCGCCGCTCGCGGCATCAGGCTCCAGCCCGCCATCGAGGCTTTCTGGCGTCTGCAGTTCGGGATGCTGCCAGAGCTCTTCGAAACTGCGATCAGAGGCGCCAACGGCTACCCGAACTTCTGCGCTATCGATTTCGACCCGCACGCGCTTTGCCGCGTGCCTGGCCTGCTCGAGCGTCTCCGCAACGACGAGCGCCACCGGGTACCCGTGGTAGCGGATGCCTCTGCCCTGCATGACGGCATGGCTCTGGCCAAAGCGGCCTGCGTCTGCAGGGTCGCCGTACAGCATCTGCTCTGGCACATTTTCGTGAGTGAGCACACGCACGACACCCTCGCAGCGCTCTGCTTCACTGCAGTCGATATTGGTGATCAAGCCCGCGGGTACGCTGGCTTCCACGATCCAGCCCTCCAGAGGTCTCTGTCCGAGGCTGTGCTCTGCGGCATAACTGGCCCGGCCCTGGACCTTCGCAGGGCCGTCCACGCGATCGATACCCTGTCCGATGCCAGGTGCGATATCTTCCTGCTGTACAGTGGTCCCAGACATTGTGGGATGATTAGGCGTGGTCATATCAGCGTCCCTTGCTATGATCGGTGAGGTCGTATTCAGCACGTTTGCATGCCGACTCGGCATCTCGCAATACTGCCAACATGGTTCGCCGGGCCAGCGGAATCTTGAAATCGTTACCGCCGTGGCCTTGGGCCGTCTCGAGCTCAGCGTTCACGGCCGATTTGAATAGCGCTTCGCTGGCGACTTCGCCCGTCAGCGCTGCTTCGGCCTTCCTGGCTCGCCAGGGTTTATGCGCTACGCCCCCAAGTGCAAGACGGACCCCGACAATACGATCGCCTTGCATCTTCAGCACACAGGCCACTGAGACCAGTGCAAAGGCGTAGGAACTGCGATCACGTACCTTACGATAGATCTGCGTACCGCCCAGGGAGGCCGGCAGCTCGACATGCGTGATCCACTCTCCTGCCTGCAGCTGAGTCTCGATATCGGGCCGATCTCCCGGCAGGCGGTAGAAGTCATCGAGCGGTATCTGCCGTCGCTGGCCCGATGCGTCCAGTGTCTTTACCGTGGCATCGAGCGCCATCATGGCTACGGCCATGTCGGATGGATGTGTAGCGATACAGTGTTCGGAGGCACCAAAAATGGCATGGATGCGGGTAAATCCTTCCAGGGCTGAACAGCCTTCGCCAGGGTTACGCTTGTTGCAGGCACGGGCGGTATCGTAGAAATAGTAGCAGCGTGTACGTTGCAGCAAGTTGCCGGCCGTCGTTGCCCTGTTTCGCAGTTGTACGGTGGCCCCTGACAGTAGCGCCTGCGACAGCAGCGGCCAGCCAGCCCTCACCCGGGCATCCGATGCAAGAGCAGTATTGGTTACCAGGGCGCCAATTTCGAGGCCATCGCCAGCGGGCCCTATCGCATTGTATTCGAGTCTGGAAATATCGATGAGCCGCTCCGGCTGTTCGATCTCATGCTTCATGAGGTCGACAAGATTGGTGCCGCCAGCCAGATATCGATCAGCAGCGCCCGGCTCGAGCTCCGCCAGCGCACGCTCGTGGTGAGCACTCTCAAACGTGAATGGGTTCATTTGCCGACCACCTCCTGGATAGCGGAAACAATGTTCGGGTAAGCACCGCAGCGACAGAGATTGCCACTCATACGCTCGGTAATTTCCTCGCGTGACCACTCTACCGTCTCACCACTCGTCACGACGCTCGGCTCCTGCCTCGACACCTCATCAAGCATGGCCACTGCAGAACACAGCTGCCCCGGCGTGCAATAGCCGCACTGGAAACCATCATGACGAACGAAGGCCTGCTGCAGTGGGTGGAGCTCACCGTTCGTGGCCAGGCCTTCTACCGTTGTTACCTGACGGTCTGCACACTGACACGCCAGCACGAGACAGGCATTCACCCGCCGACCATCCAATAGAACGGTACAGGCGCCACACTGGCCGTGATCGCATCCTTTCTTCGTGCCCGTCAGGCCCAGCTCCAGGCGAAGCATGTCCAGCAGCGTAACTCGAGGATCTTCTGGCAGCGGATAGGATTCTCCATTGACTGTGAGCGTGGGCATGAGCATCTCCGTGGGCGATCTAGGTTGGCGGGCACGTCGTGTGCCTAATGAGAGAGCAATACGACGGAACTGGCGACACCGACCTCCTTTTCCCTAAGGTGGGCCTTCAAACAAGGCGGTGCACACTGGGCAGCGGATGCAAAACGAACTCCTGCTGTCGCTCGACCGCCGCTCTTGCTATCATGAGCCCCCGGCCAGCGGCCTATACCGCACGGCCACCGCTCTTTTACATGCCCAGCTCAGTACCCTGAGCGCGCCCGGAATCAATTCGAGAAAACCTATGCAGCCAGCCGTCAATATCATTGTCAGAACCTTGAGAAATACACGCGAGCATCTTATCGATCTCGTAAACAGGGAGTCGTTGACATTCAGCGACCAACAGGCGGTGAGCGAGCTGATCAGGCGAGTAAACGAAAGCTTCCATCAGGATGTAAGTCGCGCGATTGAGCGGGCTTATCCGCGTCATACTGTCATCGCGGCAGGGGGCACTGCGCCGGCTTCAGCGGGTTCGCCTGCTGACAAGGGTGGGAAGGCGGGCAAAGCTGCCAAGTCCAGAGAGGATGGTAAAGCCGGGGATCGTAAATCCGGAGATGCTGAACAGCTGGCGGCGCTGACATGGGAGCTTATGCCAGTTCACAACCCGATCTCGATGGTGAGAGGCTGGAATGACTGGGGCCTGAGTCTGGTTGCCAAACGTGGCGATGACATTGAACACGCCATCTATTTCGAACCGATAACCGGTGCAGAATATACCGCCAGCCGTGGCAAAAGCGCCGCAAAAGACGACCGACGTATTCGCATTTCACCCCAGGTCGATCTCAGCCTGAGTCTTCTGACTGGCAATCTCCCCGACATCAATGCTGAAGCAGACGACGCTGATGGCAGTGAAGCAGAGAAACCGAACTATGCCAAAGGGATGCAGTCCCTCGCCAAGCTGACCTTTGGTTTTCGGCCAGGCTTCAATGCGCCGCTAGCCCTACTGCAGGCGGCTTCAAATCAGGTGGATGCAGCGGTGTTGTCACGCGTCGATATGAGCGAGTGCGCAGCGGCGGCCTTCATTGCACAGGAAGCCGGCGCACTGTTGACGCGCTTTGATGGCACCCCGGTCAACAGTCGGACAAACCCGCGCGGCACCGCCGGCTCACCGGCAAAAGCCACGCTGATCTGTGCGAACGCCAAGCTGACCAAATCCCTGCTCGGCCAACTCAACAACAGCCAGCGCTAACCGCCACCCCCAAAACGACTGCGCCCCTCAACGTTGACGCTGAAGGGCGCAGGCATAGCGGTCAGCGCAAGCGCTGACCCTGACGAGACGAAGCCAGACCTAGGGTCTGTAGTCTGGCGAGTCCTGATCCAGACCTTCCTTGAGCGGAATCATCATATCTTCCTTGCTCACCTTGGTGGCCAGCAGCAGGCTACTCGCCACATAGATCGATGAGTAGGTACCGATGACGATACCGATGATCAGTGCCGTCGCAAAGCCTTCCAGAGCCTCTCCACCAAAGATATAGAGCGCCAGCAGAACCAGCAGGGTCGTCAGACCTGTCACTATGGTTCTCGATAGCGTCTGGGTCAGTGAGATATCGATGATTTGCTGCGATGACTCAATTCGGAAGGCTCTGAAGTTCTCCCTGATCCTGTCATACACAACGATAGTATCGTTCAGAGAGTAGCCGATGACGGCCAATACCGCGGCCAGCACATTGAGGTCGAAATCCCACTGGAACAGCGCAAAGGCGCCAATGGTGATGATGACGTCATGAACCAGCGCGACAACGGCGCCAACCGAAAACTTGAAGACGAAGCGGAAGGAGATGTAGACCATGATGGTCGCCAGCGCGAGCAACAGCCCGAGGCCGCCCTGCTCTTTCAACTCCTCGCCAACCTGTGCGCCCACGAACTCCGAGCGTTTGAGCTCGATATCGCCCATGGCTTCGACACTGGACAGATCAGCGACAATCTTGTTGCCGAGATTCTGATCGAAATCCTGCTGCAGTCGAACCAGGATACTGGTATCGGTACCAAACTGCTGCACGACAAATCCGGTATAGCCTTTCTCCTCCAGCGCCTCACGAACATCAGCCACACGTGGCGCCTGCTCGTATTCCAGCTCGACCAGGCTGCCGCCAGTGAAGTCCAGTCCCAGATTGAGGCCTCGAACCGCTATAGCTCCGATACTGATGATGATCAGCAGCGCCGAGAACGCCATAGCCAACTTCGAGATCCCCATAAAGGGGATCACGCGCTCCTCGTAGACGGCGGTACTATCCGTTGCAGTGTTGTTCATATCTGAAGAAAGATCTCTGTTAGCCATTACGAACGTCCTCCTGCCGCAGCACCCGAAGTCACTTCCGGCGGTGTGATCGACTTGCGGCTACCAATCTGGATGGTATCCAGACGCTTGCCACCATAGACGAGGTTCGACATGGCTCTGGTGAGCATGATTGCTGTGAACATTGATGTGGCGATACCAATGGAGAGCGTTATTGCGAAGCCCTTGATGGGGCCTGTGCCGACTGCGAACAGAATGACGGCTGCAATGAGCGTGGTGATGTTGCCGTCAAAAATGGAGACGAAAGCGCGATCGTAGCCAGCATGAATGGCCGCCTGCACGGGCATGCCCTTCCTTAACTCTTCCCGAATCCGCTCATAGATCAGCACGTTGGCGTCGACTGCCATACCTACTGTCAATACGATACCGGCGATACCTGGCAGCGTGAGCGTGGCCGAGAACATCGACATGATGGCAATCAGAATGAACACGTTTGCCAGTAGTGCGAGGTTGGCGAAGAGTCCGAACACGCGGTAGACCAGGACCATGAAGATCAGTACCAGCACGAAGCCCAGCAGCATCGATTTCAGACCAGCTTCGATATTCTGAGCACCAAGGCTCGGGCCGATCGTACGCTCTTCGACGAAGTACATGGGTGCAGCCAGGGCGCCAGAGCGCAGCAGCAGCGCCAACTCACTGGCTTCCGCCGGCGAATCAAGCCCGGTGATACGGAACTCATTGCCAAGCGGCGACTGAATGGTCGCAAGACTGATGAGACCCTTCTCCGTGTATCTTTCCCGCTCCTGAACCATCTCGCCGTTCCGCTCAACGTAAGACGTGCGCTCCTTATCCTCAACAAAGAGCACCGCCATACGACGCTGAACAGCGTTTCTGGTTACGCGCAGCATCTTGCTGCCGCCAGGACCATCGAGCTTGATATTGACCTGTGGCTGACCGGTTTCATCAAAGCTCTGGTTAGCGTTGGTCACGCTACTACCAGTGATGATGACATCACGTTCCACGATGGCGCTGCGATTTTCCGAGCGGAAGTCGAACTTCTGTGTATTGATGGCCGCTTCGTCAGGCTTGGCCTCGAGTCTGAACTCAAGCGTCGCAGTGGCACCGATTACCCGTTTTGCAAGCGCTGTGTCCTGAACGCCTGGCAACTGCACCACAATGCGTCCGCGACCCTGACGTTGAACCAAGGGCTCTGCGACACCAAGCTCGTTGACCCGATTGCGCAGGGTACTGAGGTTCTGGTTGATCGCGTACTCTTCGATCGTTCTGATCTCGCTTTCCAACACGCTCATTTTCAGATCGAAGCTCTCGCCATTATCCACAGCTTCTGCCAGGAACGTTGGGAACTCCCTGCGAGCGAAATTCAGTGCCGTATCTCTGGTTTCCTCATCGCGGAAACGGACCATGATGGTGGTCGGATTGGCAATATCAAGATCGCGGTAACGTAGCTTCTCTTCACGCAGACGGGTCTTGAGCTCACTCTGATACACTTCGATATTGGTCTGAAGCGCCTTGTCGAGGTCGACTTCCATGAGAAAGTGCACCCCGCCCCGCAGATCGAGACCGAGCTTCATTGGCTCGGCGCCGAGACTTTCGAGCCAATCCGGCGTCGAAGGCAGCAGATTGAGCGCTACAACAAACTCATCCCCCAGCTCACGCTCTACTGTGGAGCGAGCTCTGAGCTGACTTTCGTTCGAATCGAATCGCAGACGAATGGTGTTGTCTGCAACCTCAGGCGCGAAGAAGTCGATACCGGCCTGCTCGAGGGCTTCAGTAGTGCGCTTCAGATCGGCTTCGGTGAGCTCTTTCGAACTACTCTCGCCACTAACCTGTATTGCGAATTCATCGGGATACAGGTTAGGCAGCGCATAAATGACGCCGAAGAGGACAACCAGTATTATTAGAATATTCTTCCAAAGCGGAAAGCGATTGAGCATCTAGCCCGACTCCTGTCAGATGTCTTTCAGAGTGCCCTTGGGCAACACTGCGGAAACGGCCACTTTCTGAACCTTGATTTCAACGCCATCAGAGACCTCGATGGCAATGAAATCGTCCTTGATACGAACGATGCGCCCCATGATGCCGCCGTTGACGATGACCTCGTCGCCTTTACCGAGACCACCTACCAGCTCCCGGTGCTCCTTTGCACGCTTGCTCTGTGGACGCCATACCAGGAAGTAGAATATGAGAACAAAGCCACCGAGAAAGAGAATCTGCATCAGTGCGCCGGGGCCCTGCGGAGGCCCAGCCGGGGCAGCTGCGGCACCACTGGACGCGGCCAGCAGCGAAACCGTGGCGAGGCAGGACGTGATTCGTCTAGTACTGAGTGCTGCCACAAGGCGTGTGGGGCTGATGGGGCTGATGGGGCTGATAGATAGACCGGTGTAAGCTGTAGACGAACTCATGAACGACTCCTGAAAAGCTGGCGAAGAAAAGATGATAAACCGCTGTCAGTCCGGCAATCCGGCGGCCAGACGTGCGTAAAAGCTGGAAACGAAGGCCGACAATGTACCTGCTTCGATTGCGCCGCGCAAACCATCCATTAGGCGTTGATAATGCCGCAGGTTATGAATGGTATTGAGTTGGCTGCCCAGAATCTCGCCGCAACGGTCAAGATGGTGCAGATAGGCTCTGCTGAAATGTCGGCAGGTATGGCAGTCACAATTGGGATCGAGTGGTCTATCGTCGCTGCGATAGCGGCTGTTGCGGATCTTGACGACCCCTGCATCGGTGAACAGGTGCCCATTGCGGGCATTGCGCGTCGGCATCACGCAATCGAACATGTCGACGCCCCTGCAGACCGCTTCCACGATGTCTTCCGGCTTGCCGACACCCATGAGATAACGCGGCTTGTCTGCCGGCAACTGCGACGGCAGGTAGTCAAGCACGCCGATCATTTCGTCCTTGGGCTCGCCAACCGAAAGGCCACCGATGGCATAGCCGTCGAAGCCAATGGCCTCCAGGCCCTTCAGCGATTGTGCTCGAAGGTCAGCATACATTCCGCCCTGCACGATGCCGAACAGTGCGCTGGCGTTATCACCATGGGCAGCCCGTGATCGCGCAGCCCAGCGTAGGCTCAGCTGCATCGACTGCTCCGCTTCATCGTGAGTTGCAGGATACGGCGTGCACTCATCAAAAATCATCACAATGTCTGCGCCGAGGTCATGCTGAATGCCAATCGAGGTTTCCGGATCGAGAAACACCTGACTGCCGTCCAGCGGTGACCGGAACGCAACGCCCGCTTCCGTGATTTTTCTGAGCTTACCCAGACTGAAGACCTGAAAACCGCCCGAATCAGTCAATATCGGCTTTGGCCATTGCATGAACTCGTGCAGGGAGCCAAAACGTTTCACCACTTCCGTGCCGGGTCTGAGCCAGAGGTGAAAGGTATTACCCAATATAATATCGGCGCCGGTCTCGAGAATGTCCCGGGGCAGCATGCCCTTGACCGTCCCGTAGGTACCCACGGGCATGAAGGCAGGGGTCTGGATGTCGCCTCTCGGAAATGACAGGACCCCGCGGCGTGCGGTATGTCCGCGAGGACTTTCACAGCTCGCAGAGACTTCGAACTTCATTGCACACGCCATGGCCTGCGGACTCCTGATTGAATTGATCGTGGTGTTCAGTAAAGCAGCATGGCATCGCCATAGCTGAAGAAACGGTAGCGCTCACGAATGGCTTCCGCATAAGCGGACATGATCGCGTCGCGACCAGCCAGCGCAGATACGAGCATCAACAATGTTGAGCGCGGCAAATGGAAGTTGGTCAGCAGTGCGTCGATCACCCTGAACTCATAGCCGGGATGGATAAAGATATCCGTTTCACCGTGACCGGGCCTGAGCTCACCGCTCCGCGCAGCGCTCTCGAGTGCACGAACCACGGTTGTTCCGACCGCCATGACCTTGTTGCCACGGGCCTTTGCGGCCTGCACCGCGGTCACCACCGCCTCTGGCACCTCATAGAGTTCAGTATGCATGGCGTGACTGGCAATCTGCTCGACACGGACTGGTTGAAAGGTGCCGGCGCCGACGTGCAAGGTGGTGTAGGCCGTTTCGATACCCCTGCCTTTCAGCGTCGCCAGCATGGCCTCATCAAAGTGAAGCCCTGCAGTAGGCGCAGCGATGGCGCCCGGCTTGCTGGCATAGACGGTTTGATAGCGTTGAAGATCTTCGGGTGATTCCACCGAGCGCTCTATATATGGCGGCAGGGGTACTATACCGTAGTGAGCCAGCACACTGTCGATGTCGACATGGCGAGTCGTAGAATTGACAAGTAGCTCAATTTTAAACAGATCTCCCTGCCGTCCACTAACTTCGAAGACCGCTGCACCGGCCTCTGCTGGTTCAACACCGGGGCCTGCCTTACACAGCACGATCCGGGCGCCGGCCTTCGGCGCCTTGCTCGCTCGCACATGCGCCAGACAGTGCCTTTCGTCGAGTACGCGCTCCAGCAGAATCTCAACCGCGCCACCAGTCATCTTGCGGCCGAACAGGCGGGCCGGAATGACTTTGGTGTCGTTGAACACCAGCAGGTCACCTGATTCGAGATAGTCCGGGAGGCTTGCGAAGTGATCGTGCCGTATCGTGCTGGCGCCTCCGCTCATCTGCATAGTTAACAGCCTGCTGGCAGAGCGGCGCTCGAGCGGATGTTGGGCAATGAGCGCCTCTGGCAACTCGAAATCGTAATCACTGGTACTGGATGTCATGAAAACCGTCAGTCAGGGAAATTGCAGGTGCTTGAGCTATATTGGCGCGCATTGTAGGCGCCGGAGCATAGGCGGGCAAGCGGACTGGTCTTCGCTTAGCCTCCGCCCTGCTCGGTTAATTCAGGACTTAACATTGACCGCGGGCGAAAACGACGTATAATTTTGCACCTCGATCACGACGAGCTCCGCTTGTCGTGATAGGCCGGGATGGCGGAACTGGTAGACGCGCACGACTCAAACTCGTGTTCCTAACGGAGTGAGAGTTCGATTCTCTCTCTCGGCACCAATCAATACAATAAAAAGCCCCTGTTTTCAGGGGCTTTTTTGTTACTGCTCTCTGCAAAGTTCATCGCTGCCAGTTTTTCCAGAGTTTCAGCCAGATACTCGATTTGCTTCAACTGCCACGACTCCGCATTTCAGCATTGCACCCTCACAGCCTAGCCATCCGCGCAATCAGGCCGTGACCTCAACCCCGGAACCGAAGGCCACTCGGTCCTTGATCTCCTGGGCTTTGTCTTTGGGGTTCGGGTAGTACCAGGCTGCATCCCTGTTCTCCTGATCCTCGACAACCACATTCAGATAGCGGGCTTCCCCCCTACCTTGGCTCGTGCTGGTGGTCTCGGACTTCATGAAGTAGCAGCCATTCAATGAATCCCAGGGGAAATAGCGCTCGCCGTCCACCTCTACTACGTCGTCACTTTCAGCGATGACTTGACCTTTCCAGATAGCTTTCATGATGTTTCCTCTATTTGCGACCCCGAGGGGTCCGAAGATTCACGCCAGTTTGAGCCGGCTCTAGCCTGTCTACGTACTTTTCCGCAATCGGGTTCCTAGCCGACTGAAATCGCGGTACTAGTTGACCTCTTGAGCCTGCGTAAAGCGTTGGAACCCGGTCGAGAAATCAATATCGCAGTGTTCACAAAACGCTACAAGCGGTATCATTACGCAACATTCGTCCGCGCCAAATTTGCGGACAAACCAGATTTTCCATGTAAATCATTGGATTGAAGCAAGTTATGCTCGGATTTTCGATGTCAGTAAACACTAAGGGTGCTAGCAGCCCCTTCGCCCGCTGGACCAGCATGCTGGCAGCGTCCTTGTTATTGATTGCCTGTGGCGGCGAGAGCGGTGGAGGTGGTGGTGGGCCTCCAACTGTTTCCGGTGTCGTCGTTAAAGGACCCGTGGTTGGGGCTACCGTGATTGCTTTTCAGGGCGATACTGAGGAACCTGTCGGTCCACCAGTCGCCACTGACTCAGAGGGGCGCTACTCGATCCGCAACGCCTTGAACTACCGTGGCCCAGTGCGCGTCGTGGCGACGAGTGGACGATATATCAACGAAGCGAACAATGCTGATGCTCCCCTCGACATTCAGCTCGAAGCCTATAGCATCATCGAGAACTCTGCCGGTAGTACTACTGTGAATGTCACACCGCTGACAACTCTTGCTGCGACTCAGCTACGGCGCCAGGGTCAGCTGACTGACGGCGCTAGCATATCTAACACGAACAACCTTATAGGACAGGCGTTTGGTATTAGCGACATCACCCGCGTGGTACCAACCAACCTCCTTACAAAGCAGGTTAGCGCTGGAGCGCTGAGTCAGGCTGATCGGTATGGTATTCTTCTCGCAGGTATAGGTCAGCTGGTTATTCAACGAGATCTGGGTCAATCGCTTGGCGATGTCATGGACGCCTTTGCAGATGATCTCGAAGATGGCGCGCTAAATAGTACCGACGGCGTACTCGATTCAGCACTTGGCCAATTGGGAGCGAACAATTCCGCCCTGCTCGGCACTATTACTAATCAGGCAATACAGGCTGTGGCCGCGGGTACAGGTGCTGGCGCTTCCGTACTCGAAATCGGCCGCATCGAGCTGACTGTCGATGCTGCGGAACTCGCCCTTACTGATACACGCACTATAAATGCTACGGTATTCCCTCGCACAACGGCTGATACAGCGCTGAACTGGTCGTCGGAGCGCCCAGATATTGTGGCGGTTGACCAGACAGGACTAGTCACTGCAGTTTCGCCAGGCAGCGCTCGAGTAACTGCGTCAAGTCAGGCAGATGCAAATATTTTACAATCTATCCTTATCTCGGTTCGAGATGACAGTGGCGCTGTTCCAGACCCCCTCCTGGACATCTCACTTGTCGGACCAGCCACGCTCGTCCGAGGCGAATCGGGGAATGCTGTTGTGGCACCTATCCCCGCAACTGCTCTCCTGAGAAACGTCACCTGGTCCACAAGCAATGCAGAAGTTGTATCCATTTCGGCGGGCGGACGTATCGAAGCGGTGGGTGTCGGAACGGCAAGCATCAAGGCTTCAAGTGGTAGTGTAGTAAGCAAAACTCCACTGATAGTTAACGTTATAGCGCCTGATCTGCAAGGGATAGCCATATCCGGCCCTGAAAGGGTAGTTCGCGGGGGTTCTATCACTTTAGGTGTCGTGCCTATCCCAGGTGACGCTATCTCCGGGCCGGCCATTTGGAGCTCCAATAGGCCTGATATCGCTAATGTGGTTGGGGGTCAGTTGACAGGCTTCAGCGTCGGTTCAGTAATAATTGGCGCCTCTGTAGGTGGGTTCACGGCAGAGAAGGCAATAGAGGTAATTCCGCCGGCTGTTAGCGGGCTCAGAATTGATGGCGTAACTTCGCTACAAGTTGGCGCCGGCACGGTCCAGCTCACAGCTGTCGCCAGCCCGACAAATGCAGATACCGGGACGTTGACCTGGTCAAGCGATAATCCAAACATCGCCTCGGTTGACCAGAATGGCGTCCTGATCGGCAACAGTGCTGGTCAAACCACAATCAGGGTCAGATCCAGCACGAACGCCAGCGTGGAAGGTGTGGTCCCTGTTACCGTGACGGCACAAACACCTCCCCCTGTTACTGGCTTGAGAATAATTGGTGAGTCGCCAGCTGTAATTACATCTAATCAAATTATCGATTACGACGTTGAACCAGTACCAGCAGAAGCGCAGTTAGGGCCAGTGAGATGGACCAGCTCGAACGAGAGTATCGCTACAGTTAACCCGGGGACAGGCCAAGTACAGCCAGTGAACGGGGGGGTTGTAACAATCAGTGTCTTCTTGGATGGAGTAGCTGGCGTGCCACCCGCCACCGCTTCCGTAACAATCGAACCCGCAATCTCCGGTCCTGACTTGGGCGCACCGGTTGAAGGGGATGATAGCGACGACGATGATGGAGATGGCAGCGAGAACGAGGAGGAAGAGGAGGAAGAGGAGGAAGAGGACGACGATAGGGGACCCTTCAACGGAATATTGGGTGCTATCTTTGGCCGTAACTAGTTACTTGACGCAGCCGACTGACTAAAAGCGTTCGGCTGCCAATTATTGCAAGCGCCGATTATTGCAAGTACTGACCCGGAACTCACGACCTCTCGTAGTCCTTTACAGGAAGCCTGAGGAGGTCAGAGTGGATAAGACACCGGTCGATTCGGTCGAAACGGAGATCAAGAAAGAGCCCAAGAAGAGCCTGGTGGTTATCGCAATTGTTTCAATCTGCGAAATCATTATTGGGCTAGTCGTCATTCTCAACGCAGACAGGGTAACCGAAAAATACCTCAATTCTGCGGGTTGGGTCATTATGCTGCTGGGCGTTGCTGGGCTTGTTTTGTACGCCTTATACCGCAAGCCCAAATAGGCACGCGGTCATCCCGCGGTCATGTAGTTGCCACCTTCGGTGCGAGCGTTCTGTAGTCGGCGCTCAGCCTGTTCAAGGTGCTTGTCCAGCGACAGCCCCGTTGCGTCGCTGACACCGCCGCTCAGCGCCACATTCAGCTTATGGCCATCAATCTCGATGTCATGGTTATTCACCCTGGCTATGATGCCGTCGAACAGGGTGACACAGCGCGCGGCATCGATACCCGGAAGGGCTGCCGCGAAGGTGGGCCCCATTTGGCGGCAGGCGTAGAAACGCGAGAGCGCTTCACCGACAATCTCACCCACAGTTCGCAGAACCCGATCTGCCGCGTCACGGCCGTAGTCGGCATTGATCTTGTCGAAATCGTCAATTTCGAAGACCGCAATCGAGATCGGCTTCACATGTTCCGCAGCTTCATTGGTTTCCAGTAATTCCGTTGCCAGCTCACGGAAGTGATTGGCATTCCACAAACCAGTCGCCGAGTCCCGGCGAAGGCTATCGCGCAGCTGCTCGACTAGTTCGAGTGTCTCGACGCAGTTCATCATGCGACAGTAGAACTCTTCCTGGTTGAATGGCTTTCGTAGGAAGTCATTGGCGCCGTTTTTGATGAACTTGGCCGAGAGGCTGCTCTGGCCCTCGCCAGAAAGTCCCAATATCACCAGATCGGTCTTTTCGTATTTGTCGCGCAGGAGCTGAGTGAGCTGGAAACCGTCTATCTGCGGCATGTTGTAATCAGCGATAAGAATCCGCGTATCTGTATGCGCCATCAATTGGCGAATAGCCTCTGCGCCGTTCTCCGCTTCCACGACCTCGTAGCGATGTCGTTTCAGTAAGTCTCGCAGATAGTGGCGTGCCGTTTTCGAGTCGTCGGCTATCATCACCTTGATGCCTTCGTTGGCCTTGAGACGCTTTACCAGACGTAGGGCATAGTTGTAGGAATAGCGGCCCTCCTTGATGACGTAGTCGACGATACCGGTCGCTAGCAGGCGTTCACGACGCTCTTCGCTGAAACTGCCTGTGAGCACAATGGTCGGGATCTTTCGGGACAGGCAGAGTTCCACGACTTCACCGTCCGGTGCATCCGGCAGGTTGAGATCGACAAGAGCCGCGAAGAACTCATCCTGCTCGGAATCAAGAATAGAGATGGCTTCGGCCCTACTCGAAGCGTATCTGGCGTCAATACCACCAGTCTTCAGGCAGAGATGCCGGATAATTTTCGTTGTCATTACGCTGTCTTCGACAACGAGCAGCTTGATCGTATGGGTCATGACAGGCGGCAGCTCCTGGCCCTGTAAGCAATGGATGGTCTTACAGTATAGCCGGCGGCTCTGAAGCTGCCTGTTTAGTGACCAACACCAATACCTAGATTTAGGGACGCAGCTTGAGCTGAACTTCGCCATCGCGAACCCTGACGGTTTCGATGCCTGCGGCCAGCTGCTTCCAGAAGCTCGAACCACTCTGTGCCGAAGCCGATACAAGATCGACATTTTTCAGATTGCCAAGCCAGGCGTCAGGCAGTGGTACACCCCCTACACTGACGCCCTTGAGAGCGATGCGGATCTGCGAGTCGGCCAGTTGAACGATTTCCAGGCCTGCGTTCAGGCGCACCGTCTTGCCTGCCATGATGGGAAAGTCTGCTGGCAGTGGCACCAGCAGCGTCGCACTCGCAGTGTCATCGGAAAGATCGATAGCCAGTTGCTGTGCCATATCGGTTTCCCGTGCGAGCAGTGCATTCAATTCACGCTCGCTGAAACTCAACTGACGTCTGGCGTCGTCTTCATTATATGGTTCCGGCTTAGCCTGAACGACCTGGCTGATCTTGTGCTCAAGTACCTGAACTTCCGAATTGCTCAACTCGACTGGGTCGATTTCGCTGGAGAATACGTACTGATACCCAAGCCAGCCCGCGATGAGCAGCGCGAAGAGAACGCCGAGAAAAACCGCGAAGAACATCTGCAGTGCGCCGGTCCGCGGCTTCTGTTCGTCGGGCTGCTGTTTTTGCGTGTATAGCTCTCCAGGTGCCGGCTCTGCCATGCTTTTCCTCTGATTGTGAGTAAGATGTTGAGTAGGCGGTAGCAAAACCGCGTCGCCGCGCCATTTAGCCCGCGACACGGACGCTTCAGTCTGTCTACAATTCCCCTACAATAAAGTAAGGTGCGGCTGATTAACCAGAGTTTCCGGCGCAGCATTACACACAGGTGGTCTCATTAGCGTCCTTTCCAAAAATAACACTGGAGCAAAGCCCTCCCATTGGCTTGGCGATTCAGCCGACTTCAGCGAGTTCCTGACGCTGGAGACGGCACGCGGTGAAAGCCAGTTCGGCACAGAAACGCTCGTGATCTCACTGCAGGGCAGCTGGACCACCTTGCAAATCGCCCGGCTCGAGAAGGCCATCAATCGTTTCTGGCATCAGATATCCTCACAGCGCATTCCCGCTCACTGTTACATCCACACAAGTGACGTCGATGCGCTGGACATTTCCGGCACGCTCATCCTTTATCAGTCGATCGAGTTCCTCAAGGCCCGCGGTTGCAAGGTCGATGTGGAGACTATCGAAGGCGATCGGCTCAACTTTGTTTCGGAACTCATGCAGGAGGTGCAGGAAACCGAAGTCAGGCCGGATCGCCCGCCACGCCTGCTGGACCAGGCCACAGGCTTTCTCGCCGGTATCGGGCACAGTGTTGTTGACGCCCTGACTTTTCTGGGCCGATCGACGCTGGCTATGGCGGCGGTCATCCCCTCACCGAAGCGGCTGCGTTTCGCGTCTCTGGTGCATCATATCGAGCACACTGGCTTGAGAGCCATGCCGGTGGTCGCACTCATGGCTTTTCTGATCAGCATTGTGCTGGCCTACCAGGGCACGGCGCAGCTGAGCCGCTTTGGCGCAGAGATTTTTACCATCGACCTCGTCGCCATTTCCATCCTTAGGGAAATGGGAGTGCTGCTAACGGCGATCATGGTTGCTGGCCGGAGTGGCAGTGCTTTTGCCGCCGAGATTGGCGTCATGAAGCTGAATCAGGAAATAGCCGCCATGCAGACTCTTGGCATCAATCCGATGAGTGCGCTCGCCGTCCCAAGGATTACCGCGCTACTGATTACCATGCCGATGCTCACCCTGCTTGCCATTCTGGTCGGCTTCACGGGGGCTGCGGTGGTCTGCATACTGAGCCTGGACATCCCCTTTGGACTGTTCATTGAACGTCTGCAGGCGGCGTCCACCCTCACGCACTTCATGGTCGGCATGGCGAAGGCGCCCGTATTTGCCTTTCTCATCGCGGTTATTGGTGTGCGTCAGGGGCTGCTGGTCGAGCACTCGGCGGCGGAGGTCGGCAGCAACACCACACAAGCGGTAGTTCAGGCCATCTTTGCGGTTATTGCAGCGGATGCCGTATTTTCGATCATGACGACCGAGTTGGGTATATGAGTCAACGCACTATCATCAAGGTCAGCAAGCTGGTCAACCGCTTCGGGCATCAAACGGTGCACGAACAGCTCGACTTCGAGATCTACGCCGGCGAGATCGTGGGCCTCGTGGGTGGCTCGGGTACCGGCAAGACCGTGCTGCTTAACAGTATTTTGGGGCTGCAGAAGCCAAGCAGCGGTACAATTGAATTCTACGACGTCAAATCCCGCAGCCTTGGTGATGCGGAGCGTTGTCCGACCAGCTGGGGTGTTTTGTTCCAGAGCGGCGCACTATTCAGCAATCTGACAGTACTTGAAAATATCGTCACGCCGCTTATCGAGCATACCAGCATGAGTCGGCGCACGGTGAGGGAACTTGCGCTACTGCGCATGCGGATGGTGGGCCTGCCACTGACCGCACAGTTCAAGTACCCCTCGCAACTGTCTGGTGGCATGGTCAAACGGGCCGCCCTTGCGCGCGCGCTGGTCACCGACCCGCGGGTTATCTTCCTGGACGAACCGACCTCTGGACTCGATCCCATTGCAGCTGAAGAATTTGATGAACTCATCCTTTATCTCAAACAACATCTGGACCTTACCGTGGTCATGATCTCTCACGATCTCGATTCTCTGTTCAATACCTGCGACAGGATTGCCGTGCTCGTGGACAAGAAAATCAGGGCTGCAACGCCAGCTGAAATCGTCGAGAACGACCATCCCTGGATTCAGCGGTACTTCGGGGGCCGTCGTGGTCGCCTTCACAGTCAGGGATCGGAGGCTCATACAGTTCATGGAGCGTGAAGCACGATATGTTCTCATCGGTCTGCTGCTGGTCGTTTCGATAGCGCTTTCCGTGGTGTTCGTCATCTGGTCGGCGAACGCGGACAGCGACGACGGCGCAGTACGTTACAAGATTTTCTTTTCCGAAAGCATCAGTGGACTGAGCAAAGGCAGCAGCGTTCGCTTCCTCGGTGTACCGGTAGGCTCGGTGACTTCATTTTCGATTGGCCAGCTAGGTGACATTGATCCGGCAGCGGCCAACGTAGAAGGCGCCAATGATACTGGCGTCATCGTGGAAATCGCGGTGCAGGAGCGTGTACGGGTTACCTCAGGCACAGTGGCCCGTCTGCAGACCAACGGTCTTACCGGCCGTGCCACCATAGAGCTGCAGTCGCGGCGCGTAGGCAGCGATGCTGATGGCCGTTTCGAAGGCGTCATCCCTGGCAAGGCCTCGTCTCTTGGCCAGCTAACCGATCAACTGCCGGACATTGCGGAAAACATTGGCGAGACCTTCGAGCGCATGGAGCGACTGCTCTCGGATCAGGTCATCGAAGACACTCAGGCGACCCTGTCCCAGCTTCGCGAGACTTCTGGACAGTTCGACAGAGTGTCGAAGCTACTGGAAAGCCTGATACAGGAAGTTCGCGTCACCAACGGTCAGGTACAGGAGATGATTCCCCGGTACATCGCACTTGCTGACGATATGAACAACAAAACCCTGCCGGCAGTCCGTGAATCGGCCGTGCGTATGCAGGCCACGGCTGGGCTCATTTCGAAACAGATGACGGACAATTCAAGTGCTTTTCGAGGCTTCATCGGCGATAGCCGTCAATCCATGGAAATTATCAGAGATCAAATGATCCAGACCTCGGAAAAAGTCAGAGAGTTCACTGACGAGTTAAGGGAAAACCCTTCACGGCTCGTCTACAAGCAACGCGAATATGGTGTTTCTTTCGATGAGGAATGAACTTATCCAACAGCCGCCGTCAAGCTCGGGGGTCCGGGCAGCCAGCTTGGTCCAGGCGCCCCGCTTGGCGCGTCAGCGCTCGGTTCGTGCAGTGCTGACGACGCTCGGCCTGACGCTGGGCCTCAGCGCGTGCACCAATCTGCTCAACGCCGAGCCGCCAGTCATCAGGCGTTATACCTTACTGGCAACGCCCACAGCAGAGGCCAGCCAGGCTGGCGGAAGTATGGCCGACACATCGATCATGGTTCACGTTGGCAGTGTCGGCCTTAGCCTCAATACTGACCGCATACTCGCGCGTGACGAACTTACCATCGCGCCAATCAGTGATCTTCGCTGGGTGGAAGCTGCGCCTGCCATGCTGGAGAAAAGCCTGACTGATTTCCTGCAGCAGTCAGGCCAGTTCCGCTATGTGACTCACCACCGGGGCGGTCCGAAAACGGACCGGATACTGACCGTAGATCTGCGGGATCTGTACGTGATTTCGGAGAACAAGCAGGCAAAAGCGGTGAAGCTCGGACTTGCGGCCCGGCTTTCGCCGGCAAGCGTAGAACGCAAGGCGAGAGCCGCTCCGGGCGACGAAATGAGTGTGGTGCTATTCGAACGGGTCGATATCGATCGCAGTGGGGGAAAATCGATAGACGAAGCCATCGCCCAGGCCTTCAGTACCGCCGCTCAGCGGGTCTTTTCAAAACTGCTGACCGCGATGCAGGCCGAGTAGGCGCCGGCGACGCTGCTCTGACGCCGGCTACTCCTCTACCGTAGGTGGCTCTGCATCCTTGGCTCGCCCCTGAATCTCGGTCTGAAAGCCCAGCGCCCGCTCAGACGACTCTATACCGATATGATATGTGGCAAATCCAGGCATCACCACCTGGTCCACTGCCATACCAATGACCCGGCCGCGGATATCGGAAATGATATCGGTTCCCTTATTCGTGATTGGATCGATGACCACACCCAGACTATCGCCCTTCTCTACCCGTGCACCCAGCTCGATGTGACTTTCGAGTATGCCGCCACGTTCAGTCCTGAGCCAGGTTGAGTTATAGAACACCGGTCGCGGTTCGCCCCAGATAAGCAGGCGCTGATACATATCCTGTTTTTCCAGCAGACTGTTGATGCTATGAATGCCGGCCTTTATTTCATCCCGCTGAATGCGCAGGGACTCGCCGATCTCGAGCGTCACTGAAGCAATGCCGCGGTCCACGGCTGCACTGCGCATCATTCCTGGACTTCCTGGGCTGTGGACCACGACCATGTTGTCGAAACCCTTGGTGAACTCGACCACCTTTTCGCTGCGCATGTCCGCTCGCAGCTGGGGCAAATTCGCGCGCCGCAGACTACCGGTATGAATATCCACAAGCATATTGCAGTTGAGGACAATCTCGTTGAACAGCGATGCCGCGATTCGCGAAGCCATACTGCCCGACGCGTAGCCTGGAAAGAATCGATTGAGATCGCGTCGATCCACGAGGTAACGGGAGCCTCGATTGAAACCCTGCAGATTGACGATTGGAACGCCAATCACTGTGCCGCTGAGGTCCTTGGGGTCGAGATCGTACATGACGCCCCTGACAACCTCGATACCGTTGAGTTCATCGCCATGCACAGCGCTTGTGAGGCAAAGCGTAGGACCTGGCTTGGCGCCATGCACAACAAGTACCGGCGTCGGCTGATCGAGACCGGAAATGGCTACGCCTGGCGACCAGCCAAGTCTGGCGGCGGTGCCGGGCTTGACGATGCTGCCTAACAGGCGAAGATCGGCAGCCTCGTCCTGCGCAGGCGTCTCGACGGGTGCGGACGGTTCGCCCACGACAGCCTTGGGACGTGGCGGATCTTCAATTTCAGCTGACAAGGGCCTCGAGGCTTCCACAGCTTCGGTCTCGTTCGCTTCGTCAGTACCAGATTTGTCGGGCTCTGGCGGCGTCTCGCCGATAAGTTTCGCCGAAAAAGCTTTGGCAACCGCCTCTGCCTTCGGGTTCACAGCTGCAGCTGCTGATGAGGCAGTGGCGCCTTTGTCATCAGGTATAGTTACCGAAGCAACTACTTGATCAGGCTCAGCGCTAGCCGATGCTGGGGCCGGCTCTGGCTGCTTTGCAGCAGCATCTGGCTTTGCATCTGCCTTAGCGCTTTTGGCCCGCTTTTCGGCAGTTTTACCAATGCTTTCAGCGGCCTTGACCACGGTTTTGGCTTTGTCTGCAGAACTGCCCGTGGCCGATGAATCGCCGACCGTTCCTTTTTCAGCGCCCGTACCAGATTCCGCGGGGACGTCATTGGCGGCATCTTCAGTGGACACCGGCACAGGGGGCGGCGTGACAGCCGACTTGGGAGGATCCGCCTGGGCAGATGCAGCAGGCGCAGCATTGGAAGCCTCGACCACAGCCTCAATGCTGGTAACGTCTCGAAGTTTGACATCAGGCGCCACCGGTGAAGCCTGCCCGTTTGCTGCATTGGCTGCAGTATTTTCGGTCGCAGGTGTTTCGATCACCGTCGATGCTGGAGGTAATTCAGATTCTGCAAAGGCGAACTGACCCACAAGGGCAATAGGCGCTATGCATAGCAAAACAGCTGGAAGGGCGAAATTCGCGCCGCTTCCGGGGCGCGAAGGTATAAAACGAACCTGCAAAATAAAATCCCGAATGATCAGATAGCTTACTACCAGTCTAGTGACCGGCTACTGATACTGCCAGTGCTAGCCGCTCTTCGATACTTACAGGTAGTACAGGAATCTTTTCGATCTTACGGAGTGAGGGCACCAGGCCGCGTTGATTGGCTATCTGAACGTTGAGCCCCGGTCTGGCATTCAACTCCAGCATCAGCGGTCCGAGATTCTTGTCCATGACGATATCAACACCGAGATAACCCAGTCCGACGATATCGGCGCACTCGACCGCCAGACGCAGGATCTGCTGCCAATTCGGGATCTCGATGCCCTTTGTCTTGTATCCGGTATCCGGATGATGGTCAGCTTTCTGGTTCTGACATACGCCATCGAGTGTTGCGCCGGTGGCGAGATCAATGCCAAGTCCCAGTGCGCCCTGGTGCAGGTTGGCCTTGCCGTCAGAGGCCCTGGTAGGCAGGCGAATCATCGCAGCTACGGGCACGCCTCTGAACACGATGACACGAATATCAGGCACGCCCTGATAGCTGATCTTGTCGAAAAACGGATCGAATTGCACCCGATACTCGAACAAGGCCCGGTCAGGCAAACCACCAAGACTGTACATACCGCTAAGCGTGTTGGACACATGATGCTGCAGGGTCTCCAGACTGACGAGATCGCCGCTGGCCTTGCTGTACATCTTGCCGATCTTGCCGGTCAAAACCATGATGCCGTTACCACCACTACCTTCAGCTGGCTTGATCACCAGGTCGGTGTGGTGCGAGAGGATCAACTCCTCGAGCTTGTCGACCTCGTGTTGATACGAGATCACGCCGTACAACTTCGGTACGGCAATGCCCTTCTCCAATGCAAGCTTCTTGGTAATCAGCTTGTCGTCGACCAATGGGTACATGTTGCGCGGATTGTACTTCATGATGAAGTCCGCATTGCGCATGTTCATACCCAGCACGCCGATTTCGCGAAGCGCCTTGGGCGACATGAACGACATCATGAGCCGCCGCGCCTCATCGCATTGAAACGGAACAATTCAGTGAGACGGTAGCCGGTATAACGGCCCATCCACAGGCAAAGCCCGAGAATCACGAGCAGGAGCTCAGGGAACACGAACATGACATACATGAGACTTTCATTGGTCATGATCAGATAACCCAGACACGCCACGATGAGCGATCCGATACCCATCTTCATGGCATCGCCTGCACCATTTTCTTCCCATGTAATCGACATGCGTTCGATCGTCATGGCGAGAATAACCATGGGGAACAAGGATATGGACAACAGACGATCAAGCTCGAAGCGATTCGTGGCCAGACTGACCAGCAGCATGAGAATGACGACGATAACCAGAATGGCCGCAAGCCTGGGAATCAGCAACAGCATCATACGTTCGAGATAGAAGCGGATCATCAAACCAATGGCGACAATGCCGCTGAACAGGACGATGCCCCAGAACAGCTGGGTCTCGCGGAATGCCAGT
This sequence comes from Gammaproteobacteria bacterium UBA2679, assembly GCA_002354735.1. Classification (GTDB taxonomy): domain Bacteria; phylum Pseudomonadota; class Gammaproteobacteria; order Pseudomonadales; family Oleiphilaceae; genus Allohahella. The sequence goes on along the minus strand of DEMD01000011.1, from coordinate 95,021 downwards.
GCAATCAGGATAGGCATGAAGGTTCCAAAGGTCTGCACGCCAACGAAGGTCCGCAGAAACACGACGAACAGCGCGCCGAGTGGCACCATCAGCAGCAGGCGGTAAACATTCTGTCCCTGTACTGGCAGGGAAAAGAGCGAAAATTGCGCGACCAGCGAGTCCGACGCTTCCGCACCCTTTCGCACCACGCTCATGAGCTCTGCGTAGGTCTTGGTGACCGAGAAGCTCAATTCAACGTCTTTCGCGCCTGAGGCATCATAGACAGGCAGGTCACCCACCATCCAGACCAGGAAGTCAGGCGGCAGCCCCTGTTGCGCGGTCCTCGGATTGAAGGTGAACCAGCGCTCGCCATTATGTACCTGCAGCAGAGGTGTCAACGCCATGCTGTTGTTACTGTCAGAGACGGTGAAGCCCCAGATTTTACGCGCAGGAATTCTGACGCCTTTCAATATATAGATGATTTCGGATGTCCACTCGTCGGCATCATCGGCACGGCCCAGCAGGAGCTCGACATTTGCGCCTGGCGAGGAGGCATTCAGCTGAAGCAATAGCGCTCTGACGTAGCTTTCCACGTCAGCAGACTCCTCACGCACTGTGCGCAGGATGGATTCAATAGCTGATTTATAGGGTTCTACGTATTCGGGCTTCTCGGGAAAATCGGGCTGCGAAGTGAATTCGACTTCATTGTTCGCTCGCGCGACCTGGACCCGGTAATACAGGTTCTGCGTTCCCTTGGCGCGCCTGACCGCCCAGCGTGCAACCCGATTGCTGTCGACCGTATCCACTGACAAGCCGAAACGACTGGAAATGAAATCTTCGTCCATTCTCAGGAAGTTCGGCGTTGTGCTGGGTATCTTCAGCGCGAATTTGGCTGGACCGCCCGTGCCCGTGAATGTTGCTTGCGCCTGCACAGTCCAGAGTTCGGTGTCCTGCTGCGGGGTAAGCGGCAGACCAACATTGATAATCTTGTGGGCCGCGATGGCAATGCCGATGGCTGCCAGCACGATCGCCCAGATCTTAACGGAAAAGCTATTCATCGGATTTGCAGCTTGCTCTGGTGAGATAGGTTTCGTCCGAATCCACTACAGCGGCCTCTTCAAGGAAGCGCCTGCCAAGCAGAATGGCGTAAAGGTACTCGCGCCGATCGGCCAGCGTGAATTCTACCGTACGCTTGCGGCCGTCGAAGCAGATGTCGATATCAACAGTAACCCGTGAATCATGAATGCCATCATGGTTCTTGATCTTTACTCGTCGCGAGCGCTCTCGCTCCATGCGAATACGTCGTTCGTTGCCTTCACCATCCTTCAACACGAGCTCGAACTTCACCCACTTGTCGCCTTCCTTTTCGAAAATCTCGATCTTGTCGGCATAAATTGAGGAGGTCTTGGCACCAGTATCGAGCTTGGCTTTGAAGACACCATCAGTATCCGGCAGCGCCACCCGCTCTATCCAACCGGCAATGACCTTTCCCGGATCACTGTCAGCGTGACTGAAAGACGACACAAAGGCACTGAAGAAGAGGACGAGAGCAGTAAAGAGCGTACGTGAATTTCTTGGCAAAACCGTCATGATTAGTCCTAATGCATTGAATTCGCGACCTTTGCCCCAGATTCTAACGCAGAGCTGCGGGCCCTGGTTTTCAATCGGGCTCGCCCAGGCGCAATGAAGGGGGCAAATAGTAAGCCTTGTGAGCCTTTGCTACAACTTGATTTCAGCAAGCCGCTTTACCCCCGTCGGTTCCGAAACGACAAAAGGCCGCTGTTCATATGCTGAACAGCAGCCTCTACTTTATCGCGCGGTCTGCATAAAAACCGCTCAGTGAGCCGCTTCGCCGACAGTCTCGTCGAACTGTCGCTGAATCGTTGCCGAAGGCTCACGGGTCATCAGCGAAACTGCCACGATGGCGATAGTGGCCAGTATGAAACCAGGTACGATCTCGTAGAGTTCGAATATCCCACCAGTCAGCTGTTTCCAGATAACAACAGTGATACCGCCCACGAGCACGCCAGCAATGGCGCCCGCCCTGTTCATGCGCTTCCAATAGAGCGCCAGGATGAGCGTCGGACCGAAGGCCGCGCCGAAGCCAGCCCAAGCATAGCTCACCAGACTAAGCACACCACTTTCCGGATCCATCGCAAGAATCGTTGCCAGTACAGCCAGGCCGACAACCGCACCACGACCGACCATGACCAGCTGCTCCGGCGAGGCGTCCTTCTTCATCAGGGTTCTGTAGAAATCTTCAGCCAGTGCCGACGACGACACGAGCAGCTGGGAGTCAGCGGTACTCATGACGGCCGCCAGAATAGCCGCCAGCAGGATGCCGGCCACTACAGGATGGAACAAGGCGTTGATCAGCAACATGAACGCCTTCTCGGGGTCGTCCAGCGGCGAGTCGAAAAACACCACGGCAGCGAAACCACAGACCAGTGATCCGAACAGCGAGAGCGCGGTCCACGATACCGCAATACGACGCGCTGTCGGGATATCCTTACCGGAGCGGATACCGGCGAATCTGGCAAGGATATGAGGCTGGCCGAAATATCCAAGGCCCCAGCCCAGCAGGGAAACAATGCCGATGATGCCCATGGCTTCACCTGTAGAACTGGTCATGGCGTTCAGCAACTCGGGGTTCATCTCATTCATGGCCGCCTGAGTCGCACCCCAGCCACCTTCGGCATTGATGGCGACGATAGGCACGACGACGAGAGCGGCCGCCATTAGCAGCCCCTGCACCAGGTCGGTCCATGACACCGCCAGATAGCCACCAAACAGGGTGTAGGAAACGATAGCCAGCGCACCAGCAATGACGGCCCAGGTATAGTCGAGGCCGAAAACGGTTTCGAATAGCTTGCCGCCAGCAACAAGACCAGAGCTGGTATAGAAGAGGAAGAACAGCAGGATGAAGAACGCAGCGATGATCCTCAGCACGTGGCTGTAGTCTTCGAAGCGGTTTTCGAGAAAGGCCGGAATGGTGAGTGAGTCGTTGGCAGCCATGGTGTATACCCGAAGCCGTCGGGCAACAATGAGCCAGTTCAGCCAGGTGCCGACCAGCAGACCTATCGCAATCCAGAAGGCTTCATGACCAGCTGAGTAGGCATAGCCCGGCAGGCCGAGCAGCAGCCAGCCGCTCATATCCGATGCGCCCGCACTGATTGCCGAAGGAAATGGGCCGAGACTCCGACCGCCGAGAATATAATCTGAAAGGTTCTTCGTCCGTAGAAAGGACCAGAGTCCAATACCCAGCATACCGAGCAGATAGACCATGAAGGTCATGCCAACTGCAAATTGGTCTTCTATCATCACCGTACTCCTGTTTTCTTATCGTTGTTATCGTTGTTATCGTTGATCGAATTCGACCCTTTACTGTAGGCAAGTCGCCTCGCCTTTTAATATGCCTCGCTTCTGCGCCGTCTGTCTGCGCCGTCTGTCTGCGCGTTAGTCAGGCGCGCCGTCGAGCGACAGCAGTGTCGCATTGCCGCCTACGGCGGTCGTGTTGATGGTACGCACCCGCTCAGTGGTAAAGCGCGGCAGATAGTGCGGTCCACCGGCCTTCGGACCTGTGCCGGACAGTCCCAGACCACCGAAGGGCTGCACACCGACTACCGCGCCAATCTGGTTGCGGTTGATATAGGTGTTCCCGACCCGAACCCGGCGCTCGATATCAAGTGCCGCCGACTCGTTGCGCGTGTGTATTCCGAGCGTGAGACCGAAGCCCGAATTGTTGATCGAATCGATGACCTTGGACAGCCCTTTGGCGGAATATCTGATGACATGGAGGATCGGCCCGAAGTGCTCTGAGTCCAGTTGCTCCAGACTGTCAATCTCGACGATGGCCGGCGCCAGATAGTGCCCCTGAAGACCTTCGGCGTGGCTCGACCCTATCCCGTGCACCGCGCCCCTTGCCTGCCAGCGACTGTCCTTGCCGATGGCCTTGATGTGCGCCTTCAGATTAGCCAGAGCTTCGGCATCGATCACCGGACCAACATCGGTGCTGAGGTAACGCGGATCGTCAACACGCAGCTCACTCAAAGCACCCGCAAGCACTTCAATAAGCTGATCGGCGATGTCTTCCTGCACAAACAGCACCCGAAGCGCGGAGCAGCGTTGGCCAGCGCTGGCGAAGGCCGACTGCAGCACATCACGACACACCTGTTCCGGTAGTGCCGTGCTGTCTACGATCATGGCATTCTGGCCACCTGTTTCGGCAATGAGAATGCCAATAGCGCCATCGCGAGCCGCCAATGTTCGATTGATTGAATGGGCGGCGCCGGTGGATCCGGTAAAGGCGACGCCAGCCACGCGCTTGTCCGACAGTAGGTCCGGACCTATCTTTGCCCCATCACCCAGTAGAAGTTGAAGCGCCTGAGTGGGTATGCCGGCCTCGTGCATCAGTTGCACAGCCCTGGCCGCGATGAGCGATGTCTGTTCGGCCGGTTTCGCGAGCACACAGTTACCGGTAACCAGCGCTGCCACTACCTGGCCGGTGAAGATGGCCAGAGGGAAATTCCAGGGACTAATACAGACAAAGGTTCCACGCCCTACGCTATACAGTTCATTCGATTCGCCAGTAGGTCCGGGCAGCAACTCGGGCTTGCCCATCAGCTTGCGTGCCTGCACAGCGTAGTAGCGACAGAAGTCGACAGCCTCTCTGACCTCGTCTATACCGTCCTGCATCGTCTTGCCGGCTTCGCGACAACACAGCGCCATCAGCTCGGCCATGTTGCTTTCCATCAGGTCAGCAAACTTTTCAAGCGCAGTGGCGCGCTTCTCGACTGGCGTACCCGACCAGGTAGGAAAATACTGCTCGGCAACGCTCAGTGCAGTCTGCAACTCCTCATGGGTGCTCCAGACCACATGACCGACCACTTCTCGCAAATCCCTCGGGCTATGCATGGTCTCGGCTGCACCGTCAGAAGCACGCTTGGCTGACAGTGACGCTGCACTCACCGGCGCACTGGCGGCATGCCACTGATGGGAGTCCCAATGCCGCAGGTCGGCATGCAACTGCTTCCAGTGCTTTTCGCACCAAAGGTTGACGCCTCTGGAGTTCTGCCTGTCACTGAACATATCGCCAGGCAAGGGAATCCGGTTGTTACGCAGGGTCTTGAAACGCCTTACCTGCTCAACAGGATGCCCAGTGAGCTCGGACACTGGTGTATTGGCGTCTACGAGACGGTGCACGAAGGACGAGTTGGCGCCGTTTTCAAGCAGGCGCCGCACCAGGTAGGGCAACAGATCCTTGTGGGCACCCACAGGTGCGTAGATTCGGACAGGGACCTTCTGATTACCCGCGGGCTCCATCACGGCCTTGTACAGGGCATCGCCCATCCCGTGCAGGCGCTGAAATTCGAATCCGCGTGGTCTGCCCGCCTTGGTAGCCACGGCTTTGGCAGCAGCCATCACTGCAGCCACAGTATGAGCATTATGCGTGGCAAACTGCGGAAACAGACCGCCTCGTGTCGCTTCGCTTAACAGGAAATCGGCGCAGACCAGGTAGGAAATGTCGGTATTCTCTTTGCGGGTGAAGACCGGGTACTCAGGCAGACCCTTCTGCTGCGCCAGTTTGATCTCGGTGTCCCAATATGCGCCTTTCACCAAGCGGACAGGGATGACGTCGCCCTGCTCTTTCGCCAGCGCATTCAGCCAGCGCAGTACCGGGAGCCCCCGCTTTGAATAGGCCTGCACCACCAGGCCCAGCTTGCCCCAGCCCTTATTGACCGACGAGCGATACAGCTTTTCGAACAGCTTCAGCGAGATCTCGAGCCGATCCATCTCCTCGGCGTCGATGTTGATACCGATGTTCTGTTCGCGAGCATTCTCCAGCAACTTCACGACCGTCTGGTAAAGCTCTGTCAGTACGCGGTCCTCCTGCGCTGCTTCGTAGCGCGGGTGAAGTGCAGACAACTTGATGGAAATGCTGGTCTGCCCATGCACGGACATGGCTTCAGCATAGGCGCTGCCAGCGGCCTTGTTGATACTTTCAGCATCGCCACTATTTTTCGCGTTATCTCGCCCGGCAGCCTGGATGGCGTGCTGGTAACTTTGCAGATAGCGCTTCGCGTCGTGAGCCGTCATTGCGGCCTCACCGAGCATGTCGAAGGAGTAGGTATAGCCCTGCTTGCGGGGCTTACGGCTATTATCGAGGGCTTCCTCAATGGTGCGACCGAGCACGAACTGCTTGCCCATGATCTTCATGGCCTGATTCATGGCCCCTCGAATCACAGGTTCGCCGCTCTTCTTCACCAGACGGCTGAGCACCCCGCTGGGTGAATCCTCGATATTTGAATCAAGCTTGACCACTTTACCAGTGAGCAGCAGCCCCCAGGTTGAGGCGTTCACGAGCGTGGAGCCGCTGTGACCAACGTGCTTCTGCCAGTCAGCCGTCGACAAGCGATCCTTGATGAGCGCATCGGCCGTCGCCTTGTCAGGAATTCGCATCAGCGCTTCAGCGAGGCACATCAGCAGCACACCTTCCTGAGTATCGAGGCTGTACTCCTGCAGCAGGGCGTCCACCATGTGGATGGATGAATCCTGGGCACGGACGTTCTTGACCAATGCTTCGGCAGCCGACTGTATCGTGGCAAACTGCTTCGGAGAGGTATCCAGTGTATCGATAAGCTCCGAGACACAGGCAGCTTCATCAACGTCGTAGTGGGCCACTATGGTATGCCAGAGCTTGTCCAGTGTATTGCCACGGCTATACCCGTGCTTAGCAGGTTCCACCACTCAGCCTCTCCTCTTGTTATTAAACCAAGTCTATAAAACTATAGGGCGGATGGCCTTAATTCTTTTAAAATCCTGCCGCATCCTATCAAATTCCTGCCATATTGAGCTTGAGACGCAGGATTTTGCTAGCCGGCCCGGAGACGACCAGGGGTTGTGCCGCGGTATTTGCGTACGCTGCTCGTAAGTGCGCTTTGGCTTGAGAACCCGCACAGCTCACTGATTTCGACCAGGGAGAGCGAGGTGTTGCTGATGAGTTGTATCGCCTTATCCAGTCGCTGGTGAATGATGTACTGGTGTGGCGTTTGCTGCATCTGGGCCTTGAAGATGCTGTGAAAACGCCTTTCGCTGAGGCAGAGACAGGCTGCGAGATCACTGATGGAAATTGACTCGCCGAGATGCTCGAAGATGTAATTGTCGATTTTGTACATGTCGAGCAGACTGCGATCGTGCTGACCTGGACTGGGCAGGATACGCTGTGACAGACAGCGAATGATCGCGCTACCAAGATAATGGCGTAATGCCCTGTCGTTCGCGTTGCGCTGTATCTCCTGGATACTGACCTGCGTGAGCTGCCGCATACCGTTATCGAGTGAAATGAGCCGAGGCCGGTCGAACAGCCTCGCGAGGCTGGCATGGTCCGGATGCGAGGGATCAGTGAAGACTGGCGAATCAGCGTCGATGTTGATAACGAGGACATGGTTGCTGGGTCGGCCGTAAAAATCGTGAAAGGTGTTTGACGGCACGACACAGGCATGGCTGACGTCGAGGTGTGCCGCCAGACCCAGCATATCGATCTCGGCGGTACCAGTGAGCCCCATGACCAGCTGATGATAGGGGTGGCTGTGCCGGTTAACATGCTGTGGCAGGCGCATCACCTCAGCCACGAGCATGCCGCCGCTCGCTGCTGCCGAAGCTGCGGCAGGGGCAGCAGCCTCCTGGCCCGGCGCCTTGTTCCTGCCGCTCTTGTTCGCTATCGCGCCGGCTTGACGCGGCGCCTGCTGTGGTAGGGCCATGATCGTCTGCTCTGATTCATTCGGTAAGCGGGTAGCGCGTCGCCATTGTCTCGTTCTGCTGGATTTCCGCCCACACCTTACGCAGCCCAGGCACAGGGTGCCCGAGCCGCCGCTGGGCAGCGCCAATGGCAAAGAGCTTGCGGTACTGATCAAAGAGTGTACCGTAAGCGCGCCGAATTGGCATGTCAGCATCCCAGATGTGGGTGGCTTCTGCCCCCGCGCCGTTCACCTCGATGATCTTCACACCCTCAAGATGCTGTAGATCCTCTAGCGACGCTACGCACGAGAGCTTTCTGACATCATCAAATCGAATATCGAAACGCCCAAAATAGAAACCCGGAATCTGGCGGGCTATCAGGTCCCATTGCCGGCGAAACGCCGGCGTCACCAGATGGCTGCCATCGCGGAAAATGCAGCCTCGGGCGTGACTACCGGCAAAGGCCAGCCTGAAACGCTCGCCGGCTGGCAGCACTTGCTCAAGTCGCTCGGTATGACGAGGCAGATACAGATGGGCCAAGCGCCCGGCCCGGGGATCCTGTTGGATCAGCTGGCGCAGTGTCCGCTGGCCATCGCCGGTCACGTAGGGAAAAACCTTCAGTGTCACCGAAAAAATCTCACCTTCGGTCGAGTGCCCGGTAGCAGGATCGAACCAGCCGCCGGGATCATTTTCCGGCAGACGGATATAGAAGATGCCGGCCTCGTATGGCAGGTCTTCGAGCGCTTGCAGTACCACGGTATCTTGTACTGGAAATTCCGCGAGGTATCTTTGCAGGGCTGGTTGGTCGTACACGCGCCTTACCCCTGCGCCACGAGAGCCCTTATCAGGCTTTGCGACGAACGGAAAGTCAAAGCCCCGCGCATGCACCCGACTCAGCGCGATTCTCGCATCGTCCGAGATGTCTTCCTCAGTCATGCCAGAGCGGGCAATCCTGGTATGGCTCAGTAGGAGCCCGCCCAGGCTTGGTGGTAACAGATCGAGAATCTGTAGTTTTGACTCTCCAACGAATCCACCTAAGTCGAATGTCGGGTTGGCTACTGTCGGCAGCGTGATGCCTCGGTAGCGCAGCGCGAGCCAAAGCGCATAAGCCTTCACAGGCAGGTAGAATAGTGCTGGCGACCAGAACTCGTATACGGACAGCGTCCGTATCGAAGCCTTCATGGGCGGCGCAGCAGCCGGATCCAGGTCGCGTTCAAAGTGACTCATCTGGTGTTCCCGAACGATTGCCAGTACACAGGCGGAGCAGATACGGCCAGGCAGCACCCAAGAGGAGCAATACGACAATGCCCACGCCGGCCCATGCTGGCTTGAGCTCGAGCGTTGCATCACCGAGACCATAGATGATCCAGAAGCTGATGCTGGTCCACAGGCCTACTGCGAAAATCAACAACAGCACGAAGTTTTTCACGCTATATCCGAAGAATCCCGCCGCTGTAAAGGTGGGCAGGCGTGCACCCGGAATAAAGCGGGAGACGAAAATGGTGTAGGCCCAGCGTTGACGCAGCAGGTCCTCGCTGAGCCTCAATCCCTTCGCTTCTGCCAGGCGCGGGCCGTGACGGCTGCGACGGATATACTGCCCCAGGATGTAAAGTGCAACATCACCCAGCAATATTCCTGCATACAGCACCAACAGCGCGCTCCATGGATCGATGACACCAGCAGCGGCAAGCAGTGCGCCTGAACTGGTGGCCAGGTCCTCCAGGATGAAGGTGGCCATGAATAGCAGCATCAGCATCACGGACGGATACTCACCGGCCCGCGCGAGCATGGCGCTGAAAGACTGATAGACATCCATATCGGGCATGGGAACGAGGATTGTCCGGATTGGTTAGGTACAAGTCACAGAACAGTGGTCAGCCGCGGCATGGCGCTTTCGACGACCAGCCTTTATTCTGCGGTCAGGATTTGAGGATATGGCTAGTCTGGTAGCTACGCAATCAGTAGTGCTCCGCAGAAGCAACAGTCGCGCAGGGGCAGCTTCAAAGTGTCGGACCGAAACAGGATATAGGCAGGATAGCTATGCATCCGATCGTACAGGGTAACATTGACGCGCTGAAACAGGCACTGAGCCTGCTGCGTTCCCTGACAGCGCAGCAGTACAGGCAGGTTTGCCGGCCATACCTCCAGAGCAGCATAGGCACACATTGCAGACATATACTGGATAATTACTTGGCGCTGATTAGTGCTCTGGATTGCGCGACCGAGAACCAGGATTCGGTATTCGTGGATTACAATTTGAAGCGACGACAGCACGCGCTGGAACAGGACAAATCGCAGGCGATTGCGGAATTTTCGAAGCTACTGGATTGGCTGCAGCAGGCAGATCTGTTTGATATGATTGAGAAGCGTGCTCCAAGCGTTCAGGTGCGCAGCGAAGTCACACTTGAATCGGAAAACAGTGTAGTGGTGCCCTCCACGCTGGCACGTGAACTCACACTGCTGAGCAGTCACGCCATTCACCATTTCGCCATCATCGCAATCAGTGTTCGACTGCAGTCCGGCGAGGTTGATCCGCGCTTCGGCCTGGCGGCGACCACAGCGTCATACCAGCGCAGACAGGGCCTACAACTGGTCGAACAATGACAGCCCCGTCACCCGTGAAAATGTCTGCTGAGCGGCCTGCAGCACGAAGCTCTGGAATGACAGGTCGCTGATAGCTTTGGCATAGTCGAGATCTTCGACCTTCGAGCGCAGCTCTTTCAGAATGATCTCGTTATCCTCCAGCACCGCCCGGGTATCCTCGACAGTGTTCAGCCGGGCACCCACCTCGGTACGCACCTCGAGCATGGCCGTCTCGGCGTTGTCCAGATTGGCGATAGTGGTGTCGAGCATGGCCGAGAAAGTTGCCCTGCCCTCAGGTGTATCGTTCACTTGTTCCAGGCCATCGATGAAGCGTTCCAGCGTATCGAAGACGGGCTGCTTGTCTGAAGTTCTCACAAAAAAGGCATCCCCCACCGCTGGCGCACCCTGCACCTCAACCTGCACACCACTGGCCTCGATATTGATGGTCGCACCAGGCGTATAAGGCTGTGCCGTAACGATGGGGCGATTGTCGCTCACGGTGAACACCGAAAAGTTCGGTCCCGGGGGGGCGACGGTATTGACGTCATTGAAGACGATCTTCATGTCCTCGGGTGCGAAGGCATTCAACTTCGCCTGATCTGTCACCTGTCCGATCGTGATATGCGCCGGCGGGCTGGAGGTATTGCTCTTGCTGCTATCGGTGCAGATTGTGGTACCGGCACTCTTCACATCCATGAACACAGAGTTACCGTTGTCCGTGCCCGCGATCGTGACGCTCGAAGAAATCTGGATGAAGCGGCGACCTTCATCCGAGGTATATTCGACGCTACCAGAGGGCGTCTGCTGGAATGGTGCCTGGGTGTTCTGAAAGCCGCCGAAGAGATATTCACCGCGACCATCGGTGCTGTTGGCCAGCCCCTTGAGCTGATCCAGACGGCTGCGTAGCTCCTGAGCGATCGAATTACGATCAGCTGCGCTGAGGATGCCGTCTCCCGATTGGATTGCCAGTTCACGAACGCGCTGATAAACCTCTGTAACGCTTTCCAGCACGCCATCCTCAAGCTCCAGACGGCTCTGTGCCAGATCCACATTTTTCTGAAACTGGCTGTTCTGCTCGAGCTCCTGGTTGAGCCTGAGCACTCGCGACGCACCAACCGGATCATCGGCTGGCGACAGGATTTTCTTGCCGGCGCTGATCTGCTCCTGGGTCTTGGTGAGCTCCTGCTGGGCATTGCCGAGGTTAGCGATACCGTTGCGATACAACTGTTGCGTGGAAATTCGCATATGAGCCTCTTGTCAGAATCCTGTTATCGAACTGCGCCGAGCAGTGTGTCGAACAATTCGCGGGCTACAGAGACAATCTGTGCGTTCGCATTATAAGCCTGCTGAAACTGGATCAGCTTTGCAGCCTCCTCGTCCAGATTGACGCCCGATACCGCGTCGAGACGACCTTCCGACTGCGTCAGCAGCGAACTCGCCGCTTCTGCATCAGAACGAGCCTCATTGGTCTGTGCGCCGATACTGGAGACGAAGGATGCGTAAGCTTCATTGAAGCTATCCTTGCCAGGGCCCACGAAACCGCCAGCTTCCAGACCGAGCATGGCGAGTGCGTTACGGTTATCGCCAAAGCCATCCTTATTATAGGCGATGGTGAACACATCACCTTTCCCAGGTGTGCCCGAAATCGAGGTGGTAAAGCCTCTGAAGGCCGTTTCAGTAGCTGGGGTGGGCGTAAAGATGGTGCTATTGCTGCCGCGCAGGCGCAGGCCGTCTTCCAACACCACGTCAAGCTGGCCACCGACGACTACTTCTTCATTATTATTCAGAGTCTGTGGCGCCGGCGAGCCGGCACTGGTCAACTGCAGTGAATCACCATCTGCGGGGGCACCAGTCAAGCCGACCTGAATGTTGCGGCCGTCAGTTGACCGCAGCGAGAGTGAGCTGCCGTCAGAGCGAGCAACGATGCCCAGTAACTTCATACCTTCATCAGCATTGATGGCATCGGCAATGGCGGCGGGGCTGTCAGCTACCGGGTCAGCAAAAGTCGCCTCGAAACTGTATGGCGGCTGGCCATTGGTACCGGCTATCGTAACCCTGAGCGCAGCCGTGCCCGGCGTACCGCCGTCACTGAAGTTACTCAGCTGCAGATCGGTATAGGCTGAGGCCTTGATGCCCGGCGTGCCATTAAGTGCGGCAGCAATACTACCTGCCGTCGAGTTTGGCGGTACATTGATCGCAGGATAGGTCGTGATCGCGCCTGTTTGCGGATTGCGACCTTCTATGGCGATTGTCTGAGCGCCATAACCATTGGGCAGCAGCGCCGAGGGCATCGTGCCAGAAAGCGCCTGCACTGGCTGAATAACCGAAATGCTGGTGCCATCCGAAGACACCTGCACCGCGAATGGGTCGGCCGAAAACAGTTGGTTCTGAACACCGGGCACGTAACGCTGGTTCGACATCGGCGGATTCAGCGGCTGCGGATTGGCAGGATCACTATTATCCAGCACCTCATAGGTGGTTTCATTGAGAAACCGAACCACCAGCGGGGGCGTCAGCTCAGAGGGACTAGCGAAGCCAGGCAGGAGTTCACTGGTATTGAGACTACGACTATCTACCAGGCTGCCCTGGCTGATGACGGCGGTCCCGATATTGCTTTTCTGGCTCTCAGTCCTGATGGGCGCGGCGAGGGCGAGATCCTCTACCCGGTCCACGACCATACCGAGGCCGCGTATACCGCCACGGCTGGGCTGAATCAGGAACCTGTCACCCTGCTGGAAGCTGCCGGACTCAAACCGGATGACCATGCCATCCAGCTCCAACTTGGCAGGGTAAAGGCCACCTAGCGTGGTTCGGGTAATGGTCGCGCCCGATACTGCGTCCTTTACAACCAGGTCGTCGCGGCCAGGACCCGTGAATTCGATTGCATAATCGCGAGTGCTGAGGGCCGTGGTATCCTCGATTCGGACCGAGACCACGCGGTCATCGGGCTCAACGTTCGCTGCATTGGCCACTACTCGTGATTGCATGGCTTCGTCGGAATTGACGTCGTTGAAATATAGACCACCGAACTGATTTTCCAGGGTCATGCCGAGCTGATGCTGCTCGTTTACCCGATCTGCTATAGAGATAGCCAGGCGCCCCAGATTGTTCTGCGCCGGGTGGAGAACGTCTTCTCTGAAGCGAATGAGCCCACCCAGTTCTCCACCGGTGATCTCGCGGGTGATCTGAACGAAGCGTCCATTTTTCCCGATTGCGATCTCGAGCGAAGACGGATCATTTTCGTTTTCCCGCGCGACGATGGAGCTTGAGCTGGAGCCCATGACCAGCGCCTGCCCTTTGCCGATGAAAACGTTGAGCTGCCCGTCATCCTGCGGAATGACATTGATTGAAACCTTGGTCGCCAAGTCCTTGATAAGCAGGTCGCGCTTGTCGAGCAGATCGTTGGGCTGGCTACCATTGGCCGCGCCCTGGGCCGTTACGATGGCCTTGTTGGCCTCGGCGATCGCCGCAGCCAGACCATTGACGTCAGCGACCTGGCTGCGAATACTCGCCTCCACCGATGAAGCCTGTGCAGTGAGGCGGTCATCTATCAGCCGAAACCGGTCGACCAAACGGCTCGACTGTGAGAGAAGCTCCTGACGCGCAGGCACTGACGACGGGTCCTCTGCGGCAGCCTGCAATGCGCCAAAGAAATCGGACAGTGCCGGTGAAATGCCGGTGCTCGGATCGGCGAGCAGGTTGTTGATCTGCTCGAGGTTCTGAGCCACGATACCGACTTCTGCAGACACGGACGTGTCGCTACGGACCTGAGTTTGCAGGTAAGCATCGGTTAGACGTTTGATGTCAGTGATCTGAGCGCCGTTACCGAGATAACCTGCACCAGTGAATTGGCCACCAAGCTGATCAAACTCGGCACGCTGACGTGTATAGCCTTCGGTATTGGCGTTGGCAACGTTGTTGCCCGTCACTCTCAGCGCGGTCTGATGCGCCAGTACACCACTCAATCCAATATTCAGTAATGAACCAGACATCAGATATCTCCCACGCCAGGGTCAGCGGTCTGTTGTGAGGCAGACCTGAGATAGGTGCTTTGCACGATGCGTTGTATCTTGCTGGCGTATTCGGGGTCGGTCGCGTAGCCAGCCTGCTGCAGTGCGTTGGAAAAGCCAACATGATCATTGGCGACCGCAACGGCTTCGGCGTAGCGCGGCTTCGAAGCCAGGAACTTGAGGTAGTCCTGAAAACTATCGGCGTAGGAGTCATAGGCCCGGAACTCGGCGCGCTCCTTCATAGCCACACCGCCGCGGTACTCGGTAGTGAGAATTTTAGCCGTGTCGCCAGTCCACTCACTGCCGGCCTTGATGCCAAACAGGTTATAACTTGGCGCACCATCGGTGCCGGTGATCATGTGCTTGCCCCAGCCTGTTTCCAGTGCTGCCTGGGCCAGCAAAACCTTGGGGTCCGCACCCAGCTCATCGGCCACCTTGCGCGCGTGCGGCAACAGTGTCTCGACAAACTCAGCCGGAGTTTCGAAACGGACAGGGTCGGCAGGCTGAGCAACGGTCGGAGCTGGCGAACTGGCTTCCTCAGCGATGCGCTCAGCCCTGGCAGGATTCATTCGGTCCGCATCGACTACAAGCGCGTCGACTTCATCCAGCACCTGCTGCTCGGCTTCGCGAAGCTGAATCGCAGGCACGTTTCGAGCGGTTTCTGCAAGGCTTCTCCAGTTACCGGATGAGGCTTTTTCAGAGGCGCTGTCTTTCGGATCGCCATTGGCATCAAGACCGTAGCGGCCGCCAAGCTGACGGACCAGCATATCGGCCAGACCTGAGCCTTTGCCGGTAGACATATTCAATGTCATCTGCTGATCGAGCATATCTTCATACATGTCGGTGGCAGACGAATTGAAGGGGCTATCCTTGGCGAAAACTTCATTCGCCGCACGCATGCTCTTCATGACTTCGTTCATCATGATGGCTTCGAACTGACGAGCGACGGTCTTCAGTGCTTCTGCCTTGTCTGCGCCTTTGGCCTTCAGACCCTGCAGTGCACTGAGGTCGTTATAGTTCTGGGCGTCGGCGGCATACTTTTTTGTCATGGCCGCAGACGAACCAGCCGGGTTCAACAGTGATGTGCTGCCGAAAGTGCCTGTGGTGTTTGCCATGACGGTGCCTCTGCCCCAGCCTATATGACGATCAATTCGGCGCGAAGGGCGCCAGCCTGTTTCAAGGCTTCGAGTACAGCCATGACGTCGCCGGGTGCCGCACCAACCTGGTTGACCGCACGAACGATTTCGGCGAGCGTCGTCGCGGGGCCAAACTGGAACATGCGCGCAGGCTCCTGGTTCACATCGATCTGGGTATCAGGCACGACGACGGTCTCACCACCTGCGAGCGCGTTAGGCTGGCTCACGCCCAGACTCTCACTGATAGTGACAGACAGACTGCCGTGAGTGACTGCAGCCGGCAAGACCTTGACGTTCTGACCCACCACGATGGTGCCGGTGCGGCTGTTGATCACGATACGAGCCGTCTCTGTACCAGGCTCGACATCCAGATTCTCCAGGATCGACAGATAGCTCACACGCTGGGCTGCATCACGCGGCGCCTGCACTCGAACACTATTGGCATCGACTGCACTGGCCACACCCTCGCCCAACATGGTGTTAATGGCTTCCTGTACGCGTTTGGCCGTAGTAAAATCCGGTGAGTTCAGCTGAAACGTAATGGTGTCTCCCTCGGAGAACGAAGTCGGTACACTACGCTCGACACTCGCACCGTTAGGAATACGGCCCACACTTGGCTGGTTGACCGTCACGCTCGAGCCATCAGCGCCTTCGACACCAAAACCGCCAACGATAAGATTGCCCTGGGCTGTCGCATAGACCTGCCCATCCGCACCACGCATATTGGCGAGCAGAAGACTACCGCCACGCAGGCTCTTGGCGTTGCCGATAGACGACACGGTAATGTCGATGCGCTGCCCAGGCTTGGCAAAGGCAGGCAAGTCAGCATGCAAAGTCACAGCCGCCACGTTCTTCGTGTTTGGATTGACGTTTGGCGGAATGGTCACGCCGAATCGGTTCATCATGTTTCTGAAGGTCTGATTGGTGAACGGCGCGGAGTCACCTGTGCCATCCAAACCGACGACAAGACCATACCCGATGATCGGATTGCTCCGAACACCCGCGATGCTGCTGATATCTTTCAGCCGCTCAGCCTGTGAAAGAGAGGACAGCATGGCGCCCACTGCCAGTAATACTGCAACCACCAGTTTCGTTTTCATTACAGCGGCCACCATTCAGAGTTGAAGAACCGGCCAAGCCAGCCCTGTCTGTTGGCATCAGCGAAGCTGCCGGTGCCTGAGTAGGCGATTCTCGCATCAGCGATTTGGTTCGACATCACGGTGTTGTTCACGCCGATGTCATCTGAACGCACCAGTCCTGACAGGCGGATATACTCGTCGCCTTCAGTCAGCGTCAGCCATTTCTCACCGCGTATGCGCAGCAGACCATTTGGCAGTACTTCAGAGACGGTCACGCTGATACTGCCGATGAGGCTATTGCTCTGATCGGCCTCAGCTTCACCATCGAAACTGCGGCTGGAGCTGCCGGCAATACTCAGATCCAGACCACCCAGACTGGTTTCCCGGCCAAAAAGTCGGGGATTACCGATGGCGATATCGCCTTTCTTGCTCATCGAGGATTCAGCTGATTTGGAGGACCGTGTAGTTTCCTGCAACAGCACGGTCAACAGATCGCCCTGACGATGTGCGGTCTTGTCACCAAACAATGAAAAACCCGGCGCTGAAGACGCAATGGAGCCATCAACCGGCGCAGGCTGTCTCAGCTCCTGGATGCTGACCGGCGCATAATTCGGATCGCCCGGCTTGATCTGCTCACGCATCACGGGCGCACAGGCCGTCGCGCCCACACAGAGCAGCAGCACCGCCAGATTGAAAGAAAGCTTTAAAATCATGAGAGTCACCGAGCTAGGTCAAAAACAGATCAAAGGTTCTGAGTGATGTACTGCAGCATCTGATCTGCAGTGGTCACGACCTTGGCGTTCATCTCATAGGCGCGCTGTGTGGTGATCATGTTGACCATCTCCTCGACGACCTCGACGTTCGAGGTTTCGATGCTGCCCTGAATCAAGGTGCCGAGGCCGTTGAGCCCAGGTACACCTTCTTCTGGCGCACCACTCGCATTGGTCTCACGGAACAGGTTGCCGCCTATGGCTTCGAGGCCGGCCGGGTTGATAAAGGAAACAGTGTTGAGATTGCCTAGTGCCTGGGGCTGAGCATCCCCAACCACGGTGACAGACACCGTGCCGTCGGCGCCTATAGTCAATACGCCGGCGTCTTCTGGAACGTCGAGCCCTGGCTGCAACTGATAGCCTTCGGGCGTGACGACCTGGCCGTCCGCATTCAGCTGAAACTGACCGTCCCTCGTGTAGCCGATAGTGCCGTCTGGCATGAGAATCTGGAAAAAACCCTTGCCGTTTATGGCAACATCCAGCGGCTGCTCAGTAACCTGAAGATTACCTTCGGTCCACTGCTTCTGAGTGCCGACGACGCGAACACCAGTACCGATCTGCAAACCGGAAGGTAGCGTGGAATCCTGGGCGGACAGACCGCCTGGCTGGCGGTCGATCTGATAGAGAAGATCCTGGAACATCGCACGGTCGCGCTTGAAGCCGGTCGTGTTGACGTTAGCCAGGTTGTTTGAAATGGTCTTGAGGGCAGTATCCTGCGCGCTCAAACCAGTCTTGCTGACCCATAAGGCACCGTGCATTGCGATTCTCCCGAAAGCGGCAGACTACTGCCGTTGTTCACTGTCTTACTATGACAGCTGCAACAAGCGTGCCGAACTCTCGGAATTCTCCTGGAAGGTGCCCATTAGCTTCACTTGCATCTCATATTGACGAGCCAGTGAGATGATCTCCGTCATTTCTCCGACGGCATTCACGTTCGATGTTTCGAGAAAGCCGGAAGCTATGCGAACCGTGCCGTCAGCTTCGGCTTCACGCGTTTCGACAGGCTGGCCGGCGAGCGCAGGATCAGCGTTGAGCGCTGCGTCGATATCCTCCCGGAACCTGATCAGGCCATCGGGGCCCTTGCCAAGTTCCTTGGGATCAGGGTTAACGAGACGTATTCGATCGACAACGACCACTTCTTCGGGTGGCGCGCCGAGGGGAATGACTGAAATGGTGCCGTCACCACCGATCGCCATCTTCGAAGCAGGCGGCAGCACGATTGGCCCGCCATCGCCAAGCACCGGCAGGCCAGAGGCTGTGCGCAGTACGCCGTTGACGTCGACCTGTAGACCGCCATCGCGGGTATAGGCTTCGTTACCGTCCGGCGCCTGCACGACAAGCCAGCCTTCACCTTCGACAGCGACGTCGAGATCACGGCCGGTCTGAATCATCGAGCCACCGGCAAAGTCGGTGGCAGGATTTTCAGTCATCGCATAGGCACGGGTCGGAAAATGTTGGCCGTACACCGGCATACTTCTGGCCTGATGCAGGTCAGCCTTGAAGCCGGTGGTGTTGACGTTCGCCAGATTATTGGCGTGACCCTGTTGTGCAGTCATCGCCTGTCTGGCACCCGTCATAGCTACATAGAGGCCTTTATCCACGAGATCGTACTCCCAATAAGTTCGTTGGAACCACGGCAGACGCGGGCTGCAGCTTCATCACCGGCTCAGGGCCTCAACGCTCATTATCTGAGGTTGATGATGGTCTGAGTGATGGCATTGGCCGTTTCAATGGTCTTCGCGTTTGCCTGATAATTACGTTGAGCAAGAATCAGACCAACCAGCTCCTGCGACAGATCCACGTTGGATTCTTCCAGTGCGCTGGCGCGAATACCACCAAGTTGGGCAGTACCAGGGGCACCTATGACGGGGTTGCCGGACTTGAAGGTTTCGACCCAGGCGGTATCGCCCACAGGCGCCAGTCCCTGTGTATCGTTGAAGCTGGCCAGAGCCACGATGCCAAGCACTCTTGATTCACCGTTGGTGTAACGAGCGAATATCTCACCAGATTGGGCGACGTCGAGGCCAACCAACCGGCCAGTCGTCGAGCCATTCTGCTGCAGATCATTGACCGAAAAATCAGAACCGTATTGGGTAAACTCAGCAACGTCGATCTGAAAGTTTGAGCTGTTAGGTGGCGTTGGGATCGGCAATACGCCGCCGTTGATCACGTTGATCGGCCCAACCGCACCATTTGGCGAGCCTTCAGCATCAAGCGGCGTCCAGTTGGAGATCAGCACTTCGTCCGATTCCACCTCGTTGAAGGAGCCATCCTCGTTGAATACAAGCGAGTACGCTGCGCGCGTAGCGGCACCACCAGCTACGAGCGGATCGCCGACATCAGCATTGTCGATCTGCACATACATGGTCCACAGATTATCTGGCGAAGTTTCGGTCTGCGCTTCCTTCACGAAAAACTTTGTCAGTACGTGTGAGTTACCGAGGCTGTCATACACGGTGGAGGAAGTGGCATAGTTGTAGGTGCGCTCTTCGGATGGATCGAACACGTTATTGACGAAGGGCGCACCCGTAAAGTCAGAGACCAGGCCATTGTTAGTCGATTGCGCGGCCGGTGGTGGGTTGGCGGTGTTATATGCGGCAGTGTTGTCAACGATCGTGACACCGCCACTCAGATTGAGCTGCACCCGTCCACCCACAGTCGCCACTTCGTTGCCACCGACCTGCAAGGTGCGTGGTGTAACGGGCGCAGGCAAGGCCTGATTATTCTGAATGGAATCGGCAGGCACCTCGGCAATCTCGAAACTGTCGCCGTTGGCTGGTCCGTTTATGGCGAAATTAAGATCGCTACCCCGGTCTTTGGTCAGTACCAGGTCACGGGTATCGGGGTTGCCGCCAGTAGGCGCGGGACCTACAAGCACCGCAGAAACGCCAACAAGTGTCGGCGAGGCATTGATGGCATTGCCAAGCTGCGTCAGATCAGAATAGCCGTTGAAGGCTACCCCATCGATCAGTATTCCCATATTGCCAGACGCATTGTTATAGCCCGCTGAGGTCAATCGGGCCTGAGCAATGGCAGTCGAATCGATATTGCGAACACCTGAGAGCTGCGAGGAGATAGCGTCAGCGCTAGTGTTTGGCGCTATGAAGAGAGGCTGGGTGGTGCCGTCGGCCTGTGTGATCATCAGCGCTTGGCCCGGATATCCATTCACAGCTGGTGAACCAGCCGGACCGGCATTGGGCGTTCCGATGATCGCAGCATTCGTGGCAATGGCGTTGCCTCGTTCCACGAGGATATCATCCGAGGCATCCAGGTTGATGACCGCTTGAACTTCCGTCGTACGCTTCGGTGCCAGCGCTGATTCATCGACTCGGAGGTCGCTGAGCACACCACCCACGGCACCATCCTCATCTGCGGGGAAGCCCTGGAGCCGGGCACCGGTGTTGTTGACCACATAGCCGTCCTTGTCCACCCGCGTGACGCCCGCTCGTGAGAACGTTTGTGCACCGCCGTCGTTCAGGACGAAGAAGCCTTCACCATCAATGGCCAGGTCCAGCCCGTTCTCAGTGATCGAGATCGCACCCTGACTGAATTGCTGTGAGATGCTCTGCACCCGCACGCCATCGCCGGCCCGCGCAGAACCGGTGCTCAGGAAGCTGCTTGAATAGATATCACCGAATTCTGCACGTGACTGCTTGAAGCCGGTGGTGCTGGCGTTGGCAATGTTGTTACCAGTCACTTCCAGATCGGTGTTGGCGGCGCGAAGGCCGGTAAGGGCGACGTTAAATGGCATGATGAAAGACCTCTATCATGTACAGCTATGCCCCTTAGGGCTTGTTACTCAGCCGCTCGATCAAACGATGCAGCTAGAATCCTGATTACAACTCTTAAACTGTTAGAAGATCTGTCTGACTTCAGACATGGCAATACTGCCCTGCCCCGCCAGATTCAGCTTCACACCGCCATCCGTCGCGATCGAAACGCTATCGACATTGGCGCCCAGGAAGCTCTTCACCCGTTCGGTCTCTCCGTTGAAGGAGCCTTCGACCTCTATGCGATACGAGCCAGCAGGCATGGGTTCACCCTTGTTGTTGCGGCCGTTCCAGGTAAACTTGACATCGCCAACCTGGTTCTGGCCGAGATCACTCTGGCTTACGAGGGCGCCGCCCTTGTTATAAACCTTCATGGTCAAATTACCTGAGCCATTTGGCACCTCAGCGATGCCTGAAATCGTGCCGCCCAGTGGCAAGGTACCGCTACTAACCGGCACCAGCACGCTGCGGCCAACCATTGCCGAAGCCTGCAGAGCTTGTGCACTACGAAACTCGCCAGCGATGTCGCCGACCGAGTTATTCAGTTCAGTGATACCTTCGAGCGAACTGAACTGCGCGAGCTGGGCCACGAAAGCCGTATTGTCCTGCGGCTCCAGCGGGCTCTGGTTGTTCAGCTGCGCAATCATGAGGTTCAGAAACTCGTTCTTGCCAAGCTCGTTCTTGTGCTTGATCTCCGCGGGCTTCGGCGCGTATTGCTCCAGCGCGGATTTGCCTATCGAGCTGATGTCGGTCATGCCAGTGGCCTCTTTACACTTGTCATAGTCGTTGTCTGTTGGTCATCAAACCGGGCTTTACTGGCCAAGCGTGAGCACTTGCTGAATCATGGTCTTGGCGGTATTCATGACTTCCACGTTCATCTGGAAGCTGCGCGAGGCGGAGATCATGTCAGCCATTTCCTCTACCACGTTTACATTCGGATAGAACACATAACCGTTTTCGTCTGCCGAAGGATGGTTCGGCTCGTAACGAGGCTGCAGCGGCGCCTGACTCTCGACGATACCTTTGACGCCGACACCCTGGCTAGCCGCCTGCTCTGCCTGACTATCGAAGCCAGACAGATAGGGACTGGAGCCGGAGCTATCGATACCGAGACTGCCCTGCAGCCGCATCTGCTCATGCGCCATGGCCGAGAAAATCGGCTTGCGAGCCCGATAGGTATCGCCTTCGCTCGAGCTCGCAGCTTCCGCATTCGCGATGTTGCTCGATACGGTATTGAGCCTGATTGACTGTGCTGACATGCCTGAGCCGGCAACGTTGAATATGTTCTGCAGTGACATGGCGTCGATCCTCTATCTAGGGCTGCTTATTCGCCACGAATGGCAGAGGTCAGGCCCTTGAACTTGGCGTTCAGGAACTGGAATGAAGCCTGGAACTCCACGGCATTCTTTGAGAACTCAGCGATCTCGACCTGACTATCGACAGTGTTGCCATCGATCGAGGGCTGCGAAGGCACGCGATACAGGATGTCCGCGCCGCCTGAGCCTGAAAGTTGCATGTGACCTTCATGTGTCTTGTCGACCTGCACCCGACCGGCCGACTGGCCACTACTTGCCGCCTGCATCGCCGCCTTGAAGTCGAGGTCCTTCGCCTTGAAATTCGGCGTATCGGCATTGGCCAGGTTATTGGAAAGAACCTCCGCCCTGCGCGAGCGCATCAGCAGGCCTTGCTCATGATTACCCAGTGCATTGCTCATCGATATCGTCATTGTGAAAATCCCTAGCTGAACATGTCAGTCGTTTTCACAGTACAAAGCAAAAGCGGTGCCAGAGGTGGGTAAATCTTCTACATCAGCGAGTTATCGAAAGCAGGCGTCGGAAAACCGGCGTGAGCATGTGGAAACACGGCAAGCGGCTACCGCTCGGCAAGCGGCAGCGGCAGGCTCGCCACGGCGGCAGGATCAGAGCTGGTCGCAGAAGCTTATGAGGGTATCTTCTGAGGGCAAGGCGGGGCGGTTCTGTTTGTGCTGCTCTACAGTGCCGCAGTAGAGAAAAGCGCAGATCTGCTCATTATCGGCCAGGCCCAGACCCTGGCGTACGATTTCGCTATAGGCAAAGCTGCCACTACGCCACATCACGCCATAACCACTGTTCTCGAGCAGTAGTGAGAGGGTCTGAACCGCGCAACCCGCAGCAAGCCACTGCTCGATAACGGGTACCTTGTGCTGCTCATCGAGGCGCGCCACGCCAACGATGATCATCGGCGCCCGCAAGGGTTTGCCGAGAATCTTTTCCGCCTTGCCTTCTTTCAGACCAGCTTCACCAGCATCCTGTGTTTCAGCTTTCAGAAAAAGTGTGCCAAGCTGCTTTTGAGCCTCGCCGGTAAGCACGATGAAACGATAAGGCTTGAGATTGCCGTGGTCGGGGCTGCGGCAAACTGCCGGCAGAATCGACCGCAGTTCAGCCTCGGAGGGCGCTGGCTCGCATAGCTTTGGCTCGGACTGCCGGTTGTGAAGGAATTCAGCGACAAAGCGCCTTCCAGCGTCGGCAGCGGCAGAAATTTCAGTGGCGTGATCAGTCATCTGGAGCATCCGAAAAAGGAAATGCCAACATTTGGCAAACCTGTTAGTCTGCACAGCGTCAGGCAGATTGCAATGCGTGCTTGTGCGCTATCTGCCCATGCGTTTACCTGTGCTTGACAGTTTCTTTATCAAAAGGAGGCAACGATGACTACGGAGCCGAAGCAGATCGGAAATTTTGCATCGTTCAGCGAGTTCTACCCCTATTATCTCAGGGAGCACAGCAATATACAGTGCCGCAGGCTCCATTTCATCGGCACCTCGCTGGTCATTGCCACTTTCCTGGTCGCGATATTTACAGCTAAGTTCAAGCTGCTGCTGCTACTCCCCGTGTTGGGTTATCTGCCAGCATGGATCGGGCATTTCTTTTTTGAACACAATCGCCCTGCCACTTTCAAACACCCGCTGTACAGCCTGCTGGCGGATTTCGTCATGTATCGTGACATCCTGCTGAACAGAGTTCATATCTGACGCATGAATCAGATGGCTGTACTCAAGAAGGGTCGTAGCGGACAGACTGTGCCGCCGCGCAAATTGCCGGGCACCATGGGTAACGTCTCACCGCCCATGCCCGACTATAGCGCCCGCATACTCGGCTATATGCTCTTCGTCGGCATCATCGTAAGCGGCATCGTGCTTGAGCATTTCGACAAGCGCCTTGTCTGGCTGGTGCCCGTGGCAATGCTGTGGCCGCATCTACTGTATTTTGGCATGCGATACTGGCACGTTCACGGCAACCTCTCTATTCGCCAGCGCGTGCTGTATTTCGATTGTCTGCTGACTGGCTTCATTCTCAATCTCCTGCAGTTCAGCGTGACGCCCTCGCTCGCCATTCTGATCATGGTCTATTTCAGCCTCATCATCGTCGGTGGGCTTACGGCATTCTTCGTCGGCAACCTTGCGCTGCTGGCCGGCCTTACGGTCTCTTCCCTCACACTGGGCCTGTCATTGGCGCCGATGACTCCGCCACTGCTCACGCTTGCCAGCATTCTGTTTGCCGCTCTTTTCGTGTGTATATCGGCGCACTACATCCACCTGCAATCCAGGGCACTGATGCTGGCCAAAACCGAAATCCAGATGCAACGCGAGCAGTCGATCGCCCTGTCACACAAGCTGGCGAAATACCTGTCGCCTCAGGTATGGCAGTCGATCTTTACCGGCGAGCGCGATGTGAAACTGGAAACACAACGCAAGAAGCTCACGGTCTTCTTCTCCGACATCAAGGGCTTTACCGAACTGTCCGAGGAAATACAGGCGGAAAGCCTGACCGATCTGCTGAACACCTACTTCAATGAGATGGCGCAGATTGCATTAAAATTTGGCGGGACAATCGACAAATTCGTCGGCGACAGCATCATGATTTTCTTTGGCGATCCAACCAGCCGCGGCTCGAAGGAAGACAGCCTGGCCTGTGTCTCCATGGCCATCGAAATGCGCAAGCGCATGAAGGTCCTGCGGCAGAAATGGCGCAGCACCGGTGTTCGGGCACCGCTTGAAGTGCGAATGGGTGTGAGCACCGGATTCTGTACAGTGGGCAACTTCGGCTCCGAAAACCGTATGGACTACACCATCATCGGCAAGGAAGTAAACCTGGCCAGTCGGCTGGAATCCTTGGCTGAGCCAGGCGAAATTCTGGTGGGCTTCGAAACCTTCTCGTTGATCAAAGACATGATCCTGTGCCGCGACAAAGGCGAAATCGTAGTGAAAGGCTTTAACAAGCCTGTTCCGATCTATTCAGTGGTCGACTTCAGACGCGACATGGGCCGCAACCAGAGCTTCCTTGAGCAGGAAGCCGAGGGTTTCGCCATGTATATGGACTCGAGCAAAATCGGCGAAGACGATCGTCAGCGTATTCAGCAGTCGCTCGAAAAGGCGCTGGAAAAGCTTCGCGACGTCACCTGACGCCGCGTGCTGGCACTATTGCCGGACCAGCCTGGTATTGGCCACCTGGGCGGGCACGTTGCTACGCCAGGGGTTGATATCAATACCGCCACGGCGGGTATAGCGGGCGTATACAAGCAATCCTCGATCGTCGCCTAGCAGGGCTGCCAGATCGCTGAAGATCTCCTCCACACACTGCTCGTGAAAACCTGAGTGCTGTCGGTAGCTGACCAGATAGTCCAGCAGCGACTGGCGATCTACTCGATGCCCCGAATCGAGTCCCTGCTCCGCCGACCCAGTCCAGATCAGCACACTTGCCCAGTCTGGCTGCCCCGTAACCGGACAGTTCGTTTTCAGCAAATGCGAAACCAGCACCTCTTCGGATGATGCGTCTACTGCGCGTTTGTCTGCCAGGCGAAGCAGCGATCGTCGCTCTGCCTCTGGTGCAGGCAGTTGTGGGCCGGGCAATGCCTGCGCCTGCGTGAGTTCGTCGATCAGCACCGCCTCGGACCACTGCCGCTCGCCTACACTGACAGCGAATCCTGCATCGCCCGGCTCAGCTTCCGCACAGACGGCGGCCGCCTGAGTGAGCGGCAGCGGGTGTGTGAGCGCGAGCTGCCATTCAGCACCGGCACAGCCCGAAAGATCCCGCCGCACGCGTGCCAGCAGCATTTCCGACGAAGTGAAACGCGTCTGGTTCAGCGAGTTGAAATATAGCTTCATCGACTTCGATTCGATCAGGTTTGGACTGCTGCAGGGCAATCTGCACTCCAGAACACCTACCCGGGGATAGCCCGCATCGTCAAGCCAGGACAGTTCATACTGGTTCCAGATGTCTTCACCAAAGGGGGCTCCGGCAAGTGGTCGGCGTCGGGGCAAGGCTTCGAGCAGACCTGGTGCGTAACTGTCCGGATAGCTTGTATCACGGCCGAGTAGCGAGCCGTGCGTCAGCTTGTCCTGGCTCATTGCCGAATCCCCACGCCGCGATTGAGCAGCGACAGCGAATAGGTAAACAGTACCACTATGAACAGCAGAATCATGGCGTAGGCCGCCCAAACATTAATATCACTCGTGCCCAGCAGACCATAGCGGAAGGCATTCACCATGTAGAGAATCGGATTGGCCATCGACACGTTCTGCCAGAACCCGGGCAGCAGAGAGATCGAGTAGAACACGCCGCCAAGATAGGTCAGCGGCGTCAGGACGAAAGTCGGCACAATCGAGATGTCGTCAAAGCTGCGTGCGAACACGGCATTGATAAAACCGCCCAGCGAAAACAGTATCGCGGTGAGTATGACCACCGATATCACGATGAAAAAATTGTGCACCTGCAGATCGGTGAAGAACATCGAAAGAATTGTCACAATGATACCGACAAGCAAGCCCCTCACGGCACCACCGACGATAAAGCCGAGCAGAATGACGTAATTCGGAACAGGCGACACCAACAGCTCTTCGATACTGTGCTGGAACTTCATGCTGAAGAACGACGACACCACATTGGAGTACGAGTTGGTGATGACCGACATCATGATCAGTCCCGGCACGATGAACGTCATATAGTCATATCCGTCCATGTCGCCGATACGCGGTCCAATGAGATTGCCAAAGATAACGAAGTACAGCGACATCGTGATAGCAGGCGGTAACAGCGTCTGCGCCCAGATGCGTGTGAAGCGGCGGATCTCCTTGACCACGATGGTGGTAAAGGCCACGCGATAGCTATTATTCTGTTTCATCAGTTCTTGCCTTCATTCACCAGACGAACGAACAGTTCCTCCAGCCGGTTGGTCTTGGTGCGCATGCTACGGACGTGAATACCGGCCTTCGTCAGCTGCGTAAACAACTCGTTGAGGTTCTGGTCACGGTTGACGTCAACCTCGATATTGCCTTCGGTGGTAAGCCTCATTGGATAATTTGGCAGCACCGGCAGACTTGTCACCGCAGTCGCGACATCGAGCACGAAGGTTGTCTGCGTCAATTGCCCGAGCAGTTCGTGCGTGCTCGCGTTCTGCAGAATCTCACCCTTGTCGATGATGGCAATATTGCGACAGAGCGCCTCTGCCTCCTCGAGGTAATGCGTCGTCAGAATGATGGTCTTGCCATCGTTATTGACCTTGGTGAGGAAGGCCCACATTGAACGCCGCAGTTCGATATCGACACCAGCAGTCGGTTCGTCGAGGATCAGCAGCCTCGGATCGTGAACCAGCGCACGTGCGATCATCAATCGCCGCTTCATGCCGCCGGACAGCATACGCGATTGCTCACGACGCTTGTCCCAAAGACCGAGGGCCTTGAGGTAGTATTCGACCGCATCACGCGCCTCATTAGCCCGAATACCATAATAGCCAGCCTGCGTGATCAACACATCTTCGACTTTCTCGAACATGTTGAAGTTGAATTCCTGCGGAACCACGCCAAGGTAGCGCTTGGCCTGTTCAAGATCGGTGCTGATATCGTGACCGAAAATCCTGACTTCGCCCTCACTCTTGTTCACCAGACTTGAAACGATGCCGAGTGTGGTCGATTTGCCAGCGCCATTGGGCCCAAGCAGGCCGAAGAAGTCGCCCTGACGAACTTCCAGGTTGATGTGCTCGAGCGCCCTGAACCCGTTGTCATAGACCTTGGTCAGACCGCGAATCGATAAGGCGCTGGGCTCTGTTGCTGACGCATCGGTGGCTGACTGCCAAGCGGTATCTGATGCGACCGGGCCTGACCCTTGCGCCAGTGAGACCGCTGCCTGCGGTCCCGAGGGGTGTTTTTCGTCAATCATGGTTCATGTCACTGTGTCCTGAAGATGTAATCTGCGTCACTATACCTGCACGATCCCCCGCCTATAATGGGGCCTTTTCCAACTCAGACAAGTGACCTTTCTGAATGCAGGCTAATTTAAAAGTACGATCCGGTGCAGGTGTCATCCCGTCGGCAGAATTTCTCCGGTCTTCAGGCAGAAGTCTTGCGCTGTTACTCATGGTGCTTGGCAGCCTGCTCAGCAGTGCGTGCAGCGACGGTAACTCCGGCAGTGACGAGCCCTCGGTCGGATTTTTCATGGGCCGGGGCATGTCTGGCGTGGATTATCAGACCGAGACCCAGCGCGGCGTCACTGGTGCCCGAGGACGTTATCTGTACTATCCGGGTGAGCGCGTCACCTTCTCCATCGGACCGATCCTCATTGCGGAGAACATCCAGGCCAAGCGCTATATCACGCCACCAGACTTCCAGCCTGAGCTGCAGTCCCGGCTGAATACCGGCACCACCGTCAAGGGCATCACCACCTATGGCCAGCTCGAACGCGATATCGCGGCCAACGATCGTCAGGTTGGCAACAAGGCCGGTTTCCTCTCCGCACTCGATGATGACCAGGACAACGACGATGGCATCCAGCTCGGTGACAACACGCGCCAGCAGATCATCGATTCCCCCTTCGCGCCCCTGGTGAACTTCGATGTAGACCCGAACACCTTTGGCTCATCGATACTGAACAACGATGAAGACGCGCCGCCGCCGGTCAATCTGTCGCCAGAGACTGCGCTCTTCAATGACATCTGTTTTCCACAGGACCGTAACTGCAACGATAGCGTCAGCAGAGGCCTGTCTGGCGGCAACAGCGCGGCAGGCTTCGTATCGAAAGAAACCGAAGAAGCCTACTTTGCCATGGGCTCAGGTATATTCCTCATCCCGGAAGTGCTGACAATACCTGCAGGCGACACCAGTATCTGGCGAGTAAATATTCGCCTGGTCAATCTTGAAGAGCACCCGGTCGCACAATTACAGGTCGTGCCCTACGGTGGACTGCCAATCTGCGATCCAGTGACCGGCATCGGCACACCAGGTACCATTCCGCCTCCCGTAGATGAGGAAGAGGAAGAAGATCCCGACGCACCGGAGCCCGAAGTCTGTGTTGACCCCGAGGAGCTGGCCATCGAGGATACACCCGTTGTGGTTCATTCGGTCTCACCGGAAAGCTCGAGCTTTGAATTCTTCCTGGAGCCTGGCACCGCGCCCGGCGAAGCATCGATAGCCGTTAACGTCAAGCTCGCAAACGACTATCGCTGGTACCTGAAGAACTTCCGTATCATTATCAAGTAAGGACCGGAAACAACGGAGACTTCAGTCTCCGCTGCAGGCTTTTTCACTCAGCTCCGGGACTCGGTCAGAAAGACTGTCGGCCGGCGCAGAACGTACGGTCAGGCGATACGGCACTGCCGAGGCACGCAGAATGGCACCTGCCTTTCTTTCCCCTGGCTTATCCTTGCTCGCCTGTTTTTGCGCCTCCACGGAGCTCGTGGGATAGCACGCGATGGTCACCAGCACTTCACGCCCCAGCTCGGCAGTAGAGTCCGCATTGCCCTGCCCATCGATTGCCGGGCCGGTAATCCAGCCACAAAGCGCATCGTCACCCTTGATTTCCCGACCAGCCGAGGTCAGAAACTTATCGGTATCGCCGCACCAGCCGGCTGCGAGACCATTCGGCGTTCTTGTGTCTGCGGCACCGCAACGCTCACGGTTGTGAAACTCGATGACCTCATCGCTGCACTGCGTCTTGATCCGCACCGGCGTGACAATGGGCAGTCCGCCGTACCAGCTTTTCGGCAGCTCACTGTTCCAGTAGAGCACGAAGTCGCGGGGCTCCCCGCTGCTATCAAGCGCACGGAAGCGACTGTAATGCGTTTCTGTCGTCGTGCAGCCAGAAACGAGGAGCACAGTCGTGAATACAGCCAGCACTTGCCGTTTCGAGCCTCGAACAGGCTTGCACAGATCTTTTATGGAGTTCATCAGATACATCAATACCACTCATCGTCATTTGCGAACGTCATCGACAGTATACCAGCCTGACCGAGCTGCGTGAGCCGGAATCCGGGTGTCAAAGCTTCAGTGCGTATGATTTCGGTTGTGAATGAGAATGGTTTGCATTATTCTTCAAGCCTCTTTTCTAGTGTGCGATCATGCGAGCTGAAGAAAGGCTGCAATGAGCACGAATTCTTATCTGACGTAACGTAAGGATCCTCCATGACCCGACAAACCACTCAGTCGCGAACGCTGTCAGCCAGCAGCCTGATCACCAGAACCCTGGCCTCGGTGACCCTTGCCGCTGGTATCATTTCGCCCGCATTTGCTGCCGATGAAGTCAACATCTACTCTTATCGCCAGCCCTTTCTGATTCAGCCAATGCTGGACCAGTTCACCAAGGAAACTGGCATAAAGACCAATATTGTATTCGCGCAGGACGGCGTGGCAGAACGACTGAAGCGCGAAGGCAAGAACTCTCCGGCAGACCTGGTACTGACAGTGGATATCGCCCGCCTGCAGGAGCTCGTGGATGCCGGTCTCACCCAGCCCGTTGACTCCAAGGTGCTCGAAAAGAATATTCCTGCTCAATATCGCGGCAATAATGACGAATGGTTCGGCCTTACGCTGAGAACCCGAAATATTTACGCTTCGAAAGATCGCGTCGAGAACACCGATCTCAGCTACGAGGATCTCGCCAAGCCGGAATGGAAGAACAAGATCTGCGCACGTTCAGGCAAGCACCAGTACAACATTGCCCTCATCGCCAGCATGATTGCGCACCACGGCGAAGCAGAGACTGAAAAGTGGCTCAAGGGCGTGAAGGAAAATCTGGCGCAGAAGCCACAAGGTGGCGACCGCGACCAGATCCGTGCGGTAGCAGAAGGAACCTGCGACCTTGCCATCGGCAATAGCTACTATTACGGCGCCATGGTTGCCGACCCCGAGCAGCGCGGCTTTGCCGAAAAGGTTAACGTGATCTTCCCGAATCAGGACGGTCGCGGTGCTCATGTCAATGTGAGCGGTGTGGTGCTGACGAAGTCGGCTCCCAACAAGGCTGAAGCCGTCAAGTTGATGGAATTCCTCAGTGGCCAGGAGGCGCAGGAAATGTACGCCAATATGAACGTCGAGTTTCCTGTGAACACGTCAGTTGAAGGCAGCGGACTTCTTGAGGAGTGGTCTGGATTCAAGGCTGACAAGCTGCCGCTTGATGAGATTAGCAAGCACCGCGAAGCCGCTGTGAAGCTGGTCGACAAGGTCGATTTCGATAGCTGATGACCACAGGTGCTGCCTTGCCCCATCCACTGCTGGCTGGCGTATCCAACGCGCCGGTCCGCAAACGGCGTAATAGCCGAGGATGGCAGCTGGTTGCACTGATCACTGCGTTGGCAGCCCTGCTGCCAATTGCAGCGGTCGTTTACCTTTCGATCGCCCCGAGCGATGGGATCTGGTCCCACCTCTGGTCGACGGTTCTGCCAAGATATATCCAGAACACGATTGTATTGATGCTTGGCGTCGGCATCTGCAGTGCGTTACTGGGCTTTGGCAGTGCCTGGCTGATCGCCCTGTACGACTTCCCAGGGCGCCGCTGGCTCAGCTGGGCGCTGCTACTGCCATTTGCAGTGCCAGCCTACGTCATTGCCTATGTCTATACTGACCTCCTTCAGTATGCCGGCCCTATTCAGCTCTCGTTGAGGGCGTTCTTCGGCTGGGAACGGGCAGCCGATTACTGGTTTCCCCATATCAGAAGCCTCGGCGGCGCAGTCATCATGTTCGCCCTGGTACTTTATCCTTATGTCTACCTAACCTGCCGTACCGCCTTGCTAGAGCAGTCCGATAACCTCATGCTCGCATCAAGAGTGCTGGGAGCCGGGCCCGCTAGAATTTTCTTCCGTATTCTGCTCCCGATCTGCCGACCCGCCCTGGCTGTCGGTTTGTCTCTGGTGCTGATGGAGACCCTGAATGACTACGGCACTGTCAGCTACTTTGCCGTACAGACGCTCACCGCTGGCCTGTATGACACCTGGCTCAACATGGGGAGTGTGAGCGGTGCGGCGCAGATCGCCGTGACCATGGTCGGCTTTGCCCTGTTACTGATGTTTCTGGAGCGAGCCTCGCGTAGAAGTCGCGAGCGCTACTCAAGCAGCAACAGACAACGCGCGATTCAGCCGCGGAAACTCCGTGGCTGGCATGCCTGGCTCGCCACACTCGCCTGTCTTCTGCCCATTACGCTGGGCTTTCTCGTGCCCTGCGCCGTTTTGCTTGACTACGCCATTAGCTACTTCGACGTGTCCTGGAACAGCCGGTTCTTCAGCTACGCCGGGAACTCGCTTTTTCTCAGCGGCATGAGCGCTCTGGTGCTCATAGTCGTCGGCACGGTGCTGTCGTATTCGATACGCATCCAGCCTAGCCGAGTGAATCGGCTGCTCGCGCGACTGTCCTGTGTCGGATATGCCATGCCTGGCGCAGTGTTGGCACTCGGCGTCATTATTCCCTTCGCCGCCACTGACAACTGGATCGACTCCCACATGGAGGCATGGACCGGTGAAGGTACTGGACTGCTGCTCAGTGGCACGACCTTTGCGATCATCTTTGCCTACTGTACCCGCTTCGCTACTATTTCGATTGGCTCCATTGAGAGCGGCATGCAACGCATCACCCCCTCGATGGATCAGGCGGCCACCATGCTGGGCAGTAGTCCCCTCAACACACTCCGGCGAATCCATCTACCCCTGCTCCGCCCGAGCCTGCTGACGGCCGCATTGATCATATTTGTCGACTGCATGAAAGAGTTGCCGGCAACACTAATCCTGCGCCCGTTCAACTTCGAGACCCTAGCGACGTTCGTCTATCAATATGCGTCGGACGAACAGCTGGCCCAGTCCTCACTCGCGGCTCTTTGTATTGTCGTCGCCGGCTTGCTGCCGCTGCTCCTGCTCAACAGGGCGTCCATGCAACAGCATAATATGTAGACGAAAAAAACCTCCCGGCGCCGGTTGGCAGCGGGAGGCTTCCCAGTACCAGATTAACGCTTACTCGAAGATGACCTTCTTGCGAGCGTTGTACCAGCCTTCGACCTGGCTCTTGTACTGATCTTCTATGACGTTGCGCTTCATTTTCATGGTCGGCGTCAGGAAGGCATTTTCGATAGTCCACTGATCCTTCACTACAACCACGAACTGCAGGTGCTCATGCGGATCGAGCGTGGCGTTAACGGACTTGATCAACTCCGGCAGCTCCTTCTCAAGTCGCTCACGCACTTCAGGCGTATTGCGCTTCGGCCAGGTGCCTTCAGACAGCATGAGGAGTGCGTATGGCTGTGGCTGTTCGACACCAGCGACGCAGACCATCTCGACGTCTGGATGTGATACCAGCTTGTTCTCGATCGGCGCCGGTGCAACATACTTACCTTTCGACGTCTTGAAGATTTCCTTGGTACGTCCGGTGATCTTGAGACGACCCATCTCATCGATTTCGCCACGGTCACCAGTCTTCAGGAAGCCGTCGTCGGTGAAGGTTTCAGCAGTCTTTTCAGGCTCCTTGTAGTAACCCATCATCGTGCCGGGGCTCTTGATCTGGATCTCACCGTCAGCACTGATACGCTGCTGCACACCTGGCAGAGGCTCACCAACATAGCCGACACGGACCCGGCCTGGCTTCATGATGTGGCTGTACGCGAAGTTTTCCGACATGCCGTAGCCTTCGAGCAGTTCCAGACCAAGGCGACGATACCAGTTGATGATGTCTTCAGACAGCGGTGCAGATCCACTCGCGGCCAGACGGACATGGTTGAGGCCCAGCCCCTTGAGGATCTTCTTGCGGATCAGGAATGAAACGCCAGGGATCTTCAGCAGCTTGTCCAACTTCTTCTGTGGCAGTTTGGCAACAACACCAGCCTGGAACTTGAGCCAGAGACGTGGCACCGAGATGAACATTGTCGGTGTAGCGCGCTGGAGATCCTTGAGGAAGGTATCGAGCGATTCGGCGAAGAACAGGCGGAAGCCTTTATCCAGCGAGGTCATCTCTACCGCGTAGCGCTCGAAAACGTGCGCGAGTGGCAGATAGGACAGCATGCGATCGTCCTTGGTCAGACCGTTCGCATTGGCAGCGCCATTACCGGCAGCAACCATGGCGCCGAAAGAGAGCATGACGCCCTTGGGCATGCCAGTAGAGCCTGAGGTGTAAACGATGGTAGCGAGCTCGTCATGCTTACGCGTCGGGCTTTCCTGCATCGGTGCGTTCTTCGCCACGATGTCGTCCCACTGCGGATATTTCGCCTTGACGTCGTCTGGTGACAGCGCTGTAGAGATACACTTGAGGTCGGCGGAAATGCCGTCCTTCATCATGCTCCAATCATCCAGCTTGCCGATGAGCAGAACCTGAGTCTCACTATGTTCGAGAATCTTCTCAACGGTTTCAGCATTCAGCGTTGGGTACAGCGGTACCGACACGTAGCCAGCCATCCAGATCGCGAGATCGGCCATGATCCAGTAGCTGCAGTTCTTCGACAGAATGCCAACCTTGGCATCCGCTGGAAGATTCAGTGACTTCAGGTAGGTGGCCATGCGACGCACTTCCTGTGCCGTACGCTGCCAGGTGTAGTCCTGTACAATATCTCCGCCCATGGGCTGAGTCATGTAGATGTCACTGGGGCGGGATTGCTCCCACTGATAAAGCCTTTGAAGCGGGAGCGGTATATTCGTATTTAATTCCATATTATATAAGCCTTTTTTCTAGCTGTTATTGCTGTTTCCATGAGCCTGCGCACGAGATTATACCTACATAAGCCACCGGGATGGCAGTGTGTAGTCGACGTTTTTTATAATATGGTTTTATTTGCCGCAAACCCGCAGCATCTGGGGCGCGCCAAACGCGCGGCCCTTGTCTATACTTTCAGGAAGCGCAGCCTGCGAACGGTCGCCGACAGGCCGAACCCCATCGTATTCGGGAAGAATACGGCGGCAATACACAGCTTTACTGGAGTCGGAGCCGGATCATGAAGGTTAGCAGTTACCGCTTCGCCGATGCGAAATGGCAACCTGAACTACCGGGGCCTGTTGCAGCCACAGGCACCCCATTTGCGGGTGCACCCCGCCGTCACCTGGTACTTTGCTTTGGTGCCTTCAGAACGGTGCAGGAGGCGGGCGGGCTCGAATTGCTTCGCCAGCATTTCCCCCATGCCTATCTCGTGGGTTGCTCTACAGCCGGCGAAATAGCTGGCAAACGTGTGCGTAACCGTGGCGTTACACTGGTATCACTTGAATTCGACGCCACAGATCTTGCCTGTGAAATTCTGCCACTGCACGGCGAGAACACCGGCGAGACAGAAAGCCGCAGCCTCATCACATCGCTTTACGAAAAAGCCAGCGAAGACCGCCCCCTGAGACATATCATTTTGCTGTCTGATGCTCAGCATGTCAGCGGAGCAGGCTTGGTAAGCGGTATTGAGGCCGCATTGAGCAGCCAACCGAGCCGGGTGACCATCACCGGCGGCCTCGCAGGCGACAATGGCCGCTTCGGACGCAGCGACGTCTGGTGCGATGCGCCACCACCCGCAGCCCAGATGTGCGCTATAGGCTTTTACGGCCATCAGCTGCAGGTCGGCATTGGGCTCGAGGGGGGCTGGATGGCCCTCGGCGCCAGCCGGAAGGTAACGCGTGCCAGCGGTAATACGCTCTACGAACTCGATGACCGTCAGGCGCTGGATATCTACCGCGACTATCTTGGTGAGTACTTCTCAGGCCTGCCGAAAACCGGGCTGCTGTTTCCGCTGCTCGTAACGCCGGTCGACGGCGCGCCAGTCATTCGTGCGCTTGTCGCTGTAGACAACGAAAAGGCATCGATGACCTATGCCGGTGATATTGCTGAAGGCTCCAAAGCACGTCTTATGACAGCCGGCCTGGAAGGACTGGTCGGCGCGGCTGGTATAGCTGCCGACACCGCTTTGGCAAGCGCCATGATACCGAAGGATTTTGCCGGGGACAGCTTTGCCCTCGCGGTGAGCTGCTACGCGCGACGAGCCGCACTCGGTCAGCGAACCGACGAGGAGCTCGAGGCCATTGGGGCGGGTCTGCCAGACCGGTGCACAGTGGCTGGATTCTACTCCTATGGCGAAATCGGGCGGGACCCGCGGCACGACCTGGACAGGGCCGGTACAGGACTGCACAACCAGACCATGGCGATCACCTTGCTGGCTGAAAAAGATCTATGACCGAGCCAAATCGTCACAAGCTGCTCGCACGTCAACTCGAACGGCTCGCTGAAGACCACAGCATCACGGCAGACAAGCTCCCCCACTCTTTTCTCGATGCCGTTGACGAGGCCTATACCCAGCATGACGAAGCGCGACGACGCTTCGAACGCACCATCGAGCTATCCAACCGGGATCTCGAAGAGCGTTATGAACTTCTGGAAAAGCAGCACAAGGCGCTCGATAACTCCACTACCGAGCTCAAACAATCTCATGAGCTGCTGTCGGACACCCTGAACTCGACCAAGGATGCCATCGTGGTGCTGGATCTCAAGGGTCGAGTCATCATCCACAACAAGCAGTTCCTGAAAATGTTCGGGATTCCCAGAGACCGGCCGCTCGACAAGTTTGAGATCAGGCGCCGTTTCAAGACCTGCGTCGATAATCTCGACGAGCTCACGAGCGTGTGGAACTTCAACAAGCAGTATCCGGAACAGACCAGCCGCTGCGTGGTCATGCTGAGGAACGAACGCTTCCTCGAGTGCTTCACTACGCCTCGGCTGCACGACAATGTACCGATCGGCAGAGTATGGAGCTTTAGTGATATCACCGAAATCAAGCGGAACGAGCAGCTGGCAGTCCACAACTCCCATCACGATGCACTCACCGGCCTGCCTAATCGCAACCTGCTGACCGAATGGCTGAAGCGCGAGGCCGCACGAGAACCAAGTGACCTCAAAGCCAGGAAGTCTACTGCCGTGCTCTTCATCGGCGTGGATGGCTTCAAGGTCGTGAATGAACTGCAGGGTGTGGAATTCGGCGACCGCCTGCTCTGCCTGATTGCACAGCGCCTCACAAACGCCTGTCGTGGCGCTGCCCTGGCACGACATGGTGGTGACGAGTTCGTGGTACTGTCGGAAGACGCGAACGACACCTTCCAGGTGACCTTGCTGGCCGAAGAGATTCTGCACCAGATTACCCAACCCTTTACCCTGCTTGGACAAACCATCCATATCAGCGTGTCCATCGGTATTGCCCTGTTTCCAGGCGATGGCCAGAACCCCGAAACCCTGCTGCGCAAGTCGAATATCGCCATGTTCCACGCCAAGCAGAAAGGTCGTAACAACTTCCAGTTCTTCGCCGATCAGCTCGAGCTCATGGCCCATCACCGGCTGCAGCTGAGGAAGGACCTACGCCGTGCACTCCTCAACAAGGAGTTCAAGCTGGTTTATCAGCCGAAAATCGACCTGGCCACTCGTCGGATACGCGGCGCTGAGGCCCTGATTCGCTGGCAGCCCGCGCAGGGCGACCCGATTTCGCCGGCCCAGTTCATTCCGAGTGCCGAAGAAAACGGCTTCATCGTCGAAATAGGTGAATGGGTCATCGACGAAGTGGGCAGACAGCTGGCCGAGTGGCGCGAGCAAGGCCAGGTCTGTCCGGTCGCGCTGAATATCTCGACCAAGCACTTCCAGCTTGGCGATCTTGTCGGCTCCATCGACCAGATGCTCAGGCGCTATCAGATCGACCCTGGTCTAATAGAGATCGAGGTGACCGAGTCTGCCTTCATAGAAGACATGCCGAAAACCGCGCTTGCCCTGACCACACTGCGAACGATGGGTGTCCTGTGTAGTATCGATGACTTCGGCACAGGCTTCTCCTCGCTCAGCTACTTGCTTACACTCCCGATCGACATCCTCAAGATCGACAAGATATTCGTGGACAATGCCACCCAGAGTGCGAAGCAGCAGGCGCTGTTGAAGACCATCGTCGAGCTGGCACACGCTCTGGATATTCGTGTCGTAGCAGAAGGTATCGAAGACGAGGCCACTGGCGTCCTGCTGCATCAGCTGAACTGCGATATGGCACAGGGCTTCTATTTCAGCCGGCCATTGCCCCCGCA
The DNA here is from genome assembly GCA_002354735.1 of Gammaproteobacteria bacterium UBA2679. Classification (GTDB taxonomy): domain Bacteria; phylum Pseudomonadota; class Gammaproteobacteria; order Pseudomonadales; family Oleiphilaceae; genus Allohahella. The sequence goes on along the minus strand of DEMD01000011.1, from coordinate 56,662 downwards.
AGTTTTTCACAAGCTGTTGCTGTCTGGAGGCAGCCTGCCACATGACGCGTGACTATAAAGACAAGGATAAGTTGAATGACGACCTGAAGGGCGGAGGCGCTGTCGCGCGTCACGATCTCGCTGATGTCAGGCGCAGCTACAATACTGGCGTACTGCTGGAGGAGGCGTGCGAGAACAATCCACTGGATCAGTTCCGCAAGTGGATGGAAGACGCACTAGCGGTCAAGGTCAATCTTGATCCTACAGCGATGGTGCTGGCCACTGCAGACACCGATGGCATGCCACGGCAACGCACCGTCCTGCTGAAAGGCTTCGATGAGCGGGGGTTCTGCTTCTTTACCAACCTCGACAGCGCCAAGGGTCGTGCAATCAGCAGCAATCCGAAGGTTTGTCTGTTGTTTCCCTGGCTGATCCTGGAACGTCAGGTCATTATCCAGGGCGAAGCAATTCGACTGGAGCGTAGTGCCGACGAACGCTATTTCCACTCTCGTCCTCGCGAGAGTCAGCTCGGCGCGCTGGCCAGTCGGCAGAGCGAGGCCGTGGAATCGAGAGCGGTGCTGGATAAGATTTACGAAGAGACTGTGAACAGGTACGCCGATCGTGATGAGATCACGCTACCGGAAAACTGGGGAGGCTATCGAGTCGTGCCCAGCCGATACGAGTTCTGGCAGGGCCGCAGCAGCCGCTTGCACGACCGCCTTGAATACACCAAGCGTGAGCCCGACGGATGGCGGCTCACGCGACTTCAGCCCTGATAGGCCGACGTAAGTTTACTTCTTCGGAGCAGCCTGTGGCGCAGCTTTTGCCTGCGTGGCGGCATCAATTTCTGCCATGAAAGGCTGGATGGCCTTGCGATCTGCCTCAGGCACGGCCTTGATGGCATCGTAGGCCTGCTCGGCCATCGCGAACTGCTGTGCCATCATCTGCTTCTGCTGATCGCTCATGCCCGAGTTTTCAAGCTCCTTTTTGGCGTCCTGCATCTGCTGGTACATGGCATCGACGTCCTGACCCATTTCCTCTTTCATTTTCACGCTCGCATAGGCGCTGAGAATCTGCAGTGACGTTTCCGAGAAGTCCTCAGGGCTGTCGAATCCATGCTTGCTCACCAGTTTCTCGGCTTCGTCATACAGGCCTGCTTCCTTGATTGGCTTGACCATGGCCTCCGGCGAGTTAGGCATGACGTTACTTGGATCCTGATGCTGTTCGAGCTTGGCGCGGTTTTCTGCTCCCCATGCCTGCATGGCCGGCATCGCCGAAATCCAGCGCTTGATTTCGGCTTCTTCCAATTTGTCTTTTGCCTGAGCGATGCCGCTAGCCGCAAGCGAAAGCAGCAGGAACAGTGCGGAAGTAATCTGTGTCAATTTCATAAAAAATCCTTGGATAGTTCTGTTGAGTAGAGGGAGCCTCAAATGAATACGCTAGCCCCTTGTAAATACGAGTTGAGACTCGTCACTGAGGTCTCCCCGGTAGCTGTAACCGTCGACGTCGAAGTTCTTGAGGTTGTCGACCCGCTTGATACGATGGTCGATGATGAACCTCACCATGGCGCCCCTGGCCTTCTTCGCCCAGAAGCTGACGACCTTGTAATCGTCACCTTTTCTGTCCTTGAATACGGGCGTGATGACCTTCCGGCGCAATGGTCGTTTGTCGACGGCTTTAAAATACTCCTGTGAGGCCAGGTTCACTATCAGCCGATCGGCCTTACGTACGCCGGGCCCGAGGGCTTCCAGCTGGTTACTCAGATCTTCAGCAAGCTGCTCCCCCCAGAATTCGTAGAGATTCCTGAAAGCCTTGCCATCCTTCTCGAACTTCAGCCGTGTGCCCATCTCCAGGCGATACGGCTGCATGGTGTCGAGCGGTCGCAGCATGCCATACAGCCCAGAGAGAATGCGCAGGTGCTTCTGAGCAAACTGCAGGTCACCCTTTTTCAGGGAGTAGGCATCGAGGCCCTCATACACGTCGCCGGCAAAGGCAAATATGGCTGACCGTAAGTCATTATCGGCATCCGGCTGATTCATTCGCCAGCGCTGGAAACGATCATGATTGAGCTGGCTCAGCTCCTCACTGATAGACATGAGGCCGCCGAGCTCATCAGGTGAGTATCTTTGCAGGGTGTCGACGATATCCGCACTGGAAGCCAGATAGTCGGGCACGGTTGGTTCGAGCCTCTCTGGTTTTACGGGTAGCGGTGTTTTGTAATCGAGGGTCTTGGCAGGTGAAAGCAGCACTATCATGGCTCGGAAGCAGACGTCCTTCGCAGAAAATCGAGCGCTTCATCTTGCGTGAATGGCCAGCGTAACTCAAGCGCGGAATGTGCGAGCACCGGTATAGACAGGCCGTAGGCGTCGACCATGGCCTCCGATTCCGCGATATCCACATACGCGATACTGAGCTGCGAAGCGAGCTGCGGATGCCGCCCCAGCAAGTCGACGAGCATTGCCTCGGCGACTTCGCACAGGGTACAGCCTTCCGTCGCGAAGAGCTGGAATTCAGTCATGATAAAATCGTTCCGGCTGGTGCTCCCGGGCACGGATTAGGGCTACATTCGGGAGTGCAATTACTGACGCATGTGCTAGGCTTGCGCAGCCTCGCAATTCTATTTGTTCAACTTCAAAGAGTACCATAGCACCCATGCCCCTCATGCATTTCAAACAGGTTTCGTTCTATCGTTTCACCAAGGATATCGACTTCACCCAGGAGAGCCTTGCCGCCGCACTGGAAAGTGCCCGCTTTCAGGAAGCCCCCGCAGACGGCGGCACAGCGAGCGAAGACCGCGGCGCCGGCAGTTCCCTGCCAGTGCGTTTCGGCTGGTCGAACCCCTTGCCTTACGACTCCGAATCCCTGGTGTATGAACAGAATGGCTGTCTGCTATTTTCGCTGCAGAAAGCCGAAAAGGTACTGCCTGCTTCGGTGGTAAACCAGAAACTCGATCAGCGTGTGCAGGCCATCGAGATGAAGGATGCCCGCAAACTCAGACGCAAGGAAAAGCAGGAGATGAAGGAAGACCTCATCGCTGAACTACTGCCGCGCGCGTTTTCCAAAAGCAGCTGGTCAAAGGCCTATATCGACCTTACCAAGGGTCTGCTCGTAGTCGCCAGCTCTTCAGCGAACAAGGCTGATGAGATTACCTCGCTACTGCGTGAAGATGTCGGTTCATTACCGATCCTGCCCGTTAAGCCAGACGTCAACCCTGCCCTTCAGTTTACTGACTGGGTGAAGAATCAGAGCCAACCTGCAAACCTGGCCATCGGCGGTGCCTGTACCCTGACCAGTCAGGATCAGCAAGGCATGAGCATTCGGTGCAAGGGCTCGGAAAACCTTAATGAAGCCGTATTGTCTCACATCGAAGACGGACTACTCGTCAGTAAACTGGATGTGAGCTGGGAAGATCGCATGTCCTTCTCCCTGGACGAGAAGTTCACGCTGAGCGGGATCAAGCTGCTCGATGCCGCTATCGATTCCATGCCTGAGTCTGACGGTGATATTGCCGATCGGTTTGCCAGCGAATTTCATCTGTTCACAAGCGACATGCGTGTGCTGCATGACGACCTGCTGGCTGCATTGGGCGCCGATGAAGCGGACACTGAAGCGCAAGCCGATCCTGCGAAAGCGGATTCATCGACACAGGCTGACGACGCCGGCGACAGCAATGACGCCAATCAGGCTGCCGCAGCGACTGCTGACGAAAACTCTGAAGAGACAACAACAGCCGAAGACGCGCCCTGGTAGGAACACCCGGCTCTTCAGAGTTACCTGGCCGAGCTACCTGGCAAACACCTAATAGGCGCGGCGTAACAGCATTCGTTCCGCCTGCCAGGGCTCAGGCTCGTTGAGCTGCTTGGTTACTACCATCACATCCTCTTCCTCGTCATAACGAATGGCGAAGGAGAGTTTGGCAGCCAGCGCCAGCATGGCGCGGTTGTTCGGCAGCACCAGCCCGAACATCTCGATAATGCCCTGTTCGGTCGCGAATTCTATGACCTTGCGCATCAGCACCCAGCCAAGACGCTCACCGCGCAATTCGTCCAGTACCACCACCGCAAACTCGCAACGTAACTGGTCGGCATCGACAAATATTCTCACCTCGCCCAGCGTTCGGCCCTCGTGAACAGCGATAAACGCCATTTCGCGGTCATAATCGATTTGAACCATGCCGGCCATTTCGTCGTGGGAGAAATTGCGTCTGAGCTGAAAGAAACGCATGCGCACTGAATCATCACCCAACTCGCTGAGAAACTGCTGATGGCTCTCCTCGTCTTCGCTGCGCACCGGCCTGATCTCCACGCGCCTGCGGCTGACCGGCAACATGATCCATTCCACCAGTTCACGAGGATACGGCTGGATTGATAGCTGAACCGGCTCGGCCAGTTGTGCCCGCGCACTGATCACAAGCAATGAACTCTGATCCAGACGCACCGGGTTGATCTCCAGCGAGTGCAGTTCCGGAATATCAGCAGCAATCTGTGCCAACAGCACCAGCGCCTCGCAGAGCTGGAGCAGGGTTTCTTCTGGGTCGCGACTGACTTCCTGTACGATCTTGTAAGCGTAGGTCTTGGTAACCAGATTTCTGGCTAACGCCATATTAAGCGGCGGCAGTGCAAATTGACGGTCGACCAGGGCATTGGTTCGTGCCCCCGAAGCCCCACAGAAAATGAGCGGGCCGACTGTCGGGTCCCGTGTAATCCCCATCGAGAATGAAATACCCGACTTCACCTCTTCACTCAGCTGCAGTCCGAAGCCGACAAAATCGTCGCTGTGGTAAAGCTCGCTACAACGCTTTCTCAGCAGTCGACAGGCCTCTTCAGCCTCAGTTTCGCTACTCACTCTTTTAACGGTTTCAAGCCGCGCCGTAGTCAGTCGCTGACGCGGCGTATAGGCGGCCTCATTGTGAAAGGGCGTGAGGTTGAAGCGGTGCAGCAGACTAACATGAACTGAGGCTTCCAGCTGTTTGACGAGCGCCTTGACACACTGCTCAGTGGAGCAGAAATAGGTCTCGGCCACATGCAGACCATAATCCTTCAGCAGTTCACGCACGGACTCAGGCAGCAAGAGATAGGCGTTCTCTCCGGCACTGCGGGGCGTGCTCTTCATGAGCCCCTGCAAGCGCTTGCGGATGCGATGACGATCCAGCGCCGGATCCTGATAAGAGTCTGGCGTCTGGCGCAGCATGATCTGATTGCGACGGTGATTGACCATATGCATGAATGCAGTAATGGCCTTCTCTGGTGTGGCAAAGCTCGCAACGCCCCGCTGTACAAACTCGTCTCGCGCTTCGCCAACGGTCGCAGCACCCAGCCAGCAGGTGAATACCCGCAGCAGGCTCCGTTCGCTGGCGGCGATCACGCTGTCGGCGACCTGCAGACTATCTTCGGTGAGGTTGGGCGCAAACATGACCAGCACGGTTGTAATGGCTGGATCGGCATCAAGCGCATCGACTACAGCCGCGTACTCCTGCGCACCGGCACTGTAGTCGAGATCAATCGGATTACGCCGACCCCAGAATGGCTGCAGCAGCTGGTCGAGCTTCGTTATCGTCGTCTCAGAAAGTCTTGCCAGTTTCCCTCCTGCCCGTGTGAGTGCGTCGCTGGCAAGCATGCTCGGTCCGATACCGTTGCACACGATAGCGATGTCTTCGGAGTACAGTCTGGGAATTCTGGAAAGCGTCTCGAGCGCATCGAACATCTCGTCGGTGCTCAGCACTCTCAACACACCCGCACGTTCGAAGACGGCATTGTAGAGGGCATCAGAATCGTACATGCCTGGTGCAAGCGGTGTCGGGTTCCACTGCAGCTCGGCGTTGATCCCTGTTTTCAGAACGATGACCGGCTTGGAGCGTGATGCCGCCCGAACCGCCGAAATGAAGCGGCGCGTTTCACGAATACGCTCTACATGAAGCAGCATCACCCGCGTGTTGCGATCCTGCGCCATGAAATCTATCAGATCGTCGACATCGATATCGACGCCGTCGCCAAGTGTGGTGAGATAGGAAAAGCCGATGTCGCGACTCACGCTCCAGTCGATCACGGCACTCGCCACCGTACCTGACTGGCCAATGAAACCGACATGCCCAGGCTTCACGCTCATGTGCATATACGTCGCGTTCAGGCGCAGCGCAGGCACCATGACACCGATAGTTTCCGGTCCAAGTATGCGCACGCCGTATTCCAGCCCCAGCTCCTTGACCGAATACATCAGTGGACGACCACTATGGGAGTTGGTCCGGGACAGGCCGCCGGTGGCAATAATGGCGATGGGTATATCCGACTGGCCGAGCTGGCGAATGACGCCAGGGACTTTCTCCGGCGGCACGCACACCAGGGCAAGGTCCGGCTGAATCCCGTTCTTCTGCTCGGCAGCGCACAGAACAGAAATCTTCCGGTAGCAGGTGACCCCCAGAACGCTGTCATAACCTTTTTCATTGACGACGCTGAGACGAATATCCGCATGCCCTGCCAACATGTTGCGCAGCATCATGCCGCCGAGACTGGCAGGGCGTTCCGAAGCACCGACGACAACGATGTGACGCGGTGCAAAGAGTTTGTCGAGATATCGGGTGCTCATGACGGGTATGCTAGACTAATGATCCAGTCAGCGACAGTCGGACCAATGCCCAAAACTGCTTATTTTCAGGATGCCGCCTTTCAGCGTCACACCATGGGCCCTCTCCACCCAGAGAGCCCGCAGCGTCTTCAGGTCATCAGCCAGCGGCTCGAGCAAAGTGGCTTGATCAAGGAACTACGGCACTTCAAGGCTATAGAGGCCAGCGCCCACCAGCTGGAGCTCGCTCACAGCATTCACCATATACAATACCTGCGCGACGTGTCGCCGGTTTCGGGCGAGTTCCCGATCGACGGCGATACCAGCATGATGCCGGCCACGCTCGAAGCGGCCCTGTTAGCGGCCGGTTCGGCAACACAGGCGGTCGATTGTGTCTTCGGCAAGAAGGCGGCCTGGGCCGATCGCGGCATCAAGCGTGCCTTCTGCGCCGTCCGACCACCAGGCCATCACGCCGAACGCGAACAGGCCATGGGTTTCTGCTATTTCAATAACGTCGCAATTGCGGCGCTGCATGCACTTGAAACCTGCAAGATCAAACGCGTGGCGATACTCGATTTTGATGTTCATAACGGTAACGGCACCATCGATATTTTCAAGGATGATCCGCGGGTCATGGTGTGCTCAAGCTTCGAGCATCCCCTGTATCCCTACAAATATGTATCGGTCAACCGCGACAATATCGTGTGCACGCCGCTGGAAGCACACTCAACGAGCAGAATGTTTCGTCGGGTGGTGGAGCGTGGCTGGCTGCATCGACTACAGGCCTTCAAGCCGGAGCTCTTGATTGTTTCGGCAGGCTTCGATGCACATAAGCTGGACCCCCTCGCAAGCCTCGAGCTTGAGACGGACGACTATCGCTGGGTCACTGACATGATCGTGGATGTGGCGCGGGTATATGCGGAAGGACGGATCGTGTCATGCCTCGAGGGCGGGTATCACCTCGAGGCACTTGCGGCAAGTGTGGAGGCCCACCTTACCGCCTTGATGCAATAAGCCGGACTAGACCAGCTTCTTTTCCAGGACTTCAGGACGGATACCGTCCCAGCCAGTCTTGATCTCACGAATCAGGCCAGCGACCTCGTCGAGTATTTCGATGTTGTTGCTGATGTTGGCGTCGAGCAGGCGGCGCTCGATGTACTGATACAGCTCATTGAGGCTGCTGGCGATCGAACCGCCACGCTCCAGGTCAAGAAAGCTACGCAGCCCGCCAACGATTTCCATGGCCTTGCTGATCAGGCGGTTCTTGCCTTCGAAGTTACGCATCTGGATCTGCACCTTCGCCATATTGATACGCTCGAGGGCACCATCGAACAGGAGCTGAATGAGGCGATGTGGATCCGCATCCACAACGCTGGTCTGTCTGTTCACGTTCTGATAAGCCATTAGTGCGTTCATAATATCTACCCGATGTTCGTTACTGCTGGAAAAGTGTCTGGTTCAGTACTGTGTTCGTTTAATCGTTGTTACCCGGTGCCATGGCCTTGAGCTGTGCTGTCAGGAAGTCGCCGGTGTTGTTCAGCCGCGATACCAGTGAGTCCGCAGAAGCAAACTGCTTGACCAGTCGCGCTGTCAGAGATTCGATTCGAAGATCAAGCTTTTGCTTGTCCTCCTTGATCTGGCCAATTTCCTTGTTGAAGCCATCAATGGCCACAGACAGGGAACCCTTGGCTGAGAGCATGTTATTGATGCTATCCACCATCTGATCGCCGACGCCTTCGATGTAGCTCACATTGCCGCGATCACCGGTCGTACCACCGGTAATCTGCACACGCAGGCCGCTCGAATCGCCTTCCTCGGATCGCAGGAACTGACCATCACCTACAGCTTTCTTGCCGTTGATCGTGCCTTCGACGTCAAGACCGGCAATACCGGCCCCAACCGACAGGCCAAGACTTGCCGCTGTGTTTGCGCCGACAGCGGTGATATCAAGGCTGGAATTCTTGCCGTATACATTTGAGCTGAGCAGAATTTCCCCACCAGGACCCAAGGTGGCCTTGGCCGCTACACCGCCACTCTGTAAGCCTGTGTTCGCATCGAGCTGCTTCTGAATTTCAGTGATCAGCTCTGCCGGCGTATAATTGCCCGCCGTCAGTGTAATCGGGGTGGAGTTCTTGCCGTCGACGCTGATACTGAAGACGCCATTATCAGCATCGATGACTGTTGAAGCTGCAAGTGGTGATGCGCCTGTATAGGCACCCTTGGTTGCCATCTGCGTAACGTTGATGCCGTAGCTGCCGACCTTGGTCTTGATGCTGGCGCTGGAATAGGCAACCGATGCATCAGTGGTTCTGCCCTGGTCTGAGAACAAACCGGCAACGTCTTCAGGATAGGCCTTGAGCTTTTCGCTAAACTTGCTGCTGTTGAATTCAAGCAGACCCGTGGTGGAGTTGGTCGACACACCGACTTCTGCGAGTGAACGCACGTTGGCCTTTTCAAGACCAGGCACCATGTTGCCAATGACGCTGCGCATATCGGCGGCAATGGCGCGGACTGCCGAGTTACCTAGCAGCGAACCTTTCTCGCCACTGCTGGCATTGAAAGCAGTCACTTCGTTGACGATTTCTTTCAGCGCATTGTACTTGTCGACGAAATCCTGCATCCGCTCGGTGGCTTTTTCAGTATCAGCCTTGATAGTGACTGTAGCCGGTGCTGTAGTGACGTCAGTCAGGCTCAGCGTAGAGCCTGCAATGACATCGTCGATGCTGTTGGTCGGCCGCGTCAACGCAAGACCGTTGATGCGGAACGCTGCATCCTGGCCAGGCATGGTCTCGGTCATGTTCGCGTTGGTGCCATTGAAGTTGAACTGAGAGAGGCCGGACGCATCGGCGCTGTTGCCATCGCTGTCGGTGGCTGTAATCGATACGGCGTTCTCAAGACCGGTCTGCTTTGAGCTGATCACGAGCTGATAGCCAGTGCCGTTGAAAAGCACAGCCGCGTTTGCGCCACTCCCGGAATCGTTAATTGCTTTCGCCATGCCAGCCAGGGTGTTGCTGCTGCTGTCGATCGTGACATTGGTGAGCTTGTCGCCGACCTTGATCTGCAGCGTTCCTGCGCCAACCGGCGTGGTGTCCTTGTCTGCGAAGGATCCGGAGGCCAGCGATTGAGCTGTAGCCAGCTTGGACACCTCGATCTGATACGAGCCTGGCTTGGCAGCAGCGCCAGCGCTCAGGGCCACGGCATCGGAAGTCGACTCGCCTTTTACTGCGCCCAGGGCATCGGCACTCGCCAGCGTTCGCGCACTGAGACGCAGATCTGAAACCGCGCTCTTGATGCGTCCGAAATCGCTAAGCTTTGTCTCGGCTTTCTCGGTTCTGACTTCCAGGCGTTTTTCGGTGGGCTCACGCTCGGCAGACGCCAACTTGTCTATCAAATCACTGGTGAGTACACCAGATCCTATACCGACTGAAGAAATTGCCATTGTGCTACCCACTCAATTGCTATTGGTTAACTATCTCTGCTGCGCTTGCGGCGCCTTTCTGCGTTGTGCTTTTTCAGCTTCTGACGAGCTTTTTTAGAATTTCTGACTGCTAGGAACTGTATCGGCAAAAAGGGGCAAAACTTTGCCCCTTTTGTGTTACTGATCGTAAGATGACTCTTCCGCTTCAGTCTGTAACCACACAGCCGGGGCCTCCTCAGGCCTTGTATTTCCTGATGAGCCCCTCGGGCCGGGATGGTCGATAGCGCGTTGGCTATGTCAGATTCTGGCGTCGAGCAGTCTCACTGAGTCGTTGTTCTGCAAATTGCGCGCCAGCTCGAGAGCGACGTCGTCCGGGAGTTGTCTGACGACTTCCTTCGTGTTGCGATCGATGACGGTAATCACGGAATGGCCGGATTCTTCGTCGAAGGAAAATTCGAGGTCGCGCTGCACTGACTGAACATAGTCGTTCAGTCTGGTGACTGCGCTTCTCAAGGTATCCGGTTCCTGCGAAGCTGCCGCAGTGGCACTGCTTTTCTGCTCTTCTGACGCTGCGGCGGCTGATGCGGCTGCACTGATCTCAGTCACAACAGATGGGACTGGGGCTCGCGCCGCTGAGAACGCCGCAATCGAGCCATCGCTCTGGCTCACCTGTACCTGATTCACCTGTTGACCAGAACGCACAAAAGCCGGCACCGAACTGGCCCGACTATTCTGTCCTGAATCAAATGCTGGTCTGTCACTCATACGTTACCTCACTGCCCCTTTACCTTACTTCAAGCGGTAACTTGATCTACTGTACTTTGTCTGTAGCTGCAGTACATATGCCGCTGCCTGTACCTCGAAAGCACCCTCGCGGTTGCCCGCAGGGTGCCTTGGAAGATCTTGAAGGTTCCGCCAACCCTGCCCTGAGGCAGAGAAGGCGGTTCCCGTTGGGTTATTAGCCCAGGAGTGACAGAGCCTGCTGTGGACGGGCGTTGGCCTGAGCCAGGATGGAGATACCAGCCTGCTGCAGCACCTGAGTCCGTGACAGTTCAGCTGTCTCTTTGGCGAAGTCCGCATCCTTGATTCGTGAGTTTGCAGCTGAGAGGTTCTCGCTACGTGACTCAAGATTCGAGATGGTTGCTGTGAAGCGGTTTTGAATCGCACCCAGCTCAGCCCGCTTTGAAGAGATCGTCTGTACTGCGTTGTCTACAGCCTTGATCGCCTTGTTTGCACCTTCAACAGTCGAGACATCGATGTCTGACAGCTTGGTGCCGGATTCGGCACCGCCGAACTTGCCTACGCTAAGACCCGCTCTCGCGTTGTTGCCAGTAGTAGTGCCGATGTCGAACTGGCCAGCAGACTCAAGAGAAACCGAAGCAGCTGTAGTCGCAGCGGTCAGGCCGGTGCCGGTCACAGTACCGCCGATAGTGATGTTTCGCCCATCAGCAGCTGTCAGAGTGATCTTGTCACCCTCCAGCGCAGCGGCAGTAACACCACTTTGCCCGGCTTTTGCATTGATTGCTTCGACCAGTGCTGTCTGGTTGCCACCCTGATCGGCAGTGAAGCTACCAGATACGGATGCGCCGTTTACGCTAAAGGTAAATGCTCCGGGCGTCGTGCCAATTGCAACACCGTTCACTGTGTTGGCGTTAGCCTTGGCTGTAACGCCGGTCTGCTCAGAAATTTCGTTGATCGCAGCAGCTTTGGCGATCGCACTGCCAGCATTGTTGGTAGTAGACGACGTATCGCTTGCCGCCTTTGAGACACCTACGGATACACCATTGATGGTGACATCGCCTGCAGCCAGAGCGACTGTAGTGGCATTATCACCTACCACGCCACCGTTGGTACCACTGTAAGTACCCACTTCGAAGCCAGCATTGTCGATGTTGCCAGTAGTACTGGTCAGCTTCATCGCGCTACCGTCATTGCTCTGCAGCGTGTAATCACCGACGTAGGTGTTACCAGTTGTCCCAGCGCCGCCTGATGTACCCAGACCAGTTGCCAGGCCGTAGCTACCAGCAGTCGCACCTACGATAGTGATGTTTCGGCCATCTTCTGCAGTAAGGTCGATGCGCGCACCTGCATCGGTCTTGACCACTGTAGCTACAACGCCAGTGGCGCCAGTCTTGGTGTTGATCGTCTCAGCAACACCGGCCAGGTCTGCCGTAGCATCACCAGTGGCAGCTTTGGAGAGGGAGAAGGTCGTGCCGTTTATGTCGATGTTACCTGCAGCCACCACTGCGGCAGCATCTGCAACACCGTTACCTGCTGCAGTGTTTGCGTTGGCAACAGCACTAACACCTGTCTGCGAGGAAACAGCATTGATGGCTTCTACCTTGGCAAGCGCACTAGAAGAACCAAAGGCTACCGAAGATGTATCGGAGCCAGCCTTGGAGGCCGCCACAGATACGCCGTTGATCACCAGGTCACCAGCAACCAGCGCATCGCCCGCTGTTCCAGTCAGCGCAGTTTTGCTGACGTTAGAGGAAATACCGGCAGTGAGGGCACTACCCAGTGAATCCTGGTCCAACTTACCGATACTGACTTTTACAGTGTCACCAACGTTGGCACCAGTCTGGAACGAAGCGCTTGAGAAAGAGCCGTCGAGCAGGTTCTTGCCGTTGAAAGAGGTTGTCTTGGCAACGTTCTCGATTTCAGAAACCAGCTGGCTGACTTCTTCCTGCAGAGCCTTACGGTCTACAGCTGAGTTAGTGTCGTTAGCTGATTGCAGTGACAGTTCACGAATACGCTGAAGTGAAGTGTTGATGGAGTCCATCGCGCCTTCAGCTGTTTGTGCCAGAGAGATACCGTCACCTGCGTTACGAATGGCTACGTTGGTACCGCGGATCTGTGAATCGAAACGGGTAGAGATGGCCAGACCGGCAGCGTCGTCTTTCGCACTGTTGATACGAAGACCTGATGAAAGACGCTGAAGAGCTGTATCAGAAGCACGCTGAGTCTGGTTCAGGTTACGCTGGGCGTTCAGCGAGGCAATGTTGGTGTTGACGATTGAAGGCATAATATTCTCCGTTACTTCTACTACGTGTTGCAGTTCAACTGCTTTGTGTGTTCAGACCGAACCAAGACTGAATCTTGTATGCCTGTCTGTTGAATAGGTTAACGGCGCGGGAAAAACTTTCTTTATGGTGTTTTTGGGAGTGTTGTGTAAAACAATGTAAGCCTTTCGGATGATATCGTCGTGGTATGGGATCACCCTTCATCTATGCATCTATCGGCTAAAAAGCGGCAAGACTTGAGCGCCTTTTCCTTTCAGCACTTCATGTTCACCACCCTGCCCTTGCCGCTTTTTTGACGGCGACGGCAGCTCACCAAATTTTTTAACTAAGCAATTTCTGTTTAATTTCATTCACTTGATTAGCTGTCCGGCCAAATTATCAATATTGGCATCATCCGTGCTTAACCCCTCCCAACAGGCCTCCTTTGAGGTCACGGCTTCACGACCAGCGCTCCAGAGCGTCAAAGGGGAACAACATGCCACAGATCATCAATACCAACTCGGCGTCCATTAATGCACAGCGCAACCTGAACCAATCGCAGAGTGGTTTTCAGACCGCACTGGAAAGATTGTCTTCTGGCTTGCGTATCAACAGTGCAAAAGACGACGCTGCCGGTCTGGCCATTTCCACCCGCTTCACCTCGCAGGTGCGCGGTCTTGAGGTTGCGATTCGCAACTCAGGCGATGCGGTTTCGCTGGCACAGACAGCGGAAGGCGCACTCGGCGCAATGACCGAGAACCTTCAGCGAATTCGTGAACTGGCGCTGCAGTCTGCTAACGCCACGAATAGCGCCGTGGATCGACAGGCGTTGAACACTGAAGTCGACCAGCTGCTGCAGGAAATCGAGCGCGTATCGACCCAGACCAACTTCAACGGCACACTACTGCTCGACGGTACCTTCTCGGCAGTGACATTCCAGATTGGCGCCAACGAAGGCGAGTCGGTCAGTTTCGGTATCGATGGTGCCACGGTCGACAAACTCGGTGCGGCCGCTTCAGACGGTATCTCGTCAGAGCCACAGGCGGCAGCCATGCTGCCCGGCGATCTGAAGATCAACGGCTTTGCCATCGATGGCTCTGCAGCCAGCGACGACACAGTCTCACGCTTCGACCAGGCGCAGAGCGCTATTTCGAAGGCGGCAGCCATCAATAAGTCAACAGAGAACACTGGTGTGGAAGCGGTGGTCAACGGTACTTTCGTTGATGGTACCGCCTATACGCCTGCCAACGGCAACCAGGCGGTTCTCATCAATGGCGTCAGCGTCAACCTTGTAACCTCCACCGCGCTGACGGGCCAGGTCAACCTGGAGAACGTGGTTTCGGCCATCAACGAAAAATCGGGCCAGTCGGGCGTTACCGCATCTTTTAGCGGCAATCCAGCGCTGGGTGTTCAACTGACGGCAGCAGATGGCCGCAACATCACCCTGAGTTCTGCCGGCGCCAACACCAGCACTTTTGGTCTCGCAGCGTCCAGTGGTGCACCTGGCACCACTTACTCCGGATCGTTCACCCTGGTGAGCCGCGACGGTTCCAATATCGAACTGGATACGGACACCGGCAACATTGGCAACGCTGGACTGTCGGTAGGCACCTACAGTGGCAACAACAGCGGTGCCGTCGGTGCTGCTGTCGGTGCCACAGCCTTCGCAGCCGGTGATGTCGTCATCAACGGCGTACCTGTCGGTCCGACCCAGCCTAACTTCGATACAGCATCGCAGACGAACCCTTCGTTCAGTGCCATCGCGAAGGCCAAGGCGATCAATGATGTTTCGGAACAGACTGGTGTCACAGCGAAAGCCAATCCGACCGTGCAAAACGCCGGCGTCATCGCCCCTGCTGCCAACGCGCATACTTTCGATATCAACGGCGTCAGTTACGGTGTTTCGGTTACAGCTACAGATACAGTCGCTGACGTGCAACGAGCTGTGGTTTCCGCAGTCAATAACAAGGCTGGACAGACTGGTGTCAGAGCTGAGGCATTCAACGATACCTATCGACTGATCGCCGATGACGGCAGAAACATCACCATCGCCAACCAGAGTGTCAACGCCGGGCAGTTGGGTCTTCCTGCAAACGCGACCACTTACAGCACGATTTCACTCGAATCCGCTGGTCAGATCGAAGTCGGCACACTGACCGGCAACCTGGCGACCAGCGGCTTCACCGCAGGCACCTATGGCTCGAGTGAGACTGGCGGCCTTGTTCGGGATGTCGACATCAGCACTGTAGATGGCGCAGTTCGGGCATTGAAATCGGTTGAAAACGCATTGAACACGATCAACTTCCAGCGTGCCAACCTGGGTGCGATCCAGAACCGCTTCGAATCGACCATCACCAATCAGCGAATCACGGTGGAAAACCTCGAAGTTGCGAACTCACGGATTCGTGACGCCGACTTTGCTGCAGAAACTGCCCGGCTCTCACGTGAGCAGGTGCTTCAGCAGGCTGGCCTTTCGATTCTGGCCCAGGCCAATGCCCAGCCACAGCAGGTTCTCCAGCTGCTGCAGGGTTAATTTCTTTTCTGATCAGACAAGCAGTACCAGTTAACGAGGTGTCGAATGTACGTTGAACAAGCCAGGTCAGAAACTTCAGCCATGCCAGCTGCGAGCCAGGTGCTCGCGGCCAACCAGCACTACTCGGCGGGTAACCGTCCGGGTATCGATGGCGAGGTGAAGCGCGACTGTTTTGCCAAGGCGGAAAAGTTGCTGGCTGATGTCCTGCGGCAGTCGCCCGAGCATTCACAGGCCCTAGGCCTGCTGGGCCGGATTCGGCTGGACAGCCGAAGTCTGGAGCAGGCACGTGAGCTTTTCACGAAGGCGGTCGAGCTGTCACCAGAGGAGCCGCAACTGCTGTGCAACCTCGGCTATCTTGCCTTGATCGAACAGCGCTTTGGTGATGCAGAAGGTCACTTCCGCTCCGCGCTCAGGCTCGACAATCGCAATGCGTCGGCTTTCCTTGGCATCGCTCATGTGCTCGCTGGTCAGGAGCGTTTCGATCAAGCCTACATGCATTATCGTCGCATGATTGAGCTTGGCTACGTGTGGCCAAGCATCTTTGCCGGTATCACGCACTGCTGTGAACACCTGGCGATAGATCATTACAACACAATGATCGCAGATGACCTCCTCTTCCTGCTTGGTCATGAGCAGATCACACCACAGCGCCTGGCGACTGTCGTTGCTGATATCCTTGAACATAAATACGCGGCGCTGCCAGCGGATATCGAGCTGCTCGAGGTGGCGAAAAGCGATCAGCTGCTGCTCAGTGCCTGCGATCGTATACTGCTGCCCTCGACCGAGATCGAGTCACTTCTGATCTACCTCAGGAGCAAGGTTTTCGACACGGTCTGCAACAGCGGTACATTATCTGATGATCATCAGCAACTTGCACTGGCTCTGGCCAGTTATCAGGTTCGCAGTGGCTGCCTGTTCGAGACCAGCGAGCAGGAGCGTCTGCAACTGGACATCATCCACCAGCAGATTGCCCGTGCGGCCACTGCCGGCTCGATTGCAAATGGCTCGATGGTGGACGAACTCGCCGGCGCCTGCATCGTCGTCTCGATGTTCGATATCCTCTGGCGCCAGCCGTATTCCCTCTTGCTGGCTGCATTGGATGTGGCTGATTGGCCGCTTCAGTGCCAGGACCTGCTTCAGCGCAGCTTCTACGACTTCATGACGGACGAGAATTTCAAGCAGCAGTTCTCTGAGAAGAAGGCAGAACTCCTGCTGGCGGCCAATGACATTCCCTTACCCTACCCGACCTGGCAATCATTGCCTGTGCAGGATGAAGGTCTGCTGGTTGAAGCACTACAGCGCCGCTTCGACGTCGATCTGAAAACCGAGCACGCGATGGTTGCCATTATCGGCTCGGCGGCAGACCCGCAGACACTGGCTTTCGCAAAAAGTTTTACAGACAGCACCGTACTGGTCGTGGATTTCGATCTCTGCGATCTTGCCTACGGTGCGCGCAAGGCGAAGGAGAACGGGCTGGAGAACATCGTGTTCTGGCCTCTGTCGATGTTCAGCCAGTATATCGAAGACGGCAACCGCTTCGATTTTATGCGCATCGACCAATGGTCAGCCAACGATGAAACTAACGAGATTTTGCTCGGCTTGTTCCGCGATGCGCTGCGAAGTGATGGCGTACTCAATATCAGGCTGAATCACGCTCATGCCGCCTTGAATGCCTTTGGTGCTGATCACTCGAATGGTCAGGCCATCTGGCAGTCAGAGTCGCCAGGACATTATGCACTACAGCAGATCCGTGCTGGCTATCTGGCGGCCATTGCAGAAGGCGAATGCGCTGAGCTGGCTCGAACGCCGGAATTTTATAGCCTGCATGGTTTCAGGAAGCTGTTGAGCGCTCGCGCGGTGGCGGAAGAACTGCCTCGCCTGCTTGGCGCACTCGCCAACGAAGTCCAGTGGAAGACCCTGGAAGCACAGAACGTGCAGGGCCATTCGACGCATCGCCGCAACAGTGCCCAGGCCTGGCAGCGAATGACCCATCTTGAATGGGATGCCCACAACGGCTCCAGCTGGTACTTCAGAAAGCGCTAGTCTAGTCCCGAGCTGCCGAGGCCTGCCATCGCTGCAGCGCCGGCAGCTCGTCGATATCCTCAAGCGCTGGCAGCTCGGTCCATACGACGTCTGACCACTGCAAGCGCGCTTTCGTAGCCTTCAACAGCTCAGGCTGGCTCCACGGCATACCCTCAAAAACATCGCAGCCCGAGTTCGCAAAACGGCCGTTCACCCCTATCAGGACATACCCGCCATCGAGCGCCGGCACGAGTACGCAATCAGCGGTATCGAGCGCGGCTTCAGCTGCAGTGAGCACCTGCTCAGTCAGATATGGACAATCACTGCCTACAATCATGAGTCGATCACTTTGCTGAATCGACGAACCAAAAAACTGGCTGATGACCAGAGCCATACGGTCTCCGATTGACCCCATACCCTGTACGCCGTCTGCCAGCCAGCCGGGCTCGGCCACTGTTCGCGGCGTCTGTACGTCAGGTCGGTCCCAGTCTATGCGGGCACTTCGGCCAGGAACGGCTTTGACGTAGGCACGGGCATGATCAATCTGAAGCTGCAGCAACTGCTGATATATCGCCAATGCTTCCACCGCTCCCGTCTCTACCGCCAGGCGTGTTTTCACCGCGCCAAGCCGCGGCCGCTTGGCCAGTATGACCAGCTGCGCAGGGGACTCAGCGGCCATATTGACGTGCGAGGGTCTCTGGTGAAGCCCCGAGGAAATAGGCGAGCCTGAGCCGCCACATGAGCAGAATGGTTCGCCACGCCCCGTGCCGCTCCCAGCGCCGGCTCGACGTTTGCGCGATTAGCGGCAGGCGTTTTGGCCAGGCCAGACGGCGTAGCCGCTTACTGAATTCCACATCTTCCATCAGCGGAATTGGCTGGAAGCCGCCCAACTTTTCGAATACTGCCCGACGGACGACGAAAACCTGATCGCCGGTGCAGACGCCACTCAGACGGGAGCGCCATTCCATCATGGTTTCGACGAGCCTGAAGATTCGGCGGGAGCCGGTAAGCCGAACGCGACAGCGCCCCCACGGGATCTCTGGAGCAAGAAGCTGCTCGAGGCTGCCAAGGTCCCCCTCCAATTCAGTATCGGCGTGTAAGAAGACCAGGAGTTCGCCGGTAGCGGCAGCAGCGCCGAGGTTCATTTGCCGGCTGCGTCCCCGGCTTTCGGGTGGCGCAATGATGACCTGATCGGAAAACTGCGCCGCCAGTAGCCTGGTCTGATCACGGCTGTCGGCATCCACGGTGATGATCTCCAGTCGTTCGGCTGGCCAACGCTGTCTGAGGGCCTGCAAGCTGAGTCCGGGGCCTCCCATGAAGGCCTCGGCCTCGTTCAGCGCCGGTATGATAATGGAGATCAAGGCCGGACTATTGCCAATGGATAATTGGCTCACCATTGCGAGCACGTAGTACCTGCAGGTCGATTTGCCGCAGGCCCTGCGGTGGCTGCGACACCAGACCGTTGGTATCGATGAGACGCACCATCTGCAGTCGTGCACTGGCCGACATGTTGCCTTCTGACATTTCGAATCGACCGCCCTCTACCTTACTCGAGGCAAAGCTTTCTATAAGGTAATTGAGATAGGTATGACGACGCTCGCTGAGCAGCGCAATCCTGTTGATAGCGCCCGAATCCAGGGTTTCCAGCGCATTGCGGAAACGCCTCAGGATGGCTTCGACCTCGGCCCGCTGCAGGGGCGTCTGACTCAGATTGGGTCCCTTATAGGCGGCCTCGCCAACCTGTTCAGTGATCTCGGAAGACTCCTGTTCTGTGCGGTCCTCAAGACGCTGCAATTCTTCTCGACGCCGCGTGTCGACATCGGCTTCCGGTGCAATCACGCCGTCAGGTGCAGTGACGCCCTCTGGCTCTGTGCCACCAACCTCGTCCACAGGGAAGCCACTCTCCCTATCGATAGTGCCTCGATTACTGCTGCCCAGCGGTTGCTCTGGCTCCACAGGATCGCTGAACTGCACGTTGGCAGGCAGCGTGTTTTCTTCCTGCACTGGTGCTACTGGGGGCTCAGGTTCGATGAGGCCTGCCTCGCGCTTCAGGATGGCGACGCCTTCAGTAATCGAGATGTCATTAACGAACATGATCCCCACGCCAAGCGCCACCAGCAAAAGAAGCGCGCTGGCAATCACGGCCAGCCAGCCACCCTCCTCTTCGCTGTCACGCCGAACGCGGCCGCGATTGCGTGATGCCTGGTTGTAGCGGCCGGTGGTATCAGACACTCGTTCAGCATAGAGATCTTCATCGCCGCCATGGTGGTCGTCAGCGAAAAAGCCCTGACTTCCTGTTCCAGCGTACCTGGGTGACCCAGGCTGTGGTGCCGGACGCGCCTGTTGCTGAGGTGCAGGCTTGCGAGCTGCAGGCTTCTGCGGCGCGGCGCTTCCCGGCGCAGTCCTCTGGGGCGAAGTTCTCTCGGCCCCAAGTTTCGGTGGCGCGGCTTTTTGGGCGGAGACTTTTCGCTGTACGCCGTCCAAGGGTCCTGCGCGCTCGTTCATCTGAGGCACACGCGGCAACGACTCTGCGTGCCTGGCCTCGTAATCCTCCTCATCAACTTCAGCGGCGGGTGAGGATGCCGGTTTGCGATTTGCTGGCTGTTCAGTCTTTGCTGCCTGACGAACCACAGGTGGAGCTTGTGTTGGCGCGGACTCGGCGGCCTGCGTACTTCCACTCTCACGAATTGCTGGCTCATTGGAAGCAGGGCTAGCCTCCGCCGATACCTGCCCAGGCATCGCTGGATCATCGACTACACCCGTCTCGACACTCTCTTCCAGCACCGGCACGGGTACCGGCCGCTTCGGTCGTGTTGCGGGCAGCTTGGTATTGGCAAGTGCGGACGAACCAAACAGCGCAGCGGCCCAGGGCTCGATAGTCTGCGGTCTGTCATAATGGAAGTAGGTCAGGCCCTTGTCGATCAGTCTGAGGAACTTACCCTCGAAGCGACCTTCGCTCGAGCTCGCAAGCCAAAGTAGCGGGTCAATATCCTTGTCATACGGCTCCCCGCTGGCGACCCTGTCTTTGGCGCCCACAGGGGTGTGGCCCGCGATGCAGAGATACATCGTGCCGGCTACGCTGTAGATATCGGTCCATGGGCCTTGTCGTCTGAGGTCTACCGAAAACTGCTCGATGGGGGCGAAGTCAGGATCGAGCTGCGCATTCGACATGGGAATGCGACGGTCATCGAAGGGATCGGGCGATTCCGAATCCGGCAGCTCCTCGATCGGCAAGAGACGCCACTGTCCGTTACTTTCCCTGTAGATGGTATCGGGGTTGACCGCCCGATGGACCAGACCACGCTGATGCAGCAGGGCGAGCTGCTTCAGTACTGGCAGGAATATTCGGCGTATCTCCGTAATATCCAGCGTCTTACTCGACACGAAATCGCGAAGCGTGAATAAAGTGTCGGACTGTTCGTTAATAAAACTCTCCCGGCTTACGCCCACCATCTACTTGGTCTTGCAGGCAAGTCTATCACGCCCGCCCATCATGTCAGTTCCAGTTTGACGCTGAAAAGCTTCATTTTAGAGAAGCTGACATCACCAAGGCAATTAATCCTGCCTCATGGTACAGCCTTTGCTGCGAGTCACGCAGTACGCGGTTGCCGTTGCCCCCGCTGCAATCGCTTCAGCAAGCGCCGTCGTACCATCTTCGATTGCCATTCAGCATATTAGCCAGTTTTTTCGATAACGAGGAATGATCATGAAAGGGACATTAACGAGCATAGTACTCACGGCAACACTTGCAGCGCCGCTGGCACTTGCAGAAGTCGACATCGACAAGGTTGACGATGCGCTGAAGACTGCCGAGCAGTATGGGTTCAGCCACTACACTGAAATCGAATTCGAGGAAGGCGGCAAGGTCGAAGTCGAAGGCTGGATCGATGACAGCACCGATGCAGAGGTCGATTTCGCAGCCGACGGAACTGTCAGCAGCGAAGACAAGGAAGCTCGTGAAGGCGGGCCTAAGGGGGTAAGCGCTGACACCATTCGCTACGCTGTCGAGACCGCTAGAACCAAGGGCGTGACGAGCATAGAGAGTATTAGCAGTGAGCAGGCGGGCGAAGTCGAAATCGAGGGTAAAGCCGGTGATGGCAAGGCGGTGGAGCTCAATGTCGTCACCGCCCAGCGGGATTGATCAGCTCAGGCCGGCCTTACAGCCGGCAAGGTGTCAAAGGAAAATTGTAGCCTGCAGGCCAAATTGATTGCCATCGACGGCTTCAGAACCGTTCTGCCCTGTGTCATATTCGATGAACACAGCGCGCAGACCAAAGCCGACCTTGCGAGTGGCGAGATAGTCGGCCTGAAGGACCAGGCCGGCAGCGTCGTCGAACTTGATGGATTCCTTGCCAACGCCATCGAGTTCAAATTCGAGTTCCGGGCTCAGATGATAGCTGAGTCCGCCGCCGACGCGGAACTGGTCAGCCGTATAGAAAGCCAGCAGTTCGAATGGCACCCGACTGAAGCTGGCATCGGCATTTTCTGCATTGACAGAGTCAAAGTGATAGCCGATGGTGCTCTGAAGGTACAGGGGCGACGTCGGTAGCTGATACCCCAGCCCACCAGCAATCGAAAACAGACCACCAGCCTTGATATCCGCATCATCGCCGTCTACAAACTCCAGGGATGCCAGCTCATCTCCACCCGTCGTGAGCCCTAGCGAGCCGACCAGTTCGACCCGCCGCTTGTCGCCGTCAGTCGCCGTACCTGTTTCGTCAGCCTGCACATTGAATGCAAAAGGCAGGCAAAGCAGCACCGCCGGAAATAGCTTTTTCATCCGTAACCTTCAGAGATTGAAATTCAGAACACAAAATTTTCCTGAATTCTAGGCACTTGCCCCTGTCGCGTCTGTGGGTTTCTTGTAAAGAAGCGTATAAGCGCTGCAACTGAAATCGCGCCGGGTGAGGCTGTTTCAGTGGCTTAATCGAAGGATGGCCAGCAGGTCTTCAGTCAGGACTGGCTTGACTACATGATGGGAGAATCCGCTGCTCAGACTCCTGGCCTTGTCCTTATCCTGACCATATCCAGACAGGGCGATGAAACGACAGCTGGTGCCAGGTTTCATATGCCGCAGACGCGCCATGAGTTCATAGCCGTCCATCCCCGGCAAGCCGATATCGAGTATCGCGACATCAAAGTCGCCTTGGGAAAAGACGTCGAGCGCTTCATAGGGATGATAGACAGCCTTGACATTGAAGCCCTTCATCGACAGCAGTTCAGCCAGCGAATCGACGGCATCACGATTATCATCCACCAGAAGAATGCGTCCATGCAGAGTGGCCTTGGTAATGATCTGGTGCGATGTGGCAGAAGTAGTCTCATCGGGCATGCCTGGCTTGAGTGGCAGCACGACCCTGAAAATGCTGCCCTTGCCCTCGCCCTCGCTCTCGCCACTCACCCTGCCGCCATGAAGACTTACCAGATTCTTCACAAGCGCGAGCCCCAGCCCGAGTCCGCCTTCAGCACGATCAGTGCTTCGTTTGCCCTGAACGAAAAGATCGAATATCAGTGGCAGCAACTTTGGTGAAATGCCAATACCAGAGTCTTCGACAGCAATATGCACTTCCTCCGCCTTCACCTGTGCACTCAATCGAACGTTACCAGCCGCTTGCGTATAGCGGGCCGCATTAGTCAGCAGATTGGACAGCACCTGTGCAATTCGCGCAGGATCGCACACCAATGAGATTTCAGGCACATCGAGACTGAGTCTGTGACCCTTGCGCTCGAATAGATCCTTGCTCATCTCGACTGCGCGCTCGACCACCTCGGGAAGTCTGACCTGTTCGAAGCGCAGTTCAACGAGGCCTCTCGTTATTCTGGAAATGTCGAGCAGATCATCCACCAGCCGCACCAGATGATTGACCTGACGCTTGATCATCTGATACTCCGCCGGCAGTTCATCATGCTTCTGCTCGATCAGCTGAATACCATTCACAATGGGAGACAGCGGATTGCGCAGTTCATGACCCAGCATGGCCAGAAACTCGTCCTTGCTGCGCGAAGCAACCTGTAGCTCCTCATTGAGAAGCTCGGTTTCCTTGCGCGCAAGCACCTGCTCGGTGATCTCTATGACTACAACCATGAGACCGTATATTCCACCACCATGATGACGCAGTGGCGTAAGATTGAACTCGTAATAGCAATTTCTAAGTTCGCCGCCCCGATAGATCTGCACGTTCAGCTCGTTATCAGAGTAAGAATTTCCTGAGCGAAACGCGTCCTGAAAAGTCGCTCGTATCGGCTGGTCGATCAGTTCAGGGAAGACTTCATCGAAAGATTTGCCGACAATGTCATCTCGGTCGATCATTTCAAGATAGAGCGGGTTTGCAAGCTCATAGACGAGGTCTTCGCCGATCAGGACAGCGGTACCGACTGGAGCGTTCATCAAGAGCTGGTCGCGGTCGGCCACAGCCAGCGCCCTCGCCTGCTCGGCCTCGGCCTCCAGCAGGACGGTGCCGACACGACTCGTGATATCGCTCAGGAAGGCCCGATAACCCTCGAAAGGCACGGTAGGATTCAGGATGAAAGTGAGCTCAAGCTTCACATCCAGCCCAAGTTCGTTCGCTGTGAGCGTCAGGCTGGGGGCAGCCGTCTCAGCATGGTCAGTGACGAGAATACCCGGCAGATCGACCGGATGCAGCGCTGCGGTGCGCTGCAACAGCTGAAAGACGGCTTCGCGGGAAGTACAGCGACGGAGCTTGACCGAAAGCCATGAGAGAATCGATTGGCGGCGCTCGCTCACTACGCTGCCGGTCGTTTCCGTGACGATGGCCAGCACGCCAGCGACAGTGCCCGTCTCGTCGTACACCGCGTTATAAGTGTAGGTCCAGTAACAGTCCTCTACCCGGCCATTGCGCCAGACCGGTATCAGCTGGTTCTCATGCAGCACGGTCGAATCTCCCGCCCGCACTGCATCGAACATCGGCTCGATGACGTCCCAGACTTCCTGCCAGAACAGTTTGGCTGGCTGCCCAAGCGCCGCGGGATGCTTGCCTTCGCCAAAGCTGGGACGATAGGCATCATTGTAGATCTGAATGAGCTCCGGCCCCCAGAACAGAAACATTGGCTGCTGCGAGTTCATCACGATCGAGACAGTGGTTTTCAAGCTGGCCGGCCACTCGTCGATGGCGCCCAACGACGTCTCGTGCCAGGGCAACTCACGCACGAGATCCCGCAATTCAGAGCCCTGCCCTATAAAGGCGCTTTGGCTTTGTGACTGCGGTTGACCCATGTCTGACTCCCTTCGGACCATGTTCTGTGTGCTGCTCGGAACATGATCATACCAGTATTGCAGACAGGCAGGGAAACGGTCGGTACACGCCTATCGAGGGCCTGTTTACCTGCAGTACTTAGTGAGCCTTATCGACGCGACGCAGTAGCTTCGGCTCTTCGGGCTTTTTTGGGCGCGGCTTCAGCGCAAAATTGTTCAAGCCACTCAGATGAATATTTCCCAGGTAATGCGCCCAGTCGATATCGGCCGTAGACACCGGGAAGGCGGCTCGGTCGGCGGGGCTCAGACGGTCCGCCAGCGCCAGCAGTTCACTGTTGTCAAAGGTGTAACGCTGAGTCGTGTAGAATGCGAAAACGACCGCCAGGCGCACCGTGGTCTCCATCTTCATCAATGCGCGCTTGCTGCTGCTAAGACCCAAGGTCTTGCGCAGACGATAGTTCCAGCGCTCATAGTTCAAACCGCCATCGGTAATAAGCTTGAACAGCGGCGCGGGCACCATGACGAAGGATTTCTTTGGCTGTCGCGGAAACAACCTATCCAGGCCGGAGCCGGGCGTCGTCGAGGCCTTGCGAACGAGCTTGATCAGCGTCTTCAGCGTCACCGGATTTTCTGCACTGCTGCCGCATTGATAGAAGCGATGCTGGCACGGTGCGTTCAGTGCCTCGGCAGCACTGATGAGAATACTGTTCGCCACATAGTCAACCGGGATGATGTCGATCGAGGCAGATGGGCGGCCAGGGAAGAGCATGACGTGTTCACGTGCGTACGCCATGATCACAGCGTCGGCGACCTTCAAGCCTTCGATCCAGCCGGGTGTAGGGTCTTTCAGTACGCTTTCGATGATGGAAGGCCGCAGCACGGTCAGTGCCCGGCCCTGCAAGGCGTTCAGAAGGCGCTGCTCACCAAGCCACTTGGTGAAGGTGTAAGTGTCGTTCCAACCATAGGCGTTGGCCACCTCCAAGCCAAGATCGACCAATGCGGCCTGACGTTCATCGATATCACTGATGGTGGCATAGAGTACGTTGATTCGGCTCTGCAGTGAGCTCACCACGGCATCTGTATCGACATAACCAGTATCGAGCAGCGGAAGATCGCCGCTGAACGCGACAACATTGCCTTCCTGGCAGAAACCGGCGTGATGGCCATGAACATAACAGGTCGACACGTGGATCAGCGGACAGTGCGGCGTGAACTTTGAAAAATCTATCAGGCTGTCGAGCGCCAGAGTGTTGGTCTTGAGCGCATCATCGAGCGGCTCCCGAAAGTCGACACTGGCGGCAGCGTTGATGATGAGATCGAGCGAAAATGCCGTTGCCGCGAAGGTCTCGTGATCCAGACCGAACAGAGGCTGAGTGAGATGGCCTTCCAGGCAGTGCAGCTTTTTCAGGCAGTTCTCGAGAAACTCTGCACCCTGCTCGCTTTTGAGTTTGTCGAATAGTGAAGATTGCAGTACCTCATGGTAGAGGCGGTCTTCTGCTGAGGGAAAGCGCCGATTGCCGCGCATCAATAGAAAGATCCGCCCATTGCCACCTACGCAACGCAGTAATTTCTCCAACACCACCTTGCCGACAAAGCCGCTTGCGCCTGTCAGCAGAATCGTCTTGTCCCGCAGGGTGTCGATGGACACTGTCGTTTCAAAGGTTTCTGGCACTTTCATCAGTCGGACACTCCATTGCATCAAATTGAAATTCCGAGCTGCACGGCGCCGGCATACCGCCGAATGCCTGCCGGCAGCCATGCTTCAGTTCAGTCGATCACGCGGCTTCGGTGCGAGCGAGCAGGTTCATTACATCCTGCACACTGGTAATCTTCTCAGCTTCCTTGTCTTCGATTTCGAAGCCGAATTCTTCTTCCAGCGCCATGACCAGCTCGACAGTATCGAGCGAATCTGCGCCGAGGTCCTCGACAAATGTCGCTGAGGGGACAACGCGTTCCTTATCAACGCCGAGTTGATCAGCGACGATCGCGATGACGCGCTCTTGTTGGGTAGACATGGTAGTGCTCCTTTCTTCCAGTTGGACTTTCGGGTGGTTTGATTGGGATAGTTAGGGTCGCATGAGGCCCGGGATTACATGTACAGGCCGCCGTTGACGTGGAGGACCTGTCCCGTGATATAGCGAGCTGACGCGCCAGCAAGGAAGGCTACACACGCCGCAACGTCTTCAGGCGCCCCCATACTGCCAGCAGGAATCTTTGCCAGCAGGGCAGCTTTGGCGTCTTCAGACAGCTCGTCAGTCATATCCGTGGCGATGAAACCTGGCGCGACAGCATTCACAGTGATGTTCTTGCGGGCCAGCTCCAGTGCCAGACTCCGGGTCATCGCTTCAAGCGCCGCCTTCGACGCAGAATAGTTGCACTGGCCAGCGTTACCGCTGCTGGCGACAACCGAGCTGATATTGATGATGCGCCCCTGCTTCTTGCGCAGCATGGGCCGCAGCAGAGACTGCGTGAGCCTGAAGGTGCCATTGAGATTCGTCTCGATGACCCGGCTCCATTGCAAGGGTTTCATTGCCAGCGCGAGCTGGTCGTCGGTGATGCCCGCGTTGTTGACCAGTACATCCACCTGTATCGACTGCTGTTTCAGGGCATCGACCAGCTCGGGAATACTCGTCTCGTCACTGAGATCGAGTACAAGCGACTGGCCAATGCCACCACTTTCGTCGATAGTACGGGCGATGCTGTCGACTCCATTTTGCGAAGTCGCAGTGCCGATGACGTATGCGCCATCAAGGCAGAATTTCTGCAGAATGGCCTTGCCGATACCTCTGCTGGCACCAGTGATCAGCACCACCGGGCGCGCAGCAGATGTCTCGTCGGCACCAGCTTCGTTGGCGCTTGATAGCGTTTTACCATCTCGTCCGTTCTGTGTATCCATAACGTCTCTATCTCCCTTGTGTGCAACGCTGATTGATCAAGTGCCTTACTTGCTTTCGGCGACAGTCTTGCTGTCGGCTTGCTTGCTATCCACCTGGGCGGCTTTCTTCTCGGCAGGCAGCGGACTCAGCACGAACAACAGATCACCCGTGTTCACCGGTTGCCCGTCGTCGTTCATGACACGATTGATTCGATAGCGGGTACCGTCGGCATAGAGCTCCTCACCTGCCTTGTTCAGATGGCGCAGCTTGAGCGGTGAATACATTTTCATGGCTTCCATCAGACACAGGGTCTGCTGGGTGTCGACCACGTCGCCCTCAGTCACGAAGGGCTTTTCATCGGGCGTTGGCGAGCGGTAGAAAATGCAGGACGCGGGCGCAAGCACCTTGAGTTCTGCAGTGCCAGGGATTGAAATATCTCCGCCTTTTGCGGACACGGCGCGGCCGGAGGGCTCTCGCTGGAGACTGCTGGCATCGATACGGGAGCCGAAGCCCTGCAGGAAGCCAGTGTCGAATTTACCACCACGGAAGACTTCGTCTTCGAGAATGGCAGCGACGAAGTCGAGGTTGGTGACGATGCCTTCAATCCGGGTCTGGCGCAGAAAGGCGGTGAGCCTCTCAATGGCCTCTGCCCTATCATTGCCCTTGGCAATGATCTGCATCACCAGACTGTCGTAGTACGGCGCAACCGCCTTGCCCTTGTCGATACAGCTAATCACATCGACATGACTATCCTTGGGCATGACGAGATCGAGCACCAGACCAGGCGATGGCTGACAACTGAAGCTGCCATCACGCAGCATCACCTGCTCAGCATTGATTCGCGCTTCGATGGCGTAGCCTTCCTCCTTTGGCGCCAGATCGGCGATGGATGCGCCTGAGGCGATCCTGAGCTGCTGTGCCACGATATCAATGCCGCTCACCGCTTCGGTAACTGGATGTTCAACCTGCAGTCGGGTATTCATCTCCATGAAGTAGAGGCATTCGTGATCGAGGTCATAGATGAACTCGACCGTGCCGGCGCCGACGTAATTGACTGCATCAGCGATGCGCTTCGCATAGGTGAGCGCGCTCTGCTTGAGTGTCTCGCTGAGCATGGTCGATCCAGACTCTTCGAGCAGCTTCTGATTGTTGCGCTGCACACTGCAATCGCGGATACCGGGCAGGCTGCAATGGCCATGGCTGTCTCTTAGCACCTGCACCTCGATGTGCCGCATGTGCTCAACGAAGCGCTCCATATACAGTGCACCGCGACCGAAGGCGGCTTCGGCTTCACGACGCAGGCGCGTGTAGGTTTCCGCCAACTCGTCCATACTGGTGAGCTTGGCGATGCCCTTGCCACCGCCACCAAATGCAGCTTTCAACAGCAGGGGGAAGCCAATTTCTTCTGCCAGACGGCGAGCGTGCTGGGCATCGGAGATGATGCCATGGCTACCGGGCACCACAGGCACATCCGCTGCCATGGCTGCATTAAGTGCACTGGCCTTGTCGCCCATTACGCTCATCGCACGATAATCAGGGCCAATAAAATTCAGGCCTCGAATCTGGCAGCGCTTGGCAAAGTCAGGATCTTCAGACAGGAAACCTATTCCTGGGTGCAGACTGTCAGCGCCAGTCATGCTCGCAACCTTCAATACACTGTTGGCATTGAGATAACTCTCATCGGGCGTATTGCCGCCGATGCAGACCAGCTCGTCGCGAGCGCCCAGCATCTCTGCGGGGACTGAACCCATATCAGGATCGGACTGCACCAGAACCACCGGGGTACCGTTGCGCTGGGCATCCCTGATCAGCTTCACTGCCGTGCAGCCGCGGGCATGAATCAGCAGCTTTTCTACCGGCGCGAATACTTTTGCGACCCGGCCTTCGTGCTGCTGCAAAGCGGCTGCGTCGTCACTGGGCTGGGCATTGGCCTGGGGCAGCTTACCGCCGTTCAGCCTGGCCTTCAGCATATCCTGCAGGCTGCAGCGTGGGCGCGGCGCCTGCGAATCGATCTGCAACAGGCGTCTGTCGAAACTATCGGCAAAGGGGTGACTGAGTAAACCAGTCATTGTGGCGTCAGTCTCGGGCTCAGCCTTGGCGTTCTTTGACAGATAATTAGCCAGGGTGCAGGTCGACGGCAGGTAGCTCGGTACGACGATCTGCCCCGCGAAGGGAATGTTCGCACCGCTGATATACCAGGTTTCGACCAGCGGATGGGTCACAAAACTGGCCTGGGCACCGCCGGTACAGTCTCCGAAACCGACCATGATCACCGGCAGACCAGTGAGTTGACGAAAGCGAGTCAGCGCCTCGTTGACAGCCGCCATCGCGAACAACGAACCCGCACCCTCTTTGGTCTGCATGCCACCAGAAGAGACAAGGCCTACTATGGGCAGGCGCTTGTCTTCACAATGCTGAATAAGGGCCAGCAACTTACGGGCACTGGCCATATCCAGAGCGCCGGCCTGGAAGGCCAGATTGGAAATGAAAAGGCCGACTGGCTGCGAAGCCACCTTCAATGTGGCGATGCCGGTCACGATGCCCGCAGGCACCTTACCCGCGCTGATCTGCTTATGGATACTCTCAAGATAGCCGGGGAAGGCGCAGGGGTCACTGGAGACCCAATCGTCGTGCTGGGGCGTGAAATCCCGACACAGCTCGTCGACCCAGCCAGTCCACTCGGGCCACTGGCTCTTGTATTCCTTCTGCAGTGCCTGAATCTGCAGGTCACAGTAGGCAATGGACAGGCGATGCCAGAAGTCCTTGCGTCGACCGATCCAGGTCGGATTGATCTTGCCATCGAAGGCTTCGCCGCCCGCCTGAGCCTGCATATAGCGAGGAATCAGATTTTCAAAGAGGTAGGTCAGAAACACGAACAGGCTTTCAGAGAGCCTTGCGTGCTGGCGCTGCTTCCATTCCGAAACCTGGCGCAGAAACCACTCAACGTCGTCGCTCTCGTTCAGCTGCGTCAGCCAGGTCGAGAACTCTCGAGCATTTGCGTCTACCCAGCAAACGTCGTTCTGGGTTGCTTTCAGCGCAGCATCGAGCAGTTGTGCCATCGATTCTTCACTGAGACTTCTATAACGGTTGGCCTCACTGGCGACCAATTCGAGCTCACCCAAAATGCCATCGTACAGTGCGTCGAAAAACTGGAGCTGAAGGCTCACTGGCGCCAGCCAGGCATTGAGTTCAGGCAGACGAATCAGCTGTGGCAATGTGACGTCTTCTTTTGCCGGCAGTTCGCCAGTCTCTGTTTCAGTCCGACCCTTTGCTGCCTGCTCAGCCAGAAACTCGCTCAAGGCCACGAATCCCTCTGCAGCTTGAGCCTTCCAGCGATTGTACAAATACAGGCCAAGCTCGAAGGCCAAAGCCTCTGCCGCCTGTCGATACTTTTCCTGTGGCTTTCCTAATACCAGTGCAGCCAGCGCACTTCGATCCTCATCCTTGGCCTGACGCGCCTTCTGGAAACGCTCGTATCGGTCGAGCAGTCGCTGCTCGTAAATCAGTTTTTCTTCGCGCTGAAACCATTCATTGAACACGCCGAGCTTCTCGCTGCTTTGTTGCTGCGGCTGTATCGGCGCCACGCTGCCAGCGGCGGGCAGCGAGGAAATGGTGGTGAAGCTCAGGCGCGACGCGACCTGCTGCTGCCGCATGTGTCGCAGGGTGTAGCCAAAGAGGCTGGGTAGCTGTGTTAGCGAATCGGCGTAGTAGCTGTTATTCGGCCCAGCCAAGCGCTCAGGCTTATCAAGAAATACGGCCAGGCTTCGCTGATATTCGCTGCCGACTGGCGCGAACACTGCAGCACCATCGGGTTGTACGAAGACGCTCAGCTGCTTTTCCAGAAAGGCCAACGAACCAACCACAGCTGATTTCAGATGTTCGAGACCTTCACGCTGATCACTCGGCGAATAGTCTACGATACCGTCGATCCAGCCCTTGCAAGCCGTCTCACACGCCGATACCCCAACACGCTGGGCACACTGTTGCCAGGCCAGCTTCTGCTTACGCGCAATGCTGGCGAGGCCCTGTGGCTGAATGGTACTGAACAGACCATCACGAACTGAAAGCAGCACGTTGGTCGCCGCCAGCGGAATTGCACCACCAGAGTACGCAGTGCCAAGAATAATGCCCACTGTGGGAACTGGCAGCTGCGCCATCACCGTGATCAAGCTTGATATGCTATGCGCCTGATCCTGCTGATTGGCCGTTTCGCCGGCATCTGCACCCGGTGTATCGATAAAGGTGATCAGCGGCATCCGCTTGCGGCTAAACTTCACCGCCAGTTCCGCGGCCTTTCGATGGTGCTCCGGGCTCCAGACGCCTTGCCGATTCTCCCGATTCTGGCCGATCAGACCGACCCGAATCCGCTTGCCTGCCTCATTGAGCATGTAGCAGTCCAGAGCGTACAGTGGGCCGTCATCGTTTTCCTTGACGATCTTGTGAACCAGTGCCTTCATAATCTTGCGTGCACTGAAACGTTGGCTCTGACGAACGGGCTGAATGACCGCCTGTTCGTAATCCTCGATTGGCAGGCGGCTGATCCTGGCCACTTCAGCTTCGACGGCTTCCGGCGCCAGGAGCCCGGGAATCCCGGCCGCTACTGTGTCCAAATCGAATACCGGCGCGCGGTCGACCACTCCTGGTGTCTTGGTGTTATTGGTGTGTTTGGCCCTGGTCATGTCTGATCCTTCCTGTCCATTAGCGAGCGGCCTACAAGGCCACCCTGGTTTGTGCCTGACCCGTTAGCAGGTCGATGTCCTGATCATAGTCCACATCAGTACAGCAAAAACCAAAAAGCTTCAGAAAATCCTCACGATAACCCCTCAAATCGGCCAGTTCCGGCAAGCTGTCGTCTGTGACTGCCGCCCATCGCCTTGCGACCTCAGCCTGTACCGAATCAGCCATTTCATAGTCGTCTACCCGCAGGCGCACACCGCCTTCCACGCGTCGCCCGCTACTGAGCAACTGGGTACTGAAGAAGCGCAGAATCTGATCCATTGCTGTCTCATGTGTGCCCTCCTCCTTCATAACGTCGTACAGAATGGCAATGTAGAGCGGCATGATGGGGATGGCAGATGAACTTTGCGTGACAACGGCCTTGAGGACGCCTATGAAGGCCTTGGCATCGATATCCTTGAGCTGCCTGCTGATCTCATGCGCTGTTTCTTCAAGATGCGCCTTGGCACGACCAATGGTCGCCTGACCATAGATAGGCCAGGTCAACTCCCTGCCGACATAGTGATAGGCGACAGTTTCACAGCCCACCGCCAGAAGATCGGCCGCGTGCAACTGACTCATCCAGTCCGCCCAGTCCTCGCCGCCCATGACCTTGACCGTGTGTTCGATCTCATCATCGGTTGCGGGTTCGATACTGACCGACTTGAGGACCTCATTATCGGTATCGAGCGTGATGCCTTCGAAGGGCTCCCCTATTGGCTTGAGCACAGATTGCCAGATCTCGCCGGTGACAGGGTCCTTGCGTCGCGGCGCAGCCAGGCTGTAGATGACGAGATCGAATTTGCCATACTTTTCAGTGGCCAGCTCAATGACCTGATCCTTGGTTTCCTGACTGAAGGCGTCGGCATTGACGGTGTGAATCTGCTGATCGGGACGCTCGGATTTCAGCAGGGCCTCAGCGGCCATATTGTTATACCAGCCAGCACTGCCACAACGTACTTCAGTCGCCGGCTTCTCGAACATAACGCCCAGCGTAGCGGCATCAGAGCTGATCGAGGCAGCAATCCTGCTGGCGAGCCCGTAGCCCGTCGAACATCCAATGATCAACACATTGTGAACCGCCTTTTCCATTGGCAGCGCCGCTTTAGCCTGCTGGATTTGCTCGGCCACCTGACGGTGACAGCCGACCGGATGCGCGGTTGTACAGATAAAGTTCCTGATCTTCGGTCGCACGATCATGATAGACCCTCCATGGCAGCTTTTTCCCTGTGAACACCAGACCAGTTATCGAACACGAGACAGGCATTGGTTCCGCCGAAACCAAAGCTGTTGGACAGTATGCGATTGACGTCGATGTCGTATTGCATCTCCCTGAGAATCGGGAACTCTGCAACGGCATCATCTACAGTTTGCAGGTTGTCGGAACGAACGAGGAAACGGTTACGCATCATAAGCAGGCCGTAAATGGCTTCCTGCACCCCGGCAGCGCCGAGGCCGTGTCCTGAAATAGCCTTGGTTGAGCTGATGGCAGGTATCTTCGCCATGGACGCGTCGGCGCCCTCTCCGCCAAAGGCTGCGCGAATGGCTTTGAGTTCGGCGATATCGCCGACTTTCGTACTGGTACCGTGGGCATTGATGTAGTCGACTGGACGCTTATGGATGGCATTAGCCTGACGCACGGCCTCGAGCATACAGCGTGCGGCGCCCTCACCTGAAGGCACGACCATGTCGTCGCCATCGGACGTCGCGCCGAAGCCAGTCAGCTCGGCGAGTATGGTGGCACCACGTGCCTGCGCCCGCTCCAGCGACTCCAGTACGAGCACGCCAGCGCCCCCAGAGATTACGAAGCCATCGCGGTCGGCATCGTAAGGTCGCGAAGCCTCTTTTGGCCTGTCGTTATAGCCGGTAGACAGTGCGCCCATGGCGTCGAACAGACACGACAGTGTCCAGTGACAATCTTCCGCGCCGCCGGCAAACATGACGTCCTGCAGGCCGAACTGAATCTGCTGAGCAGCTGCACCTATACAATGCGCACTGGTTGCACAGGCACTGGTGATTGAGTAGTTGACGCCCCGTATCGCAAATGGAGTGGCCAGATTGGCATTGACTGAACTATTCATGGTTCTGGTCACACGATATGGACCAACCTTGCGGATGCCCTTGTCGCGCAGGATGTCTATCGCATCCATAACGTTTTCAGTAGAGGCCCCGCCGGCGCCCATGATCAATCCAGTGCGCTCGTTGGAGACTTCAGCAGGCGTAAGTCCCGCCTGAGCAATCGCCTCTTTCATAGCGATATAACTGTAGACTGAGGCGTCCCCCATGAAGCGCAGTAGCTTGCGATCAACATGGGCGGCAAAATCGATATCGATCTGCCCGGAAATATGGCTGCGTAAGCCGTTTTCGATATGGCCGGCGTTGGCGCCGATGCCTGATCGACATTCGGCCAGAGAGTGGTGTACTTCTGTCTGATTGGAACCAAGGCTCGAAACAATGCCGATACCCGTCACGACGACTCGTCTCATGATGGTATCCCCGCTTTACATGCGGTGAGCGGTAAACCTGAAATTCTTAATGCGGAAGCAATCACTTGCGACATGAGCTGTATCCCTGTGTGTGAAGCACGGAGGGAATGATACTCACCACCACAGTGACCCTACTTGACTTTCGGTAGCAGAAATTTGACGCAAGCGCGCAACTTGATGATTTTCTTTAGCCGCTCAAACTTGCGTTATAACCGGAGCCAGGTTGAGTCATTTCGATTCATATCACGTGGATTGCAACCTGCCTATCAAGTAGTGGCGCGCAAGATCTTGATGATATCGGCGACCTGATATGGTTTTGCAACGAACTGAAAATCTTCGAGACTGACGCCGCTGGAAGCGAAATCGGCGAGGCCGGTGTAGCCAGAGGTGAGTATAACTTTGAGGCTTGGCAGAAGTGCGCGAGCTCTTTCAGCGAGTTCCAGCCCATTCATGCCTGGCATGACAACATCGGTAAACAGTATGTCGATGCCGTTTACCCGCTGCAGTAGATCAAGCGCTTCCTCGCCCGATTTGGCACACAGCACCTCGTAACCGAAGTTCTGAAATAGTAATTGGGCCATCTCCAGGACGTCCAACTGATCATCAACAATCAGGACCGTCTCGCGGGCGCTACGCCCTTCGAGTTCCTCATGTTCGGCTTCAGCCAGCGCAGGCAGATAAATTGTGACGCTCGTACCTTCGCCAAGGGCTGATTTAATATCGAGGTCACCTTTCGATTGCTGAATGAAGCCGTACACCTGGCTTAAGCCAAGGCCACTTCCCTTGCCAACTGGCTTGGTGGTGAAGAATGGCTCTGCTGCGCGTGCCGCGATATCAGGCGACATACCAATGCCTGAGTCAGTGACGGTCACGGTCACATAACGGCCGGCGGGCAGTGTACCGATTTCATTCGCTCCCAGCCCCACGACGCCTGTCTTTATACAAACCGATCCACCCGCAGGGGTCGCATCTTGTGCGTTGACGACCAGATTCAGCAAGGCTGCTTCCAGTTGAGCTGCATCTACCATGACCTGCGGCAGATGCGAAGCCAGCTCCAGATCGATGTTGACTGAACCACGATTGGCTCGGCGAAGCACTGACTCGAATGAAGCTATGATGCCGTTGACGCTATTACTTTCCTGCTTCAATGGTTGCTGCCGTGCAAACGACAGCAGATCCCGAATGAGATCGGCGCCGCGTGATGTTGCTCGCTCCATGCTTTCCACTACTTTCAGGCCCTGCTTATCTACGCCCTTCATCCGCAGCACGGCTAGACCATTCGCGATCACGCTGAGCAGATTGTTGAAGTCGTGGGCGATACCCCCTGTCAGTTTGCCGATGGCCTCCAGTTTCTGTGACTGGAACAGTGCGTCCTGGGCCTTTTCCAGGGCCTGGGCAGATTCGCGCCGCTCGGTGATATCACGCGTAACCTTGGCGAATCCAATGAGTTCTCCAAACGCATTATGCACAGGGTCGATGACCACGTTCGCCCAGAAGCGGGTGCCATCCTTGCGTACGCGCCAGCCTTCACTTTCGAATCGACCTTCGGCCTCGGCAGTAGCCAGCGCCTTCTGGGGCATATTTTTCAGACGATCTTCATCAGTATAAAACCGCGAGAAATGCGTACCTACCACCTCATGCTCATCGTGACCCTTGATGCGTTCGGCGCCAAAATTCCAGTTCGTGATGATGCCCTCGGGCGAAAGCATATAAATAGCGTAATCGCTCACCCCCTGAACCAGTAGGCGAAAGCGTTCTTCGCTGGCGTGCAGAGCCTCGGCAGCTTTCTTTCGGTCAGTCAAATCACGCGTTATCTTGGTAAAGCCAAGCAGCTTACCTTCGCTGTCGCGTACCACGTCCAGCACCACGCTGGCCCAGAATCTCGAACCATCCTTGCGCACTCGCCACCCTTCGTCCTCAAACTTGCCAGTATCGACCGCTGTCTTCAGCGCCCGCTCCGGCACGCCCGCAAGCTGATCTTCCTGGGTGTAGAAGCACGAAAAATGCTTGCCGATGATTTCTTCCGGCTGGTAGCCCTTGAAGAGGATCGCGCCAGCGTTCCAGCTGCTCACAATGCCCTCCGGGCTCAACATATAGATGGCGTAATCTGTCACCGAGGCAACAAAGGTTTTCAGTCTTTCGGCCTCGGTGGGATCCGATGCTTTGGACATACCATTGGAAGACTTCTCGCTCATGCTCATTCCAGAAAGTAGATTGGCCGACGCTCCCAGTGTACCAGTATCTGCGACTGACACTGTTGTGGGGTGGAATTTAGAACGCCTGCTTGCTTGGACAAGCAGATAATCCGCCTTCAGGGCTGACATAGCCCGAGCATCCGAATATACTGCCGTTCTTCATTTCCAGATGTCCTCGTAGCTCAGCTGGATAGAGCGACCGCCTCCTAAGCGGTAGGTCGCAGGTTCGAATCCTGCCTTGGACACCATTTTCGCCAGTGATATCTGCCCAGGCAAGGATCGCATGGGCTCTAATGATCATACTTGCAAGCGCTTGTTCTCGCCCCCACGTGGTCGAAGAAATCTTCGCTTGAATTTACCCTGATCAGAACGTTACGCTTTTTCTTCGTTAACGCCCGGCGAAGCCATCGCATCGCTTTTATCTGCAGCAGGGGCGGAAGCTGCAGCAGAAACAGACGCAGTCGCCTGTTTGTTCGAAATCAGCAGCTTGTCCACTCGATTGCCGTCCATGTCGACTACTTCGATCGCCAGGTCCCCGATGCTCATAACATCCGCTTCTCGTGGCAGATGCCCCAGCACATTCAACACGAGCCCGCCGAGCGTATGATAGTTTCCATACTCTTCCTCCGGCAGCTTGCGGATATCGAAGTGGTCTTTGAAGGCGCTGATATCCACCCGCCCACTTACCAGCCAGGTTCCGTTCTCGCGTTCGACGAAGTCGGGGTCGTATTCTTCGTCGTCTGCCGGGAGATCTCCCACGATGGCTTCGAGAACGTCGTTAAGCGACGCCAAACCGCTAGTTTGCCCGTGTTCATCTACCACGATGGCAATATGGCTCTTCGACTGTTTGAACTGTTTGAGCAGCTGCAGCGCTGTGGCGTAACGTGGAATGAATAAGGGGGTCTTTACTAGGGCGGCAAGATCAGGCTCCTCAGCCGACATTACCTTGTTGAGCACATCCTTGGCATAAACGACACCAACGATGTTGTCGATACCGCCCTTGCATACCGGGATGCGCGAATGTGGGCTACTGGCGATCTTGCGTCGGTTTTCCTTGAAGCTGTCTTTCAGGTCGACGTAATACAGATCCTTCCGCAAGGTCATGATATTACCCACGCGCTGGTCGTCGAGGCGAAGCACGTTCTTCACCATCGCCTGCTCGGTCTCATCCATGATGCCCGCTTCGGTACCCTGCTGCATGAGTGAGCGAATTTCCTCTTCCACCATCGGCTGCTCATCAGCGCGCTTGGCTCGAAGCAGTCTGAGCATGAACTCGGTGGAAATACCGAGCAACCAGACCAGTGGACGGGCGATCCGGGAAAGCACATTCATAGGCTGCGACAGCACCTTGGCTATGCCTTCCGGATTCAGCAGCGCCAGACGCTTGGGTACAAGCTCTCCGAATATCAGCGAAAAGTAGGTGATCAGGGCAACCATAATGGTCAGGGCAAGCGGTTTGGCATAGGGTTCCAGGGGCTCGACAGTCACAAGCATCGCTTCCAGCTGACGCGCTATCGATGCTTCGCCGTAGGCACCAGCCAATATGCCGATGAGAGTGATGCCGACCTGGATGGTGGAAAGAAAGCGTGAGGGATCGTTGGCGAGCTGGAGGGCGACTTTTGCACCTTCGCTGCCGTTATCGACCGCCTGCTGCAGGCGGATCTGACGCGATGAAACAACCGCGATTTCCGACATGGCGAAAACGCCGTTCAGTAAGATCAGTCCGAAGATGATCAGGATATCCATAATGCACTCAGGTGGCCTCGATGCGCAGTAGAATACGATATGGATGACGCACTTGCACTCCTGACAGTATGGACCACAGAATAGCGAGCTCCAGACTATCCGCTGAAGCGATATTCAACACATCACACAAGAGAGTGAACTATGGAATGGTATGCCGGTCTCAAGATGATACACATGCTCGCCGCAGCGCTCACGGCGCTCCTGTTCATGACCAGAATCGGCCTGGATGCCGCCGGCAAACCGGGGTGGCGTGAGACCCCGCTACGCTTCCTGCCCCACATCAACGACACCGCACTGCTGGTCGCCGCTATCGGCCTCGTTATCGTCACGCCGTGGATGCCCTTCGTTCATCATTGGCTGACGCTAAAAGTGTTATTGCTCATAGGCTATATCGCTGCGGGACTCGTCGCCCTCAAGCCTAAGTTTTCCCGCAAGACGCGGATTCTCGCCGCAGCTGCAGCACTTGGACAACTGGTGCTGATGTTCGCCCTGGCCCTGCACAAGCCCGCCTTCTAGCAAAAGCCATCCGCCTACGAGGCGGACTCATGCGGAGACAAATCAACCCATGTCTCAGTCCAGCCAGGAACGTAGCTCACTACGAGCCGCGTTGGCCAGGATTTTCAGGTTTCGCTTTCCGGCGCCATCGTCTTCGCTTCGCAGGCCATAATGGAAGGCCTTGGCGTAGGCGCGGGCGGCTTCGTGAAAACGGCCCGCGGCGTGGTAACTATAGCCAAGCCGCATGTACCGGAACTGCAGGGCGCCGGGCAGGATCTGTGAACGACGTCTGTCCACATTGACCTGCTCACTGTTCCGCCGCGAGGCGTCCATCAATTCGAGCACTTCGATGTCGGCCTCAGCACTCTTTAGCGCGTCACCCGAAACGTTGTCCTCCCCTCTCCCCAGATATGACAGCGGCGCATCGACATAGAGCCCGTGGGTCACTCGACAGAGCCTGAGCACATAGTCGAGATCCTCTGAAAGCCGTCTACCTTCGAGCCAGGGTTTGATGGCAGTGGTAATCGTACGGCGCACGACCAGCGTGCTGGGGAAGACCGGATATCCAGCAGCCAAGGTATGAAACAGCATCCGCCCTGGAATAAGGTAGGTCTGTTCGTCCACGGCCGTCAGCTCATCGCAGAGCTTGCGCACGGAAGGATAGAAATCCGAGTTGGTTTTCTCCATATACTTCAGCCGCGGCTTGAGCTTGCCTGGCTCATCCTGCTGGACCGGACCCATGCGTTCGAAGCGACTCAAGTCGCTGAACAGGAAGCCGGCGGAGGGATTTTTATCCAGCACCGCCACCACGCGATGCAGTTTGTCAGCAGCAAACAGGTCGTCAGAATCCAGAAAAGCTATGAAGCGACCCCGAGCCGCCGCCATGCCAGCATTGCGCGCCGACGATGCACCGCCGTTGGTCTTGCGGATGAGCCTGACATTATCCATTCGGCAGAAGGGTTCCGGCAGCACTGCCGGCTCCGCGGAACCATCGTCGACAATAATGGCCTCAACGTCGATGACTCGCCGCTCTTCAGCCACATTGTTGGGCTCGTTGGCCACATCGCTTCGCCGGACCTCGGTCGATGCCTCGAAGGAGCGCTGCCAGAACAGACTGTCCAGCGCCTCCAACAGGGTCTCTTGACGGTTGTAAACCGGGATGATGACGGAAACATCTACCATTGAAAAATCCTTTGCATAGCGATTCTGAAGTTCTCGCGCTGGTGTGAAACCGTATAACTTGCGTGCACCCTGGCCACAGCGGCCCTGCTCATGCGCTGTCTGAGCGCAGGATCATCTGCCAGTTGCACCATACGTTCGGCTAGCGCCTTATAATTGCCTGTTTCAAACAGAAAGCCAGTGTCGCCGGGGTCGACCGTCTCGTTCAGCCCCGGGAGGTTCGATACGAGCAGAGGGAGTCCACTCACTGCCATTTCGAGTGAGGAGCGTGGAAAGGAGTCCCATCCGGTCGAGGCGATGATGCTGGCGTAGCAGTTCGGCAAGATAGTCGCGATATCTGAACGATAGCCACCAAAGGTGAGATATTCCACTGCCCTGGTGCCTTTGTAGTACTTGTCGAAGGTTTCAGCTTCATTGCCCTTATTACCGCAGATGAGTACATGAATATCCTTTCGACCAAGCTCATTCACGACATGAGCCAGTGCCTGAACGATAACGTGGACACCTTTACGCGCTTCCATATGGCCAGCGTAGAAGAAGGTCTTGCGTTCATCAGGTATATTGAATTCGTTTTCGAGGTAGCCCTCGGTCGTGCGCGTGGTATATCGGTCTGGGTCGACCCCGAGCCTGACGATACCGGTGCGTTTCTTCGGAATACCCCGCCCGCGCACGGCCGTGTCCTGCATGCCGTAGGACTCGAACAGATAATGATCCGGCTGGTAGCGTCGCAACGCGACTTCTACGCGCTTCAGTAACAGCTTCAGGCCACTGTTGAGCGAACTCATCGGTGCGCCCCAGTAGGTGGCAATCCGCTTGGCGCCACCTTTGCGCATCGCTCGGATGACCGGCAGGTTGACCTGCAGATCGAAGCCGATCACGCAGTTGACACCAGCCTCGCGGAGCTGACCGGCGAAACGTTCGTGAAAGGCTTCGCTCTCGTCACGGTAAGGCGCTTCAAGCACACGTATCTGATCTGTATCGAGATCTGGAAAGCGCTCGTTCGGATAATCATCCAGCCAATGCGGGCGGCCACTGCTGAGATCGGCGTAGCTCAGCAGCACATCCCGCGGCTCGGCGGTGAGCTCAAGTGCTGTTTCGAAAAAGAGCCGTTCCAGTGGCTCGATAGCATAGCCGGTGTTCACAGGCGTATGGAGCGCAACGAGAATGACTTTGCGCTGGTCGTTAGACTCATTCGGCATGCAGGGGTCCTGGAGATGCAAATATTACAGAGCTAATGGTAGGTCAGGGCTGAAGTATAGCGTGACTACACGATCGTTGCTCGCTGTACCCACCCGGTCTGAATACGTATATGTTGCGGGGAGCACAGACTAAACAAGGGCTTGAGCGCCAGCGCCTGATTTATTTTGCATCGCAGCACAGACC
The DNA here is from genome assembly GCA_002354735.1 of Gammaproteobacteria bacterium UBA2679. Taxonomy (GTDB): domain Bacteria; phylum Pseudomonadota; class Gammaproteobacteria; order Pseudomonadales; family Oleiphilaceae; genus Allohahella. The sequence goes on along the minus strand of DEMD01000011.1, from coordinate 14,861 downwards.
TGGCCCGATTTCTGCAATCCACCACTTGGACATTCACTCTAGTTGAATACCAGCACGGTTCAAAAACGTGCACCGATATCATGGAGAGTATAATTATGAACAAGGTCACAAGTGCATCGATTCTTTCTGCCGCAGTGTTCGCACTGGGCATCTCTGGCCCCGTAGCTGCCGAAACTTCACAGCAGACCGGCGCCACCCAGAATACTACCGGACAGACCACTGACAGCGGCAACATGGGCACTACACAGTCGCCAGCCGCCTCTAACAGCGGTCAATCAGCATCAGCCGACCTGCCAGAATTCAACAAGCTGGACAAGAACGGTGATGGCTTCATCGAAGAAAGCGACGTACAGGATGCTGGCGACAACGCACAGATCGTACAGCGCAACTTTGATGTGATCGACGTCGACCGCGATGGTCAGATCAGTCAGCAGGAGTACAGCATCATCAAGCCAGAGGCTACTGCTTCCGGTCAGGAGAACAGACAGGATTCAATGGGTATCGAGCCTACCGATGAAGGTCAGACCCTGGATGAAACCTATCAGCCCTAGTCTAGGCTGGATTGCGATCACGCGGCATGGAAGCCGCTGAAAATAAAGCCGCTGCAGCGATGTAGCGGCTTTTTTCCGTCCCTGTTCTGCTATACTTCGACGCCTTCAGATCAAGGAATTCTCCAATGCTACTACTGTTCTGGCTGGGCGTTCTCGGCACCCTCTACAGCTATTTTCTTTACCCTCCAATACTCATGATGCTGGGTGCCCGTGCAAGCCAGCCTGGCGGCTCACAGGCGACGCGATCTGCCTTGACTCACGCCACAGATGCGCTGCCCTCCGTAAGCATGGTCATTACTGCGCACAACGAAGAGAGCAAGATCGCCCAGAAGATCGAAAATTCACTCGCACTGGACAAGACTGGCGTCGATTTCGAACTGATCGTGGCGTCCGATTTCTCTACCGATGGCACCGATGCCATCGTCGAGAGTTATGCCAGTCAGGGCGTGCGACTGGTGCGAGCTGACCAGCATCTCGGCAAGGAATATGCGCAGCTCTGTGCGATCAAGGCCTCGCTCGGTGAAATCATCGTGTTCAGCGACGTTGCCACTGAACTGCCAGCGGACTCCCTGCAGAAGCTGCTGCCCTATTTTGCCGATGGAGAGGTCGGGGCCATTTCCAGCGAAGACCGCTTTATTTCCAGTAGCGGTGAGGTTGCTGGCGAAGGGGCCTACGTTAAATATGAAATGTGGCTGCGCAGTCTCGAGTCGCGCGTGGCCGGCCTGGTTGGCCTTAGCGGTTCCTTCTTTGCTGCCAGACGCAGCATCTGTGACCAATGGGATATTCAGTCCCCCAGCGACTTCAATACGGCGCTCAATTCGGCCCGCTCAGGTCTCAAGGCCATCAGCTGCCCTGATGTACTGGGTTACTATCCGAACATCAAGGATGAGACCAAGGAGTACAAGCGCAAGCTCAGAACGGCGATTCGTGGCATGACCGCCCTCGCCCGACATCCCGAAGTACTCAACCCCGGGAAATTTGGCCTATTTTCTTTCCAGGTCTTCAGCCATAAGCTCATGCGCTGGGCTGTCCCCTGGTTCATGCTGATGACCTTCGTGGCGAATCTGTTCCTGCTGAACAAGCCGTTTTACATGCTCACGTTCGTACTACAGATAGCATTCTACGGTGCCGCGCTCGCAGCCCACAACAAGCCGGAACTGCGTAAGGGAGGCCTGAAAATCCTGTACTTCTTCTGTCAGGTCAATCTTGCACTTGCGGATGCGGCCGTACAATTCATCAAAGGTACCCGCATGACCACGTGGCAACCATCGAAAAGGTAAACACAAAGGCATGAGCAAGTACGTCAGACCGGTTGGGCACCCAATTATCACCGAGCGCGGCAGTCGTCATACTGCGACTTCATCGACTGTGTATGCCGACTACGCGCCCTGCTACGTCAACTCCGGCACGGCAGCTCTGCAACTGGCGATTCAGATTGCAGTACGCTGCGCGATAGAAGACGACAGCAACACATCGCTCAAGGTCCCCAGCGAAGCCGAAGTTATCGTGCCGGCCTACGGGTGCCCCGATCTCATCACGGCCTGTGTTGGCGCCAAGGTCAAACCGGTGCTGGTAGATAGCTGCGATCCCAGGTCACCCTTTCCGGGTTTCAAGCAGATTGCCGAGGCGATAAGCCCGAAAACCGTGGCGGTGATTGCTGCGAACTTTCTCGGCAAATCGCCAGAACTCGACAAGGCGCAGTGGCAGGCGCTCAGAACTCGCGGCGCAAGACACATCATTGAGGATCGGGCACAGGCCTTTCCGTTCTCCTCAGAGGAACAGTCTTTCTTTGGCGACACTGTAGTAGCGAGCTTCGGCAAAGGTAAGCCAGTAAGCCTGCTTGGTGGAGGTATGCTGCTGATCAATCGGCAGTATCATCATCTCTGCGACTTCAGCCAATACAATCCGCGGGCGGTCTCGACGCTTGAGCGACTGAAAATAGAGGCCAAGATAGCGGCCTACAATCTCGTCATTACGCCCGCGGTCTATGCCCAGCTATTGAAGGTGCCAGGGCTCAATATTGGTGCCACCAGCTATAAGCCACCGCTACCGATTGTTCCGCTCGACCAGGCCAGGTTGTCCTGGCTGCCGGCCAATGCCTACAGACTCGAAAACAACTTTGAGTTGCGAGCACTCATCGAGCGGCTTCTTCGTATTGTCTCTTTCAACTATAAGCTTTCACTCATAGGCTCCAGCCAGGATGAGCTGTACGAGGCCAGGCGCATGCTCAGATTTCCTGTACTGGCTGAAAGCAAAGCTCATCGTGACGATCTGCTCAAACGTTTTCACAAGGCAGGTATCGGCACAAGCGCCATGTATGGCAAGGCACTCCCCGACATGGCTGATGTGCCCTTGTCGGACGAGGTCCGCAAGGCCGATTTTTCAAATGCCCGCAGCTTCGCTGATCGACTCTTCACCCTACCCTGTCACGAAGACGTCACCGACGAGACCGTGAAAGCTATCGAAGACGTACTTGCTTGACAGAGCGGATCTACTATCTAGACGCCCTGCGGGGCATTCTGATGATGGGCGGCGTGCTGCTCCATGCTGGCTATGTTGCCAGCAGCGGCCACACCTGGCTCGTCTCCGGGTCAGGCGGCTCGATCGCAGCCTACTTCATGGTGGAGATCATCCATTACTTCCGGATGCCAGCCTTCTTTGTCGTCTCGGGTTTCTTTTGCCTCATGACCCTGCACAAGTACGGCACTGAAAAATTCCTCTCCGTGCGCCTGAAGCGCATTGTCATTCCGACGATCACCACTGCACTCACGTTAAACCTTCTGCAGCGCATCTTTCTGGATGAGCTCAACAGCAAGGCCTTCTCTCTGCGCAGCTATTTTCTTGAGGGACAGTGGGATTCCCATCTCTGGTTCCTGGTGTACCTGTTCTTCTATTTCATACTGGCCGCCCTGTTTCATGCCTTGACGCCACTGTGGCTGGTCAAGCGGGTCACCGCCTTCGCCATTCCAAACCCGAATGCCATGGCCTTTGGGATGTTGCTGGCTTTGCCGTGTTTCACCCTGGTGCTCCAGGGCATCGACAGCACGCTCATTTCGCTTACCTACGATATTGGCGGGGTTATCGATACCTACCAGTTCCTCTACTACATTCAGTTCTTCATCGTGGGTTACTGGCTCTACAGTCATCCTGGTGTGATGGACGCACTGGTACGCATCGATATCTGGAAGCTCGTTCTGACAATAGCCGTCGGCGTGGGCGCTTATGCCCTCTGGGGTGGCGGTGAGACCTATTTGCGCGTGGCCATCGCCGAGTACACGCGCATGCTGTGGGTATGGGCTGCCGTGGCACTCTGCCTCGGCCTGTTTCGCAGGTATGCCAATGGCGGTGGCAAGACCTTGCGCTACCTATCAGAAGCTTCGTATACCGTTTACCTGTTCCATCATTTCCTGGTCGTTCTGATTGCAGCTGTGCTACTGCATGTGAGCACCAATCCCCTCGTACTGCTCCTGGTGACCAGCGCCAGCGCATTTTCGATCGCCCTGGCCATTCACCATTTCGTCGTCAGGCGTTTCGATTGGGCCGCTTACCTGTTCAATGGAAAAGTAAACTGCCAAAAGCAGCCCGTAAGCCTTATGATAGCCGCCCAGTAAATAAGCGGGACACAATCCCGACGCTTACACGACCCGAATAATCGCGCCAAGAGGACTTCATGGCCAGCGCCGTATCGCAAACCTCGCTATACACCATAGCGAACATTCTCAGGCATATCAGCAGCCTGATCATGCTGCCCATCTACACCCGCTACCTGACGCCGAGCGACTACGGCACGGTTGAGCTGATGACGATGGCGCTGGATTTTACGGGAATTCTGGTCTGTAACAGGATTGGTGAGGCGATATTTCAGTACTACTCGATGGCGGATAGTGCGCAGGAGAAGCGCGAGGTTATGAGTACGGCGTTTTTTCTGGGCGTTGCCATCAACACACTCGGCTTTTTCGTCCTTATCGTAGGCTCGCCATGGCTATCGGATTTCGTGAGCGATCAGCCTGACTTCCAGTCACTGTTCATGCTGTTTGCTGCCGTGCTGATTTTCGAAGCGCTTACCACGATCCCGATCATCTACATGCGACTGCAGAACAAGGCCCACGCCTATCTAATCGTCAGCGTGATCAAATTGTCACTGCAGATCGGGTTCAGTCTGTACTTCGTCGTATACAAAGAGTTAGGCGTCGCGGGGGTTATCTATTCCGCATTCCTGGCCAATCTGCTCGTGGGTATCATACTGACGATCTACCTGCTTCGAGACACTGGCGTGAATTTTCGACCGCCCGTCGCCTGGAAGATTTTCGTCTTCAGTATTCCCATGATTTTCGTGGCGTCAGCGTCCTTCGTCACTACCTTCGGTGACCGGTTCTTCCTGAGACAGTACGGCAGCCTTGAAGACGTTGGCATTTATTCACTGGCCTATAAGTTCGGCTTTCTGTTTGTCGCGCTGGCCTGGGACCCCTTCTTCAAGTTCTGGGAGGGGCGGCGTTATGAGGTGTACAAGGACGTCGAAGGTAGAGACAGTCACTTCGCTAATATGTTCCGCCGGATCAATGCCTATGTACTGTTCATAGCGCTCGGCTTCTGCGCCTTTATACCTGAAGTCATCCAGCTGATGGCCGCACCCGAATTCTGGGATGCCGCCTACTACGCTCCATTCATCGTGTTCAGCTTCGTGTTTTATGCGTGGACGATGTACTTCAATTTCGGGATTTTTCTGCGGGAGAAGACGAAGTACCTGGCGTACTGCGAGGTGGCTAGTGCGATCGTGATTTTGGGCCTGTATGCGGTTTTGATTCCGGCTTACGGGATCGCCGGTGCCGTCATCTCAACTTTTTTTGGCTACCTGATTAAGTTCGCACTCATCTACGCGGTTGCTCAAAAGCTCTTCAGAGTGAGTGGCAACTGGAAGGAGGTGTTACCGTTGTTTTTCGCTGCAGCGGGTCTCGTATATTTGTTCAGCCGTTTTTATGAGCTTTCCTTATTCAATGTTGCTGTAAAAGCTTCACTGTTGATGTTCTTCGGGGCTTGGGTATGGTTTATGACCCTTTCAAATATTGACCGAAGAGAAGCGAGCGAATTGCTGCAGGCAGCGAGAACCAAATTATCTTTTCTACGCTGAGTGACAGCATGCCAGTCTGCCGGTCTCTTCTACCGGCAGACTGCTTGCAACCGATCCAGTAGTTTTCCATAACCTGTTTCAGTAAGGTGTATGCCGTCATCTTTATACAACTCAGAGTCAAAAGGATCTAGCACCTCTGAGCCTTCAAGCAAAGATATCGTTCGCGAGTCTCGGGACGCAAAATCGGCGAGCTGCCGGTTGAAGCTTCTGTAGGCGTCGGCAAACTTCACTCTCGCCGGCGCGGTCTTTACAGGCAAAAGGTAAAGGACATCCGGCTGTAGACGCTCATGAAGTGCTTCGATGAGCTCAACAGCTCTTTCAACAGCAACTTCTGCCGACGCCCCGAACGCAATATCGTTGTCTCCAGTGTACAGGAGAATGCGTTGCCACTTGCTCTTGGGAAGCCCAGAAATATAAGCCAGTATGTCGGGACTTTTAGCGTTGCCTATTCCGCGATTAAGCCAAGGTCCACACGCGACGTTATCAGGCATCTGACGTATAGTGGAGCTGCCCAGCGCCAAATTCATGGGATCGGGCTCTCCTTCAACGAAATCTGAAAGCTTTAGTCGTCTGACCTGTCCCTGCACAGTATCATCGATGTAAATCCGATAGGCACTAAACATGACGATCAACGCCAGTGTAAAACACAGTACTTTCAATAGCCCAGGATACCTCACCTTCAATTACTGCTCCTAATTTGACTTACAGGTCTGATAGCAAAATTACCGAATTAGAGTAGATACCGCCAAATGCTGGGGCAAATGAAGTGCTTTGGGGTGCAAAGCATCGTCCGATTGAACCTTTACTGCTAGACTTATCGGAATGTACATTGAGCTTAGCCAAAGCGCATTCTTCATATGCTAAAGGCGAACCCATCCAAAGGTCAGTGAGTGATTTTTTGCACACTTTCAAAATCTTAAACTCAGTCTTGAACACGCTATGACTTGGGCGCTTTCTCTTCCAGGAAGTCGGCCGCTAAAGCTGTACGGGCTCGTGAAGGCATGGCTACGTAGTTACTACGGTCGCTACCTGCTTAAAAGCCCCGAGTTCGAACGCTTTACAAAGAGTCGAGGGGTAATCGTGGCGTTTCACCGGGTCAACGATGACCTGAGTGATAGCCTCACATGCTCAGAAAGCAAGTTCCGCATGTTTTGTGCATTTTTCAAGCGTCATTTTGATGTTATTTCTTTACACGAAATGATTCAGCTTCTGAACGACAAACAGTCAATAGCAGGAAAGCTTGTTATCACTTTTGACGACGGCTACAGAGACAATTACCTCAATGCAGCCCCGATTCTGAAAGAATTGGGGCTGCCGGCCTCCTTTTTTGTCACCACAGGCTTCATCGGCAATGAAACAATCGCCTGGTGGGACGAGAAATATCTGCCGTCCCCCGCGTGGATGTCTTGGGAGGAAGTTCGAAAGCTAGCAAACGACGGCTTCGACGTTGGCGCCCATACGGTAACGCATGCAGACCTAGGTACGCTTTCCGAACCTGAGATCAGGCGTGAAGTCGAGAATTCAAGAGATGCTTTGACGAGTGAGCTCGGTGGAGAGCCAGTGTCTCTTTTCGCATATCCTTACGGTGGGAAAGAAAACATTACCGAGTCCGGCCGCAGAATTATTCAGGATGCCGGTTTCCAGTGTTGCTTGTCATGTTTTGGCGGTACTGTAACTGCTGCTAGTGACCCCTACTCGCTAAACCGTGTAGCCATCTCCGAGTGGTATACGCATCCATATCAACTCACTGTAGATCTGCTGAAGTCCGTTCGACGAGATCACCACAATTGAGGCTAGTTTCAATGCCGAGTTATCCACGATGAACAAGAACTTGGCTCGTTTAATTTTTGAGCAAGGTGCTAAACGCAGAAATCCTTCGTTGTTCCGGCAGTATGATGAGCTGAAACAATCGGAGTGGCTGGGAAAAGAGGCGCTTCACGAAGTTCAGCTCAAGAACGCAGCACAGTTCCTCAGGTTTGCCGGCAAGCATTCGCCCTATTACAGAAGGCTATTTGCTGAGTCTAGTTTCGACCCTAAAACGTTCTCTGATTTCGACGACTTGAAAGTAGTTCCCGAAACGTCTAAGGGCGTACTGATTTCAGAGAACAAAGCGGTTCACGCTCAAGATTTCGATGAGCTCACGCGTATTGCCGAAACCTCAGGCACCTCAGGTGCCGCACTTGAATTCCGCAGAAATGAGCGTTGGGATTCGCTCAATCGGGCCAGTGTAATGCGGGCCTATGATTGGTACGGCGTAAAGCCGTGGGACCGAAACGGCTATCTCTGGGGATACAACATCTCTAGCCGCCAAGCTGTAAAAGTGAAGCTCTTGGACGCATTGCAGAATAGGTTTCGTCTTTTCAATTACAGCGTCGAGGAAATTGGCCGCTTCTCACATAAACTCGCCAACGCGAGCTTTCTGAACGGCTACTCGTCGATGGTTTATGAAATCGCCAAGGTAATTAATGAGAATAATCTAGAACGGCCGGCGCTAAAAATGGTCAAAGGAACTTCAGAAATGATTCTCGATATATATCACCGGGAATCTCTACAGGCGTTCGGTCGGAAGGTCACCAGCGAATACGGAGCCGCAGAGTCGGGCCTGATTGCGTTCGAGTGTCCACAAGGAAACATGCACATCAACGTGGAGAACCTGTTTCTTGAAACAAATGATCAGGGCGAAGCGCTGGTAACTAATTTCGCTTCGTACTCGTTCCCGATTATTCGATATAACCTCGGTGACGCCGTTACTCTAGACAACTCGCTGTGTGAGTGCGGCAGAGCCCACCCCTTGGTGAAGGACATATCGGGACGAAAAGGCGCCAAGGTAATAGGAACCACCGGTACCTATCCGGCACTGACGTTTTATTACGTGTTCAAAAATCTGGCACTGCAGAATAATTTGCTGATGAGCTACAAAGCTGTGCAATCCGAACCAGGTAAAGTCACTCTGTTAATTGAAGACCCTGCCAACAAGAAGCACGAGGCCGCGGTTCAGGGCGAACTTCTAAGATATTTCGACGGTGATATTCACTTCGAGATTCAGTATCCAGACAAGTTTGATGCAACGCGAAAAAAGCGGCAGTATTTTGAATCCACTTTGAAGTCTTGATTCATCGCTATACCATATGAACACTAGGCCGGCCCGCGTTCTTGATTCATAATTCACGTCTTTCCCTTGGACGAAGGCTTTGAACAACCGGCTTTTCTATCTTGACGCAATGCGCGGCATCTTGATGATGTTGGGCGTAGTGCTGCACTCGGCCCAGCTTTTTAGTCCTGAGCGAAGCTGGCTCCTCTATCATACCGAATCGAGCCCGTTTGCCGGAGCCGTAGCCAGCGTGCTCCATGTTTTCCGGATGCCTGCTTTTTTTGTGGTGTCAGGTTACTTTTGCATCCTGACGCTAAAAAAGTACGGCGGTAGAAATTTTCTGCGTATTCGCTTGAGACGCATAGCTGTGCCGCTTATATGCACAGGCCTCACCCTCAATGTAATACAAGCTATGCTGCTCGACTGGAGTGGCTGGAAAGACAGCGGATGGTTCAATTTCTTCGTCGAAGGTGATTGGGTGTCGCATCTGTGGTTTTTGAACTACCTAATCGTCTATTTTCTTGTCGCATCACTTGTCTTCTTTTTTAGCAAAAAATCGTTCGTCAAGAAGATGTCGGCGTTTCAGGTGAATCATCCTGAGCGGATGTTGTTCTTCACGCTATTTCTCATGCCTTTGTACACGATAGGCCTGAGAGCGGCAGGATTGGCTGGTCTCCCGCTTTACTGGGACCTGGCTGGAATAATCCAGGGATACGATATCCTTTTCTATCTGCAGTTCTTTGCCTTCGGCTATTGGCTCCAGACCCGCCCTCGAGTCATGTTCGCCTTAACTCAACTCAAGATTTTACTGCTGATGGCCATCATAGCGTTGGGTGCAGCTTTAGATTTTTTCTGGACAAATGAGAGCACTTTCATCCTAAAGATTCTCGACGAATATTTGCATATGCTGGTCGTATGGTTCTCGGTGGCGCTGTGTTTCGGACTGTTCTACAGGCTGACAAACGACCCCTCCCCCATCTTCAGATTCCTGTCTGACGCTTCTTATTCGGTATACCTGGTTCACCACCTTCTTGTTGTCGTCCTGGGACTGGTCCTACTAAAATTTCAAGTACCGCCCCTTATCGGGTTTCTCTTCACCCTGGCAATCGTGATGATGTTAGCGCTCGCGGTACATAAATTCGCGATAGCCAAATCCCGCGTACTAACGTTTATGTTTAATGGTAAGTAGTCACATAAAGGGTAATGGCGACTACACGCTGCCTACTTAGCAGCGTGTTTCTCCTCCGCTTAGCGCTTGAAGCGGCGCGCCAGTAAACCAGCTGCTCCAATTGCGAACAGGGAGACCGAAGCAGGAACGGGCACCTGATTGACGTCATCGCCTTCGTAGAAGGAGACGAGCATCGTTGCCGAGCCGCTTTCGAGCACACCCTCTGTACCTTCGCAACTTTCATCGATGCAGAAGTGATAGAAGTTTGCTGATACCTTGAAAATGAATGTCTCGCCGAGCACTGGACCAAATATTGCCGACCTTTCAAGATCCGCACCCTGCTCAGCGGCCCTAGCCATATTGCCTCGCCCGAGGAAGATATGGGACAAGCCATAGTCGACGCTCAGCCCTCCGTCATCGAACCAATCGTAATAGCTCTCATTTTCGACCGTGTAAAAGGTTATGACAGACCTTGTTTCCGTGAAAGGATCACCATCGTCAAAATCGAAGCTGTAATCGACCTTGTAGGTGCTCGGGTTTTGATTGATATCAAACTGAACAGCATCAGGAAGATCGATAAAACCTGCATGCGCAGAAAGAGGGGCCGCTAGAATGCCAGCTGTAGCGAGAATACTAAATATTTTCATTAGCTTATCCTTTTAGCTACCGAGATGAGAATGGGCAGTCTACAAGATACGTGAGCGTGTCCAGAATTCGCCTGTGCGGCTGCCGCGAAGAATTAATGCAAGAGCGGGGCACGAAATGCGACACGCTCTGCGGAATTACACTTCTACTACAATACCAGCAGCATTACGTAGGGCGTGATGTTGTAGACTTGGCTTAATCTAGGTGGTTTCTGGATTTGTGAACTTGGGGCTGTTGGCTCAGCAGGTTTGCTCTGAATCCCGTAGAATCCCCTAACAATTTTCAGAGACGGTGGCTTCATACATGAAACAGCTATTCATCGCTTCGCTTTTGGTTTTAGCTTCGGGAGTCCAGGCCGAAACTAAAATCAGCGATCCAGACTGGACCTTCAAAGATGACTTCGAAGGGGCTCGTAACGCCAATTTTTGGACTGGTGGTCACATGAGCTCTTATGGCCAGTCATGCCCAGGCACAACGGGTACCAAAGGCGCAAAAACAGTCACCTTCACTTATGATATCTCTGATCCAAAAGTAACGGAGCCAGACGACAGCTGGGCGGAGTTTCGCTTCAAGCTTCCGTTCAAAACCACTCAACTGGAGATGAGCTACGATCTCTACGTCCCCGCCAATTACACCCACGCGATTAACAACCACAAATTTTTCGAGATTTGGGGCGGCACTTACGGAGGCTTTCGCACTAATGTGCAAATTGGCAGCGAAAGCTGGGGAACCAGCGGAGGAGCAACGCCATCTCTGAATCTCGCGGTCGACAAGTTCAATATGGGCCACTCCATGCTGGCGACCAAAAAGCCAATTCTGAAAGACAAAGCGGGCACCTGGCAGCGAATACAAGTTTATATTGAACTGGCCACTGGTCCCGGCGATTATGGAAAAGTTGAGATTTACAAGAACGGTGAGTTTTTCACAGGAACCCATCACCCGGACATCGTAGGGCGCGAATATGCCCCCCCGCTGCCACAGCAGATAAAATATTCGACCATGGGTAATGCGCTCGAGCAAGGGTACTTGTTAGGATGGATGAACGGTGGACCACTGCCGGGTGTGACGACGGTGTTTTGTATCGACAATTTTGAAATGAACTTGAGGGAAGCGGTAGGCTCTGCTAACAGAAATGTTGTTGCGGTTCCCTCACCACCGGCTGACTTGAAGCTTGACTGATTCCAGAGGATTTTCCCCTCTAATCAAGTAGGCTGTAGCCTATCTTTGAAGCATTTTATAGAGTTCGCAGAGTCGTGGAATGACTGCATTAACGATTAGCCCACCTGTGAGCTCTTCTCGCCTCAACTATCTCGACAGTCTGCGCGCAATTGCTGTTGTGCTCGTTATCGGCATTCACGCACTAAGCTATGTGTTAGATCTCTCGCTCAACCAGCGCATCTGGCTGTCACTTGGTCTGACTACGGTTGCGGTCCCGATTTTCTTTTTGGCTGACGGGTACCTGTTGGCAAGAGGCGTTGAGCGAAAGGCTTTTAGCTACGCGGCATTCATAAGTAACAGCGTCAAGCGGCTACTTGTACCGTGGTTTCTGTTCACGGTCCTATACACCCTTTGCCGCTATATTCTCGAGCGAGCGGGAGTTTTCCCTGACTACCTGATCGTAGGTGCAAGTGCTCCTTTAGTCGCTTTGAAAGCATATGGTGCCGTCTTCTCTGCGCAGTTATATTTCCTCTTCTCCCTTTTTGTTATTCGACTCTTTTCGTCTCTCTTTGTCCGGCTGTACAGACTTCAGAGTGCAGCAGTTTTCTATTTGGTGTCCTTGGCTGTCATCGTTTCAGGGAACTTGTGCCTGACTTTAGCGAGCCCTTATCTTGCCATTCCCAATGGACAAGAGCCTATTCTCCATGCAATTTGGGGGGTTCAGTTTTACGTTCTCGGCCTCGTGCTCGCAAGAGCGGGTGAGGCATTGATCAGCAAGCCTATGTTGGCGCTTCAGGCGCTTATATTTTTTACGATGCTATTTCTATACAAAGGATTGAGCCTCGATAGTCACATCTTTCTTCAATACGCAGCACTGTTGTTCATGTTTTCTGCAATGATGAAGATCAATCCGGACAATAGGGTGTTGAACTATATCGGAACTAACACAATGGAGATTTACCTGCTCCACTCACCTGTCATTCTAAAAGCAGTGAGCATGGCGGCTGTTTTCATCGGGCTTGGGGGCATAGCCGGCTTTGGTATCACGGTAGTCATCACTCTCATGCTGTCACTTCTGGCTGCAAACATATTGAAGCGGCTTCCGTTTGGCCCCATGCTCTTTGGTGTATTTGGGCAAAAAAGCTAAGCAGAGATGGCTAGCAAAGATTAGCGAACTTGCTCGATAGCTAGAGGCGAGAGATCCTCGGGAAACTTTCAGCAGCCAATGACGGCTTTCCAATGCTTAAACGCTACCGGTAGCACGGCATGGGCAGTGGCTGGCTTTATTTGCGGCCTAATAGTATATTCCCTGTAATATCTACAGCTTACACTTTCATCCTCTGTAATATCTTCCGCGTACTATATCCCTTGCTCTACACCGAGTCAGAATCTAAAGCAGGACCACACATGAATTATCTCAAAGTGCTTTCAATGGCGGGGCTGCTCGCCGGCTCCGTTTCAGCCAGCGCGGCCTATATCAACTTGCCCGAAAAAGTTGAGTACGATATCAACAAGTCACCTACCACATTCGAAACAGGCGCATTGAAAGCCTACCATTTCGACTATGACTACAGCTTTGACGACGGCCTCGAGTCGACTGAAACGATCATACCGAGGTTTCGAATCTCCTTGGAGAGCGAAAATTACTACGGCTCGATATCCGGAGACGGTGGTTTCACCGCCGGTAATATATTGGCTCATTTCTTCATAGGCGCTGCAGACCAATACGACCTCAAGGAAGGCAAAGAGCGGCTTACCGCTCCAGTGTTTGGCGAAACGTACAAATTCGAGTATGACGTGTCGCTTTATCACTGGGATATTGGCTGCTCATTTGACTGTATCAGTTCAAGCGAGGGCCTTACCGGATCGATGCTCGTGTCGTTTTTTGAGGGCGAACAAGAAATCGACGTACCAGTAGGCCCGACAGCACCTCTGCTAGCATTAGGCTTAGCCGGTATCGCAATTAGGCGCCGATAGTCGCTCGCGGATATTTAGCATTATCCGCCAGACAACTCCCGCTTTGATTTCCGCAAAATATCGCCATCGCAGATTGACGCGCCGCTCGTCTAGATGTCTAGCGGCTTCTGCTCCTGCCGCGAGTGGTGCTGACCGCCGAGAGAGTTCTGCGACCTCACTCAGACTGAGTTGCAGAATAGGTAAATCCTGCCCCTTCTACGTACAGATCCTCGGCACCTGATCGGGTTACTCTGCCCCCGTGCATTGCACATAAACAATAAACCACAGGAGGTGTAATCATGAACAATTTCAATGCGTTTTCGATCGCGGGGGTGCTAATGTGCTCCATGTCGGTACAAGCCAGCTTCATCGATGTCCCGTCTCATCTCAAGCTCGACATCAACGCGAGCACAGCGCTCGACCCGTCGCTTTACTCCTATGAAATAGAAGACGGGAACCCTGACACAGTCGCTATCAGCCTGGTCGGAGAATGGACCGTAGAGAGCGAAAATTACTTTAGCTTCTGGATCGAAGACGGCCCGATCGACCCGCTTTGGGGTCTTGAGGCTATTTTTTACAAGGGTCTTGCGCTGGACTGGGTGACAAAGGAAGGCAAATTGCCTGCTATTTACGGCCCAAAGCTGGGAGAAAGCTACCTCTATACTTTTGACTACACTGTCGAGCATTTCCTCGGAGGACGGGGTGGTCCTAGCGATAACCAGGAAACATTTTCAGGCTCAACTATCGTGACGTTTTTCGACAGCACTGCTGTACCTGTCGGTCCGACCGCACCACTTCTGGCCGCTGGCTTGGCCGGCTTTTGGCTCCGTCGTAAGCAGAAATAATAGCACTCGACTACGACCCCTACGTCTGGTGCATGTCGTAACCGGCCCCAACTGAATGACCGGTTACGCTTACCGAGCTGCATGACGATGGACTCTGCGCGCTATACTACACGGGTGATCTTTGTCACCGTGAAGACACTGGAGAGCACCGCACTGCCGTGCCAGTGGGATCAACAGCGCCCTTACTAGCAGGAGGACTTGTCGACTTTTCCTCAGCCGTCGAAAGTGAATTCGCTCCGCCGGCCATAATTGCCTAGATCCCCAGCCTCGCTGCCTCTCCGCGAGTGCGGCTGGGGAACTAGTGTCCCGTCTGGTTAAT
>DEMD01000001.1 GCA_002354735.1 Gammaproteobacteria bacterium UBA2679 | reverse complement strand
CGCAGCGGGGCTTTTTTTATGCGCTTTAACAAGCTTCATCATTCCTTTCGGCAGTTTGGCGTTAGGACGGTTTGACGCTGATATTGACCTTCAGTCCGTAGATATTTGGCAGAGATCACACTTGCAGTTCTGCAGTCGAGCATTCGAAAACCATCTACGCCGGTAAGCTACGCCCTCAAAACTTACGGGTAGTGGGATGTGTATCTTTCCTCCGTGGGAGATCCTGATTAAAACAACAATGTCAGGATCATGCTCATGGGAATCCTTCTCCATTTCCTCCAATGGCACGCCGCTAAACTCAAAGCTGCTGCGCTCGTTTTTCTCGCACTTTCAGTACTGACTGCTTGCAAGGAGCGGCCAATACAGGATGAGATCTTCTATTTCGTTATCCCTGATCGCTTCAGTAACGGCGATCCCGCCAACGACACCGGCGGCCTGGCAGCTGATAAAGAAGTCAGCGGCCTGGATCCGACTGATGCAAACTACTTCCACGGTGGTGACCTGAGAGGGCTGTACAACAAGCTCGACTATCTCAAGAACATGGGCGTCACCTCGATCTGGATGACGCCTATTTTCAAGAATCGCCCTACCCAACCAGGCAGCGCGGGCTATCACGGCTACTGGACGCTCGATTACACGACGGTTGATCCGCATCTCGGCACCAATAAGGAGCTGGCTGCGTTCATCAAGCATGCCCATCGCAAGGGCATGAAGGTGTTCTTCGACATCGTTATTAATCATACCGCCGATGTTATCGCCTACGATGAGTGCCACAACCCTGATGGGAAACTGCTCGAGGGCCTGACGACCTGTCCATACACCGACACAAGTAATCCAGCCTATACACCCTTCGTGCCTGCTGGCCTGGAGGATGCAAAGACGCCCGACTGGCTGAATGATCCTTCTGTTTACAACAATCGCGGAGACAGTACTTTTGCAGGCGAGTCCAGCATTCTGGGCGACTTCTATGGCCTCGACGATCTCAACACGGCTGACTCGCGTGTGGTCAGTGGTATGGGTGAAATCTTCAAGTTCTGGATCAGGGAGTTCGGTATCGATGGTTTCCGCCTGGATACAGTCAAGCACGTGGATCTGAGTTTCTGGCAGCAGTGGGCGCCAGAAATCAAGGCCTATGCCGCGTCCAGAGGTATTGATGACTTCTTCATGTTCGGCGAAGTCTTTGATGGCAGTCCGCGGGTGGTATCGCGGTATACCACCACTGGCAAGCTGCAGAGTGCGCTGGATTTTGGGGCCTACTTCGCGAGCAAGGACGTCTTTGCCGGTACTGCCGGTACGGAGCGTCTGGCTGAACTCTTCAGAGAAGATGACTGGTACGCTGATGCGGATAGCGATGCCAGCAGTCTCATGACCTTTACTGGCAACCATGATGTGGGTCGAATAGGCGGAGATATCCAGCGGGCATTTCCAGACGAAAGCGATGCCCAGCATCTCGCGCGCTTGCAGATGGCTTATGCCCTGAACTACTTCGGTCGCGGCGTACCAGTGGTGTACTACGGTGACGAACAGGGTTTCACCGGTGCAGGCGGTGACGGGGATGCAAGACAGGACATGTTTGCCTCGCAGGTCGCGAGCTACAACGATGACGACCTGATTGGAACCGACAGTACGACAGCCGACGATAATTTTTCCACCAAGCACCCGATGTATCGGACGCTGCGCGCCTATGCAAAAATCCTGGATCGTCACAAGCCTTTGCGTTATGGCCAGATGTTTGTCCGAAGCGCATCGAGCGAGCCAGGTATCTTTGCCTTTTCGAGAGTTTGGCAGGAGGATCCTAACGAATACCTTGTGGTGATGAATACGTCGACAGAGCCGAAGGAACTGTCTCTGGCGGGCACGAGTGACCGCTATGATCGCGTCTTCGGTTCAGATACCAGTAAAAGGCTGGAGGCAGATGCTGCGGGTGAAATAGTCGTTGAAATGCCTGCCTTGTCCGTGGCGATCTACCGAGCCAAGACTGAGGTGAGCGCAGCCGCACCTGAAATGATCACGATCAATCTGGATGAGAGCCGCAAGGTTAGCGGTCGGTTCGAGATTCCAGTCATTGCTGAATGGGCCCAGGCGCCAGTGCTGCCGATGACAGCCGTGAAGCTTCAGCTGCAGAATGCTGCGGGTGAGTTCGAGACTGTCGCCACTGATGCGGTGCCAGATCGAGTTGGTGTGGACGGTGAGTCTTCGCTGAGATACCGCGCGGTGTACTCGGCTGACGATCTGGAAGAAGGCGCGATGCTCACGTTTCGAGCGGTCGCAGAGTCGGCAAAGGGTGCCAAGCTGATCTCCGAGACTTCGACAGTCGAAGTTGGTCTCGAGCCGGGTTTAACAGTGCGCTTCCGTAAGCCCGCCGCTTGGGGTGATGAGGTCAATATCTACTACTGGAATGCTGATCCTTCACCTGCGGTTGAGTGGCCTGGTGTGCCGGCGACAGCGCTCGGTGACGGTATCTACGAGTTCCAGTTTGTCGATGGTACGGCGGCTGCAAATCTTATCTTCAATGATGGCGCCGGTAATCAGACTGCTGACTTGTTCCGTGATGCTGATGGCTGTTTCGACGGCGCTGCATGGGCCGATACCTGCGGTGATGGAGGTGGCGATGGTGGTGGCGATGGCGGCGGTAGTGATGGCTCGTTCTCGATCTATTTCCAGAAGCCGGCGGCCTGGGCGAAAGCGCAGATCTACTACTGGAATCCGACAGGCTCTGCTGAGCCGGTGACCTGGCCTGGTGTCGAGATGACGCTGATCGGGGAAGACTGGTACAAGTTCGTCTTCCCGGCAGGTGTGACCGCTTCCAACATCATCTTTAATGATGGTGCTGGCGCCCAAACCTCTGATCTGTTCCGTGAAGGTACTGGCTGTTTCGACTTTGCCACGACGGCCTGGACCGACACTTGTGACTATCCTGCGCCCGGGCTGCGCGTTCGTTTCAAGCGGCCCGCCACCTGGGGCACGGACGTCAACATCTACTGGTTCAACGCCAATGGTGAGACGCCAGCGATTGAATGGCCCGGTGTGCCCGCAATCTCGCTCGGTAATGACTGGTATGAGTATCAGTTCCCAAGCAGCGTCACGGCCAGCAATCTCATCTTCAACGATGGTCAGGGTAATCAGACCGCGGATCTGTTCCGCGATAGTGATGGCTGCTTTGGTGAGACTGGCGATGAGTGGACGGATAGCTGCGATATCCCTGAGTTCAGACCGGTTGAAATCGTCGGTGCAAAGGCGCACTGGCTCGAGCCTGGCCGTCTCGCATGGCGAACTGCGTCGACAGAAGTTGCCAGCGTCAGGCTGCTTAGTTCAGAAACCGCCGCTATCACCGTGGTAGAGCAGGATGGTGCCGAGACTATAGGTGGCGCGACTCAAGCGGTGGATGTGAGCTCAGGCGGTGCACTTTCGGCTGCAACGCTCGAAAAATTCCCGCATCTGGCTGCAGCGCCTGTATTTAGCATGGACCTGTCTGACGAGCAGGCAAAAGCACTACTCAGCACACAGCTGGTAGCGGTGGCCTACGATGAAGCGGGCGCTTTCCTGGAGGCTACTCGAGTACAGGTGCCCGGCGTCATTGATGCACTGTACACGACCGATGCTCAGTTGGGTCCGGTCTTCGAGGGCGGGTTGCCAGTGGTTCGGGTGTGGGCACCTACCGCGCAAGCCTTGAAGCTGAAGTTGTTTGACGCAGATAAAAATCTGCTTCAGACATTGGAAGCTGATCGGGTCGACAACGGCCTGTACACCTTCAATGGCAGTAGCGAATGGACCGATCTCTTCTACCGTTTTGAAGTAAGGGTTTATCAGCCAGCGAGTGGCGCAATCGAAACCTATGAGGTCACCGACCCTTATTCACTCAGCCTGAGCACAGACTCGCTGTACAGTCAGCTGGTGGATATCGCCAATGACGAAAGCCTCAAGCCTGCCGGTTGGGATGGTCTCGTGAAGCAGCTGCCGGCCTTCAAAGACATCACGCTGTACGAGGGCCATGTGCGTGACTTCAGTGCAACTGACGAATCGGTACCTGAAGCACTCAGAGGCAAGTACCTGGCGTTTACCTACAACGGTCGCAATGGCAAGCCGAAGTCCGCCGGTATGCAGCATCTGGAGAATCTCAAGGCTGCAGGCCTCACTCACTTCCATGTGCTTCCAGTAAACGACATTGCGTCAGTGAAGGAGAATCCTGCCGATCGCGTTGATCTGAATGATCCTTACAGCCGACTCTGCACCAAGGTCTCTGTCGAATCTGTACAGGCTGGTTGTGCGGAGTTTGGTGACACGCCAATTGGCGAGGTCTTTGCCGATCTGGTGGCGACAGATCCAGTGACCCAGCGTCTGCAGGCCATCAACTACGATTCACGTCTGGACGGATTTCCGGGTGTGGACGGTTTCAACTGGGGCTACGACCCTTACCATTTCCTCGCACCGGAAGGCAGCTATGCAACCGATCCTGACGGCAAGACCCGCATTCGCGAGCTGCGTGAAATGGCGATGGCGCTGGACGAGATCGGTCTGAAACTGGTCGTGGATGTGGTTTATAACCACACCTATGGCTCGGGCCTTTCCGATCAGTCGGTGCTGGACAAGCTGGTACCTGGCTATTATCACAGACTTAACGCGACCTCAGGCGCTGTCGAGACTTCAACCTGCTGCGATAATACGGCTGCCGAGCATGAAATGATGGCGCACCTGATGAAGCAGGCTGTGACCACCTGGGCGAAGTACTACAAGATTGACGCATTCCGTTTCGATCTCATGGGGCACCATCCGAAAACTGTCATGGAGGAGATCCAGGCCACACTGGCAGAGCTCACGCCAGCCAAGGATGGGGTTGAGGGTGACAAGGTCTACCTCTACGGTGAAGGCTGGGACTTCGGTGAGGTTGCAGGTGGACAGCGCTTCGAACAGGCAACACAGTTCAACATGGCTGGAACTGGCGTCGGCACCTTCAATGACCGTCTCAGGGACGGCGTACGTGGTGGCAACTTTACCGATCGCGGCAGAGCTCAGGGCTTTGCCAATGGTAACGAGACCTATCCCAATGGTGTGACGCCTGGCGCAGGCGCCTTGAGTGACCAGGCGGATCGGATCCGAATTGGCCTGGCCGGCAACCTGTCCGACTATCCGTTCGTGAGCAACACAGGCGCAGTCACGACGGGGCTGGATTATTCGGGCGTTGGTTACACGGCTGATCCGCAGGAAAACATCGTTTATGTGGACAAGCACGACAACGAAACGTTGTGGGATAACACCCAGGCGAAGCTGCCGGACGACCTGCAGATGGATGCGCGCGTGCGTGTGCATCTGCTCAGTCAGGCTTTCGTGAACCTGGCTCAGGGCGTGCCGTTCCACCAGATGGGCACGGATCTGTTACGGTCCAAATCGATGGATCGTGACAGCTTCGATGCCGGCGACTGGTTCAACAAGGTCGACTTCACTGGCCAGTCGAATAACTGGGCCGTGGGCCTGCCCTCTGAAGACAAGAACGTCGAGCGCTGGCCGGTGATGCGGGAAATCATGAGCAACCCAAACATCGATCCCCAGCCTGTCCATATTCAGCGCGCTGCAACGCTGTTCCAGGAGCAGTTGGCGCTGCGCTACTCGAGCCCTCTGTTCCGCCTGGACAATGCGGATGACGTCATCAATCGACTTGGCTTCCTGAACACTGGCACGACTCAGACGCCTGGTCTGATCGCCATGACTATCAGTGACGGCGAGTGTGCGGGAACAGATCTCGACCCGGCTTATGAGGGGCTGGTTGTGATGTTCAACGCCGATGACGACACCGTTACGTATCGTGCAGACAGCCTGGCAGGCTTGCCACTCATCCTGCATCCGCTGCAGGTCGCGGGCAGTGACGATGTGGTGCGCCTGTCGACTTTTGATGCGGCATCAGGTGACTTCACTATTCCAGGCAGAACCTATGCTGTATTCGTGTTGCCCGAGGGTGCCGAGAATGCTGGGGCCATGCCGTGCAACAGCAGCATAGATCTGATACTGGAGCCTGGCTTCACGGTGTACTTCAAGAGTCCGGCAGAATGGACTGACGCATCGGTATACTACTTCGATACCAGTCCCACAGCTGTGTCGGTGGAGTGGCCTGGTGTCGCAATGGAATCGCTCGGCAACAACTGGTACAGCTATACCATGCCGTCGGGTGTTGATGCGGCAAACGTCATCTTCAACAACGCTGGGGCGGGCGAGCAGACCGCGGATCTTTATCGGGAAGGTGACGGCTGCTACGACTTTGCCTCGGCGGCGTGGAGCGATAACTGTGAACTGCCGGGCCTGCAGTTCCACTTCAAGAAGCCGGACGATTGGAGTGACCAGGTAAACTTCTACTGGTTCGGTGCAGCCTCACCCAGTCCCGATTGGCCAGGTGTGCCGATGACTAGCCTGGGTGATGGCTGGTTCAGGGTTCAGATGGCGGACGGTGTCAAGGAGAGTAGTATCATCTTCAATGATGCAGGGCCTTCGGGAACCGGGAATCAGACGCCGGATCTTTTCAGGAAGAAAGGTGGCTGCTATTCAGTTGCCGAAGGTTGGGCTCAGGCCTGTAGTTATCCGTAACTACAGGTTCAGCCTCAACCTGAAGGTAGATCATCATGTCTAGTGTACTGATCACCGGTGCCAATCGTGGCATCGGTCTCGAATTCGCTAAACAGTACCTCGAAGAGGGCGCCACCGTCCTCGCCTGTTGTCGGGATCCAGAGTCCGCTGATGAGCTGTCTGCGCTTGCCAGACAGCATGACGCACTCACCATCTTCAAGCTCGATGTGACCCAGGCAGACCAGATCGGCGAGCTGGCTGCGTCTCTCGTGGGTACTGCACTCGATGTGCTGATCAATAATGCCGGAGTATATGGCCCAAAAGGCATGGACTTCAGTGACATCAATGAACAGGACTGGTTGGACGTCCTCAGTGTCAATAGCATCGCCCCCTTCATGGTTGCTCGGGCATTGCTGCCACAGTTGAAAAACGGCAAGTTGAAAAAGATTGCTGTCGTCAGTAGCAAGATGGGTAGTGTCGCCGAGAATAGCTCTGGGGGCAGTTACCTGTATAGGTCATCGAAAAGCGCGGTAAACCAGGTAGTCAAAAGCCTGGCGCATGATTTGAAAGACGGCGGCTTGCGTGTGGTCGCGCTGCATCCGGGATGGGTGCAGACTGATATGGGCGGTCCACAGGCACTGATCACCACTGAAGAGAGTGTGAAAGGACTCCGCAAGGTTATTGCGGAATTGGATGACGACCGATCCGGTGAGTTTTTCGCATACAATGGCGCAGTCGTCCCCTGGTAGACCCGAGATGGTGCTGCCAGGCGGCCGTTGACATGTAGACGCTTTGCTCGGAAGCTACACGCCGTCATAGCTGCCTCGGTGTCCCATGAAACTGTTTCCTACTGCTTATAGTGAGCCGGGTACCAAGCCCGGTACCCTGGCCGATGTCAAGAATGGGCACTATAGCCTGCACATGATGAGTTATACCCCAGCTAGTCTGACCGAGCGTCCAGAGATCGAGCCGGCCGCCTGCTACAGCTTCATCAAGGATTCCGATATCACCTGGATTCATGTTCAGGGCGCTCCCGATAGCGCGACATTGCGCACGCTTTCGCAGGCTTTCGACATTCACGAGCTCTATCTCGAAGACATTCTGAACACAGGCCATCGAGCCAAGCTGGAAGTCAATGAGGTGCATGCGTTTGTCATCCTCAGCCTTCCCAGATTCGAGAACAAGCAGATCGTGACGGAGCAGGTCTGCCTGTTTCTTTCCGATCACACTGTCGTGTCGTTCTGTACTGGTGAATTGGATCCTTTCCTGTTGGTGAGGGAGCGGATACGTAAGCCGACGAGCAAGCACAGGCACAGGGGTGGAGACTATCTGGCGTATACCCTGATCGATACCATCGTCGACCATGCCTTCCCGGTCGTCGAAACACTGGCGGAAGATATTCAGGTACTGGAAGACAAGTTGCTCGAGAAGCCGGAAAAAGCCATCGTCCAGGAAATCTATTTCCTGATGCGGCAATTACTGCTGTTACGAAGACGGCTTTGGCCGCAGCGCGATATCGTCAGTCAGCTCCAGCGCGATGATAATCTGGAGCTGTTGGCCGATGACACCCGGATCTACCTTCGGGACTGTTATGACCATTGTGTGAACATCACTGAGCTGTTGGAAACTTATCATGAAATTGCTAGCGGCATGCTCGATATCTACCTGTCCAACGCGACTCACCGCCTGAACGAGGTCATGCGCGTACTGACTGTAATTTCGGTGCTATTCATACCACCGACCTTTCTTGTCGGCGTGTACGGGATGAACTTTGACCCAGGCGCAAGTTCGCTGAATATGCCGGAACTCGCCTCACCGTATGGATATCTGTTTGTGTGGATAGCGATCGTCGGCATGATGGGCGGCATGCTGATCTATTTCCGCAAGAAGAGATGGTTCTGATGGCGGAAGAGATTCAGCTGATCTCGAACACGATGGGCGGGTTAACTGGTCGATAGCGCTCATCAAGGGAGCTGGCATTGATAAACAGCGTGCCATCTATCTCGCTCGTCCCGTAGCCTTCGTGGATGTGGCCGAAAATGTGGATCTTTGGACGCACCCGCAGAACGGCAGCCATCAGATCGGCACAACCGGTATGCTCGACCTCATTCGGCCCTCGCGGCACCTCGTCGAGTACACCCATGGGTGGCCCATGGGTTATCAGCACATCGGTGCTCGCCGGAATGCACTCCCACACTTCTGCCATCGGCGCGCCGCGCTCACGCATGAAGTGCCAGTCGAAGAAGGTTGGCGTCCACGGACTGCCCCAAAAGTTCAAGCCGTCAATTACCGTACCGGAGTCTTCAAGATAAGTAGCTGCCGTGATCAATTCGCGTGCGCGTGCAGGTTCGGATTCGAACAATCTGTCGTGATTACCAGCGATCAGAATCTTGTGCCGGTGGGGCTGCCGAGAAAACCACCGGTCAAGCGCCACCAGATCCTCTTCACTGCCACGTCCAGTGCAATCCCCCGCATGAATAAGAACATCACCATCAGGTACGGCAACAAGTTCATGGCGGCTATGTGTATCGGATACGCACACGATTTTCATAAGTGTTCTCTATATGCCTGAAGTGCTGCCCCGCGACGAATTGCAAAAAAATGTCATATCTCAGCTGGCTGTATTGTGACCAAAAAGGCTCGCTGGTATCTTGCGCTCACTTTCTGACCAGGTGCTTTAAAAATGAGACTGATTCCAATTGTACTAGCAACACTTTCTCTCACTGCATGCGGCGGCGGTTCGGGCGGTTCTTCCGGCGACGGCACCATTGGCACGAAGACCACGGAAGCTGTGGCAACAGGACCAGTTGCAACGGCCACCTACGACAACGATAGCGCAGCTGTAGTCATCGATGGCAATACGCAGCCGGACACGTTCTGGTCTGGCAATATCACCGACGACGCTGTGACCGTTGACCTCGGTTCACTGCAAAGTATCAACCAGCTGAATGTCTATACTAATAACACTGGCTTCTCGACTACACAACCGAACCTGGTCATCGAAGTTTCTGCCGATGCACAAAGCTGGAGCAGAACTGCCGACCTGACGGGTGGTGATGTGCCATGTTCATCATTGCAGCTGAGCGGCGGCACTTACAGGTGCACATTTGGTAGTACTCAAACTATCCGCTACGCAAGGGTTCGTGTGACGGCTACTGAAAATATCGGCCTCTATCAAGTGTACGAAGTAGAAGCTGTTCAGTAAGACTTGCTGATGCACTCGCTCCTGAACAGGGGCGAGTTACTCCCTCCCAGTACCTTTCTCCAAATTCCGCCTCCGCATTATAATGTTACATGTAATGTTTTGACAAAATTACATGTAATGATTTACTGTGCCTCCATGAACACAAAATCATCCGCACATTATCAACGCGCCTATCGTCAGCGACTGCGAGAGCAGGGGCTTGTGAAGAAGGAAGTCTGGATTCTTCCGGAGCACACCAAGCAGCTGGCAGTCGCTGAAAAGCAACTCCGGCAACGGGTGGTGGGCAACCCTTCAGATCAGCGAGCCGAGGCGCTCAGGAGTCAGTCAATGGATCAGCACGCAACTTGGACGACCACCGCGCTGTTCGAGGCGCTGCAACAATCCGAATTCGCCACCTCTGGTCTAGCGACCCTGGAGTTGATCGATGGGGTTGAGCAGTCGATTCATATCCAAATGCACGAGCTTGGGGATCTGCCGATTTTTCTGACTGTATCGGGAGAGCAGATGATCGCAGAAGCTGTGCTCTGGCCTGCGACAGATGTGAAGGACATTGCAGCCTTCAATGACGCGGTACTGCGGACCCACAAGTACTTCCCCTTGTCGACAATCAGCCTCGATAAGGTCGGTGACGACGATTACTACCATATGTTTGGCGCCCTCAGCTCAGCTTCCTTGCTGCAGAACGTGATTCTGGAAATTGAAGTGCTGGGCGACAATGTGATTCAGGCAACGGAAGGCTACGCCGAGTATCTACATACAGACACGGCCAATAGCTGATAAGCGAGGAATGAAGCGATGAATATCTGGGTGAAAATGATGACCGCCCTCCGCGGTGGCGTTTCCGAAGCTGGCGAAAGTATTGTGGATAGTCAGGCTCTGCGCATTCTTGATCAGGAAGTACGCGATGCCTCCGAGGCGCTGCGGCTTTCGAAAAACAGTCTCGCGGAAATCCTGGCACGGCAGAAGCTGGCGGAAGAAAAGCGCAAAAACCTGCAGTCGAAAATTGCCGAGCATGAAGGCTATGCGTTAAAGGCGCTGGAGAAGGGTGATGAGGCCCTTGCTACAGAAGTGGCCGAGAAGATTGCCGAACTCGAAAGTCAGGTTGCTCAGGAAGACGAATCAGTTCAGGGCTTCGCTAACCATGCCGAGCAAATGCGAGCTGCACTCAAGCAGACGGAGCGTGATCTAAAGCGCCTCAAGCAGCAGGTCGACACAGTGAAGGCTACCGACAACGTTCAGCGTGCGCAGGCTGCTGTTGCCGAGAGACACAGTGGCTCTGATTCAAAAATGCGCACGGCGCTCGACTCGCTCGAGCGGATCAAGGAGCAGCAGGCCCTCAAGGGCGCGCAAATGAACGCGGCCAGCGAGCTCGCCAGAGAAAACTCTGATGATTCGCTTCAGGAGAAGCTGCAGGCTGCGGGTATCACCGCCAATGCGCATCGCGCCGATGACATTCTGGCTCGCTTACGAAAGAAGGGTGCGGCGAAGAAGGCTTAGGGGTTCGCTATGTTTGCACTGTTGTTGGTGGATGATATGGATCCTTTCTATCAGAACATCGCCTCGTTTCCGACCGTGATCTTTACTTTCGTACTTGCGGTTCTCGCGTTGTACTGGCTCGTTGCCGTGTTGGGGATCGTCGACATCAAGTTGTTGCACATCGATCTCACGCAGGCCGATGGCACGTTTGACTCTGGTATGGATTCGGGGCAGTCGGGGCCGAATGCCCTGGCTGGTCTGATGCTCCGGTATGGTCTCGTGGGTGTTCCGGTTACAGTGATCCTCTCCTTTGTAGCGCTGTTCGGCTGGTTGATTTCTTACTACACCGTGCACCTCATCTTCCCCTTCGTCCCGGACGGCGTGCTTCGATATCTGGTAGGAATTCCGATTCTGTCCGTCTCACTGTATTGCGCGGTTCTGTGTACTGCAGTGGTCATCAAACCTCTACGTCGCTTCTTTCAACAGACTGACCAGCAGACGATTAAGCGCGTGCTCGGGCAGGTCGCTATCGTGCGCACGAAACATGTAAACGCCGGTTTTGGAGAAGCCATGTTGAATGATGGCGGTGCAGGTCTAATCTTAAAAGTACGTGCCACAGGCGGTCAGGTCTTTGCACGTGGTGATCGTGTTGTACTCCTGGATTACTCCGCAGAGGAAAACGCCTATCGGGTCGTTTCCGAGCAGGAATTCGAAGGGACCTCCCTTAACTAAACACAGTTCAATAAAAGCAGTTGGCTGCGGAGAAACCAAGTAATGGCTGATTTATCGGTATTGATGCCCCTGATAACTGGAGTGGGTATATTTTTCGCTGTGCTTGTCGGTATGGCAGTTCTCTTCAAGTCTTTTTACATCAAGGTCGATCAGGGAACGGCGCTTATCGTCAATGACATGTCGTCCAGCCCAAAGGTGCATTTCACCGGTGCCATGGTCTATCCCATCATCTACCGAAAAGAGCTGATGAAAATCTCGTTGATCACGCTCGAAGTGGATCGACGTGGCAAAGATGGTCTGATCTGTGCCGACAATCTTCGTGCCGATATCACCGTCGCCTTTTATTTACGGGTGAACGAAACGGCTGAGGACGTTCTGAAAGTTGCCAAATCGCTAGGTGCTAGCCGGGCGTCTGATCGTGATGCCGTAAACCTGCTGTTCAATGCCAAATTCTCCGAGGGATTGAAGACCGTCGGTAAGCAAATTGAGTTCATCAAGCTGTTCGAAAACCGTCAGGACTTTCGTGACAAGATCCTCGAAGCCATTGGTCAAGATCTTAACGGCTACATCCTCGAAGATGTAGCGATCGATTATCTGGAGCAGACACCTAAGTCGTCGCTCGATCCTCACAATATTCTGGACGCCGAAGGCATCCGAAAGATTACCGAGCTGACCAGCACGCAGAACGTTCACACGAATAATCTCGAGCGTAATGAAGAGCTGGCGATCAAGAAAAAGAACGTTGAAACCAAGGAGGCCATGCTTGCGCTCGAGCGGCAGCAGGCCGATGCCGAAGCCAGACAGGCGCGTGAGATTGCTACGCTGCGCGCCCGTGAAGAGGCCGAGACGAAGAAGGTACAGGAAGAGGAGCGGCAGAAATCCGATAGCGCGACGATTCGGGTTGAGCAGGATCTTGCTGTTCAGCGCGAGAACCAGCAGCGGGAAGTTGAAGTCGCTGCACAGAACCGTCTACGTGCTGTAGTCATTGAAGAAGAGAAAGTCACCCGGGCCCGCGATCTGGAAGTTGTTTCCCGCGAGCGTGAAGTTGAGCTGCAGCGTATCGAAGCCGAGAAAGCTGTCGAAGTTCAGAAGAAGGAAATTGCGAACGTTATCCGCGAACGTGTGGTCGTGGACAAAACGGTTGCCATCGAAGAGGAGCGCATCAAGGAAGTTCGTGAGGTCTCCGAAGCCGATCGCGCCAAGCAGACACGCGTGCTGGCTGCTGAAGCCGCTGCTGAAGAAGACAAGGTCAAGCAGGTGAAGGCCGCCGAAGCCGAAGAATTGTCCGCCAAACATAAGGCTGTCGAAATCACCGCCCTGGCGCAGGCGAATCTCGAAGCGGCTGCGAAAGAGGCAGATGCCCGCAAGAAGCTTGCAGAAAGTCTACAGGCTGAACGTGCGGCTCCTGGTCTGGCAGATGCGAGTGTAAAAGAAGCGCTGGCAGCGGCACTGGAGAAAGAGGGTCTCGCCGAGTCGCGAGTCATCATAGCGAAAGGCAATGCAGATGCGGATGCCTTGCTGGGTACCGGCAAGGCCCGCGCCGATGTCACGGCTGCGCAGGGTGAGTCAGATGCCAGGGCTGCCCGTGAAATCGGTATGGCACATGCTGAAGTCACGCGTGAGCAGTTCAAGGCCGAGGCCGATGGTCTGGTCGAGAAGTTCAACGCCATGGGCACAATGAGTGTCGAAGCACGCCAGCATGAAGAGTTCCGCATGGGACTCGAAACAGCCCTGAAAGAAGCCCTGGCTTCCATCGAGGCCGGCAAGGAGATCGCCAAAGAAAACGCCGAGGTCTTGGCGGTCGCACTCGGCAAAGCCAAGATCGACATCGTCGGCGGGGAGGCACACTTCTTCGACAATTTTGCCAAGTCGCTGTCGATTGGGAAAGCCGTGGACGGGCTCGCTGGCAAGAGCGATGTGCTGCAATCTCTCATCGGTCGCGTACTTGCAGAAAGGACCCCGCCTTCCCTCGACAGCAAGTCAGCCTGATCGGCCTCGCCGGTCAGTGATGACACTGGGGCAGTACGGGAGGTTAAACCGTGAGTGCTGAAGTAGAGATACTGGATGCTGCTGTCGCCGAAGGTGGCGCATATGAGGTCATCCGCAAGCGACTGGTAGAGCAGGGTCAGCGACTCAATGCCGCCACTGAAGCCCTGAACAGGGACAGGCTCGCAGAGTTCGGCAACTCTGATATCAGCATCCTGGGACGGGTACGGGTGCGCACGGAAAACAACTGTGTGGCCCGGGATATCGTGCAGGTCGGCGATGTGCTGCTGTTCGGCTATAACGTCTTCATCGGCTTGAAGAAAGAGACCCGTATCGCGGACGTCTTCGCGCTGTTCAGGGCAGTAGAGACTGATGGCGCTCTGGAGCTTGTCAATGTCGACACAACCGGTACATTCCTGGCCGATCCCAGCTTCCGCAATGACTTCGATGAGCTCTATCGCTATTACAAGGATACACGCCTGCTCCAGCTGACCGTTAAGGATGGCAAGCTGCTTGCGGGATTTCAGATCGGTGACAAGCTCAGCGATTTGAGGGTCTTTCGCTGGTCCGTTTCTGCGGATGGCAAGACGGTAAGCTACATCGATAATCGCGGCGAACGCGATATCCAGTTGCCGTCGCCCTACGATTTTGAATGGACACTGGCGACGCGGGACGACGAAATCCATGGTCGCCATGCCCACATCAATATTCTCGATACCCTCTTTGTCGATACCACCGGCGGTGACTTGACCATCAAGGTCGAGAACAATACCGAAGTCGGCCTGGGCATCTATCGAGAACCCGTAGACGACAAGACCCAATCGCTTGGCGACGGACAGTTTAGCTATGCACGTGTGGGCAGCCTGATCCTGCTCAAGGTGCGTCCATATCGGGAGTCGAAATTTCGTTATCTCGTCTACAACACGCTCACGGAAACTGTGCTTCGCATAGATGCCATCGGCGAGTCCTGTGTGCAGCTGCCGGAGGATCACGGCATCATTTTCCCCGGCGGTTATTATCTTCAGTCGGGCGATCACAAGGCTTTCGCCGACGAAGTCGCTGGCTTGAAGTTCAAGCGCATGATTCGTTCGCCTAACGGCGAAGATGTGCTGTATATCTTCTATGAGCCTGAGGCGGGGCTTGTCGCACTCTTCACCTACAACATGATTGCCAGAAAGCTCGGCAATCCGATATACGGGCATGGCTATGCGCTCGCGGAGGATGGTCGAATCATCATCTTCTCTGCGGAAGATGAGCCGACGCGTGTTCACCCGATGCAGATCTGGCGAACACCTTATGAAAGTGTCGAGCACGCCAGCAGGACAGCGGCCAGTAATTCCTTCTGTGGTCGAATTGGCAACGCTGAACTTGTTCGTGGTATTTCGGATCTTTACAGCGTGGTCCGGCTCATTGATAGCGACGCTGTTTCATTGCGTCGCTATGAAGAACTGAGTCAGACGACGAGGCAGTTGTTCGATAAGTATTACTGGTTGAGCGAACCCGAAACTGCGGCGCTCTCTGCGCTGATCAAGGAAGTCGAAGCCACCTCCGAACTTGTTGTCGATGAGTTCGAGAAAGTCGATGCCATTCGCCAGCAGTCTGCCACGGCTATTGCTGAAGCCGTGCAGGCGCAGCAATTGCTTCTGGTCGAGGTCACCCCGGATAACTGGCGCAGCGCTGAAGCCTTTGTGGACGCACTCGCGAAGCTCCGGCGTCAGCGTGGCCATCTCGTCACCATCAAGGACCTTCGCTATATCGATGTGAACCGGATCAGTGCGATGGAGGCCGAGCTACTTGAGGTGGAAGGCCGCCTTGCTGAGCAAACAGTCGCCTATTTGTCCGATGAGGCAGCGCTGACCCCATATCATGAAAAACTCGATCAGCTCGGCGAGTCTATCGATTCGGTCGATACCGTGGCAGCCATAGCGCCGCTCATAGAAACGATTGAGCAGACCGCTGTCGGCCTCGATCTCCTGTCAGAGCTGATGGGCACTTTAAAAATTCAGGACGCCAATGTTCGCACACGGATCATAGAAGCGATTTCGCATGTGTATTCTGGACTGAACCAAGCGAAGGCCCGGGCCGTCCACAAGCGCAAAGGCATGGGCTCAAAAGAGGCGGTGGCCCAGTTCGGTGCGCAGTTCAAACTGTTTTCACAGAGTATCGCCAATGCCCTGGGCGTGGCGACCACGCCCGACAAGTGCGACGAACAACTGGCACGCCTGCTCGTGCAGCTGGAAGAGCTCGAAAGCCAGTTCAGCGATCATGAAGAGTTCCTCGCCGACATCATGCAGAAGCGCGAGGAAATCTACGAAGCCTTTGAAGCCCACAAGCAGCAGTTGCTGGATGAGCGACAGCGCAAGGCTCAGTCAGTCGCTGATGCAGCGGGACGAATGCTTGCCAGCATCGAGAAACGGTCGATGCGCTTTACGGCGGCCGATGAACTCAATACTTATTTTGCGTCTGACGCGCTGGTGCTCAAGGTGCGCGAGCTTATCGAGCAGCTGCGCTCGCTCGGCAGTGCCACCCAGGCCGATGATATCGAATCACGATTCAAGGCGACTCGGGAACAGGCACAGCGTTCTCTCCGCGACAAGGCCGATATCTTCGAAGAGGGCGGCAACGTCATCAAGCTCGGGCCGCGTCACCGTTTTTCAGTGAATACTCAAGAGCTCGACATCACCATCATTCCGCGCAGCGGTGAGCTCTACCTCCATCTGACTGGCACGGATTACTTTGAGCCTGTCGTGGACCCACGGCTACTGTCGCTTCGCGAGTATTGGAACATGACGCTCGCTTCGGAGACTCCCGCGGTATATAGAGCCGAGTTTCTGGCGGCGGAAGTGATTGATGCCGCCGATCGCGAGGCGGAAGGCCTGAGTAGAGACCGGCTCCGCGAAGCCATGTTATCTGAAGATATGTTGACCGGACTGGTGCGTGCTTTTTCCGAGCCGCGCTATCAGGAAGGGTACGAAAAAGGCATTCATGATGTCGACGCCGCTCGCATTTTGATGGCCGTCCTGCCGGCAATGGATGAAGCGGATCTGCTCATCTATGACCCGACGAGCCGCGCAATAGCCCAATTGTTCTGGGCTGCGCTGGACACACCTGAGCTATTGCCGCCTGCAGTACTGGATGCTGCTGCCATTTGGCCGGCCCGAGCGCGATCGGCCAGCAATATCAAGGATCTGTTCGCCAGTTCTGAAGCGACGAACCTGCTGGCACAGGAAATCGCAGGTGTGCTCGAACGCTTTCTTACCAGCCATGACATATCCATCGGTGAGAGCACGATTGGTCGCGCCTCACTTTATCTGGTGCACGAACTTTCACGAGATGTGCCAGCCTTCATCAGCAGCCGGTATGCCGGCGAGTTGCTCGAAGCCTTCAGACAATCTCTTGAGACGCCAGTCTGGGCGCAGTTTCAGGACACGCTCGATAAGTTGAAGGCTTTTCCAGGAATTTGCTGGAATCTCAGCACAGCCTGGTTAAAAGCACTGGTGGAAAACCGGAGTTTGACCGCCCTGGCGAGTTACATTCCGGAAGTTGTCGCTCACCTCAACACCGGTAACGAACTCCCGCGTCGAGCAAGTGACGCACAGCTCGAGCTGCGGGTTGAGGGACTTCTGGGGGATCACAAGCGACTCCAGGACCGAACGCTGACCTTGTCGCTCGATGACTACCTGCAGCGTATGGCCGAGCATAGGCAGGTCACCATTCCAGCATACCGGCAGTATCTTGAGGTGCGTCAGGATATCCTGGCCGGCCAACGCAAGTCGCTGCGCCTGAACCAGTACAAGGCGAGACCCCTGAGTTCGTTCGTGCGGAACAGACTGATCAATGAGTCGTATCTGCCCTTGATTGGCGACAACCTCGCAAAACAGATGGGGACGCTAGGCGAGAACAAGCGCACGGACCTGATGGGTCTGCTCATGATGATTTCACCACCCGGTTACGGTAAGACCACGCTGATGGAATATATGGCTAGCCGACTCGGTCTCATTTTTATGAAGATCAACTGTCCATCACTTGGCCACGACGTGCTGTCGTTGGATCCGGAACAGGCGCCAAACGCCACTGCTCGGCAGGAGCTCGAGAAACTCAACCTGGGACTGGAGATGGGCAGCAATGTGATGCTCTACCTCGACGATATCCAGCACACGCATCCTGAGTTCCTGCAGAAGTTCATCTCACTTTGTGATGGTACACGTCGTATTGAAGGCGTCTGGAAAGGCGAGACGAAGACCTATGACATGCGTGGCAAGAAGTTCTGTGTAGTCATGGCGGGTAACCCATACACAGAATCTGGTGAAGCGTTCAAAGTGCCGGACATGCTTGCCAACAGGGCTGATATCTACAACCTTGGCGATATTCTCGGTGGCATGGATGAACAGTTCGCGTTGAGTTACATCGAGAACGCACTGACTTCGAATGCTGTCCTGGCACCGCTCGCTGTGCGTGAAATGGAAGATGTGTACAAGCTCATCGGTCTTGCCAAAGGTAGAAATGTAGCGACTACCGACCTTAGCCACCAGTACAGCGGGGCCGAGATCAATGAGATCAAGGGTGTACTGCAGAAAATGTTCGTCATCCAGGAGGTCGTGCTGAAGATAAACCAGCAGTACGTTGCCTCTGCAGCGCAGAACGATGATTACAGGACCGAGCCGCCATTCAAGCTTCAGGGCAGCTATCGCAACATGAACAAGATGAGCGAAAAGGTTTCATCGGTCATGAACCAGGCTGAGCTCATGCAGATGATCGAAGACCATTATCTCGGTGAGGCGCAATTGCTGACGACGGGAGCTGAGGACAACCTGCTTAAGCTGGCTGAGCTGCGTGGCAACATGACTGAGGCACAGCAAACGCGCTGGATGCAGATCAAGAAGGATTTCATGCGCGCGAAGGCCATGGGTGGCAGCGATGCTGATGTTGGCAGCAAGGTCGTGGCGCAGCTGCTCGATCTGGTGGCCGGTGTGGAGGCGCTTGGCGCAGCGGCCAGAGAGGCAGCAATCCTGCAGAAGCAGATGCCGCAACCGGGCCCGTTGTCCGCTTCATGGGTGGAGGCGGCAGACAGTGTAGTCGCCGCTGTAAAATCGATCCAGCCTCGCATTGAGGTGGTCAACCAACCGGATCCCGCAATCAATGGAATTCTATCGACACTGGCTGACACCATCGAGCACAGCCTGATGCCGGTGGTCCAGAGCATGGACAAGAAAATTGATATTGATCTGAAAACGCAGAGCAAGATGTTCGAAATCGCGACACGTCTTCGGGATCTCCAGAAGATGCTGGAGTCAGGAACCAACTGAACCCTGGAGCAGGCTGGTTTGTCGGAATGCCACATTCATCCGCGATATCTTGGTCTGTTCAAGATAAACGAGGCTCTTCAGGTGATCCGGCTCAAATGAGTACGAGACTCACGCCATTGCCGGCGTGAGTCTACGCTGGTACTGGTGTTTCAGCGCCAGGTGCAGCCAGCCTCTGGTGACGGCTGGGCAACTTCTACATAATGCAGCGCGTAATCGCCGTCCACGGCGTTCGTGCCATCCATGCCAGCATGCTCACCTATGATATAGGTTTCCGAAGCCGGAATGCCGGCTGCCGCGTAGGCGCGGACGTCTGTATCGGCATTGCCATAGGCGCGAATGATGTCCAGTCCGACTTCATTTTTCAGGTAGTTGATGTAGTCGGTCTTGTACTGTTGGGTGTTGGGCTTTATCGGGTTGTCCTGATTGGCATCGGTTCTCAGGTGCCAGCCGAACAGGCCGTTCCTGTTGAACCAGTCTCGAGTCGTCTTCGCCTGCCAATAGCCTCGGCCTGTCAGATAGACGATCTGATAGCCTTTCGACACGTACTCCCATACGACTTCATCTGCATAATTGTGCATGTCTGCGTTGTCGATGCCGAGATAGTCGCCGACCCCCTCGAAATCACTTAGAGTCAGGGTGCCGTCGATGTCAAACAATACAGCCTTCCGACCGTCTCCCACGACAGTGAGATAACCAAGCGCTTCTGAATGGTCGCCTTCGACAACCATTCGCACAACGTAATCACCTTGCGGCTTCTGAACCTGAACTGAGATTTTGCCGTCGCCGTTGGTTCGGTGTTCCCCAAGGTATTCCCAACGCTGACTGCCAGTGCCATAGAGATACACATGAACGTCTTCGTTTTCGAGGTCCTTGTGCAATACGCTGCTGTAGTCGAACTTACCGACGATAGTAGCGGCTTTGCCTTCCTGAACGATCTGATCATGGACCATATGGAATGGTCGATGCGCCCAGGAAAGGTAGCGATTACCCCAATTTCTGAAGTTACGTTGTGCAGGTTTGTTGAGAGTCGGCGCCGATTGTACTGCCTCGTAATCGGAGCAGAAGGTCTCTGCGGCTAGAGTTGTAGCGGAGAGGCCTAGTGTGCATCCAGCGAACGCTGAAATGACGCATAATCCCTTTAGTTTCATGAATATATCCTATTAATCTTTCTTGTTGGAGCCGTGAGTCTACGTAGGTCGATGCCCCAAAAGTGTGTGCTGGTTCACAGTAAATAATGAGTCACCCATCTGGGTTGCTTGCCAGAAGTCTTAATCTGCTAGCCTGTTCGGGCAGTGAGGAAGACTACAAAAAAACTATAACAGGCAAATAGGACAATCACGTGAACAAGGACATCTCAAAAATAATCGCATTAACAGCCGTTATGGCTACCCCGTTAGCCGGAGCGGAGTCGCTGGATCAGTATCGTCAGGGCTGGGCCTATCAGGCGCTCCGCCACCAGTACTTCATCGATATGGGAGAACCTTTCGGCAAGATCAGCTTTCCCTATACCCACAACAGCTACAACTCGCAGGCCTACCAGAACCTGGGCAGCTACCATGATCCCAATCACATTCATAGCCTAGTGGACCAGCTGGATATGGGGGTCAGAGCGCTAGAGCTGGATGTGCATTGGACAACCACCACATCGGGTAAGGCGCTGTTGCTCTGTCACGGACAAAGCAATCACACCGGATGCAGTCCTTTCGATCGTCGTTTCGAAGACGGCATCAAGGAGGTGGCGACCTGGTTGAAGCAGCCAGTGAACAAGCAGGAGGTGCTCATCGTGTACATTGAAGAGCATAGCGATGGGCACTACGACGAGATCATCTCGCAGATGGAACGCCAACTCGGTTCGCTGATTTACAAGCCAACCGCCTGCAGCAGTCTCCCAATGAATATCAGCAAAGCCGATGTGCTCAATGCGGGCAAGCAGGTGCTGGTCATCGGTGGAAATTGCGCAACCACAAACTGGTCCAAATTCGCTTATCAGGGCAGTTGGCCAACCGATAATGACACGTTCCAAGCGTTCCCGGCCTGTAGTACGGCCAGATACAGCCAGGGTTTCGTGCTGAGTAATCAGGTGCGGATATATGAAGATCTCACCAATCTTTCGAGCTGGTTCGGGAATCCCTCACAGCCCATCACGCCTGAGTTGATGGCGGAGGCGCAGCGCTGCGGTCTAGGTGTCATCGGACTGGATCAACTCTCGATTGGTGATGCCAGAATGGAGGCTTCGATCTGGAGCTGGTCGCCGGGGGAACCGAATAACTGGGAAGACAACGAACACTGTGCTGAGCATTGGGCGAATGGCCGCTTCAATGATGCCAACTGTGGTGTAGAGCGCCGCTTCGCGTGTCAGGACATGAACACTGGTGACTGGATGATTACCCAGCAGGCTGGTCCGTGGAGCGATGGTGAAACACAGTGCCAGAATGAGCTAGGCGCGAATTATGAATTTCAGACCCCAAAGAATGGTTTTGCTAACGAGATGTTGAGAGGCGCGAAGCGGGCCTTGCAACTGGAGTCTGTCTGGGTCAATTACAGTGATCGCGCAGTAGAAGGACAGTGGCGAACGGGAGATTATCCCACTATTGAAACGCCGGATCCGGATGATGCTGTAGTCTGGCGCAAATTGCGCAACGATAAGGGGAAATGTCTTGATCTCGCCGGCCGCAAAACTGCCAACGGGACAGAGGTCCATCAGTGGTCATGCCACGGCGCGGATAGCCAGCTTTGGTGGCAGGATGAAGCAGGACTCGTTCGCAGCAAGATGAACACGAACAAGTGTCTGGACGTCAGTGGCGCTGGCACTGAGAAGGGCGCGCGAGTTCATTTGTGGGACTGTCACGGCGGACCGAATCAGGTCTGGCTGCGAGGCTCCAGCAACTCCTGGCGGATATCCAATGCGCCAAACATGGCGCTGGATATCAAGGACCCATTCTGGGGCGATGGCATGCGGGCCCATATCTGGCCATTTCATGGTGGGAAATCTCAGCGATGGAGCTGGGACTGAAACCGATATCCAAGATCGACTGCAGAGCCGGGGCGGCTCTGCAGAAATGCGCCCCGGTGGTGCGCGGTCGAATGCGAAGCGCACCGTTTAGGTGCTGTTTCAACCCGCCGCTCGCACTATTGATTAATCCGCACTAAAAAATCCCTATATTTCAATGGCCTGCAATTCTGGTACAAAGCCTGCATTCCTCACGATATCCGTACCCTTGGTAAAACGGATCTGAATACAAATAGAGCGCTAGGGTTCCGGCTGTTACTGCAACAGCGACTGGTCCGAGAGCACTCGACCTTTCGGTGGAAGGTTACACGGCGGGACAAAAGCCCGGGAGACTGAATTGGCGTTTTGCCAAAGGTACTCCGTCTTCAATGAAGACTCCGTGTTCCACAAAGAAAGGTAACCGCAATGAAGCGACTCATTCCCCTGTTCCTGTCTCTCGCACTGTCCACCAATGCTCTGGCAAAGGAAGACTTCAAGATCTGCTGGTCGATCTACGTCGGCTGGATGCCCTGGGCCTATGGTGCCGAGCAGGGCATCGTCAAGAAGTGGGCCGATAAGTACGACATCAATATCGAAGTCGTGCAGATCAACGACTACATCGAATCGATTAATCAGTACACCACCGGTGGCTTCGACGCCTGCACCATGACCAACATGGATGCGCTGACGATACCGGCGGCTGGCGGCGTGGATAGCACGGCGCTGGTGGTGGGTGACTTTTCCAACGGCAACGATGGCGTGGTGCTCAAGGGAAAAAAAGCTCTGAAGGACATCAAGGGCCAGCGCGTCAATCTCGTCGAGCTGAGCGTCTCGCATTACCTGCTGGCGCGTGGGCTCGAAAGCGTCGGCCTCTCCGAGCGTGATATTCAGGTGGTGAATACCTCGGATGCTGACATGGTCTCTGTCTTCACGACCGATGATGTGACTGCGGTGACGACATGGAAGCCGCTGCTCAGCGAAATCATGGCCATGCCAGAGAGCAATCTCGTCTTTGACTCCTCACAGATTCCTGGCGAAATCATCGACCTGCTCGTCATCAATACAGAAACATTGAAAGCGAACCCGAGGCTCGGTAAGGCTCTCACTGGCGCCTGGTACGAAATCATGGCGAGCATGAAGGGTAGCGACAAGATGGCCGAGCAGGCACGCACACAGATGGCGCGTGCAGCAGGTACCGATCTCGCCGGTTTCACTTCGCAGCTCGACAGCACCGAAATGTTTTATGAGCCTGCTGATGCACTGGAGCTGACGAACAGCCAGAAGCTGTTGCAGACCATGCAGAACGTAGCTGAGTTTTCCTTCGACCACGGCTTGCTTGGTGAAGGTGCCCCTGATGCTGGGGTGATCGGCATCGAAACGCCCGCGGGTGTCTACGGTGACAAGGGCAACATCAAGCTGCGCTTTGATCCCACCTATATGCAGATGGCTGCCGACGGCAAGCTCTGACACGTTCTTCTCAAACCGGAGGGGTGCCTCGCGCCCCAGGACTTCCTGAATGAAAAGACTGATTAATCTTCGTCCGTCAGCGCCGTTCAAGCTCATGCTCGGACTCTTGCCCTTTATGTTGCTGATCATCGCATACATGGCTGGGTCAGATGCGCGCCTCGAACTGAATCCGAATGACAAGCTCCTGCCGGGGCTCGAACAAATGGGCAGTGCGATCGAACGTATGGCACTGGAGCCAAGCAAGCGCACCGGCGAATACATGCTTTGGACGGATACCGCGAGCAGTCTCACGCGACTTGGCCTGGGTGTGCTCATCGCTGCGTCGCTTGGCTTGATACTTGGCTTGTTTACCGGCGCCTTGCCTCTGGTCTCATCAACATTCTCACCGCTTTTGACCGTCGTCTCGCTGATCCCGCCCCTGGCTCTGCTGCCAATCCTGTTCATCGTTTTTGGACTGGGTGAACTATCGAAAGTCATGCTGATCGCTATTGGCATCACACCGTTCATCGCCAGGGATCTACAGCGCAGAACGCTGGAGATTCCGGCAGAGCAGATTGTCAAAGCTCAAACCCTTGGCGCCAACACCTCGCAGATTCTCGTGCGTGTGCTGCTGCCTCAGCTGATGCCACGCCTGATCGATGCCGTACGGCTTTCGCTTGGTGCAGGCTGGCTGTTCCTGATTGCGGCTGAAGCGATTGCAGCAACTGACGGGCTCGGTTATCGCATCTTTCTGGTACGCCGCTACATGTCGATGGATGTGATCCTGCCTTATACCGCCTGGATCACGCTGCTCGCCTTCATGTTCGACGCCTTGCTTGCCTGGTCCAGTCGACGGCTGTTCCCATGGCATGTACAGGGAGGGCAGTCATGATCGAAGCGCGCAATCTCTGGAAACGCTATGGCGATAACGTCGTGCTAGAGCGGCTCAATATCAAGGTGCAGGAGGGTGATTTCATCACCATGGTGGGTGCCTCCGGCTGTGGCAAAAGTACCTTTCTGAAACTGTTACTGGGTACAGAGGGGCCCTCGAAAGGCGAGTTGCTAATCGATGGTCAGCCCGTGCGGCAGGAGCCTGGGCCTGATCGCGGCGTAGTGTTTCAGAAATACTCTGTGTTCCCACACATGACCGTGCTGGAAAACGTCATGGCAGCCAAAGCCTTTCAACGCAAGGGCGCCACTGGATGGCTGTTCGGCAAAGCAGGGAAGGCCGCCCGACAGGAGGCCATGGCGATACTCGAGCAGGTGGGTCTTGGCCATACGCTTGAGCGTTATCCGCATCAGCTTTCTGGGGGCATGCAACAGCGTCTGGCTATCGCCCAGGCCTTACTTGGTCGACCGCGCATTCTGCTGCTGGACGAGCCTTTTGGTGCACTCGACCCCGGCATCCGTGGCGAGATGCATCAGCTGGTGCTATCGCTGTGGCGCGAGTACAAGCTGACGGTATTCATGGTCACCCATGACCTGAAGGAGGGCTTCTTCCTTGGCACGCGACTGTGGGTGTTCGACCGGCTGCGGCACGATCCGCATGCGCCGGACGCCTATGGGGCCAGCATCACTTACGACCTACCAGTCGGCCAGGTCGACCCGAAGATCTATCACGAAATAGACGAGGAAATCCGCCCGGCCTTTGCACCAGTGCCGCAGGCGGAACAACTTCAGAAAGAACAGGAGGTCTGAAATGCTATCCAGTCCCTACAGCACCAGTATCCCGGCCGGTGGCCACTGGTCGCTGCGCCTGCGTCGGGGCACTCAACTGACGCTGACCGATAGCCAGGGCGGCGCTAATGTCGGCCTGCTGATGTACAACCCTGAACATCTGCTGGAGCGCTATAACGCCCCAGACACGCTGAAGTGCCAGCACACCTTCAAGCTCACCCGCGGCCACTGCCTCTACTCGGATATGGGACGCATTTTCGCCTCCATAATCGAGGATAGTCTTGGCTGGCACGAAACGGTCTGCGGCAACAGCACCGCCGCGCAGGTCGCCGCGAAATGGGGCAGACGTGACTATCAGAAAGATCGCAATGAAATGCATCAGAACGGCTACGACGCCTTCGTTGTGGAACTGGCAAAATACGGCCTTGGTCCAGCCGATATGGCAGCGAACCTCAATCTGTTCAGCAAGGTGGCTGCCGACGATGAGGGCCAGCTTCGCTACCAGCCGGATCATAGCGTAGCTGGCAGCACCGTCACCCTGCGCTTCGAAATGGATACGCTGGTGATCCTGCATACCTGTCCGCACCCAATGAACGAGGCATCGACTTATCCTGCAAAGCCGGTCGATCTGACAATCAGTGTGGCATCGCCAGTCACCGACGATGATTACTGCCGGAATTTCAGACCAGAGAATCAGCGAGGCTTTGCCAACAACGCCCTGTACCACCTTGGATCCGCGTGAGGAGAAGCTGAATGTTGACGACGAGTACACTTGAGCCAGCCGACGCCAGCTTACGCACCACGATCGATGCTGGTGATTATTTCATAGGCCGGGTAAACGCAGGCCAGACCCTCCGCATACTGGATCTTGAAGGCAATCAGGCTGCCGATACGCTGTTCTACAACGCCGAGCAGCCTGCGGAGCGCTACAGTGCCACCGACACGATCCGGGAGCAGGGCAAGGTTTATCTCACGACCGGCAGTGTGCTGCGCTCCAACCTGGGCAACGCGATGCTGGAGATCACTGCCGATACCTGTGGGCGCCACGACACCATCGGCGGCGCCTGTGCATCCGAAAGCAACACGGTGCGCTACAGCCTCGAAAAACGCTGCATGCATGCCTGTCGTGACAGCTGGATGTTGGCCATCGGCGAACATCCGGAGTACGGCATCACCAAGCGGGACATCACCCACAACATCAACTTTTTCATGAACGTGCCGGTCACTGCAGCTGGTGGACTGAGCTTTGAAGACGGGCTTTCGGCCCCGGGCAAATATGTTGAGATGAAAGCCATGATGGACTTGATCGTGCTCATCTCCAATTGTCCTCAGTTGAACAACCCCTGCAACGGCTATAACCCGACGCCAGTCGAACTCCTGGTGTGGGACCACTAAGCACTGGACACAGCAGGCGCTGGCGGACGACCGCCAGGCGCGTCTCTTTCATGTGCGGGACGACCCGCTTGAGGATTGACTGATGTTCAGCAAAGTTCTGATCGCCAACCGTGGTGCCATAGCCACACGCATACTCCGTACGCTCAAGCAGATGGGCATCACCTCTGTTGCCGTCTATGCCGAATGTGATGCCGAGAGCCTGCACGTTCGTAATGCCGATGAAGCCTATTCACTCGGCGATGGCGATGCCTCCAGGACCTATCTAGACGCTAAGAAGATCATTCAGCTTGCGCTTAAGCATGGCGTTCAGGCTATCCACCCGGGCTATGGCTTTTTGAGTGAAAACGCCGAGTTCGTGCAGCAGTGCGAAGCTGCCGGTATCGCCTTCATCGGGCCGACACCAGCGCAGATGCAGACCTTCGGCCTGAAGCACAAGGCGCGTGAACTGGCGCAGGCGGCGAATGTGCCACTTTTGCCAGGCTCGGAGCTGCTTGCCGACCTGGAGTCGGCCTGCGCTGAAGCAGCAAGAATAGGCTATCCCGTGATGCTCAAGAGCAGCGCCGGGGGCGGTGGTATCGGCATGCAGCTGTGCAGCAGCGAGCAGGAGCTCCGAGGCGCCTACGAAAAGGTCAAGCGCCTCGGCGCCAGCAACTTCGCCGACGACAGCGTATTCCTGGAGAAGTTCATTGCACGCGCGCGGCACATAGAAGTGCAAGGCTTTGGCGACGGCAAGGGCGGCGTGGTGGCGCTCGGCGAGCGCGACTGTTCAGCTCAGCGTCGGAACCAGAAGGTCGTTGAGGAATGTCCTGCGCCAGGGCTGAGCGAGGCTGTTCGACAGCAAATACATCAGACCGCCGAGCAGCTGCTAGCCAGTATCGACTACCGCAATGCAGGCACGGTCGAATTCATTTTCGACGTCGAGACCGACCAGTTCTACTTCCTCGAGGTCAACACCCGGTTGCAGGTCGAGCACGGAGTCACTGAAGAGGTATTTGGCGTAGATCTGGTGGCGTGGATGGTGAGGCAGGCCGCTGGTGATCTGCCGGACCTTCGGGAGCTACGGGGG
Source organism: Gammaproteobacteria bacterium UBA2679 (assembly GCA_002354735.1). Classification (GTDB taxonomy): domain Bacteria; phylum Pseudomonadota; class Gammaproteobacteria; order Pseudomonadales; family Oleiphilaceae; genus Allohahella. The sequence continues at coordinate 104,844 of DEMD01000001.1, read as the reverse complement.
AATTTGAAGGCCAAGGGACATGCGATTCAGGTGAGGGTCTATGCAGAAGATCCTTATCGTGATTTCCAGCCCTGTGCGGGTCTGCTGTCAGAGGTGGCATTCCCCCAAGCCAAGGGCCTGCGAATCGATACCTGGGTCGAGTCGGGGATCGAGATACCGACCTACTTCGATCCCATGCTGGCCAAGATCATCGTTCATGCAGACGATCGCTCGGCGGCTTTGACCAAGCTACAGACGGCGCTCGAGGGCACCCGTCTCTACGGCAGTGAAACCAACCTCGACTATCTGCGTCAGCTCAGCGCCGACAAAGTCCTGCAGCAAGGCAGCATGTTTACCCGCTACCTCAACGAATTCAGCTATCAGCCCGCGCGGATCGATGTGTTGCAGGGCGGGACCCAGACCAGCATTCAGGATTATCCAGGGCGGAGCGGCTACTGGTCTGTGGGCGTGCCACCCTCTGGCCCGTTCGACAGCTACGCCTTCCGCCTGGGCAATCGTCTACTGGGCAATACTGCTGAGGCGGCCGGTCTGGAAATCACCATGCAAGGCCCGACCTTGCGCTTTGCCAGCAAGACGCAGATTGCGATTACCGGCGCATCGATCGAGGCCAGGCTTGATGACAAGGCGGTGGCCATGAATACGCCACTGCTGATTAAAGCCGGACAGACGCTGGCGCTCGGTCGTGTGCAGGGTGGGGGGGCAAGAGCCTATCTGGCTGTCGCGGGCGGTATCGACTGCCCCGACTATCTGGGCTCACGCTCAACCTTCACCCTGGGGCAGTTCGGTGGGCACAACGGTCGTGCGCTTCGTGTGGGTGACGTGCTCAAGCTGCATCAGGTCTCTGATGAGCCCCAGTCAGTCGAGCCTGCACCAGCGCTTGTACCTGAGCTTGCCGAGCATATCGAGCTCAGGGTGATTTATGGCCCCCACGGCGCGCCGGATTTCTTTACCGACCTCGATATCGTCAGATTCTTCGAGACTGACTGGGAGGTGCACTATAACTCCAGCCGCACAGGGGTCCGCCTCATCGGGCCGAAGCCCGAATGGGCGAGAAAGGACGGCGGCGAAGCTGGCCTGCACCCCTCCAATATTCACGACAACGCCTATGCCTTCGGCACAGTGGACTTTACAGGTGACATGCCTGTTATTCTCGGTCCCGATGGGCCCTCGCTCGGTGGCTTCGTCTGTCCGGCCACGGTCATCACGGCTGACCTGTGGAAGCTGGGGCAGCTGCGCGCCGGCAATACCATTCGCTTCGTGCCCGTTTCGGTCGAGACAGCCGTCGAGCTGGAAGCGGCGCAGATCCAGCAGCTGGCGACGCTGACGCCAGTCACAACGCCGTGGTCGGCCACGGAGCCGTCGACGCCTGTACTCGAATCGCTCGATGCCGATGAGTTCGGTGAAAAAATTGTCTATCGCGCGGCGGGCGATCACTTCCTGCTGGTCGAGTACGGCGAGCAGACCCTGGATATCCGTCTGCGCTTCCGTGCACACGCACTGATGCAGTGGCTGGAGGCGAATCCGCTCGACGGCCTGCGTGAACTCACGCCGGGTATCCGCTCACTGCAGGTGCACTTCGACAGTCAGGCCCTCAGTCACGCAACCTTGGTCGCCCATCTGAAAGCCGCCGAAGCTGCCCTGTACAAGCGGCTCGACAAACTCTCGGTGCCTTCCCGCACCGTGCATATTCCGCTGTCGTGGAACGATGAGGCCTGTCAGCTCGCCATCGAGAAGTACACACAGTCGGTGAGGGAGAACGCGCCCTGGTGTCCGAGTAACCTTGAGTTCATTCGCCGCATCAACGGGCTCAAAAGTATCGATGATGTCAAAGCCATTGTGTTCGACGCAGCCTATCTGGTCATGGGGCTCGGGGATGTATATCTGGGCGCGCCAGTAGCGACGCCTATCGATCCGAGGCATCGCCTGGTCACGACGAAATATAATCCAGCACGCACCTGGACCGCCGAAAACTCGGTCGGCATCGGTGGTGCCTACATGTGCGTGTATGGCATGGAAGGGCCGGGCGGCTACCAGTTCGTCGGGCGCACCCTGCAAATGTGGAACCGCTATCGCAAGACGAACGAGTTCCAGAATCCATGGTTGCTGCAGTTCTTCGATCAGATTCGCTTCTACGAAGTCAGTCACGATGAACTACAGCAGATACGCCGCGATTTCCGGCAGGGCCGCTACCCCCTGCGAATCGAGGCGGGCGAGTTCAGTCTGTCTGATTATGAAGCGTTCACCGCAGACCATGCTTCGGAAATAGACGAGTTCCGTACGGGCCGTCAGGCTGCCTTCGAACAGGAACTTGCGCAGTGGCATGCCGACGGTCAGTTCGACTACACGCCGCCAGAGGTTCAGCAGGATCTCAATGAGGTCAGCTGGCCCGAAACCAGTATCGCGGTCGACAGCTCGGTGTCGGGCAGCATCTGGCAGCTTGCCGTAAAGGTCGGCGACCGGGTCAAAGCTGGCGACACATTGGTGGTACTCGAATCGATGAAAATGGAGATCGCCGTTCAGGCGCCATGCAACGGCACGGTCAGTCATCTGCTGTTGCAAGCGAAAAGCCGGGTGGAAGCCGGGCAGGCCCTGGTCATACTGGAACCCATCACCGAGGAGCTAAGCTGAATGCTGCCCCAGAATATGACCATCCAGGCCCTGCGCAAGGTCTATCAGAGCGGTGGGTTGACGCCGCAGACACTCATGGCGAGCATTAGGAAGCGTGCTGCCAATTACGCCGATCACAACATTTGGATCCATCTGCTGAGCGCGGACGAGCAACAGCCATATATCGATGAACTGAAAGCGAAATCCTTCGAAGACCATCCGCTCTGGGGCGTGCCGTTCGCGATCAAGGACAATATCGATCTGGCTGGTATCCCTACGACGGCTGGTTGTGAGGCGTTCGAATATGTGCCTGACAGATCGGCACAGGTGGTCAGGCAGCTCCTCGATGCCGGTGCCATTCCTGTGGGCAAGACCAACCTGGACCAGTTCGCAACCGGCCTGAATGGTACTCGCTCACCCTATGGTGCCTGCAAGAATGCCTTCGACAAGAACTTCATCAGTGGCGGATCGAGCTCTGGTTCTGCCGTGGCTGTCGCCTTAGGTCTCTCCAGTTTCAGCCTGGGAACCGATACCGCCGGCTCGGGCAGGGTGCCTGCCTGTTTCAACAATCTGATCGGCCTCAAGCCATCGAGGGGCTTGTTATCGGCTAGCGGCCTAGTGCCGGCCTGCCGCAGTCTCGATTGTATCAGTATCTTCGCGCTGACCACTGATGATGCCAATACGGTGCTCTCGTGGGCGGAGGGATTCGATCCGCAGGACGGCTATAGCCGGCTGAATCCTTACTACAACCAGTCTCGCCAGTACGGGCTTCGCAAGGGGCCCCTGAGAGTTGGTGTCATTCCTGCCACACAGCTACGTTTCTTTGGTGACAGGGCTTATCAGGCGGCCTATGAGTCCACGCTCTCACAGTTGGCCAGCCATGGTTTCAACTTCGTCGAAATCGACTATTCCTCATTTGATGAAGCCGCGCGCCTGCTGTACGAAGGGCCGTGGGTGAGTGAGCGCTACCTGGCTATCCAGTCTCTACTTGAGACGCAACCGGAGGCGGTATTGCCTGTAATTCGGCAGATCATCGAACCAGGGGGGCGAAACAGCGCGCTCGATCTGTTCGCTGCGCAGTATCGATTGAAGGCTCTGAAGCAGCGTTGTGATGCTGCGCTGGCTGACATCGACTGTCTGCTGATGCCAACGGCTGGCAAACTCCACACGATAGAAGAAATGCTCGCGGAACCTATCAGCTGCAACAGCGAGCTTGGGTACTACACCAATTTCATGAACCTGCTCGATCTTGCTGCTGTGGCTGTGCCGACAGCGTTCACGAATCAGAGCCTGCCGTTCGGCATCACGCTTGCGGGTCAACGCGATAGCGATCGTGCGTTGCTGTCGATTGCTAACCGTATCCAACAGGCGCTGGGTCTGCCGCTTGGCATGGGTGGCAGCAACAGTAAACTGGCGGATAGACCGGTGGCATCCACTCCAGTTTGCGATACCCGGGCCATCGAGCTTGTCGTCTGCGGCGCTCATCTCCAGGGCCTGCCACTCAATTGGCAGCTAACGGAGCGCGGGGGTAGGCTGGTGGAGAGCACAACCACTGCAGCAGCTTACCGGATGTACGCCCTCGCCGGTGGCCCGCCATTTCGTCCGGGGTTGATCCGGGATACGAATTCAGGCGCCAGAATCGAAGTGGAAGTCTGGTCGGTACCCACCGAGGCATTCGGCAGCTTTGTCGCCAATATCCCTGCACCACTTGGTATTGGCAAGATCGAACTAGAGGATGGCCGTTGGCTCTGCAGCTTCATCTGTGAGCCGTATGCGATCGCGGATGCTGAAGATATTACCGCTCTCGGCGGATGGCGGGCCTATCTGACCAGCCGAACTGGATAAAAAAATCTTGTGTTCACTGTGTGGCGTGAGTGTCGCAGGCAGCTACCTTATGTAAGATGGAGCAAAAGCGGGATGCCATCCCGGAACTTCACTGATTCAGAAGGTTAGCAACGCGCATGGACATGGGTTGGTTACTGGTGGGTGCTGCCCTCGTGATGGTCAGCATTCTGGTTACACCGTTGTCATCCCGCATCGGTATGCCGGTACTCCTGCTGTTCCTGGGCGTGGGAATGCTGGCAGGCGAAGAGGGCCCCGGGCAGATCTACTTCAGCGATGTCGACACTGCGTTTATTGTCGGCAATCTGGCGCTTGCCATCATTCTCCTCGATGGTGGCATGAGGACCCGCGTTGAATCATTTCGTGTCGGTCTGAAACCTGCTTTGCTGCTGGCCACACTTGGCGTTGTTATTACTGCGACAGTTTGCGGTTTGGCAGCGGTATGGCTCTTCGATCTGCCGATACTGTTTGGTCTGCTTATTGGCGCAATCATCTCCTCGACTGACGCAGCTGCAGTGTTCTCCCTCTTGCAGGGCAGAGGGCTCACCATCAACGAACGTGTCGAAGCCACGCTCGAAATAGAGTCAGGCAGCAACGATCCAATGGCGATATTTCTGACGCTACTACTGATAGGCTTCATTCAGGAGGATGGCGACAGTACCATCTGGACTGCGCTACTGATGTTGGTCCAACAATTCGGTCTGGGCACGCTGGCGGGACTCGGTGGTGGCCTGATCATGGCTCGGCTTTTGAACATGGTGAACCTCGTGCCGGCGATGTATCCGCTGCTCGTCGTCACCAGTGGCATCACGCTATTCAGTGCGACCAACCTGATCAACGGCAGCGGTTTTCTGGCGGTTTACCTCATGGGCATCGTGATTGCGAGCCGAAAGGTGCGAATGATGCCTTCGATTCTGCAGATTCACGACGGCCTTGCCTGGTTGGCGCAGCTGATTCTTTTCCTTTTGCTGGGCCTGCTGGTCACACCTTCGCAGCTACTCGAGAGCGCGCCACTGGCCCTGGTGCTATCACTGGTCCTTATCCTCCTTGCTCGCCCTCTCGCTACGGTCATTTCTCTGCTGCCCTTCGGATTTTCCAGGCGTGAGCACATCTTTATAGGCTGGGTTGGCTTGAGGGGGGCGGTGCCGATCGTGCTGGCCCTGTTTCCGTTCATGGCAGGTCTGCCGGGCGCGAATATCATCTTCGAAGTCGCGTTCGTCGTGGTGATGGTCAGTCTCATCCTGCAGGGCTCGACCCTCGCGCCTTTGGCGCGAAAGTTGAGACTCGAGGTACCGAAGCCACCAGAGTCCAAGTTGCGCATACCACTGAACCGGGTTGAAACTGGCGATCACGAGCTCCTGCTTATCCCCCTGAAGGGCAAGCGCTGGACCAGACCTGTGCCGGTGTCGAAGCTCCACCTGCCGGAGCAAACCCTACTTGCCGGTCTGTTCCGCAAAGGCCTGGTCCACAGCTGTGAGGCTGGCGACGAGGTTCAGGAGGGTGATGTGTTAGCCGTGTTCTCCACGCATGAGCAGGTCAGCGCTGTCACCAAAGTCCTCGGTGGATCTGAACCGCCAGAGCGACTGTCGGATCGCCGCTTCTTCGGTGAGTTTCTGCTCGAAGGACAGGCTACGCTCGGTGATGTGCAAATGGTTTACGGCTTCAAGGTCGATCAGTTCCAGCCTCACATGAGCCTGTCCGATTGTTTTGCGGAGGAAAAACGAGGCCACCCTGTGGTAGGTGATCGGCTCGATCTCGGCAGCATTCTGCTGACGGTGCGAGCCGTAGAAGGCGACCTTGTCACCAAGGTCGGTCTGAAGCTCAGCCGGGACGACTGACGCCCCTGCTTCGATGAGAACCGGGTCAGGCGCCCTAGTGTCTTTCACCTACGGTATCGGCTACGTAGGCATCACGCTGCCCCATCGGCTCCTTCCGATCTGACGTCGTATCCTTTTTCGTCTGATGTTCAACTTCGGCGTTGAGTTCACCACTCAGCAGTATGATGAAAGCTGTGATGTAGAACCACATGAGCAGCAGGATGACCGCACCAAGCGAGCCGAAGGTCTCGTTGTAACTGCCGAAGTTGGAGGCGTACCATGAAAAAAGCAATGAGCCGACAATCCACAGTATCGTGCCGGTCACAGACCCGAGCGTAACCCAGCGCCATTTGGGGGCGGATCGGGAGGGGGCAAAGCGGTAGAGCACCGCCAGCAGGAACATGAACAGTAACGCAAGTACTGGCCAGCGCGCGTACTGAATGGCTGTTTCAACCCAGTTGCCGAGTCCCATATGCTCCAACACTGCAGGCGCTGCGGCAATGAGCGCGAGCGACGCCGCCACGAATACGAATGCGCCAAACGTGATCAGGAAGGTGACGAACTTGAGGTAGACGAATCCTCGGTCTTCTTGCTCGTCATATACGATGTTCAGCGCCGTCATCAAGGCACTTGTGCCCTTCATGGAGCTCCAGATTGCCAGCAATATGCCGATTACTGCGCTGAGGCCCAGTGTGCCGCCGCCCCGCTGCGCGAGTTGCTGTATCTGCGCCTGCAGAATGTCCCTTGCCTCGGCGGGCATCACCGCCATGACGTCACTCATCTGTTGCTGGGCTTCTGCCGGGTCATACATGAGCCCGTAAATCGAGATGAACGCCCCAATCGCCGGAAATACGGCCAGAAGAAAATAGAACGCCACGCCAGCCGCCACCAGGCCGAGGTTGTCGTTTGCCTTTTCTTTCCAGGTGCGTACAAGGATATCTTTCCAGCCCGATTTTGAGATTTCGGTCGGAGACGAAGCCTCACGACCATGATCAGCGCGTGCCTGATGAGTTGCCACAGAAAATCTCCCTGCCTCTATCTGTGAAGATGATGATGCTTTCGGTACGGGCAACTGCTGACGAAGGCTCACTCCCGGCCAGGGATTGGCTCCCTGTTGGGGCGCAGCCGCTGGCGATCGGCGTGCTGCCATTGAATCCGGTGGTCTAAGCACGAAGCTGGAGCAATTTCTGAAAGGCTACGTACAGTCTGTGATCACTAACTATCTATGGAGAAATGAACAGGATGTCAGCCTCAATCGGTATCATCGGCGCAACAGGCCTACTCGGACAGCATGCGGTCAATGCTGCGTTGGCAGAGGGGCATCTTGTCCGCGTCATTCACAGGGCAGGGTCGGATCTTTCCAAACTGCAGTGTCGGGATGATCCAAGGATCAGTGCCAGCGTGGCTGATCTCAACGATCGCTCACAGCTGCAAAGTGCCGTAGAAGGTCTCGATGCTGTCATGAACTGTGCGTCTTATTATCCCACCACCCCGAAGCCCCTGAACGAAGAACTGGACATCGCACGGTCTCAGATGGCGAATTTTCTGGCTGCGGTCGCTGGTTCAGGCGTGCCGAAAGCGCTGTATCTGGGGGCTGCAATTGCCCTGACAAAAGCTGAGTCGGGAATCGCAGATGAGTCCCAGGTGAGTGATCAACCGCCAGACGACACTAATCCCTACGTCCAGGTCAAATGGCTAATGGACCGCATGGCGCGTGGAGCTGGGCAGGATGGCCTCCCCATTGTGATCGGCATTCCGTCGATGACATTCGGAGAGTTTGACTATGGACCGACCACGGGCGCACTGGTGCTCAAGGTGGCGAAGCGAGCCATGCCTGCCTACATCGATGGTCAGCGCAATGTCATCGCAGGCCGGGATGCCGGACGTGGTTTGCTGCAAGCTTGTCTGCACGGTAAACCGGGGCAGCGCTACCTGCTTACAGGGCATAATATTGCGCTTCACGACCTCGTGCCGCTCATAGCCAAGCGAGCAGGGGTCAAACCACCTCGCTTTGCGTTGCCGATGCCGCTGGCGCGAGTACTTTCGAAAGTCCAGTCGTTTCGCCATACATATCTCAGAGGACCGGAGCCTGAGCTGAGCGAAACCATGCTTGCAGTGCTGGGCTCCGGGCAGTTCCTCAACGGCACCCGTGCCGAAAGGGAGCTCGGCTTCAAGGCGGAACTGAGTGTGGAGGAAATGGTGGACAGAACCCTCGTCTGGTTCCGTCAGGAGGGCATGCTGTAGTGGGGGCATCGATTGCCCGAAGATCTTTGTGCCGATTTTCGATCTGTTTTATAGTGTTCGGCTAGGCTTCGCCAGTCGCTCGCAGGTAGGCTCTCATGAATTCGAATGCTTCAGCTCAAGACAGACTCATCATCTTCGACACCACGCTCCGCGATGGGGAACAGAGTCCGGGCGCCTCGATGACGAAGGTCGAGAAGCTCCGGATTGCCAAGGCGCTGGAAAAGATGAAGGTCGATGTCATCGAGGCTGGCTTTGCAGTCGCAAGCCCCGACGACTTTGAAGCCGTACGCATGATTGCCGAGGCAGTTCGTGACTCTACGGTTTGCAGTTTGTCCCGAGCGCTCGATAAAGATATCGAGAGTGCTGCACGGGCCCTGAAACCGGCAGCTTCAGGCCGAATCCACACCTTTATAGCAACCTCACCGATCCATATGAAGTACAAGCTTCAGATGCAGCCGGAAGCCGTCATAGAGCAGGCGGTGAGAGCGGTTGGCCTGGCCCGGAACCTGGTGTCTGACGTCGAGTTCAGCTGTGAGGATGCTGGTCGTTCGGAGCTGGACTTCCTTTGCCGGATCATCGAGGCCACAATCGATGCTGGCGCACGCACTATCAATATCCCGGATACCGTCGGCTATGCGATTCCGGAACAGTTCGGTCTGCTAATAAGGACTTTGATGGAGCGCGTGCCAAACGCCTCGAAGGCCATCTTCTCCTGCCACTGTCATAACGATCTGGGGCTGGCGGTGGCGAACTCACTCGCGGCAGTGAGTAATGGTGCCCGTCAGGTGGAGTGCACTATCAATGGTCTCGGCGAGCGCGCCGGCAATGCTGCACTCGAAGAGGTGGTCATGGCCGTGCGTACGCGACCTGACCTCTTCGATCTGGCCACCAGGATCGACACCAGACAGATCGTTCCGGCATCCAAACTGGTTTCGACGGTGACGGGTTTCCCGGTTCAGCCCAACAAGGCTATCGTCGGCGCCAATGCCTTTGCGCATGAGTCTGGCATCCACCAGGACGGCGTGATCAAACACCGAGAAACCTACGAAATCATGAAGGCTGAAGATGTCGGCTGGCATGCCAACAGTCTTGTACTTGGCAAGCACTCCGGCCGCAATGCCTTCAAGACCAGACTGTACGATCTCGGCTACAGCTTCAGCTCCGATACTGAACTGAACGAAGCATTCGCCCGTTTCAAGAATCTCGCGGACAAGAAGCACGAAATTTTCGATGCCGACCTGCAGGCCATAGTGAGTGATACCCAGAGTGCTGCGGGTGAAGAGCGCTTCCGGCTGGTCAGTCTGCGCGTCTGCTCCGAAACAGGAGCCACCCCGGAGGCCAAGATCGTCATGACCGTCGACGGTGAGGAACGGTCGGCGCTTGCGGTGGGCGGTGGTCCTGTTGACGCGACCTATAGCGCCATCGAGATGATTGTGAACTCTGGCCTGATGCTGCAGCTGTACTCAGTCAACAACGTGACCCAGGGTATCGATGCACAGGGTGAGGTTACTGTTCGCGTCGAACTGGATGGCCGGATCGTCAACGGCGTCGGCGCCGATACCGATATTGTCATTGCTTCGGCGAAGGCTTATATCCATGCGCTCAATATCGTCCTGAGTGGGGAACGCAAGGCTCATCCTCAGAGTCTGGTTTGACGGTGATGACCCCTTACGCCCTTGACGAGGCTCATCGATTACGTTGTCTCGCTGCGCTCGGGATCGATGGCTCTGTGCTTAGGGCGGACCTGTATGTAGGGCGCCGCCGCGGTGCGCTGTCCAGGCCAGCTGATGCGGCAGTCAACAGGCCCATGCCATCGTCATCAATTGCGGCAGTTCGGCAGGCAATCGTGGCTGATGCGCCCAGCGAGCAGGTCGCCGTTGTGGCTGCAAGGTCGAAGCCTGCGCCAAAAACTGAAAGTGTCCCGGCATCCAAACCGGTGCATCAGCCAGCGCTCGAGTCTTTCACGGTAGTTACCAGTCATACCACTGGGCCACACTGGTTTGCAGTATTGAGTGGTGAGTCGAAAGAATCTGGTTACAAGTCCCAGCGAGCCTTGTTCATGTCGATATGTGGGCAGTTTGGAATGGGGGGTGAACCAGCCGGTGACTCCGCTCGCGAGTATGAGCCGGGCCTGACCACCGTTTTTGGCTGGCCACCCCTCAAGCCCTCTGTTCTGGGCTTGCTAGGCAATACGGATCCGTTTGTCATGTATCAAAGGTGCATAACGGAGCGCGTTGCAGAAATATGGGCGGAGCAGCGGCTGAGTACTGATGCGCCTTCGCGACCGGCGCTTTTATTCACTGCGGAACTTGTGGGGCCTGAAACTGTTGCCAGTGACGGTGTCGGCGCGCTCGGGAGTGATGAACATAGCCTTGTTTGGCGTGAAATTCTCGCCATGCCAGAGGAGACGCTTCGGAGCGCCGACAAACTGATTGGCCAGGTGGGTTCACGGGTCATACTGCTACCGCCGCTACGCACACTTCTGCTGGACGTTCGTCTCAGACGCGATGTTCAAACAGTGTTGCTGTTGCTCACCAGGCGTTCGGGGCCCCTGCGGAACTAGCCTGATGAAACTCGACTACAGACTGATGCATGAGCGCGACCTGCCGCAAGTTCTCGCCATCGAACGCGAATCCTACTCACATCCCTGGAGTGAGCAGTCGTTCATGGGTTGTCTGGACGGCGCAGATGAATGTTGGGTCTTGCTGGCCGATGGCGAAATTGCAGGTCACCTCGTGCTGAAGATTATTCTGGACGAAGGGCAGATTCTCAACATCTGTGTGCGACCGGGGCTGCAGGGGCGTGGCATCGGTGCACAGCTCATGGCCTTCGCGGAGGATCGCTTCACAGTTCGTAAAGTTTCGACCGTATTTCTCGAGGTCAGATCCAGCAATACCCCCGCTCGTCGTCTCTATGACTCTGCCGGCTACGCCGAGATCGGTCGTCGCAACGGCTATTATCCCTCGGCAAGCGGACGCGAAGACGCCATTCTGATGGGGCTTCAGCTCGAGGTTGATGGTACCTGAGCCATGGAGTGCCTGGCGCAGTCGAGTTTGCCCTTCTGGGTTGGTCTACAATGGCTGGCGCTGGCGGTCATCGTGTTTTTCCTCGTCGCCAACGTCCGTTTTAGCCGGTTTCAGGACAGCCAGTTTCTCCACATGTGCTGTGGTGCCTTGCTGGCTGTGCTCATTCTCTGGCGTATTCGATATGAGACCGATCTTGGTCTGGCATTCCATTTTCTGGGAATAAGTGTGCTGGTGCTGGTGTTTCATTGGCTGTACGCCTCAGTGATAGGCATACTGGCCTGCTTCATCGGCCCTTTGATTGGCGTCGGCCGTTTTGAGACAATACCGATGACAGTCGCTTTCGTAGTGCTTGTCCCCGTTGCCGTCACGTTGCTATTTCTGAAGCTCGAACGCCACCTGAACAGACGCCTGATTGAAAGCCAGGTCGAAGGGGCAGAACGGTAACTTCTTCCTGTTCATCATGCTCCCGGGTTTTGTGGGCGCAGGTTTTGCGATCGGCGCCAGCATGCTGACCGCTTTTGGTGCCTGCTGGATGCTGAGTGAGCGTGTCTGGAGTAGTGATCATGCCTTGCTGCTCAGCTATCTGCCGCTGATCATGTTGCCGGAGGGAGTCATCAACGGGATGCTGGTCTCAGGTTTCGTCGCCTTCTGGCCCGAAAAACTTAATGCCTTTCATGAAGAGGATTACTCTTGAATCAAGTAGCCGTCGCTAGCGACCGCAAACTTGGCGCTGAAATCGCCAAGCGCCGAACATTCGCCATTATCTCCCACCCTGACGCGGGCAAGACCACGATCACCGAAAAGGTCCTCCTGCATGGTGGTGCAATCCAGAAAGCTGGCACGGTGAAAGGCAAGAAGTCTGGTCAGTTCGCGCGTTCGGACTGGATGCAGATGGAAAAAGATCGTGGCATCTCGGTCACGACTTCGGTGATGCAGTTCCCCTATGGCGGTGCGCTGGTGAACCTGCTCGATACGCCGGGGCACGAGGATTTCTCGGAAGACACCTACCGCACACTGACAGCCGTCGACTCCTGCCTCATGGTTATCGACAGCGCAAAAGGTGTCGAGGATCGCACTATCAAACTGATGGAGGTAACCCGGCTACGCGATACCCCGATCCTGACCTTCATGAACAAGTGCGACCGCGATATCCGGGATCCTATGGAGCTTCTGGATGAGGTAGAGGAAGTGCTGAACATCCGCTGCGCGCCGATTTCCTGGCCTATAGGGTCCGGCAAAGGCTTTAAAGGCGTCTACCACCTCCTGCGCGACGAGATCATCTGTTACAAGAGTGGCCTTGGACATGCGGTGCAGGAGTCCCGCATTATCAAGGGCCTCGACAATCCTGAGCTGGACAAGTTGATGGATGGCGGCGCTGAAGCCTTCCGCGACGAGATCGAACTGCTGAAGGGCGCGTCCCACGAATTCGATCAGGCTGCGTTTCTGGCAGGTGAACTGACGCCTGTGGTTTTCGGTACAGCGCTCGGCAACTTCGGCGTCGACCACATGCTCGATGGTCTCGTGGCGTGGGCCCCTGCACCGCAGGCCCGTGCTACTGAAAGCCGGACAGTTGAAGCGAGCGAAACACCATTTACAGGTTTTGTATTCAAGATTCAGGCAAATATGGACCCAATGCACCGTGACCGGGTGGCCTTCCTGAGAGTGTGTTCGGGACATTATCAGCAGAGCATGAAAATGCATCACGTCCGGCTCGGTAAGGATGTGCGCATCGCCGACGCCGTAACTTTCATGGCAGGTGATCGTGAGCGCGCCGAAGAAGCATTTGCTGGTGACATCATCGGTTTGCACAATCACGGCACAATCCAGATAGGGGATACCTTCACCGAAGGTGAAAAGTTGAAGTTCACCGGTATCCCCAACTTTGCCCCCGAACTGTTCCGTCGTATCCTCCTGCGGGATCCACTCAAGTCCAAGCAGCTGCAGAAAGGCCTTATCCAGTTGTCGGAAGAGGGCGCTGTGCAGGTCTTCCGTCCGTTGAATAACAATGATCTCATCGTCGGGGCGGTCGGTATGCTGCAGTTCGACGTAGTTGTCTCAAGACTGAAAACCGAATACAAGGTGGAGGCTGTGTACGAGTCGATCAGTGTCAGCACTGCTCGCTGGTTGACTTCGGAGGATCCGAAAGCGCTGGAAGAAATCAGACGCAAAGCGCCAGAGAACATTGCTGTTGATGGTAGCGATAGCCTGACTTATCTCGCACCTACGAGGGTCAACTTGCAGCTCGCCCAGGAACGTCATCCGAAGGTGGAGTTCAGAACGACACGGGAGCATTGATCATCCATGCTTATCGACGCCCATTGCCATCTCGACTTTGATGAGCTCGCGGACTATCGAGCTCGGGCCGGTATACGCTCTGGGGGCGCCGACGTTGAAGTTAGTGCGTCTGGCAAAGGTTCGACCAATACCAGCCTGGACACGTTGATCGAGCGAACCCCAGATGCTTACGTAGTGCCCTCGATCGGCAAGAGCAATTGGCGCAGGGTGTCTGAGCTTGCCGCAGCGAATGCGAATGTGCGCGCCGCTTACGGCATCCATCCGTGGTGGGCGGATCAGCATGATGCCGCTGATATAAAGGCGCTGGCCGAGTGGTTGGAGCGGGATGACTGTGTTGCGCTTGGGGAAGTCGGTCTGGATGTGAATATCGAGCTGTCTGTCGAGCAGCAGCGGGCACGCCTCAAGCCTCAGCTCGAGCTGGCAGTAGAGCTGGGCAAGCCGGCCTTGTTGCACTCGGTGAAGACCCACGAAGACATGTTGCGTCTGCTCAAAGAGACAGGCCTCAAGCGCGGTATGATTCATGCCTTCAGTGGCAGTTATGAGCAAGGCGAGCAGTTTATCAAGCACGGCTTCATGCTTGGCATAGGCGGTATCATCACCTACGATCGGGCCAGCAAGACTCGTGATGCTGTTGCCCGATTGCCAATAGAGGCATTGCTGCTGGAATCGGATGCGCCGTCCATGCCGGTCTGTGGTCATCAGGGGGAGGTCAATACGCCGGAGCGGCTGATGATAACCGCTCGGTCGCTCGCCGAATTGCGCGGCTGTCCGGTAGAGGATGTCATCGCTCAAACTTCAGCTAATGCCGAGCGTTTGTTTGGGGCTTTTTTAATCTGAATCCAGCTTTATGTTAGTGAAAAGGCCTTGCATCAGCGCCATCGTGACCTTAGTTGAGTTTTTTCACGGTAAAAAACTGGCAAACGCCGCGTCAAATTCGTATAATCCTGCGCCCTTGCCCAGGTCGGGTCGGTTTTGGCCCCGTGAACTCGATTCGACCGGAAAGAGGAATAAGTCTGCAGGTCCGCAGCACAACGTGACATCCACATATCAAGTCGCGTTATATCCAGAGCGGATGCAGGCCTCAATGTTGGATAAGCGACTGAGTAATCAGTCAGATAATCAGTCAGAGTGCGAGTGACACGTCATGAAAACGATCAGTGCCAAACCAGAAACAGTCAAGCGCGACTGGTATGTTGTCGACGCTAGCGAGAAGACGCTAGGCCGACTGAGTACCGAAATTGCGCACCGCTTACGGGGCAAGCATAAGCCAGAATTCACGCCACATGTTGATACTGGCGACTACATCGTTGTAGTCAATGCTGAAAAAATCCGTGTAACCGGTCGGAAGACTACCGATAAAATGTATTATCGCCATACCGGTTACCCCGGTGGCTTGAAAGAGATGTCCTTCGAGAAGCTGATTCAGCACAAGCCAGAGCGAGTAATCGAACTGGCGGTGAAGGGCATGATGCCGCGCAACCCCCTCGGACGTGACATGCTGCGCAAGCTGAAAGTCTATGCTGGTGAAGCGCACCCACATAGCGCGCAGTCGCCAATCGAACTGAATATCGGATAAGGGATCACCATGGCTATCAATCAGAACTACGGAACCGGCCGTAGAAAAACTTCGACTGCACGTGTGTTCCTTCGCGCAGGTACTGGTAAAATTACCGTCAACTCAAAGACGCTTGAAGCGTACTTTGGTCGTGAGACTGCGCGTATGGTTGTGCGTCAGCCTCTCGAGCTCACTGAAATGACCGACAAGTTCGATATCTATGTGACTGTTGCTGGTGGTGGCCCTTCAGGCCAGGCTGGCGCAATTCGTCACGGTATCACCCGTGCCCTGATCGAGTATGACGAAACCAACCGTCCAGCTCTGCGTAAGGCAGGCTATGTCACGCGTGATGCCCGTGAAGTCGAGCGGAAGAAGGTTGGTCTGCGCAAGGCGCGTAAGAAGCCACAGTTCAGCAAGCGTTAATTCAGGCTGCTGTTACACCTTTCTGCCTTGGCCGCCTATTTTCAGGCGCTTCTGGCAGGGAGGTGAGATGTCCTCCTCGCTCGTGTGGACGGACAATAAAATGCCGCCGAAGGTCTCTTCGGCGGCATTTTTGTTTGAGTTCGGTTATGCTTGGAGCTGCTCGAAGTGTTTGATTTTCTGGCGGGCCAGGCAAAATCATAAATGCCTTTCCGCTTGTCAGTAAGATGACTTTTCTTTTACTATACAGGCCATTTTACGCCCGCAGTTTAGTTCGGACAGGCCCTGGATCGATGCTCGCAGGCACGGTTTTCGCGGTATCTTCCGCTCTGGCGCCAGATTCGCAGACCCAAGCTGCAGTCAAAATTCGTAATACGTGTGGAGAATCTAGGTATGGCGCAAGTCGACGCAGGCAGTAATGGCCGTCGCCGCTTTTTGGTAGGTGCAACTGCAGTGGTAGGCGGTGTCGGCATGGTTGGAGCGGCAGTACCATTTGTCGCTTCATGGAATCCCAGTGCCAAGGCCCGTGCAGCAGGCGCACCCGTCAAGGTGGACATCAGCAAGATTGAGCCCGGTCAGCAGATTACTGTTGAGTGGCGCGGCAAGCCCGTGTGGCTGTTGAAGCGGACACCCGAGATGCTCAAGGAACTAGATGAACACAAGGACGATCTCGCCGATCCGCTTTCAGAGCGTGAGCAGCAGCCGGTCTACGCAAAGAACATTCATCGGTCGCGTAAGGAAGAGCTGCTGGTCGTGGTTGGCATCTGCACTCATCTGGGGTGCTCGCCCCAGTATCTGCCTGAAGTCGTTCCGAATGAGAGCTGGGGTGGGTATTACTGTCCATGTCATGGCAGCAAGTTTGACCTCGCCGGTCGCGTGACGAAGGGTGTGCCTGCGCCTGCGAACCTGGTAGTGCCACCCTATATGTATGTCGATGACAATACAGTGATCGTCGGCGTAGATGAGGAGAATGCGTAATGCAGAAGTTGATCGGTTGGATAGACGCAAGACTCCCGGTTGTAAACGCTTTCGAAAAGCACATGAGCAAGTACTACGCGCCGAAGAATTTCAACGTGTGGTACATGTTCGGCGTGCTATCAATGGTTGTGCTGGTTAACCAGCTGCTGACCGGTATCTGGCTGACCATGAGCTACGTACCCACGGCCGAAGGTGCTTTCAAGTCTGTTGAATACATCATGCGCGATGTAGAGTACGGCTGGCTTATTCGCTACCTGCACTCTACCGGTGCTACGGCCTTCTTCGTGGTTGTTTACCTGCACATGTTCCGGGCGCTGCTATATGGCTCGTATCAGAAGCCGCGCGAACTAATATGGATCTTTGGCATGATCATCTATCTGGTGCTCATGGCAGAAGCCTTCCTCGGGTATCTCTTGCCGTGGGGACAGATGTCATACTGGGGTGCGCAGGTCATTGTATCCCTGTTTGGTGCAATTCCTGTTATCGGTGAAGACCTTACTCAGTGGATACGCGGCGACTACCTGATATCGGGTATTACCCTGAACCGCTTTTTCGCTCTGCACGTTGTGGCATTGCCTATCGTTATTCTTGGCCTGGTGGTATTGCACATCCTGGCGCTGCACGAAGTTGGATCGAACAATCCGGACGGCGTTGATATCAAGAAAGTGAAGGGTGCCGATGGTATTCCCGTGGATGGCATTCCTTTCCACCCGTACTACACGGTGCACGACCTGGTGCCGATTGTAATCTTCCTGTTTATCTTCCTGATGGTTGTATTCTACTTCCCTGAAGGCGGCGGCTATTTCCTTGAGAAGCCCAACTTCGAGCCGGCAAACGCGCTGAAGACGCCGGACCATATCGCGCCTGTCTGGTACTTCACCCCCTTCTACGCAATGCTGCGGGCGATTACCTATCCGTTCTTCGGCGTTGATGCCAAGCTCTGGGGTGTCATTGTCATGGGCGGTGCCATTGCCATCCTGTTCGTGCTGCCGTGGCTGGATCGTAGTCCGGTTAAGTCCTGGCGTTACAAGGGCTGGATGAGCAAGGTCTGGCTGGGCATATTCGTGGTGAGCTTCATCATACTCGGCGTCTGTGGGGCACTGCCTGCAAACGAGCAGCCATACTGGCTTGCGCCCGTGTGCACCGGGCTTTACTTCGCCTTCTTCCTTCTGATGCCGTTTTATACCAAGCTTGAAAAAACCAAGCCCGTACCAGAGAGGGTGGTGTTCAAATGAGATCTGTAATTATGAGTCGTCTGGCTCTTGCGTTTGCAGTCATGCTGCCACTGGCCGCTCATGCAGCCAGTGAGAAGGTTGCTCTGGATAAGGTCGATATCGACATCTATGACCAGCCATCATTGCAGCGGGGCGTGCAGCTCTATACCAATTACTGCATGGCCTGCCACTCTCTCAAGTACAGTCGTTATGAGCGTGTTGCAGATGATATCGGCATACCACACGATCTGTATCTGGAAAATCTGGTGTTCGACGACGCAAAGATTGGTTCTCTGATGGAGAATGCAATGGAGCCGGGTCTGGCGCAGACATGGTTCGGAGCGGCTCCTCCTGATTTGTCGTTGATCGCTCGAGTACGAGGTGGCGACTGGCTATATACCTACCTGCGCACCTTCTATAAGGACGAGTCGCGGCCATGGGGTGTTAACAATGCCGTCTTCAAGGATGTGGGTATGCCACACGTGCTCGCGGAGATGCAGGGACTATGCGCCAGCAAGCCGGCAACAGGCGTTCAGAGCGAAGTCGATCCGATGTCTGGAGAAATCGTAGGCGGGGGCGGATGTGAAAACTATGTCTTCGAAGGTGAGATGACGCCAGCTGAGTTCAACAGTGCAATGCGGGATCTCACCAACTTCCTTGTTTATGTCGGTGAGCCGTCGAAGCTGCAAGCCAATGCGATCGCGCCGTGGGTCCTGCTCTTCCTGGTCATCCTGTTTATACCGGTGTATCTGCTCAACCGAGAGTACTGGAAAGATATTCACTAGGATATCGTGTATACTTTGTCTCCAATTATTTTCGGTCAACCGAAAGCATCGCCCTACTAGTTAGGGCGTTTTTGCTGCAGTTAACATTATCCGCATTATTTCAATTCTAGAGGTAGGCTCATGGGCGTCGTGACCAAACGGTCATCAATGACATTCTTCTCCGATCCGCAGGATCACTATTCGCATCGAGTTCGGATAGTGCTGGCTGAGAAAGGCGTCACGGTTGATGTAGTGGATGTCGATCCAGATAACATGCTCGACGAAATTGCCGAGCTGAATCCCTACAACTTGCTGCCCACCATGGTGGACCGCGAACTGTCTCTGTACGATCCGGCTATCATGATGGAATATCTGGATGAGCGCTTTCCTCATCCGCCACTGTTGCCCGTGTATCCGGTTGCCCGAGCGCAGAGTCGCCTCTTCATGTTCCGCATTCAGAGCGACTGGTGTGTGTTCGTGGACAAGATTCTGGCTGGCGGTAAGCCTGCCGAGCTTGAGAAGGCACGTAAGGCTCTGCGTGAGAGCCTTATCGCGGCTTCGCCAATCTTCGCTGAGAAACCGTATTTCATGAGCGACGAGTTTACGCTGGTGGATTGCTGTATTGCACCCGTGCTTTGGCGCCTGCCGGTACTCGGCATCGAGTTACCAGAGAAGCAGACCAAGCCGATCCAGAAGTATATGACCCGCTTGTTTGAGCGTGACTCTTTCAAGGCGAGCCTCTCGGACGTAGAGCGCGAGATGAGGCTCTAGTCTCGATACGAATGAACGGGGAGGATATTGTGTCTCCCCGCCGGTTTTGATAGTGCAAGAGTGATACATGACCCCAAGCAGACCTTATCTACTTCGAGCGCTCAATGAGTGGATTCTGGATAACGATCTCACGCCATTCATTGTCGTGGATGCATCGTTACCTGGTGTCGATGTGCCGCGTGATTTTGTGAGTAACGGTCAGATCGTGCTGAACATCAGTCCCGGCGCTGTTCGTAGTCTTCTTATTGACGATGAAACGCTTGAATTCACGGCCCGCTTCGGTGGTGTGCCTAGATTGGTATCGGTGCCAATCGTTGCCATCGTGGCTGTTTATGCGAAGGAAAACGGGCAGGGCATGGTGTTTGGGTCCGAGCCGGGTGGCTCGCCAGATGATGCGCCCGATAAAGGACCAAAGAAAGCGAAGAAGTCCTCAAAATCCAGCGCAGAAAAGCCGAAGGCCGCAGATCGTCCGTCTCTGAAAATAGTAAAATAGTCTTCAGATAGAGGGCTGGTGACTAGCCGGCTTCCAATCCCGAACCAAACAGACTTCTTTCGACTCGGTCGTACAGGCCGTGAACGATCAGACTAAGCATCTCCTGAAAGAGATGCGCCTTGCCCGTGTTCAAACTCACAAGACACAGGCCTTCTGTTGCCTCTAGCCAGACCTCGTCACTGACAAGAATAATCTGCATGCCCTGATCGGTAGCTGTATGTATGGCACGCCTGATCTGTTCGCTGCTTACCGACTGGCTGAAAATAACCAGCGTATCGTGCGCATGGCCGAAAGCACGAATCTGTCTTGCGAAGACGTCTGCCTGGGCCTCGACCAGGCGTGCTCCAAAATCGTTCTCCTTATCGCTGGCGGATTGCTCAGTTTCGTTCACTACGCTCGCCTGGTTCGACGCTAGAAAGCGCGTTTCCGACTGAAGGGATAAGGCGGGAAGGCTAGGCTGTGGCTTGTCAAAGCCGTACAGGAGCAGTTCAGCCAGGTAATCAGCTGATCGGGCTGCATGATGAACGCCGCAGGTGATGATACGCCCTTCGGCCAAGAGGCTACCGACCAGAAGGTCGCCGGCCTGGGTGATCTGCTGCGGCAAAGTTTCAGCAGCATCCAGCAAGGCCTGAATGCTGCCCGCGAGCAAGCTGCGCGCAGAATGATTTGCTGGGTCGTTCTCAGAATGCATTCTGGATCCATTCGATTCGGGGATTCTCGCCAGCATCGAGGATAGCGACCACGTCGAAGCGACAATTACAGCGATGCAGATTCTTCATGGTGAGGTAGAAGCTGGCACAACGCTTGATTTTCGCCTGCTTCGCGCCTGTCACGGCCGCTGCCGGCCCACCGAAGCTATCAGAGCTGCGCATTTTTACTTCGACGAACACAATCGTGGTCTGGTCGATACAGATCAGATCGATTTCGCCCGAGCGCGAGCGAAAATTATGTTCGATGATCTGAAGACCGCTCCGTCTGAGATGGTCTGCAGCCATCCGCTCGTAGCTTGTTCCTATTTCTGCATTATGAGCCATTTCAGGACCTCCTTGTCCGTGGAGACAGCCAGCCTGCATGAGTGTTGAGCCGACCGCAGTGCAAACGATCTAGAACCCGTCTGGGGCGATTATAAAGTGAGACCACCGAAAATGCTTACTCCAAATGTCCGGTTGCAGTTTTAGGCATAAGCTGAGCCTGTCCTTTCTCGAAAAGGCCCCATGGCAGGGTGCGTCGCACTCGTCCATCCGCGAGCAGCGATAAGTCTCCGGTATAGCCTTCGACATACGCAGAGGAAAAAACCGTCAAAAGTTCGAGCTTATCGATAAGGCTGAAGCTATCTGCACCCATCGCGAACAGGTTGCTGTAGGCCGGATTGCTGACGAGTGATGTCGAGAGCTGCTTCAGCTCGGAGCCCTGAATCTCAGGGTCTACAACCCACGGCAGTGCGGTAAACAGAAGGCCGTTCAAGTCGCTGTTTCGAAGGTCATCCTGCTTGCCATCGAAGGCCATGGAGACAGCGACTACTGGCAAAGTCCTTGCGTAGTGGAAGGCCATCAGCGGTTTAATCTGGCGCAGCCAATATGGCGTCGCAATGACCATGACGCCGTCCAGATCCTTGCGGCGCCTGGGCTCGAACTCGAGCTTGCCAACCACGCTCTGTAGGCGCGCGCGGCGGCTGTTGCTTTCCCTAATGAGTAGCATATCAGCGATTTGGGAGGAGAGATCTGCTGGTCTGTCGATGATGATGTCATGCGCTATTTCAATATCATAGCGTTTGGCCTGCTCGCGTGCATGCTCTACCAGCTTGGTTGCCCAGGGAGCGTCCTCATAGATGACAGCGATCTTATGGCGTCGAGGCAATGAGGGCATGGGTGATCCAGGGTCCACGCCGCCGTCTGCACGTGCGATAGCATCTCCTGATTGCGAAGGCGGCTGTGATGATTCACCTGCGACATCAAGATCCTGCTCATCCAGCGCTACTTCAGTGTCGAGGGCTGCTGCAGCATCGCCTCCATCCAGGGCTTGAGCAGTAACCATGGCGGCATTCGCCGCGGCTTCTTCCTTGAGTGCCTGACGCATGTTTGCCCGGGCCAGCTGATCCGCGTAGGCCGGATCACCAAGTCGTGAGAGCACCTGCTCGATCTCATCGTCCATTGACAAGCCGAACTGAAACAGCCCTGGCGGTGTCTGCATCTCTTCATCTTCGAGGTAGTTCATCGCAAGTGCGGGTGGCGCCAGCTGAGGTAGGCTGGCCATCTCTGCGACTGCATTTTTATCCAGTGGCCCCACGACCTGTTCAAAGCCATTGTCCTGTAGGGCCATGAAGAGATCGGTATAATTATCGATCGACGCCGTGTTGAAAAACACGAGCTCAGGCGCGGCATCTGCGGTGCTCCAGATACTGTTCTGCTGGGACGGGTGAATCTTCCCCAGCGTAGAAGTAAGGCGTTCATCACGACCAAAGCGTTGGAAGTAGGCGGCGAGAAAACCTGCTTTAAGCGTATCTGCAGCTGGTTTGAGTGGCCCACTGCCGGGCAGCAGAATCGCAACCTTTGCCGGATACCGGGTATCAGGACGAGAAAGCTGCTGAACAGCCACAGGCGGCTGCTGAGCCGCCGAATGTCGCGGCCAGTCCCGTTTCCAGTCTTGCCAGAATTCCCGGTA
Organism: Gammaproteobacteria bacterium UBA2679; assembly: GCA_002354735.1. Taxonomy (GTDB): domain Bacteria; phylum Pseudomonadota; class Gammaproteobacteria; order Pseudomonadales; family Oleiphilaceae; genus Allohahella. The sequence continues at coordinate 82,157 of DEMD01000001.1, read as the reverse complement.
CTCAGCAAGCGTGCCGCGGCTCCTCAGTCGCAAAGTAAGATCTGCCCACCCTTTCAGCTCCGCCAGCTGGGTTGCGGGTGTTTCCACAAGGAACTGCGCTTCGCCTACGCCGGGCAAGTCAGCAACTGCTTCAGCGTTGACGATATTCTCGAGTACCGCAGTATCGAGCGACGTGACCGTGGTCCAGATAGCCCGACGGTTTGCCTCGTAGGCTTCGTCAGTGAACAGGCCCTCGTACACAGTGCGCACATAGAAACCCTTCAGCAGCTGATCGCTGCGTGTGGCAGCATGGATGTACTGAATGACGGCCTGCTGGCGCAAGGACTGTTCGGTTTGGTCGAAGGCCCCCAGGCCACGTTGGCGGCCAGCGTCTTCCAGAGCCTGCAGTGCGGCCTCGGGACGGTCCTGCAGCAGCTCCAGGCGGCTTTCATACAGAGCGAGGCGGGCTATCTGACTATCCGGAAGGCGACGTTCACGAAGCCAGGCTATGACCGTTTCGGATGCAATGAAGTCCCTGGCCTCGATCAGTTCGTCGATCTGGTCGATCAGCCAAGCGGCTCGATCGTCACCTGCGTAGCTGGAGGATTCCGCGATGAGGGCCTGTGCTGCAGAGATTTCAGCATTGCCTTCGGCCGAGCCAGGTACTGCTGGCTGCACTGGAGCTTGTGCCGATGGTGACGGTGCTGTGCTGCAGGCTGTGACCAGCAGAAGCCCCAGAACAAGCAGCGAATGCCTCAGTGCGGCGGGCGTGGCAGACATCTGGGTCAGATTGCAGAGCAGGGCAGGCGCTGATCGGCGGGACAAACGCTGTGATCGGCATCGGATAGCAGGCATGGTCGACAGGGTCTCGGCTGGAACAGTGGACAGGGCAGTTGACGATTAGGTCGCAGCCAAGCAGTCTACCAAGCCCGAGCCGGTGGCAGCAATCTTCTGACCGATCGGCTGTCGTTACTGTTCGGAGAGATTCAGATGTTTCTGCAAACCAGCTCAGCTCATGATGCGCCGCCAGGCCGACTGTACGTAGTCGCTACGCCCATCGGGAACCTCGACGACATGACCAGGCGCGCAGTGGCTATACTGGCGGCCGTGGACGTCGTGGCGGCAGAAGATACCCGCCACACTCAGAGCCTCCTTTCGCACTTTGGCTTGCAGAAGACGCTCTGCTCACTGCATCAGCATAACGAGCGCGCGCGGGTGGATTACCTGAAGGAACTGCTCGCTGAGGGCAAGACGGTGGCGCTGGTCTCCGACGCGGGAACGCCCCTCATATCCGATCCGGGCGCAACGCTGGTGACCGAGCTGAGAGCAGCTGGTCATATTGTGATTCCCGTGCCTGGCGCCTGTGCCCTCATTGCCGCGTTATCCGCCAGTGGACTGCCTACGGATCGATTCATATTCGAAGGCTTCCTGCCCGCCAAATCGTCGAATCGCCGCGCGGCTCTGCAAAAGCTGGTAACAGAGCAGCGGACTCTGGTTTTCTACGAGGCGCCACACAGAATCCAGGACATGATGGCTGACTGCGCCGAGATATTCGGCGCTGATCGGGAAGTTTGTGTGGGGCGAGAGCTCACCAAAACCTTTGAGACCTTTATTTCCGGCACAGCTAAAGCAGTAGTTGATGCAATTGCTGCCGATCATAATCAGACTCGAGGCGAGTTCGTGGTCATGATCAAGGGGGCTGAGGCTGAGGCGCCCTCCGACGACCTGTCTGCTGCAACGATCGATCTGCTCGCGCTCCTGGGGTCGCTCAAGAGCAAAATCTCGCCGTCGGATCTTGCGTCTGCTGTCGCCGCAGCCAGCCCCCTCAAAAAGCGTGACATATATAAGCAGATTCTGGCACTCGATTGAGTTAGACTGCGCGCGGAGTTTGCCAGACAGTCGCTGTCTGCACCGGTTTACCGGGGCAGGGGGAGGAAAGTCCGGGCTCCATCGGGCAAGGTGCCAGGTAACACCTGGGCGGCGTGAGTCGATGGAAAGTGCAACAGAAAGTATACCGCCTACGTAGCTTCGGCTGCCGGTAAGGTTGAAATGGTGCGGTAAGAGCGCACCGCATGACTGGTAACAGTTCATGGCGATGGAAAACCCCACCTGGAGCAAGACCAAATAGGGATCCGTTAGGCGCGCCCACGCTGGATCCGGGTAGGTCGCACGAGCCGATTGGTGACAATCGGCCCAGATAAATGACTGTCCACGACAGAACCCGGCTTATCGGCAAACTCCTCTTCTTACGACGGCAGACAGCAGAACAGCTGTCTGCCGTCCATTTTTTCGTTAAAAACTGTATGCTTGTACAGTCTTAACGCATTGATATGCAATACAAAGCCCACTGCTCTCCTCGTTATTGCAAAATAATCTTTGTTCTCATCTGGATTATCACGATAGATACCCATCTACATGATATATATGGTTTTTTAACCATAAGTATTTCTACTTTCTCGTTCTGAGATCCCTAAGTCCCTGTTTTAGTGAAACAAATTTATAGTCATTGGTCTGTGTGACCACTTGAAAAGGCCAGAAGTGCTTCCTATAGTGTCTCCAGTGGGAAATTGTGGTGAATTGTGGAGTTTTGTGGGGCAGGGTGGCCTAAATGTACGTATCAGACCTTAAACAGCGACGAGAGCGTTTCAATGGCACGACCAGGCAGGATTCGAACCTAGGTGACTATGTTCACTGGCGACAACAGCATCAATATGGATGCCAAAGGTCGATTCGTGATGCCCAGCAAATATCGGGAGCGTCTGGAGCAGCTTTGCGCCAATCAACTCGTTGTCACCATTGATACCCAGGCTCGCTGCTTGTTGGTCTACCCACGTAACGAGTGGGAAAAAATTGCAGAGAAAATCGAAGCGCTGCCCAGCTTCAATGCGGGCACTTTGAGAATTAAGAGATTGATCCTCGGCCATGCTCAGGAGCTGGAGATCGATTCAAATGGAAGAATTTTATTACCAGCTTCGCTTCGGGAGTACGCCTACCTCGACAAGAAGCTGGTCCTTCTCGGTCAGGGCAAGAAATTTGAGCTCTGGGATGAAGCAGAATGGACCAAGGTCAGGGACAGCTACCTTGAAGTCGAGGCACTGGAAGGAGAGACGCCTCAGGAACTCATGAACATAGCGCTTTAATCTTGTATTCAGCTGTTTTAGACAAGAACCACCAGGTTCATCGAGGGTACATGGATCAACATATCAGCGTGATGCCGGAGCAGGCTTTGGCAGCACTGGCGCCCCAGGCGGGCGGCTGTTATGTCGACGCGACCTTCGGACGTGGCGGTCATTCCGCGCTTATCCTCGGCTCCCTCAATAGTGAAGGTCGACTGTACGCGATCGACCAGGATCCTGCTGCCCGGGTTGCTGCAGGACGCTTCAGTGAGGATGCACGATTCCACTTTCTACACGGTAACTTCGCCGATCTCGGTAAGCTGCTCAAGGCCGCCGGGGTCGATAAGGTTCACGGCATTCTGATGGATCTGGGCGTTTCCTCGCCGCAGCTTGACGACGCTGGTCGGGGCTTCAGCTTTCAGAACGACGGCCCGCTCGACATGCGGATGAACACAGAAGCCGGTGAGTCGGCAGCAGAATACATTGCCCGAGTCAGCGAAGCTGAGCTGACGCGCATACTTTTTGAATACGGTGAAGAAAAATTTGCTCGCAGGATCGCTCGCGCCATTGTCGAACGCCGTGTGGAGCAGCCATTTTTGAGAACTGCTGATCTCGCCTCTGTAGTGGCGGCAGCAAACCCGAAGTGGGAAAAGCACAAGAATCCAGCGACCCGTGCGTTTCAGGCGATTCGCATTGCAGTCAACCACGAGCTTGATGCCCTGGAGAGTGGGCTCAGGCAGGCGTTTGATGCCTTGTTGCCCGGCGGGCGCCTCGTCGTTATCAGTTTTCACTCTCTCGAGGACCGCATCGTCAAACGCTTCATGCGAGATCAGGCAAGCGTGGCACAGGTTCCGAAGTGGGTCCCGATCATTCCTCCGGAGCTAATGCCCGAAGGCCGCATCATTGCCAAGAAAGTTACAGCGGACCAGTCCGAAGTCAGCGCCAATACCCGAGCGAGAAGTGCGGTATTGCGGGCTGTCGAACGTCTTGACAAAAACAACAACTCGGGGCGAGCACTATGAAAATGAATCCATTGAACAGAAAAGCCGTGACGACCGTTCTTATGGTTGCGGTCTGTCTATCTGCACTGCTCACTATTTATTCTGTGCAGGCGAGCCGACAGTCATTCTCCGATCTGCACGCACTCAAGCAGGCAGAAGGCGAGCTTCAGCGACAGTGGGCGCAACTCCTGGTCGAACAAGGTGCGTGGGACTCGCTATCACGCATAGAGCGGCTGGCGCGAAGTGAGTTTTCGCTGAGCGAACCCAAGCCGGATCAGATCGCGCTCGTTCGTCCCGCTTCGCCCGCTGAACTTACTCAGCGCGTGTCGGATGCCCTGCATGGCACAGGTCTGAGTGGTTCGGTAGCTCGAAGTATTGCTGCCGGAAGCACGAATGAGTGAGAAGCGGACCGAAAAGGCGCTGGCTCTCCCTGGCTGGCGTCTCAGTCTCGTGCTGGCTGGGCTCACGGCAGGTTTCGCCGTCATTGGCGTCAAGCTCGTGATGTTGCACAGCGTGCAGAGTCCGATGCTGAAGCATCAGGCTGCATTGCGGACAATCAAATCGGAGGTGCTGCCTGCGGTTCGCGGTTCGATTTATGATCGGAACGGCGTGCCAGTGGCCATCAGTGCGCCGGTGCATACCTTATGGGTGAATCCTGGTCGCGCAGATCCCGATCAGCCTGAGTGGGCGCAGGCGGCTGCTCTGCTGGAGCTTGATGAAGCAGCGCTGCGTGAAGATATTCGCCAGCGTGCCGAACGGGGCTTCATGTACCTGAAGCGTCATGTCTCACCTGATCTTGCTGCTGCCGTCAAGGCGCTCAAGCTCGAAGGGCTGGCAGCAGACTCTGAATCCAAACGCTTCTATCCGGCCGGCGAAGTGGCCGCCCATGTGGCTGGTTTGACCAATGTGGACGACAGTGGTCAGGAAGGTATCGAGCTGGCTTATAACGAGTGGTTAAGCGGCTCGCCCGGTAAGCGAAAAGTTCTCAAAGACCGGGAAGGCCATGTGATCGATCATCTCGAGCTGGAGGATGCGGCACGTGACGGCCGTAACATACAGCTGAGTCTCGATCTGCGACTCCAGTACATGGCTTATCGCGAACTCAAGGCGGCGGTCTCCGGCTATGGTGCGAAGTCTGGCAGTGTGGTCATGCTGGATGTCGAGACCGGCGAACTGCTCGCCATGGTCAATCAGCCTTCCTTCAATCCGAACGACCGCAGCGATCTCGAGCCGGAACGGATGCGTAACCGTGCCGTGACAGATGTCTTCGAACCCGGCTCGACGATGAAGCCATTTACCATTGCGGCTGCTCTCGAGTCTGGCAAGTACAGAGCCGGTTCGAAAATCGATACCAGCCCTGGTTATCTCCGTCTTGGCAACTACACGATTCGCGACGGTGCCAATTATGGCGTCCTGGACATGGGTGGTGTGATCGCCAAGTCCAGTAACGTCGCTGCTGCAAAGATTGCCAGAGAGCTCGGCGGCGAGCATCTATGGGGTATGTTCAGCGACTCTGGTTTCGGTCAGCCTACCGGTGTCGAATATCCCGGCGAGCGTTATGGCGTTCTGCCATCACCCTCTGCCTGGAAGCCGGTTCAACTGTCGTCCCTGGCGTATGGCTATGGCATGTCGTCAACCGTCATGCAGCTGGCCCAGGGTTATCAGGTGCTCGCGAACAAGGGCGTTCGTCGACCTGTATCTCTGTTTCATCGCGCAGGTCAGCAAAACGAGCAGGCGCCAATTCAGGTCATGAGCGCCGATACGGCAGTCAGTGTGGTCAACATGCTGCGTCGGGTCATTACCGAGGGTACCGGTAAGCGCGCGGCAGTCAGTGGCTTCAGTGTGGCGGGCAAGTCGGGAACAGTTCACCGTCTCGGCGCACAGGGATACGAGGCAGAGGAGTACAGTGCATTGTTCGCTGGCATGGCGCCTGCCGACAACCCGAAGATCGTCGTGGTGGTGGTAATCCACAGTCCCCAGAAAGGCGAATACTACGGTGGCGAAGTGGCAGCACCTGTGTTTTCACGCATCGTTTCGGATTCGCTCAGGATACTTGGCGTTCAACCTGACCGCCCCGATTCGCTGTTAGCCGACGCCTCAGCCAGTGGAGCATCCAGTGAGCGGCACTAAGCATGAGCCAGTCATGAAGGGCAAATTACTGTCCCAGTGGCTAGGGCACCTTCTTGCCCTGGATGCTGCCGCCGATCGTCGCATTGGTCAGTTGAGTATCGATAGCAGGGACTGCATCGAGGGCTCCCTATTTATCGCGCTGCACGGGCAGGCCTCTGATGGCGCCGACTTCATCGAGCAGGCCATCGAGCGTGGTGCAGTCGCTGTACTACAAGGCGTCGAAGCGTCGGCCGCTGCTGAAGTTGTGCTGGAACAGAGCAGTGCAGGCGTGACCTTCACCCGAATCAAGTTGCCAGGCTTGGAAGCAGACATTGCCGAACTGGCAGCAGATTTCTACGACAGACCGGCTGCAGCACTGGCTGTCGTGGCGATTACTGGCACCAATGGCAAGACTTCGGTGAGCCATTATGCAGCCCAGCTTTCGAATCTATGCGGCATGCCTGCTGGCGTGATAGGCACGCTGGGCTATGGTATGGAGGATCATCTTCGTCCCACCAGAAACACGACACCAGATGCGGTTTCAATACAGCGTCAGCTCGCCGAGCTGCGTGATGCGGGTGCGCAGGCAGTCTTCCTTGAAGCCAGCTCTCATGCACTGGTGCAGGGTAGGCTGACGGCTGTTCCGGTCGACGTTGCAGCGCTTACCAATATCACCCGGGACCACCTCGACTATCACGGCTCTCTGGCTGCTTATGCCAGCGCCAAGCGGAGTCTGTTTTCAATGCCGAGCCTCTCGGCGGCCATCTTCAATGACGATGACTATTACGGTTCTCTCTGGCGTCATGAGCTGGCCCAGTCCAGGCCAGGTGGTGATGCATCCGAAGACATGGAGGATGCTACAGACGATCGCGATCATGGCGGCCCTGAGCTCATGACAGTAAGCCTGCTGCACGCTGCGACAGTTTGCGCCGAGAATATCGAGCTCAAGGCTGATGGTATGAGCTGTTCGATCAATCTCAGCGGAGAAAAGGGCATGCCGCGGCTCAGGCTGATGGGTGAGTTCAATCTAGCCAATGTCCTTACTGCCGCGGCCTGCGTTTATGCCGTCATGGTGCATCAGCTGCAGCACAAGCGGAACGGACAGACACCCGACCGCTTGCTAACCGTCGAATCCGCTGACTGCGCCAGCCGGATCGTCAGTTATTGCGCCCAGCTTCGCGCAGTGCCTGGTCGTCTGCAGATGGTTCAGGCTGGTTCTGCAGGTGCTCAGCCGCGAATAGTGATCGACTATGCACATACGCCCGATGCACTGCAGAAAACACTGACAGCGCTGAAGCAGCATGGGTTCACCCGAATAACTACAGTCTTTGGTTGCGGTGGCGACCGCGACAAAGGCAAGCGCGCGCTCATGGGCGAGATTGCTTCCCTGCATAGCAGCAAGATCATTCTCACAAGCGACAACCCGCGCAGCGAAGATCCGTACAGCATCATCAGCGACATTCGCGAAGGTACTGAAACCGGTAATGCAGCTGTCGAGGTGATCGAACAGCGTGAGCAGGCAATCGCGGCAGCCATCGAGACCGCAGACAGCAGCTCGCTTGTCCTCGTTGCTGGCAAGGGCCATGAAGATTATCAGGAGTACGCCGGTCGTCGGCTGCCGTTTTCAGATCTGGATGTGGTCAGGAAGGTGCTGGAGCGTCTTCAGTCCCCGTCTGTTAAAAAGCCCTCAGCTGCCGATACGCCGCTGCAGCGTCAGGAGAAGATGTAGTGATAGGCCTTTGGGATACACACAAGATTGCAGCGATCACGTCGGCAGAGTACGCCGGCGGACCTCAAGCTGTGACAGCTGTTGAAACAGATACAAGGAAGCCGCTGAAAGGCGCGTTATTCGTTGCGCTCGTTGGTGAGCGATTTGATGGTCATGACTATATAGCCCAGGCGCTTCAGCAAGGGGCGGTAGCGGCGCTATCCAGCAAATCCCTCGCGGAGCTCAAGGCAGCAGGACAGATCGTCGACAAGCAGAAAATCCTGGTGGTTGACGACACGCTGCGTGCCCTGGGGCAGATTGGCAGAGCCAACCGTGCCCGCTTTCGGGGACTCGTCGCGGCGGTCACTGGGTCTGCCGGCAAGACCAGCGTGAAAGAGATGCTGGCAAGTATACTTGCAACCCGTGGGGCTGTAGCCAAGACCCAGGGTAATCTCAATAACGAGATCGGCGTACCGCTGAGTCTGCTTCAGCTTAACGACCAGCATGTGGCTGGGGTTTTCGAGCTCGGTGCCAGTGCCGTTGGCGAAATAGCGCGGACCACCAGAATGACGCTTCCTCAGGTCGCTATTCTCAACAACGCGGGCTCGGCACATCTCGAAGGCTTCGGCAGTCTCGAGCGAATCGTTCAGGCCAAGGCCGAAATTTTCGAAGGCCTGTTAGGCTCGGGTTCGGCCGTGCTCAATCGCGATGACAAGAACTATCCATTCTGGCTTACCTTCTGTCAGAACCTGTCACAGAAGCCCGATATTATCAGCTTCGGCTTCCATGAGAGCGCCGATGTCACCGCGAAGAATGTCCAGTCCAACGAAAGTGGATCCAGCTTCACGCTGGTTCTGCGTCGCCCTGGAGACGCTGGCAAGCCCGCTGAAGTGGCTGTGCACCTGCAGTTCGCGGGACGACACAATATCAGTAATGCGCTGGCTGCCTCCGCAGCCTGTTTCATGCTTGGTCTCAAGCCGTCAGCCATTGCCGAAGGTCTCAGCGCGGCTCGGCCAGTTGGCGGGCGTCTGCAGTTCGAACGCTATGGCCACGGTCTGACCTGTATCGATGATAGTTACAATGCGAACCCGGCCTCCATGGTCGCGGCGCTGGATGTATTGGCCGGTGCCGAGGGCGTTGGTGTGGCCGTGCTGGGCGATATGGCCGAGCTGGGCGGCACTGCCAAAGCTGCCCATTTCGAGCTGGGTGCGCAGGCGGCCGCACGTGGCTTCGCCAGCGTTTTCGCCATCGGACAGTTTTCAGCCGAAGTACGTCGCGGCTTTGAATCGATCGCTGCCAAGGGTGATGCCGAGTGCCACGCCTTCACAGACAAAGCGGCTGCGCAGATTCCTCTCGTGAATGAGCTACAGGCCCGTCTCAAGCGTGGTGAAGGCGTCTGCGTGTTGTTCAAAGGGTCGCGTAGTGCCGGTATGGAAACACTCAAGGCCGCAGTACTCAAGCGCATGGGCTTTGCCAGTTCCGCCGCGAACAGCGATCGGGGAGGTAAGGTCTGATGCTGCTGTTCCTGGCCGACTTCCTTTCAACCTGGTTCCCGTCCTTCAGCGTTTTTCAGTACCTGACCCTACGAGCCATTCTGGGTGTTTTGACTGCACTGGGTATCTCGCTGCTGGTCGGCCCCAAAGTAATCAAAAACCTGGCGCTGCGGCAGATTGGCCAGAGCATTCGAAACGACGGTCCCGAGAGTCACTTGAGCAAGGCTGGTACACCGACCATGGGTGGTGCGCTCATCCTTGTTGCCATCGTGGTCAGCACGCTGCTATGGGCAGATTTGAGTAATCGCTATATCTGGATCACGCTACTGACCACGGTAAGCTTCGGGGCGATTGGCTGGGTTGATGACTGGCGCAAGGTGGTCGAAAAGAACAGCCGGGGCCTGCCCGCACGCTGGAAGTATTTCTGGCAGTCTGTGTTTGGTCTGCTTGCAGGCTTTCTTTTGTATATCACTGCAGCCTCGCCAGCAGAGACCACGTTCATCATCCCGGTCTTCAAGGAAGTTGCCCTGCCTCTGGGGCTCTGGTTCGTGGCGCTGACATATTTCGTAATCGTCGGTAGCAGCAACGCCGTTAATCTGACCGATGGTCTGGATGGCCTGGCGATCATGCCAACCGTCATGGTCGGCGGCGCACTCGGCATCTTTGCTTATGTGTCTGGCAACGTGAATTTCGCCCAATACCTGCATGTGCCTTACCTGCCCGGTGCCGGCGAGCTCATGGTATTCCTGGCCGCGTTGGTCGGTGCGGGCCTGGGCTTCCTCTGGTTCAACACCTATCCCGCTCAGGTCTTCATGGGCGATGTCGGCGCGCTGGCGCTGGGCGCGGCGTTGGGAGTCGTGGCCGTTATTGTTCGTCAGGAAATCGTGCTGTTCATCATGGGCGGCATCTTCGTACTGGAAACCGTCTCGGTCATTCTGCAGGTCGCATCGTTCAAACTGACCGGGCGCAGAATATTCCGTATGGCACCGATTCATCATCATTTTGAGCTGAAGGGCTGGCCTGAGCCGCGCGTCATCGTGCGTTTCTGGGTCATTACGGTCGTGCTGGTCCTCGTGGGCCTGGCGACACTGAAAATCAGATAGGCATGACACTAACGATGGGAAGCAAGGCGTGAGCATTTTGGCAGCAGACAAGGCAGTAGCGATTATCGGGGCAGGTGTCACCGGTCAATCGCTGCTGCGCTATGCCCGCTCGCGCGCCTATCAGGTGGTGCTGATGGATACTCGCGCCGAAACCCTCGCCTTCACCCAGCTCAAGCTGGCGTGGCCGGAGGTGACTTTCCATTTCGGCGGTCTGCATGAAGCCTGGCTGAGACAGGCGGATGAGATCTGGGTGAGCCCAGGTATAGATCTGCGTCAAGCGCTCTTGAAGGAACTGGCCGAAGTGAAGCCGCTGCGTGGCGATATCGACCTGTTCAGCGAAGCTGCTGCGGCGCCCGTTGCGGCAATAACGGGGTCTAATGGCAAAAGTACCGTCACGACACTACTGCATGCCATGGCTCAGGCCTGCGGTTTGCACAGCGTCGCGGGCGGTAACCTGGGTACTCCTGCACTCGACCTGCTGGATCCGAAGGTCGAGCTTTACGTACTCGAGGTGTCCAGCTTTCAGTTGGAAACGACGCGCCATCTGGGTGCGGCTGCGGCCACGGTGTTGAATCTGTCGCAGGATCATATGGATCGCTACGACAACATGCTGGCCTACCACAATGCGAAGATCCGCGTGTTTAACGGCGCTCGCAAGATGGTCCTCAACCGTGATGATCCACTAGCCCAGGCGCCACTCTCCCGCGACCGCTCAGCCATCGGTTTCACCAGCAGAGAGCCCGAGCCCAACGATTACGGCCTACGCAACGAAGATGGGCAATGGCATCTGGCCAAGGGTCGTACGCTTCTGCTGCCAACCACCGAGCTGAAGATTCAGGGCCGTCACAACTGGCTGAACGCACTTGCGGCCCTCGCGCTGGCAGAGCAGCTCGAACTCGATCAGGCTGCCTGTTTGTCTGCGCTGAAGCAGTACATCGGGCTGCCGCACCGCTGTGCCTTCGTAGCCGAGGTTGACGGCGTGGTGTACATCAATGATTCCAAGGCGACCAATGTGGGCGCCGCCCTTGCAGCAGTAGATGGCTTCTCCACGGAGTACGCCGGACGCATTCATCTGCTCTGTGGTGGCGATGGCAAAGGTCAGGACTTCACGCCCCTGGCGAAGGTGAGCCGCCAGCTTGCCAGTGCTCATTTATATGGGCGCGATGCAGTGCTGGTGCAGGGCGCATTTTCGGCAAACAATCAGCGTCCGGCCTCCCTGACGATTTCACAGGACCTGGCTACTGCACTGGAGACAGCCCGAGCCGAGGCAAAGCCAGGTGACCTGATCCTGCTCTCTCCAGCCTGTGCAAGCTTTGATCAGTTTACAGGCTATGAAGACCGCGGCGCGAAGTTCGCAAGTATGGTCGGGAGGCTTGGCGCATGATGAGCTTCAAGCCGGTCTGGCCGTCACTACTGACAACCATGTACATCTCGACCCTGCTGTTGACGCTGTTCGGGATCATCATGGTGTTCTCTTCGAGCATAGATTATGCGGTAGACAGCAATCTCGACTCCACACACTACCTTGTGCGGCATCTCTTCTTCCTCGTCATTGGCTGTGCGGTGTCGATTGTGGTACTGAAAACGCCGAGCGAACGACTGTTCGGGCTCAGCGTTCTCGCTCTGGCGGTATCCATCATTCTGCTTGTTCTGGTACTGGTGCCAGGCATTGGCAAAACGGTTAACGGGAGTACCCGCTGGATCAATCTCGGCCCCATCAATCTCCAGGCATCAGAGTTCGCGAAGCTCGGCCTCATCATCTACATTGCCGGCTATCTGGCGCGCAAGGTAGAGGAAGTACGGCAGAGCTGGTGGGGCTTCTTCAAACCCCTCCTGGTCTTTCTGGTCTGCGCACTGCTGTTATTGAGCGAGCCGGACTTTGGTGCGCTCGTGGTGGTTCTGACGGCCGTTCTCGGCATGATATTTCTGAGCGGCGTCAAGCTGAGTCATTTTAGCCTCCTGATACTACTGACGCTCGCTGCGCTGGCCCTGTTGGCCGTTGCCGAACCTTATCGTCTGGCCCGACTGACCTCTTACACTGACCCATGGGTCGACCAGTACGACTCTGGCTACCAGCTGACTCAGGCCCTCATCGCCTTCGGGCGTGGCGAATGGTTCGGTGTCGGTCTTGGCAATTCAGTGCAGAAGCTGAGCTATCTTCCAGAAGCCCATACGGATTTTGTATTCGCAGTCACGGCTGAAGAGTTTGGTCTGATCGGCGCGCTATTACTCCTGCTGACTTTCGCAGCCCTGGTCGTTAGCGGGCTGCGGGTTGGCCGCAAGGCGGAGAGGCTGGAACGGCTCTTCCAAGCCTACCTTGCCTATGGCATAGCGATCCTCGTCGGTATACAGGTGCTTGTGAATCTCGGCGTGAACACAGGTCTGCTGCCAACGAAAGGTCTCGCCCTGCCGTTTATCAGCTATGGTGGATCGAGCCTTGTCGGCAGCCTGTTGGCAGTCGCTCTGCTGGTGCGCATTGAAACCGAGAGCTTGCGATTACTCGCTACGGACGGAGGCAATAATGCCGCTAAAGCCGAGCAGTCAGCGCGAATGCCGCGACGTCCAAGAGGCCGCTCGCCGGAGGTGCAGCATGCCAGCTGAAACGATGGGTCGAGGACCAACAGTGCTCATCATGGCCGGTGGCACAGGTGGGCATATCTTTCCTGGCCTTTCCGTCGCCAAGGTGCTCGAGACGCGCGGCGCCGAAGTCACTTGGTTGGGCTCTAAGGCCGGTATGGAAGTGCAGGTCGTGCCGAAGCATGGCTTTAAACTGAAGCTCCTCGATATTTCGGGTGTCCGCGGAAAAAGCGCAGGCAGCTGGTTGAAGGCGCCTTTTCAGCTCGTGCGGTCGGTCGCGCAGGCTTGCGCCATCATTCGTGATCAGCAGCCTGACTGCGTATTAGGTCTCGGGGGCTTTGCGTCAGGTCCGGGCGGAATCGCCGCATGGCTGATGCGTCGTCCGCTCGTGCTGCATGAACAAAATGCCGTACCCGGCACGACTAACCGGTGGCTGGCAACGGTTGCAGACAGAGTATTCGAGGGCTTCGAAGGTACCTTCAAAGGCAGCGTTCGGGCGCGCGCGGAGTGGGTCGGTAACCCCGTGCGGACTGAGCTCGTCGACGTGTCGGCCAGGCGTCGGCATAGAACTGCCGGCGCCGCTAGGCATCTACTTGTTCTGGGTGGTAGTCGAGGTGCGCAGGTGCTGAACGAAATACTGCCGCAGGCCTTGGCTAACATCGAGCCGGCGCAACGGCCGAAAGTTCTGCACCAGGCAGGTGCCGGCAAGGCTGCCGCCTGTCAGGCACTTTATGATCAGCTTGAAATCGAAGCTGAGGTCGTCGAGTTCATCGACGATATGGCGAAGGCCTACGAGCACGCCGCAGTGGCCGTGTGTCGCGCCGGCGCATTGACCATTGCTGAACTGGCAGTGACCGGTGTGCCAGCAGTCCTGGTGCCCTACCCACATGCTATCGACGATCATCAAACGCGCAATGCTGAAACAATGGTCGCTGCGAACGCTGCCAGACTCATCGATCAGCGCGATCTGAATGCTCAGGGATTGGCACAACTACTGGAAGGACTTTTGGGAAATCATGAAACACTTAGCCACATGGGACAGGCAGCCGAAGCTGTGGCCCGCATTGATGCCGCAACCACGGTTGCCGACTATTGCCTGTCCGTCTGCACGAGGGAGCTCGCTCATGCCTGATGCCAGCAACGACACTGTTGTGACTTCGACGCTGGATCAGCCAGTGCCAGCCTGGCTGCCACCAGAAATGCGCCGGGTGAGGAAGATCCATTTCATCGGTATTGGTGGCTCTGGCATGTGTGGTATCGCCGAGGTCATGTTGAACCAGGGCTATGAAATCAGCGGTTCTGATCTTTACGAAACTGCAGTGACCCGGCGCCTGCGTCAACTCGGCGTCACTGTGGCGATAGGGCATAGTGAAGCTAACGTTACGGGGATCGACGTGGTCGTGGCCTCCACCGCCGTCGGCAGTGAGAATCCTGAGGTGCTGGAGGCGGCCCGTCTGCGCATTCCTGTAATCGCACGCGCGCAGATGCTTGCGGAGATCATGCGCTATCGTCATGGCATCGCCGTGGCGGGTACCCATGGTAAGACGACTACAACCAGCCTCGTCGCCTCTGTCATGGCGGAAGCCGGGCTCGACCCGACCTTCGTGATCGGCGGAAGACTGAACAGTGCCGGCACTAACGCGAAAATAGGCGGCTCTCGCTACTTGGTTGTTGAGGCCGATGAAAGCGATGCCTCATTCCTGCACCTGACACCGATGGTTGCAATCGTTACCAATATCGATGCCGACCACATGCACACATACGGAGGTGATTTCGGTCGGCTCAAGCAGACCTTTATCGACTTCCTGCATAACCTGCCATTTTATGGCCTGGTCATCATCTGTATCGACGATCCGGTGTTGCGCGAGATCAGGAGCCAGATTGGCCGCGCCGTGGTGACCTATGGCGTCCACGAAAGCGCAGATTTCAGAGCTGAGAATATCCGTCAGGAAGGCAATATCACCTGCTTCAATGCCAAGCGACCAGCGGGTCTGCCCGATCTGGAAATCTGCCTCAAGATGCCTGGCCGTCACAATGTGCTCAACGCGCTCGCCGCGATTGCACTGGCCATGGATGAAGGTATCGAAGACGAGGCAGTGATCAAGGCACTGTCCAGTTTCGAAGGCGTGGGCCGCCGCTTCCAGATGTATGGCAACTTCAAGCTCAGAAGTGAAGCCGGTACGCCGGTTGATGATGTGATGCTGGTAGACGACTACGGCCATCATCCACGTGAGGTGACCGTAACCATCGAAGCTATCCGTGCCGGCTGGCCGGAACGACGGATCGTCATGATCTTTCAGCCGCATCGATACTCGCGAACCAGCGAGCTCTACGATGATTTCGTCAAGGTGCTGAGCATGGTCGACGTGCTCATTCTGCTCGATGTCTATCCAGCGGGAGAGAAAGAGATTCCCGGGGCAGACAGCCGCAGTCTGGCGCGGAGTATTCGCCAGCAGAGCACAGTGGACCCGGTGCTGCTCACTGACCGGTCAACCTTGATGAGCAAACTCATGGCCATGCTGCAGCCGCACGACCTGGTGATCACGCAGGGCGCCGGTGACGTAGGTGCGTTGGCCTCAGAGCTGGCCGTCGCATTCGAGGCACAATCGGACGACGCAGGCAATACAGCAGGGAGGACCGCATGAGCTCGATCCTGAAGACATTGAACATTTCGGCGGCAGACTTCGGTCGCGTATTGCTGCTCTACGGCGGCACTTCAGCCGAGCGTGCAGTCAGTCTCAAAGGCGGCAAGGCTGTTCACTCAGCGCTGCTGGATGCAGGGATCGACTGCTTTCATCTGGATCCGGCTGACGGCCTGGCAGCAATCATTGCCGCCGAGTTTGACCGGGTCCTCATTCTTCTCCACGGGCGTGGCGGTGAAGACGGCAGCATACAGGGCCTGCTGCAACTTATGGGCAAGCCCTACACGGGCAGTGACGTGCTGACGTCTGCACTCGCCATGAACAAGCTGCGGACCAAGCAGTTGTGGTTGAGCCAGGGCCTGCCCACCCCGGCCTATGTGGTGCTTGGGGCAGACACCGACTGGTCAGAGGCGATGGCGCAACTTGGCGGCGAAGCCATGGTGAAGCCGGTGCATGAGGGCTCAAGTATCGGGATGCGCAGAGTGCACTCGGCCAATGAGCTGGAGGCCGCGTGGAAACACGCCGCGACCTACGATTCGGTGGTCATCGCAGAGCAGTATATCCGGGGTCGTGAATACACGATGGCGGTGCTACACGACCAGGCACTGCCAATCATAGGCCTCAGTACCGGCGAAGCATTCTACGACTACGCCGCAAAATACGAACTCAGTTCAACACGTTATGGGCTGCCGTGCGATCTCGGCAAGCGTGAGCCGGAAGTCGCAGCGCTCGCGCTACAGGCGAATCAGGTCGTCGGCGCCAGAGGCTGGTCGCGGGTCGATCTCATGATCGATCAGCACGATACGGTCTGGCTGCTCGAGGTCAATACGGTGCCAGGCATGACCGATCACAGCCTGGTGCCTATGGCTGCAGCAGCCATAGGGCTTGATTTCCAGAGTCTCGTCGTGCTGGTGCTGGCGGAGACGCTGGCTGGAAATACCGGCGAGAGCATAAACAGTCATCTCACCCACTTACTTGACAGCTGGAGGGCTCAGAACATTGGCTAGACCGCAGATGCATCAGTCACATCGACTGCCACGGCAACCCGTACGAGGACAGTCGGCATCAGCCGGCCTGTACCGTCGTGGTGCCGCGCCTGCACAGTCTTCCGGTGCCCACACCCGCTATTTCAGCCGGCCGGGCAGACCGACTTCACGCGGAGCAAGTCGGCTGGGCCCCTCGTTCTGGCAGCGCTTCAGCGCAACTGTCGGTCGATGCTGGGCCGCCTTGACAGCATTTTCATCGTCTACGCGCGTCAGGCAGACCTGTGTGCATGGCGGAATATTCGCGTTTTGGTTACTTACTTTCGGTGGTGCGTATGCTGGTCTACGGGCACTCGACAAGCCAGTGAGTGCCGTGGAATTGATGTCGGAAAATCAGTTCACCACGCAGAGACTGATCGATGAACTGGTGCCTTCCGGTCCCGACACCAGCTTCTATCTTTACGACCTGCGCCAGGCACAGCGGACGCTGGCCGAGTTGCCCTGGGTCCGGAGTGCATCGGTCTTGAGAGGTTGGTCAGGCAAGCTGAAAGTGACGGTTGAGGAACATGTGCCTGCCTTTGCATGGTCGGATATCTCTGAACAGAACGGCGAGGGATCAGTGAACGGCGAATACCGGTTTTCAGCCTTCGTCAGCAAAGATGGCAGCCTGATTGAGCTACCAGCTGGCGAGGTCTACGGAGATACACCGGCCAGTCTGTCAGCCGTTGAAAACCTGCGCAGCACTATCAGCATGCTGCCAGTTTTCGAGTGGAATGGTGAGTTTTCGGCAACTCAGGCCCAGAGCGACGATTTCCTCGTGCAGTACGACGAAATCACTCGGGTACTGGAAACCGGCGAACTTGATCTGAGCGTTGCCAGCCTGCGGAAGTCGGCGGCTGGTAGCTGGTCAGTCCAGCTCGAGTCGCTTCAATCAGGTGTCAGTGACGCCAGTGTACCGGTCAGCTTCGAGCTGCGGCTTGGTTCAAAGGATTTGCAGAGCCGCCTGCAACGATTCGTGACGATTTATAACCGTGGCCTGCACCGGGACGCCAGCACTATTGCCTATGCCGACCTGCGATATACAAGCGGGCTGGCTATCGGCTGGCAGAAACAGGCCGAGCAGGACCTTACAGACAAGAAGCTTCAGGGATTGGGAAAAAATGGTAAGTCCTAACGGAAACATGATTGTTGGCCTTGATATCGGGACTTCAAAAGTCGTCGCCATCGTTGGTCAGAAAACCGACGACGGCAGCATCGAAATCGTCGGACTTGGCTCGCAGCCTTCACGGGGACTCAAGCGTGGCGTCGTTGTCGACATCGAAGCCACTGTTCAGGCCATCCAGCGTGCTATAGAGGAAGCCGAGCTGATGGCCGGCTGCCGAATTCACTCGGTTTATGTCGGCATTGCCGGGAGCCATATCAAGAGCTTCAACTCGCATGGCATCGTTGCGGTGCGTGATCGTGAAGTCGTACCAGCCGATCTCGACCGCGTGCTGGACGCTGCCCAGGCGGCAGCCATTCCCGCAGACAAGCGCATCCTGCATGTGATTCCCCAGGAGTACGTGATCGACAACCAGGAGGGCGTCAAGGAGCCGCTGGGCATGTCTGGCGTCAGGCTGGAAGCGAAAGTTCATCTCGTCACCTGTGCCGTCAACGCCTATCAGAACATTGAGAAGTGTGTGAAGCGCTGCAATCTCGAAGTCGAGGAAATCATTCTCGAGCAGCTGGCGTCAGCTTATGCCGTGCTGACAGATGATGAACGTGAGCTGGGCGTCTGCGTGGTCGATATCGGCGGCGGCACCACCGACATCGCCATCTTTACCGGCGGCGCCATTCGCCATACGGAAGTCATTCCGATTGCCGGCGATCAGGTGACCAACGACATCGCCATGGCGCTGCGAACACCGACTCAGCATGCGGAAGATATCAAGATCAAATACGCCTGTGCACTTACACAGCTCGCAGGCGCGGATGAAAAGATCAAGGTCAGTGGCGTCGGTGACAGGCCACCGCGGGATCTCAGCAGGCAGGCCCTGGCTGAAGTCGTCGAGCCACGATACGAGGAGCTGTTTACCCTGGTACAGAACGAGCTTCGTCGAAGTGGCTTTGAGGACCTCGTGGCGGCCGGCATGGTGCTGACCGGTGGAACTGCCTGCATGGAAGGTGTAGTCGAACTCGCCGAAGAAATTTTCCACATGCCAGTCAGGCTCGCATCGCCCCAGGGCGTTACCGGCTTGTCGGATGTAGTGAGCAACCCGAAGTACAGCACAGCCGTAGGGCTGCTGCAGTACGGGTTCAGACAACTCGACAGCGGACGGGGCAATTCGCAGAAAACAGATCACTCCACGAACTGGTTGCAGAGGCTGAAGCACTGGTTCGCTGGCAATTTTTAAATAGTTCAGTCATGAAAAAAGAAGTTAATTCAATAACAAAATAATCAACATCACTGTTGAGGGAGATTTGGGATATGTTTGAACTCGTCGAAAGTGTTACACAGAATGCAGTCATCAAGGTCGTTGGCGTCGGTGGTGGTGGCGGCAACGCCGTTCGTCACATGCTGGAAAATCAGGTGGCTGGCGTCGAATTCGTATGCGCCAATACCGACGCCCAGGCGCTGCGCGATCTTGATCCAAAGCACGTCATCCAGCTTGGTGGCAATATCACCAAAGGTCTGGGCGCAGGGGCTAATCCTGACGTGGGTCGTCAGGCTGCCATTGAAGATCGCGAGCGCATCGCTGAAGTCATTGCCGGTGCTGATATGGTATTCATCACAGCCGGTATGGGCGGCGGCACGGGTACAGGTGGCGCGCCAGTTGTAGCAGAAGTTGCACGTGAGCTTGGCATTCTGACCGTTGCCGTTGTCACGCGCCCGTTTCCGTTCGAAGGCGCCAAGCGCATGAAGATCGCCGAAGCCGGCCTCAAGGAGCTTGGGCAGTACGTCGACTCGCTCATCACCATCCCCAACGAGAAGCTGCTGAGCGTCATGGGCAAGAACACCAGCCTGCTGGACGCCTTCGCTGCCGCCAACGATGTCCTGCTCAATGCCGTCCAGGGTATTGCAGATCTTATCGTCAACCCAGGCATGATCAACGTCGACTTTGCCGACGTGAAGACCGTCATGTCTGAAATGGGCATGGCAATGATGGGCTCTGGTGTCGCGTCAGGCGAAGGTCGTGCGAAGGAAGCTGCAGAGCATGCCATCAGAAGCCCACTGCTCGAGGACATCAATCTTCAGGGTGCGCGTGGTATACTGGTCAATATTACCGCAGGCATGGACATTTCGCTGGGCGAGTTCGCCGAAGTGGGTGCCATTATCGAAGAGTTTGCCTCAGATTCGGCTACCGTGGTTATTGGTACTGCAATCAACAATGAGCTGAAGGACGAGATTCGCGTTACTGTGGTCGCAACTGGACTCGGCGGTTATGAGAAGCCGGTGAAGGTGGTCGACAACAGCTCCCGTCAGCCCAATGGAACGACTGATTATCATCAGCTCGACCGTCCAGCCGTCATGCGCAAGCGAGGCCACAGCGGTGGTTCAGTGGGTAATGCCGCGCTCGATAGACGTGCTGTAGGAGAATCCCCCAATATCGATTACCTTGATATTCCGGCATTCTTGCGTCGACAGGCTGATTGATTCAAGCCTTGCAGAGGTCGTTTCTCGCCGCCATATCGAATCCAGGGGGCGGGAAACGGCATCATGATATTTTGCGATTTCCAGCTGTGATGATGCTGACAAATTCGTCGTCACAGCGCATATCGGTCCGTCAGATAGTGTTGAAGAATCAGGCTCTGTGCCGGTAATTACCTAAGGCGTAAGGCCTTTCGACCGGCCAGACTCTGGCTATACTGAGGACGTCAGAATGACTACGCGGTCCAGGAATAAGGTCTGCTTCTACTTACAGACAACCTGCATCTTGATTGGATGAGCAACGCAATGATTAGACAGCGCACTCTCAAGAATACAATTCGGGCGACCGGTGTCGGCCTGCACTCTGGTGACAAGGTCTACCTGACTCTGAAGCCGGCCCCCGTCGATCACGGCATCGTGTTCGTGCGCACGGACCTGCAGGGACAGAACAGAGTGGATGCCAAGGCAGGTAATGTCGGAGACACAGTGCTGTCTTCCAACCTGGTCAAGGGTCAGGTTCGCGTCTCCACCGTCGAGCACCTGATGTCAGCATTCGCAGGTCTTGGTATCGACAACTGTGTCGTCGAGCTGAGTGCGGCCGAAGTGCCGATCATGGACGGCAGCGCCGGTCCATTCGTTTACCTGATCCAGTCTGCCGGCATCCAGGAGCAAAGCGCTGCGAAGAAATTCATCCGCATCAAGCGCGAAGTGACTGTTACCGATGGCGACAAGGTGGCAAGCTTTCTGCCGTTTGATGGCTTCAAGATGAGCTTTGCGATCGATTTCGATCATCCGGTCATCAACAATTATTCGCAGAGCACTAGCATAGACTTTTCCAGAACGTCCTTCGTGAAGGAAGTCAGCCGGGCCAGAACCTTTGGTTTCATGCGCGATATCGAAAAACTTCGCTCCATGAATCTGGCGCTTGGTGGCAGCACTGATAACGCCATCGTCATCGATGACTACAAGATTCTTAACGAAGAAGGTCTTCGTTATGAAGATGAGTTCGTCAAGCACAAGATTCTTGATGCGATCGGCGACATCTATCTGCTCGGCTATTCGCTGCTGGGTGAGTTCAGAGGCTTCAAGTCTGGCCACGGTTTGAACAATATGCTGGCACGTGAACTCCTGCAGCAGTCGGATGCCTGGGAAATGGTGACCTTCGATGATCCTGCAGTCGAAGTACAGGGCGTTCTTCAGCCAGGCTGGGCCTGAGCGTGAAACGCTGCTGATCGCCTGATCAGCCGAGACAACAAACGAAGCGTCACTCTGGTGGCGCTTTTTTTTGTCAGGACGATTGCCGTCGAGCCGCCTGTTGCAAGGTTTTGACGAGCTGGGACAGTGCCTGATCGACAACATCACCTTCTTCATCTGCCTGCCTGTGCGCATCCAGTAGATCGATTGCGTCCGTAGTATTGGCTAGCCACTGCAAGGTCGCGGCGTCAGGCAGGTGAAAGCCTTGCCTGAACTTCTTGCGCCGTTCTACTGGTCTAATCTTGGGTTTGATTGCGGTTACGCCCGTGAAATGACTGTTGTCAGCGAGCGCATTGACGATCGTGTGTTGCTGCAGTCTGAGCAGTGTTGCTGTAGATGCTTCCTCGCATTCCACATGAAGTAAGCCGTTGTCCGTGTAGAGCACGCGTACCTTGCCGCGAAGTCTGGCCGGCAGCGCTGCTTCAAAACTTGCCTGATAGTCAGCATAGGCTCCGGCTTGTGACACAATCGACGAAAGCTTCTGTTTGCGGATCGGACGTCTATAGGGGCTATTCCCTTTGGCTCGGCCAACCGTGCTATCATCGCTTGCGTTTTTTTGACTATTGAGCAGGGCGTCTATTGATTGTGGGAGCGATTTCGGCTTCTTCATGGCGCATCTGCCTTTGGTTTTATAGCAGCGCAGGCTGCAGTCATGTAAGTGTGATGCTTATGGAGTGTAATTAGCCAGTACCATAATCAAATGTGGAGACAGGATGAATTTTCTCATAATGCGCATGGATTCGCACACCTCGACAACGGCTGCGGTATCCGCTCGTGACATCAGACGATGGATCTTTCTCGCTCTTAGCCTGATGGCTGCACTGTGTCTGCTGAGCTTTTCAGTGGGTCAGCAGCTTGGGGAGAAGGCCGTAGTCGAGGCTCAGAACGCCGTTCTCGAACGCCAGGTCGTTCAGAACTGGACCCAAACGCTGGAAGATCAGGCGACTGCCATCGCAGTTACCAGGCAGCAATATAGTCAACAGATGGACATGCTGACACTCAGGCTGGGTGAGTTGCAGTCGAGACTGCTACGGCTGGATGCCCTCGGCCAGCGGCTTACCTCAATGTCAGAGCTCCCTGAGGGTGAATTCGACTTTGACTCGCTCCCATCGGTCGGGGGGCCTGAAGACGTCATTCCGCCGGAGTCCTTCAATCTGGCCGATCTCGACGCCTCGCTCAGCCGTCTTGAGCTGCAGGCTGAATCCCGGCAGCAGCAGCTCGGCGTTTTGAGCGATGTGCTGGTTCACGACAAGATCGCTCGTCAGCAGGTCCTGGCCGGCAAGCCGGTGAGAACAGGCTGGCTATCATCGCAGTATGGCTTTAGATCCGATCCCTTTACTGGCAGGCGAGCCTGGCACAATGGCCTCGACTTTGCCGGCAAGGCCGGCAGCGATATCATCGCTGTCGCGGGTGGCGTAGTGATATTCGCCGGTACGCGATATGGCTACGGCAATACTGTGGAGATCGCCCATGGCGATGGACTGGTCACCCGGTATGCGCACTGCAAGGAAATTCTGGTTTCGGTCGGTGATGTGGTGCAGAAAGATCAGACTGTAGCGCTGCTTGGGTCGAGTGGCCGCTCAACGGGGCCGCATGTGCACTTTGAGGTACTGCAGGACGGCAAGGGCGTTAGCCCGCAGAAGTACGTTCAACGAGCTACGGCCCGTGCCGGCTAGAATGCCAGACAACGACACGGCGCATCATGCGCCAATATGGGCGCCGGTCTGATCGCGCTCCCCTTTATCCACGCCTCGATTCAGCGTTACAATGCTCGGCTTTCCGTAAGCTCGGTCTACTGATCGCGCAACGGCGCAGACAGGCTTGAGCCAGGGGCGTCTGTACAATTTCTCGGATTGTGGGCGGCAAGCAGTCTGAATTGCCACTTACCCGATAACAGCAGGTCAGATTTATCTATGTTCGCTTCAGTAGCCAAGAAAGTTTTCGGTAGCAAGAATACTCGTGAAGTCAAAAGGATGGGAAAAACCGTCCGCAAGATCAATGAGCTCGAGGAAGGGCTGAAGAAGCTCGACGATGCTGAGCTGCAGGCGAAGACCGCCAGTTTCCGCGAGCGTATTGGCAAAGGCGAAACGCTCGATCAGATCCTGCCGGAAGCCTTCGCGGTCGTTCGTGAGGCCAGCCGCCGTGTGATGGGTATGCGTCACTTTGACGTCCAGCTCGTCGGCGGTATGGTGCTTCATGATGGCAAAATCGCTGAAATGAGAACTGGTGAGGGTAAGACGCTGGTCGCGACCTTGCCGGTTTATCTCAATGCCTTGTCTGGTCGTGGCGTCCACGTGGTCACAGTAAACGACTACCTCGCTCGTCGTGACGCTGAATGGATGGCGCCCCTGTACCGCTTCCTTGGCCTGGAAATCGGCATCGTCGTCAGCGGTCAGGACCAGGCTACCAAGCGCGCGGCCTATGCTGCTGACATCACCTATGGCACGAACAACGAATTCGGCTTCGACTACCTGCGCGATAATATGGCCTTCAGCATGCAGGACAAGGTCCAGCGCGGCCAGATCTATGCCATCGTGGACGAGGTCGACTCCATCCTCATCGATGAGGCCCGAACGCCGCTGATCATCAGTGGTCAGGCTGAGGACAGCTCCGATCTGTATCGTCGCATCAATGCCCTCGTGCCAAAGCTCGAGCGCGGCGAACCTGCTCCGGAAGGTTCGGCGATTGCTGCGAAACTTGGCGAAGCAGTTACTGAAGCCACTGGCCACTTCACCATTGATGAAAAAGCCCGCAACGTAGAACTGACCGAAGCCGGCCATGCCTACGTTGAAGAGCTGCTCATTGGCGAAGGCCTACTGGAAGAAGGCGAATCGCTGTATTCCGCTTCCAACCTGAACCTGCTGCATCACGTCAGTTCCGCACTCAAAGCGCACCATCTGTTCACCAAGAACGTCGAATATATCGTTCAAAACGAGCAGGTCGTCATCGTTGACGAACATACCGGTCGAACCATGCCGGGTCGCCGCTGGGGCGATGGTCTGCATCAGGCCATAGAAGCGAAGGAAGGTCTCAATATTCAGGCTGAAAGCCAGACCGTGGCGTCCACCACCTTCCAGAACTATTTCCGTCTGTACGAAAAGCTTGCTGGCATGACCGGTACTGCCGATACAGAAGCCTTTGAATTCCGTCAGATATACGGCCTCGATGTCGTCGTCATCCCGACCAACAAGCCGGTCAGCAGAATAGACCACAACGATCTCGTGTTCATGACGGAGGGTGAGAAATACGCCGCCATCATCGAAGACATCAAGGAAGGGATTGCAGAAGGCCGGCCTATCCTCGTCGGCACTGCCTCCATCGAGTCCAGTGAGCTGGTTTCCAGTCTCATGAAGAAGGAAGGACTGCCACACAACGTGCTGAACGCCAAACAGCACGAGCGCGAAGCCACGGTAATCGCTGAAGCTGGACGTCCCGGCACAGTCACCATTGCTACCAACATGGCCGGTCGTGGCACCGACATCGTGTTGGGCGGTAGCTGGGAAGCGGAGCTGGCAGAGCTTGAAGCTGAAGGGGCTTCCCAGGACAAGATCGATGCAGCCAAGGCTGAATGGCACAAGCGTCATGAGGCTGTGCTGAAGGCCGGCGGCCTTTACGTCATATGCTGCGAGCGTCATGAGTCGAGACGGATAGATAATCAGCTTCGAGGTCGGTCTGGCCGACAGGGCGATCCGGGATCGACACGCTTCTACCTGTCGCTCGAAGATAACCTGATGCGTATTTTTGCGTCTGACCGCATGAAGGGCATGATGCAGGCCCTCGGCATGCAGCAGGGCGAAGCGATTGAGCACCGCATGGTGAGTAACGCAATCGAAAAGGCGCAGAAGAAAGTCGAGGGCAGGAACTTCGACGCCCGTAAGACCATTCTTGAGTACGATGACGTGGCCAACGACCAGCGTCGCGTGATTTACGATCAGCGCAATGAAGTCATGAGTCGGGAAGATATCTCGGACATGATCGAGACCATCCGGATTGACGTGGTTGATGCGTTCATCAGCCAGTTCGTTCCGCCAATGAGCATGGTAGAGCAGTGGGACGTTGCCGGGCTGGAGCGTGGACTGAAGGAAGAGTTCGCGATCACCTTGCCGATTCAGCAGTGGCTGAACGACGACAAGCGGCTGGTGGAAGAGACCTTGCGTGAAAAGATCCTCAAGGCGCTGACCGAGGTGTATCACAACAAGGTTGAGCAGATCGGGCAGGAACGGGCACGCTCGCTCGAGAAGCAGCTCTTCCTGGAGAAGCTCGACTTCTTCTGGAAAGAACACCTGCACAATATGGACACCCTGCGAATGGGTATCCACTTGCGTGGCTACGCGCAGAAGAATCCGAAGCAGGAATTCAAGCGCGAGGCCTTCGAGTTGTTTCAGACCATGCTGAGCTCGATCAAGCAGGATGTTATCCGCTGGCTTTCGAAAGTGCAGGTGCGTGCTCCGGAGGAAATAGAAGCGCTTGAGAACCAGCGTAGGGAGGCCATTGCGCGTGAACTGATGCAGTCTAAGGCCGAGCATCCTCAAGCTCAGTCTGGCTTGATGGATGAGTCAGAGCAGTCCCGTGGTGACGACTACGGTGCTGGTGAAGGCGACGACGAACAGGGCCCTGGTACCTTCAAGCGTGATACTCGCAAGGTCGGCCGGAACGAGCCGTGCCCATGTGGTTCCGGTAAGAAATTCAAGCAGTGTCACGGTAAGGTGGTTGCCTGATATGGCTATAGGTCCTGATGTATTAAGTGAGCTGGCGCCCATCGAAGGCGTACGGATCGGTGCCGCGAACGCGCAGATCAAGCGCCCTGAAGGCGACGATTTGATCGTGTTCGAACTCTCATCCGACTGCCAGGTTGCTGGTGTGTTCACCCGCAATCAGTTCTGCGCGGCGCCGGTCGTCGTAGCTCGTGAGCATCTGCGCAACGGGATGAAGCAGGGGCACGTACGCTATCTGATCATCAATACCGGCAATGCCAACGCAGGCACAGGGCCTGATGGGCTGGCAGCCGCCTATCAGATGTGTGAGACGCTCAGTGATCAGCGTGAACTGGTGATGCCGTTTTCCACAGGCGTCATTGGTGAGCGTCTAGCTATCGAAAAGATCATGGATGCGGCGCCTGAAGCTTTGGCATCCATGGCACCCGATAACTGGGCCCGTGCGGCCAGAGGTATATTGACCACGGACACTCGACCAAAGGGTAGTTCGCGTCAGGTGCAGCTCGGTGACGACCTGATCACCATCACGGGTATCAGCAAAGGTTCTGGCATGATTTGTCCGAACATGGCGACCATGCTGGCGTTCGTTGCCTGTGATGCACGAGTCTCCGCAGATGCCCTGCAGTTGCTGCTTACCGAGACGTCGGCCAAAACCTTCAACAGGATCACGGTGGATGGGGATACCTCGACCAACGATGCCTGCGTGCTTGTGGCCACTGGCGCAAAGGGCCAGGTTACACTGGACACCGAACATGCCGACTGGGCGCTATTTGCCGAGGCCGTCGAAGGTGTCTTCACAGAACTCGCTCAAGCCATAGTGTTGGATGGCGAGGGCGCTACCAAATTTATCACTGTGCAGGTGGAAGAAGCCGCTACGCCGGCCGAGGCGCTGGATGTTGCGTACACGATCGCGCACTCGCCGCTTGTGAAGACTGCGTTTTTTGCATCCGATCCAAACTGGGGCCGCATCCTCGCAGCGGTAGGTCGCGCCCGGTTTGACGTAAGTCATGGCAACGGCAGTCTCGACCTTCGTGCTGTGCATATCGATTTAAATGATGTCTGCATCGTCAGCAACGGTGGCCGCAACGCCGAGTATACCGAAGCAGCGGGGCAGGCAGTCATGGCAGAGGAATTTATCACCATTCGCGTCCGACTCGGCCGCGGGGGCTGTAGCGATAGAGTCTGGACAACCGACCTGTCATACGACTATGTCAAGATCAACGCAGAATACCGAAGCTGAATCTGGTCAGGTTGTTCGGCCGTGGAGTAAGGCGCTGGCATGCAAGTCAACTCGATCTTGAGCAATACCCAGGCAATTCAGGTCGCAGTTGGCGTACTGACGAGAGGTGCTGGCCCAGACAGGGAAGTGTTCGTGACCAGGCGGCGCTCGCATCAACATCAGGGCGGTCTTCTGGAGTTCCCCGGTGGCAAGTGCGAACCTGGTGAATCCATAGAGCTCGCAATGGCACGGGAGCTGCGTGAAGAACTGGGCATCGTATTCAGCGAAAGAACGACCCTGCGGCCCTTGATCGAGATTCCCTGGGTTTATGGTGCCGGTAAGTCTGCGAAGCGGGTGAACCTGAATGTGCTCGAGGTACAGCACTGGATGGGCGAGCCGCGAGGCGTGGAAGCCGAGGAGGCGAGCTGGACCAGAGTAGCCGATCTCGAGCCACGCCATTTTCCCTCCGCCAATCGTGGTATCATCAGTGCCTTACAAGCCGCTGTGTTTGTGCAGATTACGCCGGACTTTCCCTCGCAGCGTGAGCTTGAAGCCAACCGGCAACGATTGTCGGCTACGTCTGTTGATGTGGCGCGTCGCGAGCGAACTGCTGATCTTTCAGTAAGTCTGTCAGGCTGGTTGATGTCTCAACAGGTGCAGCAGCTCAGAGGCCGCTTGAGTGTTCTCCTTCGGGCCAAGCATCTATCAGCTCTCGAGTATGCTGAGCAGGCGGCGCTCGTGCAGCGGCAGATTCTCGCCGAAGCCCCTTTCGACGGCGCGCTGCCCTTGGGCGTCTATCTCGATCATGGCAATGGCGGCGGGCTGTCGGCCGGCGATCTGCCGCGCTGGCTAAGAGCATTTTCCGGCAAACTGACGCCGGACCAGGGCTTGCCCAGAGGTGCAGCGTTCATCCAGCTTACCTCGGCCCAGTGTGAATACTGGAGTGACAGGCTCGATACTGGCGCCGCCCCTGAAGAGTACTACGCGCTGGCGAACGAAGCGTCGGCTTCTGGCGGGTACGGCCCACTGCGCAAGATGCTCAATCTGCCTGACTTCTGCCTGCTCAGTGCATCGGTGCACACACATGAAGCGCTCTGGCAGGCCGTACTGCTCGGCGTGGATCAGGTTTTCATTTCACCGGTGGCCCGGACGCGAAGTCACCCGGACGTCCGACCCCTGGGTTGGAGTGGCTTCGCTCACCTGACTCGAGCGTGTCCGGTGCCAGCCTTCGCACTTGGCGGACTTACCGACCAGGATGTGAGTACGGCGATCGTACGCGGCGGTCAGGGCATTGCTGCGATTCGTGGTTTTGGATTTCCTGAGAAATGATTTTCAACCGCAGCCAGGAGATCTAGTGCAGATATGACGCTTACGCATCTAAACCAGAGCGGCGAGGCCAATATGGTCGATGTCGGCGATAAGGCCGTTACCAGCCGCACGGCGGTTGCAGAGAGCCTTGTCGTCATGTCGCCCGCGGCCCTCGAGCAGGTACTTGCCGGCAATAACAAGAAGGGCGATGTGTTCGCCACGGCCCGGATTGCGGGCATCCAGGCCGCAAAGCGCACTGCCGAGCTGATCCCGCTCTGCCATACCTTGCTTCTCAGCAGTGTGAAAGTGACGCTCGAAGCCCTTCCTGAGCGTCACGCCGTGCGCATCGAGTGCCGCGTCCGCACCAGTGGCCAGACCGGTGTCGAGATGGAGGCGCTCACTGGCGCCAGTGTAGCGGCACTCACTGTTTACGACATGTGTAAGGCTGTAGACAAGGGCATCCGTATAGAGAATACCGCGCTACTCGTGAAAACGGGTGGTGCAAGCGGTGAGTGGCATCGGCAGGAGGCGCCAGCCAGTGATTGAAGTTCTGTTTTTCGGTAAACTGCGTGAAACGATGGGCGCCGCCAGCTGGCAGATCGACCTCAGTAAGCTTGGTCCAGCACCTACGGCTGATGAGGTTTTGTCAGCCGCGTTCGACCATTTGGCACAAGGGCGCGAGAATCTGGCGGCGGATACCCGGAAGGGCTTGCGTTGCGCCATCAATCAGAACATGACTGACTTCAGCGCCTGCGTTGAGGATCACGATGAGATAGCGTTCTTTCCACCAGTCACAGGCGGCTAGCCTGTTCAGTGAGGCGGTAATTGAGTAACGACCAGGCACTGATCGACCGTTTCAACCGACGCGTGACCTACTTACGAATGTCGGTAACAGATCGCTGTGACTTTCGTTGCGTTTACTGCATGGCAGAAGAGATGACCTTCCTGCCCAAGTCCAGCGTGCTGACACTTGAGGAGCTCGCCCATATCGGCTCGACCTTCGTTGAGCTCGGCGTGCGGAAAATCCGGCTGACGGGTGGAGAGCCCTTGGTGCGTCGGGGCGTCATGGGTCTGGTGACCCAGTTGGGTCGCCTCGAGGGGCTTGAAGAGCTGACGATGACGACAAACGGTTCTCAGCTGGTCAAACTTGCACAGCCCTTGCGGGCGGCCGGCCTTTCCCGCCTCAATATCAGTCTCGATAGCCTGAATGCTCAGCGCTTCCGCGAGCTGACACGGACGGGTGACCTGGACCAGGTGCTGCGCGGCATCGATGCGGCCAAAGCTGCTGGCTTCTCATCGATCAAGCTCAACGCTGTTGTCTTGAAGGGACGCAACGAGGACGAAGTGCTCGATCTCGTCCGCTACGTGCTGGCGCGTGAGCTCGACCTTTCTTTCATAGAAGAAATGCCGCTTGGTGCTATCACGGAACACGATAGGGCGAGCGCGTTCGTATCGAGTGAGTCGATCAGGCAAATTATCACGAGTGAATACCCGCTTCAGCCAATGCTGGCGCAAACCGCGCTGGGTGGGCCGAGCCGTTATTGGCAGACGCCTGGCCACAAATCGAAAATCGGCTTCATTTCGCCGCACAGCGAGAACTTCTGCGCCACATGCAATCGGGTGAGGCTCACAGTCGAAGGTCGCTTGCTGCTTTGTCTTGGCAACGAACATTCGGTAGATCTCAGGGAGATCGTGCGAAAATATCCGAACGACAGGGTCGCATTGAAAGCAGCGATCTTGGCCTCAATGGACGTCAAGCCAGAGCGACATCATTTCGATCTCGATGAAGAGCCTCAGATCGTCCGTTTCATGAATATGACAGGTGGATAGCCCGTGTCAGTGAATCAGTCAGTTAGTAACTCAGATGATGAGTCGACAAAGCAGTCAATGACCTACGTAGCCAGTTGCAAGCTACCTACCCCTTATGCCGTGTTCACCATTCACGGCTTCGAAGAGTCTGCGACAGGCAAAGAGCATCTGGCTATCACCCTTGGAGACGTTGCGTCTACCGGCGAGGGTATCGACCCGCCTCTGGCTCGAACGCATTCTGAGTGTCTAACCGGTGATGCGCTTTTCAGTATGCGCTGTGACTGCGGCTATCAGCTGGATGAGGCGCTCCGCAGTATAGCCAGGGAAGGGCGGGGCATACTGTTGTATCTGCGACAGGAAGGGCGCGGCATAGGGCTGCTCAACAAGGTGCGAGCCTACGCGCTTCAGGATAAGGGTGCAGACACTGTAGAAGCCAATGCCGCGCTTGGCTTTGCCGATGATCTCAGGGACTACTCGATCTGTAAGCCAATGCTTGAGTATCTGGGTGTCGCATCGCTACGTCTGATGACGAATAATCCGAGAAAGGTGGCCTCGCTGGAAGGCCTGGGTATCAATATTGCGGGGCGGGTGCCGCTGGAAGTAGGGCGAAACCCGCACAACTCCCATTATCTCAGCACCAAGGCAGGTAAGCTGGGTCACCTGCTAACCACACATCAAGATGACGACGTGGCCGTGGTTGATAGATAGCTCGGCAGGCTGTTCGTCGACGGCTGGGCGTACTCTTCAATACGTTTGAGTATGCCTGGCGCATTCAAACCGATATCGGCCAACAGCTGATCTGGTTTTCCATGCTCGATAAACACGTCAGGGTGGCCCATACACAATACCGGAACACTGCGCCGGTTCTCGTGAAGCAGCTCCATGATGGCGGAGCCCGCACCGCCGGCTTTGGCGTGGTCTTCAACCGTCACAATCAAGTCGTGCGTGTCAGCGAGCTCGAGCAGTAGCGCGTCGTCCAGCGGTTTGATGAAGCGCAGGTCTACGACGGTTGCACCGAGCGTCTTCCCCGCTTCCATCGCTGGGGCAAGCATGTTGCCAACGGCGACGATAGCTGTTCCGGCACCCTGCCTGACAATGGCCGATCTCCCAAATTCGATCGCCTCCAGCGAAGTGCCCGCTGCTACACCAGGTCCTGTGCCACGGGGATAGCGCACGGCAGCGGGGCCCTGGTGCTGGAAGCCGCAACTGAGCATTGCCCGCAGCTGAGCTTCATCCGAGGCCGCCATGATGACCATATTCGGTACGGTGCGAAGATAAGCAATGTCGAAGGAGCCAGCGTGGGTGGGGCCGTCCTCACCCACGAGACCAGCCCTGTCGATTGCGAACAGCACATCAAGATTCTGAATGGCGACATCGTGGATAAGCTGATCGTAGCCACGCTGCAAAAATGTCGAGTAAATCGCAACTACCGGTTTGGCGCCTTCACAGGCCATCCCGGCGGCCAGCGTGACCGCATGCTGCTCGGCGATGGCGACATCGAAATAGCGTTTCGGGTAGCGCTCGGCGAAGTCGATCAAGTCCGAGCCTTCGCACATGGCCGGGGTGATGCCCATCAAGCGCTCATCCCTGGCCGCCATGTCGCAGAGCCAGGCACCAAAGACATTCGAGTACTTCAATGCGGGCTTCCTGCTCACTGCGGGCACAGGTATGCTGGCGGGCTTCTCAGCGGCCTTGGGTTCGATCTTGTTGATGGCATGATAGCCAATCGGGTCACATTCGGCTGGTGCGTAACCCTTGCCTTTCTTGGTCACGACGTGCAGGAACTGTGGTCCGCTCAGCTTATTGATATTTTCCAGTGTATCGACAAGCAAAGGGAGGTCGTGACCGTCGATGGGGCCGATATAATTGAAACCCAACTCCTCAAACAGCGTGCTCGGGCTGGCAACCAATCCCTTCAGGTGCTCTTCGGTCTTGCGGGCAAACTCCATAAGACCAGGTGCGCCCTGAAGCATGCGCTTGCTGCCGTCTCGAACACTATTGTAAGTGCTGCTGGAGAGCAGGCGGGCAAAGTACTTGCTCAGGCCGCCGACATTGCGGGAAATCGACATATCGTTGTCGTTGAGAATGACCAGCAGATCAGTCTCTTCGTCAGCAGTATGATTCAGAGCCTCGAATGCCATACCTGCAGTCATTGCGCCATCACCGATCACGGCAATTGACTTGCGCTCGATACCTTGAAGCCGCGCAGCCAGTGCCATGCCCAGAGCAGCACTGATGGAAGTACTGCTATGGCCAACGCCAAAGGTGTCGTACTCACTTTCGCTGCGCAGCGGGAACGCCGCCAGGCCGCCCTGCTGACGAACCGAAGGCATGCGCTCGCGGCGTCCTGTGAGAATCTTGTGCGGATATGCCTGGTGCCCGACATCCCAGACCAACCGGTCATGGGGCGTGTTGAACACGTGATGAATGGCGATTGTCAGCTCAATGACGCCGAGGCCTGCGCCAAAATGGCCCCCGCTCTGTCCCACGCTGTAAAGCAGGAACGCGCGTAGCTCGTAAGCCAATCGAAGCAGATCATCGGTGCTCATCTTGCGCAGATCTTCAGGCGAGTCGACTTCATCAAGCAGCGGCGTATTTGGGCGCTTAGATGGTATAGCCTGAAAAATGTGTGGCTTACTCTGTTCCAATGCTTCTATCCAATTATAAATCCGGTTGTTCCGCCCGGCATTTCGCTCTGCGGGCACTGGTCTGTCCGCTGTCTGCACCGACCGTCGATCAAGCCTGCCAAGTGTATCAGGCTAGCGGATTCGAGTCGCCAGCTGTCTCGTAAAGGCGCTCAGCGGGGTTTGGTGAAGGGCTCTTCGCCGCAGGATTTCATCCGCCTCGGCGAAGAGCGCGTCGAGATGGGCCCGCGCGCCTTCGAGACCCATCAGTTTTACATAGGTCGACTTGTCCTGCTGCTCATCCTTGCCAGCGGTCTTGCCGAGGCTTGCAGTATCTGAGGCAACATCGAGAATATCGTCCTGTACCTGGAACGCCAGCCCAATCAACTTGCCGAATCGACGAAGGTCCAGCTCGAGACCAGTGTCCTCAATATTATGCACACACAAGCCGAAAACGACTGCGGACTCGATCAGGGCGCCTGTTTTCATGGCGTGCAAAGTGCTCAGCGATGCCTCGTCCAGCTTACGGCCTTCCGCCGCCAGGTCCAGTGCCTGGCCGCCAACCATGCCTCCGGCACCACTAGCGCTTGCAAGCTGTCGCAGCATACGTAGCTGCGCGCCAGGGCTCACGCCGAGGGCTGAGAGCCGGCCACCGGCAAGAATTTCGAATGCCAGCGTCTGCAACGCGTCGCCAGCCAGTATTGCTACGGCTTCACCGAAACGGATATGACAGGTCGGCTCGCCCCGTCTCAGATCGTCGTCATCCATCGCCGGCAGATCGTCGTGAACCAGCGAATAGGCATGCATGGCTTCTATTGCGCAACCTGCCACAAGCGCTGCTTCTGCGACCTGAGCTGCTGTTCGAATGCTGGGCATTTCTGCCACAGTGGCGGCAGTGAGCGCTTCTGCAGTCAGCAGACAGAGCAGTGGCCGTATACGCTTGCCGCCGGTCAGCAGGGCATAGTGCATCGCATCGATCAGCACCGTCTCCTGCTGTGGGTTGGCCTGCTCCGCCGCCAGCGCCGGCAATAGACGGACGAGCTCGCGATCTATGCTGAGTCTCAATACGTCAAAATCCATTGCTGCCCCGCTGCCTCTCTCGACGGCTGCTTCTCGCTGCTGCATCGATCTATCGACCTGCTTCTTCCTCAGGGGTCGGCACTTTACCGTCACCCGATTTCTGCAGCGCAGCAATAGCTTCTCGAGACAGTAAGGTAACTTTCTGCTCGGCCGTCTGCAGCGCCTGCTGGCAATGTCTCGACAGCGAAATACCCTGTTCGTAGACGCTCAGTGATTCGTCGAGGCTAAGATCGCCACGCTCGAGCTTCTGCACAAGCCCCTCGAGTTGCTGCAGCGTGTTTTCGAAATCGGCGAGTTTCATCGGCTCGGCTGCCTTGCTTTCAGCAGCTTGCGGGGACTTCCGTACGGCCATAGTGGGTTCCTGCTGAGGATTGATATTCGCTTGGGTAGCTGTCGGTGGTGTCTGGCCGCCATGCTAGCCTTTTTCGGGAAAATTCACCAACCCTGTCTATACTCATACCCATGCCTGGGTAGGCTCGAATTCTACCTCAACACATAGATTTTCCGGGGATTTCTGGTGGATATTGCAACCCTGGTGGGCCTGCTCGGTTCTTTTGCCATTATCATCATGGCGATGCTTCTGAGCGGCACACTCATGATGTTTGTGGACGTGCCCTCGGTACTGATCGTCATCGTTGGCAGTATTTTTGTGGTGCTCATGAAGTTTACGCTTGGCCAGTTCCTGGGCGCAGGCAAGGTGGCTGCGAAGGCCTTCATGTTCAAGTCCGACGATCCAGAAGAGCTGATCGACCTCGTAGTCGAACTGGCGGATGCAGCGCGCAAAGGTGGCCTGCTCTCGCTGGAAGGCAAAGAGATCCCGAACAAGTTTCTGGCGAAGGGCATTGGCCTGCTCATCGACGGGCACGATGCCGATGTTGTGAGGAACCTCATGACCAAGGATAAAAACATGGCTGTGGAACGTCACGGGATGGGTTCGAAGGTCTTTAGCTCCATGGGGGACGTCGGTCCGGCCATGGGCATGATCGGAACGCTTGTCGGTCTGGTGGCCATGCTGTCCAACATGGATGATCCCAAGTCCATTGGCCCTGCCATGGCCGTTGCACTGCTGACCACGCTGTATGGCGCCATGCTGGCCAATATGTTCGCGATTCCCGTAGCTGACAAGCTCAAACTGCGACAGGCTGAAGAAGAGCAGACCAAGAATATGGTCATCGATGCCCTGATGGCCATACAGGCCGGACTCAATCCTCGGGTCATCGAGTCGATGCTGCGAAACTACTTGCCGGAAGGCAAGCGTCCCAGCGCCGCCGACGATGCCTGATCAGGCGCCGGCGTAATGGTCGAAGAGGAGAAAAAGCACGAATGTCCTGCTGGCATTCCGGCCTGGATGGCAACCTTTGCCGATCTGATGTCGCTGCTGATGTGCTTCTTCGTGCTGCTGTTGTCGTTCGCACAGATGGACGCCCTGGAGTTCAAACGGCTGGCTGGTTCCATGAAAGATGCGTTCGGTGTGCAGAATCAGGTCGATGTCACCTCAATCCCGAAAGGCACCAGTGTAATTGCTCAGGAGTTCAGTCCTGGCAAGCCTGAGCCTACGCCGCTGCAGATGATCATGCAGCAGACCACGAGCTCCGATATGCCGAACCTCGAGCAGGTGTGCGAACAGATCGTCGAAAAAGCGCTTGCAGACCAGTGTCCAATCCCACCTGCGGCTGAACTGAGTGACGAAGTAGTTGAACAGCTCGAGGCGATGGCGGAAGAAGCCGAGTCAACTGCCGTTCAGCTCGCGACGGCACTGGAGCCCCAGGTCAGGAATAATCAGATCGAAGTAGAGACCCGCGGGCGCCAGATCATCATACGGGTGCAGGAGCGAGGTGCGTTCGCTTCTGGGAGTGCAAGCTTGAATGCGGACTTCTTCCCGGTCATCGATAATATGGTCGAGGTTCTGAAACAGTACCAGGGCAACATCAGCGTCGAGGGTCATACGGATAATATACCGATCAAGACGGCGAGATTCCGATCGAACTGGGATCTGTCTACCGCGCGGGCACTTGAAGTTGCCCATGCCCTCTTCGAAAGTGGCGATGTGGGTCAGGAACGCTTTGCCGTGACGGGCGCTGCCGACACGACACCACTGGTGCCTAATGATACGCCGGAGGGTCGGGCAAGGAACCGACGGGTGGAAATCGTCGTTGAGCAGCCTCTGGATCCAGAGCTTGCAGCGGAACTGGAGAGGATAAGGGACTCTGCGTCGCCAGCACTCGATGTTCGCAAGCAGCTGCAGATCAGGGGGCTTTCTGATGATGAAATCTTCTGATCATCATGCGGAAGATTAATGCCCTCATAAAACCAGAGTGGTCTCTTCCCCTCGGCTATTGGGGCCAAAGCGACGCTCGTGCATCTCGATCGATGCCGGTGCGCTGTGACCGATAGTGACAAGAGTGCTGCACCGTGTGCCGTAATTCGCAAGCGCGATAAATGCGCTGGAGAGCTGCCGTTCCATCTCGAGGGGCATGCCGGTTACTGGGAGGGCCTCATCATTTGCCTGAGTAGGGTCGAGCATCAGATTCAGCCAACAGTCCGGGTCGATCGGAACATCGGGCTCATGCTCTGTGAGCAGTCTATTCACCTGCTTCCGTAATTGAAGCGACTTTGGCCAGGGCGAATCGAGCAGGTGATTGCTCAGCACATATACGCCGCTATCCAGAACCCTGTGCTCCGCCTGGAATCCTGCTGGTTCGCCATCGAGGGGCCATCGGTTCGTGCAGTAGTGCAGCCCGCTGTCGTCAAACAGTAGCAGGTTAAAGCCGCCATACTGCATGGCGGTATCGCCCAAGGCTTCGGCAAACGCAGCTGCATCCAGGCTTCCGCTCAGAAAGTTTGTCACCAGCTCACCACGGGAATGCGCAGCAATCGCCTGATCGGGATTGCGGTAATTGGTAACCGCCGCAAAGCGTCGCGTGCCGTGGTATCTCGATGCAGCGAGCCATGTCCCGCCCGCCTGCAGATCCTGGCCGCCAGCCACTGGACCATGCCGGGTAAGGGCAGATGGCTCCCAGAAGTGCAGGGGCGTCGCGGGGCGGTCATAGAACTCATCCCTGTTGGCGAGCGCAATAAGCTCGTAATCCTCAGTAGCGTTGTAGGCGACGGCTATCAGGCACATGTTTCGAATCCAACGATCGGAGCTGGTGTAAAAAAGTGACATTGAGCTCGGCGCTTTCGGTAGGCATCATATGCGGCCGCAGACGCAGCACTTCAGGACCACATGATGAATGAACCCATGGTACTGGCCATCACTCTTGCAGGTTACCTTGCCATAGGGGCCTTTGCTGGTCTACTGGCCGGCCTGTTTGGGATAGGCGGCGGCCTGATTATCGTGCCACTCCTGCTGCTGGCTTTCGAGATGCAGGGTGTGTCCGCTGATGTGAGCATGCATCTTGCGATCGGCACTTCTCTGGCTACCATCATGTTGACGTCAATGGCGAGTATCAGGGCTCACCATGCTCACAGGGCGGTACGCTGGGATCTGTTCAAACCGATGGCTGCCGGCATCGTGCTTGGTGCTGTTCTGGGTGTTTTCACCGCGAGTACATTAAGTGGAGCCGCACTTAAACTGATCATTGGCCTGTTTGCACTGGCCGTGGCTGCCAAAATGCTCACTGGCTTCCAACCAGCGCCGACGC
The DNA here is from genome assembly GCA_002354735.1 of Gammaproteobacteria bacterium UBA2679. Lineage (GTDB taxonomy): Bacteria > Pseudomonadota > Gammaproteobacteria > Pseudomonadales > Oleiphilaceae > Allohahella. The sequence goes on along the minus strand of DEMD01000001.1, from coordinate 44,165 downwards.
GTGTCGTACCAGGCTGGCCTGGGCTCACGGGCGCAGGTGGCTTTATCGGTTGGGGCTCGGCCATTTTCGGAATCGGCGGCGGTACGCTCACGGTGCCATGGCTGGTCTGGCACAATGTGCGGATGCAGGAGGCCGTGGCAACATCTGCAGCCTGTGGCCTGCCGATAGCCATAGCCGGCGCCTTTACAAATATAATCGCTGGCTGGAATGAACCCGATCTGCCGCAATATGCACTCGGTTTCGTGTATCTCCCCGCCTTCTTCGGTATTGTGCTGACCAGCATGGTCACAGCGAAAGCCGGTGCACGGCTTGCACATCGTCTGCCGCCGCAACTGCTTTCCAGGCTGTTCGCCTGCCTGCTCATCCTGGTAGGGATACGCTTGCTCACACAGTCTTTTTAACCATTAACGGAACATTTCATGGAACGCTGGTTCGAATACCCCGAGATTGACCCGGTTGCATTGGCATTAGGCCCAATCAAGGTGCACTGGTACGGCCTGATGTACCTGATGGGCTTTATCGCCGCCTGGTGGCTTGGCCGCTATCGCGCACGCCAGCCGCACACGCCCTTGCGGGAAGAGCAGGTGGGCGACGTGATCTTCTACGGGGCCATCGGCGTCGTGCTCGGCGGTCGTTTCGGCTATGTCATGTTCTACAATTTCGACAAATTTCTGCAGGATCCGCTGTGGCTGTTCCAGGTCTGGACTGGTGGGATGGCCTTTCATGGTGGTCTGCTGGGCGTCATCATCGCAATCTGGCTGTATGCGCGTTCACAGAACATCCGTTTCTGGAACATGATTGATTTTGTTGCGCCCCTGGTACCGATCGGCCTCGGGCTGGGTCGAATAGGCAACTTCATAGGCGCGGAGCTTTATGGCAGAGCCGCTGACGTGCCCTGGGCCATGGTGTTTCCCACGGATCCGCTGCAGATCGCTCGCCACCCCTCGCAGCTGTATCAGTTCGCGCTGGAGGGCGTTCTGCTGTTCACGGTACTCTGGGTATATTCGCGAAAGCCCCGACCGACCATGGCAGTCTCTGGCCTGTTCCTCCTGGTTTACGGCTGCTCGCGCTTCGTCGTAGAATTTTTCCGCCAGCCCGACGCCCATCTCGGCCCCGTCGCCTTCCAGTGGATGACCATGGGGCAGTTGCTGTCATTGCCAATGATCATCGGCGGGATCGTGCTCATGCTGCTGGCTTACCGCTGGGCCGAAACCCGAACCACAACAGGAGCTTCTCACTGATGCGTGCCTATCTGGATCTGCTACAGGACGTCCTCGACAACGGCTACGACAAGAACGACCGCACCGGCACAGGTGCGCGCAGCGTCTTCGGTCGCCAGGTGCGCTATGACCTCAGCCAGGGCTTCCCACTGCTCACTACCAAAAAGCTGCATTTCAAAAGCATCGCCCATGAGCTGCTCTGGTTTATCAGTGGCGAAACCAACATCCGGTATCTGAAGGAAAACGGCGTCTCGATCTGGAATGAGTGGGCGACGGAAGAGGGCGAGCTAGGCCCGGTCTATGGCTCGCAATGGCGCAACTGGACCTGTCCGGATGGCAGTCATGTGGACCAGCTCGAGCGGCTGGTGCATGGGCTGAAGACGAATCCCGACAGCCGCCGTCATATTTTCAGTGGCTGGAATGTTGCTGACCTGCCGGACGAGCAGCTCAAGCCCTGGGAAAATGCTGCTGCTGGCAAGATGGCCCTGCCGCCATGCCATGTGCTGTATCAGTTCTATGTGGCCGGTGGCCGCCTGAGTGCCTCTCTCTATATTCGTTCGAACGATCTTTTCCTCGGCAATCCCTACAATACGGCGTCGCTCGCACTGCTCACGCACATGTTGGCGCAGCAATGCGATTACACCCCTGGCGATATCATTCTTTCGATCGGCGATGCGCATCTTTATAGCAATCATCTGGAGCAGGCCCGCCTGCAGCTCACCCGCACGCCGGGCGCGTTGCCGCAGCTGAAGATTCTGCGCAAGCCAGCCAGTCTCTTCGACTATCGCTTCGAAGATTTCGAAATCGAGGGTTATGAGCCTCAACCACACATTCCAGCAGCCATAGCGATCTGAAGCGCATCATGAACGATACTTCGAAGCAGAAGCCGGGACTGGCCGCCATCGTGGCCCACGCCAACGACCTGGTTATTGGCCGCAATGGACAGATGCCCTGGCACCTGCCTGCCGATCTGCGCTATTTCAAGGCGTCGACCCTGGGCCGACCCGTTGTAATGGGGCGCAAGACGCTGGACTCGATAGGCCGCCTGCTCCCTGGCCGCGACAACCTGATCATTTCGAGTCAGCCGCGTAAGGCAACCGGCCACTTTGAGACCCAGCCCACGAATCAGCAAACCACCGAAAGCTGGTGGAATGACCCCGTCGAAGCCGCAAGAGCAGGGCTTGAACGCGCCGCAACGGCCCACCAGGACTACTGTTTCATTATCGGAGGTGGTGGTATCTATGAGCAGTTGCTGCCGTACTGCGATGCGCTTTTCGTGACGCAGATTGACCTGGATGTTGCTGGCGATACCTTCTTTCCGAGCTATGCTTCTGATGAAGGCTGGCAGCTCAGTGAGCTTACGGAAGGTCAGGTCGATGAGCATAACCCTCATCCACACCGCTTTGCCGTCTACACGCGTACCAAGGCAAAGGTCGAACAGCTGCCCACCGTTTAGGACACCGCTTTCTGTCGAGAGGGCGTGTCATTCGTTCACCGCTATCAAGGCAGAAAGGTCATCCATTTGAATTCTGAGCTGACAGCGGAATCGTTAGAACTCTTTCACCCGCTCTACCGATTGTCGCGTGCCCAAAGAGTCCTGCTCGCGTCGCGCGGCGGTCGCGTTTCGCTGGAACCCGGAGACACCCGGCGGGGCAGTGAAGAGTCAGGCAAGCAGGTGCTCTTCCTTCTGATGGGGGAGGTGGAGCTGCAGTCGCCAGAGTTGCCGCGAGTCAGACTTACCGCAGGTGAGCACGCTGCCAGAAACCCGCTGCGACTGGCAGACGGCGACCTGTTGACGGCCACCAGCGCTGCCCGCCTGCTGTTGGTGGACGATCTCGAGCTGACGCAGTTGATGAAGCAGGCGCCACAACCGAACTTTTCGAAGGATGCCAGCGTCGTCGGCGATGGTGCTGGCAAGGAACTGGACGTGACGGATGCTGCTGACGAAGCCTCTCAGGGTTATCGTATTGTCATCCAGATCAGTCGGGATCTCCAGAATCGCTGCCTGAGTCTGCCTTCACTGCCGCTGGCAGCAGATCGAATCCGTCGTGCCGCCGCTGACCCTGAGTGCGACGTGGGGCGCATTGCCGATATCGTCCAGACCGATCCTGCCATCACGGCAAAGCTCATCTATGCAGTGAATAGTCCGCTGTTTCGAGGCTTCCGTAAGATCGAAAGCTGCCGTGACGCTGTGGTCCGCCTCGGCGTTGAGACGACAAGACAGCTTGTTGCCCTGTTTACCGTACGAGAGCTCTTCACGACCCGGCACGAGACGCTGAGACTTCGCATGGAGAAGTTATGGCAGCACTCCATCGAGGTGGGCACGCTTGCCAGCGTGATAGCTGAGCGCGTGCCTGGCGTGAGCCCGGGGCAGGCCTTACTCGCTGGCTTGCTGCATGATATCGGTGCAATCCCGGTCATCCAGCAGGCAGCGGACCTGCCAGCTGCCCGTCGACATGACGACCTGCTTGAACATCTCATTACCGATCTGCGTGAAGAAGTTGGCGTTGCGGTACTGAGAGAGTGGGATTTTCCCGACAGCGTCGTTGCCAGTGTGGAGCACGCCGAGCGCTTCACTGGCGATTTCAGCGAAGCGGTGCCGCTGTGTGCGGATATCGTCACACTTGCGCAAGTTCACGCCTTTATCGGCACGCCCGAGCAGGCCTCCCTGCCACCCATGAATCGCATTCCTGCTTTCCAGCGCCTGGCACGCTTCAATATCACACCGCAGGAAAGTTTAAATATCATTGAATTGGCCCGCGCACAGTCTGCGACCGTATTCGAAGTGACGGGTTGAGCCGGAAGGCATCAGCCAGGCCATTCACCAATACCAGTCAAAGGCGCTCAATGCCATGCCGGACCGCTCAGAGTCACACGCTGCTGAGACCGGGCACCTGATGGAGGTGCCACTGTTTCCGCTGGGAACCATTCTCTGTCCAGGCGGTCAACTGCCCCTGAGAATCTTTGAGCAGCGCTATCTGAAAATGGTCAGCGACTGCCTGAAGCATGATATCGGCTTTGTCATCGTGCTCACTCGATCTGACGCTGAAGACGGCTTTTTCGACCTGGGAACGTACGGGCGAATAAGCGATTTCCAGCAGCTGCAGGATGGTTTGCTCGGCATCACCGTGCAGGGGCGCGAGAAGGTCAGAATAAAATCGGCTCGCCAGGATGAGACCGGACTTTTCATCGGCCAAGTCAGTCCGATGCCACCGGAGCCAGAGGTGGCTGTGAGGGACGACTACGCTGAGCTCGTGACGCTGCTCCGGGACCTGCAACAGCATCCTGCCGTAAAGCGGCTGGATCTCGATATCGATTATGACGACTGCCGTGACGTAGGCTACCGTCTACTCGAGCTGCTGCCACTGCGCAATGAGGATAAGCAATACCTGCTCAGTTTACAGCGCCCTGCCTACCGTCTGGAGCAGATGCGATACATGCTCCATGCCATTGTCGAACATGGCGAAGAGTCGTAGCCGAGGGGCGGCAAAAGATCAGAGATCGGCCCAGTTTGTCAGATACTGCGGCCCGACCTGATTCATCCTGATCATCACGTACATCGTTGCTGCCAGCGCCACCACGGCGAGGACCGCATAATTATGCCGAGTGAGGTGATGCCTGAACAGAAAGCCACCCAGCGGTACTCGTGAGGCATAAAGTGCCAGACAGGCCATCGCGAGCCCCAGCAGACTTCCCCCAACAATATCCGAAAACCAATGCACACCGAGTAGTAACCGACTGGTGCCCACGAGCGTCGCCAGCGCGAGACACAAACTCATCCAGCGATGGCGGCGGGCGAATATCATCGCCAGCACGGTATAGGTATAGACAGCGCCGCTGGTATGACCGCTTGGATAGGCGGCGTTGGCAGGCAGATAGGCCAGCTCGGGGCGTAAAACACCGAATAGTGCTTTTAATCCGGAGGTGAGCCCATGGGTGGCAAGACCCCCGAGGACCAGGCAGATCACCAGGCGCTTGTGACCCTTCAGCCAGAGCCAGGCACAGCTCGTGCCCAGGAGAATATACAGCCAGATAGTATCGCCCAGCAGCGTCAGGCCGATTGCCAGAAGGCGGATCCAGTCGATGCCGATGGCCTGGGCAATGTTGAACATCGACTGGTCGATGATGTCGATGGTCGACAGCCTGAACAGCGATTCGATCGCAATCAGGGTCCAGCACAGCAGTGCCAGCAGGAAGGCGCTTCCCGGTACCCAGAGCCGGGTCTCAAACGCCCTCAGGATGTAGCTGATCAGCGCGCCAGTCATGGCTCCGGCTACCAACACGGCTAGAGGCGACCAGAGATACCAGAAGGCCCAGAGCCGGGCTATCGGGCTGGCATCGTCTCCCGGTCGGTCCGCCGAGTGAGCCATCGCGGAGTCGAGGGAAAAGTCGAAACCAGCAGCCTCCAGGCTGCTGCCGGTGAGATAACCAGGAAAAATGTAGAAGGGCGCCCAGGCTAGTGCCGAGAGTACATTTATAGTGAGAAACTTGCGCGGCGACATCAGCATCATACCGGCGATCATCGGCACGACCGGACGTATGGGGCCGATGAAGCGCCCGAGCACGATGCTGAGCATGCCGTGACGAAGAAAGAAGGCTTCGCCACGGGCCACCAGTTGCGGATAGCGGCTCAGTGGCCAGATATGTCGGGTCTGTTCCTTGTAATGTCGCCCGAGCGCGAAACTCAGCGCGTCGCCAGCCACTGCGCCAGTAAAGGCCGCAAAAAGGACGATCCAGATGTCGAATTGGAGATAGCCGGCGAGCGCAGCGAAGCCAAACAGCATGATCACGCCGGGCACGATGATGCCAGCCATGGCCAGCGACTCGGCAAAGGCGGTGAGCACAATGGCGCCGGTTATCCAGCCAGAGTTGGCCTGCAACCAGGCCAGCAGAGCGGTCAGGGGTTCAGTCACGTTATCTCAGTTCAGGGTTTGGAAAAGACCACCCTGTTGCCGCCCGCCGTCTGAGCCTGCTGCAAGGCATTTTCGAGACGCTTCAGCAGAGCCAGTTCATCACTCTCATCAGGCTCGCGGGTCAGACAACCCACGCTGGCCGTGATCGGGTCCCCGAGCTTCCACTTGTAGTCCTCGATGGCACGGCGCAGTCTTTCGGCGATAACCAGCAGGCCCTCTTCAGGCGTAAACGGCAGCAACAGATAGAAGATGCTACCTCGCCCATGATACAAGCTGTCTCCCGCCCTGGTCTCCTTCAGCAGCAACTGTCCGGTCTCGGCCAGCAGCTCGTTGATGCTGTTGAGCCCATGCATCTCACTGATCTGGGCGAAGTAATCGATATTGATTACGACCAGCGAAAGCGGATGGCCCACGGCGGCAGAGCGCGCGATCTCCTGCCGCAGGGTAAATTCGAGGTGCCTGAGGTTGTAAGCGCCAGTAAGCGGATCCTTGATAGTGATTTCTCTCAGGAAACGGCTCTTGTGGTGGTAAAGCCAGGCATACAGGCCAGCCATGCCGATCAGTAGCGCATAGCTGACGAAAAAGTTCACCGACTCGAAAAAGCTTTGGATGATCAGGGAAGAGAGGCCTAGTATCAGCAGCGACACGACGTTGTAGAGTAGGGCCAGTGACTGCGACAAGAGCAGGAAGCTCAACAGCGCGAGAGCGTAGGACCAGTGGATGACCTCCGCTTGTCCGCTCAGGAACTGCCACAGGATGATGCACTGCGCTGCAGTAAGGATGACGACGTGCCCCTTGTAAGCATCGAGTTCGCTCCGCTTCTGCCAGGCATAGACAGCGCCTGAGATCAGCAGTGGCAGCAGGAGGAGCCCCGCGTAGAAGAGACCATAGAGCCCATAGCGCGCATTTTGCAGGGCAAGTATGAAAAACAGGCCTGCGCCGATGAGGTAGAGGTAGATTCTTGCCCGGTTGCGGAGCTGCGATTCAGTGAGCAAGGCTACCCTCCTGGGAAATCTGGCTAAAGGAAACCGACTGGTTGGGCCCCTTGTGCCGCGCGTGTTTCAAAGCTCGTCTGGCCTGCTCGATCAGCGACTCTGCCGTGTCGTCGACGTTCAAGGTGGAGATGCCAATGCCCACAGTCACTGCGTTGCGCTGCTTGTCGAATACCGCTCGTATTTGCTGGCGCAGGCCTGTAGCCCGCTTCTCCGCAGTTCTTGAACCAATCAGTGGCAGCACGACAATGAACTCCTCCGGTTCATAGCGATAATAACCTTCGAATAGCCGCAGGTTCTCATGCAGGAGCTGTCCGAGTTGCTGGAGCAAGGCGTTCCGCCGCGGCTCATCCAGATCCTCCAGGCTGATATCGTCGACACGAAGCGCAAACACGCTCAGATCGGTACCCTCACGTTCGCTGCGCTGTATTTCCTTCTCCAGGTCCTGCGTCAGATAGTCGCGTGTCGACGCCAGTGTCAGGTGGTCGGTCCGCCTCAGTGGCTTGAGCTGCTGTTCCTTGATCTCGCGCAGATATACGAAGGCCAGCGTGATCGACAGGCTGACGAGATAGATGAAGAAGACCTGGATGCGCTCGAAGCCATCGACCGCGAAAATCAGAATGATGGAAAAGATGACGGAGTATATCGCAGTCACGACCGTGGCAACGTGCATCTGATAATTCAGGAAGGCCAGCAGGGGGATGAAATAACTCCAGTGGGTGATGCCGTCCGGCATGTACAGGGCGCCGACTGTTGTCGCCAGCATCAGTGCCAGCAGCACCGTATGCGAGAGCCAGTGAACGCCCTGCTGCGCACCAAGGAAGCCGCGGACATTGTATATGGCGCGGGCGCTGCGCGGATTTGCCTGCGACTCCTCGAGACGCTTAACGATAGCCGCTTGTCGGCGATATACGAAATGGTTGGCCAAAAGCAGCGCCGTCATGCCGACGCAGACAATCGCGAGTAGCCAGTGCCCGGCAAATAGAGCGGCAGTGGCGAGAATGATGGAGGCAAGTGCGCCATAGCCGTACGCCTTCGCGCGCAGCTGTTCATTGAATTCAGTCAGTTCCATATGGACTCAGGTCGGACTTGCCGTTAGCTGTTGTTTGTCTACAGCTTAGTCCATGGCTGGCAGCAAGTCAGCGTGAGTGTGCTTAAGTCGCCATTTATGGCGCCGCCGTGCGCTGGCCCGTGATCGTGGCGGGCGGTATACTCTCGTGAATCTAGACTTTTTGCGCAGGAAGAGACAGTGAATACAGTCAGTTCAGAAGCTACGCAGAACAATGTGCAGGCTTATATGCAGGGTGTCGGCAAGGCTGCGAGAGGTGCCTCCCGTCAACTGGCCCGTGCCAGTACCAAAATGCGCAACGATGCACTGCTGGCCATAGCGGAGCAGTTGGGGAACAGCCGTGATTCGCTCGCTGAGGCTAATCGTCTCGACATGGCCGCAGGTCGCGAGAGTGGCCTCGACGCGGCCTTGCTCGATCGCCTTGAGCTGACACCCGCGCGAATCGATGCCATGATCACCGGTCTGCTCGAAGTGGCCGCATTGCCGGATCCAATCGGTGAAATCACCGACATGAGCTACAGGCCAAGCGGCATTCAGGTCGGAAAGATGCGCGTGCCACTTGGTGTCATCGGTATCATTTACGAATCTCGCCCGAATGTGACGGTAGAAGCAGCGAGCCTGTGTCTGAAATCAGGCAACGCGACCATTCTTCGCGGTGGCTCTGAAGCACTGCATTCCAACCTCGCTATTGCAGAGTGCATCGGCGCTGCGCTGTCAGCTTCTGGATTTGATGCCGCCGCGGTACAAATTGTGAACACTGCGGATAGGGCCGCCGTAGGCGAGCTCATCACCATGCCGGACTATGTCGATGTTATTGTGCCAAGAGGCGGCAAGGGACTGATCGAGCGCATTAGTCGCGACTCGAAAGTACCGGTCATCAAGCATCTCGATGGCAACTGCCATGTGTATGTCGATGCCGATGCCGATATGACCAAGGCCCTTGCCATCACCTTCAACTCAAAAACCCACCGCTACGGTACCTGCAACACCGCCGAATCGTTGCTGGTCGATGCGGCCATTGCCGAACGCTTCCTCCCACAGATCGCTGAACGCCTTCTGAGTGCCGGCGTCGAGATCAGGGGCTGCGAGCAGACACGTCGTTATATTTCAGAGGCGAAAGCCGCTGTCGAAGCCGACTGGTTCGAGGAGTATCTGGCGCCTGTTATCGCGGTGAAGGTCGTGAGCGGTCTCGACGAAGCCATCGAGCATATCAACACCTACAGCTCCCATCACACGGAAAGCATCGTGACCGAAAACTATACGAAGGCCCGGCGCTTTGTTACCGAAATCGACAGCAGCTCGGTCATGGTCAACGCTTCGACCCGTTTTGCCGATGGCTTCGAGTATGGCCTGGGCGCCGAGATCGGCATCTCCACCGATAAGCTCCACGCTCGTGGGCCGGTAGGGCTGCAAGGTCTTACCTCACAGAAGTACATTGTCTTTGGCGATGGTCATATCCGCGGGTGAAGGAGCCCTGCGTACTCTTCGGCGGATCCTTCGATCCAGTCCACTACGGCCATCTACGCATGGCTGTGGAAGTCGGGGAGCTACTGCAAGCTGAAGTGCGGCTGCTGCCAAGCCCGGCACAGGCCGACAAACGGAACCGTGCCACTGCGCGACAGCGTGTCGATATGCTACAGCGGGCATTGACGGAAGCAGGCGCCGGCCAACGGTCCGGTCTGGTGGTGGATCGAGGCGAAGTCGACCTGCGCGACGCTGACGATCTGCGGCCGGTTTACACCGTCGATACACTGCATCGCTACAGGCAGCAGCTGAGCCCAGAGCAAATACTTATTTTCGTGATGGGCATGGATTCATTGCTCAATATACGCAGCTGGCATCAGTGGCAACAGCTGCTCGATCATGCGCATCTCCTGGTAGTGGGGCGGCCTGGCAGCCACGATGAGTCTGGAAAGCAGGCATTAGAAGATCTCCAGCGCGATCCCCAATTGTCCGGGGCCTTCAGCTCCACTGTCAGTGGGCTTCTGGACTGTCCAGCCGGTCAGATTCATGTCACACAGCTTAGTCTGCTCGATATATCCAGCTCACGGATTCGTGCGTTGCTCAGCGAAGGACGTTGCGCGAACTTTCTGACAGCACCTTCAGTTCTTGAATACATTGCTGAAAACGAACTCTATTCCTGTGCGTCTGATCACAAAATGATCTAATTTGTAAGCGGATAACTTGTTGATAAATGAAGACTATTTGTCAAAACAACACGATTTCGTCGGCATTTTCGGCTTTTCGGACTGGTGGCTGAGGGCTATCAGTCGTATCATGAGGAGGCCATAACCGGAAAGCACGAGAGAGGTGCACACCACACGCATGGATACAGAACCCCTGAAAGACCTGGTTGTCAAAATACTCGAAGACCTGAAAGGTAAAGATATAAGCGTCCTCGATGTCAAAGACCGAACCAGCGTCACTGACTACATGATCATCGCCAGCGGCACGTCGAGCCGGCACATCAAATCCCTTGCAGACAACCTGATTCTCGAAATCAAGAAAGCCGGTGAGCGTCCACTTGGTGAAGAGGGCAAAGATGCCTCTGACTGGGTGCTGGTCGATCTCGGTGATGTTGTCGTGCATATCATGATGCCGTCTGCGCGTGAGTTCTACGATCTCGAACGCTTCTGGCGTGATGCCCCGGTCGACAGTTCTGCCGAGAGTGCTACAGGCAGCTCAGCTCACCTTGTCTGATATTGCCGAATGCTGATTCAGATCCTTGCTGTCGGCAGCAAGATGCCGGGCTGGGTCGAAACAGGCTTCAATGAATATAGCAGGCGTCTCACCAGGGACGTCCGGCTTGAACTCGTCGAACTGCCGCTGGCGCCGCGCCAGGGCAGCAATAGTATGCCACCGGCCAAGCTCAACGACTGGGAAGGCGAGAAGCTGCTCGCGAAGCTCGATCCCAAAGCCACGTTTGTTGCGCTCGACGTCAAAGGCACGCAATTCACCACCGAAGCTTTTGCCGAACGGCTGTCTCACTGGCAGCATACCGGCAAGCCCCTGGCCTTAGCCATCGGCGGACCTGACGGCCTTTCGAAAGCAGTTCTGGACCGAGCAGCAGAGAAATTTTCGCTCTCCAGATTAACTTTGCCCCATCCTCTGGTCAGAATCATGCTCGCAGAACAGATTTATCGTGCATGGAGCTATAATCAAGGACATCCATATCATCGCGCCTGAACTCAGGCATCGTTGTTGAAGACCAAAGCTCAAGGTCAGCATGAGTACCCATTCCGATTTCAAAGACCACCGCCAGGAGCAGGAAACCTTTCTGGTACGCGCAGTGCTGGCCATTCTGGTTATCATGATCCTGTCGTGCCTCCTCGGTGCACGTTATTACTACCTGCAGGTCAATCAGCACGAAGTCTTCGACACGCTGTCTGATCAGAACCGGATGCAGCTGCGTTCGGTGGTGCCAACCAGAGGGCTGATCTATGACAGCCAGGGCCTGTTGCTGGCAGACAATCAGCCGACATTTTCATTGCGGCTTACTGCGGAACTGCTTGGCGATCTGGATGAAACGCTCGCGACGCTGTCATCGCTCATCGAAATCAGTGAGGACGACGTCGCTGATTTTCGCCAACGGATTCGCCAGCGACGCCGGCCCTACGAGCCAGTCACGTTGCGCTCTCGCCTTACCGAAGACGAAATTGCGATACTCGCCGTGAACCGCTACCGCCTGAAGGGTGTCGAGGTAGGGGCAGAACTTATTCGTTATTATCCGTATCGGCACCTGTTCGCCCATGTGCTTGGTTATGTCGGCCGAATCAGCGAGCCTGAGCTGCAGGAGGTGGACGCGGCCAACTACAGTGGCACCCAGTATTACGGCAAGCTTGGTATTGAAAAGCGCTATGAAGATGAATTGCATGGCGTCACCGGCCATGAAACGATTGAGACTAACGCGCGGGGCAGGGTACTACGGCAACTGGCCAGCACGCCGCCAGCGCCGGGTAAAGATCTGAAGCTCTTCCTTGATGCGCGGTTACAGAAAACTGCGGAGGATGCACTGGCAGGGCGTCGTGGTGCCGTGGTTGCCATCGACAATCGAACCGGAGGAATCCTGGCGTTGGTGAGCACGCCGAGTTTCGATCCCAACCTCTTCGTTACTGGTATCGATACCGCCAGTTACCGTGCACTGAACGAATCACGAAGTTTGCCGCTATTCAATCGAGCCTACAAAGGTCAGTATCCGCCGGGGTCGACAATCAAGCCGATGGTTGCGCTGGCGGCACTCGATACCGATAAGATCAGCCTGAAGACCAAGGTCTGGGATCCAGGCTTCTACACTTTGAAAAACGATAAGCGGCAGTATCGCGACTGGAAGCGTCAGGGGCATGGCTGGGTGGATCTGCGGGTAGGCATTGTCGAGTCCTGCGACGTGTTCTTCTACGACACCGGATTCAAGACTGGTGTGGATATCATGTATGAATATCTGCATCAGTTTGGTCTTGGTCAGCGCACTACCTACGACGCTCCCGAAGCACGCAAGGGTAATCTGCCTTCGCGGGATTGGAAGCGATCGGCGCGCGGACAGTCCTGGTTTCCAGGCGACTCGCTCAACATGAGTATAGGGCAGGGTTTTATGCTGATGACACCCCTGCAGCTGGCGACAGCAACGGCGGTATTGGCCAACAGAGGCCGATGGGTCACACCCCGCCTCGTCGATACCATGAATGGAGAGAGCATGATGGTTCCTGAATCAGCGGGTAATGACATAGTGCTGCGGGAAGACTGGTACTGGGAATACATTATCAATGCCATGGAAGACGTCATGCATACTCGCAAGGGAACAGCCAATCGCAGCGGCGCTGGTGCGGACTACAAGATTGCTGGCAAGACGGGTACCGCTCAGGTCATCGGAATCAAGCAGGGCGAGAAGTACGATGCTAGTGCCATAGCAGAGTGGCACCGCGACCACGGCCTGTTCATCGGATTCGCGCCAGCCGACGACCCGACAATCGCAGTGGCTGTTATCGTTGAAAATGGTGGCGGTGGCAGTACTGCTGCTGCGCCGGTAGCTCGTGTAGTGTTGGATGCCCACCTCAAAGGAGAGTATGAGGTGACCGAAGAACGCATAAACTGGCTGTTACCCGATGGTGTCGAGCCGCCCCCGCGTCCACGACAGAACGACGGTATCACCGTACCGGGCGTCGCTGGGACTGCGCCAGATACGACCGGGACAGTTCGATGAGCCGCAGTACCGACTTTCTCCGCCAGCTGCCGCAAAGCGACGAGCGATTCAGCGGTCCCTCCCTGCTGATGCGCTGGCTGCATATCGATACCATCCTGCTGTTGATGTTGCTCCTGCTTATCGGTAGCGGATTGTTCGTGCTTTTCAGTGGTAGCGGGCAGGACATCAGTGATGTGAAGCGACAGGGCGCCCACTTCGGTCTGGGGCTGATCCTGATGTTGCTGGTGGCGCAGATCGACCCTGACCATCTGAGGCGCTGGTCTCCCTGGATCTATGGTGCCGGATTGCTCGGTTTAGCCGCCGTTATGCTCGTCGGCACCGATGCGAAAGGTGCACAGCGCTGGGTGCAGATTCCATTCGTCGGTTTCAGGGTTCAACCTTCTGAGTTCATGAAACTGGCGGTGCCCATGATGGTGGCCTGGTATTTGTCGGACCGTGTTCTGCCTCCGTCACCTCGGCGCCTGATGGTCGCGCTCATCATCATTTTCGTGCCTACCGTCATGATACTCCGGCAGCCGGATCTCGGTACTTCGATATTGATTGCCTCTTCCGGTATTTTCGTGCTGCTGTTCGCCGGCCTGAGCTGGCGCTGGATCATGGGCTCTGCAGTGGTCGCTGGCATTGCCGCACCACTCATGTGGTTCTTTGTGATGCGACCCTACCAGAAGCAGCGCGTGCTCACGCTGCTCGATCCTGAAAGTGATCCTCTAGGCGCCGGCTGGAATATCATACAATCGAAAACTGCCATCGGGTCCGGTGGCATGGGCGGCAAAGGCTGGCTCTCGGGCACGCAGTCCCAACTCGACTTTCTGCCTGAAGGCCACACCGATTTCATCATCGCTGTGCTCGGTGAGGAGTTTGGATTCATCGGCGTGTTGAGTATTCTGGCGCTTTACGTTGCGATCGTGCTGCGCGGCTTCTATATTGCCATCAACGGACAGTCGACTTACGCCAGGCTAGTAGCCGGTGCGTTCACCTCGATCTTCTTTGTATACGTTTTTGTTAATATGGGCATGGTGAGTGGCATACTCCCAATTGTCGGGGTACCTTTACCTTTAGTGAGTTACGGGGGTACCTCGGTGCTTACGCTCATGGCCTCGTTCGGCGTCCTGATGTCCGTTCACTCTCACAAGAAAATACTCAAGCGTTGATTCGAATGCTTCGATTCCCGCACTGACTGGAACCATACTATGACCGCCTGTCTATCAGACAAGAACAATACCCGACTGACACGCAAGCCGTTCCTGCGCATCACTGGCCTGGTGGCCGGTCTGGCGCTGAGTACGCTGCCATTACAGAGCTTTGCCGAAGAAACTACACGTCAGGCTGCCGCGCCAGAGATGATCAACTACGGCAAGCACGAAGCCGTAAGTGGCTTCATCGACCGTATGGTGGAGAAGCATGGCTTTGATCGGGCGTATCTGCAGGGGCTGTTCGATGACGCCGCGAAGCAGCAGAGCATACTGGATGCCATTAGCCGACCTGCTGAAAAGATGCTCACCTGGGGCGAATATCGAAAGATATTCCTTACCGAGAAGCGCATCAGCGGCGGCAAGAAATTCATGGAAGAGCACAAGGCAACGCTCGAGCGCGCAGAAAAGAAATATGGCGTGCCGAAGGAAATTATCGCCGCCATCATCGGCGTCGAAACCAGTTACGGCCAGATCATGGGGCGCTATCGCGTGGTCGATGCCCTGAGCACATTGTCGTTCGACTACCCGGCCCGTAGCACGTTCTTTACCAAGGAACTCGAAGAGTTGCTCTTGTTGAGTCGTGAGCAGAAGTTCGATCCCATGTCACTGAAAGGCTCATATGCCGGTGCGATGGGTTACGGCCAGTTTATCCCAAGCAGTTACCGGGCTTATGCAGTCGACTTCGATGGCGATGACACCGCAGATATCCTCAATAATGTGCAGGATGCGATAGGCAGCGTCGCCAACTATTTCAAGCGACATGGTTGGAAGGACGGTGAGCCGGTAGCGTTCAAGGTTGACGTAAAGGAGCCGGTTCCAGCGTGGCTACTGCCTGAAAAACGCAAGCCGGAACAGAAGTTGGCGGATGTTGCAAAGGCTGGCGTCAAGGCTCCTGAAGGTATCGCCAAAAACGCCCCTGTTCGGCTGGTGCGCTATGAGAATACCGACGCCATCGAGCACTGGCTCGTCACCCATAATTTTTATGTGATCACGCGCTACAACCATAGTGATCGTTACGCGATGGCGGTGTATCAGCTCAGTCGCGAACTTGCGGGGGCCTGATCCGGTATGCTGCAGCACAATGGTTCGGCATGGCACAGTAGAGCAGTTCTGCCGCTTGCCGTCGCATTGGTCCTCACGCTGGTTGGCTGCTCCTCGACACCGACCAGTAGCTCGCGTTATTCGCTGAAGCAGGACGTGGAACCAAAGGGTGGTTTCGATCCCAGCAATGTCCCGCCCGTCGTGCCAACGGCTGAGCCGAAAAGCCGGGGTGGCAACAAATCACCCTATACGGTCTGGGGCAAGCAATACACTGTTCTTGATTCAGCCAAGGGGTATAACCAGACCGGTTTGGCGAGTTGGTATGGTGCCAAGTTCCATGGCCATGCGACGTCGAACGGCGAAATCTACAACATGTATGCGTTTTCGGCGGCCCACAAGAATCTGCCATTGCCGACCTTTGCCCGCGTGACCAATCTGAAGAATGGCCGTTCCATAGTAGTTCGCGTCAATGACCGCGGACCCTTCCATGAGGACCGTCTGATCGATCTGTCGTATGCGGCCGCGCTCTCGCTCGATGTCGTCAAGACAGGCACCGCCCCGGTTCGTGTTGAAGCCCTGCTGCCACAGGATGAGGTTTCGCCACTGGATTCCCTGCAGCAGGCTACCAAACCAGCAACGCCAGTGCCGGGTTCCGCGCTGCCGAAGGCAGCGGTCGCTCAGTCCGTGCAGCCTGCCGTGGCTCCGACCAGGCCCGCCGTCAGATCTACAGTCGGTGAGGGGTCGATGTTCCTGCAAATCGGGGCGTTCTCCACCAGAGAGCGAGCACAACAGGTGAAGGATGAGTTGCAGGGCATGTTGAAGGGGCTTGTTACCCCGCAGGGCCCCGATGTCTTCATCGAAGAAATCGCGAGCGCTGAAAGAATGTTGCATCGCGTGCGAATAGGCCCGCTGGAGTCGTCCAATGAGCTGCCCCAGTTTCAGTCCAGACTCGCAAAAACGAGCTATTCTGGTACCCTAGTCATTCCGGCAAACCCGCAGGCGTCTGCCGCAACCGTTCAGTAGATGTAAACTGTGGCCGCTGGCCGGAGCCTTCAACCCGCCGACCCTTACGTTACAAGAAAGGCCGTACACCTGGGACCCAAATGAATTCCAAGCATTCCATGTCAATGGCACTGAACCGATTGTTACTGGGCGTCGCCCTTCTGGGTGCGTCCCAGGTTGGTGCAGCAGAAGAAGTGCCCACCTTTGCCACACCGCCAGCGCGAGCAGACGAGCCCGCGCAGGTGATCATACCGGCTGCGCCACAAGTGGCCGCCACGGCCTACGTGCTGATGGATGCCAAGACTGGCGTCGTTATCGCAGAAAAGAATGCCGACCAGCGACTGCCGCCGGCGAGTCTTACCAAAATGATGACCTCCTATGTCGTCGATTACGAGGTTGGGCGGGGCAACGTCAGTTTCGATGACGAAGTGCCTATATCCGTTCGAGCGTGGAAGACTGGCGGCTCGAAGATGTTCGTGCAGGAAGGTACCCGTGTCAGATTGGAGGACCTGCTTCGCGGCATTATTATCCAGTCTGGTAACGACGCCAGCGTAGCCGTGGCAGAATATCTCGCAGGTAGCGAAGACGCCTTTTCCACCATCATGAATGGTCATGCGCAGCGCTTGGGTATGCAGAATTCGCAGTTCAAGAATGCCACGGGATTACCGTCGCCTGAACACTACTCCACGGCCTACGACCTGGCGCTGCTAGCGCAGGCGATCATTTACGATTTCCCGCAGCAATATCCCATCTATTCAGAAAAACATTTCACCTATAACAAGATTCGTCAGCCGAACAGGAACGTATTGCTCTGGCGTGACAAGTCGATCGATGGTCTGAAGACCGGTCATACCGAGGAAGCGGGGTACTGTCTGGTAGCATCGGCGGTTCGGGACGACATGCGTCTGATCACGGTTGCGCTGGGTACGGTGAGTCAGGAATCGCGCGCGCAGGAAACCATGAAGCTGATGAACTACGGCTTCAGGTTCTTCGAAACGCTGCCGCTTTATCAGGCCGGCGCAAAGCTTGTGGACAGTGAAATATTCATGGGCGTCGATGATGTCGTTGCCCTTGGAACGGGTGAAGCCGTAACGCTGACCATTCCGAAGGGCCAGAAAGCCGCGCTCGACATCAAGCTCGAAGTGGACGAAAGCATCACGGCACCCATTACCAAGGGGCAGGTGCTTGGTTCCCTCGTTGTTTCCCTCGAAGACAACGTCCTGGCGAAGCGTCCTGTCGTTGCGCTGCAGGATGTGGCGGAAGCCGGAATCTTCAAACGTCTCTGGCACTCGATCTGGCTGTTCATCATGGGTCTGTTTGACTGATACTATTGGGCAATTTTTGCCAGGTAGGCTAGCCATGTACGGTAGCCAGAGAATCAGGAGGTCAAAGTGAGCACTTCAGACGAGCCCGCGGCCGGTGAGCAGAAGCCGCCAAAAATCGAGTTTCCCTGTCAGTATCCGCTCAAGGTTATCGCGGATGCCAGGGAGTCTCTCATTGCCGAGCTGATTCAGGTGCTGCGGCATGAACTACCGGATCTGAAGGCCAGCGACTTCGATATCAAGGACTCACGCAACCAGCGTTTCGTTTCGCTCCGCTTTACCATTGAGGCGCGCAGCGAAACCCACGTCGCGGATATCTTTAACGCCATCAAAACCCTCAAGAATATCCATATGGTTCTCTGATGACTGCCTCCGCCTCAGATTTGCCCGAGCTGGTGTTTCGCGAGCGGCAGGCGGACAGTTACGAGCCGGTTTTCGAAGCAATGAAGGTCTTCAGTCGTGCGCGCACTGAAGCGACGCCTGATGAAGTCTGGGTCGTCGACCACCAGCCGGTGTTTACACAGGGGCAGGCCGGCAAGCCCCAGCATCTGCTGACAGAGCCCGATGGGGGCAATGGCCAGGTTCTGCTGGCCGGCATTCCGCTGGTGCAGACGGACCGCGGCGGACAGGTGACCTACCACGGTCCCGGTCAGCTTGTGGTCTATCCACTGCTCCAGTTGTCCCGTTATGGGCTGCAGCCCAGATCGCTGGTGAGCCTGCTGGAGGCGACAGTCGTCAGCACTCTGGCCGATTTCGGCATCGCAGCCGCCGCGAAACGCGAAGCGCCTGGCGTATATGTTTCTGCTGACGGCTCGAAAATAGCGAGTCTCGGGCTGCGCATCACCCGGGGCTACTGTTATCATGGCTTAGCTATCAACGTCGACATGGACATGAAGCCTTTCAGGCTGATCAACCCCTGCGGCTATGCCGGGCTCGCCATGTCGCAGATCAGGGATTACTGCAAAGACACTGCGCTGCTGCCGGCTGATCGCCCAGCAGCACTGCAGGCCGTGGCTACTCGCTGGCGCCTGCACTTTCTGGCATTGCTCGCCGACACCCATAAGGAGTCTGTCGCATGACGACACCCGAAAATATTGCTTTAAATGCCGCAGCGCCGGTGGCAGAACCGGCTGTGCCGTCTGCACCTCCGCGCCGGCCGAAAGTCGTGCCTGGCGAAAAGCTCCGTGGCGCCGACAAGGTCAGCCGGAATCCGGTAAAGATCATTGCGACCGATACTGCGCTGCGTAAGCCGGACTGGCTTCGAATTCGCCTGAGCACATCGCCACGTGTCGAGCAGATCAAACAAAAGCTTCGTGAGCACAAGCTACATTCGGTTTGTGAAGAAGCGACCTGTCCGAATCTCTCGGAATGTTTCAGTAACGGCACCGCGACGTTCATGATTATGGGTGACATCTGTACCCGGCGTTGCCCGTTCTGCGACGTCGCCCATGGCCGCCCTCTGGCGCTGGACGCCGAGGAGCCCCGCAACCTGGCGACCGCCATAGCGGATATGCAGTTGCGTTATGTGGTTATCACCTCAGTCGATCGTGACGATCTTCGTGATGGCGGAGCACAGCACTTCGCTGATTGTATTCGTGAGAGCAAGGCGCTTTCTCCCAATCTACAGGTTGAAGTGCTGGTGCCGGATTTTCGTGGACGCATGGATGTCGCGCTGGAAATCCTCTCGGCAACGCCGCCCGACGTCATGAATCATAATCTTGAAACGGTGCCCCGTCTGTACAAGAAGGCGAGACCCGGTGCTGATTATCAGTGGTCGCTGGATCTGCTGAAGCGCTACAAGGCGCTGCGTCCTGAAGTGCCGACCAAGTCCGGTCTAATGCTCGGGCTCGGCGAAGAGATCGATGAAATCAAGGCTGTCATGCGTGATATGCGGGCCCATGACATCGATCGCATTACCTTAGGGCAATATCTTGCGCCATCCAATTCCCACCTGCCCGTCGTAAGGTTTGTTACACCGGACGAGTTCGCAGAACTCGGACGCTACGCAGAATCCATAGGATTCAATCATGTTGCCAGCGGACCGCTGGTCCGCTCGTCGTATCATGCCGACAAGCAAGCCGCAGGGGAAAAAGTGCAGTAATGGTTTTCCGCAGAAGTAGTCAGGATGACAAGCCAATGCTCGGTCTCAAGACCGGGAGTTTCGAACGAAGACTGAGTCTGACCAAGGCTGGCGTCGTCGCCGGCGGTCGGCTGGCCAGCTCCATGGCTGGCTCGATGTTTTCGGGTAAGGAGAAGAAAGCGCAAAGTCGGCGAGAAGCCTACGCCAAGCAGGCCGCTTACCTCGTGAAGGAGCTGAGTCACCTCAAGGGCAGCGTGGTCAAGATTGGACAGGTGATGGCGCTTTACGGTGAGCACTTCCTGCCACCGGAAGTAACCGAAGCCCTGCACACTCTCGAGGACCAGAATCTCGCGCTCGACTGGGGCAGTATTGAGCCGGTGCTGATCGATCAGCTCGGTCGGGAAAAACTCGACCAACTTGAAATCGAGCGAACGCCCATTGGCGCTGCCTCGCTCGGTCAGGTGCATCGGGCCACCCGGAAGTCGGATGGTCGGCAGCTGTGCCTGAAGATACAGTATCCGGGTGTGGCCGCAGCAGTCGATTCGGACCTCAATGCCGTCGCCAGCATACTCAAGGTAGCGCGGCTGGTTTCCCGCGGTCCAGAGTTTAACGAGTGGCTCGAAGAAGTTCGCAGCATGATGCACCGGGAGGTGGATTATGAACTTGAGTTGCGAACTACCCGGCGGTTTCATGAAAAGCTGAAGGACGACTCCCGCTTTATTGTGCCTGAAGTCTTTCCCGAGTTCTCCGGGCCCCAGGTCATGTGCATGTCGTACGAAGCAGGCATTAGCCCGAACCATGCGAAAGTCCATGCGCTGCCGCAGGCACGCCGGAACGATTTAGCAAAAGCCGCACTCGAACTCTTTCTTGAAGAACTCTTCGTCTGGGGAGAACTGCAGACCGACCCGAACTTTGGCAACTACCGGGTGCGTCTGGGTGACGAAGGCGATGGACCAGCCGAACCCGACAAGCTGATCCTGCTCGATTTCGGCGCCGTTCAGCGCTATCCGGCCAGCTTCCTGGATCCGGTCTGCGAGATGATCCGCGCGAGTTACGAGCGCGATCTTGATGCAGTTGTCAGTGGTGCGGTCGAGCTCAAGTTCATGCGGGCCGAGTGGCCGATGCCGGTACTGTGTGAATTCGCCGAAGTATGTATGGCAACGCTCGAGCCGCTGATGAAGCATATCGACGGCAAGCAACCGGGTGTAGTGCTGAACGATGACGGTGAGTACTGCTGGAAACAGAGCGACCTGCCATCCCGGATCGCCCGTAGGGCCACCCGTTCGGCCATCAGTCGCTATTTCAAGATTCCGCCCAAGGAGTTCGTTTTCCTCAATCGGAAGCTGATTGGCGTGTATACCTTCATCGCGGTCATGGAAGCGGAGTTCAACGGTGCGCCCTTGCTGGAGAAGTATCTCTATGACGAGGACGTGAAGACTCGCAGCGAAGGGTTCAGAGCTTCGGCTTAAACTTGCTGACTTGACTGTTTATCGCAGAAAAGCCCCGGATGTCCGGGGCTTTCGCGTTTAAGGCACCTGGAGAATCATGAGGGCATTGGTGGCGCCATGCAGACCCATGTGGGTGCCCTTGGTGTAGATCACCCGGTCGCCGGAGCAGATCGCGCCGCGTTGTTTGAGGAAGTCGATGGCTGCCTCGTTCACCTGTCCGCTCTCCATCGAGGTGGAGTCGAAATACAACGCCTGTACGCCCTTGAACAGGGCCATCTTGCGCTGGGTCGCCTTGCGCCGGGTCAAGCCATAAATCGGCAGGCTGGAGCTGATGCGGGACATCCATTTCGGCGTATCGCCTGATTCAGTGAGGCAGATGATGGCTTTAACGCTGCCAAGATGGTTCGCTGTATACATCGTCGCCATGGCAATCATTTCGTCGGTGCGCTCGAATTTGCGGCTCATGCGATGATCGGTCAGCTGCGACATTGGATTCTTTTCAGCGCCTACGCATATGCGCGACATTGCTCGCACGACCTCGACTGGATACTCGCCGGTTGCGGTCTCTGCCGACAGCATGACGGCATCAGCGCCATCGAGTACCGAGTTGGCCACGTCGAAGACTTCTGCGCGGGTAGGCATCGTGCTGGTGATCATCGACTCCATCATCTGTGTGGCGACGATGACCAGGCGGTTGAGGTCATTGGCGCGGCGGATAATGTGCTTTTGCGTACCGACAAGTTCAGCATCGCCGATTTCAACGCCGAGATCGCCACGGGCCACCATCACAGCATCGGAGGCCTCGATGATATCGTCGAGGGTAGAGTGGATAACGGCTTCCGCGCGCTCGATCTTGGCGACGATGGCGGCACTGGAACCGGCATCTTCCAGCAGTTGGCGTGCTTCACGGATATCATCACCCGTCTTTGGAAACGAGACCGCAACATAGTCGGCCTCTATTTCACTGGCGGTCTTGATATCGGCGCGATCCTTGTCGGTCAGAGCCGGCGCTGATAGACCACCGCCCTGCTTGTTGATGCCCTTGTTGTTCGAGAGCTTGCCGCCGACCCGCACCTGACAGTGCAGTTTAAGTCCGTCAACGGATTCGACGCGAAGCTGGATGCGGCCGTCGTCGAGCATCAGGATATCGCCGGGTCTACAGTCGCGCGGGAGTTCTGGGTAGGCGATGGAGACACCGTGCTCGTTGCCTTTTATACTTTCATCTGAGGCGTCGAGTACGAACTTGTCGCCTTCCTGCAACTTCACGCTGTCGTTTTCGAAGCGCCCGATGCGAATCTTCGGGCCCTGTAGATCGACCAGTATGGCCACATTGAGTTGATGCTTTTCAGCGCAATGCCGCACCAGCTCAGCCCGCTTGATATGATCCTGGGCCGAGCCGTGTGAGAAGTTGAGCCGAACGACATTGGCACCCGCCAGAAGCAGGTTCTCCAATGTCGTTTCGGAGTCGGTGGCTGGGCCGAGGGTGGCGAGGATCTTCGTTCGGCGCATCGTCTTGTCCTTGTATGCGGGAGTATGGTGATGATTACGCCCCACAGTCTCGCACAGCCCAGCACGTTTGCAAGCAGTGCTCACCGCTGCCAGAAGTGCTTGCTGGTCTCCCTGATGATGTCCGCCTGTCGCAGACCAATATCTTTCATCAAATGTGGGCTGAGCCGACTGAGTTCATCGCGTTCGCGGCTGCGTTGGATCCATTGCCTTAGCACTCTGAATACCTTGAGAAGTTTCATGATGTCTGTCCTCGTGTTGTCTGAGTCGATAGTTTGCGACGGTGGGCTCGGGGACATCCAATCGTCATTCATGATGAGCGTCATCCGCTATTGCGATGGCGTCTGGTTGGCAGATGCGCTTGAATATGAGACTCAGGCCAAGCACCAAATGAGGGAAGAGAGCAATGGAGCTGACACATCTGCGGACTTTCGTGGCCGTCGCCGAGGAGGCCCATCTCACCCGGGCAGCCGAGCGTCTTTTTACCAGCCAGCCTGCGGTTTCGGCGCAGTTAAAGGCGCTCGAGGAAACACTCGGCGTTAGTCTGTTCAACCGGCTGCCCAAAGGCATGAAGCTCACGCCAGCCGGCGAGCGGCTGCTGGTGCAGGCTCGCGCTGCACTCGATGCCGCCGGCGCTGTAATGGAGCAGGCAAGGGCCCTGCGCGGCGAAACACTCGGCCGGCTGTCGATCGGGATCAACTCGGACTTCGATTTCCTGAAGTTGGGCGATATGACCCAGGCTTTCAATCAACAGTACAGCGGTATCGAGCTCTCGTTACTCAACGGTATGTCCTACGACATCATTCAGCAGATCCGGCGCGGCACCCTGGATGCCGGTTTCTTCTTTGGCCCCTGTGAAAACACAGGTGATCTGCAGCTGCGCTCGCTTTGCACCACTACGATGGCGCTAGTCGGGCCAGTTGCCTGGCGAGATCGCTTCCAGCACGCCACGCGGGAAGAGCTGGTGCAGCTTCCGTGGATCTACACCACGCCGCGCTGCCCCTTCTTCCAGCTCCAGCGTGAGCTATTCAATGAGATGAACTACGAGCTGCAGAAAACGGCCTTTGTCGATAGCGAAGACGCCATCCGGGCACTCGTGCAGCGAGGTGCCGGTATTGCCTTTTTGCGGGAGGATGACGCCGATCGTGCCGAAGCAGCAGGTTGGGGCGTACGCTGGCAGGGCGTCACACCCAGTATCGAACTGTCGATCGCCTGGCGGAAAAACCGCGATCAGGAACCACTCATTACAGCGCTGCAGAACGTGCTGACACAACTGTGGCCAGAACTATCGGATGGCAGGCGCACTGGCGACCTTGCCTTGTAAGGATTGCACTGCAACAGGGTGTTGTTGTCAAACTTGCGCCGGTTCCCATGAGCGATAGATGGCACTGAAGAGCCCGCGACAGGCAACTCTCTGAATTTTTTGAGGTCTAAGCGGATGGCACGGACTTTGTGAGTAGCTGGGTCCGAACCATGAATAAATGGAGAAGACCATGGCTACAGCAACTCGAACTACCAGAGATGAAGGACGTACCGCTACTACAACCCAAAAAAGCGGCAAGGAAGACAGTACCTGGGACAATATCAAGAATGCGATGAAGCGTGACTGGGAGCAGACCAAGAACGACTTTGGATCTGACGATGCACGTGATATGGACCAGGATGTCGATGACACGGTCAAGCAGATGTTCGGCAAGGACAGCCGGTTCGAAGATCATGAACCAGCTTTCCGCTATGGCCATGAAGCCAACCAGCGGCACGGTCGTGAGCACCCCGAATGGAATGCCGATCTGGAGCGTAAACTGGAAGCCGAGTATCAGGGCGACTGGCGGGGAGACCGCCCATTTGTCCGTTATGGCTATCAGCACGCCTTCATCTAGGCTGAAGCGGCTTCAGTTGGTTTCAGAGCTATCCGCTGCGTCTTCGGGCGCAGCGCTTGTGTCAGGTTGATCAGCGTGCTCTGCGGGGATGTACCGCCCGAGATGACCGTCCGGATCAAGCCAAAATCGATCCAGGTCATTCGCGAGGTGGAGCCGTCCGCTGTAGTGGGCTGTTGCTTCAGCTTCTATTTCGGCCATGGTACGTGGCCCGCGTCCAACCTGCTGGTACCTTGAGCTAAAGTGCGTCAGTACGAGGTTCTTCACCTCAGCCTTTTCCGCGAATCCGGCGATGGCCTTCGCCGTACTATGCTGAGGATCGAATTTCAGACCCT
This sequence comes from Gammaproteobacteria bacterium UBA2679, assembly GCA_002354735.1. GTDB lineage: Bacteria > Pseudomonadota > Gammaproteobacteria > Pseudomonadales > Oleiphilaceae > Allohahella. The sequence continues at coordinate 18,970 of DEMD01000001.1, read as the reverse complement.
GCGAAACATCCTCGGTATACGTCGCTTCATGAACCACAACTTCCGCAGTGCTTGCAGTCTCAGCCAGACACTCCGGTCGGTCGTTGTCACCGCAGATAATAATCTTCCGAAGCTTTGGCGGCGGCATCAGGTAGTCTTCACCGACGAGTGAGCGGCCATCGTCAAGCGTTGCATCCTCGCCCTTGTGAATCGCCCCCCAGATCGGCCCCGCCGGCACCCCATCCGCCTTCAGCTTCTTCACGTTCAGCCTGCGCTGCTTTGGCTTCTCGGTAAAGCCGTAGGCGAAGGAGGGCACACGATGTGAGAGTTCGCTGATATCAACTGTGAAGTCGCCGCAGTCGATAGCTTGCTGTGCCTGCGTGACCGGGACGAAGTCGATCTCGAAACTGAGCCAGCTCTGCGTGACATCAGTGGCCACCTTGATGAACTTCTCGATAGCCGGAGGTGCGTATATGCGCAGGGGTTCGGTACGGCCTGACATACTGGCGCTCGCCAGCAGCCCTGGCAGGCCAAAGCAGTGGTCGCCGTGCACATGGGTGATGAAGATGGCGTCTAGCGTGTACAGGCTCAGTGGGGTCTTCAGGATGCGGTGCTGCGTGCCTTCGCCACAGTCCACGAGGTACCAGCGCCTGGCATGCTGCATTCGAATCGCGGCGCCGCTCACATTGCGCCGAATCGTCGGTGTGCCTGCCGAAGTACCCAGGAAAATCAGTTCCATTCATCAGCCCCGGTAGGGTTTCAGTATTGCCTGTACAGCGGTCGCATAGGGATTGCCGAACATCAGCAGGTGGTTCAGCCAGTGATAGAGGTTATATACGGGCACGCGCTGGCGCCAGCCGGCTTCCATGGGCCAGTAGTCGTTGTAGCGGGCGTAGAAGGCCTCTGGCAGGGCGCCAAACAGCATCGTCGCAGCGATATCGGCTTCGCGCCATGCGTAGGCAATCGCCGGGTCTATCAGCACCGCTCGACCGCCCGTAGTGCCGAACTGATTGCCGGTCCAGAGGTCGCCGTGTGTCAGCGATGCAGGCTGTTGGGGGATGATGGAGGACAAGCGTTGCAGCAGTTTTTCAAGGGCCTTCATGTCCTGCCGTGAGATGCGCGACTCGTCGTAGCACAGGCGTGCGAGATGCAGCAGGCGCCGTTCAGCGAAAAATTCATAGCCGTCCCGGCTGCGGGTGTTGTCCTGCAGGGTGAGCCCGCAATAAGTGTTGCGGCTATAGCCAAATTCCACCTGTGTCTCGCGATGGATGTCTGCCAGTCCTTCAGCCAGAGCCTCGGCATGGGCCTCACCGCGGATCGTCTCGATGTAATCTATCACGATCGCATTCTCGGATTGAAAAAGCGTCTCCGGCACGACCAGCCTTTCGGTCTTTAGGGCCCTTCTGAGCAGATCGAGCGATTCAGCTTCGATGGCGTACATGTCGGGCAGTGGTTCGGCGTGAGTCTTGATGAAGAGGGTGGAAGTGCCCGATGTAAGCTTGAAGGCGGTACTGATGCTGCCACCGTTTACGCTTTCGACACGTCGATTACTGGTTGGCTTGCCGCCGCGGCCACCACGGCCAAACGCCCGCTCACGCGAGTCGAGAAAGTCAATAACTTCCTGAGGAATCCTGTCGTCTGTGTGCTGTGCCATGATCTGCCTTTGAAAGCGATGTAGCATAATGCTACAATCAACTCAGTGTATCGAACATCGTCTCGACTGTGAAGGTAGCAATATGGCCAAGTATTCCTCGCCTGTTCGTCTCCAGGCTGCACTAATGCAGGACGCCGCCCTGACTTCGGTACAGGAGCATCGTAGCACGGCGCAGCAGATCGAATACTGGGCCAGCATCGGTCGTACCCTTTGTGATCGCGTCAATCCGGAAATGCTCGCCAGTCTCGTTTCGGGCATGGCCACCTTGAAGGTAGAGCAGATCGGCGATGTGGATATCGACCCTGAGGATGTTTTCGCAAGCCTTGAGGCGGACCGGGAATCTGGTGCGCTGACCAGTGCCATTTCAGCGCTTGCCCCTATTCGTTACCAGGCTGCACCGGGTCACCCCGGTCTGCTGGAGCGTATCGATGCCGATGGCGTCACCCTCGGCCGCTTCATTAACGGTGAATTCCAGGTCCAACGCGTATCGTGAGCCGTCCCCATCTGTGGGTGCTGGCGGGTGGCAACGGTGCAGGCAAATCGACATTCTTCGAGACCCGTCTGAAGCAGCACGGCATTGCGTTCGTCAACGCCGATCTTATCCAGCGGGCGATGTTCAAGGGGCTCGGTCCGGAAGCGTCTTACAGTGCCGCCAAGCTCGCTGGTAAGATGCGTGACAAGCTGCTCGAAGAACGCCGCAGTTTCTGTTTTGAGAGCGTTTTCTCTCATGGCTCGAAAATCGACTTCATCGCCAAGGCCAAGTCGCTCGGCTATAAAATCACCCTCGTTTATATTCATCTCTCTGACGATAATCTGAACCTTGCGCGGGTTGCCGGCCGTGTCAGCACTGGTGGGCATCATGTGCCAGACGACAAGGTGCTCAGTCGCATACCACGCGTGCTGCAATTGATGCAGACTGCGCTGCAGATTGTCGATAGCGCCTACCTGCTCGATAACAGTTCAGCCGATAATCCCTTCCAGGTCGTTGCCCGGGTCAACGCGGGGAAAGTCGAGCCAAAGGTTGAGCCATTGCCGGCATGGGCGCAGACTATGCTGCAGACCTAAGCACGCAGGGACGCCGCCATGAGCTTTTATGAAGACAGAATTCTGCCCCATCTCATCCACATCGCCTGTGGCACCAAGCCGGTACAGTATCAGCGTGAGTTAATCGTCCCCCAGGCTAGCGGACAGGTGTTGGAAATCGGCATGGGCTCGGGCCTCAACCTCGCTTACTACGATCCGACTAGAGTCACCAAAGTCTGGGGCCTGGAGCCCTCGGAAGGTATGCGGAAGAAGGCGGCAGCGCGAGTGGCGGCAGCGCCTTTTGAGCTGGAGTGGCTGGATCTGCCCGGCGAGGAGATTCCGCTTGAGTCGAAGAGTGTGGACAGCATTGTACTCACTTACACGCTTTGCACGATTCCGGATTGGCTCAAGGCGTTGAAGCAGATGCGCCGAGTGCTCAAGCCTGGCGGCCAGTTACTGTTCAGCGAACACGGCAAGGCGCCGGATGCAGCGGTGGCGCGCTGGCAGTCGCGAATCAACCCGATGTGGGGCAAGCTCGCGGGTGGCTGTCATCTCAACCGTGAAATCCCCCGGCTCTTGCAGGAGGGCGGTTTCAAGATCAGCGGCATGGACGAAGGCTATCTGCCAGCTATGCCGAAAGTTGCCGCTTACAACTACTGGGGTCGCGCGAGCTAATGCTCAGTGGGTGGCCTCCTACCTCGACGACACGACTATTGAGGTCTATCTTCGGTCCTGTGACGCCACCTTTATGCAGACGGCACCTCAAAATTGGAGAACATTAGATGTTGGAGCAGGTAGGCATCACCACTGAAGGCTTCTCTTGGTCAGGGCCGGTGTTCAGCCTCATTGGCAGTACCCTGATACTGATTATCGCGGTGCTCGTGCTTCGAGCGCTGTTTACGAAATTCATTCGTCGCAGCGTCCCGTCGATAGACTTGCGTCGAAAATGGCTGGTGCAATCGCGCAACGGCCTCATTCTGCTGCTTGTGCTCGGGTTGGTAATGATCTGGGGCGAGGAGCTCAGAACACTGGCGCTGTCGATCGTCGCGATTGCGGTAGCATTTGTCGTGGCCACCAAGGAGCTGATTCTCTGTGTGACCGGTTCGCTGCTGAAGACTGGCTCACGCTCCTTCGATATCGGCGATCGCATACAGGTGAAGGATTTTCGCGGCGATGTGATCGACCAGAATCTTCTGGCCACCACGCTCATGGAGGTGGGGCCAGGCAAGATGGCGCATCAGCGCACCGGGCGAATGACGGTCATTCCTAATGCGATGTTCGTCTCTGAAGCTGTGATCAATGAAAGCTATACCGACGATTATGTGCTACATGCGCTGACTGTCCCTTTCAAGCGCGAAGACGACTGGATGGCGGCTAAGGCGGCATTTTTGAAGGCAACCAAACGTCACTGTGAGCCCTTCCTCGAAGACGCCCGCCGTTATATGAAAAAACTGAGCGATCGGCGTGGTCTCGATGTGCCATCCGTCGAACCAAGGGTGACCATCCACGCACCCGTTGCGGCAGAAATTCATCTGGTGGTCCGCTTTCCATCAAAGGTGACCCAGCGCAGCCATATTGAGCAGGCGATTCTTCATGAGGTGTTCGGGAATCGTAATTATCTGCCGGTAAAGCTTGAGGATCGACGGCCTGAGGAAGAGGAGATAGAGGGAGAAGCACCGGCTGTTTAGATTTCAGCGCGTCGTATTCAACGGACGGTGTTACAGCCATTCACGCCTTTCTTGACCAGTCTGCCATCGCGTAACGGGCGAAGTGAGCGGTTCAGAACCCGCTTGTAAAGCGCCGCGCTTCCTGTTTTATTTGGACGCTCCCAGGGACGAGTCCAATACAGGTACAGCATGAACAAGCAACGCAATCAACATCATGTACAGTATGCATTCAAGAGCGTCTGCACGGCCGCCACTTTTGTCGGTTTCGCCGGCGTGGCCGTGGCTGATGATAGTCATCACCAGGACAAGACAGCATTCACCAGTAGTGAGCTCAAGCCAGGCTTTGTGTTGCTGCAGGGCAAGGGCGGCAACGTGCTGCTGTCGCACGGTGAAGATGGCCTGCTGCTCATAGATAACGACTACACCGAGATGTCTCCAGCCCTCGAAACTGCCCTCAAGGGCTACGACGGCAAGCTGAAGTATGTCTTCAACACGCACTGGCACGGCGATCACACCGGCGGCAATCAGGCTCTTGGAGAGGCTGAAATCATCGCGCACGACAATGTGCACAAGCGCTTGAGTAGTCGCCAGGAGGTCAAGCTGTTCAATATGGTTTCTGAGCCTTACCCTAAAGACGCACTGCCGGATATCACCTTCGACCACGGTGTCACCCTGCGTTTCAATGCCGAAACCGTCAATGCGCTGCATTTGCCGAAAGGTCATACTGACGGCGACAGCATCATCTTCTTCGAAAGCGCCAACATCGTGCACATGGGCGATCATTTCTTCGCCGGTATGTTCCCATTCGTCGATGTCGCCAGTGGCGGCAACGTTCGGAACATGGCGGAGAACATCACCAGCGTGCTCGACCGCATCGATGACAAGGCCGTCGTTGTGCCGGGTCATGGTGAGGTCTCTGACAAGCAGGCACTCATCGATTTCCGCAACATGCTCAGCGCGACGGCGGACGAAGTCGAGATCATGATGAAGAAAGGACTTTCACTCGAGACCATTCAGGAAAAAGGTCTGAGCCAGCAGTGGGATAAGTGGGGTAAGGGCTTTATCAATGAAAAAACCTGGATCGGCATTGTGCATGACAGCCTGTCGAAGGCTGGCAAGCCAGACGCCTCTTAGGTAGATAACGCTTGTATGAGTGGTTCGAAATCTATTCAGCAAAGGCATAGGGACTAGTGAACATGAAACAGACCAGACGCGTCGCCATCATCGGCGCCAACCGCATTCCATTCTCGCGTTCGAACAAGAACTACTCGCTGGCGAGCAACCACGACATGTTACTCGCCGCGCTGAATGGCCTGGTGGACCGGTACAAATTGCAGGGCCTACGACTAGGTGAGGTCGCCGCGGGTGCCGTGCTCAAGCTGTCCAGCGATATGAACCTGACTCGCGAAGTCGTACTTAGTAGCAAGCTCGCGCCAGAAACGCCTGCCTATGACGTGCAGCAGGCTTGCGGCACCGGCTTGGAAACAGCCCTGTTGGTCGCGAACAAGATCGCCCTCGGACAAATCGAATGCGGTATTGCGGGCGGTGTCGATTCGGCTTCCGACGCGCCAATCGAAGTCAGTGAAAAGCTGCGTGGCATCCTGCATGAGCTCAACCGGGCGCGGAGCTTTGGTGAGCGCATGAAAGCACTCGGCAAGATCCGTCCGGGCCACCTCGTACCGGCTGTACCGAAGAACGCCGAACCGCGCACCGGCCTGTCCATGGGTGAACACTGCGAGTTGATGGCGAAGGAATGGAACATCCCGCGAGAAGCGCAGGACGAGTGGGCGGCCAGAAGTCATCAGCTGATGGCCGCGGCCTACGAGCAGGAGTTCTTCGATGATCTCATGACGCCGTACAAGGGTCTCAAGCGCGACAACAACATGCGTGAAGACTCCACCGTGGAGCAGCTCGCCAAGCTTAAGCCAGCCTTCGACCGCGAGAACGGCACGCTGACCGCCGGTAACTCGACACCACTCACAGACGGCGCCTCAGTCGTGTTGCTAGGTACTGAGAGCTGGGCGCGGGAACGTGGTCTTCCGGTGCTGGGCTACCTGGTGGATGGCGAAGTCGCCGCGGTGGATTTTGTCGAGAAGAAAGAGGGCCTGCTGATGGCCCCCTGCTACGCGGTGCCCCGCCTGCTCGAACGCAACAACATGAAGCTGCAGGACTTCGACTACTACGAAATCCACGAAGCCTTCGCCGCACAGGTGCTCTGTACCCTCAAGGCCTGGGAAGATCCAAAGTTCTGCAAGGAGCGACTTGGTCTGGATAAGCCGCTGGGCAAGATCGATCGCGCTAAGATCAACGTGCATGGCAGCTCACTGGCTGCGGGTCATCCGTTTGCAGCGACTGGCGGGCGCATTCTCGGCGTGCTGGCGAAGCTGTTGAGCGAGAAGGGTAAGGGGCGAGGGTTGATCTCGATCTGTGCGGCTGGCGGGCAGGGTGTTGTGGCGATTCTGGAAGGCTAGTCTAGGTGCCGAACCGCCATATCGCCGGGCTACTCGCAGGACTGTTACTTACCGTCCTGGGCGGCTGCTCAACGACGCTGAAGCATCCAGAGGCAGCAGCTACAGCACGCGATGAGTGCGTGGTGCTGCTGCACGGTCTGTGGCGGAATAACCTGGCAATGTGGCCGCTGGAAGATGCATTGCTCGCGCAGGGTTATACGGTGGTGAACCTGGACTATCCATCGACCAGCATGTCCATTCCTGAGCTCGCGGAGCAGTATCTGGCGCCGGCTGTCGAACAATGTGACGAAGCCGTCGAGGGCCCTACGCATCTGGTGTCGCACTCGATGGGCGGCATCGTCGTGCGCTGGTATCTGCAGACGGTAGCGCTTCACCCGGAAGCGCGAGTCGTCATGCTGAGCCCGCCTAATCAGGGGAATGAACTGGCCGTCCACTTCCGCGACTGGCCCTTGTTCGATCTCTTCGTTGGTCGGGCCGCGCGGCAGTTATCGATGGATGAGCTGGGCATACTCGGGCAATTACAGCCCCTGCGCTCGCCTACCGGTATCATCGGTGGTCAGAGGGCCCGCGGCTGGCTCAGCCTTGGGCTGCTGCCAACGCCGAACGACGGCACTGTTTCAGTCGAAAGTATGCGCCTGCCGGAAATGCAGGATTTTCTGCTGGTGGATCAATCGCACGTCAGCATCCGTGGCAGTGCACTCGTTCATGAGCAGGTGATTCACTTTCTCAACGAAGGACAGTTCAAGTCTGGTTGATGCTGAGAGGGAGGTGTAGTGGTCATAGAAGAAGCAAACCTAAGCGACGTACCTGATCTCATTGAACTCCAATATCGAGCCTATCAGTCTGAGGCAGCTTTACATGATGATTGGTCTATCCCGCCACTCAGTGAGACAGCGTACGATATGGGCTTGGCTTTTACTGAAAATTACTTTACGAAAGTAATTCAAGATGGAAGGATCGTAGGTTCCGGAAGAGCGAAGCTGGCTGACGGGCAGTGTTTCATAAGCAAAATGGCGGTAGAACCAGAATTGAGAGGCAGAGGCATTGGTAGCTGCATCCTGAGACATTTAGAGAGCAGGTTCACCGCAGTCAGGGAATTTACTTTATTCACCGGAGAAAAGAGTGAGCGAAACCTCAAGATGTATAAGAATCGGGGCTACCGAGAAATTGACGCAAGACTATGGGTAAAACGACTGTCGTCCACATGCGAAAATCTGCCTAACCAAAGCAGGCAGCGGCAAATACTTGCTGTTACCCCTTCTGATCATCACAAAGGTCTCGTTAAGTATAAGCCGCTAATATAAGCGTTATTTTTCGAGAGCTGTGTCCTCCGGAATTCATATGCAACTACGCGCAATACTGTTTGATCACGACGGCACCTTGGTCAACTCCGAGCCCATCCACTTTGGAATATGGTCGATCATTCTTCAACGCTACGGTTTCACGTTAACGGAGCAGCAGTACAAGGCGCGCTACGCTGGTATACCGACACCCGCCAACGCTATAGATCTGGTGCAAAGATTCGGTATTAATCGTTCGCCTGAAGAGCTTGCGGAGCTGAAAAATGCAGCAACTCGGGAGTATCTCGAACAGCATGCGTTTCCTCTGATGCCTGGAGTAAAAGATGCCATCAGTTCTTTTTACTCTGCGGGATTGAAGCTTGCTGTGGTGACTGGCGCTAGCGCAAACGGTGTTCAAAAAACATTACGGGCGAACAATTTTGATCGCTACTTTTCTGCGGTCGTTTCCGGAGATGACGTCCTCGCCAGCAAGCCGGCTCCTGACTGTTATCTATTAGCACTTCAACGGCTTGGAGTAACCGCTGCTGAGTGCCTGGCAATAGAAGATACTCAGCATGGGCTTGAGGCTGCCACAAAGGCTGGTGTCAACTGTGTGGCGCTGCCTACTGAAATGTCTAAACATCACGACTTCGATTTGGCGGTTGCGGTTTTCAGCGGCATGCCAGAAGCTATCGGATATGTGCGTAAATTGTTGCGCGGCAGGGAAAAGTAACTATCCACATAAGTACGCGGCTGGTTGGCGTGGGATGTCTTTGCGGCGAGAGACGTGATGCTGAGCCCACGAAATCAGGGCAACGAACTGGCCATTCGCTCTCGCGACTGGCTTTTGCCCGATCCCTTCGTTGTCCGGGCTTCGCAGCCGGCTCAGCCTTGGGCTGTTGCCTACAGCGAACGATGGTGCCGTTTCAGTCGAAGGCGGGCGCCAGCCAGAATTGCAGGATTGTCTATTGGTGGATGAATTGCGCGTCAGCATCCGTGGCTGCGCGTTCTTTTATGAGCAGGTCATTCGTTTCCTCAACAATGGGCTGTTCAAGTCTGGTTGAGGGTGCGAAACCGGATCGCTTGTCTTGCACATATGTGCGGCGTCGTTAGCAACAGGTATATCTGCACTGTCCGCTCTCCAAGCGGGAACAGGGATCGCTTGGGGTTTAAATTTTTTTCGTGGTGGATTCGGCCATCAGCATATGGGTGGCAGTACACGACAAGTGAATTTCAATGCAGATTTCGCTACACACTGAACACAGGCCCATCCATGAGCATTGGTAGCGACTGCGCACCGGCGCTTCCGGAAGATTGATCTTTGAAGATTCGATTGCGGGGATGAAATCAGCGCGCAACGCAGGTGCAGGCTCTGTAGTTGCGGCAGCCAAAACAATAAAGAGTCTTGACCAGACTGCTGCCCTGGCTGATTATCACGTCCATCGCCTCTCAGACTTTTTCAGCTTGAAGGACATTGAACCCGTTAATCGAGTGCCGTCAGAGAAACGTGCGCTGTAGGGTATACAGCGGATGACTGCCTGATTTGCACGAGTAGATCGCTTTTGCAGAAATCATCACCCGATCGCTTAAGCTAGAGACGGAGAAGTGTGAGACTGCTTGTTAATAATGCTATTTAGTCTGGGACTAGGTACGGCAAAAGTGGAAGTCTGTTGCCGGCCATATCGACCTGCAGCCTAACGAGCTGTAACAAGACAAACTGGAAGGGATTTCAAGTGGTTACCTGCTACCTAAAGTACATCATAGACCCCTACAAAATCGCCGAGTTCGAACGCTACTCGAAAATGTGGATACCCTTGGTCGAAAGATTCGGCGGTCAGCATCATGGGTACTTCTTGCCCTCCGAGGGTACTAACAATATAGCTATCGCGCTATTCACGTTCGAGTCGTTGGCAGCCTATGAAAAATACCGTGAGGCCTCGTTCAAAGACTCAGATTGCCAAGCTGCCTTCAAATACGCCGAAAAAACGCGCTGTGTTATAAGCTCTGAACGCAGTTTTATGAGGCCAGTCTTTGAGTAAGCTTGTGACAGATGCATTGATTTCGTTCCGGGCCAAGGGGCGTTTATTGCTCGGCTTTTTCTCCACTTCGCTGCGTAAAAGTTCCCGTATATGCAGCTATTAAATGTTACCGAGCAGGGGTTCACATGAACTATCAGGCGATCAATTTCAAAAACAAGCTCGGCCTCTTCGATGAGCACTGGTCACCGAAGGTTGTCGCGGAGATGAACGACTACCAGTTCAAGGTGGTCAAAATTCAAGGGGAGTTTGTATGGCATGACCACGCGGATACGGACGAGACATTCATCGTGCTTGCGGGTAGCCTGAGAATTGACTTCAAAGATGGGTTTGTGAATTTGTCTGAGGGTGAAATGTACGTTGTTCCGAAAGGCATTGAGCACAAGCCTTATGCGGAACATGAAGCAAAGGTTTTGCTTATTGAGCCACGCGGCGTTGTAAATACTGGCGACGAGATTGGTGGTAAGACGGCGGAAAATGACGTCTGGATTTGAATTAGTCAACAAGCGCCGGAAGCGGACAAACGCTAGGCTATTCAACTCGCCCCTAAAGGCCCGTCAGTAATGCGAATTTCGGTAGAACCAGTGGCGCCAAGTCACTACGAGTCGCTGGTCGACCTGCTACTCGAACTGCACGCCTTCTACGTTTCTCCGGCAACCGCTTCGCGAGCCGATGTGCGAAGCCATCTGCTCGATAACCTGATTCCGCAGGTAGGCCTTTGCTTACCAGTGGCCTTCGACGAGAATGATCAGGTATTGGGCTTCGCTGCATTGGTCCTCATGCACTCACTCGTGGAGTCCGGTCCTAAGAACTGCAGGCAGTGTCTTTTGAAAGAGCTATACGTCCGCTCCGGTTGCCGAAGCGGCGGTGTCGGAAGGCTCCTGGTTCAATGGTCGGCGAACTACGCCCTTAACTCTGGCTGCGGACGGATGGATTGGAACGTCAAGGCATCGAATCTGCAAGGCATCAGCTTCTATAGGTCGCTTGGCGGGCAGCACGTTGAGGATCGTATTTCGTTTAGATTTTCAGGGGAAACCCTTGCGCATCTGGCACGAGGTGTGGCCTAAAAAGCGCGTCAACAGACTTGGTTTTCGTTGGTAAGCTAAACCGGCCATTCACGTAGGCGTGAAGACGTATAAGCCATTTGTCTAGGAAACTATATGCCATCTCGCGCAGAACTCTATGACCGCGACGGCACGTTAGCCAATTCCGAACCCGGCATTTTCAAGCGCTGCCTGTACTGCCAAACAGTCAAGCCAAACCAGCGCTTGAAGGCCTTGGAACAGCTGCTGGTATCAGTAAACCCCAGTGACTCGGCCAATGCCGCATTGTCCACAGCGAGATTACGCGCCAGCTCCACGGCAAATTCCCTACGCTCAGCGTCAAGCAACGCGCTGTAGGACGTCTCGTCTGCCAGCAGTTTGCGATACAGGGTCTGCCGAGTCATGCCGAGGCTTTTGCAGGCTTCTTCAACTGTTGGACAAGCCTGAAAGACGCGTAGACGATGGCGAACGATGAGACTCACTTGCTCTCGAATCGATCCGGTCTGGAAAAGGCGCTGCTTTGCTTCGCGAGCAGTTTCCGAAAGCAGGCTCTTGAGAAAGTCATTCGAGCCACTAACTGGCAAATCAAGCGCCGCCACCTCGATGGCGATTTCTGTGCTTTCACAGTCAAACATGACACCCGGTCCGAACAGCTTATCGTAAGCCCGCCAGTGACGCGGCCGTGGCCAGTCACAGCGGATCTGCTCGACGCGCAAGGGTCGCTGGACGAGATGCTTGGCCCAGCTCACCTGAGCGGCGAGTATCCTTTCCCTGTAAGCAATGGGCAGTCGCAGGCCAGGCGCCACTTCGAACTGCATGATGGCAAACCCGTCTCGTTCCTTTAACGAATAGCGTTCCAGCTGACTCATCAAAACCGAGTTCTGCACGAACACACGCAAGGCTTCGCCCAGCGACTTGCACTGGCTCACCCAGCTGGCCAGCAGGCCCTTGGTGTCCGGCGAAATGTACTGGCCGATAATCAAGCCGTAGTCGCTAGTCGTGGCAACCTCTTCAAGCCGCTCCCACAGCTGCTGAACAAGCTCTACCGGCACTCGGTCGCTGGGTGAGAGGCTGTGCAGGTCGAGCCCCAGGCTCCCCTCGAGCTCGCCTTCCGTCACCACCGCCTTGTCCACTGCAGCTGCCAGTGTGCCCAGAAAGGCATGATAGGAAATGCCCTGGGCCTTGGGTGAGCCAGCTTTGCTGCTGGCGCTGGTGATGTTACGTGAGGACATGGGTCAGTTACCGCCGGACGCGTGAAATGGCTGGTCCCTGCTTACAGTAGTGACATGTAAATATAAGGAGTCTCTGCCCATGTTTCGCTTGGTCAAAAAGCTGAATGTTCTGGCACTCATCATTCCGGCGTCAGGCTGTTCCAGTCCCGCCTCTCACACGGATATCGAAGCCAAGTATCGTAACGCGCAGTCACAGACTGTGCAGGTCACCGGCATGAAGATCCACTACCGCGATGAAGGCAGCGGCGAGCCGATTCTGCTGCTCCATGGTACCGGCTCATCGCTACACACCTGGGATCAGTGGGCCAGCTCGCTTGCGCCACACTACAGGGTTATCCGGGTCGACTTGCCTGGAAGCGGTCTGACCGAGCCTCATCCAGCGGCTGCCTATGAAGTGGCCGACGACGTTCGGTTCGTGCATGCGTTTCTCGAGCAGCTGGGCGTGGATAAAGTTCATATCGCCGGCAACTCACTCGGCGGCCGCATTGCCTGGCAATTCGCTGTCGATCACCCCGAACAAACGCAAACTCTGACCCTGCTCAACGCCCTCGGCTATCCGCAGGACTCATGGCCGCCAGCCATTCAATTCGCGCAGTATCCGGTGTTCGACACGCTGATGGCAAGCTACCTGCCGCGCTTCGCTTTCACCACGAGTCTGCGGGATATCTACCACGACAAGGACCTGATCAGTGACGAGCTCGTAGACCGCTACTACGAAATATCCACGCTCGATGGCAAGCGCGAAGCCTTCACCCAACGGGTCAAGGCGAGGCTCGACCAGGACAGTGCGTTGATTCCCCAGGTTCAGGTGCCAGCGCTCATTCTGTGGGGAGAGGAAGACAAGTATTTTCCGGTAAAGAATGCCTATCGTTTTCATGAGGACATCGCCGGATCACGTTTGGTGGTTTATCAGGATGTCGCTCATCTCCCGATGGAAGAAGTGCCGCGCCAGTCAGCGACTGACTTTGAAGGTTTTCTGCGCGAGCACCCCCTGTAAAAGCTGCGTAGCGAGTCGGGAATATGCCTTTGGAGAAGATCCAAGGACATGGTCAGCGGAACGTCGGGAACAACAAACATCTGTTCGGAAGACGGGCTGGCCCGTATGCCCGTATATGGGGCGAGGCGCACTATCGACGGAGTGGAAACGAATCCATATGCTACAAGGAAACTCCGACCCACCTCGTTCTATAGCGAGCAAAGTACGGCAAAAAGCAGCTGAGTCATCTTTCGAAGCGGCTGCAAAAGTATTTTGGCAAAGGCTTTGATGTGACCAACTTGCGTAATATGCGGCAGTTCTATCTCACGTTCCGAAATCGCGACGCACTGCGTCTCAAATTGAGCTGGACACATTACCGAAGCCTTATTCGGGTTGAGAATCCTATCGCGCGGGAATGGTATGCCACGGAAGCGGCCACACAGAACTGGAGCGCCCGCGCCTGGAACGCCAGCTCGGTGTTCTCTACTACGAGCGGCTGTTAGCCAGTCGGGATAAGCAACTCGTCGAGCGAGAGGCGCAAGAAAAAACAGCAGAGCTGGTAGAGTCACCGCAGGGCTACCTGCGAGACCCATACATACTCGACTTTCTAAACCTGCAGGACAAAACGTATCAGGAGAGTGATCTCGAGCGCCGTGCTGACGACAATCCCACCACTGGTTTGATCCTCTGCAGTGAGCGCAACAACACTGTCGCCAAATACTCGGTGCTGAATGAGAGCAAGCAACTCTTTGCCTCCAAGTACCTTACCAAACTCCCTAGCGAAGAAGAGCTCAAACGAGAGTTGGAGCGAGAACGGGAAAGGGTCCTCCGGTTACGCTCAGCCAACGCAAAAGGTCCCTCACATCCCACCAGAAAATCCACATGATAGTGCTCATCATGCCGCACCCAGGATCTCTTCTAAGAGAACTGAACGTGCGCCTTCAGATCGTCGCCATACCTGGACACTCGATGGCAAGCGCGAATCCTTCACCCAACGGGTCAAGGCGAGGCTCGACGAGAATAGTGCGTTGATTCCCCAAGTTCAGGTGCCAGCGCTCATTCTGTGGGGAGAGGAAGACAAATATTCTCCGGTAGAGAATGCCCATCGTTTTCATGAGGAGATCGCCGGATCACGTTTGGTGGTTTATCAGGATGTCACTCATCTGCCTATGGAGGAAACGCCGAGTCAGTCAGCCGCAGACTTTGGAGATTTACTGCGGGAGCATCCCATCCTGGGTGCTGACCGCTCATGCGGTCAGCACCTCACAGCTAGTGCGCCAGCTTTTCAGTCTGCGCAAAGGGGTTGTTGAACGATGAGCCAACACCCGCCAGTCTGACGTCGCGATGACGCTTGGTCATAAGTTTGCGAATTGTCGGTTCGAGCTTTCTGGGAACATCGACCATCAACAGCAGTTTGCCTTCGGCAACCGCATCGTGAAACGGGCGAATCTTGTAGTTTTCAGTGCCTATACCGCCCATCCCACCAATCCAGGTGCCGGCGCAACTGAAGAACAATACGATCGCAGCCTGAATCCCAAGGCCCATCGTCGTGCCAAAGGCAGTGAAGAACTGCAGACAGAGTACGATCACCACGCCGAGCAGCATACCGCCTAGCAGTCCTCGCTCCATCGAGTGAATGATGTCCAGACGCCGAATAAAATTCGCGCCGTGTATGTGTTGTTCGTCGAGCGCACCTTCGTTTGCACTGACGACATTGAATTGCGCATCAGTGATGCCGTTAGCGTGCAGGTCTTCCGACACCGAAGCCACCCGTTCGAGATCAGCTGCGATGTAGTACATACGTTTCATGGGAAAACTCCTCGAGAGAACCTCGGTTCGTTTACGGAACTACTGTTTAAACAATACGCTGCCAGCATCGCGGCCGATAAGACTTTCTGGCTCTAACGCGCTCATCTTTTAGCCCACTCTGGCATTGCGGCCATCAGAAGAAATCACTCGTATAGGTTCAGTTCACGGGGCAAATCTGTATGGTACTGAGTACAACTACCCGCCTCTCCCCACCATTTGACAAGGAGCTACCCTTCTTTTGGATACCTCGCCCCGAAGATCCGGAATCCTGCTGCATCCATCCTCCCTCCCCAGCGCCGACGGCATCGGCAATATCGGCGCAGCTTCGCAGGAATTCATAAGGCAGCTGGCATCGGCTGGACAATCTGTTTGGCAGATGCTTCCAGTCGGTCCGCCGGATGCTGTGGGTAGCCCGTATTCGTCAACATCCGCGATGGCGGGCGATCCAGCATTGATCGATACCGCCGAATTGCACGACCTTTCAAGTGAGGGCAGGCCTTCGTTTAAGGAAAGAGCTTCGGATATTCATGTAAGCCGCCGCTTGAAACAACGTTTACTTCAACGATCCTTTCAGGAGTTTCGGAAAAATAAGGGCAATCTCAAGGCCCTCGAAACGTTCAAGGCGCAAGAGGAAGCTTGGCTGGATGATTACGCCTTGTTTCATGCTTTGGCGGATCATTATGGCACCGTTCGCTGGTATGACTGGCCTCAGGATCTTGCCCAGCGCGATCCAGTGGCACTTCGTACCGCCAAACAATCGTTCACAGAACAACATGAATTCTGGTGTTTCTGTCAGTATGAGTTCGATCGACAGTGGTCTGAACTCCGTGCATGCGCCCACGACCATAAGGTGGAACTCGTCGGCGATGCACCTATCTATGTCGGCTATGAAAGCTGTGATGTTTGGGCCAATCCTGAACTCTTTTCGCTCGACCCGAATACCCGAGCGATCAAGTCGTACGCCGGCGTCCCGCCCGATGACTTCTTCGGGGGTGAACCCCAAAACTGGGGCATGCCCACTTATGAATGGTCAAACCATGCCGCCGATCGGTACCAATGGTGGGTAAGCCGTATCCGGCGTCTGACATCGTTATTCGACCTCATACGGGTGGACCATTTCAGAGCATTGGAGTCCTTCTGGTCGATCTCCGATCCATCAAAGCCAGGCGATGGCGCATGGATCGAAGGGCCGGGTCAGGCGTTTTTTGATGCCATTTACGACGCGCTCGGGCCGATACGACTGATCGCAGAAGATATCGGCATCATCACAGAAGCTGTCGACAAACTGCGCCTCGATAACAAGATCCCTGGCATTCGAGTTCTACAGTATGGCTTTGGACTGGATCTATCCCCGAATAACCATTTGCCTGAAGCAGTTGACGACAATGCGGTCGTTTACACTGGCACGCACGATACTGATACCACGATGGGGTGGTATGACAGTCTGAGCGATGAGAAGCGCCAGTTTCTGGAACGTTATTGGCAGGACTCACAAAGTGATATGGACTTGAGTCCCCCCTGGCGTCTCATGTTAACCGCGATGCGGACACGAGCCCATACAGTCGTCATCCCTATGCAGGACGTTCTCAACCTGGGTTCCGAGGCAAGAATGAATCTACCTGGGGTGGTCAATGAGACCAACTGGTCCTGGAGGATGGAAGCGCCTATGACCGAGGCGGTTATAAACGCGCTGAAGGCATTAACTCGCACGGCGGGCCGCCTGAGAGCCTCGACAAGCGAAGTGTGATGATGAGGCTCGTGTCAATTTCGCCGAGGCGCGGGGCGACGACCTGGGTGATGATCAGTCAAAGACCTGTTCGAGTGAATCTGCGTCGAGGACCAGATCCAGCCACTGCTCGAGTTGCTCGCCTTTGGCTCCATCGACCCGCTCTACGGCCCATTGCGGCAGCACACCAAATCGTCGAGTCAACTGCCGCTTGAGGGTCCGCGCTTCGCCGAGCTCAATGCCTTGCTCAATATAAGCCCGGCCCCAGTTGTTGCTTCGTTCATTTAACATGCTGTGCATCTCCGTAAGGTTCCGAATTGATTCCAGCTCGACGCCTTCTACCTTATTTCTGATCAGTAAACGCCCAATCCACTCATTGAAGGCTCTTACCAGGTCCGCTTGCCGATCCTGATCGAGCCAGACGATAAGGTTGGCGAGTAATCGTCACGAAACCGAGCAGGAGATCTCGCACCATCTCCGGATGTGAAAACAGCTGTTTATAGCCGTGGTCATGAACTGCCATGAATACCTCATCCTTGAAGTGGACGGGCAGGGTAGCGGTTTCAACGTCGAAGCGGAAGAGTCTGGATAATCATGATTTTATACGCGATCATATCCTCAATTTCTGGCAAAGCAGCTTTTCTTCGACGCAAGGCTAGCTTAAGCCGAGCGGCATACGAAACCGAAGCCGAGTGCACAGCTTATGGAGAAACAGGTCACAACTCTTGTAATCATAGATATGCAGCAAGGCATGAGCGGTTCAGAAGCAGGTGAACGGAACAATCCCGATGCGGAAAGTAACATCCAGATCCTGCTGTCTGCGTGGCGGCGGGCAGATTGGCCGATCGTTCATGTTCGGCATATTTCGCGCGAGCCCAGCTCTCCATTTTGGGCCGGTCAACCCGGTGCCGAGTTCCAGCCCGAACTTTTGCCTATTACTGGTGAGCATGTTGTAGAGAAAAATGTGCCCGATGCTTATGTTCACACTGGCCTGGAGCGCTGGCTTCATGTGCGCGATATTCGGCGGCTTATCCACGTGGGTGTGAGTACCAGCAACTCGGTGGAGGCGACAGTTCGTACGGCCGGGAACCTGGGGTTCGATACTTTCGTTGTTTCGGACGCGACCTTCACCTTTGCGAAAACAGACTATTCAGGCGTTTATCGATCTGCCGAAGAGGTGCACGCCATGTCGCTAGCCAATCTGGACGGAGAGTACGCGTCGGTCATTAGCACGCCAGAAGCATTAAACTTCCTTCCACCATTATACAGGCGCGTTTGAAGAGACTGGTTCGCCCCCAGCATGCAGCAAGACTGACGAAGACAGCCGCAGGAGCACCCATGAACATCAAGATCCATCGAATCTATGATAATGACCTACCGCAGGGCTATCACGCACTCGTAGATCGTCTGTGGCCACGCGGCGTTTCCAAGGACGAAGTTGATCTTGACGGTCACTGGAAAGATCTTGCGCCAAGCGACGATCTTCGAAAGTGGTTCGATCATGATCCCGAGAAGTGGGGCGATTTCAGAAAGAAATACATGAGTGAGCTCAGCGATAATAAGTCAGTAGCGAAAGCCCATCTCGAAGAGGTAAGTCAGAAGAACCTTGTCCTTCTCTATGGTGCAAAAGATGAGCAGCACAATCATGCTCATGTGCTGAAAGAGTACCTCGAGAAGCTGGGCTGAGTTACTGAGCACCACCACTCGCAAGGACGCCAACGTGACTACAGAACGAATCGAGACGCTGCTGAATGACATTCGCAGTCTGAACGAAGAACACTTCGCCATCGCAGACAAGCTTCGTCAGCTGGCGCTGGCGGCGAACCCCGATGTTGCAGAGGAAGTTAAATATGGCGGCATTCTCTTCTCCATAGCGGGGTCGCCGTTCTGTGGTATTTTTTCGTACGCCAAACATGTATCGATCGAGTTCAGCCACGGCGCAACTTTGCCTGATGCAGAGTGCAGCCTGGCGGGCAACGGAAAGTATCGCAGGCACCTTAAGCTTCACACAGTCGAAGATATTGAGAGTAAACGAGTAGAATCTTTCATTGCGCTAGTGTCCCGTCTGGTTAAT
>DEMD01000002.1 GCA_002354735.1 Gammaproteobacteria bacterium UBA2679 | reverse complement strand
GTGCAAACGTCAACAGCCCCTAGTAGTTCGCCAGGAGGGCAAGCGACAGGTTCGTAATCGAGTGACTGAAACGCGTCTGTGATTCGCAACTCCGCCAGCACCCGGCGAACCGGGTACGGTGGATCTGATCGCTCAGTAAGAGCAGTTGACTACTACATTATCTACGTAGTTCGGGTTGGCGTCAGCAGCCGGCATTGTCCCTTCGGCGTTAGACATTACCGAACAAGTACCGCCTGACTCAGGCGGTCCCGCGTAGATTACTTCGATGAAGTAGTCGATCCCTGGAGCAACCCCATTGGGCAGGGTAAAACTTCCATTACCCGCTGAATCGAGAAATCCTGCATCCCCTAGCGAATCCTGGATCGCAACGATATCTCCATCCAGAAGGCCCGAGACAGTCCCGCCCAACGATCCTGGCGCTGTACCTGTACTGCCGGAAGCACAGCTTATAGAAAGGTCTGTCACACCGGTGCTTCCCATGGTTCCTATGCCATTAACGACAGGTTCACAGGTGATTCCGCCTGACGTGGATAAGACTTTGACGTCATAGGTCGTTCCCGGCTGAAGATATTTGCTCTTGAATGAAGGGGATGAGCCGCTCACAGATTCGATGCTGTTCCCGAGGCTGGCGCCGAAGTCGACCTGAATGGACGCATTGTCCGGCAAACCTGTAATCACACCAGATACGCTCGCACCGCTACAGCTCACATCGGAAATAACGCTTGGGTAAGCCGGTGATCCGGATACGCTGCTCAGTGAGCACACCAGTCCGTTGCCGAGCGGTGACAGGGCGAGACTGTAGTTGCCGGTAAAAGCAGCCTCGAAGCTGTAGTTGCCGTTGCTATTCAAAACTTCAAACGAAGTGCCAGCAAGGCTGTCAGTATTGCTAACGGTGACTGTCTCGCCAGAGGGCAGTCCGCTGACGGTGCCCTTGATGGAGTACGATGTGCCTTCAGCTATTTCGCAGGCTATGGCGACCGAGACACTTGGGAATTCTGCCTCTCCTTCGCTACCGTCTACCGAGCATGTGTGACTCAGGGGCAGGTCTGAGACCGAAACGCTGTAGTCGCCGGTAAACGGCAGCGCAAACGCAAAGTCACCATTCTCCGCACTCAGGGTCACGGGCTGAAGGCGGTCGCTGTCCCGCGCAATCACAGTAAGACTCTCGCCGTCAGGCAACCCGGAGATCGAGCCCGATACGACGTACGACGGCAGTGGTTCGCAGGTAATCTGAACGGTTGTGATTGTCGAGGTTTCGTAATTGACGGGCACCTGTCCTGTCCCCGACGCAACGCCGCACTGCAGGCGGGCTGGGGTTGCGCTAAGAACGCGCACCTCGTACAACTGACCAGCATTGACTTGGCGTGGGAAGGTGAACTGACCGTTCGCGATTGCAAGCACGGCGTTGTTGCCGGTAACCAGAGTGACGGATTGATCCGGCGCAAGGCCGCTGATCGTGCCGCCGAGGGTCATTTTTAGCGGCGTAGCGACCGAGCAAGTCATATCGACGTCACTGACTGTGCCGAGTGGCATCGTGCCGGAAGCATTAGTCATCTCACAGGTGACACCTGGGTCGCTTGGCTTTTTCTTGAGCGAGACGGTATAGGGCTGTTTTGGGGCGGCACTGGAAGCGAATTTATACACTCCATTAGCAGACAGTACGAATGTCTCCGCTGTCTTATCGCCGTCCAATGAGGTATACGCCAGCTCTAGTGTGGCCTTTCGGCCGACAGGCAGGCCAGTCACGGTTCCGCCAACACGCTGCTGAGTGTCTTTGTTTTGGACGGCCTGCAGAGTTGGCGGGCAAGGATTCTTGCCGCAAGCCAGCTTGATATTGGGGACAGCGAAGCCTGCCTCTGAAGAGCCCAGCGAGTCATCTATGTGAGCGGCTGCGTCATCGGGCGTAACCATGCTGAATGGTTTATCATTGACGTCCGGGAGCTCCGAGTAGATTTTTTGAAGGCTTTCGGTAAACTTCTCTTCGCTTGCCGTAAAGTCAATATCAATCTTATTCTGGGACAGATCCCACAGCTTTATCTTTCTCACGACACCGTCGGACGACCGGTTACGATCAAGCGTCTGTAGCGCCTGTGCGATACGCAGACCGCGCGAGATCCCTGCCTCATCTGCTGGGTCATCCAGCTGAAGCACATGCACGAGTCCCGCGCACGCCAGCGTGCCAAGTGCCTGATTGCCGAGATAGAACGTGATGCTGCCGTCATTTTCGCAATTAAAGCCGCCGTTGGCGTCCGTAAAGCGCATCGACGCGCTTTTCTCGATCCGCACCTGGTAGAGAGGTATTTCATCCGCTGTAAGGGAGAGGCCGAGGGGGTGGCCAGGAAGAGGGCCGCCAATCCGCGTTCCATAGACGGTCGTTTGGCCGGTCTGCGGAGCAATGACCAGAGTCGATCCGTCGGCTGAAAGACCGCCAAGACCGGATGTAACACCCTCGGCGACAGGCATCCAGCTACGACCGCCATCTTCGGAAATCTTTGACTCGCCGTCACGAAGTGTTAGAAGCAGGCGGCGACCATCGGATGACATCGCGATAGTGCTAGAGAGCAGCTGGAGCGGACCTGCTTCGTTTGGTAAACCGTCTGACCAGGTGGAGCCGCCATCTCTTGAAATGTACGTGGCCGTGTAGGTGGTGGTAAAGATAATCTGTCCGTTATCTGACATTTTAACGTCGATATAACTTTGGTTCGCACCCGCCCTCAGCTGCTTCCACGTGACACCGGCGTCCACCGAAACATAGAGCGCTGCAGGGTTCACGCCCCCTAATTTCGCCGCGCCTGTTGCAATAGCAACGGTCTGGCCATCAGGAGATCCGAAAACGCCGTTCGGGGAGCCAATGTAGTCCGTAGTCGGCACTAACGTCTCCGACCACGAAACGCCGCCATCCAACGACTTCCTGTAGCAGGTGCCGACAACGCCAGACTCCCCCGACCTGGCGGTATAGGAAAAGGCTGCAGAGTAAAGTATGCGACCATCTGCCGAACCCACCACTTTAGGATTCTTACCGCACGAAAAATTCTCTAGCGAACTCCATGAGACTCCACGATCTCTTGATATCAAGCCGGTGTTATCCGCATCAGAGGCGATAACAGTTGACCCATCGTTGGAAACGAAAATGCCTGCAATATCGAAGCTCGCCGTTTTCGCGCTCCAGTTCTTGCCAGAGTCGTCTGAAACGAGCAAGCTATTTGTCCCAGAGTCTTTCAAGACTATAACACTGCCGTCTTTTGACAGGGCGACTTTGGTCGGCACCCTACTGATTTCTCGGTCAGGGCCGTCTCCATCGGGAACAGTCAGTACTGATGATGAGGTGTAGCCGAGCCCTTCTACCGGGGCGTCAAAAAAGATTCCGTCCGGCACCTTTACATTGGACTTTTTCGAGCCGTTATTGTCGCAGCCGGCAAGGGTCGCAACTATGGCTGTCAAGGCAAGGGGCAGAAGTCGGGGGCATAACGATGGAGAAGCAGAAGATGGAGGAGATGACAGCGGCATAAAGTATTCCGTAGATGGAGGTGAAGCGCGGCGATCTAGCAGTTAGCCAATGCTGATCTACGCCTCTTAATGATAGCCGGTGATTAGACGATAGCCATTTCAGACTTTCTGGCGCTGCGCGCACTCGCAGGGCACTGCCAGGCTTAGAAAAATGGGGGAGAGGTACAGACAGTGAATCGCAACGAACCATTAATTGACGAGGAAGGCGAAGCCCACGACTGCAGGTGGCAAAAGGCACTTCCAACCAGCGCTCCAACTGGCCTTCACTGTGTCAATAATGAAATCCGAACGTTAAGCTCGCAGCACATTGCCCAGCTCTCACAACAGGAACCCCATGGCCCTCAAAGCGACCATCTTCAAAGTCACGCTCAACATTGCCGATATGGATCGCCATTATTATGCCGATCACCAGATGACGCTGGCGCGGCATCCATCTGAGAACGACGAGCGCATGATGGTGCGGCTTCTGGCATTTGCGCTGAATGCCAGTGAGAGGCTGGAATTTACCAGAGGCCTGAGTAGCAGTGACGAGCCAGACCTGTGGCAAAAAAGTCTGAGCGACGAGATCGAGCTCTGGATAGAACTGGGGTTGCCAGATGAGAGCCGCCTGCGCAAAGCCGGCAGCCGTTCGAAGCAGGTCAAGCTGTACACCTACGGCGGTCGCAGTGTGTCGCTCTGGTGGGAAAAGAACCAGGCCAAGCTCGCCCGCTTCAGGAATCTGAGCTGCGTAAACTTCGACCCGGAGGCCACAGAGCAGTTGGCCGGCCTTGCTCAGCGCGCGATGAATTTCCAGGTGACGATTCAGGACGGTGAAGTCACCTTCAGTAATGAGCATGGGCTAGTGGCTTTAATGCCCAGAACTATTGGCGCATAGCTTTGCAACATCGAAATCAGCGCGAGACATGCGCCGTTTCGGTATAGCGACGAGCTGGCAGCGCCCTCACTGCGCAGCGGTATACACCACCTTCAGACTCGCCTGTTCAGGCGGACTCGCCAGATAACTGATGGTGTTCATGTCTGCTGCGAGAAAGCGCTCCAGCTCAGTGGCGTCACTGACGTGTTCCAGAGGCAGCATTCTCCCTGCAAACACGAGACGCGCCCAGAATGCATCGACCTGACGCAAGTCCATCCCGGCAAGATGCTCGAAGAAGTCTGCGCGAATATCACTGCGCTCTCCCCGGTCGTAAATGCGTACGAACTCACCATTCGGCAGCACTTTGCTGCGGCCCAGATACAGGTCACGAACGTCCTCACGGGAGAGGTGCTCAACCGGAGCATCTGCATGCATGACCACAAAAATATCAGCTGCGACGCCGTAACTCATGAGAGCGGATAAGAAAAAACTCAGTAATCGTTTCACCGTCACCTCAGAAAATCACATTGACGGAGAGCGACAGGACGTCGACCGTTGAGTCAGCATTCTGTCGACCATCCTCGAACGCCCAGAGCCCATAACCCCTGGCGCTGATCGAGGTGCGATCATACTGCACTTTTACTGCAGTCCGTAGCGCCGGGTCCCACCGCAGGCCAAGGGATGTTGTGTACTGATCGAGGTAGGCCCCGTTCAGAATGCTGGTGGCAATGTCTCTCAAACCTTCGCCGCCTGGCATCATGGACCAGTCAGCCGAGCTGTTCACCAGGTCCCTGTCGGGCTGGAACGCTGAGTAGACCACAAAGGGGGTGAGGGAGCCGAAACGATGCCCCAGGCTGACATAGCCGGCGTTCCCTGTCGGCATGATCGAAGCCTCACTCTTCAGCTTGGCCAGCTCAATATTGAAGATGCGCAATCCATCGTCGTAGTTGAGGCCCAGTTGATAGTAATCCACGTTGGCACTGAAGGAATCCTCGAACCCCGAGGCAAAGAGGCTGGCTTCTGCACCCACGGGGCCTGGCATGTTGCCAATACCAGCGAACACATCTGTCAGAGCGCGGAACTCGTCGTTCATGCCGGCCGTTCGAAAATGAGCGTAGCTTATCCGGGCTGACCAGTCGCGGTACTCGCCGGTCAACGAGGCAATCGCCAGATCATCAAATTCCGTCTCAAATTCCTGGCTACCGTCAGGCACCTGGATGACAGGCTTGGTCGAGCCGTACTGAAGCTTGGCGCGCATGTAAACCTGTTGAATTTCAAAGGCCTTGGCCACATCGATACCGTCAATGGAGTAGGGCACGATCCAGCCGTACATCTCGGTGGGTGGTCGCACCCAGAGGAAGGTGTAGTCGACTCGACGGACGTCGGAGAGCTGAAACATGTCGACCGCTATTCGCCCGGCGCGAATATCGATATCCGGCACGGGGGAGTAGCCCACAAATGCCCATTCGGTGGCCGAATCAAAATCGTATTCAGCCTTATCCGCGACAACCAATTGGGTGGTGGCGTGCCATTTGGGGTTGAAGCGATAGGACGCCTGCAAGCCCAACTGGGAATCCGTCAGCAGAGAAAAGTCGCGATCCGGATCCTTGTGCTGGGTATTGTCCCTGAACAGGCCCAGCTCATCTTCGTTTTCATAACTGAAGCCGACAGTAGCAAAGCCAGAGACTTTCAGGCTTGAATCGGCCTGAATGTTCATTGAGGCGCAGAGGAGGCAAACGCTCAGGCAATACCTGGCGTGTTTCGGTGAGGGGTCAAAACGAATCATCAAGGCTCTATTTATCCGCGTGCTTGGCAAACTGAAAGCTGTTTTTGCCAGTTGATTTAACGAGGTACATAGCGGCGTCCGCCGCTTTAATGAGTTGGTCGAAACCTGGAAAGTGGCGTGAGCAGGCGATGCCAATACTGACGCCGACCGATACATCGCTAGCGCCGTCCATCGGGATGGGTCTGGATACTTCGTCCAGAATCTTTTGGGCGATCCGGCCGACGGCATCGGCGTTCTTTGAGGGCAGGTTGAGGATCACCACAAATTCATCCCCACCGAAACGTCCCACCAGGTCGCTGTCGCTGCGTACGCAGGCCTGCAGGCGTTGGGCAATCACCTTCAGAAGCTGATCGCCGGCTGCATGGCCGAGTGAATCATTGACAGCCTTGAACCCATCCAGGTCCAGCACCATTGCTGCCAGTTCCGACATACCGGCCGCCTGACTACTCGTTCTTTCGAAATACAGCTCGCATCCACGCCGGTTCTGCAGACCAGTGAGCGGATCTTCCTGTGCCATTCTCTGTGCTTTCGAGGCCTCGACGATGCGGGAAGTGACGTCGTACATGACGGCCTCGACAAGCTGCTCGCCTGTGTCCTTGTCCCGGCTGCTGGACACGATGCAATGTACCCAGGCGGGAGACCCGTCGGATGATACAAGCTCCAGGTCGGCGCTCGCGGTGCCGCCCTGTTCCCGAACGCTGTCGACGAGTGTCCAGGCTTCGACGGGGCGCCTGAATGCCAGATCGAAGAAGGCTTTTTCTGGGAGCCTTGAACGATCATTGGCGCTGAGCGGAATGATCCGCTCCAACAGCACTGGGTTGTTGTGGAGCAGAACGCCGTTTTCGTCCATCACGACGATGCCGACGTGAGTGGATGCGAAGATATTGCGGTAATGACGATCCAGCTTTTCTACCTTGAGCCGCAGATCACGCTCCGCTTCGAGAGCCTCCCGGGTTATCCCGAGAAACGAATTGACACTGTTGGCCACCAGCCCGATTTCGTCTTGCTGATGGGCAGCACCGACGCGGATGACCTCACTGGAGCCTGGGCGGGCTTGTGAGAGCTGCCTTGCGAGGTCTCGCAGCGGTGCACCGACGAGTCTGTTAGCCGCCAGAATCGACGCGATGGAAAACAGAACCGACAGGCTCACCAGCAGGAGAATGTCGTTCTTCACCGAATCGATGGCGCGCTGCCTGATCAGCGGCTCATTGGCCCAGACCATGAGGCTGCCGATCTTTTCATGCGGCTCGACCGGTGATCTCAGAATATGTTCGGTCAGATGAGTTTCAGGCATCGTCTGGTCCGGTGGAATGCCCTCGGATTCAGCGATGAAACCCTCTTCACCCAACAGGCGGACGTAACGAATTTCATCATCCAGCATCAGACCGTTCAAAACGTCCTGGGCTATGGCTTCGTTCTGAACATAGGCCGCAATGGAAGCAGATTGAGAGACTGCTTCGACGAGCCGTTCCTGTTGATCACTCGCGTTACGGGTGTGATTGTTGAAGCTGACATAGCTGATCACTGGTGCAGATAGCACGACGAACGCAAGTGCGCACAAGGCCAATATTGTGACCAGCTTTTTCTGGACGCTTTGCGTTACTACCATATCGAAGGGGCGACAACTCGGCTGAAGGAAAACGACGCAGCATTGTAGTGATTTTCACCACAAAGCATGCGTCTTAAGTTGTTCCCATTGGTTAAGCTTTGTTTCTGGACTGTACTGCCAGGCAGTATCGCGCTGTATGTCGCGACTTCTACCGCGTTGCCGTCGATGTGGCTGCAACACCAGCGCCGTCAAAGACCTTCAGAAGCCTGCTTCACTACCCCCTTTACCACCAAGAGAGTATAGTAATTTCAAAGGTCTCGGTCCCGGAGTGAACTATAATCCAGGCGCATGTAGAAGACGCTTGAATGCCAATCTGAAATAACCAGAGATCAGGCGGCAAGACCTGAGGGAGACATGCGAATGGAGGTGAAATCCGAACTGTCGCAGGCACTTGTGGAGCATTGCGCTTCTCATGTGGTGGTCATAGATGAATCTGGCAACATTCTCTACGTCAATGCTGCGTGGGTACGATTCTCACAGGAGAACAAGGGGCCGCTCGACGCCTGGGTCGGGCAGAGTTATTTCGACGTCTGCCAGCGATCGATAGAGTCAGGTGACACCTCAGCCGCGCTGGCCTTGCACGGCATCAAGGAAGTCATTGAAGGCAAGCGCAAGGACTTCACGTTCGAGTATCCCTGCCACAGCCCTGAAGAGCGCCGCTGGTTCCTGCTCAGGGCGCTGCTACTGCCGGAGTCCGGACAGCCTCTGGTGGCCATCTATCACGATCGCTTCATGAGTGAGAGTGAACTGCGTCAAGCCAAGGAGCGGCTCGCTCTGGCTGCAGACGCCGGACAGATCGGTATCTGGGAGTACGATCTCGAAACGCATAAGCTCAACTGGGACCACTGGATGTACAGGATTTATGGCCTGTCTCCAGGGCAATTCAATGGCGAAAGGCAGCTCTGGCTCAACTGTGTGCACGAGGATGACCGACGCCGGCTCGAATCTGACCTGAAGCAGGCACTGTCCACCCCTCAGCCGCTGAATAGCGAATTTCGTATCGTTCGGCCGAGTGGTGAGATTCGTCACCTGGTTAGTCGAGCCCAGGTGTCCTGGGATCAGGCAGGCTTCCCCAGGCATCTGACCGGTATTAGCCTGGACGTTACGGATCTTCGGCAGGCTGAAGAGCAGATGGTGGCGATGGCGTTTCAGGATCCGCTAACCGGTCTCCCGAACCGTATTCTATTTATGGATCGTCTGAGGCAGGCCATCAAGATCAGTCAGCGCGGCCGCAGTTTTGGCGCCCTGTTTTATATCGATCTGGACAACTTCAAGCGCATCAACGATACCTGCGGGCACAATGGCGGCGATGAGCTGCTCAGGGTGATTGCTGCGCGCCTCAAACATGATATGCGCGATGAAGACACCCTGTGTCGTATCGGCGGCGATGAGTTCGTTCTACTGACTCCGGAGCTTTCTCCGGATGATACCCTTGCTGCCAGGCAGGCGAGTCTTCTGGCAGGGAAGATCAATGCTGCGGTGCAGCATCCAGTTACCTTGGCAAGGGCCAGGGTCATAATATCCGGAAGTGTGGGTATCGCCCTGGTCGATGGCGCGACTGATAGTGCCGAGACGCTGCTCATGCAGGCCGATCTGGCGATGTACAAGGCCA
The DNA here is from genome assembly GCA_002354735.1 of Gammaproteobacteria bacterium UBA2679. Classification (GTDB taxonomy): domain Bacteria; phylum Pseudomonadota; class Gammaproteobacteria; order Pseudomonadales; family Oleiphilaceae; genus Allohahella. Next base: position 56,983 of record DEMD01000002.1, on the reverse strand, counting down.
AGGGCAAGGGACGGAATACCAACCATTTTTATGATGCGCAGCTGCAGAATGAGTCAAGACGGCGGCGCGCCCTGGAGAAAGGCTTGAGAGCCGCGCTCGATCGTGGTGACCAGCTGCAAATCCATTACCAGCCCCAGGTGCTTGAGAATTTGACCATTGTGGGTGCCGAAGCCCTGTTGCGGTGGCAGCATCCCGGTTTGGGTCCCGTGCCCCCGGAGGAGTTCATCCCGATTGCGGAGGACTGCGGCTTGATTGAAGAGCTCGGCGACTGGGTCTTCAACCAGACCTGCTCCCAGCTGGCCGCATGGGCCAGACAGCTTTTGCCGATCAAGATTGCCGTCAACCTGAGCGCGCGGCAGTTTCACCAGACCGACTGCCTGGCAAAAATGCGTAAGAGTATGAAGGCCTGGCATGTCGAGGCTTCCAGCCTGAAGCTCGAGCTGACCGAGTCCATCCTGCTGGAAAACACAGAAGATGCGATTGAGAATATGAAACAGATGCAGCTCAGCGGTCTGCAACTGGTACTGGACGATTTCGGGACCGGCTACTCCTCATTGAGTTATCTCAAACGGCTTCCCCTGTCGACCTTCAAGATCGACCGGTCATTCGTCCGCGACATTCTAACGAATGCCGATGACGCTGCGATTGCCCAGACCATCATGACCCTGGCTGAAGCCATGGGTCTTGATGTCATTGCAGAGGGTGTGGAGACAAAGGCGCAGATGGCGCTGCTGAGTGAAATGGGGTGTCACTGCTTTCAGGGCTTTCTGTTTCGACCTGCGCTGCCCGCGGAGGATTTCGAGCGGGTCTTGCGAGATCCAGAGGTTTTGCTGACGGAGATGATTTGAGCGGCGCCTACCTCATTTCCACCAGGGATAGAAGCTCGGCATATCCGTGGAGGACTTCGAAGTGAATTCCGGATCCCGCTTTTCAAGAAACGATTTCACGCCTTCCTTACCATCCACCTGGCTGGTGTAGAAAATGGCCAGTGAGTCGACATTATGGGCATCTCTCGGGCTTGGCGCAGCCGAGAGTCTCAGCATCATTTGCCTCGCTAGCGTTATGGCGACCTGTGACTTCCCGGTGATTTTTCGCGCCAGTTCGTAGGCTGCTTCGAGTAGATCCTCGGGGGCATGCACGGAGCGCACGAAACCGGCTTCCTTCGCTGTATCGGCGTCGATGATGTCGCCTGTATACACCCATTCCAGGGCTTGGCTGAGACCGACTATTCGAGGCAGAAACCAGCTTGAACATGCCTCAGGCGTGATGCCGATTTTCTCGAACACAAAGCCTATCCTGGCTTTCTGTGAGGCCAGGCGGATATCCATGGCGGCCAACATGGTGGCGCCCACGCCGACGGCGGCGCCATTGATCGCCGCAATGACTGGTTTCTTGCACTCGTAGATGCTCAGGTTAACCATGCCGCCCGTGTCGCTGACACCTGGAATGTTGAAGGTATTCTGCATGTCTTCCAAGGTGGGCTGCTGGCTTTCATCTAGACCGAACACATTACCTTCGCGGGTCAGATCCATGCCGGCGCAGAATGCGCCTCCCTTGCCGGTAACAACGATAACGCTCACGTCATCGTCATCACTGGCCCGATTGAAGGCATGAACCAGTTCACCGGCCATTTCTACCGTGAACGCGTTCATCTGCTCAGGGCGGTTCAGGCTCAGGGTCAGGATTTTTTCCTCTACCTTGTATTCCAGCGTCTTGTATTGCATGGCGTAGCCTCTTATTTGTTATGGCGTTCGGTCAGTGGAAACTGCTCGGCACTGCGTTCGTGCTGTTCGTTGATTGCCTGGTGATATTCAGCAACCAGGTTGTCGACGAGTTCGCCAGCGCCTTGTACCTGGTCGATGGAGCCCACGCCCTGGCCGGCGGACCAGATATCGCGCCAGGCTTTTTTCTCTGTGCCTCTCTCGCTGGTATCCATGTCCAGCTCGCTACCGAAATCCAGCTCCGCTTTGGGGCTGAGGTCGGCCGGATCGATGCCCGCGTCTTCAATGCTCTGACGCATGAAGTTGGCGTTCACCCCGGATATCTTTGGCGTATAGACAATGTCTGCGGACTGAGAGTCGATCAGCATCTGCTTGTAGTCGTCGGTGACATTGGCTTCTGTGGTGGCCAGGAATCGAGTCCCCATGTACGCGAGGTCTGCGCCCATCATTTCGGCGGCTGCGATGTCTCGACCATTGGAAAGACTGCCTGCCAGCAACAGTGTCTTGGTAAAGAACTGTCTGATTTCGGCGATCAAGGCAAAGGGGCTGGTGGTGCCTGCATGTCCACCGGCGCCGTTGCAGACGGCAATAAGGCCATCTACGCCAGCGTCCGCTGCTTTCCTGGCATGGCGCGTGTTGACGACATCATGAAAGACGATGCCGCCATACCCATGCACCGCCTCGACTAGGTCAGCCACGGCGCCCAGGGACGTAATGACCAGGGGGACTTTGTGTTTCACACAAATCGCCAGGTCCGCCTGCCAGCGGGGGTTACTCTTGTGGACAATCAGATTGACGCCGAACGGTGCGGACTTTCTCCCGGTCTCGGCTTCCCAATCTGACAAGCGCTTCTTGATGTCCAGAACCCAGGCTTCGAAGCCCTCGCTGGTGCGCTGGTTGAGCGCCGGAAAGGTACCCACTGCGCCGGCTTTGCAGGCTTCGACCACAAGCTCGGGGTTACTGGCTATGAACATCGGCGAGATGACCAGCGGCAGACGTAATCGATCTTTGAACTGTACGGGTAGAGTCATAACGATCTCACGAGTAAAGGCAGGCGGATGACAGAAGCGCTCAGCGGCCGAGGATGCCGCGAGCGATCACTTCTTTCATGATCTCTGATGAGCCAGCGTAAATGGTCTGGACTCGGGCATCACGGTAAAAGCGCGAGATAGGGTATTCGTCGGTATAGCCATAGCCGCCGAATAACTGCAGGCATTCATTGACCATGGTCAACTGCATTTCCGTGGCAGCCAGCTTGAGCATGGCCGCATCCTGCACCGTCATGACACCTGCCTGGTATTTCAGCATGTGTTTCTCCAGCAGCGCCCGGCACATTTCCAGCTCGGTCTGGCACTCGGCGAGCTTGAAGCGGGTGTTCTGAAACTGTGCCACCGTTCCACCGAAGGCCTTACGTTCCTTCACGTACGCACAGGTAATATCCAGAGCCCCTTGCGCATGACCTATCGCCTGTACCGCACAGCCCAGCCGCTCTCTGGGCAGTTCCTGCATCAGATAGGCGAAGCCTTTGCCTACCTCGCCCAGCAAGGCGTCGGCCGGAATAGCCATATTCTCGAAGAACAGCTCAGCGGTGTCGCTGGAGTGCTGGCCAATCTTGTGAATCGGCTTGCCCGTGGAAAAGCCCTTGATGCTGGTATCGACCAGAAACAGCGAGATCCCTTTCGCACCGGCTTTGGTATCGGTCTTGGCGCAGACGATAACCATGTCGGCTATATTGCCGTTCGTGATGAAGGTCTTCGAACCGTTGAGGATGTAGTGATCGCCCTCCTTCACAGCACTGGTGCGCATGCCCGCCAGGTCGCTACCCGCGCCGGGTTCAGTCATGGCCAGCGCAGTGACAACTTCGCCGGTCACCATTGGTGGCAGCCATCGCTCACGTTGGGCGTCGGTACCAATATGGAGTATGTACGGAGCCACAATATTGGCATGGATGTTATAGCCAGTGGCCAGGCCATGCAGATTCAGGCGACACATTTCTTCCTGAATCATCTGGCAGACATCGAAACTCGCTTCTGCCGCACCGTACTGCTCCGGAAAATCGACCAGTAACAGGCCGGCCTTGCCCATGGTGTTCCACATCTGCCTGGGCATCTCGTGATTCTTTTCCCAACGCTCGTAGTTGGGTAATACTTCCTGCTCCAGAAAGCGCAGCACCATGTCTCTGAACATCTGGATTTCTTCGGAGTCGACACTTCTGGAATCGGCCATACATTTCTCGCTGTCAGTCGTGATATCGAGTCAAAGTATTGCGTTGCGGCCCGGCTGAAACAATGATGGATACAGTCAATGGTTAGCATATTCGGACATAGTGTACGGTGCTTATCCGGTTGGCACAGCTTCCGGACCTCATGACTGATGGCACACCCGATTCCGGCCAGTTCTCTTGGCCTCATACAGCCAATCGTCAGCTGTCTTGATGATCTCGTTGAGACTTACGCCTGGCTTCAATTCGGCGAGGCCTGCACTGAAAGTGATATGGATTCGAGCCGAGTCAGCATCGATCTCCAGTTCCTCGACAGCATGGCGTAATCGATTCGCAATGATTGCCGCCGCTGGAAGCGTCGTACGTGGCCAGGCGATCAAAAACTCCTCGCCGCCCCACCGGGCCAGCAGGTCATCGTCCCGCTTCAAACTTGCCAGCGTCTTCGCAACCGTCTTCAGTACGGCGTCACCAGTGTCGTGACCGTAGTTGTCGTTGATCGCCTTGAACTTGTCGATGTCCAGAAGCATGACGGTCGCTGCAGACGACTGGGTCTCCAGGGCAAGCTGCAGAGCACCAAGGACCTCACGACCGTGTCGCCGATTGTGTAAACCTGTCAGCTCGTCTGTGCGGGCTCGGCGTTCCAATTGCGACATCACCTGGCTAAGTTCGGCCTGGGTCTTTTGCAAGCTGAGCTTGGTCTGCCTGGCTTTGTCCCGGCTTAAACGCATCGTGCTGCCCATCATGGTGAGATACAGGCTCACCAGGATAAACGCGCCAAGAAACAGGGTTTCGCTCACGACATCGACGGGCTGGCCGAACCGGTCGTAAGCCACTGCGACGGCGAAGAGATAGCTGAGTGATGCGCTCACACAGAGCACGAGTCCTTCTTTCCAGTTCCCGATGAGCGCGACGAAGGCACAGGTCATCAGAGCACATACAAGCGCCACCGCCCGATGTTCGGCCAGTAATAGTGTATAGAGCGTAAACATGACCAGCCATGCGGCCAGCTGAAAGATTGTTTGCCGGTATATGAAGCGCTGACTGATTCGCCTGACTCGAAGAATCAGGGTGTAAGCCAGAAGGTTGATAATCACGATAAACAGGTACAGATAGGCCAGTGGCGCAACCCCGAAAGGCTTGAAGCCCATCAGCATGGCAATGGCTGCCAACGAGTACGGGACGTGGTAACCAATGAAGGCCATGAGTACCGAAGCTAGTGCTGGGTGTCTACGAACGTCACGAGCGTCCGGGTGCTGCGGATCGACGGCGGCGAATCGCTCTGTCCAGCGAATGAAATCGCTCATACTACTCATGAGCGGCCCCAAGATTGGTGAATTGCACTGTGAACCATTACTGTTGATTCTTCTGTTGCCTGGATATTTCAGAATAGCGGATTTACACAGCATCGATGGGAGTCTGGCCAGGTTTCGCTCCGAGCAGATCTGCTGCAATCCATTCATCAACTGCCACCTGGTCTTATTTACCGTACCATTGCGGCTTGGTCGCTTCTATTAGCGAATGCGGACAGAGACGGGAAGTGCAAGATGAGTGCTGAGTATCAACTGTCTGATCGGATGACCATCGCCAGCTACTTTGCCCGGACTCACCTGGCAAACGGCCTGTCGATGGGCGCGAGTGAAGAACACATATTGCGTGACACCGGGCTGACCCCGGCCCAACTGGCGCACCCGAAAGCGAGAATACTGGCCGCCCAGTTGGCCGATATCGTGAACAACTGCTGGCGCTTCGGTGACGATGAGCTGCTGGGATTCACCCGTCAGAAAATGAGAGTCGGCATGTTCAGACTGTTGGCTGAGCACCTCATTACCTGTAAGGATATGTCAGATGTGCTTGCTTACATCGTCCGATTTTATGACCTGACTGGAGATCAATTGGCAGTTCGGCTACACAGGACTGGTGACGTGCTCGCGTGTAGGGTAATCCCTGACTTCAAACCCTCACGCCCCGATTCGGTGCCTGAGAGCCTTTTGATCGAGTTGCTACTGCTCATTGTTCACCGCTTCCTGAGCTGGCTGACGGGACACGTGATTCCTCTGGTCAAGGTCTGCCTGCGATACCCCAGGCCCGATCATTATCAGGAATATGGCTTGATGTTTCCCAGTCCGTGCGAGTTTGAAAGTCCTCACAATGCACTGTTATTCAAGGCGGAAGAGTTGGACTTGCCTGTGGTGCGAAATGCCGACGAGCTCGCAGGCTATCTGCAGCAGATACCGCTGCGCTGGTTCAGAAAGCAGTCGTTCCATGGCGTGTGGACTGCTGACGTTATGAGGCTACTGGGGGAAGAGTCCGATATTGAACAAGTGGCTGACAGGTTGAGCGTGACCTCCAGAACGCTGCGGCGAAAACTCACCGGTGAAGGCAGTCGTTTTCAGCAATTGAAAGACAACGCTCGGCGCGACATGGCAATAAACCTGTTTGAGCAACGCCAACTGACGATTGCTGACATAGGTTTCAAGGTGGGCTTCACGGAAGCCGCGACGTTTTCCCGGGCCTTCAAACAGTGGACGGGGGTAACGCCGAGTAGCTATCGGAAGATGAGTAGGTCCCGTAAGTACGGGTAGACGGCTGTAACGTTTGGACAGCTTGCGGACGTAATGTCAGCACCCCATGCACGCGCCGCCAGCCTCACCCGGCTCCAGTTCGAAAGTGGGGGTCGGGCGAGACGAGAAGGCCGGGTATCCTCATAGGGGTTATCGCCTGGCTATGGCCGTGTCGACCGATGCCCGACCCGCACCCATGATCGTCATAGCGACTGTAGCGGACAGCAAGGCCAGCGCGAATTCATAGCCGTTGTTGCTCATGAACAGGCCGTTGCCGATATGCACGCTGAAGATGGCGACCAGCATGGTAATGGCGAGGACGAAACCAGCTGGACGTACCAGCAGTCCCACGACCAGCGCAAGACCACCGAAGAACTCGGCCGAACCGGCCAACAGTGCCATCAGGTAGCCTGGGCTCATGCCGATCGAGTCCATCCATTGGCCCGTGGCTTCGAGCCCGTAGCCGCCGAACCAGCCGAATAGCTTCTGTGCGCCATGCGCCATGAAGATGATGCCGACGGGGATGCGGAGTGCCAATGCGCCCCAGCCTGAGTTGCTGCCGAATACCTTATTCTGAAGTGTGCTCATGCTGATCTGCCTGTCAGGTGAATGATGTATTCACTTTAAAGGCTGGCATCACCGGGATAAACCTGCCTAAATGACATGCACTGTTGCATTAAGTGAGACAATCGCTGATGGATAAGTTTTTGGAGATGCAGACCTTTACGGCTGTCGTTGAAGCCGGCAGCTTTGTTGGCGCCGCTGATGGTCTCGCCATGTCGAAGGCTGCTGTCTCACGCTATATCGCAGACCTCGAAGCCAGGCTCGGCCTACGCCTGCTGCACAGGACCACAAGACGCCTGTCGCTGACCGAGGAGGGCGATGTCTTCTACTACCGCTGCCGTGAACTGCTCGCCAGCCTTGACGCCGCGGAGACCGAGCTGAGCAGCCGTCGCGGCGAAGCCAGCGGTCTCCTGCGCGTGAACGCGCCGCTCACCTTCGGCATCAGCCACCTCGCGCCGCTGTGGGGTGATTTTCTTGAGCAGAACCCCAAGGTCAGAATCGATATCAACCTGTCTGACCGCATGGTCGACTTGGTGGAGGAGGGCTACGATATCGCCATACGCATCGCGGCCCTGTCCAACTCCACCCTCATCAGCCGCCGCTTCGCCAGCACCCGCATCGTCATGTGCGCCTCACCCGGCTATCTCGAAGCCTTTGGCGAACCTCAAACACCCGCCGACCTTACCAGCCACCGCATCATCGCCTACAGCTACTCAGCCAAAGGCGACGAGTGGCATTTCGACGGGCCAGGTGGCCCAGTCAGCGTGAGAACCCGCCCGGCCATGAGCTCTAACAACGGCGATACTTGCCGCGCACTGGCGCTAGCGGGGCAGGGGGTTACCTTGCAGCCGGACTTTCTGGTGGGGCGTGATATCGCTGATGGCAGCCTGGTCGAGGTGCTTCCTGAGTACCACGCGGCGGAGCTCGGCATTTATGCGATGTATCCGACAAGGAAACATGTGGCGCCGAAGGTGACGGCGTTGATCGATTTTTTGCAGGAGGCATTCCAGCGTGCGGGTTAAGCTGGATGTATTTACGGCATCGACATATGTGCATCCTATATCGACATTCCCGGGTTTTATCGACAGAGGCGGAAGACGTATTAAGTGCTATATTCACAAAAAACCGTAATTTGTGCATAGAGCACGTCTAGAGTACACTGTTCCCATACAAGACAGGAGCTTCTAAATGTCTGCAATGACTCGATCCATTCCAACACCTGAAGCCGTTCTGGCTAAGGCTGTGCTGCGCGCAGCAGATCAACTTGGTCTGAAGCAGGCGCAGTTGGCTGCGGTCCTGGGTCTGCATCGCACGGCGGTCAGCAGGCTCAAGCAAGCAGCATCGCTGTCCCCACAATCGAAGCAAGGCGAGCTGGCCTTACTGTTGATCAGGCTTGCCCGAGCGTTATTCGCCTTGACCGGGGGAGACAAGACATGGATGCAGCATTTCATGCGCACGCCGAACTCGGTGACGGGCGGGGTGCCAGTTCAACAGATTGAAACTATTGAAGGTTTGCTTACGGTGCTGCAGTTCGTCGACGCGATAAGGGGCAAAGTTTGACGAATTCGGCTTTGAATATCTGGGAAAGTTCGCAGGGTACACTGCAAATAAGGCCTTTGAACGGCAAGTTGTACCGGTTGGTGGAAAGTCAGGAACAGGTGGCTACGCTCGGCTATGTAGATACACTGGAAGAGCAGGCTTTGCTCGAGGAGTTGCTAGAAACCGCGAAACCAGCGCATCGTTTAGACGGAGGGGGTGCATATGCACAACAGCTTGCTTCGCTTCACTATCTGTTGCTTACACCATTCCGTTATCCGCCACTAAAGTGGGGGTCGCGCTTCGGCAGAACTCACGAGCCGGGGATGTTTTACGGCGGTGGGGACGTTGAAGTCACACTTGCTGAGTCCGCCTATTACCGTTTTGTCTTCTGGTTTTCGATGTCGGCTGAGCCGGTTAAAGACAGCATTCGCACGAGTCACACACTGTTTTCGGCTCTCTACAGAACCGGGCGCGGCATACAGCTTCAGCGTCCGCCATTCGACGAATACATGACAGTGCTCACGCACCCGTCCAACTACAGCCAGACCCAGACTTTGGGATCACAAATGCGTGAGGCGGGCGTGGAGGCTTTCGAGTATGGCTCGGCGCACGATCCTTCTCATGGTTTGTGCGTCGCGCTGTTCACGCCAGCGGCTTTCGAATGCAGGAAGCCCGACGCGATGCAGCAGTGGTTCTGTGAAGTCAGCGCCTCTGCCGTGTCTTTCAAGCAGCTTGCCGAAAGGGAAGTTATACATTTTCAGCTGGAAGATTTCCTGATCGACGGCGCGCTGCCGCGTCCGGCCTAATGCACTCAGCGCTCCTCATGAAAGAGTGCCAGGTGCCGAATCACGGTTCTGCTATCGAGTCCCCCAGCCAGTGCACCGGTGGTTACGCCGATGGTACTGATGAATGCTGCCAGTCGGGCCTTGTCACCCCAGTTGATCTCGACCTGGTCCAGCAGGGTGGGCCAGGTTTTCATCAGGCCTTCGGGGAAAATGTAGATTTCCACCAGGAACATCAGGCTAGCGACCAGGAAAAACAGGCCCACACAAGCCAGCAGTATGCTTAGGAAAATAACGGCGTTCGCAACGGCAAGATGTTCGGTCAGAACACGCTTTTCCCGGTGAGGCAGGAAGAGCGACTGAATCCTGACCAGGTAGAAGCTCGCCGCCACGATACTCACCACCGCATACCAGGCAGTAGTCTGATTCGACATATTCAACCCGACATCCCAGATTTCAGCTGTAAATACCAGCAGAAACGAGGGGGCTACTGCAGCTGTCGCCAGGCTCGGCAAGGACAGCGGCAGAAGCAATGCGCGATTGCGCAGCAGCGGCCTCACCAGCGTGGGTAGATGCCTGAACGCCATGAGCATGTGGAATACCAGGCGGGTTAGCACGTTACTCCCTCGCAGCTCGCGCTCCGGCAGGCGCGGCGCCCGTTTGTGCAACACCTGCCGCTCCTTGTCGGTGAAAGTGGGCTTTGGCCTCACTGCATCACTACGACGAAAAGGCCGCATGATCGACGACTGTCGGCTGGTCTTGTTGTTCAGGCCACACATGCGGCCCAGCAGGTGCAGCAGGAGTGTGAGACCATCCTGCAGTACAAGATCGGATGCATAACCACGAGCTGGATCGCCTCTGCGGGCGGCTACCAATTCTCGGGTCGACATGATCATGACCCGTGTCACCGACGATGCCAGTCCGGCCTCCATATGCTTCTGGCGAGAAAGCAGTCCGACATCAGTGATGACGATGACGGCATCGAAGGGCCCTTCAGCCATGCGTAAGCTGGCATCATCAAGGAAGTCGGAGGGGCGTAACGAGTTTTCTGACTCGAGCATGATCGGGTCGGTAATATGAAACTTCCAGTCAATGCCGCTCGCCGCCTGGAGGGGCGACTTGGCTTGCTCAGAGATACGACGGGCAAAGCTACGAATCGTACTTACGTCAGTCGAACGGCTGACGGCCAGCAATACACCGACGTTCATTTCCGGGCTTGGTTGCGGACCCTGGGCCTCCTGCATGGCACGAATGAAACGACTGCCCGAGGTCAGCGCCCTCACCATCCTGGTCGTAGTCAATACGGGCGTGACTCGCAGTACGCGTATAGCGTTCAACAGCCTGAAGGCCCGGAAGGCCGGTATGAAGAGCGCGATCAGTGTCAGCCATTGCTGCTTTACGTAGCGAAGCTTGTGCGGCGCGAGGATGAACTTGAGCAGATACTCTAGTATGAAAATAATCCAGATGCCCATTACGAACCGTTCCTGCATGAGACTCAATCCCTTTGTCAGTTCGATGAGAAGGAGCACCAGCCAGGCAACGGCCAGGAGAAACATCGGAATCTCCAGATGCTCTTCCAGCTTATGGAGCATGTGGTAGCGTCGACGCTTGTTGAGTACAGACATTGGTGAGGCTCCAGGCGAATGAATCAGCGCATGAGTAGCAAGTGGTACGGTTGGGTGCGTACATTGTCTTCCCGGCGAAAAATATGGAAGGTCTATCTGCTGCTGATGAAAACGGGATCTGCTAGGATTCGAGCAACATTCGCCACTGGGCAGTAAAGTGAACGATCTCTTCGCACGTGTGATGCTCTATATTCTGTTCACTTTCGCAGGCGCCGCCTCAGCAGCGCCTGCGCTCGACACGATAGCCACCACCGCCGCTGAACCCCATCCAGAGCAGTCGGGTTTTCACATTCTCGATACTGGGCGTGAAGCCTTCCTCTACCGAGCGGCGATGATCGATGCAGCGAATTCAAGCATCGATGCCCAGTACTACATCTGGAACAGCGACACCTCGGGGCTTTACCTGGCCCGCCGTCTGCTCGTGGCGGCCGACCGGGGAGTACGGGTGCGGGTGATACTCGACGACATCAACCTGGGTGGCCGTGACGATTTGCTTGCGCTGTTCGCGTCGCATCCCAATATCGATATCAAGGTGTATAACCCGGCGCCAGTGCGTGAGGGTGCTGGTAAATGGTTGTCATTCCTTACCGACTTTGACCGTCTGAACCGGCGCATGCACAACAAGAGCCTTGTCGTCGACGGTGTCGTTGGGATTATCGGTGGGCGTAACATCGGAGATGAGTACTTCGACGAGCATGCGACGCTGAATTTTCGCGATCGAGACGTGCTCGCAGTGGGGCCGGTCGTCAATGGCTTCTCTGCGAACTTCGATGCTTTCTGGGGAAGTGAGTGGTCGCGTCCAGTAGGTGAGCTGGCTTCTACAACGCCGAGCGAGGCGGCCTACAGCGAGCGGATTGCCGAGGCTCGAGATCGCGCTTCAGAAACAGATGGCCTGAAGTTGGACGTGCCTGTCGGCCAAGAGGCCGCGCTTGATGTGCTGACGCAGAGTATGGCCACGCTCACCTGGGCCGAAGCCGATTTCATATTCGAGCCGCCCTTGGTTGATCCTGATGCACTGCCCGACCAACTCACCGTCGCGGCGCAGGCGCTCGCAGATGCGGTGAAGACAGCTGAGTCTGAAGTGCTGATCGAGTCAGCCTACTTCATCCTGGATGACGAAGCGCTGGCTCAAATCAGATCGCTCAACAAAGAGCCCCTGAGGATCGCCGTTCTAACTAATTCGCTGGCCTCGAACGATGTTGTACCCAATCACGCCGGGTACGCACGATGGCGGCCCGAGGCCCTCGAACACGGATTCGAGCTGTACGAATTGCGGCCAGACGCAGCAGCTTGCACCGTCTGGATCGCTTATGATGAATTCTGCACAGATGGTATCGTCGGCCTACATTCGAAAACGGCGGTGTTCGATCGAAGGGTGCTCTACATCGGCTCTTTCAACGCCAATCTGCGCGCTATGTACCTGAACGGCGAAACCGTGCTCCTCATCCACAGTCCAGAGCTTGCAGCTAAGGTCGCAGATTCGATCGAGCTGGGCATGGCGCCTGCGAATAGTTGGGAGGTAGAGCTCGATGAGGATGGCGACCTGCAATGGCAGGGCTTGAACCAGACGCTCTCCAGCGAACCTGACACCGACTGGTGGCTGCGAACTAAGGCCTGGTTGATTTCGCTGCTGCCGATTGAGGATTATCTTTAATCCCTGTGCAGATGGCCCCCGAATCAAACTGTTGTGAGCAATGCAGCAATAGGAACGGCAAATAATCTTTCCCCAAAGCGCAGCACATTTCCACCGTCGTACAACAGTACACCGGCAGAGAATCGGTCCCCGCAAGCATCTTTCAACTGCCTGAGCCCATTGAAATCGCGTTCTGTGACCGTAGCTGCAGCCTTGACTTCCACGCCGGCAATTTGGCGGCCGCGCTCGATGACAATATCGACTTCGACCTTGTCCTTGCTGCGGAAGTGATCTCCATCCTGCCCGCCAGAGAGTCTGACAGTCCAGGCAGTTGAGCGCCGTCCAATTGAAAGTCTTCGCCCGTCTAATTGAAAGTCATGGCCCGTCTAATTGAAAGGCTGTCGATGTTTCTCATAAACCCGCAGCACCCACTCAAGCTTCGGAGCAAGCTGCTCGGCGGTACTCGCCAGTGGCTCAGGCAGGGTCTCCGGCCATTTCAGGCCGTAGCCTTCTGGCCGGCAGAGTGGGGCGAGCAGGGCAGCCGCGGTCATGTCTGCCCGAGTGAAACTGTCACCCACGAGATACCCAGTGTCCGTTGCCGCCTCATGGAAGCGATCTACCGCGCTAATGATCTGCTCGAGCGAACGGCTCGCGCCCGCTTCGTTGATGTTCATGGCTTTACGCATACCTATCCGCAAGACCGGAAAGGCCGCCCGTAAATAGACCCCGCCATACCAGGGACCACCGGTGGTGAAGAATGGTTTGACGATTTCGGGATAGTTCAGCAGCGTGTGATAGCAATAACGCCTGACATGTGGGCCTACTTCCTTGTCAGCGAAATTCTCCCACTCACGCACGGCCTTCTGCTGCGCTGCAGACTCGGGCATGAGTGATGGCTCTGGGCGGGTTTCGTCCAGATGGTCGAATATTCGGTCTGAGCCGGCTATGACGCTTTCACCGTCCACCACGACCGGTACACTGGTCCGACCGGTCAGCCTCTTCATGATGGGAACATGCAGACCCGGAATGAGGTTGACGGCTTCATAAGGAATCCCCTTGAAGTCGAGCGCCCAGCGCGCCTTTTCACAGTAGTGCGATATTGGAAACTGATACAGCTTGATCATTCGTGAGTCACCGGTGTTTTCTTGCTGGCACGTTTGGGCTTCACGATACCAGACTCAAGGGGAGAACTGCTTGTTATTAGTGAGGGGTAGTAAGTCAGCCGTGCCCTTAGATTCAGCGTAAGATCATGCGCACTTGGGTCCGGATGGAATCGCACAGTCCTCAGCGCATAAAAAGCCGAGAGCCCAGGATCATAAAAGCTCGGAATAGTGTTGTCGGCGGGCACGGCCAGACCTGTGACCACTATACGATTGACAAAGCTCGAGTGCTCCCGCTTTCTCGCCATAGGATCAAAACCCCACTCACAGCTCTGGCGCTGCGCGATCAGGATCTCACCGAGCAGCAAACCGATGTCGGATAGAAAACCATACAGTTGCGATGAGCCATCGTCCTGGTGTCTTGTCCAGAAGTCGCGAGATAGCTGCTTTTTCGAAATACGCCCTGTGCGCCAGTAATTGGCAACCCAGCTGTCCAGCGCGTCGAGAAACCCTGCGGGGGCCTCACCAGGCGTGATGGCCGGTTCTGGATCAAGATCATACTTTCTGAGCAGGGACGTAATCTGTTCGAGGCGCTCGCCGCGGTGTATTAGAAAATGCGCCAGGTTTTCCTTGAGAGGGTCGATCCCTATAAAGTCGCCCCCTGTGACATGGGGGGATTGATAAGACGCGTAATTGAGAGTCGATGCGACGAGATCTGGCCGATCCAGTCTCGTTCCGGTTAATGATCGTAGGTGGTCCAATATCATAGTGCCTCCCTGGCAGAATCGAATCCATAATTGCCCTACACATCATAGACTTGGATTGCGACAGAGAGAAGCGCGGTGTAGAAGAGATTGTCAGGGAGAGCGTACAGGGACCTTCGCCGAAACGCCAATCAGCGCCCCGCCTCCCCTACAAGATACTTATGCCAACGACACCAAAAACTTACAGCATTATTCCTCCAGAGGCCTCGATACGCTGACCATTGATCCAGCCGTGCTCATTGCCTAGCAGACTGGCGATCAGCGCGCCGATATCATCAGGCACACCCACACGGCCCAGAGCCGTCTTGCTGGCAATCTGTTCATTGATTTCTGCATCGTCACGGACTTTGCCTCCGCCAAAGTCGGTCTCGATGGCGCCAGGCGCCACAGAATTCACCGTTATTCCACGAGGCCCCAGCTCAAGCGCCATATACCGGGTGAGCACATCGATAGCGCCCTTCATGGCCCCGTAAGCAGAGTTGCCTGGTAATGAAAAACGGGCGAGCCCACTCGAGAGATTGATGATGCGGCCGCCGTCCGCCATCAATGGCAGCAGCTTTTGCGTGAGGAAAAACACACCTTTGAAATGAACATTGAACAACGCCTCTACCTGGGCTTCGGTTGTATCGACGAAACTCGCGCTAATGCCCATTCCAGCGTTATTGACCAGAAAATTGAAATCATGCCGCTGCCAATGCTGCTGCAGAGCCAGACGCACCTCATCAGCGAACGTTTGAAAGCTGCTGCTATCGCCGGTATCAAGTTGAAACGCTAGGGCCTTCCCGCCGAGCTTCTCGACGTCAGCGACAACTTCATCAGCGGCTTTCTGGTCGCTGTGATAGGTAAGAATGACATCTGCGCCGCGCTGGGCAAGGTGCTGTACGGTATTACGGCCGAGGCCGCGACTTCCGCCTGTGACGATTGCAATTTTGCTGCTCATGAATTGTTCATCCGTCGAATGATTTGAATGCACGCGCTGCTAAAAGCGGATGCGTCATGAGGAACATACGAAGATCAACAGAGCGTAGTTGGCAGCTGCGTAAAATGGCCGCTTGCATGGTTTCGTCTGCTAGGTGGCCATTATCTAACGACTTGAGTTTGAAGGTATGATGAGTCTCCCAAAGACAGTCGAGTAACAGCCTCAGCCATGACCATCGAATATAGAATCAATCACTCAGTCTCCGCAGACCAATTCATCGGATTATTGGAGAACACCTCTCTTGGCGTGCGCCGCCCCCTGGATGACCGCACCTGCATTGAAGGCATGATCAGAAATGCAAATCTGATCATCAGCGCATGGGATAGTTCGAGACTTGTAGGCATCGCCCGAAGCGTCACGGACTTTCACTACGCCTGTTACTTATCTGATCTCGCAGTCGACGAAGCCTACCAGACCTCTGGCATCGGTAAGCGCTTGCAGGTTCTGACACAGCAGCAGCTCGGGCCACACTGCAGCATCATTTTGCTCGCGGCGCCTTTGGCGAAAGACTACTACGGACGCATAGGTTATACCCATAACGAGCGTTGCTGGGTACTTTCGCCAGGGGAGTCATTGAGCGAGTAATGAAGGCGGGTCGCCTGAGTTGGCTATCTGAAACTCGATGGCGGCTGATGCTGAACAGCGCTTGCGCCCTCGACTCAAGGTCGCATAATCTGCCCCTCTGTCTCACCCCCGGTGCTGGCACCGAGCACCGCCCGATTTGAGAGTGTACGCGTTGAAAGGTCAGTGCCTATGCGGAGCCGTGAGCTTCGAAATCGAAGGTAAGCTCCCGAATCTGTATCAGTGCCATTGTTCGCTCTGCCGCAAGGTCACTGGTGCCGCGGCCAATGCGGCCACGATTGTCGCAGAGAGCGCATTCCGTTGGCTGTCCGGCCAGGATCGCATCAGGTCATTCAGCAGATCAACTGGCTATCGTAGTGACTTTTGTTCGGTCTGCGGTAGTCCGGTGCCGAATAAGCTGAATGTAAAGGACAGATTCTGGGTGCCTGCAGGCCTGTTGGATGACGCACGCGATTTAGCCGTCGCCGTGCATATTCACCTGACTTCCGCCGCAGCTTGGGAGCACGATGCCCAGCGCTGCCTGCACTGGCCGGAAGGCCCGCCAGATCTTGCGTCACTCGAGAGGGCCCTGCAGCGTTCCGAGGGCGACCGGAACTGATAAACCAGTCGGCTAATTACAGTTATTCAAAAGGAGTTTGACCACGTGGAAAAAGCTGTTTCCGGTTTACTGGTTCTGGTGGGTATCATTCACCTGCTACCCGTCCCGGGTGTGCTCGGTGCGGAGCGTCTCTCGGCGCTGTACGGTTTAACGTTGCAGGATCCAAACCTGGTGATTCTCATGCGTCACCGAGCCGTATTATTCGGCCTCCTTGGGCTATTTCTGGTGTATGCCGCCTTTCGTCCCGAGCTGCAGCCGATAGCTTTCCTCGCAGGCTTCGTCAGCGTAATTTCGTTCATCGGCATCGCGTGGTCTGTTGGTGATTTTAACGCAGCACTAAAACGAGTTGTCATTGCCGATGTCGTCGCAGTCTTCGCGCTCGCCGTGGCGGGGTTGCTGTACCTCATGACGCCCGGAAAGAGCTAATCTGCGCCGAAGCGGCGCTGGCCGCAATGTCCCAACTGCGTTGGATAGAGGTGAGGTCAGAGATGAGATGAGCCTTGAAGTCGATCATGTTTTCATTCTTGTTCAGCCAGGCGCAAAGGTTGCGGACAAGTTGTTGCCATTAGGCTTTGAAGAAAGCTTTGGCCGAGATCATCCGGGGCAGGGGACATCGAACCGGCGTTTCCGGTTCGCCGACGGCCTGTTGGAATTCCTGTGGGTGCGGGATGCGGATGAGGCTGAAAATGGACCTGCGCAAGGCTTGAGGTTTCCACAGCGTGTAGCCACTTACGAGGCGTCGCCGTTCGGCATTGTTCTGCGACGAAAAGATCAGCTAGGGGTGGGCCCGACAATTCAAAGCTGGACCTATCAGCCGGTTTACTTCGAGGCGCCTAAGGCTTTCCGAGTTGGCACGAACAGCAGCGAGCTACGGGAGCCACTCTGCATCTACGCACCTTTCATCGAGCCGATCCAGGATACTGGAGAGCGACACACCGGCCGGTCGATCACCAGCGTCACCGTTCATTGTCCTGTTAACGAACCTACCGAGATACTCGCTGCATTCGCTGATGTTGAGGGGCTTACGATGGTGTATGGTAAACCCCATCTCATGGAGATCTGCCTGAATCAAGGACGCGGTGGAAGATCTAATGACTTCCGACCAGATATCCCGCTGATCATCCATTCGTGACTGGCGGCAGCTTAGGAGAATCATCTCTCGGTAACTACTCCTCGCCCAGCTGTCAGCTCACGACTTTGTGAAGCACTGTTTGAGGCCGCTGCCCATGTTCAGGTGGTGCACGCTTTGCGACGTGGTTGTAGCCGTCAAAGGCGCTCCCCTGTTCAACTCTTTAAAGTAGTAGCAAGTAGTAATGAAATTGACTACAGTAGTAAGCTGTAGTACTACTCTTTACTACTCGATAAAATCATGACAATTCAATGGCATTACCGGCGATCGGAGCTCATAGACGAGTTTCTTGGTACCTTTATCACGGCGAGCACAAACACGCTGACCTTGTTTGCCCCGCGTCGAATGGGGAAAACAGAATTCATCCTTTACGACCTCATTCCGGTCGCAAGCGACCGTGGTTTTGTGCCGGTCTATGTTAGCTTCTGGGAACATAGAAACGATCCCGTCCGATGTCTTCAAGCAGGTCTTGCTCAGGCTCAGAAAGACCTGAAGTGGGCGCAAAAACTACGCGCTTTCGAGTTTTCGCCGAAGAGCTTTCAGCTGGCGGGTGAAGGCGTGAGCGCCTCAGTGGAGTTGCCAGGTGCCTCAGCTCTGCAGCGGCCTGATGATAATCAACTAGTCGCTTTGAGGTCCCTATTCAATCAACTGCTCGCAACGCGTAAACCGATTCTGCTTTGCTTGGATGAGATACAACATCTCGCCACAGACACGGCATTCGAGCCGCTGGTTTACTTCCTCCGCACGATAATCGACCGTCATCGTGAGCAGCTGAAAGTTGTTTATACCGGCTCGTCGCGAGATGGGCTGCAAAGGCTCTTCCGCCGAAGGAAGGCACCTCTGTTCCAGTCGTCTTCTCAAGTAGATCTTCCTGAACTGGGCGCGAGCTTTGTTCAGCATATTCTGGCTGCTTTCGCAGAAGCTTCAGGCAGACAGGTGCCGCTCAGCGAAGCGCTCGGTGCATTCAGACTGGTAAAAAAGGTGCCGTTCGAGTTCCGTCAGATTGTCGATATCATGCTTCGCGCCGGTGTTACCGACATACGGCAAGTGACGGAATCCTATTTGGTAGAAAGCATCGATACCGCAGGCTATCAAGATGCCTGGGCTGCCATGAAACCAATAGACCAGGCGATCCTGATGCGCTTGCTTATGTCGGGTCACGGTCTTTACAGCGATGAGGCCCGAGCTGCTATCGCTGATTATCTCGGGCTTCCGCTGCACCAGGTCACAAAGCACGCGGTTCAGAATGCGGTGAATCGTATGAGAGGGGTCTATATCACCAGAGTAGAGCACGGCGTCTGGGATTTTGAGGATCAACAGTTCAGAGACTGGATAGCCGACCAAATGTAGCGGATGGCGTTTCGGAACGCAGTCCTCATCAAGCCGGTCAACGTAGAGTATCCTTATAGGCCCGACGCGGCTCACCGATAACAAGTTTCAAATGGAGACATCAATGAGCAGCAAGATTCAGGTAAACGCCCCACTTGTCGTGCTGCACGGCGACGAGATGGCGCAGGTAGCGTTCGAACATATTCTCGAAAGGTTCGTGAAAGCGCGACTGGCGATCCAGCTCAAGGAAATCGATCTATCTGCCGAAAACCGTCTGCTCACGAACGGGCAGGTCATTTTTGAAGCCATCGACGCCCTGAAGCGCTACGGCGTAGGCATCAAGAATGCCGGAATGACGGTCAATCGTGATCAGCTGGATGAGATGCTGCAGGCACATCCGGAGTTGGAGCGACACAAGCTCGATCCGCTTGCGACCAAGTCACCGAATGGCGCCATCCGCAAAGGTATCGGCGGTAATATCACCAGAGAAGACATTCAGTTCCGCAATCTTCGCGTGATCGCGCCGAAGTGGATCAATCGGGACATCGTCGTTGATACCATGGAGCGCGGGGGCATCAGGGACAGCTACAACGAACTCTCCAATGCCACCGGCGTGCTGAAGCTACTGTTCGTTGGCAAGAGCGGCGACCCCGTCGAGTTGCATCGCCGTGAGGTCAACAAGGGCGACCCCTGGCTGCTGGCAACCAATGACATCGATGACGTTCGTGCCTGGGCGCATCAGTTCTTCCAACGTGCGCTCGATGAAAAGCGCGACGCCTACCTGGGTTTGAAGGATACCGTGATCGCCGGCTACGACGGCGTCATGAGAGCCAACATCGAAGCCATCTTCAAGGCCGAATATAAAGCTGAATTCGACGCAGCAGGACTGGAATATCACTACGAGCTCGTCGATGCCCAGGCTGCCCGAATTGTTGCCAACCCTCCAGAGCGGGCATTGTGGGGCGTTCCAGATAACACTACCGGCCGCAAGCTCTATAAGCTTGTCGAGCAACTCAAGTGCTACGGCATTCCCAAACGAGAATCTCATGTTTCCATCTCGCGAATGAGCGCGGGTGGCGGCGATCAGTACGGCAGCTTCAACATGCCTGCCCAGCAGGACGGGATACTCAAAGTGGTGGTCGATGGTGTTGAAAAACACGCACGTCGGGTAAAGCAGGGTGACCCGATGCTGCTGATGTCGAACGACCGCGAAGCGATCAAAGACTGGATATTACAGGTCTTCCGCGACGCCTCGCGTAAGGGCAAGGAGGTGTATTTCGGCTTGAAGCGCGAGTACATGGATTATGACGATGTGTTCAGTACCGTCATCAACGACGTGCGTATGGAATTGACGAAAGATCGCACCTCTCCACCCTCGTTCATGATCATGCGGCCCTCCAGCCAGCTGATCAAGATGATCACTGATCCGCCACGGAATGCCTTGTACCCGGCCCAGAACCTCGATGGCGATATCTTCTCGGATATCTCGGCAGCCCTCGGCGGTAGTCTTGCTACTGCGAGCTCGATCATCGAGAGCAAGGACGGCACGATGTTGTTCGAAGCACCGCATGGCACGGCCCACGACCTGTACCTGAAGTATAAGGAGAGTGATGGCAAGGTGGCGCACTTCAATTCGTCAGCGCTGTTGTATGCGCTCGCGAACGCCCTGGAAACGCTGGGCGAGCGCGAGAAGAACGAGCCCTTGATCGACTATGCGAAAAGTCTGAAAGCGGCCTTGGAAACCACTGTAGCCGACGGCATCATCACCCCGGATCTCAAAGGCAAGACGACCAAGCCCGAGAGTGAGAAGCTGGTCGATATGGCTGGTTTTCTGGATGCGGTGGAGGAGCGGCTTGGTACCTGAAAGGCGCAGGGCTGGCGAAATAAGGAAACATCGTGAATCCGCACGTTTGCGCTTTTGCCTGGCCCCTCTTAAGACCATACTGAAGGGATGCGAATTCGCCTTCCTTCACTTTCCCCATTTTCCATTCGTGCCAGGCTAGCGCTGGTACTGGCGGCTACGGCTCTCATCATCGCAGTCGGTCTGTTTCTGGTATTCCAACATAGTTTCCGCTCAGGCTTCGTCGCTTATTTAAATGATAGCCAGCGGGCTAGTCTGCTAGAGCTTGCGGAAGTACTGTCTGACCAGGCCCCTCAGATTTCCGACTGGAATAAACTGCTCAAGTCACCAGCGGCCTGGCGTAGGGCGTTGGAATCCGCCCGTGATCCCGGTGGACGAGGCTCGAAAACGCGTGGTGATAAATCTAGACGGGGGCCGGGACGACTGATACTTCTCACGCCCGCTGGTGAGTCTGTGTTCGGCAGACCCCCGCCTGATACTGAGCTTATGCAGGTGCCGGTGGTTGTGGAGAAGCAGCTTGTCGCGTTTATCGGCGCACCTGTGTTGCAGCAGGTCAGCCACGTGGCAGATCGCGTCTTTCTGTCTTCACAGGTCCAACTGTTTCTGTTGTGGACTTTGCTGGCGATGCTGCTGGCCGCCGCATTCGCGATACCTGTTGCCAGTTACCTCACGCGTCGACTTCAAAGTGTGTCTTCTGCGGTCCAGCGCCTGGCTGCCCGTGACTATAGCGTGCGACTCAACCCGGTCATCAATGATGAACTCGGACTGCTTGCGGTCCACGTGGATCTCTGTGCTGAAACACTATCACGCTACCAGTCTCAACAGCAGCGCTGGCTGGTTGATATCTCGCATGAATTGAGAACGCCCCTGAGCATTCTGCAGGCCGAGATCGAAGCCTTGATCGATGGTGTGCGACCGCTTTCGATCGAGAGCCTGACTTCGCTGCAGTCTGAGGTTTTGATGTTGGCCGGACTTGTGGATTCGCTGCATCAGGTGAGCATGCTGGAGGAAAAAGCCCAGGAGCGGGTCGAAACCATGAGCGTCAGGGAATTCATCGGCTTTCTGCAGACAAAGCTCGCGGGCGTGGGGAGTGGAAACGATGCCAGTGAGCTTGAGGTCGTGCTTTCACTGCCGCCGGAGGGCGCCACAGAAGATCGACTAGTTTCCTTGAGCCTGAGCCAACTCGAGCAGATCATCAACAATCTGTGGCAGAACACCCGGCGCTATACCGATGCACCAGGCCATTTGCAGATCGAACTGTCGCTTAAGCCATCCCATGTCGTTGTAGAGTGGATGGATAGTGCACCTGGATTATCGAGCGAGCAACTGCCGCTGGTATTCGACAGACTGTGGCGGGACGAGAAAAGCCGCAATCGCGCCTTGGGCGGGAGTGGCCTGGGCCTGGCGATCTGCAAGGCGCTTGTCGAATCTGCAGGCGGCGAGATAGTTGCGGCTCATAGTCCACTCGGTGGCCTGACTATTCATATCAAGCTACCACTGAGACGGCGTCAGACTGCAGAACCTGTTTGAGTGGCACGATGGAGAAGACTGTGCAACGTATTCTGATCGTTGAGGACGAGCCAAAACTCGCCAGCGTTTTGCAAGGCTACCTGCAACAGGCGGAGTTCGACTGTGACATTATCGGGGATGGCGCGCTTGTTCTGCCCGCCATCAAGGCAGCCTCACCCGATCTTGTATTGCTCGATGTCATGCTGCCAAACATCGACGGCGTCACGCTCTGTCAGCAGATCAGGACATTCTCGAATATCCCGATAATCATGACAACTGCACGAGTGGCTGAGATCGATCGGCTGATTGGTCTCGAAACGGGTGCCGATGATTACATTTGCAAGCCCTACAGCCCACGTGAGGTGGTTGCGCGCGTAAAGGCTCTGCTGCGGCGAACAGCACTCGCGACATCGATCCCGCATGAAGCAGGTAGTTCGATGCGATTGACTATGGATGCTGAACGACTACTGGTACATTTTAACGGCAATTCAGTTTCACTAACGCAGATCGAGTTTGAACTTCTTCAGGCCCTGACCGTTCGGCCGGGGGTTATAGTAAGCCGGGATAGACTCATGACGACGATCTATAAAGATCACCGGGTCGTCAGTGACCGCACCATCGACAGCCATATCAAGAAGCTACGCCGTAAGTTAGCCTCAATAATGGGCTCTGAAGATCCTATCTCGAGTGTTTACGGGGCAGGCTACCGTTTTACTGATATGCCGTCTCGAGTCTGATCCACGATTCTTGCACATTTGCTCCCTCTTGCTTGCACTGCAGGCCTCTAACCTGAACTCGTCAACCATCAGATGAGTCAATGACTCACGGAGTCCGAAATGAAACTGTTCAACTCAAACTCACGTTTTGCACGCACCTCAGCAGTGCTTCTTATGGCAGCCAGTCTCTCCATTGCGCCCATGGCTTTCTCGAAAGATCAGAGTGAAAACCTGGCCGAAAAGCTGGAGCTTCAGGCGTCACAGACAGCAGCTTTTAACGACGTTATGGCGTCGAGCGGTGCAGATATGAAAGCGGTGCGTGAACAGATGAAAGACAAGATGAGTGCTATATTGGCCGCGCGCCGCACCGAGCTTTCAGCTGTACTCGATAGCGAGCAACTGGCCGAATACGACGCAATCATGGAGAAGCGGCTGGAGCGAAAGCATAAGCATCATGGCAAAAAGGATCGCCACTCCAAGTAAAATCGGCGCACGGACTGGAAGCATGATACTTCCGGTCCGATCCGCTTCAATCGCAGCACTTCTTGAACTTTTTTTCGCTCCCACATGGGCATGGCTCATTGCGAGCCGGCTTCAGCACACCCTGGCTTGTCTTACCCTTCAAGTAATACCAACGCCCATCTTCGCGCCGGAAGTCAGAGCGCTCCTCGAGAAAGCCGAAGCCGGCCTCCTCGCGATGGATCGCAATGAAATGCACCCAGCCAACATGCTCCTCTGACCCGCTGCTCTTTATCTGGAGCGAGCAATAGTCAGGGGTATTCTTGAGCCCGAGCCGGGCAGGCCGCGTAGATGCGTGCCAGGTGTCGAGCAGATAGCCACTGTCTTTCAAAACAAATGCCGTGTATCGCGAGCGCATGAGGGCTTCTGGCGATTGCGCAGCCGCACCGGCATGTAGTGGTTGGCAACAGTCGCCATAGCTGGCGCCGCTACCGCAGGGGCAGGGGAGTAGCAAGTCAAGTGTCGAGGGGGTGGACGAGTCCAAAGGTGCGTCTCCAGCTGATCAGTACGTGCCCCCCATAATGCCACAATCTGCTAGCTCACCCATCACTGCTACCAGCGATCAGGAACCGCCGACATACGCCACTCGGTAGACGAGCCCATTCGAATCGTCAGTGACCAACAGCGAACCGTCGGTATAGGTCGCAAGCCCCACCACACGGCCGAATTGAGCCTTTTCATCCTCGAGTAGAAAACCGCTTACGAAATCCTCGAATTGTTTTGGCTGACCGTTCTCGTAGCGGATGCGCACCACTTTATAACCAACTGGATTCTGCCTGTTCCAGGAGCCATGCATCGCTACAAAAGCATCACCCTGATACTCTTTTGGAAACTGTTCGCCGCGATAGAAGATCATATCGAGGCCGGCGCTGTGCGCCTCATAGGTCAGTACCGGATACTTCGTTTTCTGCTTGTAGGCTTCGTAGCTCATTTTCGGGGGCTGGTCAGCCGGGTTCTCCTTGCCTTCACCATAGATGTAGGGCCAGCCATAATCGGCGCCCGACTCAAGCATGTTGAGCTCTTCCCGCTGTTCTTCATCGCCAAGCCAGTCGATGCCGTGATCCATACCCCACATCTGGCCAGTCTCAGGGTGCCAGTCAAAACCGAGTGTGTTGCGCAGGCCCTTGGCGAATATCGTACGGCTTGAGCCATCCGGCTTGGCCTTCAGGATGGTTGCGTTCTCCTCGTTGGTCTCTGCGCAGGCATTGCAGGTACTGCCGATGGAGATATACAACTGGCCATCAGGGCCGAACTTGAGGGTACGGTTGCCGTGCTGCCCGCCATCAGGCAGATCGGTGATGATCGGCTTGAGCTCACCGAGCGTGCCGTCCTTTTTCAGGTCTGCAACGAATATCTTGTTTACCGTAGCCAGGTAGATCTGACGGTCCTTGATCGCGATGCCATGCAGCTGGTCCTTTTGCGCGACCTGTTGCCTGTCGTCAGCCTTACCATCACTGTCGGCATCGCGAAGCAGGGTCACAGTGCCTTCATCACGATCCGTGATATACACGAGACCGGCATCAGTCACTGAGATCATGCGAGGCTTGTTCAATCCTTCGGCGAACTTCGTGACTTCGAAGCCAGCAGGCACCTTGAGCTGACTGACTCGCTCGTCCGTGGCTTCTACACGCGCCGGCTTGAATACATGACCTTTTACAGTGGCGGAAATAGGCTTGCTATCATCGACCTGTGCGAGGGCTGTAGGAGTGCAGAGCAGGGCGGCGAGGCCGTGTACATAAACAGGCCTGAATGTTGTTGTTTTCATGGGGAATGTCCGTGTGGTCAAAACTCTTGCTACGCACTCAGCAACCCCATGGTCCATCGCGCCAGTCTTCCGGGTGACTTTCGTGATTGGCGCCTCAGCACTGCTGGTATTTCCGAGTGCCCAGGTCTTCTGGCCGGCCTTGTTTTTGAAGGCAAGCCAGGCAAACATGCCTCGCCCGGATTCATGCGTGAGCAAGCGAACAGATCAATAACGAGGGTATTGAATAAAATTCGCTCAAATATCCAAACAAGGTCCTTGACGACTGTCTCAACTATCAGCACTCTTTGCACCCTCTTTTATTACGTCTGCTGGAATGGAGACTGTCATGCTAATAGGAGTTCCTCGAGAACGACGGCCCGGTGAGTTGCGTGTAGCACTCACGCCGGAAACTGCCGGACATATAAAGAAGCTCGGTCACGAGCTGATCGTCGAGAGCGGGGCTGGTGCTGGCGCCAACATCGCTGATGATCTGTACCGTGAAGCCGGTGTGGAAGTCGTTGCTGATGTGCGCGAGCTTTACCAGCGCGCTGAAATCATCCTCAAGGTGCGAGCGCCTGAACGCGAAGCGGCCGAGATCGGTGACGAAGTCGCTTTACTGCGTGAAGGCCAGACTCTGGTCAGTTTCATCTGGCCCGCCCAGAACGAAACCCTGATGAAAGACCTGGCTGAGCGTGGTGTCACTGTGCTCGCCATGGATTCCGTACCACGGATTTCGCGAGCTCAGAAGCTGGATGCGCTGAGCTCCATGGCCAACATTGGTGGCTATCGTGCTGTAGTTGAGGCGGCAAACCGTTTCGGTCGCTTCTTCACCGGTCAGATTACCGCTGCTGGCAAGGTGCCACCAGCCAAGGTTATGGTCATCGGTGCCGGTGTTGCCGGTCTGGCTGCAATCGGTGCTGCACGTGGTATGGGCGCTATCGTACGGGCATTCGACACCCGTCCTGAGGTAGCCGAGCAAGTCGAGAGTATGGGCGCCGAGTTCCTCATGCTGGACTTCAAAGATGAAGACGGTAGTGGCGAAGGCGGTTACGCCAAGGTCATGAGCGAGGAATTCATCGCGGCTGAAATGGCGCTGTTCAGAGAGCAGGCCAAGGAAGTCGACATCATCATCACCACGGCCCTGATTCCTGGCAAGCCGGCACCAGAGCTCATCACCACCGACATGGTGGAGTCGATGAAGCCAGGTAGTGTGATCGTCGATCTCGCCGCTGAGCGTGGCGGTAACTGCAAGCTGACACGCGCCGACGAAGTCGTTGTCCACAATGGTGTGACGCTGATCGGCTACACCGACCTGCCGAGCCGCATGGCTGCGCAGTCGAGCCAGCTGTACGGTACCAACCTGCGTCATTTGCTCACCGACCTCACACCTGCCCGTGACGGCGTCATCAACGTCAACATGGAAGATGAAGTCATTCGTGGCACCACCGTGATCAAGAACGGTGAAATCAGCTGGCCACCGCCAGCGCCCAAGCTTTCAGCTGCGCCGAAGCCAGCTGTAAAGAAGAAGCCTGCGCATACTGAGGCGGTTCCGGTCGAAACCGGCAAGAAGAGCGCCATGCAGACCATCATTCCGATGGCCATTGCTGCGCTGGTGCTGTTGCTGGTCGGCAGCGTCGCGCCGCCAGATTTCATGAGCCACTTTACCGTGTTCGTGCTGGCCTGCTTCGTTGGCTACCAGGTGGTCTGGAGTGTAACACCGTCGCTGCATACGCCGCTGATGAGCGTGACCAATGCGATCAGTAGCATCATCGTCATCGGTGCGCTGTTGCAGATCTCGTCGACATCAGGCGTCGTCATGTTTCTCGCCGCAATCGCAACACTGATTGCAAGCATCAACATTTTCGGTGGATTCCTGGTCACTCAGCGCATGCTGAAGATGTTCAGGAAATAGGGAAGACAGTATGAATCAGGGTATGGTTACGGCGGCCTATATCGTCGCCGCAGTTTTTTTCATCCTCAGCCTTGCAGGCTTGAGCCATCAGGAAAGCGCTCGACGTGGCAACTGGTTCGGTATCGCGGGTATGGCCATTGCCGTATTTGCGACCATCATCAGTAACGATGTCACGAATTATGGTGTGCTGATTCTCATGGTCGTGATTGGCGGCGCCATTGGTGCCTGGCTGGCAAAGCAGGTCGAGATGACGCAGATGCCAGAACTCGTCGCCATTCTCCACAGCCTTGTGGGCATGGCAGCAGTACTGGTTGGTTTCGCGACCTATCTGGATCCTGAGGCGAGCTACATTGGTGCGGCACGCACGATACACGATGTCGAGATCTTTCTCGGTATCCTCATCGGCGCACTCACCTTTACTGGTTCAGTTATCGCCTATGGCAAGCTCAGCGGCAAGGTCGGCAGCAAGCCGCTGATGCTGCCACAGCGCAAGTTCATCAACATTGGTCTGGCCGCAGGCTCACTGGTTCTGATGTTCCTGTTCCTTGGTTCGGTTGACGACGCGGGCAACGCAAGTTCGGCAGGTATGTTCTACCTGATCCTGATGACCCTGCTGGCCTTCGCGTTCGGCATCCACATGGTCATGGCGATCGGTGGTGCAGACATGCCAGTCGTTATCTCCATGCTGAACAGCTACTCCGGCTGGGCGGCAGCGGCGACCGGTTTCATGCTCTCCAACGATCTGCTGATCGTGGTTGGTGCGCTTGTCGGCTCCAGTGGTGCCATCCTCAGCTACATCATGTGCCGTGCGATGAACCGCAAGTTCCTCAGCGTCATCATGGGTGGCTGGGGTGATGCTGCCACCGTTGGTGCTGCAGGCGCAGAGCAGGAGCAGGGCGAAGTCGTCGCCATTCAGGCCGAGGAAGTGGCCGAGGCCCTGCTAGACGCCGAATCCGTCGTCATCGTGCCGGGCTATGGTATGGCTGTCGCGCATGCGCAGCACCTGGTATCTGCACTGGTCGAGAGAATGAAGACGGCAAAGGTGAAAATCCGCTTCGCTATCCATCCTGTTGCCGGTCGTATGCCTGGACACATGAACGTGCTCCTGGCTGAAGCCAACGTACCGTATGACCTGGTACTGGAAATGGACGAGATCAACGAAGATCTGTCCAGCACGGACGTCGTCATCGTCATTGGTGCCAACGATATCGTCAATCCATCTGCCATGGATGATCCGACCAGTCCGATCGCCGGCATGCCGGTACTCGAGGTCTGGAAGGCGCGGATGGTCATCGTATCGAAGCGCGGCATGGCCACTGGTTATGCAGGCGTAGAGAACCCACTGTTCTTCCGTGAAAATACACGGATGCTCTTTGGTGATGCGAAGGACAGTCTCGGCAAGATCCTGAGCGCGCTGTAAGGCACTCAGGTTGAACACACCCGCTGGCTGCAATGGCCAGTGGGTGATTTGAAGGTCTGCTACTGCGCCAGTAGTTGCAGCAGGTTGGCCCCGGCTCGCTGATGCACAGCGGTAGTGGGATGAACTCCATCGACAAAGACATATCCGGTACACAGCGGCAGCTGCCCGTCAGCCTGACATGCGTCTTCAGTATTGGTATAGCCTAATAGGGCTGCGTCATCGATCTGATCGCTGAGGAATGCCGAGAGATCCCATTCAACAATGTCCAGGCCGTAAGCAGTTTCAAGCTCTGCAACCACTGCAGCCAACTCCCGATTGAACTGCGCCGAAAGCTTGGCCGAGTACTTGTACATCGCCTTCGCACGTTTTGTTTCGTGCTTGTCATTGGATGCAGCAAGCAGGCCTGCGACCGTGCCATCGGTGGCTGGAACCGCGCTGATGTCCGGTGCGTTGCCCACAAGAATATGCTGGGCACCCGTGCCTATCAGTTTTTCGAGCTGAGCCTTGATAGCTTCAACGGCCTGCGTCACCCGAGCCTCCGAGGCCTTGCGGATAACCTGACGGGTCTTGCCCGAGTCTTCGCTGACAGATCCCGCCCGGATGCGCTGGGCTGCAAATAGGTCATTGCCGCCGATAACCAGCACGTGAAGAGCCTCTGGATCCGACTGGAAACCATGATTCTTGAGGTAGGCGTTGATCTGCGTCGGCAAATTGGTGTCTGGCGTGCTTTCGTTTCCATCCGCATCGATGGCTATTGCGCCGCCGACCGCGTAATTGTTGCCAAGCTCCTGTCCCAGCAGGAACAGTGAGGGTGTGGCTGTGAGAGCGAAAGCGCCAGTGAGCACATCAACGGCTACCGGCCCATTGGAGAACCTGGAGGGGAAAGCGGGATTGCTTGCATTGCCAGAGAACACTTTGGCATTGCCGGTGTCGGAAAGGCTGTCGCCGAAGATATAGATTTCTTCGAATGCGCTGACATTGTTTGATAAGAGAATGGCGCCGGCAAGCGGCAGGATGCGCTTGAGATACTGCTTCATTGTTATGAGCCTTGTGGACCGCAAAGGTCTCTTGTGAGATTGTTTTTGTGTTTGCAGTAGTTGCCATCAGGAATGGCGACCGCTGCTGTTAGACAATCCCACAATTCAACGGGGCGTGCTGTGAAGCCGTTGTCATTATCGGAACCCTCATGAACGATGATCTGCCAGATGCGCGTGACGGCTTGACTCAGCCAGAACGTGTCGTGCTCAAGGTGCTCCACGATGTTCAGCGCGAACGCCAGGGGCGCCATGTGCCTACCCTCATGCTGTATGGCCGGGTCGTGGAAATCATGGACATGAGCCAGCACGAATTCCAGGTCATCCTGAACCGGCTCGGTGTCCGGGCTAAGGGTTAGCAGAGTTGCTACTCAAGTGTGTCGGGTGTCACAAACAGCGTGATATCACACATTTAGACGAGGCGGTGCAACTTCAGAGCCTGTCAGTATCACCGACATAGTGACAAGAACAGGATTGATAGATGGTAAACAAGCGAACACCTCAGCAATTGGTATGGGCGACAGTATTCATGGCAGCGCTCTCGATTGTGCCAGAAATGGTTCTGGCCGCTCCGCCGGCGCTTTCTGTCAGTGGCTCCACGATAAAAGCAGGTAGCCAGGTCGCTCAGCTGAGCGGCATGAGCATGTTCTGGTCAAATTCTGGCTGGGGTGGCGAGAAGTACTACACTGCCGGCGCTGTAGGCGGCGTCAAGAAGTTCTTTGGAGGCAACCTCGTGCGGGCTGCCATGGGTGTCGAAGAAAGCGGTGGATATCTTTCCGATCGTGAAGGCAACCTTCGTCGTACTGAGGCCGTTGTCGATGCCGCCATTGCGAACGACATGTATGTCATCATCGACTGGCATTCCCATTACGCGCATGAGCACACGGCCGAGGCCGTTGAATTCTTCCAGCGCATGGCACGCAAGTACGGTAAGAACAGCAACGTCATCTATGAAATCTTCAATGAACCGAAGAACGACGTGACTTGGGCGCAGCATGTAAAGCCCTATGCAGAGCAGGTCATCAAGGCCATTAGGGCCATTGATCCGGATAACCTCATCATTGTTGGCACCACCACCTGGTCGCAGGATGTCGATCAAGCGGCGGACAACCCGATTCGCGGTTATGCCAATATCGCCTATACCTTGCACTTCTACGCAGGCACCCATGGTCAGGGATTGCGTGACAAGGCCGCGTATGCGATGAGCAAGGGGGCAGCGCTGTTCGTGACGGAGTGGGGCAGTGTGAATGCGGACGGCAATGGCGGTGTGAACCGAACCGAAACCGACCGCTGGGCTGCGTTCATGAAGCAGTACTCGCTGGGCAACGCTAACTGGGCGTTGAACGACAAGAGTGAAGGCGCCTCAGCCTTTCGTCCGGGTGCGGCGTCAAACGGTCAGTGGTCGGATAGCATGCTGACGGACTCGGGCCGCTACGTGAAAAACCTCATCCAGACCTGGCCTAACAAGACCGGCAGTGGCACGGGTGGGGGTTCTGACGGCGGTAGCGGTGGTGGTGCCGGTGGTGGTACTACCGGCGGCTATAAGGGCGTGGTGAATCTGCCCGGCCGTATCGAGGCGGAGAACTATACTGCAGCCTCGGACAAGTCATCAGGGAACGCCAGTGCGTCTTCGTCGAACTGCACCTACTACGGACTTGACGTCGACGTCCAGAATGCCTCCGAAAGCACCTGCAATATCGGCTGGACCGAAGCGGGCGAGACGCTCACCTACAAAGTCGGCGCTGCAGGCGGCACCTTCGACATCACAGCTCGTCTGGCCAGTGTGAATAACGGGCAGCGGGTGAGGGTCGATGTCAATGGCCAGCTGGCTGGTATCGTGTCGACAGACGGCGCGGGCTGGCAGGCATGGGCGAGTGAGACAATCCGGGGCGTGAACATCCCGGCCAACGCGACGGTGAAAGTGACCTTCCTCGATGGTATGACCAACCTCAACTACCTCGACATCAAACGTGCCTCGACGGGTGGCGGTGGCACGGATACTGGCGGCGAGCCAGGGAATGGCTCGGTCAACTGCACGATTGGGCAGAAAGATGCCTGGGGCAATGTCTTCGTCCTGAACGGCATTGAAGTAAAGAACTCGGGCGATCAGCCCGTGTCGAACTGGAAAGTCGCCGTGGATTTCCCACAGCCCGTGCAGGTTCTTGAAAACTGGTCATCGAAGGTGGTGTCGGTTTCTGGCAGGCGAGTAATCTTCGAAGGCGTCAGTTACAACAGCCGTCTCAGCCCGAACCAGTCTGCCAGTTTCGGCTTCAAGGGTTCACAGAGCGGCGATATCAGCAAGGCTACCTGCAGCGCACTATAGTCGATAGCCGGGCGCCTGCAACAGGCGCCTGGCCATGATGGACGCAGCGCCATGATTTTTGTCAGCTTTCTGGCTGTGGAACGTCTGCCGCCCAGTCGCTATCGTATCCTCTCTAACGAATGACCAGCATCTTTCAGAGGAGAGCATCATGTTCAAGAGTGTCAACCCCGCCACAGGCAAGCAGATAGCGACCCATCCTGAACTGACCAAAAGCGAAATAGAGACGAAGCTCGGCAAGGCTGCCTCGGCATATAAGGCTTGGCGCCAGACGGGCATTGACGAACGAACGAAGCTCCTTATAAAGATTGCTGATCAGTACGAGGCCAATAAGGAACGGCTTGCCCGCATGGCAACCGAAGAGATGGGCAAGACGCTCAAAACTTCGATTGCTGAAGTTGAAAAATGTGCTGCGCTTTTCCGTCATTATGCCAAGGCAGGGCCAGCCATGCTCGAGCCGGAGCGTTGGGAGCTGGCAAGTGGTGGCACTGCCGAAGCGAGATGGCTCCCGCAGGGTCCAGTGCTGGCTATCATGCCCTGGAACTACCCGTACTGGCAGGCGGTGCGCTTTCTCGCACCGACGATTCTGGCTGGCAATGTGGCACTGTTGAAACATGCCAGTATCGTCCAGGGCGTGGCAGGGCTGATGGAAGATATGATGCGTGATGCCGGGGCGCCCGAGGGTTTGTTCCAGAATCTTGCGATCAAGTCTGATGCGGTCGCCGATATTATTGCGGACGATCGGGTAACCGCCGTCACGCTCACCGGTAGTGAGGGTGCAGGGCAGGCCGTCGCCAAGCAGGCCGGTGAACAGCTGAAGAAAGTCGTGCTGGAGCTTGGCGGCTCGGATCCGTTCATTGTCATGCCTTCAGCGGATCTGGATAAGGCCGTGAAGCACGCTGTGAAGGGGAGAACCCAGAATACGGGCCAGTCCTGCATCTGTGCCAAGCGAATGATCGTTCATACTGATATCTATGACGACTTCATGGACCGATTTGGCGAGGCTATGAAAGCCGTGAAAGCCGGTGACCCGATGGACGACGCCACCGACATGGGGCCGCTCTCGAGCCTCGATCAGCGAGACACCGTGATCGATCAACTGGAGCAGGCGAAGAAGAATGGTGCCAGGCTGCTGTTCGGCGGCGAGCGGCTGGCAGGCGATGGAGCGTATCTGACCGCGGGCATTCTGACCGATGTCGATCCGGAAGGGCCGGTTGCCTCGGAAGAAATCTTCGGTCCCATTGCCATGGTGTTCCGCGCGAAAGATATCGATGATGCCATTCATCTTGCGAACAACATTCCCTTTGGTCTTGGCTCGTCTGTCTGGACCAGAGACAAGGCTGAGCAGGAGCGCTTCATTCGCGACATCGAAGCAGGTATGACCGCCGTCAATCAAATGCTCGCCTCTGCACCGGAAGCCCCTTTCGGTGGCATCAAGCGCTCAGGCCACGGACGCGAGCTTGCCCGCTTCGGACTCCGTGAATTCATGAACCTGAAGACTGTGATGCTGCCGGAGTGAGCATGGACAGATCTGTCGCGGCTTCCTACCTGGGTGCTTTGATCGGCCTCTTTCTGACGGTTGGCCTGTCCGCCTGTTCGAGCCGATTTCTTGAACCGGATCCGAGATTTGCCCGGCTGGCATCCGAACTGGAAAACGCGGGATACGCGAGCCAGTCAGCGCCGGTAAACTCGCGTGAATGGGTCGAGCTTATCAATAGCGGACTCGAGTATGGCCACACCCTATTTTACAGCTCTTCCGAGAGGCGTTGGGTTCTTGCCAGTCGCGATGTCCAGTTCGATCTGTTCGAGTTCAGCCAGCTCGACGAAGAGAAGGTGCGCGCAAGACTGAGTTTGCCTGGCAGGGAAGGCAGCGACTCAGGCGGTAATACTGCGTTCAATGAGGTACATGCGAAAGTGAGGCCTGATGCGGAGCCGATACGAAGGCTGTTCCGCAGTGGCCATACCGATGAAGAATATATACTTCGGCTGCCAATGCGGGAGTCTTCTGGTGCGATCAATGGTGCAAAAATTCTTCGATATCTAGCTGCTTCAAAGCCATCCCCAGCCTAAGGTTTGGTGACTGGTGCTAATCAGAAATGAGCGCCAGTTCAAGATCTTACGAAAAAATTATGTTCGCCCCGCAATACCTATCCGAGCCCATTGACCTGGATTGTCCTAACTTTCTACTATGCCCGCGGCTGTGCAAGGGAAGTCAGCACACTCCTAAAAAACAAGGCTTACAGGGAAGGTCGTATCTTGGAAAAGCGTTATTTTACCGCGGCTGTTGTGGTTGCTGCTTTACAGTTTGGTCTCTCTGGCTGCAGCGGAAGTGAAGATGACGAAACGGCGGGTGAGAACAACCGTAACTCCCGATTTGCGACCTCAAACAGACTCGGCCACGACAGCCCTTCGGCACTTCAGATCAGAGCTTACAAGCCGGGTGTGTTGAACGAGGACAAATTGCCGCAGGTCACTTCAGAAACACTGCGTATTCTCGATTTTCTTCGCCGGCGCATGAGTAACGAACTCTCCCGCATCTCGCCTGCGGACCCTGCGCAGCTTGCCCACAGTCGGAACCTGCCAGCGGAGCTCGATCTCTCTCATCAGCTCTGTGCTCGTGGCGGACAGGCGCGAGCAACTCTTCTGGCCGGACCCCGTTTTAACTACGGCGACGGTCAAATCTTCCTTGGGGCAGGCGCACGGCAGCGCACAGAAATGAATTATTGTGGAGGTGCGCTGAGCGAGTCGTATCTTCAGGTCGGCAGCTTTACAGCCGAAGTCATCAGTGGTCTGATCGGTCAATCGTTGGAATTCGTCAGTGAAAGCGGTCAGATAACACTGATGTACGATCGGTATGGCAGTCTGAACAGTTCTCGTACCGGCAGTTATCAGCAGGGTGACATCCGGTATACTTTGCACTCACCCCTGAAAGTGGCGCTTTCGGGTCAGTCTTACCTGGAAATGCCACTCGACAGCCGCCGGCTGGAATTCGGTCTGTCCGATTTCACACTTGCGCTCGAGATGCAGCCAGCGAACTATGAGCAGGAAGATGGTCAGCTGAACAGCCCGGCCCCCTTCAGGATAGGGCTGGGCAGTTTGGGTGAGGACTATAGCATCGAGCTATCTTCCCCGCTGATGTACAACTCGTCAGTTGAGAGTTTCTGGTCGGGCACGATCCTGCTGCGAGATGGGAGTTCGACCCTCAAGCTGGAAATTTACGACGGCTACACTGAATATCATTTCGACGCTGCGAGTGACGGCAGCTTTGAAACAGTGCAGGTGCTCTGAGGTTCATCGCAAATGCTGGACGGAGGACGTGCGAAAGGCTTCAGGGAAGTTGTTGGCAATGACCCTGCGGATCACGGGCGCGAACTTCTTGATGACCAGTCTGGAGCCATATTGACTCAGGTGATGACTATCTGAATAAACTGGATGTCTGCGATCGACAACCGTCACACAGCGACCTTGCTGGCACAGCGCACCGAAAGGATTGAGGAAGGTGAAGCTCTGGCTTTTCGAAGCGAAGGCTTCGAGGGACTTGTTGAACTGCCACTCCCGTTTCAGTCTTCCGTCTTCGATTGGCGTGGTAAAGAGCGTGTCCGGTTTAGCCATGGTGCGGCTGAGTGCTGGCCGGGTCAGCTGATCCATGATATCGACCTGCGCGGTGCCAGGCACATTGCCAATCACGATGAGCTCCGCGTCACCAAGCATGGACTTGAGCTCCAGTAGACCCTCTCGCACATCTGCCAGATCAATCTGCCGACCCGCCTTCTCACCCTCGGCAGTCAGGCGGTCGGCGAAGGCAATCTGGAAAAGCCAGAATTGCGAAAGTATCACCACCGGCGTCTTGCCCGCCTGCTTTGCTTGTTCGACGTAATCAAGAGCCTCCCTCAGGCCGCCAGGACAGGCACGGTCCCAGTCCATTCCTGCGCTCTTGCGGGTGAACCCCGGCAGATGCAGGCAACTGTCGTTTGCCGCTGCATACAGGCTGAGTCCCGCTGGCTCCGCGATGATTTCCTGAAGACCATTGATGTAGTGCCTGGCATGGCTGTCCCCCATGATAATGATGTCAGGGATATTCTCGAGGCTGACTACCTGTCCCGAGTTGGCGAAGCCCGCGCCACCAGTGAAGGCCTTCGGAAATGCGCTGCCGTAGGCCACGTATTCGCTGCCGATCGAGGTGTCGATCCGCCAGGACCAGCCCTTGCTGAGACTCATGCTGAGACCTGCAACGCCGAGTACGGCCAGACTGGCAAGCGGCAGTAGGCGTAGGCGACGGTGCAGCCCGCCCGCCTGTGCTTTGTCGTCGTATGCCCCGAACCCAAAACGCCAGGGTGTTTCGACGAATTTGTGTAGTAGCCATCCCAGCACAATCGACGCCAGTCCGAGCACGATGACTGCGAACATTGAGAGTTCCGCATGCGCCTGAACATATTTGGTGAATACGATGAGTGGCCAATGCACCAGATACAGTGAGTAGCTGATCAGCCCAAACCAAAGCGCGAAAGGGTTGGTGAGCACCTGGCGGCCTCGTGCCTCTCCGCCGGCATAGATAATCATGGCCGCAGCTATGCAGGGCACGACTCCGAAGAATGAGGGGAACAGCATCCATTCGCGATAGCGGTAAAAGCAGGCGGCCAATGCTGCCAGACCAAACCAGAAAATTGCATCGACCACGATCTGCTGGCGGACCCTGATGTTTATCGCCCAGACGAGTCCGGCACCGATGGCGAACTCGAAAATCCGGAAAGGCAGCAGAAAGAAAATCGTATTCTTGCCATCGGTGAAGGGTTCGAGGCGGGTAAACATCGCATCGATGAGCGCCGTCTGGCCATCTGAAAACACGACATTCAGGTAGAGACTGAATGCTGTCAGCAGGGCGAGCAGCGCCGGCATCCAGCGCATCAGTCCCGCCTTGAAGCAGAGAAGCATGGTCACAGGCCACAGCAGGTAAAATTGCTCTTCGATGCTCAGACTCCAGGTATGTAAGAGTGGTTTGAGCTGGGCCGCAAAGTCGAAGTAGCCGCCTTCGGTGAAAAAATAGATGTTAGACAAACTGAGCAGCGCAGACACCACAGAGGCGCCATAGCGCTCCAGGTGCATCGGTGAGAGCAGCAGTACAGCGCCGAGCGTAGTGAAGGCCAGTACCGTCAGGAAGGCTGGTGCGAGCCGCCAGAACCGGCGGATGTAGAAGCGTTTGAAGTCAAGACGGTTCGAGCTTTCGATCTCACGCTTGATGAGCGCGGTGATGAGAAAGCCACTGATGACAAAAAAAACGTCGACGCCCACGAAGCCGCCCCGAATCCAACTCAGGTCGAGGTGGAACAGCAGCACGCTCAGGACAGCGACAGCGCGAAGGCCATCAATATGAGGCATGTATTTAAGGTGCTGCGACATGGTAGATCTGGGTCTATCCGAAAATGGTCGAGAAACAATTCCTCGGGGGACGTGAACTATAAAGTTTCGTAATGTTCTAAACCATCGCCTGCTGCTCGTTTTGACAACCCTTTAACATAAGTGTCATCAAATCCGGCCATATCGCATCGATTCGAGCTGATTTGGGCTTGGCAGCCTAGATCATCGAAAAATCTGGTGCGCCCAGGTAGTCAGTCCTGAGGTCACGCTACCGAATGCGTCACCTACGACGATGTCCACACCGGGATAGTGAGTACGTATCCACGACTCGACGACCGGCGAGCGGGCTGAACCCCCGGTGACATACACCACGTCTGGCCTCACACCGGCTTGTGCTTCGGCTTCTTTCATCAGCGAGATGAAGAGCTTGAGCTCCTTTTCGATGGCATCACGTAGTTGATCACGGGAGATATCGATACCTAGATCCATCTCCACATAGTCCAGTGAAACGTCTACCCGCGCCTGGTCCGTCAGCGCAATCTTGGCCATTTCTGCGCTGCGGCTCAGTCGATGGCTCAGACGTTCTCCTTGCAAAGTGATAAGACGAGAGAACTTCTGCTTGTCGACCGCCGCCCTTAGAAAGCTATGCAGGCTTGCAGCTTCCTGTCGTGACGCGAACTCGGCCTGTAAGTTGACGTCGTTGACGGCTATGGGTTTCCAGAACAGTGAGTTTGGCAGGGGCAGGCCGCTTCGTTGAGATGTGCCCCGACCAAATAAGGGCATGAGACGCTCGAACGCCAGCTTGATGTCCAAATCGATCCCACCGACACGATTACCTGCATAACCGAGTACTGAACTCAACCTGTCGCTGCGCCCCCTAAAAGTTGGGCCAATTTCGACCATCGAGCAGTCCGTGGTGCCGCCACCAATATCAAGCACCAGAACTATGGTGTCCTGCTGTAGCTGCCGCTCATAGTCGAGCGAAGCCGCTACAGGTTCCATCAGGAACTCGATTTGCTCGAATCCAGCCGAAATAGCTGCCCGCTCCATCAGATTGAGCGCTTGAGCGTTACCATCCGCTTTGTTGCCGTGGAAATTAACCGGCCGGCCCAGGACGATGCTGGTGATCTGATCATCAGCTTCACCTTCACCTTCGGCTGTGGTCTTGATATGGGAAAGCATGCGCGTGACGATTTCGGAGAAAAGCTCGAGCTGTGGCGTCTCCAGATCCGCGCCGAGAAATGATTTCGGTGACTTCATGAAGTAGCCGCTCAGCGGATCTTCAGCATGCCGCTCGATGGCAGCTTCACCAAAAAAGATTTCGCTATCGGCATATAGCGCCGAACGTATGGTTTCTGACTCACTTTTCCTCTGGGCACGCTCTTCCAGCTCGCGGCGCATGAGACCTCGTTCGATGTTCTCGATTTCGGCGGCGGTGAGCTCGCGCACGCTGCCAGCTTCCCTGGACTGCTGTCGGTTCAGTGCGGTGGCTCTACTGACTCTCAGGGCAAGCTCGTCTTCGTCTATGCGCCCGACTGCTACGTGCGTGCGCGAGGTATAGATAGCTGAGGGGAGGCGAGTGCTGCCATTTTCGAGCGGCACCAGTTGAGGGGCATCGTTTTCCCACTTGCCGATTGAGCAATTCGAAGTGCCAAAATCTATACCTGCGTACATGAGGGTAGGAGATCTCCTGCTGGTTGGACGACTACTGAACCGCGCAGGATAACAAATATCGCGGGGCAGGGTCGGCTGAGCTGAGTGGCGGGTGCGCTCGCCTTGAGGGAATTTGGCCCCGCCCTTGTTACAGCGCAGCATTCCTCCTATAGTCCAGATAATGAAAATTGTCGGCACATCATAGCCCTATCAATCAAAGCCCAGTTCTCATCTGATCGATGCTGGCTGGATGCACATACAAAGATGTACAGAACAGGAAGCTGAATTGCGACGCCCTCGACCAGCCACCAGAAACCCTGATAGCAAAGCCGGTAGCGTACGTTATCCGTTCTTTCCCGACCCGCCGTCACCCCTTTAATTCTGATTGTTTAGGCAGAGCGTCCGGAAATCGCTCTGAGAAGCTATAATCTGGCTCAATTGATCATCATCGGGTCGCGAAACGGACAGGAAATCGAATGAAGCTCCTTTTTATCGCCTTGCTACCCTGGCTGGGGGCACTGGTGCCACTGTTTGGCGAGCGCTTTGGGCGCACGACATGCGCCTGGATGACTGCGGTCGCCCCTGGCATTGCGCTGGCCGTGACGCTGTGGATTCTGCCGACGGTTTTCGCTGGTGAATTGGTTCAGACAAGCTATCAATGGGTGCCTCAGCTCGGGCTGAGCTTTGCCTTCAGACTCGATGGGCTTGCGCTGCTATTTGCAATCCTGATTCTCGGTATCGGCCTGCTCGTCATCCTATACGCACGTTACTACTTGTCGGAAAAGGATTCGCTAGGACGATTTTTCAGCATGCTGATGCTGTTCATGGGCGCCATGCTCGGTATCGTGCTGTCCGACAACCTCATACAGTTGTGGATGTTCTGGGAGCTCACGAGTATCAGTTCATTCCTGCTGATCAGCTTCTGGTGGCAGCGATCCTCAAGCCGAAAAGGCGCACGGATGGCGCTCACAGTCACCGGTGCTGGTGGGCTGGCCTTGCTGGCAGGACTGTTGCTTATTGGCGAGATGGTCGGCAGCTACAGTCTTCAGGTGGTGCTGGACAGCGGTAATCTGCTTCGTGAACATGAATGGTATTCGGCAGCGCTGGTGCTGGTACTGCTCGGCGCATTCACCAAATCGGCTCAATTTCCCTTCCATTTCTGGCTCCCGCACGCCATGGCAGCGCCGACGCCGGTGAGCGCCTATCTTCATTCCGCGACAATGGTGAAGGCCGGTATATTCCTGCTGGCGAGGTTCTTCCCGGTGCTTTCCGGCACCGAACTCTGGGTTGTCCTGGTGAGCGGGGCTGGTCTGTGCACCCTGCTGCTCGGCGCGTATTTTGCCCTCTTCAAGCATGATCTGAAGGGCTTGCTGGCGTATTCCACCATCAGCCACCTGGGTCTTATCGTACTGCTGTTCGGGCTCAGTACCCAGCTCGCCGCTGTGGCCGCAGTGTTCCACATCATCAATCACGCAACCTTCAAGGCCTCATTGTTCATGGCCGTCGGCATCGTCGATCATGAGACCGGCACACGCGACATGCGGAAGATCAACGGTATGCTCAAGTACATGCCGTACACCGCGGTGCTCGCCATGGTGGCGGCGTCGGCCATGGCTGGCGTGCCATTGCTGAACGGCTTTCTCTCGAAGGAAATGTTTTTCGCAGAGACGCTGGCGCAGGATCTGTTCGGTGCCTTCTCCTGGGTCATTCCCGTACTCGCAACGGTGGCGGCCATATTCTCAGTCGCCTATTCGCTTCGATTCATTCACGATGTGTTCTTCAACGGCGAGCCGATTGATCTCCCCAAGACGCCGCACGAACCCCCACGGTATATGCGGGTGCCGATAGAGATCCTGGTGGCCATCTGTCTGGCGGTCGGCGTCTTTCCGGATCTTGCCGTATACGATCTTCTGCGCTCTGCTTCAAGTTCGGTATTAGGTACCGAGGTGCCTCAGTTCAGTCTGGCCGTCTGGCATGGCTTCAATCTGCCCCTGCTCATGAGCGCCGTGGCATTGCTGGGCGGCCTGGCAGTATATGCCTCACGCGCTCAACTGTTCCGTTTTCAGGCGCGCTTCCGGGAGCCTGATGCCAATCTGGTGGTCGAGCGGGAAATCCAGCGTTTTGTCAGACTATGTCAGCGCCTGACGCTGGGCCTCGAAAACGGTTCATTGCAGCGGTACCTCGGGCTGCTCTTCCTGGCTACGCTCATTATGATGGGCTCTGTGCTGATCAATCTGGTGCCGCTAGCCGGCAGCCGCGAAATGCTGCCTCTCGACGGCGTCGCGATTACTGCCGCAGTACTCCTGGCTGCCTCGACCCTGCTGACGGTGCTGTGGCACAACCAGCGGCTGGTCGCGTTGCTGATGCTGTCGGTCGTGGGGCTGATTGTCTCCATCGTTTTCGCCCGCTTCTCTGCGCCGGATCTGGCAATGACACAGTTAGCGGTCGAAGTTGTCACCATCATCCTGCTGATCCTTGCGCTATTTTTCCTGCCGCAGGAGATGCCTCGTGAATCAACCCAGTCGCGGGTATTGCGGGATATCGTGCTGGCCGTGCTGAGTGGAACAATGATCGGTGGCGTCTGCTACGCGCTCATGACCCGGCCGCTAACAAGCATTGCGGATTTCTTTCTTGCCGAGAGCAAGCCAGGCGGCGGTGGAACCAACGTGGTCAATGTCATACTGGTGGATTTCAGAGGCTTCGATACCATGGGTGAGATTACCGTGCTGGGTATAGCGGCTCTTGGTATCTACAAGTTGCTCATGCACGCGAAGCTGTTTCTGCCCACCCGCGACGCCTTTGGTCGGGCTTGGGCGAAGGACAAGCATCCGCCATTACTCGCCACAGTGGCGCAGAGTCTGTTGCCACTGGCGCTGCTGGTATCCGTATTCATATTCCTGCGAGGGCATAATCTCCCGGGCGGT
The DNA here is from genome assembly GCA_002354735.1 of Gammaproteobacteria bacterium UBA2679. Classification (GTDB taxonomy): domain Bacteria; phylum Pseudomonadota; class Gammaproteobacteria; order Pseudomonadales; family Oleiphilaceae; genus Allohahella. The sequence continues at coordinate 14,889 of DEMD01000002.1, read as the reverse complement.
GGATTCATAGCGGGATTGATCACCTCTGTCGCAATCATCCTGCAGTACCTCGCGCATGGCGTAGAGTGGATCAAGGGGCGCTTGAAGCTTAATTATCAGACGCTGATTGCCTGCGGCCTGCTAATTGCCACGTTGACCGGGATGGGCAGCTGGCTCTTTGGAAAGCCCTTCCTGACATCCTGGTTTGACTATTTCGAGTGGCCATTGGTCGGCGAGTTCGAACTGGCCAGTGCAATTGCCTTCGATCTCGGCGTCTACCTTACAGTGGTGGGTGCTACGGTGTTGATACTGGCGAACCTGGGTAAGTTCAGTACGCCGTTTCGTGATGCGGCACCAGACCAGATCGACGATCGTCACTCGACGCTGAAAAAGGAGATGCGGTAGATGGAAGCGTTGTATGCATTCTGTGTGGGCCTGCTTACAGCCTGCGGTGTTTTCCTCGTGCTTCGGAGTCGGACCTTCCCTGTCGTGATGGGGCTGACTTTGCTGGCATATGCGGTCAACCTCTTCCTGTTCGCTTCGGGTCGCCTGGTAGAGGGTGGGGTGCCAGTAGTGGGTCAGTCAGCTATCTATGCTGATCCGCTGCCCCAGGCGCTGGTGTTGACGGCCATAGTGATCGGCTTTGCCATGACCGCCTTTGTGGTCATCCTTGCGTTGCGCGCGAGGGCCGACCTGGGGAATGACCACGTCGATGGCCGTGAAGAGCAGAGCCATGGGGAGCCGAACTGATGCAACATGGGGCAATATTACCCATTCTGATTCCGCTCATCGTCGGCATACTCCTGATCTTGCCCGCGATGCACAAGTCGGTCTGGCGTCAGCGTTGCGCTTCCCTGATCGCGTCGGCATCGGTGCTGATGATATCGATCTGGCTTCTGATTCAGGCATCAACCGGCGAGATTACCATTTATGCGCTAGGCGATTGGCAACCGCCCTACGGCATCATCCTGGTGCTCGACCGGCTCAGTGCGCTGATGCTTGTATTGACCAGTCTCCTGGGCTTTTCTGCGATTCTCTATGCCTGCCATAGCGATGATACGACCGGCAGTTTCTTCCACGTGCTCATGCAGTTCCAGCTGATGGGACTCAACGGCGCCTTCCTCACTGGGGACCTGTTCAACCTTTTCGTGTTCTTCGAAATACTGCTTATCGCCTCATACGCATTGGTTATTCATGGCGGTGGGAAACAGAAGACAAGGGCCAATGTGCACTATGTCATTCTAAACCTCGTTGGCTCCAGTCTGTTCCTCTTCGCACTCGGTATTCTCTATGGCACGCTCGGCACCCTGAACATGGCCGATATGGCCAGCAAGGTGGCGACAGTGCCCGCTGAGGATCAATCCCTGGTAGAGGCGGGTGCATTGTTATTGCTGGTGGTATTTGGCCTGAAGGCTGCCGCTTTTCCATTATATTTCTGGCTGCCTCGCACTTACGCAGCTGCGGTTGCCCCGGTAGCAGCCCTTTTCGCCATCATGACCAAAGTGGGCATCTATTCGATGCTACGGGTCTTCACCTTGGTATTCGGTGAAGATGCAGGTGCGCTCAGCAACCTGGCAATTTTCTGGCTGTGGCCGGCTGCGGTGATTACGATATTTGCGGGCGCAGTCGGCGTCATGGCGGCGCAGGATATGCGTACACAAATTGCGTATCTGGTAGTGGTTTCCATCGGCACCTTGCTTGGCGCCATGGCGCTGAACTCCGAAGACGCAACGGCCGCACTGCTGTATTACCTGATCCATACCACCATGGTAAGTGCAGGGCTCTTCCTGCTTGTCGACCTCATTGCCAGACAGCGGGGGCAGGCGGGTGATCGTATCGTCGGAACCCATCCGCTGGCGCAGCCGCTACTGCTCGGGGGCATGTTTTTCCTCGGCGCGATAGCCATCGTCGGCATGCCACCTTTCTCAGGATTCATCGGCAAGGCGTTGCTGCTAAAGGCGACAATGGGCGTTACTGACAAGCTGTGGCTCTGGCCGCCGCTGCTGCTATCGAGTCTGATGGTACTGATCGCTCTGTCCAGAACCGGGACCACCGTATTCTGGCGAGTAAGCAAAGGCGCCACCAAGGCGGAGCCGGCGGCACCAGGCAAGGTGGTGGCTACGCTCTTACTGCTATCAGCGGCCCCGCTCCTGGCCATTTTTGGCGGGTCGGTCGCGGAATATACTGCAGCCACTGCAGCGCAGCTGCACGCACCGGGGGACCTCGTTCGACAAATCCTGCCAGGTGTTTCTGCGGCAGGAGGTGTTCGGCCATGAGTCTGTTTAGAACGATCGTTCCCCGTCCAATGCTAAGCCTGTTGCTCTGGACAGTCTGGCTGTTGCTGAATAACACCGTCGCATTTGGGCACGTCCTGCTCGGCCTGATCCTGGCCATTGGCATCCCCCGGTTAACCTATCATTTCTGGGATCCGCAGGCAGACGTGAAGAAGCCGCTGTTGATGGTGAAGTTTATTGTCATACTCGTGTTCGACATCATCATAGCCAATCTCGAGGTGGCACGACGGATACTCGGGCCGAGTAAGGCGCTGCGTCCGGCATTCTTTGAATACCCGTTGGCGATCAAAGGCGACTTCCCCATTACCATTCTTGCCAGCACTATCTCGCTGACGCCGGGCACGGTGAGCGCACAACTGTCCGGTGATAGGAGCCGACTGCTGGTTCATGGTCTGCATGTCGATGATGTGCCGGCTGCCATCGAGCAGATCAGGCAGCGCTATGAGGCGCCGCTACAGGAGATCTTTGGATGTTGAACTGGATAATCACCGCTGCCTTCGCGCTGCTGTGCCTTGCGCTTCTGCTGAATCTCTGGCGTCTGATCATCGGTCCGGATCCGTCCGACAGAATACTGGCGCTGGATACCATGTATATCAATAGCATTGCACTTATCCTGCTGTATGGGATCTGGCAGGATACGCCGTTATTTTTCGAGGCGGCGCTATTGATTGCCATGTTGGGATTCGTGAGTACCATCGCTGTGTGCAAGTACCTCTTGCGCGGCGACATCATCGAATAGGGTGGTTGAAATGAGTGGAACACTGCAGATTATCGTGGCCGTCTTCATCCTGATAGGCGCCGTTTTCGCCCTCATCGGATCTGTGGGCCTGATCAGGTTGCCGGACTTCTTTACCCGGCTCCATGGTCCAACCAAGGCCACTACGCTGGGTATCGGCGCGATGCTGATCGCCTCGACCATCCATTTCACCGCTCAGTCGGGTAGTCTGAGTGTGCATGAGCTATTGATCACGCTGTTCCTGTTCATCACTGCGCCGATTACCGCACATATGCTGGCGAAAACGGCGTTGCATCATCATCTCGACGTCATGAAGCCCACTCAGGGTGAGGACACGCTGAAACGGAACCGCGATAGCTGATACTTCTTTGGAAGGGTGTTTGGCGGGCGGGTTAGAGTGGACGCTGACAGCAGGCGCTGTCAGCGTTGAGCAAAGACTGTAGGCCGATCAGGCCCCAGTCAGTTTCTCCAGCACAGCGTTGAAGGTCTGACTCGGCCGCATGGCCTTCGCCACCAGCGTTTCGTCGGGCAGGTAATATCCACCGATATCTACTCGCTGTCCCTGCGCGTCCTTCAGCTCCTGAAGAATCTTCTCCTCCTGCTCTGAAAGCGCTTTGGCAATTGGCTTGAATCGTTCTGCCAGGTCCTTGTCTTCAGTTTGTGCTGCAAGCGCCTCGGCCCAGTAGAGTGTCAGATAGAAATGACTGCCGCGGTTATCCAGCTCGCCTGGCATGCGCCGTGGCGCCCGGTCCAGCTCCAGATGCTTGCCGGTGGCCTGATCCAGTGTCTTCGCCAGGATCTCGATCTGTCTGTTACCCGTTTTCTGACCGAGATCTTCAAGCGACACCGCCAGCGCCAGGAACTCACCGAGTGAATCCCAGCGCAGGTGGCCCTCTTCAGTGAATTGCTGCACATGCTTGGGTGCAGAGCCGCCAGCGCCGGTTTCGAACAGCCCGCCGCCCTTCATCAGCGGCACGATCGATAGCATCTTGGCGCTGGTGCCGAGTTCGAGGATCGGGAACAGATCGGTGAGATAGTCACGCAATACGTTGCCAGTGACCGAGATCGTATCCTGGCCCATGATCAGGCGTTCCATGGTCAGACGGATGGCCGCTACTGGCGAGCGAATCGTGATGTCAGCGCCAGTCAGATCCAGTTCCTGCAGATAGCGCTCGACCTTGGCCTGCAGCTGACGATCGTGAGCCCGCTTGGGATCGAGCCAGAACACTGCGGGCATGCCCGAGAGCTTGGCGCGATTCACGGCGAGTTTGACCCAATCGCGAATCGGCTCGTCCTTGGTCTGACACATGCGCCAGATATCGCCTTTTTCGACCTCGTGCTCCATCAGCACGGTGCCTTTCCGATCGACCACACGAACGACACCATCGCTCTTGAGCTCAAAAGTCTTGTCGTGCGAACCGTATTCTTCTGCCTGCTGCGCCATCAATCCGACATTGGGAACGGTACCCATGGTGGTCGGGTCGAAGGCGCCGTTGGTCTTGCAGAAGTTGATCACCTCCTGATAGATGCGTGCATAGGTACTTTCAGGGATCACGGCCTTGGTGTCTTTCAGCTTGCCGTCTGCGCCCCACATCTTGCCTGAGCTGCGGATCATGGCGGGCATGGAGGCGTCAACGATAACGTCGCTTGGCACATGCAGGTTGGAGACGCCTTTATCCGAATCAACCATGGCAATTTCGGGCCGGTCGCGATAGCACTTGCGAATCTTGGTCTCGACTTCCGAGCGCATGGAATACGGCAGGGCTTCGATCTTCTGATGCACGTTCGCAAGCCCGTTGTTCGGGTTCACGCCGAGCTGATCGAAGAGTTCGCCATACTTCTGGAAAAGCTCCTTGAAATAGACGGTAACCGCGTGGCCAAACACGATGGGATGCGAGACCTTCATCATGGTGGCTTTTACATGCAGCGAGAACAGCAGGTTGGTCTGCTTGGCATCTTCCATCTGTTCTTCGAAGAACTTGCGCAGGGCTTTCACGCTCATGAACATGGCGTCCACGACTTCACCTGCGAGGACTGGCGTTTCTGCCTTGAGCACATCGACCTGGCCGTCAGGCTTGACCAGCTCGATTCGCAGCACGTCATCCTGCTCCATGACCACTGACTTCTCGCTTGAATAGAAGTCACCTTTACGCATGTGTGCAACGTGGGTCTGCGACGCCATGCTCCACTGACCCATTGAGTGAGGAAACTTGCGAGCGTAGTTCTTCACTGAAGTCGGTGCGCGTCGGTCGGAATTTCCTTCTCTCAGCACCGGATTCACCGAGCTGCCGAGCACCTTGCCATAGCGCTGACGGATTTCCCGGCTGGCGTCATCGTCGGCCTCATCAGGGAAATCGGGGATCTTGTAGCCCTTCGCCTGTAACTCGGCGATAGCCGTGCGGAGCTGGGGGATTGAGGCCGAGACATTCGGCAGCTTGACTATGTTCGCCTCAGGTTTGAGCGTTAGTTCGCCCAGCTCGGCCAGGGCATCAGGTACGCGCTGGTCTTCTTCGAGGTAATCTGAAAAGGTAGCCAGTATACGGGCGCCGAGCGATATATCGCTCAACTCGATCTGTACGCCGGCGGGCGCGGTAAATGCCCTGATAACTGGCAGCAACGAATAGGTTGCCAGCATTGGGGCTTCATCGGTCTTGGTGTAGTGAATTGTGTTCACGGAACCTGTCATGGTACTTCGCCTAGGAGTCGGGGGCGCGGTAAGGGTGGCCACGCCGGTACAGCGATGCTGCGTTACAAGATTTGAGACGCAAGCTTAGCGGCCACGGGAAGGTACCGCAATCACTAGCCACCTAAAACGCGGCTGTGAATGAAGAGGCCGCTCAAACCTTGGTCTAAGCTACGCGGACGTGCGCCGCGCTGGTGCAAATGATTCAAGCTGGTGCGCTTTCACTTGTCAAATACGTCAGCTGGTGGTTATTCGCTCATTTCGGGCGAGCTGGCACATACTGCCGCTCAGGTCGTCCCACCGCGCCGTAGTTGACCTCAGGCATCAGTTCCCCGGCACTCACCAGATATTCCAGATAGCGTCGAGCAGTCGTTCTGGAGGCACCTATTTCGTTACCTACCGACTCGGCGGTCCAGGTGTCCTGTTTGCTGAGGGTCGAACGAATCCTCTCCAGGGTGAGGGCGTCGATCCCCTTCGGCAGCCTGCCGTCCTGCTGTGGCTTCTTCGCCCCTGCAGCAGATGCCGCACTATTGACCTGCTGTCTCGGCAATAATGCATCGACAGCCGCCTGTGCAACGTCATGCATGCCCTCTAATGTCTGCCGATGTTCGCTGAAGCGTTGTACGGCCTCCTGCAACCGCTCAAACACGAGCGGCTTCAAGATGTAGTCGAACACGCCGCCTCTCAACGCACTTCGCAGAGTCTCTACTTCCTTCGCAGCGGTGATCAGTATGACGTCGGTGCTGCTGTCACTGGCGCGCAGTTCCCGCAATAGTTCCAGGCCGCTACCGTCAGGGAACCAGACGTCCAGCAACACCAGATCTGGCTTCAGTACTTCAATCTGGTCGCGAGCATCCGCCAGCGTATGCGCTATACCGCAGAGCTCGATATCTGGCACGGTGCAAGCAGTAACATCGCCAGCCGCATTGATGCGCTCGATGAAGCGCCGCTGGATTTCTGCAATCTGACGATCGTCCTCGGCGATCAATAAACGGATGCTGTTCACGTGGGCGCTCCTGTTGACGGGCTGATGACCTTGGGTATGTAGAGCGTGAAGCGGCTGCCTTCCGGCTGGAGGTTTTCGACAGTGACCGACCCACCGCAGCGGCTAACGAATTGCCGTACCAGGTAGAGACCGATACCGTGATCAGACTCTGTCTTGCTGGACACGCCCCTCTCGAAAATTCGCTCATGCTGGTTGGCTGGAATTCCCGGCCCCTGATCCTCGACTTCGAATATCAGATCGTGGCCCAGGTCTGTCATTGACAGGTGTACCAGGCCCTCAGCGCCGTGATGGTGAAGGGTTGCTTCGAGTGCGTTGTCGATCAGGTTGCCCAGCGCGCTGACCAGTTGTTCCTTCGGCAGCTCTGGAGGCAGCTGTGCCATCTGACTGTCGGGGTCGATGACCAGCCGCAGCCCCATCTCGCGTGCACGGTTGTACTTGCCAAGCAGACAACCGGCGAGAACAGGGTCAGGCACGGCATCGAGCAGCAGATGAATCAGAGCCTGATGATCAGTCACTTCGCTACTGATCAGCGCAAGTGCCTGTTCTGCGGCACCAATCTGGATCAGGCCCGCAATGGTATGCAGCTTGTTCGAGTACTCATGGGTCTGGCTTCTCAGTGTCTCGGCATATTGCTGGATTCGCGTCAGCTGCTGGCTTACCTGATCAAGCTCGTCACGCAGACGGAAACTCGCAACGACACCAATAATGGCGTCGCCTTGCCGCACTGGCAGCCGGTTCACGATCATCTGTCGCCCGCGAAGCCAGACCTCCAGATCGAAAGCCGACTCTCCCGTTCTCAATACCGACATGAGATCATTCTCCGGCAGTATGGCTTCGATCGGCTGCCCGGCAAGCGCGGTGGATGGTTCGAGTCCAAGTGTCTGGATTGCGGTGCGGTTGAACGTGGTGATGATGCCATTGCGATCAACCGCGATGATGCCTTCGCGAACCGACTCGAGCGTAGCGTTTCGCTCCTGGAACAGCGCAGCGATCTCCTCCGGTTCGAGCCCGAAGATAGCGCGCTTGAATCGACCGGCGATCACTATGGCGGCCGCCACACTACCCAGCAGCATCAGACCCATCACACTATAGAGCACCGCATTGTAGCGCTGGATCGTCGACTGTACCTGAGCCAGCGAATAGCCCACCGATACGATGCCGATGATGTTGCCATCTTCGCCATTGAGGTCATCCCGGATAGGGGCCTTGCCACGCATGGAAAGCCCAAGACTGCCCATCGCTCGAGATATATAGCCGTGACCTTCCTGCAGCGCCTCCAGGCCGAGGTCGCCGTCGTCGTCGGCCATTGAGGCGCCTACTCTGGACACATCCGGATGGGCGAGCCGTATGCCCTGATGGTCACCAATCACGATGAACAGGGCTTCATTGGTGGCTGTAAGGCGGGCACTCAGTGCAAGCAGGCGGTCGCTATCACGGGACTTCACGCCCTCGATGACAGAAGGCAAGGCGGCAACTGTCCTGGAGACCATGAGGGCGCGCTGGCCGATTTCGTCATAGAGCGCATCGCTGAGATAGTAGCCGGCGAAGCCGCCAATGAGCGCAGTCTGCAGCGCACTGACCAGGCCGAGCACGAGAATCATGCGGGTCTTGAGCTTCAGCTTGCTGTAGCGCTGCCACGGCATTGATATGGAGGGGGAAGACATAGACAGGTCACGATCTTGTTATGTGTGAACAGTATGCACTTTATTCGCTTTAAGCACTCAATACCCCTTACGTTCGCAATCTTTCGTACTGGGTACGGCAATCGGTACCGTGGGCAGGCATCAACAACAATAAGCCGAGGTCACCATGATACCTGTTGCACATTATCTGTCTTCAAAGCGCCTGACTGTCGTCACGGCAGTTCTTGTTTCAACAATCAGCTTCTCCGCGTTGGCGTGGCAGCCAAGTGGCAAGGTCGAATGTATTGCCCCGTCTGATCCGGGCGGCGGCTGGGATTTCACTTGCCGGAACGTAGCCAATGTACTGAAAGATCTGAGTCTCATACCCGGCACCATGCAGACCACCAATATGGCTGGCGCTGGCGGTGGTGTTGCCTTCGCACATACCATCAGCAAGCGCAGCAAGGACGATAAAGTCATCGTCGCCGCCTCGACGGCAACAACTACGCGTCTCGCGCAGAAGCAGTTCCCTGGTATGAAGGCCGAAATGGTCGAGTGGCTCGGGTCGGTCGGTGCCGACTATGGCATCATCGCAGTGCTCAAGGATTCCCCTTACAAGACGCTGCCGGATCTACTCGAGGCAAGCAAGAAGGATCCGCGTGCAGTGAAATATGCCGGCGCCAGTGCGCGTGGTGGCTGGGATCATCTCAAGGTTCTGATAGCCGCCAAAGCAGGTGGCGTCGAGAATCTGCCCCACATCCCATACCTGTCCTACAACAATGGCGGCGAAGCACTGACGCAGATCGTCGGTGGTCAGGTCGATGCGTTCACTGGTGACGTCTCCGAGGCCACAGGTTTTCTGGAATCGGGTGACATTCGCGTCCTCGCGGTGCTTGCGCCCGAGCGTCTGCCAGGCAAGTTCAGCGACATCCCTACCGCTAAAGAGCAGGGCATTGATGCCGTAGCCCCGAACTGGCGCGGCTTCTACATGCCGGCCGGCGCCTCTGAAGAAGCCAAGGCTTTTTGGGGCGACGCCATCGATAAAGTGTATGCCAGCGAGCAGTGGAAGCAGGTCATGAAAACCAGTGGACTGATCCCGTTCGAGAATGACGAAGGGAGTTTCGATGAATTCATTCGTGCACAGGTCACCGACATCGAAGAACTTTCACGTGAAATAGGTCTGCTGAAATGAGCGCCGCGACCGATCCAAGAGCGAGGCCCAGTGCATGGGGCGACCGACTGCTGGGTGTCGGGCTACTCGTGCTCGCGGTGGCCTATGGCTGGGTGTCCCAGCAGTGGCCGGAACCCTTTGGCGGCGCAGAATCCGTAGGCCCTGAAACATTCCCGACACTGCTGTCCGTGGTGCTGGCGCTCTCAAGTCTCTACCTGATCGTCAAGCCGGATGAGGATGCACATTGGCCGGCCGGACGCACCGGCTTCGTGCTGCTAGCGGTTGTCATTCTCATCGTGTACGCAGCGTTGCTGGAGCCTTTGGGGTTCGTCATTGCGACAACACTGGCAGTGGGTAGCCTGTGCTGGCGCATGGGCGCGCACCCCCGGCCAGCCTTTCTCACCGGCCTTGCAAGTGCGGTGCTGGTGTTCGCGCTGTTCAATTATGGACTCGAACTGAGTCTTCCCGAGGGGCTCCTCGCCCTCTGATATAACAATAAAATCGGGTAACGATCATGGAAACACTACAGCTGTTGATGACTGGCTTTGCCGTCGCGCTGACTTTTGAAAACCTGATGTTCGCGCTATTCGGCGCCTTCATCGGCACGATCATCGGTGCCTTGCCCGGCCTTGGTCCGGCCAACGGTGTCGCGATTCTGATTCCACTGGCATTCACCCTCGGGCTATCGCCCGAGACGTCGATGATACTGCTCACCGCGGTGTATGCTGGCGCGATGTATGGCGGAAGAATCTCCTCCATCCTGTTGAATATTCCCGGCGACGAGCCGGCGATGATGACCTGCCTTGACGGCTATCCGATGGCGAAAAAAGGGCGTGCCGCTGAAGCGCTGGCAATGTCCGCCATTGCGTCCTTCGTCGGTAGCCTCATCGGTACCATCGGCCTGATCATGTTGGCGCCGGTGCTGGCACGCTTCGCCTTGACCTTCGGTCCGGCTGAATATTTTGCGCTGTTTATGCTCGCCTTCGCCACACTAGGCGGCATCGCAGGCAAGAATCCGGTAAAGACCATTATCGCGGCCGCACTGGGTCTGATGATATCTTCAGTGGGCATCGATATCGCAACAGGCACGCAGCGCTATACATTTGGGGTGCTTGAGCTCTTCGAAGGTATCGATTTCATACTGGCGATCGTTGGTCTGTTTGCCATCTCGGAGCTGCTGTTCTTCATCGAAGAGAAGGCCGGCGCGGGGCGTGAGATGATCAAGGTCAACAAGCTTTCGCTCAGGCCAAAGGACGTCATGTCGGCGATGCCGACGATGTTCCGTGGTGGCATACTCGGCTTCATTGCTGGCGTTCTACCCGGTGCCGGAGCCTCTCTAGGTAGCTTTGTCAGCTATACGCTTGAGAAGCAGTATCTTGGCAAGAAGGGCAGGTTTGGCGAAGGCGATCCTCGTGGCGTGGCTGCACCTGAAGCTGGCAATAATGGCGCTGCCTCAGGTGCGCTAGTGCCCATGCTGACGCTGGGTGTACCAGGTAGCGGCACGACTGCCGTGCTACTCGCGATGCTCATTTCGCTGAACATCACGCCGGGTCCGCTCATGTTCACGCAGAACGCCGACATCGTCTGGGGCGTCATTGCGGCTCTGCTTATCGGCAACGTGATTCTGTTGTTGCTGAACATCCCGCTCATCGGTTTCTTCGTCAAGCTGCTGTCTGTGCCGCCGATGTATCTGCTACCGATCGTGACCATGGTCGCCTTCGTAGGCATTTACTCGATCAGCCACAGTACCTTCGATCTCTATTTCATGGTGGCCTTCGGCATCGCTGGTTATTTTCTGCGCAAGCTGGCCATACCGCTGGTGCCAGTGATTCTGGGCATGCTGTTGGGCCCCGAGATGGAGAAGAACCTGAGCCATGCACTGGTCCTGTCCGATGGTGAATGGAGTACACTGTTTGCCACACCACTTGCGCTTGGCCTCTGGATTGTTGCTGCCCTCGGTCTGATACTGCCTTACGTTATCGGACCACTGCTGCGACGTCGCATGCAAAGCGCCGTCAGTAAAACGCCAATCACGGACTAAGCCATCATTCACAGGGATGTCTTGCGAAACCTGGTCGCCATCTGCATAGGCTTGACCAGTGCCTTCATGGTACAGAGCATGCTGCTGGTCGTTATACCGCTGTATGCTCTGGAACTGGGTGCCTCGCCGATTATGATCGGCAGCATTCTATCCGTGCCGTACATTCTTCCGTTGATCTTTGCGATTCCAATGGGCGCTGCCGTTACCCGCATTGGTGGCGTGAAAGTGATCGTCGCCGGTGGCGCAGGCATGACGCTCGGGCCACTGGCGATGATGCTGCTACCGGGCTACGGCGGTCTTGTCATCTGTCAGTTGCTGGTTGGCGTAGCGCACCTGCTCATGGTGCTGGCGGCCCAGTCAATTATAGCTGGGCTGGGTCGGGGAAAGGCGCTGGAGCAGTATTTCGGCTGGTACGCTACCTGTTTGTCCGGAGGCCAATTGGTGGGCCCGCTATGGGCCGGCTTCATGATCGATACAGATGGTACGCATTCGACATTCGCCGTCATGGCGGGTGTCGCAGTTATCAGTGTCATGAGTGGCTTTTTCCTTACGGGCGCTGCAAGGCTGGGGCAGGCGACGTCGAAGTCGATGACCGGCTTTCGTGCCCAGGGGCGGCTGCTGAAGGAAAACGTGGGCGTGCAGATTTCCATAGCGACAACAGTGGCGGTAATGTTTGCCATGGGCGCCTACGGTAGCTTCCTGCCAGTCTATCTGGAGAGTCTGGCGATATCAGCCACCACTATTGGTAGTCTGGTGAGCCTGCGCGCGTTTGCTTCCATGGCGATTCGGCCATTCATGGCGTCCACTATCAGCCTTCTCGGGGGACGGGCTGCAGCGATGATGATCTCTGTAGGCATCGTGGGGCTGGCACTTTGCCTCACTGGTTACATTGAGAATGTGGTGCTGCTGGGTGTGCTGGCGATAGCGTTGGGTATAGGCTCCGGGATATCGCAGCCGCTGTCCATGGTAGTACTGGCAGAGCATGTGTCGGCCGAGCAGAGGGCTGGAGCACTGGGTATGCGGTTAATGGGAAACCGCGGTGTCCAGTTCAGCGCGCCTCTGCTACTCGGCCTGCTCGCCGAATTCACGAGCTTTTCCGCGACCTTCCTGTTTGCCGGACTGGTGGCGTTCATCTGGCTGGCCGTTATCTGTAAACTCGCTCCGGCCTTTAAATCCCGGGAGCGGGGACAGGAGCAGCCAGTATCTCCATCAAACGATTGATATCCGCTGGTTTAACGAGATGGTGATCGAAACCGGCAGCCATGGCTTTTCGGATATCCTCTGCCTGTCCGTAGCCGGTGAGGGCAACCAGCAGCGGGTTTGTACGCCCGGCGCTACTGCGAATAGCGCGTGCAACGTCGTAGCCGCTCATATCAGGTAGTCCGATATCGAGAAGTATGACGTCGGGCGCAAAGGTGTCTGCAGCACTCAGAGCCTGCTGCCCGTTCTCAGCCAGATCGACTGTATAGCCTGTAAGACGGAGCAGCTCTGCCAGCATCAGTCCTGCGTCAGCGTTGTCATCTACCACAAGTACCCGCAGCCCTGACCCAGTGTTTGGCAGGCGCGCCTGTTCCGGTAGCTCTGGCATTGGTGGTGCGTCACCGAGCGGAAGCACAACCCTGAACTCGCTGCCTTCGCCAAGGCCCGCGCTACTAACCGAAACCATGCCTCCATGTTGCTCGACGATACGCTTCACGATGGTCAGCCCTACACCAAGCCCGCCTTCAGAGCGTGCGATGGTCCTCTCGGACTGGGAGAATACATCGAAAACATGGGGCAAAAGCGCGGGGTCTATGCCCATGCCGTTGTCAGCCACCACGATGTTGACATAGCTATCTTCGCGCAAAACGATCAGCTGGATCGAACCACCTCGCTGAGTATACTTGGCAGCATTGTTGAGCACATTGCCGACCACTTGAGTGAGGCGTTGCAGATCGCCCTGGACGTACAGGGGCTCACCTGCCATTTCGATCGATAGGCGCTGTTCTTTTTCCTGAATGACCGGCTGACAAAGTTCGGAAGCCCGATAGATAATCGAACCCACTTCAAGCCGCTCGCTTTTCAGTAAGATCATACCGCGAGTAATGCGCGCCACATCGAGCAGGTCGTCGACGAGCCGGGTGAGGTGATCGACCTGCCGGTTCACGATATCCATGGATCGTGCCTTGGCATCATCGCTGACGTTCGCGAAGTTCTGGAGCTGCAGCGCCGCCTTTATTGGCGACAGGGGATTACGTAGTTCGTGTCCGAGCATGGCCAGGAACTCGTCCTTGCGGCGCTGCTCTTCAAGTAACTGCAGCTCGGCCCGTCGTCTTCGATCCACTTCCAGGGATAACTGCTTGATCTGCTGATTCAAGGCGATAAACCGGCCGCCGCGCGCTTCACGTGGCTGTAGCCTGATCAGCAATTGATGGGGTGCCTTGAGCCCTTCTCTGGCGAAAAGCGCACCTTCAGCACGGAAGATCACGGTCTTGCCAGTGGTCTCGCCAAAGCTCAATGAGCCGGGAATGAATGACCGAGTGCGGCTGCAGGCCCGCAAATACTGAAGAATCTGTTCGGGACCCTCACGACAGAGCACTGTGAGGTCGGACTTGCCGGCTTGTATATTGTAGGGGGCGAGATGGCGTTGAGCAGATTTGTTCAGTGCCAATACTCGCCCGTCAGTATCCACGAGTATTACCGACTCAGGCAGGACATCAGCGAACTGATGAAACTGTAATTCGGTTGAGAACTCGGGATGCTTAGCCTGCAAAATATTCACGGCCATCGGCAATATCTGCGTCGTCGGCAGGCTTCAGATGAACCACCACACGACAGCCTGGAGCACCCTGGGCAATCGTTTCCTGGAGTTCCACCCGAGCATAGCCCGTATTTTCCGCGGTTATGACACCAAAAACGTTCGAGGTCATCATGCACATCGACGGACGGCCGAGAACCTTTTCAGCAAATGGGCAGGCTCGGTTGCCGAATACGATGCGCTCGTCGTTTTCTTCGATGATGAAGAAGTCACCCTTGATGCGACGTTTCAGATCGACTAGCACCTGCGCCACCTGGGATCGTGAAAGGACGCTGGTGCCCATCGCTTCGCGGTAACTGAGATTGATCTGGTCGCCAATTCGCTGTCCGACCACACTTACAAAGCCGGCGGCTTCCTCGAGACCCACAACATCCTGCAGGGTTCCTGCGAGCTCGCGAATCAGCGACCTGAGGAAGACGTCACGCTCCAAGGGGATATCCAGGTCTTCAAGCGGTATTGTAGCTGGCGAACTCACTTTAGCTCCTGAACCGACAAACTCGGTTAAACGGGAAAATGTATGACCGATGTTGATCCAATCTAGTGTCCCGTCTGGTTAATTC
>DEMD01000016.1:163048-300124 GCA_002354735.1 Gammaproteobacteria bacterium UBA2679 | reverse complement strand
GGAGTTGCGCATTATACGCAGCTAAACCGCCGGATCAAGCGTTTAATGTGAATAAAGTGAAATAAAATGGCCGACCAATATATTTTGCCTATTTATCAATAAGTTGCGTGATCTAGAAACCGTGAGACAGGCAGCTAATCGACGATACGGACCCTTGCCACCTTCTTTTTGCCAGCTTGAACCACGTGGGTGGAACCTGACATGAAGCTCAGCCCCATTTCAGCTGCCGCACCGTCGACGAATACCGCACATCTGCCAATAATGTCTTTTGCTGCCGCTCCGTTCTTAACCAGGCCTGCCAAGCGAAGCAAAGTCGGTAATGGCATGGCGGCCTGACCATCCAGCGAGACTTCAACTTCAGGAAGATTCTCTGGAATCTCACCATGACTTACTCTGTTGCCAGCGGACCTCGGCGCACTTTCCGCAGCCTCAGCACCATGGAAGCGGGTGATGAGCTCCTCTGCCAGTATCTTCTTGTAGACCTGAGGGTTGTCGCCTGCATCGACCTGCCCCTTGAATTCACGAATCTGTGCCATTGGCTTGAAACTCAGAAGCTCGAAATAGCGCCAGAGCAGCTGGTCAGGCATGGAAAGCAGTTTGCTATACATTTCGCCGGGGAGATCATTCACGCCTATATAGTTGTTTAGGGACTTCGACATCTTGTTGACGCCGTCCAGACCCTCCAACAAAGGCATGGTGAGAATAACTTGCGGCTCCTGGCCGTAAAACTTCTGTAGTGTCCGTCCCATCAGTAGATTGAACTTCTGGTCAGTGCCGCCGAGCTCAATGTCCGCTTCCAGTGCTACAGAGTCATAGCCCTGCACGAGCGGGTAGAGAAATTCGTGAATGGAAATCGGCTGCTCAGCACGGTAGCGCTTGGCGAAGTCGTCACGCTCAAGCATTCGAGCAACGGTTTGCTGGCCGGCAAGCTGAATCATATCTGCTGCCGTCATCTTACCCATCCATTCACTATTGAAGCGGACAATTGTTTTTTCCGGATCAAGAATCTTGAAAACCTGCTGCCTGTAAGTTTCGGCATTGCGCTGGACGTCCGCCACACTCAGTGGCGGTCTGGTAGCACTCTTGCCGGTTGGATCGCCAATGAGACCAGTGAAATCGCCGATAAGGAAAATGACTTCATGCCCGAGATCCTGAAACTGCCGCATTTTATTAAGCAGAACAGTGTGACCGAAATGGAGGTCCGGGGCCGTGGGATCGAACCCGGCCTTTATGCGCAGTTTGCGCTTTGATTTCAGCTTGTCATACAGGGACTCGGACGGAATAACTTCGTCCGCGCCTCTACGAATGAGGCTGAGATCATCTTCTACTGAACGCTGCTGCTCTGGCAGCGCGCTATGGTGCTCTGGTCTTTCCGACATACCCGCCTGTTTTCCTGAAAGGTGGAGATTTGCTGCAGTATACGGTGGCGAGGTTGACGGCACAAAAAAGCTGAGAATCCGATACGCCGGAGTCAATGATAAAAGTTGTAGATAACTGGCAGCGTAAACAAATGAGAGCTACTTTTCCGGTGAGGGAAGGAACAGGTGGCGGATGTTACACAGGCGCGCTTGTGTGTGACGTGCGGTAACAGTCATTACAGCTGCTCACTAATCACTACCAAACATTCCGAATTATCCCTGCAAAAAAATGCTTATAGATGCTACGTTTAGAACACGTGGCAGAACAGCTATATAAGCCAGGAGCAAGGACCCGCGAAGCCGGGGTCCTGAGGGTAGGGAAACATGCGTCCAGCTTCGCAGTAGTGGTGTACACCCAGCAGCGAACAGAAAAGGACGCCTAACGTGGGCAGGTATCGGTTTTTATGCTTATACTTGCCTCTTCATGTTGATTCACCAAAGTCTGACGCAACTATCGATGAAAACTGACAAATTACTCCCAGATCTTTCAAGACCTCATATGCTGGCAGCGTCGGTAGGGGTGTGCATGCTCGCAGGCGCCCTGTTGTTAAGCCCAAGTGAAACGGCTGAAGCCAACAGAATAAGTGTTGGTCCGGCGGACGCTTCGACACGCCTCTATCCTATGCTCGACGGCAGGATGTCTGCGCCAAGAGAAGTAGCTCTCACCGTACCTCAGGCATTAATGAGCGCCTCCCCGATGCTCGCTTCGAATTACAGTGTCGACAGCGTACTCCACCATCGTCGGTCCGCTAGCGAAGATGATTTCATTGACACGGTTCCAGGTCCTGAAGCGATTCTGAGTCCTGTTGATATTTTAGAGACGCCAGAATCACAGGCAGAACCCATCGTTGCCAATGCGGCGGAATGGCGCAGTTTCAAGGTGCAGAGTGGCGATAGCATGTCGCGAATCTTCGACCGTGCTGGTGTTGACGGCAAGACGCTCAAGCGTCTGCTTGATAATGTCAGCAATAAAGAGTGGACACGGCTGTATCCAGGTGAAGAACTGGATTTCGCATTCGATGCTGATAATAATTTCGTCGCGCTTCAGCTGCGAAGATCAAAGCTGGAAACCTGGCTGATCAAAGAAGATGTCCACGAGCGTTTCGCGCTCGAAAAGATTGTGGTTGAACCAGATAGCATGGTGACCTACGCAGAAGGCAAGATTAAGACGTCGCTGTTTCTTGATGGCAAGGCAGCAGGTCTGTCTGACAAGCTGATCATGGAACTGGCCAACCTGTTCGGTTGGGATGTGGACTTTGTGTTGGATATCCGGAAGGGCGACAGCTTCCGGGTCATGTACGAGAAGCAGTTTCTTGACGGCAAGCATATCGCCGATGGCCCTATCCTCGCTGCCGAATTCGTAAACCAGGGCAAGAGTTACGCGGCCGTTCGATACAAGAGCGCTACTGGTCAGGTTGATTACTACACGCCTGAAGGCGCTAGCGTGAAAAAGGCTTTCCTTCGTTCACCGGTGGATTTCGCGAGGATTTCTTCGCCATTCAACCTGCAGCGGCGGCACCCGATCCTGCATAAGATCAGAGCACACAACGGCACAGACTATGCCGCTGCTCGCGGCACGCCTATCAAGGCAACTGGCGATGGCAGAGTCGTCGTGCTGGAGAAGCAGAGAGGCTATGGCAATGTTGTGGTTGTACAGCACGGTTCTGGCATAACTACCCTTTATGCGCACATGAATAATTTCAGGAAAGGCATTCGAATAGGTTCAAAGGTCCGCCAGGGTGATGTGATTGGCTACGTTGGCAGCACTGGTCTGGCAACTGGCCCTCACCTGCACTTCGAGTTCCGAGTAAATGGTGCGCCAAAGAATCCCGTTACTGTAGCGCTGCCTGTGGCACGACCAGTGCCGAAGAAAGAGCGTCCACAATTCGCCAATATTGCAACGACCCTGGTGTCGCAGCTGAATCGTGAGGCCAATGCTCATCAACTGGTCATGAACAATGGCAAGGATTCACAGTCAGACCTGTAGCAGTACCGATTCGGCACTCTATATAGGACAGATGTCCGGGACCAGTCTGGATGGACTGGACACGGTCATCGCGGAGCTGGCCCCGGGCCAGCCTCCGCGAATTCTCTACCGAAGTTACCTCCCTTTCGAAAGTCAGCTTGCGTCAGCGCTTCGGCGTCTGGCGACCGCCTCCACCTGGTCTGTTGCTGAATATCTGGAAATCGAGCACGCCTATACTCTATTGAGTGCATCCTGCATTCAGGACCTTTTAAAAGCGTCTGGCATCAGTCCGGCCGACATAAACGCGATCGGCTGCCATGGCCAAACCATTCGCCACCAAACTTCGCCTCAGGTACTGACACACCAACTGCTGGACGGCGCGTTGATAGCTGAGCAGACCGGCGTAACAACGATCTGCGATTTCCGTAGTCGCGATATCGCTGCGGGCGGCCAGGGCGCACCGTTGCTCCCCGCTTTTCTGGCGGCAGCCTTTCAAAAGACGCTGGATGAAACAATCTGCTTCCTGAACCTCGGCGGCATCGCCAACATTTGCTATAGAGACGCAGAGCGTAAGCTGCGGGGCTTCGACACAGGTCCGGCTTCCACCTTGCTCAACCATTGCAGCCGGATGTTCTTCAATACTGAATACGATGCAGAGGGGGCCCATGCGCGCCGCGGCGTGGTGGATGAAAGCCTGCTGAAAAGACTGCTTTCCGATGCTTACTTTGACGAGCTACCTCCGAAAAGCACGGGGCCTGAACGCTTCAGTCTGGAATGGCTCCAACAGCGGGCGCCTGAGTACTTCTGCGATTCGGCCGTCGTTTCAGGCGAGAACCTGTTGGCCACACTGACTGAGCTCACTGCGCTCAGTGTGATAAACCAGATTCGGGTATTCGTGCCTCAGTGTAGGAGGCTCATCGCTTATGGTGGCGGCGTTCACAATGTATTTCTTATGGAGCGGCTGAAGGCTGCTTTCTCTATCTCGGTGGACGATGAAAGTCAGGCTGTGGTGGAGACAAGTGACGAGCTTGGTCTAGATGGCGACATGATGGAGGCGACAGCGTTTGCGTGGTTGGCCCAGCAATGCCTGGAACGGCGTCCAGTCGCGTGTGAAACAGTAACGGGAAGCCGGGGCGCTAGAGTCCTCGGCTGTATTTATCCTGCTTGAAGGGCGCCAGCGGGGCTAGATGCTGAACGAACTGCCGCAACCACACGTAGTCTGGGCGTTAGGATTCTTGATCGTAAACTGGGCGCCTTCGAGACCTTCCTTGTAATCGACCTCTGACCCGACGAGATAGGGATAGCTCATCGAATCGACGAGTAGCCGAACACCCTCGCGCTCGACGATAGTGTCGTCTTCCTGGGTAGATTCATCGAAAGAGAAACCATACTGAAAACCGGAGCATCCACCTCCTGTGACGAAGACGCGTAACGCTAGTTCGTCGTTACCCTCATCTTCAATCAGCAATTTCACTTTCTTCGCCGCAGACTCTGAAAAATGGAGCGGCGGGGTCTGAACCGACGGATCGAACGATTGTTCTATACTCATGGCTGCATTTCTCGCTCATTGGACTGCATATGACCCTATTATCCGTCGAAACTGCCAGGAGTCAATTTAAGCTTCGGTAAAAGAAGCCGACTCGGTTTCGATCAGGCGATCCTTCAGGTCGCCCCCGCCCTCGGCAACGACTTCCTCCTGATGCACCAGACTCCCATTAACCTCGGCGCCTACAGCCATTTCAATGAATCTGTAATAAACATTGCCGTTGATGCAGGCATTTTCAGCCAGTTCCACATAGTTGGACGCGTAGACATCGCCGTATACGCGTCCATTGATAATCACGTTTGGAGCGTAAATGTTGCCTCTCACCTCGCCTTGCCTGCTGACTCTGACAAGCGTTGATGCAGTATCAGTGGGCAACGCGGACACGTTTCCGATCACCTTGCCATCAAGATGCACTCCACCGCTGAACTCGAGCCGGCCTTCTATTTGCGTTTTTTCAGAGATCAGCGTGTCGAACTGAAGTTCGGCGGGCAAACCACCTTTTCTGCGCTTTCGCCACATTGTTGTTCAGGCTCCTGGATTCCATGGAAAGGTCTGCTCTGCTTTCGAGGCCCGCGTACCCTTGGCCTGGGCAACCACTTGGACTTGCTCTGGCTCAAAATGTTCGGGTAACACAAATTTGCCCTCGATATTCTGGAAATACCGGAACTTGAAGCGAATGCCGAGCTCTTCCGAACCTGTCAGGTCGCGAAGTGACAGGATCTCTTCATCGCTGCTGACAGGCGTCGTCTTGCCTTTTGTCAGTGCCGGCTTACGATTAAGCCTTGACGGGCGCTTGGTGATGTCTCGTTTGCCCTGGATGCTTACCGCGACGACGCCTTCAGCATAGCGTTCGTTCTCGGAGACCTGGGTGAGCACCAGTTTGTAGGTGAAGGTTCGCGGCTCACCAGTGGGCTTCAAGGAAAAATCTTTCACCTGCAGGCCTTTGTCGGTGTCAGACGGGGCCATGATACTTTTGTAAAAAGTAACATCCTCGGCAAGTTGGTCAAGCCTGTCTTCCAGGCTAGCTATAACTGCGCGGCTTTCTGCTGCGGTGATTCTATCGATCTCTGCGCTGCGGTTCATTGCTTCATAGGTCTGTGACAGCTGGGCAATGCTGGCCTGAGCATCTTCCAGCGCGCCAAGCGCTCTAAGCGCCGTCGTCTCCGAATATTGATACATGCTTGCCGCTTTAAGCCAACCGACCGCGAGCCCCCCACCCAGCGCAATTAATATTGCCAGCCAACTGAGAACGCGGCTCAGAGTGCGTGTGTCCGTACGCTGCGGGGCAACGACAAGCTTCTCTTCGGCAATGGAGCTTAAGTCTCTCACGCTATCAGTGAGCTCCCTGGGGCAGCCGTGATACAGGTCATCCTGGCAGTAACGCTGCGGCTTCAAGACCGACTGTTTCCGGCAGACCTAGCATGAGGTTCATATTCTGCACGGCCTGGCCTGATGCGCCCTTCACGAGGTTGTCGATCACCGACGAAATGATTATCGGGCCGTTGCCGGGCTGCCTGAAAATACCGATTCTGCAAAGGTTGGTGCCTTTGACCGACCGGGTTTCAGGGTGTTGACCAAGTGGTAGCACATCGACAAAGGGTTCGTTCTCGAAACACTTCGTGAAGAGGGCATGCACTGCCTGCGGCGAAAGCTGATCTTCAATACCTTCTGATTGGGGACCGCTGGTGGGAGCCCGCCTGATATAGAGCGTTGCTTCCATGCCACGCATCATGGGCACAAGATGCGGCACAAAGGTGAGTCCAAAGTCGCGGCCGCCGGCGCGGCTGGTTGCGTGCTGGATTATTTCTGGAAGGTGTCGGTGTCCACTAGCCGAATAGGTTTTGAAGTTTTCGCTTGTCTCGCACAGCAGCGTGCCGACTGCAGCGCCTCGACCTGCCCCGCTGACGCCTGACTTCGCGTCGGCAATTATGCTCGTGAGGTCCACGGACTCCTGGTCGAGTAATGGCAAGAGGCCGAGCAGGATTGCCGTGGGATAACAGCCAGGACATGCTACCAGTTTCGCGGACGCGATGGCTTCTCGGTTGACTTCAGGCAGTCCGTAAACGGCCTCGCCAAAAAGCTCCGGGGCCGGATGGGAGACCTTGTACCATTCTTCCCATTGCACTTTGTCTGCCAAACGAAAATCGGCTGAAAGATCGACTATTCGGATACCTTTCTTCAGCAACGCGCCTACCTGGGACGCTGCTACGGTATGCGGCGTCGCAAAGAAGACAATTTCGCATTCTTCCAGGTCGCCGGTTTCAGGGTCGCTGAACGCGAGTTCGGTCCGGCCTCTCAAGGTGGGAAAGTACTCGCCGACTTTCTGGCCAGCCTCAGAACGAGAGGTGATGGCAGCCACTTCGACATGGGGGTGCGCCAGCAGCAATCTCAGCAACTCAACGCCCGTATAACCTGTGCCGCCAACAATGCCAACCTTACTACGCTTCATGTTTCCCCTCGAGACTGTGTAGAATCCAATGACGCCATAGTACCAGCACAGTACTCAACTCTCTAGAATCGGGCTGAGAAGACATCTTGCCATTTTTCGCGCAACTGACCCGACGCGGTCGTCAGATGAACATCGGGCTCAAGACACGGCTCGACTTGATGTTCGCGCCCTTCCGGCGACAGCTGGCGGGTTTCGATGCGGTTCCGCAGCTTGCCATACTTGGATTGGTCTCCGGTATTGTGACTGGACTGGTCATTGTGCTGTTCCGCCTGGCCATAGAGATTCCGCTGGCGTTGATGCTGCCAGGCAGTAGTTCGGAAAATTTCGAAGGGATATCGACCATCGCCCGCCTGAGTTTTCCGCTTTGCGGTGCATTGTTCATAGGCATTCTGCTGTTCCGACTGAAAGTGCATCTGCGCAAGGTTGGTGTGACTCACGTACTTGAGCGGCTTGGGTATCATCAGGGCCACATCTCCTGGCGCAACGGGGTCCTGCAGTTCATCGTAGGCGCCGCCACAGTCATCTCAGGCCAGAGCGCGGGACGGGAGGGGCCAGCAGTGCACCTTGGGGCTACGGTCTCCAGTCTTCTCGGTCAGTGGGCTGCGCTACCCAACAATTCGATTCGCATGCTGGTTGGCTGTGGCACCGCAGCTGCTATTTCTGCTTCATTCAACACGCCGTTGGCCGGAATTATCTTCGCCATGGAGGTCGTCCTGATGGAGTACACCATCGTAGGCTTTACGCCCATCATCCTGGCGGCGGTCAGCGCGGCCGTAGTGACGCAATTTTTCTATGGTAACGAACCAGCGTTTCTGGTGCCCGACATAGCATTTCAGTCGCTCGCTGAATTGCCACTCATTCTCGCGGCTACTTTGCCGCTTGCCCTGGCCGCCTGTGTGTTCAATCAGACCGTTCTGACAACGAGCCGACATTTTCAGGGGCCGATCCTGAGCCGCCTGATGCTTGCAGGCCTGCTTACCGGCCTGGCGGGAATTGCTTTCCCGGAAATCATGGGGGTAGGCTATGACTCGGTCAATACGGCCTTGTTAGGCGGCTATGCTGCGCCGGTTCTACTGACACTCGGCCTCGCCAAGCTGTTCGTCACCTCAATATCGATTGGCCTGGGCATGCCGAGCGGAATAATAGGCCCCACACTCTTTATCGGCGCATGTTTGGGCGGTGCCCTGGGCATGGTCGCACAGGCCTTGATGCCGGCAGCAGCCTCCGATGCAGGCTTTTATGCCTTGCTGGGCATGGGCGCAATGATGGGAGCAGTTCTGCAGGCGCCATTGGCGGCAATCATAGCGATTATCGAGCTTACGAGAACTTCGAACATCATGTTGCCGACGATGATCATCATCATTGTGACGGGACTTCTGACACGAAATCTGTTTCGTCAGAAACCGATTTTTATCGCGCTTCTGCAGGCCCAGGGCCTTGACTACCGCTTCGAGCCGCTGACACAGGCGTTAAGACGGATTTCAGTCGCCGCCATCATGGAGCGACGGTTCATCCGCACGAAAGCTGAACACTCTCTGGAGGAAGCTCACGCGCTGCTAAAGAATTCACCAGTGTGGATTCTCATAGAGGATCAAAACGGGCCTGTGTCGCTCATGCCGGCCGTAGACCTGTCGCGGTACCTCGAATTGCTGGATGAGGAGAACCGTGGGTCAGACGACGCTCTGCTTTCCGAAGAAATTGAAGGCACTCAGATAGAACCGGAGCCGAGCGAGCACGCGGACTTGCAGCCGTCCGCAGGGACGGATGATACTGAAGAGGCACAGGTCAGCATACGAGTGAATCTGCTCAAAATTCCCGCACAACGACGTGATCTGGCCCCGTTGCATATACAGGCCACGCTGGAGGAGGCGCTGGCTGTACTGCGTGCGTCAAACGTAGAGGCACTCTATGTGCAACGGACATCGGCGCCGATGATCAAGCCCATTATCGGCATCGTGACCCATACCGATATCGTCAACTACTATTCCTCAAAATAAACAATAGGACTCTATAGGCATGACGTATCTCTGGCTCAAGGCATTCCACATCATTTCCATGGTCGCATGGTTCGCGGCCCTGTTTTACCTACCCCGCCTCTTCGTTTATCACGCGCAGACAACCGACACCCTGGGCAACGAGCGCTTCAAGGTGATGGAGCGTAAGCTCTATCGGGGCATTGCCACACCAGCGATGATAGCGACGCTGATCTTAGGCGTGGCGCTGTTGTCGCAGAACCCGGCTGTCATGAAGATGGGCTGGATGCATGCCAAGCTGATGCTGGTCTTCATTCTCATAGCTTATCACCTTGCCTGCGGTAGTCTGATGCGGAAGTTTGCTGCTGACGGCAACGTTCGCACACATAGGTTTTATCGCTGGTTCAACGAATTTCCGGTTCTCATATTGATTGCTGTCGTGATTCTGGTGGTGGTGAAGCCGTTTTGATTATCGGAAAAGCGCAGCGCTACCAAGATACGCGTTCGCATGTTCGCGCCATACTGGGTGGTGAGCGAGGCCTGTACGTCATTACAGATATTGACTCTTCTCGCGACCCCACATTGGTGCGTCGAGTTGAAGCGGCCATAGACGGCGGTGCTCGCATCGTACAGTACCGCAACAAGGCTTCCCTGGAAGCGTACCCCTTTACGGATCGGCTGGCAGAGGCGCGAGAACTAGCAGACCTTTGCTTGAAGCGGCAGGTCTGCTTCATTGTCAACGACGATGCAGACCTTGCAGCCGAATGTGGTGCAGACGGCGTACATCTTGGTCGGGATGAAGATTGTCAGATTGAGCGATTAGCGGCACAGGCAGCAGAAGCGCGAACCATGCTCTATGGTGCTTCTTGTTACAACTCGCTCGAGAGAGCCGCTGAACGTCGGCAGCTAGGTGCTCATTACCTGGCCTTCGGCCGGTTCTTCCCATCGTCTACCAAGCCAGCTGCGGTGGCAGCGAGCATAGCCCTCCTGCAACAGGCCAGACGCCAATTCGACTGTCCCCTCGTGGCAATTGGCGGCATCAATGCAGGGAATGCCGGCCCACTCATCGAAGCGGGCGCCGACTGGATCGCTGTCGTCGGCAGCGTTTTCAGCCGGGACTCGCTCAACGGGATTCACGACGCGGCTGCTGAACTTGTCGCGCTATTCAACTAACAATCATCTTACGGAAAACTCATGAGTCATTCAGAAGAACTTTTCAAACGT
Organism: Gammaproteobacteria bacterium UBA2679; assembly: GCA_002354735.1. GTDB lineage: Bacteria > Pseudomonadota > Gammaproteobacteria > Pseudomonadales > Oleiphilaceae > Allohahella. Next base: position 289,548 of record DEMD01000016.1, on the reverse strand, counting down.
GCGCAGCAGAGCATTCCAGGCGGCGTCAACAGCCCTGTCAGAGCATTCAACGGCGTGGGTGGTAGTCCTGTGTTCTTTAAAAAGGGCAAAGGCGCCTATGTGTTCGACGAGGACGGCAAGCGCTACATCGATTACATCGGCTCCTGGGGTCCGATGATACTTGGGCATGCGCATCCTGATGTGCTCACTGCCCTGAGGGACAAGCTCGAAGACGGCTTGAGCTTCGGCGCGCCGACTGAAATTGAAATCGAGATGGCCGAGCTTATTTGTAGCCTTATGCCATCTATCGATATGGTACGCATGGTCAACTCCGGCACGGAAGCCACCATGAGCGCTATTCGCCTTGCGCGCGGGTTCACCGGGCGGGATAAGATCATCAAGTTCGAAGGCTGCTATCACGGGCATGCCGACTCGCTGCTGGTCAAGGCTGGATCAGGCGCGCTTACACTAGGCGTTCCAAATTCGCCGGGCGTGCCGGCTGACGTTGCGAAGCATACCATCACGCTTGAATACAATAATGCTGAGCAAGTCGTCGCTGCCATGGGAGAGTACGGTGATGACATCGCTGCCATTATCGTCGAGCCGATCGCGGGTAACATGAATTTCATTCAGCCAGTAGACGGCTTTCTGCAAACATTGAGAGATGAGTGCACGAAGCATGGCGCGGTGTTGATATTCGATGAGGTGATGACGGGGTTCCGCGTAGCGCGAGGCGGTGCGCAAGCCGCTTTTGGTATAACGCCTGACCTGACGGCGCTCGGTAAGGTAATCGGCGGTGGTCTGCCAGTTGGGGCGTTCGGAGGCCGCAGAGACATCATGTCCCATTTGGCCCCTCTGGGCCCCGTTTACCAGGCAGGCACCTTATCGGGCAATCCGTTGGCAATGGCTTGTGGTCTGGCAAATATCAAGCATCTTGCAGCCGAAGGGTTCTATGAGAAGCTGGAAGATGGATGTCGCAAGCTCATGCAAGGCTTCCAGGCTGCCGCCGACCGCTACGACATCGACTTTTCAACTGACTGTCGCGGCGGGATGTTCGGTTTCTTCTTCAACGCGGCGAAGCCTGTAACCAGCTTTTCCCAAGTCGTCCAGAGTGATCTGCCGCGTTTCAGGAAGTTCTTCCACAGCATGCTGGATTCGGGCATATACCTGGCGCCGTCCTGCTTCGAGGCAGGCTTTCTTTCGGCTGCGCACAGCGACGAGGACATCGAGGAAACCATCGCTGCAGCAGAGAAGGCTATGCAGAACCTATCTGATTGAGCACACGCCGGATTCGCTCCTTGAATTCGGCATCATCTCCCGACAGCGACTGGGCCTTGTAGCAAAACTGCTTGGCCTGGGCGGTGTCGCCCATGTTCATATGCACTTCTGCGATTTCGAGATAGACCTCACCGGCACCCGGGGATATTCGACGTGCGCGTTCGAGAAGCGAAAGTGCCTGGGCATAATCGCCCTGATCTGAGGCTGTCCGCGCCTGCTGAATGAAATGATTGGCCGCCGGTAAGGGTTCTGCTCTGGCGACCTGCACGCTCGGTCTCGAACGGCGAGGTTCCTCCGATTGCCGGACCTCGGGCTTATCTGCAGTGGCAGGCGCTCGATCGGAAGGCTGCTCGATACCAGGCTGTGGCGCTGGCGCCGTTACCACAGGTGGCTTCCGCCCATAGGTTTCCTGGAACGAGGTGCAGCCTGAGAGCGCTACCACAAACAACAGACTCACAACGCCAGCCGATTTGATAAGCCCACATGGTTTGGCGGCGATATCACTGATTATTTCTGAATGCTGGAAGTTCATGAATACTTTTTACTCATCGGTAAGTGGAGAAACGAGCCGTCGCCAGAATCGGTTTATCGCATCACCCATGTCGCCACAATCGGCCTCTTCTACAGGCACAGACTGGGCACGGAAGGGCAGCGGAATGCTGTCCGCGCAACGCTCGGCACTGAGTTTGCCATCAGGACTGATCCAGTGCCACTCCACCGTATCCGGTTTCGTAGGCATGAGCGAGGTCAGTGGCAGGTCCTTGTAGAGCGTCTTCCACACTTGAAGTGCGCCCGAAGAGCCGGTCAGACCGGTACTACTGTTGTTATCGTTGCCCATCCACACGGTAGCAAGATAGTCGCCGTTGAAACCAACGTACCAGCTGTCCCGCAGATCGTTGGTCGTGCCGGTCTTGCCGGCCACCTGATAATCGTCCGGAAAGGCCGAGTACACGGAACGACCTGTTCCCGAGCGAACGACATCGATCATGGCATACTGGATGATGTAGGCAACTTCATCCTCCACCAGCCGGGTTGCCTGATAAGGATATCGTGAGCGCACCTTGTTATCGCTGTCAGTAACGATACGAATACTCCTCATGGGTGTGGAGAAGCCCCCTGAGGCAAGATTCTGATACATCTGTGTCAGTTCGAGTGGCGTCATATTCACCGCTCCGAGGATAAGGCTCGGGTAGGCGTTCATCTTTCTCTTGGCGCCAAAACGCTGAAGTGTCTCGATGATGGGTTTAAGCCCCACGTTCAAACCAAGGTGCACAAAGGCCTGATTGTACGAATGAACGAATGCCTCGCGTAGCAGAACTTCACCATGACTCTTGGAATCGAAATTGGCCGGCGTCCAGGTGGAATCATCCTTGAAGCGCAACGTAATGGCCTCATCCTTGACGCGACTGGCCAAAGACAGCGTGGGCTGTTGTTCAAGCGCTGTCAGTGCAACAAAAGGCTTCAGCAGCGAGCCAACCTGACGCTCGGCCTGCAGCGCCCTATTGAAGCCAATAGCCTCAGCAGAACGATCACCGGTAAGCGCCACGATTTCACCGCTATTCTTATCCGTGACGATTACGGCGCCCTGAAGCGCCGGCTGTTTTAACGCTGCCGACTTTTGCTTGATGGTCGAGCTGAGTGCGTTCTGAGCGGATTGCTGCACTTCAGGGCGGAGCGTGGTAAAGATTCTGAGCCCCTCGCTCTGCAGCACCTCCTCTGGGTACTCCTCGTTCAGCTGTTGCCTGACCAGATCAACGAATGCAGGAAAAGCACTGGTGATCCGCCCTGGCTCTTTGCGTACGCCCAGGGGCATGCCCTGCCATTTCACGAGTTCGGCTTGAGACAGGAGTCCCTGATCCGCCAGTACTTTCAGCACGAGGTCCCGGCGCTGCTTCGCCCTCGCGGGACTACGCCGAGGATTGTAATAGGATGCGCCTTTGACAAGGCCTACCAGCAGCGCCAACTGATGTGGCTGCAGCTCATTGAGTGGTTGAGCGAAATAGAACCGACTGGCGGTAGCAAAGCCATGGATCGAGTAGGCGCCCTGCTGACCCAGAAAAATCTCATTAATGTAGGTTTCGAGTATATCGTCCTTACTGTAGTGAAGCTCGAGTAGCAGCGCCATAAGCGCTTCGTTGAGCTTGCGCGTCAGGGTACGATCGCTGCTGAGATAAAAGTTCTTCACCAGCTGCTGCGTAAGCGTGCTGCCGCCCTGAACCACCTTACCTGCGGAGAGATTAGCCAGCATCGCGCGGGCAATTGAGAGTGGCGCTACGCCATGATGGTCGCGAAAGTCGCGATCTTCTACTGCGAGCAAGGCTTGGATCAGAAGATCGGGCACTTCGCGGAGCTGCACCAGCGTGCGCTCTTCCTGGGTACTGGGATAGATCCCGGCTATTTTTCTCGGCTCCAGTCTAAACCAGCTCACTGGACGCCCTTCGGCAGCGGTTTCAAGTTCTGCAATGGAACCGCCGCTGAAGCTCACGCTCAGGGCCTGGGGCGCCGTGCTGCCAGATCCTTCAGCAGCAACGGCTTCATCAGGAAAGTCGAAGTGCCTGGGCATGAAATTCACCCGACTGGCAGAGGCACTATATTGGCCAAGCGCAGGATTTCGACTCACTTTCCGGTAACCCAGCGCAGTCAGCTCGCCGACAAGCACATCAAGCGATAACTGTGCCCCTGCGTAGAGCTCTAGCGGTGCGGCATAAACAGCTGCGGGAATCTGCCACTTCTTTCCTTCGAAGCGTTCCCTGACCTGGATATCCAGATATAGACTCCACAGGGCCAGGCCGACGAAAGCGACGATGAGCAGTTTCAGAAGCGACCCTAGCGCACGCCTTTTCCATGAGCGTGCGGCCACTGCACTACTCTTTTTGCCACCTGACTTGGGGCTTTTCTTTTTACCGCCATTGGCGCCGGTTTTTCTACGTTCTGCCATTGAGAAGGCTTTCCATTTGATGGACGGGTAAATGCGGGGAGGTAGGCAAGCAGAGACCGATCGTTTACTCTTCTGCGCTGCAAACGAGAACCTTACAAGACAGCGGGCAAGCAGAATATATGAGCGAAGCACTGGTCAAGGCGCTACAGAATCCGGAATTATACGATCATCCGGTTGCCAACTTTCAATTGTTGGAAACACATATTTCCTGGGTGCTGCTGACCGGGGAGTTTGTCTACAAAATCAAAAAGCCCATGAACTTCGGCTTCCTTGATTTTTCCACACTGGCACAACGGCGCCACTTCTGTGAAGAGGAGCTTAGACTCAACCGCCGACTTCTCAAGTCAGTCTACCTGAATGTGGTCGCTATCGGTGGCAGTGAAGATGCGCCGGAGATGAATACTTCCGGCGAGGCCATCGAATACGCGGTGAAGATGCGTCAGTTCGACCCGGCGTCGGTGCTTGACAGACTTGACCCGGATGATGAAGCGCTGCCGCTCTACATGAAGCAGCTCGCGCATCAGATTTCTGATTTTCATGCCGATGATTGTGCCATAGCCACTGCCGACAGCGACTTTGGCAAGCCGGATCAGGTGTTCGCACCCATGGCGCAGAATTTCGAACAAATTAAGCCAATGCTGGTAGACGAGGGCGACAAGGCCTTGCTTCGGGTTGTCCAGCAGTGGGCCGCCAGCGAGTTCAACCGTTTGAAACCACTGCTCGAGTCGCGAAAGAAAAGTGGATTCATACGGGAATGTCATGGCGATATGCACCTGGGCAACGTTGCCATAATAGATGGCAAGCCATCGCTGTTCGACTGCATCGAGTTCAATGAGGACTTCCGCTGGATCGACACGATCAATGACCTCGCTTTTCTGTTGATGGATTTGCAGGACCGTGGGCTCGATCACCTTGCTTACCGGGTGCTGAATATCTATCTCGAAGATACTGGCGATTTCGAAGGCGTCAGTCTGCTCAATTTCTACAAGTCCTACCGCGCGATGGTTCGCTGCAAGATTGCCCTATTCACGGCAGGGAATGAGGGAATCGCTGAAGCTGAGCGGGCGCGTCAACTCGGAAAGGCCCGTCAGTACCTGCGTCTCGCCGAACGATTCATGAGCATTCCGAGGCAATTCCTGATTATTTCGCAGGGGCTTTCAGGTTCTGGCAAGACCACCGTGAGCACACATCTGCTTGAACACCTCAAGGCGATTCGCGTGCGGTCAGATGTCGAGCGCAAACGCCTGCACGGCTTCAAGCCCCTGGACAACACAAAGTCATCCGCTAATGAAGGCATCTATGCAGCCGACTCGACGGAGCAGACCTACACGCATCTTGCCAACACAGCTGATCTTTTACTGAAAGCGGGGCGGTCAGTCATACTTGACGCTACTTTTCTCAAAGTTGTTCAGCGGGACCAGATGCGTCGGGTCGCTGAACGCAACGGCGTTCCGTTCGCGATCATGTCCTGCCAGGCAGAAGAAAAAATTCTTCGGGCGCGCGTAGAGTCCCGGAAGGCACGAGGACAGGATGCGGCAGAAGCGGATATTTCGATTCTGGAGCGGCAGATCAAGGCGCTTGAGCCTTTTAATGACGCTGAGCAGCCGACGGTTATAAGCGTGTGCAGTGATCAGCTGCTTGAAATCGACTGCCTTGCGAAGCGATTGGCTAGTCACCTCGACTTAGACTAAAGTGATTGGTCGCACGTACACGACGTAACAACAGTTGGCCCCCGGGGGGATTTCTGGTATTTTGCGCCCCCTGAATCCGGTGGATGAGGCTCTCCTACGCAGACATAGGCTCTGATTGGGGAGATGAACCTCAATACCTTGGGTACTGTACACAGCTATTTTTGGTCACAGCATCTAGTGAGGCAGTTTATGCCAGCATCTGCAAAGAATACTGACAGCACTGACACCAGTAAGACCCGCGCTAAGAAAGCGCCTACACAGAAGGCCAACAAGCAGGCTGCTACTGAAGGCTTCACCGACTTCACGCCGTATCAGCCAAAGAAGGGCGAAGAGTACATGAGCTCCAGCCAGTTGGAGCATTTTCGCCAGATGCTGCTGAATTGGAAGCAGGAACTCATGGAAGAGGTCGACCGCACCATGCATCATATGCAGGAAGACGCGGCCAACTATGCTGATCCAAGCGACCGAGCCACGCAGGAAGAAGAGTTCAGTCTCGAGCTGCGTACACGGGACCGTGAGCGCAAGCTGATCAAGAAGATCGACAAGACGCTCGATAATATTGATCGCGATGACTACGGCTTCTGCGAAAGCTGCGGCGTGGAGATTGGTATTCGCCGTCTTGAAGCGCGGCCAACTGCCACGCAATGCATCGACTGCAAGACACTTGCAGAAATCAAGGAGCGTCAGACCGGGATTTAAGCCCTGTCTGCACCACGAGGGCGGTTTGCGCCCTCTCCTACCGGCCCACTGCACATCGGTTCTCTCATAGCAGCAGTTGCCAGCTTTCTTGACGCAAAATCCAGAAACGGCGAATGGCTGCTGCGGATCGAGGACATCGACCCACTTCGAAGTCGGCCGACCGAAGCTACTGCCATCCTCAAGTCTCTTGAACGCCACGGCCTGTTATGGGATGGCCCCGTCGTCTATCAGTCTGCCCGACTCACTCGTTATCAAGCCATTTTCAACGAGCTCCTTTCGCGAGGTGCCGTTTACGCCTGTGCCTGTAGCCGAAAGGCAATCAGTCTGGCATCGCAACTAGCTTGTCAGCGCTGCGATAGACCCGCGGCGCTTTCTGACGATGTGAACTGGCGGTTTCGGGTAGCCGGCTCAAACCTGCGATTCACTGACCGCTTACAAGGTTCTCAAGACATTGTCTTGAAACCGATTGTGGAAGAACCTGTGCTTCTAAGGCGAGACGGTGTATTCGCCTATCAGCTTGCCGTGGTGGTGGACGACCATGATGCTGGCATCACTGATGTGGTGCGAGGAACGGATCTACTCAGCGAAACCTTTGCGCAACAAGCGCTCTACCAGACGCTCGACTGGATGCCGCCCAGCTTTGCGCATTTTCCGATCCTGGTGGATGAGCAGGGCCAGAAGTTGAGTAAGCAATCGAAAGCTCCACCACTGGATGACCGCCGCGTCATACAGAATCTCTTGTTCTGTCTTCGATTTCTGGGCATGACCAAGCTTGCTGATGAATTCACAGCCGTGGATCCGGAGCTTCTGTTGCAGCACGCAGCTGCGGCCTGGAATCCGGCGCTCATCAGCGACATTCGCGAGCGAGCTGTTTCTCACCCGAGCCTGTCGACGCTGTGAGCCTGTACCGGCGCCGATGGCGCAGCCACTGGCCTCGTAGTAGAGTGCACTGATGTATATCTACCGGCTTGTTTTCCTGCTTGTCTTTGGCATCTATCTCCTATCACCCATCGTGATGGACTGGTGGCTTGCGCCTGGCAGCAGCTGGTATCGGCCTTATCTCATCTGGGCTGCCGTCATCGTCGTCGCTGCCTTGCTGGAAAGCCGGAAGAATTCCGATGATTTTTGATCCCTTGTGGTTAGTTATTCTCGTTACAGGCTATCTCGTCTGCGTCGGGTTCGCAGGTGTTGCAGGCGGTCGGGGCTGGCCTCGCATTCAGGGCAGGTCCCTTGTATCTTCGCTGCTATTCGTACTGCCGCTGGGCGTTTATGCCAGTGCCTGGGCCTTTCTAGGCGCCGTTGGCACCGCGTACCAGTCGGGCTACGGCTTTCTCGCCATCTACCTTGGCATTAGCGGCTGCTATCTCCTGGCACCAGTTCTGCTGACGCCCCTACTGGAAATCTGCAGAACCTATCAGCTCACAAGTATCGCTGACCTCTTCACATTCCGTTACCGGAGCCAAGGCAGCGGCACCCTCATATCGGTGTTCCTGGCGCTCGCATCACTTCCACTACTGTTATTGCAGTTCAAGGCACTTGAGGAACTTTTCGGATACCTGCTGCAGTCGTCCGACCATGCCTGGGCACTCATGATCGCTTACTGGAGCGGACTTGCTGTTCTGGTCATCGTTATCGCACGAAACAAGCTGCAAACCGGTAAGCCGGACATGGCACTGAGCACGCTGCTCAGCTTCGAAATGCTCGTCAAGCTCGTAGGCTTTACCACGATAGGGCTACTGACGCTTTATCAAGTCTTCAATGGATTCTCAGGACTCGATGCCTGGTTGGTAGACAGCGCTCAGCGAATCAGCTCGATTGACCGCCATCTTGAAGAAGGCCCCTGGCGCACTCTGCTGCTGATATTTTTCGGAGCAGCCCTCACTACACCGCATATGTTCCATATGTTGCTCATGGGCCCCTCGAGCGGCCGCGCATTGTTCAGAGCGAGCTGGCTGTTCCCGGCCCTCCTGCTCGTGCTCGCCCTGCCAATTCCTGTGGTGCTATGGGCTGGTATCAAACTCTCACTGCCCACAGAGCCTGAGTTCTTTCTGTTGGCGCTCGGCGTGGTGATGCAGTCTCCACTGGTTAGCGTGTTGACAGTACTTATCGTTCTGGCGGCTGTAGGCGGCGTCGTGCTCGTGACGGTTGTGGCACTTTCAAGCATGTTGTTGAACCATGTGGTGCTGCCGACCTATCAGCCGGTGTCCAGTCGGATGCTGAGTCAGGAGAATCTGTATCGCTGGCTCACCACCGGGCGGCAAATCCTGGCAATCGTTCTCATGATTGCCGTCGCTGCTCTGGCCCCTATGCTGCCCGATTCAGTGACCCTATCAACGCTTGGGCTCCTGTCATTTTCGGCCAGCCTGCAGCTGTTACCGGGCATTTTAGCGGTTACTTACTGGCCAACTGCGAACAGACTCGGCATCATTTTCAGTTTGATCGCCGGCATCATGAGCTGGGTGGTGCTCGTAGCGCTGCCCTATGCGGGCATTTTCGAATGGCTTCATTTTTCCGACACACTCTATCCGGTAGTCGCCGACATCGATGAGTACTGGCACGTTGCCATCATGTTGGCGCTTGGTGTCAATATCACGATTTTTGTGACCGTCTCGCTTATTTTCCGCAGCACAAAGGCCGAACTGAGCGCAGCGCAGGCCTGTTCATTTACCAGCTTTACCCACGGCAATCCCCGCAGCCTCAGTGTTCGCTCGGTTGGTGAATTTTCAACCGCTTTAGCCTCGCAACTCGGTGAGACCACGGCCGCCCGCGAGGTTCGCAGAGCCTGCAGGGAGCTTGACCTTTCGGCAGACGAGACCCGCCCCTACGCTTTGCGGCGGCTAAGGGACCGGCTTGAAGCGAACCTGTCGGGCTTGCTGGGACCCGCACTTGCACGAGATATCGTCAAGACCTCTCTGAGCGCCCATCCGGACCTCATGGGGCGTGGCGAAGCGCCAGCTTTTGGCAGCAGTTTGCCGACTGCACCTGATATCACTTTCGTTGAGAACAAACTCGAGCGCTACCACGACCGATTGACCGGGCTAGCGGGTGAGCTGGACAGGCTACGACGCTATCATCGTCAGATCCTGTTGAATTTGCCCATCGCAGCCTGCACCGTCTCGGAAGAGAACGAGATACTGATCTGGAATACGGCTTTTGAAACCCTTTCGGGTCTGCCTGCGCAGTCTCTCATTGGCTCTCACCTCAGTGCGTTGCCAGAACCCTGGAGCTCGCTACTTACAGGCGTCATTGAAGAGCCTCGGAGCGCTGCCAATGCTCAGATGCTGAATCTCCCTGACAGGCAGTGCTGGGTGAGTGTCTACAAAAACGCGATCGGCGGCGCTGATGCAAACGACCTTGGTCAGGTTATCGTTGTGGAAGATCTGACTGAAGTGAAGCGGCTCGAAGCAGAAGTTCGGCATAGTGAGCGTCTCGCGTCGATCGGCAAACTGGCAGCGGGCGTCGCGCACGAAATCGGCAATCCAGCCACAGGTATCGACTGCCTTGCACAGAACCTTCGGCTGGTGACCGACGAAGAAGAAGTGCTCAAAGTTGCTTCACAAATTCGCCAGCAAACGGGGCGGATCTCCAACATTCTCGAATCATTGATGAATTTTGCGCGCAGTGGACACGCGCCAGAGTTCAGCCACAGCGGTGCTGTCGTGCTCTTCGACCGGGTGGAAGAAGCCATACATTTGCTCTCGCTGTCCCGAATCGACGGTCATGTCAGCTTTGACAACAGACTCCCCAGAGACTGTGTGGTCACAGGTGACGAGCAGTTATTGACTCAGGTCTTCATTAACCTGCTATCCAACGCCCGGGATGCCTGCGTCAAAGCAAGCCTGAAGGGTCTTGAAAGCCGAATTGTCATTCTCGAACATGAGCGGACTGTCGACACCAGCATCATTCACATCAACGATACTGGTGAAGGTATGAGCGATCAGGTACTGCGACATGCCTTCGATCCTTTCTTCACCACAAAGGGCCCGGACAAGGGTACTGGGCTCGGGCTCACACTTGTACACCGTATCATCGAAGAACATTCCGGAAAGATCAGTTACCATAGCCCAATATATCCGGCTGATAACACGGACAGTATCGCGCTATCTGCCAAGCCTTCAGTGGCTGGGAGCGGGCCGTCGGAACCAGGCCCAGCGTCGGTTGGTCAATCCAGTCTTCAGCGGGGGACGAGAGTCGAAATACGGCTGCCTCTTGCTGATATAACTGCACGCGAACAGCGGTAACCCGTTTTTATGGCGAACATTCTCATTGTCGAAGACGAGCAGGTCATTCGCTCTGCGCTCAAGCAATTGCTCGAGTACAACGATTACACAGTCAGCGAAGCCGGCAACCTAGATGAGGCGCTCGAAGCTATTCGTAGCGAGCGACTCGATCTCATCATCACCGATGTAAGGCTACCTGGGGGAGAAGGCACCAGCCTTATTGAGGAGGCCAAGAACATTCCGGTTCTGGTGATGACCAGCTATGCGAGCATGCGCTCTGCTGTTAACGCCATGAAACGTGGCGCAGTGGACTATCTTGCAAAGCCCTTCGACCATGATGAGATGCTCTCCGCCATCGAGTCGATTCTGATAAGGCAGCGTCAGCGAAGTCAGCTCGTCCAGAGCGCGGGCGCGGCTTCCGCTTCACCCACAGCAGGTAGTAGCGAGACAGTTACTGCCGAAGGTCCGCCACGCGCAGGCGTCAAGAGTTTCATGTACGGCGACTGTGAGCAGATGCTGAAGCTGTTCACGCTCATAGAGAAAGTGGCACCGACTGATTCGACCGTGCTGATACAGGGCGAGTCCGGCACGGGGAAGGAACTGGCAGCGAAAGCGCTTCATGCCTTGAGCCGCCGCCATGACCAGACCCTGATATCCGTGAACTGTGCAGCCATACCCGAGACACTGATCGAATCCGAACTGTTCGGCCACGAGAAAGGCGCGTTTACCGGCGCTGCGAGTGCGCGACGAGGCCTCATCGAAGCGGCTGACGGCGGCACGCTTTTTCTCGACGAGATCGGTGAACTCCCCCTCGAGGCTCAGGCGCGGTTATTGCGCGTATTGCAGGAGGGTGAAATCAGGCGTGTCGGATCTACCCAGTCCCGCCAGGTGGACGTCCGGCTTCTTGCAGCAACGCACCGCAACCTCAAGGCGATGACACGGAATAACGAGTTCCGCGAGGATCTTTTTTATCGCCTGAACGTCATGCCATTGAAGATTCCGCCGCTTCGGGATCGGGGCGACGATATCCTGCTTCTGGCCGACAAGCTCCTGCAGAAATTGCTCAAACGCATGGACAAGCCAGGCATCGTACTCACCCAGGCTGCCCGTCAGGCCATAGCTGCCTACGATTGGCCAGGTAACGTGCGAGAGTTGGAAAACGCGCTGGAGCGCGCCATCATCGTCACCGATGCACCCGGCATTACACCCGACCTACTCGACATTGACTTTGACGATCGTCAGAACAGTTATCTTGAGGCGCTCGCCACGGGCGATGACATGCCGAAGGAAGCCGATGCCGCCAAAAGCAGTGATCTCTCACTGGAAGACTATTTCCAGCATTTTGTCCTGGAGAACCAGGACACGATGAGCGAGACAGAATTGGCTAAAAAACTGGGCATTAGCAGAAAAAATCTGTGGGAACGACGTCAGCGCCTGAGCATTCCTCGCCCCAAAAAGTCGGGATGACCTGCTTTGTTACCTGCGAACACAGTGGAGACACATAAACCGCGGGCATAGGTAACACTTCTGACATCCCGACATCACACCGAACCAACGCTATAAACACAAGCTATTGATATTGAATACATTTAACAAGTTGGCTTGGTTGCTGCTATGTAATGAATTGTAAAATAAAAACAATACGAACTCCGCACCAATAAAAACAATAATGCACTTAGACATGACTCACTTGAGTCTCACGCCCCTCAAACAATAACAACCGGGCACGAGCTGAAAGTTTTGAATGCTGGCCTTCTAGCAGATTGATTGCTCCTGAAGCAGTTTCGGAATAAGAAAAGCCTTAACAAAAACAACAACGGCACAGAAACCGAATTGCCTGCTCCTAGAGTCTTACTGCTCGATGTGTTCAAAGCCTTTTGCTTGTAATTTGATATGACAGCGCGCTCAGCGTTGTTCTCTCCGACCACACCGGTCACTTTCAATGGGGCTGCTTCGAGCAGCCTTCATGTTTTTCCTTCGTGTCCGCTTGCTTTTTGCTTTACTATGCGTCCTGGCATTCTTCCGCACAAAAACAGACATTCTTCATGCTCAGAAAACTTCTAGGATTTGCACGCCGCATCGCTGCGCCGCAGCCACAGGCCGACATTCCACAGGCAGCCATGCCTGCTACTCATGGCATCGACAAAAAAATAATCCCCCGCGATCAGCATTCGATTTCACGCAAGCAGATCAGCAGCGCCGCACTCAAGGTGCTCTATCGCCTGAACGCTTCTGGTTATCAGGCCTACCTGGTGGGTGGTGGCGTACGTGACCTCCTGCTGGGCGGCCATCCGAAAGATTTCGATATCGCTACCGACGCCCATCCCGAAGTCGTAGACGGGCTATTCTCGAACGCGCGCCTCATAGGCCGCCGCTTCAAGCTCGTCCATGTCCGCTTTGGTCGTGAGATCATCGAGGTGGCGACCTTTCGCGCATCAGCTGACCTTGAAGACGAGCATTTGCACGAAGAGACCGGGCGCATACTCAGAGACAACACCTACGGCAACCAGGACGAGGACGCTGAACGACGTGACTTTTCCGTGAACGCGTTGTATTACGACATCTCCGATTTCAGTATCCATGCCTACGCCAACGGTCTGGATGATCTCAATAACAAGGTGCTGCGCCTCATAGGCGACCCCGCTGTTCGCTACCGCGAAGATCCGGTACGGATGCTGCGAGCTGCCCGGTTTGCCGCCAAGCTCGGATTCACAGTTGACAAGGCAGCGTCGGACGCTATCTATGAGCTGGGCGAACTGCTGGCTGGAGTACCCTCTGCCAGACTCTTCGATGAAGCACTCAAGCTGTTTATGTCCGGCTACGGTCAGGCCGCTTGGAAACAGCTCGAACATTTCAACCTGCTGCAGTACTTGCTGGCACAAGTTCCACAGACGCCAACCGGGCTGAAGCTCGCACTGTTGGCCCTGGCGAGCACAGATAGTCGGGTTGCAGCAGACAAGCCAGTAACACCCGCGTTCATCTACGCCGCTTTCCTCTGGGAAGCATTCTCGAAGGAATATCGAAAGACGCTCGCCACCGACGTGGCACCGCAGGACGCTTTCTTTGCGGCAGCGGATTCAGTGGTAGCCAGGCAGTTGTTGACCACGAGCATACCGAAACGCTTCACCATGCCCATGAAAGAGGTCTGGGGTCTTCAATCGCGGCTCGAGCGTCATAGCAAGCGAAACGTCAAGTCCTGCCTGTTCCACCCGAGGTTCCGCGCCGCCTATGATTTCCTGCTCCTGCGGGAAGCTGCCGGAGAGGATACCGAGGGCGCGGGACAGTGGTGGACAGACTACATTGCGTCCGACGAGGGCAGATTGCTGCATGATGAAGCACAGGAAAAACATGAGCAGCAGCGCCTTGAGCGTCGTGAATCGTCAGGCGGACGTGACGATGGTGATGGACGCAGACGACCGCGCCGTCGTCGTGGGCGGAAACCGCAGCACTAGTGGCCAAGTGTTCATGCTTTGCTCGCTGAGCCAGATTAGCGCCAGTGTCTTGGGCTGAACAGGCATTGCTACCCATAGCGAGCGAGGCCTTTATCGGCCTTGGCAGCAACCTGTCAATGCAGGGCATCGGCAACCCCGTCGATATCCTGCGCCAGGCCCTTCAGCGTATTTCTGCCCTTCCTCACACTCAACTCACGCAGTGGTCGTCGACATATGAGAGCGATCCGCTGCCGGGCAGCGGCACATCTCAATCGCAATACGCCAACGCTGTATGCGCGGTAGCCACTCGCCTCACCCCCAAGGCCCTGCTGACATCACTTCAAGCGATCGAGCACGACTTCGGACGGGTTCGTGCAGGTCATCGCTGGACGTCCAGAACGCTGGATCTGGATCTGCTGTTGTTCGATGACCAGAAGCTCGATGATCCTGAGCTCACTATCCCGCATTACGCCATGCTGACACGTAACTTCGTACTCATTCCGCTGCTCGAGATTTCCCCAGCGCTCCGTTTCGTCGATGGCCGGCCCCTCTCTGATATGCCCGCAGCCAATGATCGGAAAGGTCTGGTGCTCATAAAGCGCTTTACAAGCAAAGAATTGGCATTAGTCTAGAGATGATCACCTACCGGATGAATGGGGAGAAGACATGAGCGGACCCAGAATTACCCTGTCCAGGCTGAAGAAGATGGCGGCAGACAGGGAACGAATAGCGGTCCTCACGGCCTATGATGCCATGTTTGCACGAACGGCAGAGCTGGCAGGTGTAGAGGTATTGCTGATTGGCGACTCACTCGGCATGGTACTGCAGGGGAAGGAAAGTACAGTGCCGGTCACAACGGCGGACATTGCCTATCATACTGAATGTGTGGCGCGTGGCAGTCAGACAGCCTTCATCATGGCTGACATGCCTTTCATGACCTACAGCGATGCGGCTAGCGCGTGCCGTGACGCAGCCACGCTCATGCGGGCTGGTGCGCACATGGTGAAACTGGAGGGCACTGGCTGGCTGGCTGACGTGGTTGCACAGCTTTCGCGGCAGGGCGTTCCGGTTTGCGCACACCTCGGCCTCACGCCACAGTCGGTACACAAGTTTGGCGGCTACAAGGTCCAAGGCAAAACGGCTAAGGCCGCAGACGCCATGCTCCAGGATGCTCACGCTCTGGTAGAAGCCGGGGCAGACATGCTCCTGCTCGAATGTGTACCTCCGGATCTGGCGCGCAGGATCACTGAGTCTGTCGCCGTCCCGGTAGTCGGTATTGGCGCGGGGGCAGACACTGACGCCCAAGTGCTTGTAATGCACGACATGCTTGGCCTGGGCGAGCGCAAACCGGCCAAATTCGTCAGGAACTTCATGGATGGCAGCGATTCCATTCAGCAGGCAATTGAGCGCTACGTTCAGGCTGTGAAAGACGGCAGTTTCCCTGCGTCTGAGCATTGCTTTGCTGAGGTGGAGTCTTGAGCTTGAACATGCAGACCTCAACAGATATCGGTGAGCTGAGGGGCATACTTGATCGTTTTCGACGACAAGGTGCGACTATCGGTTTTGTTCCGACCATGGGCAACCTCCACTCCGGTCATATCAGTCTCATCGAGCAATCCGTGAAGCAGTGCGATTTCACGGTGGCCTCGATTTTTGTCAATCCGCTTCAATTCGCTGCGGGTGAGGACTTCGACACCTACCCAAGAACGCTGGCGGACGACCAGATCAAGCTGGCGGAAGCAGGATGTGACCTGCTGTTTACCCCGACCGCAGAGCAGTTGTATCCGCGTGGTCTTGAGGCGCATACCAAGGTTATCGTTCCTGAGGTTACCCGCCACCACTGCGGCGCTCATCGGGCAGGACATTTCGATGGCGTGTCTACGGTCGTCAGTATCCTGCTGAATCTCGTTCAGCCGACAGTGGCATTCTTCGGTGAAAAGGATTTCCAGCAGGTGGCGGTCATTCGCAAGCTCGTTGCCGACCTATTGCTGCCAGTGAAAATCGTTTCCGGTGCCACCATGCGTGAGGCTGACGGCCTGGCCATGAGCTCACGCAATCAGTATCTGTCTGCCGAACATCGGCCAGTGGCCGCCGGTCTGTATCAGACCTTGCAGCATATCGCTGATCGCATCAGTGTTGGCGAAAAGAACTTTCTGCAGTTGCAGACGGAAGGTTTGGCTGAATTGGCGCAGAAAGGCTTTCGAACCGAATATCTCAACATCGTACGTGCGGACACTTTGGAAGTAGCCAGTGAGCGTGACGGGGATATCGTCGTCCTGGTCGCAGCGCGTCTCGGGCAGACCCGACTCATCGATAACATTCGTATCACCCGCAGTCACGATAAGCCGTTTCAAGGATAAGTAGATATGGACTCGTCTTTCAGGACGCCAGAACAGGACCAGCAGTTCAACAAGGCCTGGGAGGTGCTGAAGCAACTTGCAGACAACAGTCAGAGTGATCGCATACTCGATTACTTCGACGCCGAGCCTGACCGGCTGGAAAAAATGACGGCGAGCTGCGCTGATTTGAGGCTGGACTACTCTCGCAGCGCCATGAGCCTGAAAGTGCGCGACCAACTGCTAACGCTCCTCGAGCACAGCGGGTTGGATACCGCCCGCAAAGCCATGTTCGACGGTGAGCTGCTGAACAACACCGAACAGAGAGCCGTGCTTCATGCGGCGCTTCGTCATAGTGCCGGACCAACTGCCAGCGGCCTGGAAGACATCTCCAGCGAGGTGGAAGCTGCCTTAAACAAAATGTCGAAGGTTGTCGAGCGCTTGCACTCCGGTGAATGGACAGGCCACGACGGGCAGTCGATTACTGATGTAGTCAGTATTGGAATTGGCGGCTCGTTTCTTGGGCCCAAGGTCGTGGTTGAGGCGCTGCGGCCTGACTGGCATCCGCGCATCCGTGTCCACTTCGTTGCCAACGTCGACGCCGCGGACATTCTTAATACCCTTGAAGACCTCAGCCCCAGTACTACGCTGTTCATCGTCCAATCCAAGTCGTTCACCACGCAGGAGACACTGACCAACGCTCTCACGGCTCGCGCCTGGTTTCTTGGTGACCCTGCTGTTGCGGCGCTGGACGATAGGGCTGAAGCCTTGCGCCGACATTTCGTCGCCGTTTCGAGCAACGTTGAAAAAGCCCAGGCCTTTGGCATCGATGCCGGAAACATCCTGCCTATGTGGGACTGGGTTGGCGGCCGCTATTCGCTCTGGTCGGCTATCGGCCTGCCGATTGCGTGCCAGGTCGGTATGCCGCTGTTCCGCAAGCTACTGCAGGGTGCAGCGCATATGGACGAACATTTCCTCACGGCGCCTTTAGAGAAGAATCTCCCGGCCCTCCTGGCGGTGATCGGGATCTGGTACAACAATTTCAGGAACATCGGTAACTACGCCATCATTCCCTACGATCAAGGCCTGAACGACCTGGCTGCGCATCTGCAGCAGGTCGACATGGAGAGTAACGGCAAGTCGGTACAGCGTGACGGCAAACCGGTGTTTTCGCAGACGGGTACAATTGTCTGGGGCGGCGCCGGCACCAATGGCCAGCATGCATACCACCAGCTCATACACCAGGGCACGCGCGACGTGCCTGTCGACTTCATTCTGCCTTTGCGTTCAAGACAAGTCGGACGCCCTCTAGCTGAGCGGATCGGCATTGAGCAGATTCAGAAACATCATCGAATGTTGATTTCCAACTGCCTGGCCCAGAGTCAGGCCATGCTGACCGGCAAATCGCTGGACCAGGCACTGCAGGAATGCCTCGATGCCGGTATGAGTAAGACTGAAGCCACACAGCTGGCGCCTCATAAAGTGATTCAGGGCAACAAGCCGAGCACCACGATCACTATACCGGAGGTGGACGCGTTTACGGTGGGCCAGCTCATTGCCATGTATGAGCAAAGGATTTTCGTGCAGGGCGTGATCTGGAACCTTAACTCCTTCGATCAATGGGGGGTCGAGCTGGGCAAGCAAATGTGCTCGAGCATCCTGCCCTTACTGGAAGGCGGTTCGGATAGCGGCGCCCTGAATCTTGATCCGTCGACGGCACAGCTGGTCGACGCGGCCCGCGCTGCGAATTCCTAAACCAGCCTCGGTGGCGTGTCCAGACGTATGTCAGTCGGGTGCACGCCGTGCTGTTCGAGCAGCAGCTGTTCACTTCCGGCAGCGTCTATCAAGCGCTGCCATAGCTCCGCCGCCGTGCAATGACGTTCCGGGTGCACCCAATCCGGCAGTATGTCGGTCAGTGGCTTGAGCACATAGGGGTACTTCACGACATCCTTTCGCGGCAACTGAATCTGATCGGTTCTGCACACGAGCCCGCCATGAAAGAGAATATCGATGTCGAGGGTTCTGCCAGAGTATTTGGTTTCATGGCCGCTGCGCCCACTCGCGGCTTCCAGACGCTTGACCAGCGCCTGTAGCGCCGACAGAGGCTGAGTATTGCGTGATGCGACCACCAGATTCAAAAACGGGGCGCCATCGAACCCCACAGCTTTGCAGCGGTATATCGGAGAAATCAGCAAATCTGGGAATTCTCTGCAAAGTGCCGAAAGCGCCGTATGAATATGCCGTTCGGGCTCAATGTTGCTACCGATGCCGAAGCCTGTCAGTACCTTTTGCTGCGCCGGAGAGTTCACTGCTGGGTTAAGCCGGTCTGGTGTCAATTTCAATGCCTACGAAGTCTGTGCCAGCTACTGCACCTGGTTTGCGGATGCGCATGTAAAAATGGGCCACGCCGAATTCGTCCTGCAGACAAGTCATGAACGCGCCCATCAAGCGCTCCAGAAGCGCGTAGGAGGACTCACGGGCAATGCACTGCAAGCGCTCGCAAATCGCTGCGTAGTTCAGCGTCTGGTCGAGAGCATCTGACTGCACGGCTGCGCTGAAATCGGTGTTCATAACAAGGTCGAGGAACAGGCGCTGTTCGAAGCGTCGCTCGAAGTCGTATACTCCAATTACGCAGTCCAGTTCCAGGGCTTGAATGACTACGCTCTGACGCTGCGGCAAGGAGGCGCCGATGGTATCTACCGGTTTCATGATCTGTCTTCCATTGGCTTACCTGCTGGGTTCATCCATGGGCGCTTATCTCATTTGCGCCCTGTTTGGCTTGCCTTCGCCTAGCGAAAGCGGCTCACGCAACCCCGGAGCAACTAACGTATACAGGTTAGGCGGAATGCTACCTGCAGCACTCACGCTTATCTGGGATGCTGGCAAAGGCGCCCTGGCGGTTGGCCTGGGACATCTTGCTGGCCTTGAGGCCGAATATCTCGGTCTGGTCGCCGTTGCTGCAGTGCTCGGCCACATTCTGCCAATCTATCACAAATTCCAGGGTGGCAAAGGCGTAGCGACAATGCTGGGCACTGGTCTCGCACTGGCGTTCTGGACAACACTGATACTGGGCGTGGTGTGGTGGGCCCTACTGCTCTGGAAACGTATATCTTCATTGGCCTCATTGGCAGCGGCAGGCCTCGCGCCCTGGATTGCTTATTTTTTCAATCCGGACTTCACGCTGTTTTTTGTTGTGCTCTCGCTCGTACTCGTGGTCCGGCATCGCGACAACATCATCGCTCTTGCCAAAGGCAAGGAACAATCGCTGTAGACACGGGTCCAGTCTTGGCTGAGCTACCTAGATCTGGCTATCGACCATTAGCGATGACAGCGGCCAACGAGGTGTAACAAGCACTTCCAGATTTTTTCTGGCTTCTCCATTGAACGCTCGCCGATAACCCGCCAAAGCGATCATCGCACCGTTATCTGTGCAAAACTCCGCTCTCGGATAAGCAATGCTGAAACCAGCCTTACGGCCGGCCGCATCCATTACTTCCCGCAATCGACGATTGGCACTCACGCCACCAGCCACCACGAGTCGACGGTAGCCAGTAGCTTCGATAGCGCGTCTTGACTTGATGACGAGGCTATCGACGACTGCTTCCTGGAAGGCCGCTGCAATGTCAGCGTGTTTCGCCTTGCCTTCTGCGAGCACATTGCGAGTGAATGTCTTCAGCCCGCTGAAGCTCATATCAAGGCCCGGTCGATCAGTCATCGGCCGCGGAAAGCGCATCGCAGTGCGGTCGCCGGTATCCGCAAGTCTTGCTACATTGGGGCCACCCGGATAATCGAGCTCGAGCATCTTCGCCACCTTGTCAAAGGCTTCGCCGGCAGCATCATCCAGCGACTCTCCCAGCAACTCGTATTCGCCGGGTTGATGGACCGCCACCAGTTGACTATGCCCCCCGGAAACGAGCAATGCCACAAACGGCGGTTTCAACTCCGGGTCGTCCAGCATTGGCGCAAGCAAGTGACCCTCCATATGATGAACGCGGACTACCGGCAGATTACGGCCCCAGGCAAAGCCGGTGGCAAAGCAAGCGCCCACCATAAGCGCGCCGACGAGTCCGGGGCCAGCGGTATAGGCCACTGCATCGATGTCTGCTGCAGTCAGTTCGCACTCGTCCAACAGGGCGTTCAACAAAGGCCAGAGCTTCTGCACATGATCGCGTGAGGCCAGTTCGGGCACTACACCGCCGTAATCGGCATGCATGGCAATCTGGCTATGGAGCACGTGACCATACAGCCTGGCCGTCTGCCTATCTTCGCCAGGAGGGTGTCCGTAGACGGCCAGAGCAGTTTCATCACAGGAGGTTTCTATGCCCAGAACCCTCATGAACCGGGCCTTTCTGGCGACGTCGGTATGGCTTGCTTCATGTTTTCCCCTGTCTTTGGCTCTGGTCAATTTTTCACGGCAGCTTTACAGCCCGTGCCTGCAGCGTTTACAATGCGCGCCCTTGCGAGAAACTGTATGGATTTCGTTCGTCCAGAACCCTCATTACCCTGAAATCGGGTACTGGATCAGGACTAACCCGAGAGGTCAGCAGCATTCCGTGGAATTGAATTGTAACCAATATTGAAACATGAGTGGTGTAAATGCCTTCAGTTAAATTGAAAGAAAACGAGCCGTTCGATATCGCCCTGCGCCGATTCAAGCGCTCCTGTGAAAAGGCTGGCGTCCTTTCTGAAGTTCGTCGTCGTGAATTCTATGAAAAGCCGACCGCAGAGCGTAAGCGCAAGCTGGCTGCCGCTGTAAAGCGTCATGCCAAGAAAGTTCAGCGCGAACAGCGTCGTTTCGAACGTCTGTACTGATTGCTGATCCGCTGGCTCGATGCCGGCAGATTTGCTGGCCCAGGCCAGACCGATAATCTGAAGAGCAGCTTCAACAGCTATATTCATGGCTGTTCGTTTTCATGCGCTCAATTTAACTCGGTACTTTCTTTCAGCACCTGAGCTGATGTTCAAGTCGATACGGAATTGAAGATGTCTATCAAAGCGTCATTAACGGCTGCAATGAAGGACGCCATGCGCGCCCGCGATCAGGAACGGCTTAATGCAATCCGCCTGATACTTGCCGATGTCAAACGCATCGAGGTCGATGAGCGCATCGAGGTCGACGACGAGCGCATGCTGGTCATTCTCGACAAGATGAAGAAGCAGCGATACGACTCAATCTCGCAATTCGAGAAGGCTGGTCGCGGTGACCTCGTCGAACGTGAAGAGTTCGAACTCAAGGTTATTGCTGATTTTCTGCCTGAGCAGCTGTCTGATGAGGAACTCGATGCCATCATCAAAGATGCCATTGAACAGACAGGCGCGAGTTCGATGAAGGACATGGGCAAAGTGGTCGCAATCGTCAAGGGCCAGGCTCAAGGCCGCGCAGACATGGGCCAGGTCAGTCAGAAAATCAAAGGCGCCCTCGCCTAGTCCACCTGCTATCCTTGCTATAGACTTTCTCCCTGCGCAGCTTCTAATGCGCTCGTTTGGTCTGGAGAAACCTCAAGCCAATGGCTGGACGAATACCCGACGCGTTCATCGATGAAATCAACCGGCGTGCCGATCTCGTAGGCATCGTTCGTGATCGGGTGGACCTCAAAAAGGCTGGCGGCTCATGGACAGGGCGCTGCCCCTTCCATAACGAAAAGACGCCCTCTTTCCACGTTTATGAAACCGGGGACTTTCCCCACTACCACTGTTATGGCTGCGAAGCCCACGGCAACACCCTCAGTTTTCTTACCAGTATCGATAATCTCGACTTTGTTTCGGCCGTTGAAAGCCTTGCGGGACGACTTGGACTGGAAGTGCCACGCGAACAACAGGATCGTGAGCGCTACGATGAGCTGAAGAGCAGCTATTCCGCGGCAACACTAGCTACAGAGCTGTATCAGGCAGAGTTGCGGCGCGGCAACTCAGTCGCTTCGAGTTACCTGCGCGAGCGCGGTGTCGACCAGAGCATGCAGACATTGTACGGGTTAGGCTACGCGCCTTCCGCCGGCAAGCTGTTGGCTCAAGCCAAGGCCGCGGAGAAGCTTCGGCCTGCCTTGCACGGTCTCGGGCTGCTCCGCGGAGATGCCAGCTCAGCCTACGATCAGTTCAGAAACCGTCTCATGTTCCCAATTCGCGATCACCGCGGCCGAACCATCGGCTTTGGTGGGCGCACCCTGGGTGACGACAAAGCCAAGTACATTAACAGCGTCGAATCCGAACTCTTCAAGAAAAGCCAGGTCGTGTACGGCCTCTGGGAGAGCAAGCAGCATTTCGGCAAGGTCGACCGACTGGTCGTGGTGGAAGGCTACCTCGACGTCATCGCGCTGACGCAGCACGGCATTTCTGGCGCCGTGGCCACCATGGGCACCGCCACCAACGAAGAGAGCCTGCAGCGCCTGCTGTCGCTATCGGAGGAGGTCGTGTTCTGCTTCGACGGCGACAGTGCCGGCATCAGCGCGGCCAAGAAAGCCATGGAAAAAATCCTGCCGCTCCTGCAGGACGGCCAACGCGTAGCCTTCATGCTCCTGCCTGAAGGCGAAGATCCGGACACCCACGTCCGGCGGATCGGTGGTGAAGCGATGGCCGCGGCGCTTGACGAAGCCCTGCCACTGTCACTCTTCCTGTTCCGCGTACTGGGACAGAATCTTGATCTGTCGCTTGCCGAGAGCAAGAGCCTGCTGTTCAAGCGCGGCACTGAAATGCTGAACCTGATCAACCGCCAGACTGCACCCGCCCTGCATAATGGCCTGAAGGAGGATCTCTGGAAAGCCACGCGGGATCAGCACGGCTATCAGAACGCTGGCGGCAAGGGTAACTTCAAGAGCCGAAGCAACAGCGGCGGGAGCGGCGCCAACGGCGGCGGCTATGGCGGCGGTTATGATCGCTTCAAGCGCCGTCCGCCTGCGCCGACGCTCAGCTTCAGCCAACTCATGGAAGGCTCGGTACTGACCGCAAGAGCCACCCCGCTGGCCCGATCACTGGTCGCGTGTTTACTGCAAGACCCGTCCTGTGCGGCCCGAGCCCTTACCATGGGCGATTTCGACATTGACGATGCCGCCGAACGGGATGCGCTGGGCTTCGCTGGATGGCTGCGGGAAATGGAAATCAACAGCACCGAAGACCTGCTGTACGCGCTTGGCTGCAACCCGGAACTAGCCGACCGATTGCAATACCTGTTCGACTTGCCTGCCCTCGAAACCGGCTCAGGGCTGCCGGAAGGTAGCATGCTTGAGCAGCAACTGCAGGATACACTTGCCCAAATGAAACGTAGCTATACTCGTAGCACACTGCTTCGAGTCGAGCAGGCCATGCGGATAGATCCTGCGGATGCCGAGCTGAAGGCTCAATACAAGCGTTTAATTGCAGAACTCTGACTGGCTATAGTTGAATTTGCAGGGCGTCGGACCCATAACTGGGGTAACGACGCAAGCCGTTGAAGTGCCTGAACCTGAGGCAACAATGGTACGTAAGAATCAGGAGCAGAGACGTAGTAACAGAATAAGTTACTGGAGTACAGACCCGGTCGGCGGTATAATGCCCGGCTAATTTTTGCTCGCACACACACACGGATTTACGTAAGCAAGAAAAGACTGTCTGAGACGCAGCGACAGGTGCGCTCCTGATGACAACCTTGGCAGCAAAATAAGGTTTTACAGCCTTATATTGATCGGTTTGATCAGTTTGATCAAGTGTTGTTAGGTTCTGCTCTGGCGTGCTGTCGGCGACTGTCCGCGTACATCCAATTGAATAGGGTTCATATGTCGGTAAACACCCGCAAGTCTCGTTTGAAAGAGCTGATCGCTCGTGGCAAGGAGCAGGGCTATCTCACCTATGCAGAGGTCAACGACCACCTGCCGGAAGACATAGCTGATCCTGATCAGGTCGAAGACATCATCCGCATGATCAACGACATGGGCATCCTCGTTTGCGAGGAAACGCCCGATGCCGAATCACTGTTGATGAGCGATGGCGACGCCGCTGATGACTCAGCCGCTGCCGAGGCTGCTGCAGCCCTGGCCTCGGTCGAAAGCGACGCCGGCCGAACCACTGACCCCGTCCGCATGTATATGCGTGAGATGGGCACCGTGGAGCTGCTGACGCGTGAAGGCGAAATTGTCATTGCGAAGCGTATCGAGGAAGGCATCAGTGATGTCATGGCAGCCCTCGTCTACTTCCCCGGTACCATGGAGCGCGTATTGAGCGCCTATGCTGCCAGCCAGGAAGAAGAAGGGCCGCGCCTGAATGAGATCATCATCGGCTTTCTCGACGACACTATCGACAGCCAGGCGCCCGCGCCGGCAGCAGACAAGGATGACCTTGACGACGTCGTGAAGCCTGGTGGCAAAGGCAAGAAGGACGGCGGCAAGAAAGATGCTGTTGCCGATGATTCTGACGACACCGATGACGATTCAGATGATGATTCCGATGAAGAAACTGAAGTCGAGAGCGGTCCTGATCCGGAAGTAGCCCGCGCGCATTTCGAGGCATTGGCGGCGAGCTATGCGGCTGCGCAGAAGATGATCGAGAAGCACGGGCGTGATCACAAGAATACGCAGGCGGCTCTCGAGACGCTGAGCGAGCAGTTCACCCGACTCAAGCTGGCTCAGAAGCAGTACGACGCACTGGTGCACCGCGTACGCATTTCGAACGAAGCTGTTCGTCAGAACGAGCGTGAGATCATGCGCATCTGTATCCGCGAATGCCGTATGCCGAAATCCGAGTTCATCAAGACCTTCCCGAGCAATGAGCAGGATCTGACCTGGGTCGATTCGTTCAAGAATAATGACACTGCCTGGGCTGCCGCAATCGTTGAGAAAAAAGACGAAATTGTGCGCCGTCAGCGACGGATTGCCTTCGTGAAAGACCAGCTCGACATGGATATTCCTTATGTGAAGGAAATTCATCGCCGGGTATCCATCGGTGAAGCCAAGGCGCGTCGTGCCAAGAAAGAAATGGTGGAAGCGAACCTGCGTCTGGTTATCTCGATTGCGAAGAAGTACACCAACCGTGGCCTGCAGTTCCTCGACCTGATCCAGGAAGGCAACATCGGTCTGATGAAGGCTGTCGACAAGTTCGAATATCGCCGAGGCTACAAGTTCTCGACCTATGCGACGTGGTGGATCAGACAGGCAATCACGCGATCGATTGCGGATCAGGCTCGCACCATCCGTATTCCGGTGCACATGATCGAAACCATCAACAAGCTGAACCGTATTTCACGGCAGATGCTGCAGGAGATGGGTCGTGAGCCGACGCCGGAAGAACTCGCCTACCGCATGGATATGCCGGAAGACAAGGTTCGCAAGGTCCTGAAGATCGCGAAAGAGCCGATCTCAATGGAAACGCCTATCGGTGACGACGAAGATTCGCATCTGGGGGATTTCATCGAGGACGGTCAGGCAGAGTCACCAATCGACTCAGCGACTGGCGAAGGCCTGCGTGAAGCGACCCGTCGCGTTCTGGCTGGCCTGACTGCACGTGAGTCGAAGGTTCTGCGGATGCGTTTCGGTATCGAAATGAACACTGACCACACGCTGGAAGAAGTCGGCAAGCAGTTCGACGTTACCAGAGAGCGGATCAGACAGATCGAAGCGAAGGCGCTGCGTAAGCTGCGTCATCCGAGCCGATCAGACCATCTGCGTAGCTTTATCGACGAGTAGTTCTGTCGAAAAATTGAAAAAGCCGCTGCGAAGCGGCTTTTTTGTGCCTGCGATTCCGCTCGAAAGAAGCGGCATGTTCGGGCAGTGCTCAGGTTTGTTTGAGTTGCGCCAACGAGGCCTTCGCCAGACGGGTGACTTCTGCCCAGTTGCCGCTAGCCTGCACATCAGCTGGCAGTAGCCAGGAGCCGCCGACACAGCTGACGTTCGGTAGTGCCAGGTAATCAGCAGCAGTCTCCATACGAACGCCGCCTGTAGGGCAGAAGCGGACCTCAGGTATAGGTGCGCCGAGCGCCTTCAACAGTGCGCGTCCACCAACCACCTCGGCCGGAAACAATTTCATATGGTAGTAACCATACGACTTTGCAGTGAGCACTTCGGTCGCGCTGGATACGCCAGGCACAAAGGGTATTGGCGAATCCTGGTAGGCTTCGAGAAGCTCCAGCGTGGCGCCAGGACTGAAGGCGAACTGGGCACCGGCATCCAGTACAGCCTGTTGCTGTGTTCGATCACAGACAGTGCCAGCACCCACAGCGACATGGGAGACTTCGCGAGCTATCGCCTCGATGGCCTTGAGGGCGCTCTTGGTTCTAAGGGTCACCTCGATGACATCCACTCCGCCCTCGGCCAGAGCCTGAGCGATGGGAACGGCATTCTCAAGCCTGTCGATACTCACCACCGCAATGATGGGCGAGCGGTTGAACAGCGCTTCGGTAGGCTTGAACTGGGGCGAGTAGAGTTCGGTCATCGATCCGGTCATGACTGTGTGCCTGCCTTCTTGCCTGGCTCGGTGCCGTAACCCGGCACCGCAGCGGACCCGTCGATATTCAGAGTCTGTTCGGTGAGCCCGGTCCAGGTTTGAGTGAAGAAGCTTGCGCCTGATTCTGCTTTGCTCATGGCAGCGCGCATAGGTGCGAACAATTCCCGGCCAAGCCCCCATTCGTTGGCGCTGAGATCAGGGACGACGATCTCTGCGCGGCGACGCTCCAGCTCAGCCTCATCGACTTCGAGAAGCAATTTGCCGTTCAGGGAGTCAACTTCGATTATATCGCCATCACGCACCAGGCTGATTGGGCCGCCATCGAGCGCTTCCGGCGAGACGTGAATGGCAGCCGGGACCTTGCCTGAGGCGCCTGACATGCGTCCGTCCGTCACCAGCGCCACTGCGAAGCCCTTGCTCTGCAAACTGGAGAGCGGCGGCGTTAATTTATGCAGCTCAGGCATCCCGCAGGCCTTGGGACCCTGGTAGTTGAGCACAACAACTACATCCTGATTCAGCTTGCCAGCGGTGTAAGCATCGACAGCCTCATGCTGGCTATGGAAAACACGGGCCGGCGCGCGGACGTAACGATGCTTGTCGGCAACAGCCGAGACCTTGATGATGCTGTTGCCGAGGTTGCCCTTCAACAGCTCCAGACCACCCTCTTTCTGAAAGGGTTCGGCCACTGTCTTGAGGATATCCTTGTCACCAGTTTCCCGCGAGCCCGGCTCCCAACGGATTGACCCATCATTCTCCAGGAATGGCTCCTTGGTGTAATGGTCGTAGAGCCCTTCGCCAAGCATGGTGTCGACCTTGTCGTGGAGCAAGCCGTGCTCGAGCAGCTCACGAATCATGAACACCACTCCGCCAGCAGCATGGAAGTGATTCACATCAGCGTCGCCATTTGGATAGACCCGCGCCATCAGCGGAATGATCTTGCTGAGATCGCTGAAGTCCTGCCAGTCGATCAAGACACCGGCAGCCTGGGCCATCGCCACAAGGTGTATGGTGTGATTGGTCGAACCACCCGTCGCCAGCAGACCGACCATGGCGTTGACGATACTTTCGACCCCGACGATGTCCATCATCGGGCGGTAGCTACTGCCCTTGTCCGAATTGCGAATCGCCTGTTCGACGCCAAGGGTGGTCAGGGCACGACGCAGTGGGGTGCCGGGGTTGACGAATGAGCCGCCCGGGAGTTGCAGCCCCATGAACTCCATCATCATCTGATTGGTGTTCGCGGTGCCGTAGAAGGTACAGGTACCAGCAGAATGATAGGAACCCATCTCGGCCTTGAGGAGCTCGTCGCGTCCCACCTGGCCTTCGGCATAGAGCTGTCTGATGCGGCCTTTCTCGCTGTTGGGTATACCGCTCGGCATCGGCCCGGCTGGCAGAAATACTGTCGGCAGATAGCCAAAGGCCAATGATCCGATAAACAGGCCCGGCACGATCTTGTCGCAGATGCCGAGACACACCACGCTGTCGAACATGTTATGGGACAGCGCTATGGCCGTCGTCATGGCGATGATGTCGCGGCTGAGCAACGACAGATCCATGCCTGCCTGGCCCTGCGTGACACCATCGCACATGGCGGGCACGCCGCCAGCGACCTGAGCGGTACAACCCATGCCTCGCGCGGCTTGTCGGACGAGCTCGGGATAGTGCTCGTAGGGCTGGTGAGCCGAAAGCATATCGTTGTAGGCCGTCACGATACCCACGTTGGCGGCATTCGCCATGACCAGGGTATTCTTTTCTTCAGTGCTGCAGGCGGCGATGCCGTGTGCGAAGTTGCCACAAGAAAGCTTCTCGCGGCGCTCGAAGGTGTCGCGGGAATGCCGCATGCGGTTCAGGTACGCCTGCCGGTGCGACCGACTGCGCGCTTCGATCCGGGCGGTGATCTCGGCGAGTGCTTTTGAGGGCGCCTGCGCCGAGCTTGATGTTGTAGTACTCACTATTCCCTGCCTCCTGGAGCTGACTATCTGATGTGCTGAGACCTTAATCTGACTACAAGCCTGATACAGGCAAGTACGACGCTAGAGCCCAGGCTGGACCTGACTCCCGCTGCGGATGAAGGGATTGCTGAGTGCGGCCGCGGCGCCACGAAGGCCGGCGAGCCCGTCCATCACTACGTACGTCGGCGTCGCCTTGAGCAGATGCGCCATTCGACCCTTGTCTTCGAAGGCCGTTCTGAACTGACTGGCCAAGAAGAAATCAATCATGCGCGGGACGATGCCACCGCAGATATGGACCCCGCCGAAGGCTCCAATGGTGAGCACGGCATCACCCGCGACTCGCCCCAGCAGCTCGCAGAAGTGGTTCAGCGCCGCCAGCGCTAGGGCGTTAGGCGTACGATCGGCGCCCAGGGCCGCAGCAGTGACGTCGGCCGGCGAATGATAACGCGCAGGCTCACCGGCAAGTTCAGCATGACACTCGTAGATGTTCAGTAAGCCGCTTCCAGACACGAGGCGTTCGATAGAGACTCGGCCATATTTCTTCAGCAGGATCTTCAGCATGGCGACTTCGTGATCGGTCGTCGGGGCGAAGCTGGTGTGGCCGCCTTCGGTCGCGAGCGGCAGCCATTCATCGTTAACGTTGATGAGTGCAGAAACCCCGAGCCCTGTGCCGGGACCAATCACGAGCTGTGGTGCTGATTGGGACACCGCGGTCTCGTCGACCGTGCCAACCTCGCGCAAGAGATCACCGCCGAGTTCACGGACCACACTTACACCCAGCGCCATCGCGGTGAAGTCGTTGACAATGGCGAAGCGCTCGAAGCCCATGGCACTGCGCATGGCTTGCTTGTTGAAGCGCCAGTGATTGTTGGTCATGACGATGTCGGGCTTGTTGACCGGGCAGGCAAAGGCCAGGCTGGCTTGTGCAACGCCATCGAGCGATTGATCCTTCAGATAGCTGCGGATGGCTTCGTCGATATTGTCGTAATCCGCGCAGGGCAAAGTGGCGACCGCAAGGAGATTCGATCCTGCCTGCGGGGCATCGGCCTGCTGATCAAGCTTCTGATCAATTAAGGCAAAACGGGCGTTGGTGCCACCGATATCACCGACGAGTGCGTACGAGTTCATTGCTTTGACTACTCCATATCATGCCAGCTAAAGCCATCGCGGCTGATGAGCGCAACAGCGGCTGAGGGCCCCCAACTACCGGCGGGATACTTTTTGGGTGCTTCGTCAGCCTTGGCCCAGGCTTCGATGAGGCGATCGCACCAGCGCCAGGCATGTTCGATTTCATCGCGCCGTACAAAGAGCGATTGCTTGCCCTGCAGGACTTCCCACAGGAGTCGTTCGTAGGCATCGGGAATTCGCGCAGCGCCATGTTCCTCGCGGAAACTGAAATCGAGGGGGCCTTCTCGCAGACGTCGGTCCTTTTCGATGCCTTGATCTTTCAGCAGGACCTGCAGCTGTATCCCTTCGTCAGGCTGGATGCGGATGACGAGCCGGTTGCCCGCCAGATGGGCCTGCGCGGCATCGAAAATATAGTGCGGCGCGGGTTTGAGATGTATCACGATCTGCGAGAGCTTCTCCGGCAGCCGCTTACCGGTACGCAGGTAAAAGGGTACGCCGGACCAGCGCCAGTTATTTACACGAGCTTTGATGGCCACGAAGGTCTCGGTGTTACTGGTCTTGTTGGCGCCCTCTTCCTGGAGATAGCCGGGCACCTGTTTGCCGCCGCTCGTTCCAGCGCCGTACTGGCCCCGAACCGCATCAGTGGTGATGTCGACCTCACCAAGTGCTTTCAGCACCCTCACCTTTTCGTCACGAATAGCCTGAGCCGACAAATCGGCCGGCGGATCCATCGCCACCAGGCACAACAGCTGGAGCATATGATTCTGCACCATGTCGCGTAGTTGACCGGCCTTATCGAAATACCCCCAGCGGCCTTCGATACCAACTTCCTCGGCTACTGTGATTTCGACATGGGAAACCGAGCGCTCATCCCAGCTATTACCGAACAAGGAATTGGCAAAGCGAAGCGCAATGAGGTTCTGCACCGTCTCCTTGCCAAGATAGTGATCGATGCGGTAGATCTGGCGCTCGTCAAAACAGGCCGCCAGGGCATCGTTCACCTCAGTAGATGATTCGAGGTCGTGGCCGATGGGTTTTTCCGCGACGATGCGTGTGGTGGCGTCAGCACAGCCACTGGTCTTGAGATGCTGCGATACTGTTTCGAACAGAGAGGCCGGCAGCGCGTAGTAGGCCACAAGGCGGTTGTTCGGGCGCTCGTTCAATAGCTTCTGGAGTGTGGCGTAGGTTTCAGCATCCGCGAGATCCATTTCCAGATACGTGACGCGCGCGGTGAAGCGTTCGAGAACATCATCAGACGGCGTCTCGCTGGCAGTGCGGAGTTTAGCAGCCACCTTTGCGATGAAGCTGTCGGTGGTGAATGGCTCACGGGCGATAGCAATAATACGGGTCTGCGGCGTGAGCAAGCCCTGGGCGTCAAGGTGATACAGCGCCGGCATGAGCTTGCGCAGTGACAGGTCGCCGCCTGCGCCAAAAAGTGCAAAGTCGGTATCCAGCGACGCCTGCTTGTCTTTCATCCGTTTTGTCCCCGTATGCGTTACGATTCAGCCTTCTGAACATACACCACAGGGGTTTCGCCCGAGTCGTCAAAATAGAACTCGTATTCAGCTGTCTCTTCGGGAATGAAGTAGAAGTTCTCAAACTTGGACGAGCAGTTGGCCATCAACTTCCTGCCAAGCTCGACTTCCTTGTCTTCAGGATTGAGGAAACCACAGTTGGTGCCCGGCGACCAGGAGGCGTCTGCGAATTTGAATTCGTATGGCTGGCCGTCGGCTTCCAGTTTGGCAGTGGCCTTGTAGAGATCTTCTCCCACACGCTGGACCTTGTAGGCGTCGTCCGCATCCCACCAGGTGAACATGCCACGGAGGTACAGCGTCTGGCTCAGATCAGGCTTGCCGCTCTTGTTAGTAGCCTCACCACCAGAGGTGGCGCAACCGGCCAGCAGCAAGGTTATGGTGACAAGAAAGACGGACAGAATTCTGTTGAGACTGGGCATTGGGGCTCCACTTGACGATGTTGAGGATTGCCGGATGAACTGGCATTGCAAGGGAGGATACAACTTTCCGAATCATACGCACACTGCCGGATGGCGAAGGGTGGCTCAGGGGGAGGGTCAGAGGGCTAAAAGTGGCTGCACAGACCCAGGGGAAGTCCGTGCAACCAAAAGGGACACTGGGAGGTGTCTTATCTTCTAAAGAGTTTCCAGCGCTGCTGTGGATTACCGTTGCAGGCCCATAACTGGACGTTGGCACCGTTGCTCTGGTAGCCGCCGGTCACGTCCATGCAGCTGTTGGCGTTGTTCTTCGCCCGTACGCTGTAGTAACCGTTGCCCTCATCGCGCATGATCCAGCGCTGGTTGTTCGCGCCGCTCCAGTTCCACTGCAGGATATTGGTGCCATTGACGGTGCGGCCCCAGTCGAGATCGACGACCTTGCCGCTGTGAACCGCGCGCATTGCATAAGTGCCATCGCCAAGGTTGGTGATATCGAACTGCTGATTGCTGCCCCAGTGACAATCCCATTGCGTCAGGCTGGCACCCGCGGCCATGCTTCCAGCATACACGTCCAGACACTTGCCGCTGTGCATGGCCTGCAGCGTGTAGCGGCCTGCTATGGTACCGACAGGCGTGCCAGGTGTCGTTGGCGCCCTGGTAAACACGGAGGCCTTTTTTGAAGTCTTCACGATGCCGTTCTCGCCGTCGTTAAACAGCATGTTGCCCCACGACGTCAGGTTGTTGCTGAAATTGCTGACGATGTCGAGCGAGCGAAGGTCGCTGCTGTTTCCGGACCAGGACCAGCCGATGTAGCCGTAGCCGTGGCGACGGGTGTGGTACATGACTGAGTTGGCCGCGACATATTTGCCAAAGTGATCAGCTGCGAACTCGCCCACGACGAGATGAAGCCCCTTGGCCTTGAACGAATCGAGGTAGCTGCTGACGCTCTGGTCGCTCTGGTAGACGTCGTACATGTGGACGCTGAAGATGGTGTTACGGCGCGGGTCGCTATTGAAAACGGTCTGCGCGTTGTTACGCATGATGTTCTGCCAGTCCTGCCCCCAGTTGGCGGCATCGACCATAAGCGTGTGATTCAGGCCGGCATCGCGGAGACGCTTGATCGCATTCATGTGGCCGTTGACCCAGGCGCTCGCTGGCTGATGGTTGCCGAAGGGCTCGTTGGCAATATTGATGATGACGTAGTCTTCCTGACCGACCAGCGCGCTCTTGATCGAGAGCCAGTAGTCCACAGCCTGGTTGATGGTGCTGGCAGTCTGTTCGCCGTAGCCCGTGGTGTCGTGCACCTCCAGAACGGCGATCAGGCCTTTGGACTTCGCCTGCGCGATGATGTCGCGAACCTGGGATTCTGGGGTGCGCGACCAGAGGACGCCGTTGGAGAGCACGACGCGAACGGTGTTGGCACCGCGACTGGCGATGTTCGCCAGCGACTGGTTAGTCTGTTGCGGGTACCAAGCATGGGCGACGTTGACGCCGCGCATGACGAAGGTATTGCCATTGCCGTCGACCAGACGGCTAGCGGAGACGGTAAAGCCGGCATGGGCCGCAATACTGAGCGTGAGCAGAAACAGGCTGGCCGCCACAATCTTCACTGGGGTGAGTACACGCATTCCATCGCTCTCTTATTGATATTTGGGACGATTGACGTGGCGGCAAAGTAGCATAGGCCATACGCCTTACTGATCGTCGGTTTCGACGAGGCGGGGCGGAATATCTATGGAAACGTGCGGTGATCGACGCTTTGTGGGCCGATAATGAACGCTCGCGCCTACTGGTCGTGGGCGAGATGAGCAGGTATAATGCCGCCCTCCTCAAAACGCTGCGACTCTTTCTCGGGTAGCGACAGCGTCTCAGGGCCCATAGCTCAGTTGGTTAGAGCGTCCGACTCATAATCGGCAGGTCCCAGGTTCAAGTCCTGGTGGGCCCACCATTTTTTCATAATATCGATCGCCTTCGTGTGATCTGGCATTAGCGCCGCGATCCCTTTATGCACACGCTAGATCGGTTCTTCAGCATTGTTGCAGATGAATGACAACATCCTGGTTTAGAAGCTGAAGAAGTTTGTAAGCCAAAACAGGCTCGGGTGCAGATCGAAGGCCCGGTAGAGGCCAAAGAGGTGCAGACCTATGTGAACGGCCAGTTGACTACCGTGCGCTCGTATCACTTGAGCGCTATAACGGAATGCCAGGCACTGGTGGAGCGCTGAGAGTTAAAATGGACCGACGATCATATCTGCCTGCGGGTCATACACCACGAGGCCGTTAGTGTCAGCCTGATCCTGAACGATGAAGCCGACCTTATCTATGCCAGCGGAAATACAGAATAAAAGATAGCAATTCCCTTGCACCACTCCGCCTACCCAGGGAAGCTTAGCGCCAGCCTCATTGTCAAAGCCGTGCATGTCTCGGTACAAAATGTTAACACCGTTGTAGGTCTTCTCAACTGCCGCAGAGCGTGTTTCGATATCTGCAAAAGTGCCTTCTACAATTTGCTTGTAGGTTGCCCTTGGCTGTTCAAGGTCAACTTTACTTCTTTCTATTACCAGAATATCAAATGACATTGCTTATCCTGAATTTTGGAGTGAGGAGGACTGAAATACACAGCTATCAGCTCGGTTTCAGCCTCATGGGTCTACTGCGTAGCTATGCGTCGCTTTCAACATGAGCGATAAGGCGCTCGAGTTCCGCGACCGAAATAATCTGCTCCTTGAAAGAGAATTCGTAACGCTCAGACCTTAGATCCTCCAAATAGTCTCGCAGAATATCAACACGGCGATACTTCGTTGCGACCAATGTTCTCATGGGCGAATTGTGGCCATTGGGGGGCGAGTACGCTGTGTCGAGCAGTGCTTTCTCATGCGCTTCCACATCGAAATTGCGCGCAAAATGTTCTGCCCGGTCTAGTGTAAGCGTAACAACGGCCAAGTCTATTTGCTCAGTCTCTATCCAGGGCAGATGCTCCGAGACGAACCCTGCAAACTTCCCACACTTGCGCCCTAAAATACGGATTAAGTCCGCAATATACTCTAGTTCAATAACTGCGACAGTAGTCAGAGTATAGGGGCCAGCACCACTGGCTCTGATAAACGCGTTCGCCATTCTATTGTCTAAATACTTACGACAGTCAACCTCATCCTTTGCCCAATTCCTCTTTTTCCATCCGAGCTCTTTCACGAGGTCACGCCAATCCGCTCTCTTCTGCATCGCTCTGTTACCTCTGTGTATAGGATGGCCCATTATGAAGACTGATCGATGCAAATTTCGCGGCATCCGCATCCTTCAGGTTAGTTGTCTGAATAGTAAACTCAAGTTGCCGTGACCCTGCCGCGTATTCTGATCTTCACTTGCCAGCTTGCATTCGGCTGAATAGCCATTCTGCCTGCTCTTGCGGAAGCAGTTCGGCAGCTCAGCCGAGTCTCGAAGGGCCGCCGGAGAGCCCGATTAGTATCGATTAGTACTAAATTTACTAATTAGTAAATGCGATACTAATCCTTAATAAACTGACCATCGAAACGGGCTTATCATGGCACCCTCCTCGCATTACAACCGGCACTTCCCCCGCACCAAATTCGCGGTAATGATCTTGAAAAGCTTCAGAGAAGGTGTGGCCGAGCGGGTAGCCATCTTCGCGCCCCGGCGGCGCGGAAAGCCGAGTTTGTCTAGCGCGCTATTGCGCCAATGGCTAAAGCCCAAGGTATTCTCGTTGCCTACGTAGTTCTGGCGGGACAAAGCCTCTCCGGCAACGGCGCTCGCCACAGCCGTCATGACGGCCCGACGGGAGCAGGAAAACTGGTTGGAGGGACTACTGAGCAATTCCAACTTGATAGCCAGTCTAAACCTGCTCGGGGGCGATCTCGCACGGGAGGTGTCGCAACAAAGAAAACATGTTGAAAAGAAGATAGTCGAAGCTGCTTTCGACGAGCTTGAAAACACTAATCAGCCGGTACTGATATTACTAGCCGAAGTGCAGCATCTTGCCACTGATCCCGATTTTAGCGATTTTACCGCCGCGCTGAGAAGCTTCATGACGGCGAGGGCGGATTATAAGATCAAGGGCACCTTCACCGGCTCCAGCCAGGAAGGACTTGACCAGCTATTCAAGCGTATGATAGCCCCCTTCTACAACGCCAGCTCTACCATCGTCCTTCGGGGTGTCATGACGAACGCTTGAATTGGCCGAAGTGATGCAGACCGTTTTCAGATATTGCGAATATTGCAAAATTCGAATATTTCGAATAAGCTGCTGAATGGGCTTTATCATCGCGGGATCCACTCATGCAGCTACTTCAGACGACGTTACCTTCGGCAGAGGAGGCTACGATTGCGAAAGCGTCCAGCCAGGAACTCTCGGCTTTCATCTCCACCAAATCAGTTACTCAGCGGCTTTCTATAACTGATGAAGATGGAGTTGCTCACAAGGTTGACTTGCCTGTCTCTGCGCTTCGACTTTTGGTGAACGTGCTGACTGAACTAGGGGACGGTCATACTGTCAAACTCGTACCAGTGCATTCCGAGCTTACGACCCAAGAGGGCGCCGACCTGCTGAATATGTCTCGTCCAACTTTCATAAAACTGCTCGATGAAGGGTCGATTCCGTTCAGCTACGTCGGGAACCGCCGCAAGGTGCGCTTTATGGATGTTCGCAATTATCAGGAACAGCTCGAGGCACAGCGCCTTGCCACGCTTGAAGAGCTGAGCGCACTGGATCAGGAGCTTGGTCTCGGCTACGAATGAGTTCTAACTATACCGTTGTTTACGACGCCAACGTTCTCTATCCCGCGCCCTTGAGAAGCTTTCTGATGTACCTGGCACTCTCTGGTGAATTTCGGGCTCGTTGGTCCAACCTCATTCATGAGGAGTGGATTCGCAATCTACTTGTGCAGAGACCGGATCTAAAGCGCGAGAAATTGGAGCGGGTTCGCGATCTGATGAATCAACACGTACCTGGCTCAGTGGTGGCCGGCTTCGAAAGTTTAGTCGACAGCATCCATCTACCAGATCCAAACGATCGCCATGTCGTTGCGGCAGCCATTCAAACTCGGGCGGAAGCCATCGTGACGTTTAACCTGAAGGACTTTCCGGATTCTGCTCTCGAACAGTATTGCTTGACAGCTATACATCCAGACGAGTTTATTTCGTCTCTGTTTGAGCTGAATGCCGGTGCGGTCATAGAGGCTGCAAGAAGGCATAGACTCAGCTTAAAACACCCCTCTTTTTCTTCGGCCGACTATCTAGATCTGCTACAACGGCAGAAATTACCGAAAACTTTCGGAATTCTGCAGCCCTATACACTGATGATCTGAAGATCTGATGTTCAGAACTCAGCCGGTAGTCATGCCTGCACTCGCTCCGCAATGAGAGTCATGTCCAACCGGCGCCAGTACCATAGAAGCCCGGCAGCCATCACATACATGCATAAGCCGAAGGCCAAGACTGTCGGCAGGACTTGCTCTGGTTCTGGCAGGATCGCCAGCAACGATAAGGCCAGCGACAGATTCCGGATCAGTGTCACCAGCACTACGCTGCGCATCCAGACTTTCGCGCGTTCAGACATCGGCGGCACGGT
Source organism: Gammaproteobacteria bacterium UBA2679 (assembly GCA_002354735.1). GTDB lineage: Bacteria > Pseudomonadota > Gammaproteobacteria > Pseudomonadales > Oleiphilaceae > Allohahella. The sequence goes on along the minus strand of DEMD01000016.1, from coordinate 251,958 downwards.
GAAGACCAGGACCAGCAGCACGGCTGCAATCAGGGGTTCGATTAATCCTGTGAGGATGTCATAGCCGTACATGCCGGCCAAGACCAAAATCAGGAGCCCTACGAGTAAGCCTCCCAGGCGTTCAACAGAGGGCTGCGCACGTTCAGTATGCTCTGGAATAAAATAACGCGCAGAAATACCGGCAAGTAACGGAACTACCGTGATAGCTAGCGAATAAGTCGACAGTGAAAGAAATGAGACATCGCCGAGGTCAATCACACCTGCCCAGGAAAACAGGTTGATGGCAGCGACACTCACGCCCACCAGGCAGACGATAAGCACTGACGCCGCCCTGCCCGATCCACCAGCAGCAGCAACGAAAGCACCTGCCGAACTACCGCCTGCGGCGGCAATACACAAAGCCATTCCCGTTATGACTGGCGAAGAAAACCACCCGAAGGATAAAGCCATTGCCAGAGCCCCAGTGGGAATGAGGATGTTGTAGCCGAGTACTGCCCGGACCAGCGGCCAGCTCAGCCATGACTCATGCAGATTTTCTTCGTTCCGAGCCGCCCCCAGCGCGAACATGATGACGATGGCGTTGAGCGCAACCCACCAGTCCAGTAGCTGATTCATAGCGCTGGCTCGCGGCGCTGAGAGGTGACGGCGCGTGAAAGCCGGCGCTGCTTCTGCAGATGTCTTACCACAACAGCCGCGTCGGGCCCGACACCGCGAAGCGTTGCAGAGGCATGTGAACGCTGCCACGGCACACCTACGAAATAAAGACCGGGCACCGCGAGCGACACACCACCACGTTGCCGACTTGCCTCTTCGGCGCTCAAACCATCCAAACCTTCCAGAAACCTTGGCTTATTGATAAAGCCCGTCGCCATGATGAGACTGTCGACGGACTGGTGCGAGTCCCCCCACTGCAGACCATCTGGCGTAATGCGGTCGAACATCGGCTTATACAGAATTTTTTTGTCTTTGAAGGCCTGCTGGTACAGTCCCTGATCGAGAACCGCTTCGGTCAGGCGCCAGCCGAACCAGGCCCCTAGTGGCGCAGTGTCAAAGCCTGATGCTCGTAGCCAGAAATGAATGTCCCTGCCCAAAGGTCGCTGTTTCATGAAAACAGGTGGATGTCGTGCCACAAGGGTGACGTCGTGATCCGCCGAAAGCTCATAGGCAATTTGCACCGCAGAATTACCAGCGCCGAGCACGGTAATGTGCGAACCCCTTACATCTGCCGGCCTGCGATATTCTGAGGAATGCAGAACCGCTCCCTTGAAATTTTCCAAGCCTGTCAGGCTCGGTCTATTGGGTGAGCTGAATGCACCTGTTGCCACTACGACGGCCTTTGCTTGCATGCTTTCACCGTTCCTCATAATCACGTTGAAGCCGAGCGCTTCCCGCTGAACCGAGCTCACAGGCGCGTCATACCTTATCGGAAAATCAAAACGTCGAGCATAGGCGGCTAGATAGTCGACCACCTCATTTCGACGTGGATATCGACCGGGATCTCCCGGAAAGGCCATGCCGGGCAAAGCAGAATACTGAGCCGGCGAGAACAGTGACAGGCTGTCGTAGTACTTCGACCATGAACCACCTGCCTGGGTACCCGCTTCCAGAACCTGAAAATCCAGACCTGCTGCCTGCAGGGCATGCGCCATTGCCAGCCCCGCCTGACCAGCTCCAATAATCGCGACATCAACGTGCATATACACTCCTTTATTTCGCGAAATTACGAAACATAAACTATAAAAATCAGCAGCACTTCTTCAGAAAGTCACCAAGCCCTTCCAATGTATCCTGAATACCAGCAACGTTCGGACGATATTCCACTTCCTTGCCGTGCTTCTCGTACTCCAGCAAACCAGCCTCCCCCAGTTGCTTGAGATGCTCAGATACCGTCGACATTCCCAAACCGGTGAGCTCTGCCACCTGACCAACCGTTAGGACCTGCTGCTGAGCGAATAACAGCATGATCCGTTGGCGGTTCTCATTCGCCAGAGCTTTGAGAAACTTTCGTAACTGGGAGGGCAACATTGAGAACTCACTTCGCGTTTTTCCGAAATATACAGCCAGCTCTACCTGCGTGTCAATCTCAGCTTGAGCCGTACTGAACTTAAATCGCCTTGACGCTGTCACCTAACAGCGCGCTACCGCCTTCAATCACCCGAGCAGTAATCCCCCCATGCCCGCGTAGCGCATTGTACCCGCCCGGCCCAAGCGCCTGTTCCATTTTATTGCAAGGATGGCAGAGCCCTGTATACTCGAGCACCACCTCCCCGACACGAAATTGCTTGTCTTTCAAAGCCAGCAGATTGATGCCAGAGACGACGACATTACGGCGCAACAGAGCAGGCTCCACGCGCTCAAGGTGCAGACACGCAGCGATCACTGGTAGATGTTCCTGCTGAATCAGCGTGACCTGTCGGCGGCTCTCGGCGCGGCCGCGGAAGCGATCGCCTTCGAGCCCCGTCCCAGGGCTCATCGTCACCTGTTCCAGCTCGATCATGGCCGCACCGCGTGTCGGACGAATACCAATCCAGGTCACGCGACCAAGCTGTGGGAGCGTCGCCAGTAAGGCGTGAATCGGTCTGAGTTCAGACATTGTTCAGCGTTTCTCCTGATGTTGAAATGCCCAGCTTCCAGTCCTGTATGCGGCTGGCATCGTATCTTTGAGTATACCTTGCATATACGGCGCCTGACCGTGATTGCAATCCGAAGCGATTATACGATGGGGGTTTGAATGCAGCAGAATCAGACGCGCCGAAGCAGCACCAATAGCTTGTTGGCAAATGTCATCAAAGGTGCCCTGGCCGGCGCGATAGCGGTCTATGTGATCGATCGAATGGAGCGCATGGCGGACAGGGAACTTGATGCGTGGCCCGAATCCACGGATGCCTTCGGGTTGGCTGATGAGTCTTTGCCGAGACCAGCTGCTGGAACAGGACGACAGCACCTGTTGGGACTCGGCGTTTCGCTGATCAAGAACGGAGGGCTCAACGCCCTTACTGACTTTTATACCAAGGCCCCTCAGAGACGCCCTCAGTCGCTGGAGCGGCTCTAAACCCATAGGCTAGGGTTTGCCCTAGCTATTCGCACCGCCTTCTCATCGCTATAGTGCCTCTGCCATCAATGTGACAGGGACAGTTCACGTTGCCTCATCTGAATAGAATTCCCCTGCACGACGTGCTATTGCCGTCTGCTGTCCGTCCCTTATGTCACATTGATCCTGTTGAGTCAGAAGACTAAGCAAACTTTCACCGTAACGGCGGCTTATCAGCCTTGGGCGTTGTAATGGCACCTGATGGCACGGAAGCGACACAAGGAATGGACTCATGATATTCACCAGAAGATTTCAGTTAACAGCTATCGCATTGGCCTGCGCCACGCTCGCGGCCTGCGGCGGTGGTGGAGGCGGCGGCTCAGGTGACAAGGGCGGCCGTGACGGCGCAGGTGGTGACGTCGCCCTTATTGGCGATGGCTATCAGGTCAGCGGTACGATCACCGGTCTGGCTGGCGGTACAACACTCGTCAAGAAAGTAGAAGGTTCAGAGGAATCTCTCGAAGTGTCTTCCAACGGCCGCTTCGCATTCAGACGGGCGGTGCCAGACGGCGAGTCGTTCGAAGTTAAACTGAGCGCGCCACCGGTGGGTCAGAAGTGTGTGACCAGCAATGCCTTTGGTACGATCAAGGCGAAAGATTTTGAGGACGTGTCGATTAGTTGCGCGACGCTTGGCAGCAAGTCCTCGATCAGCGGTACGCTGACTGCGGCGGCAGGCACAGCGGCAGACTCGGATCTCAATGACCCGCGAGCGCCCTACAGCGACAATGGTGATATTTCAAAAGCGCAGCGCATTCCCAGCCAGGTCACGGTGCACGGCTTTGCCTCCTACGCGGGAACCAAAGCGACCGAAAATAATGACCGCTTCGCAGATAGCTATGACGAGTTCGACTTCTTTGAAGTCGAGCTTCAGGCCAATCAGCTTATCCAGCTCCAGGTCGTGGATTTCAACAAGTTCGAAGTCGAGACCACTTATGAGGGCGATCTCGATCTCATTCTGTTCGATGCGCAAGGTAACGTGATTGGTAAGTCTGAAAGCGAAACTGAATTCGAAGAGCTCGTTGTGCCTTCAGATGGCCAGTATTACGTCGCGGTTGAGGCGTATTCGGGTATCTCAAAGTATGTGCTGCGAATCTCTCAGCCGAGCTCCAGTCTGGCTTACCGAGCGGCCAATGCCGATCTGATGGACTTCGTTCCGAATGAAGCGATCGTGAAATTCAAGAGCGGCGTCATGAGTCAGTTTTCCGCACCTGATGGGCGGGTCATTCCGATGACGCTAAAGCACCAGGATACCAGCCGCGCAACGCTGGCGACGATGGACAGATCAGCTCGAATGAAGAGCACGAGCGCGGGTGTCCCGGCTGGCGAGGTGCTTCCTGGGCTCAAATCGGTCAACCCTGAAGCATACGACAAGCTCATGACACTGCGGGATATCAAGGCGATGCGACAGCAGGGGCATGTTGAGCATGCCGACCCCAACTATATAGTGCGACCCCTGGCGGTCCCCAATGACGAGTTCTATAGCTATCAGTGGCACTATCCACAAATCAATCTTCAGCAGGCCTGGGACGTGACGACTGGAGAATCAAGCAACGGTGATCCAGTGATTGTGGCGGTCGTCGATACCGGCGTTTTTCTCGATCACCCCGATTTAAAGAGCCAGCTCGTTCCGGGTTACGATTTCATCACTCCTTTGGGAATCTCTCTGGACGGGGACGGACCGGACGCCAATCCTGATGATCCAGGCGGCAGCGCAGAACGCGGCCGCAGTTCTTTTCACGGTAGTCACGTGGCCGGGACCATTGCCGCACGAACCAATGACGGCATCGGCGGCGCCGGGGTGTCCTGGGACGCCAAAATCATGCCTATCCGCGTACTCGGTGATAGCGGCGGCACAACCTACGACATCTTGCAAGGCGTGCGATTTGCGGCAGGCTTAGGCAACGATAGCGGCACACTGCCGGCTCGTCGGGCCGATATCATTAACCTGAGTCTTGGCGGGCCTGGCGGCACACTAGAAGAGCAAGCTGTCTACACCCAGGCTTACAATGCCGGCGTCATCATCGTTGCGGCCGCCGGCAACGACAATACTTCCGTGAACTCGTATCCGGCATCGTTCGAAGGGGTCATTTCTGTGAGCGCGGTCGACATGCAGAGCAAGATCACAAACTATTCGAACTTCGGTCAGCGCATTGACCTAGCCGCGCCAGGAGGGGATTCATCAGTTGATCTCAACGGTGATGGCTACAGCGATGGCGTGATGAGTGCAGTGGCTGACGACACCAGCGGACAGCGGGAAGCTACGTGGAAATTCTATAACGGCACTTCAATGGCCGCACCACACGTGGCTGGCGTCATTGCGCTCATGAAGGCCGTCTATCCAGAACTCACGCCAGCTCAGGTTGATACGCTTATCAGTAGCGGCGAGCTGACCAACGACATCGGTGCTGCAGGCTGGGATGAGTATTATGGTTATGGTCTGATAGACGCTCACAAGGCCGTGCTGGCGGCGCAGAACCTGGCAAATGGTGGCGGCGGCTCTCCCTCCCCATCTCCACGGGTCGTCGCTTCACCAAACACTATCACCTTCGACCAGAGTGCTCGTGCCAGCTTCACTGTATCGAACATGGGCGGCGGTGCACCAAGCGTAATCGGTGTAGCGGATAATGCCCCTTGGCTTAGCGTCTCAGCAGGCCAAGTCAACGGCAGCGGTTTCGGCGAGTACATAGCGAACATCAATCGCAACGGACTTTCCGACGGTGCACATCAGGCATCGATCACGGTCTCACTCGATACCGGTAGTCAACTGGTTATCCCTGTAACAGTGCAGGTGGGCGCAAGCTCGGCAGGTGGCTCAATGGCTCAACAGTACGTGCTACTGTTCGAGGCAGGTGAGAGTGGGGGTACCTTCGACACCATCGTGCAAACAGTAACGCCACAGATTTCCGGCGGCACTGCGACCTACAGCTTTGAGAATGTGCCTGTCGGCGACTACTACGTTGTGAGCGGATCCGACCTTGATAATGACGGCTTTGTTTGCCAGTCCGGTGAATCCTGTGGTGCGCACCCGGTCATTGGTCGACCGGAGCCCGTGAATGCTATGGGCTCGCCAGTAGAAGGCATCGACTTCACTATTGACCTGGTGGGTGGTGTGTCTAGCCAGAGTGTCGGCAGCGAAGGGAGCAAGGCCCCAGCTGGCTACCAGCGCGGCACCCCCGAGTTGAAGAAACAACTTCAGCAGTAATCTCCACGGCTCTACCAGGCTGTCGCCTTCTGCCAGGGCAGACAGCCTGTCGTCTGATCTCTCCAGCTCTTCCCCCCCATAGCTGTCTCCCAGCGACTGACATCGCCCCTATCGACCCAGCCGGAGAAGACTCTGCTACGCTGATAGCAGATATCGCAACAACACACGGGGGATCTGACATAGTGGGCATTTTCGGGAGGTTCGGATTGGGACAGCAGCTGGCTGCGCTCACGGCCGGACTCACCTTGATCTTTACGCTTGCTCTCGTCCACTTCGTTGGCGGCGGTACACTCGAGCGAGCTCGCGAAAATGTTGGCATGCAGCTTCATGAGCTCGCGTATCAGACTACCGACAAGCTGGACCGTGGCATGTTCGAGCGCTATCGCGAGATGCAGTTGCTGGCCGAGCGATTGTCGCAGCCTGGCGTCTCGATGGATCAACCGTCACTGCAGGCTGTGCTGGACGTGCTGCAGGAAACCTATCCCTTCTATGCCTGGCTTGGTGTCACCGATATGCAGGGAAAGGTAGTGGCTTCTACAGGCAGCATCCTGCAGGGGGCCGATGTCTCATCCCGTCCATGGTTTTCGAACGCGCTGAACGGGATCTACCTTGCAGATGTCCATGACGCGGTGCTGCTGGCCCAGCTGCTGCCAAACCCGACGAATGAGCCGAAACGATTCTTCGATGTAGCCTTCCCCATCCACGACGAGTCGGGCGAGCCTCGAGGCGTACTGGGCGCTCACTTGAGTTGGCAATGGGCCAAAGAGGTTGAAGACTCGGTATTGCGGACCCTGCGGGCAAGCTTCGATAGCGAAGCGCTTATTCTTACCAACGACGGCGAAGTGCTGCTGGGGCCCGATGAGCTGCTTGGTAAAAAACTGCTACTACCGAGCGTCCAGCGTGCGCGCTCGGGGCAAGGAGGATTTACGAATGAGGAATGGCCCGATGGCGAACCTTACGTCGTGGGATACAGTGAGAGTCAGGGCTATCGAAATTACCCTGGCTTTGGCTGGATCGTGCTCGTTCGACAGCTTCAGGATACGGCTTTCTCGCCCGTGTTCGAACTACAGCGCTCGCTGCTTTCTGGTGGCCTGATTGCAGCGCTCGTTTTTTCGACCCTCGTGCTGCTGCTCGCGCGGCGCCTGACTCGTCCGCTTCGCAAGATTGCCGCCTCTGCACACGCCATAGAGTCGGGAAGAGACAAGACAATAGTGACCTTTCCAGGCAGTCCGCGCGAGGTAGCCACCCTCACTGGTGCCTTGAACGGTCTGCTCAAGAAACTGGCCGACAAGGAGCAGCAGCAGCTAGAGCTGAATGCGAATCTGGAAACCCGTGTACAGCAGCGAACTACTGAGCTGGCGGACATGGTAGAAGCTTTGACTGAAAGCGAAGCCCATATCCGCGCGGTGATCGATACCGCCCTCGATGCGTTCATTGGCGTCGACAGTGCAGGCATCATCACTGACTGGAACAGACAGGCTGAAGTGATGTTTGGGTGGAGCAAGGCTGAAATCCTGGGTGCACCTGTGTCTTCATCCATCATCCCGCCTCGATTCCGTGAAGCACATGCAAGAGGTATGCGGCATTTTACGCCTGCCTCGAAAACAGGTGTGATCGGTCAGCGCCTTCAGTTATTCGCATTGCGACGTAACGGCGAAGAGTTCCCGGTCGAGATGACGATAGGTCTGATCGAGTCGTCCAGACAGTACAGCTTTGGCACTTTCATTCAGGACATCTCTGCTCGAAAACATGCGGAGGATGCGCTGGCGCGCGAGCGTTCACTACTGAATGCTGTGCTTGAAACCATTGAAGTGGGTGTCGTGGCGTGCAACTCCGCAGGGAAGCTGGTGCTTTTCAATCGTGCTGCACGCAATCTGCATGGCCAGAACCCTCAGGAGGTACCGGATGCCGAATGGGCACGCGAGTTCAGCCTCTATCACGCAGACGCGGAAACACTATTGCAGAAGGAGGAGATACCCCTCTACCGGGCGCTCAAGGGTGAAATCGTGCAGTCCGCTGAGATAGCGGTACGTGCAGATCCTGATCAGGCACCGCGATTCCTGCTAGCCAGCGCCAGGGCAATGATGAACGACGCTGGCGATCAGCTCGGTGCCGTAGTGGCCATGCAGGACATCACGGCTCTCAAGGAAAGTGCCCGTGAGCTGGCAAGAAATGAAGAACGCCTCCGTGCCATTACTGAAAACATTCCAGCGCTTATCGGACAGGTCGACAGGGATGAACGATTCACGTTTCTCAACTCACGTGGAGCCGGATTGTTTGGTCGAACGCCTGAGGCGCTCGTCGGCGAGACAGTGGCCAACGCTTACGGCCCCGAAAGATATGGAAAATTTGCGCCTCAGATTGCCGCTGCCCGCGCAGGGAAGAAAGTCGTGTTCGATGATACGGTCAGGTTGAAGGATTCGATACGGCACTTCCAGGCGATGTACATCCCTCAGTTCGACTCAGCAGGGGAGCCAGATGGCTTCTATGCGCTTGCCTTCGATATGACGGATAGGAAGACCGGCGAGCTGCGGCTTGCGGAAAGCGAGGAACGACTGCGCACCATCACCGATAATTTACCAGTACTGATTGCCTACATCGATCGCGAGGAAATCTACCGCTTCGCCAATGCTACCTACGAGACCTGGTTTGGGGTTTCGCCTGAACAGATGATCGGTAAATCCGTGAGCGACATATTGGGGCCAGAATTCTACCCTACGGTTCGTGAGCAGCTGCAGAAGAACCTGGCGGGTGAGCACATTCGCTTTGACGCCGAAATGCGTGTTGATGGTGAGCAACGCGTAGCCAGGCTGGTTGGCATTCCCGATGTGAAGGACGATGTTATCCGTGGCGTCTATATCATGACCACGGATATCACATCTGAAAGGTTACACGAGCAACAGCTGCAATCGCTGGCAAGGCAGGACACGCTTACAGGCCTGCCGAACAGACGCGCCTTTGGTGAGGCGTTCAGTGCAGCCACTCTACGTGGCACAAGGGCTGGCACACCAGTGGTACTGATGATTCTCGACGTCGACCATTTCAAGCGCATCAACGATAGCCTGGGTCATAGCGGAGGCGATGCCGTGTTGACTGAGTTTGCGCGACGCCTCAAAGCCTGCGTTAGGGCGACTGATACCGTAGCCAGATTCGCAGGTGACGAATTTACGATTATTCTCGAGAATGTGGTGCCCCCGACCGACGCAATGCTTGTTGCCGAGAAAATTGTTCAGGCCATGCGAGCGTCCTTCGACGTGCTGGGCAAGAAAACGACCGTTACCACCAGTATCGGTATCGCTTTTGCCTTTGGCACTGACATAGAAGAGGCGACGCTGGTGGCCAGAGCCGATGAAGCGCTGTATGAAGCCAAGGCCAAGGGGCGGGATGGCTACGCGCTGGCGCAGCCAGGCTAAAACCGGGGATGCAAGCTATATCGCGAGGAAGTTAAGGCGCTCTGACAGCAGCTTCAGATAGGAAACCTTCATCTCCCCCGAGAGAAAGCTTGCTTCCACCAGCCGGCGCGCATGCTTCTCGACCTCGACACAGAGCTTCCGGATAAGCGTGCTTATAGCTTTCTCCGGCAGGCCCGCTGCTCGACCCAGCTCGATGAAGTCGCCTCCGGAATAGTGACCGATACCCATTTCACGGAAATAGGCGGGCTCATCGAATGGTAAATGCCCCTTCGGATAGAAGCGTAGCGCCATACTGGTGGAGTCGCTCGCATGGATCTGTGCGTTCAGAACATCATAGGCAGGTGCCAGACCAAAGGGGGACGCTGGCAGGAAACTGATGTTCTTGAGGTGATGATCATTATTACCGACCACATAGCTGAATATCAGTCTTGAGAGCAAATCCCGACAGACCGCAGGTCCGCCATGTGAGCGGGCAAATTTCAGCACGTCGAGATAAGAACCGGCAGTATATTTTGATGCGTCGACCTCGTTGCCCAATCCCATTGCCTGCATGGCATCTTCCTGATGGATCTTGCCGGCACTGCTGCGGTCGTAGCGGCGGATTATAAACACCTTGTGCCCATCACTGAGCGAGATCAGCCCGCACGCTGGAACCGGGTACCCAAGCTTTGTCATCAAGGTCAGTGTCAGGTGTTCGTTCTCACTGACACCGGGGTATTCTTCCGGGCTGGGCTTGATGATGAACTCCCCATCGTGATCAACCAGTTGTAACTGGTTTTCCAGAATTGCTGCCTGAGCCTTGATCTGCACGCCACTAATACTGAAACCTGTGGTTTTCTTAGGCATGCCTTGCACCAGATCCTGACGACTTTGCGCCAGCTGCAGTTGTACCGAGGCGCTACCGAACAGGCGCTTTTTGCAAGCCGGATGATATTCCGCTGTAGGTTTCGCAAGTGGCTTTAGACAGATTAAGCAGTTCATTCAGCAAGCTCGATGGTAATCGCCCCAGGCAGGTCTCGGCCATTGTGAACCAACAGCGCGAAATGATCCTCGGGATCGATGCGCTGCTCTTTTGCCTGAATCCGTCTCAACCAGCCTTCGCTGACCAGCCCTTCGAAATATGGCGGAAGGCGCTTGTCGATATAGGGTTGCGCCTGCAATGGAAGACTGAGACTGACTGGTGGCAGACCCTTGGCCAGGTAATCAGGATCATATTGGAAGGAAATACTGCCGTTGCTTCTCGCCAGTACGCCGGCAAGCTCTCCATGCATTCGCACGAACGCTTTCACGCCGACTCGATCCAGAGCTTGAGATTCAATACTGCGCAGACAGCCATGAGGGTCTGGAGGCTCGGGTTAGCACCCTCACGCTCCATGGCCCTATAGGTATTGGCTGAAATGGACGCCAGTTCCGCGAGGTCTGGCACTGAGAGACCCATTGCACGTCTACGTGCTACCAACACGGCGGGCAGATGGTCCAACGACGTCAGATCAGGGAGGTTCGAACGCCCTACTGTCTGGGACAGCGCTGCAAGTGCAGAGATCTGCTGATCTAGGGCCTGCTTGATTGACTGCTTGGTCTGAAGGCTGTTTGTCATCGCCAGGCTCAACATAATGAATAATTTTCGCAATACTCTCCGCAAATTTCACTATAGGGAAAATTTAGCACTAATCAATCAGTATGATTACCATGCAAGCCATAAAAGCTACGCTATGATCAGTTTATTGATCTCGATACCTACAACATCAACTCCCGCAAATCCCCCAGCAGCCGACTCAACAGGCTCGTAAACTTCGCAGCATCCGCTCCATTCACCGCCCGGTGATCATAAGACAGCGACAGCGGCAGCATCAGCCGAGGCAGGAAAGCCTTGCCATCCCAGACAGGCTTCATCGCCGCACGTGAGACGCCGAGAATCGCCACCTCAGGCGTGTTGACGATCGGTGTAAAGGCCGTGCCGCCGATACCGCCAAGACTGGTGATGGTAAAGCAGCCGCCCTGCATTTCTGCCGGTTTCAATTGCTTGTCCCTCGCTTTCGCGGCGAGCTCCTGGGCCTCGCGGGCCAGCTCCCAGATGCCTTTACGATCGACATCGCGAATTACGGGTACGACCAGGCCGGCAGGTGTGTCTACGGCCAGACCTATGTGAACATAGCGCTTCTGCACCACTTCTCGTCTGTCCATATCCAGCGATACGTTAAATGCAGGCTGAGCTTTGAGCGCATAGGCGCAGGCCTTGAGAATGAACGGCAGTGGCGTGAGCTTCAGACCCTTTGCTTCACCGGCCGCTTTCTGGGCTTTGCGGAAGTCTTCAAGATCGGTGATGTCCGCTTCGTCGAACTGGGTCACGTGCGGCACGTTGAGCCAGCTGCGTTGCATGCTCTCTGCGGTCAGGTTTTGCAGGCGGCTCATGGCGCTGCGCTCGACTTCACCGAACTGGCTGAAGTCGGGTAGTTTCACGGCTGGCAGCGCCCCGCCCCCACCTGAGGCCGCACCACCTTGTGCAGCCTGCAGCTGCTGCTTGATGTAGCCCTGCAGGTCGTCCTTGGTAATACGATTCTTGGGGCCGGAGCCTTTTACCCGATTGAGCTCGACGCCGAGTTCCCTGGCCAGCTTGCGCACGGCCGGTCCAGCATGAACCTGTGCGCTGCCAGCTTCCTGATCGGCAGAGGCTGCGGCAGCTGGCGCATGCCTGGCATTCGACTCCGTATTTACAGGCGCGGCGTGTGCCTCGGCCTTGCCGCCGGGCTTCGATTCGGCTTCAGCTTTCGATTCAGTGCTGGGACTGGATTGCGCCCCTGACTCCGCACTCGGCTGAGCTTCGGATTTGGCAGCTGCTTCACCGCTGCCGCTTGCAGTGGCGTCTTCACCTTGGGACTTTCCATTTTTCGCCTCTCCGTCGTCTGCAGCCTCGTCGGCTTGATCAGCGTCGCCAGCCTCCATTGATCCAATCACATCGCCTTCACTGACCTTGTCTCCGACGGACACCGTCAGCTCGACGATTTTCCCTGCCCTCGGTGAAGGCAATTCCATCGTTGCCTTGTCGGACTCCAGTACCAGAATGGCGTCTTCGGCATCGATCATGTCGCCCGCCTTGACGCTGATCTCGATGATCTCGACCTCAGCAGCACCACCAAGGTCGGGTACGCGAATACTTTCTGTGTTCATCCTTACACGCCTCGCTTAGCTGATTGCTGGGTTGGGTTTATCGGCGTCGATGCCGTACTTCGTAATGGCATCACTCACAACTGATGTCTCGATTTTGCCTTGCCGTGCCAGTGCACCCAGGGCAGCAACCACGACATGAAAGCGGTCGACCTCGAAGTGGCTGCGCAGTTTTTCGCGGGTATCACTGCGGCCGAAGCCATCGGTCCCGAGCACGGTATAGTCCGCCGGTATCAGCGACCTGACCTGGTCAGCGAACAGGCGCATATAGTCAGTCGAGGCAATTACTGGTCCTTCCGCATTCTCAAGGCAGCTGGTGAGATAGCTGACGCGTGGCTGGGCTTGTGGGTGCAGGCGGTTCCAGCGCTCCGTGTGCTGACCATCGCGAGCGAGCTCAGTGAAGCTGGTAACGCTCCAGACATCACTGGAAACGCCATGCTCTTCCTGTAGCATGACGGCAGCGGCCCTCACTTCATTCAGAATGGTGCCACTGCCTAACAGCTGAACGCGTGGCGCCTTTTGCGTGTCAGATTCCACCTCGTGACTCTGAAGACGATAGATCCCCTTGAGGATGCCTTCTTCCACACCCTCAGGCATGGCCGGGTGCACATAGTTCTCGTTCATCAGGGTGATGTAGTAGTACACGCTCTCGTTGTTCTGATACATGCGTTTGAGCCCGTCGTGGACGATGACGGCGACCTCATACCCGAAGGTCGGATCGTAGGACACACAATTGGGCACCGTCGCAGACAGCAGGTGGCTATGACCATCCTGATGCTGCAGACCTTCACCATTCAGCGTGGTTCGTCCAGCGGTGCCGCCCAGCAGGAAGCCCCGCGAACGCATGTCACCGGCCGCCCAGCACAGGTCACCGACGCGTTGAAAACCGAACATCGAGTAAAAGATATAGAACGGGATGAGCGGGTAATCGTTTGTGCTGTAAGAGGTCGCAGCTGCGATCCACGCTGACATGGCACCTGCTTCGTTGATGCCTTCCTCGAGAATCTGCCCTTGCTGGCTTTCCTTGTAGTACATCAGCTGACTGTGATCGTTCGGTGTGTACTTCTGGCCTTCGGCGGTGTAGATGCCAAGCTGACGAAACATGCCGTCCATGCCGAAGGTACGTGCCTCGTCGGGCACGATGGGCACGACTCGCCGGCCGATCTGCTTGTCTTTCACCAGGGTGCCGAGTTGACGCACAAAGGCCATGGTGGTCGAAAGCTCACGGTCTCCACTGCCCTCAAGCTGCGCCTTGAACGTGGAGAGGGGCGGAATGGCCAGTGGCTGGCTGTCCTTGCGGCGACGCGGCACACTGCCGCCCAGGGCGTCACGCTTCTGGCGCATATAGCGCATCTCCGGTGAGTCGGGCGCTGGCCGATAGTACGGCAGCGATTCCAGATCCTCATCTGGCACTGGCACACCAAAGCGATCACGGAAGGCCTTGATACCTTCGATATCGAGCTTCTTCAGCTGGTGCGAAGTGTTCTGTGCCTGACCTTGATCGCCAAAGCCGTAACCCTTGATGGTATGCGCAAGAATGACTGTCGGCTGGCCCTTATGGTTGACCGCAGCATGGTAGGCGGCGTAGACCTTGTAGGGATCGTGACCGCCACGGTTGAGGTTATAGATGTCTTCATCAGACAGGTGCTCGACCATCTTCAGCACTTCCGGATCCTGACCGAAGAAATGCTTGCGAACGAAGCCACCGCCGTTCGATTTGAAATTCTGCATCTGGCCATCGACGGTCTCGTCCATGATGCGCTGCATGCGACCTTCGGTGTCGGTTTCGAAGAGCGGGTCCCACAGCCGCCCCCAGACGACCTTGATCACGTTCCAGCCGGCGCCACGGAACACACCCTCGAGCTCCTGAATGATCTTGCCATTACCGCGGACAGGCCCGTCGAGCCGTTGCAGGTTGCAGTTGACGACGAAGATGAGATTGTCGAGCTTTTCACGACCAGCCAGGCCAATTGCGCCGAGGGATTCCGGCTCATCGCATTCGCCATCGCCGACGTAGCACCACACCTTGCGCTCGTCTCTCGGCACCAGCTCACGACTGTCGAGGTACTTCATGACGTGCGCCTGGTAGATCGCCTGAATTGGCCCCAGACCCATCGAGACGGTCGGGAACTGCCAGTAGTCGGGCATCAGCCACGGATGGGGATACGAAGACAAACCGTTGCCATCGACCTCTCGCCTGAAATTATCCATCTGGGTTTCAGTGAGATTGCCTTCGAGGAAGGAACGGGCGTACAGTCCGGGAGAGGAGTGGCCCTGGAAGTAGATCAGGTCGCCTTCGCGCTTGTCGTCGCTGCCACGAAAAAAGTAGTTGAAACCGACATCGAGCAGGGTTGCAATGGAGGAAAATGACGAGATATGTCCACCAAGATCACCTTCGCGTCGGTTGGCGCGTATGACCATGACCAGCGCGTTCCACCGAATCAGGGAACGAATGCGTCGCTCCATGAACAGATCGCCCGGCATTCTCGCTTCGCGGCTAGCCGGTATTGTATTGCGATAGGGAGTGTTCACGCTGTAAGGCAGCGCGGTGCCTTCGCGACTGGCCTGCTCGGCCATACGCTCCAGCAGATAGGCGGCGCGCTCCACGCCCTCGGCACCCATGACCGAGTCCAGCGATTCAAGCCATTCACGGGTTTCCGTAGGGTCTATATCATGATGCATCCGCGGTTTACCTCCATTCAAATTTGACAGGTGGCCCACTCCATCGATTGGACAAGCCGGGCTTGGCGGAAATGCCGTTACTGGTGTGCCAGAGCTCCCATCTTCAAACGATGCGCATTCAAAAAAGGGGGGATTTAAGCTAGCTTGGCAGACATGTCTAACAATCCGCGTAGTAAACTTACCAATATTCGTTCATTGTGTGCGGGATAATAGACTTTATTTACTAAAGTTTACAACATGATTTACCGTGATGTGCCTATGACGACAACGATCCAGCCAGGCCGCCGAACATTGATTGGCGCCAAGATTTCACCGCCGACACCGCCTACCGGACTGCTGTCGCGGGAAAAGTTCACCGACCAGCTGCACGAGACGGAGCCGGTTGGGCTGATACTCGTCCATGCGCCGTCTGGTTATGGCAAGACGACGACGATGGCCGAGCGGCTCGCAGCGCTCGACGCCGATGCAGCCTGGTACCGCCTGGATGCCCAGGACAACAACGTCAGTCAGTTTGCCGCCTACCTTGCGCAGGCACTGGACAACTGCAGGCCGGGCATCTGTCAGTCCACGCTCGAAACATTGGCTTCTACGGGTTTCGACAGTATTCAAGCTTTTCTCACAGAGCTGCTTGCTGAACTGCCGCTGGATAGTGCGCCGCTGTATCTGGTGCTGGACGACTATCACCTCATCAACAATCAGGAAGTTCATCAGGCGGTTCGTTTTCTGCTGCGCCATTTGCCCGCGTACGTCACGCTGGTGATGCTGACGAGAACACTCCCACCCATAGGCACTGCACAGCTGCGCATGCAGGGCCGCATGCTCGAGCTGAACGCCCGCGACCTTGCTTTCTCTGCTGATGAAGCCCAGACCTATTTTGAACAGCGTCTGCGATATGAAGTGTCGAGAGAAAGCATAGAAAGGGCTGTCAGACGGGTGGAAGGCTGGGTATCCGCGCTGCAGCTGCTCGCCAGTAGTGCACCGACCAGTATCGATTTCAACAATTTCGTCGAGCAGCTGCAGGAAGGCACGCAGCATCTTTTTGACTACTTCGACGAGCTGCTGCGCTCCAGCCTGTCACCAGAGCAGCGTACCTTCCTGCTGCGCACCAGCATCCTGGATCGTTTCAATGCCTTCATGGTTATGCGAGTGACCGATGACAACGATGGCCAGGCCTTGCTGAGTAGTTTGTTGAATCTGGGCCTCTTCGTGATTCCGCTGGATAGCAGTGGACTCTGGTTCCGCTACCACCCGTTGTTCGCGACCTATCTGCGCCATCTGCTGAGCTGTTCGACCCACGAGCAAGTCCCTCACCTGCACCAGCGCGCCAGTGATGCCTGGCTCGAGCTGGAGCAATACGAGGACGCCGCTCGTCATGCCGTTATTGCCGGAGACGCGGGCCGGATAACGCATATTCTCCTGAAACAGGGCCGAGACTTCTTTACCCAGGGTCAGTTCACGATGCTGCAGCGCTGTCTTGATGCACTCGACCGCAGCATCGTAGCCAACGAACCTATTCTCACGCTGCTAAGAGCCTGGGTGGCGCAGAGCCAGTACAAGTTCGACGAGGTCGAAACCTGGCTGGCGGCCGCTGAAGCAAAGCTGCAGGAAAACCTCAGTGCCGACGATCTGCGTACCATGCATTGCGAATTCAGTGCAGTGCGGGCACAGGTCGCCATGAACTATGGTGATTCCTCTCGCGCACTGGCGCTGGCCAATGAAGCGCTGGATCATGAAGCACGCTATTTGCCAACCTCGAAGGTAGCCGCTGCGTCGGTCATGGGCGAAGCGCTCTTTGTTCAGGGCCATCTCAAGGATGCGCTGGTGCGGATGCAGGAAACCGAGCAGATGGCGCGTGCGCATGGAGCGCATCAGAACGTCTTGTGGGCACTCTGCCAGCAGTCGGAGATCAGCGTGGCGCAGGGCTTTCTGCAGAAGGCGTATAACATTCAGGATCGCGCATTCCAGTATGTGGAGGACTACCAACTCTATCAGCTGCCCATACTAGAGTTCCTGCACCGCATCCGTAGCCAGATCATGTGGGAATGGCACCTATTGGACAACGCTGAGAGCGGTGCTTTGAAAGGCATTGAAATACTCGAAGCGCAGGGTGAGCGCTGGTACGTGCAGAGCTATATTTCACTGGCAAAAGTAGCGCAGTCACGCGGGCGTCAAAGCCTGTCGGCCGACTACGTTCAGAAAATCCAGAAGATGCTGGCCTGTGGCGACTATCACCTCGACTGGTTGGCCAATGCCCACACCACCATGCTGGCGTTCTGGGAGGCTGTGAGAGATACCGAATCGGTTCAGCGCTGGCTCACGATTGCGCCGGCGTATACAGTCGAAACAGCCACCAATCACTTTCAGCAGTGCAATGCGCGCAACTGGGCACGGGCCTATATCAGCCTGGGCCAGCTCGACAAGGCTCAGCCGATACTTGAAGGGCTGCAAAAGGTTGCCGAGCGCTTTGGCTTGCAGACTGACCTCAACCGCAATCACATCGCCCTGGCCCAACTGCACTGGCAGAAGGAAGATCGTGAGCAAGCCCAGTATCACCTTACTCGAGCCCTCAGGCTTGCCAGCACGACAGGTGCCGTGGGTAGTTTCCTGCGCATGGGCAAGGTGCTGATCGTAATCCTGAAGGCGCTGATCAACGAGCAGCGTATTGAGGGCATGGAGCTGCAGCGGGCCGAACGCCTCATCCAGTTGGCCAAGCAGCAGCGGGACTTCAGCAAGTCGATCCGCATCACCCTGGACGAAGCCATCATCCAGGACATCATCAATCGTCCAGATGTACCGGAGCTTATCCGCACCTCGCCACTTACACGTCGTGAATGGCAGATACTCAGCCTGATTCACGCCGGGCTTTCGAACGATCAGATCGCAGAACAGCTGAAGGTTGCAGGTACCACGGTCAAAACGCACATCCGTAGTCTGTACCAGAAGCAGAACATCACCAAGCGCTCTGAAGCGATCGAACTGGCGCGTGATTTACTGAGCAAGATACAGGGGGAGTAACACCCCCCTCCCCACCCTCCCCCCCTCTACGCCAGCAAAAACAACGGCAGGAGGATGAACTCGGGCTCGCCAAGGCTCACCATCGAAGCACTCATAAAAACAAGCCTGTCGCTTCCGGCGCGGGACAAGAGAGGCAAGATGCAAAAGAATCCCAACTGGTGGCGCGGCGCGGTCATTTACCAGGTTTATCCCCGAAGTTATTACGATTCCAATGGTGATGGTATTGGCGACCTCCCAGGTGTCACGGCGAAGCTGGACTATATTGCCAGCCTCAATGTCGATGCCATCTGGTTGTCGCCCTTTTTTACTTCGCCAATGAAGGACTTCGGCTACGACGTCTCCGACTATCGCGGTGTCGACCCCATTTTCGGCACCCTGGAAGACTTCGATACGCTGCTGGCTGAAGCGCACAAGCGCGGCCTGAAGATCATGATCGACCAGGTGTTGAGCCATTCGTCAGATCAGCATCACTGGTTTGCGGAGAGCCGCCTGAACCGGACCAATCCGAAAGCCGACTGGTATGTCTGGGCTGACCCCAAGGCCGATGGTTCGCCACCGAACAACTGGCTCTCGGTCTTTGGCGGCTCCGCCTGGGCCTGGGATAGCCGACGCAAGCAGTATTACCTGCACAATTTCCTCGCCAGCCAGCCTGATCTCAACTTCCATAACCCGGAGGTCGTCGAGCAGGTATTGGCCGATGTTCGGTACTGGCTCGAGCGTGGAGTAGACGGCTTTCGTCTCGACGCTATCAACTTCTGTTTCCATGATCAGCAACTGCGGGACAATCCAGCTCGCGAAGAAGCTAAAGATGGCTCCATGGGCGTGCGCAAGGAAAATCCCTACGCCTACCAGAGCCATGTTTACGACAAGACGCGCCCTGAAAACCTGGCCTTCCTCAAGCGCTTCCGCGCGCTGCTGGAAGAGTTCCCGGGCACCACTACCGTGGGCGAGATCGGTGATGACAACTCCCTTCAGGTCATGGCTGACTACACCGCTGATGGCGACAAGCTCCACATGGCGTATTCATTCGATCTGCTGACTGAGCAGCACAGCGCCGAGTTCATCCGCAGGACGGTCGAAGGCATCGAGTCGAAGATGAGTGATGGCTGGCCTTGTTGGGCAATCGGCAACCATGACGTGGAGCGGGTCGCTTCTCGCTGGCAGGCGCAGTCAGATGTGCATATCAAACTCTACATGACCCTGCTGCTTACCCTCCGCGGCAGTGTCTGTATCTACCAGGGTGAAGAGCTGGGTCTGACGGAAGCCGAGCTCACCTTCAAGGATCTCGTCGATCCATATGGCATCAATTTCTGGCCAGAATTCAAAGGTCGCGACGGCTGCCGCACACCAATGGTCTGGCAACCAGATCTCATCAACGCAGGGTTCTCCAACAACAAGCCCTGGCTGCCGGTGCACCATGCGCACTACAGCGCGGCGGTTCATGTTCAGGAAGCTACCGAGACGTCTGTACTTCAGGCTTACCGTGAGTTCATGGCCTGGCGAAGCCGTCAACCTGCGCTTACCGTGGGCGACATCGAATTCCACGATAGCCCAGCCGATACCTTGCTTTACAGCCGTACAATGGGCGACCAGCATCTGCTGATTGCGCTGAACATGAGCGCTAAACCGGTCACCATACCGGTAAGCCAGAACGTCAGCACGATAGCCGATGGCCCAAGCGTCGAGTCCGGCGAATGGCAAGAGGGTCAGGTTCGTCTACCAGCGCATGGCGTGAGCATCGCTGCCGTACGCGGCACCAGAGCCTAAAAGAGTCACCAGAGCGAGAATCACGAATATGGCCAGCGTCACCCTAAGGAATATATTCAAGTGCTACGGCGATGCCGAAGTCACCAGGAACGTGAGCATGGAAGTGAAAGACGGCGAATTCGTCGTCTTCGTCGGCCCCTCCGGCTGCGGAAAATCCACGCTCTTGCGGATGATTGCCGGGCTCGAGGAGATCAGCGATGGCGACCTGTTCATCGGTGATCGCAAGGTCAATCATCTGGCGCCGAAGGATCGGGAAGTCGGGATGGTGTTCCAGTCCTACGCGCTGTATCCCCACATGAACGTCGCAGAGAACATGGCCTTTGGTCTGAAGCTCGCGAAGACGGACAAAAAGGAAATCGATCGGCGCGTTACGGAAGCGGCCAGGCTGTTGCAGCTGGAGCCACTGCTCGAGCGTAAGCCAAAGGATCTCTCCGGTGGTCAGCGCCAGCGTGTGGCCATCGGTCGCACCATTGTGCGTGAGCCCAAGGTCTTCCTGTTCGACGAGCCCTTGTCCAACCTCGACGCCTCGCTGCGCGTGCAGATGCGTATCGAAATTTCGAAGCTGCACAAGCGTCTTGGCGCCACCATGATCTACGTTACGCACGATCAGGTCGAAGCCATGACCATGGCGGACAAGATCGTCGCACTGGATCAGGGTTGTATCGCGCAAATCGGCAAGCCGCTGGAGCTCTACCATTACCCTGCTACGAAGTTCGTAGCAGGTTTCATCGGCTCACCGAAAATGAACTTCATTCCCTGCACCGCGCTCGATAGCGACAGCCAGCACGTGACCATCAATCTGCCCGGCGGAATGAGCCTGAAGCTGGCTGTGAACGGTTCGGAAGTCACGACCGGCGAAAGACTGACGCTCGGTATTCGCCCGGAGCATTTTACTTCGGCAGACGAGGCTGAGCTGGTGTTTAACGGGATGGTGACCGTCGTTGAGCGACTTGGCTATCAGACCCTGGTGCACCTGGATGTCGAAGGCATTGATTCAGTGTTGACGATGCGTACGAGCGGCGGCAACCCCGTTCAGGAAGGCGAAAGCCTCGCCCTGGGGCTCAGCGCCCGTCAGTGTCATTTGTTCCGGGAAGATGGAAATGCCTGTCACCGTCTGTACAAGGAGCCCTGCGTAGATCTTTGAGTTTGAGCTTGTTCAGGCGGTGAGCTTATGGTGATGGTCCTGTGACCATCACCTTTTTTTTGCCTGCGGGTTTTGGTGGTTTTACTGACAGGGGGGATGAGCTTGTGCAGGACGAAAGAGAAAGGAAAAGGGCGACAGATGCCGCCCCGGATCGGCGAACTGTCTAGCCCTTCACCCCACCAGCAGTAAGCCCACCAACGATCCACTTTTGGCAATACAGGAACACCAGCGTTATCGGCAGGCCTGAAAGCACCGCCGCGGCAGCGAAATCGCCCCACAGATAATTCTGTTCATACAGATACTGCTGCGCGCCCACCGCCAGCGTGAGCTTGTTGGTATCGACCAGCAGGATGGAAGCCATCGGGTATTCCATAATGGTCATGATGAACGCCAGTATGAAGACCACCATCAGAATCGGCACCGACAAGGGCAACAGTATGTATCGGAACGCCTGCCACGGTGAGGCACCATCGACTACTGCCGCCTCCTCGAGCGAACGATCTACAGAGTCAAAATAACCCTTGATGGTCCAGATATGCAGCGCCATCCCCCCAAGCGAGGCGACGATGACCGCGCCATGCGTGTTCAGTCCCAGCCAACTCACATGGTTGCCGATCTGGTTGAACAGAGCGTACAGCGCGACCAGGGTCAGCACCGGCGGGAACATCTGCAGAATCAGCATCGACTTAAGAATGAAGCTCTTGCCGGCGAAACGCATGCGTGCGAAGGCGTAGGCGCTGGTTGTCGAAAGCAGAAGGATCAGGATAGAGGAGACCACTGCGATCTTGATCGAGTTCCACAGCCACAACAGCACCGGGAACGGCGGCTGACGCACCACTCCGTTATCTTCGGTATAGGGGATGCCCAAGGCCAGAGACCAGTGCTCCAGCGAAGGATTTTCCGGCAGCAGGCTGCCGGTTGCAAAGTTACCGCTGCGGAACGAGATCGAGATGACCATCAGCAGGGGGAACAGGATGATGGCTATGAAGCACAGCATGCCTAAGTGGGATGCCCAGACCCGGTATTTCGTTGAGGGCGGTTGAACCATGGCCATAGTGGACTCCTTACACCTTGATCTTGGACAGTTTCAGGTTGAGTAGCGACAAGGCCCCCACCAGCAGGAAGATGATCGTTGCGATGGCTGCAGCCAGACCAAAGTTCTGCCCGGAATCCTGGAAGGCAATCCGGTAGGTGTAGCTCACCAGCAGGTCGGTCGTACCAGCCGGCGTACCCGCACCGATAATATCTGGCGCCCCGCCCGTCAACAGCGCTATCAGCACGAAGTTGTTGAAGTTGAACGCAAAGCTCGCCACCAGCAGAGGCACCAGCGGCTTGATGATCAATGGAAAGGTGACATTGAGCAGATTGCTGAGTGGCCCTGCGCCGTCCATTGCTGAAGCCTCATAGAGATCTCGCGGAATGGACTGCAGCAGACCCATGGTCAGCAGCATCATGTAGGGATAGCCCAGCCAGGTGTTGACGATGAGAATCATCGTACGGGCGAGCGTAGGATCACTGAACCAGTCTGGACGAATGCCAAACACGTTCTCCAGTATGAGGTTGATTTCACCGAAGTTCTGGTTGAACAAGCCCTTGAATACCAGAATCGAGATAAAGGCAGGTACCGCATATGGCAGAATGAACATTGTGCGATAGAAGGCCTTGCCTTTTATCTGGTCCCACTGCAGCAGATTCGCCAACAGCAGCCCCAGCAGCAGTGTGAAGACGACTGTCGCCACTGCGAAAACGATCGTCCACAGGAAGATCTGCAGGAAGGGGTCACGGATACCGGGATCAGTCAGCACCTGAAGATAATTGGCGAAACCAATGGTAACGGACCAGCCGGGTGTTAGCCTGTCGCCCTCCGCGCTCTGATAAAAACCGGTGTCGTGATTGGGATAATAAGTGACGCCCGTACGGTTATTCACCAGCTGCTCACCGCCCGCAAGGCTGTAGAGCGGGTGCACGGCCGCAAAGGCACGCAGGTTCGCCTGTCTCAGTTCTCGGCCGTCCTCGGTGGCCAATACCACCTTACCCAGCGCCTTCCGCAGCTTGATAACATCGCGCAGTGGCAATGCTTCACCAACCGGCTGGTCCGTGGTTGCCGTAACAGGAACTGGCTCAAGCTTTTCGGTCGCGTCCAGCGAGAAGGGCGCTGAGCGGAGCGTCTGCGTCGGTGCATCCAGATAGACGACATAGCCTTCCGGCTGCTCGAAAAGCTGATACTTGTAGCGGACGGCTTCCGATTCATAAGTCCGGCTGAGCAGGCTTTGCTGTACTCGCTCATGACTCAGCAGGTTATCCGCACTGAAATTGGTAAAACCGATACCAACCGTATAGAGCAAGGGGAATATGACGAACAGGGTCATCCCCGCCAGAGACGGATAGATATATCGGTGGGCGTAGAGCCGCTTGTCGAAAAACACAAACACAGCGGAGCCAGTCAGCACCAGGAACAACAGTGCAAACACGAACTCACCCTGGGCGTAGAGCGCCAGGATAAGATAGAGCGCCAGCCCGATGATCAGGGCTGAGACACCAAACTTGATAATGCTTCGCTTCATGGTCGGCCTGCTGGCAAAGTCCGAAGGGGAAAGCGCTTGGGTAGACATGGTGAGGCACTGCTCCACTTATTGTACGTTGTTAACGGCTGATGCGGGAGCTTGATGTATCCGAACCGCACTGCCTCACACCTTGCGGACATCGGCAGTGAACAGGGAAGATTGATCTGGTTGGACCTTCGGCAGATGGCGAGCCGGCACCTGGACAGTGCCGGCTCGCCTCCCTCAGCTACAGGGTGCTGGCGCGAAGCCTAGCGGGTTATGCGTTTTGCAGCGGTATCGAGCGCATCATCGACTGACTGACGTCCGGCGGTGATGTTCTGCAGGGCAGGTCCCATCGATGACCAGAAAGCACCCATTGCAGGTACATTAGGCATCGGCTCGCCGAGCTTGGCATTCTCGAAGGTCGCCTTGATGTGCGCATTGCTCTGCGACAGCTCTTCCATCAGCGCCTTGTTCGCAACGGCACCGAGCGGTACGTCGTCGTTCACCATTTTCAGACCCTTCGTGGTGAGCGCGTAGTTCTCCAGGAATTCGACTGCAAGATCCCGGTTCGGACTAGCCGCGTTGAGCGTTGCCGCCATGACACCGACCATTGGCTTCGGCGCCTTGCCATTGATGGTCGGCAAGGTGGTCACACCGAAGTCGATGCCGCTCTTTTCAAGGTTGGCCCAGGCCCATGGTCCACTGATCATGAGCGCCAGTTCACCCTTGTTGAAGCGGGAGTCCATGGCACCGTAATCGGCACCGCGTGGCATGACGCCTTTCTCGATGAGATCTGCAAGGACCTTGGCACCAGTTTTCGCACCTTCGTTGTTGACGCCAGTGTCCTTGACGTCATAGCCCTTCTCGGTTTCCTTGAAGATGTAGCCACCATCAGCTGCCAGCAAGGGCCAGGTGAAATAAGTGTTGTTGTAGTCCCAGAGGATGGCCTTCTTGCCATCTTTCGCCAGCTTCTGATCCAGCGCAGGAATTTCTTCGAAGGTCTTGGGCGCCTCGGCAACCAGCTTCTTGTTGTAGATCAGACCGATTGACTCCACCGCCATTGGGTAGCCGTAAACCTTGCCGTCGATAGAGACAGCATCCCAGGTGAAGTCGAAGATCTGGTCCTCAACACTCTTTGACGGGCTCAGTGGCGCGATCAAACCACTCTTGGCCCATTCACCCAGTCGATCGTGTGCCCAGATAAAGATGTCCGGACCATTACCGGTGGCAGCAGATTGCTGGAACTTGTCAGTTGCGCTGTCGGGATGGGCGACTTCTACAGGAATACCGGTTTCCTTGGTAAACCACTCGCCGACTTCCTGCAGACCATTGTAGCCTTTGTCGCCATTGATCCAGACGACAAGCTTGCCCTCTTCGATTTCGGCATGAACTGGTGCGATGGCGCCAAGCGTGAGCAGCGATGCTGCGATGGTGTTACGGATGAAATAACGTGGTGTCATATGACTGTACCTCTGATGAGTGCTTATTCTTGTTTTCGGCCTGTCTCGCTCGCTTGGCTAGAACAGATGCCGGTCAGAACGCTGAAATTTGCTGCGAATACCCCGAATGCTCCGCGAAATGCGCCGAGACCGCATCAGCCCTGATTTTATTACCCGAGGCGTAGAGTGGGGGAGTAGTGTCACTAGCGATTTCCACCTACTCAATACCCCATTTTTTTGTTCTGATGCAGACTGCATCCATTTGTCCAGCGCCCATGTATCAAGGCTTCAGGGCAGACATAACCATAAAAACCGGAGCTCGTACCCCATGCTGTCGTCCGCATCCAACCATCTTCTAAGCTTACTGCTCGCGACCCTGCTCGGCATCCTAAGCGCCTGTGCCAGTACCGACATTTCACCTACCCGCTGGGTGAGCGCGAGCACCGATCAGGGCAATATTCCGCTCGAGTACACTGACGGCGGCGACGAACGACGCGCCACGGGCACATTCTCGGCAGGCTCGGTCACACTTGACTTCGGTGGTGACAGTCAGGGCCCAGCGAAGACGGCCAAACCCTTCGTCAAGGTACCCTTTGAAACTCTCACTGGTGCCTATACGCTGGACCTGCCGCGTGATGGTCGCTACCAGATTCGCGTTTATGAAGGTGAAGAACCGCACTTTCGCGTCACACCTGCACCTGCCAAGGTCGTTGCAGCGCCAGCACCGCCGACCGACAGCCCGATCAAGAATGATGGGATCTGTCTGGCCAGTGAGGCACCAATCACGGTATCCGTAGGAGAAGTCTTCAAGGACGGTGAATGGGTCCGCGATTTCTACTCCGGCGTTCGCGCCGAGGTCGTCGACGGTGAAGTCACCATGACGCCAGCGGCATCGGCGGAAGGCTTGCTGTTGCTGGAGCCCGTCGATAACACCACAGCCTCATTCACCTGGAAAGGCGCGACAGTCTACTTCGTGGTCACTGATCGTTTTGCCAACGGCCGACAAGACAACGATAACAGCTACGGCCGCAAACCTGATGGCGAGGAAGAGATCGGCACCTTTCACGGCGGTGACCTGGCTGGCCTTACGCAGAAGCTGGACTACCTCAAGGCACTCGGCGTCAATGCCGTCTGGATCACGCCACCTTTCGAGCAGATACATGGCTGGGTAGGCGGCGGCGATCGCGGCGACTTCAAGCACTACGCCTACCACGGTTACTATGGTCTCGACTTCACCCGTCTCGACGAGAATTTCGGTACCGAGGCAGAACTAAAAACGCTGATCCAGGAAGCGCACAACCGTGACATCCGGGTGCTGGTCGATGTGGTCATGAACCACCCTGGCTACAGCACACTGCAGGATATGCAGACATTTGGCTATGGAGGGCTGCAGGATGGCTTTGCGCAGCACCTGCCGAAAAACTGGGGCGACTGGGCACCGCAGTCCTACGAGAACTATCACGCCTATCATGCCCTGCTCGACTACGACCACCCGGACTGGAGCAAGTGGTGGGGCAAGGACTGGGTCCGTGCCGGTATTGCTGACTATGACAATCCACCGACAGTACGCATGGACGAGCGCCGCGGCTCCCTCGCCTTCTTGCCTGATTTCAAGACCGAAGCAGACAAGACGGTCGATCTGCCTGTATTCCTGCAGAACAAGGCCGACACCGGCGCACGAACGCTGGAGAATGCCACCGTTCGAGATTATCTCACTACCTGGCTGACCGACTGGGTCCGCCGCTATGGCATCGATGGCTTCCGGGTAGACACAGTCAAGCATGTAGAGCCGGAGGCCTGGCAGGGGCTCAAGAAGGCTGGGCAGCAGGCGCTGGATGAGTACCGGGCCGCCAACCCGGATCAGCCCTTGCCTGCAAAGGACTTCTGGATGGTCGCAGAAGTATTTCCGCACTCGGTCACTCGCAGTGAGTATTTTCAGAGCGGCTTCGACGCCGTGATCAATTTCGACTTCCAGAGTGAGAGTGCACGCGATGGCGCTCGATGCCTTTCGAATCTGGAGCCCGTCTTCGCCGAATATTCGCAGAAGCTGCACGGTGACAAACCCTTTAACGTGATGAGTTATCTCTCCTCTCACGACACCCGTCTGTTCAGCCAGATGCATGACGATCCGCGCCTGCAGAAGCGAGCTGCATCAACCCTGCTGTTGCTGCCGGGCACCGTGCAGATCTACTACGGCGACGAAAGCGGACGCGAGTTCGGGCCAACAGGTTCCGACCCACACCAGGGCACGCGCTCCGATATGAACTGGGCAGCCATAGAGGCTGGCGAGAAAAAAGAGCTGCTCGAACACTGGCGCAAGCTGGGTCAGTTCCGTGACCGGCATCCAGCGCTTGGCGCAGGCGAACACAAGATGCTCGACCAACAACCCTATACCTTTGCCCGTACGCTCGAAACACCCGAAGGGGCCGACCGAGTCGTGGTGGCCTTTGCTGAGGCGCAGAAATGAGCTTCGCGCGGCAGACGGCCGCCAAGGAGCCCACCATGCCTAAGCTGATCATGGGCATGATGCGCCTGTTCGACTATCCAGAGCTCGCTTCGCCAACAGCATTGGCACGATGGATCAATGAACGGCTTGATCAGGGCCTGGACACCTTCGATCATGCTGACATCTACGGCGATGGCCGCTGCGAACTGCTCTTTGGTGCAGCCTTGCAAGCGGATCCGGCCCTGAAGAAACGAGTGCGAGTCATTACGAAAGCCTCGATCATACTTCCCAGTCACGACAGCTCGCCCTGGCGCATCAAACACTATCGGGGCACAGGCTTCCATCTGCGAAAGGGCATCGACGATGCGCTTGGCAGGCTCAAGATGGAGCAGATAGATACTTTCCTGATCCACCGCCCCGATCCGCTGGCTGATACTGAAGACATGGCTCATGCACTCGAAGAGGCGGTGTCTGCAGGCAAGATCAAGCGAATCGGGGTGTCCAACTTCCTCCCGGAACAGTGGCGATGGCTACAGGCCAACACGACACTGCCGCTGCTTTTCCAGCAGAGTGAGCTGTCACTATTGGCCACCGAGGCGCTTTTCGACGGTACGCATGAAGCGCAGTTGCGGGATGGTCTACGCTGGCTGGCGTGGTCGCCTCTGGCCGCTGGACGCCTGCTCGAAGGCGGGATAGGACGAGCGCTGGCCGATGCACAAGCGGTAACCGGCATGTCGCCTACCGCATTGGCGATTGCCTGGATAGGCCGCATACCGGGCGCCCCTATTCCAGTGCTAGGCTCGATGCGTCCAGAGCGAATCCAGGAAGCGCTGAGTGTCGAAGGCGAGCAGTTGCCGAGAGAGCTCTGGTTCAGCCTGCTGGAGGCCGCCCGAGGTCACGAAGTAGCTTAAGGTACAGGCCCCGGGCCTGTTCAGGATCAGGACCGGGGTCTCTGTCAGACCTCCTGGTTGAGCAGTGCTTCGGCAGCCCCAAGCAGTCCCGTATAGGGCTCAGTTACTACAAAGACCGGCGTCGATTGCATCAATGGGCGCATCCGACCCTTGTCTTCAAAAGCCGCTCGGAAATTACTTTCAGCAAGAAACTGAACGAACCGCGGCACGATACCGCCGCAGAGATAAACGCCACCCAAGGCCCCGATAGTCAAGGCTGCATTACCGGCTACACGTCCGAGAATTTCACAGAAATGTCGCAGGGTTGCTCTCGCCAGCGCATCAGAGGCTTCGAGCGCAGCCGCAGTAATGCGCTCGGGCGAGTTCAGTGGCGCGGCCACACCCTCGATTTCAGCACGTGCCTGATAGAGATTCAACAGACCCTGACCGCAGAGGATGCGTTCAACCGAGACTCGCCCGAAACGCGCCCGCAAAATCCGTAGCACCGCCATTTCCCGGTCGTCGACAGGGGCAAAATCCACATGCCCGCCCTCGGTCATCAATGGCACCCAACCCTCCCTGATCGGCACGAGCCCAGACACCCCGAGCCCTGTACCAGGCCCAATTACCAGCTTCGCACGCGCGGGATCGCCACTGCCGCCACAAACCTTCGTGAGCTGCTCCGGCTTCACGTGAGGCACGCCAAGCGCCATCGCCGTAAAATCATTGAGGACCTTGAACTCACGCCAGTCGAAGTGGTTGCGTGTCTCTTCGATGGAGAAGCGCCAGTGATTATTGGTCATTCGCACTTGCCCGCCTCGCACTGGCGAGGCCACAGCGATGCAAGCCTTGCTGACGCGGTCGACACCGGCTCTGTGCAAGTAATCCGTCACAGCCGCATCAAGATTCTCGTATTCACTGCACGGCAGAATTTCCACCGCTGTCGGCTGTACTTCCCCAGCCCGCACCAGCGCCAACCTGGCGTTGGTGCCACCAATATCGCCGACCAGTGCCAGCTCGTCCGTGATCATCATGAGTCGTGATTCCAGAGGGAGCTCGCGCCCTCTTCCGGGCTACTGGCGGCTCGGCGCATCCAGCCGAACATCTCCCGACCGTAGCCAGTCCGGGCGGCTTGCAGATCTGCCGTGACCGGTGTTCTGTCCGAAAGGGCGTCGTCGCTCAAGAGCACACTCAGCTCACCTCGGTGGGCATCCAGACGAACAATGTCGCCGTTCTTCACCCGTGCGAGCGCCCCGCCCTTCGCAGCCTCAGGATAGACATGAATGGCAGCGGGCACCTTGCCCGATGCGCCTGACATACGACCATCAGTCACCAACGCCACTTTGAAGCCACGGTCCTGCAGCACACCAAGGTACGGCGTCAGCTGATGTAGCTCAGGCATGCCATTGGCGACCGGCCCCTGAAAGCGCACGATGACCACGCAATCCTTGTCCAGTGCGCCAGACTTGAACGCCGCGGCGAGATCATTCTGGTCATCGAAGACCACCGCCGGCGCCTCCACCACCTGATGGGCTTCGGCGACCGCAGAGACCTTGATAACGCCACGCCCCAGATTGCCTTCGAGCAGCTTCAGACCACCCTCTGGTGCGAATGCTTCGGTGACTGTCGTGAGCACGGTAGGGTCACCGCTCACTGGTCGTGCTGGCGCCCAGTACAGCTTGTCATTATCAAGCGCCGGCATTCGGGTAAAGCGCTCCAGCCCATGGCCGATGACTGTCTCGACATCATTGTGAAGCAGACCTGCGTCGAGTAGCTCACGAATGAGGAAGCCGGTGCCCCCTGCTTCATGAAAGGCATTGATATCAGCCTGGCCATTCGGGTAAATCCTCGTAAGCGAGGGCACTGCCGCTGAGAGCTCTGCGAAGTCACTCCAATCGATGATGATGCCGGCCGCGCGGGCGATGGCAATCCAGTGAATCGTATGATTCGTCGACCCACCGGTCACCAGCAGGGCAATCAGCGCGTTGACGATATTTTTTTCGGCGACCACGTCACAAAGCCCCTGGGTGCCACCATTAGGCTGTGACAGGCGAATAACCTGTTCAGTTGCGGCCACAGTAAGCGCATCTCGCAGCGGCGTCCCTGGATTGACGAAACCTGAGCCTGGCAAATGCAAGCCCATAACCTCCACCAGCATCTGATTGCTGTTGGCGGTGCCATAAAAGGTGCAGGTGCCTGCGCTGTGATAGGACTGGCTTTCCGCTTCGAGCAATTCGTCCTTGCCGATCTTGCCCTCGGCATAGAGTTGTCGAATGCGCTGCTTTTCCTTGTTAGGTAGTCCGGAGCCCATGGGGCCCGCCGGCACGAGTATGGCCGGGAGATGTCCGAAACTGAGCGCACCGATCAATAGCCCCGGTACGATCTTGTCACAGATCCCCAGCAGCAGTGCCGCGTCGAACATGTTATGACTCAGGGCCACCGCAGTGCTCATCGCAATCACATCACGAGAAAACAGACTCAGATCCATACCTGGTTGCCCCTGGGTCACGCCGTCGCACATGGCGGGCGTACCGCCGGCAACCTGTGCCACTGAACCCATGCCGTTGGCAGCCTTGCGAATGATATCGGGAAACCCTTCATAGGGCTGGTGGGCGGACAACATGTCGTTATAGGCCGACACGATCCCGACGTTGGCCTTGTTGACCAGCTTGAGGGTGTCCTTGTCGGCCTGACCGCAGGCCGCGAAGCCGTGAGCCAGGTTGCCACAGGACAAGGTGCCGCGAAGTGGACCGCGCTCGCGCAGCTGACTCATTCGCTCGAGATAGTCTGTCCGGGTGGCGCGGCTGCGTTCGATGATGCGCGCTGTGACCCTGGCTACGGTTGGATTCATTAAAGCTTTCCTCGTGTTGGACCCCACAGCAGATCGGGCACCGCCTGATCAGGGATCGTCAAATAAACTATTTGGTAGTTATTTTACTTAAATTTAAGCAGCATTCCACGAAAAACGCTGCACTATAGAAATTATGTTTGTTATATTTACTATATCTAGAACCAATACGCAGCCAATAACAATGAGCCGAGGAGGCCCGACATGACCATTCGCATAGCTATCAACGGGTTTGGACGCATAGGGCGCAATGTCCTTCGCGCACTGTATGAAGGTGAGTACCGGGAGGCGGTGCGCGTGGTCGCGATCAACGACCTCGGCGACGCGAAGAGCAATGCCCATCTGCTGAAGTACGACAGCGTGCACGGGCGTTTCGCTGGCACTGTCGAGAGCGACGCCGACTCTATTACTGTTAATGGGGATCGCATCACCATTACGGCTATTCGCGATCCGCAGGCCTTGCCGTGGGGCGAACGTGGCGTCGACGTGGTCCTGGAGTGCACCGGCCTGTTCACCAGCCGGGAAAAAGCCGCCGGGCACATCAAGGCGGGCGCGCGAAAGGTTATCATCTCGGCACCCTCGGAAGATGCCGATGCCATGATTGTCTATGGCGTCAATGAACACACCCTGGGCGCCGACCACGAAATCATTTCCAACGCCTCCTGCACGACCAATTGCCTTGCACCGGTCGTTCAGGCCCTGCACAGCAGCATCGGCATCGAGAGCGGCCTGATGACGACGATCCACTCGTATACCAACGACCAGAACCTCAGCGACGTCTATCACAGCGACGCATATCGCGCACGCTCAGCGACTCAATCACAGATACCAACGAAGACTGGCGCAGCCGCTGCGATTGGCAAGGTCCTGCCGGAACTGAAGGGCAAGCTCGACGGCATGGCAGTGCGCGTGCCAACCATCAATGTGTCACTGGTCGACCTGAGCTTCGTGGCCAGTCGCGATACCAGCGCAGAAGAGATCAACGAGATTCTGAAGAAGGCTGCGGATGGCTCGAAGATCCTGGGCTACAACGATGAAAAGCTGGTCAGCATCGACTTCAACCACGATCCAAGATCCAGCATCTTCGACGCCAACCACACCCGTGTGAATGGCCGGCTCGCCAAGGTCATGGCCTGGTACGACAACGAGTGGGGCTTCTCCAACCGCATGCTCGATAACGCGATTGCACTGATGAAGGTGGCGCGCTCATGAGCACCACCAAGCTGAGCACCAAGGACGGCGCTCCCGCCCTTCGACGCACGAAGATCGTAGCCACGCTGGGACCAGCCACCAGCTCACCCGAGTCCATCGCTGCCATCATCAAGGCTGGCGTTGACGTCGCCCGACTGAATTTTTCGCACGGCAGCGCAGAACAGCATCGCAACAATGCCGAGGCCGTTCGTGAGGCTGCGCGTGCGCAGGGTCGTTTCGTCGCGATTCTTGCAGACCTGCAGGGACCCAAGTTGCGTATCGCCCGCTTTACGGACGGGAAAATCAATCTCCAGGCGGGCCAGCAGTTCGTTCTGGACGCAGCCATGGACAAGGAAGCCGGCACCGAAGAGCGCGTTGGTATCGACTATGAACAATTGATCGATGATGTCAGCCCCGGCGATGTACTCGTCCTGGATGACGGGCGCATCGAACTCGAAATTCAACAGATCGAAAACCGTGCAATCATCTGCAAGGTATTGATCGGTGGCCCGCTCTCCAGCAACAAAGGCCTCAACAAACGCGGCGGCGGCCTGTCTGCGCCGGCGCTGACCGACAAGGACAAGGCCGACCTCAAGACTGCTGCCAAGATCGGCGCAGACTATGTTGCAGTCTCGTTCGTCCGTACCGCCGAAGATATGCATACCGCACGAGCGCTCCTTAAGGAGTGCGGCTCCAGCGCCGGCCTTGTGGCGAAGATCGAGCGAGCGGAGCTGGTTCACGATGAAGCGGCACTGGATGCGGTCATCGAAGCCTCTGAAGTGGTCATGGTTGCGAGAGGCGACCTGGCCGTGGAAATTGGCGACGCTGAGCTCGTTGGCGTGCAGAAGCACATCATCGCGCGAGCCCGGACCCTGAATCGCATTGTCATTACGGCGACGCAGATGATGGAGTCGATGATTCACAATCCGATGCCGACGCGCGCCGAAGTCTCCGATGTCGCGAACGCCGTGCTCGATTATACGGATGCAGTAATGCTCTCTGCCGAAACGGCGGTTGGCGAATATCCCGTGCAGACCATCGAAGCCATGTCGCGGATCTGCATCGGTGCCGAGAAGCATCCTTCGACACAGACTTCCAAGCATCGTATACACGAAAGTATGGCCAGGGTGGACGAGTCCATTGCACTATCGGCCATGTATGCAGCCAATCATTTGAAGCAGATCACTGCAGTCATCTGCATGACGGAGACCGGAGCGACGCCGCTGATGATGTCGCGTATCAAGTCCAGCCTGCCAATCTTCGCGCTGTCGCGTCGCCACGACACCCAACACAAGGTTGCGCTGTACCGCGGGGTACAGACGGTACCTTTCGATTCAGAAGAAATGCCGAACGATCGCATCAATGCCGCTGCGGTAGAGGAACTCGTGAATCGCAAGGTGGTCAAGGCTGGCGATCTGGTCATCATCACCAAGGGTGACTATGCCAACGCCCAGGGCGGCACCAATACCCTCAAGATCGTCAGTGTCGGCGACAGCATTCGCTAGTTCGCTCTAAGCTAGTGTCCGGTATCGACCGGACACTAGCTTCACTCAGTCATTTCCCGAAAACCCTCAACCGCGGCAACGCTGCAGACTTTCAGACGCCAGCCGCGTCACAGCATCCCAGTCGCAGGCGTCGACCAGTTTCTTGGGCGTCAGCCAGGTTCCCCCGACCGCTGCAACGTTATCAAGGCCGAGGTAGTCCCGCGCAGTCTCCTGACGAATGCCTCCGGTCGGACAGAACGTTACATCACTGAAGGGTCCAGCAAAGGCCTGCAGCGCCTTGACCCCGCCAGCCACTTCAGCAGGAAAGAACTTGAATTCGCGATACCCCAGGCCATAGCCGAGCATCATCTCAGAAAGCGTTGAGACGCCCGGCAACATAGGTACGGCTGCATTGAGACCATGCTCCAACAGGGCCGGAGTCGATCCTGGTGTAATAATAAACTGGGCACCGGCGGCTTCAGCCTCGCGGTAGGTTTCGACGGTCGTGACGGTACCGGCACCCACCCAGACGTCAGGCAGTGCATTTCGCAGCTGGCGAATCGCGGCCAGACCATGCTCGGTTCGCAGTGTGATCTCCAGAATCCTGATACCGCCAGCCACCAGCGCTCGACTCAGCGCCACGGCGTGATCGAGATCATCGATAGTGATGACCGGCACCAGCGGGCACGAGGAAAGCACCGCCTGGATCTGGTTACGGTGGGCTTGGGGCAGACTGGACTGAAACATGTTGGTTTTCCTTATAAACAATGTGCTGAGACTCAGCTTGAGATGTTGGGTTAAATGAAAGCAGAAGGCGGAGCCGGCCTCAGCCATCTTCGTACCAGCTCCGGCCATCGCGCGCGATCATGGCAATGGCAGCCATCGGCCCCCAGGTGCCCGCCGCATAGCGTTTCGGCAGACCGCCATGGTCCTGCCAGGTCGCAATGACCTGATCGGCCCAACGCCAGGCCGCTTCGACTTCATCCCTGCGCACGAAGAGATACTGGTTATTCTTCATAACCTCCCAGAGCAGCCGCTCATAGGCATCGGGAATGCGCGCCTTATCGAAGGCTTCCGAGAAACTCAGTTCAAGCGGCCCCTGACGCAGGCGCATACCCTTATCCAGCCCCTGATCCTTGGTGAGAATCTGCAGGGACATGCCTTCGTCGGGCTGCAGGCGGATGATGAGCCGGTTATTGGCCAGGTGGGCCTGATCGGGATCGAAGATATAGTGTGGCGCAGGCTTGAAGTGGATGATGATCTGCGACAGTTTGTCCTGAAGGCGCTTCCCGGTGCGCATATAGAACGGCACGCCGGCCCAGCGCCAGTTGTTGATCTCGGCCTTGATCGCCACGAAGGTCTCGGTCTTGCTGCCAGCCGCTGCGCCGTCTTCCTGCAGATAGCCAGGCACTGGCTGGCCACCACAGCTGCCTTCGGTGTACTGCCCGCGCACGAGATGGCTATCCACGAGGTCTCGCGTGATTGGGCGCAGCGCCTTGAGCACCTTGAGCTTCTCGTCACGGATACTGTCAGCACTCAGGTCAGCAGGCGGGTCCATGGCAATGAGACAGAGCAGCTGCAGCAGGTGATTCTGCACCATGTCCCGCAGCTGGCCGGCCTTGTCGAAATAACCCCAGCGGCCCTCAATGCCCACACGCTCCGCCACAGTGATTTCGACGTGCGAGATGTGATCCTGATTCCATTGGGTGGCGAACAGGTTATTGGCGAAGCGCAGCGCGATCAGGTTCTGCACAGTTTCCTTGCCGAGATAATGATCGATACGGAACAGCTGCGATTCATCGAAAACCGCAGCAAGCTCATCGTTGATCACCCTCGACGACTCGAGATCATGGCCTATCGGCTTTTCGACCACCACGCGGGTGGAGGCTTCGATACAGCCTGCCGTGCGAAGGTTACCGCCAATATGACCATACAGTGAGGGCGGCGTAGCCATGTACACGACCAGGGGCATACTCGAGCCTTCACGCCATTGACGAATTCCGCTGTAGCCTTCGGCATTGGCAAAATCCAGCCGGAGGTATTCGATTCGCCCAAGCAGCCGGTCTACCACCTCGTCGCTCAGTTCCTTGCTCGGCACATGTTCCGCCAGCTTGCGCGCCAGGCGCTCACGCGTCTTGCCGGTGTCGCTGTCCTGATGCCCCAAAGCCAGAATGCGGGTTTCCGGTGGCAGCAGATCAGCACGATCCAGCTGATACAGGGCAGGAAAGAGTTTGCGCTGAGCGAGATCGCCCAGGGCTCCAAACATGGCGATATCGCAGCAGACCTTGGCCTTGTTATTCATAGTCGAACAAAACTCACAGCAATAGGGGGATAGTTTGTAGTAAACTTACTACAATAGTGGCAGGTAATTGCTTAAAAGCCAAGACATCAACGGAAGGTGTTGATTATTTTACTACATAACTACAGTCGTTGTGGCTGAAACCGTCAGATTCACAGGAGGCTGCGGGCTAGACCCTGTTTCACAGGTGCACTCGCAGGCTATTGATAAAAGGCGCTATAGTGGCGGGCAGGCGCCATGGCTGATGACAGCACATACGCTTGTCTGACCGGCCGGCAGACGCAACTCCTTACAGACTTTCATGATCAGGATCTCAACATGACCAATGCTGCAGCCACCCAGACTTCGAGCCTGCTAAAGCAGCTTCAGGAACGCCTGGGCCAGCTGAACAAGTCGGAGCGCAAGGTCGCCGAAGCCATACTGCGTGATCCGTCTGCGGCGACGAGGTCGAGTATCGCGGCACTGGCCCAGGCCGCCGAGGTGAGTGAGCCGACCGTCAATCGTTTCTGCAGGAACTTTTCGGCGAGCGGCTTCCCGGATTTCAAGATTCGTCTGGCACAGAGCATCGCGACCGGTACGCCGTACGTGGGTCAGAACGTGGACATCGACGACGATGTCGCCGCGTTTACCGACAAGATCATCCTCAGCACCATGGCCAGTCTGGATCATGCAAGGCAGGCGCTGAATACCAAGGCCCTGGCGAGCGCGATTGATTACCTCATCCAGGCGAAGCAGATCAGTTTCTTCGGTATGGGGGGGTCGGCACCAGTTGCGCTCGACGCGCAACACAAGTTCTTCCGCTTCAATATCCCGGTGGTGGCGTATAACGATGCGCTGATGGCTCGTATGGTGGCAGCGGGCTCCAGCACCGGAGACGTGATGGTGGTCATCTCGTATACCGGCCGCACCCGTGAAATGGTGGAAATCGCGGAACTGGCTCGCAGTAACGGCACCACTGTCATTGGGATAACGGCTCCCGCCTCACCGTTGGCCGAGACCTGCACGGTAGCACTCGAAGTCACCGCCCCGGAGGACACTGATGTCTATGTGCCAATGACTTCGCGCATTATTCACCTCGCCATCATCGACATCCTCACCACCGGCGTGACTCTCAAGCGGGGCAGTGATTTCCAGGGCCACCTGAAAAAGATCAAGGACAGCCTTCAGCCGACCCGGTTTCCGCTGCGCTAGCTAAAGCAGTTTGCCGGCAGCGGCGCTGGCTCAGACAGTCAGTCGCCGCATGCCGATGCCCGCCAGCCCTGACAGCAGCAATAGCGCAGCAAGTGGTGCTGGCACAGCGGTTGCAACTGGTATAGGCCCAGCGCCAGCGCCACTGTCGACGGCATTTGATATGGCGTACACACCACCGGGACCTGCCGGCGCCTGTGTCGTCTGCCAGAAGAAGGTGATCGGCTCGCCGGTATCCCAGCCCTCACTGTCGGCCAGCCAGATCAGCTCACCGAGATCGCTCTGCTCCAGACTGAAGCCTACGCCTGCGAACGCCGCCTCCGTAAAATCATACCCCGCGACACCGTTGAAGCCATAGGCTTCAAACCCCAGGCTGAACGAGCCCACATCATCGAATTCAACGACGGTCGCGGGATTCGGGAATGGCGGGTCGTTGGGATGATCCACGCCAGGCGTCACTGTATGCGAATAGGTGTAAACAGTGCCGGCAGGATTGGCCGGCGGCAGGCAGTCGGCGAAGCCCGCGGGACAGCTGACGTTACTACGTAGATCACCTACGCTGTCGCCATTACCTCTGACTAAAGACACTTCCACGTCCGGCCCCACAGGGCCGACAATCTTCGCGCCCGTCTCGATCGTGTCAAAATCGGTGACTGAAATGGGCGCGGCTGAAACTGGAACGCTGATGAAACAGCTCAGAAATATCAAAGGGCAGACTGGTCGTTGCATGATCAATTCCTTGGTTGAATAGATTGATTGGACAGTTGGTTAAACCCTGCTGCACGCAGATACAACAACAACTGGCTGCGAGCCAAAGTGGCTACGATACAGGGCCGCGCTCACGTCACTCCCACCCTTCTACGCCCCAACCCGATCCGCGCCCCCTCCCCCAAAAAAACAGGCGTGGATGATGCGGCGAGTAGACGCTTCCCTGACTATCGAACAAGACAACAAAAAAACAGGAAGCACCTATGAACCACCTTCAAGTTAAAAGACTCTCAGCCATTGCGGCGGCAGTTGCGGCAGCCGCGTTTGCATCGTCCGCGGTGGCTGTTGAATTTTTTGGATATGCCCGCGCCGGCCTGTCCAGCAACGTAAACAGTGGCGGCGAACAGACCTGTTTCGGCAATGGCGCCAATGGCCATTATGTGGGCAGACTCGCCGACGAATGCGACACCTATGCTGAAATCGGCATCGGCGAAGAGCTATTCGCACAGGATGGCAAGTCATTCCGCATCGATTCGATGATTGCCTACGGCGCAAATCTGCAGGGCAATGACTATCAGGCCTTCAACGGCGCCAACGACGTCAGCGGCGTCAACGTTGAACTCGACCCAGTAACCAATCTACCTGTTACCACCG
Organism: Gammaproteobacteria bacterium UBA2679; assembly: GCA_002354735.1. GTDB lineage: Bacteria > Pseudomonadota > Gammaproteobacteria > Pseudomonadales > Oleiphilaceae > Allohahella. The sequence continues at coordinate 212,786 of DEMD01000016.1, read as the reverse complement.
TCACCAGAAACAACAGTGACCCCTACGGCGGTGGCGAAGTTGCACTGCGCCAGCTGTACGTTTCTGGCAAAGGCGTCGTCGAAGCACTGCCGGGCGCAACGCTCTGGGCAGGCAAACGCTTTTACCAGCGTCACGATGTTCATCAGCTCGACCTCTTCTATGTGAATAACTCCGGCTACGGCGGCGGTATCGAGAATATCCAGATGGGCGCCGGAAAGTTCTCGCTGGCCTGGCTCAACTCTGACAAAAGGGAAAATGACGAGAACATCGTTCAGAACAACAAGTTCGACGTGCGTTATGCCTTCCCGATTGGCTCAAACAATCTGACGCTCATTGGCGTTTACGGCATGGCGGATCTGACCGACCAGCAGGAAGACGCAGGTATCGATGATGAAGATGGCCTGTTCTTCAGCGCTGAGCTCGCTTCAGAATTCATGGGCGGCTTCAACAAGTTCGTGTTGCAGTACGCCACCGACTCCCTCGGCGAATCAGCTTTCGCCAACCACGGTGCGGGCGTCAGCCTTAACGCCCCCTACTACGCCGGCACACTCGAAGAGAGCTGGCGCGTGCTCAACCACGGCGTCATCAAGCTGGGCGGTGGCTGGGATCTGGGTTACTCAGCCCTCTATGCACAGGGTGATACTTACGACGTTATCAATCAGGAGTCACCTGAGCGTCTGAGCGTTGTGGTCCGTCCGGTATTCAACTGGACACCGTTCAGCAGCACCACGTTTGAACTTGGCTATGCCGATGAGCACCAGCCATTTTCGGACGACTCGACTGAGCTGCAGAAAATCGCAATTGCACAGCAGTGGTCTGCCGGTCCGGGTTACTGGGCTCGTCCTGTCATCCGCGCCTATGTCGCCAGCTTCTTCGGTGATCAGGCTGAGTCGGCTCGCGGTGGCGAAGGCGTAGACGGTGATCTGCAGCTGGGCCTGCAGATGGAAGCCTGGTGGTAGCGCAGGACTGACCGTCGAGTGTAGCCGGGGCCGTTCCGATAGGGCTGCCCCGGCGCCCCCTAACAATAATCAGAAGGATAACCGTGATGCTCAACAAAATAGCACTCGTCCCCTTTGTGGCCCTGCTTGCAGTAGGCGGTTGTGCCACTACAGAACAAACTGAAACCGCGAGTGGCAAGCGTGACTTCAGCGAAGTGCTCTACCTGCGTGGCCAGTTCAACTGGTGGGATATCGCGCCCGAGTACAAGGTCAAGAAAGTTGGCGACGACCTGTATAGGACGGAAGTTTCCTTGAAAGCGGACGGCCAGCCCTACGGTTTCAAGTTCGGCAATGCCACCTGGAGCGCAGGCACCAACTGCGGCTACCTCTCCGAGGAATTCAAGACCATCAAGATTGGCGAGCCCGCTAAAGCGAACTGCTCAGCCGTGTTCGAAGATTTCATGTTCACACCGCCTGAAACCGGCACCTATGCCTTCTTTTTCGACAACAGCGGGGAGACGCCAGTCGTCCTTGTAAAGCCCGCCGAATAGTTCCCCCTGTTCAGGCAAGCGTCTTCTTGCTGTGTTTGGGCACTGCTGGTGCCCTCTTTTGATTTTTCTGACGACCCTCTTATCTCCCGCCGCTCCCGCTGTTACATTCAACACCACACCTCTTTCCACAGGACGTCAAGATGCCGAATCGATGTCGGTCTGCTGCCATTGCCAGATTATCTGCCCTCAAACCGCAGAGCTTTTTCGTATTAGGGCTGGCCCTGCTGTCCACATCGACTGCAGCTGAATGCCCTTCGACCGACGAGCAACGCTGGATCTCCGGCAGGCCCTATGACCAGGGCGCCAGGGTTCATCATGAGGGGCAGTGGTACCAGGCTCGCGAACGGCAGGCTGGCCATGAACCAGGCAGTAGTTTCAGCTGGAAGGCCGTAGATGCCCCTGACTGTGACCTGTCTGAACCGATGGCGGCACCCCTCACCGATGAGGCGCAGGTGCCGAAATCAAATAGCCATGATACAGGCGCGGCGGAGATCAAGGGCGATATAAAGACCCAACCGCTCCCTCAGAGTGAGCCAGGCTCGAGCTCCGAGGTCAGCGAAATCGCGTGTGAAAGCATTGGTGAATATTCCTTTGGAGAAGCCTATAGCCCAGGCGCACTCGTGAGACACCAGGGTCTGGTGTATCGAGCCACGCGCCCCAGTACTGGCGACATGCCTGGCCTTCAAATGCCGCCCGTCTGGGCGCGTGACAGTATGGTTTGTGCCGAGCGTTAGCGCCTCCGGAAAGAGGCGCTGAAATGGCGTTTCTATAACTGTCCGCGTGTTGTCGCACCCGCCGTGGCCGTTACCCTGTTGTTGGCTCCTGACTGCCATTTGATAACCTGCGACGGATTGCTCTCACTGCGAATTATGCACTCCCATTCCACAGCCTTGCCGGTCGGTAACGCTATGCTGCCTGTCCAGGATGGATAGCCGCTGGCATCTGGCAAACGCACGGCAGCGCTCGCGTTCCAGTTACCAAGTTCCGCGATGAGACTGCTTCGTGATCACCGCAATCCCATCAAACTCCGCTCAGAGGCATTACAAACCCTCCAGGGCTATATTAAATCGGGCGTAAGCTGGGGGCGTAGTACCGGCGACAAACGCAAGCGCGTTGGCTGCAGCACGCCTGGAGCGTGTATCATTCGACGCGGCCAGTTTACTATCCCTCTCGCAGACCGCTCTACAGAGTATAAGAAGGACTTCTCGTGACCTCAGCTACAAGCAACAGTATCAATCAGCGTATCGCCGATGACATAGGCGCAGACGTACATCAGGTCGTTTCAGCCGTTGAACTGCTCGATGGCGGTGCAACCGTGCCTTTTATCTCACGCTATAGGAAAGAGGCTACAGGCGGGCTCACCGATACTCAGCTGCGATTGCTGGACGAGCGTCTCGTTTATCTTCGAGCGCTCGAGGCTCGACGTGAAGCGATCACGAAGGAAATTGCCGACCAAGGGAAACTGGATAGTAATCTGCAGCGCCAGCTGCAGGGCGCCCAGACCAAGGCTGAGCTTGAAGATCTCTATCTGCCATTCAAGAAAAAGCGGCGAACCAAAGGTCAGATTGCAATAGAGGCTGGCTTGCAGCCATTGGCTGAAACTTTATGGGAGCAGCCATCGCATGATCCAGCAAAGACGGCAGCGGCTTATGTGGACGCAGCGAAGGGTATAGCGGATGAAAAAGCGGCGCTTGAAGGTGCCCGCTACATCCTGATGGAGCGCTTTGCCGAGGACGCCTCCCTGATCGCCCGTCTGCGCGAGCAGATGCAGGGCGAAGCCTTTCTCTGCGCAAATGTGCAGGCAGGCCAATCTGCGGAGGGCGCCAAGTTCTCTGATTACTTCGAACACCGTGAGCGCTATGCCAAGGTACCGGGCCATCGGGCCATGGCAATGTTTAGAGGTCGCGCCGAAGGCTTTCTCACACTCAAGCTTCTACTGCCCGAGCGGGATGCGACTGGCGAAGCCAGCTATGGTGATGCCGGGTTCATACAGACAGTCGCCTCGCACCTGAAATTTGCTGATCGCAATCAGCCTGCTGATGCCTGGCGTGCCCAGGTAGTCCAGGCAACGTGGCGTATCAAGCTGGCATTGCACCTCGAAACCGAGTTATTCGCGGCACTGCGAGCACGTGCGGATGCAGAGGCAATCAACGTGTTTGCAACCAACCTGCGCGACCTCCTGCTGTCGGCACCGGCAGGTCCGAGGCCAACCCTGGGGCTTGACCCCGGCTTCCGCACCGGCGTCAAGGTTGCAGTGGTGGATGCCAGCGGCAAGGTGCTGGATCACACGGCGATCTACCCACATCAACCCCAAAACCAGTGGCGCCAATCGGTCGCGACGCTGAGCGCACTGTGCCAGAAGTACAACATCGAGCTGATCGCGGTCGGCAATGGCACGGCAAGCCGGGAGACCGAGAAGCTCGCGCTTGAAGTCATCGAGGCCGCGAAGGTGCCTGGCCTCACGAAAGTCATGGTGTCAGAAGCCGGCGCGTCGGTGTACTCGGCCTCGGCTCTGGCAGAGCAGGAATTTCCTGACCTTGATGTCACCATCCGCGGCGCGATTTCAATTGCGCGACGCCTGCAGGATCCGCTAGCCGAGCTGGTGAAGATAGACCCGAAAGCAATCGGTGTCGGCCAATACCAGCACGATGTCTCCCAGGCCGATCTTGGTCGCAGCCTCGAAGCTACAGTCGAAGACTGTGTAAACGCCGTCGGCGTTGATCTGGATACTGCGTCCTCCGCACTGCTCTCTCGTGTTGCCGGCCTCTCCCCGTCACTCGCGGACAGTATCATTGGTTATCGCGACGAGCACGGTACATTCACTTCGCGTGCTGAGCTCAAGAAGGTGCCGCGCCTGGGGCCAAAAGCCTTCGAGCAGGCGGCTGGATTCCTGCGCATTCCCAAGAGCAGTAATCCACTGGATGCTTCCGGCGTGCATCCTGAGGCCTATCCAGTCGTGAAGCGAATCGTCGCGCACGCGGGCCGGCCTGTTAATGAACTGATTGGCGACAGCGCCTACCTTCGCAGCCTGGATGCGAAATTGTTCACCGACGAACAATTCGGTGTGCCTACGGTGAAGGACATCCTGGCAGAACTCGAGAAGCCCGGTCGTGATCCCCGCCCAGAGTTCCAGACCGTGCGCTTTGCTGACGGCATTGTAAAGCTGAGCGACCTGAATCCGGGGATGCTACTCGAAGGCCAGGTCACGAACGTCACAGCCTTTGGCGCCTTCGTCGACATTGGCGTGCATCAGGACGGCCTCGTACATATTTCAGCGCTGAGCGATCAGTACGTGAAGGACCCGCGGGATGTGGTAAAGGCTGGCGACATCGTCAAGGTCAAGGTGATGCAGGTCGACACGCAGCGCAAACGCATCGGTCTGTCGATGCGCCTGAACGACCCAATCGAAGCCGAGTCGGATGGCAAGAGCAAGAGCGAACGATCAGGCAGCACACGAGACAGCAGATCAGGAGGCCGGGGTGATTCAGGTCGTCAAGGATCTGGCCGAAGCAACACCGCAGCGGCCCAGCAGCCACAAAGTGGGCACCCTTCAGCGCTGGCCCTGTCGCTGCAGGCAGCGCTCAAGCGGAAGTAAGCAGGGCCTCGAGCGCACCAACGTTTTCGAGGTAATCGCGGGCGGCTTCGAGCCCTTCGCGATAGCCCTCAGCCAGCCTCTCCGGCTGGCGAGTCAGCCGCCCAACCGGAAACCTGGCTGGCGGCGCTATGATTCGAACACGACAGTCAGCAGGCGGCTCGGTAATGAACGCGAGCGAAGCATTGTAACGCTCGTGTCGTTGTAACAGTGCTTCGGCGAGTGCTGGATATTCCCGGAACACCGAACGAGTGACGGCAGGCAGACGTGACGGCTTCTTGCGGTAGCCCAGCGGACGCGACAGGATGACCGTTATATCGCGCGCACCTTCTTCATACGCACGTTCGACCGGTATCGAATCGATGAGACCGCCATCGCTCATCGGCTCGCCATTCACCAGCGGGTAGTCCCGATAGGCCACGGGTATCGAACAGGATGCTGTCAGCACGCTGTGCATGTTGTCCCGATCGATCCTGATGTAACGCGGCTCTCCTGACCGCACGGCAGTAACGCCCACCCATAGCGGCGTATTCCCATTGAGATAGTGTTCCAGATTGAGCGGGACATCCTCATAAGACTGATGCCATAGCCAATGCACATCGCACAGGTGTCCGCCCTTGATGAAGCGGCGCCAGTTGATAAATTCTGGCGCACAGGCATGCTCCATGATGATCTTCCGGCTCCGTCCGTGCTCATTGCACAGATAGCCCATCAGGTTGGTGGAACCGGCAGAAACGCCAAAAGCATAGGCGAAGGGGCAATAGGCTGCTGCCATGAAGGCGTCCAGAACGCCGGCGGCAAAAATGCCCCGCATCGCACCGCCTTCGACAACTAGCGCTGAAGTGTTGTGCATGTCCATATCCCCCAGTTCCGTAGACGAGCGCAGACCGCTCGAACAATGGTCAGGATGGCAGAGCCCGAAAGACAATCACAAGCCCCACGTCAAACGATTGACGATGAGGCCCGTAATCCACTGAAGGCTCTGACAGCAGCGACAGGTGCGCTATTGAAGCGCGGAAAGCCTCAGTTCGATCCGCGACGCGTTCGCCTGAACATCGGTCACCGAGACAGCGGGCTGGGCTGGCGGCACATCACTGGCCCAGGCCTTGGCAAACTGCGCCAATGCATCCCTGCTCTGCTGGTAGGCCGCCTCGTCTTTCGCCTTGAGAATGCCCGCCTTCTCTTCCAGCAGTTTCTGTGCAGCCATGACGAATCCTGCGCCGTCCTGATATTCGACCGCATTCACGAACTTGCCGTCCTTCACAGCCTCTGCATATTCAGCAGTCGCCGATTTCACGAGTGCAAGCACCACATCGGCAACGAAAGAGGCGGCGTTGAGCTCCGAGGCCTCTACGGCTTGCTGAGCTTTCGTGATGCCTTGCTCAGCCACATTGAACTCATTCTCGACATCGCTCCACTGAGTGGCCTTACCCGCAGCGGTAGCCAAGGTTTCTAGCGTTTGCTCGAGATTCGTCACCGCATATTTATCCAGTGCTGGTTCCAGGCGCTCATAGAGCACCCCGCGAGGATGCGTGAGATGCACCGCACCAGCTTTGACTTCGCCATTCTCGATCAACTGGCGCCCTATCAGCATGTGGCCTTTCATCATCTCCAGCAGGCTAAAGTACACACCGGCCGACTCTTCGGCGCCAGGCGCGGATGAGCCGCCTTCACCGCCTTCACCACCTTCACCACCTTCACCGCCTTCACCGCCTGCGCTGAAGTGGTTGAAGGCCGTGCCGCCTTCGCCGCCTTCACCACCGTGGCCTTTCTCACCACCTTCACCACCGTGGCCTTTTTCACCGCCTTCACCACCATGGCTTTTCTCACCGCCTTCACCACCATGGCTTTTCTCACCGCCTTCACCACCGTGGCTTTTCTCACCGCCTTCTCCACCATGGCTTTTCTCACCGCCTTCTCCACCATGGGCTTTCTCGCCGCCTTCGCCACCGTGGCTTTTCTCACCGCCTTCGCCGCCATGGCTACCCGTGGCTTTTTCGCCACCCTCACCGCCATGCTGTTCCACAGGAACTTTCGAGTTGCTGGCCGTCGATTCTGCCATGGCCTGAGTCGCAGCCAGACCTGGTCCCACCAATAAGCTAGCCACACCAACGCCTAGCCAGAGTTTCAGTTTCTGCTCCTTCATACCTCTCCCCATTCTTCGCTTGCAGCGAAATCAGCTGATTTTCTTTAGTATCGAGATGATCGATTAATCCCGTGCGATAATGCAAGTGATTCTCATTTTGGTAATGGAGTGAGGCATGATCCTCTGTATTGGTAATGTGCTGAATGAAGGGCAGTTGCAAGCGCTGCGGCAGGTCCTTGGCCAGGCAAGCTTTCGCAATGGCAAGGACACCGCCGGATGGCACGCCAGGCTGGTGAAGAACAACGAGCAGGCTGATAGCCGGGATAAGCAGGTGACTGCTCTGCGGCAAACTGTAGGCAATGCGCTGGAGAACAATCCCGTCTTCCAGATGGCTGCGCGACCTTTGCGAAGCACCCCGGTCATGTTCAGTCGGTACCGGATCGGCATGACCTACGGTAATCATGTTGACGACCCGGTGATGGGCTCGGGTCCCGACAAGCTGCGTACCGACCTGTCATTTACACTGTTCCTGAGCGACCCAGACAGTTATGAAGGTGGTGAACTCGTCACCGACACCAGCGCTGGTGAGACCAGCTACAAGCTCCCTGCCGGTGCACTCGTTCTTTACCCCTCGTCGACGCTTCACCGCGTCGAGCCTGTAAGCAGCGGGGAGCGGCTGGTCGCCGTGGGCTGGATCCAGAGCACCATCCGCGATCCGGGGCATCGGGAGATCCTGTTCGATATCGACACGGCACGAAGACAACTGTTCGATCGCGATGGCAAGAGCAGAGAGTTCGATCTGCTCTCCAAATCGCTTTCGAACCTGCAGCGGATGTGGGCAGAGATATAGATCTGACGCACACGAGAAGTGCGAACAGGTTCTCGTTCAGCAAACAGGATTTAGCCTACCGTGGGAGAGCAAATAACCATAATAATCAACGGTGCTCTTATGAAAATCCTCAGATCAGTGCGGCAGCATCTGCTTTCGCGCAATACGCTTCTATCCTTCAGAACCCTGCTTACCCTTTCACTCGCCACCATGCTGACTGGCTGTGACGGCATCGGCGGCCTGCTCAGCAACGCGCGCGTTGCCGATGCTGACAACGATCAGGTTATCACCCTCGGGGACTCGATCTTTGCGCTGTCCGGCAAACTCCAGGACGAACTCGAAGCCAAGGCAGGCGAGACCTTCCGACGCTATACGGTTTCAGGCGCCGAACTGAGTGACGGCAGTGTCGCAACGTCCGTCGAAGACCAATATCAGCGGGCACTCAGCGACAACTCAGACATCGAGACTATCGTCATGAATGGCGGCGGCAATGATATATTGATCCCGGCTATTGTCTTCGATCCGAACGACTGCAAGACACAGTGGTATGAATTCGGTCGATTGAGCGCAAAATGCCAGCGTTTCATCGATGACGTCTACGTCGACAGTGTCAACTTGCTCAATCAAATGGACGCCGATGGCATCGATAATGTCATCTACCTGGGCTACTACTACACCAAGAATGGCATTTTTCTGCTCGACAGTATGGAAGAGGCGGTGGATTACGGTGATCTCCGCCTGAGTCAGGCCTGCGATTTCAGCACAGTGGATTGCCAGTTCGTCGATCCACGTGCATCGATTCGCGACAGTCACATCATTATCGACGGCATCCACCCAACCACGGCGGGCTCCCGAATCCTTGCCAACCTGATCTGGCCAAAGCTGCAGCCTCTACTGTAAGCCATCCAGGTCAGCGAGCACTCGATGAGCGTGAATTCCTCAGCTGCAGGCGGACATTCCCTCATCGATGCGCTCGCGTTACCGCTGAAACTTCCAGTTATACAACAGCGGTTTACCTAAATCAGTAAACGCCAACCAGTTCTCAATTCGTCATTGACTGATTAAGTTACCTTAGCTCTGTTCAACCAAAAAACCTCAATAACAACAGAGCACTTACTCATGATGAAGATGAAAGCAATGCGACAGAAGCTGCTGTCGCGCAAAACACTCATTTCTGCCAGGACAGTCGTAGCACTGTCACTGGCCACTCTTCTGGCTGGTTGCGATGGCCTCGGCGGACTCCTCAGCAATGATCGTGTGGTCGACGCAGATAACGATCAGGTCATCACCATCGGCGACTCAATTTTTGCGCTGTCCGGCAAGCTGCAGGACGAGCTCGAAAGCAAGGCAGGCGAAACCTTTCGTCGCTATACCGTGTCTGGTGCTGAGCTGATTGGCGGGAATCTGGCCACCTCTATCGAAGCCCAGTATCAACGTGCGCTCACCGATAATTCCGATATCGACACCATCGTCATGAATGGAGGCGGTAACGACATCCTGCTGCCGGCCATCGCCTTCGATCCGAACAACTGCAAGACACAGTGGTATGAATTCGGCCGCCTGAGCGCGAAGTGCAAGCGCTTCATCGATGATATCTATGTCGAAGGTGTGAACTTCCTCAACCAGATGGACGCCGATGGCATCGACAATGTCATCTATGTGGGTTACTACTACACCAAGAACGGCATCTTCCTGCTCGACAGCCTCGAAGAGGCCGTGGACTACGGCGACGCGCAACTGAGTCGGGCCTGTGACTTCAGCACCGTGAGTTGTCAGTTCGTCGACCCACGCTCATCGATTACTGACGACAATATCATCGTTGACGGCATTCATCCGAACGACCAGGGTTCAAAAATACTGGCGGATCTGGTCTGGCCGAAACTGCAGCCTCTGCTGTAGGCTTGACCAAAGCCAAGGCTGCTGTGAGCGTAAGAGGTTCCTGAAATCACCATTATGAAAACACGGTTTTTTCTCATTGCTGCGCTCGCAGTACTGGTGACAGTCTCATTGCTGGTTCTGCTGCTGCCAACCTTCGACGCCACCATACCGGGTGACGTCGCTTTGAAGGCCGATGGCCCACGGCCAGGTACCAGTAACGATCAGCCCGCTTCCGACTACCCCGCCGATGCGGCGACGCAGGAAAATCGGCGGTTGGCCAGCGAACTGGCTAACACCTACGGCGACACCATTTCCGATATTGCGGTTCAGGTGACGCTTCTGAAATTACGCGAAGCACTGCTTCGGAAAGATCCACAGAACGGCCTTGCCCGCTTCAACGAAATCATCCGAACAGCCTTTCCCAACCTTGCTGCAGAAATTCTGCAGTCTGTCGAACTCATGGCGACCTACAGAGACTGGCTTTTCGAAGTCCAGCCTGAACTGGTAGCGCTGGATCAGTTGCAGCAGGACGCCATGCTCTGGACCAGGCGTCGTGAATTATTCGGCGACGGCGCCGAGCGCATATGGACTGCAGAGCGCGAAGAGACTGCAAAAAAGCAACGACAGATCCACTCAGCTATTGCTCAACTCGATAAGGCTTACGAGACTTCGCTTGAAGAAAAGGTCTATCAACTGGAAACCGCACTGGAGGAAACCTATGGAGACCTGCAATCGCGGGCTCTGATCGGCCCAGCCCAGACTGCGCAGGTCTACTTCGATCTCGACTCAGTGCAGAGCGTGCTGCACGATATGCCACCGGACGAACGACAGGACAAGATCCGTGAGTTGCGCATCAGCATGGGCTTTACTGAAGCTGAAGCTGAAAAGCTCGCTGAATCCGACGCCAGGCGAAACGAGCGCTGGGACAAGGGCTTGTCGTACATGACGCAGCGGCAGGACCTGGAAGCCCGCCTCGAAGGAGAAGCACTTTCGGAGGCACTTGATGATCTTCGTGAAAAGGTCTTTGGCCGTGAGGCATCCACAATTGCCAAGGAGGAAGCCATCGGGTTCTTTCGCTACAAGCGCCCCCGTCTCTATGGCAGAAACTAGGCCGCTCAAGGCATAATGCCTCTGAGCGCCGTGCGATCGTCATTTGTAAAACGCCCTCGCTAGACTAGCTTTACAACATCAGCTTCCATTCTTAATGCAGTAACCGGGCTCAGGTGATGAAGCGACTATTACAGTCCTGCGTGCTATCCGCTGCAACTCTGCTTGCAGCAGCCCTGTTAGCCGTAAACATTCGCGCGCAGGAACTCCCGTCGGAGCTCGTTCTGCTTACCTGGTCTCATTATTTCGATCCTGCAGTCATTGCTGAGTTCGAGCGGGCCAACAATACCAGAATCCGCCTGATCAACTTCGAAACCGACGACGGTCGTGACGAGCTCTTGCTTGAAACCGACGGCCGTGGCTTTGATCTTATCGTGGCGAATGGTACCGGCGTGGGTAAATATGCTCGTGAGGGCTGGCTTGCGCCCATAGAGGATCGCCTGGTGCCGAATCGCGAGCTGATCGCGCCTCAGTGGTTTGACTACTTTCCAGAAGCCCGTGAGTATGCCGTGCCTTATACCTGGGGTACCGTCGGCATTGCCTACCGCAAGGACCTCTACCGGAAGCCAGTAGAGAGTTGGGCAGCCTTGTTCAAGCCGGATCCGGCGCTATTCGGCAAGATCGCCATGATCCGCAGCAGTCGCGATACTGTGGGGATGGCACTCAAGATGCTTGGCTATTCCATGAACAGCGAGAGTATCGAGGAAATCAATGCGGTCGCGCCCCTGCTGGTGGCACAGCGGCCCTTCGTCAAGGCCTACTCCTACCCCGTCATAGATGCGCAGTCGGCGCTTGTGTCTGGGGAAATAGTGATGACCATGATCTATAGCGGTGATGCTCTGACGCTGCAGCAGCATCACCCCGACATCCAATTCGTGTTACCGCGCGAGGGCACGGGTCTGTGGGTCGATTATCTGGTTTTGTCGACCTATAGCCGGGAGAAGACGCTGGCGTACCGTTTTCTGAATTTTATCAATGAGCCGGCCGTTGCGGCCCGGCTGATGAGCTATGTGAATTACGCGTCGCCAAACGCAGCCGCAGAAAAGTTGTTGCCTGAGTCGATTCTGAACAATCCGGTCGTCTACCCACCGCCTGAAGTCCTTCTCGAAGCTGAACGCTTTACCAGGCTCAGTCCGAAGGCGGCCCGGTTACGGAAACAGTTGTTCGCCAACGTTGCTGAAAGAACGGTAGCGCCTGATTGAAGCTGAACGCCAAGATCCTGCTGATTATCCTGCCGCTACTCGTCGTTGCAATCGGCTGTACGGGCTGGTTTGCCCATAGCCAGCTGAGTGAGGCCTCGCTCGAAAACAGCCGCCGCCAGGTTGAGTCCGCCCTAGTCGATCTTCGGTCGAGCATTCTGGCTACACAATCCAACACGCGTTCCAATCTTGATCTTTTTGCCAACGACACTTTGCTGCAGCGCTATGTATTAACTGATGAGGAAGGGCGCTACGACCTGCTGCTGACCGCACTCCTGCGGCTTCTGAGCAGCTATCAGAAAGCCTACCCCGCCTACTTCGAAATTCGGATATTGATGCCTGATGGCTTCGAAGATGTCAGGCTCAGCAGCCTCGACATCATCAATACCACGGAGTTTGAAGCCAACAGTGCGATCTTCGAAAAGATACTGGCTGCGGGCGCTCATGACTCCTCGTTTTTTGCCATGAATCCGGATACCGGTCAGGTCGCCCTCTATTTCTCCAAGCCACTGCTGGTTCGCGACAATACCCGAGAGGCTTTCGACGCCAAACCTACGTTACGGGCTTTCCTTTCAGTGGCTGTGTCATTGAAATGGCTCCAGGACAAAATGAATGAGGCCCGCACGGAAACCGGTGCAGTCCTGATGCTTACCGATGCGCAGGGCAAGGTATTCATGCATTCAGAGGGCGCTGAATTCATCCGCACCGAAGAACATCTGAGCTCGAAACTGTCGGCGGACGGCACTTCGCACGCTCGACTCGAGAACCTGCTGTCTGCCGTTCCGGTGCAGGACTTCACTGCCATCCAGTTGGGCGGCCAGGATGGCTTCCTCTGCTCGCATCCGGTCGCTGACAGCTATCGACTCGTGGCGTGGCTGCCCGCACGCAAGCTGGTCAAACGGTCTAACGAACTCGCCCTGTTCATCATCCTGATCTGCCTCGGTTCGGTCTTGGTGATTTCGCTTGTACTCTACGCTCAGCTGAACATGCTCATTATTCGTCCAATAAGACATCTGCAGCGTGCGACAGAGGCCATCGGCCGAGGCCACCTGCTGAAGAAGATTCACGTCAAGGGCAATGATGAAGTCGGGGCGCTGGCCGAGTCGATCAATGCCATGAGTGCGAGCTTGCAGAAATCTCACGAGCAGGTTCGCTTCCTCGCCTACCACGATACCCTCACGGCACTGCCGAACCGGCTCATGTTCTATGAGCAGCTCGCCAGTACGATTGCGACCGCAAGGCGGTCGGGCGCCAGGTTTGCCGTGTTATATCTCGACCTCGATCACTTCAAACGCGTCAATGACACGCTTGGCCATCGTGCGGGTGACCAGCTGCTAGGCATCGTGGCTGAACGGCTGGCCCACTGCATGCGGGAAAGCGATTTCATAGCGCGCTCCGATAGCACTGAAGACGAGGTCAGTAGCCCGGGCATGCTGGCGCGTATCGGAGGCGACGAGTTTCTCCTGCTGCTGCAGGACATCCCGGATCTGTTATTGCCAGGCGTGATTGCCGAGAGGATTGTCGATTCAATTTCAAAACCCATTCCGGTCGACAATAATGAGTGTTATGTCAGTGCGAGCCTCGGCATCACCATCTATCCGGATGACGGCGAATCACCCGATTTGTTGATCAAGTACGCCGATATCGCCATGTATCATGCCAAGAGCGAAGGTCGCAATAACTTCCAGTACTACCGCGACTCCATGAATAGCGCCATGGTAGAGCGGGCCAATATGGAATCGAAGCTGCGCGAGGCAATCCGCGAAAACCGCCTGTTTCTGCAGTATCAGCCACAGGCAGACCTGAGGTCTGGCGAAGTGATCGGGGTCGAGGCGCTGGTCCGCTGGAGCGATCCTGAACTGGGCATGATTTCGCCGTCTACCTTTATCCCCTTCGCTGAAGAAAACGGACTCATTGTCGAAATTGGTACGTGGGTGCTCGAGCAGGCCTGCAGACAGGCTGTAGCCTGGCTTGATGAGACTGGTACGCCCATCAAGGTTGCGGTGAATGTTTCGGCAGTGCAGTTCGCCAAGGGCAATTTTCAGGAGGTGGTCCGGAGCACCTTGACACGCAGCGGACTGGCGCCCTCGCATTTGTGCCTGGAGATCACTGAAACCTCATTTATGGAGCACATCGACCGGATCGATATCGTACTTGAAGAGATACGGGCGCTAGGCGTGCTGATAGCGCTCGACGACTTCGGCAAGGGCTTTTCGTCGCTGAATTATCTGCGCCAGTTCCCGATTGATATTCTGAAGATAGACCGCAGCTTCGTGAATGAGCTTTCAGACACTGACAGCGACACTGGCGCGATCATTACTGCGATCATTGCCATGGCCCATGCCCTGCATATCAAAGTGATAGCCGAGGGCGTGGAGAACGCCCAGCAGCTGGAGTCCTTGCGAAGTCGGGATTGCGATTTCGTTCAAGGCTTTTACCTTTACCGTCCGCAGGACGGGACCGGGATCCCGCCACTGCTGATCAATGACTAACTGTTAGCGGCTGTCACGGCTTACGCTGCCAGAAGCGCAAGGACTGACAGGCGCTGATCAGTTTCTCCGCATCGGCTTCGGCCTTCATTTCCAAACAGCCGCCATCGGTCTGGTCCACGCCGGCCTTCTTCAGCAAGGCTGCCGAGCCCTTTGTGTAGCCGATAAACTTCATATGTGCGAAGGCATCAGCTACGAAGTCTCTTGCAGGCGGCATGGCTCTAAGTTGCTCGGCCCCCTCTGCAGTGAGCAGAAGGCACACTGCGTCGAACAATACCGAGGGTCCGCCGTCGATCTTTTCCTGTACTTCCGCAACGCTGCCATCACTAAGCGTCACGCCACCGATTTCGGGTGCAATCACGGCGAGCATGGCATTTTCCTTCTTCACGGCCGCCTTGAGCGCATTGAAAATCGCGGCGTCACTGCCATCAGCCATGAGCACACCGAGCTTGCGGCCGGCAAAGGTACCAGGCGCATTCTTGAGAATACTCAACGCATCGGATACTGGCAGATCCTGGCGGGTTGGCATGGCTGCTTCGGCAGGTGCCGGCATATCAGGGATACGCAGCTGCTTGGCAACCTTTTCAGCGAGCGCCTGATCGATGTTCAGCAGATGGGCTACCATTCTCACCCTGATAGCTGGTGTCTCGACCTTACTCAGCTCGAAGGTCAACGCGTCTGCCAGGTGCATCTGCTCCACTTCGGTCTGGCTGATGTAAAATTGCCGTGCCTGACTGTAATGGTCGGCGAAGGTCTCAGAGCGCGAACGCTGCTTCGTGCCACCTTCATCTACCGCGACGCTTGTGAATCCTTTGCGTGCATCAGCGCGCGGTCCGCCATTTTCGCCCCAGCCATTGGGTTCGTAGTTTGCCCGACCCTTCGGATTATGCATGGCCATATGGCCATCCTGCTGGAAATGGTGGAACGGACATTTAGGCGCATTGACCGGAATGTGGGTAAAGTTCGGGCCGCCCAGACGCTTGGTCTGTGTATCCAGATATGAGAAATTCCTGCCCTGAAGCAGCGGATCATTACTGAAGTCGATGCCAGGCACGATGTTCTGGGTGCAGAAGGCAACCTGTTCGGTTTCTGCGAAGAAATTATCGACACGCTCATTGAGCACCAGCCGGCCCACCTTGCGGATTGGCACCTGCTCTTCTGGAATCAGTTTCGTCGCATCCAGCACGTCGAATTCGAACTTGTCTGCAAAGGCTTCATCGAACACCTGCAGGCCCAGCTCCCATTCAGGGAAGTCGCCGGACTCTATGGCGCTCCAGAGATCTCGACGATGAAAGTCAGGATCAGCACCATTGATCTTCAACGCCTCGTTCCACACAACTGACTGCATGCCGAGCTTGGGCTTCCAGTGAAACTTGACGAACACTGACGCGCCTTCGGCATTCACCATTCTGAATGTATGCACACCGAAGCCTTCCATGAAACGGAACGAGCGGGGGATGGTCCGGTCGGACATCTGCCACATCACCATGTGCATCGCTTCTGGCATGAAAGAGATGAAATCCCAGAAATTATCGTGAGCCGATTGTGCCTGTGGAAACGCACGATCCGGCGCTTCCTTGACTGCATGAACAAGGTCTGGGAATTTCATGGCATCCTGAATGAAGAACACAGGAATGTTGTTACCGACGATATCCCAGTTACCTTCCTGTGTGTACAGCTTCACTGCGAAGCCACGAACATCACGGGCGAGGTCGAATGAGCCCTTGTTGCCGGCCACCGTGGAAAAACGCACGAAGGCCGGCGTCTTCTCGCCCTTGCGCTGGAACAGATCGGCCTTGGTCAGCTCAGGAATCGGATCGTAGGTCTCGAAATAGCCGCGTGCGCCATAGCCCCGCGCATGCACCACCCGTTCCGGAATACGCTCATGATCGAAGTGGAAGATCTTCTCGCGCATGATCTGGTCTTCGAGGAGCGTAGGCCCTCTGGCCCCGGCCTTGAGCGAATTTTGATCGTCGGCGATCGGCACACCCTGTGCAGTTGTCATGATCGGGTTCTGGCTGCTCGCCTGCTGGTGGATCTCTCCACCCTTACCGGTAGGCACCTTCTTGTTGTCGGTGCCTTTGTGAACTGACTTCGTCATTCTAGTCTCCAGAGTCATTGCGCTGATCCGGCTAGCAGGACGCCGCCGAACTGTGTGTAAGCGAAGATAGGAAGAAGATGATCCTGAATCTGTTACGCTACCTTGGGCAATGCAGATGAACACCTCGCGCTAATACCAAACTTCGCTGGAGTCCGGTCTTCTCTGGGCGCCGTATAAGACTGACCATCTGGAGACTGTTGTTTGATACGAACTGAAAAAAGACCAGGCGAGGCCAGCATAGCCCTCGCCGACTGGCAGCAATTGAGCCAATCCTGGCTGCTGACTGCTGCACTGCTGTTGATCATCATTACTGCTGGTACGCACCTGCTCGTTTTCGCGAGCTCCGTGCTTATTCCAATCCTGTTTGGCTTCTATCTGTCGGTGCTGCTGTACGCGCCCATGATCTGGTTGAGCAAGGTCTTGATTCCCCAGCCCATCGGCGCGCTCATCCTGGTGCTGGGCGTATTCTGCGCCATGACCGGCGGCGTCTTGCTGTTGAAAGAACCGGCGACGAACTGGATTCGCACGGCCCCGGCCGTACTCGATAAACTCAAATCGCAGACACCCGGACTACAGGAAACGCTGGATGAAATGGAGACCCGCACCAGCGAGGTGGAGAGCATCATGGATCAGGCTCTGCCTTCAGAGGAGAGCAAGCTCGAAGCGGAGACTGTCGTCATCGATCAGCCAAACGATGACTGGCGGGAAAAGATCTTCGCCAGAGTAGCCAGTTTCACCTGGGCTCTCTCCGTCACTCTTATCCTGTGCTATTTCTTCCTGGTGGGTGGCGATGCGCTGGCGCGTAATATCTCGATGACGTTCCATCGTCGTGCGAGGCGAGTGTCGGCGCTGAAGCTGATGCGTAAGCTCCGTAGCAGCCTTGCGCAATACATTTTCGTGACAATGTGTGTCAACCTGTCCTTCGGTGTCGTCATCGGTCTGGTGCTCTGGTTCTTCGGGGCTGAATACGCGATGCTCTGGGGCATTCTTGTTGGCCTGATGCGCTACATCCCCTACGTAGGCAACGTGCTATCACTGATAGCCGTGACGGCGGCAGTGGCTACTGCAAACCTTGAAGTGGGACCACTGATTGCGGCGCCGGCGATCACCGCGGTACTCATGTTCATCTGCGGCAACTTTGTCGATCCAATGGTCCACGCTCGCAAGTTCGAGCTGAACCCGATAGTGATCTTCGGCTCAATCATTTTCTGGAGCTGGATCTGGGGTGTTGCAGGCCTGTTCATTGCCGTACCTACGCTGCTGGTCGTCGCCGTAATTTGTGGGCATGTAGGCAGACTGCAACGATTTCACCTTATTCTGTGCTCGAATAGCGATTTGAAACGTAGACCAGCACACCGACGTAAACAGAAGTGAATATCGTCATCAAGGGAATGGGCAAAGGTAAATGTCATGAACAAGAATGAGCTGAAAGATCCGTCTGAGCGCGAACGCAAACTGAGAACAGTTGGGGAATATCTCATGCCGCCCCATCTTGATAATGCCAAGGGCGAACGTCGAAAGGTCGGTATCGAAGTCGAATTGAGCGGACCCGAAGTCAAGGATCTCGTGGAGCTGGTGGCGCAGGTTTTCAATGGTGATATGGAACGTCTGTCCGATCGTGAGTGGCTGCTCCACAGCGAGGACTACGGTACCTTCACCGTAGAAGTTGACTCCCAGCTGCTCAAGCGGATTGCTCGGGAGTATGAAGACTCTGGCAATATGATCGATGAGCTGACGTCCAACACCCTGGGATCGATCACCAAGGGCTGGGTGCCCTGCGAGATCGTCACACCGCCACTACCCATCGACGAGATTGATCGAATGGATCAACTCATCGACCTGGTCAGGGAACGGGGCGGCAAAGGGACCAAGGATTCTATCTGGAACGCTTTTGGCCTCCACTTCAATCCGGAGATAGCAGCGCTGGATGCCGACACCATCTTGCGCCATCTGCAGGCCTACGTGTGCGTTCACGACTGGCTGGTGGAGCATGGTGATGTCGATTTCAGCCGCCGTGTCACACCCTATATCAATCCTTTCGAAAGCGATTATGTCGAATTCATCCTGCGAGAAGACTACAAGCCGGACATGGATGCGCTGATCGACGATTATATACGCTTCAATCCAACCCGAAATCGCGCGCTGGACATGCTCCCCATGTTCATGCACATCGACGAAGAGCGTGTGAAACATTCAATTGCCGATCCATTGGTGAAGCCGAGACCTACCTTCCATTACCGGCTGCCCAATTGCGATATCGACAATCCGCAGTGGGGACTGTGGGAGCCCTGGAACGACTGGGTGATGGTTGAGTCACTGGCTGCAGATCCAGCCAGATTGCGCGAGGCCTGCGATGCCTACCTCAAGCATCTTGACAGTTTCACGCCAGACTTCATAAAACCATGGAAGGAGCAGGTTGTTAAATGGCTCGACGCCCAATAATCGCAGTAACTGGCCCCGACACCCGGTATCCAATTGCCTGGTGGGCCACCTCGATCTGCCTGCGGCTGCTTGGCGCCAGCCCCGTCAGACTCACCCCACGGCACCCTGCTGCCGTAGACCAGTTCGACGGGGTGATCATTGGCGGCGGCGACGATATCGACCCGCAGCTCTATGGTGACAATGAGTCTGAGCTGGCGAAAATCGATACTCAGCGTGATGCGTTCGAAGTGGAAATGATTCGACAGGCCATCGAACGCAAGACGCCCCTGATGGGCATCTGCCGCGGCATGCAGCTTATTAACGTGGTCCTGGGTGGCACACTGTTTCCGGATATTCGCCCCATGCGGGCGATTACGTCCAATCGCCGCACACCATTTCCACTGAAGACAGCCCTGATACAGCCGAAGTCACGGCTCGGTCGAATCATCGACGTGCACGCCTACGAAAACAGGATTCGCATCAACAGCCTGCATCACCAGGCCATTGACCAGCTCGGCAATCAACTTGAAGTTGCCGGTCGCGACCTGGACCAGCTGATCCAGGCTGTCGAATCGAACGCGGACCAGTTCATCATCGGTGTGCAGTGGCATCCGGAATACCTGCCCTACCTGCGACCGCATCGCCGCCTGTTCAGGAATCTGATCAGCTCTGCCGCTGAATTTCGACTAGGTCGTGAGGACCTCGTTACCAGTGTATGATTCGTTCGTTGCCACACTGAGCAATCTGTCGGAAAGCCTGACCACCGGCTCATTGATTGGTGATTACGGCTTGCTCTGGTTGGGCGCTTTTGCCGCAGCAACCATTCTGCCATTCTACTCCGAACTGCTTCTGCTGAAGATGCTGACGGCCTACCCCGACCATTGGCTGGGCCTGACGCTGATGGCCACCTTTGGCAATACCATGGGCGCCTGCGTGAACTGGTGGCTGGGGAAGTACATGCTGCATTACCAGGATCGTCGCTGGTTCCCGCTCAAGGAAAAGCATTTGAAACCAGCTCAACGCTGGTTCGAGAAGTATGGCAAATGGACGCTTCTGCTGTCCTGGAGCCCATTGGGAGGTGATGCCATCACACTCGTGGCTGGCATCATGAAAGTGAAATTCTGGGAGTTCTACTGCCTGACCTTTGCCGGTAAGGCCGTTCGCTATTTTGCGATAGCTTTACTACTACCCGCCCCCTGACTCGAGGACGGGATAGGTCGACACGCTGCTTATTCGACCGGCTCAACTTCACGTCGCGAGTAGGCAACGTAGCCACCTACGGCAACGCCAATGCCAGCAGCGAGCGCTGCACCCTTGAACATCTTGTCCATATGATCGTCATCGCTCGTGCGATTCGGCCCGTTCACGCTCGAGTAGGATGGCACGTAATGATGCTCATTCTTCAGCTGACGCCTTATTTCGGACTGATCCATTGCCATATCAGGATCAAAGTTCGAGTCAGCATCCCCCCGATCCACCGACGAAGCACGATGCGCCCTCAATTGACCATCGCCAACTGAACTTGAGCCACCATTATTGGCGTCCAGATAGCCCTTGGCGAGGAGTGCCAATCCGAAGCAGGTGAGCGCTGTCCCAAGCGGATTCTCCCGAGCGATATTACCGAACTCCCTCACAAACGACCCGCTTTGGCCAGTCAGCAGCTCCCGCCCCCGCTCTACCAGGTGCTCTGCTATATAATCTGGCTGAACGCGGCGCTCCAACTCGCCCAAATTGGCATCGATGGCCGAGCGCTTTCGGGCAATATGCTCCCGGAGTTCCTCTATGGACGCAGTTTCCGGATCGAAATTTTCATGGTCGAATTGATCATTCATTCAGCTTCTCCTTGTCTTGTTTTTGCAATGACCAATCAGTTCACGTGATCGGCGAGCATATTCTTGTCTTTCCTGAGCGTCTCAGCGGTCGCGTCTGGCTTCAGATTCTTTGGCGATGCCAGGCTCTTGGCCCAGAAGACCAATATCAGTCCAACAAGGGTCACCACGCCACCGACAATCAACGAAGACATCCAGAACGGCATAGTGAGTGCCAGACCGTAAGTCGCTGACTGCATAAGGAACAGCGTACCGGCAAAGAGCGTGATTCCCGCAACGATCACTGCGATGATGCTCTTCTTTACGTCGGAAACGGCCTGGAGACCTTCCTTTTTAGCCAGCGTAATCTCGTCGACCAGCAAAGCCGTCGCATCTGTACTCAGGGTTCGTACCAAATCGACTGGATTGAGATGTCTCATATAGTCGTAGTCCTTACCGTCATTCGATTTGACGGCAGAATGAGCCGCACGCTCATCCACGGATCCGCGGTCACGATTGTCGCCGAAAAGATCACGACGAGCGTTTTGAGCAGATTCAGTTCTCGGAGTCTCATCTGAAACAGCGGTCATAACTCTATTCTCCAAATTGTCTGAATTATTTTGAAAGACGAGCAGGTGCTATACCAGCAAATAGTAAGCAGTATTCGAGCCAACTATAACGGCTTAATAATCAATAGCTTATTATGGAGCAGTTTATATTTGTGGAGATGAGCGGCGGAAACTGCCGTGGTAACGTGTAGAAAATACAAACTCTGCGCGTTCAGTGTGGCTTTTCCCCTGCACTACAACCGGAATCTCTCACGTAATTACCTTGAGACAGCAAGCAGTTAGCCCAAAACAACAGCGACAAGAGGTATTGAGAATGACGAACAAGATCTATGCGGTGGTAAACACGCTTGATGACGCCAAACCGGTCGTCGCTACACTACGTGATGCAGGTTTCAGCGAGGACCACATCGGCGTCGTTTGCAAGAATGAGAGCGTGGCAGAGAGTGAACTTCCGGAAGCTGACCTTACCCAGACCAGCCAGGTTGGCGATTCGGCCAAACGGGGTGCTGCTGTGGGTGGTGCGACAGGTCTCTTGGCGGGACTGGCCGCTGTGGCTTTTCCACCAGCAGGCATTGCTTTGGGTGGAGCGGCATTGGCTGGCATTACAGCCGCAGGTGCCGGCGTGGGCACCTGGTCCGCCACCATGATCGGCGTCAGTGAGCAGAGCCCCGTGCTGGAAGAGGTGAACTCCGCCGTGGAGGCTGGCAAGGTGCTCATCATGGCTGAGGGCGAGTCGGGCGACGATGACTCGGCACTCAAGCGCGTGCTGAGGCAGATCGAGACGAATCATTCCGCCGCACTGCAGTCCAGCGGTTTTATAGAAGCCTGATTGGCAGCCTCAGTCGCCCTGAATTCAGCCCCGTAGCCGGGTGCTGAGTTCGTCCATTGCAACAACCCATTCTGCATCGTCCAGCCAGGCCTGACTGAGAAATGCTGCCTGCGACTTATTCCAGAATTCCGCATCGGCGAGTTTCAGATTCTTGTCCAAGGGTCGTTTTTCTCTGATCCAGGCATCAATAGCGGCATCGCTGCTGTCGAGCCCCAACTGTTCGAACAGTCCGTTAATCGTGTGATGAGTGGAAGTATCCATGGTCGGCAGTCCTTGTGGTTTTGGCTAAAGAATATGTGACTACTACGTTGAACTCACGAGCCTGGCCCGCAGTCAATATGCTCTTCTATGACAACAGTCGGCCCTGAGAGCAGCTCGCGATCAAGCGCCCTGAGCGCTGTTCTGAGAATCTCCTCCAGGGTCGGATGGTAAAATGGCAGGTCCAGCATGGCGTCCACCGTCATGCCCTGTTGGAGCACCCATGCCAGTGTATGCGCGAGATGCTCTGCTGATGGACCAAATATCTCTGCACCGAGGAACTTTGCACTGCCGAAGGCGCCGTAGACGATGAGCTCGCCCCTGTTCCTCCCGAGCACCCGCGACCGCCCCTGATTTTCAAAGGAAGCCCTGCCAACGGCATAGCCATTTGGCGCGAGGTGATCGAATTCACTCTTCCAATGGCCGACTCGGGCGATCTGTGGGTCGCAAAACACGATGGCGAGCGGCGTACGCCGTTTGCCTGCACGCACCGTTGGCCATGATGCGGCGTTACGACCAGCGATGCGGCCCATATCCGCAGCTTCATGCAAGAGAGGAATGTCGGTGCTGGCATCGCCCACAATGAAGATATGCTTTTGAGATGTCTGCATCGTGTAGCGGCAGAAAATCGGCTGACCTCGATCATCAAGCTCGATGCCAGCCGCGGCGGGATTCAGCACATCCATCGCTGGACGGCGTCCCGTTGCGGCCAGCACATACTCAAAAGTCTCGGTCTTTTCAGCCGCAGATTCATCCTCCTGAAAGCTGATAGCCACGCCACCATCCACTCGCTTGAGATCGCTCACGTTCGCGCTCGGATGCAGCTTCAGGCCGGCCTCGATGAAAACCTTTTGAGCCGTGCGCCTGATTTGCTCGTCCTCGATACCGCCGATGCCACCACCGCGGCCAAAAATCCTCACGCGGACACCAAGGCGATGCAGGGCCTGCCCCAGCTCGAGCCCGATGATGCCGGCACCGAATACAGCGACTGACGCCGGCAGTGTATCCAGTTCGAATACGTGCTCAGTGGTAATGAGCCGATCTGCTGCTGGCCGCAGCATGTCAGGGATAAAGGGGGCGGCACCGATGGCTATAATGAACCGCTGGGCACGTATGACGACTGGCTCCGAGGGCTGGCCCTCGGGCTTGACCTGAACCGTATTGGCATCGATGAAGCTGGCTTGACCCAGAACTTTGTGCGCTTCGGGAAAATCCACCATCGATTCCAGCACGGAAGACACGAAACGGTCACGTTCGCTTCGCACACGCTGCATGACAGCACGGCCATCCACCTTGTAATTGACATCCCGCAGGCCGAACAGTGGGCTGGCATCCACTGCATGCGCGGCCTCTGCCGCGGCGATGAGCAACTTACTTGGCATGCAACCATTTCGGGCGCAGGTCGTACCGTATGCCCCGGCTTCAATGAGACGAACAGAATCTGTTTCGGTGACCACACGACGATAGGCGGAGAGGCCCGCAGTACCAGCGCCGATGACTACCACATCTACTTCTTCCATCGCATCACACTCCTGGTTTGGGGACGGCTGCGGTGCCCCATCCGGGACCCTAAGCCGCTCTCACCCGCCTTTTTTGAACGGGTGTCAAAGTTACGGGCACAGCGTTCAGAACTGCTGTGCCGCACAGGGGATCAACCTGCATTTCATCGGTCAGATCATTCACGCTGACGCCGGCGTGTGCCTGCGCGGTCTGCTGCGAGATCCCTGGCCTGGCGTGACCCCAGCCATGGGGAATGCTGACTACCCCAGGCATGATGCCCTCAGTCACTTCCGCAGGAATTTCAACCCGGCCGACGGCAGAAGTAACTGTCACGTTCTGCCCGTCTTCCACGCCGAGCCGAGCTGCATCTTCCGGATGAATCATGACCGTACAGCGGTTCTTACCCTTTACCAGGCGAAAGCTGTTGTGCATCCAGCTATTGTTGCTACGCACGTGACGTCTCCCAATCAACAGGAAGCCGTTATCCAGTTTCTTTCCAGCCTGTGCTTCATAAGACTTGATGAGTTCTGCCACGCGAGGCAGATCCTGCAGATAGAGTCTGGGGGCGAGGCGGATCTTCTTGCCCTTGGTATAGAGGCGTTCCGGCAAACACGGCCTGAGGGGTCCGAGATCCAGCCCGTGTGGTTCATTACGAAGTCTGCTGAGCGAAAGATTCTTTTCCGCATTCTGACCAGCACGCAATAGTGGGCCTATCTCCAGCAATTTCCGCAGTGGAGTCCGTTTGCCAAGGATGGATATGAGCTTGCCTGCCGTCTTGCCCCAGAGCTTGCTGCCTGGCGGCAAACGGCCATAGGGGCCCAATTGCAGGAAGAGATCAACCATGCCATCCGGAGTCAGCTTGTGCATGAATTCGAAGCGCGCCTTCGCCGCAATCGAGCTGATAAGATCCCGCGACTCCAGACGACGCGCAAGATTCAGGAAAATCTCCCAGTCATGCTGACTCCCGTCTGCGGGTTTGAATACTGGACCGGCGTACTTGGTGATATTCCGAACCGCAAGCATCGGAAATATCACGTCGATGTGGCTTCGCTCAAGCGGACCCGTCGGCGGCAGAATGATATCCGCATGTCGCGACGTTTCAGTCACATACATATCGATGCTTACCATGAAATCGAGATTGGCGAGCGCCTTGTCGAGTTGCTGGCCATTTGGCGAAGACAAGACCGGGTTGCCGGCGATCATCACCATGGCGCGAATACGCTTGTCGCCGGCCTCGGTGATTTCTTCCGCCATGGTCGAGGAAGGCAGCTCGCCGCCAAACTCCGGCAGCTGCCGCACCACAGACTGATATTTATCGAAATGCCCGCTCTGGCCGGCCAGTGCGCCGAAAGACACCATGTCGACGGCTGGCAGCGTAAACATCATGCCGCCGCGACGATCAAAATGTCCGGTCACAATGTTGAGGCAGTAGACGAGCCAGGTGCACAATGCCCCATAGGCCTGAACACTGGTGCCGAGCCTGGAGTAGAGAACGGCCTCCGGCGTGGTGGCGAATTCTCGTGCGAGCGTTCGGATGGTGCTGGCGTGCACCCCGGTCGGGCCTTCGACGATCTCGGGCGCGTAGCTGTGGCAGGCCAGCTTCAGCAGGTCCAGATCTTCGATATGCTTCTCCAGATGCCCGGTGTTCACCAGGTTCTCTGCGAAAATCACGTTCAGCATGGCCAACAGGAAGAGTACATCGGTACCCGGCTTGATAAAGACGTGCTCCGAGGCGAGCGACGATGTCTCGGTGCTTCGAGGATCGATGGTGACCACTCGACCGCCCTTGGCCAATATGGCCTTCAGGCGATGCGGCATACCAGGCGCCGTCATCAGGCTGCCGTTGGATGCAGCCGGGTTGCCGCCTATACAGATGAACAGGTCCGTGCGATCGATATCCGGGACAGGAAACAGTGCCTGGTGCCCGAACATTTTCAGGTTGGCCAGCATATGAGGCAGCTGGTCAAGCGAAGTGGCCGAGAAACGCTTGCGCGTTTTCAGTGCTCGCAGCAGGGGCAGCGAGAAGAGAATGTTGCCGTGATTATGGACGTTAGGATTACCGAGATAGACACCCAGGGCCTTGCTGCCATGTTGATCGCTGATTCGATTGAGGCGTCTTGCAACTTCATCGTAAGCGGCGTCCCAGCTCATTTTTTCCCAGCCAGATGCCGTTCGACGAACAGGGTGACGAAGTCGATCAGGATCCTGCTGGAGATCCTGGAGGGCGATGGCCTTGGGGCAGATGTACCCCTTGCTGAACGAGTCCTGATCGTCGCCCTTGATACTGACGACCTTGTCGCCTTCGGTCTCGATCTTGATTCCGCACATGGCTTCGCAGAGTGTGCAGGTTCTGAAATGGGTGTCTGACATGAGGATTTCCTGGGCTAACGTATTGTTCGTATCGCCACAGGTTATCCCGCAATGCGCCTACTCGGCAATGTACTATCGTGACAGTCTGGCTTGGCTGGATCAGCTCTCCGGACTGTTCCGCTGTTGAATCCGCTTGGCTACGCTCTGAGCCCGCTCAACGAGTTCCTCGATGCGCATCAACTGTGCCTGTAATGATTCGCTACCCTGGCCTTTCTGTGTCGCATCGAACTCGATGCCATAGCGGTACTGGCGGCCGACTGTCTTCACATGGCGGATGGTACCGCTGAGTTTCGGGATCATGACGGAGCCCATTTCCATGACCAGCTCCAGACTGAGCAGAATCGACGCGCCTTCCTTCATTCCCTCAGGCGAAACAATCGAAACACCTTGATGGTTGAAGTCCTGGCTGGACACTTCATCCCAGGACTCACCAAAGAGACCACGCTTGGTTCGCAGTTTCGTTCTCAGCTCTGCAGAAGGATAGCGGTAGGTTCTACGGCGCTCTTGCCCCTCAGTTGGCGGTACCTGACTCAACTCGATCTCCTTCGTCAATTATCTTGTCTACGCCCTGCGGCGGGTTCAGGTTCAGAGAGCGCGTGAACCACTCGGTCGACTGCCGTACCGATCATCCGACCACTCGGCGAAGCAATAGGCAGACTGCACTCAATGTTATAGTCTCTGTACCGATAGTCGTCTAATTGGCGGAAGGCGATCTCAAGCAGAATGTGATGTGGCGCACCTTCTTTTTAGACGCCGTTATAACTAAACGCGCAGGAAACCCTGGTTCATGTCGATCACACTGAATTCCCGCAGGCTTGGCGACCCGCAATCGCCCCACCTGCTCATGGCCCACGGCCTGTTTGGCTCGCATGAAAATCTCATGGCCGCGGCGCGCATTCTAGGTGAGCATTACTGCATCCATCTGCTCGACTTGCGCAACCATGGTCAGTCGCCCCACTGTGAAACCATGAGCTATCCGGAAATGGCTGATGATGTGATGCAGTATATGGATGATCAGGGACTGTCTTCGGCCTTTGTACTGGGTCATTCGATGGGCGGTAAAGTCATGATGCAGTTGGCCCTCGATCATCCCGAGCGGGTTGCTGCATTGGTCGTGGCAGATATTTCACCAGTCACCTACCCGCCGCATCACAACGCCATTCTGGATGGGTTGAAGGCGATGGTTCTGAGTGACATCGGCAGTAGACGGGACGCTGACGCCGCATTAAGCAGCTTTGAGCCGAATCCCGCAGTTCGCCAGTTTCTGCTGAAGAACCTACAGCGCCGCGACCATGATGACGACGAACGCACGCCTACACGCTATATATGGCGGCTGAATCTCGATGCGATAGTACGCTGCTACGATCTGTTGGCAGAAGCCCCTGTATTTGAAGTGGCTTATAAGGGACCCACTCTGTTCATCAAGGGCGGCGACTCAGCCTATATCCAGAAGAAACATCAGGAGACCATCATGACCATGTTTCCGAAAGCCCAAGTCCGTATCATGCCCGGCACCAACCACTGGTTACACGCCGAGAAGCCGGACCTGTTCAGCGGCATCGTGAGGCGCTTTCTTGATGAGCTCTGAGACGCTGCCAATCGGGCTACTCTATACCGGCGGCACCATCGGGATGGACCTTGGGCCTAAGGGCCTGACCATTACCTCGGATGCCGCCGAGTTTGAGGCAAGGCTACGGTCAAGGCTGCCAGCAGACTGCCCGGCCTTCAGCAGACTGGATGCTGAAATTCCTCTAATGGATAGCAGCAATGCACAGCCCGCAGACTGGCTGTTACTGGCGCGGCTCATTTACCAGCATCGCGAACGCTTTTCCGGCTTCCTGGTGTTGACCGGCACAGATACCATGGCCTACACCGCCTCTGCCTTGAGCTTCCTGTTGCATGGCCTGGACCTTCCAGTCGTGCTGACTGGTGCGCAGAAGCCACTCGGGAACGCACAGAACGTTGAAGAGCCAGGCGATGCCGTCTCAAATGTCAGCGGGGCCCTCGAGTTCTGCAGGGCCCTGGCGAACAGGCCCTCGCCCAATGCCTTGGTAAGCTGCGTGTTCCTGGCCTTCGATGGCCTCCTGTTTCGAGGCAACTGCGCGCGCAAGGTCGATTCTCGGCGCTTTCATGCCTTCGATAGCCCCAATCTACCACCGGTTGCTTGCCAGACGGGGGATCAGCTCCGCCTGGACGGGGAACTGCTGTATCGGGCCAGCGGAGTGGAGGCGACCGGACCATCGCTTGCGCAGCGGCTTCAGGCCCTAGACGCTTGTGCAAACTGGAATACTGCCACTGTGGCGAGCTGCTTTCTGCTGCCGGGCGCCGCAGCACGACAGCTGGAAACCGCCGTCTGGTCTGGTTGTCGGGCCCTGCTCCTTTTCAGCTTCGGCTTTGGCAACGTACCTTCGGAAAGTAAGACACTGTCAAACCACCTGGCCACGCTGAAACAGCAGGGGATACTCATGCTGAACACCACCCAATGTCTGTCGGGCGGCGTCGGTGGCGGCTACGAGGCCGGTCAGGCGCTGCAAGGCCTCGGCGTTCGGTCGGCAGGACTGATGACCCCGGAGGCCGCATTCACGAAATTGCACCTTCTGGCTAATCTGCCACAGCTCTACCCACCCACCATGCTTGACACAGATTTGTGCGGTGAACAGAACGTAGCGGTTTAACTTGCCAAGCTTGTCCAATTCAGAGATGCTGGACTTTAGTACATTTACCTATCCCATCCGGATGGCATAATCTGGTTATGTAGCGCGTCCAGACGGCACGGCAAATGTCGGACACATCATGTACAGCTGAGGTTTTATAATGAACACGACGTTGTTTGGCGATGAGGTGGCGAGCGTTCTACCCTCTATATTGGTCATGTATGGCTGTCTGCAGAACCGCAAGGACGCAGACGCCTGTGCGTTACCCGGCGGCAGTGTAGAAAACAGTTATCCGGTCGAAATTGGGGTGATGCGCTCTGATGGAGACGCATTCTGTGCTCTGATCCAGCCGTGCCAACACTGGAAACAGCTGCCTGAAACCGCTTCGAATGTGCATTATATATCGCCTGGTCTGATCCATCGTCATGGCATGACTGTGGAGGCTGTAGCTGAAGGTCTCAATCGCAGGTTTTCCGGGCTTACGCTCTATAGCGAGCAGCTCGATCAACACACGACATGGCTCGACATGATTTTCGACGCTGCAGATATTCGTCGTGAGTTTGATATCGTGGACCTGGCGTCAATGCTGACCACCCGCCAGAAGGACATCTGGCCTGCCACGGCAAAGCGGGTACGCCAGATGCTGGGTTTCACCCGCCAACGTGCCAGTTCCGACGCGCGCATACTGCAGACGACTTTCCACTGGACCTTGAATAATGAAGCGTTCCACAGTGACAGGCCTGCTCTGTCGCGGGTCGTGGCGCCGCGCAAGACGTTCAACCAGGGCGTCGCCTGACGCTTTACAGGCTGTGGCCGGCCCTGTCGTCCTGACTGACGATCCGCCACAGACCGTGCCTGCCGACAGCAGTCGAGCAGGCAATTACCGCCTAAGTCTTTATACCTACAAAATAAAACCCTTGTTCACAATCTTTTATTCCTGTTAAAACTGTCTAAACTTGAGCTGGATCGATCAATAATACATTGCTGGACTAGCGACGTATCATTCTCGAACACACAGTTCTTCTCGACCATTTGCAAATTTTCACGGGGATACTTCATGAATAGATTTCTAGCCTCCAGTCTGATGATCGGCTCACTGGCACTTGTTGGTTGTGCGAGCACACCTGACGACGAAGCAGCCGGCAGCTCAGCGATGCAAACCGCCGAGAGCGCACAGTCAACTGCCGATACTGCGTCCGGTAAGGCAGACAAGGCGCAGAAGCGTGCTGATGAAGCCTACAAGAAGGCCGAAGAAGCAATGGCTGCAGCAGTAGCTGCTCAGCGTGCTGCCGAGCAGGCCAGCCAGCGTGCCGATCGCATGATGGAAAAGTCTAGCCGTAAGTAAGACTAAATATTCAAAGAGCGGCTGTCGTTAATTCGCCAGCCGCTTTTTTTTGCCCGCCTTTAACTGGGTCCTAGCGGCTTCTTCTTACCACTACCCCCACTTGAACCACTTTTCCTGACGGATTGAGCATTTCCGCTCTAACCTTCGAAGCATCAACTGACAAAGCTGAGTGAGCATCGAGACTCGCTTCCAGGCGGGCCATTTCAGCCGAAAGTGCCTTGCCTATCGCAGCAAGATCGTTATCGGCACCTGGATGAATCTCGATCCAGACCTGGGCACCATCTACCGCTGCTTTTACCGGCTGATTGATGATCCGCACCGGCAAGCCTACCGGAACGGCCTTGATGAGGCGTTCGATATCCCAGTTGTACAGCCTGATGCAGCCGTGACTCACCTGCATGCCGATACCAATTTTCTTGTTCGAGCCATGAATGAGATAGCCGTCCGATTTCAGCTTCATGGCAAAGGGACCGAGCGGATTATCCGGACCAGGCGGCACCACCATCGGCAGGACCTCACCATTCTCCTCCAGGTGCTCCTTGCGAATGGATTTCGGCGGGTACCAGGCTGGCTTCTCAAGCTTGGCGATGATCGACGAATCAATCACTGGAGTTGGAAAATCGGCAGTACCCACACCAATGGGAAAACTAAGCACAGCACCTTCATTGGGCCGGTAGTAGTAGAGCCGGTACTCGGGGATATTGACTACGATTCCTTCGCGTTGGCCCGCCGGCAGGATGAAGCTACCCGGCAGATCGAGCAGGCTACCATCCTCGGGGACCCAGGGGTCGACGGTGGGATTGGCAGCTATGAGCTCGTTATACCCAAAGCCCAACAATTCAGCCAGGTCCACGAAGGTATCTTCGGAACTGATCTTGATGGTGTGGTCAGCGCCAATAATGGCGCTCTTGCCATTCCAGCGGTACAGCGCGGGGGTGCCTCTGAAACTATCAAGCGAAGAGGGCGCCGAGTAAGCGGGCTCTGGCACCATTGGGGACAGGGCAACGACAAAAGCTAGAATGACACTACGATAACGAAAAAATTTGCTGGCCAAGTATGGAACTCCGAACTTCTGAATTTACAGATATTTAATCTGGATAATCTAAAACTGGTTTTAAGTATGGTTACAAAACATTGTTGTTTCATACAGCTTTGTGCTGGAAAAAGCCTTACTTACCGCTAAGCTTGGTTCAGGTTATGTCATTTGTACATATCCTTTTCTGCTGCGCTTGCGGAGCCCTTCGGCTCCGCTTTTTTATGCCAGAAATATTGTCGTGCGCCGCATTTATGGTGTATTACTGGCCGGCGCAAACCCTCATCCTGAGGCACAGACAGGACATCCATATCAATGCAGTTTTCAGCGAGGGAGACGCTCACCGAGCAAGTTGCCCAATATCTTGAGGATCAGATCGTTCACGGACAGATGCACTCCGGAGAACGGATCATCGAAAGCAGCATGGCCAAGAAACTTGACGTCAGCCATGGCTGTGTTCGAGAAGCCCTGCTTCTGATCGAAAAACGCTACCTCGTCAAAATCGTCCCGCGGAAAGGCACTTTCGTTACCACGCTTGACGAAGACTTCGTGCGGGCACTCTATGAAACCTTGCTCCTCATTCTGGGTAATACCGGCCGCAAGCTCGTTCGCGAGTGGCGCGATGAAGACATGCAGCACATGGAAGCACTCTACCTCGAAATGAAGGCCTCCTTCGAAGCCGGCAAGCTTCAGCGCTTTCATGAGCTCGGCATCGAATATACCCAGGCCTCGCTGGTATACGCCCGCAACCACTTCATCGTCGAGATGATCAACAATCTCTGGCCATCTGCAAAACGCTGTAGTTTCCTGGCCTTGCAGCAGGGCCCGCAGATCATTTATGACAACCTCGACTACATGCGGCGCTCGCTCGACCTCATTCGCACTCACGACGAAGTGGGGCTTATCGAGCTACTCGAAGCTTATGGGACGAAGCAATGCGAACAGGTACTGGCCTGCATCAAGCCCAAACGGCCACTCTAGCGCGAGCGTTCGCGTCCAGGCCTACTTGCTTACGCTGAGATGGGAAACATCCGGAACCACCGGTGTTGACTCAACGCTTTTCTGACCCATGGTGCTGCCTGTTGGCGCCAGATCGAAACTCACCGACTGCAGGATTTCCGCCGGCGCCGTGTCGCGCTCCGGCCCCATCCGACTGCCTACCGGCGCCAGGTCCCAGTCGATGCCCGCGAGAATGTCGTCGATGACGCTGTGTTCCGCTGGCTGACTCGTCGACGCTTCTGCCACCACGGAGGCTTCCGCCGATGCAGCAGCGTTCGCTGCCCTGGTCTCCGCGGGCGCTGCTGCGGTCTCATGCAGCGCTCTGTCACGGAGCTCACATTCGGCGCCTTGGCGGGTGAGCGCCATACGATATTTTTCGGCGTCCTCTTCCGTCAGTCTGCTTTTCAGCACTACCGCCTCACCGGAAAACATTCTGGCCAGCTGGGCATCGTTGGCGTTGAAAAGCCGCTGCAGATTCATTTTCACCTGCTGGAGATTGAACTGCGGCAGCACGCGTCCGGAGAAAACGAGATCAAAACGAGAAGAATCCGACATTCCGACCCCTATGGCGGCTGTTATTTGGTTGCGGTTTGAACGATCAGGCTATTACATGAGTATAGACAGTAGATGGTCGATGCCAAAAAATTAATCGTAGGAGGAACTCGCCATGGCAAGTGTAGAGGGCACGTTAATCAGCTGTCCGAACTGTGGAGAAATGATTTCGATTCTGGTCGACACCAGCGAGGCTGGCGAGCCCTACGTCGAGGACTGTCAGGTCTGTTGCCGGCCAATCAGGATGACCGCGGTATGCGATGATATGGGCCACCTGCTGCACGTCGAAGTCAGCAGCGAGGATGAAAGCTATTAGGATTCTGTCTTATCGGTGCCGTCCGCGGGCGCAGCGGTGTCGTCAGTGTCGACGCGACCCTCATCGTCGAGTGCGGCCATAAGGTCGTCATAGGCCAGCAGGATTGCGTTCATCGCATCAAGATCAAATTGGTTCACTGCACGCAAGAGCGATTGGGCATAGTCAATCACGTTCTGCTTGTCGAACTGTATGCCCAGGGCTGTCAGCCGTTCGCCGAAACTGGCTGCCTCCTGTAAGTCGCCGCTATCCAGCAGGTAGTCATGCAGCTCCCTGAATTCGCCAGCCAGCAGTCGTTCCAGCCGCCCCTCTCCCTTCCGGTGACCGTTCGACGACGCGGCCGTGCTCGCTGACTTGCGTGGCGTCCGCTCAGCTGCTCCGTTAGCCGGCTCGGCACTTGTAGCGACGGGCTGATTGATCGAAGCGACTGTGCCCAGACCCTTCGAATCAGCGGCGCCTGCTGGTTCGTAGCGGGTGGTTATCTGCAGCGGCTCTTCATCCTCCTCCTGCACGACCAGCACATGATGCAGGCGAATTTCGAAGCGGGCACCGCTACCCTGGTCGCTTACCAGCCCGATCTCACCATTCATCATCTCAACCAGCTTCTTGGTAATGGCGAGCCCGAGGCCGGTGCCCCCATACTGTCGGTTGCTTTGCCCTTCATGCTGTTCAAAGGCATTGAAAATCCGTGCGTGCTGGTCCGGCGCTATACCGATGCCGGAGTCTTCCACGGCGATGACGAGTTCAACCGTGTTGCTTTTTGGCGCGCCAGGCACTGCTGCTACCGAGAGCGCGATGTAACCCTTGTGGGTAAATTTGATAGCGTTGCCCACCAGATTGAGCAGGACCTGACGGATCCGCACCTCATCCAGATTCAGAGCATTGGGAACCTCCGGGTCGACGGTAACCCTGAAGTCGAGCTGCTTCTGTGCGCAGCGCGCAGAAAATAGTGTGGCCACATCATTGATCAGACGCCGCACATCGACCCGGCCGAGCTCGATACTGATCTTGCCGGATTCAATTTTCGAGAGATCGAGAATATCG
Source organism: Gammaproteobacteria bacterium UBA2679 (assembly GCA_002354735.1). Taxonomy (GTDB): domain Bacteria; phylum Pseudomonadota; class Gammaproteobacteria; order Pseudomonadales; family Oleiphilaceae; genus Allohahella. Next base: position 178,321 of record DEMD01000016.1, on the reverse strand, counting down.
TTGATGACTGAAAGCAGTGCCCGCGCACCCTTCTTTACGGCATCGATGTAAGACTGTTGCTTGGCATCCTGAATCAAGCCCTCCAGCAGCTCGGTATAACCGATGACGGCGTTCATGGGCGTGCGGATTTCATGAGACATGTTGGCGAGAAACTCACTTTTGGCCTTGTTCGCAGCTTCAGCCTCCTTGGCCAGCACTTCCGCGCGCTTGATGGCCGACCGCAGACGCTCCTCGCTCTTACGCAAGCGGACTTCAGATCGCATGCGCTCGTCTATTTCACGCGACAGCTTGCGGTTCCAGTAGAGGAAGATGGCTACCACCAGCGCAGCAATCCCAACGACACGCCACACAAGACCGTAGTCGACCGCCTCTTCATAGCTGAAGCTGAGCCAGTTTCGGTAAATCGCCTGCTGCTCATCCGGCGTGATTGTCAGCAGCGCCTTGTCGAGAATGCGCTTGAGCATCGGCGAATCGCGACTCATGCCGATGGCGACTTCATAGGTGTAAGGGGTAATGCCCGTCAGCTTGATATTGCTGATGCCAAGACGGTTGACCAGGTAGGTAATACTGGGAATATTGCTCACGAGCACATCGATTTCGCCGTTCGACAGTGACAGCAAACCCTCCTGCAGCGTGTCGACGAAGAACATGTTGAGCTGTGGATGATTGGTGAGCAGGAAATCCTGGCTGGCGTAATTCTTCACCACTGCCACCCGCTCGTTACCAAGATCGTCGAGAGACCCCACGAAATTCTGCGAGTCTCTTACGGCCATGACGATGGGATAGCTGAGCAGGGTGTTCGTAAAGCTCATCTTGCCACGACGCCGGGGCGTGACGCCGACTGCTGATACCATATCGATGGTACCATCCTCGAGGCCCTGTATGGTCGAAGCGAAGTCATTGGCGGCGACCCGTCCAAATTTGTAGTTCAGGCGTGACTCTAACAGCGCGACGTAGTCGGCCACGATGCCGACCACATCACCACGGTCGTTACGCATTTCGAAGGGGGGCCAGTTTGGGTCGTTACCAATAATGAGCTGTGGCTGAGCATTAAGCCATGAGCGCTCGAAGGGTGTAAGCAGATCGGTAGTGCCCGCCACCTGCCCCTGCTGCTCACCGGCTGGCTGGCTGTCTGGGGCCGCTGCAGCGCCAATTGGCAGCATGACAGCGGACACAAGCATGAGCAGAATCAGCGCGCACTGAAGCCCGCGCCTGCGGAAAGCATCGCGCACTGTGACACAGCCTCTGTTATTGGATATTCGTAACATTATGGGCGGGCAAAATGATATAGTCTGAAAGTTTTAGGCATTCTGATCCAATTGGGTCAGCAGGGTTCCGCCGGTCGACATCCGAACGGGAAATTCCAGTGCTCCGGATGATAACGAATTTATGTCACTAACGTCTGTAGTCAATGCTCAATAATAAGGCACCCATCCCTTCGATCCTCGTGCCAAGCCTGCTCAACAGGTTCCTGATCCTGCTCGTGGTCATGACGATCGCGTCGCTGTCGACCGTATGGTTCGCCTTCAGTCAGGTCCTGGCCGATCGACAGAAACAGGAAGTCGCCACAGCGGTGCACTTTGTGCTGCCGCAGATTTCTGCCGCCGTGAAGAATGGCGATGAAAACGCGGCATTTATTGGTCTACGTACGCTGAACGATGTATTGCCCATAAAGGTGGCACAGATTTATCGAGAGCGCGAAACCCCATGGCTGGAATATCAGCCTGAGCGCACCGATATATCAGGCTTGAGTGGCAAGGGTGCCGGAGACGCTGCCGACTCGCTCGATCTCGCTGGCATCACCAGCAAGGACCTGACCAAGATTGGCGGCGATGATCCTGATCTTGCCTATGACACCCAGATTTTCGATTTCAAGAGCCTGCCAGTCGACACCGGCGAGACCGGCCGCGCGCTGAGTGCCGCCGAACGTAGCGGCTACCTCAAGTTGTACCTCAAGCCTGCCAACACCGGGCAGGGCGTTTTCCAGGCGGCGAGGCTGCTCATCGGGTCCCTGCTGTTACTATTCCTTGGTCTGGCTTTTTTCTATTACCAATCCTTGCGCTTTCGCATCGAAGGTCGGCTGCAAGGCCTGCTGCGGCGCCTTGCCAATCTTGAAACCCACGCACCGGCCCGCCACCTGCTTCCGCTGAGCGGGAGCACCCAGGTCCGCGATGAGTTCGATATGATTGCAGCGCACTACAACCAGCTGCTGCTCGGCGTAGACAGCCTGCAGCGTAAGGTGAAGTCGCTGCAGGAACAGATCCGGCGCAACGAAACCGAAGTGGAACAGCAGGTTCAGCACCGCACCGCGGAAATTCGTAAGCTCAACGAGCGCTACCTCGAGCAGAAATTCGACGCCCGCAACTTTGCCCTGAAGGCCAGACAGGCACGTTGGGAGGCGGACAAGGCCAACCGCGACAAGACCCGCTTCCTGGCAGCAGCCAGCCACGATCTCAGGCAGCCGCTCCACGCCATGAACCTGTTCCTCGAGGCACTGGACCGTGAGGTCCGCAGCGAGCGCGGACGGGGCATCTATGAAGACCTGCAGAAATCGCTCGAGTCCATGCAGAGCATGTTCAACTCCCTGCTCGACATCTCACGTCTTGAAGCCGGCGTTACCGAGGCCAACATGCAGCCGGTCGCGATGCAGGATATTTTCGACAAGCTGGAACTACTGTTCCGACAGTCGGCCGAAGACAAGTCGCTGGACTTGCGGATACTGCCATCCAAGCTGCTGGTATGTAGCGACCCCCAGTTGCTGGAACAGATCGCCCGAAACCTGCTTTCCAACGCGATCAAATATACTGAGAAAGGTGCCGTACTCGTGGGCTGTCGGCGCGAAGGTGCCAAAGTGCGCTTCTTCGTGATGGACCAGGGCATTGGTATTCGCAAGAGCAAACAGGCGCAGATCTTTTCCGAGTTCGTTCAGCTGAATAACGAGGAGCGAGACCGCAGCAAGGGTATCGGCCTGGGTCTGGCCATCGTGAAGCGCGCCTGCGAAGTGCTCGATCATGAAATACGCCTCCATTCGGTCTATAGCGAATGGACACGCTTTGACATTATCCTACCGCGGACCTACAGCCTGCACCAGGCCCAGCTGCCGCAGACTGCGGCTTCGGCGCTCAGCAGGTTCGATGGACAGAAGGTGCTGGTACTCGATGATGACAATGCCGTTCTGCTTGCGATGAGCTCTTTGCTCGAAAGCTGGAACCTGCAGCCATTGCTGGCTCAGACCGTCGCAGAGGCAAAAGACTTCTGCTCGAGCAGAAGTGACAAGCCGGACTTGATCATCAGTGATTATCGGCTGCAGAATGGCGCATCAGGCATTGAAGCTGTGCAGCAGCTCAATGAGATGCTGGATTCGCCGCGACCTGCGCTTATCATCACCGGCGAAACGGCGCCCGAGCGAATCAGAACGGCGACGAATTCAGGTTTCCAGGTCATGTTCAAACCTGTGAAGCCGGCCCGCCTGAGAGCCCTGTGTCAGACCGCCCTGTCCAAGCGCGCAGCCGCCTCGAATGGGGCGGTCGGTCAGCTGAGTGAAGCAGTCGCTGCAAGTGGTGGCGCCTGAGTCCAGACGCCGGGTTCCGATAAGATTATTTTTGAAAAGGGTATTCCATGAATTTCGCAATTGCCGACGATCACGGTATTTTCCGGAGCGGACTCAAGCTTATTCTTCATGATCTCTATCCGGACTGTGAAATACAGGAAGCCGCCCAGGGCGACGAGGTCCTCGAGATTCTGAAGAACCACGATGACATCGAGCTTCTCCTGCTCGATTTGCGCATGCCTGAAAGTAGCGGTGTTTCGTTGTTACAGCAGTGTCGCGAGCAGTTTCCCGAAGTACCCTGCATGGTGGTCTCGGCCAGTGAGGAGCTCACGGTAATGCAGTCTGCGCTGCAGAATGGCGCGATTGGCTATATTCCGAAGTCTTCTAGTAACAGCGAAATTGCTGAAGCCATCAAGAAGGTCATGAGCGGCGATGTGTATATTCCGCCTCAGCTCAAGTCGGTAAAGCGGGGCGATCAGACACTCAATATCAATCTGACGCCTCGCCAGCTCGAAGTGCTGGGCCTGCTGGCCGAAGGCATGTCCAACAAGCAGATTGGCAACCAGCTGCACATTGCGCCCGGGACAATCAAGGCGCATATCGCAGCTATCTTCCGCGAGCTTGAAAGCGTCAACCGCACCCAGGCTGTGCGGCGGGCACGAGAACTACACCTGCTCTAGCGCCCCACTCCGGGCCACTTTCAGCCGCCATTAGCTGGCGGCCACGACGGCGTTGCGACCATTATCCTTAGCCTGATACATGGCGCCGTCGGCGCGGTCGAACGCTGTCTGGCGGCTGTCGCCTTCCGTGAATTCAGTCACACCAAACGATACCGTGATCTGAACCTGCTCGCCGCGAAAGTGAAATGGCAACTCACTGACCATTTTACGCATCTTCTCGAGCGCGATTTCTGCCGCTTCAAGCTTCGTTTCGGGAAAGATGATAACGAATTCCTCACCACCATAACGGGCAAAGAAATCTGTTCTGCGCAGACGCTTGGCCAGTTCCTTGGCAACGATCTGAATTACCCGATCACCCGCCAGATGCCCGTAGCTGTCATTGATGCGCTTGAAGAGGTCAATGTCACATACGGCCACTGTCAATGGATTCCGGTATCTCGACCAGCGCTGAAATTCCTCCTGAATGCGCGTCTCGAAAGCTTCTCTGTTGGGCACACCTGTCAGGCCATCAGTCAAGGCCCGGTTGCGTTCCTCCTTCAGACGAATCTTGAGCTCAGCCGTTTGAGCCTCAAGTTCTGCCGTTTTCACTTTGAGTGAGGCAAGACTGCTCAGTAGCGTCTGCTCTCGCTGATCTTCATGTTCTACGAAGGCGTCGAGGGAGGTGATCAGTATATCGAGATGGGTTTTCACTGAGTCCTTTAGATGGCTCAGATTATTTGCCTCCGCCACGTCGCTCTGTATCGTCGAGACCTGCTCCTTGATGGCCTCGTGGAAGTTCTGCTTACTGCCAAGAGCATCCTCATGATGCTTGTGGGCTTCGGTGATGAACGCGTGAATACCTGAGAGACGATCGTCCAGCGAACGCAGGAAGGTCTCGAAGTCGCGCTGCCCCTTGCCGAGCGCAGCGATGACCAAAGCCGCAACTTCATCGAGTAGCAGCATGAGCTCACTATCGCTGGCGCCTGCGAGAATCTTCTCGCGGGCCTTCTCCAGATCCCGAACGGCGCTGTCTGGTAGCGTCATTGAAGCCAGAAGGTGAAGCAGGGTTTTCTGCACATGCTCACCGAAGGACGAGAGACCGGGCGACGAAGGCAGGGTTTCCAGGTCGGTGGAGAGCATTCCTGGCGGCAGATCATCAAAGCTGCTGCCGGTTGTGCTACTGGACTTGCGCAAGACGCTGGCTGGCTTGACCGGAGCCGTAACGCCCTGCTTGCCATCGGAAGAAAGACCCGCTAACAAGCGTCCAAACAGGCTCGGCTTCTTGGTACGGCGCTCTTCTGCGGGTGGCGCTGGGCTCGCAGCCGCACCACCCGCTCTGCGATCGACGAGTTGCGCCATTTCACCAAGCACTTCAATGCTCGCATTGCGGGCCTCATCCAGCTCCAGAACGCGCTTCTCTATGCGTTCGAGTTGTTGAGTAAGTTGGCGTGGTGAGGTGCCTGAGGTGCGCAGAAGGCTTCGAAGCTCTTTGAGGTCAGAATCAAGCGAGCGATTCTGACCCTCCGCAGCCAGGCTGACCCGAGCCACCAGGCGCTGCATGATGCTGATCATCTCCGAAGCTTTGCCTTCTTTCTCATCCCATTGCGCAAGAAGGTCGTTATATTTGGTTTTCCAAAGATTCTGGTCACTACTCACGGGCATGCTCTTCCGTTTTATGATTGTTATTTCTGCCGGAAATTCTGCAGAGTGCCTTGAGTATAGCAACAGGAAAGGGGCGTGCGAGTCGACTGTTTGTCCGAATAGGCACGGACACGAAATTCAGGTGGGCGGCAGGACGGAAAGCGGATCCGGAGAGAGATCCGCAGCCTCAGGAGCTGCGGAGCGCCATGGATTCCTTATAGAGCAGAGGTGGCAGTAACCTTGAGAGGGTGTCAGCGATGTAGGTCAGGAACATGGAGCCCATCGAGCTGTCGAAATAGTCCTCTTTGCGGCTGCCAATGCTGAGCACACCTAAGGGCGACTCATACTGCAGCGGAATGACTGCGCACGAACCGACTGATTCGGACGACACCGGAAACAGGTACTCACGCTGTTTTGCCGTCAGACGACCAAAGCTGACGCGACCTACGGTAAGCATGTCATCCAGCACCTCGATCGCTGCATCAGCGGTTGATCGCTGCACGTTACCTGCTCTGGCACCAGATCGGGGTGATGCGCCCTTGATAGCTTCGTCGAAGATGATCAGCGAACAGAAATCAACGCGGAAGTCACGGAGGAAACCATCCTGCAGTACCACCAGAATCTCATCCAGGGTTCTGGCTTCGAGCAGACTGGTCAGCAGGCGCTTGGATTTGTTGAACAACTGATCATTTTCACGGGCGGTTTCGATCAGGCTATTGAGCTGCTGCTCATAGCTGTCTCGCTGGGCACGAAACACGGCGACCTGCTTCTCGATGAGAGAGATGGCCGCACCTGACTCATGTGGAAGCCGAAGTTCTGTCAACAGGTCTTCGTGTTCAAGAAAGAAGTCTGGATTGGCCCGGAGATAGGCGGCAACATCCGCGGCCGATGGTGCACGTGGTTTTGCCTGGCTACCACGACCTGCTGTGTCTATCGAGCTTGCACCACCTTCGGCGGCGGCACCTGCTCCAGAGGCCTTGTCGGCAGTCTTGCCAGCGCTATTCAGTCTGGCGGACGATTCAGTCATAGCGTTTCCATAATTGTTTTGAGTTACCGGCCCTGCCGGATTGGCGTCTATATATCAACGACACCTTCGAACACATGTGTTGCCGGGCCAGTCATATAAACCTTGGACCCTTCTCCTGCCCAGCTGATATGCAGACTGCCACCTGGCAGCTTGATTTCAGCTTCCGGCCCAAGCAGCCCTTTCAGTCGGCCATAAACGTGGGCCGCGCAGGCGCCGGTTCCACAGGCAAGTGTTTCCCCGACGCCACGTTCGTATACCCTGAGTTTAGCGAACTTTGCGTGAACCACCTGCAAAAAGCCTGCATTTACTCGCTGGGGGAAATCCCGATGAGCCTCGATACGCCGACCAACCTGTCTGACCGGAAACAGGTTGATGTCGTCTATGAGCATGATTGCGTGGGGATTTCCCATCGAAACGGCGCCGATTTCGAAGCTGTCGTCTCCATCCTGTATCACGTAGTCCACGCTCTGTTTTTCAGCTTTAAATGGGATTTCCATCGGCTCGAGCACAGGCACGCCCATGTCGACCCGAATCATCCCCGAGGGCTCGACATGAAGATGAATCACACCATTTCGCGTCTCGACCGCAATACGGTTCTTGAGCGTAAGGCCCTTGTCCCTGACAAACTTGGCGAAGCAGCGCGCACCGTTGCCACACTGCTCGACTTCCGAACCGTCGGCATTGAAGATTCGGTACTTGAAGTCGATGTCCGGCTGCTCCGGCGGCTCGACCAGCAACAGCTGATTGAAGCCGATACCGAATTGACGGCTGGCGAAGCGGCGGATGATCGGGGGTGTCAATTCAATGGACTGACTGATGCCATCGAGCACCATGAAGTCGTTGCCCAGGCCATGCATCTTGCTGAATGGCAGCTTCATCCGATAAAGACCTGCTCTGGCAGGATCTGCTCGCCCGCAAACAGATCAGTAACCTTTTCCCGCTGACGGACAACATAATGCTGATCGCCAGAGACCATGATTTCAGGCGCGCGCCCACGGGTGTTGTAGTTCGAGGACATCACAAAGCCGTAAGCACCGGCAGAGCGCACAGCCAGCAGGTCGCCATGAGCCAGACTGAGCCTTCGCTGCTTGCCCAGGAAATCACCTGATTCACAGACCGGCCCGACGATGTCAAATTCGGCCTCGCGGCGACCGGCTTCAGCAGTGTCGGCTGCTGGCTCGGTCACGTGAACAATCTGCTGATGGGCGTTGTAAAGACTCGGGCGGATAAGATCGTTCATTGCGGCATCGACCAGTGCGAAATGACGGCCCTGATTTTCTTTCAGATATTCAACTCTCGTCACGAGAATGCCCGCATTGGCTGCGATGGAGCGCCCCGGCTCAAGCAACAGTTTCAGCCCGGAACCCTGAAGCCGCTTCACAATGGCTGCAGCGTAGTCGCGGGGATGTGGTGGTGTTTCAGTTGTGTACTGCACGCCAAGCCCGCCGCCCAGGTCTATATGACTCAGCTTAATACCCTGTTCAGAGAGCTCTTCGATCATAGCCAGCACCTTCTCGAGGGCATCGAGAAAGGGGGCCGTCTGGGTAATCTGAGAGCCGATGTGGCAGTCGATTCCCGTGACTTCAAGCGAGGCATGGTCGGCCGCAAATCGATACATGGCCCGCGCATCGTCGAAGCTGACTCCGAACTTGTTTTCCTTCAAGCCGGTTGAAATGTAGGGGTGCGTGCCGGCATCGACATCAGGATTGACTCGCACGGATATCCGCGCAGATGTGCCCATTTCACTTGCCACATCGGCGAGCGCACGAAGCTCGGCGAAGGACTCGACATTGAAACAGTACACACCAATCTCCAGCGCCCTGCGCATCTCGTGGGGCTGCTTGCCTACACCGGAAAACACCATACGGTCAGCCTGACCACCGGCAGCGAGCACCCGCTCCAGCTCACCGATGGAGACGATATCGAAACCTATACCGAGCCGAGCCATGATATTCAGCACGGCCAGGTTTGAATTTGCCTTGACGGCATAGCAGATCATCCCGGGGTAATCGCCAAGCGCCGACTGATAAGCCTTCACATGACGCGTCAGCGTTGCAGCAGAATAGATATAGCAGGGCGTCCCATAGGCTTCTGCCAGCGCCTCGACAGCGCAGTCCTCTGCGAACAGTGTGCGCCGTCCGTCGGCATCGGTGCGGTATTCGAAATGATCCATAATCAGCTGCTCGCGTGCAGGTTGTGAACTGGAGAGGAAGGCGGAGCTGGTGTCGATGCCAGGGCCGATAGCGAATCACGTGGCGGCATGATCAGATCACCCTTCTGTCCGCAGGACAGGAGCAGCAAGCTGGCGCTGAAGATAACGACGAGTGTGGGCGACAAGGCAAGTATCCAGTCTGTTGATTGAAAGATGAGATAGCGCGACCTTGGCCGCGCGCACCCCGAGTATACATTTAGAGCAGTGAGATAAAAACGTCCAGCACTGATGGCCTCGTCAGTCGAGGGACCCTGTACTGGCACATTTCCAGAGGCCTCGCTCGATCCAGTCACGGCACTTGAGGTAGTCGGCAAGTTCACGCCCGATGCGATCACCGGAGGCATCCACCGGCAAGCTCAGATCCACAATCGCGAATGGACGTAACGCAGACTTTCCGTTCGCGCCCGTGGCAAGGTATCGCGCCAGCTCCACAAGACTACCGTCAAGGCCAGTCTTGTGTGTGAAGACCATATGTTCACAGTAAAGATCAAATCCAAGGATGCAGCCGTTGAGCGTGAAACTGTCCTGCCCTCGATCCGCGGCATTCATCACATGCGCAATGATGCGAATACCTGTCAGCTGACTCTCCCATATCGGCTGATCGAGTGAAAGCTGGCTGATTCGACGAGTAGTCTGGCGAGACAGTTGCTGGGCATTCTGAGCCTCGTCTCGAGCCGAGACAGTGAGGTTGCGGGAAACAGGCAGATCGCCCACCGCAAAGCAATTGACCTGGGATACCGGACTTTCCGATGCACTGTCGATCTGCATCTGCAGCTTGTCCAGCGCGTTACGGATGAAGACCAGCAGAGCATTGCTGCAATACCTGCCCACCGCGTCGAACGCCCAGTGATTACTCCAGCTCAGTTCTCCGCTAGTGAGTGTACCGAACTCATCAAAAGCCCAATAGACGGCTCGATTTACTGGTGAGTAGTCGAAACAGAGCTGGATCGCCTCGGCTTCGTTCAGTGGAGCGACGGCCTTGAGTGAATGCCGGGGCAGCGCGTAGTCATCCACAACAAGCCTCATGAATCGCGATTTCGGCCGCGCCAGCGCCTGGACGAGCGCGTCGGCATCATTTAGCGCAAGCAGCTTCACTTCCGCACTCTTGCCTTCAGCCGCCACCTCGCGTTCCAGCAGGAAGAGACGCTTATCCTGTTCGATGACATAGCGATCCCATGATGTCGTCAGTAGTTGTCGACACAACTGACCCACCCGCTGCGAGAGCGCCAGGGCCCTGCTGTGACAGAAGCAGACCACCACCGGGAGTGTCTCGCTTTTTGAGGCCAGCAGGAAGCGCAGGCATTGCATGAGGGTGTCGCCGCTCTCGAAGCGCAGCACCGATACCTCGTTCCAGCTATTGCTGATGAGCAGGTCCACGCTGCTTACCAACCCGATACGCTCTTCTGAAAACGACAGCGGATCCGTGCGATTGGACACCATGCTCAGACCTTTTTCAGTAAGCCTGCCGAGCGGATCAACGCCAACATTGAGAAATATGATGGTCTTGCGCAGCGTCGCCGGCTCAAGATAGGCCGCCTGAGGTGCAGCAGGCATATCGCTCGCCGTGAAGCCGATTTCACTGTTGAGCGTTTGTATGAGCTGCTGCAGTTCGGCTAGGGAAATGGCGTGATAGGCATGAAAATGTTTCGCTTGCTCTTCATCGCGGCTATCGTCGACCACCATGCGAACACTGGTGTGCGGACGCAGCTGGCCGTTGAGATGGCACCAGGCCAGGAGCTCGATCAGGCTCTCTGAATCGCGCAGCAATTGATGTTCGCCATTCCTGACCTCCCATTGTGCGCCACCCTCGTTGATCTTCAGCTCGAAAGTCAGCTGCTGTTCACTCAGGTCCGAATTGATACCCGAGTTGATGAGCTCCAGCTTGCCCGCCTTGCGCTGGAACTGGGCATACAGCTTTCGCCCGAGCAGATGGACATCTCTTGCGCTGATCGCTGCCGTCGACTGTCGACTCCGCGCCAGGGATGAAAGAAAGCGATAACTGGCCGTCAGCGCCTGCACCAGTTTACGCTGCTCGACCACCACCTCATTCGTCTTCCACTGACCGTGACGATCGAGGTAGCGCAGGAAGTCATTGGACCAGTCGAAGCTGTCGACGGTCTGCTGCAGCAGACGTGCCTTCCAGTCGCCCCTGGCGCTGCCGGCTTTTGTCGACAGCCTGGTCCCGGCCTTCATGTAGAAACTCTGACGAACCAGCGCAAGTCGGTCCGCCATGTTCAGATGCGTGAGACAGCGCTCGAGATACCAGTACAGCATGAGGTACGGGTCGAGCTGATCTGCAGAAACTTCATCCCGGTAGATCTGCGCCTTGAAGCTGACGCAAAGCGGCATGGTGGACACCTCAGGCGCGTCGGTCAGTTCGCTGCGTCTGGCGTAGCACTCCATGAGCGACAGCTTGAGCAGCGACTTGTAGGGCGAGTCGATGCTCTTGTACAGCTGCCACAGACCGGCGCCGATGAACTCGTTCTCGGGCACTTTCGGACAACCGCCGAAATCCACGTAGTCCCGACTGCGGATGAATCGCTTCTCTGCCAGCAGGCGCGCCGTGGCATCGTAAGTCTGCTCGCAATCCGGCGGTATCAGCCACCACAGCGGCCAGGCGCCAGCGAGATAGACACAGGTTCGGTAGAACTCATCGAGTAGCACATAATGTTGAGCAGTACCTGAATCTTCACTGTCCGCCTGTCGCTGCTGGGCCTGCTTGCGAAAGCGCGCCGCGTTCAGAGGGAAGAAATGCAGGTCTATGCCCAGCTCTGCTGCGGCCGCAGAGACCGCCTTCGCCTTGTCGCCGAGCGCATTGACGGCCTCGACTGTAAGCCCGTTGCGATACACCAGCCAGACGTCGATATCGCTCGTGCTGCTCTGCGCCAGCGTCCCTGGGCTGCCCATGACGTAGAGGCCGATGACGTCCGGTCGCGTGAGCGTGTCCGTGGTCTTGTGCTGAAAACTGCGCGACAGCCGTTGCAGCTGCTTCATGCGCGGCTTGTCGATCGTGAAGTTGACGATACCACTGGGCGCCGAGCGGCTTGTAAAGCCCGGCAGCAGCGGATGATTGACGTGAAAGAGTACCGGCAGAATGTTGAGAAACACCGACTGCCGTTCGTTGTACTGTTCCAGTATTCGTTCGAAACGGGTCTCCGAGAGCGTGAGAAAGCGCTCCCTGAGAATTTTCAGTTCCTTTCGGTCGACACCGGAGCTGTAATCCGGAGCCAGTGGCCGGGAGCGACCCTTCAGGAGCGCGCTCCTGATCGGCGCTCTTCCACCCAGGACAGCGTCGCGCTGGCCGCCTCCGCCACGCGATCCGGCGCCGTGCCCCCAGGTAGTTTCCGTGCGTTGACCGATCCTTCCAGCGTCAGCACTTCATTCACATCGGCGGTGATGGACGAATGGAAGGTCTGCAGCTGCTCGAGCGGCAGATCTGAAAGGTCACCACCGTGTTCTACGCACCAGGCCACCGCCTTACCCACGACCTCGTGAGCGTCACGGAAAGGCAGCCCTTTCCCAACCAGATAGTCGGCGAGATCTGTGGCGGTCGCAAAGCCACGGGATACGGCCACCCGCATGGCTTCTGGGTTCACGGTAACGGCTGCCATCATGTCGCGGAAGGCCGTGAGCGAGTTACGCACGGTATCAACTGTATCGAACAGGGGCTCCTTGTCCTCCTGATTATCCTTGTTATAGGCCAGAGGCTGCGATTTCATGAGGGTCAACACAGACATGAGATGGCCGTAGACACGACCGGTCTTGCCGCGCAGCAACTCAGGCACGTCAGGGTTCTTCTTCTGCGGCATGATTGACGAACCGGTGCAGAATTTGTCCGGCAGATTGATAAAGCCGAACTGCGCAGAGGTCCAGAGAACGAGTTCTTCCGAGAAGCGCGACATGTGCATCATCAACACACTCGCGAAGCTGCAGAATTCAATGATGAAGTCACGGTCGCTGACGGCGTCGAGCGAGTTGGCCGACATGCTTTCAAAGCCCAGTTCGGACATGGTGAGTTCACGATCGAGCGGATAAGGCGTACCTGCCAACGCCGCCGAGCCAAGTGGCATACTGTTACAGCGGGCACGACTGTCAATGAGTCGACCATGGTCACGCTTGAGCATTTCTGCCCAGGCCAGCATGTGATGGCCGAAGGTGACCGGCTGCGCTGTCTGCAGATGCGTGAAGCCCGGCATGATAGTGGCGTACTCCCGTTGGGCCAGCTTGCCCAGGACTTCTACCGTGTCGAGCAGCTGGTTCGCAATGGCATCGATTTCATCGCGAAGAAACAGGCGAATATCAGTCGCGATCTGATCGTTACGTGAGCGGCCGGTATGCAACTTCTTGCCAGCAGCACCGATCAGCTGCGTCAGGCGGGATTCGATGTTCATGTGTACATCTTCGAGTGCTATCGACCACTGGAACTCGCCGCGGTCAATTTCAGCCTTGATCTCACTCAGACCCTTTACGATGGCCTTGTGGTCCTCATCGGAAATGATCTTCTGCGCTGCCAGCATCTTCGCATGAGCGAGCGAGCCTTGAATGTCATAGTCTGCGAGCCGCTGGTCGAAAGTTACTGAAGCGGTGAAGGCCTGTACGAAGGCGTCGGTCGCTTCAGTAAAACGGCCGCCCCAGAGTGCAGCATTGGTGGGCGTGGCGGTGGAAGCACCTGCTGGCGCCGGCATGGAATGGGTCGACTGGTCTTTCGGATCGGCCATAGCGGTTCAATGTCTCTCGTAATCGTTTGAAATGGGAAACGCCGGAGGCCAGTGGTCTTGCGAGCGGTGGCAGGGCGAGGAGTTATTCTGGCTGCTATTCTCTTCATACAAATTGGCTGAGTGCAGTCAAGTATATCAAAGAGGGCGCGATGGCGTGAATGCTACAGAAAGGCCTGCAGAATCAGGGAGTCCCAGCTTCCTGCCCGATATATGTCAGCGCCACGCCGTGCTGCCGATCATACTGGGTGCCCTGCTTGGCTCGGTTCTGTTCACCTTACTGCATTCCGGGCCAGGCCATTTCGATACGATCTATTTTTCGCTCACCGCGCTGTTCATGCTCTGGGTGGTGCTTACCAGCATCTTCCTGGTGTGCCGGATGCAGTCGCTGGCCCAGCGTCTCAGCATCGCCTGGCAGGGGAGCCTCGCCTGGCTCATCAGTATTGTGGTTACGGTCATCTATTCCACGACTGCCGCCCTGCTGTTTCCTGCGCTGATCAAGCAGCTCGCAGGCCCTTTTCAGTTTGTGCTGCACACAGCCCTGATCAGTGCACTGGTCACTGGCCTGATGCTGCGTTACTTCTATCTTCAGTTCCTCACCAGCCAGCGCAGGGAGAGTGAACTCGAGTTCCGTCTGGAAGCGTTGCAGGCCCGAATTCGTCCGCACTTTCTGTTCAACAGCATGAACTCGATTGCCAGCCTGATACCAGAGGACCCTGTAGCTGCAGAAGCCGCCGTGCTCGACCTGTCAAAACTGTTCAGAGTGGCGTTGAGGAAAACTGATCAGCTGATCTCACTCGCTGAAGAACTGAGCATCTGCAAAGCTTATCTCGATATCGAAAAGCTACGCCTGGGTGATCGGCTCTCGGTGGAGTGGCCGAGTGAGCTGCCAGGGTTCGCAGCCAATGCCAGGCTGCCACCACTCACCTTGCAGCCCATTGTGGAAAACGCGGTATATCACGGCATCCAGCCGCTGCCCCAGGGTGGTACGCTCAGCTTGCAGCTGTCGGAACGGGACCGCTTCTGTTACGTCATGATCAGCAATCCCATCGCTGCACCACAGCTGCATCCACGAAGCGATGCAAGCCGACTGGGCGAGGAGGAAAAACGAAGCAGTTCTGGCAACCGCATGGCGCTCGACAACACCAGGCAGCGTCTTGCAGCGGCCTTCGGCGATGCAGCTGTACTGAAAAACAGCCGCACCGACGACACTTACATAGTGACCGTGCGCATGCCGCTGCACAGCCAAACCACGCCATTCGGCCTGATCGTGGAGCCACGAAGCGCATGAGTCTCAAGCTGCTGATCGCCGATGACGAACCATTGGCCAGAAAACGTATCAGGCGCCTGCTTGTCGATACCGATTATCTGGTCTGCGCGGAAGCCGTAAACGGTGAGCAGGTTCTCGAACTGGCCGAAAGTTTCAAGCCGGACATCGTGCTGCTTGATATCCGCATGCCGGGCATGGA
>DEMD01000016.1:0-162973 GCA_002354735.1 Gammaproteobacteria bacterium UBA2679 | reverse complement strand
ATCCGCATGCCGGGCATGGATGGCCTGACGGCTGCGCGCCAACTCAGTCGGAATACGCGGCCTCCGGCGATTATCTTCACCACAGCCTACGATGAATACGCACTTGCTGCGATACAGGCCTCGGCGAGCGCATACCTGATGAAACCGATAGAAAAGGATGATCTTCTACAGGCGCTGGCCAGGAGTGTGGTCACCAATCAGGCCCAGCTCGCCCGACTGGGTGCACTGCAATCAGGCCCGTCAGAGGAGCATGGTACCGATTTCATCACCGTCGAAAGCGCCAGAGGGAATCACCGCATTGAGCTTGCCGATGTGTTGTATGCGCGGGCGGATAGTAAATACGTCACCCTGAGGCACCTGAGCGGCGAAGCCGTTTGCGACCTCTCACTGCGTCAGCTCGAAGAACGCTACAGCAGCCACTTCATCAGGATTCACAGAAACACCCTCATCAATCCGGCCTACCTGAAGGCATTGTCGCGTATAGAAGAAGGTCAATATCTTGCGTCACTCCGTTTCGCGGACGAGCAGCTGCCGGTCAGTCGCCGCTTGCTGCCACAAGTGCGAAGCGCGCTCACGGGCAATACTGACTAAGGCGAAAGCATGCCGAACGTCGGCAGGTCTGGTAGCCTGTGCGGATAATTCGCGATCCGTTCAACGCTGACGAAAAAGAGAGACCATGGAACTTACCATCGCCACCCGTAGCAGTGCGCTAGCCCTGTGGCAGGCTAACCACGTGAAACGGGAACTCGAAGCCCTCAACCCGGGCTTGCAGATCCACCTCCTCGAAATCAAGACGCAGGGCGACATCATTCTCGATGTGCCGCTGGCAAAGGTTGGCGGTAAGGGGCTGTTTGTGAAGGAGCTCGAAACTGCGCTGCTGGCCAACAGAGCAGACCTGGCCGTGCACTCGATGAAAGATGTGCCGATGGCCTTTCCAGAAGGTCTGTACCTGCCGGTCATCACCGAGCGCGACAGCCCTTACGATGCCTTCGTCAGCAACAGATACGCCGATTTCGACGCGCTTCCAGCGGGCGCTGTCGTTGGCACCAGCAGCCTTCGACGGGCAGCCCAGATTGCCGAACGACGGCCGGACCTGTCGATCAAGAGCCTGCGAGGTAACGTCAATACTCGTCTGGCCAAACTCGACGACGGTCTGTACGACGCTATTATTCTCGCCGCCTCAGGCCTGAAGCGACTCGGCTTCCATGAGCGCATTCGAAGCACCCTGCCCGCTGAAATTTCCCTGCCTGCTGTTGGACAGGGCGCACTGGGCATCGAAATCCGCAGCGATGATGAGCGGGTAGCCCAGCTTATCGAGCCTCTGCGACATCGCGAGACCAGCCTGATCGTGCGATGCGAACGCGCCATGAATACCCGCCTGAATGGTGGCTGTCAGGTGCCCATCGCAGGCTACGGTGAGCTGATTGAGGACTCACTCAAGCTCAGAGGGCTCGTCGCCGAGGTCGATGGCAGTCGGATTCTCCACGCCAGTGACAGCCTCAGGTTGCACGAGCACTCACCTGCGACAGGCGTGCCTGAGCTTCAGGGACTGGAACCGGCAGCGTTCGAGAACCTTTGTCAGGCTGCAGAAGTCATGGGGGTTCGCGTGGCAGAGAATTTGCTGAGCCAGGGCGCTGGCGCCATACTCGACGCCGTATATGGCGACTCGCCTCCGGATCACCGACGCTAGACAATGGTGGCGCCGATGCAGCCAAAACGTATTCTGCTCTCGCGGCCGCTGGTCGAACGCGACGATGGTCAGCCGATTCAGCAGCCGGAAGATCCGCTGTTGACGAGTCTGCAGCATAGCGCCGACGTCATGAATTTTCCCATGCAGTCATTATTGCTGTATTCAGCGCCTCTGCCAGCGCAGCGGAAGTTCATCACCGATATCCACTGCTACGACAACATCATCGTAACCAGCAAGGCAGCTGCCAGACAGTTGGTAGACTACCTCGACCAATACTGGCCGCAGGTGCCAGTGGGCCTGCCACTCATGGCATTGGGCAGTGGTACGGCTGAAGCACTTCGCACCCTGAGTCAGCGCATCCTGCTGCCGCAGGCGGGGCACAGCTCTGAGCATCTGCTGGCGCTCGCCGCGCTGCAGAACGTGATGCATCGCCGAATCCTGCTGGTGAAGGGCCAGGGAGGACGCACAACGCTTGCCGAAACATTGGTGGCACGGGGCGCAAAAGTCGATACGTTACTGTGTTATGAGCGTAGGAGTCTCGAGCACTCGGCAAATGAACTGGAACAGCTCACGCGCTTCGCTCCCACTCATGTCGTCGCGCTTTCGCTCGAGACACTGCAGGCCTTGCTGCAACTGAAACAGCTCAAGCTCACGCAGGCGCTGTTTTTGGTACCCAGCGAGCGGGTGGCTGAGCCACTGCGGGACGCACATGTTAAATACAAGGTTACGGATGATTTACGTCCGGCCAACATGATAAAGTTGCTGGGGCTCGAACCCGCAGCCGGGACATAAAAAAAAGGATGTAACGTGGCAGACGACACACACTCAGACAAATCTGTGCAGAATTCTGAACAACCCGCCGGAAGCGCTCCACTGGCATCCGGTGCCCCAGCCAGACCGGCCGCGGGCACAGTGAACAATCAAACCTCGAACACCAGTAACGGAATTACTGCAGACGGCACCACTTCGAGCGCGCGAGCATCCAGCGCAAGCACTCGACCCACTGCAGGCACTTCCAGTACTACACCGCCAACCACTCACACAGCATCCCCGGGAAAGACACGCGTCTGGCCGCTCTGGCTCGCGTTCCTCCTGCTGCTGATAGCGCTGGGGGCTGCCGGCTGGTACGCCTGGGATCACCTGAAGTCCTTGCGCAGCGACATCGACCAATCAGTAGAGAGCCAGCTCTCCAAAGTCGAATCCACCACGCAGCAGGTCAGAAGCGACCAGAGCGCATTCACCTCATCCATGAGCAATCTGCAGCAGCAGTTGCAGAACTATGATCAGCGAATTGACGAGTTGTCTGCCCAGCTCGACAAGACTGCCCAGCAGTTGCTGGCCGATCAGGCTACCAGCCGAACAGACTGGTTACTGGCGGAGGCTGAATATCTGCTGCGTCTGGCGAACCAGCGCGTGCTCCTTGAAAAAGACGTGGAGAGTGCACTTGCCATTCTCATTGCGGCCGATGAAGCGCTGAAAGAAACCGACGAAGTCGCCGTTATTCCGATCCGCAAGACCATTGCCTCGGAGATGCTCGCACTCAAATCACTCGGTGAAGTCGATGTCACCGGCGCTTATCTCAAGCTGGAAGCACTTGCGCAGCAGGTTGCCAGCATGGATGAGTCGCTCATGCTCAAGGAATCGCCGCTCGCGAAGCAGACAATGGAATCAGGCGAAGGCCTGGTGATCAATCCTGATGCTGAGCAAGCCGACACTGATACTCAGGAGCAGGCTGAGCAGCCCTGGTATACCAAGGCGCTTTCGACCGCGCAGGACACCCTCAATCGCTTCGTCATCGTGCGCAATCTGGACGAGCCAATCGCTCCCCTGCTCGCACCCGAGCAAACGCACTATCTCCGACAGAATCTCCGCCTCATGATTGAGCAGGCTGAGCTCGCCTTGCTCGAGCAGAATCAGGCAATCTTTTCAAACAGCCTTGAAAAGGCCGAGAAGTGGATCCGCAGCTATTTCGTCGCCGATAGTTCGCAGACGAAGGCGCTCCTCGATAGCATCGAGAGCCTGAAGGCGATCTCGGTTGATCCCGAATTGCCTGATATCTCAGCCTCACTGAGACAACTTAAGGGTTTGCTCGAGTCGGTCTACCAGATCGGGCCGAAATCCAACCCGCCTTCAAACGAAAGCGGGGAGTAACGCTACATGAGCAGGTTACTCATATACATACTGCTGGCGATCGCAGTCGGCCTCGGCCTTGGCTATCTCGTGCAGCTCGACCCCGGTTATATCCGCATCTCCTGGATGAGCTATCTCGTGGAGACTACGGTCTGGATCGCGCTGATTCTGATCGTCCTGACGATACTGCTGGTTCAGCTGGTGTTGAAAACGCTGTTTGCATTGCTGGCGACACGAGAAGGGTTCCGTTCCTGGCGTGAAGGCTATGCCGATTCACGCGCACACAAACGGACCCAGCGCGGTCTCCTCGACTTCGCCGAGGGTCGCTGGGATAGAGCAGAGCGTCGTCTGGTGAATTCGGCGGACAAGTCCGAAGCACCGATGATGAGTTACCTCACGGCTGCACAGGCCGCCAGTGAACAGGGTGATATCGCCCGCAGTAATCAGCTGCTGAATCAGGCCAAGGCCGTTATGCCCAACAGCGACTTTGCAGTAGAGCTGACGAAGGCGCAGATGTATGTCGCAAGGGACCAGTTCGAAGAGGCAAAGGCGCTGCTGCTCCAGCTTAACAGCCGTCGGTCAGGCCACTCAGCTGTGCTGAGACTGCTCCGTCAGTGCATGCTGGAGACCGGTGATTGGGCAGGACTGGTCAAACTTCTGCCAGAGATCGAAAAGTACTGCAAGCTTACTGAGGATCAGATGAACGGTCTGCGTCAGTCTGCCTGGTTCAACTGGCTCGACAGCAAGGCGAGTACAGCGGGTATCTCGGCGGATAACTCAGCCCATGGCAGTACCGGCACTGATGTGCTCGACGGCGTATGGAACTCACTGCCGCAACAGTATGCGCAGCATCCTGTGTTCATCCGCAGCTACGTCAGTGGCCTCATGCGGGCGGGTTCTCTTGGCCAGGCTGTCACGGTACTTCGCAAGGCGCTCACACGGAACTGGAATGGTGATCTTGGGCTACTATACGTCAAGGCAGCTTCAGCCAGTGGCGATGCTGAACAGGCCTATGCGGATCTTTCACAGTGGCGTGCGGGCAGGGATGACGATCCGGATCTGCTGTTGGCCTTGGGCATTGCAGCTGAACGCTCCGGAAATCTGGATGAAGCCCGAGCCTGCCTGGAAAAGAGTCTCCAGTCGCGCGAGAGCAGCGACACCTACGGCGCATTGGGAAGAGTGGCTAACAGGCAGGGCGATTTCGAAGCCGGCAGTCATATGCTGGAGCTTGCGCTACAGCATGATCAACTGGAGAAGCGTATGGTCTCCAGGGTCGGTCACTAACGCGCCCTGGGCGCGTATTCCAGAACGTCTGAATAGAAGCGGTCTTCCGGCAAACCCAGTGGTTGCAGTGCATCAAGTGCACTGTACACCATCGTCGGAGAGCCGCTTGCAAATACCATCGTCGACTTCCAGTCGTGACGACCTTCGATTGCAGCACGGATCAGCTCGGCGTGATGCCCCTGCCACTCGTTATCCACGTTGTCTGCAGTTACGGCAACAAAACGCAGCCTGCCCTGTCTCATCCAGTCTTCAGCAATTGAGCGGGCATACATATCGCTCGCTGTCCGGACGCCCCAGTACAGCGAAAGATTCCGCCTGAAACTCGATTGCTGCAGAAACTCGATAATCGACTTCATCTGCGCAAAACCAGTACCCGCCGCGATAAGAACGATATCAAGATCTGGAGCATGGTCCAGACAGCTTTTGCCTAACGGTAGCGCTACCTGAAGCGCTTCACCGCTCTTCAGCTGAGCCTTGAGATATTTGAGGATGGCAGTGGAGTTTTCGAGCGCTTCTGGGGCCTCGATATGCAATTCAATTATTGGTGCCTGAGGTGCGCTGGCGATGGAAAAGAAGCCATCGGCCACACCTGGCACCAGCAGCTGCAGGTACTGGCCCGCTGCAAACAATGGCTGCTTGACGCCGACCATGTCCGGGTCGAGTTCGATGCGATAATTATCACCGCTCAATCGCTCGATGCTGTTTACCTTGCACTCAATAGTCTTCAATCCACTCTCCCAAGCCCTAAGGAATCCCACAGCTCGTCAACGCGCTGTTTCACTGCCGGTGTCATCGACAATGGTCTCCCCCACTCCCGCGAGGTTTCACCCGGCCACTTACCGGTCGCGTCGAAACCCATCTTTGAGCCCAATCCACTCACTGGCGAAGCAAAATCGAGATAATCGATAGGGGTATTTTCGATGGACACCGTATCGCGTACCGGATCCATTCTGGTGGTCATCGCCCAGATAACATCATTCCAGTCTCGGGCATTGACGTCGTCGTCCACGACGATGACAAACTTGGTATACATGAATTGTCGTAGAAAAGACCAAACGCCCATCATCACGCGCTTGGCATGCCCGGGGTACTGCTTCTTCATACTGACTACGGCCAGCCGATAGCTACAGCCCTCGGGCGGCAGATAAAAATCCACGATTTCCGGGAACTGCTTCTGCAGCAACGGCACGAATACTTCATTCAGCGCCACGCCGAGCACAGCGGGCTCATCAGGCGGCCGACCGGTGTAGGTGCTGTGATAAATAGGGTCACGACGCTGGGTAATCCGCTCTACCGTGAAGACCGGAAAGCGCTCCTGCTCGTTGTAATACCCCGTATGGTCCCCAAAAGGACCTTCCATTGCAGTCTCGCCAGGATAGATAAAACCTTCGAGTATGATCTCGGCGCTAGCTGGCACCTGAAGATCACTACCGATGCACTGGGTCAACTCGGTTCTCGAACCACGAAGTAAACCCGCGAATGCGTATTCAGACAGCGAATCTGGAACCGGCGTCACTGCGCCAAGAATCGTAGCAGGATCAGCACCCAGTGCGACGGCGATGGGAAAAGGTTTATCCGGGTAAGCCTTCTGCCAGGCCTGATAATCGAGCGCACCGCCACGGTGCGACAGCCAACGCATGATGACCTTGTTCCGGCCGATAACCTGCTGTCGATAGATACCCAGGTTCTGGCGCGGCTTCTCAGGATCAGGTCCCCGTGTAATGACGAGCGGCCAGGTAATCAATGGACCGGCATCGTCAGGCCAACAAGTCTGTATCGGATAGTCCGCCAGATTAACCGCATCGCCTTCGATGACCACTGCCTGACAGGGCGCGCCACTCACTACCTTGGGACTCATCTTCATGACCTGGCGCAGCACTGGCAGCTTGCTCCAGGCATCGCGGAGCCCCTTGGGGGGCTCAGGTTCTTTCAGAAACGCGAGGAGTCGACCGATGTCGCGGAGGCTATGCACCGACTCCGCACCCATGCCGAGCGCGACTCTTTCGGGCGTGCCAAACAGGTTGGCCAGCACAGGCATCCTGAAGCCGGTTGGGTTCTCGAACAGCAGCGCGGGGCCCTTGGCTCGAAGTACCCTATCGCTGATCTCTGTCATTTCGAGAACAGGACTGACAGGGGTCTTGATGCGAATCAGATCGCCGCGCTTTTCGAGAAGCGCAATAAAGTCACGAAGATCCGAGTACTTATGGGCTCGATCCGGGAGCTCGATCACAGCGCTATCCTTGTCCTGTTGGCTTTACGGAAGATCTATTTCCGCTGCTTTTTCATGGACTGGAAGAAGTCGTCGTTGGTCTTGGTGTCTTTCAGCTTGTCGATAAGGAACTCAACCGCTGCACCATCGTCATCCATGCTGTGCAGTAATTTGCGCAGAATCCAGACACGCGACAGTTCGTCTTCAGACATCAGCAACTCTTCACGACGCGTACCTGAGCGGCGAATGTTGATAGCCGGGAAGGTTCTACGCTCAGCGATCTTGCGATCCATATGAACTTCGAGGTTACCCGTGCCCTTGAACTCTTCGTAAATGACTTCGTCCATCTTCGAACCTGTATCGACCAGCGCGGTAGCGATGATGGTCAGGCTGCCGCCTTCCTCGATGTTACGAGCCGCACCGAAGAAGCGCTTGGGCCGCTCGAGGGCATGGGCATCGACACCACCAGTCAGCACCTTGCCGGAGCTGGGTACGATAGTGTTGTAGGCGCGGGCAAGACGGGTAATCGAGTCGAGCAGAATAATGACGTCTTTCTTGTGCTCGACGAGACGCTTGGCTTTCTCGATGACCATTTCGGCCACCTGCACGTGACGGGCCGGGGGCTCGTCGAACGTACTGGCGATGACTTCACCCCGCACCGTACGCTGCATCTCGGTGACTTCCTCAGGCCGCTCATCGATGAGCAGAACCATGAGATGACATTCAGGATTGTTGCGCGTGATCGACTGTGCAATGTTCTGCATCAGCAGGGTCTTACCAGCCTTTGGCGGCGATACGATCAGGCCGCGCTGGCCCTTGCCGATTGGCGCAACCAGATCAAGGATTCGTGCCGAGATGTCTTCGGTACTGCCGTTACCAGCTTCGAGCCGGAGGCGTTCCTGAGGAAAGAGGGGTGTAAGGTTTTCGAAGAGGACTTTGTTCTTGGAGTTTTCAGGCTTGTCGAAGTTGATTTCGCTAACCTTGAGCAGCGCAAAATAGCGCTCGCCGTCCTTTGGTGGCCGGATTTTACCGGACACCGTGTCACCGGTTCGAAGCGTAAAACGTCGTATCTGGCTGGGCGAAACATAAATGTCGTCTGGTCCTGCCAGATACGAACTGTCTGCCGAGCGAAGAAACCCGAAGCCATCCTGAAGTATTTCGAGGACACCATCTCCCGAAATGTCTTCACCACCCTTCGCGTGTTTTTTGAGAATGCCGAATATGACGTCCTGCTTGCGAGATCGGGATAGATTGTCGATAGACATATCCTGGGCGATCTGGAGGAGTTCAGGTACGGATTTGGTCTTGAGTTCGGTTAGATTCATGATGTAGGCGTGTCTTGTAGTGTAGTGATAGTGGGTTCTTCAGGGTGTGTGTAAGGATGTTCTCGGGGGGCTGCGAAGCCTGCAGTACTCAACGTCAAAGCTTTGGAACGTTGGTGCACTTCAAAGGTCATGAGACCGGCCGGCGAACATGGTGCCGGAAGATACAGGCTTGAAGCGTATGGAAAGCTCAATGCAGCGGAGGGTCCCGCTGCAGCATTCAGGACTTATATTTAGTAGATTTAATGTCTGCTGGCAACAAAAACCTGAAATTATTTTGCCGACTATAAACTACCTTAATACTTTGAGGGAAGCTGATTTACAGGTTGCTATCGAGAAACGCGGTCAGCTGCGACTTCGAAAGCGCGCCTACCTTGGTAGCGTCCACGTTGCCATTCTTGAACAGCATCAGCGTCGGAATACCCCGAATGCTGAACTTCGGTGGCGTCTGTTCATTTTCGTCGATATTCAGTTTGCACACCTTGAGCTTGTCGCCATATTCGTCAGCAATTTCTTCGAGGACTGGCGCGATCATCTTGCAGGGGCCACACCACTCCGCCCAGTAATCGACGAGTACAGGGCCGTCAGCCTGCAGTACTTCGGATTCGAACGTGTCGTCAGTAACACTGATAATCTGCTTGGACATAAAGGTTTCCTTCCTGATTCGGGTGCGTATTAGATGCTACGTAGCAAGGGCAGAATTTCAATATATGGACTTTACGAACAAATACAAGTCCCGGACTGATCCTCGACAGCAAGAGCCCCTTGCATTCACGCTTCAGACAGGGGTAAAACTGAGCTATTCTTGCCGGGCGCTGGACATCGCGCGCATCCGGAACCTGACCGAAGCCAAGCGGACACACCTAACGACCATGCCTCAAGCATCCAGCGTGAAAACCGCGTACAGCGCAGCCGAACCCATCAACATTGCCTCGATAGACATGGGCTCCAACAGCTTTCACATGGTCATTGCCCAGCTGGTCCATAACGAAATCCGTCCCATCGAAAAAATTGGTGAAAAGGTACAGCTTGGCGCCGGTCTCGATGACAAGCTGATGCTGGACGAAGCCTCACAGCAACGTGGGCTCGAATGTCTGCAGCGCTTTGCGCAGCGTTTGCAGGGCATCCCCCCATCCCGGATTCAGGTTGTTGGCACCAATGCGCTCAGAATCGCGCGCAATGCGCAGGATTTCGTAGTCAAGGCCGAAGCCATACTCAATAGCCCGATTGCCATCATCAGCGGCCGTGAGGAGGCACGACTCATCTATCTGGGTGTCGCGCATTCGCTGTCTGACGATGCGGGTCGGCGACTGGTCATCGATATCGGTGGCGGCAGTACCGAGTATGTGATCGGCGATCGCTTCGAGCCGATCGAGCTCGAGAGCATGCACATGGGCTGCGTTGGCTATCGGGACCGCTTCTTCACCAACAAGGCCAATGAGGTCACCGCTACGCCGGAGCAGTTCAAGGCTGCAATCACCGAAGCCTCACGCGAGTTGCTCGCTATCAAGAAGCGCTTCAAGAAGGTTGGCTGGCAGCACTGCACCGGATCTTCCGGCTCTATCAAGGCCATCCAACAGGCGCTGCAGGAAAACAAGTTGTCCCCGCATGCCATTACGTTGCCAACCATGCTGGAGCTGCAGAAACAGTTGATGGACGGTGGCGACAAGCCAAAATCCTATTCGGCCACACTCGACCGACTTAATATTCGCAAGGATCGCCAGACCATTTTTGCAGCAGGCCTGGCGATATTGATCGCCGCCTTTCAGACCCTGAAAATACAGGAAATGGAGTTCTCTGATGGCGCGCTGCGCGAGGGCCTGCTGTACGATGCGCTCGGCAGAACACAGCATGAAGATGTACGGGAGCGTACCATCTCAAGCCTGCAGGCCCGCTATCAGATTGAGAGTTCACATGCCGCAGCGGTTGAAGCGACGGCCTGCCGCATGTTCGATCAGCTCATGGCAGCGAAGGCCACAGACGAAGCGCTGGCCGGGTACTGGCGCGATATTCTGCAGTGGTCGGCACGGGTGCATGAAATCGGCCTGGCCATTTCGCACACCCAGTACCACCGCCATGGCGCTTACCTTCTCGAGCACAGCGATCTTCAGGGATTCTCCCAGCGGGTGCAGCACCTGCTGAGCATCCTGACGAGAACCCATCGACGGAAGCTGTCGGATGACCTCTTCGCCGACCTACTGCCTGATGACCGGCCTTGGGTCATCATGCTGGCTGTCGTTCTGCGCCTGGCCGTGATCATTCACCACGATCGCTCGCTGAATGAACCGGCGGCTCTGGCAATCAACATGAAAGACAATACCTATCACCTGAGTTTTCAGGATGACTGGCTGGCCGAAAGGCCACTGTCCCAGGCCGATTTCTCGGCCGAGATCGCCTACCTTCAGCGTATAAAGGTCGAGCTGATCGTCGAATCGAGTGCTTCGATCGTTTCAAGCAGTTCCAAATAGACTGCCTCACGTTCGTCGAGCTGGGACTTGAGTTTCGCCTGCTCCTGCAGGGTCGCTTCCAGTCGGGCAGCATGCGGTTCAGTGTAGATGACGCTGTCCCCAAGCAGCGCTTCGACTGAGGCCAATGCCGCCTGCGTTTCCGCCATTGTCTGCTCGGCGGTGGCAGCCTTCTTCTTCAGTGAAACCAGCTGCTTTTCCTGTGCTTTCTGCTCCGCCCGATCGGCGGCTTGCTGCTCAGACGACTTCGCGACCTGCTGCACCTTGACGGCTTTTGCTTCGCCCGTCGGTGCCGCTTTACCACCGGTCGCTCGTGCCTTGATTTCAGCCTGCAAGCCACGCTCGTACTCTTCAAGCGAGCCATCGAAATGACGCACCGCACCATCGCGCACCCAGACAAAGTCCTCTGCCAGCGCATTGAGGAGATGTCTATCGTGCGAAACGAGCACCACGGCGCCGGCAAACTGCTCGACCGCGACCGCAAGCGCCTGACGCATCTCCATATCAAGGTGGTTCGTAGGCTCATCGAGCAAGAGCAGGTTAGGACGCTGCCAGGCGATGAGCGCCAGCGCGAGCCGCGCCCGTTCGCCACCGGAGAAGTCCGCGACCTTCTGCGTCATCTGGGTGCCATCGAACGCAAAGCCGCCGAGGAAATTCCGTAGCGCCTGTTCACGCGCCGTTCCATCGGTTTCTCGTTCGAGCTGCTGCATATGCTGAAGCGGCGTATCGTCGGGGCGGAGATAATCGAGCTGTTGCTGAGCAAAATAACCGATCTTGAGATGAGCACCGGTCGTGCGCTGACCTGCCTGCAATGGCAGCTCGCCAGCCAGCGTTTTGATAAGGGTGGACTTACCCTGGCCATTCGCGCCGAGAATACCAAGCCTCAGCCCGGGTAAAATCGTCATATTAACGCCGCTGACTACGGTGACGTCACCATAGCCCAGGCTGGCGCGGTCAAGCACGAGCAGGGGCGTCGACACCTTTTCAGAGGCCGGGATCTCGAAATCGAAGGGCGAGTCGACATGAGCCGCGGCTATGAGTTCCATTCGCTGCAGGGCCTTCAACTTGCTCTGCGCCTGTGAGGCCTTGGTTGCTTTGGCACCGAAACGGGCAACGAAGCGGTGAATGCTCGCTACCTTGGCCTGCTGCTTTTCGTACAGCGACTGCTGCTGCGCCAGCTGTTCAGCACGCGCCATCTCATAGCGATCGTAGTCGCCTGAGTAGAGTTGCAACTGGGCGTTTTCCAGAGCGAGGACTGCGCCGCAGGTCCGATTGATGAAATCACGATCGTGACTGATCAGTACAAGCGTACCGGGATAGCGGGTCAGCCAGGCTTCAAGCCAGACCATGGCATCTATGTCGAGGTGGTTGGTGGGCTCATCGAGTAGTAGTAGATCGGATGGGCACATGAGTGCCTGAGCGAGGTTCAGGCGAATCCGCCAGCCGCCCGAAAAGGCTGACACTGGCCGGTGCATCTCATCGGGCTTGAAACCGAGGCCAGCCAGCAACTGTTCAGCCCGGACCTCAGCTGTGTAACCATCGAGTACGTCGAGATCACCGTAGAGTTTCGCCGCAGTATCGTAGTCTTCCGCCTGTTCGGCCGCCTCCAGCCGGCGCTGTACATCGCGCAGCTTTCTGTCGCCATCGATCACATAATCGAGGGCAGACCGTGAAGTGGATTCGGTTTCTTGCGCCATATGGGCGATGCGGGTCCCGCCCGGCAGCTGATACTCGCCCTGCTCCGGCGTGAGCTCACCCAGCAGCAGAGAAAACAAGGTGGACTTGCCGCTGCCATTGCGACCAACCAGGGCGACCCGCTGGCCGTCCGGAATCTTGAGCGAGGCATCGCGGATGAGATAGCGGCCACCGCGCTGGACTGACAAACTCTGGAACTGCAACATACTTGAACCATGACAGGAACAGGACACGCGCCGAAGCGCACATATAAGAGGCCAGCATGATAGCAGAGCAACTGCAGTCCTATCTAACTCCACTCGCAACTGAGCAACAGGCTGCGGCCGCGTCATTATGGGCCTTTGCGGTCAATAAATATGCTGAACAGCCTATAGCCGAGCTGTGCATGACACTGCAAAATTGTCATGGCTTCGATACGAACTGTCTCCTGTACGCTGGCTGGCTTGCCAGTCGTCACGTTGTGAGACCGAAGTGGCAGCAATGGCAGGACGCCTGCGACAGCAGCAGGTACTGGCAACATACCTTTGTAAGCCCCCTCCGAAATCTGAAGCGAATCATTCCCGCCCGGGCTGCAGGTGAATTATCTGCAATCCGGGCTGATCTCGCCGCACTCGAACTTTCATGTGAGCGGCGCCAACTTGAAGTACTTGTCGCAACGGACGCGCATATGGCGGAAGTAAGCACAACGGTAAGGGGGACAGACCAGAATTGCATCCAGAACTTCGCTCGACAGAACCTGCTGGCCTACATGACCTGCGCCCAAACTGGCGCTCAGAAAGCAATCTCTCTGACAGCCAGTGCAGCGCAAATGCAGGACTATGGACTACAGTTAGCAAGGCACCTTACGAGGCCAGCGAACTAGTTCCGAGTGATGCTATGCTGAAATGGCTCTTCAGACTCCTGACCGTACTTTCAATTGCGACCGCAATTGCCTTGCCGTTCTACTTCGACTCATTCATGTCCGGTGGCAGCAAAAGCAGCTCTGCGCCGGTGCTTTCGGTCACCCCAGAGCGCGCAGGTTCCGCCAACATCACCCGTGTATACAAGTGGCGCGATAGCAGCGGCACCTGGCAGTACAGCGATCACCCCCCTGCAAACGCCAGCGATCTGCAGGTGATGGAGATCGATAGCAATGTCAATATTCTTCAAAGTCCGCGCACAGAGGAAACCGGGCGCGCCTCCAGCGATCGTCCTTCGCAGGCCTTGACTGACGTACCGAACCGACAGACTCCGACGGGTCCAGCGAGTGACACCGGCCTCGCTCTGCCAGGTGCAGGCCTGCCACTATTGCTGGATGGCAGCGCCATTCGCAAGGCGAACGAAGCACGTGAAATCATGGAAGAGCGTCGAAACCAGCTCGACGAATTGATCGAGCGCCAATAACACATCTGGTCAGTCCGCTTCCTTACGCTTCGCATTACCGACTTTTCAGCTGCGCGTGTTGCGTCACTCCACGCGAGACGACACAATGGCCCGTTACAGCGCTTGACGCTAACTCTAAAAAGTAAAAAGGGATCACTGCTAATGACAACACCTTCTTTCAAAGCCCTGCTTGCGGGTTCATGTATCGCGCTCGTTTCACTGACCGCCTGTTCCGGTGAGAATGATTCAGCAGACAAGGCTTCTACCACTGCCACTGCGCCAGCTGAAACCACTTCTACAGCCCCAGCCGATACAGAAACCGCTGGAGGCGGTGAGCTCGCTACCGATATCGACAAGATCAGTTACAGCTTTGGTCAGATGCTCGGTCGCCGCATGAACATGCAGATGCAGGATCTGAACATGGATAAGTTCATGGTCGGCGTACAGGACGCCTACAGTGAGAAGCCGTCCAAGATCAGCGACGAAGAAATGAACCAGCTGATGCAGCAGTATCAAATCGAGCAGCAGGAAAAACAGCAGAAGGAATTTACTGAACTGGCTGATAAGAATCTCGAGAAGGGCAAGAAATTCCTTGAAGAGAACAAGAGCAAGGAAGGCGTCAAAGTTACCGACTCTGGTCTTCAGTACAAGGTAATTGAAGAAGGTGAAGGCGACTCACCTACTGCAGAAGATACCGTAGAAGTGCACTACACCGGCAAATTGATCGATGGTGAAGTGTTCGATAGTTCAGTAGAGCGTGGCGAACCAGCCGTATTCCCACTGGCTGGCGTGATTCCGGGTTGGGTCGAAGGCCTTCAGCTGATGAAGAAGGGCGCGAAGTACCAGCTCTTCATCCCGGCTGACCTGGCGTATGGCCCACAGGGCAATGGTCGGATTGGACCGAACGAAACGTTGATTTTCGACGTCGAGCTCCTGAATATCGAAGAAACCCCTGCAGCCGCACAGCAGCCTGAAATGGCGCCTGAGCTGTCTGAAGAAGACGCCGGCTAAATCCCTAGCATAAGCGTTACCCAAGCCGGACCATGCTTCATGGTCCGGCTTTTTATTGTCCGTAAATAGCACTGCCCTACAGGCCTGCCCCCCAACCCGATATCGAAACATCTCCACGTGCCGAACATTGTGACGTCAGCTGGTCCTGTTCCTGCATTCATGCCGTACAACTAGATCATCCATCACGCTGAATCTGACAGGACCAGTTCACCAATGACCGAGGATTGGGCAGACAGCAGCGAGCTGTATCCAATACGTGAGCAACTTGAGCAGGCCGTGCACCAGCATCGGCTGCCGCCACAATTTCTTGCCGACTGTCCGCGCATCATCTTGCCTATTGCACGTGAAATTGCGCGATCACATGAAGCAAGAAGCCAGGAGGCTGGCGCACTGATCTGGGGCGTTTGCGGCTCGCAAGGCAGCGGCAAGTCCACGATGGTGCATTTTCTCAGCATCATGCTCGAATCTCTTTGCAAGCTGCGTTGCCTCACGCTGTCGATCGACGACTTCTACCTCAGTAAAGCTGCACGAGGCTCTCTGGCCGACAAAGTGCACCCCTTGCTCAAGACACGAGGAGTGCCAGGCACCCATGATGTTGAACGAGGCATAGAGCTTTTTCGCGGTCTGAAGCAATCTCGCCCTGGGCAATTGGAACACGCGCCCCTCAGCCTACCGGTATTCGACAAGGCCCGTGATGACGTGGCGGAAGGGGACAGGCCAGGGCCATATTCCCATGGAGTGGATATCGTTCTGTTCGAAGGTTGGTGTGTGGGCACGCCACCGCAGCCAGCATCAGCCCTCGTTGAACCAGTCAACAAACTCGAGGCGCAGGAGGATCCAGATGGTCAATGGCGCAATTTCGTCAACGCAGAGCTTGAAGGTGCTTACGCGGAATGGTTCTCGCTACTGGACCATCTACTCCTGATCAAGGCACCGGGTTTCGATAAGGTTCACCAGTGGCGACTGGAGCAGGAGGACAAACTCAGAGCAAGTTTTACAGATAGGGGCGAAGCGCCGCCATCAGGTCTCATGGATGCCGCTCAGATTCAGCGTTTCATCTCACACTACGAACGGCTGACGCGATGGAACCTTGAAGTTCTGCCGGAAAAGGCAGACATGGTATTAGAATTGAATGAGGATCATTCCATGCGCAGACTCGTCACGTCGAAGTACTCTGCTTAGCCCGCATAAGGATAGACACGCATGACAGAGAACCAGAGCCTCCAGCGGCGACTGCTGATTTATACTGATCTCGATGGCACGCTGCTCGACCACGACTCTTACGATACCAGCGCAACCGCCGCTCTTCGGCAAAATCTAAAAGCGCTAGGTGTGCCGGTGGTCTGGAACACCAGCAAAACTGCGGCCGAACTGGAGGCACTCAGGGTGGCCCTGGACCACACCGATCCATATATCGTTGAGAACGGCGCCGCGCTCTATTTTCCAGATGAGAGCACACAACAACCGAAGCAGACCTTTGGGCCCGGCCATGATCACATCATGAACTGTCTTGAGGGTGTAAAAGGCCGGTTTCGCTTCAAGGGCTTCCACGACATGACCACTGCCGAAGTCGCCGCTGCCACCGGCCTGGCAGAACCGGATGCTGCACTCGCCAAACAACGGCAGTTCTCCGAACCGCTCACCTGGCAGGACTCACCAGCTGCGATGTCCGACTTCCTGGCCGCCATGGCTGATTGCGGCCTTACCGTGCTGCGCGGAGGGCGCTTCGTGCACATACTCGGCAACTTCAACAAGGCGACGCCGATGCGCTGGCTCAACGATTACTACGCCAATCGATGGAATGCCATTGTAGAGACCATCGCCTTGGGCGACAGTCAGAACGACATCGCTATGCTGCAGGCTGCCGACAGGGCCTATCTGATTCGCTCTCCCGCCCATGTACCACCGCAGATTAATGGACAGGCGAATATCCGGATCGCAAAAGGCTACGGCCCAAATGGCTGGGCAGAGGCAATTTCTTCCGAGGTCCACACACTGGTGGCAAACGACGAGTCACCTGATGAAACGCTTACCACCTCCACGCAAGGCTGAACGGTACCATGTCCGACTTTTACCAGAATGGTGTTATCACCACGCTACACAATCTGCGCACCCGCAGCATCGAAGACCTGGAAAGTGATCTCAGGCGATTCGCAAAAGTGCGGCCGATGGCGCTCGTACTGCCTTGCCTGTATTCCGAACTGGCCACTGAGGCCATGCCTAACATTCTCGAGCACCTCAAGCAGGTCGATTACCTGGAAGAGATCGTGATCGGTCTTGACCGCGCTACCGAAGAACAGTACCGGCATGCGCTTGAGTTTTTCTCCGCACTTCCTCAGCGCCATCGGGTGTTGTGGAATGACGGGCCCCGTCTGCAGGCACTCGATGCCGAACTGAAGGCCGAAGGCCTGGCGCCTCGCGAGCCGGGCAAGGGCAGAAACGTCTGGTACTGCCTTGGCTATATTCAGGCTTCGAACCGGAGTCAGGCGATCGCGCTGCACGACTGCGATATCCTCACCTACGACCGCAGTCTGTTGGCAAAGCTCATCTATCCCATCGCAAATCCTGCTTTCAACTACAAGTTCTGCAAAGGCTTCTACGCCAGGACTGCCGACGGAAAAATGAACGGCCGCGTGAGCCGACTGCTGGTTACTCCGCTGCTGAGATCGCTGAAGCAGGTGGTTGGCGCACACGAATATCTGGACTACCTGGCGAGTTACCGATATCCACTTGCTGGTGAGTTTTCATTTCACCGGGATGTAATTACTGATATCAGGATTCCGAGCGACTGGGGCCTGGAGATTGGCATCCTGAGCGAAGTAAAACGAAATTTTGCCACCAATAAGCTCTGCCAGGTCGACATCGCCGATGCCTACGACCATAAGCACCAGGACCTGTCTCCGGAGGATGCTTCGAGAGGTTTGTCGAAAATGTCGATCGACATCTGTAAGGCCATCTTTCGCAAGCTGGCCACGAACGGTATCGTCTTCAGTCCAGAGACCTTCCGCACGGTGAAGGCCACCTATTTCCGTATGGCACTCGACTTCGTGGAGACCTATCGAAACGATGCCGAAATGAACGGCCTGCGGCTCGATGTGCATAAGGAAGAGCAGGCGGTGGAAATGTTCGCTCGCAACATTATGGATGCCGGCTCCCATTTTCTGGCCAACCCGATGGAAGCGCCTTTCATTCACAGCTGGAACCGGGTGACCAGTGCAGTGCCAGATATATTTGAACGTTTCAAAGCCGCCGTCGAAGCTGATATGCAGCGCTGACGCCGACCGAACACTGATAGGACAAGAGATGGAATCACAGACAGATCTTGAAGCCAGACTGGAGCAACATCTGCGAGTATTATACCCGCAGCATGATACCCGCGGTATCGCAGCCCGGTGCCTGCAGAGCATAGGCCTGAAAGGTGACGAGGCTACACCCACCCCGCACCGCAATCTGTGGACGCAGAAGGACATTGCACTCATCACCTATGCCGATTGCGTGCGGCGAGCTGACGAGGCGCCACTGGCCACCCTGCACACCTTCCTGCACAAACACTATCAGGGCCTGGTCAGTCTGGTTCACCTCCTGCCCTTCTTCCCCTACAGCTCTGATGATGGCTTCAGCGTTATGGACTACACGGAGGTCAATCCCTCCCACGGCGACTGGGAAGATGTCGAAAGGCTTGCCGGTGATTTCAAGGTCATGGGTGATCTCGTTATCAACCACTGCTCCAGCCGCTCGCGTTGGTTCGACAATTACAAGAAACGCCAACACCCTGGCGTAAATTATTTCTTTGAGGCCGATCCTGATGCCAACCTCACGGCTGTCGTTAGACCACGAACCTCGCCCCTGTTAAAAGAGGTTGTGGATGAGCAGGGCAGCCGCTATGTCTGGTGCACCTTCAGTCACGATCAGGTTGATCTGGATTTCAGTAATCCCGATGTGCTGTGTGAGTTCCTCACCATCATCAAGCTGTATCTGGACAGGGGCATCACCTGGTTCAGGCTCGACGCCGTGGCCTTCCTGTGGAAAGTACCGGGCACGACCTGCATCAATCTGCCCCAGACCCATGAAGTCATTCGGCTGCTGAGACTGCTGATCGAGCATAGGCAGCCAGAGGCGGTCATCATTACCGAAACGAATATCCCGAACAGTGAAAACCTGTCCTATCTCGGCAATGCCAACGAAGCCCACCTCATCTACAATTTTTCGCTGCCACCACTGCTCATCAATACACTGTTGACCGGCGACTGCACCTATCTCAAGAGCTGGCTGCTCACCATGCCGCCATCGCAGGCAGGTACCGCCTATTTCAACTTTATCGCCTCTCACGATGGTATCGGTCTTCGTCCGGCAGAAGGTCTGCTATCAGACTGGGAGATTCAGAGCCTGGTGGGTACCATGCGCGAGTTTGGTGGTGAAGTCAGCTATAGGACCGGTCTGGACGGCGAACAGAAACCTTACGAGATCAATATCAGCCTGTGGAACGCCATGGCGGGAACGAGCAAGGCGGGGCCGGATGAGTTCCAGTTCGATCGATTTGTCTGCGCTCATGCCATCATGCTCGCGCTCGAAGGGGTACCCGCATTCTATTTCCACAGTCTCATCGCGACAGAGAACGATCATGCGCGAGTGGCGAACACTGGACACTTTCGCTCCATCAACCGACATCTATGGGATGCCGACCAACTGGAATCGCGCTTGCACGACGAGAATTACCATCACGCGAAGGTCTTGATCGCCATCGGAAAGCTCATCAGGCTGCGTCAGCGACAGCCGGCGTTCCACCCAAATGCGATCCAGTACATCCTGCACCTCGGCCCCAGCCTGTTTGCGTTCTGGCGTCAGAGTCCCGAGCGAAAGCAGACGATCTTCGCCGTCTTCAATATCAGCAATCAACCGCAGACGATTCCGTTGTCGGAACTGAACCTGTTTGCGACGCAGGTGTGGCGCGATCTCGTGGGTGGAAAGAGCTATGAAGACAGGATGACTCCTATTAAGCTGGCACCATATCAATTCATCTGGTTATCAAATTACGAGGGAAGTTAGTTTGACGGAGAAGACCGCAGAGCGCGTCCGGACCAAGGCAATCGTGTTCGGTGCTACTGGCCTCGTGGGCAGGAACATCCTCCGCCAGACTTGTGAGTCCGGCCGCTATGATCTTGTGGTAGCCATCGTTCGAAACGAACTTGATGCGGATCGGCTCAGTGAAATGATTCCAGACATGACGGCTCGCCTTCGACTGCGTCAGATTCGCTGTTCGCCAGCCGACCTGGCCGATCCTGATATCATCAGTCAGATATTTCAGACCACCCCTGACGGCAAGATCGTTCACGTGTACTGTGCGCTGGGGACTACAATGAAATCTGCAGGTAGCAAGGAAGCTTTTCGTCGGGTAGACCATGATCTTGTCGTGGCCGCGGCACGGTTCGCCAGGAATATCGGCGCCCAGCGCTTCATCTGGGTCTCATCGATCGGCGCTGACGAGAAGAGCCGAACCAGTTTCTATCTCAAGGTGAAAGGTGAAACGGAAAGCGATATTGCCAAGCTGACGGAGCGGAAGTCGAGCCCTCGTGCCATAGCTGTCAGGCCATCGCTCCTCCTCGGGGAGCGCGAGGAAACGCGCGTCGCCGAGGGCGTTGGCCAGTTGCTCGGACGAGTCATCAAACCGGCCCTCATCGGGCCAGCAAAGCACTACAAACCAATAGCCGCCAGTGAGGTCGCTGCTGCCATGATCGAGCTGGCCTTCGACGAATTCTCCCACCCCTTCCTGGCCTACGAACGAGTCAGCACCCAACGCGAAGAGATGAGCCCGGCCTAGGGTCGGGCACATCGATATCAGGCGACCCGGAACCGTTTGATGACGCGCTGCAGCTTCTCAGCCATCGCTTCCAGCTCGTTTGCAGCCTGAACGGCATTCTGTACCGCCTGGTCGTTGGAATCAGCTTTGTCACCGATATCAACCACATGCTCGGCGACGTACTCATTGGCCTTCGACTGCTCGTTCAGGCGCTCGGAAATATCACTGAATACCTCGAACACCCTGATTGCCCCGGCCTGTATGCCTTCGATAGACGAGCCCGCGCGTTGCGCAAGCTCCGCCACCTGCTGAACATCAGAGACATTGTCATTCATGACTTTCACAGCCGAGCGTGTACCCTCACGCATCTTCTTGATCATGTCGGTAATCTGCTTGGCTGACTGTGTCGTTCTCGCGGCGAGGCCACGCACCTCGTCGGCGACCACCGCAAAGCCGCGTCCTGCTTCGCCAGCTCTGGCAGACTCAATAGCCGCATTGAGTGCCAGCAGATTGGTCTGCTCCGCGATGTTCTCGATGACCTGAATGGTCGTGCCTACCTGATCTGAGAGCTTGCTGAGCGCCTCGACATTGCTCGACGCCCGCTGCACGGTTTCGGCAATGCGTTGCATTTCCTGATCCGCTTTTCTGATTACGGTAACACCCTGCCGGGAGGCTTCCTGAGAAACTTCTGACAGATTCTGTGCTTCCGCAGCGCTTTGCGAAAGTTGCTCGATATTGGTGGTGAGTTCCTCGATGGTCGAGGCCATGGATGTCGCAGCATCGCGTTGGTCTTTCGAGCCTTTAGCGATTCCGAGACTGAGCGACGTCAACTGCCGCGAAGCAACCGCGAGCTCCTGGGAAGATGACCCTATTTCGCCGATGACCTCGCGAACCTGACGCTGCATGTCCCGCATTGCCTGTTCAAGCAGACCCAGTTCGTCGTTGCGGCTGACCTCAATCGTACGTGTATAATCGCCAGCCGCAATAGCCTCGAGCTGACTGATGGCTGCTGCCAGCGGTTGCCTGACGAGACGCCGTGAAACCAGCATCAGGATAAGGCCAGTTACCAGTACCACGACCACAGCCGCAATCGCGAAGATCTTCTTCAAGGCCTGCACAGGGGCCTGAAGCTCTTCATGTGGTATAGCCGCTGCCAGAACCCAGTCCAGCTCGGGAATGGCGACATACTGGGCATTCCATACTTCATCCCGTGCATCCGGCCAGGTAAACTCGATTTCACCACTATCGCTCGCAAGCAGCTCCTTGACGAAACCTGCGTCGACCAGGGCATTTCCCTCCAGCTTGGGATGGGAAACGATGTTCCCCGGCTCGTTTTTGCTGCTATCAAGAATGAAAATAAAGCCGGCCTTGCCGACTGGCCGTGCTGACAGCCCCTCCAGCAGGCTGGCCAGCGACTCCGTAAACTCGACACCGACATAGCGGATTCCGATCACTCCACCCCTGCTATCCATGATCGGCGTGTAATTGGTAATGAACTTCTTGCCAAACAGGGTAACTGTTCCATTGAAAGGCTTGCCATTGAGATTAAGTTGGTAAGCTGGAGAGTCCTTGCTCAGTGAGGTACCTACAGCCCTAGATCCATTCTGCTGCTTTACCGAAGTCACGACCCTTATGAAATCGTTGCCGCTGCGCACAAATATGGTTGCGTTGCCGCCAGTGGCTTCGGCAAAACTGTCGACCTGGCTATAGTTTCCTGCGATCGGCTCGCCACCAATGAGAAGCTGAGGCACCGTCTGGCTGCCAACCTGGACACCTTGACCATCCTCTATCTCAAAACGGCCTACGAAGCTTTCGCCAAAGAGTGCGGAAATTGCTTCAATCGTCTTGATCAACTGTGCGCTATAGACCCTGGCTGTAGTTGCAGCGGAGCTTGCGCGACTTGCAAGCAGCTCGTCCTCCACCTCGGTCAGCGCATCATCGGCCTGATTCAGCAGAAAGTAACCAGCAATTGCGAGGAAGACGGAGATCGCCAGACCCGCCACGCACGACAGCCTGAACGAAACACTCTGGTAAAAAGGCATACTACCGAATCCCTGCAGACTGCTGCACTTGAATGATATGTTTGAAGTCTAGCTGCTGCTGATAGATTGTCATGCTGCCGCACGAAGTCGTCCGCGTTACAATCAGCTCAATGCCTTCAATGGAGCACAGCATGTTGTTTATCTCTGAATCAGTCTCGATACCGGATGCCGAGATCGATCTTCAGGCGATGCGGTCTCAGGGCGCAGGCGGACAGAACGTCAATAAGGTGTCTACCGCCATTCATCTGCGCTTCGACATCAAGGCATCGACACTCCCTGACTTTCACAAGCAACGCTTACTGCAGATGAGTGACTATCGGGTGACCAAGGACGGCGTAATCGTCATCAAGGCGCAGGAACACAGCAGTCAGGAGCTGAACCGACAGGCGGCACTTGCGCGACTGGTGAATCTTATCCGTGAGGCCACGGCCATTCAGAAGACCAGGCGCAAGACGAAACCCAGCCGGTCGGCCCAGCGGAAGCGAGTCGACAAGAAGACACAGCGTGGAAAGACTAAGTCGCTACGGGGGAAGGTGCTCTAAAATCAGGCGCAAAAAAAAAGCCCCTTGCGGGGCTTGAGAAGGAAGACTATTTGATCCAGTCGTGACCCCAGTGAGTCTTGTCGAACTTGCTGGAACGAACGTCGAGTGCCATGCGATTAGCAGTTGGCTCGACTGGCGCTGCAGCAATTTCTTCATCGATTGGCTTGGTAGACAGCGACAGCCAGCTGGTTACGAAGGCCATGGCGTCGGCGTTGATTTCCAGTGCAGTCATATCGATGTTGTTGATATCGTCGCACGCCGCGTGATAGCACGGATCAAGCGCCTCGCCTGCGGTACCACCAAATTTCTCAGCCTGCTCTTCGGTCTTCAGCTCTTCAGCACCTGTGAAGAGGCCACCGAACGGAATGCCTTCTTCGAAGAACTGCGCATAGTCAGAGCGGAAGCTGATTTCAGACCCTTCGGAGGGCAAACCGCGAATGGCGAAGTACTTCTCGAACAACTTCTCCGTTGCAGCAGAACCGGCTGGCCCTTCAAGCCCGAATGTCGAGCCGTCGCCGTCATAGATGAAGTAGCCGTAGTTCGGTGAAGCAATCATGTCGAAGTTGAGATAGACCTTGATCTTGGCCTTCTCTTCCTCGGTAAGTCCCAGCACATACTGGGTCGAACCAACGAGACCTGCTTCTTCTGCACCCCAGAACGCAAAGCGAACCTTGTTCCGCACGCGAGCTTTCTTCATCTGCAGGGCCATCTCGAGAATGGCGGCACTGCCTGAACCGTTATCATTGACTCCCGGACCTTCGAACACGGAGTCGAGGTGGCCGCCCACCATGATGACATTGTCAGGGTTACCACCCTTCGTTTCGGCAGTCAGGTTGAAGGTTTCGGTCTGCTCGCGTACGACATCGACCACCAGATTGGCCGTAGCGTTTGCGCTTGCTGCCAGGGTGACACCGAGATCGTAAGTCGCGAAAACAACCGGAATGCCGCCTGCGTAGGCGTCACCGAGTGTAGCGCTGATCAAGCCGGTTCGGCCTTCATCAGTCTGCACGTTACCCTGGTTGAAGATGATCACGCCTGTCGCGCCGGCTGCAGCGGCATTGCTGGCCTTATCACCGAAGGCACAGGCACCACGCTGCAAGAGCGCAATATTGCCAGCAGTGAAGCCAGCAAAATCAGCAGCCTCGCAGCCGCTGGTAGAGGTGTTGCCTTCACCGAGCTGAATATCGACCGCTTCGACCGGCGCAGTAACGTCGCCAGCTTCAGTCTGGGTCAGGTAGGTGAAGTCAGTATCGAATACATAGGTGGTACCGTCGACGCTAAGCGTTCCAGGACCTTGTGGATAAAAGGCATTGAAGGGGAAAGCATGCAGCTTCACCTCATAGCCAGCCTTCTCCAGCTCAGCCTTCACGTAGTCTATGGAAGCATCGTAACCGGGCAGGCCGGCAGCTCTGTTGCCACCATTGGCCTTGGCAATGTCGTCGAACATCTTGAGGTGTTCCACGATATTATCGGCCGACATGCAGCGGGGCAGACCGAAAGGACTGCTGTTCAGAATGCCGAAGCGACACTCGAAAAATTTCGCAGGACCGCTCCAGAATCGGTCTACCGCGGTGGAGTTCTTTAGCGGATTGGCTTGCGCAGCCATTGAGAGTGAAGCAGCTACCAAAGGCAGCAGTAAGGCGGCGGGCCGCACTCGTTGACGTAATTGTTTTTGAAATAGCATTGAAAGCTCCTGTCTCGTCCCGGTATGGAACGCGTACGATACGGCGGACTGGCTTTTGACCAGGCCGCCTCCAAGAACCTGATACTGCTTGGGATATCTACTCAGGTGCTTTCTATACTGATCCGTAATGTTTGGCTTTTACAGCGGCTTTTTATACGTAATTTCTGAAAGGCCATTCGGCCTATGCCGCCTGCTCCTGAGCTCTCAGGTAATCGTCGTAGGTGCCGTGGAAATCAACGATACCTGAGGGTGTCAGTTCGATAATTCGAGTAGCCAGCGACGATACGAACTCACGGTCATGACTCACGAAGAGCAATGTGCCAGGGTAGTTTTCCAGCGCCAGGTTCAGCGACTCGATGGACTCCATATCGAGGTGGTTGGTCGGCTCGTCCAACAGCATGATGTTTGGCTTCCTGAGCATGAGCTTGCCGAAGATCATCCGACCCTGCTCACCACCTGATATCACATCGACCGTTTTTTTCACTTCAGTTTGCGAAAACAGCAGGCGACCAAGCGTTCCTCTGATGATCTGCTCGTCATCACCTTCACGACTCCACTGCTGCATCCATTCAATCAATGTGTCCTTGCACTTGAACTCAGCGGCATGGTCCTGCGCGTAGTAGCCGAGTTCGGCACCTTCGGACCACTTGACGGTACCGGCCGTAGGCTCGAGATCGCCAACCAGACACTTCAACAGTGTCGACTTGCCGATACCGTTGGGTCCAATGATAGCGATGCGCTCACCCACCTCTACCGTGAGATTGAGGCCGCTGAACAGCTTCTCATCGAAGCTTTTCGCCAGGCCCTCGACTTCGAGCGCCAGCCGGTGAAGCTTCTTGTCCTGATCGAAGATGATATAGGGGTTCTGTCGGCTGGATGGTTTGATGTCAGCCAGCTGGATCTTGTCGATCTGCTTGGCGCGCGAGGTGGCCTGCTTTGATTTCGATGCGTTGGCCGAGAAGCGGCTGACGAAGGACTTCAGTTCTGCAATCTGCGCCTTCTTCTTCGCGTTGTCTGCCTGCAGACGTTCAGCTGCCTGAGTCGCTGCGATCATGTACTCGTCGTAGTTGCCGGGGAAGAGCCGGATGGCGCCGTAGTCGAGGTCGGCCATATGCGTACAGACGCTGTTCAGGAAGTGACGGTCGTGCGAGATGATGACCATGGTGCAGTTACGGTTGTTCAGCACGCCTTCGAGCCAGCGGATGGTATTGATGTCCAGGTTGTTGGTCGGTTCGTCGAGCAGCATGATATCCGGATCTGAAAACAGCGCCTGCGCGAGCAGAACACGCAGCTTCCAGCCAGGCGCAACCTCGCTCATCGGCCCGTAGTGCTGCTCCGTCTGGATACCAAGGCCGAGCAACAGGTCGCCAGCTCGGGCTTCGGCAGTATAGCCATCCATCTCCGCAAATTCAGACTCGAGCTCGCCGGCACGAATACCGTCCGCCTCGGTCATATCAGGGTTGGCATAAATGGCGTCGCGCTCCGACTTCACTGCCCAGAGTTCGGTATGGCCCATGATTACCGTATCGATAACGCTGTATTCTTCGAAGGCGAACTGGTCCTGCCTGAGCTTACCGATGCGCTCACCAGGGTCTTTCGAAACATTGCCTGCCGTCGGCTCGAGATCGCCACCGAGTATTTTCATGAAGGTCGATTTGCCGCAGCCGTTGGCGCCGATCAGACCATAGCGGTTGCCGTCGCTGAATTTGACTGAGACGTTCTCAAAAAGCGGCTTGGCGCCGAACTGCATGGTGATATTAGCGGTAGATAACAATGGCGTGCCCCGGATGGTGAAGTGAAACGGCAGCAGGAATGTGCCGAAAAAGCGGCGCATAGTATGCCACATCGGCGACGAAGATCGAAGCAGCTGTTTAAATATTAATCGGCGCTGAGCCGTCGCACTTCAGTATTTCGCAGGCAGTTTTTCACGGATGACGATGCGCTTCTTGTTGGTAGAAATATAGCCTCCTGTTTCGAGGTCTTTGAGTATCTTGGCGACCATCTCACGGCTTGCGCCCACCCGGCTGGCGATATCCTGCTGGGTCATCGGAATTGACGTCACGCGCTGTCCGCCCTGCAGGTCAGACAACTCCAGCAGTGTATGGGCCACCCGGCCGTAGACATCCAGCAAGGCAAGGCTCTTCACGTTTTCGGTAAGATGTCTGATAAGTGAAGCAAGACTGCGGATCAGATTGAGAGCCAGCTCTGGCGAGCTTGAGATCAGCTCGCGAAAGACCGGGCTGCTGATGACCAGGCAGCGGACAGCATCCACTGTGATAACTGAAGCGGAACGTTCGCTGCCTCCGAGAAGCGCGAGCTCACCGAAACAGTCGCCCCCATGGAGGTCACGCAAGGTGATTTCTTTGCCATCGTCGTTGCAACAGTACACCCTGAGTCGACCACTGAGGACAACATAGAGCGAATCTGTTTCATCGCCCTCCGTCATGATCACCGTGTGCTTGGGGAAGGCGCG
Source organism: Gammaproteobacteria bacterium UBA2679 (assembly GCA_002354735.1). Classification (GTDB taxonomy): domain Bacteria; phylum Pseudomonadota; class Gammaproteobacteria; order Pseudomonadales; family Oleiphilaceae; genus Allohahella. Next base: position 135,267 of record DEMD01000016.1, on the reverse strand, counting down.
GGGTTTGGCGCTCGATTCGAGCAGTTCGATATCGGCGGCTGCAAGGCCAGCGAACAGGGGTACCTGGGACAGTGCGCTCATCATGACGGTGCCTGCTTTTTCGGGAGAACCGATGACTGACGTGCTCGCCAGACTGGCGGTCCTCTATACATGGCTGCGATTATTATAACATGTCAAGAAAAACCGTGCGTAGCAGAAGATCAGTTCGCCAGCTGGCTATTCAGGCCATGGTACTGGCGTGTTCCGCCGTCGTGATCGCGCTCTCGAGCTGGGGTCAGCGTCAGGAAGAGGCTCTGGGGCTCGATAGCCTGTTCAGGATTCGAGGGCCCTTGCCGGCGCCGGAGAACCTCATCATTCTTTCGATTACCGAACAAACGGCTGAGAAAATCGGTCAACCACAGAGCATGACGGCGTGGTCGCGTGACATCTATGCGGACACCCTGCATGCACTGGGTCATTCAGTGGAAGCGGTGGCCTTCGACATTTATTTCGCTGAAGCTTCAGCCATCCGTGACGGCGACCGCCGATTCGCACAGGCCCTTCGCGAGTCAGGTAAGGTCGCATTATTCGCCTTCCTCGAACGCCGCATCATTCCGCTCCATGAGGGGTCGAAAGCTCAGGCGCTGCAGGCAGATACCGTGGTCAGACCGGCCGCCATGTTCAGCGAAGCGGCTGCCGTCACTGCACCTTTCGCACTGCCAAAAGTGCCCGCCATCGTGAGTCGCTATCCACTTCGACTTGGCAGCCCACCCGAAGCCGTATTGCCGCTCGCCGTGCTGGAACTCATCCGGCCGGCGCAATCGCCGCCTCCACAGCGCTTTCCACTCTTCAACTTCTACGGTCCGGCCGGAACGATCCGAACGGTCCCACTGGAAGACTTTCTCGCGGCCCCGGAATCATTCGCAGAAACCGTCGCGGCAGCGACGGTGTTTATTGGATTTGCGGCCAGCTTTCAGCCGGGACAGCGTGACAACTTCGTCACCGCTTTCAGTGAGGGGAACGGCATGGATCTCAGCGGCGTCGAACTCGCTGCTACGGCATTTGCCAATCTTCGTGATGGTCGCGTCATCAAGGAGCTAGATCCACCTGCCAGATCAGTCCTCATTTTGCTCTGGAGCGCGCTGCTGTGGGTCCTCGTTCGTCGGCTGCCACAGCACACTGCAGCTGGCCTAGCTACGGCAGCCGCGCTTTATACGCTGCTGGTCTACGGCTCTTTCGTACTGCTCGACCACCTGCTACCCCTGGTCGTTCCGCTGGTCGTTCTGTTGCCTGGTTTCGCTGCCATCGCCTACCACCACAACCTGAGAGAAAGTCAGCACAAGCGTGCAGCTCTGGAGCAGGCCTTCGGCCAGTACTTGCCAGCAAGCGAAATTCGTCGCCTCAGCGCACAGACAGAAGGACAGCCTCCACAGCAGGAGCTCTTCGGGGTCTGCCTCGTCACCGATGCTACCGCCTACACAACGCTGGCTGAGCGCTTGCCGGCCCCTGTACTCAGCGAGCTGATGTCGGCTTACTATGAGGCATTGATAACGCCGATTCGACAGCACGGTGGTCTCATTTCGGATGTCGCGGGTGATGGCGTCATTGCCCTATGGACTGACATCACACGTGAAGACGTCATGGAACGACTCATGCCCGCACTGCAGGACCTGAGGACTTCGATCGATCAGTTCAACGCGCAGCATCCGCAGACACCGTTATACACGCGCATGGGCTTGCACGCAGGTAATGTCATGCTCGGCCATTACGGTGCCGAAGGACACTTCGAATTTCGCGCCGTTGGTGATCTCGTCAATACCGCCTCGCGAATCGAAAGTCTCAACAAGCTGCTCGGCACCGAGGTCCTCATCAGCGACTCCTGCACCGCTCAGCATACGACAGCGCTTCGCTATCTCGGGCAATTTTGCCTTTATGGCAAGCAGCAGACAGTGTGCCTCTACACACTGGCAACAACAGGCAATATCGATCCAGAGCTGTTCCACAAGGTCGAGCGCTGCCTGATGCAAGGCGATGCCAGCAGCGCGCTGCAGCAACTGAGCCTGAGCCTCAGTGAATACCCAGCAGACGGTCCAGCGCTATTCTATCGCGACTACCTGACAGTGGCTGGTTCCGCAGATTCAACCAGTCCATTACTGCCAATCAAAATACGCAGTAAGTAGCGCCAGGCCGAAATATCCCTACCGGAGGTTACAAATTCGCCGGCAACGAATAAAAAGTTAGCTGGATTTTTGGTAATACAGCTACCAGAATGGACAAGTCTCAGGTTAATTCTGAAGTAGCTGTCGAGGCGTCATCGTTACCCATGTAGATGGAGTATCCATGCGCTTGACCCGGTTATGGCATTTTCGTTCAGCCGCCCTGCTTTCGCCCTGGCTGGTCCTGGGCCTGTCGCTATTCGCGCGGGTCGCTGATGCCTGTGAAAACTGGCAGGCAGAACTCGTTGCCCGTGACGGTATCGTGGAATGGCAAGCCGCTACCGAAAGCCGCTGGCAGCTCGTCGAACTCAGGCAACAGGTTTGTCCAGGTAGCCTCCTGCGCGTAAGCGATAATAGCCGCGCCACACTTCGCCTCAGCAATGACACCGTCGTGCGTCTTGGTCCGGGCACGGTAATCAGTTTTCCCGGATCGCCAGACAATCAGTCGTTCTGGCTGAAACTCCGCAATGGCGTCGCCCGCTTCTTCAGCCGCACGCGCGTGCAATTCGAAGCCGCCACCCCTTACGTCAACGCTGCAGTGTCGGGAACCGAATTCATTCTCTGGGCCGAGGAAAGCGTTAGTGGCGTCGGGGTCATTGAAGGTCTCGTGACGGCATCAACTACCGATGCGGAAGTCGCTGTTGAGCGTGGTCAGACGGTGCTGTCCGAAGGCACGACTGCCCACCTCACAGTCACTCAGGGCATTCCCGCCGAGCGGATTGCATGGTCACTTCATTATCCTGAGGTTCTGGTTCCGGAAGAACTCGGGCCTTACGCGTCTGAACGCACATCGCTTGCTCTGCAGGAGGCGGCACGCCATCTCGAGCATGGCATGATTGGGCAGGCCGAAGCGGTGTTGTATGCCATAGATACGGCGGTGCCAGAGCTACAAGCAATCAGACTCGCTCTGCTCAGTGGGGCGGCCTCTTCACGCGGACAGGCGGAAAGCGCTTCCCGGCTATCCGACGCCGCCATTGCCGCATCAGGCCTCGCCACCGCCCATATTGCGAAATCGCTCGCCCAGCAGGCCAATTCGCGGCTCGAGGCAGCGGTCGAGAGTGCAGCGATGGCTGTCACGATTGCCCCTGGTAGTCCAATCACCTGGCTGCGCCTCGCTGAGACACAGCTCTATAGCGGCAATAGTCAGAATGCGCAGGAGGCAATTGACCGCGCTCTGGCACTAGACCCGGGCAACGCCCGTGGTTTGAGTCTCACAGGCTTGCTGGCCCTGTTTGCTCATGACCTTTCAGCGGCTGAACAAGCTTTCGTCGAGGCGCTTGAACGCGAGCCGAGTACTCCGGAGGCTCATCTCGGCCTCGGGCTTGTGAGATTGCGACAAGGCGACACGCAAGCGGCTCGAGCAGCACTCGATCTTGCGCTTAGCCTGAATCCGAACCAGAGCTTGCTGCGAGTTGTGCTCGGCGAAGTCTTCTTCGCGGAGCATCAGCATGCAAAGGCGGAAACACAGTGGCAGCTGGCGCAGACACTTGACCCTCTGGAGCCGACGCCACTGTTCTACCAGGGTGTACTGCAGCTTCTGGAGAACGATCCTGTACAGGCGCTCGAGGACTTCGAACACGCAAGGGCACTGGATCCAAACCGCAGCGTAATCCGGGCGCCCCCACTCATGGCCAGCGATAGCGCAGCCAGAGCCGCCGCGCTTGGCCGAACATATCGTAAGCTTGGCCTGCGCGAGCAGGTGCTGACAGAAGGTTACCGCGCGCTTCGCCGGGACCCAACCAATGCCCAGGGCCATCGACTACTGGCCGATGTTTACCGGAACGAGCCGCGCCTGGATAGCGCCAGTGTCTCCGAGCTGCTACAGGCCCAACTCTGGCAGCCGCTCACCGCCTACCCCATCTCGCCGCAATTGAGCGAAAGCGATCTCAACATTGTGTCTGGCCTGGGACCTGAACGGCCGGGCCTCAATGAATATCACCCGCTTTATCTTCAAAATGGCCTGAGCGGATCGGCCGGCGCGCTGGCTGGTTCCGACTCGACCTTCGGCAACGATGCGGTATTGAACTATCTGCAGGGGCCCGTGAGCTTTAGCCTCGGACAGTACTATTACGATACAGCCGGCTTCCGCGAAAACGCTGAACAGACCCAGAAGATCTATAACGTTTTCGCTCAGTGGCAAACAGGGATCGATAGTAGTCTGCAGTTCGAGTTCCGGCGTTTCGATTGGGAACGTGGAGACCTGCGCTTCCTTGCAGACCCGGACAGCCTCGGCAGCTTGAGCGCAGATAGCCGCACAGATACCTGGCGTATCGGAGGGCGCACCAGCATTGCACCGGGGCAGCATCTGCTCGCCTCTTTCATCACCCAACGTTTCAGTGAAGCACAGACTGACGCTCCTGCCCCTTTCGTGGCCATCGATTCAGAGTTGGAAGACAGTCCCTACGCGCTCGAACTCCAGCATGTGGGACAGTTTGGCGACCTTTGGACCGTCAGCGGCGCAGGTACGCTCAGAAGTGAAAGGGATGTTGTTGTCTCCACACTGCAGTCGATACCCCCGGATCCACCGCTCGGTTTTGTGTTTCAGTCACTATCGCGTGCTCAGCACGACAACGCTTACAGTTACGTCACCGCCCATGCTCTACCCGATACCACTCTCGAACTTGGTCTTGCTTTCAATCGTCTTTCTGCTGATGGAGAGGACGATCTGCGCCAATGGTCGCCTAAAGCAGGGATTGTGTACTCGCCCATTTTGGAGCTCGACCTCAGGCTGGCGGCGTTTCGAACGTTCAGACGCGATCCAGTGGCAAGACAAACTATAGAGCCCACCAGTGTTGCGGGTTTTAATCAGTTTGAGGATGACCTTGATACGGCGGACGCGAAGAATTATGGGCTTGGCGTGGATTTCAGACCAGGACGGGCAATCTTCACCGGCGCGCAATTTATGCTGCGTGAACTCGACTTCCGCCTGACCGGCGGTGATGAGACGATCCAGATAGGAACAGTAAGGGATAAGACCGCTGAACTGTACCTCAGTCGCATAATGAGCAACTGGCTTACGCTGAACAGCCGACTGCTGTGGGAAGACGCAGATCAACCTTACCTACAGGGTATCGTGGGCGAAACAGATCGGCGCAAGACGATTCGCCTACCACTGGGTGCCCGTCTGTTTTTTCATCGCTGGCAGCTGACGCTGGAAGCAGAGTATCTCCGCCAGCAAACGCGGACCTCAGTGCTCGACACCGAGACACTTGAAACCGCGCCACAGCGCGGCAGGGAAACCATGTGGATTGGGAATATTGCGTTGCAGTATCCACTGCCGCGACGCTTCGGGATGGTGGAAGCCGGCATCGACAACATTGGCGATGTCGAGCGCACCATCATTCGTTCGGACGGTGATTTCCTGCAGTTCTATCCCGGCCGATTCCTCTATGGGCGAGTCCAGTTCTCGTTCTGATTCCTCAACGCAAAGGACCAATGCCATGACAATAACAACTGAAAAGCATTATCTCAGAGGCTTGCTCGTAGTCGGCCTGATGGGACTTTCGCTAACGGCGTGCGCCGCAGAGCAGAAGAGCGGCAAGCGCCTGCAGACGGGCACGATGTACGAGCAGCAAGGAGAATACCTGCCATTCGCAATCATGTTTGACCGCGAAGGCAAACCGGTTGTGGTGGATGAGAATCGCAAGCCGATAGAGCCAACGCAGCTGGACTTCCCTATCAAGACCCAGGCCATACGTTCAGTGGAGTCAGTGACCACCGTGTCCTACGAGGGCTCACATATGTATCTGGTGAAGATCGGCGGTTTCACTTATCTGATCAAGCTGCCTCACTAAACTGCCAAGGCACTGGCTATAACAGGGCCCGCATTTGATGCGGGCGATCAGCTCACTCCCCTGTCGGAAGCTCGTGCCCCAGCCGCGCTATGTAGAAGTCTGCTTCGCCATTGCCGCTTAGCTTGAACATCGTCGCACCATCCCAGCTGCGCTGTGCCGCCAGCCTTTGCAGGCTTTCTTCCGGCGCGCGATCGGCAGGCAGATTGATTTTGACCTTGCATAGCGTGGTACCACAGGTCGACTCCAGCAATGTAGCCCCCGAAAGTTCAGCGAGCTCCATACTTCGCTCGACGTCTCCCCTGGTTTCTCCACTCCAGTCCGGGTCTGGCGTTTCGTGTCCGAGGTAGGCGTCCATGCGGGAGAACTGTGATTCGAGCATGGTGGCCTCCTCCTCAGGGGTAGCCGGGCTGAGTTTGGCTGTTTCTGCGACCGCTTCACCCCTATTGATGCTGTCGCGCAGATCATCCAGCTCTTCTTGAGTCAGGCTCTGGTGTTCGACAAGTGTCGCCATGTGCTCGCGCAGCTGGTTTATGTCGTTCGAGATCCGAGCCGACGCCTGCGGATCAGTCTCGGCGACTTGTCTCTGCTGTGTCGCCACGGCAGGTGGACTATTGGTAAATGAGGGGGTTCTGGCAAAATCCTGAATGCTGGCACTGTGCTGTTCGTCCATCTGGCTCCAGCCGAGCACAGCCAACCCAATGGCCGCCGCGGCCATATAAGGAATACTGGTGCCTGATATTGTTTTCATGATCATCTCCTTCTCCTGAAAGACCTGATCGGGCCCCGACAGAAACTGCACTGGGTCTGACAGGGCCCGAAGCCAGGACGGCATCGGGCCATAGACGTCTATTCAGAGACGTAGTAAGACACGATGGATGAGCTCTGGCCGGCGTAGCTTGGCGGAACGGCGCAGCTGAAGTACTCATGGCGGGTACTGCCATGTGAAGCCGAACCGGTATAGAGCGTCTGGGCGTTGTTGCTCGAGCCAGTGCTGTAGCGATTTGGTCCGAAATAGCCATAGATGGCATCGGCCGAGTTATTCCAGTACACCGTGATGATCGCGCAGCGAACATCACTACTGTAATGCCGGTCGAGCACCTGTACCCATGAGACATCGATGCCACTGCCGGTATCGTCGTTGATAACGGGCAGGTCGACGTACATCCATGAGGTCGAGGAAGGGTTGTTGATCATCGACCAGCTATAGGTCGGCGATGGGCCTGAATACTTGACAGCCATTGATCCGGGATAAACCTTGGCATCTCCAGCGTAAGCTGAAGAAATGCCAACTCCGGTCAGCAAGGGAAAGGCTAACAGGATTGCAGACTGTCTGAGGCTTGGTGTTTTCATTGTAGTGCTCCATCATTCTGGTAGGGTCGGAATCTCTGAAGAGCGGCTCGACAACGCCGTCTCTTCAGAACCAAGGCTACCAGCGGCCTGCCAGGCCGGCGTATCAAGCATTACAGGTTGGTACTGTGAAATATTACCGTGGCTGGAACTGTGCCGGATCCAGCTCTCGAACCGGCCTGATTTCGACACAGCCATAGCGAGCCGGAGGGATTTTACCAGCGGCCTGGATAGCCTCGTTGAGATCTCTCGCTTCGAGCAGGTAAAAGCCCGCTAGCTGCTCCTTGGTTTCGGCGAAGGGCCCATCAGTGATCGTAACCCTGTCATCGCGGACCCTGATTGTGGTGGCGGTCTCGGTGGTTTGTAGCGCCTCGCCCCCAATCATCGTGGAGCTGGCGCGGAGTTTTTCGCCACAGGCTATACACTCCCTGTTGAGGGCGTGCCAGTCGGCTTCGGGCATGGCACCCATTTTCTGCTCGTCGTAGTACACAAGGGCCAGGTATTTCATTGTGAACTCCATCATTGTTGAAACGGTACATTGACTAGTCGCCCGGCAGAGCACTGTATCGACAGCAACACGAAAAATTTTTCACGTCCGCGGCAGTTCATCCAGCCTCGACTGAAGGAAGGCACGCTCCGGCCCCTGCTGGCTCAGCATCAGTGCACGCTCATAGGCTGCTTTTGCTTCAGGGAAGCGCTTGAGGCGACGTAACAGGTCCGCCTGGGCTGCGTAGGCGAAATGATAATTATCGAGTTCACCCCGGCTGAGCAGCGCCTCTATGCGGGCGAGCCCCTCGGCGGCTCCGAAGGCCATGGCGACGGCAACCGCGTGGTTCAGCTCAACCACTGGAGAGGGATGCAGACGTAACAGAATGCCGTAGAGCCCAGCGATCTGCTGCCAATCCGTCTGGGCGTAAGTGGGCGCTTCGGCATGCAGGGCTGCGATTGCAGCCTGGATGGCATAAGTGCCGGGATTGCCTCCAGCAAGTGCCGGTTCGATGAGCTCGAGTCCAGCCTTAATCTGTTCCTGGTTCCATAGCGTCCGATCCTGCATTTCGAGGGTTATCAGGACGGCACCAGCCGAGCTCCTGGCGGCGCTGCGCGAGTGCTGCAACAGCATGAGTGCGAGCAGACCAGCTACTTCCCGCTCCGGCAGCAGATTGTAAAGCAGGCGACACAGCCGAATAGCCTCGTCGCACATGGACTGTCGCAGCACAGCGTCACCATCTGATGCCGAATAGCCTTCGTTGAAGAGCAGATAGATCACGTGTAGCACAACCTGCAGCCGCCCAGGCATCTGCGTGTCATCGGGCACTTCATAGGGAATGCCCGACTGCCGGATCTTGTTCTTCGCCCGGACGATGCGCTGGGCGACAGTCGTCGGTTTTACGAGGAAGGCACTGGCGACTTCCTCAGTAGTGAGGCCGCACACTTCGCGGAGCGTCAGCGCGAGCTGCGCCTCCACGGCGAGTCCAGGATGACAACAGGTGAAGATCAGGCGAAGGCGATCATCCTCGATGTTCTTATCGTCGTCTTCATCAGGCACTACCTCGCCATCCTGCGCATCGAGCTGCAGTTGCGCAAGTGAGGCATCAAAGCGTGCCTTGCGACGCAGCTGGTCAATGGCTTTGAAGCGCCCTGCAGAAATCAGCCAGGCGCGCGGATTCTGGGGAACGCCCTCCGTTGGCCACTGTCTGAGCGCTGCTGCGAAGGCATCCTGCAGCGCCTCTTCCGCAAGGGTGAAATCGCCAAGCAGGCGGATCAGGGTCGCCAGAATCCGCCGTGATTCCTGTTGATAAATCTGCTCCAGTATCTGCATGGGCACACCCCGGCCTTGTTTTCGCTTAAGCCTCAGACGCAGCTTCCGCTGCAACTGGATTGTCCGCAAGGCGAATGAATCCTTCAATTACAGCACGCAGGCGGCTGGGCTTGAGAGGTTTGTGAAGCAATACGATAGACCGATCATTGATAGTGACACCTATATCACCGGAGACGATCAGAACAGGTATTTCACGTCCGAGACGCGCACGAATCATATTGGCCAGTCCAAGACCATTATCGGTGCCAGGCAGACGAAAATCGAGAACGAGAAAGTCTGGCTGCCATAGTTCATTGAGTGCCTGCAGCGCGGCAGGGGTCGATGCGACAGCGTGACAGTCCAGCCCCCAGTTCAAAAGCAGCTGCTTGGTCGCCTTGCGCGCCAGATAGTCGTCATCGACCAGTAGCACTCTTAGCTTCGAGGACTCCGTCCAGTCTGGATTCAGATCATCCATCGAGCGAGGTGTCAGTGTCTGCTCATGCACCACAGGCAGGCCAATTCGAAACTGACAGCCAGCACCCGGCGCCGACTCCAGCGTGAGAGAAAACCCCATGACCTCGGTGAGACGTCGACAGAGCGCCAGCCCTAGCCCCATCCCTTTACTGCGATTTCGCTCGGGGTTGTGCAACTGATAAAAGGCTTCAAAGACCGGGCCCTGCTCATGGGCGGCTATCCCGATACCATTATCAGTGACCAGAATTTCACAGGCACTGCGTTCGCCGTTAGGCACGACCATAATGGTGAGCTGCGTACAGCTCGCATGTTGCACAGCGTTATCAACGAGTATCGAGAGGATCCGGAACATGAGCACAGGATCGGCATTTGCAGCCAGACCTTCGAGGCGTCCCGGCTCGAAAACGAGACTGACGCCGGCCTTGGTACACACGGGTCGCATGGTTTCGGTAAAGCTGAGTAATAACGGGCCGAGAGAAAGCGACTGCAACTCCGGCTCGAGCAAATCGTTGTCCAGCTTTGATAAGTCGAACAGGGTGTCAATGAGATTGACGAGATCGGCGACCGCCTGCCGCACATAGCGACTAGTCTCCAGGAGGTCACCTGTTGATCGTTTGCCGGGTCGTGGCAAACCTTCAGAAAGCAGAGCCAGCGCGTGCAGGGGCTGGCGGATATCGTGCGAAGCTGCCGCAAGGAAGCGTGCTTTCTCTTCGTTCGCCTGCTCAGCCTCCTGCTTGGCTTGCTGCAACTCTTCGAGGGCAAGTTCAAGCTCGGCCGTGCGCGCACTGACCTGCTGTTCGAGGGCCTCTGAAGTTTGTCGTTCCACTGCAAGCAGGCGGGCCTGCGTGGAGCGCGCCATGAGCTCATAGTCCAGCGCCCGCTGCTTCGCCTGCATCTTCGAGCGCCGCTGTAGCTTGACGCGCTCACCTACCGACAGAAGAAATATCACTGATGAGGCGACGCTACCAACCAGCTGCAGATGCTCGGTATAGACCGTCATGGGGAGCCAGCCAAACTTGTTCAGCGTCAGCAGGATAGTGCCGATGAAGAAGATGACCATGGCCGCGGAATAGTAGATCGCAGCCCACTGCTGCCGCACGCTGCTATAGATGCCGATCCAGACGCCGACGGCAACATAGGCGAGTGCCTTGACGATGATGATCTGCCAGAACCAGTGAACCGGGATTGGGAAAATAACCATCGCCAGCCAGGTGAATGCAGACAGGCAGATCATGCTCGAGAGAATTCTGGTAGAAATGGAGCGATTGCCCCGCGTACGCATCTGTTCCCGCGTGAACAGAATGGCCGCCATCTCTGCAAGCGTTATGAACGTGAAGATGAGCGAGGTGGAATTCCACTGGCTGCCAAATATTGGCCATTGTGCACCCACACCCTGCAGGATGCCTTGCACGAGCGCAATACAGGCAATGAAGACGCTGTAGTAGGTGAGCGCGGCGTCTCGAAGCACACGGCCTACTACGAGTGAAATTGTCGCGAGAATGCCAAGTGCGCCGAGTGCGAAATGAAGCGCTGACAAGGTTGTCAGTTCACTCAGGAGATGAGTGCTATACGGAATGACTGACATCGGCGCCTGCGACGCCCATTCGGTTTCCATATAGAGGAAGAGGGTGTAACGTCGCTCTGCCTCGAGCGAAAGCGGCACTACGCTGAAGCGTCCGGGATAGCGCTGGTGAATCGCCGAGGTATCGAGTTCGATCAGACGGCCGGCCGGATGCTCCAGCCACCAGACCCGCAGCTTGTCGACATGGGTATTGTGCAGGACGGCGACCCACTCATCTACTGGCAGGTCTGCTGGCGTGAGTACGTCCGCTCTGAACCAGAACCCATGGCTGTTGAAGCCCTCATTGAAGGGAAAATTGTCTGGCGCATTCCAGGCGTTGACAGGCAGCGAACTGATTCTGCCTATGGACTGGTGTGGCGTATCCGGCAGGCTGAACAGGTAAGACGAAAGGTTGCCAGTTGTCACAGCATCCTGGCTCAACAGCAAGGACGGCTGCTCAGGATCAATACTGCTCAGCGCCTGCGCCAGTACCATATTCGAGAACAAGTACAGCAGCATTAAACTGATGGCAGGATACAGCGCTGACATCAGACCCAGCCCAGACGGATTCCCTTCACCACACAGGCCGTCCGGTTTGGCACCTGCATCTTCTGGAACAGTGCTCGCAGATGAGTCCGCAGCGTTGAATCCGAGATACCCAGTTCCTTGCAGATCTGACTGTTCTCAAGTCCGGTAGCGAGCTTCTGCAGAACCTCTAGCTCCCGCGAGGTAATGTCCTCCAGCGTTTCACCAGGGCTAAGGCTGGATGGCCCTATCTCAAATGCCGTATCGCCAGCCAGCAGCCGGCTGCAAATCGACTCCAGGCAGGTGTCGTCACTCCGTTTGGAAATCAGCCCGAGCGCGCCACGACGCCGCGCCGTCTCCACCGCCAGAGCATCAACGGCCCCGGTAAGTATGGCAATGGGCTGCCAGATGCCTTCGTTCTGCAAATCGACCAGCAGATCCAGACCGTTTACATCGGGTAGATTGATGTCGAGAAAAACCAGATCGAAGGGCTGGTGAGCCAGCAAGGGCCGAGCAGCCGAGCCGCTCGAGGCAACCTGTAGCCGTGCCCGCGGGAATATTCGATGTATCGCCGATCGGAAGCCTTCGGCATACATTGGGTGGTCTTCTATCAGTAGAAAAGACAACACACCCTGCACAGGCTCGGTCATCAAGCGCTGGCGATCATCTTCTTGCTGAGGGGCATAAGCCTCGTGAACTGTCATATCCAAGTTCCTGATCCTGCCGCACTATTTTTTGTAAGGTTACTGAACGGCAATCATAAAGGCTTATTCAAAGCCGGACCGGATAACGGTCACATTCCGATCACAGATATGCCTTATAGCCAATAGGCAGCGATGACGCCTTCGCTATGATGTTCGCTCTCGGAGATGGCCTGACCCTGCCGTCGGGCTTGTAATGCCGCTCAAGGATGAAGACGTGCCAATGATGAAACCGCTCCATTTCCTCCTCGTCGAGGATCAGCCCTTCTATGCTGACGGATTCCGTGCAGCACTCAGACGCAGAATTCCAGGGTCACTCATTGTACAGGTCACTCACTGCAATGAGGCAAAAACAGCACTGAAGAATCTTGATTTCGATCTCGTATTCGTTGATAGCCAGCTCAGATCTGGCAGCGTCTTCAACTTGCTGGACGAACTTCAGGAAAACCATCCGCAACTAGCGGTCGTGGTGCTTCTCGATCGACTCGATGCGTTCGTGCTTGAACGGGTGCGGATGTCCTTCGCACGCGGCGCACTGTTGAAAAGCTGCACAGAGGACGAAATCGAATCACTTTGTCGCACAATCACCTACGATCCCGCAACAGTTCAAATACCCACCGATGCGCCAGCTGCAGATCTTGAAATGCTCACCGCACGAGAGGTCGACGTCCTGGAGAAGCTGGTGGAAGGCATAGACAACAGCCAGATCTGCCAGGCCTGCGGCATTTCCGGCTCCACCTTACGCACTCATCTTCGTCGGATGTTCAAAAAGCTTCATGTGACGAATCGCACTGCTTGTGTAGTCAAGGCCATGCGCCTCGGCTGGGTTTGAACTGGTTCGTGTGACCAGGTCCACATAAGCGCCTATTTTTAATCGATTGTCGTCCAATCCGACGATGTTCTCTTAGGTGCAAGTACTTACCATCCGCCGCCAACGATAACGTTCTGATTCTGGCCGCTGTTATCAGCCTGATGCTGAAACGACCTTGGCGTCTTTCGATCGCCAAAGCCGGTCGTGAAAAGGATGGAGTTTCAAAATGGATTTGCTCGCACCGGATGCCATTCGAACCGCCAGCATTTTTCTTCACCTCATCGGCCTGAGCCTTGGTGTGGGGGGCGCGCTCATGCTGGATGCGCTGATCTTCAAGTATTTCTACTGCGACAAAATAACGAGCGAAAAGCTGGCAGTTTTTTCTTTCATGACTCGGGTCGTGAGCATTGGGCTCTTTCTGTTGTGGGCTTCCGGGCTGGCGTTTCTGGCGATTTACTATGTTACCGATCCAGAACTACTCACCAACCAGAAGATCTGGGGCAAGGTCTTCATTGTGACCATGTTGACGATCAACGGCGTTATGCTGCATCGCAAGATCTTTCCCATCCTGAGCCGCAACGTGGGCAAGCAGCTCTTCACCGATATCACCGTCGATGAGAAGGCCATGATGTTCGGCTTTGCGTCGGTATCTTTCGTTTCCTGGATCTTTCCGGTCTACCTGGGCGTCTCGAAATCCCTGAACTTCAATACTGGCATCGAAAATATTCTCGCGATGTACATGCTGTTCCTGAGCTGGACATGTCTGGCGACCTACCTCGTCTACAAAGCGGTTGTTTCCAGAATTCTTCTCACACCGAAGCGGTAGGCCCGGAGCAGTTAAAACGGCTTGTCGTAATACCAACACATCTGAAAGGGTTAGAAATTGCACCATGAAACTTAAACACAGTCTATTGAGTATTCTCCTGAGCGTTGCTGCCTCCGGCGGCGCGCTGGCAGGGCCGCTCTGCGAGGTCGACTACTCAATCCAGCACAGCTGGCCCACAGGCGCCACCCATCGCGTCAACGTAAGTTATTATGGTCCGGACGCTGATGCCTGGACGCTCGGATGGTCCTTCCCGGGTCAGGAAAAGATCGAGTCGATTTATAACGCTACGGCCTCTCAGGATGGCGCCACGGTGCTGCTTCAGAGCGCCGGCTGGAACAGCAGGATAAGCAGCGGCAGTCGCCTTAACCTCGGCTTTAACGTGAGCCAGCCGAGCGGCGCAATCCCCACCAGCTTCAGTATGAACGGCAAACCCTGCGACGGTGGTGTCGACGAGCCGACAGATCCAACTGATCCCACAGATCCGACTGACCCGACCGATCCGACTGATCCACCCGCGACGACCGGAAACTGGCAGCTGGATGCCACCCAGTCCTATCTGAACTTTGTATCGACCAAGAAGCTGAACCTGGTGGAAACACATCGCTTCGATGGCCTGTCCGGATCAATCAGTGAAACTGGTGAAGCCACGCTGGTGATTGATATGGCGAGTGCCAACACCGGCATCGCCATCCGGGATCAGCGGCTGGACGAGCTCCTGTTCGAAGTCGCACAGTTTCCCCGCGCAGTTGTCACACTGGACCTGGAAGATCAACTTGCGCCACTCCAGGCTATGGTGCCTGGCGAAAGTATGACGCGCGATGTCACTGCCCAGCTCGAACTTCATGGGCAGACGAAAGCGGTGCCCGCGAAGTTGAGGATTCAACGCCTGACCAACACGCGCTTTCTGGTCCAGAGTGCTTCTCCAGTCATCATCAAGGCCGATGATTTCGATCTCGGCGCAGGCGTAGACGCACTCAAGCAGGTTGCCAGCCTCACGTCCATCAGCACTGCCGTGCCGGTGGATTTCGCCCTGTTTTTCGACGCGGATTACGCAACCCTTACGGAAGAGTGAGAAACATGAATAACTTGATCAAGCTATCGCTGCTAACGCTCGGGGCAATGGCGGGCAAGGCGGCCGTTGCCGAAGAGCTCTGCACCGTCGACTTCAGAACTGTGCATAATTGGGGGCATGGTGCCACACAGAGTATAAAGGTCACTAATCTGGGGCCCGCCCTCCAAGAGTGGGAACTCAGCTGGAAATTCGGCGGCAGTGAACAGATAACCAATCTCTGGAATGGCAAGCATGTCCAGATCGGCAATCAGGTCGGTGTTATCGATGCCGGCTATAACGCGAAGGTTGCCACCGGAGCAACTTTCAATTTCGGTTTCAATATCGCAGACCCTTCAGAAACGCTGCCCACAGAATTCTTCCTGAACGGAAAGAACTGTTCTACTGGCGAGCCAGGTGATGGCGACAACGGTGGCGGTGACGATGGAGACGACGGCCATAACGGCACACCTGATCCGGTCGCCGGAAAATGGCAACTCAACAACGCGCGCTCCACTCTGAACTTCGTTACCGTCAAGAACGAACACAATGCGGAAGTGCAGTCGTTCACCGAAATGTCGGCGAGCATCAACGAGCAAGGGATGGCGACACTGGCTATCGACCTCAACAGTGTCGCGACCAATATTGCCATTCGGGATGGTCGGCTCAAGGAGCTGTTGTTTGAGACCGATATCCTGCCGATGCTGTATCTGAAAACGCAGATTGACCTCGAAAGCGTGAGCAAGCTGGCAGTTGGCCAGTCTCAAGTCATCACCTTGAGCGGAGACCTCCTCCTTCACGGCGTGAGCAAACCGCTAACGGCAGAGGTCCTGGTGGTGAAAAACTCAGCGGGCAGCGCGACAGTGTCAAGCTTCAAGCCAGTCGTCATCAACAGCACTGATTTCGAGCTGAGCGGTGGACTTGAAGTACTGCGCGCCCTGGCTGGCCTGATGTCCATTGGCGAAGCCGTGCCAGTCTACTTCCAGCTCCAGCTGGAAGCTTCAGAAGATGCGATGCCCATTCAGATCGCAGCCACCCCAGCCGCACCAGCAATCGTCGGCGGCACGTACACGGCTGCAACCATGACCAGCACGGTCAACTGGCAGGATCTCAGCGACAACGAGACCGGCTTCATGATCAAGCGGATGTCGAACGACAGCTACTGGCAGACTGTCGGCACCGTTGCAGCGAACCAGACCAGCTATTCGGATCAGCTCGATGCGGAGGGCGAATTCGCCTACCGTGTGGTCGCTTTGAATGGCAGCGTGCCTTCTGAGTCATCAGCGATCGTAGTTGTGGACACTGCCGAAGACGGCGACGGTGGAACCGATGGCGGCGATGGCGATGGCGGAACCGGCGGCGGCGATGGCGGCGGCGATGGCGATGGCGGAACCGGCGGCGGCGATGGCGGCGGCGATGGCGATGGCGATGGCGATGGCGATGGTGGAACCGGCGGCGGCGATGGTGCAGACACTGGTCAGAGTATATATGAGGCGCAGTGTGCCAGCTGTCATGGTGATGATGGCAGCGGCGGCTCTGTAGGCGTAGCGCTAACCAGCCGGCAGGAGCTGACTGCGCTGGCGAGTTATATCGAGGCCCGCATGCCGCTCGGCAATCCAACGGCTTGTGGCGCAGACTGCTCTGACAAGGTCGCAGCCTACATTGCTGAAACCTTCTGGGATGACGCGCCCGTGGACCTGGAGGACGAAACACCGGGCCCGCGACAACTCAACCTGCTCACCCGTTACCAGTACGAAAATACGGTGCGGGATCTGCTAGGCGTCACGCCAGACGTGACAAACAATTTCCCTGTAGAAGCCATCGTTCGCGGGTTTGACAACAACGCCAGCAAGAACGTGGTGACTAGTCGCCATGTCGATGAATATCTCGGTGCCGCTGAAACGCTTGCTGAACGTGCAGTGGCTCAACGACGGGCACACCTACTCAGTTGTGATCCCGGCAGCGCCGGTTGCGCAGAACGCTTCATCAAGGACTTTGGCCTGAAAGCATTTCGCAGACCGCTTTCTGCCGCTGAGCAGTCAAGCTATGAAACGCTGTTCGAAAGTGAGGGTGATTTCAACGCCGGTATGAGACAGGTGATTCAAGCCATGCTCGTGTCGCCGAACTTCCTGTACATCAGCGAACTCGGTGAGGCGGTGAGCGGCAATATTTACCGACTCACACCATATGAAGTGGCTTCGCAGTTGTCCTACATGTTCCACGGTAGCGCGCCAGATGCCGCCCTGTTACAAGCTGCTGCCAGCAACGCGCTCTCGACGCCAGCCCAGCTGAACGAACAGGCAAGACGTTTGCTGCAAAGCCCTAAAGCCCGGGAGCATATGGGCCACTTCGTTGCACAGTGGCTGGAAGCCGATCAGAACTCCATTGGCAGCAAGGACATGGGCATCTATCCGAACTTCACGCCGGCGGTCAGAGCGGCCATGGACATGGAGATGAAAGCCTTCTTCAACCATGTTGTGTTCGACTCCACCCAGATGTTCGATGAATTGTTCAACGCCGACTACGTCTTCGTTAACAATGCACTGGCGAACTATTACGGCATTCCTGGTGTCACAGGCAATACCGTTCAGAAAGTGGCTGACACGACCGGTAACCGCGGCGGCCTGCTAACCCTCGGCGCAGTCATGGCAGCACACGGCCACGCCAATGAAACCGCTCCGGTACCAAGAGGCGCCTTCGTTCGCGACCGCATCATGTGTCAACAACTGCCACCACCCCCGGTGGACCTGGATACCAGTTTCCCCGACCCGGATCCCGAGATGACGACTCGTGAGCGCTTTGCAGAGCGCACCAAGGCGCCAGAGTGCCAGGCCTGCCACCTGTACCTCAATGGCGTGGGCTTCGGCTTCGAAGCCTTTGATGGTGCCGGCGGCTTCCGCACGAAAGACAAGGACAAGCTGGTAGACACCTCTGCAGTCATCCATGGTCTAGATGGTCTGTTGAGCTCAACGACAGCGGCCTATGACGGCGCTCGGGACATGCAATCGGTGCTCGCGGAAACCGGCGGGACGAAAGCCTGTATGGCGACGCAGTTCTATCGCTTCAGCCGAGGCTATGTGGAAGCATCCAGCGACAGGAACACGCTCGCGAACCTCGTCAGCCTGTTCGCCAGCAACAACTTCAACCTGCAGGACCTGATGATCGGTGTCACGCAGCTGCAGTCATTCACACTGCGCAGAGATCAATAGGAGACCATGATGAAAGCCAATCGCCGTCAGTTTGTCAAAGGCCTGGCCGGTGCTGCACTTGCAGCGCCCTTGGCCTCCATTCCCTGGAGCCGCTCCGCATTCGCCGCGGGTACTGCTGCCAAGCGTGCAGTGTTCGTGTATATCCCGGATGGCGCCATTCCGGAGCTTTTCCATCCGTCTGGTTCAGAGACAAACTTCACGCTCGCGCCGATGACCAGCCCGCTCGAACGTGTCAAGCAACACTGTGTCTTCACCCGCGGCCTCACAATGTACGAGGGTGGTTCCACGCACGAAGGCGGTGTCGCTAAAGTGCTCACCGGCAACTCGGACAGCTCGCTCGACTATTTCCTGGGCCAGCGAGTGGGGGCAGACCTGCCCTTCAAGTCGCTGCACCTGGGTGTGGGTGCCAACTTTCAGAATGGTGCTGGCAACGTCGTGTCCTATTCATCGGGGAAAATCCCGATCACCATGAACGACAACCCACTCAACGCCTTCGAAAACATATTCGCTGGCAGCGCCGGACCCGGCGACGAGACACTGGCGAATCGCCGCAAGCGCAGCATCCTCGATGCTGTGATGGGTGACCTGACTAGACTCAATGCCCGTCTGGGTGCCAATGAGCGCGAAAAGCTCGAAAAGCATACCGCCAGTGTCCGTGAGGTTGAACAGCGAATACTCGACGGTGGCAATAGTGGTGGCGTGTGCACAACAGGCAGCTTCAACAGCGGTGGGTTTACTGTGCCGGAGGGTTATCATGGCTATCCACCAAAGATCCACCTGGAGGAACACTTCGAGACCATCGGCAAGCTGCAGATGGACCTGATTACCCAATCTTTCGCCTGTGACATGACACGAGTGGCCACGCTGATGTGGTCACACCCGGTAAGCCCGACGCGGGTACGGAATATCGATCAGGGGCATCACGATACTTCACACTATGGTAACCGTGACAGCGCGACCGCCCAGAAGTTCGTCAAGTACAAGCAGTACTTCATGGAGCAGTTCCGTTACCTGATCGAAAGCCTGGACAGCCGTACCGATAGCGATGGCAATAGCCTGCTGTATAACTCGGTCATCTTCCTGTGCTCAGAGCTTGGCGACAGTAACGACCATGACCACAAGGATATGCCATTCATATTGGCGGGGAACGCTGGCGGCGCGCTGCAGACCGGTCGCTATCTCGATTTCGACGGCGATGCTCATAGCAAACTTTTGGTGTCGATCGCGAATATGATGGACGTGTCGATCGATAGTTACGGCTATACCGGCCATGGACGAGGCGGATTACCCGGCCTCATCTAACAGAAAACGCCTATCCCACGCTGGACTGACAGCGAGAGGCGCTGGATGGATGCGGTCTACCCAGGTAGTTGCATCCATTCTCCCCATTGGCCGACGATCGATAGATCGCCGGCCTTTTTTATACCTCAGTTTTCAGCCTTGACCAGTCGGAACAGGGATTTATGTAGCGCGCCAAACTGACGCCCACGCTCGCTCTCGTCCGGGTTGATCACCTGCACCTGCCTGAATCCTGTAGCTTTCATGGCCGCAGCAATCTCCTGTTCGTCAGCAAAATGCAGGGGAACCCGCTGCCGCGTTAGCAGTTCGATGGCGGCAAGACCGAGTTTCAGCATCCTCGATTCAGTATAAGCCGGCAGACGCGGCCAGATTTCAAAGAGATAGGTACTTCGGGGGTAAACTGACAACTTGGCTTGCAGACGAGCCCAGAAATCCTGAATTACCGACAAGCGGAAGTAGTTCACCAGCCCTTCAGTGATGACGAGTACCGGTCGTGCCGGATCGACATGTTGTTCCAGCACGGCTGGCAAACTCATGGCACCATTCAAGCGAAGGATATTCAGATCGCATAGCGTAAGACGCGGGTCCTGTTTCTGGGCGGGGGTGAGACGATCACGCTTCCATTTGATCATCCTCGGCAGGTCGGCCTCGATATAGCGAAGACCATGATCCGGATAGGATTCCAGCATTCTCAATGAACGGCCAGAAAGCCCACTGGCGATCTCCACGATCTGACAGGTGCCACGCTCAATTTCTGCACGGACCATGTCATCCAGCGACTGATGTCTCACTAGCAGCATGGATTCGAGATTCGAGCCGTAAATCTGCTGGCTGACCCAGCCAAACGGTCGCTGGGCCTGGTATAACAACCGGCCCAGATCCGAGCCAAGATGTTACGGCGACAGATCATGTCGACACCAGACCTGGCCTGTGAAATGACCCGTAAGACTTACGGGAGAGCTGTCTGCACTAACCATGGAGAGTTCCTCTGGCAGCTAAATGAGGTGCAGTGGCTATTCAAGATCCTGCAAGATCGCACCTAATGTCCCGTTGACCGTAATCTTCGCCAGTCCGCGGTTGAAAGCATCGATGAGTTCCTGATGGCGCGGGTTAGCCCGGCCACTTATGACGTGTAGTTCTGCCAAGGCCAATGGCTGGTCGACGAATTCAATCTGCGACAACAGCTGTGGCGCCTGCCGAGACAGGAGTGTTTTGGCCACCAATTCATCGTCGAGAGTGAGCTCTATGCGGTTTAGCAGCAACTTGCGAACATTCTGCTGGAGATCGGAGGCTTCGGACCGCTCGAAGTTTTCGGCTTTGGCAAACACATCGTTATAGGCGTAGCCGCGAGTGATGCCGACCACTTTGCCATCCAGTGCCCGTGGCCCTGTGTACTCGAAGGGGTCGCCCTTACGCTTTATGAAGCGGATGTTACTGGTGACATAAGGCTTGCTGAAATAAAACGAAGCCTCCCGCTCCGTGGTTCGCCACGCGTTCGGAATGATGTCATACACACCCTGCTTCACGCCCGCCAATGCACGAGCCCAGGGCACGAAGTCCATATCGATCTCATAGCCCTGGGTTGCATAGGCAGCCCGAACGATTTCGAGCGAAATACCCTGTGACTGCAGCTCAGGGTCTACGAAGGGCGGCCACGGATCGGCAACCGCTGTGATCTTTTCGCTCTGAGCTGCGCCTGCCATCAGCAAAAGCAGAAGGCCAATCAACTGTGCTCGCATTTACATTTCCCTAATCAGCTTGACCGAACACGCCCGGCTTTTCCGGGTGCGCAGCGACTGCTAATCTGCTGGGAAGAATTATGCGGCAAACCCCGACCTTCTGCGACTAGGAAATTGGCTCTAACTGCAGGATCAACCGCAGCTACAAGCGCTCCAGGTAGAAGCGCTGGTTATCACCGGCATGGCAGTTGTACTGCGTAGCGTTGGCCCCGTTATTGCGATCGGCACCAAAAATATCCAGACAAATCCCACTATGCTTAAAGGCGAGATGTCTCAGGCTGCCACCTAAATCGGCCATCCTGATCTTCTGGTTGTCACCGCCATGGCAACTCCACTGGTAAACATTTGCACCGGCCCCCCGTGAGACGCCCTGGACATCGATACACTTGCCGCTGTGCACTGACTGCAGGAACACGTATCCGTCACCGGCATCGAGCAAACGAAATCGCTGATTGTTGCCGCCGTGACAATCCCACTGCAGTAGATTGCCCCCGTCGGCTGTGGACCAGCCACCAATATCCAGGCAGCGGCCGCTGTGCCTCGCGCGCAACTGATAGACAGCTTCGCCTTGTGGTGCCGAGTAAAAACCGGCAATTTCATTTCGCACATTGTTGAGCGCCAGCGCCGCGTCCGCTTCGTTCTGCTGGCCGGCGGGCACCCCGCAAGGCAGCCCCCTGCAGCTCAGGCGGGGATTCGACATCATCGGTACCCATTGGGTGTTGAACACACCAGGGTAGGCCATCGTTGTTGCGAATACGCCATCGATGCCATGACCCAGGCCATAGCGGTATCTGGAGCCACCACCATCACCCTGCTTGCGAGAGTGCGATAGGCCCATGGTATGTCCCAGCTCATGGGCCAGGACCTGTGCGCCGCAACCGGGCCCAACGACGTTGAAAGCCCAGTCGCGGGATACAGCAACGTAGCCCACGCCGCAGGCACCAGTGCGATGCAACTGTGTCACATAGTCGGCCCCGACCTCCCTACGCTTCTGCGCAATGGCCCCGTCTACGCGAATATTACCCAGCACCTCGCCCATGCTGTTGCCGGGACTGTTACGGTGCATGGTTCCTACCAGCCTGAACTGAATGTCGATTTGGCTGGCGCTGAAGATGTTGTTGACCTGAGAGACCCAGCCACGCATGGCGGTATCGACCTGGCCGTTGAAGCGGTTCCGTGAATCGTCGTCGTAAACCACCAGCAGGTCGACGGTCGCAGCGTGAGCAGCTTGCAGCGTGGCGACCGTTACGAGTGCTGCTGCACCAAACGCCGTTCTTCTTGCCACGCTGCGGCCAAGCCGCTTGACCAATGTACTGAGTGAACCCATTTCTTCTGCTCCTGCCTGTGGTTGTTGTTATGGTTGTTAGTGATTGTGACCGGCATGGTCACCAAAGGTTTCCGGTTCCAGATGCACAACCTGGGTTGGTGGATTCTCGATAAGTTCGGGCGGCACTACGATCTGTTGGTCCTGGCCTTTGAACAGAGTGGCGCCATTGGCTATCCAGCCCTCACTCCCGTGGGCCTGAAGCTCATAAACGCCGTCAGGCGTAGATATGCCAGCCATAATCAGATCGCCACCGCGTGTCAGCGTTATTTGGTTTGGCGCATCGAGGCCCAGTATCTCGCCGGTCCAGGTGACGTTGCGGCCATTGTCCTCGCTGCGGACTTCGTCAATTTGAGCCACTAAGGTGGTATTGAGCTGGGCAATGGGAAGCTCAAGGGTGTCGCCAGGCACGAGTGACTCGATCTTGAGGGGGTCGATGTTGATGAATTCCCGACCATCCTGCATTTCCTCCGCACTGAGTCCGAAGTTCTGCGAGGGCGCCTCCAGAGCTTGCCAGGCTTCCGGCCGTTGGCTCGCGACCCAGAGCGCCTGCGGGTCGAAATCCCGGTTGTTGCGCCGTACGCTGACTTCAGTCACGCGGTCTTGAAAGGTGGGATAATCCGGATTGACGTCTGGCTGTAAAAGCAGATCAGGCTGAGGGTCGGTGACGGCAACTGCAGGCGGGCGTCTGGCTGGCTCAGGAAGCGATGTCTGCGCCGGGTGCGGGCTTGCAACGACAGCAGGTTCACCCGTGGTCGCCGCATCGGAATGCAGTATTGCGTCGGTTGTCATTGCTGGCGTTGGTGGCCGGTCGGCAATCAGCCAGAGCAGGCCACCAAAGGCAAGCGCTGCCGCGCCTGCAGAGTAGCCTAGGAAGGGGTGTTTCATGAGCCAGCTTTCTTCACCAGGAAATTGCCCAGAACGATACGCCAGCCATCATGACTGGGCATCGTCGGATCCGACGAGGCGAGCCCTTGGATTAGCCGTGCTGTGACCAAGCTCACGTATCAATGCGTACACGGGTATAGGTGTCCCGCATCCTGAACCTCGATTTGTGCAAACGGCGGAGAGTAAAATGCAGGAATATGTAAAGACGATCGCCTCCTGGTCTGCCGGCGCCATAGAAATGGCGGGCATCTCAATCATCGTCGCGGTGGCGGGTTACGCGCTTTTCGTGATGGTGGTCGGTCTCATCAAACGGAGTAATCTGAAAGAGGCCTTCCAGACGTCTCGTCAGTCATTGGGACAGGGCATCCTGCTGGGCCTGGAGTTTCTCGTTGCGGCCGATATTATCCATACGGTAGCGGTAGAGCTGACCTGGGAAAGTATCGGCGTACTCGCGGTTGTGGTCGTCATTCGAACCTTCCTGAGCTTTACGCTGGATGTCGAACTGACGGGTAGCTGGCCCTGGCACGCCAGCAAGAGCAGGGACCCGGACCTCAAGCCCTAGTGTCTCGCCTGGGCAAGTCAGAGCTCAGATTCGAAGGCACGAACCTCCAGCTGCTCCAGTTCGGAGAACCGCCCTGCGCGCAACGCGTCGATGGCCGCCTGTTGATCGGCAGCACTCAGGCCTGATTGAAGCAAGCGTTGCCGCTCAACAGCGTAGGCGTCGATCCTCGCCCGCCACTGTGCCCGTTCCTCGTCGAGCTTGGCCAGATCTGCCGCTATTGCCTCACCATGGACGGCCGCTCTTTCCTGAAAAATGGCTTCTGCACTAGCGCCTGCCTCGCGCATCGCTTCGGCTTTACTATACAGATCGGCGTTCTGATGCACCTGCTGTCTCAGCTCTCGAATTGGCTGAGGCAGCTGCTGCTCGAGCGCAGCGAGCGCTTCGCTTCGCTCGCCGGGGCTGAGCGTCGTATCGTAGCTAATGGCCAGCTGCTGGACCACAAACTGATCCTGCACCTCATCCAGCTGAAAGAATGCCTGCAACTCTTCCCCATCGAAGAGGCTGGCCCGTAGAGCCTGTATGCTCTGTAAGCGCGCCTGCAGATTGTCTGCATCAAAGCTGCCATCGGCCGACAAGGTCGCCTGTGTTTCAAGTTCCGCCAGGCCTATTCGATAATCCACGTATCGCCCCAGCAGATCTTTTGCCTCAGCCAGAGCCTGCCCTTCGAGCTGCGCGGCAAGAGCGAGATGAAGACGGGCGAGAACAGTTTCGAGCGGCTCCTCTTCGAGCGCCCCCAGATAGAAGTCGAACAGCACCATGAGATCGTAATCGGGAACCAGATGGCCTTCGGCGTCTGTTATCAGTTCAAGCTCAGGCTCAGCACCCTGGAGCGAAGCGGGTAAGGGGCCAGGGGCTATGGTATCGAGAAGCTCAACACCGGCCACAGCGTTGCCTTTACTCACAGCACTACCACCTGCGTCGTGCCGGATCATCCCAGCGCTCGCCGCGGACTCAACCTTGGTTGGCACACTAGCGGCGAGCCGGAACAGCAGCATGAAGCATACAGCGGCAATACTTCCGGCCAACAGACATCGACGGGTAGAAGACACGACTTTGGAACTCATGACTGGACCTTGAGATGACCGGGCTCACCTGGAAATGGCCCGGTATAGATGAAGCTACAGACCTTCGTTTTTCAGGCGGTTTGCGTGGTTCTGGAACAGCGTCTCGGGCTTGGTTTCGAATAGCGACACCATGCCAAGAAGCTGGTTGGATATATCCAGATGGTTCATATTGTAGTCGTCCTTCAGTACCCGTCCGAAGTGGCTTGAGCAGCGACCAGTCACGCCATCGCTGGCTTCTGGAAAAGGTATGCCGGTGATAGCAAACAGGGCATCGGAGAGATCGATGGCCGTAGTGACCTTCGAGGTACCGCTCCAGGAGTACAGACGAATGGTGTGTCCTGCGATGGTCACTGAATCCGGGCCCTGCCCGCAGTAGCTCGAAGGCATGCCTGCCGGAAAATCTTGACTGAATTTTGCAGCGCCTGCCTTATTGAATTCAGCCAGCATGAAATAGACGTTGGCGTCATCTACCCGATTACTCGACAGCAGGTTCAACAAGTCGCCGACCGCGTTCGCAAAGGTCGCAAAGCCTATGCCCTGCAAGGAGCCTTCCGGTGCAATACCAGTAACGATATCGGCAAGCGGCGACCCCAGATGCGGCGTGTGCATGGTGGTGACCGAGGCGACGAGATCCGGCCTCGCATTCATGACATACCGAGCCGTTATGCCGCCCTGGCTATGGCCCATCAGATTGAATTTCAGATGAGGTCGTTGAGTCGTCACGCGGATATGCAGAAGCTGTTCGATAAGGCGGGCGCCTCGTCTGGCAGAGCTGTCGAACGCATTGATTCTGGCGGTGTGGACTTCGGCGCCCTGGGCACTCAGCGCAGCCGGTATTTTGTAGAAGTGATCGACGCCAGCAATAGTATCGAAGGCGAAGATGCCCGGAATCAGCACGATGGGGTGCTGGGTCTGAGCGCTAATGTTGGGTTTCTTGAACCAGTCGAACCAACCAGCCTGGGTTTGGCTGGCAACGAGCATAGCCATGGTTGTGACCACAGAGATCATCAATCTTTTCACGAGTCATCCTTGCATTATTTTTATGTGTCAATCGACCGCAAGGCTGACATTTGTCATGAGGCTTCGCTTGTAAGATCTGCTGGCCTTCGAAAAATCGGGCACTGGTTCAATGAACGCGAGTGAATTGCGCGATTTCATCGATTTTAGCTTTAATATAGCGCCGACGATCCACCATTCACGCGCGCCGCCTACCAGTCTCCTCCACGACCCAGTTGGGCGAAGCTGCGCCAGGAGCCAAAGCCCTGCCAACATCACCGCTCTCCAACCTGCTCTATCTATGGGACAGGCGCACGCTCTACATCGGGCCGCTCATGGAACGCCTGGACATCACCCATGCGGCGTCCGCGCTAGTCGTGAGTCTGGACAGACCACTACGGGTCAAGGCGAAGGGTATGGCGGCCCCCGTGGATTGTCAGAGCCTGTTACTGGCCGCGGGGCAGTCAGCTACGGTCGAGCTGGGAGAGGCGACAGTGGCCGTCTGCTATTTGGACCCCCTCAACGATGACTACAGTGCACTGCTGCCGCTCATGACCCGGGTACACCCCGCGCTGCATGTAGGCATCCGAGGAGAGTCTCGGTATCAGACCGCTTTCCGCCAGATGATAGAGACGCCACCTGACGCTGATGTCGCCTATGAAAGACTGGACCGTCTTATCCGGCGAGGCAGATTACCCGTCACGGTGGCTGACCCACGGGTGGCGCGCGTGGTCGATCTCATCAAGTCATCGGTCACCGAAAATCGCCCTGTAGAGAAGCTGGCGCAGGAAGTGAACCTGTCGGTCTCGCGTCTCGTCGAGCTGTTTCGCCAGCAGATTGGTGTGCCGATTCGACGTTATCGGCAATGGCACCGAATGTTTATAACGGCAATAGGCGTGGCCAAAGGCCAGTCGTTCACTGAGGCGGCAATCGCTGCCGGCTTTACTGACTCGGCACATTTTTCGCACACCTTTCGCGCCATGTTCGGCACGCAGCCCTCGGTCATCTTCGCGCAGCTGGACAAGGTGACGGTCTTTGTTGCCCCTCGCGCCGACCTCGGCGCTGCCCTGCCGCAGTTGAGCAGTATTTCCGTTCAGACTGATCCAGTTAAACCTGCGCCGGACGTGGATTGAGCTAACATAGACCGTGACACCCGCAGAATAGACCTCAGCCCATGCGTGACCACCTCCAGGCGCTGGCCAAACCCTCCTCTACCAGCCGATTAGCCGCTGAATTGAAGCAGGCCACGGAGACCGTTCATCTTCGACTGCATCACCATCCGATGCTTACTCAGCTTCATGAGACAAGCCTTTCGCTGCAGGGCTACGGAACGGTGCTGGGAGCCTTCCATACGTTCTACAGCATCTGGGAGCCGCGATTCAGTCGCGCTGGCCTCGCATTCGCTCACGAGGCCACGCCTCTCGACTGGCTTGCCAAGGACTTTGCAGTGCTGGGTCTACAGCACTCACCCTATGCTGCACAGCCAGAAAACGACCATGCTGCCATGAGCGGCAGTGAGGCAATCGGATATTTGTACGTCCGGCAGGGATCAACGCTCGGGGGACAGCGTATCAGCCGTCACATCCAGCAGCAGCTCGGTCTCACGCCGGGTCGCGACCAATTTTTCTTCCATGGATTTGGCAAAAGGACGGGATTCTTCTGGAAGGACTTTCTGAGGTTTCTGGAGGAGGCCGAGCTGAGCGGCGAGATCGATATCGACGCCGCTGCAGCTTCCGCCGTCAGTGCTTTTGAGAACCTGGAAGCCATTCTCAGCCTTTACAAGCCGACAATGGACTGACCAGGTTCAGACTGCTCAGGTTTTGAAAAAGCTCACCTTGCTGGTCAACTGGTCAGCCAGCGAGGACAGCTTCCGACTCGAAGACGCTACCTGATCAGAACCTGCCGATGTGGCAATGGTAGCGTCATGGATGCGGGTGATATTCTTGTTCACTTCTTCAGCCACATCGCTCTGCTGGTCAGCGGCGCTGGCGATCTGCACGTTCATATCCTTGATCGAACCGACTTCACGGCCGATGCTGGCAAGTGCCTGTTCGGCTTCGCGCGTTTGCTCAACGGTCTTGCGCGCAAGATCCCGACTGGTTTCCATCACCGCCGCTGCCTTGCCCGCACCTTGCTGCAGCTTCCCGATCATGTCCTGAATCTCACGGGTCGAATTCTGCGTTCGGGTCGCCAGTGACCGAACCTCGTCAGCGACCACAGCGAAGCCCCTGCCATGTGCACCCGCTCTGGCAGCCTCGATGGCCGCATTGAGCGCCAGCAGGTTGGTCTGCTCTGCAATGGCATTGATGACTTCGACAATGGTTTCGATATTGCCACTGTCTTTCGATACGCCGTGGACGGTTTCGGCGGCCTGCTCCAGTGTCTGCGCCAGCTTGTTGATGGCACTTGCGGACTCCTGAACCACACGGTTGCCGGTCTTCACTTCCTGATCGGCCGTCTGCGTTGCTTCAGCAGCCTGCGCAGCATAGCGTGCCACTTCAGAAACCGATGAGGCCATTTCGTTGATGGCCGCTGCCATCTGCTCTGTCTCGCGCGACTGAACCTGAATCTGTGAACTGTTCTGGTCGGAGGTGCGCAGCAGTTCAGCGGATGAACTCGTCAGTGCGTCTGCACTGGAGCGCGCCTCGCGCATGGTGTCCATCAACCGTGCCAGCGTTGTGCGTAAGGCCCCCATGACGCTTTGGTCGTACTGCGTCTGGATATCCTGCTTCAGCTGGCCGTCTGCGAGTCGTTGAATGGCCTCGGCCACTTCATAGGGCTCTGCGCCGAGCGTACGCTTGAGGTTTCTGATAATAAGGATCGAGACGACGATACTGACCAGCAAGACAACGGTAGTAAGCCCCAGTATCGTCTTCGCAAACTGTCCGGCGACATCGCGTACCAGCGCGATTTCACTTCTGATAAGCGATTCTTCGTAGTCTATGAAAGCGTTGATACGCTTCAGCCATTCTGAATAGGCTGCCGATACTTCGGCAAGTAACAAGGTTCTGGCCGCATCGATATCATCATCCTTTCGCAGTGTGATGAGACGATCGGTGAGTGCCAGTGTGGTGCGCTCGATATCCTGAATCCTGCTGAGCAGATTTGCTTCCTCAGCGGTCTTGCCCTTTTCAGCGAACAGGTTTGTCATGGTTCTGGCTGAATCCTGATAAAAATCGTTGAGCCGCTCCACTTCCGAGAGATGTCGGTTTAACGCCTGATCAGTAGTCACCAGAACCGCATCGCGAATGGCGATAGCCCTGTCGTGCACGCTTCCCCTGAAATTTATAGCCTGCCGCTGTTTGGCCGAGGCACCTTCGCTGACCTCCGTGAGGACATCATCGATGAAGCCCACGCGATTGATACCAATCAGGCTGATGGCCACCATAAACAGGAAAACCAGGCCAAATCCGAAACCCAGACGCTGGGCGATAGAGAGCTGTGCAGGCATAAAAACCATAACCTCAGGTTGAGCAGTGGCGCTTTTCTGATGAAAAGATAGGCTAGAAATGCCGGATTGAGTAGGCGATATGTCGCGATACTTGTATCGTCCTGTAAGCAGGGGCTTTTTCGGCTCGACAGATTACCACCGCGCGCCTATCATGCCGGGCCGTCGACAACGGTCCTTCTACACGCTTGGCTATCTGTACGGAGTATGCGGCTCATGGAAGCCTTTTTCGTGTCTACAGGCATAGTGGCGCTCGCCGAAATAGGCGATAAGACTCAGCTGCTGGCATTTATCCTTGCTGCCCGCTATCGGAAGCCATTGCCTATCGTGCTCGGCATTCTGCTAGCCACCTTACTCAACCATGGCCTCGCTGGAGCGCTTGGCGCCTGGATTACGTCGCTTGCATCACCCGAACACCTGCGGTGGATACTCGGTGTGTCCTTTCTCGCGATGGCGGCGTGGATTCTGGTTCCCGATAAGGTGGAGGAGGGAGACCTGGCGCGTACCCGCTATGGTGCCTTCGTCGCGACACTCATTGCTTTCTTCCTGGCCGAGATGGGCGACAAGACGCAGATCGCGACGGTGGCGCTAGCCGCTCAGTACACAGCATTGCTCGCGGTGGTAGCCGGCACCACGCTTGGCATGATGATCGCGAACGTGCCGGCAGTCTATGTTGGCGAGAAACTGGCCCACCGAATGCCAGTGAAGCTGGTCCATAGTATCGCAGCCATGATATTTGCCGTCATGGGCATCGCGATTCTCGCGGGTATAGGGGCTACATTGGGCCTGGGCAGCTAGCGTCCCGTTTCACTCCAGCCTGGTTCGGCGGTATTTCGCCTCAAAGCCACAGAAGACACCGTAGGCCAACAGGCCCGCGCCTACCAGCGCCAACAACCAGGGCCCGTAAGGCTGCTGCAGCAGGGTCTGTAGCACCTCCTTCATGCCGCCAGCCTCCTGGGGGTCGGTTGTCCAGGCAGCCTGTATGAAGAAGATACCAATAAGGAGATAGACGATACCCCTCGCGGCATACCCACTTTGCCCGGCGTGACAGCTCGCATCAATTTCGTTCTGACTCATCTCACCCCGACGGAACTTGCTGATAAAATCAGCCTTCCAGGCGTGCTTGAACTGTACAAAAGCAAAAGCGAGAACCAGCGCACCGAGTAGCCCGACCAGCCATAACCCCCATTCCATGCCCATGAGCCGGGCCGTCATGCTTTCGGTGTTGTCACCGCCTGAGCCCCCGGAACTGGTTCCTGTGACCATCCTGGCTGCCACTACGCCGCCTGCGCCATAGATCAGACCCGTGATGACGAAGAAAATGCGCTTGATGTAGCCTTTGGCATCGTCACCCGTGTTTTCGGTGTCCTTCACCGCCTGCACGATGCGCCAGAACGCGTAGCAGATGAGGCCAGCGGCAACGAGACCAAGTAAAACGCGGCCAAAAGGCTGCTGGAGAATTTCCTGGAAAACGCCTTTCTGCGAAAGCTGCTCGCTGCTTTGCGAGCCGAAGGCCGTGAGAATGGCAAGTACGCCGAGCAGTGTGTAGACCACCATCTTGGCACTGTATCCGGCTCTGGCGGCATATTCGATCCAGTCGTTCTTATCCTTATTGTCTGGCTTCATGTCATTTACTCCTGATGTGACTCAAGACTTTACGGCCACGACCATGGATTTGTTCAGCAGCCCACAGAATCAGACGGGTCTCGTTGACTCTGCACATCGCGTGAGGTTAAATGCGCGCGCTTGTTTGCCCCCCAAAAGTCAGGCAAATCAATCCGCCCCGCAGGCCAATCCGGCTTGACGATGTCACAACAGTCTGGCGGGCTCCAGAAAGACGATTCAGTTATGTTTCCAGCATTTACAGCCAACTTTGGCGTGAGAGGCCCCTCCCTGCGCCGGTCGGCGCTGATGGCAGGTCTGGCCACACTGACGACCATTTTGCTATTGGCAGATGATTTTCTTCAGCAGCTCTACACGCCGAACAATCAGGCGGAGCTCGAACTCTCCTACGTCATCGTGCTCTGGATCATAAACCTCTGCCTCTGGCTCAGTGGCCGCCCATGGTTCGTCAATCTCGTATTGATGCTGTTTGCCTTCATGCAGCTCCTGCAGATCTCTCACATCTCTTATGTGGGCGATCCGCTTACGGCCATCGATATCAGTAAAATATTCACCGAGCGCCACGAAATTGGCGGCGCCGTCGAAAGTACCTTCAAAGACCATTGGCCAGCACTTCTGGCCTGGGGCATTCCCTACGGCCTCCTTTTCGCAGCATTCAACTGGGGCATCAGGCACTTCCGTATCGGCCGTTCGTGGATACCTCTGATCATCGTGCTGCTGGTGCTCGGTAGCAAGCCGAACCGCGCCATCACTCGCGACATGCTCGCCTTCATGCCAGGGTCAACACGCAGTTCACTGCATAACTCCATCAACGTGTTCAGTTATTACGCTGTTCGCATGATGGGCCGCGAGAAAACGATCAAGGGACCAGACTACGCACCCTACTCAGTCAGCTACACCGCGCCCGCCGATCCGCCTGAAAATATATGGGTCCTGATGCCCGACTCCGTCCGGTCCGACCGTCTCGGCGTGGGCGGTTATTACCGCGAGACCACTCCGAATCTCTCAGCGCTGTGGGCGCAGGGTGAACTGCAGGCCGCACAAGGCATTGCTGCATCGGTAGCTACCGGCTCGACGCTACCCCTGTTCATGAACGTTACCGCGGAGCCTGGCAACTTCAAGGCGCTCGAGGACGGCACCGCGAACATGTTCCGCCTCGCCAAGGCTGCCGGTTACAAGACCTTCTGGATATCCACACAGGAGTCGAAGATGATGAACGGCATTGGCAGCCGCTTCATCGACGTGCATATCACGAAAGAAGACAACCCCATAGACCTGAGCATGAACGGCGACAAGGCCGTGCTTGATTGGCTGAAAAACCAGGCTTGGGGCGAACGCAACTTCGTGGTTATCAACCTGCGCAGCACTCATTCACCTTACGAGGAGGCCTACGCCACGGAAGACGAAGGGTTTGCCCGCTGGCCAGACGGTGATGAAGTGCCTTACGACACCCGCATGTCGAACGCGTATGACAATGCTGTCGTATACCTCGACCAGATTCTCGCTTCGACGATTCAATACCTGAGCGATAATTTCGATGGTGATCATTTATGGCTTTTCACCTCAGATCATGGTCAGGAGCTCGGGGAAGACACGCTGTGGGGACACAACCGCCTCACAGCCAATGTCGCTGGCGTTCCAATTGTGTTGCACCAGAAACATGATGACGACAGTGATACCCCTTATCGACTGCCGGATTCACGGTTTATCAGTCATTACGAGATAGGCCGGTGGTTGCTCGGGACGATGGGTTACCAACTGGACAACCCGAATGAGCAGCAAAACGTACATTACTTCCAGGGCGAGAAGCTGCACGAAGACAACCTGTACATGCAGGTTGTGGAAAATGACGACACGCTCATCTTCTGTCGACCTACGCTGGTGAGCCGGCGTGCCCGCGAGGAGGCCTGCCGACCAGACTTCACCATGCAGGCCCTACCCTGGGGGCAGTACCGGATCGTCGACCGCGACCGCGCAGCTGTCGAAGGCGAAGAAGTCCTTATCCGTTAATACCACGCGAATGTTCGGGTGCCGGGCATAGCGTTCAAAATCTGCCTGCTCGTTCACCGTACTGACGAGAATGGCAATGTCGTCACCGAAGGCATCGGCCACCTTTTCTCCGTATCGATAGTCGTTCATGGACAGGGCACTGAAAGGCCCCCAGGTATAACTCAGTTTCATGAAATACACGTTCAGCCAGAATAACGGCGCTGCATACTTGGCATTCGGACTGATCATATAGCTGGTATGAATCGCTTCATCAGCCAGCCATCCCAGATACAGTGGATTGCGTGACTCCACCAGGACTCGATCCTGCAGCCCGCTTGCCTTGATGGCAGCAGTCAACTTCGCTACAGCGTTGAGCGCGTCATGAGGCCAGAGACTGCTCAGATTCTTGGCGTCCAGCCAGAGAAAAGTATCTGCCGGGAAAGCTGCAAGAAGCTTGTCCAGCGTCAGAAACTCGCCATTCGTTCGCTGATATGGCTCATCATGAGAAACGATGAACTGCTGAGTGGGCAGGTCGTACAGGATATCGACCTCGACTCCCGACGCCCCCATCGACGCTGCGGCCTCGACACTACCAAGTGTATTCTCCTCATGCTCATTGACGAAGCCGCGATGCGCCCAGGCTTTGTGGCAACCATCGAATAAAGTCGTTGCCTGTGTGACTGCGACGCCATAGCGCCAGTCGATCATCAACTTGGCGGCGACGAGGAAGGCGACAAATACCACTGCGGCGATCATACGCCGGCGCCAGGCTCTAGCGGCCGTCATGGCAATTTCTCATGTATGCTGATCTCGGAGGCTCATTGAAAGCCGCCATCATAGGACCCCTGTTCGTAAAGGAGAAGCAGACAATTGATGGATCCATCATTTTGAACAAACCCACGCCAACGCCCTGGCTGGCCTATCTGGGGCTTACACTCACTGCGCTGTTCTGGGCCGGCAATGCCGTCGTAGGTCGCAGCGTTGTCGATACGATTCCACCGCTGTCGCTGTCGTTCTACCGCTGGTCGATTGCCCTGTGCATTCTGCTTCCATTCGGCCTGGCGGGCGTATGGCGACAAAGGCAGGTCATCGCCGAACACTTTTGGCCACTGCTACTGCTGTCTGCCCTGAGCGTGGGCGCGTTCAATACGCTGCTGTACCTTTCCGCACTGACGACGACAGCGCTGAACATCTCACTCGTGGCTTCGACCATTCCGATCATGGTGGCCTTTCTGGCCTGGCTGATTCTCGGAGAGCGACTCAGACTGTCCCAAACTCTCGGCATACTGCTGGCCTTGCTGGGTATACTCGTCGTCATCAGCCGGGGACAGTGGTCGACGCTGAGTGAGCTCAGTTTTCATCCTGGAGACCTGATCATGGTCGCAGCAGTAAGCTGCTGGGGGCTGTTTTCAGTACTGTTGCGACGTCACGCAGTGCCGCTCGCACCGCTGACCTTCCTGACAGTACAGGTCGGCCTTGGCGTGCTGGTCATATCCCCTTTCTACCTGGTCGATCTGCTGTTCATCTCAGGTGGCTTCGTAGTCGATGCCAGCGTGATTCCTCCACTGGCCTACGTCGCCATCTTTCCGGGCCTGCTGGCCTACGCGTTTTGGAATAACGGCGTGCACAGCATCGGACCCTCGCGTGCGGCAGTGTTCATGTATCTCGGCCCGATATTTACTGCGGTGCTGGCAGGCCTTTTCCTCGGCGAGCGCATGAGCCTGTTCTACATCACGGGCGGCATTCTGATATTGGCCGGCCTCCTGCTCACTACGCGTCAGGTGCCGATCTCGCCTGCTGCTGTTCCTTGACGCAGCCACACGGTATATTTCCTGCGTTTTCAACACCACATTTTCAAGGGATGCTGAGTCATGGAACTCGTTATCGGGAATAAAAACTACTCCTCCTGGTCGCTGAGACCCTGGCTTCTGCTGCGCGCTCACGACATCGATTTCGCAGAAGTGATGATCCCGCTGGCAACGGACACGACGGCCGACGAAATACGCCAGTACACGGGTGCAGGCAAGGTCCCTGTGCTTTTGGACAATGGGCTCACGATCTGGGACTCGCTGGCCATCTGCGAATATGTCTCGGAGCAGTATCTGACCGGAAAGGGGTGGCCAACAGACCTGACGAAGCGTGCAGAGGCACGTGCCTGCAGTGCAGAAATGCATTCAGGCTTTGCCGCCCTCAGGGAGGCCATGCCGATGAACTGTCGCGCCACCGGGCGCCAGGTACCGTCCAGCAGTGCGCTGATCAACGATATCCAGCGTATCGATTCGCTGTGGTCTCAGATGCTGCGACGCCACGGCGGGCCATGGTTATTCGGCGAATTCTCGATTGCCGACTGTATGTTTGCTCCGGTGGTCTTTCGATTTGCCACCTATGCCGTCGACATTTCATCTCGATCGCGTGACTACATGGCTGTCGCACTGGCTCATCCAGCGATGCAGGAATGGCTCACGGCAGCGCGGTCGGAAGCCGCCACAATTAACAGGTCGGAAGTCGGTCAGTGACCGCCCGGCCAACTGATCGCTTTCACTTTTGAACGACTCAATTCTGACACCCTTAGAGAACATAACATGGAATGGTTAAGCTGGATTTCTGACCCACAGGCATGGATTGCGCTGGCGACGCTGACAGCACTCGAGATCGTGCTCGGTATCGACAACATCATCTTCATCACCATTCTGGTAAGCCGCCTACCTGAAGAACAACGCCAGAGAGCGCGAACGTTTGGTCTCGCCCTGGCGATGATCACGCGGATTGCGCTGCTGCTATCACTGGCCTGGGTCATGGGGCTTACTGATCCGCTGTTCACTGTGCTGGGCGAGGAAATATCAGGGCGCGACCTCATACTGCTTCTGGGCGGGCTTTTCCTTGTAGCCAAGAGTACCCATGAAATACACAACAGCCTGGAGGAGCCTGACGATACAGAAGATGTGAAGGTCCAGGCAGGCAAGAACTTCGTGTCAACACTGGTGCAGATCGCAATTCTGGATATCGTTTTCTCACTCGATTCGGTCATCACTGCGGTTGGTATGGCCGATCATATCCCGGTTATGGTCATCGCAATCATACTGGCCGTTCTGGTGATGATGCTGTCTGCAAAATCGATTGGTGAGTTTGTTGAAAAGCATCCAACACTGAAGATGCTGGCACTGAGCTTCCTCATTCTCGTCGGCGTAGCACTGATAGGAGAGAGCTTCGATATGCATATTCCAAAGGGCTACATCTACTTTGCCATGGCCTTCTCGGTCTTGGTCGAGATGCTTAACATCAGGCTCTCAAAACGCCGGGCGCCGCCGGTTAAACTGAGAAAACAGATTGATGACTAGCAATCAAGGAGTTATCAGCGATGGAGTTCAAGGATTATTACGCTGTGTTGGGGGTCGATCCCTCAGCTGACGACAAGGCCATCAAGACGGCCTATAGAAAGCTGGCGCGGCAGTATCATCCTGATGTGAGCAAGGCGACGGACGCGGAGACCAGGTTCAAGGAGGTTTCCGAGGCCTACGAGGTGCTGAAGAACCGTGACAAGCGCGCTGAATATGATGCACTGAGAGAGGCTCGTCAGCGCGGCTACGGCGGCCGTGCAGGGGCTCACGGCCAGGCACGCGGCGGCTTTGCTGGCGCTGGCGCTGGCGCTGGCGAACAGTTTGCGTCGGATACCGATTTCACCGACTTTTTCAACTCCATCTTCGGCGGCGCTGGTGCAGAGGCTGGTTTCGGCCGACACCAATCGAGACGGGATTCATTCCAGCAAAAGGGCCGGGATTTCGAGATGGAGTGGCCGGTTCTGCTCGAGGAAACCCTCACGGACCGGACCGTACCTGTGGACTTTTCCGTGCCGCAGACAGATGGGCGCGGACAGGTCCAGGAAACCCGGAAGTCGCTGAAGGTAAAGATCCCGGCTGGCGTGCGGGACGGTGAGCGCATCCGTTTGAAGGGCCAGGGCGGCCCGGGCATGGGGAATGGCCCCAGTGGTGATCTCTACCTGCACATCCGCCTGGTTCCGCACCCGCTATTTGATGTCGAGGGTGATAATCTCGTGCTCACGCTACCATTGGCACCTTGGGAGGCTGCACTCGGCACCAAGGTCACCGTGCCCACCCTGACCGGCAAGGTGAATCTCAGCATCCCGCCCAAGAGCCAGTCTGGCCAGCGCCTGCGCATCAAGGGCAAGGGCCTCGTCGGCAAGCACGGCACTGGCGATCTGTATGCGGTTCTGAAGATCGTACTGCCCAGGACAGATAGTGACGATGTGAAAAAACTCTGGAGCCAACTGGCCGAGCAGGCGAGTTTCGACCCACGAGAAGAATGGAGCATATAGCCATGACAGATGCTGCCAACGTGCACTCACCAAGTCTACAGATGAGCCTCGAAGAACTATGTGAATCGGCACATCTCCCCGTGGAGTACCTGGTAGAGCTGGTGCAGTACAAGATCGCGCTGCCGATTGCTGGCACCGAACCTCACCAATGGCAGTTCAGCGTTGCTGCCGTCACACGCGTGAACAAGGCGGCCCGGCTGCACCGAGACCTGGAAATGGATTGGGCAGACATTGGCCTGGTACTGGACCTACTGGAGGACATCGAGCATCTGAAGGTGGAGAACGATCGGCTCCGGCAACAACTGAACAGGCTGCTGACAGTCGTCCAGTAGGCAGGCTGGATGCCCCTGGCTAGATATCAAGCTCTCGGTCGCGACCGAGGACAGGTTGCTGCCTCGTCGGCAGCCCTTGGTCGATGACCTCGAGACTACTCACATCCACGGTGACCGATTCGAACTCCACTTCAACTTCCCCGGTGAGCCGAATCTTCATTTCAGGTGTAATTTCTGTACCACCGAATGCAGCTGACTCGATTTCCACCTGCAGGTCGCCGGTATGGTCCTTGAACCAGTAGCGCTCTTCATCGACTTGTTTCACCAGAAAGCCGGTCAGCGAAACTTCGCGATCCTCTTCTCGTTCTTCAATAACCTGCTCGACTGTAGTGTCAGCCTCGTTTGCGCCAGCCCCAGTAAACTCGGCATAGGCCTGGGTGCTTGCGAACAAAAGCAGCAATGACATTGAAATAGTCCTGTTCATTAGCAGTCTCCTGATCTTCCAAGGTGCTATTAATTTCGACCCGCCACCAGCGCCGTAGTGGGCTCTGATATATGTCGTACTTTCCAGAAGGCATACGCAAGACCGGCCACTTTACGCTACCTGCGGCGTTCCACCTGCCAGCACCACTGTCAGAATATCGGTATCGATATTACCACCGCAGAGGATGACGCCGACTTTGCAGTCGGCCATTTCGTGGCGCTCCTGTAACAAGGCCGCCAGCGGTGCAGCACCAGCACCCTCCGCGACATTGTGGGTACACCTGTAATAGCAGCGGATAGCTTCTGCGATTTCATCATCGCTTACCGCTACAATCCGGTCAGCACCTTCCGAATATATCCTGAAAGCCTCAGGCACGGGTACCCGCACGGCGACACCATCGGCAAAGTCTGCTGGCGAGGCACTGTTACTCCTTCGCTGTTTACAGTAAATTAGCAGCATCAATTTCTTGCTGGCGCTGAGCCTGTCTCAGGTGCCGAGCTACTCTCGGGAATATTCAATGACAGCGTTTGGCAGTGTCTTCATGCCTGAAATGGCAGCAGCCCGTTTCAACGGCACCTCCTGGACTCCGGCGGAAATCGTGTCCGGCGAACGAATCGAACTCCACCCCGGCGCGCACGTGTTGCAGTATGCCAGCACCTGCTTCGAGGGGCTCAAGGCCTTTCGACATGCTGACGGCAGCGTGAAAATATTCAGGATGGACCGGAACGTAGCACGTCTTGGACAGAGCACCGAGCTGCTAGGTATGCCAGCCATCGACAAGCCTGCCGTGAGTCAGATGATTCTCGACATCGTCGGTCGCTTCGCCTCGCAGGTTCCCGAACCACCCGGCTCCATGTACATCAGGCCGACACATATCGGTACCGAGGCGGCCATCGGCAAGGCGGCTGCCTCTACGGCCACCTCACTGCTGTATGTCATGCTGTCACCGGTGGGGGATTATTTCGCTGGCAATGACAAGACGCTCAGGCTGTTGCTCGACGATGACGGCATGCGTTGCGCGCCGCACATGGGGACCGTGAAGTGCGGCGGCAATTATGCCAGCGCCCTGCTCGCCATTCAGCGCGCCAAGGCCACGGTTCAGGCCGATCAGGTCCTGTTCTGCCCCGGTGGCGATGTTCAGGAAACCGGTGCCGCAAATTTCCTCCTCATCGACGGCAACGAGGTGATCACCAAGGCGCTGGACCAGAGTTTTCTGCACGGTGTGACCCGGGATTCGATTCTTACCCTAGCAAGGGATATGGGCTTCGATGTCCAGGAGCGCGCGCTCTCGGTCGATGAACTTCTCGAGCGGGCAACGAAGCCAGGTTGTGAGGCCGCGCTTTCAGGCACGGCTGCAGTTCTGGCGCCGGTGGGTACCTTGCTGCACAACGGTCAGGAATACACAGTCGGTGATGGTAAGGCCGGCAAGTCCACCCGACGGCTGCGCCAGGCTCTCAACGATATTCAATGGGGGCGTGCCGAAGACTCACATGGCTGGCTCACAGCCGTCGAGACAAAGGCTTGAGGTTGCCTGCTTTGTTACACAGAACCCGCCTGAAAGCGGTTCTTGCCATTGTGTTGGCGGCGACAGCGCTGTCAGCCTGTAACGACGACGAAGTCGGCGATGTATCGCTCGGCCTGTTCACAACAAAGGATATCAAGATCGAGATCCTGCAGGACCCCGAGGTGCCGGGCGTAACCTGTCATATCTCCAGCATCGAAGCCAATCTGCAGTTCAGCGATCCTTCAGACATGAGCATCGCCTGTCGGCAGACGGGCGAAATCACGGCGGAAATGATTGCAGCCATAGACAAGTCGAAGAGCGGCGATATCGTCTTCCGTAAATCGAAGTCCGTGTTCTTCAAGACGCTGAAGATTCGACGAGTGCTGGACCAGCAATCGCAGTCGCTGATGTATATCGCCTATAGCACCAAGGAGACCAGCGGCAGCTACAAGCACAGCCTCTCTACGGTGCCGTTGTGGGGCACCAAAGCCTACGGCGCCCTGGCGAAGCCGGAAGGCAGCTGACTGCTAGCGAACCAGGCGGCTGATATCGCGAAACTCCTCCGCCTCGGCTGTTCTCAGCATTTCGAATAGGCACATCTCCGTGGTCGTCACATCGGCGCCTGCCAGCCGCATCTTGTGCAGAGCCAGCTTCTTGTTCTCCACTTTACGAGAACTCACCGCGTCTGCAATGACATGCACTTCCAGCAGATTCTCCAACAGGTCGACCACGGTTTGGTACACACAGACGTGGGTTTCGATACCGACGACCAATACCTGACGACGACGCGTATCGGCGAGCGCCGAATTGAAGGCATCGCTACCGAGACAGCTGAAACTCGTCTTCGCCATTGGCGACTGTGCGCTCAGCAGCTCCGCAATCTCCGGCACTGTCTCACCAAGCTTGTCCGGAACCTGTTCATTCCAGAGGATTGGTATGTCCAGCTTCTGGCAGGCCTGAATCATTATTCTGATATTCGCAATGAGGCTGTCATGGTCATGCATCAGCGAGGCCAGGCGCCCCTGAACATCGACGATGACTAATACGGCATCAACTGAACTCAACATATCATGCGCCCTTATAAGCTGGAGTATTATTCGAGGGAATACCGTTCAATGAAGCGCCGTGCGTGGTAACACAGCTGCGAGGCTCGGTCTCGGATGAAACTCGTGTACCCGCTCCAGCGCATAGCCCGTGCGCTGGTCCTGCCCAAGACTATGCTCGGCGTCCACTACGGTAATGGCTGGCCGCTGAGTCGCTGTACCCAGTTGCACGGAGACGCCCAGACCTCTCGTTCCGGAATAGCCAGCCATTTCGTTGGCCAGTATGCCGAGGAACGGCGTCTGCCGTGAATTATCGCGTTCGTAGGCTCGTACATAGGCAAAGAAATCCTCACCTGGGACTTCCGCCCATACGCCCCATTCGAAAAACCTGTCGCTGTCCCTGATCGCGATGCGGATGATGCCTCTGAGAAAATAGCGATCATCCAGCTTGCAGAGATCCGCATCGATCTGAGCTCTGGCAAGCCGCTCAGCCGGGCTGATTCGCCAGATGGCATCCGGCATTTGATAGGCCCTGTCCAGCGCAAATGTACTGATATCTTTACCGCAGCAGCTGCAGTTCATGTCGTGGCTCCGTCCGTCAAATGATTCATGCGCCTATGAGTGTCCCGTCATCAACCTGTTATAGCACAGGCTGACCTGCGGGGCAGCGCCGTCTAAGACTGAATCTGCAGGTACGGCTGGCCGGGCTGTGTGGTCCAGCGAACTGCACACCACTATGGCAGAAGCGCTGAACTTAAGATTAAACTGAGGTTACTTTCCCGTCACCAGGAGACGCTCCCATGATCTGCAAACGTGCACTATTCATTGCTGCCGGACTCGCGCTGGCCTCTGCGGCTGCGATCGCAGACGAAATAACCGAAGCCATTGATACCGGTCTGAGCGCGTACAAGGATGGCGACATGTCGACGGCGGCCAGTCAGCTCGACTATGCCTCAACCCTCATTCGCCAGAAGAAAGCCGAGCAGATTACTGGTGTTTTCCCTGAGCCATTGAGCGGCTGGACAGCCGA
The DNA here is from genome assembly GCA_002354735.1 of Gammaproteobacteria bacterium UBA2679. Lineage (GTDB taxonomy): Bacteria > Pseudomonadota > Gammaproteobacteria > Pseudomonadales > Oleiphilaceae > Allohahella. The sequence continues at coordinate 93,380 of DEMD01000016.1, read as the reverse complement.
GGATGCACAGAGTGAGAGCTCGGGGGCAGCGATGTTCGGTGGCGGTATTTCGGCAAACCGAAGCTACCAGAAAGGTGATTCTTACCTGACGATCGAGCTGGTTATGGACTCGCCCATGCTGCAGTCGATGATGGGCATGTTCAACAATCCTTCGATGATCGCCATGCAGGGTGGAAAGCTTATCAAGATCGCTGGCAACAATGCCATGCTCGAAGAAGATGGTGAGCGCACAAAGATCGTTTTCGTGGCCAATAATACGGCGCTGTTTACGCTCACTGGCGATGGTATGAAAGCTGACGAAGTGAAAGCCTATGCCAACGCCATCAAACTCGACAAACTCAAGTAAGCAAGCTGCCGGAACAGCCAAGACAGCACCGGTTATAACCGGCGCTGCCTCGGCATCAAGCCATGAGCCACAGGTTGTGCACGCCGTCATAGACGAACTGCACGGCCAGTGCAGCAAGTATGACACCGAGAAAACGGCGCAAAATTTCATCGCCCGTCTTGCCAATCACGCGTTTGAGATAACGCGCCGCCAGCATCAGCACGAAGGTCAGCAGCAGCGTGCTGGCAATCGCCGCAGTTATGGCCAGCTGTCCTTCAGTGTTTGCCGCTCGTGAAAAGAGCAGTATGGCCAATGTCAGCGAGCCGGGACCGGCCAGTAGCGGGATGGACATCGGATACACCGAGATATCTTCCTTACTGGTGTGGACGGTAAAACGAATCTCACCGGTAATCATTCTAAAGGCCGTGAAAAACAGCAAAAAGCCCCCGGAGATCCGCAGGGCATTGATGTTAATACCGAGCTGATGGAATAGCGCCTCGCCATACAGACCGAACACGATAAGCAGCGTGCCGCTGATCAATACCGACTTGATGGCCATGACCAGTCGGTGCTGGCGCTCCTCTGCAGGTAGCAGCGAATGGAAGATCAACGCAGCACCGATCGGATCGATGATCACGAACAGTGCTGTGAGTGCGTTGAGGTATAAGGAGAGGAAGCTGTCGGGAGTCACCTGGGCGGCATCAGATACCGATACGCGCCAGCGTGTTGATGATTTCGCGCATTACGCGCTCGGCAGTGGGATGCTCTGCCGCAAAGCGGGTTTCCAATAGCGTGGCTTGCTCGGCAATCTGTGTGGTGTCCGCGCCGTCCATATCACGATCGGCGTCATCCGAATCGATGTCATGAACAGACTGCACCTCAGCCTCCAGATCCTCGATCATTCTGCGGGTTTCAGGGTCGAGATCAGTAGTCCTGATCTCGTCCTGAAGCTGATTCAGCAGCAGCCTGATATTTTGAATGCTCATCGTTCGAATGCTCCTGGTATGCAGATACGTACAGCATACTACGAGTTGCTCCGAAGGTCAGACGCAATCTACTGACGGTTCTGCAAAGTAAAGTCGGCGGGTACGGCGAACTGACTATCACGAATCGGTTTTTCGGCGGCCGAAGTCACTTCGTAGATATATCGCACGTTAGGATCGGTCTTGTCGCCAGTGACCAGTTTCTCGGCCTGCTTGCTGAAGAAGCCACCAACCACATCCATAGCCTGGTCTTCAATCGAACCACCGCTCACGGTTGTAGACTTCGGCGCCCGCGCCTCCTGGCAGGCGTTAGTTTCGGAGTACCATTCCACCTTGATAGACAGCGGGTATCCCTCTATTTTCGCCAGCGATCTGGTAAAGTCATTGAACTCCTCAGCATCGGTCCTCTTGATGTCGCCTGTAAAGGCACTCAGCGCACGAACGCCTTCCTTGCCCAGCAAACGGATCATGGGATCGTTCGCCTCAGTCGCCTTGAGGTAGCCCTCGGTAAATTCGCGATGCGTTCGCCACACTGACTCCTTCGACTCGTCAGGATCGGTGGTCCAGAAAACAAAGCTCACCGTGCTCTTGTCCTTACGCCTGGCGGTGTCCTGGAATTCGGTAATCCAGTCGAGCGTATATTCCTTGGCCTCCATACCGGAGATCACGCGGGTCTTGCCGGTCGCCTTGACCTCAGTATCATTGCGGACGAGCTCGACCTTACAGTCAAGCTCATCGTAACTTTCATAATCTTCGGTGTCGTCCTCTTCGCTGGACTGCATTTTTTCATTCCAGGCATCCAGCCCGGAAATACAGCCGGTCAGACTGCACTCCTGATAGGTTTCATTGTCGAAATCGACCTGCCATACAAGATTCTTGTCCAGCCTGAAAATGTCCTGAACATCAGAATTGAGCCAGCGCATGACGAAGCTGTCGAACTCGGTCTTCTGCTTCAGGCTACGCATGTCACTTCTGGTATACACAGTCTGAACGCCACTGAAATCCGGCACGAAGCGCCCATTGACTGAGAACTTTGCTTCCACCACCGCAGTAGGATAAGCGGGCGTGGTGTCCACGGTCTTTCCGGCGCAGGCCGTGAGTACAGTGCAGCAGCCAATGACTGCCAAAGCGTTCAGACGTGTATTTTTCATTGCATTATCCTTTCAGTTGAAGCCTATGGGCGAACGCTGGCGTCGCCTGTCCAGAAACGCTCGGCAAGTTCATAGGCCTTGGTGCCAATCTGCTCACCCATCTCACGAGCTCGGAGGTCGCCATCCTGAATATGAATGCCGCCATAGATTCGTGAGCGCGAAGCTTCAATGGCAGCATCCTTGAACGTAGGCCAGCGCAACACTAACTCCTGTGACGGACCGGAGTCGTAAACGAGCGAATTCGGCTTCACAACAAACTGCCCCAGCAGGTCAGGTTTGTCGTCGCCGTTGATATCCTGCACGGTCATCGTGGTGCCATCATAGAAGGTCGGTGACCCGGTGAAGCTCGTCAGCACTTCGGCTGCCGCACTACTAAAGGTACTGTGGCCAGAGACATACTCTGGGAATGGTGGCGTTACGAACGTCGGGCTTTGATAGGGTCTCCAGTCCTCGGCAGGAATGTCCTGAAAGCCTTTACCGATCACGTAGGCAGTGACGGTCTGGTTTCGGTACAAGTGCGGAATGGCAGTCGCCGGCCGCGCTGAATCGTACACCCGCTTGGCATCCCACGCTGCAATGCCTGAATCCAGTAACGCTCCGTTCAGAGCAAAGAACATTTTCACATCCTGCTCAACGGTGTGGTCGTCACGGCCGGAAACGCCGTGGGCGAGCTGGTTCCAGTGCCCCGGAGGCGCCTCTGTACGCGGACCATCAGCCCAGAACTCGGCAGCAGCACGTTCTTTGTCTGTGAGTGTGCCGTTGATGGTGAGCACTTCTTCGAACTGGGTTCTAAAGGCTGCATCATTGGTGGTTGTGTTGCCAAGGGCATCGGTATAGTCCGTGAAGTCACCGAGTATTGGTGGCGCTACGGGCCTGACTTCGTCACCGCTGCTCATTGCGAAGGGTGTTACAGCACCCCAATGTGGTGTCAGGAATTTTTGTTCCTTGAAGCTGTCCGGGTTCGACGCGTCGACGATCGGATATCCATTGGCGTCCTTCACAACACCGGTGGGAACGCGAAGGGCCTGCCACACGTTCACGTCGTAATCCGCACCGTTGAAACCGTTGACGGCATCCGGATCGGCACTGTTGCGAGCCACGTAGGTTGGGGTAGCGTAGCCAGCCACAGGGGTATCTGCATAGTCCGCAGCGGCATTGGAGCCATCATTGGCGCGCTTGGCCATCGCTGCTTCAGCCGCCAGAAAGCCAATACCCTCTGGAGTATCGGTCGCACCAGCCGTAACGATTGGATAGCCAAGGCGTCGCATGTTTTCGCTAAAGTGACCGGTAGAGGCCTCATAAGCCGGGAATTCCTTGATCAGCACCTGATACGCCGCCTGACTCACTGCGCGTGCCTGGTCTGCTTCTGTAGCGGCTGGATCGGCCTTCAAGAGAGGGTCTGCCGCATAGGGTATAGCGACCGAGTCGAAAGCTGACCATGCATCATACATGGCAGACGACAGGATAAAGAGCTGCCGAGTAGTCACCGTGGGACGTGCACCACTTTCACGGATGCCGGCCAGACCGAGTTCGTTCCACTGGGCAACGACGCTCAGGCCCTCGTTGAAGACGGAGCGCTCTGCACGAAGGGTTGTCTCCTTCTTGTCATTATCGGAGCAGGCAGAGAGCATCGGCAATATTGCCAGACCAATGGCCAACGCAAGACCATGTTTTTTCAAAGGGAATGACATACAACAACTCCAGGGAGGACCGCTCGAACAGGATTTAAAGCCGCGGAATTTTATATTGACAATCCTTAATTTGTATATGAGGGTTTTGCGAAGGTATGTAAGGGTGCGTATCCGCGCACATTTTTCACGCCCTCTGAAAACCGCCTAAAGATGTAGCGGATAGATGGCTAACATTGAACTTGCTCTATAGCCAGCTACACTTAATCGTAGATAGTAACGCCGCCATAGGGGGCCTGGTTATACCAAGGATTTGTAGGAGCTTCTGGCTCGTTGTCTGCGGTCTGCTGCTTGTTGCCTCACATGTCGGGGCTCGTACACCCGTCGATACCACTCAGCCCGTTATCGATTTGCAACCACTCGTTGATGTTTACGTCGACGATGCGGGCCATCTGTCGCTCGAAGATGTGCAGGCGCTGCCGCCTTCCGTCTGGCGACAATCCATCGATGACCGAGTCGCACTTGGATTCAATCGTGCCGTCCACTGGTTCAAGCTGGATCTGCTCGTGGAGCAGCCCAGCCTTGAAGGCTGGCTGCTGGAACTGTCGTATCCGCTAATCGATCAGGTTGAGCTTTTCGTTATCCAGAACGGCAAAGTCATGCGTTCGGGCATCACCGGAGACCGTGTCGAATTCGATCAGCGGCCCCTGGATCATCGCAACTTCCTGTTTCCGCTTGCACTCGATAGCGCCGGCGAACTCACGCTCTACTTGCAGGTACAGACAGATGGCGCGATGGAGCTGCCGCTGCATCTCTGGCAGAAAAACGCCTTCATAGAGGCCGAAGGCACCGTTCTGGCACTTCAGTCGATGTATTTCGGCCTCATGATCGGCATGCTGCTGTACAACCTCTTCATCTTCCTGGTACTGCGCGATCGCAGTTATTTCTGGTATCTGGGTGTCACGGCGTCAATCATGCTGTTCCAGGCCAGCCTTCACGGCTTTGGATTTCAATACCTATGGCCCGGTTTGGTCTGGTGGCAGGATCAGTCTGTGGCTGTGATGGCCGCTAGCTCGTCTGCCTTTACAGTACTTTTCGCCAGAAGCTTCCTTGGCTATACCGGCACACGGGGCCTGGGCGCCGACGGCCTGAAGTGGTTGGGCGTGGTAAGCATCGCAATCGTGGCACTCACGGTTCTGCTGCCTTACCAGTACGCCATCCGCCTTGCCGCTGGTTTGGGCGCTATCACACCGATACTGGTTATGGCCGCAGGTATATCGAAATGGCGTACTGGCAGCCTGTCTGCGCGCTATTTCACGATTGCATGGTCTGTATTCATGGCTGCGACGGTCGTTTTGGTCCTGAGCAAGTTTGGCTATATCCCGAGCAGCGGCTACACCGAGAATGCGCAGCAGATCGGCTCCGCCATGGAAGTCCTGCTGCTGTCCATCGCGCTGGCTCAGCGATTCTCTGAAGAGCGCAGCAAACGGCTCGAAGCTCAGGAACAGGCGCTCATCAGTGAACGAGTGGCCCGTGAAGCCCAGCAGGAGATCGCCCGCACTCAGAGCGCAGCTGCCGAGCGTCTGGAGCATCGCGTGGTTGAGCGTACCGCCGAGCTGCAATCGGCCATGCAGCAGCTTTCGGAAGCCAATATGCTATTGCGTAACCTGAGCTCGCTCGATGGCCTGACTGGTGTGCACAACCGGCGCGCCTTCGATGAGCGCTTCGATCTGGAATGGCGGCGCTCGCAACGCAACGGAACACTGCTGTCCCTGTTGCTGATCGACATCGATCACTTCAAGAAACTCAATGATAGCGCCGGTCACCTCGCAGGCGATGAATGCTTGCGTCAGGTTGCCGACTGCATCAAGGACAGTATCCGCCGACCGCCAGACTTCTGTGCCCGCTTTGGCGGCGAAGAGTTCGTGGTTATCCTTCCCGAAACGGACGCGCCCGGCGCCGTTCATACCGCGAACCGCATCCGTCGGAGCATTGAAAGTCTCGACATCCGCTTCAACGAGCACTCCCTGAAGCTTACTGCGAGCATAGGTTGCTGCAGCCTCGTGCCGCAGGCCGACGATGACCTCCACTCACTTATCGAGTGTGCAGACAAAGCGCTTTATGCCGCCAAGGGCGACGGCCGTAATCTTGTGAAAGTGGCCTGATGAGCGGGTAAGTCTCCGCCACTCAAATCTGATGACTGCTCCAACGTGATATCAAGCTACGCTCATGAAATCGAAAAGCCACTGAGCCAGGGGAATCGTCGCCATGCCCAGGAGTGTCTGGATGCTGATGATCTGTGCCATGGTGCCCGAGGCGCCGCCAAGCTGACGCGAGAGGATATAGGACGAAGTCGCAGTGGGTAGCGCGCCAAGGATGAGGAACACCAGCAGGGTCTGCTGATCGTCAATGAAAATGGCGGCACTCGCCACAAACACCAGCGGAAACACCAGCAGCTTGAAGGCACTGCTGATCAGGATAGGACTGCTATCCGCTCGCAGGCCAGTCAGCTTCAGGGCCGCCCCCACGCAAAGCAAACCGAATGGCAAGGCCATTTCGCCGATGAGCGCGATGGCCGCTTCGATCGGCTGCGTCAGGCTCACGTTCAGACCGTTGAAAGCCACCCCGAGTACGCTGCCGATTATCAGTGGGTTGGAGGCAATAGCCTTCAGCACAGCCTTGGCGTTTACGGCACTCGCGTTGGCATAGAATGAAAAGCAGAGGATGCACAAGATATTCAGCAGCGGAATCATGATAGCCATCGCAAGGGCAGCGATGGCGACTGCGCCGTCTCCGTAGAGCACTTGCACGGCTGCGAGCCCGATGTAGGAGTTGAAGCGGATGCCACCCTGGTATACCGACGTGAACATCGGTCCCGACCATCTGAAGATGCGATTGAGCAGCCAGAGCAGGCATGTGGCAATTGCCAATCCGACCACGACTGGCGGCACCAGCTTGAGCAGACTCACACCCTGGGGGTCGGCATGCATCAGTTTGTCGATGAGCATGAGCGGGAACAGGAAGTAGTACAGGAAGCGCTCCGCTGGATCCCAGAAACTGTCACCCGGGAACTGGTAGCGGCGCAGACCGTAGCCCACCAGGATCAGGAGGAATACCGGCAGCAGGCCAGCTGAAGCATTCATCAGTCGATGCCGAGATATTTGTGCGTCTGCAGTGACAGTTTCCACGGCGGGTTGGCCATGCAGTACTGAACGCAATCGGCGGTGTGGTTGGTGATGCGCGGGCTAGGCAGCGCATCGGAAGACGTGACATCGGCAGAGCCAACCGCAATCAGATTGGCGTCCCGCAACGCGGCTACCTGCTCCGGCGTACCTGACTGCGTGAGGTAGCGATCATCACGGGGCGATAGATAGTAGTGGTCAGCCTTGATATGGGCGCAGTCTTTCGGATCAAGATCATCCTGCGGATAAACAAACTTGAGCTCATTGCAGCTGTCGATCACGACAGTGGAACGGCCCTTCGGACTCACACAGATCCAGTCGATGCCAGCTGGTGCAGGCAATGTGCCGTTGGTTTCGACCGCGATCTCGAAACCACGATCATGCAGGGCCGCGATCAGATCATCATCGAGTTGCAGGAGGGGCTCACCGCCCGTGCAGACTACAAACGCCGGGCGAAATGCTGCGGGCCAGAGTGAAATGAGATGATCGGCGAGTGCATTGGCATCCGCGAAGGTGCCGCCATTCTGACCATCAACGCCGACGAAGTCTGTGTCACAGAAATTGCAGATGGCTGAAGCACGGTCCGATTCCCGTCCATTCCATAGATTGCACTTGCTGAAGCGACAGAACACGGCTGGGCGACCCTGGTTAGCCCCCTCCCCCTGAAGCGTGTAAAACGCCTCCTTTATCCGATAGCCGGTCAATTTAGCTACTTACCTTCATAGTAGGATCAAACCTTCAGATCCGGGCGATCGACATTTGGCTCATATGGCAAAGGATCGACCACGCCATTTTCGGCAAAGGCTTCGAGACGTTCAACGCATGAACCACACTTGCCACAGGCTTTTTCACGGCCGTTGTAGCAGGTCCAGGTCTTGCTGTAGTCAAGGCCCATGGCCAGCCCCTGGCCTAGAATGTCGATCTTGTCGATCCCCACGAAAGGTGCTTCGACCCGCACTGGCTCATAGTTGGCGATCACACTCACGGCGTTCATGCGCTCCAGAAACTCTGGCCTGCAATCGGGATAGATGGCATGATCGCCTCCATGAGCCCCGAAATACACGGCTTCGGCCTTGATGGAAACAGCATAGCCGATTGCCAGTGACAGCAGAATCATGTTGCGATTCGGTACCACGGTCGACTTCATTGACTCGGATTCGTAATGACCTTCTGGTACATCTATCGCATCGGTGAGTGACGAGCCCGCAAGCAGGCTGTTCACTGCAGTGATATCAATGATCCTGTGCGGGATGCCGAGCGATTTACAGACATCCGCCGCATATATCAGCTCTTTTTTATGTCTTTGACCATAGTCAAAGGACAGGGCGTGTACCAGATCCCGCTGCGGCACGGCCTCTGCCTGAACTCGGGCAGACGGGCCGACCTGCTGCAGGAGGCTGTGCAGAAGCGTGTACGAATCCATGCCGCCGGAAAAGATGACTACACTAGGGGAATCACCGGACGGCGCGTTGTTAAATGAACGTGAAGACATGACGGGTGCGGGATCTCCATGGCTGAGACGGCACTTTACTGGATCTGAAAACGAGAGGCGACCGCTTTATGGCGCTGACATCGGGCCTTCGCATGGCCTCAACCTGGCGCGGAAGCGGATCAGGACACCTGGCTGAAGCAGACATGGCCGATACTGCATCAGTTAATCTGGCGGAGACGCTGTGACATCAGAACTCGCGTTTATCGATTTTGAAGCGTCCAGCAAGGATCTCATCTCGAGCTATCCGGTCGAGGTGGGCTATTGCCTCCAGACCGGCGAATCGCATGGCTGGCTGATACAGCCGGCAGCGCTGTGGAGCGACTGGTCCGAAGAAGCCGCTGATATACACGGCATCACCCGTGAGCGTTTGATGGACGAGGGCGTGGAGGCCCGAACGGTGGCGGGTTACCTCAATGAGGTGCTGCCATCGCGAGTGTACTGCGACGCGCTCAGCTTCGATTCGTTCTGGCTGCATCGTCTGTTTCGCGCAGCGCATGTTCGCGCCAACTTTACCCTCGAATCAATCGGCAACCTGCTGCCGCCGGATCTGCTGGACAAGTGGTCTGAGACACGCGATTCAGTGTTCATCGAGCAGGGTCTGGCGCGCCATCGGGCCGCATCGGATGCCCGGGTTCTGTATCTGACCTGGCTACGCCTGACCGGCGGGCCGAACGGACCTCGTCTCTCGCTTTAGTATTCGCTCACCCGTCAGCGCAACGCATGGCCGCCGCCCGAGCGCCTGCTAGTCCAGGGCCGCTGTCAGCTTCAGAATCTGCTCTCTCAGCCAGACATGCGCCCTGTCGTGCTCGACCCGCCGGTGCCAGTACAAATACAACTCCAGGGGCGGGAACTGCATCGGGAAGGGTCGAACCACGACGCTGCCGCCCATTGGCGCAACCAGGGCTGCCGCCAGCCGTCGCGGTGCACAGACAATGAAGTTGGTGACGGCTACCGTCTGCATCGCCGCCAGGTAGTTCGAGGTTCTTAAGGCAATCTCCCGGCGAAGGCCATGGCGCGCCAATTGTGTATCCTCAAAGCCTGCGCCGTGCTCCCGCGAGGACACCATCACGTGTCGGTATTTCAGTACACCCGCCAGGCTCCAATCTTCCACCAGCAGTGGGTGTGTGGCACTCAATACACAAACCCAATCATCTGAAAGCAGTTCCACATGTTGGATCTGATCGTCGTGAGGCAACAGAATATCGGCGGCGAGATCGATGCGGCCACTGCGCAAGTCGTGCAGGACCTGCTCCCGCGGCGTACGCATGCTGGCGAAGCTGGCTTTAGGTGCCAGCCGGCTGCAGATGGCAATCAGTTCCGGCAGCACCAGCCCTTCGAAGCTGTCCCGCACGCAGAGCCTGAAGCGGGTTGTCAGCCCCTTGAGATCCAGCCCCTCCTGCTGGGTACAGGCCACGAGACCCTGCTGAATCTGCACCAGCGCCTGACGGATAGGCCCGATGAGCTGCTCGGCGGCCGGCGTCGGCGACATAGTCCGCCCACTGCGCTGGAACAACTCGTCCCCCATCTGCTCGCGCAAGCGGTTCAGCGCATGACTGATGGCCGACTGCGAGAGATGCAAGGTGTTGGCCGCCGCCGTGATGCTGCCTTCCGAATAGATCGCCACGAAGACCGTGAGCAGGTTAAGGTCAAAACGATCGATATTAGTCTTGTTCATACTACCTATTATAACTATTCATTTGCTTCATCATCAATCCTCGCTTAGGTTTAGCTCATCGAATTCAGCACTCCCATTGCCACAGCGTGAGGCTCAGCACATGAACTTTTCTCACAACGAGACCACTACCGACTATCTTCAGCGCGTTCGCCATTTCATGAAGGAACGGGTCATACCTTCTGAAAAGGCATACTTCGAGCACCTCGAGCAACCCGGCCAGAAGTGGACGCAGCCGCCCGTGATGGAAGAGCTCAAGGCCGAAGCCAAGGCTGCGGGCCTGTGGAATCTCTTTCTGCCCGAAAAGGAATACGGCGTTGGCCTTACCAACCTGGAATATGCGCCGCTGGCGGAAGCGATGGGTCACTCCTTTATAGGCCCAGAAGTCTTCAACTGCAGCGCGCCGGATACCGGGAATATGGAAGTGCTGGTGCGCTACGGTTCTGAGGAACAGAAGAAGCAGTGGCTTGAACCGCTATTGGCTGGCGAGATTCGTTCCGCCTTTGCAATGACTGAACCCGACGTTGCCTCGTCAGATGCCACCAACATGCAGAGCACCATTACCGCAGATGGCGATGACGTGATTCTCAATGGCAAGAAGTGGTGGACCTCCAATGCCGGTCACCCGAACTGTCGGTTCTTTATCTTCATGGGCCTGAGCAACCCGGAGAATGGTCGCCACCAGCAACACTCGATGGTCATCGTGCCGCGGGATGCAAAGGGTGTGGACGTCGTTCGCATGCTGCATGTGTTCAACAACCAGGACGAGCCGTACGGCCATGGTGAAGTACATTTCAACAATGTGCGCGTACCGAAAAGCAATGTCATCGCTGGACTCGGCCGCGGCTTCGAGATCGCCCAGGGCCGGCTTGGTCCGGGCCGTATTCATCACTGCATGCGGGCTATCGGCGCCTCTGAGCGAGCCTTGAAGCTACTGTGCGAACGGGCGACTTCCCGTGTCGCGTTTGGAAAGCCACTCTCCAGTCTCGGTGGCAATCGCGACATCATTGCCAATGCGCGCATCGATATCGAGATGGCTCGTTTGCTCACACTGCAAGCCGCCTACAAGATCGATACCCAGACCGTATTCGGCGCCATGAGTGATATCGCACAAATCAAGGTCGTCGCGCCAAATGTACTGCAGCGTATCGTCGATGCGGCCATCCAGATCCATGGCGGTGCGGGGTTGAGCAACGACTTTCCGCTCACCGCCCTGTTTGGCTACGCCCGAGTGCTCAGACTGGCCGACGGCCCTGATGAAGTACATCGCGGCATGATCGCCAAGTTCGAGCTGAAGAAATACGCTCATGACGACAAAACCAAAACTGAGAAGAGGTAGGCGCATGGCTATTCAACGTTTCCCGGAACAACGAGTCGCCATCACCGGCGGCGCCACTGGTCTTGGCCTGGCGCTCGCCAAGCAGTTCCTGCACGAAGGCTGGAGCGTCGCCATTGCAGACATACAGGATGAAAAAGGTCAGGCAGAAATTGAGCTGCTCGGCCTGCCGGAGTCGCGCCTGTTCTTTACCAAGGTAGACGTTACCAAGGAAGTCCAGCTGAAGAAGTGGCGCGACGATATCGTCAAGCGTTGGGGCGGCGTCGACATCATCATCAACAATGCCGGGGTGGCCACGCATGGCGCCATCGACGAAGCGCCGCTGAGTGATTGGGAATGGGTACTGGATATCAACCTGATGGGCGTCGTGCGCGGCTGCCGCGTTTTCACGCCGCTGTTCAAGAAACAGCGCTCAGGTCACATCGTCAATATTGCCTCCATGGCAGGCTTGATTCACGCGCCGGAAATGGGCTCGTATAACGCGGCAAAAGCTGGCGTCGTCGCGCTGTCAGAAACACTTGAAGGTGAATTGTTCTCCTACGGTATCGGTGTCAGTGTCGTCTGTCCGGGCTTCTTCCAGACCGATCTCGGCAAGACATTACGTTCGCCTGATCCCAAAGCTAAAGACATGGTGCAGCGCCTGTTCGAGACCTCAAAGATTGATGCTGATGGTGTGGCGAAGCGCGTCTACAGTGGCATCAACAACAAGGACTTCTATGTGCTGCCGCACATGAGCTATCACCTGATCTGGTTGCTGAAGCGCTACATGCCAGCCATGTACATGCGCAGCCTACATGTGACTGGTCGCAAAATTCTGCAGAAGAAGCGCGACTGGCAGGCCAGCCTGGCGACATTGACGCAGCCCTGATCACAGAGAGAACAGACCATGAGCTTGAAAGACCAGTCAATCGAGATCCGTGAAGGTGAGCAGTTCGACAATGCTGCCGTAGAGCGCTATCTGCGCGCCCACATCGGCGATCTCCCACCACACATGAGCGTACGTCAGTTCCCTGGCGGCGCCTCCAATCTCACCTATCTACTCAGCTTCACTGACAGCGCCAACGACGCCCCCGGACGCCAAAGTCGGCAGTTCGTTCTGCGTCGTCCGCCAACTGGCAAGAAAGCCAAGTCAGCGCACGACATGAAGCGCGAGTACACGGTGATGAGTGCGCTGAACGGCCATTACCGGCTGGTCCCCAAGATGCACGTGTTCTGTGAGGACGAGTCGCTTATCGGTGGCGAGTTTTATGTCATGGAAAAGCTCGATGGCATCATACTGCGTAACGAGCTGCCGACTGAACTAGTCACGGGCGAGCAGAAGCTGTCACCAGACAACCTGCGTCAGTTATGCATGAACATGATCGACGGCCTGGTAGACCTGCATAAGTTTCAGTGGCAGGACACGGCGCTGGCAGACTTGAAGAAAGACGGTGATTACGTCGAGCGGCAGATCAGCGGCTGGAACGACCGTTTCGTCAAGGCACGTACACCGGACGTTCCGGAGTGCGACAAGGTGATGCAATGGCTTGATGACCATAAGCCCAAGCAGGTCGACAGCTGTCTGATCCACAACGACTACCGCTTCGACAACATCGTGCTCGATGAACAGAACCCGATGCAGATCAATGGCGTGCTCGACTGGGAGATGGCGACGATCGGCGATCCGCTGATGGATCTCGGCAACAGCCTGGCGTATTGGGTGCAGGCCGATGATCCGCAGCAGTTCCATATGATGCGCCGCCAGCCAAGCCATGCGCCCGGGATGATGACGCGTGACGAGCTGGTGGAGTACTACCTGAAGCAGTCGGGCCGTAGCGTCGACAACTTCACCTTCTACCGCGTGTATGGACTGTTCAGGCTCGCTGTGATCATCCAGCAGATCTACTACCGCTTCTATCACGGCCAGACCAAGGACAAGCGCTTCGCCGGCTTTGGCTTCGTGGTGAAGTTCATCGATGACTATCTGCAGAAGCAGATCAGCGAGCTCGGCTAGCTATGGCATCCATCTATCTTATCCGTCACGGTCAGGCCAGCTTCCATTCGAGCAACTATGATCAGCTCTCGGAGCTCGGGCAGCGGCAGGCGGGCTACGCAGGCGAGCAACTCGCTCGTGAGCTCGGGCCCGGTCGAGACCCGGCTGATGTGAGCTGGTTCTGCGGCACACTGTCTCGGCAGATCGATACCGAGCAGCGGGTGCGTGCTGGCTGCTTCCCGGATATGCCAAAGCAACGGCTGTCCGAGCAGGCTGCGCCGGTGACCAACGCCGGCTTCAACGAATTCGACCACGAAGCCCTGCTGGCGCACTATCTGCAGAGGCTCCGGCATAAACCTGAAGTCGAAGCCTTTCTGAACGCTGTCGACGATCGAACCCGGCTGTTTCAGCCGGCGTTCAATCGCGTTGTCGATGCCTGGATTGCCGATGGTGATTTCGTCGAGGATGCTGCTGAAGCCTTCGAAACCTGGGCACAGTTCAAGCAACGGATCGTCAATGCATTCGAATCGGCTGTCACGGCAGGCTGGGAGCAGGCCCGGGAGAGTGGCAAAAAAGGCTCAGGCGACGTGTGCATCGTCAGCTCAGGCGGTCCGATCTCGCTTATGTTGCAGGCCATGCTGAACATGGATGACGTCAGCGCACTCGACGCCAACTGGGTACTCGCGAACGCCAGCATCACCAAACTGATCTACCGCAGTAATCCGGAGCGCCCGCCGCAGCCCAACGAGCTCAGGCTGGCCTACTTCAACCATTACCATTACCTACAGACCACCGCAGAAGGCGACGCAGTCAGCTTTCGCTAACAAGGAAATTTCCCTATGTCACAGCAACTTCCAACAGCAGAAAACCTTTTCAAGCTCGACGGCCAGGTCGCCCTCGTCACGGGCGCCAGTCGTGGCATTGGTGAGCAGATTGCACGTACGCTGGCCGCCTATGGCGCACATGTTATCGTCAGCAGCCGCAAGATCGACACCTGCGAAACAGTCGCCGCGAGCATCCGTGAAGCCGGTGGAAAGGCGGACGCCATCGCCTGTCATATCGGTGAGATGGACCAGATCAGCAGTCTGTTCGAGGAGATCAAGAGCAAGCACGGCAACCTCGACATCCTGGTAAATAACGCGGCTGCCAATCCGTATTTCGGCCATGTCCTGGACACCGATCTCGGCGCCTTTCAGAAGACGGTCGACGTGAATATCCGCGGCTATTTCTTCATGTCAGTCGAAGCCGGCAAGATCATGCGTAAGCAGAAGTCAGGTGTGATTCTGAATATCGCTTCAGTGAACGGCGTGATCCCGGGTCACTTCCAGGGCATCTACTCGATCACCAAGGCTGCGGTTATCTCGATGACCAAGACTTTCGCGAAAGAGTGTGCTGGCTCGGGCATCCGCGTGAATGCAATCCTTCCAGGCGGCACAGACACCAAGTTTGCCTCAGCCCTGACAACCAACGATCAGATCCTAAAGCAGCTGCTCACGCATGTGCCGATGAATCGTATTGCGGAGCCATCTGAAATGGCGGGTGCTGCGCTGTATCTGGTGAGTCCGGCTTCGTCGTATACAACTGGCTCGATACTGGCTGTTGACGGCGGTTACCTGACGGCTTAATCAGCTTTGACCGAGAAGGTCCTGGAGGGATTCTGCTTCCAGGACCTGGTCGAGCCAGAGTTCGAGTTGAGCACCCGAAGCCTGGTCGATCAGAGCGACCGTGTCCTCACTCAGGGCTCCAAATCGTTTTGTGAGCTGGCGCTTTAATATCTTGGCTTCCGCAAGCTCCGCACCTCGCTCAATCCCTTGTTCAATCCCTTGTTCAATCCCTTGTTCAATCCCAAGCTTTCGCCCTGTCTCTACTGCCTCGCGGTACGGCCGCCCCCATTCTTTCACTCGTTCGCTCAACATAGTCTGCATCTCCGTCAAGTCAGCCAACGCGTCAACGTCCACGTCAGGCATATCGTATTTGGTTAGTATACGCCCAAAGTACTCTTTGAGCGCCCGCCTCAGTTCAGCTTGTGAGCTTCGATCCAGCCATATCGTCAAATGGTTAAGAACCTCGATGAGGACCTGAGGCTCTTCAGCCAGTTCAGCGCGAATGAGTGCGGCTGTAAGATTTTCCATCGTTTCCAGTTCGTCGGCATCGTATCGCTTCTGGTCGATGAGACAGTACTGTAACTGCGGCTGGAACTGTTTCAACTCAGCCGGTACATCTTCAATCAGATCATCTAAGTGCAGGGCAGCAGTCCATCTCGGATCACCTGTATACATGACTACAGGTAGGACCGGGGGAAGACGACCAGCTGTTGGGAGCTGCTTCGACTTGATCAGATCCTGGTACAGCAAGCCCACATAGGTAAGCAATCTCACCGCCATGAACCGGTCAACTGTCGACTGAAATTCGAGCAGAATGTAGAGATATAGCCAGCGCCCCCTGAACTTTACCCTCCAAACAATGTCGTCGCTGCGCTCGCGAAGGTCGTCAGAAATGTAGCTGCTATTCAGTTTTTCCAATGAAGAGAAATCCAGCTCATGAACCCAGTCGAAGGGGATGAATCCCAACACCAGATCGCGAACCATTTCGGGGCTCGAATAAATCTGCTTATATCCGTGATCATATAACGACATGCTAGGCCCTCCTTAGCCTCGCCGTCGATCATAACTGTATATGCATACAGCATCCAGCCATTCAGTAATGGTCCTCTGCCATTTTCACGAACTCAAGGCGATCTCCTGGCCCTACTTCCATGTCAGCACGCACACGGGCTGGGATAGTAATCCGCCCTTTACTGGTGACTGTTGCTGCAGCCATTCGACACCTTTCCCAATCTGCTTAATCCAGCTTTGGGGATCAAGCCCCAGGCGGCTTCGTCGTCACAAAACTCTCCCGTTCGCCAATCTGCCGGGCGTATTCCGCCAGCCGGGGATACTGCTTCCGCCAGTCGGCGTTGAAGCGTAGCGTGTACCACTCCAGCACACAGACCAGCGCGATATCCGCTGTGCTCAGCCCGAGCCCCCCGTCGAAGTCGTGCAGGAAGTCCTTGTCGAGGCGCTCATTGAGGTAACGTTCGAAGAAGGCCAGACCATTATCGACCTTCTCCTGCTGTCGCGTAATCCAGCCGAGACTCTGTTCTGACTCGTCACGTTTCTTCTCCATGAACATCAGCACGCCAGCATCACCGATGCCGTCAGCCAGCGTTTCCAGACGGCGCACCTGCAGTTGAGCCATGGGGTCCTGCGGTAGCAGTGAGCCACTGCCTTCGGGCTTCTGTGTTTCGAGTACGGCCAGAATGAGCGCAGAGTCGAACCAGGTTTCACCATTGGCATCGACGAAGGCAGGCACTTTCACCAGCGGATTGAAGTCTCGCACCGGCGTGTCGGCGGTATAGGGCGTCTCTTCACGGAAATCGAACGGCAACTTATGCTCGATAAGCGCGACTCGCACCTTACGGACGAACGGACTGGTATACGAACCGATAACTTGCATCATGACGAAGCCTCAGTGGAGCTTGAGTTTAGGGCGAATGAACTGGTCGATCTGTGACGACAGCATGATGAGAAGCGTCTTCAGATAGCCGTAGACTGCGGCCTGGTGCATCCGATACAGCGAGACGTACATGAAGCGGGCTACAAAGCCTTCGATCATCATACTCTTGCCCGTGAGATTTCCCATCAGACTGCCGACGGTAGAATAGCGGCTTAGAGAAATCAGCGAACCGTGATCGCGATAGATGAAGTTCTTCATCGGCCGCTTCTCGACAAGGCGCACCAGATTATCCGACACAGTATCGGCCATCTGATGTGCCGACTGCGCCCTCGGCGGTACACGGCTGCCGTCATCCTGGATACACTCCGCACAGTCGCCCATTGCAAATACGTTGGGGTCCGACTTCGACTGCAGCGTCTGATGCACGACGATCTGGTTCAACCGGTTGGTTTCCAGGCTTTCGATCTCCGAAAGAAACTGAGGGCCTTTCACCCCAGCCGCCCAGACCTTGATATCGGACTCGATGAAGCTGCCATCGCGCGTTTCGAAGCCCGCTGCCGTGACGCGAGTGACCGCAGTATCGTGACGTACATCGATCTTCAATTCCGACAATTCACGAAGTACTGCGTCAGTAATGCGCTCGGGCAAGGCAGGCAGAATTCGCGGGCCTGCTTCGATGAGCGTGACCTGCAGATTGTCCGAGCCGAGATTAAGGCCATAGGCTCGCAGCAGCGCCGTCGTGTTGTGAAGCTCGGCCGCCAGTTCCACGCCGGTGGCGCCGCCGCCTACGATACCGACTTTCAATATCGGTGGCTCACCGGCATCAGCGTGGCTATTGAGCCGAAGAAAGGTGTTGACGAGATGTTCGTGGAAGGCATCGGCCTGCTCACGTGAATCCAGCTGTGAACAGTGCTCCATCACGCCCGGGGTGCCGAAGTCGTTGGTACGGCTGCCGACAGCCAGCACGAGGTAGTCGTAGGGCAGATTGCGAGCAGGCTGCAGTACCTGGCCCTCGGCGTCCTTGATAGCTGCCAGACAGACATAGCGGTTCGCTGTATCGACCGAGCAGACGCGGCCAAGGTGAAAACGGTAGTTATTGAGGAAGGCGTGCGCGCGGTAATCGAGTTCATCGATATTGGCATCTAGACGACCGGTAGCCACTTCGTGCAGCAGCGGCTTCCAGAGATGGGTCAGCTGCGCATCCACAAGATGAATGTCAGCCTTACCTTTCTTACCAAGCCGGCGCGCCAGCTTGCGGACAAGTTCAAGTCCGCCGGCACCACCGCCGACAACGACGATTCGAGGACAATCCATTAGAGGCTTCCAGAGAGATCAGGACAAGCGTTGACGGAACCTGGTCAGTGGCCCTGACAACGGGTTGAAAAGGCCGATTTTACCCTGAATGTAGGAGAGACAGATACAATCCTGATCTTCCATCGCCCTCGGCCGATGCGCCGAGTCTGGTGTACGAACAACAAAGTCACCTTCGCGATAGACACCGCCGGCATCTGAGTAACCACCCTGCAGCACGACCGTATATTCGCAGTTGCTATGAACGTGCTTCGGCGCACTGCAACCCTTGCGGGTGCGCTGCAGTGCGAGCTTCCAACGCAGCGATTCATCCGCCCCATTGTCACTCGACGGTTTATCGCCGCCCGTCGCGATGACATGCTCAAAGACGCCGAGCCACTTTCGTTTCCAATCGATGGTAGAGAAACGCTTGGGCAGTAACTTTTCAAGGGCTAGGCTCGACACGGTGTTACCGGCGCCATAGGACTGCGGGAAGTTTTTCCGAAAGTAGGTATGCTCGACGCCCGCCGTGCCGACTTCAAGATCGGCAGTTTCTTCAGCTTCGATAAGCGCCATCACACGGTCGAAGGCGTGCTCGTCCACAGGATCAATCTGACCCTCCGGGCTGGCGCCAAAAAATTCCCCGCCGATGATTTCGAGTTTTCGGAGACTATGCCGACAGGCGCTGCAGTACTGAAGGTGCATGTGCAACAACATGGCGAGCGGAAATGGACTCCCGCCCGCGCTGTACTCCAGCAACAGGTCGATGTCAGGGTGGTGACTGATCATGTAAAACCACGACTAAAGATGAATCAGTAGAGCCTAATTATTGATTTCTACTTTGCCATCCAGAGCGACGTTCAGCTTTTGCAGCGCAAGTCTCACACGGCTCTTGACCGTGCCCAGCGGCAGGCCCATTTCATCGGCCACCCGTTGATGCGACTTATCTTCAAGATAGACCTTGGCAATCACATCTTTCTGCTCATTAGGCAGCACATCCAGGGATTTTCGCACTTTCGCGGCGATCACGCCATCCTGCCAGTTCCCTACAGGCTCATCGGTGCCCGGAATGGACCACAGGTGCTCTGTATCGACACTGGTCTCCACACTGGAACGACCGAATTTGCGCAGCATATCAATTCTGGCATTACGCGTAATGGCATACACCCATGTCGTGGCGCTGGCCTTGCTCGAATCGAACTGTGCAGCCCGACGCCAGATATTAACCATGACTTCCTGCACCAGCTCATCACCATGCTCGAGCATGCCCTGTTTGATGGCGTAAGATTTAATCTTGGGCGCGAATTCCTTGAAGAAGATGTGGAATGCGGCTTTATTACGATCAGTAGCGATGCGACGAAGCAGTTCGCCGAGCTCTTCGCCCTGGTGATCAGAAGGCAGCGTGCTGTTGCTCAGATCCCGGCTATCCGTATCGAGGTCGACATCCATGCCCGCATCATTTGCTGGGTCAGTCGGTTCCAATAGATTCCTTGATTTAAGAGCAACGACATTACTATGCGCGTGTGACATAACTGAATCAACCCTGATTTCTGTGGAACATACGAGGACTACGGACGGATCTCAAACACAGATCAGCCCGCCCAAAAAATAGTGATGCAGACTTCCCCCACACCGCTGAGAGAATCAGTAGTATCCTACGTAGTTGTATAGCATCCAGATCCTGAGGAGACGACGCTTTGCCATCTAAATCAGCCCAGACTACAGAATCTATTTTGGACCAGGCGCACGATCCGATTTTCGATCTGAACACCCTACCGAACGACAGCAACTATACCGAAGACTTCGCGGACCTCGAACATGTCAGGCTGTGCTATCGCGACTCTGGCCCCAGGGACGCGCCACCGATCCTGCTTATCATGGGCCTGGGCTGCCAGCTCACCACCTGGCCACCGGAGTTCGTGAATGGCTTGCTGGCTCTGGGCTATCGGGTGATCCGCTTCGACAACAGGGAAATGGGTCTTTCGTCGCTGGCAGATAACCCCGGTCCCATGCAATCGCCACCAGCCGGCTTCCTGCGTTATAAGCTCGGCCTCAAGGTAACGAGCGACTACACACTACACGATCTTGCGGAAGATACACGGCAGCTCATCGAGCATCTGAAGCTTGAGAAGCCGATCGTGCTCGGCGTCAGTATGGGAGGTATGGTTGCGCAGATTCTGGCAGCAAAGCATCCCGAGATGATTTCGAAACTGATATTGCTGATGAGCTCAGACAATCATCCAAGACTGCCGACACCGAGTGTGAAAACACTCTGGCGCATAACCGGAGGCGGCATTCAGGGGGACCATCAGGAGGCCGCTATCAACCGCGGCCTGGCGTTCTGGAATACGGTGAGCAGTCCGGGTTATCCGTCGTCCGAGCGCCGGATCATTTCGAGAATCGCCCGGGACTACCAGCGCAGCTATCGGCCAAAGTCGATCATTCGCCAAATGGTTGCGATCAACGCGACCGGCAGCATCCGCCATGAATCAGCATCCATCGAACTACCCACGCTGATCCTGCACGGCCTGGCCGACAAGCTGGTTCACCCAAAGGCAGGCCGCCAGCTGCACCGCAATATCAAGGGGAGCAAGCTGGAGCTGATCAAGGGCTGGGGTCACGATGTGCCAGTGGGCCTGGTGCCAGAGATCCTGAACCACATCGATAATTTTATCGGCTAGAGGCCGTTGCCGCGAACGACCAGTTCGAGTCCGTCGAAGCGGGCGCCTAGCAGCTCAACGCCGCCGAAGCTTGAGAACTGCGCGCCCAAACCGGCGTCATCTTCCATGAAGAAACCCATGTCGGCTACACGGAAATCGACCAGGGAGCGGGCGAAGGTAATGCCGATACCGCCGTCGGAATCAGCGACTGCACCGCCGTTGGCAACCACGTTACCAAGATCGGCGGTGGCATCGATGGTGATATCCACGCCGCCGGCAATGGCGATGTCCTTGGCAATGAAGCCACCGAAAAGGTCTGTGGAACCGCCGGTGTTCGCGCCTGTGTTGGTGGCCTGATCCCAGCCGCCTTCAACATCGACTATCCATTTGAAGGCATCGATGGTGATGCCTGCCTGACTCCAGTCAACATCGTAGAAGTCACCAACGGTGCCATTGGCGAAGATGGCTTCAGCATCAACGCCATTGGTGAAGCCGAAACCGGCTTCAATGACGATGCCGCTTTGACCACTGACCTGGGAGAGGCCAGTATCATCGAGAGCAGTGATTTCTGCCTGCGCTGCAGACGCAGCGACGAGTGCGGAGGCTAACAGCAGCCTGGTTGTATTCTTCATGCGCGTGTCCTGGGAAGGTCGTTATTATGACCAGGCCTCAAAGCCTGGAAGGTCGATGGTTATCAGGACCTTCAGTGATCAGCAATGAAAAACTGCAACCACACGAACTGCCTTCAAACAGCATAGAACTTTCAGCCTATATTAGAGCGCCGACACAGCCGACTCAAGCTTCACGGGCGAATTTGTTAACTTTTGTTAAAGAAGTCTCAGGAATGGCTACGCCCTATACAACTTATAGATATCGCACAGTCAGCATCTACCTTTCGGCGGATGTGCACCACAGGTGTACTTGCTAGTATTGCCCGCGCTGAAAGCCCGCTCACAAGCGACCGAATACGCTTGATTCTTTTTTGAGCAAATGGTGAACTAGTCAGGGATTTTACCTAGTTGAAGGCGTAAGCTAGACTTCAGTTACAGCCGATCACGATTAGTCACATGTTCGTAACACGCCCGCGCTACTGTCGTACGCACCAGGCCAGCGAGAGATGTCGAGTATGAAGAGAAAGAGTCAAGCCGGTTTCAGTAAGCCAACTTGTCAATTGCAGAAGCGTTTTGTCAGGCCATGCAATACCACCCAGTCCTTTCTCTTTCAGCGTCAGTTCCTGCTTCTCACTATTCAGCCAAGTTCTGCCTTTGCGCATTCCCTGCTTAGCAAAACAGCCACTGCCGTCGGAAAATGGCGTAGCCGTGCCCTGTCGAGAGGTCGCCGTGTTGTAGCGATCGGTCAGCATGGACGGGTGCTGTTGGCCTAAGCGCCGGCCTTGGCAGATACCCGGACGGTCTGCGAGAGATGTGAGGCTATTCGCCTGGCGGCACACCTTCCTTGGGGTTGGTCAATAGTGCAGCAATCGTTGTTGCGAACACTGCCCCTGCACACACCAGCGCCAGCCCGAAATCGTTCAGTGCCAGTACCAGGCACGCTGCGCACAGCCCCATGAAGACCAGCTTCGTCGAGACGAACCAGCGTGAGCCGAGTAGATTGGCGGGACGCTGGGTTGGCAGCCACACCTCCCATGAGTCTCTGCGCCCTGCATCCTCATCCCGTGTCAGGATGGCTTGCTTCATAGCACATTGCCGCACCCCCTGGTGACACCATTGCAAAGCCAGAGCCAAATTAGCCAGCGCGTATGCCAAAGCCAATGCGCCCGCATGCTTCGAATGAATGACTATCAAAAGTGCCGCGGGAATAAATAGCGCCACCGAGCAGAGAATCGTGAGATTCTGGATGGCGATTCTCAAAAGCATCTCGGACTTGAGTGCCCGATATTCTTCGTAAAGCAATTGATTAGCTAGAGGATTAGCCATCCTTTCGACCTCGAGTGCTATAGTCTGTGCCCCAGCGATATCGCGCCCCCTGTTGCAGAAGCGCCAGCGGCTCCGCGCCAAGCCGCGTGAGATAGTAGATCGCAAGGTCGGGCAGAGAACCTTGCGGTCCTACCCGATCAACGCGTAAGTCATGTTGTTCCAATCGTTTGAGCTCCCTTGCCCCCCGAATCCATCGTGCCCGCACCTTGACCCAACTGAGAAGGTCCCGTGGAGGTAACATGTAAGCCATGGCTGTTTCCACGATGATACGGCGGGTCGAATCGATCCTGTTACGCGCCCAGTCGTCATCTGCTATAACATCCGGCCACGCCCCCCTTCTTTGCAAGCCGGCTTCATTCATAGCCGTACAACAGAGAAAGGCATCTTGTCGGCGGGCTAACTGGTCGGCCCAAACCCTGCCAACGCGCAATGCAAGACCTCTGGACTGACTGAGATCTGCCACCAGCCTTGCCGCAGTGAGATCCGCGCGCCCATCAGTCAGGGGTTTCAGCAGCGCACGAAAGGTATCTGGCGCGATGATGATATCGGCATCAAGATACACGCGCAGTGAGTGCCTTGATACCGCATCGGCTGCGCGTAGTGCGTGCGTTTTGCCAGCGACAGGCAGTGTGATGACGCATGCCGTCTGGCCGAAAACACTGTGGATGACCAAATCGCTATCGTCGGTGGTACCGTTCAACACGTAAATCACATTGGCAGAGAGATTCGCGACTGCCGCCTTCAGCGCGGGTGCCGTTGCCCGGAGTCTGACCCCCTCATTATGCACTGGAACGATAACGTCGAACGCTGCGATCATCGTCTGAACGTGCCCGGTTTGCGCATTTTCCTGATCAGCCAACGTCGTGCATCTCTGGCATGACCACTGAATCTTGAACGGGAGACATTGCCGTCAAATGGCAGCATTTCCCAGCCATCTGCGATCCAGCTGTGATAGTAATTCGGAACCGCGTTCTCATTATGCATCTGAATGTGAAAGGGCGGCGTGGCGGCTGAAGCTTGCGGTGGGACGATCCAGGACCAGTCGGCGTGCAAGGCTCGCCCACTGGCCGATTCGTCTGCACGAAACTTCATGAAATCACGCGCTGCCGTATGGTGATCGATCAGGGTAACGCCGGCGCTGCTGTACGATTGCAACACGGCCGCATTGATTTCCGTCAGAGCCCTGTCACGCCACAAGGGGTCCTGGCCGGCAGGATCCAGACCGAAAGCTCGCGCTGTAACTTCGAGCAGGTCAAAGCGCCAGGGATCAACCAGATTGCGCGAAGATATCTCTGTACCCATGTAGAAACCATTGAAGGGTGCGCACGGGTAATCGACTCCGCCGATTGTCAGGATCATACCCGTCATACAAGGTACGGCGTACCACTCCAGGCCAAGTTCTGTGAACGCGGGGTAGGCATTGTGAGTCAGCGGCACATGATGCGTTGCCGAGGCAGGCAGCGTTCGAAAAACCCGGCGGCCGTCTGCAGCGATGATGGGCAAAGGCAGCACGTCGAATTGTCCGCCCGTTCCAGACCACCCGGCAGCCTCGGCTTGTCGCGTCGCCTCAACATTCGCCCTATCGCCGATGACAGTGCCATCTCGCCGCAAATGGCCTGCATAGCGTGTGACCTGATCAGCTCCAATATGCGCCGGCAGCTTGTTCGGCGTCGCTGGGGCGAAGATCGTAATGACCGATCTGATCTTGCCTTCGTTGAAGGCCTCGCGCATGTGTTGAGCCACCTCATCGGCAATGGCGTCAGGATCAGTCACACCTCGACGGTCCCGAATAATCAGCGAACGCCAGTAGAGGCGGCCGATGCAGCGGGCGTGATTCCGCCACGCCACCTTCGCGCCAAAGCTGAGCTCCTCGGGCGTGTGCGTGTATGTCCCGTATCGGGTTAACTCGCGATCGACCTCAGCGGTTCGCTTTTGCTGGCTGCCATCCGCTCCCTTGTTCTCGAGATAGTACAGGTCGAGAAAAGCGCTCGCTTCGGCCCGCCTCTCGCGCAATGACAGCCGACGCAATCGGCGCGCCAGGGGCTGAAAACCATTGACATCGACCGCAGGGTCGAGCGCATGATGCTTGGAGAGACTAATCACATCAAGCCATCGAATTGTCGGGCGCCGGATCTCACTGGCCGTCTATTTATGCGATAGACAGACGCCAATGCCCTGCGCTTGTGCGCCCGATAACCCTTCGTCTCGATCGCCGGATTTCTGTAATGCATCCGCGCCCGCTGAGGGTCTGGCTGCAGATCGGTGAGGATGATGGCGCCGGACTGCTCTGCCATACGCTTGAAGATTGGCGTTTCCTCGAGCAGCGAAAAGGCATTGAAGCGAACCCTGTCCAACTGGTGCTCATGCACCTCCAGAAAATCGGCCGTTGCGGCCATGTCCTCTTCGGTTTCACCTGGGTAGCCAGCAAACATGGTACAGCGTAGCGATAGACCTGCCCTGTGCGCGTTGCGAATGAACGCCGAGTTGCCTTCTACGGTGGAACCCTTCTTCATGGCGTCGAGCAGGGCCTGACTGCCGGTCTCCAACCCGAAACTGACCCGTCGCATGCCCCCTCTGACAGCAGCTTTGAGGTCCCGGAAAGATAATCCGTTGTCCGCTCGGGTATCGACGTGAACCGTGCCTATCCATTCCGCTCCGGGCACCCGGCCCGGCAACTGCTCAGCAATGCCACGTAGCATGTCTGGGTGTGAGTTCAGCTTCAAATCGAGGAAGAGAAAATTTCGAGTTGCGTAGCGCCGCGCCTGTTCTTCCATTTCGGCCAGCACATGCCCGACAGAGCGCGTCCTATAGGACCGGCCGTTTGCGGAGACGACATCCGAACAAAACGCGCACTTGGCCCACTGGCATCCCCGACCGGTCATGATCGGCACGATACGTACCGGATAGCGCTCCCATGGGAAGTCACTGAAATCTGCGAAGGGCGTGCTATCCAGTGGCCGCAGCGGTGGCGCAACCGTTGACGTCCGCCCATCAGGTAGCGTCACACCAGGGAACTGCAAGAGGTCCTTTTTTTCTATAACGGCATTGACGAGATGCGGTATGGATAGATCGACCTCTGCCCCCACCAACGCGGTAACCCCAGGCAGGCTGCGCCAATGTGAGGCTGTTGCAACGATGTTAAACATCGGGCCGCCAACAATCACAGGAACACCCTTTTCTTTAGCGCTGGCGGCAATCTCGCGAACAACCTCATAGTGCATCAAATAGGCGGACAGCAGAATCACATCCGGCTTGGACTCGAGAGCCCGCCGGATGCGGCTGACAGTTATGCGATCCGGCCGATCGCGCAAGAAACCCCAGACCCGGCGAGCCAAGTCCCGGATAGGCAATATCGGTGCATAGGCTGACAGGTGAAGCCGGCGCATGAAATGATCCGTGATGCGCTCCTGTCTCTCCCGCATCATCGTGGGCCGCCCATGATCAAGCGGGCAGATCACCTGAACAGCGAACGCCTGACGGCGCAAAGCAGCTGTCAACAATCCGATTGCCAGCGTCGGAAAACTTGAGAACGCGTTGAGGTCAACCAGTAGTACTCTGGGCTGGGCAGCCATATAGTTAGGAACTCTTCGATTCGAGGGTAAAACGCAAGGAAGGTACGCAGCAAAAAAGTTAGTTTCCTTCTATTTTGCAATAGCTTATCGAAAAACTAACGCTTTGTGGCAGGTAAATACCGAGAGTGGTCCTTAGCCGTGGAATACGTTTGTAAGCTGGTGGGGATCTGCAAATTCATAGCGCGTTGGGCTTTGCCGACATCCGTAGGATAACGTTCCATTGACATAGTCTCACCAGTTATACTCCGCCGGCCCCTAAAACGACTTCACCAGCATGACCGAGCCTTTTTCAGCGAACAATGGACGATCGCCTCGATCCACCTGCAGCGGTGACAGATTGCCAATCGTCAGCGTCCTGATAGTGTGCTATCGCTCCGAGAAGGATATCCGCCGCTGCCTCACTGGTCTGTTTGAGCATTGCGGACACTTGCCGATTGAAGTGCTGCTCATCGACAATTTCGGTGATGCCTCGGAACAAATCGTGCGTGAAGCCTTTCCTCGGGTCCAGATCGTGCCAAGCAGGGGCAATATCGGCTTTGGACCAGCCAATAATGAACTTGCACGGTTCGCGTCCGGACGATATTTACTCCTGCTGAACCCAGACACTCAACTGTTCGACGATGCCATCACGCCGCTGCTCGACTGTGCGAAAGCCAGACCCCATGCAGCGGCCTGGGGCGGCGTAACGGTGCTCGAAAACGGCAGTATCGATCCTAGCTGTATGCAGGAGCGACCTTCCTTACGACGCGAGCTGGGATTGCTCTTCGGCGTGGGCTGGCTAAAAAGAAGACTATCGAACAGGGAACCCGATGGCCTTGAAGAGGTTCCAGTCCTGTCTGGTGCCTTCATGCTTGTTGGCGCCGAAAGATGGCGGACAGCTGGCGGGTTTGATGAGTCGTTCTTTCTATATAGTGAAGAGGTCGACCTGTGCCTTCGCCTGACCATCGAGGCGGGGCACCCCCCAGTTCGTACCGCCTTTGCCCGCATCACCCATCTGGTTGGCGGTAGCAGCACAAGCCGGGCTCGACAGGTCGCGGTCCTCAAAGGCAAGATGCACCTGTTCCGCAAGCATCGAAGCTGGCTTTCGACCGCATTATTGGGAGGCATACTCTATGCCTACGCGCTCTCGAGATCGTCCGCAAGGTATGGCGAGGCCGTCAAGAGACCAGGCTCGTGGATGTACGGTTATAAGCCTATCAGCCCTCCAGAATCATCATCAGGATAAACGATGACAGCCTATCTGTCGGAACACATTGGCAGTCGCGACAACAACTTCAACCTGATCCGTTTCGTTGCAGCCCTTCTTGTTCTAATTAGCCACAGCTTCGCCCTCTACTACGGCACCGCCGATGCCGAGCCGCTCCGCGACACGCTCGGCCTTACGCTCGGCACCCTGGCTGTAGATATCTTCTTCATCACCAGCGGCCTGCTGGTGTGCGCCAGTCTTGAATCGAGAAAAGGACTATCTACCTTCGCCCTGGCGCGGACACTTCGAATCTATCCAGCGCTGATCGTTGCCCTCGTGATTATCGTAGGCTTGGTCGGACCGCTTTTTAGCACCCTCACTATTACTGATTACTTCACCGACTTTCAGACTGCGAAATACTTTGCACGTAATAGCGTGCTTTTTCTCGGCGTTGAGCACCAGTTGCCCGGCGTATTCACGAACGCGCCTTATTCGGGTGCGGTCAACGGTTCGCTGTGGACGCTTCCCTATGAAGTTCGCATGTATGCACTGCTGTGTATCGTCACCATATTCGCCGGCTGGGCCATCACCAAATGGAATGCCAGCGGATGTGCTCTGAAGCGCGTATTCCTCTTTATCACGCTGCTTTCGCTAGCGGCGCTGCTGATCAACCGGCTTGGCGGCGTGCCTATGCCAGGCGAAAAATTAATCCGGCTGACCTTCATGTTTGCCTCCGGAGCGACCGCCTTTCATTATCGAGACAGCATCCACCTTTCGGGAAAGTACGCGCTTCTGGCGTTTCTGGCACTCGCGATAAGCACCATCGATCTCTCAAGCTTCACCCTATTTTATACCGTCTCGGTAACTTACTTAACGCTATTTCTCGCCTACATTCCCGCTGGAATCATCCGAAGGTTCAATAGCGTCGGCGACTACTCTTATGGCCTTTACATCTACGCCTTTACAGTTCAGCAAGTCGTGATTGTCTCTCTCCCGGACATCAGCCTGACCGTATACACGATGTATTCGGGCGCTATTACATTGCTTTTGGCCGCGGCATCATGGCACTTCGTAGAGAAACCGATGTTGCGATTCAAGAGTGTGGGCGGACGGTTCAGATCGCGCTTATTGCCACAGACATCGAGCTGAACACTCACAGCGTTACTAGCCACGACAGATATTGTTACAGACGCTGAAGGTATTTGTTCACCACAGGCTTGAGCGCAGTGCATGCATCTTCATGCATTTCAGGCGAAGGATAATAGTGATCGTGCGTCCATACCTGCCCCCCGAGGTCTGGCCGATCATTACCCGGATCGACCATCGCCTGCTGACCGGTGAATCGACTGAACAGCTGCTGAGGTGATCCGCGATCTGTTACGCACTCCACGTATTCATCGCAAAGGCCAGCGACCTGCCTCACACTTTCCGCGTCGATCAGCTGTGGGTATTCATTGAAGATACCTTTTACCGAGAGGTAGTTCTCCCTATAGTCCGGCCTTCGTTTTGAAAACCAGAAGAGCAGCTTGGGCACTTGTATCCTCTGAATCAGGGATGCATAGCTGTTCACCCATCTTTGCCGGGTTTCGTTAACGAGAGCCCGGGTACCGGAGCGATTCAGTCTACGAATCAGCGCAGCGTCGACTCGTCCACGGGGCACATATGACAACCGCTGAAGTTCATTGATTACACCGTGATACGCATCAACTGACGAGAGCTGCCTGCCATCCGCCTTTCTCGTCAGGAGCTCAAGCCCGTCGGTATCGAAAATGGAGTTGCTCTGGCTCCGTCCCGACATGACCTGAATAACGACACACCTGGAGTTGTTGATATAAGCGTCCAGCGAGCGCTGCTGATCGAAAAACTCCGGCCCGGCTCCCCCATAACCCAGGTTCAGTACCGGCAGATCGAGCGCTTTGGCAAGCATTGACGGAAATGGCTCCTGGCATAAACATCCGAAGGTCTGAGCCGCACCGATGCAGGCAATATAACTGCCAGGCTCGAGCGCTTCGGGAACAGGAGCGGGCCCCCTGAATTGGAGACCCGTCTCACCCAGCTCATACATGCTGTAGTCGACGACTTCAAAATCCCGATCCTGATAGCTCGATAGATGCACCATTTATCGGTACCACGGAATCTGCCGCCCGAGAACTTCCTCAAGCTGGATGACATCGTCCTTGAATAAGGTCGTCAGCGATCGCCACTGGGACTGATCAATCTTCGGTGCTGGGATGAAGTTCTTGCGTTCGATGAAGTTGAATACTGAAATAAATGCACTCGGCGTAAGCGCTTTTCGAAGTACTGTCTTGAAAGGATTTGGCCAATACAATAGTCGCCCAACCATGAGGTTACGCGGCCTTATAGCCACTTTCCCCCGCGCCGACATATCAGGCATAAAATTATTATCTACACCAATATGCTGACAAATTTCACTATAAACAGATAGCGGGTTATTTACGAAATCATCGTACAGGAATACTTTTATCTGCTCCCGATCGAACTTTTCATAGTATCTAGCAATCTGCTCAGAATACATACTGACACTTTTATAATGCCAATCCCACCCCCACTTATTTTCCTTTCTCTCTTCTTCGGCATCCAATGCAGGAAGTAAGGCCAGTGGCTCAAGTTGATATTGAACGTTCATGCAATAGTGCGAATATAATCTCGCCACCGGCTCTCGCAGCATAATAACCAGTCTCGCATTCGGTATATGCTCCTTGATTCGCTCTGACGCATGGGGGTAGTACAGGTATCTCACAGATGCGTCGCCTGTGGCCTTGCGTTCGGGAGCCTCAGCGTAAACGCTCTGATAGCTGTCATAGTCTACGATCGAGCGGCTGTAGAGGAGGCGGAAGGCAATGCGGGGGTCGACAGGTCCTGGTGGATATAGATCCTCCTGGTCCAGCGCGAAATAGTTTGGCTCCTTGAACGGCGGAATAAAAACATCAGGATGTTGATTTAGATAATCCGCCAAAGACGTCGTACCCGATTTGGCTGCGCCGATTATCAAAAAGTTCGGTAGGCTTTCCATGACTAATTTTGCTTCTCCATGCTTGACTAAATAAGCCGATCCGGTTGGCCAGTAATATTCTTTCATTGGGGTGTTGAGTTCATTATACTTCGCACGTCCGAAATAAAAAGGAATTTTTCCGGCACACATATGGCTAATCGCAACCCCAAAATACTCTATTGCACCTCACATTGCCCTGGATTCAGCTCGTATGGCGCTCAACTACGCGCCCTACATGTTGGACGCCAACTACAGAAGATAGGCGATGTGCATCTGCTCTTATTTCCACTGCGCTCTTTGGATGAGTCCTTACTCGAATTGACTCGGCAGGCGTTCGATCTGCGGGGTGTATTTCAGCTTTTAGCCAGTCCGCAAAAAGGGCTGCGGGAACGAATGCATTATGAGTTCAACTCCCGTTTCCTGGACGGCCATGGCAGTTCGATCTCAACGGCAGACAAAAGCACGTTTCTGGACTTGGCCGATGCATATGATGTGGTCTGGTTCCATGGCATCAGGATCCCGAATAGTCTGGGTCTATACAATATTCCTCGGTCAGTGCTGGATATTGATGACATCCCCAGTCAATACCATCATTCGGCAATGAAGCGATCAGATTCGCTGATAGGCGCAATGAACGAGGCGAGAAAAACCTTCCACTGGAGGCGACGAGAAAAAAGGCTGCTGGAACGCTTCAACATCATTACGGTTTGCAGCGAGGCGGACAGGACATTGCTCGGCTCCTCCCCGAATGTCGCCGTCATACCGAATGGTTTCGAAAGCGCCAGCCTCAAGGTAGGCACCGAAAGATCTGAGACGCCACTTGTCGGATTCATTGGCACGCTTGAGTACACTCCGAATATGGATGGAGTCCGCTGGTTCATCAGCGAAGTGTGGCCTTTGATACGGCAGCAGCTACCCTTCGCTCGCCTCCGATTGGTCGGCACGAAAACCGAAGTTTTCGACGCACCTCAGGACAATATTGATGGCCTTGGCTGGGTTCAGGACACCGACGGGGAAATCGCCAGCTGGGCATGCACCATCGTTCCCATCCACATCGGTGGGGGGACTCGCATAAAGATTGCTGAGGCATTTAGCCGTCAGTGCCCCGTTGTGTCGACGAAGCTCGGTGCCTATGGCTATGAGCTCACTCATGGTCAGGAGATTCTGCTGGCAGATACAGCAGCCGAATTTTCTAAAGCCTGTTTAGACGTGGCGACAGACCGGTCGCTCGCCGAAGGGTTGGCGAAATCTGCTAGATTGAGGTTTGAGCAGACACTCAGCTGGGACGCAATACTGCCTAAAGTCCAGGCGACCATCAACCAGGCGCTGCAGCACACCTGAGCCTGTCCTCGTATTCACACCTGGAGAACATCCCTTTGGCGACGTCAACGTCTGCTTTACTCACTCCCGGAGACATCAGTGTCGTGATACCGACCTATAACCGTCGCCACTGTGTGCTGTCGGCTGTCGAAAGTGTTCTGAACCAAACCCGCGTGCCTCTGGAAATCATCGTAGTCGATGATGGCTCGACCGATGGGACCGACACGCTGTTTGCTACCTCACACCCCTTGGTCCGATACGTGAGCAAGGCCAATGGTGGTGTAAGCTCTGCACGCAACTACGGCGTATCGCTTGCCCGCGGAAGCTGGGTCGCGTTCCTCGATTCTGATGACACCTGGTCAACGGAGAAAATCGAGCGCCAGATCGACTGCGTCAATCAGTATGGCGGGGAGGTCTGCTTCACTGGGACCAGACTCGATGGCGGCCGCCGTCACGATGGAATCAGCGAGCTTGATCCGTCGTTACCTGATGGTGAAGCGAGGCTGTACCACCAACCCCTCGCTTTCATCGTGCAGTCGGATCGTCACCCGCTGGTGCAATCACTGCTCCTGCGGAAAAGCATTTTTCAAGCGGCTGGACAATTTGACGAGCACCTGCAGGTTGCCGAAGACACCGCACTCTTTTACCGACTGGTCGCACGCACCTCGGTGCTTCTGGTGAACGAGACTCTGGTCAACCTGAACCGACAGCGATCTGAAGCCGGCCTGAGCGACTGTAGAGACGGAAGAAAATTGGCGCGCCACTACGACTGCTACATACATGCCCAGGCCGTAGCCCTGTCACTCATTTTGAAGCCAGACACCGACTACCCCCAGCTGATTGGTCAGCTGAAGAAGATCAGGCATCGGCTAGCCTACTTTATCAGCCGACGTGCTGAACTTGCGTTTGCATTGGATGATACTGCAGCTGGAAAAGCACTCTGCCTCGAAGCGGTCAGACTCAGTAGCGACCTGCGGACTAGTGCCAGAAGCCTGTTGTACCTGACGCTGCACCCACTGTTCACGCAGCGGCTTAAAAGGAAATGGTACCTTGATACCACTGAGCCCGGTCAGTAGACCGGGGCTTATCCCCTGGTGAAAGCCCGCTTCGCTTTTTGAACGGCAGCGAGGCACTGTGTTCTGTCGAAACTGTCCGTACAGACCGTGAGCAGGACAATCAGATAAACTCCGATGGCAGCGAAGGTCGGAATCATCAGATCGAACCAGGTCATGACGGGACTTAAAGTTTTATAGGCAAGGCTGAAACCAATGGCTGCCATGAGAGGCGTCATCCCCGGTAGCAGCGTACGAACAAGAAACAGCCGGAAACTTCCACTGACCAGCTTGATACCCTGATGCCAGATCAAGAACACATGGAACAGTATATTGGTGGCGGCAATCGTGAAAGCCACTGTGATGCTCGACGCTTCATACAGTACTGCTACGCCAACAATGGCTACTGCCATGACCAATGTTGCAACGAGTTCGAGTTGAAAATAGACGCTGACCTGTTCGGATGCCACGGCGATTCTGTAGAACATCGCAGAGGCGTAGAGGAAGGGAAACTGGGCCAGCAGGCACACCATGGCGTACGCAGCCTCAGTATAAGTAGGACCAGCATACAAATTGATAAGCTCCAGGCTGAACACTACCAGCGGACCGATTGGCGCAAGAACGAACCAGAGTTGATACTTCCCACCCCTGTAGTAGATGGCTTCCATGCCTTCCATACCCGACTGGGTATGCAACCTTGTGAGTAGCGGCTCTATTGGTATCGTCGCAGCCCGACTGATCTTTCGGATATTGAAATCTACCAGCCGGGCGATGTGGAGGGATGCCACCGCTACAGGTGTAGAGTAATGATTCAGAATGAATATCGGCAGTGTTCGTTGCACGATCTCCGTGATACTCGATGTGGCAGTCCAGGATCCGAAGCGCACAATTCTGGAGGAGTACGCCAGGTCAATGTGCGACCGTCTGAATTTCAGGTCTGGCATCTCCTTTACGGACATTCTTACCATCGTCAGAGCGACTGCCAGTGTCACGATCGAGTTCGCAAAAACCACCCATTTCACTTCGGCAGACACTGCCAATAACAGGCCCGCCATGATCGTTATTCTGCCGGCCTCTCCTGCGAGCTCGATGAGGTTGATGGCAACAAAGCGGTGTCTGACATATAAGCCGCACGAAAACGGCGTGCACAGTATCACCGTGCAGAGCGTGACGATCTGCATGGAAAGCATCAGCTGAGCATCTGATACCAACGCTGGCTCGATGTTCAGAAAGCTTTCGATGTTGCTCACCGCCAGCCCTCCAGTCAGAAGCAGGAGCACCGAGATCACGGCTATGAAGGGCAGCATCGAGGACACGACTCTGCTGACACCGTGCGCTTTCTCCGGCGTGTCCATCTCAACGACGAATCGTGCAATGCCCCCCGTGAATATCTTGGCGAAGACTTCTGCCGCCAACATGATTGACAGCAGCAGGGGATACAAACTGTATTCAGCGGGAGCGATGGTCTCCAGCAAGAACTTGTTCACCCAGAACAGCGTGAAGATTCTGATCACTGTCGTCAGGGCGGAGCTTGCTGAATTGACGATCAACCTTTTTTTGGACGAATACCCCGCTTGCGTCATGGACAGCTTGTACGCCCGCTTTGTCTGACATCCCTTTCGTCAAATTCAGTTAAGGTATTTATTAGTAAGATACTGCTCAACCTCTGACCGCTCGTTATCGGATAGTACCCGGTCATAAACCAGTACCGCTGCAACATCCATGTTGGCATAACCGAGACCACCAAGTTCAGCGCCGAGATAGATCCGGCTGTTGACGGTGGCATAGTTACGTGGCGACGATTTCAGGAGCGCTCCATTCAGGTACAGGCGTCCAGTGCCATTTCCCACGGATCCGGATTGTATGGCCCAACCCGAGCTCAGACCAGAGAAACTTGAGGTAACATCATTTGCACCGTAGGCCTGCAGCACTAGCTCACCTGCAGGCGATCTGGCGACCAGCCCGAACGCCTTGTTAGCCACCGGTGAACCGTAGGCAAAACCAGCCCATGCCGAGAGCGATCGATACTGAACCAACATGAATATGGTTCTATCCGAGTTACCCACAGGCAAGCCATTGATCATGTTGATCGCATCCAAGCGCTGCAGATTATCGTCGACGCCATCGAAAGAAACCGAGGGCAGGCCGCCTGGTGTCACATTTGCACCTGTGGTTGGCGGACTGGCAGCAGAGAGGTGGTTACCCTGCCCCGAATAATCAAGCCAGCGAGCTACGATTCCGCCGTTTTGAACGACACCGCTATCCGACTCCAGTCGGAACACCAGATCAGCCGCAAACGGCGCCCCTGCTAAAGAAGGCAGGACGGTCAGCAAGACCTGCGATGAGGTACTCGCCGAGGCCGTGTCGGTAGACACAGCCGTGATGGTATGGATCCCGGGCACGAGATTCGAAAGCGCAAGGATTGCTCCCGTGCCGAGAGGACCGTTCTGGTCAGAGCTCCAGACGAGCTGGCCGCTCAGATCTCCGTCTTCGTCGTCCAAGGACTCTCCACTGAAGGTCACCATGTCGCCTGCGGTCACTGTAGTTTCATCGACGGGAGAAAGAATCTTGACCACCGGTGACACGTTGGGCAATCCACTGCCATTCACAACGATAGCGACGCTCATCGAACGGGATAAACCCTCGGCATCCGTCGCAGTCGCCGTGATAGTATGCCCCCCCTGGGAAAGCGCGGTACTCAGGTCTTTGCCGATGCCTAGATTACCGTCGATGCTCGACTCCCAGACGATAGCCCAGCCGAGATCACCGTCCTCTGGATCGACCGCCGTCGCGCTCAGCGCTATCGCGTTGGCCACTGCATGCGTAGAGCCGGCCACGGGGGACGTAATAGCGACATCAGGTGGCAGATTGTCCGGCGTCACGCCCAGGTACTTGGACAGCAGGAAAGTATTGACGTCTCTGCGCTCGGCTTCGTTCAAGGCCCGGTCGTACATGAGAACGGCCGCGAGATCGAGCCCGACGAAGTCGTTCACACCGATCTCCTGACCGAGTACGATCTTCGAAAGCACTGTGTTGAAAGTCCGACGGACCTCAAGCACCGCCTCACCGTTTCGGTATATTGAAGCTGTTCCATTTTTCAGAACAACCTCGAAAATGCTCCAACCAGAATCGACGGCATTCAGCGTTGTAGCCCTGTCAAAACTGGCGCCGTAAGCCTGCAGAACCACATTGCCCGCTGGGTCGTTGACCAATCCGAAAGTCTGGTTCAGTGCTGCCTTCCCGTAGGCGACCCCGGCATAACTTGAATCAGTATTGAATCGCGCCACGATGTACATCGATCGATCGCTATTACCTGTCGGCAAACCCGTCAAGGGTTCAATAGCAGTCGATCTCTCGAGCTTATCGTTGACACCGTCAAGGCTAACGGCTGGCTGGCCACTCGGCGTCTCACCAAACAACAACACTGGCTCACCGAAGGCTGTCAGGTGGTTTCCGAAAACTGACTGATCGCGCCAGGCTGTAATCCTGCTGCCCGACGGGTCCAGAGCCAGATCAGCATCCGACTCCAAATGCAGCGCCAGTCCATCAGTCACCAGAACTCCCGCCGGATCCGACGAGGGGCTGACCAGGAGCTGAATGCTCACGAACGCAGGATTACCATCTGAATCCGTCACCGAAGCCTGAATAGTATGAACACCGCTTGGCAGTGAACTGGCTACCGACTGGCCGGAACCTAGAGGTCCAGCGATGTCCGAAGTCCACTGGATTGAAGCATCCAGCGAGCCATCCTGGCTATCTGCAGCCTCGCCACTGAACGTGATAAGGGCATCGTCCTTGAAATTCTGTCCGCTTGCCGGACTCAAGATCCGGATCGTTGGGCCCTCGCTGTCGGCCCCCAGAACCGCCAGCGAAATGCTGGTCGAGGCCTTTGCCGCGTCTGAGTCTTCTATGCTGGCTGTTATGATCTGAACACCGGGCGGAAGATCGGCCACCGTCAAGGTAGCGCCTGTGCCCAGCACCCCTGTCAAACTGGAGCTCCACTGGATATCCCCACTGATATCGCCATCTTCTTCGTCGGTAGAGACGCCTTCAAAATTTACCGACGTACCTTCTATGACCGTCGCCGAATCGAGAGGCGTCAAGATTGAAATCATGGGTGCGGCGTTGGCGTTTCCGCCCCGATTCACGGTGATGGATACCGTCTGCGAACCCACCGCACCATTCGAATCGGTCACAGTCGCCGTGATGTCGTGAGCACCTTCGGCCAGCACGACACTGAGACTGCCACCTGTCCCAAGAATGCCGTCGATGCTGGACTCCCATACGATGCTGGCGCCAATGTCTCCGTCTTCTTCATCCAAGGCTGTGGCCTGGAGGCCAATAGGTGAGGACTCCGGATAGGTCTGCCCGGCCGCAGGCGACGCTATATTCAGTGAAGGCGCCTGGTTATCAGGATCGCTGCTGATATATTTGGCGTACAGGAATTCGTCGACGCTGATGCGCTCCGCTCCGCTCAGCGCTCGGTCGTAAATCAGTGCGGCAGCAATGTCCATATCGGCGTAGCCGTTACCCCCGATCTCCTGGCCAATCAGTAACCGGGTCGGGGTGGTGTTGTATGCCCGAGGGACTTGCAGCACGGGTAGGCCGTTGTCATACACTGTGGCAATGCCACCTGAGTAAACCACCCCGAATACAGCCCAGCCCTTCGCCACGGTATCAACATCCGTTGTGTTGTCGTATGCATAACCCTGGAGAACCAGCGTGCCGTTCGGGTTGTTGATCAACCCAAAGGCCTGGCGACTACTCGCGGAACCATAGGAGACGCCGGCATATCGAGACGGTGCGTTGAAGCGGGCGACGATATACATGGTCCGATCGGCATTAGCCATAGGCAGACCACCCAGCGGATCGGTCACGTTGATCCGCTCCAGGCGATCATCCACGCCATCGAGCTGAACCGCAGATTGACCGTTCGGTGTTGCATCGAGGAGCAGTACAGGATTGCCAAGCGCTTCCAGATCATTGCCAAGGCCAGACTGATCCAGCCAACCAGCCACCGTTGATCCAGACAGTAAAGAAATATTGGCATCGGATTCGAGCTGCAAGATCAAGCCGTCTTTTTCCAGCTCTCCGATGGGTTCGTATTGGCGATTGACGAAAACCCGGATTGTCGAAACAGCCTGTTGACCCGAAGAATCAGCCACGGACACCTGTATCCGATGTACACCAACGGCGAGCGTGGCCACGGTAAGGGAGGGACCCGTCCCAAGCACACCATCAATATCGGATGACCACTCAATCAGCTCATCCAGCGAGCCATCTTCAACATCCGAGGCCTGCGCCTCGAACAGGATGGCAGTGCCCTCCTGGAAAAACTGATCATTTTGGGGGCTCGAGATGCCAAGCGATGGAGGCAGGTCATCATCTTCGGTGACAGTAACGGATACTGACGATGTCGTGGGTAGCCCCTCGCTGTCTTGCACAGTCGCAGTCAGGATATGGACACCGGAGCTCAGGGAGACTGTCAGCTCACTTCCGGAGCCGAGCTGCCCATCAAGCGATGAAGACCACACCAAGGCATCGGACAGATCGCCATCTTCAAAGTCACTGGCTTGCCCGACAAGTGCCACAGGCAGGGTCTCGAAGTCGATCGTACTGCCAGCGATAGGGCTATTGATAGTCGCCACTGGTGCTCGATTGATAACCTGAGAAACGCCATACTTGTTCTCAAAGTGTTCAGCAATGATATGACGTTCATTTGCAGTGATAGCCCTGTTGTAAACCAGGATTTCGGCGACATCCATCTCGATGTTCTGGCGGCCGTTTATTTCTTCACCAAGACGAATGACGCCAAGTTCCGTATTGAAGATCCGGTTTGAGATGCCTGAAGCGACACCATTGATGTATTGCTTCAGCGTGCTGTTGTTCAGAACAGCAACATGACTAACCCAGCGCCCCACGACGTCCTGGGCAGGATTTGACAGGGTATCGTGAGCGCTTCCCCAGCCTTGCACACCCACACTCCCGGCTGACGACATGGTCAGCCCAAAAGTCTTGTTGTTGACGGGCTTGCCATACGCGAGGCCGACCCAGCCTGTAGAAGGGCTTGCCTCGTTGTACCTCGCGAACATGACAACCGTGCGGTTCTCGTTCCCGACGGGCAGGCCGGCGGGGGCGGCATTCATCATGGCATCATCGACACCATCAAAACGTACCACGGGATAGCCCGCCAGCTCGTCATCCAGCCTGGTAGGTCCGCCGACCGGCATCAGCGTGTTGAGCGCTGCAGACTGATCGCCCCATGAGTCCACGAGGCCATTCTGCGCAGA
This sequence comes from Gammaproteobacteria bacterium UBA2679, assembly GCA_002354735.1. Classification (GTDB taxonomy): domain Bacteria; phylum Pseudomonadota; class Gammaproteobacteria; order Pseudomonadales; family Oleiphilaceae; genus Allohahella. The sequence goes on along the minus strand of DEMD01000016.1, from coordinate 53,824 downwards.
GAGTCCTGCCGAATTCAGATGCAGGACAAGCCCGTTTTCCGGAATCGACTCACAGGCCTGTGTGCTGGCGTAGGATGCAGTCAGGTTGATATCTGACTCAGGCATGATCAGGACCTGTTGCGGTGTCATTACGCCATTCGACCAGCTCTGGAACTCGTAAAGCTCCCCATCGATGCATCTCGACGCCGGAACAGTGATCGTGTGATCCCAATTGACGAGCGTATCGAGCGTGAAGGGCGCTGTGACGGAGGTATTCCCGTTTACCTGAACGACGATCCCTGACGGGTCCGTTTCGAAATTGATGTTCGCCTTTTCGGGATAGATATTGATGGTCGAATTCGTCGAGAGCCCACTCGAGTCGGTTACAACCAGCTCCGCCCGGTAAAACACCGGCCCACTGAAGCCCTGCCCCTGGGAGGGTATGGCGAACTCTACTGAAGTCGTATCGGATTCTGGTCCCAGAGCAGGGTGGATGTTCCCCGGGCGGACGAAGGAGATGTTCCACGAGAAACTGGCGCCGCCCAGCTGACCATCTTCTGCGTCCTCGGCCGTCGCACTGAAAGTCATCGAGTCGCCGTATCTGAAGAAGCCGTCGGTGGCGCCTGCTCTACTGTTTTCAACGGTCAGCGAAGAGATTGACGGCGGGGTGCCAGCACGAACGACCGAACTCGAAGTTGACTCTCTTGAGCCGTCTGACACATAGACCCGGACGGTGTAGACGCCATCCTGCTGAAAGACGTGAGTTTCAGAAACGGGCGTGTTGGCAGGCAGTGGTGCGCTTTGGGTCGAGCTGCCGTCCCCGAAGTCAATACGGTAGGTTAGCGTATCTCCATTGCTGTCATTTGCGACAAGGTTGAGCGTCACTTCCAGCGGTGATGCGCCGGAGGCCGGCGTGGCGGTAAACTCGACGATCGTCGGACGCGGATTATCCACTTCATACACATAGCGCCGCAGTGACCCCAATACAGAAGGATTATCTGAAGGCGCCAACCGGTAGTCAGTAAAACTGATGTAGTAGAGCGCCCCATCCGGCCCCTCTTCCAGCGAAACAATGCGACCGAGACTCGACAAATCGAAGGGATAACTGACCGGATCCGGATTCTGTACAGTGATGGGGCCTGGTGACGGATTCGGAATCACCTTGCCAGCACTATCCAGGCGTATGTATCTGATGAAATCGCGAGTCGAGTCGCCATAAAAGTAGGCGCCATCAAACTCGGCGGGGAACTGAGTGCCTCTATAAACGAGCCCGCCGTTTATAGCCGAAGTTTTGTTATTGTGCCGGTAAGCGAAAAGTGGCGCGCCGCGCCCACTGATTTCTGCCGCTGGCCAGTCGGTATAGGGGGGCAAACCCTCCACCGTTGGCCAACCGAAATTGATGCCGTCGAAGCGTCCGTTGTCTTCAATATAGCCAAAATCGTCGTCCTTGAATCGGCCCGTATCTGGATCGTAGTCGATGACATGCAAATCTTCCCACGCTGTGGTTTGGGTGTTGCCCCCTACCTCAGCAATGTAATACCGGTTGCCCGGCAGATCCCAGCGAGAGCGGAAAGGATTCCTCAGGCCGTAGGCGAATATGGAGTCTATATTGGGGCCGGCACCGTCGACGTAGGGGTTGTCGGCGGGTATCGAGCCGTCCTTGGCAAATCGATGGATTTTGCCCCCTGCGCGCTTTAGGTCATTCGCGTAAGACCCCTGAAAGTGATCGCCTATCGACAGCCAGAGATTGCCATCGGGACCAAAGTCGAGGCCGCCACCAAAGTGACAGCACGAGTCGTACCCCTGAGAATCTTCCCAAAGAATGAGTTCTGAACCGATGCTGCCTCGGCTGGATAAATCTCCGGCATTTTCAACATGGGTGAATCTGGAGACTCGCATCCTGGGGCCGTTGGGGCCCTGGGCCGGGGTATACAGAAGGTAGATGTAGGGTTCGTTGGGGAAATCAGGATCAATGGCAATATCGAGCAACCCACGCTCCTGTTCCGCATTCAGTCCATCTGGATGCTGCGGACTGGAGAGGTCGAAATACTGCTCGTAGGAGCCTGGCACGCTGTCCACCGCTGCGATGAGTACACCGCCTTTCTTTTGCAGCAGCAGCAGCCTGCCATCGGGCAGGAAGCGCATCGAAATAGGCTGGGATATCTCGGAAAGCACCTGTTCGACAGCGAAATTTGGTGGCGGTGCCGGCGCTGCGATAGCGTGCGGCAAGCACAGCACTGAGAGAATGAGTAGCAGTGACCGAAGAGCCCGAGCCGAAGAAAATGATAAATTAACTGACGCCGCCATGAATCTCATTCCATTGACAAATACTTGGCCGCTCTCTTTTGGAAGCAGCTTGTGAACTACGTCACTGACTTTTCAGATTTCGGCATATATCGACAGCAAATTGTTGAAAAAACGATCTATTGACGATTTTAATATCCTGAAAAATCAAGGTTTTTTCTGGTTATGCAGGAATGGCGCCAACAGCGCATTGACCAGAAACACTAGGCCATTCGGCCGAATCAGTCGATGAGCCAGCGTGAAACATGTAAAGGATATCGACATCAGACATTTAGATGCGTTATTCGGAGAGGGTAAATCTAAGACGTCTGGCCTATGCAAGCCCGGGCCATGGCAGGTTACTATGAAGTTGTGAATAGGTAGTAACAACAGGTTTGCTTGCAACACGGAAGGGACAGAACCACAAGGGAAGCAACCTTCAGAGCAGCCGCACCATCGATAGTGCGCTGTGAAGTTGGAAACGCCGTTCGCTTACAGAACTGGCGTAGAATCGATTCGATTCGAGGAAAGCCAGCCTCTACTGCGTAGAAATTCCCCTTCCCGATTGCCTACTTCATCACAAAGAAAATCGAATTGTCCGAGCTTTAACAAAGCGTAGTCCGCCTTTGTTAACGAATGTGCATGCGCCGAAGCGCTAGAGCGCTTACCAATAACCTCTGCAAGTTTAGATAGTTGTTCAAATTGCGGGGCAGGGAGATTACTGCGATAGAAGGCTGGAGCAACTCAGCGATACGTTTCCTTAACAGGAAGCCAACAGCCACTACGGCTGCCACTGAGTAATACTGGAAAACGAACGGTAGCGTGCCCTCAGATTCAGCAATGACTAAGAGCAACGCGCGGCCGACTTTCAAAGCCGCGATCGTGACTCCCTGATGACAACATGCTCAGCATGCACCGTGGGCGTAATACCAACTTTCGCCAAAAGTGGACCGTATGAAAGCTAGCTTATTGAGATCAGCCCGTGCAGACGGGTTAAATTCCGTCCTGCAAGCACTACTGACAGCCCTATTCCTGTGCAGCGGCTTAGCACATGCTACAGATTATTCTGGCACTTACCTTATACGTGGCAGTCAAGCCAATAGCGCATTTATTACAGCTTCCGGCGCCTCTGTCAAGAGCAATGTGACGCAGTCGACACTATCCGCCTCGCTCAACCGGCAAAAGTGGCGCCTTGAGCCAATTGGCAGCGGCTACTATAAAGTGCTTGAAGATTCGTCAGGACTCGCTCTGGATTATGATCAGCGAATCAGGGGCAATGCTCATCTGTATCCTTACAAAGGCTACAGATGGCAGCAGTGGAAGATTGTGAGTGTTGGAGAGCAGCTGCGTCTTGTCTCGCGGTACGACGGCAAGATTCTTCAGGCTCGAGATAACACCGCTCAAGCGAACATCGAAGTCGCCAGACTGAATACCTCCAGCACTGCGCAGTTGTGGCAGCTGGTCGACCCCTCGAGCGTTCTGAATGACTCGCCTACAGCCGTCATTGACGGCACTGGTGCGAGCTGTGCTGCGCCCTGTCAAATGTTTTTCAATGCCGACGCGTCATCCGACAGCGACGGATATATAGCGAGTTTTAACTGGGTCATAGACAACCGCTCCTACCACACCTCGGATATCATTCATCAATTTGATAATGCTGGTTCATACACGGTCAAGCTGACTGTAAAGGATGACCAGGGTGCATCAGCTACAAGCACCACCGTCGTGGTTGTAACGGCACCTGCCGCTGAGTTTGCACTCTCCGATCAGTCAGTCACGATCAGAAACCTGCAGTCGCAGAAGTTCATGGGGCCCGAAACGCACGTGCTGAAAGGCAACGTCGCGGCAATCGAAGCGGAAGCGGCGGACCAGAAAAACTGGATGATCCGGCCGACCGGTGATGGCTACTTTATCATTTTTGACGAAGCATCAGGCCTGGCGCTCGATTACGACCAGAGCATCATGGGCAACGCTCACCTCTACAAGTATTTCCACGCCCCATGGCAGCAGTGGAAAATCAGCCCTGTGGCCGGCGGCTACCTGGTTACGTCTCGCCGTGATGGCAAGGCATTGACCGCCTCCGCAACATCTGCCGGTAATGTTGAGCTCAAATCTGCAAGGAATGATGCGTCCCAAACCTGGCTCATTGGCCCTTATGAAGCACCGGCGCCGAATAGTAAGCCCATTGCCAGCCTCGAGCTGAAAAGTGGCGCGCTCAATTGCACTGCACCTTGTGAACTGACGCTCGACGCGTCTGGCTCTAGCGATGCCGACGGTTACATCACTGCCTACCGATGGGATGCTCGGGGCAGTGTCACATCGCAGCAGACACTACGCCTGCAGTTCGACAGCGCGGGCACGTTCCCGGTAAAGCTAACGGTCACAGATAACCAAGGCGCATCTCATAGCACGAGTGCTGAAGTTGTTGTCAACGAGAAAGCCTCTGCACCAAGCCTGCTGCTCAATCAGCCAATCTTCATCACTGACCGGAGCACTTCGCGGCAGCTCACCGTCAGCAAAGCTGCACTCAAGGCCAATGTTTTCGGTTCGACCAGTATGGACCCATCTTCGAAGTGGGTACTGCAGACTGTTGGCCAGGGTATTTACGTCGTCCGCCATCTCGCCTCTGGCCTGGTTCTCGATGCAGACAGGAACACCGCCAACAACATCCACCTTTATAGCTATTTTGGCGCGCCGTGGCAGCAGTGGACTCTTCTGGGAGATGACGGAGGCTGGAACCTGGTCAACCGTTACGATAAGCGGGTACTCGGTCTGTCTGCCGGCAACGCGATCGTAGTTGGCGCAGGCGGAAGTTCATCACAAGGTTGGACTTTCCGCGCCGCGAACACTGACGGTGCTGAGGGCGGTGCTGGAACTGGAACTGGAACTGGAACTGGAGGCGTCGCCATCTCGTTGCAACCAGTATCTCAATCCGTTTTCTCTGGGTCCTCCGTGACCTTCAACGTCAGTGTCAATACGACGAGCGCCGTAAACTATCAATGGCGAAAGAATGGCGTCGCGATCCCCAATGCTGTGAGGTCACACCTTAGTCTGAGTGGCGTGACGTCTGATCAATCAGGACGATATGACGTCGTCATCACCCAAGGCACATCATCTGTAGTGAGCAGGCCCGCAGACCTGTCAGTGACAGTCAATCGTGCCGCCACACTGGAGTGGAGTGCACCGTCCCGACGTGAAAACGGTCAGGCGCTCAGTAGCGGTGATGTTTCGCATTATCAGATCTACCACGTGGCGGTCGACAGTGGAAAAGAAGAAGTGATCGAAGTCCCTACACATGAGCGTCGCTATGATTTTACGGCGCTCGATAGTGGTGAGCACCATTTCGTGCTGACGACGGTCGATAGCAAAGGTATTGAAAGTGAATTCAGCACCTTGATGGAGCTGCACATACCCTCGAAGTAGATGACGATGAGGCGCTGGGGCCATGCCTTGGTAGCAGAGTTGACTACTGACAGGTTGAGCGATATTGATGGGTACTGCCCCAGGCGAGTTAAACGATTGCCAAGTGTTGAAGTACAAACGAACAAGAGAGTGTGTATATGTTTCGACCAACAAACTTGAAGAAAGCGTGGGCTCTGCTTCTTAGCGTTGTCATCTCACTACCAGCACTGGCTGCGAACTCGGTTTCCAGAGGTGACGTTACCTGGTATTTCAGTACGAACGCAGAGACTGGTGTCTATGCCAACGGTGATCCGTGGGTAATCGGACCTGTAGTGGTCCAGAAAATAACGCCGGGGGCACGGTATAACGGGAGTGCTTCAATAAATGGCTCCATGATCAATCCTGATATTGACCGCAAGCATGGCCTGGACAGTAGACTGAGGTTTAATGAGTACGAGGACAGTTTGAATGTTGGAAAAAGACTGCCCTTAACTCTGAAGGCCGGTGACACTTTACTTACTGCTATCAGCAATTTCGCACCTGCGGCAGGCGACGACCCGCAGTTAGAACAGTTGCAGATACTTACCGTTGTCTCAAGTAAGCCGCAAGCAGGGGCTTTCCGACCGCCCTACATCGGACGAAGAGGTAACACGAACTGGAATAAGAATAATCTTGATTTTTCAGTTCTGCGCTCTCTTCCAAAGCCTTCCGCCAACGCCAGTATCCCTGACTTGCAGAATCTCGAGCGACAATTCGATTACCCGTGGATTGTGAAATCAGACTCCTGGACTAACCGGTATTTTCGCGCCTCATCCAATCATCCCTGGCGGGACGGTTCAAGGGCCGGCAACTATGGCCGAGAAATTGCCCACATGGTTTCGGATGCGGTTTTATCCCTGCAACTTGACTACTCTATACAGGATAAGGAAAAGCTACTCATCAGCCTGGTGCAGGCAGGCATAGATATTTATGGGGCAGCAAAGTATGGCGGCGCTGACTTTCATGCTGATGGGGGCCACAATATAGGCAACAAGCTGCCCCTACTGTTAGCCGGGGCGGTCCTGAATGATACAGCTCTGTTGGATTATGCCAACAAAGAAAAGGCATTTATCTTCCAGGAGGACCAGCAAACATTTTACGTCGATAAGAATGCCGTGATTCTGACCCAGGGGCGTTCCTGGAATCCAGATTCGCGCGATGTCTCCAGCTCTGTGGTTTCAACCTACTCAACGAGTGATATTGGGCTTGCCGAATGGGGCATACGACATAAAAATGAGCCGGAAAGGGATAACAAACATTGGGATGCTCAGTATAGGCATGTGGCCAGTCCAGCAATGATAGGTCATGCTTTGGCCGCTCAGCTGATGGGCCTGGAGGACGAGTGGAACTGGAAGCCTTTCTTTGATTACGCCGATAGATATTATGGCAAGCAAAAAGCTTATTCGTCAGACGCCGTGAACGCCATCCAGTCATTTGTGAAGGCTATGTGGGAGAGCTACCGCTTCAACAAGCCCGATAACGGTACGGAGGGGACTACCGATTCGCCACCATTACCGCCGGCAAACATCACTATTTCACAAGATCCGACCTGAAGTCGGCGCTTTACTACCGACCCTACGGCTTCATGCGGTTCTACGGAAATTTTTCGATATCTCCAATGGCAGCAAGGCGTACACAACAGGTTTCAAATAGGCCACGCCGCGCATTGCATAACGCAGGGAGAGCAGGGCCACTCTCAGGCTCGCGAAACGCCTGCCGTCTGCAACCAATAAAAACGCACTGTCGGTAAGGTGCCCAGACAGGTTGTTGTGCTTGTCCCTTAACTGCCATAGATATTGTTTATCGAAATCGCTCTGTGCTTGCGGCGGGAGATTCCTTCGCACGCGAGCTGAAGCATGTATTTTATATAGCTGTTGAGCTTTGATGTCAGACCGTTTTTTCGTCAAAGATTCAGAGTGAATGCGATAATTATAAAGCGGCTTACTGGTCGTGATTATGTCGTAGCGCTCTCCGACCTTGAAGACAAAATCGAGACCGATCCCCACCCTCAGGTTTGGATCGAATTCAGCTGTCGACAAGACCCGTCGTGAGAACATCATGGTTGGATCGTGCGCTGGCATGCGAAACGCATTGATATCACTTCGACAACGCTCTGAGCACTTATCGTAGCCGCGAGGTGCCACGACTTGATTGTCGATGATCAGCGCGTTTCCAGTCATAGCCATCCCCAGCTCAGGGTTGCACGCAAACATTGCCGCTTGCTCAGACAATCGCTGAGGATCAGAGGTGTCATCGGAGTCCTGAATTGCCATCAATTCACCGTTTGCCTCGGCTATCAGCCATTGCAACACCTGAGCTTTACCAGAGTTTTTGAAACGGAATACGCTTACTCTAGGATCGTCGAATTTAGACGCCACCTCGTACGTGCCATCTGTACTGCCATCATCCCCGATTAACAACTCAAAGTTCTGATAGCTTTGCTGCAGGATGCTGATGATCGCATCAGCTATGTATTGTTCTGTGTTGTAGGCCGCCATGAGCACAGAAATTAAAGGTGCACCCGTTGAAGTCCTGTAGGCATCAGACATCTATTTATCTCGATTGATATCGTTTCCACTAAAAGAAGCGGCTATAAATCTCTTGTCTTTCAATGCTGCTCCAAACGCAAACAGAAACATGATTAACATGGATATCTGCCCAAAATAAGCGACAGACATGAACGACACAGCATGGGTCATCGCAAAACAAACCGCGGCCCATGCAAAGATCCTCGAGCCATGTGTCGGGAAATTCAGTGAGCAACGCCAGATCGTGTGGACTGTCCTGATCATGAGCCACACGAAAAGAGCAAAAGTCGCGAGTCCTCCCGTAACCGCCTGATAGATGTACATCGATGTGACGTCCCCGGCGTGAACACCCCAATGCGCAACGCCCTTCACGCCGATTAGAGCCCATTCAGAGAAATTCGCTATGGTTCTGTCGATGAGGAAGTACCGATGATACCCGGTTGATCCACCAGCAATATCTATCCTGCTTATCAGATGCCACACTGGCTTATCCATCACCAGATGAAGGACTACAGCAAGTCCAACCATCGAGAGTGTGGTAAGCCCCAGGTATTTCCTTTGCTTGAAGAGAAGATAGAGAAACAATCCGGCTGCCAATGCGATTATCGGTCCACTTGAGGCTGATGCAATCGTCAAATAAATAGAGCAGACAATGCCCAGACTCATGGCGATTCTACGAGAGATTGATCTGGCAGAACTCTTCAGTGCCAATGCTAAAGGAAGGATCGAGGCAGAAAATGATCCTAATAGAATAGCGTGACTGAACGCTGCGCTGCAGCGCACTCTGCCTTCCCTGAAGGATGTTTCATCACGCCCGAATATATAAAAGGGATTTATGTTCTGAGTATGCTCATAAATAACAAACGGAGTGAGTGCTATCGTGCAATAGACCAGCCACTCAAAGCATAACTGAACATCTCGCATTGACCGCAGATAGTTTCTGAATACCACGTAGATGAAAGCGTAATCAACCAGAACACCAAGCTGATAGAACAGGGCGCTGGAACTCGCCCAGAGAGCGACGTAGGCAAAAAATCCGTACAAGTTCCACGTCGAAAATATGAAATCCTGCTTGTTTGCTCGTACGGATAGTTCATTTCTCAAGACAAGGCGCAGCATGCCTGCGAAAGCAAAGATTCGAAGCGTCTTGAAATCCAGACCAGCTATCACTATGGCCTGATCCGATGGCACAAAACACATGCCGACGATAAAAATAGGCAGGACTGCCCGACGCTTGCTGAGGATCAGCGCTGCGCAGAGTAAGATTGTTACTAGTAGCGTTGGAAGCGTCATCTGGAGGGGACTATTCAGTTCCCTTTAACAAGCATTCTTCGGAGCTCAGGACGCCATTCGATAGCTGTCGTGCCACGAATGGTGCCGAGCCTACTGTTCCTCGGCCGCTTTACAGGCATAGGATACGCTTCAGACCCAACTGGATTGATCTTTGGCTTTTGCTCTATCACGCCGACCTTCTCGGCCTGTTCTAAAATTTCTGCAGCGAACTCGTACCAGGTCACGCCGGGGTCGGACGGCAAGTGGAATAGCCCCCAATCATCAATCGTAAGTTCGTCTGGCCGTTTGATCATCTTCTCGGCCATGCCCAGCAGAGTATCGGCGATGCTGGTCGCCGGCGTTGGCGCACCATACTGGTCGTTTACAACATTCAGTTCATCTCGCTCGGCACCCAGGCGCAGCATGGTCTTAACAAAATTATGGCCATACTGTCCAAATACCCAGCTCACCCTCAGGATCACGGATTGCTCGCAATGGCCGGCTACAGCAAGCTCACCGGCGTATTTGCTTTCGCCGTACACGGAGACAGGATTCGGTACATCGCTCTCGAAGTAGTCACCGTCCTTCTCGCCGTCGAACACATAGTCAGTGGAAATGTGCAGCAGCGGGATATTGCGCTCGGCGGAGACTCGGGCGAGGTTGGAAGCGCCATCGCAGTTGATGGCGAAAGCCAGATCCCGCTCGGACTCGGCCTTGTCGACCGCGGTATAGGCGGCGGCGTTGATAATCACCTTCGGCTGGCAGGCCGCTGCCTGGCGGCGGATCGCTTCGAGATCGGTAATGTCCATATCCTGGGCATCGAAACCGATGACGTCGAGACCAAATCTCGAGGCACGTTCGCTGATCTCGCGACCGACCTGACCGTTGGCACCGGCAAGAAGAATGGTCATGACCTTCTACCCTCGGCGTATTCAACGAGTGTCGGTAGCTTCAGGTCCTTGTCTGAGAGTCTGGGCACACCTATTTCGGGCCAGTCGATGTTGAGCGTCTCGTCATTCCAAATGATGCCGCCTTCATCAGTCGGGTCGTAGTAGTCGGTGCACTTGTACTTGAAGTCGGCCGTGTCGCTGACCACACAGAAGCCGTGGGCGTAGCCGGGTGGCACCCAGAGCTGCCGATGATCCTTATCATCCAGCATGACGCCGACGTACTGGCCAAAGGTTTCGGAGTCAGGATCGATATCAGCTGCGACATCGAAGACCTGTCCTCGCGAACAGCTCACAAGCTTACCCTGCGGCTTGCTGACCTGAAAGTGCAGCCCCCGCAGCACACCGCGCTGCGAGCGGGAGAAGTTATCCTGAACGAAACTGAGATCGGTATCCAGCATGTCGGCATAGCGCGACTGCTGGTAGGTCTCCACAAAGAAGCCACGCTCGTCGCCGAACACCTTGGGTTCGATGATGAGCACGCCACGCAGGCGGGTTTCCAGTACATTCATAGACAGTCCATTGTTAGTTAGGGGAAGGCGTTCCGTGCCCCGCCTTGCGCTTGGCTGAGCGCACCAGCCGCTCGAGGTACTGGCCGTACCCCGTCTTCTTCTGCGCGTCAGCCAGCACGCTGAGCTGACCTACATCGATCCAGTCGTTATGGAAGGCAATCTCCTCGAGACAAGCAATCTTCAAGCCCTGGCGGTGCTCGATGGTCTGCACGAACTGGCTCGCCTCGAGCAGGCTGTCGTGGGTGCCCGTATCGAGCCAGGCGAAGCCGCGGCCAAGCTTCTCCACTGACAAGCGGCCTTGCTGCAGATAGGCATTATTAACAGAAGTAATCTCCAGCTCACCGCGCTCAGAAGGCTTCACCTTCTTCGCGATGTCGACCACCGAATTATCGTAGAAATACAGTCCGGTGACCGCATAATCAGACTTCGGTTCAGCAGGTTTCTCCTCGATACTGAGCGCCTTACCATACTGATCGAATTCTATAACGCCGAACCGTTCCGGGTCCTTGACCCAGTAGCCGAATACGGTAGCGCACTCGCCTTTGTCCGCATTCTCCACAGCGCGCTGAAGCTTGCGCGAGAAGTGTTCGCCGTAATAGATATTGTCGCCAAGCACAAGGCACACACTGTCGCTGCCGATAAACTCTTCACCAAGTATGAAGGCTTGCGCGAGTCCGTCTGGCGAAGGCTGCTCGGTATAGGAAAATTCGACCCCAATGTCGGAGCCATCGCCCAGCAGGCGCTTGAAGAACGGCAGATCTGTCGGCGTGGAGATAATCAGGATCTCCCTGATACCCGCTAGCATGAGCACTGAAATGGGGTAATACACCATCGGCTTATCGTATATTGGCAGTAACTGCTTCGATACGCCCTTGGTAATGGGATGCAGACGCGTGCCCGAACCACCAGCTAACACTATGCCTTTCATATTGGTTTCCCTGGCCCCGGTGGCCGTCTAAAGTTTGAGACCGATCCGCTCGCCTGCGTATTTCGCAGCGCGGATCGGCGACCACCACCAGCGGTTGTCGAGATACCACTGCACGGTCTTGCGCAGACCAGAATCGAAGGTCTCGGCCGGATGCCAGCCGAGCTCGCGGTCGATCTTGCTGGCGTCGATGGCGTAGCGGGCGTCATGGCCTGGGCGGTCTGTCACATATGTGATGAGCGATTCGTAGTTGACTTTGTCTGCCTCGACCATCGCCGAGTTGTCAGCAGCCGGAGACAGCTCTTCGAGCAGTGAGCAGATCCGCTTGACGACATCGATATTCTTCTGCTCGTTATGGCCGCCAATATTATAGGTTTCGCCGGTCTTGCCTTCGCTCAGCACTGTAGCCAGCGCGCGGGCATGATCCTCGACGTAGAGCCAGTCGCGAATCTGTTCGCCCTTACCATACACCGGCAGCGGCTGCCCATGCAGCGCATTGAGAATCGTGAGCGGAATCAGCTTTTCGGGGAAATGGTAAGGACCGTAGTTGTTCGAGCAGTTGGTGATAACGACGGGCAGGCCATAAGTTCGTTGCCACGCGCGAACCAGGTGATCGGAGCTGGCCTTGGATGCTGAATATGGCGAACTTGGCTCGTAGGGTGTTGTTTCGGTGAACAGATCATCTGTGCCTTCGAGGTCGCCATACACTTCATCAGTAGAGACATGATGAAAGCGGAAGTTGGCGCGTTGCGCCTCGCCCAGGGTCTGCCAGTAGGCACGAGCGGCTTCGAGCAGCACGAAGGTGCCTACGATATTGGTCTGGATAAATTCGGCGGCACCGTCGATCGAACGATCCACATGAGACTCGGCAGCCAGATGCATGATGGCATCTGGCGCTTCGGCGGCGAACACAGCCGTCACGGCCGCCTGGTCGCAGATGTCGATCTGGTGGAAGCTGTACCGATCATTGTCGCTGACGGACTTGAGTGATTCCAGGTTGGCAGCATAGGTCAGCTTGTCTATATTGACTATGCTGTGCGCGGTGTTCTCGATATAGTGACGGACGACTGCGGAACCGATGAATCCAGCGCCCCCTGTTACCAGGATTTTCATTCAACAGCTCCCTGACGCTAAGCTGCAGGACTCATTCCTGCGCCACAACTGAAAAGACCGCTCATTATCCCAGCTGATGCTTAAACCGCAAGCCCTTTGGGCCCTGTTCGCTGAGCTCAAACCGCGCCACTGGCTGCTGTTTTTTCTCATCGTGCTCATGTTGATTCCTGGCATCAGGCTATCTGCGCACGACCCCGAGATTTTCAAGGCGGCCTGGAACTCGGGGCACTTCTTCTGGCCACTGCTGGTCATTCCGGCTTTTATCGGCTCGTTACGAGCACGCATTCTTTCTCTGCCTCGGCGGCTGCTGCTCTGTGCAGCTGTGGTCATGACACTCGCGGTGGCCATCGAACTGGCGCAGCTGGGGCTTGGGCGATCAGCAACCCTGGATGACATTCTGCTCACCCTGTACGGGGTGATCGCCGGGAGCGTTGTGGTTCTGCTCGTTCGTGCGCGCTCGCACATGCAGAAGGCTGCCCTCATGCTGATCCTGCTAGGCGTGCTGCTGACCGGGCTCAAACCGCTACTGACCGAAACATGGATTTTCCTGCGTAGTTGGCAGATGTTCCCGGTCATCGACAACTTTGATGACTGGAGCACGCTGACCCGATGGCGTGGCAGTAATCTGGGGATCACAGATGAGCTCAAGCTCGATGAGCGTGCGACTTACGACCGACCGGACTGGGCGAAGCAGCGAGGCTGGCTTCAGCTACCACTGAAGTCTAGCCCGCAAGGCAAGGGCTGGCGCAATGCCATCATGCTGACCATGCCAGCAGATTGGAGCAACTACAAGACGCTGACGATTCGCCTGCACTTGTCCGCACCAGCGCAAATTGGGGTGCGACTCGATGACCTCTGGTATATCCGAGAGGGCGGTGAAGCCTACATCAACCGCATGAACAAGTCGTACGAGCTTGAGGAAGGCTTCCATGAACTGGTATTGCCTGAGCAGCTCTGGACGCAGACGCCTTCACGACGCAAGCTCGACAAGACTGAAATTGAACGGTTCATTCTTTACGCCCGAGCTGTGAATACCGAAATTACCGTCTCGATAGCTGAAATATTCCTGCAATAGGACGGCCTTCGCGTGACTACGACCTGAACCAACTCCAAAGTCCTAAGCCTCGGCGCTGCAAATGAATTTTGATCTTGCGGCTTCGCGTGATGGCCAGCGCACCCGGTCGCAGTGTTGGGCCAGGCTCATTCCTCCACCACAGAAATCGATCAGTAGGCGTTCTTGCCGATAAAGCCGTGAACGACGGTCCGGAGAATAATCTGGACGTCCCACCAGATGGTCCAGTGGTTCAGGTACTGCAGGTCGTACTCTATGCGTTTCTGCATCTTGTCCAACGTGTCGGTTTCGCCACGCCAACCGTTTACCTGGGCCCACCCAGTGATGCCGGGCTTGATCTTGTGACGCAACATGTAACGCGGTATGAGGGAGCGGTAGGATTCGTTATGGGCTACGGCATGGGGTCGTGGTCCGACAATCGACATCGAACCGCCAAGCACGTTCAACAGTTGGGGCAGCTCGTCGAGAGATGTCTTTCTTAGGAAACGGCCAAGAGGGGTTACCCGAACGTCGTTCCGGCTCGCTTGCTGAACAGTGGCACCATCCTCACAGACGGTCATCGTCCTGAACTTGCGAACCTTGATCAGCTGTCCGTCGAGCCCATAGCGGGTTTGTTTGAAGATGACCGGGCCGCGCGATGTGAGCTTGACCAGTAGCGCTATCAGCAACATGGGAATGGCGGCTACGGCAAGCATCAACGAACCGAGCACGATATCTTCGATACGCTTGACTACGCCGTCCACGCCCCCGTGCGGCTCGCCAATCAGGCCGACCGCAGGAATGCCATTGAGGTTGATGCTCTTGGCATGTAACAGCTGAAACACGAAGAGATCCGGAACGACGTATACCGTGGCAGTCGAATTCTCGAGCCGCTGCAACAGCGCCTTGATGCGCTCCTCTGCGCGCATGGGAAGCGCAATGAAGATCGTATCCACCTGGCGCTGTTCGGCCATCGATACTACATCTTCAAAGGATCCGCTCAGGTCCTTGGCGTGCTGAGCGAATTCAGTATTGGCTGGCCACGCACTTTCCACCGCCGTCCGCCCGTCGCAGCGATCATCGAAGAAGCCGAGATTGCGATAGCCAAACCAGGTTGCCGACTGAATGTTACTCGCGACTTGAGAGGCCAGGGAGCCGCTGCCTACAACAGCAACCGTTCGGGTGTTGAAGCCTCGCGTCCTCAACTGTCGCAGCACCGTTCGCACGACAGCCCGCCAGCCAAGCAGAAAGAACAGCACCAGGAAGAACCAGCGTGCGCTTGACGGCCAGGTCAGAATGGCGGCGATTTGCGTGAACATATGGCCGGTTACGAATATGATGCTGAAGCCAAGGGTCCAGCAGGCGAGTATTCGTCTTGCCTCTGCCCATAGTGACTCTGAGCGCCATGAACGATATATATCAGTGAATTCGGCAAGGATCTGATGGCAGAGCCCGCCGATCAAGCCAACAATGATAAATTCGCTGCTAAAATATCCTTCCAACAAATAACCGCTGAATAAAGCTGCAGCAAAAATAATTGCTGAATCCAACGATCTGGACAATAAAGCGAAGCCGGACGAGTAAGGCTTGATCAAGCCGCCTGTGTACTGTTTCGCGAGTTCCATATCTCCCTGCACCTATTTGCGATTCCTGGACCTTGGTTATCCAACGTCTTTTCAGTACTTCTGAATCCTTGTGTCTAAAGCTTTGCCAACGCGTCTCGCGCTTCCTGGCGCCCAACAAAATCGACTTCGGAAGCTGCAGCTGTCTGCAGAAGTTCGCGTGCACGACTGAAGCGGTTCTGCGCCACCAGCACCATGCCGAGGTGGTAGTTCACTTCAGGATGATCGCCGAAGGCCTCAGAGGCCTGCTCCAGCAGATACTTGGCATCAGCCAGTTTGTTCTGCTTGTAATAGATCCATCCAAGCGTGTCCTGGAAATGCGGGATCTTTGAGGTTCTGAAGCGTTCTGCCAGTTTGGCAGCACGCTCAAGATCCTCTGGTCTGCCGCTGGCGGACAATATGGACGCCAGATTGTTGGCGACCACGTCCAGCTCCGGGTTCGTTTCCAGCATGCTGGCGTATACCGTTGCGGCTTCGTCCGGTCGACGCTGCATTTCGAGCAACTGCCCTAGCGCCAGTGACAGGGCCAGGCGGTCTTCCACCGTTTCCATACCAACGCGAGCAAGCGATTCGGCTTCGTCGAAGCGCTGCAGACCTATGAGCAGATTGACGCCCTCCAGGTAGCCTTCTACCTGCTTAGGCGCTGCCTCGCGGGCTTTTTCATAGCTCTTGAGTGCAGCATCCACCTCACCGTAGTGAGCGAAAAGCGAGCCTTGCAGAATGTGCGCATAGACATTCTTGGGGTCGGTCCTCAAAACATCGCTGAGGAAGGCCTCTGCTTCCGCACGCTTGTCAGCTTTTACGTAGGCTCCAACAAGAGCGGCCATTGGCCGGATGCCTTCCGGTGCAGCCGCCTGAGCCTGTTTGAAACTGTCGATTCCAGCGTCAAACTGCGCCTGCTCCATGAGCGCAGTGCCCCGAATCTGCTCGACAGTGGCGTCGCCCTCGCCCAGCTGGTGCATACGGTCGGCCAGTCGCTGCGCCTCGCTCCACTGGCCAGTCGACAACTTGATCTGTGCAGCGAGCTGTAGCAGTTTGACCGAAGTGGCGTCGTCACCCACATAGGGGGAAACCAGCGCATCCGCCTGCTGGAAGTTCTTCTGTGACACCATGAACGAAGCATACTCGCCGACGAGATCTGCCTGCACCGCCGCGCTGGCATTCCCCTTACCAGCGTCCACAGCCTGTCCATAGTAGTCAGCAGCCAGCGCGTTGTCTCCCTGCTGCCGATGGGCCTTCGCCAGCAACAGCAGAATTTCGCTTGATTTCGGCTCTATCCGCTGTGCAGCGCGCAGTTCGCGAATGGCACTTTCAGCATCGTTTTCAATAAGCAGGTTACGGGCACGATGAGTGAGTGCCGCCGCGTTCTTCGGATCGGCAACCAGAACCTCTTCGACGAGCTTCTTCGCCGTCTCGATGTCCTTGTTCATATAGGCCAACGCGATCAGCTGGTTCTTCGCCTTCAGCCCGATGGCCTTGTCTCCCTCTTCTTGTGCCAGCTCGACCATGAGCTGCTTGGCCAGCTCCGGCTCATCATTTCGGATATGCAGATCAGCCAAGGCAAAAGCCAGCTCATGTCCTGCTTCGACCCTGGGAACATAAGACTCGAGCACCTTGGCAGCAGCCTCCCCAGATTCGACGCCGAGGACGAACTCGACATAGGCCAGAACAGCTGTTGGACTTAGCTGGCTATCGGCGTGTGCCTTCAATGCCGTGGCCGCATCGTCTCTACGTCCCGCGATCATATACTGTCGAGCCAGTGTCTTGGCCAGTTCGGTATTGTCAGGATAAAAATCTACCAGCTGCTGAAAGACGCCGATGGCGGCTTTGTAGTCTTTGAGCTCGTTGAGGGCCTGCACCTTCATCAGCTGCATACTCAGCGATTTTGGCGACTGTTTGACACCCCGCTCCAGCAGTTCGAGCGCAGCCTGGGCCTCACCATCTGCCATTTTTCGAGTGGCCAACAGCAGTAGTGCGTCGCTGTTGTCAGGATTGAGTTGAATCGCCTTGTCTATCACCGCCTGGCCACCAGCTTCATCGCCGACCTTGAACAGCGCCCCTGCCCGCATAACCAGCGTATCTGGATCTTCCGGTAAGGCCTTGGCAAGAATGTCCGTCTGCTCGAGCGCCTCATCAAGCTGGCCAGCAGCGAGCAGCAGCCGTGTATAGCGCGCTCGAGCTTCAGTGTTTTCCGGGTCTTCTGCCACAACACGCTTCAGCGTCCGGTAAAGTTCCGGCCACTTGGCCTGAGCCTCCAGCACCTTGGCAATGCCGAACAAGGCATCAGTATTGCTCTTGTCATATTCCAGTGCATTGCGGTATTCAACACTCGCTGCGGACAGATCCCCACTCGCCAGATGCGATTCACCTTTCTCAAGGAACGCACGCGACTTTTCCTCGGGCGAGCTACAGGCTACGAGACCGGTGTATAGACAAGCCAAGACCGTGGATCTGAACAGCGTTCTGGAATTCATGACTGACCACATACTAACGACCAACTGGGTGATAACTGACTTCGACCACGATTATAGAGCGTGGCGTTACAAAAAATTGCACCTGGCTCACAGCCTGAGAATTCTAGGTCCCCCTCAACTCGGCATAAACCGTGGCAGGGAAGGAATGAGCGCTTTGACAAAGCTGCGTAATGCTTCTTCAGCAGTCTCCTCGGCGACCTTGCGTTCTGCAGCAGGCACTGCTTCATCCGGAAGCGGAACAATGACGCGAACCAGACCGCCATCAGTTCTGCCCTGGGTGAGCGACTGCCAGAGCAGCGAAGCCCGGGCAACAAACTCATCGGCGTAATTCACACCCTGCTGATGAATCCAGTAATACACCAACATGCGACGACCGTTCCGGCTGATAATGACGCGATTGGCATCGCCCTCACCGCCAAGCGCCTCAAGCGCAACCGTGCCCCCGTCCCGCTGCTCCCAGCCACCACCGGGCAAACAGGCGCGCGGCGAATGAAGGACACTGCCCTCTTTCTGAGCCTCGTAATAGACAAGATAGAGACTTATCGGAATGGCAGATGCCAAAGGCGTCTGCTCGGCGCCTGTGAGCTCCCCAGGGCTCTGCACCTGCATCCGCTTATAGTCGCCGATGAAGTAATCATGTGGTCGCAGCACACTGAGCACGTCGGACGAGAGTCGGTCAGGAAAGACCTCGCGCCCGTCTATGACGAATGGGAGTTGCTCGAAGCGCTCGCGCTCTGGAATGGTGTCTGTCGCCACAAAGCTGTACACATGAGCGCTAATACCAGCGGCAACAATCACCGCAGTCGTCAGCATCAGACGCGCCACAGGGCTACGGCTCACATGAACCGGAGCAAGCTGCTGCGGCGTGACGATCTCCAGACGCTGCGTAAAACTCTGCCCATTCGGGAACAGCCGGGTGAGCACCCAGATCTCCAGCATCAGCAAGGCGAAGGCCAGCATAAAGACAATCCAGCCTTCAAAGCTGTGGAGAAAGCCTTCAGCCGCCTGTGAACCCCAGTAACGAATGATCAGGCCCGTCACTGCGATGCGTAAACTGTTCATACCTATGGTGATCGGTATGGTGGACAGCACAATCAGAAGCTTCTGCCATACCGGACCACGATAGAAGTAGGCAACGATAAGCGCGATGCTCACAAGCGGATACATGTAACGAAGCCCTGAACACGCCTCCTCCACCAGCATGCTGAAGTCACCCATATACAGCACGTTGCCGTCTTGCATGACTGGAAGACCGAACAAGCGGATGAATGCGACGCCAATATCCGAGCTGACCAGCTGCATTCGCGCCGTCAACAGTGTACTCAACAGGTAGGGCAGCGGAATGACGAAAAGAACCAGCAGGAGCGGGTACCAAGCCTGGTTCAGCAACCGCCAGCCGCCAGCCGCCATCGGCAATGCAGCCAAGGAGAGCAGCAAGCCATAGTAAGCTGCAACATCGACATCGGCCATCACGCCGAGCAGATGAAGCAGGCCACCGGCCACCGCGAGCGGCAAAGCCAGCCAGGATGGCTGAACGGTCTGCCCAGAAATTTTCTCCCGATTGAGCCAGTACATATATAGCGAGATGATTGGCACGATCACACCGTGACCATACTCTTCGGAATCCATCCAGACCTGTACAAGGTTCATGAGAGACGCCGCGAAAGCGCCCAGCACGAGCAGAACACACAGTGCCAGCATCCTGTCTACCGAACTACCTGGGGAAACGGTTTCTGCCGCCATGTCACCGGCATCTATCGAGGAGGAAGTTTGATCTGTCACGGGCATCCCGCCTTTGTCTGTGCGACCAGCTGACGCATGGTCTCGAGCAATTGAACCGACGCCTGAGGTGGTGCGCCACTGGCGAAATCGAGGCCGTCGGCCTGTAGCGCCGAGCTTACCGCCCGTTTCAGTGCGTCAACGTCATCAACCACAGTGATGTTCGCTCGATCGCGGAATTTTCGCGCACTACCGAGCTGATGATCCGAGCGATGCTCGCCCAGGCTCGCGAGACGCGGCAAAAGCACCAGCCGCTTACCGACTTCGAGGGCCGAAATGATTGTGCCCATCCCAACGTGACTCACCACAACCTGAGCCCGATCGAAATACACTGAGTAGTCACCAGGCCTGAGGTTACGGGCGAACGCCATGTACTGCGGCTGGTAAACAGTGTCGCCAATCTGAGCGAAGACACTGTGGTCGGGATGCTCGGCTGCCCACTGATCGACAGCGAGAATGAGACGTTCGAAGGGCAATTGCGACCCTACGGTAACGAACACGTCGGCACCAGTCACAATACGGCTCCACTAAATCCTGGTTTGCCAGGCGCCACGCTGTCAGCCAGGTGCGGCCATTGCGTGAGATGCACATCGGCATAACGTGCTACCTGACGGCCGCTGACGGAAAGCTCATCAACATTCGCGATGCTGTCCACCCAGACCGTTTTAACCGGTCGACGACCAAACAGGCGCGAGATCGGATGCAGCAGCACGCGGGCGAAGAACAGCGCGAAAAAACCCGGTGCGGCGCCGGTGGTAACCACCAATTGAGGCCGCACCACGAGTAACACGCGAAGCACCGATAACGCTTGCAGCACAAGCTGGGTCTTACTGGCCAGCGAACCTTCCGGCACACTGAAGAAGGGGCGGCCACCTACAGTCTCTTCGTAGCTCGCATCAGTGCAGGCAAAATACAGCTGCTCGCTTTCGAACGCAGGTTGCAGGCGTCGTATCTGTTTCCAGTGTCCACCCGATGAAGCAATCAACAAAACCCGCAGCGGGCGCGTTGCAGGCCGCTGCCGTGAACTATCGTCGCGCTCCCAGTGCGAAAACTCCCCGGTAGCTACTCTGGCTCGGGCGCGCCGCAGCGTCAGCCTCTGAACCATGACGTAGAGCAGAACAGCGGGCAAAAGGTGGGGGCGTGCCCGCACGAGCGACGCCACAGCACCGCCGGTCGTTTCCCCACCGATCGAGGCCCCTGGATACCGGCATTCCAGCTCCATATTCCCAGTTCGCACTCTGGTCTTGATATTAATCAGACTTGGCAGATTTGCCGGCGCCTGCACGGTGAAGGAAGATCCAGGTATCGTCTGCCGCTCATGTTTCTCGAAACGGGATCTGACGAAACCATCATCGGAAATAATGTCGGGAAATCGATCGAAGCGCTCTCGCCCCTGTCGGGACAGGATGTAAACACCGGACCCAACCATCCGTCCGTCGGTGAAATAAGGGAGCCGGAGCCAAACTGAGTAAAAGGCACGCACGCTGAGAGACGACTGACTGGTATCCACCCGCATTTCGGGTGCAACGCACAGCAGAGCCTCACTGGCTTCGAGCGCTTTCGCAGCCGACCTGAGCGCCGCGAAGCTCGTCACGATATCGGCATCCAGATACACACGAGGAAAATGATCGGCATGCTCGTCGCCAAGATTCAACGCAACAGATTTGGAAGCAGTTCCGGTTTCAACTACCAGCAGCTGGTGGAAACGGCTCTGAAAGCTACGGGCGATGGCGGCCGTATCGTCCCTGCAACCATTGCAAACCACCACAACCTGGAGACCGGCATCAGCCGTAGCGTCTCCAGCTTCATAGCTGCTGAGCAGGGACGACAGGCAACGCCCGATGACGGCAGCCTCATTGTGAGCCGGAATGACGACAGAAAGCGGTTCAGATGCAGACATGGCGTCCTGGGCGGACTTGCCAGAAATGTGCTGCAGTGTCATGAGACAAGCGTCTCCATTGGGTGAAAGGCACTTGCGGCCTGAGGTAACAGTGTGTCATCCGGTGACAACCCCACCGGGGCGCTATGATATCAATTGAGTGCAGGAATGGGTATGCGATTTAGCGTTGCATGAGCCAAAAGGATGAGAAGAATCTTCAGGATGAGAGCCGCCGCAAAGAAACTTAACAAAAAGTAACAGCTTAGATACATATCTGCTGAAAACGGCCTGCAGCTATGCTAGCGTTCCGAGATAGTGGACAAATCCGCATTGACGGAGGCCCGCTGTCGTTTCCTGGCGGGATGTTGCTGGAAAGTGTGTATCGCCATGGAAACGGGCTATCAACCTCAAGAAGAAAGGGAATCTCAACATGCATACTTTTGCAAAAGTCGCGCTTGTGGCGGCTATCGGCATGGCGAGCGCGCAAGCGTCCGCCTTGTCGATAATCAGCACGACCGATACCGATGTTTCACCTCTGAACATCAATCAGTCAGGCACTTACAAATTTACTGGCGACAGCATACCAGGCACCTTCGGCGTCAACTTCGCACGTGACGTTATCGAATCTACCTGGAGCTTCAGCTGGGATCCACGCCTTGGCCTGGATTCCGAAGCCGTCCAGTTCACCCTCGAGCAGAATGGCTCAGCAGTCGCCACAGCTGAATTCACCGGCAACGGCACTTCAATGTTCACGACAGCTGGTCTGAGCGCTGGCAACTACATCATGAGCATGACGGTCGTCGGCGGTCAGTATGATGAATATGGCTTCTCTGGCGCAGCGGCACTCTCAACACTGGGCGACGACGTCAACCCTGTGCCACTGCCTGCAGCAGCCTGGCTCTTCATCTCGGGTATCGCCGGCTACGCTGGTGTCTCGATGAAGAAGAAGAAAAAAGCCGCCTGAAGTCTCAATCTGAGTCATCCGGTAACAAAATGAAAGGGCTTCGGCCCTTTTTTTCGGTATACTCGCCCCCGATTTACCAATGGGTCACGAGCCCGTCAAAACGCATCTCTGAGGCTGTTCGATTTGTACGACCTTGATGAGGAATCCCGTAGCGGGCCATCCAATTTCGCACCCGCATTCCGACGTCATAAGATAGCACTGGCGCTTGGCATAGTCGTTCTCCTGGCCCTGGTCAGTGTCGTCACCATTGCTCTGCCCCCCATCTACCGTTCTACCGGCACTGTGCTCGTCGAAACTCAACAGATTCCAACCGACCTGGTGCGATCGACCATAACCAGTCTTGCCAGTGAGCGTATCGACGTTATCAAGCAGCGAGTGATGACGCGCGAGAAGCTGATGGACATCATCGACAGCTATACCTACTTCGACAAGTCAGGCAGCCCTGCAGAACTCAACGAGCTGCTCGATAAGGTGCGCGAGAACATCAGCATCAATGTGATCGAGTCGCAGGCTGGCGGCCGGCGAGCGAATGAAACTGCAATCGCATTTTCGGTTTCTTTCGACTCAAAAAGTCCGGCCATTGCCCAAAGTGTTGCCAACGACCTCGTCACTCTGTTCCTGAGCGAGAACGTAAAGGCACGCACCGAACGCGCCTCCGAAACTACCGAGTTTCTTGAGAGCGAGGCTCAGAAAGTAAAGCGCCAGCTCGACGCAACAGAGCTGGCTGTGGCTGAATTCAAGCTCGAGAACAAAGACACCCTGCCTGAACACCTGAGCCTGTACGTCGACATGCTTGATCAGTCACGTCGCAAGGCAGACGCCATCGAGCGCGGCATCAGCTCGGCAGTAAGTCAAGCGGAGCTGTTGACGACTCAGCTGACGCTGCTGCGTAGTCAGCTGACCGGCGGCAGCTCCGAGCTCCAGAATAACCTCGACGGACTACGCAACGACTACAGACGGCTTGCACTCAAATACAAGGAACAGCATCCGGACCTCGTTGAGCTGCGAGCACAGATCGAGTCATTGGAAAGCCGTGAGCCGGCGGCGGAGAGCAAGCGTCTGTCGCCTGAAGAGATGACGATCCGGGGACAGCTTGCAGAGATCGATGCGCAGATCAAGGCGCTGCGCCGAGACAAGGTTGCCGAAGAAGAGAAAATTGAGGATCTTCAGCAGCGAATTATTGCCATTCCCCAGGTAGAGCGTGGACTCGCCGCCCTTAATCGTGATTACGTAGCAAAAGTGGAACAGTACAACCTGATCCGGGGCAAGACCATGGAAGCTGGCATGTCGGAGAGTCTTGAGCAGGGCCGCAAGGCTGAGCGCTTCTCCATACTCGAGCCGCCAATGATGCCCACGTCAGCAGAGAGGCCCGACCGACCCAAGGTTTTTGCAATGGGGAGTGTGCTGGCGATCGGATTGCCAATCGGTATCGTTCTGCTCATTGGTTTCCGTGATCGCAGTGTCCGCGGCTCTGAGGCCATCAAAGACATCACGAAGGCCAAGCCGCTTATCGAAATTCCTTACATAAAAACAGAAGCGGAGTTCGACGCCGGGCGGCGGGCAATTGGTTACAGCCTGGCGGCGACAGCTGCACTGGTGGCTGTGACCCTGCTAGCCGTGCATCTGCTGTTCATGCCAATCGATCTTCTGCTCCTGAAAGTCGCCAGCCGGTTCTGATCAATGGAAAAATTCGACAACATCATCACGCGCTTGCGTGAACAACAGAATGCGCCCAGGCGCCAGCATGTGCCGATGGACATCGACGAACGCTATGAGCCCGGCGTTATTGAATATACCCGCACCCGCTGTGTAGACCTTGACGAGGGTAGACTGGCTAAAAACCGCCTCGTGGCCCACAACAAGAGTGACCCAATGTCGGCGCCCTACCACATCCTCCGCGCCAAGGTGCTGCAGCAGATGCGCCGGAACAAGTGGACGACGCTTGGCATCACGGCGCCTACGCCAGAAGCTGGAAAATCACTGACAGCCTGCAATCTGGCAATGAGCATTGCGATGCAATCCAGTCAGACTGTACTGCTGGTGGATATGGACCTGCGCAAACCTACGGTCGCGAAGTACTTCGGTCTGGCTCCTGAAATCGGCATTCACGATTACATCACTGGCAGCGCGCAAATCGAGGACATCCTGATTCACCCGAATCTGGAACGACTGGTATTGCTGCCGGGCACCAAGCCGATACTCAACTCCTCTGAGGAAATCTCCAGTTCACGGGTGGCTGACCTGGTTCAGGAACTGAAATACCGCTATCAGGCGAGATACGTGATTTTCGATCTGCCACCGATCCTGGTATCGGATGACGTATTGGTGTTCCTGCCCTACATCGACTGCTCGCTAATGGTCATCGAAGACGGCAGAAACACACGTGAAGAGATTGAGGACGCTGTAGAGTCGATTGGCAGCAATCCCTTGCTGGGCACGGTTTTGAACAAGTGCGAACAAACCCGTAATACGTACGGCTACTATTACGGACAGAAGGAATCATCGTAGTCTACGCACAGAAAGAGTCTGTTGTAGGCAGCCTACCAGCTAGCCAGAAATTCCCTTTCATAACGAATCGTGACCTTCCACCCTGAAGGTACGGCACCCTGGCCTCTGTGAGGCCAACATCGCGCAACAGTGAGCCACACCCACTGGCTTGGACGCTCGCTGTCGTCTCGCGATGCTGCCGGACGGCTTGTTGTGTCATGGTTCGGACTATTCAATCCGCTTAAAAGGGACTCCCATTATGCATAGTATTGCAAAGGTCGCACTTGCTGCGGCTATCGGCATTGCAAGCGCACAAGCGTCTGCAGCGTCTATCGACATCGATGACTCATCACTCGATATCACCAAGACAGGCCTGTACGTCTTCACTGGCGACAACATCCCAGGTTCGTTTGAAGTCAACGTGCTGTCTGAAATCCTCAACTCCACCTGGGAATTCAGCTGGAACCCTGGCACCGGCGCCAATAGCCAGGCTGTTCAGTACACTCTCACACAGGGTGAGATGACAGTCGCAACGTCGATGTTCACTGACACCGGCCGAGCAAGCTTCACGACCGGTAATCTCAGCGCGGGCAATTACGTCATGCAAATGAGTGTGGTCGGCGGCAACACCGATAACTACGGCTTCTCTGGTGATGCGACGGTTACTACTTCGGGAGTTGACACCCCGGTGCCACTGCCAGCAACAGCTTCACTGCTCGTTCTGGGCCTCGCCGGCATTGCTGGTGCGTCGCTGAAGAAGAAAAAAGCTGCCTGATTCTCGATCCGAGACATCTGGTAACTAAAAGGGCTTCGGCCCTTTTTTTGTATGCCTTATCGCGCCTTATTAGCCCGCAATGATCTTCCTGCGCCAGCTTTTGATGCCTCGACGAATGGCATCAAGGGCGATCTGGAAGGCTTCGATTTCTTCAGTGTACGGGTCCTCGATCTCGACATCATCGAGCTCACCCAACCTGAAGGTCTTGTCGGCCGCTTCAGGATAATTCTTCTCAATATAGAACTGCTGCTCCGTGTCCATCACGAAAACGACGTCCGCCCAGGCGAGGTCTTCGTTGCTGATCTGTCTGGAGACATGGTCAGTAATGTCCGAGCCGAGCTCACGACACAAGGTAACTGAGTGCGGATCGGCAGGGCGTCCAACCAGCGCAGCGATGCCACAGGAACGGGCTTCAAACTTTACTTCCTGATCGCTCGCCTTTTCGAATAGCGCAGCGGCCATGGGGCTTCTGCAGATGTTACCGACGCAGACAACTAACAGCTTGATGACGAGCGTGTTTTGCATGACTGTAACCCGAGAATGATGCCGCAACTGACTACACAAGGTAAGATCAAGAGTAGCTGAGCCGAGCTGCTTGGCGAAAGCGGCATAGGGTACCGTTCCCCAGCTGCGCCCGCAATCCGCCTTTACCTGTATCACCTGAGCCTTCTGCGCCATGTACCGAACAGTTTTTTCCTCCAGTATCGCCGATATCGACAAAGCCGACTGGCAGGCGATCGTCGGGCCGGACTATCCCTTCATCCAGTATGCCTTTCTAAAGGCGCTAGAAGACACTGGCGCGGTTGGCGAGGATAGCGGCTGGGCGGCTCAGCACATTCTGGTGTATCGCAACGAGCGTCTCGTTGCCCTTGCGCCGTCTTATCTGAAAACCCACAGTTATGGCGAATACGTGTTTGACTGGGCGTGGGCAGACGCCTTCCATCGATATGGCAGGGAATACTATCCCAAGCTCGTGACAGCGATTCCGTTTACACCGGTGACAGGGCCACGAATTTGTGTAGCCGCAGGTGAGGATGAAACCACTATTCTCGATGAGATGGTGGACACGATCAGGTCCGCAGCGATGGCGCAGCATTTTTCTTCCTGGCACCTGTTATTCCCCGCAAAAGCGATATCGGATGAAGTAGGCAAAAACACGATGCAAAGGTGTGCGGTGCATTTTCAATGGCGCAACGAAGGCTACGCCAGCTTCGAGGCATTCCTGGCGGAGTTCAGTTCGCGCAAGCGAAAGAACCTGCGTAAGGAGCGCGAAAAAGTCCGTGCGGCAGAAATCGAATTCGAGGTGCTCAGTGGCCACGACATCACTGAGGCCATCTGGGATGACTACTACCTGTTCTACCAGATTACCTATGCCCGACGCAGTGGCCACGGCGGCTACCTTGACCGCGAGTTCTTCAGCGCGCTCTCAAACACGATGCCCGAGACCCTGGTGCTGGTGATGGCGAAACGACACGGCGAGTATATCGCCGGCGCCCTCAATTTCAGGGGCAAGGATACCTTGTACGGGCGCTACTGGGGCTGCAAGGCCGACTTCGATTTTCTGCATTTCGAGACCTGCTACTATCAAGGCATCGACTATTGCATCAGAGAGGGATTACAACGTTTCGACCCCGGTGTTCAGGGCGAGCACAAGCTACAGAGAGGCTTCCGGCCGACCTACACTTACTCGAATCACATCATTGCAGAACCCGTATTCGAAGCAGCAATCCGTGATTTTCTGGGGCGGGAAAAGCCTCAGGTAGAGGCTTATTTTGAAGAAGCGTGCAGCTACCTGCCTTTCAAGGCGCAGGCGCCGGTGCCACACGCGCCTGATTGAGGATGAATCCGTGCATGAGCTCAGCGGATTTGCCAGGTCGCTCCAGCATCGGCATGTGACCGGCATCTTCAAAAATGAATTTGCGAGCGTTCGGGATCAACAGCGTGAAGGCCTCGGCGTTACCCTGCGCAATCACCCGGTCGAGCGCGCCCCACAATACAAGCGTAGGCGAACGAATCTTGCGGATGATATCTCTGAATTCGTAGTCCGGCTCCTCTGGCGAAAGATCGGTATAGATTTTCTCGAGCACGTCCTGCTGGGCCGCGGCGCGCTCTGCCATGACCGATTTCAGAGGCCAGGGTATGAACGGCGGATCAGCCATTGCGTAGCCGATGAGCTCATCGAACTCGTCTGGTGAACCAATGATCAGCGCATTGTTCCCTTCACCCAGCCCCTTGATGAAATCACTCTCGACATCGTAGATGCCGGCAGGATTGAACAGGGTGAGGGTTTCGATCTGATCGGGATATTGGGCAGCGTAGAGCGAGGCAATCGCACCCCCCATGGAGTTGCCCGCGAGGTGGAACTCCGTAAGGCCGAGCGTGCGCAGGAAGTTCCGAAGCCGGATGACCTGCTGCGGCAAGTCATAATCCAGCGCGAGATCCTTGCTGGAGTCGCCGTGTCCGGGCAAATCGGGAATAATCAGCGTGTAATGGCTGCCAAGTTCGGCTGCCAACCTGACCCAGTTGTCCTTGTCTCCACCAAAGCCATGAAGCAGGACGATGACCTCACGCGGTGTCTCGTCTCGCATGTCCTCGTTTTCACGATCAAGCGCTGATGACTGCTCGTCGATATCAATAGAGCGGCGCGGCGGATTGAAGCGCTCGGATCTGAGGAAACTGATGCGGAGTCCAGCGACATCGACTTCATCCACCACCAGCCCGCCACGACCTCTCTCGTAATCGATTGCATAGTCAAACAGGTCACGACGCGTGTCGTCGCAGCCCGACATGAACAGAGCCAGCAGAATGGATAGCGTGATGAACAGCCGCTGACGACTGCAGTGAAGCGACGAAGGTAATGTGGTGGAAAACAACTCGACCTCAATGTGGTGAAGCAAACCTGCCTTCGCTCGCCGAATCACCAGATCTCAGGCGACCAGATTACGAAAGCCCTTTTTCAGAAACTCCATCTGATCGGCCAGTACCCTGCGGTTGGACAGATAAAGGTATTCATGACGGTTCGGACGGTAAGGCACGGCGAGCAGTTCCAGACTGCACTCCTCGAGCATCTTGTTGCCCTTGTAGTTATTACAGCGCTTGCAGGCCGCGACCACATTGGTCCATATATCGCGCCCGCCACGGCTGAGTGGAATGATATGATCCCGACTCAGGAGATGCTGTGGAAAGGCATCGCCACAATACATGCAACGATAACCATCGCGGGCGAACAGATGCTTGTTGTGCAGGGACGGGGTAGTCGGCATGACCTTGGGGTTACTACGCCCGACAAGAATCTGCGGAATTTCGAGCGTGGACTGTATGCCAAGACGATTGATGCCGCCATGCAGGGTGGAGCAGATTTCGCCAAAGCTGTAGAGTACCCTGTCAGTCGTGATCTCATTCACGGCCGCGTAGACATCTATCCAGCATTGGGGCATGCCCGAAGGGGTAATCTTCAGTACCCATGGTAACATCGGCGACATACGCTGCAACTCCATCGAAGTTTTGCATGGAAACACTAACTTAGATAACACTAAAAAGAAATCATGTTAAGACAATATTACCGTCTGCCAAAAAGGCCAGTTTATTTTATGATTCCTGTCATGTTCCGCACCGTCCTGATCTCATTGGCAGCACTACTTGCGAGTTGCGCTTCAATAAGCCCTTATACCATCGGCGAAGACGAGCTTAAGGGGTATCTGCTTGAAACCCTTCAGGAGTTTGATCGCCAACAGCTGAAATCGGGCTCGCCACTTGGGCTCAAGGTCAATGAAGCTGATGTCGATATAGGACCGGAAGGCCGTGAGGTCATTCGTCTCAAGCTTGGTGGCACGGCATCGGTGAACGCGCTGCTCGCCAGCATTCCGGCAGACTTCGTATTGGATATCGAAGGCACACCAGTGTTCGATAACGAGGAGAAGGCTATTTACGTCCGGCGCTTTGCACTGAACGACGCCAATCTGCAGTTGCCGTTCATCAAGCAGGATCTCAAGCCCGTAACCAGACAGATCATGGCCGTGGTAACCCAGTATCTCGAACAGGTGCCGGTCTATCGGCTCGATCCGGACTCTGTGGCGGGCCGGCTCACCAGTCTGAAAGCGATGCAGATCCAGGTGCTGCAGGGCAAGCTGACCCTCGTACCCGACTCGGACTGAACCACCATGCCTTCATACCTCAGCGCCCTGCTGGCAGTGGCTATCGTCTTGCTTGCAGCCTGTAGCAGCTTGCCCGAGCGAGACCGTACGAAGAGCGTCCTGGTACTGCCACTCGTCAGCGCCAACGAATCGTTCAGTGGTTGGGGCGGTCGCTACGAGCTGGAACTCACGGAGTATTCCCTGTCGATGAACGATTGGCAGAAGCTGGCCGAACCGATCATCGTCGACCTGAACGCCGACAGCTATCAGCTCATCACCTCGATTCCACCGGGGCGCTACATCATCACAGGCATCACCCGCCAGGTGGACCCGCATTTACGTTCTACGGGGGAGCGTCAGTCTTCCTTCGTCACCAGCACGCCCTTCGTATTGCGCAAGGGTGAGGTGACCGTACTGGGGCAGGAGCTGTTCATCAGTCAGTCACAGAAAAGCGCGGTGATCTACGCCGAGTTCGCCTTTCGGCCGCTGCGCCCCTACCGTCTCCAGGAAATCGAAGACTCGCTGGAGCTCAGGCAGCAGAATGACTGGGACTACGAGCCAGCTCACTGACCCAGTGCCCGAGCAGCGCGATGGCATGTTCCCGTTCGCGGCTCCAGCCCTGTGCATAGCTCAGGCGCATGCAGTTTCTGTAGTGTCCTGATACCGAGAACATTTCGCCGGGCGCGAAGAGAATGCCGTGATCATGCGCTTTATGGTAGAGCGCGGTGGCGTCGATGATCTTCGGCAGCTCCAACCAGGCGACAAGCCCACCCTGCGGCTTGGACATTCTGGTGGCTGACGGGAAATGCTCGTTTACCAGCTCTGTTAGTCTATCGAAGCGATGACGATAGGTTTCCCGCGCCAGCCGGAGGTGCTTGTCGAATGCGCCCTGCGAAAGAATTTCAGTCATGACCAGTTGCGGCAACGACGGACTCGCAATTGAGTTGACGAACTTCTGATGGGTGATCTGATCCAGATAACGGCCAGGCATGACCCAACCGAGTCGCAACTGCGGATCCACCGTTTTTGACAATGACGAGCACAACAACACGCGCCCACCCTCATCGTAGGCCTTGATGGCTTTTGGGCGAATCTCGCCGAACTGCAGTTCACCATAGATGTCATCCTCAACCAGCGCGACATCATGTCTCTCCAGCAAAGCTACCAGCTCCCGCTTATGCTCATCCGGCATGAGCGTGCCCATCGGATTGGAAAAGGTGCCCACGGTCATGACGGCCTTCACCGGCCACTCATGCAAGGCGAGCTTCAAGGCTTCCAGGCTCATGCCAGTCTGCGGATGAGATGGAATCTCCATTGCACGCAGGCCATAAGCCTGAATGAGCTGCAGCAGGCCGTAATACGCAGGGGATTCGACCGCCACGATATCACCAGGCTTGGTCAGCACCTGCAGGCACAGGGCCATCGCATTCTGACAGCCAGCAGTGGTGATGATCTCGTCTGGCGAAACGAACACACCTGCGTCGATGGCGCGCCGTGCGATCTGCTGCCTGAATGCCGGCAGGCCTTCAGGGGCATCATAGCCGTTGCCCAGATAGCCGCGTTGGCGGGCGATTCTCGTGTAGGTCTTTTTCAGCTGCCCCACGATTGGAAAATCGAGGTTGGGTATGGCCGAACTCATGGTCAGCCCGTTACGGGCGGCCGCATCTCGCTGAACCTGCATGATGAGTTGGGAAATGTTGGCCGGGCGTGGCTTCGGCAGGCTGCGAATCTGTGTCGGCTGCTTGAGCTTGTCTTCAGTGGCTCGCAGTACGTAATAGCCAGACTTCGGTCGCGATTCGATGAGGCCACGGCTCTCGAGCAGGGTATAGGCGCTGTTGACGGTGGCAATGCTGACTTGCTGCTGTTTCGCAAGCACTCGCACCGATGGCAACTTATCTCCAACGTCGAAAAGGCCGTGGCGAATCTGGTCGCGGACGTGTTCAGCAATCTTCGAGTAGAGGTTGGATTCCATAACAGATTCACCGTGGCACGTGCATACCGGTACAGTTATACATCAGACCGATACAGATGGTCAGAAGATGACCAGCACAGTTTACACGCTTAACAATCTGTACCGGTCACAATATCGTTACTCTACATCTGTTACGAATCAATTGACAGGTCTATCCTTGATCTACGGTTCACTAACAGAGGAGATCCAGACATGCCACGTATACGACGCTTGATTCCACACTTCACTACCCTTCGTCACTGGGTCCAGACTCAGCGTAGCCGGAGAGAGCTGGCCAGGTTGCCTGAGCACCTGCTCAATGACATCGGTATCGACGCGCTGGCGCGAAAGCACGAATTGTCCAAGCCGTTCTGGGTCGATTGATCCGATGACGGAGACACTGCTGGCGATCGTGTTGTTTGCGATAACAATGACGGGGACACCAGGCCCCAACAACATCATGATCATGACCTCAGGCCTCAACTACGGCATCCGCCGTTCACTGCCGCACTTCTTCGGTATCTGTATTGGTACGGCAGTGCTTGTGTTTTCAGTGGGCATGGGGCTTGGCGCCCTGTTCTCGGAATATGCCTGGCTTCATACCGGCGTGAAGATTCTCGGCGTCGGCTATCTGCTGTTCCTGGCGTGGAAAATCGCCAATGCGGCTGCGCCAGTACGGCCTGATGCCGAGGCGGACGTCGTCACGCTAGGTACACCGCTCACCTTCTTTCAGGCGGTACTGTTCCAGTGGGTCAATCCCAAGGCCTGGATCATTTCGATCGGGGCGATAGCAGCCTTCACGACGGGTGATCAGTCACTATTCGTGCAGGTCGCGGTCATTGCCACTGTCATGCTGGTCTGTGCGCATCCCTGCGTGGCGATCTGGCTGGTTTTCGGGTACTCGCTACGCAAGCTGTTGGCAGACCCTGTGAAGCGCAGAATGTTCAACTGGACCATGGCAGTCTTGCTCGTGG
This sequence comes from Gammaproteobacteria bacterium UBA2679, assembly GCA_002354735.1. Lineage (GTDB taxonomy): Bacteria > Pseudomonadota > Gammaproteobacteria > Pseudomonadales > Oleiphilaceae > Allohahella. The sequence continues at coordinate 20,735 of DEMD01000016.1, read as the reverse complement.
CGTCGGTAATCACTATCGTATAGGGCATGACAACGCCCACCTCAAAAACGATTGCACAACGCGCTGATGGCTTACCAAAGGAAGCTATCAGCGTACTCGCCTTCTGGTTCGACGAACTTACCGAGAAAGACTGGTTCAAGAAGAGCAAGCAACTCGACGACAACATTCGCAAGCGCTTTGGTGCGCTGCACGAGCAGGCGCGGCGATGTGAGTGCTGGCACTGGCGAGAGGCCGGCAATGCCGAACTGAATGCCTTGGGACGATTGGCCGAAATCATTCTGCTCGACCAGTTCGCCAGGAACCTGTATCGCGATTCTCCCCACGCCTTTGACGCTGACCCATTGGCGCTCGCCCTTGCCCAGCAGGCTGTTCAGCAGCAGGCGGACCAGCAACTTGAGCCTCAGCTGCGTAGCTTCCTCTACATGCCGTACATGCATAGCGAGTCTGCGGTCATTCACGAAGAGGCCATGCGGCTATTCGCCCAGCCTGGGCTTGAGTACAACTTCAAGTTTGAGCAGCGCCACAAGGACATCATCGATCGATTTGGGCGCTATCCGCATCGGAACGAGGTGTTGGAGCGCGAGTCGACAGCAGAAGAGCAGGCCTTTCTGGAGACACCCGGATCTTCGTTCTAGCGTCACGGACTTACCGATTATCCAGCGGCGAGCAGTCCCGCCTCGCGCCGAACCGCGTCCATAATGCGCTGATTGGCCAAGGTGCGCTCATGAGTCATCAGCTCGCTTTCGAGTTTCCCCGTTGCGATGCGATTGACCACATGACGGATCTGATACTCAAAGCCGTTGAGCTCGAAGGGGCAATCTACCGTCTGCACGCTGCCGTCCGCACCTATCAGACTGATCTTTTCCGCTTCCCAAAAATTACTGGGTAAGACGATTCGACCCCTGCTCCCCTGAACGATCAGATCGTTGTCGTATTTGTTCTCAAAGCTGCAGAGCAAGTGGCTGACTTTGCGGTTGGGGTAATGCAGCTGGATGGCACAAGTTTCATCGACCCCGGTCGCGCCGAGCCGGACCTGGGACACGATCTTCTCCGGATAGGCCTGCATGAACCACTGCGAGGTGGCGACGGTATAGATGCCCATATCGAGTAAAACGCCGCCAGCCAGACCGGGACTCAACAGGCGGTCGTCAGTGTTACGCGGCACAACAAAGCCAAAGGAGGATGTCAGAGTGCGAACCTCACCGATCGCTTCCGCTACCAACCACTTGGCGGCCTGCTCGCAGACCGGCAGGAACAATGTCCACATCGACTCCATCACAAACACGCCCTTTGCCCTCGCAGCAGCGAACAGGCGCTCTGAATCGGCAGCGGTGACCGTGAGGGGCTTTTCGACCAGAAGATGTTTGCCGCAGGCTATCGCCGCCAGCGCCTGTTCGAGATGAAAGTTATGCAAGGTGGCAATATAGATCCCATCGAGACTGTCATCCTGGTAGAGCTTTTCATACTCGTCGTAGGCGGTTTCGATATGATATTTTTCAGCAAACGCGCGACTACGCTCAGCATTTCGGCTGGCGACGGCCTTCAGCGTACCAACGCCTTCGGCTTGCATCGCCTGAGCGAACTTCTCGGCTATCCGCCCTGGGCCTATGAGGCCCCAATTGAAAGTCAAAGCTGGTACTCCGTTGGAAGGATTTAGCTCAGCACGCCGCCAGACTGCTGGATCCGGCGAGGCGCCTGGGGTTTCGTTCTAGAACTATGGACTGACGACACTGACCTGGCGGCTTGCCTAGCCTTGGGTCACCTCACCGGCAATATCGGAAAAGTTGCGATTCATCAGGTCGGTGTGCTTGATGAACACATACAACGGATCAGCGTCGTTGATGTTCAGATTCATCTGCGAGTTCGACTGCAGCTGGAATAGCAAACGCCACTGATCCACCTCGTCGGCAATCATCTCTCGATTCGACGTCAACCATTCCACCCCTTCTCTCATCCCCTGGTAGTTTTTCACGAGCTGCTCGTTGTTCTGCCATTTCTCGATATCGGCCTCATATTCCTCCATCGAGTCCCAGTAGTCGCAATCATCCAGATGACGCTTTCCCAGCTGCGAGAGCGCGACCTGGCGGTATAGATTTTTACGTTCGTCACCCGCGTTAGCAAATCCCAGTAGCTGACCGATCTGACCTTCACGATTCAGGTCACAGTCCAAATCGAACCGGCGTGAATCACCATCTTCACCATCGATTTCGCGCACGTTTTCCTCGATGTGCTGGCGAAACTGTTTACGATAATTTGCGAGCGACACTGCTGGCACCGCCCGGATCCGCTGGGGAATCAGGTCGACCAGATACTCATCGAGTAGTGAGTCAGGATCAGGCGATTGCGTTCGAGACAGGGTCTCCAGAGCGCCCTCAAAATAACGGGCCTCAAGATCAACTGGCCAGGCTGCGCAGTCCATGTCACGCACGAACAGATACAGAATGCCATGCGACGGTAGCCCGGTCTCACTTGCGAGCGGCGGCAACTCGGCAAAGTTTATCTGCGCGATGAAATTGCAGAACCTTTCCTCGCCGTCGTAGTCGACACTCGGCCATCTTATATCGCTCGGTAGGTCTGGGTCCCCTCCAAAGCGTGTATTGCCTATGGTCGAGTAATCGTCATTGCCTTCTGCGATCAAGGCGTAGCACTCTGTGGCGTTTTTCCGTATTTCTTCAGCGACGCATTGCAGGTTTCTTTTGGTGACTGCGTGGTCGAGCTCTGCGATTAATTCTGGGGACATATGGGACATCGATTCATCTCAGCGAAGGCCGCGGTAAGCGACTGGCGTTTGTAGGGAGAAAACATACATGCGAGAACAACTGCTCTGCTCAATTCAGAACGATTTGCGTAGTCGCGAGATCACACACCTCGGTTTCGTTCAGACACACCTTGTAAATGATGTTGGCAGTTTTCGGGACTATATTCAGGAAATCAGATAGATCGATTCTTTTGTCCTTGAATCCGACTGGATGATCCAGAGGCAAACTAAGACAACTGAGGCTCAAGCCGCTTTCGTAGTCACACCGGAAGCTGGCGTACTGACTGCAAGCATACTCCTGGTTACCGGATGATGGGGCCAGGCACTCCATGGAAAACAGCAGCTTGTCATCCGGTTCAAGGGTGTCGTTTTCGCTGAGATAGACTTCACTATCGTAAATGAATGAGCCTTCAGCGGGACTACCGTCGGCAGTATAACCATAGGCCTCCCACCAGACACTTAGAGTATGCCCCACATCGAATTCACGCTCTGGCATTCCAGTCCCAATGTTCGCAGTCTCAGGCTCCAAAGGTGCGCCTGTGAATCGGATCTCGACTGGCCCAGTTGATGTGTTTTGCGGAGTCCTGGGCACCTCGTTGGGTGCTTTTGGACCACTTGATCCACCGCCGCCTCCACAGCTGGCCAGTACCAGCGCTGAAAATACACAACAGATATAAGCTCTACTCATTCTAATCCCTCCGTGTTTGATAATTTTCTGACGGACTGATTAGACATTTACTGAGTATTTAAGATCTCGTGCCTCATCCCCGGTCATGCCCCGGAATCCCCAGCAGTGAGCGGGTTGCTCTTTTATAGTTATCTCGACATCTGTGGGTGAGATGCCGAGGTCTGACTCGATCTTGCTGAACAAGGCCTTGATCAGGGCCTTTTGGGTCTCCGCAGCGCGGCCCTGCATCATGTTGATCTCAATGACGGTATAGGCGGGCGTTCTGCCGCCGGGATAGAAGAAATCCTCAGCGTCCATGGGGATGAGACGATGAGCCCGCTTGTCCTCCGGCATGCCAAGAATAGACTGCATGCAGTCGTGAATGACCTGGGAGAGTCGGGCTTTGATTGGGTTCAGGTATTCCCTGATTCCGTAGATGACTATCACGATGCCTCCTGCAATGTGTGTGTAGTCCGGCACAGTTGGAAACTGTGGCGTAGCGCAAATTGTGTGTCGTTTTCGTTGTAATGGCTAGGGAAGTGCCAGGAGAATCAGAATGCTCATGATGAACATGCACAGCACGCCGACGGTATACGCCAGCGTTCGCCAAGGCTGCAAACCCATCAGATAACTCAAGGTATGCAAATAGCGGGCTCCGGTGAAACCCATGAAGAGCCAGATGGCCATATCCGGGGAGGCGCCAACCCAAATATAAGCGACGCCCAGTGCGAGAAAAATGGGAATGTTCTCGAGGTCATTCAGCCAGGCTTTCGCCGCTCTCTGCACTTGCGGCAACTCGTCTTCGGCGACCTTTCGACCGACCAGGGCTGCATCTTCGGGCGTCTTGAAGGTCAGCTTCGTGATCCGATGAAACCCCTGGTAGGCAGAGATCGCGAACATCTTGAAGAACAGCAGCACTGTGGCGACTGCGTACCAGTATTGTGCCTGATCCATGTTATTTCCTTCCACGCTTGTCAGTTCTCAAGATGCAGGACCATGAAAACACTGTTTGGGTCTTCTTCGTAGGGCCCGAATGGCCCGCAATAGGCGAAGCCATGCTTCAGGTAAAGGTTTCGGGCAGGTTGGAAGAATGCCATCGAGCCGGTTTCAAGCATGAGGGCTCGGTAGCGCCTGTTCTTCGCTACCTCAACTAAATGCCTGAGCAGTTTGGAGCCGATACTGGTACCTCGTGCAGACGCATGCACTCTCATCGATTTCACTTCACCGTGAAATGGATCAATTTCCTTGAGCGCTCCGCAGGCTACCAGCTCAGCACCGCTATAGACCGTCCAGAAAGAGATTTCTGGCGCCCGCAATCCCTCAATATCCAGCGCATGCTTGCTCTCTGGCGGCGACGTAGCCTTCATATCTTCGATATGCTGCTGGAGAAATTCGGCTATTGCCCGGCCTTGCAGATTGTCGAGTTGTATTTCCATATGTCGTCTCCAGACAATGACACTGCGGACGAAATATCTGCCACAGGAGATGGTCCCTCAATCTGCGGACTGCGAATCCGCCGCCTTCGGCGTGCTGAATGCCTTGCTGTAGAAACCGGATGGATCGAAGCAGCAGACTCTGCGCTGACCTGAGGCGAGCTTGTCGCATGCTTCAGCAATACGCTTCGCACGTGTCTTCGCCTGCTTCGCGGAAGTCATCCAGTGGATCCAGTCCAGGCGGGCCAGGGTCGTGGTGCTGTTCCACACCAGTTGTGCTTCCGGGTTCGCCTGAAGAGCACTGCTGAAGTCGTCAGGCATTGCGGGGTCCGGCTCCTCGTCCAGAGGCATCAACTCGACGGCTACGAGAGCACCGAAGTTCGCCCCTGCGGCTTCACGCAACTGAGCGTTCACTTTGAGCCAATGACTCAACTGCCCGTCAGGTTCGAGTGTCTCCCGGAAAGCGGCGCCGTTGAGCGTGCCGTCCACAGTAATTCGGCCTCGTCTCGGTAGACAGTCGCTCGCGCTCTTGGGCACGAGCAGGAACCCCCAGTTTTCTTCTGCACCAGTCTCCTTCGGACGCTGGAGGTCCGCCGTGAATGCGGCATTGTTTTCGGTCATTCGATGTCACCCCCTTTGCTGCACTCCCGCCCTCAGCTCTGATTGAGGCCAAGCTCTTTCTGTAACTTCTTGCTCAAACCCAGGGAGACGATGCGGTGAGACTCCTTCAGATAATACTCGAGTTCGCCTTTTTCCAGGCAGGTCCGGTCATACTGTTGTATCCACTTCAGCCCTCGCGAGGCGAGGTATGGTGCAGGCCTGAAACCGGGCTTGCTACTTAGAAAATGGAAGTCGAGATCAGAAGTCTTAAACGTGTAGGCAGGCTGGTCAGATTTATCCCAGCCACCAATCGCAAATACCTTGGCGCCGACTTTCCATACATCAGAGCCGCCCCATTGAACGACGTGGGTGGTGGCGGGAAGAGAGCGGCAAAGCGCGTTGAAATCTTCGTAGGTCATGCTGATCTCTTCTCCAGCCACTCGTTAGTTCTGATTCTCGCCGGTTATTCTTTCCACTGCGTTCTTCGATATGATTTCCAACTACGTGAAAGCAGAGTGCTTCGATAAATATCACTCCAGGTATCGGGCAAAGAAGCTGGGCGCCTGCGCCCTCTTACCTTTATTGGAATGGCAGCTTCGTTGCAACGTGCAGCATAGTACTGCGTCATTTCATTTTTCGTATGAGGGTCTCGAAAATATTTCGAGTAGCTCATGTCGACCTCCATTAGCTATGAATCACTAATGGAAACCAGATCCTTTCCTTGCCAGAAGGTTTCTATAATTCACGATACTTTTTCAACCTGCGTTCGTTGAGTCAATTCGCTCAGCCGGACTCGCTGCTGACCCGACTCATCGAAGTTATCTGGCGACAGCCATTGTGAAAACGCTTGTAGTAGAGCCGGCCATTCGGTGTCGATTACGGAGAACCACGCGGTATCCCGGCTACGGTCTTTGTACACTGTAGCTTGCCGGAAAGTGCCCTCATACGTGAAGCCGAGGCGTTGAGCGGCGGCACGCGAAGGGGCATTCAAGGCATCGCACTTCCACTCATAGCGCCGATAGCCAAGCTCGAACGCCCTTTTCATCATCAGGAACATGGCCTCCGTAGCGACAGGACTCCGCTTGAGCCGCTCTGAGAAATGGAGGTGACCAACTTCGATTGAGCCACTCGCTGGCATGATCCGCAGATAGCTCGCAACGCCGACAGCTTGCCCATCCGATTTTTGCACGATTGTGAAGAACAGAGGATCATCGCCCTGGCTCATAGTCTGCAGCCAGGCCTTATAACTTTCGAAGGACACAAAGGGACCGTAGGAAAGATAGGTCCAGCTCCTCCCATCTTGGTCCTGCATGTTCGCGGCGTACAGTTCTTCGGCATGGCGCTCCGGAGCAAGCGGCTCCAGACGGCAGAAGTTACCATCCATCAGTTCAAGCAATGGGCGCGTAGGCTCTTCCCAATTTGCGAGCGACTCCCCGACAGGCTGGCCGAAATCATTGAAACACTGGGTCATGTTATTCCTTATATCTAACGCTGAGAAAAGCTGCGTCAATCTGTAAGCGTTCGATATTCGTATGCCACAAACTGTTGCGAGCTATGCTGACTTCGCTTCAACCTTGTTGATGGTACCTTGAGCAACCGCAACGGTGCGTTCGCCATCGTCACCAACTGCAATTACCGTGCATTGGCAAACGGCCTGACTCCTTCCCGAAGATACGACTGTTGCCTTGGCGACGAGTCTCTTCCCAATCGCAGGACGCAGGTAATTGATCTTGTACTCTGAGGTGACTGAATCGCCCAGGACCGAGCCTCCCGCAAAAGTCAGTGCGTTGTCTGCGAGGTAACTGACGACGCCACCATGAACGAAGCCATGCTGCTGCTTTAACTCTTCTCTGATCAGTAGCGTGAGAACAGCAGTTCCGGGTTCGAACGTTTCAAGCTGAGTACCCAGAAGGGCGCTGAAAGGCTGGCTCGTCAATACCGTTCGACCAAACTCGAATAAGTCACTCATCGTCTATTTCCTTTAGGGTACATCACCGCGCTTACTCCAGATGACAAGGGCCACCCCGCCCAATATAGCAACCGATGCGATTCCCAGTCGCACTGTGATTGGCTCAGCCAGGAATACCACGCCGCCAATAGCAGCCAGTACCGGAACAGATAATTGAACTGTCGCTGCTGTGACCGCTCTCAGGTGCGGCAAAACGGCATACCAAATCGCGTATCCGGCACCAGATGCTAATGCGCCTGACGCGACGGCGAACCCGACGCCCGACCACTCAGCCTCGATGTCCTGAATGAATAGCACACTCAACACAGCAGCCATTGGCACCGCGCGGACAAAGTTGCCCATTGTTATGAATGTAGGATTTCCTATCCCCCGACCGCGCAGGGAATATACACCCCAGGCAATGCCGGCCATGAGCATGAGAATGGAGCCCAACAGGGGCGGCGCCTGAAGTCCCGGGAGCATTAAAATCAACAGTCCCGCGACGGCCAGCAGTGCGCCCATGACTTGTCGTGATGTCAGTTTTTCACCCAGCCAGAGCCCGTAGCCGATCATGGTGGCTTGCACCGCGCCGAATAGTAGCAAGGCCCCTGTTGCTGCTGACAGACTCACATAGGCGAAGGAAAAACTCGCCGCATAGACGAATAGGGCGGATGCTGACGACCAGCTCCCACCTACGGTGACGGACCGTCGCTTCCAGCTTACCAGGGCGACCAGCATGACTGCACCCGAGGTCAAACGCACCAATGTGAAGGTCGCAGCGTCAATCAAGCCATCGGCCAAAGCCAGCCGGCAAAGCAGCGAGTTACCAGCAAACGCCAGCATTGCCACAAATGTGGTGAGTTGCAGCACCTTCCCTCGCCTCCTGTGTGATGCCGACCTTACGCGAAGTCAGATGGTTCAACCATCCACGGGATCGATTGGCGTGTCCAGTAATAGCTGATAAAAGGAAAGATCCAGCCAACGTCCGAATTTGAACCCCGCGTGCTTTATCGTGCCTGCATGTTGGAATCCAAGTTTCAGGTGAAGCGCCACACTAGCCTGATTGGCAGCATCTATCCCGCCAACTATGACGTGGTAATTCTGTTGTTTTGCTTCCTCGATCAGCTGCTTCATGAGTAGGCTAGCCAAACCCATTCCACGGCACTCCTCCCGAATATACACGGAATGCTCAACAGAATATTTGTAAGCTGGCCAGTTGCGGAACGCACCGAAGCTGGCAAATCCGAGCAAGCGTCCTTTGTCGTTGAAGGCGCCTAGAACGGGATAACTACAAGCTTCCTTGGTAGCAAACCAGGGCACCATACTTTCTGCTTCGCGAGGTCGATAGTCATACAGGGCAGTGGACGTGGCAATTGTCTGGTTCAAGATCTCCAGAATCTGATCGGCAGAATTCTCGTAGGAACATTTCTTTATATGCATCCGCGCACCTTACGGCTACCGCTTGCACAGAGTGGCAGGACCCGGGGAAGTTTCTGAGGCAAGCTGCTAGGCCATTCCAATATAGTCTGGTGTATTTCGTATTCTTTCAATCCATGCTGAGACAGACGGATAGCCACGTAAGTCGAAACCGCCCTCGTGGGCAACGTGCGTATACCCGTAAAGACTGATATCAGCTGTTGTCAGCAAACTTCCAGCCAGATAGGGCGACTTCTCAAGCTGCTTCTCCATAACCGATAAAGCCTTATGCCCACCTGCCTGCAGCGATTCGTACTCCGCCCTTCGCTCCGTCGGCATACCGAGGTACTTCGCGATAAATCGAGCTACCGCAATGAAAGGTTCATGACTGTACTGCTCGAAAAATTGCCACTGCTGGACCTTTGCTAGTTGAAACAGCTCAGTGGGTATCAACTCGCTATCCGCCGCCAAGAAGTTGAGAATGGCATTGGACTCTGAAAGCAGTCTCCCATCCTCTAGCTCCAGAAGGGGGATCTTGCCGTTAGGATTCTTCTGTAAGAATTCAGGTTTCGAGGTGTCACCCGCGAGGATGTCGATGTGGATCCACTCATGCTCAATACGCAGCAGCGAACATAGCAATCTGATTTTGTAGCAATTTCCGGACTGAATATCGCCGTATATTTTCACGAGCACCCCTGTAGGCATCAAATATCGAATCTGCTTTGGTGAAGCACATCCAGTGGCTGGTTGGTCGAGCAACTGCAGAACTCTACGCCTTTCCTATTGGTGCGCCAACGCATAATCGATAGCCGCACATACCGCGATGGCTTGCGCGGTATTGCATTGCTCTGGCGTCGCTAAAGGACTGTCTGGATAGACCTCGGTGGTGGTCCTAAAGGGAGCGCTGGTGATACTGGCGCAGAGGCCCAACTGCTTGAGCGGATACAGGATGACGCCTCGCGCCACTTCAGGTAAGCCGATAATTTCACCGTTATTATCAGCAGGCGCGATATGAGTCACCTGCTCCACGGCCTCGATTATCGCCTGCTGGAATGCTGGCTGAGGGTTCTCGCTATCACCCACCAGATAGAAGCCATCGGGAATACTACCGGGTTCGAAGGGTTTGCCATCACGGGCAGCCAGGGCGGGGCGAAATTCGGTTTCGTCAGTATCAGTGGTTTCGTGCAGGTCGATATGCATCAGAGCTCGTTCGCGTAAGGGCGCCACCAGTCGCATGAGCGCTGCGGACTCTTCAGCTGACTCCTCCGGAGAAAGTCCTGCCCGAAACGAACGGTTCGGGTCGATGGCATTCGGGTTCCAGCGATGGATGCGCTCGTAGGACCAGGGGCTGACGCAGGGGGCTACGAGCAGGTTGATGCGACCACAGTAAGCTTCCGCATGCCGATCGATGAACTGCAGCGCGCCATGCACACCGCTGGTTTCATAGCCGTGTACGCCGCCGGTGATGAGCATGACCGGAAGGTCATCACGCCAGTCACGGCTCCGGATCGCCATCAGCGGATAAGTCTCGTGATCGTAGTTGAGACGGCCGTACTCTTCCACCTCGAAGCGAGGACTCATGCGCTCGATGACGCTGAGCACCTCGGATTCGTAGCTGCGTTGACGGGTCTGTTTCGATAGCCAAGTAGCGCGTTCCGAGTCGCGCCAGGGGGTGCCGGGGGTGCCGATTGGGTAGGGTGTGAAGGCCATGCGCATTGGTCGTTTTTTCTCCGTTGTTAGCCGCTTCAGATGAGCATTTCAGTAGCTGTCGATAGACCCACGACCGTCGAAGAATTTGGCGCTTTTAACCCCGAAACAGGCACGCTGGTACTATTTGACTACGGAACGGACGAGAATCATAATGAAACCAATTTGCAACCATGGATTCGAGCTATGCCTGCAATCACAGTAAAAAATATCCCTGATGACCTTTATATTCAGCTGAAGCGATCTGCTGAAGCTCACCATAGAAGCATAAATAGCGAACTTATCGTATGCCTGGAAAAAGTACTGACGCCCCAGAAGATGAGCAAGGATATATTACTCTCTTCCGCTCGCTCAATCCGCGACAGGCTCAGTCACCTTAAAGTCACTGAGAAAGCGCTCAACCGTGCCAAGAATTCGGGTAGAGAATGATTGTCGCTGATACGAATACCATTGCTTACCTTTACCTGCCCTCTGACTACAGTGATGATGTCGAAGCAGTCTTGCTCAAAGATCCGCAGTGGATAGCCCCCTTCCTATGGCGTAGTGAGTTACGAAATATACTAACGTTATATCTGCGCAAAAAATTGATAACAATGTCCGATGCAGCTGACATTCAGCAACAGGCGGAAGCGCTTTTAATCGACAACGAATATCAAGTCAGTTCTCTGGAAGTTCTTCAAACAGCACACGAATTTGGCTGCTCAGCGTATGACGCGGAGTTCATTGTTTTAGCCAGGGACACCAACTGCCAACTCGTTACAGCAGACAAGAAAATATTAAAGGCCTTTCCAGAAATCGCGACGTCTGCACGCAACTTCGTTGCTTCAGGGTTCTAGCAACTGGTTCCTTCATTGGGTTCAGTAGCGCATACGCACGCTCATTTCACCGATTTCTCCATAGGGTAGCCCAAGAGGCCACACCATGATGTTGGAGGACCAGATGAAACGAAGCCATTACGCTCGTAGAACGCACGCGCCACTGCCGTACTCTCAAGGAAGAAGTTTGGTACGCCTAGCCGTTTTCCAGTCTCAATCATCGAGTTCAGCAAGGCCTTACCGACACCCTGATGTACGACTTCAGGCAGTACGTAGCAAAGCAGAATCTCTCCCTCACAGTGCAGAAGCCCGACACCGACAATGCTGCCGTCGAAGACAGCAACTTTGCCCTCCAGTTCAGAGGCAGTAAACCAGGACGACAGGTTTTCACGGGTCTTGTTCGCCAGCCACTGTTCGATAAGCGCTCGTTCTGCACGGTGATCTGCCTGGCATAGTTCTATGATCGATCTATGTAGAACCATGCATGCCTCGGCAGCATCATCCTTTTTAGCTGTGCGTGTGGTGATAGTTTGGGGCTGTGAATCCATAGGCAAATGCTTCTTATGCGCCCGCTGTGCGCGGCGTTCTGTCGGAGCGAGTCCGAGCAGTTTGCCCTGCACGACCTATTATCAGCTGGCCCCAGATCATTGCCCAACGCGCCACCTTCTCGTCCGCCGAGAGCAGGCGAGGTTGAACGCGAATTGGCTTCGCAAATCGCTCACGATCATCGCAGACTAACGCATTGACTGCGCCTTTCGATTGCTTTGCTATATTAGCCCCCACGGCGAGAAGCTGCTCACAAGACATGCAGTGATAGAATGCCGCCTGCCCACTCCCATTGGCACGAATCAGGAATTCCGAGTTTCCAGAATCGATTTCGATGACCAGTTTAGGATCGCTGACCATCGCAGACGGATTCGACTGGCAGAATTCGCAATCACATATGCGGGGCATCAAGCCTCGGAGATCGAAAGCAGCTTCGATAGCAAGTTCGCACTGTCCGCAGCGGCATTTTCCGAAATGTTTCATCAAGCACTCGCCTATCGGTCTGCAGCCGATTGCTATGGTTATTGTTCACTGAGCTCAACGACTCTGCCATCAGGATCTCGAATGGTGTAAATCTGCTTGCCGTTGAATTCGTGCTGATTCGCAATACTCAACTGAGATAGTACCTGCTGTACATCTTTCACCGAAAAGCCGAGCCTGCTATTTCCAACAGCGTCGTTTTCCGCTAATGGATAAAGCTCGAACACGAAGCCAGCATCTTGCGATGAATAGTGCAGAGGCCCTCCACCATGCTTTTCCTTGACGAAGATGAAACCAAATAGTTCATAAAATTGCCTAGTCGTTTCTAACTCTTTGCAACGCATGACAAGCAGGTTAATTTGCATAGTTCTGAAGACCTGACCGATCCGGCTTGCCGGCGAAGTGTTTTGCAGCGAGGCATAAGATTGACCCAGCCAATGCCACGCTGCGGACTGTACGATTAAACGTACGGTTAGGTGAGATGCGTGGGCTCAGTGATTTTAGTGGTGTGAAGCGACGGGAAAACCATCCGGCAACAGCATCTGGTTAAATCTTGCCCAAGGCATACTGAACCGCCTGCTCAGCATGTATTTCTGTCGTGTCGTACAGTTTGATCTCTGTATCCGAGCTCTGGATCAAAAGTCCTATTTCTGTGCATCCCAAAATTACGCCCTGTGCACCGCGTTCAGCCAAAGAAACTACAACATCCAGATACAGCGCTTTTGAATCAGATCTGACTACACCCTTGCACAATTCATTGTAAATTACAGAATGAATGCTCTCTCGTTGGCTCTCATCCGGCACGACAACCTGGATACCATGATCTTCGAGACGACCGAGATAAAACACCTGCTCCATAGTAAACCGCGTTCCTAGAAGCCCTACGCAGGTTACCCCATCCTCCTTGAGCCGATTGGCCGTGGCATCCGCGATGTGAAGAAGGGGGATGCTTACCGCGCTTTCAATCTGAGAGGCGACTTTGTGCATGGTGTTCGTACAGAGAACCAAGAACTCTGCACCTGCCGATTCAACCGACTGGCCTACCGAACTCAGCATTTCACCTGTTGCCTGCCAATCCCCTTGGTGCTGCAACGCCTCAATCTCGGCAAAGTCCACACTATAGAGGACGAGCTTTGCCGAATGGAGCCCGCCGAGCTCTTCTCGTATTCTCTGGTTGATCAGCCGATAATAAGTCTGGGTTGATTCCCAACTCATGCCGCCAATTAAGCCTATTGTTTTCATCGAGCACCTCCCTGTTGATACTTTGAATTAACGCTATTCTCACCGGTAAATCGGGAGCGCAGTGAGTGATTTATCCGCGTGCAGCAACTGGCAGTATTTCATTTGCACGGCAAGCAGAAATATAGTCCTGCCAATCCCCCAGAATGCTCCGACGCGTGTCCAGTTCGCTAGCATGCTCCAATGCATGAAATGTTTCTATGTACTTGCTTCGAGCTTTCATGAAGAGCTCACTGTCGAACTGCTCAGAGATCCATTCCCGCTCCTGACTCGTTGGCTCTTCGAGAAGTTCCTCGATTTCCTCGATGTAGTCCGGCTGCGCCCGGTTAGATGAGTGCCACATGTCTTGTTTCGGCATCGATCGCGATAACAAATAGGGGAGCAGATAAATATTGCTCAGCATCGAATCAAACAGATACCTCCGCGCTGTGCTCAGTGAGCCTAAGCGGTAGTGCGCCAATGCGGCATATAGCAGAAATGCGGGCTCACCGATGTCATCTGCAAAGGCCTGTTCAAACCATTCCAAATATTCGGTTGCTTTCTCGGGAGCACCACTAAGCACATAATAGACGCACACCCTGTAGCGTTTTCCTGAGCCGTCCGAAATCACGTCGAACTTTTCCTTTTCCTTGAAAAGTTCTCTTCGCGCCCGGTCAGCGCGGTCTCGATACTTCTTCTGTTCATCGGTTAGCACAGACTTACCTCAAGAGATATGACGCTTGGTTCAGCAGCGAAGGTTCGGCGGCGGCCTTTTTGGGCCTAACAAAGAGGATGACAGCAAGCCTATGTCTGCTGCAGCCGCTCGTATGTACGAAAAACGGATGACCACGCACGAACGCTCAGCTTAATCGGGCAGCTGTGGGCGCCAGCGGAAAAGCCGGTCCGCGTTCAGCTGTTGAGAGGCGATAGTAAGCCGCATCGCTTCTGGCTGCCCTTGAAATCCTAGGCTACGCCAGAACAACAGTGCCACGCGGTTATCCGGATGAACATCAAGCTGCACGGCACTCACGTTATGCCAACCACGACCGCATGCGCTGTTCAAGCGCCTGCCGATCAAGATCTGTCTTGTGACCGGACGCTTCGATCATCTCTTGGTTCAGTTCCGCCAAAATCGGCGCATCCAACTCTGTTGCGTAGCGGGCTTCGTCCACCCCGGTCTCCTGCGATCTAAGGCCTTGCCCAGCCACTTACGCGCTAGAGGAGGTTTTGCGCAATAACGGCGCGAAGCGACTTGCGCAAAGCCCGTGGAAGCGCGGATGGCAGTTGAAGTAACTCGTCATGCCCTTATGGCCCCTCGAATCCTACTTCTAGCACGTCAGGCCGAAGCGCTGCTTTCCGAAGAAGGTCGATGACACTAGCGACGTAGACCTTAAGAACATCATCATTCACCAGCGAATGAATAAAATTAAGTTCTTCGATGACCCAAGGCAGCATGTCCCCCCGGTAAACCCAGCGATCAGAGCGGTTGCGCGAAACGTGATAGGAAAATTGCAAATTGTAGGCGTTGACAATCCCGAAGATTCTCCAAAAACTCTCTCCGGTACGTACACCGTGTCGGCATGCAATTCGGGATAGAAGCCAGGCTGGGAACCGCAGGGAACCAGAATTACCGAATATTCGAGATCGCCCTCGAGTTCTGTTTGCTCCAACAAGAATTTAATATGAGCTCATACATAACGTTCAGCCTAGCGGCAGAGGCTTGATGGCAGATATTGCGAACGGCAAAAAAAGTGACAGCAAGCATCTTTCCGTAACAGGCGCTTGTTGCCTGATTCAAATCCAGACGTCATTCTCTGCCGTCTTACCACCCACCTCGTCGCCAGTATTCACAACGCCACGGGGCTCGATGAGCAAAATCTTTGCTTCATGTTCCGCATAAGGCTTATGCTCAATGCCTTTCGGGACAACGTACATTTCACCCTCAGACAAACTCACCGACCCATCTTTAAAATCAATTCTCAGGCTACCCGCAAGCACGATGAAAGTCTCGTCCGTATCCGCGTGGTCATGCCAAACAAACTCCCCTTGGATTTTGACTACCTTGAACTGGTAGTCGTTCATTTCAGCTATAACCTTCGGTGACCATTGCTCCTCAAAGAGGCCGAGCTTGTTTTTGAAATTGATCGCCTGATAACTCATGGGAACTCCTTTTCAGTAACACGCTTCTCTCAGCCGTATATGCGCTGGAGCGGGTTTTGCGCGACAGTGGCGCGAAGCGAAATGCGCAAAACACTTGGAAGCGGGTATTTGTTAAGAGGGACTAGCGCGCTCTGCTTCCTCAAGTTTCTTCAATGCGAAGTCACCCCGTTCTGACACCGGTGGAGATTCGTCTAACGCAAACTGTTCAGCAAGCACCCTAGCCATAGCACCTAGACTGTCAAGCTCTCGTATCAGTATTTCCGCTGAAATACGCCTTACGATTGATGAACCATCCTCTGATGATTTTTTTAAAAGTTCGAGCAGCGGAGTTTCGACCTCCAATTGTCGCTCGCTAACGACCGGCACTAGCTTTCTTTCACCATATCGTATGTCAGTCCACTCCCACCTCCGACCTTCAATCCAAGCGATTCGCCTTTCAAACAAGCAACGATATGCTTTAGCCCGAACTGAAGGCTGAATGGCAGAATTAGCTATTTCTTCAATTGCTTCATCAAGTATCGGCGTGCGGCCAAGCTGTGAAAAAAGTGAAGGCATCGGCCCGGAAGCCGAGAAAATAAGCTTAGATCGAAGGCACCGAGCTATTTCTTTCTCGCAGATGATTTGCAGAAGAACCTCTCTCTCCGCCTCTTCTATCCTTCCCCAGGAGTTCCACCTGGAAAGTGCAACACAAAGCGCTTCAACCACACATTCAGGATCAGTCGATCTTGCTATTTCAGGAAGTTTTTCCCGTGCGGCCTTGCGAACTTGAGGCACCCAATCATTAAGTCTACGAACAGCAAGAGAAAAAAAGAAGGCGTTTGGTGCTGCCCCCGAGAGAGCTCGCAGTGCTTTTTCTCGCTTGTAACCATCCCAGCTTATCAGATCCAACCAAGTTACTAGTCCCGTCGGCTTGGACCATACCTTCCACTTCGGAGGAGTGGATTCTCTTAGGGCAGAAGCAAACTCCGAGCGAATCACGCGCTCCCAATAATCAAAACTCGACAGTGGCAAGCTATCCGTCACATGGATCAGTGCCGACACATCAGCCACAACCTTGCTTCCCGAATCAATCGAGCTAGCAAATTCTTTCAGCGCAGAAAGGACTTTATCTCTCAGAAGCTGCGACTGTTGCATCTACTAACCGCCTCTTAACGTCTTGCCCAGCCACCTACGCTAGAGCGGGTTTTGCGCGACAAAGGGCGCGAAGTAACTTGCGCAAAGCCCGTGGAAGCGCATATGTGGGTTGCAGTAACTGATTAAGCTGCCTCGAAGCCGATACGCTCAATACTATCGAAATCTAATCGACCGCGAGCCACCGAAAGGTCATAAAGATCCTGCATGGCAAGCCAACAGTCAGGGGACCGGTTGAGAGCACGGGATAGTCGCAGCGCCATTTCCAGACTTACTCCGCTAGATCCTTTTAGTAGCCTGGCCAGAGTGGAGGCTGAAACCTTCAGCTTTGCGACCAATTAGCGAGTGCAGCCTGAATGCCAGTGGTACTGCCGGTTTAAATCTTGGTCGCTCACAATCTCACCCAGAAAGTCGATCATCTATTTCGCATCAACCTCAGATAAGCCACATAACACCGGTCTGAACGGCGCTCAGAGCGAGCGTCCGGCGACCGAAGGGAGCGTATTGGATGGCTTAATTATGGGAGGTCACGCTATCACCTGAGTTCAGGCTTTACATGCTTAGCGCTCTCGGAGAACGATTTCAGCTCATCCATACTGTACGTCGTATGAACTCTTTTGTCCGACGCCGGTTGATGCTCGATACTTGTTCCTGACCTTCTTGCCACCTTTGGCCGAATCGGCCTTGACCTAAACCCACCCCCGCAGTTAGGGCAAACGTTCTCCAATATTTCATTGACGCACTTCTTGCAGAAAGTGCATTCGTAACTGCAAATCATAGCTACGGATGAGTCAAATGGTAAGTCTGTATTGCAGCACTCACAATTAGGTCTGAGTTCCAGCATTCTAGGTAGTTCCTGTTTTCACATAAGGTCGTGCTCAGTTGCCGGAAGTCGGGTGCAACGCTCTGTTATGAGTTGGACGTATGGACCTGGCTTACTCCAGTGACGTGACCACTAAGACTCCGCCTATAACCACTAGAGCAAACGGTACAACTGAATAAACAACGACTCCGGCCCATGATCCTGCTTTAAGCGCCTTGAGACCGTCTGCGATCGAGACGATAACGAAGATAAAACAGACGATGCCAACTGCGAGATGGCGTCGATATTCAGGCTCGAGACCTATCACAAAGAAGACGGGCCCTATAGCCGAGCCAATCCACGTTAATGCAACGCCTTTCGCCCCGATGAAGGTTCGATAAATGTCGTGACTCATGCGGACTCGATACTCTTAACGCCTTGCTTGGCGTGCATGCCGGTTGCAGCGACTTGTTAACCCCTAAGTGCGAGGTCTTCTCGAATAACCTCAGGATGACGAAAGGCGATTTTAATTAGTGCTTTGGCCGGACCTGATGGCTTACGACGACCCTGCTCCCACTCTTGCAGTGTGCGAGGAGAAATATGCAGCACCTCAGCAAACTGAAGCTGTGTCAGACCCGTCTTGCTGCGAGCCTCTGCCACCTCATTGGGCTCTGCAACGCTAACTCGTGCAGAGGTCCCAGCTTTCACCTCCTTGATAGACTGGAGCAGCTTATTGCCAAGTTCCTCCGCTGTCAGGGCATCACTCCTCATTTTCAAGAACCTCTCGGATCTACTTCAGGATATGCGCGGGTATGTTTTCCATAACGGCCTTCTTGTAAATGACCAGAAGCCAAATTTCTCCATTCACCAACTTAGTGAAGTAGGTGACTCGCACTCCACCACTTTTCCCAGAACCCGCAATCGACCAACGAACTTTTGGACACCCGCCGCTACCAGGAATCTGAGTGCCAACCTCTGGGTTAGCTGCAAGCCACGAAAAGAAGCTATTTCGCTCACCATCGAACCAGATTCTGTCAACGTCTGCCTTAAATGTAGGTGTTTCGATGATCGTATACATGACCATCATCATACGTCATTGACGTACCTGCACACGGCGGAATTTTGGAAGGGTTAACGCCTGGCTCATAGGCAAAGTGCAGTTGGCAGCTTAATATTAAGATTTGACACCACAGTCACTTGTTAGATTCTCGCTACTCCGTACCTTTAAGCTCAAGGGGGTTAAAATTATAGGCATTGCTAGACCAACTGGAAGTAATCCCTATGTCGTACCCATATGTAAGGTTAATCTGAATCATATCTTTTTGAAGAGCTTGAGGGTAATTAGCGACAATGATAGCAGCGAGCCGTCTGGCCAGATCAGAATCACTCACATCGTCGCTTTTTAGGAACGCCTGACTCCTAATATAACTTGTCGTTTTTGGGTCGTTATTGGTAGCACTAAAAGTTGAAGAGCCTACAAATAGAGTTGCGTAGGAGACAGCAGGATCATTTGAAATCGCCGATTGGACAGGCAACATACCCTTGAATGGTTCGCTTTCGACTAGTTGACTAGTGAGAGCTGGGGTGACGGCAGCTGCCAGTAAAAGCAGGCCGACGACTATCAGATGAACATTCCAAACCTTTCCTGGTTCTTGTTTTTCAACGTTCGCGTGAACGACGTAGGTACCTACGAATAAGTCATGAAGTGACTGACGAGTAGTCCGATTGAAAATATACAGGTATAAAATTGAAAGCGCACCACCAAATACAATCATTGAGATTATGTAAAACACTAAAGAAAAGGTAATCTCATCAGGAAGTCTAGCTCCATTCAGAGCAAAAGGGGTCGCTAGAATTAAATAACGAACTACAGATCTACTAAGACTTATCGAGTTATTTTTTACGTTAACCACTTTGATGTCAAAGATCTTCTTTCCTACCGTTTGGCCTCCAGAGATTGAACTATTCAATATTCCAAAGTAGACAAGGGCTATTGAGAAGCCAACTAGTCGCCCCCAGCCTCCGATTTGAACGAAATACCCCTCAAAATATAGGCCAAGGATAAAACCAAAAGCGCCAAGCACTAAAGTATCAATGATTAGCGCACCAGTTCGGCGCCAGAAGCTGGAAACCCAGTCGCGTTCTACTTTTTCAGTCATAATGATTCCCGGCGGGCGACCAAGACAATCTAACGCTGCCATCATGGGCAAATTGGAGTGGAGTATTTTGCGCAAACATTGAGCGAAGCGAAAGCACAAAATACGGACCGTAAATTTGTCCCTTGAGTGGCCTTGTTAAGCTGCCTCGAAGTCGATACGTTCGATACTATCAAGATCTACTCGACGGCGAGCCACCCAAAGGTCATGAAGATCTTGCATGGCAAGCCAACTCTCGGGAGACCGGCCGAGCGCACGAGATAGTCGCAACGCCATTTCTGGACTAACTCCGCTGGACCCTTTAAGCAGCCTAGCCAGAGTGGAGGCAGAAACCTTCAGCTTTGCGGCCAATTGACGAGCGCTAATTGAGTACGGCTCGAGATACACCGCATTAATGAACTCACCTGGGTGAGGAGGCATGTGCATAGTCATCAGTGATAGTCCTCGTAATCAAGTATGTACGCGTTGCCGTCTCGAAACTCGAAGGTCAATCTCCAATTCCCGTTGACCCAGATCGACCACCTACCCTTGTTCTTGCCTTTAAGCGGGTGCA
This sequence comes from Gammaproteobacteria bacterium UBA2679, assembly GCA_002354735.1. Classification (GTDB taxonomy): domain Bacteria; phylum Pseudomonadota; class Gammaproteobacteria; order Pseudomonadales; family Oleiphilaceae; genus Allohahella. Next base: position 345 of record DEMD01000016.1, on the reverse strand, counting down.
GGCGAAAGCCCGGGACCTCCATGTCTTCGATAGTGTGTGCTGTTTCCAAAGCCACGAGTTGCATTCGAAGCTTTTGCTGATGTGCAGCCTGAATGCCAGCGGTACTACCAGTTTCGTAGAACCGCTTCAGTCCTTTGTGACGAAACGATTTAATCATTTCGCAATTGTAGCTCAGTGCGCAACACGCTACAAGGAAAGCAATGTGGCGGAGGGGCTTTTAGCTTAACGCTTTGCTCAGCTGCACAGCGGTTGTAGTGGATTTTTGTGCAACAATGAGCGGAGCGAATGCACAAAAAGGAGCGTAAACCGCTGTGTCAGTTGAAGCAACTTGATACTGATTGAGCC
>DEMD01000010.1 GCA_002354735.1 Gammaproteobacteria bacterium UBA2679 | reverse complement strand
ATTAACCAGACGGGACACTAGCCCACGAAATGCAGAAAGACACAATGACAGGTATCTTTTGTTGGGGAAGATGTCGTTACGCCAGATCGCGCCCCACCATAATCGCCATGGATTTGGTGGTGGGGCTTGAGGAGAACTATTTAGAAATTGAACTGAGAGCCGACGATAAAGGCAGTGTAATCGCTGTTGGCATTGTTCTCGAAAGACTGAAGTTCAGTCATCAGTGTCCATGCGTCGGTAGCCTTGTAGCGGGCGAACAACATGGCCAGATTGGTCTCATCGCCAGTCAGGTCGTCATTACCCTCGCCGTAACTCGCGCCTATCGTGGTTAAGCCTAAAACATAGGTTGCTTCCAGGTACCATTGATCGGCACTTTCTTCCTGCGCCCCACCAGCAAATCCATGCCCGCCGAAGACATAGTTTCCGGTGCCTTTCGTCATCGCATAGTTCGCCCTCAAACCAAGGTCGCCCATCGCCAAGGCGGCGCCGAAGTCGATACCGCTCATTGTAAAGTCATCGACGTTCTGATCGTTAGAGTCGACCGACTGCATAAAGCCGCTGGTCCATAACGTAATACCGCTACCCGTCCAGACAACATTGGCCTCAATACGCGGCAACTCAGTGCCTGCATCAGCACTGGCCTCAGGCTTTTCCGGCTGGAAGGCACCGATCCTGAATTGCAGGCCGCTCATGTCGTTAGAGGCGTAAATTACGCGGGGATTAAAGTTTGAATAAAAGTAACCATTACCAATTCGTCCTGCTGTCGCGTCCCCGTTATTCGGGCTATGCAAGCCGACGCCCAATTCGCTGCCATTGTCACCAATGGCTGGAGTGCCAAAAATACCGAATCCCTTGCCGATATAAACAGTACCAAAACTGCCCGCAACTGCGATTTCAGCGACACGACTTTCCACGCCAGAAGCCCGCCCGTTCCCCTGTCGACTAAAACCAGAGTTCTGAACGCCATCCGCACCGGCTAAATGGCTGTTTAACTGAAAGTGAGCAGAAATATCCAACCCATTTTGGGTCGGCGCATAAATATTGAACTGAGCGGTGGCTGGGTTAAAGCCTGTGGTGATGCGAAATGCATCATCTTCCATTGCGTCGGAGTCGTGAAAAATAGCAAACACCGGCACATGGCCATTCATGCCAAACTTCCAGCCGTCTTCTGTGGCGAAGCTAAGCTCCGCAGAAGCGGTCGTCGCTAAGCCTGCAGCTGACAGGGCGATTGCAGAAATTAACGTCGTCTTGCGACAACCTGTTCCGGCAGAGAGGATAGATGAAGAGAATGTTTGTTTCTCGCTCATAATAGCTTCCTTTTCATAGTTATATTATTGTAATTGGACACCTGCTCTTAAACCGGAGGCGGGTCAGCTGCGCTAAGCTACTGATCACCTACCCGACCAAGAGTGGACCATCATGGCAACTTTCACGCAGCTGATCCTTCAGCAACGATATCAGATTCATACTCTGCGTCAGCAACTTTTCTCCCTGAGAGAGATAGCAGCAGTCGCAGGCACACACTATTCAACAGTTAGTCGGGAGCTCAGACGACGCCTTGGCGGCTCGTCTTATACGCCCGACAGAGCTCACGAGGCTGCCCGGCTTCTGCAACGCAACGGCCCATCGCTCCGGCAAGATTACTGGTCGTACGAAGCTGCTCGTGTTGGTCTATCTGACCCTGGAGTCCAGAGCAGGTTGCCGGAACGCTCCGCAAACGCCACGGACTGAGGGTGTCTTTTCAGAGCATTGATAGATTCATCCAGCGGGACAATATTCATGGCGGCCAGCTCTTCAGATATCTGCTTCGAATCAGGAGGGCGACCATTGAAGCTCTGCAGCACCACACTGGCCTGGTTCACCCCATCACCGCCGATAACGGCAGCGAGTTCGCTCAGCATCAGGATATCTCAGCAAAACTTCGCGTCGACTTCTATTTCGCCGACCCTTATTCCGCCTGGCAAAGAGGCTAGAATGCTTACATCAATGGCCAAGTCAGGCGCTTCTTTCCGAAGTGCACAGACTTCCATGCCATCGACGAATCCGATATCCGGAAGGTGCAGAACACGCTTAACCACCGACCGAGAAAAAGCTTAGACTACCAAACACCAGCCGAAGCGCTTTTCGTTGAAAAGCCCTACTGGCTCAACTGGGCAGGTGTTGCAGATGTCGGTTGAATGCAGCCTGGTCGACTTAACAGTAGCGGGAGTGTCTAAGTTTTCAACTCGACATCGATCAGTATGAATGGCTCAAACATAGCCGCCCGGAGAATATCCAGATTCATTCATTGGAAGATCTCTTGAAAGCTTCAGGTTGCATCTTGTTGCGAGCCTTGCTGAAAGCCTGAGCGGTGAGCGAGGGTGTTTCACAGTGCTTGCTGGACAAGGTAGCGAAGAAACATATTTATGGAGAAAGTTCTTAAGTTGTTGACGTTGGCCGGAATGCTGATGAGGCTCCTTGAGAAGCGCCTAGCCGTTAACCCACTCCCAGGCTTCGTCTGCCTACGCTTGCTCAAAAATCGCACCGGCGAGTCGAAGGCGAGATCGGACAGTTTCGTCCCCAACTCTTGCCAGCGTTTATCGCCTACCATCGCAGTCTTTCCGTAGTACTCTTTTGTGCTGAATATCGAAAGCTATTCCTTCTGTATAGCTGCGATATCAATTCCTGAGAAATTGTGCAGCTCAATGTAAAAGCGTAACGGCTCAGGCTTATCGAGCGCGGCTTCGAGTTCGGGCAAGACGCTGTTGCAATCTTCCTCTGCAAGTTTTCCACTTACCTCCAACACCGCCACTCGGCTGCTGTTAATTTCCGTCAATCCGAGCATTGAGCCGCCGTCACTAATATTCGAAGTGCCAGCTTTCGGACACATGCGAAATCAGCCAGAGACTGGAGGCGCCGCTGGCGAGTGTTCATCGGTAACGCAGTCTTCACCTTCAAGCTCAATATCTACAGTGACATGCTTGAATGCGGCAGCATCCAGCAGTTGCCGTACCTTTGCCTTTACAGCCACCATTTCCACGCGGTCTGCTGACTGGCTCATGACCAGGTGCGTAGTTAGCACATGATTTTCCCCATCCAGTGACCAACTGTGGCAATGGTGTATCGAATTAACTTTAGGAAGCGACAGCACGTCACGTTCGAAGGACGCCATATCGAAACCTTCTGGCGCAACCTGCAGAAAGACGCGGAAGAACTGCCGCAGATTTCGAATGACATTCCAGAGAATGAACAGCGAAATTCCGATAGACAGAATCGGATCAATGATCGGCACGTCCCATATGGTCATGATACCCGCACCAATCAGTACCGCTGCCCACCCCAGAGTGTCTTCCAGCAAATGCCAGCTCACTACCTTTTCAGTAAGGGATGTCCCTTTTCGAACCCGAAGCACTGCTATACCGTTGAAGACGATGCCAACTACAGCCAAAGCCATCATACCCGGGGCATTCACAGCTTCGGGTGACATGAGTCGGCTCACGGCATGCCAAAGAATGAAAATCAAACCCACGATAAGGACTATCGAGGTGATAAGTCCTCCCAGGAGCGCGTAGCGGCGATACCCATAAGTATTCTCTGGCGTCGGGCCGCGACGCGAGACACGATCGAAATACCAAGCCAGCCCCAGCGACATGGAATCACCAAGATCGTGAACAGCATCGCTCAGGATAGCGATACTATTCGTCCACAAGCCGCCGATGATTTCGATAATCGTGAAACTGATATTCAGGAAAAATGCCGTCTTCAGACTACCGGAAGTGTGGTCGTGACTGTGGTCGTGGTTTCCGCCCATTGTTCGTTTCTCTCACTGCTGTTCCTGGGATGCCCCATGGTTTTTCGCTCGGGGCGCGTGGCAAGTCTCGACTGTTTCTGAAGAGGCTACTCGGGACTGGCTCAGGTGTACGACCGTTCGCACGACACGGACTGCCGAAGCATGCAACACAAGACCCGCGTCCCCACCTCATCAGTTAGCCGAGTCGCGCTGCTGGCGTACAAGTAGTCTCGTAGCAATTGGCGAGGTAATCATCTGAATGACAGTGAAAAATGCGGCCGGTATGGCAATCTCCGAAGGCAAACCGGAAGCTACAACGAACGCAGCGGCTATGGCTATACTGAATTCTTTTTTGCTTACAGTGAAGAGATAGGTGATCACGTCTCTTCGATCCGTCACGAACAGCCGCGAAACCGATACGAACATTGCCCCGCGGGATTACCAACCCGAGTCCAGCGACCAGAACGACAAACCAGACGAGGTGCGACTCTACAAAGGTCAGGATTTTGCTCATCTCTTCAAATTCAGGATAATTTTGGCAAACGTTACGCGTCCGTCATGACCTGAATGTATTTTCTAGTTGGGCGCTGCAGCCGAATCTGGTAACGTGTGCATCGAGAATTAAACCAGCTTTATACATGGGCCCTACCATCTTCCCAATCCGCCGTTTTGTAAGCTTTTTTCTGGCTGCACTCATTGCTTTGCAATCGGTGCTGGCCATTGCGGACGTGCACAAGGCTCATCAGTCTGGGGCCAATCATCTTAAGTTCGAGCATGAGCACAAGGTAAATAACCAGCCCCAGCTAGCTGACGCAGTTAGTCAGAATTTGGAAATTGGTGCAGTGAGTCAGTTGGACTGCCATCACTGTTGTCATTGTCACGGTTCATCACCGATGTTTCTTGCCGACGAACAGCTCACGTCAGATCTGGTTTATCTGCGTGGTGAACTGCTCGAATATCGTGTTGACTACCGTTCACACATAGCTTTTCACGACAATCCCCCTCCGATAGCTTAATCGAAGTACAAGCAAGATCAGCTTCCTGATTCAGAGCGGCAAGGCCGTACTGCGTCTAACGTACATTGATTCGCCCATTGTGAGGGTTCTTCATGAAGAAACTGTCAGTTTCTTGTGCCGTTTGTGCACTTCTCTCTTTTTCTACATTCTCGGTGCAGGCCAGCTCGGAAGATTGGCCCAGCTGGTTAGCACCGCAGATAGAGCAACACCCGGACATCGCGGCCGCCCGCGAGCAGTTATCTGGCTCCATGGCGACTGCCGACGCAACAGATCAGCCCCTCCATAACCCCGAACTGTCCTCCGAACTGGAACGTAATGGCGAGGCAAACAACTTCCGAATCGGCGTCCAGCAGACGATTGACTGGTGGGACAGAAGAAATTCGAGACAGGAGCAGGCCGTATTCATTCGTGAAGCTGCCGAAGCGCAGTACCGCCAGCTGGTCATGGACAAGACGGCCGAAGTGCTGACTGCCCTTGTTGAATGGCGAGCTGCCAACCGTGCCGCCGCAATCGCAACAGCCCAGAAAGACCATTTTGAAACCCTGCTCGAGTTGGCTCGCAAACGTCAGAACGCTGGAGATATCAGCAGCATCGATGCGGAGCTCACTGTCCTCTCTCTTTCACAACAGCTTGCTGAGGTTGCAGAAACGGAAGTCGCCCTGCTGATGGCAGAGTCTCGTTTACGCGAGCTTCTTCCCGAGTGGAGTCCAGAGCTGGGTGGAATCCCAGAAGACGACTGGCCAGCTGCGCCAGCTTCACTTGCGGACGAGGATCTGCTTGCGCATCCTGCCGTAGCGAGTACACGGGCCGATTGGCAGGCGCTGAAGGAGGCGGCGGAAGCGATACGTCGCGCCGCAAAAGCAGAACCCACCATAGGCGTTAATGCCGGCCGCGATGGCGGCGAGAATGTGGTGGCCTTGACATTTTCTGTCCCGCTCAACGTGCGTAACGATTTCAGTGCCGAAACACGTGCTGCCAACAGTGCGGCACTCGAAGCAGAAGCACGCTTTCAGGCAGTTTTCCGCAAGCAGCGCTTCGAGCTCCAGGCAGCACAGGCTGCCTGGCAGCGTTACAAGGAACAATACAGCCGGTGGCAGGCCGTGGCTCAGAACCATGTCAAGAACGGTCCTGATTTACTGGAACGTCAATGGCGTAGCGGCGATCTCTCCACGGCCGATTATCTGCAGGCACTCAACCAGCGCTCGCAGAGCCTGCTCGCGGGTATAGCACTTGAGAAACAGTCCCAGCTCGCACTCACCCAGGTGCTGCTTCAATCGGGCTACCTGAACATGGCGACAGTGCCTCCAACCGTTCAAACGAATTGATCACAGGATATGACACATGAATAAGACATTGCTTGCGTTTCTGTTCACCGCACTTGCATCGGCCAGCCAGGCCCAGACGTCTGACTCTCCAGGCCATGCCCATGAGGACGAATCACCCGCTGCGCCACATGGGGAGGAAGAGGGCTCACACGATAACCATAAAGAAGAAGACCATGACGAACATGGCGCCCACGACGAACATAAGCCTGCCAGTGAACACGGGCATGATGAACACAGTGACAAGGATCACGCTGAAAAGGGTCACGAAGACCACGGCGATGAGAGTCACGAAGAGGGAGAGGAAGGGCATGATGAAGGCGCTTCAGCATCACTAGCCCCGAGCCAGATGAAACTCGCGGGCATTCAGGTAAAGGCGCTTACAGCACAGCCAGTGGATTACACGCTGTATGCACCCGGCGAAATCCTCTCCAATGGGTATTCCAGTTATCGAGTCTCACCCCGGGTAGCCTCCGTAGTACTGCGCCGCCATGTTGCGCTGGGCGCTCACGTCAAGAAAGGCCAGCAATTGGTCACGCTATTCAGCGAAAGCGTTGCCCAAGCGCAAGCTGATTATCGAAGAGCCAGACCCGAATGGCAACGGGTACAGGAGCTTGGCCGCAGGACCGTCGGGGAGCAACGGTACATCAGCGCGAAGGCTGATCTGGAGGCAGCTGAGGCAACCTTGCTCGCCTATGGCTTGAATGCAGATGATCTAAAATCGCTGTCATCGCAGCAGACGAAGGCTTTGGGCGAATACACCCTGCGCGCCGAAATAGATGGATCTGTACTAGCCGACAATTTTGAGCAGGGTCAGCGCATTGAAGCTGGCGCCCCGTTGGTCACGCTTGCCGACGAAAAGCAGCTTTGGGTGGAAGCCCACTTGCCAGCGGATCGTTCCCTGGCATTGCCCGAAGGGACACCAGCGGAGGTGGTGACGGGCGACGTGCGTGTTCCAGCGGTCGTGTCGCAGGAGGCGCATACCATAGATCCTGTCACTCGCACGCGTACCATCCGGCTGCTGGTTGAGAACAAATCCCACCGGCTACATCCGGGCCAGTTCGCCGAAGTCTTTTTCCGTTTCACCACTGATAAACCTGTGCTCGCTGTGCCCGAAGGGGCCCTCATGCGAGGTGCAGATGGCGACTGGACGGTGTTTGTCGAGGATCACCCCGGCGAGTTTCTGCCGATTGAAGTGGAGCTGGGTCGCGCCCTGGGTCTGTTGCGTGAAATAACCGGTATTGAACCCGGTGCTCGTGTCGTAACCGAAGGCGCGTTCTTTGTTGCCTCACAAATCGCCAAAGGCGGTTTTGATCCTCACAACCACTAAGCAAAGGAAAGTTCATGTTTAATCGAATTATCGATTGGGCAGTCACCAATCGTTTGCTGGTGGTGATTGCACTCGTGGCGCTGATGACAGCTGCCGTTTTTGTTATTCCAAAACTCAATCTGGATGCATTTCCAGATGTTACCAACGTTCAGGTGTCAGTAAATACAGAAGCGCCAGGGCTTGCCGCCGAAGAGGTGGAGCAGCTCATTACCTACCCTATTGAAGCGGTGATGTATGCCTTACCCGATGTCGAAGAGGTCCGTTCCATTTCGAAGACTGGCCTATCAGGTGTCACGGTCGTGTTCACGGAAGGCACTGATATCTACTTCGCCCGCCAACTCGTTTTCGAACGACTTCAAGCTGCAAAAGAGCTGATTCCCGATGGCGTTGGCACGCCGGAAATGGGACCGAATACCTCGGGCCTCGGGCAAGTCTATCAGTACTTGTTGATCGCTGATCCTGATTCCGGGCTCGACGCCATGGAGCTGCGCAGCCTGAACGACTGGGTCGTGAAACTGCTGCTGATTCCGGCTGAGGGTGTCACGGACGTACTCTCCTTTGGTGGCGACGTTCGCCAGTATCAGGTCAACCTGAACCCGTCACGATTGCTGGCTTACAATCTGACTCAGGACGACGTGATGTCGGCCCTGGAGCAGAACAATACGAACGTCGGTGGCTGGTACATGAACCGCGGCCAGGAGCAACTGGTTATTCGTGGGACCGGCTGGATGGATCACGGCAACGCAGGCATGGAGGAAATCCGGCAGGTGCCCTTGAAAACGGTGGATGGCACGACCATCACTGTGTCCGATGTGGCTCAGGTCGAATTGGGAAGTGAAATCCGGCAGGGCGCCGTCACCATGACGCAGAAGAATGCCGACGGTGAAGTAGTTCAACTCGGCGAGGTCGTCACAGGCATCGTGCTCAAGCGTATGGGCGCAAACACCAAGGCGACCATCGATTCAGTCAATGCGCGTGTGGATCGAATAAATCAGGCCTTACCAGACGGTGTTCGCTTCGAAGCATTTTATGACCAGGCCGATCTCATCACACAAGCGGTGAAAACGGTTGTCGACGCCCTGCTGCTAGCTTTCGTTTTCATAGTAGTCATCCTTGCGCTGTTCCTGATGAACCTACGGGCCACCTTTCTGGTTCTGATCTCCATACCGATATCCATTGGCATTGCATTAATGGTTATGGCGTGGTTCGGACTCTCTGCAAACCTGATGTCGTTAGGCGGCATTGCAGTCGCCATAGGGATGCTGGTCGACGGCTCGGTAGTCATGGTCGAGAACATGTTCAAGCACCTGACCCATCCGGATGCCGAACACGACTCTCAAAGGCAGGAGCGTGTAGGGCCAGAGGATAAAGACCCCGTTGACGCCCCACGTGACCGTCATGGCATTGCCTTGCGTCTGCAAGAGGCTGGAAGGGAGGTTGCGCGTCCCATCTTTTTTGCCACCGCCATCATTCTGGTGGTTTTCATGCCGCTTTTCAGCTTCGAAGGCGTTGAGGCCAAGCTGTTCCAGCCCATGGCTATCAGTATCATGCTTGCCATGCTCTCAGCAGTTTTCGTGGCGCTGATCATTGTGCCAGCATTGGCTACCTACATGTTCCGAAAGGGGTTTCGTCAAAAAGAAAGTTTTGTCTTGAAACCGCTGGATTATCTTTATCGACGGGGCCTAGTTTGGGCAATGGACCACAAAAAAACTGTGATTATAGTTGCAGGATTGATGGTGGTAGCTGCCGCAGTTGTTCTTCCTCGACTTGGCACAGAGTTCGTTCCGGAACTGGAAGAAGGCACGATCAACCTGCGGGTCACGCTCGCGCCGTCTTCGAGTCTTGACACGGCACTCGAAGTCGCGCCCAAGCTGGAAACCATGCTCATGGAGTTTCCGGAGGTTACCTATGCGCTGTCGCGAATCGGACGTGCCGAGATTGGTGGAGACCCTGAGCCGGTAAATAATATAGAAGTTTATATTGGCCTCAAACCCGTGCCCGAATGGACGAGCGCCAGTAATCGCTATGAGCTGCAGGCACTCATGGAAGAAAGGCTCGAGCAATATCCCGGGCTGCTGCTCAACTTTTCGCAGCCCATCGCTACACGTGTCGACGAACTGCTGTCGGGCGTAAAGGCGCAATTGGCCATCAAACTCTTTGGCCCGGACCTTGAGGTACTGGCCGAGCAAGGTCAGGCCATCGAAGCCGTGGTGAAGAAAATACCCGGTGCGCGCGATGTCGCCATGGAGCAGATTGCTGGTGAGTCACAGCTGGTTGTGAAGCCAAACCGCCGTGCGTTGTCCCGATACGGTCTGGCAGTGGGTGATGTGATGGAGCTGGTGCAGGAGGGACTCGGTGGTGCGAGTGCCGGACAGATTATCAATGGCAACGAGCGCTACGATATTTATGTACGACTCGACGAACGTTTCCGCAAGGACCGTGATGCTATAGCCGATCTGCGCCTGCAAGCGCCATCGGGCGCGTGGGTTCGTCTCGGCGATGTGGCCGATGTCACGATAGCCTCAGGCCCACCCCAGGTTCGTCGCGACGATGTGCAACGGCGAGTCGTGATACAGGCTAACGTGCAAGGGCGTGACATGGGCAGCGTTGTGGCGGATATTCGCCAGGCTGTTGCTGAACAGGTCGATCTGCCGACCGGCTATTCAATCGACATTGGAGGCCAGTTCGAGAACCAGCAGCGAGCCCAGAAACGTCTGGCCCTTGTAGTACCTGTCTCACTCGGGCTTATCGCCCTGTTGCTCTATTTTGCGTTCGGGTCTGTGGGACAGGCCATGTTGATCCTGGTGAATGTGCCACTTGCGGTAATCGGTGGCGTGTTCTCCCTATGGATTTCCGGGCAGTATCTATCGGTTCCCAGCTCTGTCGGCTTCATCACCTTGTTCGGGGTCGCGGTACTCAATGGGGTGGTCATGGTAGAAAGCATTAATCTACGAATTGGCGATGGCTTGAAGGTCGCCGAGGCAGTATTCGATGGTGCAGTCTCGAGACTGAGACCTGTTTTGATGACCGCCCTTACCTCCGCGTTAGGCCTTATCCCCATGATGTTGTCGAACGGTGTTGGGGCAGAAATACAAAAACCCCTGGCCAGTGTGATTGTGGGTGGCTTGGTGACAGCAACGTTTTTGACATTATTTGTGCTCCCAGTTCTGTTCGCCTGGTTTTCGAAAGGTAAATTGAAAGACATGGCTTAAGTACCCCGCCCGCTTTTGCCATACTGGCAACGGCGGGCTTTCGCAATCGCCTCGGTAAAGCCCCCCGCTATCTGAATAGCTCTAACCGATCATCACTTTCGAAGTCTCACCACCTGCGCCATCTTGGTGCCTGCTTAATTTTCATAGCGCTAAAGCAGTGCAGCGCTCCCGTTCATTAGTCAGCTGTGCCTACAATTTGCAGGGATAATTCCACAAGAAAGCAACGACATCCTTCTATTTATATGAGGAAACTTCCTCTCTGGCCTCGCTAGTGCTACCCGAGAAGTGAACCCGTAGCGGACCAACAAGTTCACCGTATGAACCTGATTCCGCTCGTGGACAGAAAATCGACGAGGCAGAGGAATTAAGAATGACTAAACTGATTGGCCCTAATCCGGGAAGTGTTGTAAGAAAGTCCATTTTATTGATGAGCCTGGCTTTGGCTGGCGTAAACGCACAAGCGGAGCTCAGCGGAAATATCGGCGTTTTCTCAAAGTATGTCTTGCGTGGAATCACAACGACCACAGAAAACAACGGAGCAGTCGTTCAGGGGGGCTTTGACTATGCTCACGAGAGCGGTTTATTCGCTGGGTATTGGGGGTCGAGCTTAAGCTACGCCGGTGCCGATTCAAACCCTAGCACCGACGCAGAATTTGAAAATGACTTTTACGCCGGATGGGCAGGTGATGTTGGTGCAGTGAACCTCAATGCTGGACTCATTTATTACTACTACATGGACACTGAGGACGCGAACGGTTTTGAGTTTGCCGGAAGCGTTGGTGCCGGACCGGTAACCTTAGGCGTGAAATATCTTCTTGAGGACGTACTTTGGGGAAATCAGGGGGATACGTATGTGACGTTGGGTGCTTCTCAAGCCCTGCCGAGTGATTTCGAGGTCAGCGCTACAGCAGGCTATTATTTCTATGGCGACGAAGGTGATTTTGTCGCCGAGACGGCAGAGAGTTCGGGCTTCCGTCACCTGGACTTATCGTTAGCACACCCTGTTGGGAACACTGGCGCTGACATGAGTGTCACTTATATCGTCGGCGGCGATGATCGCAATGGCGTACGCCAGGAAGACACAGTCGTTCTTGGAGTGAAGTACGGATTCGATATCTAGACCAATGCTTGAACAGAGGGGTCGATCAAGGCTTCTCTGTTTTCAACCCTCCCTCAGAACATGTGCAAACCTCCGAACAGTCACCTTCGACAATGAGCCAGCAGAACTCGTGCCAGTTAACATTGCATCGCTGAAGAGATTTTAAAAATTCTCGTCAGATATAGCCCTTGAGTTGGGTTTTAAACTGGGAATTCGCTTTCGCAGGCGGGGCTTATTGTTTTCATTGAAGAGGAAAAATTAATCACCGAAATTGGATGAGGAGCTTCTTTAATCGAAGCTGCTCATCCATGTAGAAGCTTTAGAACGCGTAGACCGCACCGAAGGCCAGGTGGGTTACATCACTGCCAACTTCAAGAGACGCATCATCTTGGTTGTCGTCGTTAAGGTCAAAGTCTACGAAGCCTTCTTCATCGCTAGTGATGAAGTATAACTCAGTATACACATAGACATTATCAGAGAAGCTGTGCAGCGCCTGCAAGGCGATAACCGACTTGTCGTCACCCGCGCCGTCCGGTGAAGAGAGCTCGTACGAGGCCGCAAATGTATTGGCACCCATTGAGTAAATGGCCATCAAACCGTAATCATCACGAAGGTCTTCGGTCATTGAGTACTGAGCACTCAGTTCCAGATCGCCAAGTTGGTATGCACCACGGATACCATAAGAATTACCGACATTTGTGCTGTCGTTAGAGTCCATAGCTACAGCCAGTGAGAAACTATGGTCCGCATATTGGACGCCTAATTGATACGGGTTATCGCTGCCTACTTCATTGCCGTCTTCGTCTTCAAAGCCGCTGTCCAGCTCGACTGCAGCGTGCACTGTGAGGCCGCTGAATGAAGGCGAGGTATACTGAAGCAGGTTACCCTCACCAGTGCTGTAAAATGTGCCAGTATTCGTATCAATTGCGATTACTTCATAATACTGATAGATACCATCGATCAGTATTTCATACTGGGAGTCATCAGAGCCCACCCAAACCTGGCCGAAGTCGCCCTTCACACCGATGTAGGCTTCATCCAGCTTGATACGTCCGCGGCCCTTTGCCTTGTCGTCAGCTTCAAATCCATCAAGCTCGATCTTCATGAAAGCTTCAAGGCCGGGGCTGATCTCGTGATCATCGGTAAACCCTATTGTAGAGCCATTATCTTCCAGCCCGCTCACGGTAGACCCTTCGAAAAAATCGATATCTGTACCATTGGACGAAATATTCTTATCTGCGTCTGAGTAGATCCAGGCCAGCTGAATGTTACCGTAGACCTGTGGCATGGAATCAAGACGCTGCGCCAGTGCGGCTGCAGAGTCGATCTGTGGCGTGGTATCGGCAGCGAAAGTGCCGGTCGTCAAGGTGGCCAGCGTGACAGCTGAAGCTAAAAGCGTCTTTTTCATTTCGTCTTCCTTCTGTGTGTAAATCAACTCGTTGTTGGATAACTGAACTGGCAGTGCCGGTATTGCTTCCGCCCGGTTCTATCGGGCAGTACAGCCGCTTCTTCGGCAGCTTTTATTCATTCGTGCAGTCATTCCAATGACTTCAGTGTCCCTTGGCACCAGCGCTTCCTGCCGCCCTGCCTGGCGATCCGATCTAGCACATTGCTTAGATTCAGATCTTCAAGTGTTGCTTCACGAAAACCCACTAAACGCATGTTTCCGATAACCAATTAGTAATACAGCATTCAGGTCTTTGCAATGTTGGAGCCGTCTCAGGCGGCCGAGGGCTTTCATCCCTCCTTGGCAATACTGCAAAAATTTCCGAAATTCCTTTTCAATTCAGCCTGTTAGGCTGGACCACACTATAGATCCGGAATTGTACGTAGCAATTGTGACGCTTATGTTACGGAATCCTCTCGAAGCGTCAGCAGTTCTACCTAGTCGGGGGAACCGGGTAATCAGTGAACAACGTCAGGTGACCGAACCATGACATCCGCCTCGTGGCAGTCATAGTAAGCAATTACCGAGAGTTAATGAGACATTGTTAATAAATGGGCAGGGAAAATTTGACTTTGGGGAAAACTTTAGGAGTGGACTAACAACAAAAAAGGCGCCACTGAGGGCGCCTTGGAAAGATCAACTTCCGACGTTAGGCGCGACTGGCCCGCTTGCGATCGCTTTCCTTCAGGTGACGCTTTCGAACGCGGATGCTGGCAGGGGTGATTTCGACCAGCTCGTCATCTTCGATGAATTCCAGCGCCTGCTCGAGAGACATCCGGATAGGCGGCGTGAGCACGATGTTCTCATCCGTTCCCGAAGCTCGCACGTTCGTGAGCTGCTTGCCCTTGGTACAGTTGACCGTTAGGTCGTTATCCCGGCTATGCAGACCGATAACCATACCTTCATACACTTCAACGTTTGGATCGATGAACAGACGGCCGCGCTCCTGCAGGTTCCACAGTGAGTAGCCGAGTGCCTTGCCAGTCAGGTTGGCTATCATCACGCCGTTTTGACGCGTGGCATTGATACCTTCCTTCAGCGGTCCGTAGTGGTCGAAGATGTGCGTCAGGATGCCTGATCCAGAAGTCATCGTCAGAAAGGCAGAGCGGAAGCCGATAAGGCCACGCGAGGGCGCAATAAACTCGAGCCGGCTTCGACCCTTGCCGTCCGGGATCATGTTGGTGAGCTCGGCGCGACGTGCACCCATCTCTTCCATGATGGCGCCCTGGTGCTGGTCTTCGATATCGATAACGACCTGCTCGAACGGCTCGACCTTCACACCATCCTGCTCACGCAGAATGACCTTTGGTTTGGCGACTGCGATCTCGAAACCTTCACGACGCATGTTCTCGATCAGTACCGACAGGTGCAGTTCACCGCGACCTGAAACCAGGAACTGGTCAGGCGTCGGACCTGGCTCAACTCGAAGCGCCACGTTGTGCAGCAGTTCCTTGTCGAGACGCTCCTTGATGTTCCGGCTGGTGACGTACTTGCCTTCCTTGCCCGCAAACGGGGAGTCGTTGACCTGGAACATCATGCTGACGGTAGGCTCGTCGACTGTCAGCGGCGGCAGCGCTTCAGGCTTGTCTGGTGAGCACAGGGTGTCAGAAATATTCAGCTCATCAAGACCCGTCACGCAGACGATGTCTCCTGCAGCAGCTGTTTCGACTTCGACGCGCTCGAGGCCGTGGTAACCCATGATCTTGAGTACGCGGCCATTTCGCTTGCCGCCTTCACGATCAACGACGACGACCGGGGTATTCGTCTTGATCTTGCCGCGACTGATTCGACCAACGCCAATGATGCCGACATAGCTGTTGTAGTCCATGGCCATGATCTGCATCTGGAACGGGCCTTCAGGATCGACGTCCGGTGGTGGCACCTTGTCGACGATCATCTGAAACAGTGAAGACATGTCGTCTTCCATGGCATCAGGCTCAAGACCGGCGATACCGTTCAGGGCCGAGGCATAGATGACCGGGAAATCGAGTTGCTGCTCGGTGGCACCGAGGCGGTCGAACAGATCCATGACTTCACCCAGCACCCAGTCAGGACGCGCACCTGGACGGTCGATCTTGTTGATGACGACGATCGGGTTAAGGCCATTGGCGAACGCCTTCTGTGTCACGAAGCGCGTCTGGGGCATCGGACCGTCCTGCGCATCGACCAGAAGAAGAACCGAGTCGACCATCGAGAGTACACGCTCGACCTCACCACCGAAATCGGCGTGGCCTGGTGTGTCAACGATGTTGATCTGATAGTCGTGCCAGGTGATGGCGGTGTTCTTGGCAAGGATGGTAATGCCGCGCTCTTTTTCCTGATCGTTCGAGTCCATGACCCGTTCAGAATCCTGATCCTTTCGACCAAGGGTACCGCTCTGACGCAGCAGCTTGTCCACGAGCGTAGTTTTACCGTGGTCGACGTGGGCAATGATGGCTATGTTGCGTACTTTTTCTATCACGTTGCGAGTACCGAATAGTGGCGAAATGGGAGAACTGTGCGGGCAAAATTTGCGCGGCATTATAAACCATTGCTGGAATGCTTGATAGCACACTCGTAGCAGAGTATAGAATCAATACCGAGTAAGCGACGGGACAATCATGTGCATGTCGTAACGATTGCGCGCCTCTACCGTAATTTTTGCACCATAACTGTGCAGAGTTACGAGTCATCGCACCAAAATAGAGCCAGGCGCACCGAAAACGGGCGCAGCTCAAATCTTCGACGTGCGCAATGGTGCAGTGTCGCACACGACGGGAAGCCCTGCTGCTTGGGGCTCGACACACAGTCGATCAGCTTCGCAGGCTGTGTTGACTAAAGATGGCAACGAATTTGCTTACACCTGGTACTTGAAGGTTAGCCCAGCCGGGCGCAAGCTTACGGCCCCCGTAGCTGACCGCCGGATTACAGCCGAGTGACAGTTTCAGCAACCGGAACCTCGTGCTATGCTCGCTGCGACTTCACCGTCAAGTGGAGCGGGCCATTTCTGTAACAGAATTTTACGTAAACGGAGTGTAAGGAATGTCAGAGAAAACTCTGGGACTTATAAAAGAGCACGAAGCGAAATGGGTCGATCTTCGCTTTACGGACACCAAGGGCAAGGAACAGCACGTCACGATGCCCGTGAGTGAGATCAGCGAAGAAACTTTCCAGGACGGCAAGATGTTCGACGGCTCTTCGATAGCCGGCTGGAAAGGCATCAACGAGTCAGACATGATCCTCATGCCAGACGACGACACCTGTGTGCTTGATCCGTTCACAGAAGACACCACCGTCAACGTCACTTGCTCCATCGTTGAACCTTCCACGATGCAGGGCTACAACCGTGACCCACGCTCTATCGCCAAGCGCGCCGAAGAGTATCTCAAGACTACTGGTATCGCTGACTCGGCCCTGTTTGGTCCTGAGCCAGAATTCTTCGTCTTCGACAGCGTCAAGTACCGTGCGGACATGCAGAGCGCCTCTTACGAGATCCACTCTGAAGAAGCTGCGTGGGTTTCCAACGAAGATTTCGACCGTAACAACGTCGGTCACCGTCCAGGCGTAAAAGGTGGTTATTTCCCTGTACCGCCAGTTGACTCACTGCACGACCTGCGTGGCGCCATGTGCGCGGCCATGGAAAGCATGGGCCTGAAGATCGAAGTACACCACCACGAAGTCGGCACAGCTGGCCAGTGCGAGATCGGCGTTGGCGCCAACACACTGACTCGCAAGGCTGACGAAGTTCAGATCCTGAAATACTGCGTACTGAACGTTGCTCACGCTTACGGCAAGACCGCGACTTTCATGCCCAAGCCTATCGTTGGCGACAACGGTTCAGGCATGCACGTACACATGTCACTGTCGAAGGACGGCAAGAACATCTTCGCTGGCGATGCTTATGCAGGCATGTCTGAAACTGCCCTGTTCTACATCGGCGGCATCATCAAGCACGCACGCGCACTGAACGCCTTCACCAACCCGTCTACCAACAGCTACAAGCGTCTGGTACCAGGTTACGAAGCACCAGTCATGCTGGCGTACTCTGCCCGTAACCGTTCGGCGTCCATCCGGATTCCATGGGTCAACAGCGCCAAGGCACGTCGTATGGAAGCTCGCTTCCCTGATCCAATGCAGAACCCATACCTGGGCTTTGCTGCACTGATGATGGCTGGTCTTGACGGCATCCAGAACAAGATCCACCCAGGCGACCCTGCGGACAAGGATCTCTATGACCTGCCGCCAGAAGAAGCTGCTGAAATCCCAACAGTGTGTAACTCGCTTGAGCAGGCACTGGACGCACTGGAAGCGGACAAGGAGTTCCTGCTGAAGGGCGACGTGTTCTCCCAGGACATGCTCGATGGCTACATTGCGCTGAAGCGTGCTGAAGTCGAGCGTCTGAACATGACCACTCACCCGGTCGAGTTCCAGATGTACTACTCGCTCTAAACCTCAGAGTGAACCCGAAGGCCCGCATATGCGGGCCTTTTTCGTTTCAGGGGCCAGCGTGCCGTCTGGTTGCAGGCATTGAGGTTTGCTTGCACTATACTGAAATCTGCGAATTCAGAGGCTCAGAGACGGATATGAACATGCGCAAACAGGAAGACGTCGTTAAGAGCCACCTACGGCAGGTGGCGGCCACGAGCGCAACGACCAGACGAAGCTGCTATCTTGCCCTGCTCACCGGGCTGCTGGTAGCACCACTGCCCTTCGGTGTGCAGGCAGAAATCTATCGCTTCACGGATGCTGAAGGTAACGTCGAATTTACAGATCAGCCGCGAAAAGGTGCCGAGCGTGTTGAGGTGAAGGAGACTGCCACCATTCAGCTGCCGAAGCCTGACGAAGTTACCGCCATCATTGGTGAACGACAAGAGGCTGCTGAATCTGGAGAGGGCGGCCCAGCCTACGAAACCCTGCAGATCGCCTACCCCGAAAACGAGAGCGCCTTCAACTCAGGCAGTGGGGACTTCAATGTCGTCATGAATATTACGCCTGATCTTCAGAGCGAGCACTTCCTGCGTCTGACCCTGGATGGACAGGCGCAAGCACTCACAAAGGGGCCAGCCATTCCTCTAACCAACGTGGACCGTGGCACCCATACGATCAGTGTCGATGTTGTCGAGGGTGATAGCGTGGTACAAAGCGCTGATCCGGTTACCTTCACAATCCACAGGCCTTCCGTGCTGAATCGACCCTGATCAGCCTTTCCTATGCGCACCGTTTTGGTGCGCACCAAATGCCTCAAAAGCAGGCATGCGCTGTTTCGGTGAGGCTTGGCGACTCACGGAAAGCGCCACCAATCGCCCATACAGTAGTAAATACAGTACGTGACGACCTCATCTGGTGCGGCAGCAGAGGTAAAATTACAACATGGACCGTTTATTGCTTTATCGCACTGTCTTAGCTGCCAGAGATACTGTGACACTGTATGCACCCACAAAATGCGCTGACCGACTCTGTACTGGCCAGGCTTCTCGAGAACCTGGCTACGGCTGTACTGCTGCTCGATCATCGAGGCACGATCATCTTCGTCAATTCTGCGGCGGAAATCCTGCTCGAAAGCAGCGCCAGTCGAATGCTCGGCTCACACTATTCTGATTGTCTGCAGTCAGAGCCTGGCGGGCTGAGCGCGCTCGAGAATGGTCTCTCCACAGAACAAAGCTTCGGCCAGAGCACGGTACGCTTCACCCTGCTCAGTGGCAGCAGCATCATTGTCGACTACACGATATCGAGCACGCCGGCAGAAATTGGCAGACCCACCGGAGATGCGTTTCGATTGCTCGAAATGCAGGCCAAGGACCACGTCAGAAGAATATCGCTGGAAGAAGAGCTGCAGTCAGAACATCAGGCGGCGCGTGTCCTGATCCGCAACCTCGCGCATGAGATCAAGAATCCACTTGGCGGCATTCGCGGTGCCGCTCAGCTGCTCGGCAAGGCGCTCGATTCCAGTCAGGATACCCACCAGACCACTCGCCTGTCCGTGCCGACTTCCGGTGGCGGATGGTCTGAATACACCAATATCATCATTTCCGAGGCCGATCGGCTGAAGAACCTCGTGGATCGCATGCTGGGTCCCAACAAGGCGCTGCACCTGAGCGAGGTGAATATCCACGAAGTGCTCGAACGCATTATCAGTCTCATAGAGGTTGAGTGCGGCTCGGACATAGCCATTCGACGGGATTACGATCCAAGCATTCCCGAGTTCACCGGTGACAAGGAGCAACTGATACAGGGCTTCCTGAATATTGCACGCAATGCCGTTCAGGCTCTCACGCAACCTGGCTCGAAGCCTTGCTTCCGGCCTGAGATACAGTTCAAGACGCGAACCGTTCGACAGTTCACGCTCTCAGGAAAGCTCCATCGACTGGTGCTGAAAGCTGAAGTGATCGATAACGGTGCCGGCGTGCCACCGGAGCTCCTGAAAAACATCTTCTATCCCATGGTCAGTGGCAGCGCCAGTGGCACCGGTCTCGGCTTGTCCATAACTCAGGGCATCATTGGTCAGCACACCGGCATCGTCGAGTGCGAAAGCGAACCCGGACATACCTCATTTATTGTCTATCTACCTCTGGAGAATGCACTATGACCGAGTCGTCGCCCGTCTGGATCATCGATGACGACCGCTCTATTCGCTGGGTCCTCGAGAAAGCGATGGAGCAGGAAGGCATCGCCTTCGAATCTTTTGAGTCTGGAGACACCATTCTCTCCCGCCTGCAGCGTGAGCAACCGCTCGCCATCATCAGTGATGTCCGGATGCCAGGTATCAATGGCCTGGAGTTGCTACAGCGCCTGCAGGAACAGTATCCGGGCATACCGGTCATTATCATGACCGCGCACTCTGATCTGGATAGCGCAGTCAGCAGCTATCAGAAAGGTGCCTTCGACTATCTCCCGAAGCCCTTCGACCTGGATGAAGCGATCGTCATCATCAAACGGGCACTTGCGCACGCAACCGGTAACCAGAACAGGATCGGCGAGCCAAGCGAGCAACAGAAACAGAAGAGTCCGCCAATCATCGGTGAGGCGCCTGCCATGCAGGAGGTCTTCCGCGCCATTGGTCGGCTCTCGCACAGCAACATCACTGTGCTCATCAACGGAGAGTCCGGCACCGGCAAGGAACTCGTGGCGAAAGCGCTGCACGAGCACAGCCCGAGGGCGGGACATGCCTTCATCGCACTCAACATGGCGGCCATTCCGAAAGATCTGATCGAATCAGAACTGTTTGGTCATGAGAAAGGTGCGTTCACCGGCGCCGGTGGCCAGCGTATCGGTCGCTTCGAACAGGCCAGTGGTGGAACGCTTTTCCTGGACGAGATCGGTGACATGCCGGCGGACACGCAGACGCGGCTGCTTCGTGTGCTTGCAGATGGCGAGTTCTACAGAATCGGTGCAACCACTCCGGTCAAGGCTGACGTCAGGATCGTGGCGGCAACCCATCAGAACCTCGAGAAGCTGGTGGAGTCTGGCGCGTTCAGGGAAGATCTCTTCCATCGCCTCAACGTGATCCGGATTCATCTGCCGGCCCTGCGTGAACGCCGTGAAGATATTCCCCGACTGGCCGCTCACTTCCTGGAGCAGGCGGCCGCTGAGTTGGGCACAGAGAACAAGCTGCTGGCCGGCGAGACCGAGGCCCTGCTGTGCCAGCTACCCTGGCCCGGCAACGTGCGTCAGCTGCAGAACACCTGCCGATGGCTGACCGTGATGGCGTCCGGACGAACGATCCATCTCGGCGACCTGCCGCCTGAGTTACAGAACGAGACGCCGAACAAGACGACAACCATCGACTGGCCAGAATCACTCCGCCTCTGGTCGGAAAAACAGCTGCTGACGCGCAAGGAAGGCCTGCTGGATGTAGCGATGCCGATCTTTGAGCGGGTCATGATCGAGTCGGCGCTCAGGCAATCAGGCGGACGCAAGAAAGATGCAGCCATTCTCCTGGGCTGGGGCCGTAATACGCTTACAAGAAAGATGAAGGAACTGGATATGGCGGGCGTAGACGATAATGGCGGCGGCGATAGCTGGGACGACTAGCGTCCCGTCCCCCTGGATCGGACGGAACACCAGCTATTCACGCGCCGCCAGGGCAACGTTCTAACGGAACTTGGGCAGCGCCTTGGGTCGCTCTATGAAGAAGCCCTGGGCGTAGTCCACGTGCCTGTCTCGAAGCAGGTCAAGCGTTGTTTTATCCTCGACATAGGGCGCTATGACCTCACTGCCGTGGTAGTGCGCCATATCCACCATTGATTTCAGCATCATCTGGTCATAGAGATCCTTGGGCAGGTCCCGGATGAATGTGCCATCGATCTTGATGAAATCCACAGGCAGGATCTTGAGCGCTTCGTAGGCACTGGCGCCGACGCCAAAATGGCCAAGGCAGAACCGGCAACCGTACTCTTTCAGCTCAGTAATGAAGTCCGCAACATCGTTGAGCCTGCTGATCGCAGAAGCTTCCGTAATCTCGAAGCAGATTTTTTCCAGCGGGCACTCGAAGGCCGTGAGCTGCTCGAAAATGAACTCGAGCAGGCTTTCGTCATTCAGCGAGTGGCCAGAAAGGTTGATGAGCACGCTACCCATTTCCTCGATGAGCCCACCATTTTCGGCCATCCAGGTCAGCATATTTCCGACCACCCACCGATCGATTTCCCGGATGCTGTCCGACTGTTCTGCCGCCTGGACGAACTCGGCTGCAGGAATCACCGCGCCTTTCGGAGAGATCACGCTGATCAGCACCTCGACAATGCCCGGTAGTTGGGTGTTCGCCTGCAAGGGAATGATTTTCTGGCAACGTAGCTGTATGTTCAGTTTGCTGAGGTCGACAGGCTCACCTTTGAGACGCGGTCCAGTCTCGGTCGCCGTGGCGTAGCGGGGTGAAAGCTGAACCGGCACCTGCCCACCACTGCTTTTGGCCTTGCGAACCAGGTCTTCGCTTTCCCGCAGATGATCGCTAAGATCCAGCATCCCGGGCTGGAGCGGCAGACAGCTCACCACGAATCGCAGTGCGAGCATGTCGCCTTCCCAGGACAGGCGATAACTCTGCAGTGCAGTCAGCAGTCGGTTCGCCTGTTCGGCAGCATCCTGGGCTACGGCAACAATGAACTCATCGCCGGAGTAGCGGGCCAGCAGGCTCTGCTCGGGCAACAGCGTGCGACAGATACGGACAATATCCTTGAGGGCCTTGTCGCCGCCAGCGATGCCAACCTGTTCATTCACCTGGTAAAACTGTCGTGTCGAAATCAGTATCAAGCCAGGATTGAACGACTTTTGCAGGCTCTGGCAGAAGATCTGGGCCTGCCGTTCAAATTCCTTGCGCTGTATGAGGCCTGTCAGCTCATCAGTGGCCACGACATGACTGAGCTGCTCGTACAGATCCTTCACCATGTTCGCGAGGCTCTCGTTCACTGCTGGCTGCTCACCCTCGGTCTCGATGGCGCAGATGCCCTGCTGCAGATAAGCTGCCAGTGTGAGCGGATCGAGATCGATGACTTTCGAGCCCATCTGATTGACGAAAACATAACGCGAAGAGTTGTGGCCAATCCACGCAATTCGAACCTGCTCGGATGCCTCGCCGTCGCGCGAGAGCCGAATCCAGTCGCCGATCTTCAACTTCTGGATGCGCTGCATCCAGCGTTGCAGGCTACGGTTCGGCACTTCATCCGCTGCACTTGAACCCGGCGCTGGCTCGCTGCTTTCCGGCACTGTTACGAACTGCGCCTGTTCACTACCACCGGTCAGGAAAGCCTTGAGCTCGGCACGTATGCTCGTCGCTGGCATATGCTGGGATGAGATCGTATTCAACCCTTCCTGAATGGTTTTCACGAGTACCGGCATATCAAGCGAGGCATTCGCACCCTTGTCACCGAATTCAAGCAGTGAATCTATAACGCCGAGATATCTGGCCCACTCTTCACTCTGATCGTCGTGACGGATGTACACCAGGGACAGCAGATCCTTCCAGCCATTGTTGAGCAGTGAGATCACCGCCTTTGGCACGCGACGACCCGCAAGCCTGCGTTCGATTTCTTCACTGACCCGCTGCTTGGAAGAGGTGACTTTCTCCTGACCCTCAGCGGCAGCCATGACGCGCTCGACGTTGCGGCGGTACAGGTTACGCTGCTTGGCGAGCAGATCGTCGAGGTCCTTGAGCGTGTCAGCGAACACGCCCTGATCCGCTTCATGCTCATTCTGGATCCGCACCACGAGCTGGTCGATCTGGTGGATCTGATGTGCCGGCGCGCGATTGCCCTTGACGCCAAGCTGCGCGATACGGTTGATCACCTGCCGGGCCGGGTTGTCCTTCTGCACGAAGAAGTCAGGCTGCCTCATGTACTGCCGTAGAATAGGCACTTCGAGACTACGCAACTGCCGCTTGGCTCTTGGCTCGATCTTGTTGTTCTTCAACAGGCTCATGAAGAAGCGATCAACGACGTCGAGCGCGTTATCCTGCTCGGGTGTGAGTGACTTCTCCGGAGCGCCATCACCAAGATCAACCTTGAGACGCTCCCGCAGGGTGGGTATGACCTCAAGGGTCGCGTCTGGTGCGATCTGCTGTGAGGCGAGTTTGCGGAACACTTCGGCGTCGCGGAATGGTGGGAGGGCCTCGGCTTCCTGCGCTGCCTCCGCTGGTGCTTCCGGCTGCAGACGGTCTGAGGATCGTCGCCGCTGAATGGTCTGTTCATCTGCGCGAACCTGCTTGCCGCGGTTGAGCACCCCGAGCAGTTCCTGGATCACGCCAAAGCTGGCTTCGGCATCCTGCAGGTGCATCTGCAGAGTCGCGCCGGTTTCATCGCTCCTGGCCATCGCCGCCGCCATCTTCGACTTGTCCAGTGGCCCATGGGCAGTGGATGGCAGGAGAGACTGCAGCCGTCCCGACCTCATCTTCAGCTGAGTCGGGCGTGGTACAGCTGCGGCCCCTGGTCTGGCCGGTTTCCGGCTGGCGGCACTTGTTTGCGCCTCAGCCTTGTCGTGATCCGCCTTTGCAGCTTCCATCGCCCGTTTCGAGGCGAGCTCTTCTTCAACAGATTTGTCTTCCTTCGCCAGGTATTTCCGCAGGTCCAGCTTGGGCAGTACGCCCTGTCGGATGAGCAGCTCATTGAGCTGGTCGTACAGGGGCTCGAGCGCCTTCACCACTGTCGTTTCGAAAACCTTGAGCACTGCCCTGTCAACGGCGATGGGCAGCTTGAGCTCGCTCAAGGCATCGTGAAATGAAAAACAGATCAACGCCGGCCCCAGGGGGTTGTATCCTGAGCCAGCACCGGTAGCGGTTTCATTGCCTGTTCTGAACACGCCGCTGGCATCCAGACGCATCTTGAGCTCGAGCAGTGCCCGGCGATACTGTGTCTCGGCTCTGGTGACCATGACCTTCAGCGTCAGCCAGTCCTCGAACTCATCCTTGTTCACCAATGCCAGCTCGCCAGCCGCAGGCTGTGAAGCCGTTTCCACCGGTTGCTGGCGAACACCCTGAATGACGTGATGAATGAAAGTCTTGCGGAGCTGACTGCCGCGCTGCCGCAGCACGGTCGCTGCATCGATGAACTGCCCACGCAGATTATCGCTGGCTGCCTGGCTCATCTGTCGATCGAGTTCAGGCGCCAGAGCCGTGTCGAAATGTTGTACCGCGGCCTCCACATGGGCAAGCAGAATGCGCTCGAGCTGCTTGTGGACCAGCTGACTGCTGGCCTGCTGATCGCTGGTTCCGCTCTGTTGCTGCGTCCCGCTTCTGGTTTCGGCTGAGTAGCGCGAGAGCAGGGACTGGATGACCCGCGGCTCGGTGTCGACGAAGAGCCCACCGAAGGCACCATCAATGATCCGGACCGCACTCACAGACAGATGCTGCGTTTCACCACTGGCCTCGTCGACGAATGTCAGACGAACGACGTCCTGCACCTGAAAGTTCCTGGCATCAAGGGTTTCGCCCACAGCGAGTGCGTAACGAATGAACAAACCGTCAGCGCAGAAATCCGCTATCCGACATGGCAGGGTGGCGCTGCTTTGGTAGACGAGTTTTGCAGCAAGGTTCAGTGACTTTCGTCGACTCGCTCGCCGTTCACTACCGCCTGTAGTTTGATACTGCATAAAACCTGTTCTATAAAGATTGCGCGCAAGCAAAGACCCGGGACGTCTGATGTGACAGGCCAACGGCTCCGAATGACTTCGCAGTGATGAACGAGCAAGTATAGACAATCGCACGGAATGCAGACACCGGAACAGAAATATTATGTACCTGAATCAATGCCGCCGGGCGCTGCAGACGATCTGTCTAAGACTGTCGCTCATAGCCGTGGTAATCTTTCAATTGAGCAGCTGTCAGCAATTCGGCTACTACATCCAGGCGACTGAAGGACAGCTCGCGCTACTTTGGGAGCGTGAGTCAATCGAATCCATGCTCGAGCGACCTGATCTCGAGCCGGCACTGGCGGACAAGCTCAGGCTCGTCAAGGCTGCAAGACGCTTCGCCGTCGAGGCGCTCGATCTACCAGTAGACGAGGCGTACGGGAGCTACGTCGCCCTCCCTCGCAGACATGTCGTATGGAACGTGCAGGCTGCCGGTGAATTTTCCATCCGCAGCCACGAATGGTGCTTTCCTGTCGCCGGCTGCGTGGCCTATAAGGGCTATTTCGAAGAATCCATGGCCCGACGCAGCGCTGAAGAGCTGGCAGCCGCGGGCCTGGACGTGTATGTCAGGGGCGTCGATGCCTACTCGACGCTTGGCTGGTTCGATGATCCCGTGCTTTCCAGCTTCATTCACTATGCCGATCATTCGCTGGTGGCGCTGCTGTTTCACGAACTGGCTCACCGCAAGCTGTATGTCAGCGGCGATACCAGCTTCAATGAAAGCTGGGCCACCGCCGTCCAGATCGTGGCCACTGAGCGCTGGGCTGAACAAGGGGGCGCCGCGATCGACACTGAACGAGCGATGCGACAGCTGCAGGCAACGGCCAGGGTAAGTGAGCTCGTCAAGGATACACTGGAGGCCCTGGACGCCGTCTACAGGCTAGAGACCCTGGACGAGCGTCAGAAGCGGACGCGGAAACAGCAGATTCTCGATGGCCTGCCTCCCCAGTATCTTGCCCTGGAAGCGGATTTCGGCCACCCCATGGGCTACCGCAACTTTTTCAGCCAGCCGCTCAACAACGCGGCCTTGCTGAGCGTCGGCCATTACACGGCCTGGGTGCCGGCTCTGCTGCTGAAGTACCGTCAGCTCGATTCGGACCTCCAGCAGTTCTACAGCTGGTCCGAATCGCTGACCAAGCTCAACAAGCGAGAGCGCGACAGCATCCTTGCATCACTTCAGCAGGCTGCAAGCGCCTGAAAGAGTGTCGCTTTCACCCTTTAAACCTGCAGATCCACCCCAACCTCTTACGGATACACCAGGATTGGGGAAAAGATCATGCTCGAAAACGTTCGATTGTCGGTGCTGGACCTCGCGCCCATTCGTGACGAGGGATCCATTGCCGAGACATTCGAAAACTCTGTAAGCCTCGCCAGGCGCGTAGAAGCACTTGGGTATCACCGCTACTGGCTCGCAGAGCATCACAATATCGATGGCATCGCCAGTGCGGCGACGGCCGTGCTGATCGGCCACATTGCCAGCAGGACCAGCACGATGCGCGTTGGCAGCGGCGGCGTCATGCTGCCAAATCATGCCCCGCTGGTCATCGCCGAGCAGTTCGGTACGCTCGCGACACTGTATCCGGGCCGGATCGATCTCGGTCTCGGTCGTGCGCCGGGCACCGACGGGGAGACCCTCCGTGCCCTAGGTCGGAGCCCGCAGGCGGCCGACAACTTCCCACAGATGGTGCAGGAACTGGCCGGCTACCTCGACGACGCGACGCCACGACAGACAGTCAAGGCGATTCCCGGACAGGGTACGAAGGTACCCCTCTGGTTACTTGGCTCCAGTGGCTTCAGTGCTCAACTTGCTGCGCGACTTGGCCTGCCTTTCGCATTTGCTGGTCATTTTGCACCTGGCTACCTGCAACAGGCCATTCAGCTCTATCGTGATAACTTCCAGCCATCCTCAGTGCTCGAAAGACCTTATCTCATGCTGGGAATCCCCGTTATCGCCGCAGATAGCGATGAGGAAGCAGCCTTTCTGTCCACCACGCATCAGCAGAAGTTCCTCAATTTGCTGCGAGGGCGGTCGACTCGGGCACAACCCCCGGTTGAAGAACTGGACTGGCACCCACACGAACGCGCTCGGGTCATGCAGATGTTGTCAGCCGCAGTGGTCGGAGGACCGGAAACCGTGAGGCAGCAGTTGGACGAGTTTCTGGAAGGCACCGGCGCGGATGAGCTGATGATCAACTCTGACTTCTACCGCCCTGAAGATCGGATTCGCTCATACGAGATCGTGATGGACGTCGCACAGGGATGAATGCAACGCGTTCCGGCCCACGCGCTACGCGAGCTGCTTGATAAACACTTTCGACCGCCTCTGAAAATTATAGAGACGCTGCTTTTCTTCAGGCAGCTCGTCAAGGCCCGCCGGTCTGAAGCCACGTTCGAGGAACCAGTGCGCAGTCTGTGTTGTCAGCACGAATACCTGCTTCGCACCCAGCTCGCGCGCCTTACGCTCGGCATGCAACAACAGCCGATCACCTCGACCGCCAGTCTGATAGGCTGGATCGACCGCCACACAGGCCAGCTCCGCTGCAGCATACTCACGATAGAAATACAGCGCAGCACAGCCGATGATCAAGCCATCACGCTCGACGATCATGAAGTTGCCGATTTCACGCTCGAGCCGTTCACGATCACGCTTGACGAGGATGCCCTGCTCTTCAAGCGGGCGAATGATGTTGAGAATGCCAGCGGCATCGTCGATCACGGCTGCGCGAAAGGTCTCGTACGACTGATCGGTAATCATGGTACCGATGCCGTCCCGGGTATAGATTTCCTGAATGAGCGCGCCGTCCCGGGTGCCGTTGATGATGTGTACCCGTCTCGTGCCCTTCTGTAGAGCGCGACAGGCAGCAAGCAAGCGCCGTCGTTCGTGCCGGAAGGCAGAGCGTGCATCACTGGCCTCAAGCGCTCCGATCATCTGCATGGCCTCAGCGACACTGGTCTCCCTCACCAGCCGCCCTTCGGTATCAATCAATCCATCCTGCTCGGACAGGATTACCAACTTCTCGGCATGAAGGGCAATAGCCACGGAAGCAGCCACATCTTCACTGGCCAGGTTGAAAACCTCTCCAGTGGGTGAGTACCCAAGCGGACCCAACAGCACGATCTGACCGAGATCGAGTAATGCGCGAATACTCTGCGTGTCCACTCTGCGTACGACACCAGTGTGTTCAAGATCGACGCCATCCACTACGCCGATAGGCCTGGCAATGATGAAGTTTCCACCAGCCACTGATACCTGGTTGTTCCTGAGCGGCGTACTGCTGAGCGACTGTGTGAGCCTGGCCTGCAACTCCGTTTGCAGCCGACCCACCGCTTCGGTCAGATGCGCCAACGTCGTGACGTCGGTAACACGCAGATCAGTATGGATCTGGCTTTCGATGCCGCCTTGTCTGAGACGTTCATCAATCTGGGGTCTTGCGCCGTAGACACAGACGATCTTGAGCCCGAGACTGTTGAGCAGCGCGATGTCTTCCATGAGCCGTCGTGTCTGACGCATGCCAGCTTCGTCGGTCTGTAGCAGGAGTTCGCCGCTTACCAGGACGATAACCGTGTTGCCGCGATAGGCATTGATGTAGGGCGCAACGCCGCGGAACCAGCTCAGCTGGTTCTTCGTCTCGTCATTCATCGACTTCGTCTACCTGATTCTGCGGCAAGGCTTCTGCTTCTGCGGGCGGCTCAGCCATCGGCTGATCCGCTGAGGACTCGGGTTCAGCAGTTGCCCCTTCCCCGCCTCCGGCTTCATCAAGAGCCTCGGTACTATCGTCAATGGCCGAAGGTGCTGTTTCGGGCACGGGTTCAGACATCGGTTCAGGCACCGGTTCGGATGCAGGCTCCGGCACAGCTGCAGGCGCCTGGACCTCTGCTTCTTCGATCGCAGTCGACTGAGCCTCCAGACGTTTCTGGAACTGATCGCGAGTATCAGCAGGAACCGCGCGGATCGTTACCCTGTCGAGCTCCGCCCCCTGAAGATGATAGAGCACTTCGCCACCCCCGAGCTGGGTCATGATCGTCAACCGCCGGGGTCCTGCCTCCAGCAGACGCCCCTGCAGTCTGGCGCCCACCTTGCGGACGACCTCCACCTGCCTGCCCGCGAACTCTGCAGCCAGTTCCAGTGAAGCCAGTGGAATATCCAGGTCCTGCGGCGGCCTCGCCACTCTGGGTGCCGGCTTGGGCGGTGCTGGCGGTGTGATGAAGTTCGCCAGCTGTTTTGGCGCGACACTCAGGTCAGCGGCCGTAATCCGGGCGCCGGCCACCTGCAACTGAAACCCGAGTCGAGCGAGCTGCTCCTTGAAATCGAGAAAGGGCATGAGTGCAGGGTCGAAATCGCCACGAGGATGAAACTGCACATCGAGCGGCGCCTTGCCCTGCAGATATTCAGGCAATTTTGCCCAGAGATCTCCGCCCACAACGATACCGGCTTCGCTTAGCCGGGCCCTCGTCTGGTTCAGGCTTCGGGACCAGTAAGCCTGGCTTTCCAATCCTGTTTCGCCCTGGCACAGCTGTGCAAAGCGCTGCCAGAACCCTTCTTCAGTAAGGTTCAGCTGTAGGTGTTGAAGTCGCGGGGGTTCAGCATCCTCAGGTGGCGGCCATGAGAGATCGTGACTGAGCACTGCACTGGCGCTGATTCCAAGCGTTTGGAAACCGACGGAGCGCAATTCGCCAAGCACTGCAAAAACGTTTTCGTCCGTGATGAACTCGTAATGCAGATCACCATCAACACGCAGCCGTACAAAACCGAGTTGCTTGAATGTCGCCTTCTCGAAGGGCCGGATCGAACCACAGGCGTAGTCGACCCAAGGCTTGCTGGCCTGAGGCAGAAGATCGGGATCGAGTACGCTCCACTCGGCGCTTACCGGCACCGAGCCGTTTGTGATCTCAAAGGTCAGGGCCGTGGGTAGCGAAGAGTCATCAAAAAGATCGGACACTGCAAAAGAAACTGCATCCACCACCGAATTGAAACGGACACTCAGGCGCTCGATGACAATGGGCTCCTGCAGGCGATAATCGGTAAAACGCAGATCTGCGATATGCAGGGCGCCATCGATATCGAAGCGGGCCAGACCGTGGCTGAGCGAGAACTGATCTGCACCTGCAGCTCGAACGCGCTCTATCCAGCGCTCGGTCTGCCACAGCAGCACGCTATAGGCAACAACAGCCAGCAGCAGACTGAACAGCACTGCATACCCCAGCCCCCGTAGCAGCGATCTCATTGCCTGATGCCCGACCGGAAGAAGTGGTTCATCCTGAAATCAGCGTTCCTACGCCTTCGTCAGTGAGTATTTCAAGCAGGGTAGCATTGGGTACTCGACCATCGATGATATGGGCGGTATTGACCCCATGCTCCACGGCCGACAATGCGCACTCGATTTTCGGCAGCATACCGCCGTGAATCGTGCCGTCGGCAATCAGGCCCTGTACCTCTGCCCGGCTCAGCCCTGTCAGCAGACGTCCGCTCTTGTCGAGAAGTCCGGCAATATTCGTCAGCAGGATCAGTTTCTCCGCCTTGAGCACCTCGGCGATCTTGCCTGCGACGATGTCGGCATTGATGTTGTAGGACTCACCATTCTGGCCGACACCAATCGGCGCAATGACCGGTATGTAGTTGCTCTGCGTCAGCATCGAGATGATGCCGGTATTGATGCCGACTACTTCGCCGACATGGCCGATGTCGATTATCTCGGGCTTCTGCATGTCCGGACTGGCACTGAGGACTTCGAGCTTGCGTGCCTTGATAAAGCCGGCATCTTTTCCAGTCAGGCCCACTGCACTGCCACCGGCGCTGTTGATAAGGCTGACGATTCCCTTGTTCACCAGTCCGCCGAGCACCATTTCGACCACGTCCATCGTCTCGCTATCGGTCACTCGCATGCCATTGACGAAATGGGACTTGATCTGCAGGCGGTCCAGTAGTCCGCCAATCTGCGGCCCGCCACCATGCACGACGATAGGGTTGATGCCGACCAGTTTCAGCAGCACGATGTCTCTGGCGAAACCCTGCTTGAGGGTTTCATCGGTCATGGCGTTGCCACCATATTTGATGACGATGGTCTTGCCACTGAAACGCTTGATATAGGGCAGCGCGCGATGAAGAACAGTGGCGACTTCAGCGACGTTCTGTGGAGGTTGGTTCTCTTTCATTTGCAATGATGTCAACTCGCTAGAATGGCAGATCGAGCCCTGGCTCGGCTTTCAGTAATTGTGCCCGGAATATGCCCTGGATACGCTGCATGGCGTCAGCATTTTCAGCTTCGAAGCGTAGCGTCAGCGCTGGCACGGTGTTAGACGCCCGTACCAGGCCCCAGCCGTCGGCATACTCGACGCGCAAGCCATCGATGGTATTGACCGATCCTCCGCTCCAGGCTGCCTTGCTGGCCAGCGTCGTCATAAGATCGAACTTGGCTGAGTCTGCCACATCGACGAACAGCTCCGGCGTGCTGATGTCCTCAGGGAAGTCTTCGAAAATCATGTCAGCACTGCGCTCGTCGATGCCGAGTATCTCCAACAGCCGAACTGCGGCATAGAGACCGTCGTCAAAGCCAAACCAGCGCTCCTTGAAGAAGATATGACCGCTCATTTCGCCAGCCAGCAGTGCACCGGTCTCACGCATCTTCGCCTTGATCATCGAATGGCCAGATTTCCACATGACCGGACGACCACCAAACCTGGACACCAGTGCGTTCAGACGGCGGCTGCATTTGACATCAAATATGACATCGGCACCAGGGTTACGTGAAACCACATCCTTCGCAAACAGCATCAGCAGGCGATCAGGCCAGATGATCTTGCCGCTCCCGGTTACCACGCCGATTCTGTCGCCGTCCCCATCGAATGCGATACCGATGTCAGCATTGCTCTCCACCACCCGCGCCTGCAGATCCGCAAGATTCGCCGGATTGCTTGGATCCGGGTGATGATTTGGAAAGTTGCCGTCGACGTCACAGTAGAGTTTCACCACCTCACAGCCGAGATCCTCGATGAGCCGAGGTGCAATGGCGCCAGAGACACCATTGCCCGCGTCGATCACCACCTTGAGCGGAGCTGCGACAGCAATATCGTTCAGTATTTCGTCCATATAGTCGCGAACGACATCAGCACTCTGTCTGCGACCTTTGCCCTGAGTAAAGTTCTGGGTGACCGTACGCTGATACAGCTTCTCGATTTCCTCACCAGCCAGCGTGTCGCCAGACAGCATCATCTTCAGGCCATTGTGGCTGGCCGGATTGTGACTACCGGTAATCATGGCGCCACTGCCAGTCTGGAGCCGCTGCGTCGCGTAATACAGCAGTGGTGTCGGCACCTGGCCAATCTCGATGACATCCATGCCTACAGCCAGCAGACCATCGATAACAGCGTCTGCCAGACTCTTGCTCGAGTTGCGGCCATCATAGCCGACACACATCGTGTTCACGCCGCGGCTCTTGCCTTCACTACCAAGCGCCCGACCTATTTCCGTCATGATTTCCGATGTCAGCGTCTCGCCGACCACGCCTCGAATATCGTAGGCGCGGAAGATGACCTTGGAGATCTGCACAGTGTCGATCTCTTCAACCAGCATACCGTCGGGCGTATCCAGGCCGAGTAGATCCTCATCGCTGCTAAGCAGGTCGAAGGCTGAAAGTTCGCGATCATCGAACAGGGCCTCTTCGTTACCCTGTGGGGCCTCGGCTGCAACTGTTCCGCCTTCACCAGCTGAGGCTTTGCCAACAGGCGCCGTCAAACCCGGTTTATCTA
This sequence comes from Gammaproteobacteria bacterium UBA2679, assembly GCA_002354735.1. Lineage (GTDB taxonomy): Bacteria > Pseudomonadota > Gammaproteobacteria > Pseudomonadales > Oleiphilaceae > Allohahella. The sequence continues at coordinate 392,935 of DEMD01000010.1, read as the reverse complement.
CAGCTGCTGCAGCCTTGGTTGGCTTTCGCTCCTGAACGCCGGTATCCACTTCGTTACGCGTCTGCAACAAGGCGAGGAAGGCATCAAAATAGGGGGTGCCAACGGCAGGCTGGCGAGCCGACTCACCCCGCAATCTGGCTTGGGTATAGACGGCAGTCTTACGGACGTCGGCATTCAGCTGTCCAGAAAGCTGCTTTAGCACAGCCCAGACGATCAGAAGCAGCAGCAGGGCTGGCAGGAGCACCAACACCCAGAATTTTGGATCAGCGAGCACCTGGGTGTCGAGATCATGGACCTCGGGCGTGAAGCGAACCAGCCATGGTTGATTCCCCACTTTGCGAGTCAGCGGTGCTCCAGCGGCCGCTGGATCCTGAACGGAGCCGGCGGCATGGACGATCTGCTGTGCCGCGCCAACTTCCTGCAGCAGTTCCAGGCGCCCATCGAGAGGCTGCATGACATCTGTGAGCATTTCTATAGGCAGGATGACGAGCAGCGTTCCCCAGGGCGGAGACTGCGGATCCTGTCCAGGCATTCGCACCGGACTGGCCAACTGCAGCATCCACTTTTCACTGGCGAGGAAGGCTTCGGCACGTGCACTTGCACCGCCTTCGATCTGCCTGACCAGCTCAATGCTGGCGAAACTCAACGGCACCTCATCATTGCTGTCGCGTCTTGCCTGCCCGCTGGGGAAAGCAACAACCCGACGAGCCAGCGGCATATTGCTTTCCACAATGCCTGCCAGCTGCACGGCAAGACGGCGATTGGCTACGATCTCGTTACTGGAGGCCGTCTGCTCAGGCGTCAGGCTGACCGCCCCCGAGTTTGCCAGCTGCTCCGCAAGCCCACCAAGGAACAGGAGGCGACTTTCGGTTGCCAGTACAGCTGCGTTGACCGCACTCTCCGCCTGCGCCTGCTCCGACTTCTGCAGCATCGGCTTGAATACGAAAAAATGTATCGCCAGCGCGGTAAGTATCAGCCCAAGAAAGATCGCAATACTGATCAGCATTGTCTGCTTGCCGAGCGAAGCTGAAGCAGTCTTTGGCATACTCGTCTTGGTGTCCTGAGTCTGCTTCTGTGATTTCCCCATGGTTTACGCCCTGCCTGTTGAGCCGAAGCCACCGGTTCCCCGGCTGGCCTCAGAGTTGCCATTGGAAAAGGCATCGGTGATTTCGAAATCAACCTGGACCACCGGCACGACGATCATCTGGGCTATTCTACTGCCGGGCTCGATTTCGAAGCTCGTGGTGCCTCTGTTCCAGCAGGAGATCATCAGTTCGCCCTGGTAGTCTGAGTCGATCAAACCTGTCAGATTGCCCAGCACAATGCCATGCTTGTGGCCCAGGCCGGAGCGGGGCAGGATCATGGCGGCCAGCCCCGGATCGGCGATATGCACAGCCAGACCGGTAGGAATCAGGATCGTCTCCCCCGGCTCGATACTGACCGCTTCGCTCAGACAGGCTCGCAGGTCGAGCCCCGCAGAACCGTCAGTCGCGTAGGCAGGCATGGGAATGGCACTCCCGATCTTGTCATCAAGTATTCTGACCTGAAGCTTGCGTCTGCTCATAGGCTTGTCTTACCTGTTGTTCTGCTCATTCGAATCATTTACCTCTGCCGGACGTGCCGTCATCATTCTTGAGCCGCCACCGGTCAACGATCTGCAGCAGCAGGTTCTGTCCGAGCTGTCTCTTCGATTGCCTTTCCAGGCGCTGCGTCTGCTGGTGATCGATCAACAGCACCTCATTGAAATCACTATTGAAGCCGATATCCGTACGGGACACGTCGTTGGCGACGATGAGATCGATACCCTTGCGTGTCAGCTTACTGCGGGCGTGCTCTGCCAACTGCTCCGTCTCTGCCGCAAATCCTACGAGATAAGCCGCATTACCCGAGTCGGCTACTGACTTCAGTACGTCGGGATTCTCAACCAGCTCCAGCTGCGAGAGTTGCACGGCGGCAGCCTGCTTCTTGAGCTTCTGGCCTGCCGGCCGGGCTGGTCGATAATCTGCTACCGCTGCCGCAGCGATGAAAATCTCACAGCCATCAGCCGTGGCCATCAGCGCCGCCTGCAACATCTGTTCGGCTGAAGTCACTGACCGGAGATGCACACCGTCTGGCGCGGGAATGCCTACAGGTCCCGATATGAGAGTCACATCTGCGCCAGCGGCGACAGCAGCGGCGGCAAGCGCATAACCCATTCTTCCGCTGCTTTCATTGCTGACGAAACGAACCGGATCAATATACTCTCGCGTCGGTCCCGCTGTGATCACAACCCGGTGGCCACTGAGCAGGCCATCCGATATCGGCCCCGGGCCCGAGTGTAGTCGCGTGCTGTCTGCCGTGGACAGGGCTGCTGATATCAGGGTCATGATGTCTTCAGGCTCAAGCATGCGTCCCGGTCCTGTATCGCCACAGGCCTGGGCACCCTCAGCAGTATCGAGCATAGTATAGAAGGGCACTGCGGCAAGGACGGTTCGATTTCGCTGTGTCAGCGGATGCGACCACATCGCCTGATTCATGGCCGGAACCCAGAACACCTGCTTCCGGGTGGCCAGCAGCACGGTGGTCAGTAGATCATCAGCCATGCCCGCCGCCGCTCTGGCCATGACATCGGCACTTGCCGGGGCAATGATGACAAGATCGGGCCAGCGGGCAAGCTCGATATGCCCCATACCCTGCTCGGCCTGCTCATCGAGCAGATCGCTTCTGACTGCGCGCCCGGTGAGCGCCTGAAACGTCAGTGGCTGGATAAACGCGTGCGCGCCTGCCGTCATGAGCACCTGGACATCTGCCCCGGCCTTCACAAGCAGCCGCGCCAACAGCGCGCTCTTGTAAGCAGCTATACCGCCGGTCACGGCAAGAAGGACCCGCTTGGATTGCCATGCCTCTGGCGCCATTGACTGTTCTCTTTGGGCTTGGATAGAAGCCGGGGTTAAATCGCTCTTTCCCATGGATTTACGCCCGAAAAGTACTTCTTATACTGGCCTAAAATCCGGATTTTGGAAAGCAACCTGACAATTAGGCGACGGTCGCAGGTCGAATTTTGTACAACCACACCTTTCCCTCTGCTAAAATTCGCCCGCTTTTCTCCGATCGACACTACAAGGATGTAATGATGTCTATCCTGCAATGGCCGCCCAGTGAGCGGCCGCGCGAAAAACTGGCTGCTCGTGGCGCTGGCGCGCTGTCCGACGCCGAACTGCTCGCCCTCTTCATCGGCAGTGGCACCCGTTCGCTTAGCGCACTGGATCTTGGTCTCAACCTGCTTACGCATTTTGGCGGTCTTCGCCAGTTGTTCGATGCCACGCCCGAGCAGCTACGGCAGGTCAATGGCATCGGGCTTGCCAAGAGCGCGCAGCTCAATGCAATTCTCGAACTCAGCCGGCGTTATCTCAAATCCGAGCGACCGCGCGGCGAATCGCTCACCAGCAGCGCCGCCAGCAAGCTGCTGTTCAAGTCTGAGTTGCGGCATCAGCCCAACGAGGTTTTCGCAGTCCTCTTCCTCAACAATCAACACGAAATGATCCGCTTTGAACACCTGTTCAACGGCACCATCAATAGCGCCCAGGTTCATTTGCGAGAAGTGGTACGGCGCTGCCTGCAGTACAATGCGGCCGCACTCATCGTCGGCCACAATCATCCCAGTGGCATTTCCGAGCCGAGCCAGTCGGATATTGCCATCACCCGCGATCTGCAGAAGGCGCTCCAGCTGATTGATGTTCGTCTTCTCGATCACCTGGTGGTGGGCGACCCCGTCGTCAGCTCATTTTCAGAGCTCGGCCTGCTGTGAAGGCAGCACGAATCAAGATCGGCATTGAACAGATGCCTTGCTTAGTTGAGCTAGGTTTGATATAAAGTCGCGCTCAAATTTTACCAGGGTTATGGCTTGCCTGTTCGCTGTCCGGCGCTGATTTTTCAGTCCCCGTTTTGGCGAATATCGTGCCTTGTCAGCAAGCCCTGACAACCCAGCTGGAGTAATAGCGATGTCTAGAGTGTGTCAGGTTACAGGCAAGAGACCCGTAACCGGAAACAATGTGTCGCACGCGAACAACAGAACCCGTCGTCGGTTTCTGCCTAACCTGCAAACACACAGGTTCTGGCTCGAAAGCGAGAAGCGTTTCGTGAAGTTGCGTGTCACTACCAAAGGAATGCGGATCATCGATAAGAAAGGTATCGATACTGTCCTGTCCGAGCTGCGTGCACGCGGCGAAAAAGTCTAATATAGACGCCTTAGAGGAATAGCAGAATGCGCGAAAAAATCAGACTCGTTTCGTCCGCAGGCACTGGTCACTTCTACACCACGACCAAGAACAAGCGAAACATGCCAGAAAAGATGGAGATCAAGAAGTTCGATCCCACCATCCGCAAGCACGTGAACTACAAGGAAGCGAAGATCAAGTAGAACCTACTTGTTCGGAGCTTACGGAAAAGCCGGCAACTGCCGGCTTTTTTGCGTTCTGCACTATCACTCCTGCCCAACTACTTCCTGCTGATCACCACTTCGACCGGCAGATGGTCCGATATGGCCAGATTGACAACGCCAGCCCGCTCCACCGTCAGAGACTTGCTCACAGCAACATGATCAAGGCTGCGCGAAGGCCGCCAGGACGGGAAGCTAGGCGCCAGCTCGGGCAAGGCATGCAGATCCAGCTTGGAAAGCTTCGACTGGGCGATCAGGGTTGTGAGGCTGTTGTTCATATCGCCCATGATGACGATGTGGTTGTACTCAGCGATGATTGAGTAGAGATAGTCAAGTTGTCTGACCTGCGCCGGCAGGCTCAGCGCTAGATGCAGGTTAACTACAACCAGCGGATCGCGGGTAGAGCCGAAAAAGCCGAGCATACACCCACGTCCCGGCAGGAAGCCGGGCAGACGGTGCGGCTCCACGTGCAGGGGCTCATATCGACTTACCAGACCGTTGCTATGCTGGGCCACCGCACCCAGATTGCGATTCAACTGCTGATACCAATAGGCGTGGCCGCTGTGCTCGGCCAGGTAAGCCACCTGATTGGTTCGATCACTCCGAATACTGCCACCATCTACCTCCTGTAGCGCGATGATGTCGTATTCCCGCAGCAGCTGAGCCACACTATCGAGCGCAGGCGCACGCCGTCGACTCGGCAGCAGGTGCTGCCAGCTTCGCGTTACGTAGTGCCGGTATGATTGTGTGGTGATGCCTACCTGGATATTGAAGCTCAGCAACCTAAGCGACCGGAAGTTCTCTGCAAGGAGCCGCTTCGAATCTCCGCTGGGCGACTCGGACGACAGCGACTGCGAGCGTCCAGGCACGAAACTGCAGGCATGCAGAAAATCTGCACGCCCTGAGAACGGCTGGTTGAGCCGCCCTCTCAGACGAGACAGGGCCGCCTTGGACTCCGATTTCTCACTCATTGGAACAGAGCACTAACCGCCGGTCTTGGCGGCAGCTTTTCGCTCTTTGGCAATGAGGAAGTCTGCAATCTCCAACATGCCCTCGAAACCACCAGGCACAGTAGACGCGATGCGATACTTGCCGTTCACAATCAAAGCTGGCACACCGGTGGCCCGGTAGCTCATACCGCGCTTTTCAGCCTGAGCTGTCTGCGACTTGACACTGAAGGAGTAGAAGGCTTTCAGGAACTGCTCGCGATCGCCACCGTTACTCGCCACGAAATCAGCAATCGCTTCCGGAGAGTTCAGCTGACGTCGCTCTTTCACCAACGCATCGAAGAACGGCTGATGCATCTTGTCGGCTATCTTCAGCGCCTTGAAGGTGTAATACGCCTGCGCGTGCAGCTTCCAGGTATCGTTGAACGCGGCCGGGGAATGCCAGAAATCGACATGCTCGGGCAACTCTTTCGCCCACTTCTGAAGGAGGGGATCAAAATTGTAGCAATGCGGGCAGCCGTACCAGAACAGCTCTACGACTTCGATTTTCTCAGGATTTCTAGTGGGCACAGCAACTGGCAGAACGTCGTAGTGGGTACCGGGCTTGAAGGCTTTAGCAGGCTTTTCTTCTTCAGCACAGGCCAGAACAGAGAGGCTCATGCCGATAAACAGCAGCATGGTTTTGAATGGCGTTAGCGACATAGCATTAAGACCTTAATGGAAAGTAATAGTACTCTAAGACTTCCATAGTAGCGGCGATTCGTAAAGAAGATGAAGCAAATACGAATTACAAAAAGGCCAGAAAATAAAAACCCCTGCCCGGTCAGACCGTCAGGGGTTTTTTACATTTCTGGTTTCGTCAGCTTAACTGGCACTATCCGCTGGCTTGCCGCTGCTGATTCGGCCACCGAAACGCTTGTTGAACTTGTCTATTCTGCCGCCGGTGTCGAGAACCTTCTGCTTGCCGGTGTAAAACGGATGGCAAGCTGAGCAGACGTCCAGGAGCAAGTCTTTGCCAACCGTGGACTTGGTTTTGATAACATTGCCGCAACTGCAGGTCGCAGTAATTTCTTCGTACTTCGGATGAATATTTGGCTTCATGGAGATACACCTTGTGAAAGTGGTTTGCCGCTACCCCATCAGTGGACCACGTCTGCAGCATACTGCAGCGCGTTGCCGGGATTGTGAGGCACCGCAATTTCCCAAATGCGTAATGCTATCGCATCAGAAAAAATGAGGGCGGATGATACCAGAAGCCAGGAGATAAGCAAGCCTGTTCAATCTGTAGCCACCCATTCAGTTCAGAGCCTGATCGTTGAAGTCTGGGTCCCCTTGCCTTTCAGGACGCCACTCAGTTATCTGTACGTAGCAGCGGATGGGCCTGCTGATGGGCTTGCCGACGCTCGGCCGCAACGTGGTGCCAGAGTGGTGGTCAGCGTGAACAATCGCAGGCTGGTTGGCATTGTCGACAGTATTGCTCCGGTGACAGCGCAGCTCGCCTGCTCGAAGCTAAGGCCAGTAGAAATGGTGCTCGATGCCATTCCTCTGCTCGCCGAGCAGACCCTCGATCTCATGCTATGGACAGCCCGCTATTATTGCTCGGCTGCGGGAGAACTACTGCAACTGGCCTTGCCGCCCGCGCTCAGAACCAGCTCCCGGCTGCAGCAGAGTCGTGAGTGGCTCAGTGTGCACTACTGGCAGCTGCGTGAATCCCTCCCATCTTGCGGCGCCACCAACCTGGCACAGGGTCGGAAACAGCGCGAGCTGCTCGGACATCTGCAGGCAGCACCTGCTCGTCGGTCGGCGCAAAAAAACTTGCGTGAGCTCGGCTTCGGGAAGGCACAATTTGCCGCCCTCGAATCAGCCGGGGTCATCGAGGCCGTGACTATCGATGAACTGGCTCTCCAGCCGGAAGCACTCTCGGCAGATCCTCCAGATGCGAGCGACGTAAACTCTGCAGGACACGCACTAAATGCCGAGCAGCAGACAGCCGTCGATGAGATAGTTGGTAGTGACGGCAAATTTGCCGCCTTTCTTCTGGACGGTCTTACCGGTAGCGGCAAGACCGAGGTGTATCTGGCAGCGCTGGACCGGCTCATTGCGACGGGTCGCCAGGCGCTCATCCTGGTGCCGGAAATATCCCTGACACCGCAGCTGACCGCCCGTTTCGAACAGCGCTTCCCGGGACTGGTCTGCGTGTATCACAGCGGAATCACCGACAAGCAGCGCCTGTTAGCCTGGAACGACATTCGACTGAAGAAGAAACCCATCGTCGTCGGCACCCGATCCGCCATCTTCCTCAGCTTTACCCAGCTTGCGCTGGTTGTCGTCGACGAAGAGCACGACAGCTCCTTCAAGCAACAGGACAACTGCCGCTTCAACGCCCGTGATCTTGCGGTCGTTCGCGCCAGCAATCAGGGCTGCCCTGTGGTGCTTGGTTCCGCCACACCCTCGCTCGAGTCTCTACAAAACGCCGAAAGTGGTCGTTATCGCCTGCTGCGCCTGCGGCACCGGACTGCAGCCTTTGCACGCCCGCAGATCGAGCTCGTCAACATTCGCAGCCGCAAACTGACCGGCGGCCTCTCCGACCCGGCCTCGAGAGCCATCTTGCAGGCGCTGCAGGCCAGACACCAGGTGCTGGTCTTTCTGAACAGACGCGGCTATGCGCCAGCGCTCTTCTGTCAGAGCTGCGGCTGGATCGCCGGGTGCAGCCGATGTGATAGTCGTCTCACGCTGCACCGACATGACGCCAGCCTGCGCTGCCACCATTGTGATTTGCGATTGAGACTCCCGACTGTTTGCCCCGAGTGTACGAGCACTTCGCTGGTGCCGCTGGGTAGCGGCACAGAGCACGCAGAGGAGGCGCTTCAGGCACTGGTGGGCGACGACGTGCCTGTCGTCAGGGTCGATCGGGATACCATCGGCAGCACCACGGCTTTGCACGACAAGCTCGAGCTGGTCAAAGCCGGAGAGCCCTGCGTATTGCTGGGCACGCAGATGCTGGCAAAGGGCCACGACTTTCCTGATCTGACGCTCGCAGTCATCATGGATGCCGATGGCGCCCTGTTCAGCGGCGACCTCCGCGCGTCCGAGCGGGCAATGCAGCTGCTGACCCAGGTCTGTGGACGAGTCGGCCGCGGTGAACATGCTGGACGGGTTCTGGTGCAGACCCGCCTACCCTCGCACCCGCTCATCACACAGCTACTGGCGCAGGACTATCGGCAGTTCGCGCTCAACGAGCTGGATCTACGCCGACAGCTGTCGATGCCACCATTTTCGTCGATGGCGGTCATTCGGGCCGAGGCCGCATCAGAAGTGCATCTCCAGCAGGGCATGGCTTTGCTGGCCTCGCAACTGAAGACGGTTATAACCCAGGAGAACCTGGGCGATGGCATCACAGTGCATGGGCCCTTCCCCGCCGTTCTGGCGCGGAAGAAAAACCGTCATCACGGTCTGCTCTGGTTGATTGCGTCAAAGCGCGCTACCCTACGCAGCTTGATCACCGGATTGATGAATCAGCCCGCGTCCCCAGATCGCCCCCGTTCCCGGGCGCTGCAACTGCCGGGACGAACCGGCCGCAACCAGCCATTTAGCTGGTCGCTGGACATCGACCCCTACGAAACACTTTGAAAGACGCCCCAGCAGCGGGCAGGACTCCTACATGAAGCAAGTGCTCGAAAGCCTGATCCGACAGGCACTCTCCGATCTCGTCAAATCCGGCGAGCTGGCGCCCCAAGAGGCATTCGCTGAAGGCTTCCAGCCCTCGTCACTGAAGATCAACCTTGATGTGCCCAAGGACAAGCAGCACGGCGACTTTGCCAGCAACATCGCGATGGTATCGTCGAAGGTATTTGGAAAGGCGCCCAGGGAAATTGCCAGTTTGCTGACTGGCGCACTCGCTGGGTCGAAAATCGTTGAAAAAACCGAAATTGCCGGACCTGGATTCATTAATTTCTACATCCGTGCAGAAAGCCGCCTGGCAGCCATACCCACCATCCTGGCCGCTGGAGAACGCTACGGCCACAGCCGCGCCGGCAAGGGCAAGAAGATCCAGGTCGAGTTCGTATCCGCGAACCCGACTGGACCCCTGCACGTGGGCCACGGCCGTGGTGCAGCCTACGGTGCATCTCTTTCAGCGCTGCTAGCGGCTACCGGCCATGAAGTCGTGAGGGAATATTACGTCAACGATGCTGGCCGACAGATGAGCATACTGGCAGCGTCATTGTGGTTGCGCTACCTGGCCATACTGGGTGAATCCTTCGCCTTCCCGGTCAATGGCTACAAGGGTGACTATCTGCTTGAAATAGCGCAGCAGTTTGCCGATGAGCATGGTGAGCGTTTCCACCGGCCGGCGGCGAAGGTCTTTGCCGGCATCGCCCCTGATGAGCCCCAGGGCGGCGACAAGGAGCAGCATATCGATGCAATTATTGCACGGTGTCGGGAGCTGCTCGGTGAAGAGCACTATGAAATCCTGTTCAATACTTCGCTAGACGCCATTCTCGCCGACATCGCGGACGATCTCGGCGAATTCGGTGTGCAGTACGACCGCTGGTTTTCGGAAGCTTCGGTCGCATCTGAAATTCCTGGCGCACTGGCGCTCCTGCGCAGCAAGGGTCACATTTATGAGCAGGACGGCGCGCTGTGGTTCCGCTCAACGAGCTTTGGCGATGACAAGGACCGTGTTGTCCAGCGCGATAACGGTGAGTACACCTATTTCGCGTCCGACATCGCTTATCACAAGAACAAGTTCGACCGCGGCTTCGACACCGTCATCAATGTCTGGGGTGCCGATCATCACGGCTACATAACGCGAGTGAAAGCGGCGCTCACAGCGCTCGGTCTCGATGCCGACCGTCTAGTTGTCAAGCTGGTTCAATTCGCGATTCTGTATCGCGGTGAAGAGCGCGTTCAGATGTCTACCAGAAGCGGCTCATTCGTGACCTTGCGTGAGCTGAGGGAAGAAGTCGGTAACGATGCGGCCCGCTTCGTGTATGTTGCGAGAAAGACCGAGCAGCATATGGATTTCGACCTTGAGCTCGCCAAGTCCGAGACCAAGGATAATCCGGTGTACTACGTGCAGTATGCGCACGCGCGGATTTCCCAGCTTTGGCAGAAAGTACCAGCTGGCGTCGCCGAGCGCCTGAAGCAGACCGACTGGACTGCAAAGGACAGTGCGGCCCTGCTCGAACCCTTGTCGGAGGACGCAGAGCTGGCGCTGGTAGCGAAGCTGGCAGCCTTTCCGGAAGTCATCGATGTAGCCGCACAGAATTTCGAGCCGCATACCCTGGCGCATTACCTACGCGAGCTGGCATCGGAGTTTCACGGCTATTACAACAGCACCAGGGTCATCGTCGACGAGGAGCCGCTGGTGCTGGCTCGACTGGCGCTTGCAGAGTCGGTGGCTCAGGTCATTCGCAATGGACTCGCCATCCTTGGCGTCAACGCACCGGAGTCGATGTAGCGCCTCATGGCACGTCCTGCAAAGAAAAGCGCGAGCAAGCAGAAGCAGCCCGCAGTCACGCCAGTCAGTAAATGGATATGGATGCTGTATGCCGCGCTCGCGGCTGGCTTCGTCTGGTTTCTGGTCACGCTCAACGCCGTCCCGGTTGAAGATGCCGTAAAATCGCTCAAGCAAGGGCAAAGCCGGGAGCAGGACGCACCGGAAGACCGAAAGCGCTCATACGACTTCTACAAAATGCTGCCCGAAGCAAAGGTGGTTCCACAGCATGTACCTGAGTATGTGCCGAAAACGCCCGACCCTTCGGTGGTGTACATTCTGCAGACTGGTTCCTTCCGATCACACGCAGATGCGGAAAAGCAGAAAGCGACCATTGCATTCCAGGGTATGCAGGCCCATATAGAACAGACCAACACGGCTGACAACGGAATCTGGTACCGCGTAATCGTAGGGCCGTTCCAGTCACGCTCGAAAATGAATCGTGCGATCGATTCGCTGGTCAGGGTTCGTATCCAGCCACTCGTTCGCAAAAAGAAGATCGAGACCACACAATGACTACCATCGTTTCCGTCCGTCGTGGCAACCAGGTTGCCATGGGGGGCGACGGGCAGGTATCGCTCGGCAATACCATCATGAAAGGCAATGCACGCAAGGTGCGCCGTCTGTACAACGACCGCGTGATCGCTGGCTTCGCGGGCGGTACTGCAGATGCCTTTACACTCTTCGAGCGCTTCGAGGCCCAGCTGGAGAAGCATTCAGGTCAGCTGGTTCGGGCAGCCGTTGAACTGGCCAAGGATTGGCGCACGGATCGTGCGCTGCGACGGCTGGAGGCCATCCTGGCTGTTGCTGACGAAAACGCTTCGCTCATCATCACCGGTAATGGCGACGTAATTGAACCAGAAGCCAGTCTGATTGCCACCGGTTCTGGCGGGCCTTTCGCCCAGGCGGCCGCCAAGGCGCTGCTGGAAAATACGGAGCTGAGCGCAGAAGAAATCGTGCGCAAGAGCCTGCATATCGCCGGAGACATCTGCGTGTTCACCAATCAGGAGCAGACGGTCGAGATCATCAACTTCGGCGACTCCGACGACACTGTGAACAAGCGCTGATTGCGCAGGCAGATCCTGTAGCAGACTCAGAACAGACCAAGCGAACATAGGGAACGGAACACCACATGGCTTCATTGAAACCCAGAGAGATTGTCCAGGAACTGGACAAGCACATCATCGGACAGGCCGCCGCGAAGCGTGCCGTAGCCGTTGCCCTGCGCAACCGCTGGCGCCGAATGCAGATGAACAGTGAGCTGCGTGAAGAAATCACGCCCAAGAATATTCTCATGATCGGACCAACCGGCGTGGGCAAGACTGAAATCGCCCGCCGTCTGGCCAAGCTCGCAGATGCCCCTTTCATCAAGATCGAAGCCACCAAATTTACCGAGGTTGGTTATGTAGGTCGTGATGTCGAATCCATCATTCGTGACCTCGCCGATATGGCGATCAAGATGCTGCGCGAGAAAGAGATGGCAAAGGTGGAGCATCGCGCCCTCGATGCCGCAGAAGATCGTGTGCTCGATGTCCTGCTGCCAGCCGCCCGCACCACCAGTGCTGATGACGAAGCTGGCGGCGAAACAACCGCACGGCAGGTTTTCCGTAAAAAGCTGCGCGAAGGCAAGCTGGATGACAAGGAAATCGATATCGAGGTTCGGGCTACACCCGTAGGTGTCGAGATCATGGCACCGCCTGGTATGGAAGACATGACCAGTCAGTTGCAGAACATGTTCTCCTCCATGTCTGGCGATCGCAAGAAGACCAAGCGCATGAAGATTGCCGAGGCCATGAAGAAGCTGAAGGAAGAGGAAGCTGCTCGCCTGGTCAACGACGACGACATTAAGCAGCGTGCGCTGAAGCTGGTCGAACAGAATGGCATCGTGTTCCTGGACGAGATCGACAAGGTCGCCAAGCGCGCTGGCTCAGGCGCCTCGGCCGATGTCAGCCGTGAAGGTGTTCAACGCGACCTGTTGCCGCTTATCGAAGGCTGCACCGTCAGCACTAAGTTTGGCATGATCAAGACCGATCACATCCTGTTCATCGCATCGGGGGCCTTCCACCTGACAAAGCCTTCGGATCTGATACCGGAGCTTCAGGGTCGACTGCCGATACGCGTGGAGCTGCAGCCGCTGACGCCGGATGACTTCAAGCGGATTCTGACAGAGCCGGATGCATCGCTGACGAATCAATACGAAGCGCTGTTGGCAGTCGAGGGTGTGGAGCTGAGCTTTACTGATGACGCGATACTACGCATAGCCGAAATTGCTTTCCATGTGAATGAGCGAACCGAAAACATTGGCGCGCGCCGTTTGCATACGGTGCTTGAGAGACTGTTGGAAGAGGTTTCCTACGGTGCTGGCGATAGCGTAAATGACAAGTTCGAAGTCACTGCGGAGTATGTCGACAAGACCCTGTCGGAGCTGTCCAAGAATGAGGACTTGAGCCGCTACATTTTGTAGTGGCTAGGGTGAAGATGAGCCTGCAACCGGAAACTACCGGTTCGTAATTGAACCCTAGTTTCCGGGCACTTGGCCAACCACTCCGTTGCAGCGGCAGCTCACCACGGGTATCGGCGAGCTGTCGGCCGATGTGCTACAGCAAACGCTCTGCGACGTTACCCAAGCTAGATCCCAACCTGTTCAAGTACCCCTGCTTCACCCTCGACCGCTTGCGCCGCTCCCGCGCTACATACATGGGCAGCATTTCGCCATAGAGCGAGGTGCTGATCGTGCGCTGCTCATCCATCAGGGTATCCAGGTTGAGATGCGCCCCGAACTTCGCGAGAATCGGGCTCAGTTCATCTTTCCTGGCCAGCAGGTCCTGACGTGTCATCTGATAGGCATGCTCGCACACGATGCGTCGTGAATCGAAGCTGAACACGCTGGAGAAGAACAGCTTGGCATCATTGCGCGACGGCTCGAACAGCATGATATTCGCATTGGGATAGTCCTGCTCATGCACCCGCATACCCGACGCCATCCGGGTGTGCACCATCACGCGATAGGACTGAGCAAGAATATTTGGCAAGCCTCGATTGAGCAGCATATCCGGCTCCATCGTGCCCGACTGCACCGCCGCGTTGACATCGACGGGCACCACAGGATTAATCGCCAGCACAAGCTCTGCACCGGCATCCAGCGCAATTGAAGCGTGCATGCCTTTGCGGATAGTGCCATCTACGTAGTGCCGGCCGTCGATTTCCACGGGCATATAGAGACCGGGCGCTGCAACGCTGGCCTGGACCGCCTTCGAGATAGGGATGTGAGCATAGCCTTTCGATCCGAAACAGACCGACTCGCCACGCTCGATATCGGCAGCGACGAGGTAGAGCGGCCGCTTCAACTTGCGAAAATCATTGGTTCGGCCCAGCAGGCTGTATGAAGCCTGGAGATAGTCGTTCAGACCTTCATTATCGAACAGGCCGGTAGGCAGGGCTTCGGCAAGGATGGTGAGCGCTTCAAGAAAGGACTGATCCTTGGGGTTCTCAAGAAACCGGGAACAGGCTTTGGTGAACAGCCCGGGAACCGACATCAGCCGCTTGAGATACTCGCGAGTCGCCGGTCGGAAAAATATCTGTGGCTGAAACGGATGCACATCGGCTTCATGCTTGACGAAAATTCGGCACATTTGCGCCGTCGTCATCTGGTTGGCAAGGTTCGCTGCCACGAACGCGCCCGAGCTGGTGCCGACGTAGGTGAACAAATCGTTGAAATCGACGCCTTCGATAGCCTCATCGAGAGCACGAAGGGCGCCTATCTGATAAATGCCGCCCAGCGGGCCGCCTCCGCCCAGAACCAGAGCAATCTTTTTCCTGGCGCTGTCTTTATTTTGTCCACTCATCCTTCACTCCCTACTGCGCTTCTGTGCCGGACCACTACAGACAGCCGATTCATCATCCCGTGAACCTTTGTTAATCATTGATACGTTCATGGATAAAGTATAGGTGCAGATTTCGCGCTCTGCCTGAAGCCTTCTACAGAATTCAATCATTTAGCCTTAGTACTTTCATACTAATTTGAGCTTTACGCGGTCGGGAGTGTAAAAATCGTGGACGAAAAGCCTATCGATTGGCGAAATTTTCAATGGGATTCAGTACGGGGCGGCCTGGAAAGGTGGTCGAAGCCGATCTCACGTAACGCGAGATCGATAGAAGCCTTGATGACCTGGGGCGAATCCATGGCAAGCAGGCGGGCCAGCAGCGCCTGTGCCCACTCCAGACTGACCGCCCGCAGCACAGACTTGATGCGAAGCAGACTGTTGGCGTTCATCGACAACATGTCGTACCCCATCGCCATCAGCAGGATAGCCCCGCCAGGGTCTCCCGCGAGTTCACCGCAGATACTGACCTTCTTGTCGACGGCGTGGGCGTCCTCGACGATGCGCTTGAGCGCATGCAATACCGCCGGATGAAAGGTATGGTAGAGCGAAGCGACGCGTGGATTGTTACGATCTACCGCCAGTAGATACTGAGTCAGATCGTTGCTGCCGACAGAAATAAAGTCTACCCGCTCGGCAATTTCGCGGACCTGGAAAATTGCCGCAGGCACTTCGATCATCACGCCGAGCGGCGGCAATGCGATGTCGAAGCCTTCTTCCCGAACCTCGTGATACACGCGATACACAAGGTGCATCGCCTCTTCGATTTCGGAAATATTGGAAATCATCGGCAGCATGATTCTCAGATTATTCAGTCCGGCGCTGGCCTTGAGCATGGCTCTGACCTGAACCAGAAAGATCTCGGGATGATCCAGCGTGACGCGAATACCCCGCCAGCCAAGGAAGGGGTTCTCTTCCTTGATAGGAAAGTAGGACAGGGACTTGTCGCCGCCAACATCGAGCGTGCGCATGGTTACTGGACCGGGCGAGAAGGCCTCGAGCTGTTCGCGATAGGTATCGCGCTGCTCGAGTTCGCTGGGAAAGCGATCGTTGATCATGAATGGCACTTCGGTGCGATAGAGCCCCACCCCTTCAGCCCCCTGATTCAGCGAACGCATCACATCGGTCATCAGACCGGTATTGACCCACAATGGCATCTGATGGCCGTCGACGGTCACACAGGGCTTGTCGCGAATCTGCTCGAGCCCTTTCGACAGGTTGCGCTCTTCTTCCGCGATATTCAGGTAGTAGCTGCGCAACTCGGCTGAAATGTGGCTATAGAGCTCTCCACTGAAGCCGTCGACGACAACTTCGACGCCCTCGATCCGGTTGATTGGCGTATCGACAGCGCCCATGACGCAGGGCAGTCCCATGGCTCGTGCCAGTATGGCGACGTGCGAATTGCCCGATCCACGGGCCGACACCAGGCCTACAAGCTTGTTCCGTGGCACTTCACCCAGCATCGACGGCGTCAGCTCTTCACTGACCAGCACCACCTTGTCGGGATACTTGCGCTCCACCTTTTCCGCGTCCATCTGCAGACAGGCCAGCAGACGCGTGCCGAGATCCTTGATGTCGACGGCGCGCTCACTGAGATAGGCGTCCTTGATGGCTTCGAAGTGACGCACATACTCGTCGATGACCCGCCGCAAAGCACCCTGCGCCCAGTGCCCCCCGCGAATCATGGTCACCACTTCCCCCGGCAGCGCATTCGAATCGAGCATCCCGAGATAGACGTCGAACAGGGCGCGCTCTTCTGGTCGCAGCTGGTCGCTAAGTCGGCTGTCCACTTTGCGGATGTCTTCACGAACGGTCTCAACCGCGGCAGCGAAGGCAGCCAGCTCCAGCTCAATATCTTCGCAGAGCTTGTCGGGCACAGCGTCCAGATCGGCAGGCGGATAGATGACGGCGCAGTGACCGATCCCCACGCCACCGGAGCCAGCGACGCCCTTGATACAGACGTCTCTGGCACGCTCTCCTGAAAAATGGATGCCCGAGAGGATGCCTGTGGCCTCACCATGGGCGATGGTAGCTGCCAGTTGGGCCGAAACGGTTACCAGAAAGGATTCTTCACTCTCGTCAAAGAGCCGTGCTTCCTTCTGCTGCACGACCAGTACGCCCAGATTGCGGCGTCGGTGGATAATCGGCACGCCCAGGAAGGCGTTATAGGGATCTTCGCCAATTTCTGGAAAATAACGGAAGCGAGGGTGAGCTGGTGCGTTCTGCAAATTGATCGGTTCTTCGCGCACACCCACCAGACCTACCAGGCCCTCAGAGTGACCAAGCGTGACCTTGCCCACTGCACTGGCGTTAAGGCCTTCGGTAGCCATTAGCGTATACCGGTTCTGCACCGGGTCGAGCAGGTAAACTGAACACACTTCGGTGCTCATTGCCTCACGCACACGCCTCACGATGATCTCAAGTGCGGCGCCCAGTTCCGGGGCTTTGGAAACCTCCTGTACGATACTCTTCAGCAGGTTAAGCACGACGGTCGGCTGCTCGCTTGACCGCAAGGGTCTCGGTGAGGCGGAGTTCTGCAATCAGCGTAGGCTTCGCACTAGCCTGTAGCGTCCGGTTATGATGCGGCAGCAGCTGGCGAAGTGCGCTACGATAGACCTCCCGTTTGAACATGACGACCTGGCTGAGCGGATACCAATAATTAACCCAGCTCCAGCCGTCGAACTCTGGCTTGGGCGAGCCTGACATTTCAATGGCAGATTCGTCATCAGTGAGGCGCAGCAGGAACCATTTCTGCTTCTGCCCTACGCATACCGGGTGAGAGTTATAACGAATGAGTTTTTTAGGCAGCTTGTAGCGAAGCCAGCCGTCAGTCACACCGAGCACAGTGACACCTGATGGGGAAAGACCGACTTCCTCCTGCAGTTCGCGAAATAGCGCCTGCTCGGCAGTTTCATGAGGTTTGATACCACCCTGTGGAAACTGCCAGGAATTCTGGCCGATGCGTCGTGCCCAGAAGACCCGGCCAGCGTCATTTGTCAGTATGATACCGACATTGGCTCTAAATCCATCTGCGTCAATCACCGGTGCAGAACCTATATGAGTGTGTGAACCATGTGTAGTCTGTTCATACGATGCCAGACAATACGATCTTTGACCAGAGTCCTGGTCTTTTAGAAGTAAAACAGGCTTTTATAAAGAGCCTTAACAGAGGATAGACATGAAATTAGCGCTTTTCGATCTGGACAACACATTGCTGGACGGCGACAGCGATTATCTGTGGGGCGAATACATGTGCGACAGCGGCATCGTTGAGCGTGAGCGCTATGCCAAGGGCAATGAGCAATTCCACGAGGACTATCGTGAAGGCCGCCTCGATATTCGTGCGTATCTCCGCTTTGCACTGGAGCCGCTGAGCCGTCATAAGGTGGAAGACCTGCACCGGCACCGCGCTGCCTTCATCGACACCGAAATCCGCCGCCGCATCAGCAATGCCAGTCTGGCTCTGGTGGAAGAGCACCGTCAGGCGGGTGATCAGCTCATCATGATCACCGCCACAAATGATTTCGTTACGAGGCCGATAGCCGACCTTTTTGGCATCGATGTGCTGTTGGCATCGGATGCAGAAATGAAAGACGGGTGCTACACAGGCCAGGTGACGGGCACACCCTGCTTCCAGGAGGGCAAGTTGAAAAAACTCGAGGCCTGGCTGCGGTCGAAAGGTGTCGAAGACATCGAAGAGCTGTTAAAGACGGCAAGCTTCTACTCCGACTCGCGTAACGACCTGCCTTTGCTGGAGCGGGTTGGTCGGCCGGTCTGTGTTAACCCTGATCCTGTACTGTTGGCGGCTGCGCAGTCGAAGGCCTGGCCCGTCATCACCCTGACCTGCTGAGCCAGCGAAGCCGTCAGCTGTCCGCTAGTAGGACTGCAGGACCTGAAAACCGAAGCAGTCAAGATAGTGGGTTTCGGGTACGGCCGGCAGGACCGGATGGTCCGGCCCCTGGGTGCCTGAGTAAAGCTGGCGCAGCAATCGATCGTTCTTCCGCGCAGCCTGGTTGCAAAGCAGTTGCAGTCGCTCCGCGGGCAAATGCATTGAGCAGGAGGCGGACACCAGCACGCCGCCCTCGGCGCTGCTGGCATCCACCAGGCGTAGCGCCAGCTCGTTGATCTTCTGATAGGCCCGCTCACCTGGCGGCACGTCCTTGCGACGTGGAATGAGCGCCGGCGGATCGACAATGACCATGTCGAATTTTTCATTCGCATCGAGCAACTGATGCAGTACAGCTCGGGCATCGCCCTGCAGAAAGTTGACAGCAGCGTCAGCTCCGCCCACAGATGCAGCATTCTCCCTCGCCATTGCCATGGCGGACTCGGAGGCATCAACGAAGGTTACGCTACTGGCGCCTGCATCGAGCATCTGCACGCCCCAACCACCAACGTAGCTGTAGAGGTCGAGCACTCGCTTGCCCTTCGCCAGTTTTCTCGCCCAGTTGCGGTTCTCACGGTGATCATAAAACCAGCCGGTCTTCTGACCGCCCAGTGGGTCACAATGCATGGAAGTGCCATTCTCGATGACCTGAAGACGTTCTATCGACGGCCCTGACAACTCCACATCACTACTGAGCCCTTCGACTTCCCGCATCTTGCCGTCATTCTTGATGATGACACGCTTGGCGCCCAGTGAGTTATGCAGGCAATCAACGATAACGGCCTTGAACTGATCCATACCGGCGGTTGATATCTGCACGATGAAGCTGTCATCGAAACGGTCGATGACCAGCCCTGGCAAGGCATCGCTGTCGCCGTAGACCATGCGGTAATAGGGCTTCTCGTAGAGACGATCGCGCAAGGAGCGGGCCAGCAGCAGTCGTTTCTTGAGTAGCTTCTCCGACAGGAAATTTCCCTCACGCCTGGAGATCACGCGCCCTGCGATCAGGGTATGTGGGTTGATCATCGCCGTGCACACGAACTTGTCCTGGGCATTCAGCACGACCGCCTGTTCACCGCTCTCTATAAGTTTCAGCGGCGTCTTGGCTACATCGATTTCGTTGCTGTAGATCCAGCAGTGACCGTTACGTATCCGACGGTCAGCTTTCGGCAACAATTTTAATACAGGGACATCTTTCATCACGGGCTACACTATTGGCTTGGAAGGAGCAGTCGTTCCGGTTGCTCCTGTGAAAATGACACATGCGTATCGGGCATATGACCATAGAGATGAGTCCAGAGCAGATCGGAAAGGTTCTGCAGGGCATCAAGATTCCCCCTCAACCACAGATCCTTGTCGATATCCAGATGGAGCAGATCATGCCCAATCCTGATATCACGCAAATTGCTCGGCTCATTCGTCGGGACGTCGGACTTGCCGGAACGATTTTGAAGGTGGTCAACTCACCGTTTTATGGCATAAAGAGCCATATTACGTCAATTGAGCAGGCAGTAGCGCTGCTTGGACTGACTTCGGTTGTGAATATCGTTAACGGCATCTCCATCAAGGGCTCGATGTCCGACGCCCAGATCACGGAGCTGACCAAATTCTGGGACACAACCAGCGACGTCGCCTCCATTGCCGCGTCTATCGCCCGCAAGGTCGGCTACCACTCGCCTGACGAGGCCTATCTGCTTGGCCTGTTTCATAACTGTGGCATACCATTGATGATGCTGCGCTACCCAAATTACAAGGATCTGCAGATCCGGTCTTATGCCGACCCGGACAAGCGCATCACCGAATGGGAAAACGAGCAGATCCAGACCAACCACGCTGTGGTGGGCTACTACACCGCCCGTGCCTGGAACCTCCCGCCGGAGCTCTGCCAGATCATTGCCGAGCATCACCGGGTGGATACAGAGTACTTCACGGAAGACTCAGGTCCGCATCAGCGCAAGGCACTGACGGCCATACTCAAGACCGCCGAGCATCTTGCGGGCAACTACCAGAAACTGGGCAACCAGTCTGAAGACCACGAATGGGACAGGATACATGAGGCCGTCCTTGAGCTGCTCGGCCTGAGCAGTTACGACCTGGATGAAATGATCGACAGCCTGGGCGACAGCGGTCTGCTCTGAAGCTTCCCGCTGCCTGCACCCTATTCCGCTTCGATTGCTGCCTCGTAGCCCTCGCTATCGAGCAGCGAATCGAGGTCGGAAGGGTCCTGCAGC
The DNA here is from genome assembly GCA_002354735.1 of Gammaproteobacteria bacterium UBA2679. Taxonomy (GTDB): domain Bacteria; phylum Pseudomonadota; class Gammaproteobacteria; order Pseudomonadales; family Oleiphilaceae; genus Allohahella. The sequence continues at coordinate 372,076 of DEMD01000010.1, read as the reverse complement.
TGCATCTTGAAAAACCACCCACTGCCATAAGGGTCTTCATTGACCAGCTCAGGGCTCTCGAGCAACTCTTCGTTGATAGCCGTGACCATCCCGCTGATCGGCGCATAGATATCGGAAGCAGCTTTCACTGACTCAACCACACCAGCTTCCTGGCCCGCAATCAGATCAGCGCCAAGTTCGGGTAGTTCGATGTAAGTAATGTCACCGAGCGCCTTTTGCGCATGATCGGTTATGCCGACGATGATGGTGACACCATCGTCGTCCAGTTGTGCCCATTCGTGGGTCGCCGCGTAGCGCAGGTCGGAAGGCAGGTCAGACACTGTACAATCTCCTCTTGAAATGGCGCGGGATTCTAGCACGTACCCGAGCTTAGAAAAGCCCTGATTGCGGGAAAGGTACGTTCGAAGTCATCAAAGCGGTGACTCCCACCGGATTGTATCCAGGCAGGACTCTCCCGCAGATCAACGACAGTCTGCGCCGAGTCGAGCGTTTCGTCGTTCATCTGGATCAACAGGAAGAGCCGGCGTGGGCTTGGATCATTCTGCACGACCATGTCGCGGAGTACCCTCAAGTCTGCAGTCTGAAGGTCGTAGGTTTCACCGGTATAAGGGTTCGTCTGCTCGCCGAGATAGTTCTCGAATAACAGGTCCGGCCTTAGCGCAGGGTTGATCAGCACAGCTGGCAAGCCGGTTCTTGCGCTTATCAGGCGGGCATAGAAGCCACCGAGAGAGCTGCCGATCAGGCCGGTGACAGGTTGGGAGGTGTCAGCGGCATCTGCAACGAGCGCTTCGATGATTCCTACAACAGTCAGAGGATTGAAGGGTAAGGTTGGCGCGCCGAATTTCACATCACTGTGATTAGCCGCGAGCCAATGCGCCAGAGACTGGGCCTTGGCAGATTTTGCACTGCTGAGAAAGCCATGCAGATACAGCCAGTGCATGAGGCGCTCAGTAGCCCTTGCTATTCATGTCGACGATAAACTCAATGTGGTCTGCACGTTCGACACGGGTCTCAATACGACCGTCGGCAAAGAGATCGAACCAGCGATAGCCAGGCGCCTGCTCGCCGACTGCAAAGCTGCCAGACTCAGGTTTGAACTGCACACAGGTCGATGGCGAGGCCAGCATCCTGACATTGTTGCGCAGTTCGTCGATTTCCTGATGAATGTGGCCCCAGACGATGGCACGAATACGATCGCAGCGATCTGTTACTTCAAAAAAGTCGTCAGCATTTCTGAGCCCAATCTTGTCGAGCCAGCGACTTCTGATGCTGATGGGGTGATGGTGGAGGCAAACAGCGATATTTGGCTGAACCGCGTTATCGAGCTCTGACTGCAGCAGCTGCAGCTCTTCAGCCGCCAGACGACCATGCACCTTGCCTGGAACAGCGGTATTGAGGAAGATGAACTTCCAGTCGCCGAGCACGAAGGTCTTGCTTTGCAACTCCGGAAAAGGCGCGACTTCAGCCATCATATCAGCATCGTCGTGATTACCCGGAATCCACACGACCGGGCAGCCGAAGCGGGCAATCTGCTGACAGAAATCCGCGTAGGCTTCGCGACTTCGATCCTGGGTGATGTCACCTGTAGCAATGATGAGATCAGGCTTTGACACCTCCTCATCAACCAGTGCCAGCACGGCATCCAGGCTGTCATGGGTTTTCAGGCCAAGCAGCGTGCCCTCGTGAGTTTCACACAGGTGTGGGTCGCTGATCTGCACGATACGCAGAGGCTTCGCCGTCACAGTGGACGAATGACTATCGCTGATGGTCTGGTCCGGCTGGGTGTTGCCCTCGTCCGGACGCGTCTCGAGCGTCATGGCAGATTATGGTTTCCGTGAATGGGCGCATGGGTAATGCATATCATTGCCGTTTGATTATAGTCAAGGTCCCGCGCAAACAGGAACACCGCCGGTCCCAGGCTGTGGCCTGGTCGACAGTCAGCTACACCAGACATTCGCTTGATCATCGAGCGAGTTCTTGCGATGCCCGTAACGCAGGCAGATCGAGAGCCACTCAGCGAGAAACTTGTTCAGCTGTGACTTTTCATCCGGCAAGTGCATGTTGTCATTAGGATAGTCGTTGAAGCCATCAATGCGTAGGTGCCCCTGCGCGGAAATGACCTCGGCCATAGAGGCATCGTGATAGATTCGAACGAGCATGTGCGGATCGTTCAGCCAGCGCCCGGCCGCATGCGTCTGTTCGAGCAGTATCGTGTCGGTATAACGGCTGCGCTCGGTGAGGCTGAGCTTGATGACGCCGAGGTAGTGTCCCTCGGCGAATAGCTCGTAATGAAGCGTATCCACCGAATCCAGTTCGGCAGGCCGCAGCTTGCTGAGACGAAGATAATTCGCCTCACAGGTTGCGCCTAGCTCAGCGATGTCAGGTGTATAGCGTTTCTTCAACACGTCCTCTCGGGTTTTGCCTGTGAGAATAAGTGTTCATGATCCCTTGAACTGGCTCAGATTCAGCGAGAGCCATTGCAACGCAATGATTGTGGCCGCGTTTCTGATGCGTCCTTTTGCGAGCAGGTCCATCGCCTCTTTCCGAGGCAGGACCCGTGTGCGAATGTTCTCTGCTTCGCTACCCATACCGAAAACTCCGGCCACCGGCATATCTTCCAGTAGTCCGCAGTAAAGGTTAACGAACTCGTTACTGCCACCCGGACTCGGCAAATACTGGTGAATTGGCACCATTCGCCCAATTTTCAGTCCAGCTTCTTCGAAGGCTTCACGTCGCGCCGACGCTGCAGGGTCTTCGCCCTTTTCGCAGATACCGGCGACAATTTCAAGTAGCCAGGGCGATCCAACATACTGCGCCGCCGCGCCTGACTGCAGACAAGCACCGATGCGAAACTCTTCATTCAGCACAACCGAGTCACTCTCGACATGATATGGCAGCAGCACAGCGACCTGGTCGCGCACGAAGCACTCCCGCCGAATGACTTCGCTCCACGCGCCCCCGGCCGGAGCCGGTGAACCATCCTTCGTGGCGCCGGCTTCATCCGTCAATAACCTGTGCCTCAGACGCAGGCTGCGGATCCTGAAAAAGCCATCGTAGCTCAACTCGTTGTCGAGAATCTGTACGTCTTCGTAACCGAAGGATTCAGCTTTCACGTCAGACCTCTTTGTAGAGCTCGCTGCCGCCATCAAGAAACTCCTTGGACTTCTCCTGCATCGCTGCTTCCAATTCAGCCGAATCGGCGTCATCCATGTCGGCGGCGTAGTCACGAACTTCCTGCGATATCTTCATGCTGCAGAACTTGGGACCACACATCGAACAGAAGTGCGCCACCTTGGCACTGTCCTTGGGCAGTGTCTCGTCGTGGAAGGCCATCGCGGTATCAGGATCGAGCGCAAGATTGAATTGATCCTCCCAGCGGAATTCGAAGCGGGCCTTGCTCAAGGCGTCGTCTCGTATCTGAGCCCCTGGGAAGCCCTTGGCCAGATCGGCAGCATGTGCTGCGATCTTGTAGGTTATGAGGCCGTCCTTCACGTCCTGCTTGTCTGGCAAGCCGAGGTGCTCCTTCGGCGTGACATAGCAGAGCATCGCACAGCCGAACCAGCCAATCATGGCCGCACCGATGCCAGAGGTAATATGGTCATACCCAGGCGCGATATCCGTCGTCAGTGGGCCGAGCGTATAGAAGGGCGCCTCTCCGCAGACTTCGAGCTGCTTGTCCATGTTCGCCTTGATCATGTGCATCGGGACGTGGCCCGGCCCTTCGATCATGGTCTGAACATCATGCTTCCACGCAATCTTCGTTAGCTCACCCAGCGTTTCGAGCTCACCGAACTGGGCAGCATCATTGGCATCGGCAATGGAGCCAGGACGAAGACCATCGCCCAGGGAGAACGAGATATCGTACGCCTTCATGATTTCGCAGATGTCTTCGAAGTGCGTGTAGAGGAAATTTTCCTTGTGATGCGCCAGGCACCATTTGGCCATGATACTGCCGCCCCGGGAGACAATACCGGTGACCCGCTTGGCCGTCAGTGGCACGTAGCGCAACAGCACGCCAGCATGAATCGTGAAGTAATCGACGCCCTGCTCGGCCTGCTCGATGAGCGTGTCACGATAGAGGTCCCATGTGAGGTCTTCCGCTACGCCGCCGACCTTCTCCAGCGCCTGGTAGATAGGCACGGTACCGATCGGCACTGGCGAGTTCCTGATGACCCATTCCCGCGTTTCATGGATGTTCTTACCGGTAGAGAGGTCCATGACGGTATCGCCGCCCCAGCGGGTAGACCAGGTCATCTTTTCGACTTCTTCGCTGATGCTCGAGGTCACCGCCGAGTTGCCGATGTTCGCGTTGACCTTGGTCAGGAAGTTTCGGCCGATGATCATGGGCTCGAGTTCAGGGTGATTGATGTTTGCCGGGATGATTGCACGCCCTCTGGCAATCTCTGAACGAACAAACTCTGCAGTGATCTCTGCGGGAATGTTTGCATTGAAGGACTGACCAGGATGCTGGGGCGTCAGCAGACCTTTTGCACGAGCCTCCTGCAGGCGCATGTTTTCACGAAGCGCCACATATTCCATTTCAGCCGTGATAAAACCGTTTCGGGCGTAGTGCAGCTGACTCACATTTTTGCCTGGCGTTGCCTTGCGCGGCAAGTGCTTGTGCGGAAAACGAATGACTTCGAGCGTGGGGTCGCGCCAGCGTCGTTCGGTGTACTCGGAGCTGAACGCTGAACAAGTGGCGCTGTCGGCTCGATCTTCCAGCCAGGTTTCGCGATGTCTGGGCAGACCCGCCGTGATGTTGATATCGGCATTGGTGTCCGTGTACGGACCAGAGGTGTCATACACGTACACAGGCGGGTTTTCTTCGACCCCTCCTTTGGTATGGGTCGGACTGAGTGATATTGCCCTGACTGGCACCCGCAGGCTGCTGCGCACCGCATCCGACTGCTGCCTCACACCAGCTTCGCTACCTGTCGGCTGCCCCTGTTCCAACGCAAGATAGACCTTCTCGCTCGCAGGAAATGACTTCAGTGCTTCCGGGTCGATTACGACATGATCCTTGCGGTTGGCTGGCGCAGCGGCCAGGCTGCCCTCTTTGATATTCATTGCTGGTGTGTCTCCGTATGTCAGTTAGCAGGTGCCAGCCCAATGTATATACTCTGGACAGAATTCGCCATGTCTTTGGCGCCTTATTAAGCTGATTTCGGCTGCCTGGCAGCACTCGCGCCGGCAAAACTTACAGCGTATAGTACGGCCTGCAATCAAGCTTCAAGCAGGTCTCTTCCGCAGATACCTCAAGCTCGCCGTCAAGGAACAAACAATGCGTCTGAACGAGAACACACCACTTTCCGCCGTGCGCCCACGACATCGACAGGCCCTGCTCGTAGCCGGAGCCAGTCTGCTCATCTGCGCGCTGTCTCCGCTGGCATCGGCTATTGGCCTCAACACCGCCTACGAGAAAGCGTTGCAATATGATTCTGAGCTTGCAGCGGCTCAGGCAGGGCGACAGGTCATATCAGAAGACGTCAATCGAAGCCGAGCGCGGCTCCTGCCCCAGCTTGGTGCAACAGCGGGCGCCGACTATACCGATCAGTCAGTGGACGCCGATGGCACGGTGCAGCCGACGACTGTGGTTCCGGGTGGCGATCCCGTCGTTGCACAGGGCGCGGGGCGGACAGGTGACGACAGTTACAAGACCTATAGTGCAGGCGTTTCGGTGAGTCAGGTACTCTACGATGCTTCGGCTTACAACGAGCTCGAGGCGGCTCGCAAGAGTAGCTCGAGAGCTGAACAGGAATACCGTCAAGCGGTATTGACCTTGACCTTCAGCTCGGCCCAGGCCTATTTCAACGTGCTCCGGGCGATTGATGAACTGAGCACTTCGCGCCGTGCCGAAGCAGCCTTCGAGCGCCAATGGGAACAGGCGAGAGAGCGCTTTGACGTCGGTTTGATTGCCATCACTGAGGTCCAGGAGTCGAGAGCCATATTCGATGCTGGCAAGGTCGAGCGCATCAACGCTGAAGGCCAGCTGGATATCGCGCTGGAAGACCTTGAGCGGCTCACCGGTCTGTCGGTGGAAGAAATCAACGTGCTCGCTGAAGACTATCCGATTCTGGACCCCACCAAGGTGCCGGTAAGCGAATGGGAGGCCCTGGCCTATGCCAACAATCCCGAGCTGCTCGCGGCGGCGCTTTCGGTCGATGCCGCAGCAGAACTGCTCAAAGCGCGCAAAGCTGATCTCTACCCTACGATCAATGCCACAGCGTCCTACGGCTATTCCCAGTTCGCCGGCCAGAGTCCAATCGACACAGAAGTGACGCAGGGCGTGGTAGGCCTCAACCTGAACCTGCCGCTGTATCTCGGCGGTGGCGCCCGGGCAGGCATTCGCCAGGCGCACTATCAACACATTCAGGCAGAAGAGATTGGCAGTACAGTGCGGCGTAACGTCCGACTGCAGGTTCGCAGCCTCTACCGCAACCTTCGCACCAACGTAGAAGCGATACAGGCCCGCCAGCAGCAGATCATATCCAGCGAGAGTGCTCTCGAAGCGACGCGTGCGGGTTATGACGTGGGCACCAGGAATGTGGTCGAGGTGCTACAGGCAGAGAGCGCGTATTATCAGGCCTTGTCAGATTTTGCGAATGCCAGGTATGACTACATCATCAATTCGCTATCTCTGCTGCGAGCCGCAGGCAAGCTTGGCGAAGACGATATCATGCAGCTGAATCAATGGCTGAATCGACCGGTGCAGATCAGCTCGCTGTAGCTTGGGATGATGAGCGTAGGCCAGGCAGGATACGCTCGTACACCCGCTTTACGGCGCCCCTGTTCCTCTCCACGAAGGCTTGCCCTTTCTCCCCGGTGAGTCGAGCCTGCTCCGGATTCTGAGCGTATGACTCGATGGCGGTCTGTAGCGTCTTGCTGCTGACCGTGATCAACGCCCCAGCACCGCTCAACTGGGTGCAAATGTCCGCAAAGTTGAACTGGCTCTCCCCCATCATGACCGCCTTGCCCAATGCAGCCGGCTCCAGCGGGTTATGGCCGCCATTGTCGACCAGGCTTCCGCCCACGAAGGCGAGATGACCAGCCTCGTAGAAGTACAATAGTTCTCCCATACTATCGACCAGCAACACGTCCACTGACTTCACAGCACCTCGCTGAGCTGGCAATAGGCTTCGCCTGATGTAACGCAGCCCGCTTCGCTCGAGCAGATCGTCGACGCGATCAAAGCGGTCGGGGTGACGCGGCACGAGGATGAGCAGCGCGTCGGGATGCGTTTTCAGAAGACCTGCGTGCGCCTCTATTACTACCTGTTCTTCGCCCTCGTGCGTGCTGGCTGCGACCCAGACGAAGCGCTCGGTCGCTATTTCCTCAGCGACCAGGCCTCGCAGGTGCTCGTCGTCCAGTGTGATCGACTGGTCGAACTTGATGCTGCCAGTGACGGACAGACTGTCGGCTCGCACGCCCAGCGCCACCAAGCGGTCGGCGTCGGCCTGGGCTTGAGCACAGATATGGGTAAAAGTCTGGAAGGCTGGCGCCGCGAGTCCTCGGACCCGCTCATAACCTCTGGCGGAGCGCGCTGAGAGCCGTGCGTTGATGAGGTAGCTGGGCACGTCACAGGCGCGGCATATCGCCAGCCAATTCGGCCACACTTCAGTCTCCATCACCAACAGGGCTTTGGGTTGAGTCTCCTTGATGAAGCGCCTGATACTGCCAGGGAGGTCGAAGGGTGCGTAACTATGGAACAGCCGGCCCGGCTGCCCATCTTTTACGAGATAGGCATCGAACAGCTTACGAACCTGGGCTGCACCAGTTGGCGTAGTAGTCGTCATGACTATGGCGAGTGATGCGTCGTCGGCGAGCAGGGTTCTGACAAGTACTTCAGCGGCCTGGGTTTCACCCACTGAAACCGCATGCACCCAGACCACCGTATCGCCAAGCAGCATAGGTGGCCGGTTTACAAAGCCGAAGCGCTCCCGCCATCGTGAACGATAGGCAGGTTGCGCCCGACCACGCCACCACAGCCGCAGCAGCATGAAGGGTGAGAGCAGGCGAAATAGCTGGGTGTAAGCCAGTCGCAGCCACCTGCCTTCGGCCGTGCGCCCACCGGCCTTGCCTGACGACCTCACGAAAGCCTGCCTGGCCTAACCATTCTCCAGCAGGTTTCGCAGGTCGATGATGGCCGCGTTGGCACGTGAAATATAGGAGGCCATCGCCAGCGAGTGGTTGGCAAAAACACCGAAACCGCCACCATTCAGGATCATCGGACTCCAGACTGTGGCCTGCGTGGCCTCGAGCTCGACCACGATCTGTGCGAGGCTCACCCGTGCGTTCTTGCTGCCAAGGATGCTCTCGAAATCCTTCTCGACCGCTTTCAGCAGATGGATCAGGGCGTAGGCCGTGCCGCGAGCCTGATAGAACACGTCATCGATCTCAGTAAAGCTGGTCTTGATGCGCTGACTTTCCGGTTGCTCGGGCAGTCCATCCGCGCCGAGCCTGGCCCCGGCATCCATATCGAACTGCTCCTTGCCGACACTTTCACTGAGACGCTGCGACAGACTGCCGAGCCGGGTGCCCACATCCTGCAGCCAGGACTGAAGATTATCTGCCCGCGCGTAGAACTGTGCCTGTTTGTCGTTCGGATCGGCAAGACGCTGCAGATAGCTGCGCATCGCCTTGATACCCTTCTCATACTCCGATTCCGTTGACGGCAGAATCCAAGCGTCGTTATTGAAGTGGAAGGCTGGCTCGGCAATCACCAGGGACCGGTCTTCAGTAGATTGGCTCTGCGACCGGCTAATCTCTCTTCTCAGAGCTCTGGTGAGATCACGCACCTGCACCAGCACGCCAAATTCCCAGTTCGACATGTTATCCATCCACACCCCAGGTGGTAGGACGTCGTTGGAAACATATCCACCTGGCTTGTTGAGCAAGGTATCCATGAGACGAATCATGGTGGCCGTGGTGACATAACCGGTAACCTGCTTATGGCCCTGGGCTTCTGTCAGCTCTGTGCTGTTCTCAGTGACATTGAAACTATCCGGCTCAGAACTCCACCAGATGCCAAGCACGATCACTATCAGAAAATAGATCAGCAGCACTGCCAGGAGCGTCTTGACTATCCTGGCGCTACCGCCGAGCGCATCTTCCATATCCTGTCCGCGTTCGACCAGGAAGTTACGTGTTTTTCTGAGCATAGTTGTGTCCAGTGAAGCCTGTGAAGAAGAGTCAGCAGGGGCCAGAGGCCTGCGCCTGCCAAGGCTACTTCATCAGCGTAAAGATTTCACCACCTCCGGCAGGCGGTTTTGGGCTTGTCCAAACAGCCACACCGCGCGGTTTCGCTTGAACTGTGCTGACAAGATCGGCAAACTTGCTCACATCTCACCCACAACAAGAGCGCAAGCAGCAGACCCCTCCATGGCAAATGTTCTTGTATTGCAAGGTCCGAACCTCAATCTTCTCGGCTCACGCGAACCCGGCCTCTATGGCTCGGTCACCCTCGATGATATTTCCAGCATGCTCGACGAACATGCCGCGCAACTCAATGAAGACAACGATGAGTTCGAACTGAGCCTCGAGCACTTTCAGAGCAACTCCGAATCCGAGCTCATCGACAGGATCCATAACGCCGGGAAGGATGGGATCGTTTTCGCCTTGTTCAATCCGGCGGCCTTTACCCATACCAGCGTCGCACTTCGTGACGCCTTATTGGGGGCGGCATTGCCATTTATCGAGATACATATCTCCAACGTACACGCCCGTGAACCCTTCCGCAGGCACTCGTATTTCTCGGATATCGCTAGCGGCGTCATCAGCGGCCTCGGCGCACACGGGTATATACTCGCTCTGGATGCTGCCCATCATTGGCTTGGCAGGAATCAGAGTGATAACGAGACGAGCGGTGAGGGGCAGTGAGCCAGTTCCGCCATCGACATGCCTTCACGCCCCGGAAACATCATTCTTTCAGGTAAATAAATCATGGACATCCGGAAAGTCAAAAAGATCATCGAGCTCATCGAGCAATCGGATATTTCAGAAATCGAAATAAAGGAAGGCGAAGAGTCGGTACGCATCATACGCGGGTATGGGAGACAGCCGGCTATACATTATGCCCCGCCCCCCGCGCCTGTTCACACCGATCAGGCAGCCCAGCCACACACCGAAACTGCAGCGCCGCTCAAGGCCGATGATGTCGTGACCTCTCCAATGGTCGGCACCTTCTACCGCGCCTCATCACCGACCGCCAAGCCTTTTGTCGAAGTTGGCCAGGAGATCAGGGTTGGGGACATCATCTGCATCGTTGAAGCCATGAAGATGATGAACCAGATAGAAGCCGACAAGGCCGGCACCATTACTGCCATCCACGTCGAGAATGGCGAGCCGGTCGAGTTCGATCAGCCACTGTTCTCAATCGGCTAGAAAGGAAACTGCCTTGAGTCGCTCAGGAAAAATCAAGAAGGTTCTCATTGCCAACCGCGGCGAAATTGCGCTTCGCATACTGCGGGCCTGTAAGGAGCTTGGCATCCAGACCGTAGCCGTACACTCAAAGGTCGACCGCGACCTGATGCATGTCAGGCTGGCTGACGAGTCAGTCTGTATCGGCCCCAATCCCGCTGCGCTCAGCTACCTCAACATTCCCGCGATCATCAGTGCGGCAGAAGTGACGGATACGGTAGCCATCCATCCTGGCTATGGCTTTCTGTCTGAAAATGCGGATTTCGCGGAGCAGGTAGAAAAGAGCGGGTTCATTTTCATAGGCCCCACCGCTGAAACCATACGCCTCATGGGCAACAAGGTGTCGGCAAAGCAGGCCATGAAAGCGGCGGGCGTACCCACCGTACCTGGCTCTGAAGGCGCCATCACCGACGACACCAAGCTCACCCTCGAGACGGCGCGGGAAATCGGCTACCCGGTGCTGATCAAAGCGGCTTCGGGCGGCGGCGGTCGTGGCATGCAGGTCGTGTACTCCGAAGCTGCGCTGCTCAATGCCGTTCAGGTCACGCAGTCAGAGGCAAATGCAGCATTCGGTGATCCTACTGTCTATCTTGAGAAGTTCCTCGACTCGCCCCGCCACATCGAGGTGCAGGTGTTGGCGGACGGCCAGGGCAATGCCATTCATCTCTGGGACCGCGATTGTTCACTTCAGCGCAGACACCAGAAGGTACTCGAAGAAGCGCCAGCCATTAACGTCGACCCGGACGCGCGTGCAGCTGTTCTGGCGGCTTGTGTCAAAGCCTGCAAGGACATCAACTATCGTGGCGCCGGCACCTTTGAGTTCCTCTACCAGAACGGCGAGTATTTCTTCATAGAAATGAATACTCGCGTACAGGTCGAGCATCCGGTTACGGAAATGATAACCGGTATCGATATTGTGAAGGCCCAGCTGTCGATTGCCAGCGGCGAACCACTCTCCATTCGCCAGGAGGATGTCCTCGCGCGAGGTCACGCTGTCGAGTGCCGGATAAATGCTGAAGATCCTGTGCGTTTCGTGCCCAGTCCCGGTGAAATCAAGTATTACCATGCCCCTGGCGGTAACGGCGTCCGTGTCGATTCACACATTTATAGCGGCTATCGTGTGCCCCCCTATTACGACTCGCTGATCGGCAAGATCATCTGCTGGGGCAGCACCCGCGAAAATGCCCTGAATCGAAGTCGCAATGCGCTTGACGAGATGGTTATCGAAGGCATCCAGACCAACCTGCCACTGCATCGCCGGCTGGTAAGTGACAGCGGAGTCCGTCGTATGGACATCAATATTCACTATCTCGAAAAATTGCTGAAGGCCTAAAGCTCCAATGCCTGAACATGCTCAGAATCCGGCGAAGTGGCTACAAATCAGCCTCGACTGCACACCAGCGGATGTAGACCCCCTCGAAGATGCCCTGCTCGAAGCTGGCGCAGTCTCAGTGACCCTTGGTGACGCCGCAGACCAGCCGTTACTGGAACCCGGGCCAGGTGAAACACCATTGTGGGAGGCGCTGACCGTGACTGCGCTGTTCGACCTTGCCGATAGCGGTGCGGCAGCCGAAGCGGTTGTTGCCAGTGTTCGTGAAACCGTCGGCCGCCTGGGTGATGCTTCAGAACGTCTACTCGGCACGCTCAATGCGGAAGAGCTTCCCGACGAGGTTTGGGAGCGCTCCTGGATGAGTCATTTCAAAGCCATGCCCTTCGGCAAACGCCTCTGGGTTGTGCCGTCCTGGGACACGACAAGCCGCGAAGATGCCATCGAACTGCGGCTCGACCCGGGCCTCGCCTTCGGGACTGGCACACATCCAACCACGGCTATGTGCCTCAGCTTTCTTGACACATTTTTCACAGCCGAGCAATACAGCGATTTTCGCGCAAGGCCTCCGACCGTAATCGATTTTGGCTGCGGCTCAGGCATACTCGGTATTGCAGCACTGCTGCTGGGGGCAGCATCGGCCCTGGCCGTGGACATTGATCCACAGGCGCTGATAGCTACGCGCGAGAATGCCAGACTGAATGCGGTGGATGAGCGACTGCACTGCGTCGACATTCCCGAGCTCGCCGGACGCGAAGCCGACCTCGTAGTCGCCAACATACTCGCTGGACCGCTCATCGAGCTGGCCAGCAAGCTCGCTGGCATGGTACGGCCTGGCGGCCACCTCGTCCTGTCAGGCGTGCTTGCCGACCAGGCAGGAAAGGTCCAGCAGGCTTACCGAGAGCATGGTATTGAATTGCAGTGTAACATGCAGGAAGATTGGTGCTGCCTGCACGGACGCAGAAACATCCCCAGCTCACCAATGCCGCCATTGTCATAGGTATCATCATTTGCTCACCCAGTGCCCCCATTGCGACGCCACTTTCAAGGTCACCGAAAAGCAGCTCGAACTTGCTGCTGGCAAGGTCCGTTGTGGCGCCTGCATGCAGGTGTTCCAGGCCGATGATAACCTTGTGGAAGTGCAGGATGCCGCTGAGGTCCCGCAGGATGATTCCGAAGTCTTTGTCGATGGCGACGATGACGAGCTGATCCAGGACGGCGAGGATGATTTCGAGCACAGTTATGGCAAGCGGCGCTCGGCACACACGCCGGCAGGCACCGACAACTACTCCGACGCCTTTGTCGACGACACCTACAGATACGCCCACGTAGACGCGTCCGAGCACGACGAAGAACTGGTCACTGCCGCTGACGAAGCCTGGGCCGAAGATCTTCTGAAGGAAAGCGCATCGAGCACAACCAAGTCGCGCAGCGACTCCAGTGACAGGGGCTCTGCTACTTTGGCACCAACGGCAGATCAGTATGCCGGCTATGGCGCTGATGCCAATTTTGGCCAGCGCAATAACTTCGATCAGCTTCGAGCAGAGCGGCTCGATTACCGGCAAGGACGGTCAACCGCTGGCGTCGATTATCGCACTTTCTGGCTATCGATTGGCGGTGTGCTGCTGGCCACGATATTGGCTCTCCTGCTGCTTGCGCAGCTCGCCTGGCTGCATTTTGACAAGCTGGCTCAACGCTTCCCGGAACTCATCCCATACTATCAGACCTACTGTGACCTCGCAGGCTGTGAGCTGCCCTCACTCTACGAGCTGGACGATATTCACAGCCAGGATCTCGTCGTTCGGGCACATCCCGTGCAAAAGAATGCACTGGTTGTAGATAGCATCATCGTCAACAAGGCTGATGTTCCACAGCCCTACCCCGACATTCAGCTCGAATTTTCTGACGTAAACGACCGGATCATTGCCAGGCGTCGATTCACGCCAGACGAGTACTTCCCCAACCGTCCCCCAGAAAACACATTCATGGCGCCTGAAGCGCCCTTGAAAATCGTCCTCGAGATCCATGATCCAGGTCCGGCAGCGGTTAACTATCGCCTTGATTTTCAACCTTCTGCAGCATACGAACGCCTCAATCAGCCGGAATCTGAGGGCTGAGCCCGTTCAACGCGCCTGTCAAGCTGCTATGTCTCAGATTTGATGAATAAATGTCCTATTCTGCTCTTTAACAGAACCAGAGACATGAGTATCATAGCCATCCTCCCTAACCGCTCAATAATTGAACGCCATGTTGATAGGTCAGCATCGAATCGATCCACCACTCGTCGTCGCCCCCATGGCGGGCGTCACCGACCGGCCGTTCCGAAAGATCTGTCGCGAAATGGGTGCAGGCCTGGCCGTTTCGGAAATGCTGGGCAGCAATCCGGCCTTCAGGGATACCGCAAAAACGCATAGACGTCGTAATCACGACGGCGAAAGCGGACCTATATCGGTGCAGATTGCCGGCGCTGATCCCGGCTATATGGCAGATGCAGCCCGCGACAACGTCGCTCACGGCGCGCAGATCATCGACATCAACATGGGATGCCCGGCAAAGAAGGTCTGCAACAAGGCGGCTGGTTCAGCCCTCATGCGTGACGAAGCGCTGGTAGCAGCAATACTCGAGGCTGTCGTCGCAGCTGTCGATGTACCGGTCACGCTGAAGATTCGCACCGGCTGGTCGCCCGAAACACGCAACGCCCTTGCCATCGCCCGCATTGCCGAGAGCGCAGGTATCCAGGCCCTTACCATTCACGGCCGGACCCGTCAGGACCGTTTCAAGGGCAATGCCGAATACGACACGATTGCCGAGGTCAAACAGGCTATCGGTATCCCGGTCATCGCCAACGGGGATATCGACTCCGTCGAAAAAGCTCTGGCCATCAAGCACTACACTGGCGCAGATGCGCTGATGATCGGTCGTGCCGCCCAGGGCCAGCCCTGGCTTTTCGGCGCGCTCGCCATTGCCTTGAAGGCGACAGAGCAGACCGCTGATGCTGCAAGCACTCGTCCGGATCGGACCGAGCTTGGCCGGCTGGTTTATCGACATGTGGACGAGCTTCACCAATTCTACGGAGTAGCAAACGGCGTCAAAATCGTTCGCAAGCATGTTGGCTGGTATCTTGATCACTGCGGCATCGAGCTCGAATCGGTGAAGCAGTTCAGGAGCCTTTTCAATACTCTGCAGGATAGTCAATCACAGTTGATGCACATCCTTGCGTTTTTCAATGAGCAACCCGTCAGTATGCCGCCGGTTCCCTGTGCCGGTGCTGACACAGGCGCCACAAGCACCTTACTGAGCAAACCTAGCAAGAACGACCAAAAGACCCATAACAAACCGCATAACTATAAGGAAAATGCCGCATGAATACGGAAACTCTCGCGTCCTCCACAACTGAATCACTAGCCGACACAGGCCGTCCCAGCTGTCAGCTGTACGTGGATCAGAAAGATAAGCCAGGCACCCTCAGAGACAGTGTCGACCAGTCGCTGGCACGTTACTTCGGTCAGCTCGATGGCCTTGAAGTCAGAGACATCTACAATATGGTCCTGTCGGAAGTCGAAGCGCCCCTGATGGAGCAGACGCTGCGATTTACCAGGAACAACCAGACCAGGGCCGCAGAAATACTTGGCCTCAACCGCGGTACGCTGCGCAAGAAGCTGAAGCAGTACGGCCTGCTCTAGCGCAGGACGAATTTCCTCTGGACATGATGTCCGGTAAACCTCAATTTTTGTAATGGGAAGAGTTCATGAGTGCAGTTGGCTCAATCGAGGTCAGACGGGCGCTGATCAGCGTTTCTGATAAGACGGGCATTGTCGAATTTGCCAACGCGCTCGCCGCGATCGGCATCGAGATCATTTCTACCGGTGGGACGTATCGTCTGCTGCAGGAGAACAAAATTTCGGTGACGGAAGTCTCGGAGTACACCGGCTTTCCTGAAATGATGGATGGCCGGCTCAAGACCCTGCACCCGAAGGTGCACGGCGGTATTCTCGGTCGTCGTGGCGAGGACGATGAAGTCATGCGGGACAACGGTATCCTGCCGATCGATCTCGTCATCGTGAACCTGTATCCCTTCAAGGATACTGTGAGCCGACCTGACTGCTCCATAGAGACCGCAATCGAGAATATCGATATTGGTGGCCCCACGATGGTCAGGGCGGCAGCAAAGAACTACGCCCATACCTGCGTGGTCGTCGACCCACGCGACTACAACGGTGTGCTGGCCGATATTCGACGCGACAAAGGCTGGCTCAGCGCGCATCTGCGCTTCAGCCTCGCGGCAAAGGCTTTTGCCCATACCGCAGAATATGATGGTCTGATTTCCAATTACCTCGGTGCGATCGTCACTGCCAACGAGCAGATCGAGGATGCGGACAACAATGATCTGAATCTTCGCTCGATCCGGGAGGTAGGCAAACGCGTGTTTCCCCGCACCCATAGCATGCAATTCGTGAAGAAGCAGGATCTCCGCCACGGTGAGAACCCGCATCAGGAAGGTGCATTCTATATCGAGGCTGACAATACCGAGCCCGGTGTCGCGACCTCTGTGCAGCTGCAGGGCAAGGCGCTTTCATTTAATAACATTGCCGATACCGACGCTGCACTGGAGTGCGTCAAGCCTTACGCCGACCCGGCCTGCGTGATCGTGAAGCACGCCAATCCCTGCGGTGTCGCGCTCGGCGCAGACCTCCTGCAGGCCTATGACCTCGCTTACCAGACAGATCCGACCTCGGCCTTTGGCGGCATCATTGCCTTCAATCGTGAAGTAGAGTCAGACACTGCTCGCGAAATCCTCGACCGCCAGTTCGTCGAAGTGGTTGTTGCGCCATCCTTCAGCGAAGATGCCCTCAAGACCTTCGCTCGCAAGCCCAATATTCGGGTGTTGTCGTGTGGCGACCTCGTCAACGTGCGTCAGACGGCGCTCGATTACAAGCGGGTTACTGGCGGTCTGCTCATTCAGGATCGCGACCTCGGCATCGTAAGTGAAGAGGACGTTCGCACGGTGACGAAACGGGAGCCGACCGAACAGGAAATGGACGACATGCTGTTTGCCTGGGAGGTGGCGAAATTCGTCAAGTCCAATGCCATCGTGTATGCCCGACAGCGCCGCACCATCGGTATCGGAGCGGGCCAGATGAGTCGCGTCTACAGCGCCAAGATCGCCAACATCAAGGCGGGCGATGAAGGCCTGAAGATAGCGGGATCTGTCATGGCGTCTGATGCCTTCTTCCCCTTCAAGGACGGTATCGAAGCCGCGGCAAGGGTTGGCATAACCGCCATCATCCAGCCGGGGGGCTCGATTCGCGATGATGAAGTCATCGCTGCGGCTGATGCCCACGATATTGCCATGGTATTCACCGGTATGCGCCACTTCCGACACTAGTGAACGGCGCAACTCACGACGCCGCCTGTTCAGCATGACTAGGCGGTCAAGTACAGGATTCATAATGAAAGCTCTAGTCATAGGCTCTGGTGGACGCGAACATGCCCTGGCGTGGAAACTGATGCAGAGCGAGCGTGTGGACGCGGTGCTGGTCGCACCAGGCAATGCCGGTACTGCACTCGAGCCGGGCGTCAGCAATGTGGCGCTGGATATTCTCGACTTCGCTGGTATCGAGGCACTGGTAAAAGCCGAGGCGATCGATTTTATAGTCGTCGGCCCAGAGGCGCCTTTGGTTGCCGGTATAGTCGACTATTTCCGCGCTCGTCAGGTGCCAATCTTCGGCCCCTCGCAAGCCGCTGCGCAACTCGAAGGCTCCAAGGCCTTTACGAAGCATTTTCTGGCTCGCCACGGTATTCCCACAGCGGCCTACGAGACCTTCACCAGCCCTGATGAAGCCATCGCCTATATTCGCCAGCAAGGCGCGCCGATTGTGGTGAAAGCGGATGGTCTGGCGGCTGGCAAAGGCGTGATCGTGGCGGAGACGGTGGATCAGGCTGAGGCAGCTGTACGTGACATGCTCGAGGGCAACAGCTTCGGCGACGCCGGTCACCGTGTCGTTATCGAAGACTGCCTGGTTGGCGAAGAAGCCAGCTTTATCGTTATGGTCGATGGCCACAATATCGTGGCGATGGCATCCAGCCAGGACCATAAGCGCATTGGCGATGCGGACACCGGCCTCAATACCGGCGGCATGGGCGCCTATTCCCCTGCTCCAGTGGTCACACCGGCGATTCATGAGCGCATCATGGCCGAGGTGATCGAACCCACGGTGCAGGGTATGACAGCCGATGGCATTCCTTACACCGGCTTCCTCTATGCTGGCCTGATGATCGCAGCTGACGGCACACCGAACGTGATCGAATTCAATTGCCGCTTTGGCGACCCTGAGACGCAGCCGGTGCTGATGCGTCTGAAGAGCGACTTTGCTGAACTCATACTGGCTGGTATCGAGCAGCGCCTCGACGAAGTCAGCTGTGAATGGGCCGACGCCTCGGCGCTTGGCGTGGTGCTTGCCGCAGGCGGATATCCCGAGGCCTACGACAAGGGCAAGGTCATTAAAGGCCTGGATGCCCAGGGTGATGTGACTGCTGCGACGCTCGGCTTACCGGCAGGCTCCCTGAAGGTATTCCATGCGGGCACCAGCAGTAAGCCTGATGAATCCGACACGCTCGCCACGAACGGTGGTCGTGTGCTGTGCGTGACGGCTTTGGGCGATAGTGTTGCTGATGCCCAGGCTCGAGCTTACGCGGGCGTGGAACGGATCAACTGGGATGGCATGTATTGCCGGCGCGATATCGGTTATCGGGCAGTCGCAAGAGAACAGGGCAAGGGCTGAGTTGCAATAGCCTTCCGGCAGCGCGTTACCGCGCGCCGGGTGGCGGCGTGACTGGCAAGGCTTCCACCGAAGGCCCGTCAGGCACTGGCACGCCGTACAAGGACCAGAAACGCTGGCTGTCGAAGCCCTGCATTCGTTTGTTGTTGACGATAAAGAACGGCGTACCCCGGCCCCCAAGTTTCTCGAAATAGCGATGTGCCGTCTGCGACTCACTGATGTTGTATTCACGGTAGGGAACCTGCCGCGAGTCCAGATAACGTTTGGCCACTTCGCAAGCCGCACAGTAGGTCTGGCTGAAGAGTGTAATTTCGCCCGCCTTAGACTCGGCTCGACTTGCGGAAGCCAACCACAGGCTCAACACAAGTATTAGCACAATTCGGATCAAGCTCACCCCCGGCAGTTCGTCTTGGCATTCAGGATACAGCACATGCTCGCATACTGGCAGGAATTCATGATGGTCGCGGTGGCCCATCTGCTGGCCGTTATCAGTCCCGGCCCCGACCTTATGCTGGTCATTCGTCAGAGCCTCGTAGCTGGCAAGGCAACAGCAATTGCCAGTAGCGTTGGCATCGGTCTAGGGATCATGGTTCACGTAGCCTATTCGCTGCTCGGCCTTGCCGTCATCATGCATCAATCGGCCTGGCTGTTTGACCTCGTCAGAATCTGCGGCGCGGCTTATCTGGTATACCTCGGCTTGCAATGCCTGCGTAGTGCCTTCTCCAGCAAGGCTGCGAATAGCGAGCCGCAGCGCACCGGTGGCACCGATCCGTCGAGCGGGTCCGTCGTGGGCCCTGATTCTGCCTCCAAACCTCGTCAGCCTGTTTCTCGCCCGCTCTGGACCGGCTTCCTCACCAACGTGTTGAACCCGAAGGCTACGCTCTTCTTCTTCGCCCTGTTTTCAGTTGTCATCGAACCGGACACACCCAAGGCCATACAGCTTGCCTATGGCATCTACATGAGCCTGGCGACGATGGGGTGGTTCGCACTCGTTAGCCTGCTGCTTTCAACCTCAGCCGTCCGCAGTCGCTTTATCCAGTCACTCAAGTGGGTGGACGCTGTGATGGGCGGTGTACTGATCGCCTTTGGCTCACGCCTGCTGTTTTTTACCGAGGCCCGCTAGCAGCAGATCCTTCGCGGCATTTAACCGAGCGGCCTCTTCATGGCTGCCGCCGTGGTCGGGATGCGCGGCCTGCATCAGGCGTCGATGCGCTGAAACGATGGTCGCCTTGTCCGGGTTGCCTGACAGCCCAAGCGTTTCGAGCGCTTCACGGCGGGCCTGCTCAGCGCCCTGACGCGTTCCTCCAGATGGTCCGGAGCGGCTGTGTCGGCCAGCGCTACCATCCCTGTCTAGGCGCCCACCAAAGAGGGCCCGCAGACGCTCGATGAGTTGCGACTTCTGCTGTGGGAAGACTCGCCCCAGCAGCGTCAGCAGCAACGGCAGTCGCCTGATCAGTGGTATGAGGCCAGCCATGAGCGGCGCAAGGAACTGGAACCGCCCATGAGCCACCATGTAGACCAGTAAACCAAGAATCGTCACACCTACGCCAACGAGTAGCAGGCGCTCGCGAGGCGAACCGCTGACCGTTAGCACGCGCTTCATGAAAAAGTAGAATCCGATAGCTACTATCAGAAAAATGAGCGTCTGCATGTCGTTCCCGGAAGATGGATTGTACTCAACAGAACAAGCCCTAATCAGGCGCCAGATGGAGCCGCTCGGCTGTTTAGTTACGCGCTGGATTGAATTACACTCGCTGCACAGCTGTCAAATCAGCGCTCCAGCATTCAATCACAGTCGAGGTTGCATTGATCGTTTACCAGGGCCACGAAGGCGCATACTCCCATCTCGCCTGCAAGCACGTCTTCCCCGAGAAAAGCGCACGGGCCTGTGCCTCGTTTCACAAGGCCATGCTGGAAGTGGAAGCGGGTACTGCCGAGCTGGCGATGATCCCGGTCGACAACTCCACTGCCGGACGTGTCGAGGAAATCTACCGTCTGATTCCGGAGATGAGCCTTCACATCGTTGCTGAGCACTTCGAGGCGGTCAATCATTGCCTTGTGGGTTTGCCAGGCACGGCGCTTGAGCAGATCAAGGTGGTGCACTCACATCCGCAGGCGCTTGCACAGTGCAAGGACAATATCACCCGTCTTGGTATGCAGGCCCAGGCCAAGCTGGACACGGCCGGCGCCGCGCTGGAAATCAGTCAGATGGCGGATCCGACTCACGCGGCGATCTCGTCACGTCTGGCTGCGGAACTCTACGGGCTGAGCATCATTCAGGAAAATTTCCAGGACAAGGCAGGCAACACTACCCGCTTTATCATCCTGTCCCATGAAGAGCAGATTCCGCCGATGGAGCCCGGCGTCGATTACATCACATCGCTACTCTTCAAGGTCAGAAACATCCCGGCTTCGCTGTACAAGGCGCTGGGCGGATTTGCGACCAACGGCGTGAACCTTGTCAAACTGGAAAGTTACATGCCCGGGGGTAGCCTCAATGCCACGCAGTTTCATGTTGATATCGAAGGCCACGTGCACTCTGAATCGCTCAAGCTTGCGATCGAGGAACTGACCTTCTTCGTCGATGAGGTTCGCGTATTGGGCACCTACCGCTCGCATCCTTTTCGAAGCAGCAATGTGCACCGGATGACCGCCGAGGCATAAAATTCTGATTAGAGCCAGAGGCGCCATCGGACGCCTGGCCAGGGATCAGGCAGGGCGGCGTCCGACGAGGTTATCCATTGGCGATGACGCACTAGCGTGAGCCTTGCGTGGCATTCGTCCCGCGAGGTAGGCCAGCCGGCCGCTTTCAACAGCCAGTCGCATAGCCCTGGCCATCATGACCGGGTCATCAGCGAGTGCAATGGCGGTGTTCATCAGCACACCATCGCAGCCCAATTCCATCGCCACCGCAGCCTCGGACGCTGTACCAACGCCGGCGTCCACAAGCACAGGCACACTCAGCTCTTCCAGAATCATCGCGATATTGTAGGGATTCTGTAGCCCAAGCCCCGAGCCGATTGGCGCACCCAGCGGCATCACAGCCTTGCAGCCGATCGCTTCCAGCTGCCGTGCGACGATGGGATCGTCGCTGGTATAGACCATGACTTCGAAACCGTCCTGCACCAGTACTTCTGCTGCCTTGAGGGTCTCTACGACGTCCGGATACAGCGTTTTGTGCTCACTCAGGACTTCCAGCTTCACCAGGTTCCAGCCATCCAGCAGCTCACGGGCGAGACGACAGGTTCGAACAGCCTCTTTGGCAGTATGACAGCCGGCCGTGTTCGGCAGGATGGTGTACTTGTCCGGCGGCAGGAAGTCGAGCAGATTGGGCTCGTCGGGGTTCTGGCCGATGTTTGTGCGGCGTATTGCGACAGTCACGATTTCAGCACCACTGGCCTCTATTGCCAGCTGGGTCTGCTCGAAATCCCTGTATTTGCCGGTACCAACCAGCAGACGTGACTTGAATGTATGCGAGCCTACCGTGAAGCGATCGGCTTCACCCGCTCCAGGTCTTACTATTGACACTGATTAACCTCCACCTATGGCATGAACGATCTCGAGCTGATCACCAGTTGTCAGTCGCGTCTGCGCATAACTGGATTTGGGTACGATTTCTTCGTTGAGTTCGACTGCGATCCGGCGGCCAGTCAACTTCAGCTCGGCAAGCAGGTCGGCCACACTGGCGTCCGCCGGCATACTGCACGACTCGCCGTTGACACTGATTTCAAGCGGCTTCATTTCAAAGGTACCTGCTCCATGGGCGCCGAGACCTCGATGGCGACGTGATCGTTATTGTCTGTGATCGTATCGATATTCACGGCTTTCATATGGCCACCCCACACATAGCCAGCGTCGAGCGCGATGGCATAGGTCGAAGCCGCTTCGCCTTCGAGAGCGGCCCAGTGACCGAACAGGATACGAACCTTGTCGGGCCGTGGATATACAAACCATGGCTTCAAGTTCGAGGGCGCCGAGTCGACGTCTTCCTTGAGGTTCAGGTCCATCCTGAAGTCAGTATCGATGAAGCGCATGCGGGTCAGGTAATTGGCTATTGCCTGTAATCTGAGATTACCTTCCAATGCCTCCTTCCACTGATCGGCGTCGTTACCATACATATGACGCAGAAAATGGTCGCTTTTCGGATCGGCCGCCGCCGCTCGAATGGCGGTTTCAAGTTCTGCGGCCAGCGACTGCGCCTTGGGGATGGTCCAGTGCGGGGGGATGCCCGCATGGGTCATGGCCAGCGAGAGCCCACTGAAACTTTGTCCTGTGAGCATTAATGCTTGCTGCGCGAGCCACTGTAGAAGCTCATCGGCGTCGGGTGCGTCCAGAACCTGGCGGAGTGTATCCTTGCGCTTGAGCGACGCACCACCGAAGGCAACTGCCAGCAGATGCAGATCGTGATTGCCGAGCACCACCTTGAAAGCCGGGTGTTGACGAACGAAGCGCAAAGTATCGAGCGAACCCGGACCACGATTGACGAGATCGCCGGCCAGCCAGACCGTGTCCAGCTCTGGATTGAAATGAATGCGATCCAGCAGGGCGCGAAAACCGTCATAGCAGCCCTGGATATCGCCGATGGCAAAAAAGCTCATGTCTCCTTCTGCTTCCTTTCCTCGATCAACAATTCAGCCAGCTTGACGAAACTCGACCCGCTCAAAGTTTCTGCCCTGCAGCCAGGATCGATACCAACTGACGCCATTTGCTCGTCCGTTGCAATACCCTTGAGGTTATTCCTGATCGTCTTCCTGCGCATGGAAAAGCTGTGCTGCACCACATTGGCAAATACCGCCTCCTCTTCCTTCGTACTGAAGTGCCGAGGCAGCGGCTGGAGCCTGACGATAGCCGACCAGACCTTCGGTGCTGGCACGAAAGCCGTTGGCGGCACATCGAACAGCTGCTCCACGCGACAGGCGTGCTGGGTCATCACGCTTAACCGCCCATAGGTCTTACTGCCTGGTTCTGCCGCCAGACGCTCCACCACTTCACGCTGTAGCATGAAGTGCATATCGGTAAAAACGGTACGATACTCGAGCAGCTTGAATATCAGCGGCGTGGAAATATTGTACGGCAGATTCCCGACCACCCTCAGTCCGGCCGACGGACCACTCTCGCCCTCCGTAAGCAGCGACGCGAAATCGAAGCGCAGCGCGTCGGCTTCGTGAATGCGAAGGTTTTGCCGCGTGGCAAACTCTATTTTCAGCAGCGGAATGAGGTCGCGGTCCAGTTCGACGACCGAAACCAGGGCTCCGCTATCGAGCAAACCAGCCGTTATGGCGCCCTGCCCGGGGCCGATTTCGACAATATGGTCACTCGGCCCAGGCCGTATTGAGGCGATGATGCGGTCGATGACGGTTGAAGAACGCAGGAAGTTCTGACCGAAGCGCTTGCGAGCCTGATGCCGAAATCCTGGGAGCTGACCTACGTGGGTCGGATTGACTGGATCATTCATGCGCGCACCGTCATTTCGAGGGCGACCTTCACGGCCGTTTGAAGACTACCGAGATCAGCGTTCATGGTCCCGGCAAGATCGAAAGCGGTACCATGATCGACCGATGTCCTGACGAACGGCAGGCCGAGCGTGATATTCGCCGCTGCGCCGAAGCCCTGGTACTTCAACACCGGCAGCCCCTGATCATGGTACATCGCCAAGACCGCGTCTGCGCCTTTCAGCACCTTGGGGGTAAACAGTGTATCGGCTGGCAAGGGCCCTATGAGCGCATGACCTGCTGCGCGAAAGCTGTCCAATACCGGCGTGATGATGTCAATTTCCTCTCGGCCCAGATAGCCATTTTCGCCTGCATGAGGATTGAGACCAGCGACCAGGATGCGGGGGCTGGCCAGGCCGAAGCGCGAGCGCAGATCGTGCAGCAGGATCTCGATGATACTTCGCAGGCGGTCTGCAGTGATGGCATCGGCGACGTGCCGCAGAGGCAGATGAGTCGTCACGAGCGCGACCCGCAGATCTGCACTTGCCAGCATCATGACGACCAGAGGCACGCCCGAATAATCCTGGAAAAATTCCGTATGGCCGCTGAAGGCGATGCCCGCCTCATTGATGAGTGCCTTGTTGACCGGTGCGGTAACGACGGCGCTGAAGCGACCATCGAGGCAGCCCTGTGCAGCCAGCTGTAGCATGCTCACTACCGAAGACCCATTCGCAGCTGAGGGCTGGCCCGGCGCCACGTCTTCAGCTAACGGCACAGGCAATACGAACATCGGTCGAATCCCAGTGGCGTCGCCTGCAGTACCAGCGACAGTCATGTCGTCGTGGTATTCGATGATCTCAATATCCAGACCAAGGCGCCCCGCGCGCTCGCGCAGGAGATCAGGATCACCCGCAAAGACAGCAGGTGCAGCCATGCCGGCAGCCGCCAGCCTCACACACAGGTCCGGACCCACGCCCGCGGGCTCCCCACTGGTGATGATGAGCGGACGACGGTGCCCTGCCGCTGAAATTGTCACCTAACTATCACTGCCGTCTTGCGGGGCGAAGCGCTTGTCACGGAATTCAACGAACGCTTCATCACGGATTTCGGTACGCCACTTCGTGAGAGCTTCCTGGAACTTCCGCTTGCTGATCGAGTTCTTGGCTTCGACAAACATGAAGCGCTCACTTTGATCCTGTTCACGTCGGTCACGAACTCGCAGGATGTGCCAGCCAAACTGGCTCTGGAAGGGCTCGCTGGTTTCGCCGACAGGCGTCTGGTTCATGACTTGCTCAAACTCGGGCACGGTCTGACCTGGCGAAGCCCACTCCAGTGAGCCACCGTTGCTGGCACTGACCGGATCGTCAGAATAGGAACGGGCCAGCGCTTCAAAAGACTCGCCAGCTTCAAGTCGCTGATCAATTTCTCCGATCAACTTCTCTGCCTGGGCTTCGCTGCGCAAGGCGCCGGGGCTGATGAGAATATGATCCGTCAGGGTCTGCTGGACGACCTTCTGCGTTCCGCCGCGTTGCTCTACCAATTTGACCAGATGAAGGCCACCCGGTGTCGTCAGCGGCCGCGAAACCTCGCCGACCTTGAGATCGGGCACCACTGGTGAAAACAGGCCGGGGAGGTCGGTGGCCTTGCGCCAGCCCAAATCGCCCCCCTCGCTAGCGGTGCCGGAATCGGAATACTCGCGCGCAAGTGCCGCGAAATCTTCACCCTCTTTCAGTGACTTGAGCACACGCTGCAGCGTCTCGTTGCTTGCTGGATCGGCGTTACCACCACTGGGAACTTCAATCAGAATATGCGCCAGTCGATATTCCTTCTCCGACTGCGCCTGCCCAGCAGCAGAGGCGAGATAATCATTAACTTCACGATCAGTGACCCGAACACGCGGTTCAACATTGCGCTGCTGCAGGCGACCCATCAGCATTTCCCGACGAATCTGCTCTCGTGCTTCGCTGAGACTCAAACCGTCCTGTTTGAGGGCCTCTTCGAACTGCTCGGGCGTCATGCCGTTTTCTCTCGCGATAGTCGAGAGCGTTTCATTCAGCTGACTGTCATTGACGCGAAGGCCTGCCCGCCGTGCCATCTGCAACTGAATTCGTTCGTTGATAAGCTGTTCGACGATGCGCTGCTCGAGCTCGGTGCGCGGCGGCGGCGTCCCGCCATCGCGACGTATACGCTTGCGAATTTGATCGACACGCGCGTCCACTTCCTGCTTCAGCACGATGTCGTCGTCCACCACGACGACGACCGAATCGACCAGCGTCTCTTCCGCCGTAACTGTTGTGGCGAGGCCGGCTAGCCCTGTGAAGAGCCCAAGGCAGAGCAGCAGTGGCGCAGAGCTGATCTTCCGGAAGAATGATATTGATGAACTATTCATAAACTCCAATCAGCCTGTGGCTGTGTGATTGCAGACTAATGGCTACCAATTGTACCGCGTCTGTCGATAATTATCGCGCTCACGGAAATTGCGGATTTCCTGCTCCAGTGCATAGGACAGGCCAGATCCGATCTCCCCAAGCCCGCGCAGCTCGAAGCGCAGTATGAAGCCATGATCAATCTTGTTGTCATCCTCAAGAATACTGCGGACCATCGCCTGCACTCTCCAGCAACAATCGGTGTATTCAAGACCGTAAATGGTCGCGAGCGTGCGCCGAGTATTGAGATCGTAGAGCCAGCGGCCGATAAACGAAGTGGTATCGGTCATCGCCAGAATGGTCGATACATCGGCCTGCTCCAGGTTGTCGATGCTGTATCGATGCGTGAGGTTCACTATTCTTCGATAGTCCTCGTCATGGTAAGACACTGAAGTACCACCGAGTTCGGTCTGGCCCGTATCGGGATCCCACAAACCATCAACACGGATGTCCATACGCCGGTTCGGCGACCAGGCCAGCTCACCGGCGAGCGCCGATTTGCTGTCGTCACTGATACCGTCGAACTCTGTACCGGGCGAGCGCTCGTTACCTAGCGCATCTCTGAAACCAACCTCCCGATCGGAGAAATGAAAGATCTGACCCAGACTTAAGCGCAGCCTCTCCCAACCCGAAATATATTCATTGAAGCGTGTCGTGAAACCCAGCGTGAGACGGTTGTTGTCACCTACGCGATCCCCCCCGAAAAACCGATCCTCGTTGTAGAGCTGCGAAAAACTGAAGGTCGCTACCGAGGTATCGAAATTCGGTATGGCCTGCTGGTTCTGCTGGGCAGACGTCACGTAAAAGATACGGGGCTCAAGACTCTGATTATACAGTCTGTCGAAGAGTTCGAGCTTACGATCCAGATAGATACCTGAGTCCACGCTGAAGAACGGCACCGTACGGCTGATATGCTCGTCCTCACCGGGCAGCCGGTCCTGCAAAAGATAGTCGGTATGATCGAGCTTGAGCTTCGGCGTGAAATAGCCCCAGGTACGGCTGAACGGAAAGGCGACAGAGGGCTGCGTGCGCCATCGACTGCCCTTCACCCGTCGCGCAGGATCTTCAATCTCGTCATCACGACGCCAGAAATAGCTGTACTCGGAAGTAATCTGATATCGGAACAGGTCGTCGTTGATGTCATAGTCGAGATAGATCTGTGGCAGCAGCAGATACGGCCTATCCACCCGTGCGATGTTTGGATCGACCGTCTG
Source organism: Gammaproteobacteria bacterium UBA2679 (assembly GCA_002354735.1). GTDB lineage: Bacteria > Pseudomonadota > Gammaproteobacteria > Pseudomonadales > Oleiphilaceae > Allohahella. The sequence continues at coordinate 344,482 of DEMD01000010.1, read as the reverse complement.
ATAGCCCAGGAAGCGAGTCCGCAACTCGACATCCTCGCCGGCGTATTTTACGTCAATCGTCCGGCGGATGTGAGTTTCACTCTGGATCTGCAGCGTGCGGTTCAGATCGTCGATATAACGGGTGTCGCTCACATAATTGTAATCAAGCAGGGCGTACCACTGGCGGTCAACCAGGTAACGCTGCTCGAAGTCGACCCCGAACCGGCGGCCGCTGCTCTTGTCCGGATTGTTTTCGGCAAAGGCCTCATCGTTGGCAATATAACCCGCTCTGAGTACGGCTTCTGATCGCGGATCGAGATAACGCCCTTCGAGTTCGTTAAGGATGCCGCGTCTATGAATATATTGCGGGGTGTAGGTGAGATCGTAATTGGGCGCCAGGTTGAAGTAGTACGGCGCACCGACAGAAATACCACTACCGGCATTCGACGACCCTATAAACGGAAACAGGAAACCACTCCGCCGACGATCATCCAGCGGGAAGGCAAAATACGGCAGATAAAGCACAGGCACATCAGCGACCCGAAGCGTGGCGTTCCGTGCATAGCCTTCACCCTCAGCCCGATTCAGCTCGAGCGAGCGAGCGAGCAGAGACCAGGAGGTATTGCCGGGTGAGCAGGTGGTGTAGCTGCTATCTGTAGCGTATATGACATCGGCACCCTGCGAGCGAATGGAAGTCGCCTCCCCTCGTGCATGTCTTTCGTACAGCACGTAGTCGGCATTCTCGATCTCGATAAGACTGGACTTGAAGTTGTATCGCATGAAGCCGCCAGCAAAACCAACCCGCGGTCCCCGGGCAATCATGCCACCGTAGGCGGTCATGATATCGGTTTTCCGATCCATTTCGGCATTCTCGGCCTGCACCCACCATTCGCCCTGCTGCACCTCCACGCCATCCTTGAAGCGTACAAATGAGCCAGTCTCGGCACTCACTTCGCCGGCACGTGCCTTCACAAGATCTGCCAGTTTGGAGCCGGCAGGCGTTGGTGGTGTTTCCAGGGTCATGTCGAAGCCATACTGCGGCACCAGATAGGTTCCCTCACAGTAGGGTTCAATCGAATCCCGTAGACGCTTGTCAAAACTTTCGCGCGGCACCCAGTCGAGTTCAGCGATGGTCTGCCTGGGGCGCTCGGCTTCCGAGAGCGCTTCTGGACTGACTTGAGTCTCAGTGTCGGCTCGGGCCATAGATACGGGTAGCAGCGCAGGGCTCACCGAAATAACCAGTATTAGGTTGCGAGCGCCACAAATGACCCGCCCCACTGCATGAGGCACGCTTTTAATGCAGTGGCGAAAAGGTCGATAGAGCATTGGAGCTTGCGGATCCAGATCGTGGCTTTGATCGAATATTGATCGTTACTGGAATGACCGGGGCAACCGAAGGGGTCTGGCGAGTCGGCTGGCAGCGGTTGTTTTCAGACTGTTCAGCGCCGAACTATAGCGAGGCCAGTCGGCGCAGTACAAGGACTTTTGAACTAGACTGGAAGCAAATAACCAACAAAACATTGCGCAAACAAGCGTTCAGACAAGAGACCAGGCCCAGTGACCGGAAATCGAAACACAGCATTGATACTGACCGGCGGCGGCGCGAGAGCGGCTTACCAGATCGGCGTACTCAAGGCGATTGCAGATCAGCTGCCTGAACTGACACACCCTTTCCCCATCATTTGCGGCACCTCAGCCGGGGCGCTGAATGCCGTCGGCCTGGCCGCCAATGGTAGCAACTTCAGGGAAAGTGTCGATTCACTGGTCAAGCTCTGGCTCGGCCTGAAATCTTCAGACATATACCGCACAGACTTCTGGGGCGTTGCCAAGCGCATGTCGCACTTCGTCAAATCATTTCTCAGTGGCGACGAACATGATATGCCGGCTTCGATGCTCGACGCGACGCCGCTGAAAAGCTTTCTCGGCAAGGTGATGAATGCGGAAGGACTGGCCGCCGCCATCGAACAAGGCGGTATAAAGGCAGTATCAGTGACAGCCTGTGGCTACAAGAGTGGTCAGAGCGTCAGCTTTTTTCAGGGCGGCAACCACCTCGAGGGCTGGCATCTTGGGCAGCGTGTCGGCATGGCAACGCGCCTTGAAGTGGATCACTTGCTGGCCTCTTCGGCGATTCCGACCATCTTTCCACCGGTCAAGATCAATCGGGAGTACTTTGGCGACGGCGTCGTCCGAAACATGGCGCCACTCAGCCCGGCGGTTCACCTTGGCGCTGAACGCCTGCTCATAATTGGCGTGAGCGCCAACAGGATCTCCGCGCCACAGCGGGTGAAGGCCCGCAAGTTCCCGAATCTGGCTCAGGTAATGGAGCATATGCTCAACGGCGCCTTTCTCGATGTCATCGAAAACGATATTGACAAGGCGCTGCTCATCAATCAGCTTATCAACATGATTCCCTCGGATACGCTTGCCAAGTCGCCGCTGAACCTGAAGCCGCTGGATATTCTTGTCATATCGCCCAGCGAACCTATCGACCAGATTGCTTCACGTCATACCGATGACCTGCCGCCAGCCGTACGCAAATTTCTCGGGCAGAGCAAGAGCGACCCTGAAGGCGGCGCGAGTATGGCAAGCTACCTGATGTTTGAACGATCTTTCATCAGCGAGCTGATCGACCTCGGGTACAATGATGCGCGTGCGCATGAGCGGCAGATCGAACAGTTCCTGCGTGCACATCCGACTCCAACGGCTTAGACCAGAAGCAGGCTTTTCTTGAGACTTGAGCAACTGATTGAATGGGTAAGGCTGATGGCCGCCCCTACGGCCGTGTCCGGCTTGACGAATGATGGGCCACGAGTGGATCACGAATTCGTAGCTGCCCGCACAGAGTGGGCCAGCCCTCTGCCAGGCGATGCCAGCTTCCGCCACTACTGCCGAATTACCTCGCCGTCCGGTAAGCGCATGATGCTCATGGATGCGCCGCCCCCGCATGAGAGCACACGGCCGTTCGTAACGATAGCAGAAGACTGGCATGCTGCTGACATTGCTGTACCTGCTTTGTTTGCCGTCGATGACGAAGCCGGCTTCATTGCCATGGAAGATCTGGACGACCGAACGCTGTTCCAGCTGACAGGCTCTCGCGTTGCTGCCGGCTCAGCGAAAATTGAGGGTTACTATCAGGCCGCAATCGAAGCCCTGTGCCGTATTCAGGCCCTGCCGCTCGATAGTGATGCAGTAGCCGCCATGCCTCGCTACGATGAAGCGCTGCTGCGACGTGAAACTGCTTTGTTCCGTGATTGGTTGCTCGAAGCCTGTCTGGCATTGACGCCTGAAGTCTCTCCGGAAAGTCACGACCTACTGGTCGCCCTGGACGATGTGCTGGTACTGGAGGCGCTTGCTCAGCCGCACAGTGTGGTGCACCGCGACTATCATTCGCGCAATCTGATGATCGACGACAAGGATGCAATCCGCATCATCGACTTTCAGGACGCGGTGGTGGGCCCATCGAGCTACGATCTCGTCTCGCTGCTGAAGGATTGCTACGTACTGCTGGACGACGAGCTGCGCCAGCGCCTGATTACCCACTATTTCGCCCATAGTGAAGGCCAGAGCCATGTCACGGCCTTCACGCCAGTGCAGTTCGACCTCATGGGCATGCAACGGCATCTCAAGGCCGCAGGTATCTTTGCCAGACTATACCGACGGGATGGCAAGCCACGCTATCTGAAGGACATCCCTCTGGTACTCACGTATCTGGCGGACACTGCCGCCAGTCTGAGCCAGACCTCACGTTACGTCGATATCATGCGCCGATTTGAAGCACTGCTGCGCAGTGAGGTCATTCCAGCTTACCAGGTGTTTGCGCAAACAACGGCCAAGGCATGAGCATCAAGGCACTCATCCTGGCAGCCGGCTACGGCACGCGCATGCGCCCACTCACCGAGCATACGCCAAAACCATTGTTGCAGGCGGGCGGCAAGGCTCTTATCGAATACACCATCGATAGCCTCGTGAAAGCCGGTGTGCGGGATCTGGTCATCAACCACGCATGGTTAGGCGAGCAGATTGAAGCTGCGCTTGGCGACGGCAGCCGCTACGGCGCACGTATCAGATACTCAGCCGAAGGCGAGCCGCTGGAGACCGCGGGTGGCATCAGAAAAGCGCTGCCGCTGCTGGCTTCTGATGATGCCGGTGGTGGCACGAATGACTTCGAGTTCATCGTGACCAACGGCGATGTGTATTGCGAATACGACTACAGTCAGCTCCTCGAGCACAGACTCGGGACTGGCCAGCTGGCGCACGTTCTGCTCACTGAAAACCCGGAACACAATACTGCTGGCGACTTTCTCCTGTACGATGACGGGCGGGTTCGCACCAAGCCGCTCATACAAGGCACGGCGATGAGCGCCGGACAGGCTCGCGTCATGACCTTCTCAGGCATCGGCCGCTACCGGTCTTCGATGTTCAGCCAACTGCCGGCAGGTGCCTATCCGCTGGCGCCGGTTCTGCGCAAGGCCATGGACCAGGGCGGAGTCACTGGACAGGCACTCGAGGCGACCTGGCTGGATATTGGCACAGTCGACCGACTACAGGCACTTGATCGCATGCTACAATCCCGCCCCTGACCCGCTTATCTGACCGTATTCAGAAAGGAATTTACGTTTGAAGCCTCAAGCTATTGGTATCATCCTCATCGCCTTGCTGGCTGCGGGGCTCGGGATCTTCCTCGGTATGCAGTTCAGCAAGGGGCGCAGCCTGGACATCGAGCAGCTGAGCCTGCTTAACGCGGTCATGATGCCTGAGCCGCGGGTGATTGAAGCGCAGCCCCTGGAAGCGACGACCGGCAAGACCATTGACCTGACCAAAGACTTTGAAGGGCAATGGGTGCTGGTAAACTTCGGCTATATGTCATGCCCCGACATCTGCCCGATCAATCTGGTGGAGCTGGCCAAGGTGCAGGCCGAGTGGGACAAGACGCAACCGTACTATCCTCTACAGGTCGTGTACCTGACCATGGATCCAGCGCGAGACGATCTGGACACCATGCGAACCTACCTGGGCCATTTCAATGAAGACTTCATAGGGGCCCGAGCTGAATTCAAAGAGACCCAGAAACTGGCCCTGCAGCTGAACACGGTCTTCGAAGCTGAGGCAAAGGATGACGATGGCAACTACATCGTCAGCCACTCCGACAGCCTGGCGCTGATCAATCCGGACGGAGACCTTGAAGCCGTACTGCGAGGGCCGCAGAACTCGAAGCGGATCCTCGAAGCGCTGAACCAGATCATACCAACGCAGACCTCGCTCTATCACCTCAGCGCCGCGCTGCTGCCCTGCCACTGACCGCCTATCGCGTCACTTCGATGCCGGGTGCGTAGCGCCGTATCCAGCCTCTGAGACTGCGGATAACGGGCTCATGGTACTCGCGAAGGTCACCATCGATACCAGCGATACCACGCTGTTGATAGCCTTTCGCGGCGTTACGCATCATGACAGTCTTCCGCCCCTTGGCCAGCGCACTAGCGTAGTTGCTCGTATGATCATATATATCCAGCACCACCGCCTCCGCAAGGCCCGGGTTCTGCTTCACCAGCTCACTCATTTCGATGAATCCGAGTGATGAGCTGATTAGCACCAGCACGATATCGCGAGTGCCCAGGTTGAGACTGCTGTAAGCAGCCACCGCTGTATCGGCGCCGGAGCCCACTCCCAGAAGCACCTGATTGTCGACCTTCTGCTGACCCAGCCAGGCCAGGCCCAGCGCCACTCGCTCAATATCGGAAAACTGTTTCAGCCTGGGTGCTGCCGCCGGTTGCGCCTCAGCGGGATCGGCCGCTGGCACCGTGTCGGACGGCACGGGCGCTGCCGCCGCAGTGCCAGCATCCGCAGCTGCAGTATTGCCCTCAGCCGCCGCTGGTAGCCCGCCACCGGCCAACCGAGGTGGCAGACTGCGCGATGGTCGGGTATCGGATCGTACGGGCGTAAGCGCAATGGATAGGGTGTGCCAGCCATCGCCGGCGAGTGCCTGACGGGCCGGGCCGGGAAACGCGGGCCAATCAGGATGCTGACCACTATCGTGCAGCAATAGCACGCCACCCCGTACCACCTTCCCCTGCGGCACAAGCGCCAATCCAAGCACAGGCGCGAAGCCGGTTTGATCGCTGCCAAGCTGTTCGATTCGCGTGAGTGAGCCCGGCGCGGCCGTCAGCTGGCGCTCCAGCGCCGCAAGTGCCGCCTGGTCTGCAGCAAGCAGGCGCTCGTACTGCTCGGCAGCACTGATCTCAGCGTCGGCAGCGTGGGCCGACATGGCTCCGCCCGTCAAAAGCGGGCCGAACAGCGCCACGCCGCTCAAAATCAGGCCGCCGCACGAGACACGACGAATCAAGTGCAATAAACTAACGCGTTTTGGTGAAGCACAACCTGTGACCATCGAGCTTGAGCCTGTGAGCCGTTCCAGTAAGATGTGGTGTTCTTCAAGTATGGACGGAGTTTGCACATGTCGAAACAAAGCGCGTCGAATCAATCTGCGAACGCCCTGATCGCCCCATCGATCCTGTCTGCCGATTTTGCCCGTCTGGGCGAGGAAATCCGCCACGTCATCGAAGCTGGTGCAGACGTCGTCCATTTCGATGTCATGGACAATCACTATGTCCCCAATCTCACCATCGGTCCGATGGTCTGCGAAGCCGTTGCGCGCTCGCTGAAGAAGGACGGTCTGGATGCGGCCATCGATGTGCATCTGATGGTCAAGCCAGTCGATCCACTCATCGAGTTGTTCGCCAAGGCTGGTGCCACGTGGATTACCTTTCACCCTGAAGCCTCCGACCATGTCGACCGCTCCATAGCCTTGATCAAGCAGCATGGCTGCAAGGCCGGTCTCGTGCTGAATCCGGCCACGCCGCTGAGCGTGCTGGACTACACCCTCGAACAGCTCGACGTCGTGTTGCTGATGTCGGTAAACCCGGGCTTCGGTGGTCAATCCTTCATTCCGTCCACACTGCGCAAGCTGAAGGAAGTTCGTCAGCGCATCGATGCCACTGGCCGCAATATCCGGCTGGAAATAGACGGCGGCGTGAAGATCGACAACATTCGTGAGATTGCACAGGCCGGCGCGGACATGTTCGTCGCTGGTTCTGCCATATTCAACAGCGAAGACTACGCCAGTACCATCAGCCGCATGCGCGAAGAAATCGCCCTGGCCAGGAGCATATGAGCATACCGACCATCGACCAGGCCCGACTGGACCAGTTCGGACGCGAAGATTTCAACCGGGTGCCGGTCGTGCGTGAAGTCATGGCCGACCTGGATACCCCGTTGTCCACCTATCTGAAACTCGGCAAGCAACCACTCTCCTACCTCCTGGAGTCTGTGCAGGGCGGTGAAAAATGGGGACGGTATTCGATTATCGGGCTGCCATGTCGCCACTTTCTGCGGATAACGGGCTACGAAGTGGAAATCGGCTGTGACGGCAAAGTCACTGAATCCTTCACCTGTGAAGATCCGCTGGCCATCGTTGCGGACTATCAGGCGCGCTTCCGCTGTCCGGAACTTGAAGACATGCCACGTTTCCATGGCGGCCTCGTCGGCTACTTCGGTTACGACACTGTTCGCTATGTCGAAAAACGCCTGCAGCTTACCCAGCCTCAGGACGATTCGATTGGCACACCCGATATCTACCTCATGGTGTCGGATGAGCTGGTCGTGTTCGACAATCTGAGCGGTAAGCTGCTCCTGATGCATCACTGCGATCCGGCCGATCCGGAAGCGCTGGCAAAGGCCGAAGCGCGGCTGAACGAACTCGAGCGCCGGCTTCGTGCACCGCTGGCAGATCACTCGCTGCATGTGGGTCAGGATACGCAGGCTGCAGAAGATGATTTCAAGAGCGCCTCTACGCGAGAAGGCTATGAGGCGAGTGTCGAAAAGATCCGTGAATACATCAAGGCCGGCGACATCATGCAGGCGGTGCTCTCGCAGCGGATGTCAGTGGAGTTCAAGGCCGAGCCGATCAATCTGTACCGTGCGCTGCGCTGTCTGAATCCTTCACCCTACATGTACTACCTGGACTTCGGCGACTTCCATATCGTAGGTTCGTCGCCCGAAATTCTAACGCGCCTCGAAGACGGCATTGTGACAGTCCGGCCGATTGCCGGCACCCGCCCTCGTGGCGCCAACGAAGCCGAAGATCAGACGCTCGAAAAAGAGCTGCTGGCCGATCCCAAGGAGCTGGCAGAACATCTCATGCTCATCGATCTAGGCCGCAACGATGTGGGTCGCGTCGCGGACATCAGTAGCGTGAAGCTCACCGAGAAGATGGTGATCGAACGGTACTCGCACGTGATGCATATCGTCTCCAATGTCATCGGCAAACTGAAGCAGGGCATGTCAGCACTCGACGTGCTTGCAGCCACGCTGCCCGCCGGTACGCTGAGCGGCGCACCCAAGGTTCGTGCCATGGAGATTATCGACGAGCTGGAGCCAGTGAAACGCGGCATCTATGGGGGCGCGATAGGCTACCTATCCTGGCAGGGCAATATGGACACGGCTATCGCCATCCGCACAGCCGTTATAAAGAACGAGATGCTTTACGTTCAGGCAGGAGCCGGCATTGTCGCCGATTCCGTGCCCGCCAATGAATGGGAAGAAACGCTCAACAAGGGTCGCGCGGTGATACGCGCGGTCGCACTCGCCCAGCGGGGGCTGTGATCGAATGCTGCTGATGATCGATAACTACGATTCGTTTACCTATAACATCGTGCAATACCTCGGTGAGCTCGGCGCCGATGTGCGTGTGGTGAGAAACGATGAACTGACCGTGGACGATATCGAAAAGATGGCGCCCGAGAAGATCGTTCTGTCACCGGGCCCATGCACGCCGAATGAAGCAGGCATTTCGATGGATGTCATTCGCAGATTTGCTGGCAAGATCCCTTTGCTGGGTGTCTGTCTGGGTCACCAGGCCATTGGTCAGGTGTATGGTGCAGAGGTGGTGCGCGGCGGACGAATCATGCATGGCAAGACTTCACCAATCTACCATACTGGCGTCGGTGTTTTCGCAGGGCTGCCTTCGCCCTACACAGCGACCCGATATCACTCGCTGGTGCTGCAGAAGGATAGCCTTCCGGACTGCCTCGAGATGACCGCGTGGACCCAATACGATAATGGTGAGATAGAAGAGATCATGGGCGTGCGCCACAAGACGCTCAATATCGAAGGGGTGCAGTTCCATCCCGAGTCGATACTCACGGAGCACGGACATGCCCTGCTCGATAACTTTCTGAAAAGCCCTGCGCGCTAACACGGTATCTGAAGCCACTTATGGAAATACAAGCAGCACTGAAGCAACTCATCGATCGGCAGGATCTGTCGACTGAGGACATGACCGACGTCATGCAACAGATCATGACCGGCCAGACCACACCTGCCCAGATCGGTGGCTTTCTGATAGCGCTGCGCATGAAGGGCGAGACTATTGACGAAATCACCGGTGCAGCGCGTGTCATGCGCGCCCTCGCGACACCCGTTACCGTGAAGGGCGACCTGAAGCATCTGGTCGACACCTGCGGCACTGGTGGTGACGGCAGCGGTCTTTTCAATGTGAGCACGGCAGCAGCCTTCGTCGCTGCCGCAGCCGGCGCCAAGGTGGCCAAGCACGGCAATCGCAGTGTGTCGAGCAAGACTGGCAGTGCCGATCTACTGGAAACCGCCGGGGTCAATCTGGCCATCCCACCTGACGCGACGGCCCGTGCCATCGAGGACATCGGCGTCGGATTTCTCTTTGCACCTTCGCACCACAGCGCCATGAAGCATGCCATAGGACCACGCAAGGAGATGGGCGTTCGAACCATCTTCAATGTGCTCGGCCCCATTACCAATCCTGCTGGCGTGAAGAAGCAGGTCATCGGTGTGTTCGACCGCAATCTGTGTCGACCCATCTGCGAGGCACTTCAGCGCCTTGGCAGCGAGCATGTGCTGGTGGTGCATTCGGATGACGGTCTGGATGAATTCAGCCTTTCCGAGCCGACGCTGGTCGTTGAGCTATTCAAGGGCGAGATCAGCGAATACCGGGTGAAACCAGAGGACGTGGGTTTGGAAACCCAGTCGATGGACAGCCTGAAGGTCAGTAATTCAGAAGAGAGCCTCGCCCTGATCAAGCAGGCCTTGGACAATCATGCACTGGATCGCACCCAGGGCCGAACTGAACGTCGCAAGGGCTTCAACAATAACGGCAGGAATACAGATGCCGATGCGGAGGCACATTTCGCTCAAATCGATGCCGCAGTGCAGTTGATCGCTTTCAATGCGGGTGCAGCCATTTACGCCGCGGACCTGGCACAGTCGCTGTCGGAAGGCGTCGTGCTGGCGCAGGATGCCATCGGCTCAGGTCTGGCGCTGGCAAAACTGCAGGAGCTGGCAAGCTTCACTCACCTGCTCATGGAGGACGAGTCGTGAGCCATCTCGATACCACCTCCAGCAGTGAAACACCGACCATCCTCAAGACCATCGTCAATCGCAAGCGTGAGGAAGTCGAGGAACGTAGCCTCCGTAACCCTCAGTCCAACATGATGGAAGCCCTGGCCACCGTACCGCCGCCGCGCGGATTCCTCAGGGCGATCCAACACAAGCTCGATCGAGGCATGCCCGCCGTCATCGCCGAAATCAAGAAGGCCTCTCCCAGCAAGGGCGTGATCCGCGAAGATTTCGACCCCGCGCGCATTGCGCAGCAGTACGAGAAAGCCGGCGCTGCGTGTCTGTCGGTGCTGACGGATATCGATTACTTCCAGGGCAGCGACAGTTACCTGCAGCAGGCTCGTGCAGCGTGCTCCTTACCTGTATTGCGTAAGGACTTCATTATTGATCCTTACCAGATCTATGAAGCCAGGCTGATAGGCGCCGATTGTATTCTGCTGATTGCCGCATGCCTCGAAGTGGAGCAGATGCATAGCCTTCACGACCTGGCCCGCAGTCTTCAGCTCGATGTGCTGGTCGAAGTGCATAACGAGTCCGAGTTGAGTGCCGCGCTTACACTGGGCACGCCGCTGCTCGGCATCAACAATCGTAATTTGCACACTTTTGAGGTTTCGCTCGACACCACGACCAGACTGCTGCACAAGATCCCGGCGGGCAAGATCGTGGTCACCGAAAGCGGTATCACCAGCCGGGAAGATGTCGACCATATGCAGCGGAACGGCGTGTTCAGTTTTCTGGTCGGCGAGTCGTTCATGCGTGCAGATGATCCTGGTGCCGCGCTGGAAGCCCTTTTCAACTAGCCGCCGCTAGTCTCGTTTCGCCACATCCTCGATGAGCTCGTAGAGCGCCAGCTCGAGACGGTCCAGGGCTGCCTTGAAGGCATCGGGATCGATGCCGCTGCGGGCACTCTCGGTGATCTGAGGCAGTGCCGACGTAGGCTCAAGCGCGTTTACCGGCACGCGCCCCTCTGTGAGCGCCCCAGCCAATTCCTCCATTTGTAGCACTATTCTGCGCCGCTGCACCTCGTCTTCGGCGCGGGTGGCAAACGGCGCTGTAGTCTCTGATGTTGTCGTATCTGCATCGCCGGTGGTGGACTCCTCCAAATCTGCTGCAGCCAGGTGACGGAGATAATCGTAGAGCTCCACGTAATGCACCACTGCCATGAGTTGGCCGGTACGCCTGGTAATCGCATGTCTGACCTGCGGCATGAATCCCAGGCGCCCTGGCGCAATCGCCAGCCTGAACAGGTTGAGCTTTTCGTGCATGGACCGCTGCTCGCCCGCCGCTGAATGCTCAAGCAGCCGGCACATACTCAGCAACAGAGCGGCTACTGAACGACGGACGTGCGTTCGCGCCTGCAGCGGTGAAACGATATAAGCCACCAGCACACCTACACCGGCACCAATAATGACCTCTATGAAGCGTAGCTCGAGTATTGATGGCACTTCACCTCCGCTCATGCCCTGCAGCAGGCCGAGCGTCGCGGTAAGGCCGGCGGCAAAGAAGGCATAGTTGACCGGCGTGGCATAGATACCGATGAACAGAAAGCAGAATATGGCTGTCAGCTCGACCGCCATATTGCCCTGCACCAGACTGGTCACGAGCAGGCCGATGCCCACGCCTATGATACTGCCAATCACATTGCTCCAGCCTCGAGTCAGAATCTGACCAGCTGATTCATTACCCACATACATAAAGAGTGCAGCGAGAAACGCCCACAGCCAACGGTCGGCCGACAGCATACTGCCGAATAGCACCGCCAAAGAGACGGCTAGCGTTACCTGTAGTGCCTTTGGCAAGACACGCGGCAGACGCTCGCGCCAGGTGGTGGTATCGATGACTGGCTGACTGCGGGCACTAATTCTGGCAAGTCCCGAACTGCTCTTTCCCGACAGCACACCGATTCGCAACATCCGCAAACGCAATCGTTTCATCAATGGATGCGCTTCGGCTGGAAGCGGGGCGCCCTCCTCTGCCCGCGCTGAACGCTCGGCGGCATTTTCGCTACGTGCGATCTCGGGCGGAAAGAGAGCGAGATCTTCCCGCAACTGCTCCAGATCCCCTCGCGAAAACTCCTTGATCCTCAAGCCCACGCCTTCGATGCCCAGACGAAACCGAAGCAGGGTTTCATACAGTCGGTCTGGAATATCAGAGCGGCGAAGCAACGCGCTTTCGATAGGGAAAACACGGTTGTGCATGCGGTTGAAAGCGTATGTGCGCCGCCGCGCGTTGCTACGAGCCATCAGGGCATCGATGAAGTCGTACATCGCCATGCCGTAAATTCTTAGCAGACGCTTACGCTCGAGCGAGCGATCGTCGCGCCATAGCAGGAAGCGGATCAGCATGGTGATCGCGCAGGCAAAGGCTACCGCCAGAAGATAAGTCAGCGTATGACCGGGCGGCGGCTGAAAGTAGAGGCTGAATCCGTACATCCACGTTCCGGCCAGGCCAACTGTAGTGGCTCGGGTGCTAACCGCAGCCATCGTGAACGACACCAGCACGAGCGTACAGAGCAGCGGTGCCGCCGCAATGCCATACGGTGCGAACAGTACGCCGGGCACAACGGCAGCCAGGATTGCCAGGGTTGACAGCGCAGTGGTCCGAATACGGTCTGCCCTGAGTTCATCACGCACGAAGAGACTGAGATAAGCCGCAGCACTGGTGGCCAGCAGCATGCTCTGGATAGGCAGCTCAAACTGTTCCGTCAGATAGATAAGCGCAACGATGACCGTCGACAAGGTAGCCATGATGCGGCCCGTGGCCTGGAGCCGCAGCAGCCCAGGATCCTGCTGAACGAAAGCGGCACGTAGACGATATAACCGCTTTCGGAAGGAAACCCTGCGCTGCTTGCTGTCGGAAGCCATGTCGCCTACCTGAAGGGAACTGCGGTGATCAGCCCCTCAGGATATCAGAGTTTCAGGGGAGGACCAGTGCTTCGCTCCCCAGGTTGAGACCTTCAGTTGATATCCACCGGCTTGAGCGGCGTAAGGTCTGGATTCGACAGGTAGTGCGGCCGTGGAGCCTGGCCTCCGAAGGGTTCGACTGGCCGGTTTTCCACACTGTTGTAGACGAACATCAGAATCGATCGCGGGTCACCAGAGATATTGTCAGGCGAGCCGTGGAGCAGATTGCACTCGTGGAATACCAGCGTTCCCGGCTGACCATAGAGACCCTTGATCTCGGAATTCGCCAATACCTCCTTCATCGTCTCTGGCTTTGGTACACCGAGCGTCTGTTTTTTCAGCGAGGTCTCGTAGTTCTTCTCGACCGTCTTGCCACTGCACGCCACGTATTTTTTGTGCGAACCTGGCACAACGAAAAGCGGACCATTGTATTCGGTGTTCTCACTAAGCATCAGCCAAACCGTAACGGCTCGCATACGTGGCATGCCATCCTCCACATGCCAGGTCTCGAAGTCAGAGTGCCACGGAAAGGATCGGCCCTTGAAGGCTGGTTTGACGTTGATGCGCGACTGCATGAGGTAGACTTCGGAGCCGAGCAGCTGTCTGACCTTGTTGAGGATGCGCGGATCGCGGGAGAGGCGGTCGACAACTTCGCTGTAGGCGAAAGGTTTGAAGATGGTTCTGATTTCGCCGCTATCAGGCTCGGTGATGAGCGTCTCTTCACCAGAGAGATCCTGTTTCATGCGCTCCATCTCTGCAAGCAGATCTGGCACTACCTCTGGCATGAAATCCGGTACGGTGAGATAGCCATTCTCTTCGTAAAATTTGATTTGATCTGTCTCCAACCCAAACTCGGGGGGCTGGCTGCTGTCTCCATACACAACGGGATCCATGCGATTCAGTACTTGCTCACATTCCCCTGTTCTGGATGGATAAATATCCCTCACAGGTTCCATAACAATGTCCTCCAGTTTCGATTCATGTCCAAAAATCAGAACGCTACACGAACACAATTCGCGCAAGCGCACGCTATACCTAAAGGTCTAGGTCACTTCGTTGCCGGTGGGTACGAAAGTTAACCTATTAGGTTCACTGTTACCTTAAACGGCTTATAAAAGTGGCGCGGGCATTCCTGAACTGGAGGGCCTGTTTACCTGTCATGGGCGGGGATTGCAAGTTTACGTGGAGGTGGGACCGTAGATCCTGTCGAGGATTTCTGTTTTGTACTTGCGACTCAAATCGTGAGCAGGGCCTTCGAAAATACGCTTGTGGCACCATGACTGGGGAAAGATCGTTTCGCCCTTCCAGTGAAAGGGATAGCTGTCATCGCCCAGATCCTGGTGATCACGCTCGAGTTGCCCCTCTCCAGTCTGCTTCTGGATCACCGTGGCGATGTAGCAGCCAAACATTTCTGCCCAGTCCACCAGATTATCGGTGTCTTTCGCGTCGCCCATCAGGGTGTAGTCATGCGCCCCGCCGAGAATGGCTTCGACATCAGCGATCGAGCGATGTGAATAATCGAGCGTTCGCCCAAACTTTTCATTGGCGACTCGCACAGCGAGTTCAGTCTCCTCCTTCTGGTACTCACCGAGATTTCCGGAATACATGGCACCCAACCGACGCTTGTCAGCATCGGGTTCGCGTTCCACCTCATCGCTAACCTGCCTGGGGGGCCTGCCATTCTGGCTGGGCGCCGAATCATCTTCGAGCTGCTGCTTCGATCGACCTGCGGATCGGCGTATCGCGTAAAAGCCCAGGACCGCGAGGGCGATAAGTATGATCAAGGTGAAAATCGGCATCGTCAGAGGTCTCCGGAGCTGGCAAGAAAGGCGGTGTAGTCACCTGATGGTATCGACAAGAGTTCTCCGACATCACGATTGTACAGATAGATCCAGGCCTGGACGACGGCGCCATCGATCAGCGAAACGGGTCTTCGACAGCGGATATATTCGTGGGGCTGCGGAAAATGATCTGAACATTCTTCGTAGTCGTCCAGTGCGGCCAGCACACTGAGCCTGCCGCCCACATGATATAGCTCGCCCAGCACCCGATCTGACGGGCAAGCAGAGTCCACCAGACCAGGATAGCCAGCAACTTCGTATAGCCTGCCCTGAACCCAGGCCTCGGCATGATAGTCACAATACTGTGAAAGCAGCGCCAGCGCCTGCGGCGAACCTGCCTTGCGCAGCGTGCCGTAGACGAACAGGTAGTCTTCTTCCGCGGCCACGCGTGCTCCACCAGGGTCAACCATGATTTGACCAGATTAGATAGCCGCCAGAACAAGCGCAAGTCTGGTCGAGAAGATGCCTGGCGGGACGGCCTGAACGCGCGTATTTTTTACATGAATTGTTGTAGTTATTGGTTTGAAGTCTAGCCCCAGGCTCACGGTGACTTGGCTCGCAGGCGCCTGCGCACCAGGACTGGCGGCCAACATCACGAGTTGGCGCATCGCTTGCTTATATCCTTCTGGCAATTCAGGTCCCAGGACCATAAGGAGAAACACATGTCAGACAAAGCAGTCATAAAAGCTCTGAAGGAACTCGTCGCACTCGATTATGACGCCATCGAAGCATACGATGCCGCCATCGATCGACTCGACGATAAGGAGGCCGCCAAGAAGCTGGAGAGTTTCAAGCAGGATCATGTTCGCCATACCGCGAACATTGGCGACCTCGTGAGGAAAAGGGGTGAGACGCCGCCTGATGGGCCGGATTTCAAGCGAATTCTGACCAAGGGAAAGGTCGTTCTCGCAGATCTCATTGGCGACAAAACCATACTTATGGCCATGAGTGCGAATGAGAAAATCACCAACGTAGCCTATGACAAGGCACGCGGACTGGATGATCTGCAGCCCAATGAGCTGAGTGTAATCAATGCCAATTATGCTGATGAGCAGCGCCACAAGGCCTGGATCGATCAGCATATCAAGGACAAGGCAACTGCGTAGTATCGGGTGTTTGATTTCGTCATAAGCCTGGTGGAGCGCACAGGCTATTTTGGCATCGCGCTACTGATGTTCGCGGAGAATGTTTTTCCGCCCATACCCTCCGAGCTGATCATGCCACTCGGCGGGTATGTGGCTGCCAAAGGCGAGCTGAATGTGATCGTTGTTGTTATTGCTGGCAGCTTTGGCTCCCTGCTTGGTGCCATGTTCTGGTACTACATCGGCCGCATGGTTGGTGCAGACAGGCTCAAGCGATGGGCATCCCGCCACGGAAGGTGGCTTGCACTCTCCCCACATGAAATAGATGCCGCTCGAAACTGGTTCCAGCGTCATGGCTGGGCTGCGGTCTTCTTCGGGCGCATGGTCCCTGGCATCCGCACGCTTATTTCGGTTCCGGCGGGCATGGCCGAAATGAAGCTTCTGCCTTTTCTACTCTACTCAGCCGCGGGCACGATCTTGTTCACGGCGCTTCTGACCGGTGCAGGCTTTCTGCTCGAAAACAATTTCGAACTTATCGGCAAATACATGAACCCGGTTTCCAATGTTGTGGTCATCGGACTTGTCCTCGGGTATATCTATCGGGTCCTTACTTTCGACCGACGCAACGCTGCTCGGGCGGGCTGAACGGAACCTGAAATCACCCGACTCAAACATTGATGCTTCAAGGAGCCTCCATGGAATGGTACAAAAAGGCGCTTCAGAATTACGCTGTATTTACTGGTCGTGCCCATCGGACCGAGTACTGGATGTTCATACTCATCCACTTCGTGATTCTGATTGCGATAAGCTTTATTGAATCCACCCTCGGTATCGGCAGCTTTATCAGCGGCCTGTACAGCATTGTGCTCTTCATTCCGCTCATTTCCGCTGCCGTCAGGCGACTCCACGATACTGGACGAAGTGGCTGGTGGTATCTGCTCATGCTGATCCCGTTTATCGGCACCATCATTGTCATCGTACTGCTGGCGCTGGATAGTGAACCGGGTAGCAACGACTACGGGCCCAATCCCAAAGGCATTGATCCGCCTGCCTGAGTCTTCACCAGCATGACTCGTACACGGCGAGCGCTCTCCTCACTGATTGTGGTCGCTATACTGGCGACCGCACTTTCGTTCGCCTCGCGAGCGCTACTGGGGTTCTACCCCTGGCACATCGGCTCGGTTGTCAGCGTGGCCAGTGCCTTCGGAGCCAAGGTGGGCTGTTCGGGCTTCTTCGTCACTGGTCTCGATAAACAGCAGATCATGGATGATCTCGCCAACTACTCCCCGGTCAACAGACTGCTGACACTGGAAATCGATACGCGCTTGCCTGCGGTGTCTGCAGAACTGCTCGGCATGGGGCGAACCTCGGCCAGCTATCGGCCCGGGCTCGGCTGCACACTCAATATCGGCGATACCTCCCACCTTGATCAGCTGAACGTACCGTCCTCGCCTGCGATTGTTGGGGACCAGCTGCCTTGGCCTGCTGGACCGGTGATCGACACCATTCTGCTACCGCGCCAGGTTCAGCTCGATGTCATTCTGGAACAGGACAATATTGAGGGCTTCGATACGCGCGCGCTGCTGCTGGTGGAGAATGGGGTGGTGACCGCCGAATCCTATGCTGAGGGTTTCAGTGCAGAAACGAAGCTGCTTGGCTGGTCGATGGCCAAGAGTCTTTCGGCTGTCATGATCGGCCGCGCTGAAGCACTGGGTATCATCAGCCGGAGCGATGCGGGACTGTTTCCGAACTGGGCCGAGGATGAGAGGAACGAGATCAACGTCGAACATATGCTGCAGATGGCCTCTGGACTCGAATTGGAGGAGATCTATGCACCAGGCGGAGATACTACACGGATGTTGTTCGGCTCGCACAATGCGGCCTCGGTAGGCCTGAACAAGCCGCTCGCTCATAGGCCGGGAGAGCACTCCGTCTACACGTCGGCCACCACCAACATGCTGGTGCACTGGCTACAACAGCAACTGGGCGGCACCCCGCAGCACAGCCTGAACTTCCTCTACAATGAACTACTCCAGCCAATGGCCATGGGCCATACCATTTTCGAGATGGACCCCAGTGGCGCGCTCGTTGGCAGCTCCTTCGCCTATGCGTCAGCACGCGATTGGGCGAGGCTGGGCCAGCTGATGCTGGACGACGGCGTCATCAACCAAGGCAGCCCGCAAGAACGTCGCCTGCTACCCGCCGGGTGGGTCAAGGCTGCCTCCACACCTAACAGGAGTAGCAATGAGTCACGTTATGGCTATCACTTCTGGCTCAATCAGGGCGCTGCAACTTCGGACGAGCGTCGCTATCCGCTATTGCCGTCCGACGCGTATTACATGAGCGGCAGTCGACAACAGTTCGTCCTCATGGTGCCATCGCAGAACCTGGTACTGGTGAGACTGGGCTGGAGCAAGAACAAGTATCCGCTGGACAAGCGCTACAGGGCGCTCGTGCCTCAGGCTCAGATCACAGAATCCTAGCGCGGCGAGACTTCGACAGGAATGTTCGGTCTAGTCCGCCGTCGGCTCGACTGATGCCATCTGCCGATTACGAGGCAGTACAGCGAGGAAGTTATCGCGGGCAACCGCCTGTGCCACAGACTTCGGCAGCGCGTCGAGGAAAGGATCGAAGCCGGTCAGGAACTTGCCCATGCTGTCGAAGCTACCTACCACATCCGAGCCGATCATGAAGCGGTCGGGGAACGCTTCTACAAGCGCCAGCCAGTCCTTGTCAGGGGAGCCGTCGGTATTCAGCAGGTACGGTTCGAGCATGCTCCACGACAGATCGATATACAGATTAGGGTACTCTTTCAGCAGCGACTTCAGACGAGGATGAAGAAAGTTCAGGCGCTCCTGTATGCGATGCAATGTCTTGCTAGTACCTGCATGGGCCCAGATGAAACGCACTTTCGGATGTTTCTTCAACGCGGTCTCGACTTCGTCGACATACAGAGGATTGCGTTCGCGCTGAGACGTGATATTCGCATGCACCATGACCGGCAGATCATACTCTGCCGCCAGCCTGTAAACCCGCTCCATAGCCTTGTGGTCTGGCCGCGGTGTCTCGCCCTCGGTCATCGCGGTGATATCGTCGTGACGGGTAAAGACTTCCCCGATACCTTGCCATAAGCCGGGATAACGATCCAGTAAGCGGCGAATGTGAGCGTCCGCATTCTTGTCGGTCGGGTTGAACCCGCACAGGAATGGATGGAAACGATCCCGCTGCTCTGGCGGAAGCTGCATGACGGCATCCGCGACGATGTCATCGGTGGCGCTATACCAGTAGGTACTACCGTAATCGCCGGCATAGTAGCGAGGCCGCTTCGGCTCATTCTCATCCCACTTCTTCGTGAGCGGAATACCGGAAATCATCACGTGTTCGACTTCAGCTTTGTCCATGGCCTCGAGCAGCTTCATTATGCCTTCGGAGTTCTGGAAAAAATCGACGTAATGCATGTGCGAGTCGCTATAGCGATAGTCGCGTGCGTGAACAAGACTGGGGTGTAGAAGAACTGGGAACAGCAAAAAGCAGAAGATCCGGTACAGCAAGATATCAACTCCGTAAAAACATCGTGTGCCCGTCCTGGGTCACATACTGCACATTCTACGTCAGAACCCTGACCGCCGTATCAGCGGCGATATACCAGATTATCCTTAGGCAGTTCAGCTCATGACGAACGCAGCCAGGCAAGTTGCCAGGTCGACTCCTGCAGCAAGAGCGTAGTGACGGCATCTATGAAGGGTGATGGCGAGGGGAGCAGGCGCCAGAGTCCAACACTGCCAAGGCCGAACAGCAGGCTCGCCCACCAGACCTGGAGGCTGAAGGGCTTGATCGCAGTGCCGAACGAACGCTTTAATCGGACGCCACTGATATCGATGGCATAGCATTCATCCAGCAGCAGATGTGTTACGAACCCCAGGAGGACGAAACCGCCTATGGCCCAGGCAAACGCTTCGCTGTGGCTGAGATAGCGCCAGCTGACAAAAGTGACGCAGAGCGCTGTGAAGATGCCAGCAAGACAGGAATGATAGGCGCCGCGATGACGGGTAAGGCGGAAAAAGAGCTGCATGATACCGAAGCGCACGACAGCAAAAACCCCAAGCATCAATATCCAGATCGTGAGCAGGGATTGCCCCGGTGCGGCCTGTAACACCACAAGGGCCGCCACGAAAGCCAGCAAGGTAAATATCCAGGAAAGCGCCACAGACGAATCGGCATCGATGTCAGGCAGCAAGCCCCCTATCGTACCAGCGACCCATAGTACGACAGCCTGATTTAGCGAGTATACCGAGGTATATGCCATTGCGGAGGCGGCGAATCCACTGACGACTGCACCGCCTACGAGATGCGCGTTGAAATTTGCCATAATCCCTGGCCAAGCCTTTAGTCCATTTATTTCAGGCTCTTATACCTCGCCCTCAGTGTCAGGGCAAGCCTCCGCATGGCTTCGGTCAGGCGTTCGAGTCCTCCGGCTCAGCCAAGCGACGGTGCATCTTTGCCAGAATCGAGTCTGGAATGATTCCGGCAAAGGTTGTCTGCAGCTTATTCATGAAGCCACTGACGACTGAACCTTCACCCTTCTTCATCGCCTCATACCCCACCTTGGCTACTTTTGCAGGGTCCTCCTTCGGAGCATCGTACGCAGGCGTATCCTGCATACCCGCCCGGTCGAAGAAGGGTGTGTCGGTCAAGCCAGGCATGAGACAGGTTACCGTCACATCCGTTTCCTTCAGCTCATTGCGCAGCGCCTCGGCGAAGCTGTCGAGAAAGGCTTTGGTGCCATTGTATACCGCATGAAAAGCCCCCGGCACAAAACCGGCGATGGATCCGGTTATCAGTATCTTGCCGCTGTTCCGGTCGCGCATCTGGCGCCCGACCTTCTGTACCAGAGAAATCGTGCCGCTCACATTCACATCCACGACGTTCTTCGCTTCAGCAAAATCCTGGTCGAGGAACGCGCCGCCGAGACCCCGCCCTGCGTTGGCCAGCAAGGCGTCAACCTGACGTCCACGAATGGCCGACCACAGTTTGTCGACCCCCTCTTTCGACCCGAGATCCGCCTGCACAGCCTCCACAGTTGCACCGTGTCGACTGACTTCTTCAGCGGCAGACTCGATCTCTGCTTCATTCGCGCAGATGATCAGGTCGTATCCGTCCTGCGCACAACAGATAGCCAATTCGAGACCGATGCCTGTCGAGGCACCGGTCACTACAGCAAGTGGTTTGGAGTTCATGATGATTTCCTCCTTCGATCTAGGCCGGCTCAAGCTCCGGCTTCAGGACCACCTTGGTCCACTCATTCTGATTTTCCTTGAAGTTCTTGTAGCCGGTTGGCGCATCTTCAAGCGACAGCCGATGGCTGATCATATAGGTCGTATCGATCTTGTCTTCCCGGATCAGATCAAGCAGTTCAGCGGTGTAACGCTGAACGTGGGTCTGCCCGGTTTTGACCTGCAGCCCTTTTTCCATGAGCGCACCGAGCGGGAACTTGTCCAGATAGCCCCCATAAACACCTGGCATTGATAGTCGGCCGCCCTTTCGGCAGGCAAAGATGGCTTCGCGTAGCGCGCCGCCGCGATCTGCGCCAATGCCAACTTTCTGCTTGATGGTATCGGCCACATTCATCATGTTGGCCTGACTGTCGAAGGCAAAACCGTGAGACTCCATGCCGACTGCGTCTATGACAGCATCTGGTCCTATTCCACCGGTCATCTCCAACAGGGCCTCCATGACGTTGGTCCGTTTGAAGTCAATAATCTCCGCACCTTTGGACAGCGCCAGCTCCAGCCGGTGTGGATGGTGATCGATAGCAATAACGCGGTGCGCGCCCATGTGTAGGGCGCTCTGCACTGCAAACAAGCCAACTGGACCACAACCCCAGACCGCAACGGTGTCGCCGTCCTCAATTTCAGCATTCTCCGCAGCCATCCAGCCTGTAGGCAAAATGTCGGAGAGGAACAGCACCTTGTCATCCTCCAGCTCATCAGGAATGACAACAGGCCCTACGTCGGAGAATGGAACCCGCACATACTCTGCCTGACCTCCGGAATAGCCACCGGTCAGGTGCGAATAGCCAAATAGTCCGCCCACAGCGTGACCGAACATCATCTCGGTCATGTCCTGTTTTTCAACGGGATTGGAGTTGTCGCACGCCGAATACTGCTTCATGTTGCAGGCGAAACAGCTGCCACAGGAAATAGTGAATGGCACGACCACACGCTGACCTTTCTTCAATGTACTTTTCTTGCCCGTCTCGACGACTTCTCCCATGAACTCATGACCGAGAATATCGCCTTCGAGCACGGCAGGAATCACTCCGTCGTACAGGTGCAGGTCTGAGCCGCAGATCGCTGTGGAGGTCACCTTGATAATGGCGTCTCGAGGATTGATGATTTGTGGGTCAGGCACCGTGTCGACCCGGACATCGTGAGTACCGTGATAAGTGAGCGCTCGCATAGTATTCCCCTCAGGCGTCGTCGTGGATGTAGTGGTGTGAAGTCGCAATCTCGCCGGTTTCCATGAGCATCTTGAAACGCTTGAGCTCATGGCGGGCCTGGACACCCGGCTCACGGCGGAAGAGCTTTGCAATCATCCGGCCGAACTGGCCAACTGGCGGCTTGTACTGCACCACGGCCTCGACATAGGTACCTCTGCCTGCGGGCGCATCGCGGAAGGCGATATGACCTTCGGTTTCTATCTGTGAGTTTTCGGTCGACTTCCAGGAGAGCAGTTCGTTTTCCCGTCGCTCAACGAGCTCGGTTTCCACGGTGACTGTCTGACCCGCCGGTGCAGCTATTTTCCAGACCGAGCGTTCCCCATGAGTTTCGACATGCTCCACATTCTTCATGAAATGCTGGAGGTTGTCGTAGTTTTCCCAGAACTTGAATAGCTCTGCTCTTGGACGATTAATCAGCACCGTCTTGCCTGCCACAGCCTTGCCATTATTCCGGTGCGTTTCCTTGGCCGCTCTGTCCGGCGCACTATCAGCAGGCCGATCGGCGATTTCTGCCCTGTGCCGATAGACGCCTACGGCTACTGCCGCCAGTGCGATGCCGGCTGCACCCAACGCAAGGGCTGTTCCGGTCGCTACACGCGATCGTCTGGATTCATCCTCGGCCCACTGGAGCTCATCCCATTCGGCGTCGTACGCGGGATCGTAGTCCATCTCATAGTCTTCGGTGTCATACTCGCTGTAAGGCCGCCCTTCATCATAATGCGACATCATATTTCTCCTTCTTCGATCAGGGGAAGGTTGAAATTCCTGCGATCACTTTTGTAAGCGCTTCAGCGTGTGTTCCTTGTCCCGCCCAAGCCATCGGCTGCTGGAAAGCCCGATATCCGGGGCTTTCACCGCAATTCCAGACCACAGTAGTGACATCCCAACCAGTGTCGGAAAGATTGATTGCAATAAGCAGGCCTGTTAAGGCAGAGGGGGTGTTCGGGGAGGCATGATGACTTCGGCACACAGCAGCTCTGCCAGCCACTTCGGCTGATCATAGTGAACGGCGTGACCACTCTTATCGCAGCGGAATATCCGCAGCTCTGGCAAATGCTCGCTGAGCACCTCGACGGTCGATCTATGGAAGGTTCGTTCGGCCTCACCCCAAACCAGCATCTTGCGGCAAGGCAGGGCCGACACGGCCGTAAAGTCCAAAGGACGGAAACGGCGATGCTCGTCGACGATCTGATCCCAGATCAGACGGTAGGTAGACTGGCGTTTCATATAATCGCCGAAGAGAAAGGCAGAGACCGGCCAGAAGTCCGGCGGGGGGGTTCGCAATGCGAGGCTGAGCAGATGCCGCCAGGCCTGACGGGTGTGAATCCAGAACGGATTCTGCCCAGCATCAACCTCCGCGTAAAATTCAGACGGCTCGCATACCGGCACACCCGCCGGCCCAATCATCACAAGCGTATGCACCCTTTGCGGATTTCGCTCGGCATACCTGCAGGCCACCATCGCGCCAACGGAGGCGCCAATCAGATGTACCCGCTCGCTTTTGTGGAACCAGAGCGCGTCATCGATGATTCTGACCGCCTGTTCGTAAAAATCCTGAGCAGGATCGAAATGGCTGCCCCCATGACCAGGCAGGTCAATGACCAGGACGTTGAAGCGACCTTTGAGCTGCTTGATAAGTGGCAACCAGTAGTCCTTCGACCCAGTGAAACCATGGAGGAGCACGAGCGTCTCCAGCGCCGAATCAGCTTCATCCGAGACGAGACAGGTGTAGCTTCGTCCACCAACACTGCCAGACTTGAGGGCAAGTCTCGAGGCCTTCCGGCCCATCAGCATCAGAATCGCCCAGATAAACTGGCCCAGTTTGTAAGACATCCATTTCTCCTCGTACATCAGACTCGAAAGCAACCACGGCTGCCGGCGCTACTCCGCAGGCCAATGTCACCTGGCGCAGCTAGCAGGTGACGCCGCCTGATACAGCGTTAATGCCGCCTGCATCTGGCCCTCCAGTCGCTCGATTCGTGTTTCATGCGCTGGATGTGTAGACAGGAACTCCAGTGGCTGCCCGCCGCCCGCAGCAGCCATGTTACGCCACAGGCTTACACTTTGCTTCGGTTCGAAGCCCGCCGTGGCCATGATGTTCAGGCCAATGAGATCTGCTTCGCGTTCATGCGCCCTGCTGAACGGCAGCGCAATACCAAGTTGCGAGCCGATGCCGAGGGCCTCCATGAGAAGACGCTGCCCTTCCCCTTCGCTCACCAGGCCGACGACATACAGCACCGACTGGATGCCGAGCTGCTGGGTCATTCGCTCGTTACCATGATCAGCCAGGACGTGACCGACCTCATGGCCGATGACCGCAGCCAGCTGATCCGGCGTCTCAACGAGTCTTAGCATGCCGGTGTGCACGCCTATCTTTCCCCCTGGCAGTGCGAAGGCATTCGGCTGGGGGTTGTCGAATACGACGACTTCCCAGGAAGCTGGCATGGACTCGGCGGCATAAACCCGACCAGCTGCCTCGATGACATGTTCGGACACGCAGCGGACAAACGCATTGATAGCAGGATTGGTTTCAATGATCTGCTGACGCTTCATCTCTGCGAACGCTTCGTGCCCCAGGTCGGTCATCATCGAGTCTGGTAGCAATATGAGCTGACTGCGGCCTGCTGGCGAGTCCTGGCAAGCCGCCAGCAGACTTAGCATTGTAACACTGAACAGTACCCTGAGTTTCAAACGTATTCCTCGACAATCTGGCCTGGTTTCAGCACATCAATGGTGTCAGTCATCCGCATTTACAATCATCTTTCTGCCGCATTGGGTGCCTGCAGCCGCTGCTGTATGCTCCCGCGCTTCATATTGTGTCCAAGGATGTTCTGCCTATGCAACGTTCACTGATGAAAGTGGCCATCGGCATACTGAGCCTCATCCTGCTGGCACTGATGTGGCGTTGGCTTGGGTCGAGCGGCCTGCTCAACATCGAGACGCTACGCGCTTTGGTCACTCATGTCGCGCAGTGGCGTACGGCGCCCTGGATGGTTCTGGCGATCACGCTGGTCTATGCGGGTCTACTGCTGGTCATGTTTCCGCTCAGTCTACTCGTCGTGGTGACTGGTCTGGTATTCGGGCCCGCCTGGGGATTGCTTTACGCCACCATCGGCACCCTTGCGTCATCAGTCGTATCGTACTGGGCCGGCCACTGGCTCGGCCGCACTGCCTTGCTGCACTACGGTGGACGCTATCTCACCGGCATGGCCGCTTATCTGTCCGAACGCGGCATCCGCACAATGACAATCATCAACCTGCTGCCTCTGGCGCCGTTCACACTGACCAATATGATGGCCGGCGCCTTCCATCTCAACTTCCGCGACTACATGATCGGCTCCGCACTGGGCATCGTCCCCGGGCTGGCCGTGGTCATCCTGCTAGGCAGCCAGTTGGGCGCGCTGTTCAGTGCCGCTCAACCCGAAGAACTGCTCTGGGCCCTGGCCGGTCTGGCCACTGCGATAGGATTGCTGTTCGTTCTGGCCCGACTCACCAGACGCTTCATCCGTCGCGAAGGGCCAGCAATACCGCCTATGGGACCACCGACGCCTAGTGCCTGCGAGGCGAGTGGGCATGATATTCCGCCAGCACCTCAGCATAGAAGCCGTGAATCGAGCGAGCGAAGTGGCTGATATCGTAATCGGCCGCGAAGGCCTGAGCCTGCTTCCCGAGCTGTAATCTGAGTGCCTCGTCTTCAATGAGCTCTTTGAGACTCTGCGCCCATTCATGACGATTTTCAGGCGTCTTGAAACCATTATGACCCTGCCGCACCACATCGTCGATACCGCTGGACCTGACCGATACTACCGGCAAACCAGCAGCCATCGCCTCGAGTATCACCATCCCCTGTGTTTCCGACTTCGAGGCGAATACGAAGATATCCCCAAGATGGTAATACAGGGGGATGTCGTCTGGCGGTACGGCGCCAATCAGAGTGACGTGTCGCTCGAGGTCGAGCTCAACAATTCTTGCTCGCACGCTCGTTAAACCAGGACCGTCCCCCACCAGCAGCAGGTGGAAGTCATGAACCCCCCATTGGCGCAATACTGCCAGGGCACCAAGCATGAAGCCGATATTTTTCTCCTTGCTGACTCTGGACACGCTCACGAGCACCGTCTTCCCATCCAGCTGATATCTCTCGTGCAGAACCGACAGTCGGTTTGTATCGACCGTGCGAAACCGGGTGACATCAATGCCGGTGGGCTGTACCAGCGTCGTTGTCCGCACCCCCAACACGCGCAGGTATTCCTCCGCCGAATAGGTGGGCACAATGACCCCATGACAGCGATTGGAAAACCGCTTGATGAGATAATGCGATATCAGGTTTCTGAATAACATCCCTGGCAGGGGCACGAAATGAGCGTAATGCTCGAGACGCGTGTGATATGTGTATACGACTGGCACCTTGAGCCGCCAGCCGAGCAACAGCCCCAGCGAACCCAGCCAGAACGGGTGATGCACATGGATGATGTCCGGCCTGAATCGTTTGAGCTCATGATAGAATTTCAGTGATAGCGGATTCGTGAGGCGGAATTCGCGCTTTTCGCCGAAGGCCATGAAGGTCGGCACCCTGATCACCCCCTGCTCATGAGCTGCGTTGTCCGTATAGCGCGGCACGAAAAGCAGAATCTGGTTTCCGAGCGCCATCAATCCATTCCGTAATCTGTCTACCGAGACCGAGACACCCGAAACGAAGGGAAAATAGTTGTTTGAGTACATGCCTATCCTGAGCGAACGATTCAGGTACGGCGTGGGGTCGATTTCAAAGTTCGGGTAGTAATTTCGCTCTTCTGCGATCAGGCGATGTAAGCGTATCGCCACGATAAGCAAAACGCTGACGATAAGCAGGAAGCGCAGATAGCTGACGTAGAAAAAGGCATAGATCGTGGACCACGCGCTTTTCAGTGTTCGTCGCCAGGCAATCTCGTCGACATCCAGGCGAACGCGGCTGATTTTCACGCCAGCATCATCGACATCCACAACGACGAAGTGATGAAAGCTGTCCACTGAATCCACGATCAAGCCCCCCGCTCCTCCCGTCGTGACGTAGTCGACCCCGTTGATGGACTGTCTGGAATAGAGCGCAAGATTTGCCGAGAACACGGCGTCGACTTCATGAGTTTCTGCTATACGCACCAAGCCATTGCGGAATTCCCGCGGCTCGAGGTAGGCATCGGATTCAAATGGCGTCAGATCATGATCCACCACCTTCTGAAGCGGCAGGCCGATGAACAGAAATCGATGGGCCGCACTGGAATTGCTTAACTCACGTTCAAGCCAGTCGAGCTGCCAGGTCAGCGAAGATTTACCGGTACCGTCAAGAAAGATGAAATGACTGTCGCCTGAGATGAATGAGAAGAAGTGCGGCCCGAAATGCTCATAGAACTGGAAACTGCCAAAATCGCTGTGCTCGTTGGCACCATAGGTGAGGAGGTAAGGCTTGGAAAGCTGTTCCAGGCTTTTGTAGATAGCCCTATAGTTTTCCTCCTGCCCGCTGGCCACGGCATTGCCGGCTGATATCAGAAAGTCGACATCATCGCGGTTGATACGTGGAATGATCCTGTCGCGAAACACATGCACGGAGTTATTGATGTTGCCGACCACCGCGAACCGATAAGCCGGCTTGCGCTCCAGCAGCTGCCTGATCATCGGGACCTGCGTGGCATGAACAGATTCAAACTCCGGCTTCTCGACATACAGACGGATCTGATGAGCCACGAGCACACACACCAGCACAATATTCGCCACATAGGCAAAGCGAAGCCAACGCTGCTTTCTGCTCAATACCATTGATGATTACAGTCCATTGCAAGGCGCTCCGGTCAACTACGCCGCGGATGAATATGATGCTGATCGGTGTACGGCGACGGGGACTTCAGATGTCAATCAATGCTGGCGCCAAAGCGTATCCTGAGACGGCGATGACGGTGCCTGAAAATGGCCTTGTACAGCGGCTCGAGAACAACACCCAGACCGGGAATCCTGCTCCGGAACTGGACCGTGTCTCTGACTCTGCAGGCAAATTCACTGCCGTCGATTTCCCGCTGATGTTCCCAGCTGGCGTGCAGGAAAGATGTGGAGCTCTCGCTAAAACCTCGTGATGGGTCAATCCAACGAAAGAAAAAGGTGTGTTTATCCAGTGGAATGGCACCGAACAGTAAAATCCAGCTTGAAAACAGGACTGTCCGCTCAGGCCACGTTTCGATGGCTCGATCGGCCCAGCCAGGCGGGGCAGTCATTCGAACGAACGGCGCCAGCTCCTCGTTCACGCCCGCCATGTTAAGCGTCGCCAGGAGTTCTTCTGCACCGATCTGGAGCTCGCTCGTGACGGTAAAGCTCATGGCACCCTCTCTGGAAAAACGGCCTCTTCGACAACTGCCTCTTTGACAAGCTCTTGGCTGTAAAACTGTTTCGCCGCTTTTTAATCCGGCGAGCCAGGCGTCATTGTAGATTTATCGTCCTGCGAGGAAAAGAAAATCCGCCCCCACAACGAAGAAAGGCGCTGCGGGTGACCCACAGCGCCTTGAATTTACAAAGTCGTTACCGTGACAGCACGACGACGAATCAGCGTGGTCCCGCGCCCTGAGATACCGCAGTCGGGATACGTGAAGCATCATCGACCTTGTACGCATACATCTTCAGGTCGGCGAACACCGAGCCCCAGGCATCCTTGTTCTGCTTCTCTTCTGCAGAGCGCAGCACATAGATGTTGCTATTCTGAGGCGCTTCAATGAAAGCGCTGAAGTTTTCGTTCCAGTGCGGGCGACTGGAATTCTCAAAGAAGTTACCTTCGACCCGTGCCTGCGCACCGCCACTGGCACTGATGCTGAAGTAGGTCACATTGCGCCAGTAATTGTTGAACAGGTGAGCCCGGGTGCGACTGCCTGTCAGCTTCGGGTTTCTTCCTGACACTTCATCCCAGTAGTTGTGATGCAAGGTCACCTGCGACTCTGATACGAGGGCCGTGTAGTGGTGCTGAGAGCCACAGACTGCCGGGTTGCGGCCGTCCAGGTGGTTCCAGGAAAGTGTGACATTCTCGCTATTTCGGACATCGATATACCCATCGCTGATCAAACCAAGACGAACGTGATCGATCCAGACATGGGTGCTGTTATCGAGGCCGATACCATCGCCAGCTTCGATGAGTCCCGGATTGACATCCCAGATCTCAAGGTTGCGAATGATGATATTGCTGCGGCCGTTGAGGTTGAAGCTTGCCCCTCTAACTTTCGAATTACGGCCACCAATGAGCGTCTTGTTCGACTCAAGGTGAATACCGGTTTCATTTCGTGAGCGCGTCACAGTCGCGTTGCTCACACTGCCCAGCGACGTGCAGGTTTGCGAACCAACCGGAACGCGATAAAAGGTCTTGCCAGGATCAGAATAGCCACAGTCGATCGGGCAGGCCACCTGGTCTCGCGGTGCGGTCCGGCAGTCGATGGTCACGTTATCCGGAATCTGAACAACCTGAGGATAAGGGCTGGTGAGTGCCTGCTTGAGATCCTGGCAGTTGTAAACCCGCCATGGATTCGACTGACCACCGCCAGTGGTAGTTCGAAGACCGTCTCGACCAGGCTGAGCTGCAAAACCATCGCTGCCGTTATCTGCTGCAAACTCTATGGTGCTCAGACGCCATCTCTGGAAAGGACTGCCCACGTCTGCCGCCTGCACGACACTCGTCCCACTGCCAGTCTGGAAAAACTGCGGACTGAGCAGGTGACCACTGCGCACTGATCGGATTTGATAGGTGCCGTCGCTCAGCCGATTGAACTGCCATCGCTGGTTGGAATAGCCATTGGCTGAATGCTGATGGATATTGCCGCCATCGTCAGTCGAATTACCGGCCACATCGAGCATGCTGCCTGAGTGCTGAGCTTCTATGTTCCAGTCACCGTAGCTGGTTTGACGAAGCACGAACTGCTGATGAATACCGCCGCCGTAGCCCCACTGCTGAACGTTAGCTCGATTCGCAGTCGAGGCACCTGCGACATCGAGACTCTTGCCGCTGCCAACATTTTCCAGACGGTAAACCTGTCCTGACGCTGCGGTATTCGATGCCGGGTTGACATAGCCCTTGAGAAGACGAAAATCCCAACGCTGAAAATCGTTGCCGAAATCATAATCCTGCACCAGTGCCGCACCGCTTCTTGTCGCGTTCTGGGCAACTGACAGCACCTGCCCGCTGTTGGCAGACGCAACACGATAGCGTCCAGTAACAGTTTCAGTAATTTGCCACTGCTGATTGGCCTGGCCGTTGGCGGCCCATTGTATGACAGGCGCGCCCGGCCATGTCGCAGCGCCGTTGACGTCGATCAGTTTGCCGCTATGACGAAGCTCAAGGGTCCATAATCCGTTGCCTGTAGCCCGAGCAATGACCTGTTGGTGAGCGCCCGCCCCAGTGCCCCATTGCTGTAGAATGGCGCCATTGTTCATGCTCGCCCCGGCAGTGTCGATGCCAAGACCACTGCCGGCGTTGACCACTGCATAAACCTGTCCAGACTGTAGCGCTGCATGACTCAACTGAGCGACGAACGTACACTGAACGAGGATGCATAATTTAACGATGAGCGGCGAAAACCGATGTTTGCGGGATACACGATCGAGAGTCTGTACAACCATACCAAGCCCCTTTGTGATGTGGCGCGCATTTTACAGCGCGGCTACAATCTGAACAATAATTAACCAAGCGTGGTTACATAATGACAACAAATGGAGAACGATACCGTGTCACGGTTCGTACCTGCCTCGATCCATCAGGGCCAGAATCATGAGCAAATCTCTCAGGACAGGAATCTACCGCCATTATAAGGGGCAAATCTATGCAGTGATGGGTGTAGCCCGTCATAGCGAAACCGAAGAAGAGCTGGTGGTCTACAGAGCACTCTATGGTCAACAGGGTTTATGGGTGCGACCGCTGTGCATGTTCACCGAGACAGTCGAAATCGATGGCGAGACGATACCCCGCTTTGCCTGGGAACGGCCGCTCGATACTGAAGCAGATATCGCCTAGTCACTCCGCTCCCAATCCGGCGGCATCCATAGATGTTTCAGGCGGGAAATCAGCTTACCTGGGCGGCGCATGTCGCGGAACAGGTCGACGTATTCATGAGTCCAAAGTCGTATCGGGTTGTTCGAGTAGACCTGTCGGGTGATGCCATATTCCGGTGGATTAGCGCTATCCTCCGGCACGAAGGTTCCAAATAGACGATCCCACACGATGAGCACACCACCGTAATTCTGATCGATATACTGCGGATTTCTGCCGTGATGCACGCGGTGGTGGCTGGGCGTGTTGAATACCATTTCCAGCCACGGATGCAGCCGCCCGACCAGTGTCGTATGAATGAAGAACTGGTACACCAGCGACAGCGCGTACGCGACGCCTATCCAGACGGGATTGAAGCCGATGAGTGCCAGCGGCAGATAGAAGATCCAGTTACCATTGAAGATATTGGTGGCGTTCTGCCGCATTGCCGTCGAGAAATTCATACGCTCGGATGAATGATGCACGACGTGCGCAGCCCAGAACCAGCGCATTCGATGACTGCAGCGATGCATCCAGTAAAAGCAGAGGTCTACGCCAATCAGCACCAGTACAGCCGTGAGCCAGTTCAGCTCGAGATCCAGCAATCGAAAGTGATAGACAAGCGCATAGGCTGGAAAGGCTATGATGCCGGCAAAGAGCAGCTCGGTGACCTGATAGCCGGCGCCGAGTCCAAAATTCCTGAACGCTTCGCCGACATCCATCAATCGCTTGTCATGCCTGATGCGTCGATACTCCCAGAGTGTCACACCAATGAAGACTGGTGTGGCGACCATGAATATGAGCTGACGGGCATCAAGCGCTAACCAGGTGCTTAGCCAGGTCCAGAGCCCCTCGAGTCCGCTCTCACGAATCGTTGTTGTCATCAGTTCGTACATGTTCTGGCCTCATCCAGGCGTATCATCAAGCGTATTCTTCACCCGAATCAGTTGCTATTATTGACCATACGTGACGCGCTTTTGACTATAGACGCCAACAGTTCGCGGAGGTGACATGGGACAGGTTATGCGAGTAACCGGGGCATGGATTGGGCTGCTTAGAGACTGGCTCGACGATGCGCACCACGAGGCGCTTGATCTTCGCAGCGCGCTCGCCCGCTGGTCTCGGGAAGATAACGTGCCCGTACCCGTCTGGCGTGATCTGGTCGAGCGCGGCGTTGCCCTCGCGCCTGATCAGCCGGCGCCAGAACTGGCAATTGGCGCCTGTGTCACGCCTGCCCATGTTGGCGTGCTGGGCTATCTGGTTCTGGCTTCGGATACCGTAGGGGAAGCCATGCTGGCCTATCAGCGCTACGAGCGGCTGTTCTACGGGGTGAGCATCGCTGAACTCGAAGCCACAGGCGATGATGTGGAGATCCGATGGCCTCCCGATAGTAGTGGTCTGGGGCAGCAGGGCGATGGCGTTGCGATTGCTGCCCTGCTCACCTTTCTGCGGCGTCAGATGGATGACCCGCCATCACTCTCAAAGGTTAGCTTTCGTGGTGAGGTGAGCCCCAGAGACGCGTCGGCGTATGAGAGCTTTTTTGGTTGTCCAGTATCCTTTGGAGATGCCTATGTTCGCGTCCGCTTCCCCCAGGCCTACCTGGCAATCCCCATGCCCCGACGGGACCCCACGCTGAGGCACTTGCTCGACCGACAAGCCCAGGCGCTGTTACGTGCACTACCCGGCGCCTCCGACGTTGAACGGATTCTGCAGCAGGTTCTGCTGCGACTGCTCGCGGATGGCGAACCGACATTGGTGCGTGCGGCCCAGGCCATGCACATGTCGCCACGGACATTGCAAAGAAGACTCGCTCAGCACGACATGAGCTGGCAGCACTGGCTGGATCGCAGTCGTGAACAACTTGCAGAGCAGTATCTCGGCGATACCAGCCTCAGTCTGAGCGACATTGCGCTGCTGCTCGGCTTCTCCGAACAGAGCGCCTTCACCCGGGCCTATCGCCGCTGGACTGCCAGCTCGCCTGGCCGACGCAGACGGCGCCTGGGATCTACCACTCCACCGTACTAGAGGCGATAAGCGCCCTGGTTGAGACCTTCAAGAATCGCCGGCGTGATCCGGGTATAGGTCGTCGTGCCTGGGAGCCAGGCATAGATCGGATCGTCGGTCGAATTGATGTCGTAGCCAGCCTCCTTCAAAGGCGCCTTTTTGTGCTTGAAGGTTCCGGTCGTTTCAGCTGCCTCACCAAGCCGCAGGAAGATCGGAACGGCGCAGACAGGCAGGCTGCTGCGTAACATCTTGAGGAAACCCTCGAAGTCGAATTGCCCCGGGTGTCCGGTTGTCTTCAGCCACGCCATGCCAGCCCGGCCGTTGGTCCCCGGAATCTCGACACCATAGACGATCGACTCAACCACGCTTGGATGAGCATCAATGATCAATTCAACTTCCGTGGTTGAGACGTTCTCTCCCTTCCAGCGGAAGGTATCGCCCAGGCGGTCGACGAACTGGGCGTGGCGAAAGCCCATGTTTCGCATCAGATCCCCGGAGTTGAACCAGCGATCGCCCTTCTTGAAGACATCATGGAAAATACACTTCTCGGTTTTTTCTGCGTCGGTGTAGCCATGGAAAGGGGTCTTCTCGGATATTTCGCCTATCAGCAGACCGGTCTCGCCCTTCTTCACCGGAATCATCCGGCCTTTGCTATTACGAACAGGACGCTCGTGCTCATTGTCGTAGGCGACGATCGAGTAGCGGAATGGACATAGCCCCACCGTGTTGTCGAAATTCAGCACATTGGAAAAGCCAATATTGCCCTCGCTCGACGCGTAAAACTCCATCACCCTGGGCACGCCGAAGCGTTCCTTGAACTGCTTCCAGATTGACGGTCTGAGGCCGTTGCCAACGATGACGCGAACCTGGTTCCTGTGATCATCAGGCGACACCGGGCGCTCAATGAGATAGCGACACAATTCGCCAACATAGCCGAATGCCGTGACCTTGTGCTGACGAATGTCTTCCCAGAATCTGGACGCACTGAAGCGTCTGGCCATAACCAGCGTAGCGCCGCCTGCAAGCACTGAACCCCAGCATACGGCCAGAGCGGTGGCGTGGTAGAACGGCAGGCATACGTACATTCTATCGGAGGATTCCAGCTTTACTGCCGCGAAACCAAAGGAACCATAGGCTTTCATGAAGCGGCCATGATTGAACACCACGGCCTTGGGCAGGCCGGTCGTGCCTGATGTGTAGATGTAGAAGCAGGGATCGTCAGGGTAGATTTCGCGCGACTGGCGGGGGTTCTCACCGGAGGCCACCTTGCTGGCGTGCATGAGATCGACCCAATAGTCGGCCACCCGGCTCGGCGTCGCCTGAGTCTCATCTGCCACCAGAAACTGACGATGCTCTGGTACAATCAGTTCCGCTTTCACCTCTTCATACGCGTCTGCCAGCTCTGCACCAACTATGGTCGCCCTGGGCGCCACCAGATTGATACTGTGCGTTAGCACCCTGCCACGCTGCGAGGTGTTGACTAGCGCACTGACCGCGCCAATTTTGGCACACGCGGTAATGGCAACCATCAGCTCAAGCCGGTTCTCGATCATGATGACAACGGCATCACCTTTGACGATGCCCGTCGAGGTCAGGTAATTGCCGACCCGATTGGCCCAGGCGTTGAATTCAGCGTAGGTCATCGACCTGTCACCATCGACGATGGCTTCGGTCTGTCCGCTCTCGGCAGCCAGTGTCTCGATACACATACCCAGCCCGACTACCCGCGTCTTGTCGGTGGTGTCGCCAACTTTGAGGCCTTTCACCAGTCCCGGGACGCCGGAAATGAGCATTGGTATTTTTCTTGCGAACTGAGGAAACGTTATGATGTCCTGATTATCCATGGCTGGCTGTCCTGCCCTTGTTTTAGCTGTTGTTGTATGTGTGCGATGCTAGCTGCTCACTTTTGTGCCGGTAATGACCATGCGTAACATCCTGCTGTCCTTTTGTCTCATTATCTGGCAATCGCTGCGGTGAGAGGTATCCGATCCAGAGAGCCAACGGTCTCTGCTGCTTCGATCCTCGATCTCTTCGACGGCCTTGTCGAGCTCGGTGTGCTGGCTGGTCCCGACGCTGAAGTAGACGGGATCAGACGCGCAGATCTTGAAAACATCGAAGCCCGCTTTCCGGCCAGCCTTGTACAGAAGCTATGGCGCGTCGGCGAGCAATCACCATATGCACGGCAGCTCGGCCTGATTATCGGCAGCCGGGTCAACCTGCGGGCCATGGGGATGATTTCAAACGTCACCAGATTCGCAGACACGCTCGGCGAAGTCATTGTCATTTCCGCCAGACATGCCGCCGTTATGAGCGAAGTGGAAAACATCCGGTCGGTCGCGCAAGCTTCGGGCGTCAAGATCGTCTATGAAATCACACCGCCCGAATATCGGCTCGATAACGCCATCGACCGTAGCATGGCTGCTGGCGTCAGCTGGGCGCGACACCTCACCGGCAGGCCACT
This sequence comes from Gammaproteobacteria bacterium UBA2679, assembly GCA_002354735.1. Classification (GTDB taxonomy): domain Bacteria; phylum Pseudomonadota; class Gammaproteobacteria; order Pseudomonadales; family Oleiphilaceae; genus Allohahella. The sequence continues at coordinate 308,266 of DEMD01000010.1, read as the reverse complement.
CATGCCACTCGCTACGACATTCAGGCATACGGTGTCGGACCAGGCGCCTTACCGAGCCATCTTCGGCGACGCCGTGAGTTTCGGTCAGGCGGAAGATGCCATTCTGGTCGCGCACGAAGACCTTACCTTACCGGTGATTTCGAGCAACCCTTACGTCAAGGCAGTATTGGCAAGCCGGCTTGCCGAACAGAGCAATGGCCTGATGCGCAGAACCACGCTCGAAGGCGAAGTGCGTCGCATCATCGGCAATGCCCTCCAGGATCCCTTGCTCAGCTCGGATTACGTGGCCAATCAGCTCAATATGAGCCGGCAGACACTGCACAGAAAACTGAGAAAAGAGAGCTGCACATATCAGAGCCTCTTGCTGGCGGTGCGCAAGGAGAAGGCCCATCACTATCTTAAGAACGGCGTTTCAAAGATGGATGAGCTGAGTGCACTGCTGGGGTTCAGCGAACCAAGCGCCTTCTTCAAGGCCTTCCGCAGCTGGTACGACACCACGCCTGGCAAATTCGAGGGCCGAGGCAGCTAGCCGTTATTGCGACCGCACTCGATCAGCGCCTTGATGTCCTCGAGGGCGGCGGGTTTGAGCAGGTGATGGTCGAAGCCTGCCTCTTTGGACAACTGCCTGTCTTTTTCCTGTCCCCAGCCAGTGACCGCGACTAATGTACAGTCTGCCAATGCCGACTTCTGTCGGAGGGCCCGTGCCAGGTCATAGCCGTTCATGCCTGGCATCCCGATGTCCAGAAAGGCGATGTCGGGCACGAAATCAGCAGCTATCATCAGGGCATCCTCGCCGGAATGAGCAAGACGAACCTCATGACCTGAGTGAGTCAGCAAGGTCTTCAGGCTGCTCACGAAGTCGATGTTGTCGTCTACCAGCAGCACACGGCAGCTCGCTTTCTGTACCTCACTCACCGCCGCCGCTGTGGCCTTGATACCTGCCGGCTTTTCCGCAACATCGATCCTTACGGTAAAGGTACTGCCCTGCCTGCTACCCTTGCTGCCGACGAGGAGTTGTCCTCCATGGAGTTCGACCAGACGCCTCGACAGGGCCAGCCCTACCCCTAGCCCTGCCTGATCGCGCTCCAGCGACTGATCCACCTGGATGAACATGCCGAAGATTTCTGGCAGCATCTCTGGCTGGATACCAATACCGTTGTCTTCGACATCGACAACTGCCTGGTTATCTTCCACCCGAGCGGCGAAGCTGATCCTGCCGCCACGGGGCGTATATTTCGCTGCGTTATTTAGCAGGTTCGAGAAAACCTGAGCGAGGCGAACCGGATCAGCATCGAGATAGACGGGGTCTGCCGGCATAGTGACGGAAAAGTCGTGGCCCATCTCTTCGATGAATAACCCACTGGTTTCGATAGCGTTCTGCATGATCGACTCCAGATCCACCAGCGATTTCGTTATCGTCAACTTTCCTGTTGTAATCCTCGACACGTCGAGCAGATCATCGACAAGCCGGACCATCTGTTTCAACTGCCGCTCCATCACCACGAGAGCGGTCTGCTGTTCAGGCTTCATATCGCCTGGAATGCGGAGGATCCTCAAGCCATTAGCCAGAGGCGCCAATGGGTTGCGCAGCTCATGAGCAAGCGTTGCGAGAAACTCATCCTTACGACGATCCGCAATTCGCAAGGCGTTCTCCGCTGCATGGCGCTCGGACATTTCGTGCTCGAGCGAACGGTTCGACTGTTCCAGGGCACTGGCACGACGTTCTATTTCGCTCAGCATATCGTTGAATGCTTCGACGAGAACGCCAATTTCATCTTCTGTATGTTTCTGGGCTCGAAGCGAAAAGTCGCGAGTCTGCATCACCCGACGAGCCACATCGGTCACGGCAAAAATTGGAGCTGTCAGCGCACCACGAAGCCAGGTGGCAATAAATAGCGCGAAACCCAGGCTTGCTGCCATGACGCCGATCAGAATCAGAACATAGTTCAGAAGACGCGCACTCAGCTCATAGCGTGCACGGATGTAGACTGTAGCAATGACCTGATCATCCTTGACGAGCGGCTGCCAGACATGAAGCCTGTCGGCCTCGACCACATGGCCTTCGGCCAGCTCCTCGGGCGTAGGCCATCGAACGTGCTGACCATCGCGGGTAGCGGCCTTACTGGTGTATTCAGCGAACTTTTCCCTATCCGGCGTGAACAGCACCGCGTTGATGATGGCTGGTCGAGTCCTCAGAAGCTCCAGGTTCTGTCTGGCTGTGAGCGGATCATTAAACTCCAGCGCGGGTGTGCTGATATCAGCGATGATACTGGCTTGAGTGCGCACATCGCTGATGAGTTCGTCGTGATAGGCACGAAGGTTCACCACGAGCATGATCGAGGCATGGATCAGCAGCGCAAAGAAGGTCGTGGCCATGACCACGAGCATCAGCTTGCTGGATATGGACTTACTGAGAGGGCGCATCACTAGGGCGCCTCTCGCTCGACTGAGGATGCCACGGCCAGGAGACGAGAGCTCAGTTTGAGTTGGGAGATATCTGCCCAATGCAGCGAAACGTCAAATCCGACACGACCGCTGATCAGTCTCAGGTTGATCGTACTGCCAGGTGCCAGCCCATCTTCATTTTCAGTGACAACGAGCAGCGGCTTGCCCCTGTTCCGCCTGGTCAGGGCCGCTAGAGCATCTTCGGCATCGTGACCTACGAAAACGACGTGAGGGAGGGTGATTTCTCGTGTGCTCGAGGCCGTTAGTACCTGTACCGGCCTATCGTTCACGAGTCTACCTGCTATGCCTTCCTGGAGTTCGGCACTGATCGGGCTGGCGCCCAGCACCCAGATCCTGTAGGGGGAATCCGGGGCCTCGAATGCAGAGTCGGGCCACTGCGTATAGCTGAGAAACTTGAAGACCATTGCTGCCTTGATCCGATACTCCGGCGCCCCGTCCTTCGCCGCCGCCACGACAGAAAATCCCCAAACGCCGAAACAGATGGCGAGAAACGCAAGCCGACGGGAACGGCAGCCTTGGCCCAGGGCCTCGGCAATGTTCTGAACGCGGCACGCAGTTGTCATGCTACAGCCCCCACACGAGCTTGCCAAAAACACCGCGCTCGAACTCGCTACGTACAGGCGCTCTGCCAAACTCCGGATGAGTATCATCCAGCAGATTCTGTCCTACCAGCGAGAGCTCGAGACGGGACAGGGGCCGCCATCCTAGGCGCAGATCGAGCGAGGTGTAAGCTGGCACATCGATCTGCTCGATCTCACCAGCGTGCCGAAGGAAGGCGTCAAGTGTCAGTTGGTGACTGATATCGAAGGCAGAACGGATCTGACCATAAAACTCAGGATCCCCATTGGCTATGTTCGTGGTGCTGGACGTATCGAGGCTGCCGGGCTTGAGATCGATATCCAGACGCTGAACCACGAAGCCAGCGTGCAGCCGCCATCGCGCAGTAGCCTGCCAGCTTGCCCAGGTTTCCAGACCATAGACATTGCCTTTTGCTCGATTCCTGAACACCTGACCAGTGCCAGAGGGATTCGGCTCCAAGGTGCGCAGATCATCGTAGTGGCTGTAGAAGCCGGTTACCGACCAGTTCACAGCGGCCACGGGCTGGCTTCGGTAGCCTAGCTCATAAACAGTCGAAGTCTCAGATTCGAAGTTCTTGCCACCAGCGAATTCGTACTGGGGCACACCGTCGAGCAGTGGGGGATTCACCGGGCTGAAAAAGTCCCGGTCAATACGCGACGGAGACCGGACCGCGATCGCGATACTGCTCCAGATGAGCTGACGAGCAGCCGGTGTCCATGCGAGGTGTGCGCTGGGCATGCTCTCCCATCCGGTGTAAGGATTATGCTCCAGTCTGGTCCCCACAGTCAGACGCAATTTGTCCGTCAGCGTTATCTCATCCTGGGCGAACACGTTGGTCCATCGCAACACCACATCATCCGGCAGGAACTCGAAACGCTGTCTGTTCTCGACTCGATCTGTCAGATATCGATGCCCACCACCCCATACGAGCGTGTGAGTATCGTCGAGTGACCATTCGTGTTGTAGTTCAATATCAATCGTATTGAGATGCTGCTCGTACGATTCGGCCTGATCACGGTGCGTATGGTCGAAGTAAGCCTGCAACGACCACAGGGACTCCGCCGAGCGCGCCCAGGTCGCGCGCGTGAGCACATTGGCGCCCTCGATCTCGGTATCTCTCAGGTCGGTCTGTTCGAGCTCTCCCTGATAGAAATCCCCCTGGACCGTCAGGGAGCGGTTGTTACTGGTCCAATCGGTCCTGAAACCTGCCTGGGAGCGATCCCAACCAGTTTCGGTGGGGCTGCCGTCGGCTCGCTCGACGTCATCGTGCTGACTACGCTTGCCATACACTCTGTAGTGGCCATCAGCAATCAGTTCACCCCCGTATCTGGCTGCAGCATGATGCTCCTGCTCGCTGGCGCCGACGGAAAACAGCTCGCCCTGGGTCTCGGCTGCAGATCGTGTGACAACGTTGATGACCCCATTGACCGCGTTAGCTCCCCACAGCGTGCCACCAGGGCCACTCACGACTTCTACACGATCCAGGTCTTCCAGCAGCACATCCTGCGCATCCCAGAAGACGCCTGAGAAGAAGGGGGAATACACGGTGCGGCCATCTATCATCACCAGCATCTTGTTGGCCAGGAGATTATTGAAGCCTCGCGCGGAGATGGCATAGTTGCGCGCATCGATACGTGCGACCTGAAGGTTTGGCGCGAGGCGCAGCGCCTCCGGCAAGGTGGTCGCACCATTTCGTCGCACATCGTCATGAGTGATGACGAACACGGATGCCGGCGCATCGGAAACCGGCCGCGCCGCCTTGGATACTGAAATAACCGGCATTTCAGCCAGTTCTTCGAGAGACAGATCTGCCAGGGCAACATCCTGTGCATGCGCGGCGCAGGGCACCAGCAGCGCTGACAAGGCGCCGATCCCAATCACGCAACCGCGGTATGTGCTTGCCCTGCTAGCCCTACGGCAGAGAAAGACCCTCAGGTCCGTGGAACAGTTCATATGTGTGGACCTGATGACACCAGTGTCGACATTGAAGACAGGTAGCGGACCGCTTCGCATCTTCATGTGACTATTCTTCGAATAGTAATTCATGGGAAGCGCTGGCAACAAGACCTTATGGCTGGCTCGTGGGACCGCCCGCATTCGGGTAGATATCAGGAATATTATCTGTGCAGGGAGGGGATGCCGTTTCGGGCAAAGATTGATACGCTTACCGGACTGGAAGCCCTCGCGGGGCCTTGATCGAGCTGGTCTCGACGTCCAGCTCGACCGTAAAACCCTTAGCGCGTTCCGTAGACCACCATGGTTTTGCCCTTCACCTGCACCAGGCCCTGATCTTCCAGAGCCTTCAGCACGCGCCCAACCATCTCACGCGAACATCCAACGATGCGGCCGATCTCCTGGCGGGTGATCTTGATCTGCATGCCGTCGGGATGGGTCATGGCGTCGGGTTCACGACAGAGATCCAGTAGCGTGCGGGCTACCCGACCAGTCACATCGAGGAAGGCAAGGTCGCCCACCTTGCGAGTGGTCTGACGCAGTCGCGTCGCCATCTGCTCGCCGATGAAGTAGAGAATTTTTGGGTCTTCCTGAGCGATTTCGCGGAACTTGCTGTAACTGATTTCAGCCACTTCGCATTCAGTCTTGGCCTTGACCCAGGCACTGCGTGAGCCGACCGCTTCCGGGTCGAACACGCCCATCTCCCCGAAAAAGTCTCCGGCGTTCAGGTAGGCCATGATCATTTCCCGGCCATCATCATCCTCGATGATAACCGTCGTGGATCCCTTGATGATGTAGAACAGTGAATCGCTCTTGTCGCCAGCGTAGATGATGGTGCTTTTGCTGGGATAGCGTCTTCGGTGACACTGTGAGAGGAAATAATCAAGATGTTTGGTTTGCTCGGTTGGCTTTACTACCGTCACCATTCTTGATTCCTCTGTTCACTCATGGATTGCATAGGTATGGGTTCATTAAAAAGATGCATTATGACCACTATGTTAAATTAAGCAGAAATCCTGTGATTAGGCAAGCCGGCATGTGGTAGGCTTTGCCCCCTTATAATGGCAGCACTGCTGCCGACGAACTGATGATCTCGCGATGAAAGCAACGATAGCATGGAAGGGCGATGCCCTTTTCGAAGCAAAGACTGAAAGCGGCCATACCCTGACCATCGACGGCCCCCCGGACCAGGGCGGCAAGAATCAGGGACCGCGTCCAATGGAGACCATGCTGGTCGGCCTGGGCGCCTGTACCTCGTTCGATGTCATGATGATCCTGCGCCGATCGCGCCAGGTGGTTTCGGACTGTGTCGCTACAGTGAAGGCCAAGCGTGCTGATGAGATACCGGCCGTATTTACCGATATCCATATTCATTTCGAAATCAAAGGTACTGATGTCAGCCCGAAACAGGTTGAACGAGCCATCAAGATGTCGGCTGACAAATATTGCTCGGCCTCTATAATGCTCGAACGCGGTGGCGTGAAAATCACCCACGACTACACGATAGCTGAATCCTGAAACACGCGGACCAGTCAATGAATGAAAAGTTAAAACTGCACGGCTTCAACAATCTGACCAAATCACTCAGCTTCAATATCTATGATATGAGCTATGCGGTGACTGAGGAACAGAAGGACGCCTACATCGCCTATATCGACGAGCAGTACAACGCCGAGCGTCTGACCCAGATTCTCACCGACGTTGTCGAGATTATCGGCGCGCACATTCTTAACGTGTCACGTCAGGATTACGATCCGCACGGCGCCAGTGTCACGATGCTCATCGCCGAGCACGAAGTGCCACCACCGCCAGGATCTGACGAGGCTTCGCCTGGCCCGCTGCCTGAAACCGTCGTCGCTCACCTCGACAAGAGTCACGTAACGGTCCACACCTATCCAGAGAGCCATCCGGATGGTGGTATCAGCACCTTCCGTGCCGATATCGATGTGTCGACCTGTGGCCTTATCTCACCGCTGAAGGCCCTGAACTATCTTATTCACAGCTTCGATTCCGATGTGGTAACGATCGACTATCGCGTGCGTGGCTTTACCCGCGAACTCGACGGCACCAAGATTTACATCGACCATGACATCAATTCGATCCAGGAGTTCCTCACCCAGGATACACAGAACCTGTATCAGATGATCGACGTGAATGTGTACCAGGAAAACCTGTTCCACACGAAGATGATGCTGAAGGATTTCGATCTGGACAACTACCTGTTCGGCTCTGGTTCCGATGAAATGGAAGAGGATCAGGCTGAGGGCATTCGCCGACGGCTGCAGCGCGAAATGCGAGAAATCTTTTATTCAAGAAATCTCTCGCCCGATCAGGAATAAGGTCGGCATCTACTCAAAGACGTTGTGAGATCTGGTTATCGGTCAGATCTCACCGCCGGACTGCCTCAGCAGCATCTGCATATCTTCGTTGTTCTTCTTCACTGCTACCATCAGCGCTGTTTCGCCTTCGGCATCGCGGGCATTGACGCTTGCGCCGGCTGAAAGCATGACCTGCGCCATCAGCAAAGAGCCCTGCTCCACTACGATCATCAGCAATGGCTTGTTCTGATACTGGGTATTAACCCGAGCGCCGGCTCGAATCAGCGCTTTTGACGTCGACAGATGGCCGTTCGTAATCGCCAGCGCCAGAGGTGTCGCACCATCGGAGCGACGGGCATTGAGTTCGGCACCTGAGGCAGCCAGAGCCTGCACAGCGCGACTATCGCCGCGCCGCGCCGCAATATGTAGAGGCGTTTCCATGTTGGCAGGATCGGTAATATTCGGATCAGCACCCTCCGCGAGCTGGTCCACGAGGCGCTGGGTATCGCCCTTGTTGGCTGCAGACAGTACAGCTGTGGCATCTGTTTTCGGTGGGGTGGTACAGCCCTGGAGTACAGTGGGGGCGGCAAGCAGCAGCAGCAAGGCCGTGGCATTTCTCGTGAGCATGAGGATTCCTTTTCAAACGCGCCATCCTTGTAGCTGGAGCCTGCCTACTTTATTCGATGCGGCTCTGCTTCAACGCGGCGTTCTGGTAATATCGATTATTATTGGTGAGCCCTTGAGCCCTACTTCTTCCCAGTCAGCAGTTTGCGCGATAACAACAGGACAAGTACAGGCAAGCTGCGGCTCACTTGCCAGGAATCCGACACGGAACACGCTTTGCCCGATTTGAACAAACCAGGGACGACCGCGCCTGTTGCTGAGACCGTGCAACTCACGGCAGAACAACGCGCGATCATCGAGGCAGAGGTCAGCCACGCCGCCATTACGGCCGTTGCCGGTAGCGGAAAGACTACTACGCTGGCACATCGCATCCTGCACTTGCTGAACAACGGCGTTAGCGCCCAGCGAATTCTCGTGCTGATGTTCAATCGGGCGGCCAAGCTCGAGTTCGAGAAGAAAATCCGCAAGCTCGCCATGAGCGCTGTAAATCCGTCTCAGCCCTTGCCAGAGATTCGTACATATCACGCCATGGGGCTGCGCCTGTACAAGCGGTTTATCGACGAAGGCTATCTCGAACCGTTCAATCCGAAGATCCTCAGCGAGGGAGAGATTCAGTTCCAGCTCTGGCGGCTTATACGGGAAGCTGCGCCGGAAGATCTCCGCACCACGCTGAACCGCGACAAGAAGGAGCATATCGAGAAAGCCGAGGCGATTCTGGAGATTAGCAAGGCGCAGCTGACCGATTTCGACTTCACGTTCGAGCAGCTGGATATCCAACCGAAGTTCGGCTTTCTCAAGGATGTCGCTGAACGCTTCGAAGACTGGCGCCAGCGAGAAAGTCGTATCAGCTTTGCCGACATGTTGTATGAACCGGTGAGATGCCTGCAGAAGCATGAACACCTGCGAAAACTGGTACGCGATAAAATGGATGTGGTGCTTGTCGATGAGTACCAGGACACCAATGAAGTACAGCACCAGCTGCTGAAACACATTGCCGGCTCCCGCGCCAAGGTGACCATCGTTGGCGATCCCGACCAGACCATCTACGAGTTCAGAGGCGCGAGTACCGACTTCATTCTCAAGCGCTTTCAGGAAGACTTCGAGAATCCAGCGCCTTTTCAGCTCACCTGGTCATTTCGGTATGGCCACCGTGCTGCGCTCGCCGCCAATCATCTGATCGGACACAACAAGCAGCGGCGGGACATTCTGTGCAGAGCCCACCTCTCGACGCCCGCCACAAGCGTCGAGATGCTCAAAAGTACAGATGAGGCTCATGCCATCGCCAAGCTACTGCAGTCACTTGCGCCCGCTTCTGCCGCACCTGGCGCAACCACGCCAGTCGCCATTCTCTGTCGCCTCTGGTCTCAGGCCGTGCCAATCGAGCTGGCACTCCTGGCCAACCGAATGCCCTACCGCATAGATGAGAACAAGGGCGCTCTGAACAATCGTGAAGTACGTCAGGTACTGAATCTGCTAAGGGCGACCGCGGCCGACTGGCTCGCGCTACCGATCGACACTCGCAGTGAGATCATGCTGGAGGTACTGCGCTTTCCACATGTTGCAATACGCGATGACATGCTGCGGGGCCTGGCGCGGTCACTGGCGCGCATCGACCCGACCGCACCTGAACAACTGGAACAGATCGGCCTGAACAAGCAGAACTGTAAGGCCCAATTCGGCATCAGCAGCTGGCAGCTATCCAGAATCGAAGGCACGTTGGCCGCATTGCGTGCGGCCACGCTGAGTTTGGGTTCAGCAGCTAACGTACTGAGCCAGTACATTACCCAGACCGACCTGCTATCCCAGTTGGGCGCATCAGCACTGACAACCGAAGCCGCCGATGAAAAAGTAAACAATGTTCTGGGGCTTTACTACTACATCAAGGTCCTGAATCTACCGGTCAGAGAGACGCTTCAGCACTTCGAGGAGTTGCGGGCCGAAGCCGGACTGAGCAACGGCCAGCGCAGCGGCAGCGACCACAGGGCTGCTATCGTTGAGCTCACGACCATACACAAAACCAAGGGGCTTGAATGGCCTACCGTGGTCGTAGCCGGCTTCAGGGACAGTGTGCTGCCTTACCGGCGCAACGGGCAGAGTGCAGAAGCCGCCGGGAAGCCGACTGACCTCGAAGCGGAACGGCGTCTGGCCTATGTAGCTATCACGAGAGCACGGCATGCCCTCTATCTCTCCGCGCCAGCACCTGACTCGGGCACTGGCACCGTGAGCCCCTTCATTGCCGAGATGAAGCTCGAAGCTTCATTGGCGGCGGTAGAGCAGCTGGAGGATGGCGTGGATCCCAAATCCGAAACGCCAGTTATCGAACGATACCTGAAGCTGTTGCACGATAACCGCGACGCTCCTGTTCATGGCCGCTCAGTCTCTCCGGACCGAACATCCTAGCGACGCTTCGGCGTCCAGGCCCAAACCATCTTTGCCAGCAAGGGCGATTTTCCCTCGGCATCTGTGATAACGACTTCGACCACCGCTTCGCCCTTGTCCTGCGTCTTCATCGCCTGTATCTGGGCCGCGGTAAGTCTGGCTTCGGCACGCATATCGCCCTTTGCCCGCTTCACATAGTCGATGTTCATGCTCTTGATGACGGGCACCTTGTCGTCCGGCACATTCATACCCACCACAAAACCGGTTGCAGACTCGGCAATCAGTGCACAGGCGACCGCATGCACACTACCAATATGGTTCTGAACCCGCTTACGATTCTTCAGTGTCACGATGCAGTGATTGGTGGTGAGTTTCTCGACCACGGTCCCACTGGTGCCTGCGTACTTCACCAGCCGATTGAAGAACAGCGTCAGTGCGCGCGAACGGGCAAAGCCCGGTAATCCGTTAATCCGACCGACGATAGAGGCAAGTTTATTCATGCTGATGCAGGCATCCTTCCAACTTGTGAGTGAGGGCGGTATTCTTGGCACAGTTCTGCAAAATTGCAAATGTCCCGTGTGGAGCACCCCGTGTGGAGCACCCCTGCGGAATACCCGACCCAGCGCATTGCGCGCTACTAGCCTGCCCTACCCCAAAGGAGAATACATGAGCGACCTGGAAAAGGAATTTTACGAGACCGTCGACTACGTCAAAACCGCCGAGGGTGATTTCAAACCTTCCAACGAATTGAAGCTGGAGCTCTATGGTCTGTACAAGCAGGCCACCGAAGGTGACGTAACGGGCAGCCGCCCTGGCATGATGGATTTCATCAACCGCGCCAAGTACGACGCATGGGCGGATCTAAAAGGCATCAGCAAGGAATCGGCCATGCAGCGCTATATCGATTCGATCGAGAATCTGAAGAACCGATAACACAGCACGACAGGCGCAGGGCCGAAATGCTGCGTCTGCATATGGCCGGATATGGCTGCCAGGTAACACCCACCGTTTGGCAGGGCACCACCCGGCAGGCGCAATTGGCCGGGCGTCTAACGCGGTGTCGAGATGAGATAGTCGTAATTGTAAGTGCGACCCGTCACATCAACTGGAGCCGGACGCAGACGGAATTCTGTAGGCACGTTGAAGCGCCCGAGGTCTTCGCGAGTGTCGTACTTTCTCAGCTGTTCCCGAGCCTGCTCGTCAGATAGTGGCGACACTGGAGCCTGGGGGTCGTCCGATCGATCGAGATCGGGTGCATCAAGCGCGCCGTCGATACCCATTTCGGCCAGAGCCTGCAGGTCCATTGGCTTGAACGGAATGGTCTCCACTGTCGAACGGTCGGCACGTTGGGGATCTATCAGATTACTGTTGCGCTCTGCCGAGGGCACATTTTGTGGTGTGCCAGTATCAAGCGGCTTACTTTCCAGAATGACAAATTCATCTTTTTTGATAATTTCTGGTCCTGGCACGTCGGCCTGAATGACGACAGCCTCGATCTCTTCAGTCTTCGGATCGATCAGCAGTGGCTGCGTCACGATTTCCTTTTCGCTTTCTTCACTACGCGCCTGACTTTCCGCGGCATCCTGCTGCACCAACTCTTCAACCACTTCGACTTCAGTATATTCGACGCGCTCCGTAACCTCCTGCTCAGCGGAGGAAACTGGATCGACAATATCTATGAGCTCATCTTCTTCGGCAAAGCTGAGCAGGCTTGAACTGAGCAGGAGGCCGACCACAGCGGCCATCCCAATTCGTGTGAGTGAGTCCATGTAGTCTTCCCGTTTTTTCTAGTTATAGTTTCTGTGCACCGTATATTATCCATACAATACGCCGGGGATATTGTGCGCTCTTATACAATCCCGCAATGAGAATCTGGGCAACTACTTTTCGTACTCAATACTGGTGATATACCAGAGCGCAGGTCCAGACGGGGTTTCTACCACGGCCTCATCACCGACCTTTTTCTTCAGTAGCGCCCGGGCCATCGGTGAGTCGATCGAAATAAAGTCTCTCCTGTCGAAGATCTCGTCGTAGCCTACAATGCGGAAACGCCGATGGACCTCTTCGTCGTTCTCGATGCCGACCCAAGCACCGAAAAAGACGGCTCCTTCCTGCTCAGGTGCGTAATCAACGACTCGCAGCTCCTCGAGAGACTGACGCAGGTACCTTACCCGTTTATCAATCTGCCTCAAGAGACGCTTGTTATATTGGTAGTCAGCATTTTCGCTGCGATCGCCAAGGCTTGCCGCCCAGGACACCTTCTTCGTCACTTCGGGTCTTTCTTCGCGCCAAAGTTTGTCCAACTCCGCCTTCAGGCGCTCAAAGCCGCTTCTGGTAATCAGTTTTGTTCTCATGGGAGGCACTGTAATAGCGAGTCTGAACATCTGTTAATGAGGGGCCAACTCTCAACCTTCTGTCAGCTCAAGTGGTTATGGAATAGCCTAATAACGAGGCGTATATTAGCAGAGTGTCTATGCTCGATGCAGATCCCGGGGGTTTGCACCACGGTGCAAGCCGATGGCACCTTGGATAGATCTCGGGATGATCACCTGCCTCGCCGCGATGATAGGCCGGTGAAGCCATAGCGCAGTCATAACCGCTCAGCACTGGAGAATTGTTTGAAACCTTCCCGCTCTTCGGCCTTGGTCCGGGACATCACAGCGGTCGTGGCGCTTGCGGTTGTACTCCTGATGCAATGGGCAGCGGACCCGCTCGCACGCAATGCGCCATTTATTCTGATTTACCCCGTCGTATTTCTGAGCGCCTGGTTTTTTGGCCGTCGCTCCGCAACGCTCGTCACGCTATTGGGCGCAATTGCAGCAGCTTACCTGTTTATGCAGCCCTATCAGGAATTTAATGTTCAGGGCGCCGCCGCTCGAGGACGTTTACTGACCTTCGTTCTGGTCAGTCTCGCCATGGCGCAAGTGCTTCACTGGAGTCGCCAGCATTATCTGCAACTCAAGATCTCGGAAGCCCGCTACGATTTCGCTACCACGGTAGCCAGAATCGGCACGTGGGAATGGGATCTCACCACCGACCTGATCTACGGTTCGACCGTGTTACGCAGCCTGTTTGGCTTACCTGATGTTGAGAAGGTGCTCACTGCGGAAAAAATGATTGCGCGGATTCACCCGGACGATCAGACCATGGTGCGTCAGCGTCTCATGGAGGCTATTGAGCGCAAAAGCATCTATGAGGCGGAATTCCGCATTCTCACCGCGGAAGGGACGCCCCGATGGATACTCGGCAAGGGGCGCTGCGTGTATGACAGCAGAGGGCGACCGATACAGTTGATTGGCACAAATGTAGACACCACCGAACTTCGAGCAGCAGAAAAGGCCCTTCGAGAGAGCGAAAATCAGTATCGCACGCTGGCGGCTGCCGTGCCTGCTGGCATTTTCCGCAGCGATGTCGAGGGTGAGTGCATCTATACCAACAGTCGTCTGGCGCAAATGTACGGCATGCGAAGCAAACAGATTCTGGGCTCGGGCTGGATCAATGCCGTGCATGTTCACGACAGGCGCTATGTCGCAGAACTCTGGCGTACTACGTCGCGGCAAGGCGTGGCCTTCGACGCGGAATATCGAGTCAGCCGCCCAGATGGACGGGTCGTGTGGGTGACGACTCAGGCAGCTCCTGAACGCAGCGATGATGGTACGGTCATAGGCTTTGTCGGCGTGGTGACCGAGATCACTGAACGGAAGAACTATGAAGAAAGCCTTCGACTACAAGCGTCGACGGATGACTTGACGAAGCTGGCGAACCGCGCTTTCGCCACTGAGCGCCTGCAGTTGGAAGTCGAACACGCTCGTAGTCAGAACACCAACGTAGCCCTCATGTTCATCGATCTCGACAATTTCATGCATGTCAACGATACCCTGGGCCATGAGGTGGGGGACGAACTGCTGAAGCAGACTGCAGGCCGGCTAGGCACGGTAATGCAGGAGGGCCAGTTGCTCGCACGCTTCGGTGGCGATGAGTTCCTCATCATCCTGCCTAACCTTGCGCGTGTCGAGCTTGCCGAGCGAACCGCCGAGCAAGTCGTCGAAAGCTTTGCCAGGCCCTTCGTCTTGAATGGTAGCGAAGCCTTCGTGACCTGCAGCGTAGGCATAGCGGTGTATCCGGGCGACGGGGAAAATTACGAGAGTCTATTGCGCCATGCAGACATTGCCTTGTATCGCGCAAAGGAAACTGGCCGAAACAACTATCAGTTTTTTCTTGAAGAAATGAACGCGCAGTTGCGTGAACGCCAGGAGCTCGAACTGAACCTGAGATATGCACTTGAGCGTGACGAGCTGAGTGTGCACTACCAGCCAATAGTTATGGTCCAAAGTGGAAAGGTGGCCGGATTCGAATCCCTGCTTCGGTGGCAAAACAGTGCAATGGGCAACGTGTCTCCGGAGCGGTTCATTGCTCTGGCAGAGGAGAATGGGATGATAGCGCCCATTGGCAATTGGCTGCTGCAGACCGCCTGCCTTCAGATGCGAAAATGGCAGATCGCGACCGGCGAAGACCTTCAGCTTGCCGTAAACATCTCAGCAAACCAGCTTCGGACCGATGAACTGTTCCAGACCTTGCAGTCGGTAATAAAAGATTCAGGATTTCCGCCTCATCTCCTGGAACTGGAACTGACCGAACGCTCACTCATCCAGGATGATCTGGTAACCGAAGCCAGCTTGCACAAGATATGTAAAGAAGGCATAAGATTTGCCATCGATGATTTCGGCACCGGCTATTCCAACCTTGGCTATTTGCAACGCCTGCCCCTGCACAGTCTCAAGCTTGACCGCAGCTTTCTCACCGGGGCACCTCAGCACGTGGGCAATACCACATTGGCGAGGACGATCATCACCATGAGCCACAGCCTGGGCCTATCGGTCATTGCAGAAGGCATAGAGTGTGAAGCCCAACTGGAGTTCCTGCGCGATGAGTGCTGCGATTTTGTCCAGGGCTATTATTTTGCCCGGCCCATGGAGGCCGCAGTGGCTGAGCAATGGCTGATGGATCATCTTGCAGCGTTCTCGCTCGGCGACACTGCCATTCCCGTAGCTTTGCCCCCCACCTCGCAGCGCTCGATTCATCCGTCAACGGATTCAGGAGACGGCGGACCCTCAACCTGACTCGTGTTGAAAACGCGGGCGAAAAAAAACCCCGGCAATCACCGAGGTTCAAATTGGGTCTTGTCAGGGGGACCTGTACGAGACCCTACACAGGAGCTACTCATGAAAAAGACAATTCGATTGCCCTCTCATGACTCCACTATAGGGCTTGGCTTGTGGCTATGAGGTGGCCGCCGCGTTAAGTATCTGTAATCGCCCGATTGATTTAGGTTGAACGCTCTAGGGTCTCGGCATAGCATCCTGAAGCCAGTGCCACCGTCTGGCCAAGATAACCATGGCTGCGGCTTCAAATGCCTGCAGTCAGCTACGCAGGAGCAGCAGGATGAATACACAGATTATGATGGACAAGGCACTTTCCGGACTCGACCTGATCGGGGGTCGCCTTGAAAAGCTGGGAATCACGGACGACTTTAACCGACATACCGTTCTGGCCTACGTCCTGGCCGAGCAAAAGCACCTCGAAGGCGAACTCGACAGTCTGCGAGCTCGTCTCGATCAGAAAAAAGTCTCTGTTCAGCGGGCCCGCACCTTTATCAGCCAGGCCGCCAGACACCCTTTCAAAACAACCTCGGATACCGTCAGGAACTTCCTCGGCCGCAAAGGCTGAGACCACTAGCGGTCGAGCCTGCCATGCAGGCTTCTCGGCGTCGAATCCCCCTGATACGGTAGGGCTGGTGGCGTAACCGTTTCGCCCTCACAGGTCGGGAGCGTAATGATGACCCGAAGCCCGCCAGACGCCTCTGAGGTCTCAGAAAGCTCGATACGACCTTTGTGCATCCTGGCCACAGCCCGGACCATGCTGAGGCCGAGGCCGTTGCCGGGCAAACCGCGCGTCTTGTCAACGCGATAGAAGCGCTCGAATACATGCTCTCGCTCTTCTGGCGCAATGCCGGGACCGGTATCCCAGACTGTCAGCCTCACTTCACGCCCGCCACTAAGCTCGATACCGACGCGGCTGTTTTCCGGGGAGTACTTGATCGCATTATCCAGCAGGTTGGCCACGGCCTGAAACAGCAAATTCTGGTCGCCACTCACACAGACATCACTCGCAAGCTCAACCTCGACAGTCTGGTGCTTGTCCTGGGCCAGCGCATCGTATAACTCGATGGCATCGTTCACCAGGGCCACCATATCAACCTTGGTGAAGTGCGCCTGGTAGCCACCCGACTCTATCCTCGCAATCCGCAGGAGCGAATTGAACGTGATGAGCAGGCGGTCGGTCTCTCCCAAGGCTTCCTCGACAATCTGCTGCGAATCGACATCGAGATGATTGGAGGACAGCACCTCGAGCCGGCTGCGCAACCGCGTAAGCGGCGTTCGCAGATCGTGTGCAATGTTGTCCGACACATGCTTGACGCCCGCCATCAACTCCTCGATCTGCTCGAGCATGCGATTGAGATGCACGGCAAGTTCGTCGAAATCGTCGCCGGTCCCGCGAACGGGAACACGCAATGAAAGATCGCCCTGCATGATCTTGCGACTGGTCTGGTTTATGGTTTCGATGCGTGATCGCGTGCCACGCGCCAGCAGCACACCGCCAAGAAAGGCCAGCGCAATCGTGATTCCGATACCATAGAGGAGCGACTGTTCTATGAGTGCTCGTACTCTGAACAAGTCATAGACGTCCCTACCCACGAGCAACATATAGCCGCCCTGCAACTGGAACAGTTTGGCGCGCGCCAGATGAGGCTGCTCGAAACGGTCGGCGGGACGATTGAGATAGAAGCTGATCCAGCCGTTTCTGTCCTCGAGCACAGCCGGCCATTCATTCAGGTTTCCGGCAAGCGGCTTCTTTTCGCTATTGACGATGAGATATAGGGATTCACCGGTGGGCCGGCTAAGCACGCGCTCGTTGAGTACACTGACCATGCCGCGCAGGCCCTGCCGGCGATATTGCTCAGCAAGCCCCTGAATCTCAGCCTGGATAGTTTCTTCCACCTGATCGGTCATGAAGCCGACCGTGGCCCAATAAATGAACCCGAGCAGAACGAATACAGAAGCCGCAAAGAGCAGCATGTAAACGAAAGCCAGCCGGAAACTGGATGAGCTGAGTATTCGGCTGAACCTCACTGCTGGTCAGACCTCCTGATCACTCACCTTCCCTGAGGATGTAGCCAGAGCCACGTACCGTGTGCAGCAGCTGTACGCTGAAGTCCTTGTCGATCTTTGACCGCAATCGGCTGATATGAACATCGATCACGTTGGTTTGCGGGTCAAAATGGTAATCCCACACTTTCTCGAGCAGCATTGTCCGGGTGAGTACCTGATCAGGATTGCGCATGAAGTATTCCAGCAGACGGAATTCGCGAGGCTGCAGGTCGATCTTCTGTCCGGAGCGCTTTACCGTACGTGCGAGCAGGTCCATCTCGAGATCAGCAACTTTCAGCGTAGTGACGATGTCCGACTGATTCTGGGTCCTGCGCAGCAGGGACTCGACACGGGCGAGCAGCTCGCTGAAGGAAAACGGCTTGACGAGATAGTCATCGCCGCCGGCCTTGAGACCCTGAACACGGTCGTCTACTTCGCCCAGTGCGCTAAGGAATAGCACCGGCGTTGTCTTCTCCTCTGCACGGAGGCGCTTCACGACGTTTACACCGTCGAGCCCAGGCAACATACGGTCGACGATGAGAAGGTCATACTGCTCCTCAAGGGCCATGTGAAGGCCATCCTTACCGTTATCTGCAAGATCCACGGTGTAGCCGCTTTCTTTCAAGCCCTTGTTGAGATAGTTTGCTACATCTGCATCATCTTCAATTACTAACACCCGCATCGCATTTGCTCCATTTTGCTATTGCGCAATATTTGCCCTACCTGTCTACTTCATACCACGATTAGTCTTTATCAGTTCATACGCGGTAGAGATCTCCTTTGCCTTCTCAGTGTGCAAAGCCCGCATGGATTCTGGGATACCCCTGGCCGCCAGCTTGTCCGGATGATGCTCACTCATGAGCTTGCGATAGGCTTTCTTGATGGTGGCATCGCTGTCATTCTGGCTTACGCCGAGCGCCCAGTATGCCTGCTCGAGACGCTCAGCCTCCGAGACCTGGGGTTGCTGCTGGCGTCCCCCCTGATAGCCGCCCTGTTGATGATAGTTGCCTCCAGCCTGTCCCTGAAAGCCAGACTGCGCGGCCATCATGCGCAGCAACATCTGCAGCTGTGTTCTTGAGACGCCCAGACGCGTACCGACCTGCATGAGGAATTCATTCTCGGCATCATCGAGACGGCCATCAGCTGCTGCCATGACCGCAAGCGTCTGGATGAGAAAGGCAACCAGATCCTTGCGCTTGTCGACGACTTCGGAAAACTCGTTCAGCGCCGCATCGAGATCAAAGTCCGGGCTCTTGCCTGCATTGAACGCAGTCATGGCTTCAGCCGTACGCTGCTCATCCAGGTTCATCCGCTGCATGAGGGCTCGGGCTGCGTTAAGCTCGGCTTCACTGACGCGGCCATCGGCCTTGGCCATGGCACCGAGCATCTGGAAACTGAGGCGGAAAAAACTGGCCTCCACCTTGGCTCGGTACACAGGGTCTGACAGACGTGGATCGGCGGCGATGCCTGCGAGGCCCTTGTCGAAGAGGTGACCTATGAGCAGACCGAGAATTAGTCCTGGAATACCCAGTACGAGATAGCCCAGAAGGCCTGCGATCAATTTTCCAAACAAACTATGTTTCCTCGTTCTCATGATGCTCATTTAGCGAGCGCAGATGCAAATACAGAGCACTATGGTCGAGCTGCAGATGCTCCGCATTCATCTGCGAATACAGTGAGGCCACCAGCGCTGAGATAGGGAGATCGAGTCCCAGTGCGCCCGCCAGATCACCCACGCTGCGCAAATCCTTGAGCTGTACCGATGAACGACCACCAGGTTCGAAGTCGTCATCGATGATACGCTGACCATGCAGCTCGAGAATACGACTGGCAGCGAAACCACCCAATAGCGCTTCGCGAAGTGCCACGATATCAACGCCAGCCTGTTTTGCCAGTAACATGGCCTCAGACACTGCACCTATGGTGATACCAACCACGGCCTGATTGGCAAGCTTTGCGATCTGGCCACAGCCCGACTCCCCCATATAACGAGGGGTTCCGAAATTCGCCAGAAACGACGCTGCAGCCTCGAAGTCCTGTTCCCGACCGCCAACCATGATCGAGAGCGTGCCAGATGCCGCGCCAGGTGTGCCACCAGACACAGGTGCATCGAGATAGCGTCTCCCGGCAGCATTGACGAGTGAGGCGTGTTGCCGGGCCATGTCAGGCGCAATCGAGCTCATATCGATAATGAGCGCATTTTCTGCCGTTCGTGAGAGGTCCAGTGACCGCAGGACCTGATCCACAGCCGGCCCGTCAGTCAGCATCAAAACGAGCACTTCGGCGCCTTCTATGGCCGCCTGGGCGGTATCCTCCAGAATGCCATCTTCCTCGAACTGCCGCGCTTTGCTGCGCGTGCGGTTCCATACGCGCAACTGGTAACCCGCGGTCAGAAGACGACCCACCATGGGCTGGCCCATGAGACCCAGCCCCAGGAATGCGGCAGACTGAACGTGATCATGTTGTCCGGTACTCATTCCGACATCCTCTGCTGTAAAAAAAAACCGCCTCTCGGCGGTTGTATACGACTGCAGATCAAATCAGGCTGTTGCGAGCTCCGCCCTGATCTTCTTCATCGCATTTTTCTCTAGCTGACGAATACGTTCGGCCGAGACACCATATTCATCTGCGAGATCGTGCAGCGTGGACTTCTCATCGCTCAGCCAACGCTTCTGCAGGATGTCCTTACTGCGATCATCCAGCCTGGTCAGGGCAGTGTGCAGACGCGAGGTGGAATCCTCTTCCCAGTTCTCAGATTCGAGGAGCCGGGCTGGATCACGCGAGCTGTCTTCCAGATAGCTCGCCGGGGCCAGGTAGGCCGCATCATCATCGTCGTCTGAAAAGGCGTCAAATGCAGTGTCCTGCCCGGACATTCTGCTCTCCATTTCCATGACAACCTTCTCGTTCACCCCGAGATCCTCTGCTACTGCCTTCACCTCGTCATGACTCAGCCAGGCCAGCTTCTTCTTTGAGGACCGCAGATTGAAAAAAAGTTTCCGCTGCGCCTTGGTGGTCGCAACTTTTACAATCCGCCAGTTTTTCAGGATGTACTCATGCATCTCGGCTTTTACCCAATGCACGGCGAAGGATACCAGACGTACGCCGTAGTGCGGGTCAAAACGCTTTACAGCCTTCATGAGACCGATATTACCTTCCTGCACGAGATCAGCAAGGGGCAGTCCATAGCCACTATATGATCGCGCAATATGAACGACGAATCTCAAGTGCGCGAGCACCAGCTGGCGCGCAGCGTCCAGCTCGCCCTCTTCGTGATACCGCAGCGCAAGGTCCCGCTCTTCTTCAGCGCTAAGGACCGCGACACTATTGACCGCCTGAACATAGCTCTCCAGGTTGCCGACCGGTGTCAACAAGTCTACTGGTTGCAATGCTTTGCTCATGTTTGATCAGCTCCCGATTATACAGACTAAATGCTGTAACAATTTCTTCTACCTATTATATCAGCATTAATGATAGGTAAAAGTTATAAATCTGCAATATTCTGAGGTCGAATTATCAGCCGTCTCCTGTCCGCTTTCAAGCAGGATGCATGCCGTTCGTAACGCCTCACAGGCCTCAGCCACTATGCTCGATACGCCTGATCTGAAGACTAGCCGCCACAAAGGCCGAGCCGATGCACAGGAATAGACTCAACAGAATGAAGCCTAGGAACGCGTCAATATCCGGCATGTACAGTTCGAAGTCCAGCTCATAGCTGCGCAGTAGCGGTGTTAATGCCGACTCGAGCATACCGGAGCCAATGAACGCAATGACAGCTGCAATAACCATCCCCGCCAGGCTGTAGAAGAAGCCAAGGTATAAAAAGGGCCGCCGGATGAAGGCATGAGTGCCGCCGATCATCTGCGTGACCAGGATCACTTCCCGCTTGGCTTCGACATTCAGCCGTACGGTATTGATGATGATAACGCAGACGATGATACCGAAGAACACGACCAGCATGGCAAAAAATGAAGCGAGGAATGCCTGTATGAGACGGAGGCGTTCCAGCCATTCGCTGTCAGACTGCACGACGTCCACACCAGGAAGCGTACTGAGCGCATCTGTGAGTGCAGACGCACGTGGACTTCCGGGTATGTTTGCAAGGCCCGAGGTCGTACCTATATCCAGCGGCGTCACGATGACCGAAGCGGGTAGCGGATTCTCACTCAATTGCGAAAGCGTCTTCGACCAGCCTGGGTCACTCTCGAAGCGTTCGAGCGCCTGCTTCTTGCTGACATACTCCGCCGAACGTACATCGGGACGTTTACTAATCACAGCCGCAAGATCAGCTGACTGTTGCTCGGTGAGCGCAGGGTCGAAGAACACATTGATAACGCCGCTCGCCTGCAGTGGGCCTACAACCCGGTCGATGTTGTAAGAAAGAAACAGGAGGATGAGCGGGAGTGACAATGCGAGACCAACAACCAGCGAGGTCAGTGCAGCAGCAAAGGGGCGACCGCGGAGGAAGCTCAGCGCATCTGATGCGCAGCGTCGATGATGGCGCAGGTAGCTCTGCGCGGGGGACAGCTGAAGGCCTTCACGCGCACCTTTCTCTGCACGTGGCTGCTTCGGCGCATTCGACCTGGAGCGCGCAACCGGCTGCGATGGCTGCCGTGCTGGTTTGACAGAGGGCTTGGCAGAGGGCTTGGCGGACACTCTGGCAGCACCCCGAATACCTGACTTACGAACTGGCTTTTGTTCCGGGGGCTGACCGGACTTCGAGGCGTGACGCTTCATGCAGTTGCCTCTTGCCCGGCACCCACTGCACTGCCTTGGATCGTGCCCTGGTCCAAGCGTATGATTCGATGGCCAAGTGTCTCGAGAAGGTTCAGATCGTGGCTGGCAATAAGTACGGTAACACCGACCTGATTGAACGCTTCGAAGAGTTTGAAGATTTCGGCAGACAGCGCCGGATCAAGATTGCCCGTCGGCTCATCTGCCAGCAGGATCGGGGGCCGGTTGACAATCGCCCGCGCGATGCTCACCCGCTGCGCCTCTCCGCCCGACAGGGACTCCGGCATGGCTCGCTCCTTCTTCAACAGCCCGACTTTGTCGAGTGCAGCCCTTACACGGCGCTGCAGCTCCCGACTATCGACGTTGGCGATGATCAGGGGCATGGCAACATTGTCGAAGACGCTCAGCTCTTGAATCAGATGGGCGTTCTGAAACACGAAGCCGAGGTGGCGTCTGTAGTAGGGCACCTGTCTGGGGAGCATGGTCGAAAGCGCCTGACCTCCAACGTACACTTCCCCGGAACTCGGCTGCTCCAGGCGCAGGAGCAGCTTCAGCAAAGTACTCTTGCCGGCTCCTGAGTGCCCGGTCAGGAAGGCAAACTCTCCGCGTTGCAGCTGCAGATCGATACCGTTAAGCGCGATCTGACGCTGACCGTAGTGCTTGCTGACCTTGCGAAACTCGATCATCGGTTTGCCGCCTGCCGTCGTTTCTGCTGCTTTTGCTGCACTCAGCTATCCGTATCCAGCATCGCGTCGACGTAGTCTTCTGCGGAAAACGCCCGCAGATCGCCCACCGCCTCGCCAACACCTATGAACCGGATTGGCAGCCCGAACTGTCTGGCTACGGCAAACAGAATGCCGCCTTTCGCAGTACCATCCAGTTTGGTAACGGCGATGCCGGTAACCGATACCGCTTCCTTGAACAGCTTCGCCTGACTCAACGCGTTTTGGCCGGTTGTCGCATCGACCACCAGCAGAACCTCGTGAGGCGCGGAGGCATCGTGCTTCTGAATGACCCGTACCACCTTTTTCAGCTCATTCATGAGCTCGTCCTTGTTCTGCAGGCGGCCAGCCGTATCTGCTATGGCAATGTCGAAACCCTTCGCAGTCGCAGACTGCATGGCATCGAAGAGAACGGAGGCACTATCGGCACCCTGGTGCTGGGCGACAACCGGAACACCAGCGCGCTCGCCCCACACCTGAAGCTGCTCGACCGCCGCAGCCCTGAAGGTATCGCCAGCGGCTAGAAGAACTTTCTGATTCTCTGCCTTGTATCGGCTGGCAAGCTTGCCGATGGTGGTGGTCTTGCCGACCCCGTTGACGCCGACGACCAGCATCATGAATGGCTTATGTGCGCTGGTATCGAGCGGTACAGCGCAGGGCTCGAGTATGCTGATCAGTTCCTGTCGCAAGGCGGCCTTCACTGCTGCTGCATCTTTCAGCTGCTTCTTCTCGAGCTTTTCGCTGATGGATGCAATGATTTCCTGCGTTGCAGACATACCTACATCCGCAGTGATCAATAGTGTCTCGAGCTCTTCGAGCAAATCGTCATCAATTGCCTGTGAACCGGAAAACAATTGCGACAGATTCTTGCCAAACCCTGCCCTGGTCTTGCTCAGACCGGCTCGCATCCGCTCGAGCCAACTTCTCTCAACTTCGACAGGCGCTTTTGCAGGCGCTTCGACAGGCGGTGCTGGCTTGACCGGTGGCTCGGGCTTGACGGGTGGTGCCGGAGGCGGCTCTACCGGCTGAGGCGCTTCGGGGGCCGGGCGTAGCGCTGGCTCTGATGGCCTGGCGACGGGTTCACGCTCGGTCGGGACATCAGGCCTGGCCTTGGGTGGCGCCGCTTTTTCGGCTTTGCCGGGCTCGATGGCGCGAGCCTGTTTGTTATCGAAGTCCTTGAGTTCGAACTGTCGCGGCTTCGGACGCTGGCTCCGTCGCTGCAGCATGTCCCCGATCCAGAGCAGCAGGCATAGCAGCGTGCCAAAAATCACCAGATAATTGAGTGCTTGTTCCATGGAAGTCCTTTAATTTGAGGCTTGGCCAGGCTTGCGCGAATATGCTTTGTTATGATCCGGCCGATGAAATGCAATGCAGCATTCTAGGCACCTTGGTGTCAAAATTACAGCCGTATCTAAGGGAGTAAGCAATTGGCTGGTAAAGCGCAACGCGGCAGGCGCCGTAATGAGCGGCAGAGCGGCCGCGGCGACATGTCGGAGGTGCGTCTGATTGCCGGCCGCTTCAGAGGTCGCAAGCTGCAGTTCGAAGCGGCGGAAGGGCTGCGCCCGACGCTGGATCGCATCCGTGAGACCGTATTCAACTGGCTCGGCAGCTACTATGGCCTCGGAGGTGAAGCGAGCCTCAGCGGCTTGCGCTGTCTCGACCTCTTTGCGGGGACCGGTGCCCTCGGCGCCGAAGCCTTGTCGCGCGGCGCAGATTTTGTAAGCTTCGGGGACACCAGTACGCGTGTCTGCCGACAGATCAGCACATCGTTGGCACTCCTGGAAGGCGGAGATACCGCCGGCAAGATGCGCTTTGATGTTCGCTGTGCTGATGCGCTATCGATAATTGCGGGTATGGAAGCGCAGTACGCCCAGTCGGAGCAAGCTGTCGACCTGGTGTTTCTCGACCCACCTTTTGACAAGGGCCTGCTACAGCCTTGCCTGGAGGCGCTCAGCGCCTGTTCATTTCTGAAGCCGGGCGCGCTGATCTATTTCGAAGCGGAGAAAACACTCGATATCGCCTCGCTGCTCCCGCCAGACTGGGATCTCTACCGACACAAGCTTGCTGGCCAACTCCAGTACGGAATTCTCAGATGCCTGAACTGCCAGAAGTAGAAACTACCAGACGAGGACTGGAACCTCACGTCACGGGGCGTGTGATCGAGCACGTCGAGATACGCGACTACCGCCTGCGCTGGCCGATACCGACGACGCTGGCGGATACGGTGACCGGGACAGTCATAACTGGCCTGCGCCGCCGTGCCAAGTATCTCATCGTCGACCTACAGCGACAGGATGGCAGTTACATTGGTCTGATCGTTCATCTGGGCATGAGCGGATCTCTGAAGATCTGTCCCGCCGGTACGCCGGTGAAAAAGCACGATCACGTGGATCTCGCCCTCGGCAACAGAGGTGATGGACCTGAAGAGGCCATCGTCATGCGTTACAACGATCCGCGCAGGTTTGGCAGCTGGCATCTGCTTGGACCGGAAGAGGCTGATCTGCAGGAGAGCTCGCACTGGCTATTGAAGGCGCTCGGACCTGAACCGCTTTCGGACGCCTTCGACGGCGAATACCTGTATCGTCGATCGCGCGGGCTACGCACGGCGGTGAAGAGTTTTCTGATGAACCAGGACGTCGTCGTCGGCGTCGGCAACATCTATGCAAATGAGGCGCTGTTTCAGGCAGGAATCTTGCCTACCCGAAAGGCAGGACTCATTTCTGCAGTACGCTATGATCGGCTGGTTGAAGCTATCAAGCATCGGCTACAGCGTTCCATCGAGCAGGGTGGCACCACACTGCGTGATTTCGTGGGGGGCGATGGCAAGCCGGGATATTTTCAACAATCCCTGCAGGTATATGGACGAGCCGGCCTGGCCTGCCCAGCCTGTTCAGCCATCCTTGAAGATATCCGTTTGAATCAAAGAACTACCGTGTTTTGCCGACAGTGCCAGCGTTGACGCTTACTTTGTAACCAATTGCGTTGATTCGCTTCAATTGGTTTCCCCTTCTGGCACTCACGCAGGCGCCTGCTACCTTGAACAGGTACATACCTATGTCGTGGGAGAGGTCAACATGTTCGGGAAAGTGAGTAAAGTAGTCGGAGGCGCATTGTTCGCCGCCAGTTTGATGCTGCCATCAGCGAGTTTCGCAGATGTCATCGAAGAGAATCCAAGCGCACTGGCGATGACCGGTGACGCAGTGTTCGCGAGACCGGTCCTGTTTGGCATGACCGTGGTGGGAACAGCTGTCTTCATAGCGTCTCTGCCGTTCTCGGCCCTCGGCGGTAACGTCAAGGAAGCCGCAGACTCTCTGGTCATTGGCCCCGCTACGACCACCTTCGTCCGCTGCCTGGGTTGCACTCAGGTTGGCCGCAAGGATGAAGTTATCATCGCCGGTAACAACTGAACAGCTTCTGACAGCCCTGGACTTTGAAGTAGAAGTTGTCTCTCAGATCCCGCTGACAGAATTCAGACCGAGGAGCTCGCGCCAGACCGCATGGTCGGCGGAAAACGCGTGAAAATGCGGATTCAGAATCGAGTCTCCAGAGTTATAGCGAAGGGGCACATGGTTGGTATCGACCATGATCCCGCCTGCGCCCCTTAGCACGGCATCCGCGGCTGCAGTGTCCCATTCCGACGTGGGCGCCAGCCGCGGATACCAGTCGGCCTCTCCAGCCGCTACCAGGCAGATTTTCAGTGAACTGCCAATATTCCTCGTCCGCACCTCCGGAAACAGTTCGCCAGCCCTTTTCATGATGGGTTCAAGTGCGTCCGTACCATGCCGCCTGCTCGCCACCACATCGATACCGTCCGCCCCTGGCCTGTCCGGCAGTCGTGTGTGTATGGAAACCCGTTTGCCATCGCGTTCACGGAAGGCGGCCTTCGCGTCGCCTATCTGCCATCCGGAATACAGTACGCCCTGGACAGGCGCATATACCCAGCCCGCTATGGGCTGATGGTTATGGATGAGCGCGATGTTGACGGTGTATTCACCATTACCGCTGACGAACTCCCTGGTGCCATCGAGCGGATCGACAAGCCAGTATGTCGACCATGACTGGCGGTCTTCGAAGGATTGTAAGGTTGCCTCTTCCGAAAGCACTGGCAAGTCGGCTACCAGAGCCGCTGTCGCAGTGGTCAGCGCACTGCCTTCGCCCTCGGTTTCGGTCTGTCTGAGTTCAGAGGCGAGCGCGTTGAGGCCGTCCAGAATGATCTGATGCGCCCGATGGTCAGCAATCGTCACTGGCGACTCGTCCGCCTTACTGATGACTTCAAGTTCCCCTGGGGCATTGAAGACCTCCAGTGTTGCTGCACCGGCACGTTTGATAAGATGGTCGATACGCGGTGCCAGAATGGCGATGTGATCCGTGGTAAGCATGACGTTCCCTGTAGATAAACCTGATGGAGTAACGATGAACGAAACCACGGGCGCTGACAAGCGGCCTGATTGGTCACAAATCGAGACCGTACTGCTCGACATGGACGGCACCCTGCTCGATCTCAATTACGACAACCATTTCTGGATGGAGCATCTGCCCTTGCGCTATGCCCAGATCCATCAGCAGGAGCAGGCAGAGGCCAGACGCCATGTCACCGCTTTGATACAGGCACAGCGCGGCACCCTGAACTGGTATTGCCTCGACTACTGGAGCCGGACGCTGAACGTCGACATCACTTCGTTGAAGCGTGAGGTTGGGCACCTCATCCAGTATCGCCCTGGCACCGAGCACCTGCTGCAATTTCTGAAGACG
Organism: Gammaproteobacteria bacterium UBA2679; assembly: GCA_002354735.1. Lineage (GTDB taxonomy): Bacteria > Pseudomonadota > Gammaproteobacteria > Pseudomonadales > Oleiphilaceae > Allohahella. The sequence goes on along the minus strand of DEMD01000010.1, from coordinate 280,534 downwards.
CACGCCGCCTCGGCTTATATCGTGACCAATGCTCATCGCGCGGGGCTTGAAATCAAACTGGCTGCTGTAGGGCTGCATCAGTATTTCGACAGTGACAGAATCATTTCCTCACATGACTACGGAGAGCCGAAGGAATCCGCTGGTTTCTGGTCACAGCTGCAGCAGACACTTGATTTCCGGAATGAACACACCATGTTCATTGATGACAACGATCAGGTTCTCGAAGCGGCAGCCAGACACGGCATCGCTTACCTCTATGGCATTGCGCAACCTGATAGCCAAGGTGAGGTGTCAGGTGAGCCGTACATACGGATTTACAGGCGCGGACAAAGCAGCCCCTCTGATGCTCAGCTGGTGCCAATGCTGACCGACCTCGGGGATCTGGTACCTTGATCAGCCATGTATTATAGAAATAGCTCAGGAGAAAACCGCCACTGAAGGATACGGATCATTGAAACAGCAGCGAGACGAAGACAGCGCACCAGACTCTGAAGCAGTTCGGCTGGACAAATATCTCTGGGCGGCGCGCTTCTACAAGACACGCAGCCTCGCACGAGCAGCTATAGAAGGCGGCAAGGTCTTTTATAACGATCAGCGCTGCAAACCGGGCAAGACCGTGGCAGTTGGCGCCGAAATTCGCTTCCGTGCCGGCTTTTCGCAGCGAACGGTGGTTATAACGGCCGTAAGTGGCCGCCGTGGCTCTGCACCCGATGCGGCGCTGCTGTATGAAGAGACGCCGGAGAGCCTTGCTGCACGAGAACAGGAAGCTGAAGTCAGACGACAGTTGAAAACGGCCGCCATGCCGCCAGCACGGCGCCCGACCAAGCGGGATCGCCGACAGATCCACCGCTTCAGAAACGTTAACGATGAGAACCAGCAATGAACGCTGACTACCTGCACAAATTCATGTTTCCAGAGCTCGATATCCGCGGGCACCTTGTACTGCTGGACCAGTCCCTCGCTGATGCTACCGCTTTCGCAGAGTATCCCGATACGGTGTACGAGTTGCTCGCGCAGAGTCTCTGCACCACGGTACTCCTCAGTGCCACACTGAAGATCGAAGGCTCCACCAGCCTACAGGCCCGAAGTACCGGCCCCGTGAGCATGCTGATGGCTGAGGCGAATCACCGTCACGAGATTCGCGGCATCGCCAGATTCAGTGAAACGCCGGCGAGTTCGCGCATCAATGAGGCCTTCGCCGACAAGGCTACCCTGGCCATCACACTGAGCCCGGAAAAGGGTCAGCGCTATCAGGGCATCGTTGCACTGTCGCACCCGACGCTAGCGGCCTGTGTGGAAGACTATTTCGAACGCTCGGAGCAGCTCCCTACGCATCTCTGGCTATTCCAGCACAAGGCTGCCGACTCGGCGCAGACGCCCGGGAGAATGCGAACTGGCGGTTTACTGATCCAGTGCCTCCCAACGGACGACCGCGCCCGTCAGGCGCTGGAGTGGGAGAGGATCGGTCACCTGGCCAATACGCTGAAGGTCGAAGAAGTCTTCGATCTTCCCGTCGTAGACATCCTCTACAGACTGTTTCATGAAGATGATATCCAGCTACTGTCGTCTGACAAGGTAAGATTTTCCTGCAGCTGCAGCGAACAACGCTTTCTGGACGCGCTGCATTCGCTTCCAGTGGATGAGAGAGAAAGCATGCGAAAAGAACAGGAAGTCATTGATCTCACCTGCCAGTTCTGCGGCAAAGCCTACCATCTGCCCTCAAGCAGCCTCGCCCCCGCCGGCTGAACAGGCCGGAACTGAGGCACCCGTATCGTCTTTTGACCTGCTTTTTGGCATAATGCGCGCCAGAATGCAGGTGGCAAGATCAGCTCCGGATCAGGATATCCATTCCAACAATACATGGATGGCCGATTTTGCTGTCGTTTCAGTCTTTTGAGGGTTAACCAGCAGTGAGCACGAACAGTTCAAATGTGACTACCTATACCAACCTGAGCACGGCCGAACTGGTCGAGCAGGCGATCCGTCGCAACGAAGGCCGCCTTGCCGACAATGGTGCACTCGTTGTGGATACTGGTCATCGTACCGGTCGTTCACCCAAAGATCGCTTTATTGTTGAGGAAGCCAGCACCAGCGACTCAATCGACTGGGGCGCCATCAACCGTCCGTTCAAGCAGGACCAGTTCGATGCCCTGTGGGACCGTGTGGAATCCTACCTGTCCGACAAGGATCAGTTCATCTCCACCCTGCACGTTGGCGCTGATAGTGAACACTACCTGCCAATCAAGGTGACTACCGAGACTGCCTGGCATAATTTGTTCGGCCGCACGATGTTCATCATTCCCGAGCGCTACAACTCCGCGGACAAGCAGGAGTGGCAGGTGCTCAACGTGCCAAACTTCACCTGCGAGCCAGAACGCGATGGCACCAACAGCGATGGCGCTGTAATCATAAACTTCGCGCGCCGCAAGGTGCTGCTGGCTGGTATGCGCTACGCTGGCGAAATGAAGAAGGCGATGTTCTCGGTACAGAACTTCCTGCTGCCAGAGAAAGACGTTCTGCCGATGCACTGCAGCGCCAACGTCGGTGACGATGGTGAAACCTGCCTATTCTTCGGCCTGTCCGGCACCGGCAAGACGACCCTGTCTGCCGACCCCGACCGTTACCTGATTGGCGATGATGAGCATGGCTGGGGCCGTGGCGTCGTATTCAACATCGAAGGCGGCTGCTATGCCAAGACCATCGATCTGAGCCAGAAGAACGAGCCCATTATCTGGGACGCCATCCGCTTCGGCGCCATCATCGAGAACGTGGTGATCGATGAGCATACTCGCAAACCCGACTACAACGATGTGAGCTTGACCGAGAACACCCGCTGCGCCTATCCGCTCGAGCACGTCGAAAAACGCGTACTCGAGAACAAGGCCGGCGAGCCACAGGCCATCGTGTTCCTGACCTGTGACATGACCGGCGTACTGCCACCAGTGTCTCTATTATCCAAGGAAGCAGCTGCGTATCACTTCCTCAGCGGCTATACCGCTCTGGTAGGCTCGACGGAAATGGGCTCGAGCTCAAAGCTCAAGTCGACCTTCTCCACCTGTTTTGGCGCGCCCTTCTTTCCACGTCCTGCCGGCGTCTATGCTGAACTGCTGATGAAGCGGATCGAAGAGTTTGGCAGCAAGGTCTATTTGGTCAACACCGGCTGGACTGGCGGCCCGCATGGTGTAGGGAGTCGTTTCAGCATTCCTGTGACCCGTGCAGTCATCACAGCGATTCAGAACGATACGATCAACCCGGACGAGACCGAGCTGCTGCCGGACCTCAACCTGCGAGTACCGACCACCCTGCCAGGTGTCGATAGCCAGCTCCTGAATCCAAGGCAGACCTGGAAGGATCCAGCGGCATACGACGCAAAGGCAGCAGAGCTGATCAAGCAGTTTAACGACAACTTTGAGAAGTTCGATGTTTCCGACGCCATCAAGGCAGCCGGCCCCAAGGTTAGCTAACTCGATAGTCAGATAAGACAAAGCCGATCAAATGATCGGCTTTTTTTTGGTCTGCTCAAAACCCGCAGGGCCTGAACGAAAGCGATCAGCTTGCCAGCGCTATTGCCAACAAGCCGTCGTAGTCACACTAGTAGTAGTCAAAGACCAGGGGCCCAAAGGCCACAATGATCAGTGCAGTTCCCATGACGATCAAAGGCATTAGTATCCGCTCATGCCGTTGATAGAAGGTATTGCCTTCCAGCAAGGCCAGCTTCACCTCAGCCTCTCCGACCACCTGTCGCGTCAATAGATGGTTCAAGGCCACAGGCGGGCTCAGATAGCCAAGCTCGAAAGCCACCAGTGTCACCATCCAGAAGTGGATCGGGTCGATGCCATTCTTGTAGGCGACATTGGAAATCGTGACGCTAACCAGGATAACCGCACCGTAGGGGTCCATGACCATACCGATGATGACCAGGATTCCGACGAGCAGCAACATGACCGTCCATGGACTGGCGAAGTCAGTCGGGAACATATCCATCAAGTGCGAGCGCTCGATGACGCCACCGATGCTGACCGACAGACCCATCAGGAACAGCAGGGCCCCGATATGCACGGTAGTCTCATTGGTTGCCCAACGTAGCGAACGCTCGAAGCCCGGCTTGTTCTTTTCATCGTAGGACGACAATCCCGCGGGATGTGCGGCAGCCATTTCCCGTCGCTCTCGTCTCGCCACGGTAAAGTGCTCATACACCAGTATGGCAAGCATCATGACCGGCAGAATTCGCGGCGCAGAAAACTCATCCAGCTGAACATCCAGGACCAGTGAATAGAAGTAGACCGTGCCCACGACGAGCAGCGCGTAGGGAATGATCGGCTTCAGATTGCGCATCATCGCCGGTATCGCCTCTCTTGGCGACGCGACGGTGAGCTTGCTCTGACGGTTCAGGGTCAGCGAAGCCAGCGCAAACAGCACGAGTGTCAGGAAGAACACCTTGACGCCTTCACCGAACAACTGATCCGTCGTCACCTCCCGATTGAGGTAGGCAATGATGACGACCAGCAGACACGGCCTCAACACCACACCAAGACTGCCCGACATTGCAGTCGCCGCCAGCGCGAGCTGCCGTCTGGCACCGGCTTTCCGCAGTTCCAGGTAGATGACGGAACCGGCCGCGATTACGAAAATACCCGATGCACCCGTGTAGGCGGTCGGTATCGCTGCGACACCTATGGCAACGACAGCCAGCAGTTCAGGCGGCATTTTCCACGGATGGAAGACATTGAACACCAGCGCAGCCAGCTTGGTTTCCTTGAGCATCATGCCTATCCAGACATAGAGCCCCACGTTGAGGAACATGTCGGACAGGTCCATCATCTTGTCGAGATAGATGCCGACACCAGCGGCGTGCCCACCCAACAGAAAATAGGTGCCCGAGATCAGACACATGGTTGTGTACAGCGGCACCGACAGCATGGCATGTCCGAAATTGCCACCTGGTTCAGCATTATCAGGGATGCGGAAGATCTGTAAGCCACTGATAACCACCAGTACAGCAAAGCCGATGATCCACGTCAGGTGGATGATTTCCTTGGCCGTTGCCACGTTGGCATTATTACCGTGCACGAGGTCGCGGAAAGACCAGGCCGACAGCAACAGCATACAGTTGGCCGCAAACTGAAGTGTCGAGGAGACCCGATGATCCAGCCGTGTTTCCATCGGCCGCATCGAAATGTGGTGACGACGGAAGGTCGCTGTAGCCGCACAGATCACGACCAGGAAGGCCAGGATAAAGCGCTGCGAAGTCAGACCAAACGCAATGAGATCGCCGATGAACAACTCGACCGAGCGGAAGGCTCGCACTGCAGGCGTGATGCGGTCTTTCGTCGCTTCGTAGCGCTCATGCTTGAACTGGCAATTCTCTACCGAGTTCACCACTGAAGCACGGATGGTCTCAGGGTCGACCGGGTCAGCTTCGAAAAGCCCCAGGTCGTCCTCATCCTCCATCGCACGCTCAGCAATCAAACGATCGACTTCGGCATCGATGTCGCGGTTGACGTCACAGCTAGGCGCTACCGGGTCGGAACGGAGCTCGTAATAGCCATCCCAGGTGTTCTGCCCAATTCGCAGGATCTGGTTGTGAATGTCACTACTGGTGGTGAAAATAACAACCAGTAGCAGCATCAGACAGGCTGGTAGCGAAGAGAACCACTCAGTGGGACTGCGATGCGCAATTTGCGTAGGGGTAGCACCCATGGTACTGCTTGACTCATTCATTATGATTGCGATCCGTTGCTAGACCTAAAGAATGTCATCGAGGTCGATGGTTTCGCCAGCAGGCTCCGCTTTTTCGTCCCAGAAGGTGCCGAGCCCGCCAATGGGGGTGCGGTGACCAGTAGCCTGGGTCCACAGCTTGTCAGATAACGCCGTCAGCATTGTCGTGGAAAGTTGGTCGAGGAACAGATACTGCTCGTTTGACTCACGACGCTGCTTGGACTTCACATGCTGCTTGATGACTTCACGCACGAGCTCATCCTTGCCCTTGCCGTAGGCCGCAGTGGCCTGAAGTACATGTGGGATACGAACGCCGGCTCGCTCGCCTTTCTTCACCGCAATTTCGAGCCGCTTGAAGGCGTCTTCACCTTCAGGCTGTGCGCCAGGCAATAACGCCCAGACCGTTGCCTGCAGTGCAGAAGGAATACCAAACCATTTGTCGTCGTCCAGACAGCCGGCGGAGCGGCCGACCTTGGCGGCAATGTTTTTCGGGATACCAAGGCCGGAAGTGGAGGCAATCTCGTTGTTGAGTGACAGCAGGCCAGCGAGCAGGCCATTCATGTAGACGATTTCATCGATCTCGTTATCGAGATCCGGGCACTCGCCGCCGGTTTCGCCGTACTCTTTCACCAGATACTGGTAAGCCAGATAGCTACGATTGGCGGCCAGGATGTTCAGCCGCTTCTGGGTGATCATCGCATCTTCGGCTTCCATGGCGTTCTGGTTCTTGATCGCCCGGATATAGCGCAGCTCCTGATCGAGCGCTGCGCCCTCAGCACAGACACCCGCAGCACCATAGACCATGACAGCCATCTTGTTCGGCTCGTCACGCACACGCCCGAAAGACATAAGCAGCGGCGCCAGTGCTTCGGATGATGCACAGTTCATGGCGACGTCGTCAGTGCCGAGGATAAACGGAACCTGATGCTCTTCGGCGAAATTCACCATGACATCGCCAGTGGTTTTATACATGGCGTTACGGACAACGCCGCAGCCAATCGTTGAGACAGCCAGTATGGCGAGCACGCCAATACGTACTGCTGAGCACAGGTATCGTGAAGTACCCACGGTAGATCCCCCTAAGGTCGTTGCTTATGTTTTTTTATGGCGATTCTTATTGTTTTAGGTGTTGTGACGGCGCCTTGCGGACGAAGCCGCCGCACAGTATGCAGCAAACGATTACCCTAGGCTGAGATCAGGAGCACAAAAGCACTCAGACTGTGATACGCCCCCCAAGTTCAGCAAGAAGTTCACCGGTAATGCCCGGCACTCTTGTGAGTTCCGAGGTAGAGGCGTAAGGGCGCATCTCGAGAATCTTCTGTGCTGTGGCCTTACCGACCTTAGGCAGCGATCGCAGCTCCTCTATAGAGGATGTATTGAGATTGACCACTGCGTCATGACTGGTCGCCGCGTTCGAAGGGATGGCGCGCTCAGGCTGGGCCGCCTGAAGCAGTGTGGAAAGATCGTCGAGGCGCTTTTCTATGGCTACGATTTCGTACTGCAGCGCCGTTTGCTTGTCGAGCGCATCGGTTGTATTTCTGCAGATGTTCCAAAGCAGCCAGGTAATGATCGCCAGAAGTATGAAGCTGAAAAATCCCACGATTGTTTCTCCGAAAGTTAGTGATGTTCACGTTGACAGGTTGTTGAAATAAGATAGACGCAGGTCGCGAAAGGACAGGCAGTTCAGGCGCCATCCAGCTGATAGAGGAGACGGCCATCCACGATAGTGGCGGCCACCCGGCCGGACAGCTTCGTACCGAGCCACGGGCAATTCTTGCCTTTCGAGTACAATTGACCAGCCTCTGGCGTCCATTCCGCGGCAGTATCCACCAATACAAGGTCTGGTGGAACGACTGGTGTATCTCCAGCCGCATTAAGGGCATCTCCGATCACGCGACGAGGTCCGCTGCTAAGCGCCGCAATCCACGTTTCAGGCCGAAGTTCGCCAGCAGCACTGAGCCCCAGAAGCAATGGAACCGCTATCTCGAGCAGTGACATTCCAGGCTGAGCTTCCGCAAAAGGCGCAAGCTTTGAGGCCTCGTCCACCGGCTGGTGATGCGTGGTGATGGCATCAATCACGCCATCTTCAAGGCCTTTCAGCAGCGCAAGCCGGTCTGCTTCGGTGCGCAAGGGCGGCTGGACTCTGAAAGCGGGGTTGAAACTGGCCACGCACCGATCGTTCAGCAGAAGATTGGCAAGCGCCACATCAGCAGTTACAGGCAGTCCCCGTCTTTTTGCTGCAGCAATCAACACGACCGATCGCGCGCAGGAAATCTGGCTCAGGTGCAGTCGAACGCCGGTATCCTCTGCCAGTATCAACAGGCTCGCGACGGCCAGAGTCTCCGCCACCTCAGGCACGCCGGGCAAACCGATCTTGCTGCTGAGATCGCTCTCGCTGGCGACCCCATAGGCGCCCAGCGCTGCATCCTCAGGCACCGCGAAGACACAGATATTCTGCGAGCGCGCATATTCGAAGCAGCGTCGTAACACCAGGTTGTTTTTCACAGGCGCACGCAGGTTTGTAACAGCAACACAACCAGCGTGTTTGAGCGCGCACATATCGGCGAGCACATCGCCATGAAGTCCGGCGGTCATGGCCGCGATCGGCAGAACCTTGATGAGACCTGCCAGGCCCGCCTGCTCGAGAATAAGCCGTGTTACCGCCGGGCTGTCATTGACGGGATCGGTATCGGGTGGACAACAGACCATCGTGAAACCACCCGCCAACGCTGCACGGCTCTCGCTCTCTATCGTACCCTGGTGCTCCAGCCCTGGTTCACGCAAGGCCACACTCAGATCGATAAGCCCAGGCAGCAACCAGTATTCACGCTGGCTGTCTTCGGTAAGTCCGTGGGCGGCGGATTCGAGCAATTCCGGCACGTGAAGCGGCGCCGCTTCGGCCAGATGATCGTTGTGCCAGACGCGAACTCGCGGCAACTGCAGGCCCTGTTCGGCGTTAGCGGCCTTTATGCCATCCGAGCCCGATCGTACCACGGCGTCGCTGCCGCGCTTTCTGAATATCGCCTTACTCACCGGAAGCTACTCTCCTTGCATTGATCTGCCCGCTCATGACCATCGAAAGCACAGCCATACGTACGGCAATGCCGTTGGTCACCTGTTCAAGAATGACGGAGCGTTCCGAGTCGGCCACGGCCGATTCGATTTCGACGCCGCGATTGATCGGGCCGGGATGCATGATGATGGCATCAGCCTTGGCCGTGGCCAGCTTGTCTGTGGTCAGACCATACAACGAATAGAACTCGTGCTCGCTCGGCAGCAGCGAGCCTGACATCCGCTCTTTCTGCAAACGGAGGGTGATGATGACATCCGCGCCATCGAGGCCTTCGGACATCCGGTTACAGCGCCTGACTCCGAATGATTCGACGGCCATGGGCAGCAGGGTGTCCGGCCCGACAACCCGAATATCTTTCACGCCCAGTGCCCTGAGTGCGGCAATCTCGGATCGGGCCACTCGCGAGTGCAGTATGTCGCCAATGATCGCCACCGATAGCGACGGAAAGTCCGGCTTGTACTGCCGTATTGTCAGCATGTCGAGTAGCGCCTGAGTCGGGTGCGCATGCTGGCCGTCACCAGCATTGACGATGGCCACCTCCGGAGTGACTTCACGGGCAATGAAGTGGGCGGCGCCACTGCTGGCGTGCCGTACCACAAACATGTCAACGGCCATGGCTTCCAGGTTGCGGAGCATGTCGCTGAGTGACTCGCCCTTGCTGGTCGCCGAACTGCTTATGTTGATATTGAGGACATCGGCAGACAGCCGCTTTGCCGCCAGTTCGAAGGTCGTCCGGGTGCGGGTGCTGGGCTCGAAGAAGAGCGTTGCCACTGTCTTGCCCCGAAGCAGCGGCACTTTCTTGATTGATCGTGAGCCGACTTCGATGAAACTTTCGGCCGTGTCCAGCACCTGGCTGATGAGCTCACCGCTCAAGCCATCCAGTGTCAGCAGATGCTTGAGTTCGCCAGCTTCGTTCAGCTGCAGGCGCTCGTATCGGGCAGCTTCGGCTTCTGCAAACAAGGGCGGTCTCCTGATTATTGGTTTCTGGACGGTTCGGACTGCGGCGCACTGTCGACGTGAGGGCCGACGATTTCGAGCCTCAGATCAGGATCTTTTCGCAGCTTCACCCGGCGGCTATCTGGCAGCCGAACCCGCATCGCGGCGAGATCCGGCTGCACCGGCAGCTCTCGCTGACCCGCGTCGCACAAGCATACCAGCGTAATACTGGCCGGTCTGCCGAAATCAAAGAGCTCGTTCATCGCTGCGCGGATGGTCCTGCCACTGCGAATGACATCGTCCACAAGCAGAATGTGACGATCATCGATCGAAAATGGCAATGATGACGGCGTGACCTTGGGATGCAGGCCTATGCGGGTAAAATCGTCACGATAGAAAGCTATGTTCAACGCGCCGGTGTGGGCGTCTGCCAGCTCGCTACTGAGCCCAGCATGATTGGCCAGCGCCTCGGCCACCCACAGGCCGCCGGTGCGGATACCCACGAGCAGAGTGTCGGCCAGTGCAATACTTCGTTCAGCCAGCAGCTGGCGCAACGCGGTATCCAGCCGGGCGACACCATCTGCAACATCATAGTTGGCAACATTGTCCGGCTCGATAGATGACGGCTCGATATATGCCGGCTCAGGGATACTTTGACTCATGGCGACCGCTTCTGATGGAAGTGGATGCCATATTAATGGCTAGTGACCTGCGCTGCCAGCCAGTTTTCAATCAACAGTGCCGCCACGCCTGAATCGACCCGTTCGTCATGACCCGCGCCGACAGACTGTCGCACCTCAAAACTGGAGAGGCGCTCGTCCACCATATGGACAGGAATATTGAACCGGTGCTGAACTCTGCGGGCGAACTTGCGCGCACGCAGTGACATTTCACTCACACTGCCATCCATGTTCAGCGGATCGCCGACCACGACTACATCTGGCTGCCATTCGCCCATGAGTCTGCTCACGACATTCCAATCGGGTATGCCATCGCGGGCCGATAGTTCCGGCAGCGCCTGTGCCCGACCGGTCACACTCTGACCACTCGCCACGCCGATATGTCGCGTACCGAAGTCGAAACCGATCACCCGAACAGGATTCAACTCGAGCTTACCTCTTCACGGAAATCGAAGGTTCGGATGATTTCGAGAATATCGGTTTCCTTCCGCATGGCCTCGCTGAATGGCGCAAAGGGTGAAGCCATCTTCACGATGCGTAGCACAGTATCGTCGAGCACCTGATGTCCCGATGACTCGAGTATTTCAACGGCCAGTAATTCGCCGTCAGCCTGAATCGAGGTCAGCACCCGCACACGGCCTTCCAGGTTACGCCGACGGGCTTCGGCAGGATAATTCAGGTTGCCAAGGCGCTCGAGCTTCCGACGCCATGCGTCCATGTAAAAGGCACTGGCCGTCTGACGAGTCGAGGCCGATGTGATTCGTGTGACGCGTGGGCGCTTCGCATAGGCATTTTGCTGCTCGGCTAGCTTGGCTTCGAGGCTGGCTATTTCGCGGCTGCGCTGAAGCAGTTTGCTGGTATTCAGACGCGGCTCCGGCTCAGCCTCCTTCTGCTCCAGCTCTTCCGGTTCAGGCGGCGCAGGTGTATCTGACCTGGTGCTGGTGACGAGCTGGGTCGTCTCGACGGCCTGCTGCTGCTCCTCGGCTGGGGGCTGGGCGGCGACATCGACTTCCCGCAATTCTTCTGCCCGCACTTCCGGTGGCGTGGTGGTGGTCAGCTCGCGTTTTTCTTCAAGCGTGCCGCTGCCCTGTTGGTTGGCCTGGGCAAGGAAGTCCGCCTCCTCTGGTGGCGTGGCGCTGTCGTCGAACTGAGCCAGCGTAACTTCCACCGTCTTCGGGATAGGCCGGCGCGGCTGCATATCGAAGGAGACCAGCAGCACGACCGCCGCGTGCAGGATCACGACGATGAACAGACAGAAGCTGAGTCTGTCCGCCGGTTTTACATTTCCGTTTCGCAAAGCCTTATCTGCTCCTCAGGACCTGTCATGCACGGGCATCAGGCCGCTCTAGCTGCCGGCGCCCTGAAGGCATCCCAGCAGATACTCAATATAGTCACCCGCGATATCCGAGCCGGTTGCGCGGTCGATTTCACGAACACAGGTCGGACTCGTCACATTGATTTCGGTCAAGGACTTACCGATGACATCGATACCCACGAAGTGTAGTTGCTTTTCCTTGAGCGTTGGCCCAACCCGACGACAGATTTCGAGATCATGCGGCGTCAGTGGCCTGACTTCCCCGGACCCGCCCGCCGCCAGATTGCCGCGGTGCTCGCCCTTGACCGGAATCCTGGCGAGTCCATGCGAAACAGGCTCACCATTGATCAACAGGATCCGCTTGTCACCATCGATGATCTCGGGAAGGTAGCGCTGCGCCATCACGGCGGTCTGCCCATGTGAAGTCATGAGCTCAAGGATAACGCCGATGTTTTCGCCATCCTTGCGGACCCGGAAGATCGAGCGCCCACCCATGCCATCGAGCGGCTTGATGATAACGTCGTGATGCTCGGCATGAAATGCCCTGATCTGCTCAGCCGAGCTGGACACGAGCGTAGGTGGGCACAGATCCGGGAACTCGACAGCAAACAGCTTCTCATTACAATCACGCACACTTTGTTGCCGATTCGATACAAGAACACCTTGCTGCTCTGCAAGACTCAGCAAATGACTTGCTGTAAGGTAGCCCGCGTCCACAGGGGGGTCGATACGATTGAGGATCAGGTCAAAATCAGAGGCCTCATTCGTTGTGAATTCGCCAAGGTCGAACCAGTGCTTGTTGTCATCATGCACAGTAACGGGTCGGCTACGCACCAGCGGCCGACCCGAATCCACGGAAAGATCCTGCTGACGAATATAGTGAATCTGCAGACCGCGTTTCTGAGCGGCGAGCATCATTGCCAGGGTTGTGTCCTTGGCCGGTTTGATCCCTTCGATGGGATCCATGAGAACACCTAGACGAATTGTCATTTCTATTGCCACCACGCCTTATCAGGTTTTGTACTATGCTTTCAGGCACAGGCTCGAAGAGAGCAGGAATCCTACCGGAACTCGACGGGATCCTGCTGCGGAGTCAGGGCTGTCAGAGTACAACCAAACAGTCCCCGGTGCCACGCGAAACAGCGGTTGTCTCCTGATGCGGGAGCTAATCGCGAGCGCCGCCAGCACGTGATTGACATCACATGGCAGCATCGATTTACGGGCCAGGGTGTTATATCTGGTCTTGGCAGATAACGTGGTCTATAACTAGTAGCGACGGGCTTTTCCAGCGTTACTTTGAGTTACCATTGTAATCGCATGTTACAAAACACTATTATCGGTTCAAGTAGGCGTATACCGGGCCTGCTTGGCAGCGCATCCGGATGCCCCGGCTTGGCGCAGCAATTTGTTCGGCTACCAGCACAGGCTGATTAAGATGGAAGACAATTTCGAGAATCTTAAAATCATGGTCATTGATGACAGCAAGACCATTCGCAGGACAGCCGAGACCCTGCTAAAGAAGGTCGGCTGTGAAGTCATCACCGCCATCGATGGATTCGATGCACTGGCCAAGATTGCCGACACCAAGCCCGACATCATATTCGTGGATATCATGATGCCAAGACTCGATGGCTATCAGACGTGTGCCTTAATAAAGAACAACAGTGCTTTCAAGTCGACCCCCGTCATCATGCTTTCGAGCAAGGATGGCCTATTCGACAAGGCCAAGGGTCGCATTGTCGGCTCCGATCAATACCTCACGAAGCCATTCAGTAAAGACGAATTGCTCGGAACCATTCGTGAATATGTCAATGCCTGATCAGATGGGCTTGATCCATCTGAATAGAACATTTTTATTTTTCTCCAGCCATACAGCTGGAATTGATTGCCTCACAAGGGGGAAAGCATGGCTCGCATTCTGATCGTAGATGATTCTCCAACTGAAGTCCGCAAGATTTCAAGCATCCTGGAGCGTCACAATCATCAGGTATTGAAGGCGGACAACGGCGCCGAAGGCGTGGCGGTTGCACGGGCTGAGAAGCCTGACCTGGTGCTGATGGATGTCGTCATGCCCGGCCTCAACGGCTTCCAGGCAACCCGGCAACTGACCCGGGGCGATGAGACCAAGAATATTCCGGTGGTCATCGTCACGACTAAAGATCAGGAAACTGATCGCGTCTGGGGCACCAGACAGGGCGCTCGCGGTTATCTGGTGAAGCCTGTGAATGAGGACGACCTCATCAACACTATCAACCAGTTGATCAAGTAGCGATCCCTACCGATGACGACAATGGAAACCATTGCACCATTCGAGCTGCTCAGAAAGCTTGAAACCCGCAGCAAGCAGACCGCCATCGGTCTGCCCGAACAAGCCGAGGCCATTCAATTGTGGAATGGCGTCGGCTTTTCGCTGGCGGGCTTGCGCTTCGTGGTAGCCATGGGCGAAGTAGTCGAGATACTGCACCTGCCCAAGGCGACCCAGGTGCCTGGGGTCAAAAACTGGATGCATGGCGTCGCAAACGTTCGCGGCCGTCTCTTACCAGTCATGGATCTGGGCCAGTTCTTTAAACTGCCCACGCAGTCGCGTGCGGTGCGTGAGAAACGTGTACTGATCATTGAGCAGGACGATTTTTTCAGCGGCCTGATCGTTGATGGCGTACTCGGCATGCAGTACTTCCCGGTCACAAGTTTTACCACCGAGACGTCCGGTTTGACAGACAGTGTGCAGCGTTGTGTCTCAGGCAGTTATGTCCGTGACGATACACATTGGCATGTCTTTGAAACTTCTGCATTGCTCGCTGACTCATCTTTCGTCGACATCGCGTCTGGCTAGCTAGATGGCCGCGTTGTCTCGTTTGACTACAGACACTACCGAATACCGATTACACACACTGATATTACACACTGAACTGGCACGGCTGGGGAACTGACATGATTGCAATCGCCGGAAAAACAACGGGGCAAGGCTCCAATCCACTGCTCTTGCTGATGTACGGCGTGGTCATCGCAGCCGTTATCGCACTAGTATACGTTCTGATCACGCTCAACAAGAACGCGGTCAACGACAAGACTTATATCGCCTACGCATCCGAGTTGCGGGTACTTTCGCAGGAAATTGCGAAAAACGCCTCGGAAGCTGCCGACGGTAAGGCAGAAGCCTTCCAGTTGCTCGGCCGTTCACGCGACGACTTCCAGCAGTTGTGGGACTACCTCGTGCAGGGTAACCCCGAAATCGAACTGCCACCGGTCGACGACGAGCAGATGAACGAGGTAGGTCAGCTCTGGACCAGCGTTCGTAACGACGCCGACGTCATTCTGGCATCTGAAGAAGTCGTACTGCTGCTTCACAACGTGGCACTTACCCTGAACGACACTATTCCCCAGTTGCAGGTCGAGTATGACGACGTCGTACAGATCCTGCTCGAGACCGATGCGCCCGCTGAACAGATCGCCGTGGCAACACGTCAGTCACTGCTCGCAGAACGTATCGTACGAAGCGTCAACCGTGTACTTGAAGGTGGTGTGGATGCGGTAACGGCTGCCGACCGATTCGGTCGCGACGTTAACCTCTTCGGCCGCGTGCTCAACGGCATGGTTGAAGGCAACCCCATCATGGGTATCACGGCTGTAGAAGACGAAGATGCCATCTTCGGCCTTGAAGCCATTGCCGAGCTGTTCGAGTTCGTCAACGAAAACGTCGATACCATCCTCGAGACCTCACCTGAACTGTTCCGTGTTCGTGAAGCTGCCAACAGCATCTTCCAGAATTCACAGGCGCTGCTGAACGAAACCTCTGAACTCAACCAGGTGTTCCAGACCCAGGCCGATACCCGCTTCATCAGTGACGAGCTAGGCTACATCCTGCTGCTCGCCATCATCGGTGCGATGTTCGTTATCTTCTACATCGGTAACCAGGAGAACAAACGACGCTACGATAAAGAGTTCCGTCAGAACGAACAGAACCAGAATGCGATCATGCGACTGCTGGACGAACTGGCTGACCTCGCCGACGGCGACCTGACCACAGAAGCGACGGTAACCGAGGACTTCACCGGTGCGATCGCCGACTCCATCAACTTCGCGATCGACCAGATGCGCCAGCTGGTAGCGGCCATCAACGAAACTGCGGTCCGGGTTGCCGGCGCTGCGGAAGAAACACAGTCTACTGCGATGCACCTGGCCGATGCTTCCGAGCACCAGGCCCAGGAAATCGCCGGTGCCTCTGCTGCGATCAACGAGATGGCGGTGTCCATCGACCAGGTATCGTCGAACGCTGCTGAATCAGCTGCGGTTGCCGAGCGGTCGGTTGCGATCGCCAAGAAGGGTGCTGAAATCGTACAGTCGACGATCCGCGGCATGGATAACATCCGTGAGCAGATCCAGGAGACTTCAAAGCGTATCAAGCGTCTCGGTGAATCATCACAGGAAATCGGTGACATCGTATCGTTGATCAACGACATCGCAGACCAGACCAACATCCTGTCGCTGAACGCTGCAATCCAGGCCTCCATGGCCGGTGACGCAGGACGAGGCTTCGCGGTTGTTGCGGACGAAGTACAGCGACTGGCCGAGCGTTCATCTGCGGCAACGAAGCAGATCGAAGCCCTGGTAAAGACAATCCAGAGCGACACCAACGAAGCCGTTATCTCGATGGAGACGACAACTTCGGAAGTGGTACGAGGCGCACGCTTCGCACAGGACGCCGGTGTGGCACTGGAAGAGATCGAGAACGTATCGAAGTCGCTCTCTGACCTTATCCAGAACATCTCCAACGCGGCCCGTCAGCAGTCCTCATCCGCAGGTCACATCTCCAACACGATGAACGTCATCCAGGAGATCACCTCGCAGACGTCTGCCGGTACCAACGCAACAGCCAAGTCGATCGGCAAGCTGGCCGAACTGGCCAACCAGCTCAGGAACTCCGTTGCGGGCTTCAAGCTGCCTGATCAGATTGGCGGTGGCGATCTTATGCCCGGTAGCCATATCGAGCTCGACGATGAGTCGGACGAACGTATGGACGAAACCGGCTCGTTTGCCTGATAGGCAAGGGTCTGCCCGCTTCGGCGGGCAGCACTGGAACCGAATGACGCATGTGCGGTTATCAAGCTGTGACTGACAAGATGAAAGACCAGCCGCCGCGCATCGTCGAGAGCTGGAGCCTGGCTTCCCTACCCCCTGTCTCCGAGACGATGCTGCAGCAATGGCGGCAGCTTATCGAGGCGCGGACTGGAATGGTGGTGGAGCCGAACCGGACGACATTTCTGCAGACCAACCTGGCGTCGCGTATGCGCGAGCTGGGGCTGAGCGACTACGCGGCTTACTACAAGCGTATCACCGAAGCGCCGGACTGGATGGTCGAATGGAGTGTCCTGGTAGACCGGCTTACGGTCCAGGAGACCCGGTTCTTTCGCGATACCGATGCGCTGAGAACAGTTGAAAAATATATTGCAGAGCTACCGCGGCAGCAGCTGAGCCAGACGCCTCTAGAGGCCTGGAGTGTGGGTTGTGCTACCGGTGAAGAGGTGTACACCTTGTGCATTCTTATCAACGAAGCACTGACCCAGCGTGGCCTCAAGCCGAAATTTGGCGTGACGGGGACCGATATCAGTACACCTGCGCTGAACAAGGCGCGGACCGGTATCTATCCTGAAAGACGACTTGTTGAAGTCAGGCCTGAAATCCAGCAGCGCTATTTCGAGCTGGTCCGGCCTGGCCAATATCAGTTCGATCGGGCACTGATGAAAAAGGCCTGCTTCGTCAGGGAAAATCTGGCGGAACTGCAGAATGCACTGCACTTCAGGATGCAGATCATCTACTGCCAGAATGTACTGATCTATTTCAAGAAATGGCGCAGGCGGGAAATACTCAGGCATCTGACTGAGCGTCTTGCGCCGGGCGGCCTGCTGGTACTGGGGCTGGGTGAACTGACCAATTGGCAGCACCCGGACCTGGAGCGGCTGTCAACAGAACACACTTTGGCTTACCGCAAGAAAAGCGGCGCCTTATGAGTATGCGGAGATCGTATGGCTGGTAACCACGATTATGTGGCACTGGATTGGGTTAAAGGCGAAATAGAAGCGACCCTGCAACAGGCTCAGCAAATGCTTGAGGACTATGTTGCGAATCCGGAAGATACGACTTCACTGCGTTTCTGCGTGAATTACATCCATCAGGTGCATGGCACCCTGCAGATGGTTGAGTTCTACGGTGCAGCTCTGCTCGCCGAAGAGATGGAGAAGCTGGGTGAAGCCCTGCAGGACGGTAAGGTCAGCCAGGGCGATGATGCGCTCGAAGCGCTGTCTAAGGCTATTCTTCAACTACCGAATTATCTCGAGCGACTGCAACGCAGCAAGCGCGACCTGCCGCTCGTGCTCATGCCGCTGCTCAACGATCTTCGTGCGGCCAGGGGCGAACGCCTGCTGAGCGACACTGCTCTGTTCAGCCCTGACCTGTCGATGGCGAAAAAGGCCAACGACAGTGATGCCGTCGCACAGCTGCAGGACCCCCGCTCTACTGCACAACTGCGCAAGCTGCGTCAGATGTATCAGTTCACGCTGGTCAGCATTGTTCGTGAAAGCGAGCTTGAGGCCAACCTCGCGTATTTACACAAGATTCTTTCGAAGCTTCGACAGATGTGCCGCGGCACCACGCATGCCGAGCTCTGGCGGCTTGGCTGCGGCCTGGTCGAGGCCATGCAGAGCGGTGGTCTAGAGCTCACTTCAGCGGTCAAGACACTGCTGCGCTTCCTCGATGGCCGGATCAAGCGGCTGCTCGAGCAACCCGCCCAGGCTCTGGATGAAAAGCTGCCGGAAGATCTCTTCAAGCACCTGTTGTTCTATTGTGCGCAGTCAACCGCGAACACGAAGCTGACGAAGCAGATCAAGATCGACTATTCGCTGGACCTTGCCCTGCCTGGTAGCGATGAGCTGGACCGGGAACGGCAACAGGTCGAAGGCCCGAACAGAAGCACATTGAGCTCTGTGGCTACCGTGCTGTGCGAGGAACTGAGCAATCTCAAAGATCAGCTCGACCTTTTCGTGCGCGGCGAATTCAAGTCTGCCAGTGAGCTCGGCGATCTGCTGCCCGGCCTGCATCAGGTCTCGAACACCATGGCGGTGCTTGGCTTGGGCTTGCCACGTAAGGTGATCGACGAACAGATTCAACGTATCGAAACCATGGCAGAAGGTCTCAAGCGACCTGATGATGACGAGCTGCTCGATATTGCCGGCGCTCTGCTGTACGTAGAGGCGTCCCTTGGCAGTATGGTAGATCAGGGCATCAGCTCGCCGGATACCTCGGCCCCAGTCACGGGTATCGTGCCACGCGAGCATGTCGATAGCGCTCACAAGGCTCTGATCACGGAGTCAAGGAACTCCCTGGAGACGGCCAAGACTGCAATTTCCGAGTACGTCACCAGCGACTGGCAACGTACCGAATTGAACCACGCACCAAGGCTTTTGAGAGAAGTTGCCGGTAGCCTGAGCATCATTCCCTTGAGCGAAGCCAGCGCCCTGCTCCATCGTTGTGCACGCTATATCGAATCTGAATTGCTCAGCGGCGACAGCAAGCCAGACTGGATCAAGCTCGAAGCCCTTGCAGACGCGATTACCAGCATCGATTATTACCTTGAGCGCATCGCCGAGCGCTCGGGTCAGTATGAAAAGATCCTGCAGGTTGCAGCGCAGAGTCTGGAGAAGCTTGATGGCACACCAGCCGGGCAGCTTGCCGCCAAACAGACCGAAACCAAGGCTGTAACCGATGTGCCGATGCTGGACCATACAGCTGAAGCGTTATCTGGCTCAGCCCCTGTCATGGCTGCCGATAAGGTGGCCGATGCCGAAATCATCGATGACGAGATTCGCGAAGTATTCGCTGAAGAGGTTGCTGATGTTATCGCCACCATTCATCGATACCGCCCTGTCTTCCAGGATTCGCCACAGGACAAGCATGCGCTGACAGAACTCCGTCGCGCGTACCACACGCTCAAGGGCAGTGGCCGCCTCGTGGGTGCAAAAACCCTGGCTGAGCTGGCCTGGAGTATTGAGGGTCTGTTGAACCGCACCCTCGAGAACCTGGTTACACCATCACTCGTGCTGTTCGAACTGCTGAAGGACGTCGAAGATCAGTTGCCGACACTGACGGCTGCCTTCGCTGCGGCTGAAGACAGCAGTCTCGACATTCTCAACACCACAACCAGCCTGATACATCGAGCTGATGCCATTCTGCTGGATGCACGAGCGTCGCGAGCCGCAACTGCCCAGGAAGAACAGGCACATGCTGAGACCCAGCGCCAGGCTGAAGAGGCCGAGTCCATGTCTGCAGAGACGCTGGCGGTTGAAGATGACACTGATGAAGCCGACAGCGATAGTCAGCTTGCCGACGATGAAGACATCACGGCCGTCGCCCCTGCCGAGACGGACACTGCGGACGCCTCGGCCGGCGATATCGAGCTCAGCGACGGCGATATGATCGATGAGGAGATCATCGAGATATTCGCCGAGGAAGCTGAAGAAGTGTTGGCGACCATCAACACCTATCTGCCGAAATTTACTGCCAATTATGGCAATACCGAAGCACGCACTGAACTACGCCGCGCCTTTCATACCCTGAAAGGCAGTGGTCGCCTCGTTGGCGCCATGCGAAGTGGTGAGCTTGCATGGTCAGTCGAAAACCTCATGAATCGCATTATCGATGGCGCGGTTCAGATGTCGCCAGAGATAGAGCGTCTGATCGAGAAGGTCGTTGAGCTGCTGCCGACCATGGTTAGCGATTTCACCGAACGCCGGCCCGCGTCATTCAATGTGGAGGCTCTCCAAGCCTATGCCCATGAGCTTGCAGCGGGCAAGAGCCCTCAGAGCCTGCCAGCCATGTTAGGCGGTAAGGCCCCTGCGCAAACTACGCCAAGCAAGGCAGCCAGCGCCGATGCCGGGAAACAGGATGATGGCGCCGCAGGCATCGATCCGGTCCTGCTTGATATTTTCCTCAGTGAAACCCGCGGGCACCTGCAAACCATCGAGGATTTCATTGAGCAGCAGAACCGCCTTGACGATCCGGCACCATTGTCGGATGACATCTCGCGCGCTCTACATACGCTCAAAGGCAGCGCCAACACTGCTGGCAGCAAGCGGATTGCAGGCATCGTCATACCGCTGGAGCGCTTCTACAAGGAGCTGAATGTCCGCGCGATCCCTGCGACACGGCCGGTCACCGATGCCTTGAGTCAGGCGGTGGATCTGATCAATAGCGAGCTCATTGCCATCGAAGACAGCCCTGAAGAGGGTCTGAGCCCTTCGGCGTCCGCCAGCTCCGCTGAAATCGAAGCCTTCTCCGAGGCGCTCGATGCCGTCGTGGCCGAAGTAGTCGAACACAGGGCCCTGCCGGATATCAATCCGGCGTCGGTCAACCACAGCGAAGTCTTGGATATGTTCCTCCGCGACAGCATCGACATACTCCTGGATGCCGAACGTATCATCAACGATTGGAGCACAGCACCGGACAAGCGCGATGAACTCGAGGCGCTGGTAGAAGAGCTGACCACCCTGGCGACCGGTGCGAAAACTGCTGGTCTGCCTGCGATGCATGAACTCTGCGCCTCGCTGGAGCTGCTGTACGAGACGGTTGAAGCCGGCTATGACGGTCTCGACCGTGAATTCTTCAATGCCGCCAAGCGTGGCCATGATGTCCTTATTGGCATGATGGACCAGTTGGCTGCCGGCCTTTCGCCACAGGCTGACGAACAGGTACTTGCCGCCATACGTGGGGCGAGAGAGCGGCTATTGGCCGAAAACTTCGAAGCAAGCGACGCGGATGTCGAAGCGGTGCCCCTTCTGGGCGATGTACCGCAGGATGAAGAGCTTATGGAAGAGAACACCCCCGAAAACAAGCCACTCTCGGCCGAGACGGATGCCAGTGGTCACACCACGCCTGTTGAGGACAGCGGCCTTGATCCCGAGATGATCGAGATCTTCCTCGAAGAGGCCTTCGAGATCCTGGAAAGTACCGGCCAGAGTCTGCGTGACTGGCAAATTGATCCAGCTAACGAACAGATCGTCCAGAGTTTGCAACGCGACGCCCATACACTCAAGGGTGGCGCCCGGATGGCCGAGCTGACGGCGGTAGGCGATTTGTGTCATGAGCTCGAGACATTGTTCGAACGCGTTGCCGAAAAACGTATGTCAGTATCGCCCCGTGCGATAGAGCTGAGTCTGGCGGCACACGCTGCGCTCGCAGGCATGATCGAAGCGACCGCTGAAGGCCGCGTGCCAGAGGCTGCGGATAGACTGCAGCGCCAGCTACTGAGCTTGCTGTCGGGAGAGACGCCAGAGACCATCGAACCTCTGGACGGTATTCCTGTACTGGAAGCAGAGCCCGAGCTCGGAGATGCCTCCCTCGACGACAGCAAGGAACGGTCGCTGGCTGACCCTTATGATGAGCTGACCTCGAGCGATGATTCCAGAGTGCTGGAGCAGGCTGCGCACGAATTGGCAGATAGCAGTCCACTCGGCGAAGAAGAGCCTGAGGAGGAGATTTCCTTCGAGGCTGCTGCGGAGCATGCTCACGAGGCGGACGAACTCCCCTCATCTGTGGAAGCAGAATACGCTGCCGACAGCGCCATGCTCGACCCGGAAATGGCGGCGATCTTCCTCGAAGAAGCCCAGGACATCATTTCAAGTACCTCTGACACCATTCACCAGTGGAGCCTTGCGCCGACCGAACATGCACTGGTCGCTCATCTGCAGCGCGACCTGCACACCCTGAAGGGTGGCGCACGTATGGCAGAAATACCGGCCATTGGCGATCTCGCACACGAACTCGAAACGCTGTTTGAAGCCATGGCAGAGCGCGGTCATCGTCCGGCGCCCGAAGATGAGCGCAAGCTGATCTCATTGGTCGAAGCCTGTCACGATCGGCTGGCCATCATGGTCGATGAAGTGGCCGAGTCGCGTCCAGTTCGCCCCGCACCTGAATTGATCAGGGACATGCAGCGCTTTATCGAGACGGTCGAGGGTGCAGAAACTGCTACTGCTGAAGATACCGATATCAATATGGTTGGCCTCGATGAGGACCATGTGGATGAAGTGGTTACAGAAGCTGCTGAACAGGCGCAGCCTGTTGCAAGAACAGTGTCTGCCGAATTGCGTCAGGGTGTGCCTGTCGACTTCACGCATCTCGATGAGGAAATCATCGAACTCTTCCTCGAAGAAGCGCGTGAACTCGTAGACGAAACCGGCGAGAACCTTAGAAAGTGGCTGGCCGACAACTCGCTGATGGCTGAGCTGCATACGCTGCAGCGAACAATGCATACCTTGAAGGGCGGCGCACGTCTGGCAGAGGTCAGTGCCATCGGCGATCTGGCCCATGAATTCGAAACCCTGGTCGAGGGCATCGTCGAAGATACGCTGCATATCGATCCGAGTCTGAATGAATTGCTGCTTGGCGTGCATGACCGACTTGCTTCAATGGTCGATGCGCTTGCTGCACGCGAAACTTTCCGTTCCGCACCGGAATTGATCAAGGCTGTCCGACAGTACGCTGCCGACCACAGCCTCGGCGACGATCCGTTGCGAGCAATTGCGCTTGAGCAGGCACAGCTGCTCGAGTCGGGTGCTTCGCAGGATGAGCTCCGTGGTGTGTTCGTCGATGAGTCCGACGAAATGCTGCAGGTCGCCCTTGATGCCATGGATTCCTGGAAACAGCATCCTGAAGCCTTCCAGCACCTGCCGGATATCTTCCGTCGTCTGCGCGCCCTGGCCGCTGGTGCCGGTCTTGCCGGTCTTACGCCGATACAGAGCCTGGCCGACACACATGCCTTGATGCTTGAAACCATCAATGAGCGTATCTCAGCCGACAGCTTCCCGCTGCAGGACGAAGTGATCGAGCTGAGCGATCGTGCACTGCATATGCTGGCCGAACAGATCCGTCATGTGGTTTCACAGACACGAAGCAGTCCTGGTCAGGCGATTGAGCTTGATCAGAACAACATGCAAGGTGTCTCGGTCGAACTCAGTTCATTGCAGCGAAGGCTGATGAGTGGCGGCGACAGCTCGGCAAGTCCGACGCCGAAAGGCAAGTCGGCGCTGGCGGGTCTCGACCCTGAAATCATCGAAATATTCATCGATGAAGCCGCAGAGCTGGAACGCAACTTCAACCAGTACCTGAGCGACTGGAAGCGCGAGCCTGCCGATGCAGGGCGTGCCCGACAGATTCAGACTACCTTGCATACACTCAAGGGCGGTGCCCGCCTGGCTGGTCTGGCTGCCGTTGGTGATCTTGCACAATCGATCGAAGACAAGGTTGGCCGCTGTGTCAGGTCCGATAGTTCCCTCGACGATAAGCTGATCCAGCAGATCGATACAGAGGCCAAGTGGCTCAGTACCGCCATCGAAGGGGTTAGAGAACAGTTCAAGCGAATGGGCTCGGCAGATACTGCCAAGCCGCAGGTGGATCGCCCCAACAAGACCGACGCCGACTCGCGTGCAGAACAACTTGTGCAGATGCAGCGTAGCCAGCAGGGTGGCGCCGCAGCCGCGCCTCAGGCAGCGCCACGCAAGGCAGCTGAAACAGCCAAGCAACAGCAGGCCGCGGAAACCATTCGCGTCAGCGCACAGCTGCTCGACAATCTGGTCAACCTGGCTGGCGAAACGAGTATAACCCGCGGTCGACTCGAGACGCAGATCTCCGACTTCTCGCACACGCTCGAAGAAATGCAGGCCACCATCGACCGTCTGCGTGAGCAGCTGCGTCGGATGGATATCGAGACAGAGGCCCAGGTCCTGTTCCGCATGGAGAAAGAAGGCGGCGGTCCGGTCTACGAGGACTTCGATCCGCTCGAGATGGACCGTTATTCGTCCATTCAGCAGCTTTCACGGGCGCTTAGCGAATCTGCAAGTGACTTGACGGATCTGCGTGAGACTCTGCTGGACAAGGCCAAGGATGCCGAGACATTGCTGTTGCAGCAGTCACGCATCAACACCGAACTGCAGGAAGGCTTGATGGAGACGCGGATGATTCCGTTCACCTCCATCGTGCCAAGGCTGCGTCGTATCGTGCGTCAGGTCACTGGTGAACTGGGTAAAAAGGCAGAGTTCGAGGTCTACAATCCTGAGGGCGAGCTGGACCGTAACGTGCTCGATCGTATGGTCGCGCCACTCGAGCACATGCTGCGTAACGCCCTCGATCATGGTATCGAGATGCCTGAGGCGCGAGCCAAGGCAGGCAAGTCCGAGACTGGCCGTATCTCACTTTCAGTCGGTCGTGAAGGCAGCGATGTCGTGCTGACACTGCAGGACGACGGCAACGGTATCAACACCGAGGCGGTACGCAAGAAGGCCATCAAACAGGGTCTGCTGTCCAAGTCGACGGAGATTGCCGATAGCGAAATCCTCCAGTTCATCTTCCACGCCGGTTTCAGTACCGCTGAAAAGGTCACGCAACTCTCTGGTCGTGGCGTGGGCATGGACGTCGTATCCAGCGAAATCAAACAGCTGGGCGGCCGTGTCAGCATTGAGTCGGTGAGTGGCAAGGGCACAACCTTTATCATCCGTCTGCCGTTCACGGTATCCGTCAATCGGGCGCTGATGGTTTCAACAGGTGACGACTACTACGCCATACCGCTCAATACCATTGAAGGTATTGTCCGGGTCAGCACCTTTGAGCTGGAAGAGTATTATCAGCCCGATGCGCCCTTGTATGAGTACGCCGGTCAGAAGTATCAGCTGCAGTATCTTGGAAACCTGCTGCGTAGTGAGCACCAGCCCAAGCTGCAGGGCCAGCCCCTGCCATTGCCAGTCATTCTTGTGCGCGGTGGTGATCACCCGCTGGCACTGCAGGTCGACAGCCTGCTGGGTTCCCGAGAAATTGTCGTAAAGGGCCTCGGTCCACAGTTCACCGGTGTGCGTGGCGTCTCAGGTGGCACGATACTGGGTGACGGTAGCGTTGTAGTCATTCTTGATCTGCCTGCGCTGATGCGTAGTGACCTGGCTCGTGCCATGGCCCACGATCTGAGCATGGAGAAGGAGGTTGCACCGAAGCATACTGGTCCGGCCACCATCATGGTTGTGGACGATTCGGTCACGGTGCGGAAGGTTACCAGCCGTCTGCTCGAGCGTCAGGGCATGCGGGTCATCACCGCGAAGGACGGCGTGGATGCCATAGCCATTCTGCAGGATCAGAAGCCTGATGTGATGCTGCTCGACATCGAGATGCCGCGAATGGACGGTTTCGAGGTGGCCAGCTTCGTGCGCCACGACGAGCGCCTGCGTGATGTCCCGATCATCATGATCACCTCTCGAACCGGTCAGAAACACCGGGATCGTGCCCTGTCCATCGGCGTCAATGAATACCTTGGCAAGCCCTTCCAGGAATCGATTCTGCTAGAAACGATTGAACGACTGCTTGGGTGATGGCAGCGCGTACTGTGGCCAGCGACGGTTCGGTGCCGCTAATTGGGGTGGTATCCGACACGCCGCTGCAGCGTCACCTCATCGAGCATGCCCTTCGTAACAAGGGCTACTCGATTGCGGTGAATATCGATTGCAACAAGCTGTCGCAGGATCGCCTGAAGAACTACCAGCACGTAGCCGCCTGGGTCGTCATCATCGAGGACGAAAGTCAGGGCGACCCCCTGCTCGAGCAGATGATGGATACCTTCGATGTGCCGGTGTTGTACGGCCTGGGTGCTGCGCCTTCGCGGCAGCATGAGGAATACCCTCGCTGGGAGCGGCGACTGCTGCAGAAGCTTCTCGATGCCGTGGGGCCGCTCCCCGCGGGCGACGAAGTGCCGCCGCCGAGGGTGGCAACTCTTGCGGGTAGCCGGTTCAGTCTGGGTACCGAGGGACGACCTGCCTCGCCAATCAATAATGTTCAGCTGTCCCACCACATCCGACCTGCCGCCCCAGGCGATCCGCTCACACGGATCTATCTGCTTGTGGCCTCACTTGGAGGGCCGGATGCGGTCAAACGCTTCCTGGACCTGCTGCCCGCAGCGCTGCCTGTTGCCTTCCTGTATGCGCAGCATATAGACCCTGAGGCGGCGGAAGTGCTGCTGCGGGTGCTTGGCCGGCACGCACGACTACCGCTGAAGCGCGCCCAGGTGGGCGCCCACCTGCAACATGGTGAAGTCATCTTCGTGCCGCCCGACCAGGAGCTCGACTTCGACGAGGACGGGGCTATCACACTGTCAGGAAAACCGTGGCCAGGGCCTTATGGGCCATCCATTGATCGGGTGATGATGAATACGGCGAATAGATTTCAGGATGCTGTCAACGTGATAGTATTCAGCGGCATGGGCTGCGATGGCGCAGTTGCCGCACCAATACTGAAAGCCTATGGCAGTCATGTCTGGGCGCAGGACTCAGCCGGTTGTGCCAGTAGTTCGATGCCAGATGCCATTGCTGACCGCGGTGTAGTGAGCTTTCGCGGCTCACCAGAGGCTCTGGCCAAGAAGCTGCTGCAGACGATAGAGCTTGAGGAAATTACCAAACGGAGAACGCAAAACCATGCGCAGCCATGAAAGCTCGAGCGCACAGATATCCTGCCTGCTGCTACCAATGAAGCACACAGACTTTCTGCTTCCCAATACCAGCGTCGCTGAAATCATCGAGTACAGTGAGCCTACGCCCCTGCCCGATGGGCCAGTGTGGCTGGCTGGGCACATACAGTGGCGAGGCCAGCAGGTGCCCCTGGTCCAGGCCGAAGCAATGGATGGCAATGAGAACAATCTCATCCGTGAAGGCGGCCGGATCGCGGTGACCAATGGGGTCGGCGAACACCATCAGGCGCAGCCCTTTATCGCCTTCGTAACCCGCGGTCTGCCGCGACTGGTCAAGGTGAAGAGTGAGGAAATCGCGCCCTCTGAGAATGTGGGCGAGAACAAGCCGGGCGATCCTGTCATCAGCATGTACGTCACTTTCAGTGGTGAGGAAGTCATCATTCCCGATCTGGAGTACATGGAGCAGTGCATTTACGAGGCTGTAAAGACCGCCTGAATGCTGCTTTCAATGGAGGATGTCAACGTCAGGATCGGCGGGCAGAATATACTGAGCCATATCAGCCTCACGCTGGAGGCTGACCGCATCACGACCGTCATTGGTCCGAATGGCGCCGGCAAGACCACCTTGTGCAAGGTCGCGCTGGGCATTCTGCAGCCGACGTCCGGTCGGGTTCAGAAGGCGCCTGGGCTGCGCATCAGCTATGTTCCACAGCGCTTCCATATTGACTCCTCCATGCCACTCACCGTTCGGGACTTTCTCTCGGTGTCGCTTCCATTTGCACGCAAACGCAGGCTCCTTGGCATAGCGGAAGCACTCGAGCTCACCGAAGTTGCCCACTGCATTGATAAGAACCTGCATCAGCTCAGTGGCGGTGAAACCCAGCGGGTATTGCTGGCGCGGGCGATTACTCAGCAGGCAGACCTTATCGTACTGGACGAGCCGGCACAGGGCGTGGACGTCAATGGGCAGGAGCTACTTTACAAGCTGATCGGCCGGATCCGCGATATCCGCCACTGCGGCATACTGCTGATTTCACATGACCTGCATCTCGTAATGGCGGACACGGATAATGTGTTGTGCCTGAACGGTCATATCTGCTGCGCCGGGCATCCCGAAAGTATTTCCAACGATCCAGCCTTCGTTAGTCTGTTTGGCCGTCGCGCCGCCGACACGCTGGCCATCTATCACCATCACCATGACCATCACCACCACGCCGATGGGACTGTCGCGGAGGGCGACCACTGCTCGAACTCCTAGCTGCCCCCATGCTCGCCGGCATAGCGCTGGCGCTCATCACCGGCCCCCTTGGCTGCTTCATTGTCTGGCGAAGAATGGCCTATTTTGGTGATACGCTGGCACACGCCGCACTGCTCGGCATCGCCATGGGCATTCTGTTCGAGGTACCCAACGGCTTTGCGGTTATAGCTGCCTGCCTGCTGGTCGGTCTGTTGATGCTCGTACTTCAGCGGCAACAGCACTTCGCGAGTGATACTGTACTGGGCATACTCGCCCATAGCTCATTGTCAGTCGGTCTGATCGCCATCGCGTTGCTCGACTCACCTTCGGTCGATCTCATGGGCTATCTCTTTGGCGATATACTCACTACCGGTTGGTCAGAGACGGCTTTCATAGCCATGCTCACCGTCGTATCGCTAGTGGTGCTCATATATTACTGGCGGCGGCTGATCCTGATTACGCTGCACGAGGACCTGGCCAGGGTGGAGGGGGTCAATCCGATGCTGTCACAGATCGTATTGATCACCATCATTGCCTTCGTCATTGCGATGGCCATGAAGGTGGTGGGTCTACTGCTGGTCACCTCGATGCTGATCATACCGGCAGCAGCCGCCCGGCCACTGTCGCGCTCGCCGGGCATGATGGCGGTGCTGGCCGGTATCATTGGAGCAATATCCGTCGTAGCCGGCCTGTGCGGCGCCTGGTGGATCGATGCGCCCTCAGGCCCATCGATCGTACTCGCCTCCTTTCTCTGCTTTCTGGCAAGCTTCATAGGCGGCCGCTTCATCAGCCGATAACTCAGGCCCTGCCTGCACCTGAGCCATTGCTGCGCCGGTAACTCGCCGGGCTCTGACCTGTCCAGCGTTTGAAAGCACGACTGAATGCACTGAGCTCGGAGAATCCCAACAGAAAGGCGATCTCGCTCAGGGCATATTTGTTCTTGCGTAGATACGCAACAGCCTTGTCGCGTCGCGCACTTTCTATGATGTCATGAAACGAGTTGCCCTCGGCTTTCAGCCGGCGGTACAGGGTGTGGCGAGAAACACAGAGCTCACTGGCGATGGCTTCCGCGTCGAACTCTCCCTGACTCAAGCGACCATTGACGAGATGACGGACCCTGGCACTGAGGCTGCGACGCTGTCGAAGCCGACTCAGCAGGCTTTCCACCTGACGCGACAGCGCCTGATGCAGATATGGGTTGCGCTGCGGCAGCTCGAAGTCTAGGAATTTCTCCTCGAAGGCGATGTACGAGCGTGGCTCTGAAAAATTCAACGGACAGTCGAAGTAGTCTACATAGGCTGCCCGGCTCTCTGGCTCAGGATGATGGAACCCGACGCGGGTCATGTAGACCTGCTCGCTCACATATTTCTTCGCCCGGGCGACCGTCTGGACGAGCATCCTGTCGATGTTCACCGCGTGATACAGCTCCGGCTGAATGTAATCGAAGGAGACGATAGCTTCACCATCATCGACTTCAAGCTCTACGGCAAGACCCTCGTTGACCAGGGCAGCCAACCGGACATACTGGGTCAGCGCTTCACCAAGGGTGCGGTTATTGAAGAGAATATGCCCGATAACACCCATGCTCGACGTGCTGATTACGGCGCCGATGAGCAAGCCAACTGAAGGATTTTTGGTTACGGCAACTGCGTGATCGAGCACGTCGTGCAACACGGTGAGCTGAAAGCGCCCGTCTGGGGCCATGATATCATCACGAGACAAGCTATGACGCTCGCGCCACTCATCAAGACTGTAGTTTTGCGACTCCAGATAAGCACACACACTTTGAATGGACGCAGCAGCGACCGATGGCACCCCGCGCTTGGAGCTATGCCGATTCTGGCTGGAACCTTTATCTGCCACCTGTTTCTGTCACGCTCCTGTATTGCCCTGACCCGCATCCCGTAGCCTGCATCTTGCAACAAATTGTCAAAACACAGCAACTGTTCGTCAAGCCGATACCATCGTGGCAGCTTACTATGGATACTCGATTAATGGAGGTGCTTTATGGCTAATACACATACACAGCAGGCGTCACTGCCGTCAGAGAAGCGTAAAGCGCGCATGGACAGTGGCAGCAAACGCCAGGGCAATCAGAAGAGTGGAATCTGCGTTCCACAATGCCCGGATGACCAGAAGAATATCGCCGAGTTAGTTACGTATCTTGGCAGTATGTACTACCGCTAGTATTCAGGCATTAACCAGTCAAACAGGTGTTAGGGCGCTAAGCGCCCTTTTTTTCGGCTGCTATTTATTCATCTTCACCAGCGTCAGAAACTCGGTCCTGGTCGCCGGATTGGTTCGAATGCTACCGAGCATGACCGATGACATCATCGAACTATTCTGCTTCTCTACGCCACGCGCCATCATGCACAGATGTTTGGCTTCGATGATTACGCCCACCCCGTAGGCGCCTGTGACCTGCTCAACCGCCTCCGCAATCTGCTTGGTCAAATTCTCCTGGATCTGCGCGCGGCGAGCATACATATCCACGATCCTGGCGAACTTCGACAGACCCAGAACCTTACCATTCGGAATATAGGCAATGTGGCAGCGCCCGATAAACGGCAGCAGATGGTGTTCACACAGCGAGTACAGCTCGATGTCTTTCACCACGACCATTTCCTCGGTATCGGATTCGAAGATCGCGTTATTGACAATTTGGGCGAGGGTATCGTTATAGCCCTTACAGAGATACTCCATGGCTTTGGCCGCACGAGCCGGCGTATCCCGCAGGCCCTCACGCGTGGTGTCTTCACCAATAAGTTCGAGAATACTCTTGTAATGTCCTGCAAGCGTGTCGCTCATACTAGGCTCCTGGTTCAGGTTACTGCCTGCGCAGCGGATAATTGATTGATCATTGACTGCATATTGATGAGCTGCGGCTAAAAAGCCCGCATCAACGTATGTTGCGGCCGCCGTCGAGTGCGATCACGCGTCCCGTCATATAGCGATTGTTCAGCAGATAAATGAGGGCGTCGGCAATGACCTGGGGGCCCGGTTCAACGCCCAGCGCTGACTTGGCCAGCGTTTTCCTTCGGTACTCGAGGTCGTCGTCCTCCTGGAACATGAGTAGTGACGGCGCGATACTGTTGACCTTGATCAGCGGGGCAAACCGCTTGGCAAAGCTTCTCGTCATACCATCAAGGGCAGCCTTGCTCGCAGCGTAGGCAATATGATTATCGCTGCCCTTTTCAATCACATAGTCCGTAATGTGAACGATATCGCTCAGTGGACTGCCACCGAGCCTGAGACGTTCCGCAGCAGCCATGTTCATCAGATATGGTGCCTCGCAGTGAATCCGGTTCATTCGTCTGATGGTGGTCTGGTAATCGGTTGCCGGGTCCGAGTCAGGCAGCCAGAGCGACGCATTATGCACCAGTGCGCGCATTGGCGGTGCGTCTTTTCGCAGGAAGTCCAGCCAGCGATTCAGGCTGTCATCCTCTTCGAAATCTACCTGATGGCAGATGACGCCTTCAGTTCTCAAGACATCGATATCGGGGCGATCACTGCGATAGGTGATGTGCACCTCACAGCCGAGATGACGAAGCGTTCGGGCGCAATGCAGGCCTACCCTGCGGGAACCACCGGTGATGACCACAACCGATTTCTCAAGACTCATGACAACAGGAACCTCAGGGTGATACCTCGATTCGCTGAACAATTGAAAGGTGTTCGTTCAACCAGTCCTTGATCCCCGCCAGCTCGTCGGCGAGCGTCCACGGCGCATTGGTGATGACCATGCCGCTGCCGGACATACCCGGTGTTCGATCGCCCCGCATGCCGGCAGAACCGGTTGCAGACCACTCTACGGTGAGCCGGACACCCGTCGTCGGTGGCAAGGCTGCTTTCATCGTGGCCAGAATTTCAGCATGCCCTGCCTTCGCCAGTATCGGATACCACTGCATGACCACAGCGCCTCGCCAGCGCTGCAAGAGGGCAGCGGTCCACAGCGGAATGGTTTCGTAATCGGCCTTGATCTCATAGCTCGGGTCGATCAACACCACGCCTCGTCCGCCAGCTGGGGGGCTGAGCGCTGCAACACCCTCGAAGCCGTCCCGCTGGTGCACGGAGATGCGCGCACCCGAATGCCGTCGCGCCGAACTCGCCCAGCCATGCAAGGCGGCGAAGGCGGCAGGATGTAATTCACAGAGCACCTGCGCATCCTGTTCGCGCGCCATGCCGAGCGCTATACCTGGTGAGCCCGGATATCTTTGCTGATCGAGCTGGGCGCGCACAATGTCGACATAGGTCTGCATGACTTCAGGCAGAGTGAGATCTCGAGCTGACTCATTCAGCAGCCGTTTTATGCCAGCTTCCGCCTCGCCCGTCTTGAGCGCCTCGACACTGGCGAGGTCGTACATGCCATCGCCAGCATGAGTTTCGTAACAGGTCCAGCCGGCGGGTTTCAGATTGAGATAGGCGAGCACGCGGGACAGCAGCAGGTGCTTGTGCACATCTGCAAAGTTGCCGGCGTGGTAGGCATGCTGATAGCTCAGCACCCGGCCTGGCTCCCGTTACCACGCTCGAGCAGTTCGGCCTGCAGAGCCTTATTCTTGGCCTGGCGGCGTTTCTCGGCCTGCTTCTTGGCCAGCACTTCGGCAGCATCCAGACCGATGTGGGCCTCGCCACGGCTTTTGGCAAGTCTCATCTGTTTTTCACGTTCTTCGAAACGCTGTCGGCGCTCTGGCGGTACCGCATCGAAGCAGTGCGGACAGCTGACGCCCGCCTGAAAGCGCTCATCCTGCTGCTCCTCAGCCGTTACCGGCATGCGGCAGGCGTGGCATTGATCGTAGGAGCCCTGTTTCAGCTGGTGGTCGACTGTAACCCGGTTGTCAAAAACGAAACATTCGCCGCGCCACAGGCTCTCGGATGCTGGCACTTCTTCCAGATAACGCAGAATGCCGCCTTCGAGATGATAAACCTCTTCAAAACCTTGCTGCTTGAGATAGGCGGTACTCTTTTCGCAGCGAATGCCGCCGGTGCAGTACATTGCGACCTTGCGGTGGACCTGCTTGTCCAGGTTGCTCGCCACATAGGCAGGAAAAGAGCGGAAGGAATCTGTACCCGGGTCGACTGCACCTTCGAATTTGCCCACCCTGGTTTCGTAAGTATTGCGGGTGTCGATCACCAGGACCTCTGGGTCACTGATCAGATCATTCCAGTCCTTTGGCTGCACGTAGGTGCCAACGACTTTCTTGGGGTCGACCGTCTCGACACCCATGGTCACGATTTCACGTTTCAACTTGACCTTGGATCGATAGAACGGTGGCGCTGCACAATAGGAGCGCTTTACCGTCATCGCAGCAAATGGTGGCTGGTCCTGCAGGAACTGCAGAAACGTCTTCATATTGCCGTGCTCGGCCGCGACTGTGCCGTTGATCCCTTCTGCAGCCAATAACAGCGTGCCACGAACCTCGTAGGTTTTCATGGCCTCCAGCAGCGGTTCACGCAGGCGCTCATAGGCTGGGAGATCGATAAAGCGGTAGAGCGCAGCGACGGTGATCGGCAACGCCTCGGACGGCTCATTGGACAGAACCGTGCCCTTGGCAAACTCATCGGACATGATGGCGAGTCTCTTTGTGTGTTCAGCAGGCCGGACCGTAAATCCGGTGCGTGCAAAACGATCAGTTTACCACGACTCACTACGCACTGGCAGTATCCTGTGCCCGCCACAGCTCACTGTAGACCCCCTTGGAAGCCAGCAAGGTGGCATGAGTACCCCGCTCGACAATGCGGCCGTCGCGCATCACCAGAATGACATCGGCATCAACAATGGTAGAAAGCCTGTGGGCAATCACGATCGTGGTGCGGCCGGTCGCCATGGCATTGAGCGCATCGACGATCGAACGCTCTACTTTTGAGTCGAGCGAAGATGTCGCTTCATCGAATACCAGGATGCCCGGATTTTTCAGCAGTGTTCGTGCAATCGCCACCCGCTGCTTCTCACCACCACTGAGCTTGAGACCGCGCTCGCCGACCAGTGTGTCCAGCCCCTCTGGCAGCGCTTCTACGAAGACATCGAGATGCGCCATGGCGATGACAGTGGCAATTTCCTCATCAGTGGCATCGCTGCGCCCGTAACGGATGTTCTCGCCCAGGGTCGTGTTGAACAGCACTGTGTCTTGCGGAACAATACCGATATTGGCCCTGACGGAAGCCTGTGTGCACTGACGGATGTCCTGCCCATCGATAAGAATCGCCCCCTCGGTGGGATCATAGAATCGATAGAGCAACTTTACCAAGGTCGACTTGCCCGCACCGCTGTCACCGACCACGGCCAGCTTTGTCCCGGCATCAACCGTGAAGTCGAGCTGTCTCAGGATTGGCCGATCCGGCCGATACCCAAAGCTCAGCTTGCGGAATTCTACACGCCCGGGGCCCAGTCGCAGGGGCTCGGCATCATCGGCATCGCTGATCGCCGGCTTGATTTCCAGCAGGCGGAACATCTGCTCCATGCTCGCCAGCGAACCCTTCATCTCCCGGTACACGAAGCCGAGAAAGTTCAGTGGCATGAAGAGCTGCATCGTGAACGCGTTGACGAGCACAAAGTCGCCCAGCGTCATGTTGCCTGCAACCACTTCACTGGCTGCCAGAATGAGCATGGCCGTCATGGCACAGCCGATGATAAGCGCCTGGCCACCATTAAGCGCGAACAGCGAGAGCCGGTTCTTGCGTCGCGCATTCTCCCAGGCCGCAAGGTCTGTATCGTAGTGTCTGGTTTCGAAGGCTTCGTTATTGAAGTACTTGACGGTCTCATAGTTGATCAGGCTGTCGATCGCCCTGGTATTACTTTGCGAATCGGCCCGATTGGCCTCGCGGATATACTCAGTGCGCCACTCGGTGACCTTGATCGAATAACCGACATAAACCACCACAGCAATCAGCATGATGAGCGCAAACCAGGGGTTATAGCGCATCAGCAATAGCCCGATGACCAGCGCAACTTCCAGAATGGTGGGAATGATGTTGAACACCATGAAGCGCAGGATGAAACCGACGCCGCTTACGCCGCGTTCAATGTCTCTGGCGACACCACCCGTATTGCGATTGAGATGGTAGTTCAGTTCAAGCGAATGCAGATGACTGAAGACCCGCAGGCCAATGTGTCGCATCGCACGTTCAGTCACGCGACCAAAGAGCGTGTCGCGCAGTTCGCTGAACAGAGTATTGGCAAAACGCAGCACGCCGTAGGCGATCAGCAAGGCCAGCGGCAGCACGAGGACGGCACTCTCGACCTGACTCGGGTCGAGATCATCCACGACAGCTTTCAACACAAAGGGAAGCGCGACAGTCGCGAGCTTGGCAGCGATCAGGCAAAGCAGCGCAATCGCGATCCGCCCGCGGAAGTCTGCCAGGAAAGGCAGCAGCGACTTGAGCGTCCTGAGACTCAGTTCACCCGCGGGACTGTCGTCGTGTTGGCCGTAGCCCCTCATCGAAAGGCTCCGGTACTACGCACCATCTCAGCTTCGATTGATGAACCCCTTGAGTGCAGCAGGCAGATCAGCTGGCAGTACGACCGTCTTGGCATTGGCTGAGGTGGACAGTTCGGCCAGGGCGGCGATGTACTTCTCGCCTAGCAGATAAGTAATCGGCAGGTCCTGATTACCGATTGCCTTGGCCACTCGCTCCAGGGCCTCTCCACTGGCTTCTGCCAGAACCACCTGAGCCGCACCGTCACGACGTGACGCTTCCAGGCGACCATCGGCCTCGAGTATCGCAGCCTGTTTCTGACCCTCGGCCCGGGTGACCGTAGCTCGCCGTTGCCGCTCGGCCGCTGCCTGCTCCTCCATCGCCAGCTGCATGGTGGTGGAGGGATTGATGTCCTGGATCTCGACCGTCTTCAGGTTAATACCCCAGTCAGCGATGTCATCCGAAATCGACTCCCGCAGGCGGAGCTTGATCTTGTCACGTGAAGATAGCGCCTCGTCCAGCGTCTGTTCACCGATGATAGATCGCAGGGCAGTCTGCACCAGATTCCTTATGGCCATTTCATACTCTTCAACACCATAGACCGCTTTCTCAGGCGCCACGATATTGATATATGCCACCGCATTGGCCTTGATCGTCACGTTGTCCTGGGTGATGACTTCCTGTGACGGTATGTCCAATACGATATCCTTGGTGGTGATCTTGTACGGCACCTGATCGACATAGGGGATGATGAGATTGAGGCCGGGGTTCAAGGTGCGCTGGTATTTCCCCAGCCGCTGAACGATGTGCTTGTAGCCTTGCGGCACGATACGCACACCCATCGCAATGGTAACTGCGACAAGTATGACGAAGACGACAACAACGATTAATGATTCCTGACCCATAACCTGTACCCCTGATTAAGTCGAAAACGCAAAATGATTATGACGGACAACAGCCCACCTGCTGGCGTCTCAGCTGGCCTTTTCGATCACCAGTGTGTTGCCGGAAATATCGACCACTCGAGCCCGGTCGCCGACACTGAAGGTTGTATGGGACAGGAAACGCCACTCATCGTCGCCAAGAATGGGCACTGCAAACCTCAACTTGCCCCGGCTGGGGTCAAGCTCAACTTCATAGACCTGACCGATTTGCCCCTTGAGTGCTTCGCTGGCCATGCCTGAACGGGTGCGATCCTTCCACCGAGGCCTTAAAAGAATATTCCACAGCGCGAGAAGCCCCAATGATGTCGCGCCCCATATCAGCAGTTGAATTTCAAGTGAGGGCTGCGTAAACAGCAGGAGCACAGCCATGAAAAAAGCGGCTATACCAAACCAGAAGAAAATGAAGCTTGCTATGAACACTTCGGCGATGACGAGAATCATGCCAAGGAGCAGCCAGTGCCAGTAAACGAGTTCGAAAGCTGACATGCTGAAAGAATTCCTGTCAGGCGGGTGCGGAGGAGGCCTCGATATCGAGTTCCGACACGGTCCGATTGCGGCCTCTGTTCTTGGCAGCGTATAGCGCAGTGTCCGCCCGGGCAATAGTCTGCTCAAAGTTTTCCTTGCAGTCATACTGGGCCACGCCGATCGAGATCGTCACCACAAGGCCCGCTTCGATCGAGTCAAACCGCAGACCTTCCACAACTTCGCGCAGGCGCTCGGATTTCAGCACAGCGCCCTCCAGCGAAGTCTGAGGCAAGACAAGCAGAAATTCCTCGCCTCCAAAGCGCCCGACACAGTCAATCTTGCGCAGACACGCCTTCATCGTCTGCGCCAGCTCCCGGAGAACCTCATCACCGGCATGGTGGCCGTAGCTGTCGTTGATTCGCTTGAAAAAATCGACATCGACCAGACAGACACTGAAACCCGGCCCGCCACGACTGCAACGGCTGAACTCCAGCTCAATCTTTTCAAGCAGCGCCCGTCTGTTCGCCAGCCCGGTCAGTTCATCGGTACTTGCCATTTCCTTGATGGTTTCGAGCGCCTCCTCAAGCTGAACATTGTTCTTGCGCAATCTGCTTCGCAGCTCACTGATGTAACCGCCAATCACTATCAACTGGCCAATGACGACGAGTAAGGCCGTCAGCTGGACCATTTCTATGCGCAAATCGACGTAAGCGGGTCGAAGCGACCACAGGCCAACTATCAACAGCATGCAAAACAGGAAGTTCAGCAGACCTATACGCACGAACTGCTTGCGCCGCAGGCCCAGTATTCCATACACGAGTGGGATGAATATGATGAGCAGAATGCTACTTCTGGCCTGAGGGTTGTCCAGGTAGAAGAGAGCGTACAGCGGCGGGATGAGCGAAATTGCCATCTGCTCTGCGGTCAGATCCTTGTCTTTGAAGCGCAAATTGAGGTCGAGTCGAAAGACTAGCCAGAATCCCACGCTGACGAATATCGTCATCAACAGCAGATGAAAGAGATACTTTCCAGGAAATACGCCCACGGCCCATGCGACGGCAAAGGTCAGCCAGGTCAGCATGTACGACACTGACGTCGATAACGCCAGTTTTTCTCGGCGCCGTTGTGTTTTTCGTAGGTTATCTGACGTCAATGACGTGTCCCATCTGACTCTGCAAGACTCTGCAACACCGTCTAATAATTATACACAAGCGCGTCAACAATATTTACACTTCATCTTTATCACGCTGTTTTATATGGACTTTATATACATGGTCCGAAAAATGCTTTAAGCCAGCCAGGACCCGTATGTTGTCTGGGTCCATGAAGAGAACCAGCGTCTAAATCTTGGTTCTGCTGTCTCAAATATAGGATAGGAAGAGGAAGTTTCAATGAAAGGTCTTGTCGCCGCTTCAGGTATCGCCGCCGTTATTTCATGTGCAAGTGTCCAGGCCAGCACAATCAATTTTAATCTGCTTGAGGGCACCAGCTACGGCAGCTACTACAGTAGCCTTACCTACGAATCTTCCGGCCTTGGCCTGACCGTCAGAGCCCTATCGGATACCGGCGGACTCTTCGATGACAAGCTCCGTAGCGCCGTCATTGGTGCCTGGAACGGTCTTGGCGTCTGCAACAGAGATGAAATCGTAAGCTCAAGGTGCAGCAGTGCGAGCCACAGCATCGACAACTCAGCGGATTCATTCCTCGGATGGGCTGACTACGACATGCTTCTGCTTTCGTTCAGCAGCGACGTCAGTCTCAGCGGTATCTCACTGGGTTGGATCGGCAAGGATTCCGACATGAGTGTACTTGGCTTTGGCGGCGGGTCATTCGCCGGCTTCGGTCCCAACGACACATATAGCGGACTCGGCGCCAGTGGCTGGTCGCTGGTCGGTCAATATGCAAACGTCTCTAACACTGCTGTGAACGCTCATAATTTCGTCTCGTCAACCTGGCTCATAGGCGCTTACAACCCGGCATTCGGCAACGCCGGCTTCAGCACTGGCAACGATCAGTTTAAAATTGATGGCCTCAGGGTGTCTCTGCCGCAATCTGGTGAAGAGCCGAACCCGGTACCGGTGTCAGGCACACTGGCCCTGTTCAGTCTGGCAATGGCCGGTCTTGGCATGCGACGGCTCGCAAGCTCGCGCAGTTAAAGCACTGCGGGTACTCAGGAGACAATCACTGAGCTCATGATCATCTAAAAGCGTCGCAAGACGCTTTTTTTTGCCTGCTCACTTGCTACCCAGCATGGCGCCAACTATTGTCTTGCCAACTTTCACCTGGCGGCGCTGCGACAAGTACCTATCCAGAACAGATGAGCTGCATGTTGGCAGGGTCGTTGCTTGTTAAGTGAACAAGACGAAGGACCGGCCGCAAAGAGCCAGAAAATTGACTTCCGCGCAGAGACAGAAAATGGATCTACAGACAATAAGCCGAGGATCTTTGGACATGAATCAGGAAAAGAACTGCCAGCACAATAAGTTACAGAAGCTGTATGAGGCAAAGCTTGCGCAGATCGAACGCCGGGGCAGTAAAGGATCTACCTTGCGAGAGCTGGTCTTGATGGCAGAGGCGGATGCTATTAGCCAGGTCATGTCCGGCGGAACGCCTAATGCGTCAGATCTCTGAACACCACTAAAACTACAATCCAGTTATATATATTACATTGTCGACAGAATTGCTTTTGTCTCAGAGCAATGCGATCTAAAGGAATTTGGCGATTCGAAGTCCGCCAAGCAATCTTTCGAAAATTCTGTTTTCTCCCCCTTCAGAAACTGCTTTCAAATTCAGTGACCTGGGTGTTCAATGACCAGCTGCAGCACCAGCGTTCCCTCGATTAGCCACCCTTGATCATGAAGGACTTGCGTCAAACGCGCCATTTTGATTAAGTAGTTCCCGAGGTCACGAAATCAAACACTTGCTTCTGCAACCTCATGAACTCGACAGGTATGTTCAAAATACTGAAAGGTGAACGAGCACGTGTGTGCCTACTCCCCTGCCGAGTCGCTGTCCGCCTGGTCCTGTTTCGCCAAAAGCGACCAGAGCCCACACCTCCAGCACGCTCTTTGTCATAGATAGCGCTCGCGAGATCCGCGCGCGTTGCATATGTCGTTGAATACTGTCAGCTTCGAATACACATTGGTTCATTTCGAGTCGACAGAGTGCTGTAACGGTACTGGCAGCCTGGCGTGAATCGCCATCAGACTGAGCGCGACCGAATGGAAATGGGCCAAGATATCGAAATGAACTATATTGATTTAAAGCTTGTGGTTAATTTGGCGATCAATGCCACTTTGGTCATTCAACGTCTAGCCGCCGATAACTGAGCGACCCACGTGTCCATACTTCTACAGCGTCAGCTACAATGACAACTTCAGGACCCGCACGGCAGCGCCTGGCCTGGAAACTCACGAAGACCATACTTGTTCTATCCGTCGCACTTGGAATGCTTCTGAGCGTCGTGCAGATTGCGCTCGACTATCGTCAGCATAGTGAGGCACTCGATCAGCTGTTCGCGCGTATAGCCAACACCGCCGTCCCTCCAGCCAGACGAGCACTGCAGACGCTGGATCCGCAACTTGCGGAGGAAGTGGTCGAAGGACTCGTACTTCATGATGCCGTGACAGCCGCTTATGTGACTGATGAATTCGGCGAAACCCTGGCAGCCATTGAGAAGCCTACCAAATCTTCAGCGACCAGTTTGCTGACCGGACTGCTGAACGAGCCACAGCGGCAGATTTCAGCGCCGCTCTCAGCGGCAAATCTTGATGATGCCAGTGTCACTGGTGAACTAAGGCTGGAGTTCGACATGAACCAGGCTTTCCTGCCCTTCTTCGCCCGGGCTGGACGGATGCTGGGGCTGGGGCTGATCAAGGGCCTCGTGCTTGGCCTGATACTGGTTTATGCGCTCAGGCGACTGCTGACGTCCCCTCTGCACAAGATGACGCGAACCATCCGGACAGTGGATCCCGACAACATCAGCCGCGCGCCTGTGACCGTTGATCCGCGTCATGCCAATGACGAATTGGGCGAACTTGCTGACACCTTCAATGCATTTGCGATTCGCACCCGTGAACTGCTTGAGTCACACGCCATTGCAGAGCGCAACGTCAAGGAGAGTTCATCGCAGCTCAAGCTGATCATGGATACCGTGCCACACATGATTTTTGCACGAGCTGCCGACGACACAATCCTCCAGTGCAACAGGGCCTTCACCGAATTCTATGGCAATAACATGGAAGCCCTTATAGGCAAGCGTCACAGCGAGCTGCAGGCGCCGATTAGCGAAACCGAAGCCGAGCAGCTGAAGGCTCGGTACGATCACTACCGCCAGAAACTGAAGGATGCCAGGAGCGAGAACAAGCGGCTGCCTCGGCAGTATGAAAAGATGCTGCTCTCCAACGCCATAGGCGATCGCCGCTGGATCGAGTCGATGCAGTTGCCGATGGAATCGCTTGGCCGCGACTGTACGCTCGTCATCGCACACGACGTGACTGACCGCATCGAGGCTCAGGACAAGATCGATCAGCTTGCATTCGAAGACCTGCTTACCGGCATGCCGAACCGACGCCTCACGCTCGACCGGCTTGGCTTCGACATTACCCGGAGCCGGAACAACGCCGCTTACGGCGCTTTCATGATTCTCGACCTTGATAGCTTCAAGACGATCAATGATTCATTCGGCCACTCAGCCGGCGATGAGCTCCTGGTACAGGTGTCGCGACATCTGCGACAGATCCTTCATGAGGAAGTCACGATTGGCCGGATTGGTGGAGATGAGTTCGGTATCCTCGCACCGGATCTCGGCAAGCAACCCTCGGATGCGGCCACGGGCGCCGAGTTCATAGCACAGACTATATTGCGTGAGCTCAAGCGTGCATTTTCGCTGCAGGCTGGCGAGTTCCACATCAACAGTAGCATCGGTATCGCGCTCTACCCTGATGCTGATAGCACTGCCGAGTCCGTGCTTCGATCAGCAGACACCGCACTGTTCCAGGCCAAGCAGCAGGGCGGTTCGGTCTACCGCATGTTCACAGAGTCGATGAAACTGGCCGTACGCCAGCAACTCGACCTTGAACTTGACCTGCGTCGGGCTCTGAAAGACAGCGAGTTCTGCCTGCACTTCCAGCCCCTGGTCCGGGTCACAGACAACGTCATCATTGGTGCTGAATGTCTGCTGCGCTGGAACCATCCGAATAAGGGTATGGTCTACCCGGATGTTTTCATCACGGCGCTCGAGCAGAGTGGTTTTATGCTTGAAGCTGGTGATGCCGTTATCGATCTCGCCTTTGGGCAACTGCAGCAATGGCAGCGTGAGGGCGTCTGGCCCCAGACGGCAAGACTGTCAGTCAACATCAGTCCATCACAGTTTTTCGATGCCAGCTTCGTTGAGAAAATCATTCAGCGACTTCGTGTCTATGACGTACAGCCAACCAGCATAGAGCTCGAGATCACGGAATCGACCGTCATGCAGGACATCCGTGGCACCATGCAAAAGATCGAGGCCCTGCGCAGCATGGGTGTGCGCTTCGCGCTGGACGATTTCGGGACTGGGTACTCCTCATTGAGCTATCTGAAGCTGCTGCCGGTCGACGTACTGAAAATCGACCGCAGCTTCGTCAAGGACGCCATCGACGCGACCAGTAATGATGCAGCGATTCTGCAGACCATCATCAGGCTGGCGCGCCATCTGAAGCTCGAAGTCGTCGCCGAAGGTGTGGAGACGCAGCCGCATCTCGATTTGCTCAGAGACAACGGCTGCGATAACTATCAGGGCTATCTATACAGCCGACCGGTTGGCGCCCAGGCTTTCCGGGAGCTCCTGCTCAGTCGCCGTGATGCGTTGACCTCGGTCTAGCTTGACCAGAAGGATTGGCAGGAAGATAAAGTCCCAGATCAGCGCAATGATGATCGTCATGGATACCATCAGACCCATCGATGAGTTCACCGCGAAACTGGACTGGCTCAGCACGAAAAATCCCGCGGCGAGTACGACGGTGGTGATGATCAGTGCCTTCCCGACGATATCGAACGCATAGCCGATGGCCTGTTCGGCCTTCAGGTGATGCTCTCGAACACCGCGCAGGTATTTGGTGATGAAGTGCACGGTATCATCGACGACGATTCCGAGCGTGATGGCAAAGATGACCGCCACGGCCAGATTCACCTCTCCGACGAAAATGCCCCAGATGCCAAAGGCGATGGCTGCCGGGAAGGCGTTGGGCAACAGGCTGATCAAGCCATACTTGACCGACTTCAAGGCCAGCATCAGGGTCAGTGTCACCAGCACCAGGGCCATGAGCGAGCCGATGAGCATGCTGTTGATATTCCGCTGCCCAATATGGGCGAACATGATGGAAATAGAGGCGCCAGGCGTCTTGAGCTCGGGTGCATTCTTGTCCAGCCAGCCCTGCGCCCGCTCCTCGATGTTGATCAGCTCCTGCGCCTTCTGATCCTTGATGCGCACTGTCATCTTCAGTGCCGACTTGTCGACGTTGATCTGATTGTTCAGATCCAGACCGTATGGCAGCGACATTTCGTAAAGCAGCAGATATTGCGAAGCCAGTTCCTTCGACTCCGGAAGTCGGTAATACGCCTCGTCGTCCGCATGCAGGTTCTTGTTCAGGCGCTTGATGACATCTGTGAACACGCTCACGTGCACGACTTCAGGCTGCGCCAGGTACCACTCAGCAAACGCGTCGACTTTGGCCTGAAAGGCTGGATCGCTGATGCCACTTTCACTGCCGCTATCGAGCGAATAACTGATGGTGTCAAAGCCAGTGAGGTTAGCCTGGGTGAAGTCGGCGGCCTGACGGAAGGGGACCTCTTCGTGAAAATAGGCAATCGTGTCGTCGTTGAGTTCGTTCTTGAACAGGAACACGATCAGGATACCGGCAACGGCTAGTGAGCCATAGAAATACAGGTTTTCAAAACGCAGCAGGTTAGGCACGAAGCGCGACAGTTTGAATCGCCCTTCCGTTCGTGCTGCCTTTCCGATCGGCAGTAGCACCATCAGTGCCGGAAACAGTGTGAGACTCAGGACACAGGCCGCCATGACACCGATGGCAGCAATATTACCAAGCTCGCGGAAAGGCGGTGAGTCGCTG
This sequence comes from Gammaproteobacteria bacterium UBA2679, assembly GCA_002354735.1. GTDB lineage: Bacteria > Pseudomonadota > Gammaproteobacteria > Pseudomonadales > Oleiphilaceae > Allohahella. The sequence continues at coordinate 236,154 of DEMD01000010.1, read as the reverse complement.
AAGTTCATGCTCGCAAAGCCCACAGCCGTGGTCACACTGGTCAGTATGACTGGCTTGAGATTCACACGAAGACTTTCCTTCATGGCAGCCAGCTTGCGATCACCCTCAGCAAGCTGATGGAAATAGGTATTGAGAATATGCACGCAGTCGCAGACAGCGAGCGTGAGAATGATGATGGGACTGGCGACGTTAACCTGATTCAGTGAATACCCGATCCAGCCAGTTACACCTTGAGTGAAGACTACACTGCTGATGATGATGACCAGTGTCGCCAGCATGCCCATGAAGGATTTCAGCAACAGAACAAGAAAGCCCACGATGACCAGCAGCATGATGGGAATGAGCACCATCGAGTCGTAGGATGACATCTCTACGAAGGTCGCATTTACGATAGTCTGACCGATCATGTGGACCTTGAGGCCCTTGTGCGCTGCCTCGTATTTCCCGGCCAGTTCGCGCGCATAGCTCACGACTTCGGCCGTGGCTTCGTCTGCGTCCGCCTGTACGTCAGGCAGCTGCAAAGTGACCAGGACAGCTGTCGTATGAGCCTTGTCAGAGACCAGGTTGTGCACCAGCTGCGGCTCAGAAAGCGCGAGCGTCTGCTTTCGCGCCAGCTCGGCCTCGCGGTCCTCATCCGCCTCCAGTACATCGTCCGTGATGAAATCTTCAACAATCAGATCGTCGGCTTCACCGCGTGAATACTGGTAGTTGGTGAGCGAATCTACCCGCAACGAATAGGGAATCTGCCAGGCTTCGTCGGTGAAGCTTCTGAGCATCGACAAGGTGTCGGGCGTGAAAACCTTTCCATCCGCCAGCTCGAAAACGAACATCACACTGTCGTCTTTGGTGTAGGTTCGCTCGAGCAGATCCTGCGCCATCAACTGAGGATTTTCGGGGCTGAAGAAGATTTTGTAGCTGCTTTCGAACTGCAGCTTCGGCAGGCCGAGCGCCGCCAGAACAATGACCAGAACACTGGCAATCGCCAGCGCCCAGCGTTTTTCGGTCAGCACACGGGCGGTGCTGTTGAAGGACTGATCGTGATTCACTGGAGCCTGCTATTTCTTGTTATCGATGGGAGGAACGAGGCTGCGGGCGTCTTATTCGTCGCTCGCGCCGAGTAATCTGACGGCGAGCCGACAGCTTCTGAGCTTGAAAACCATGGTGTGCTGCGGCATCAGTGTACTTGCCGTGGGTTGTAACTGGGACAAGCTTGACTGCATCGCTGGCATATCGCGCTGAAGCTCGGACTCACCGCATTCTCGCGCCAGCACATCGAAGCCACTTGCACCATTGGCCACTGCAATCTCGCCGGCCCGCTGCAGGGCGTAGGCTTCAACCTGCTCGAACGACAGCCTGCGATCTGATTGAAAACCGACTTCGAACAGGTTCTCGCCGGTCTGCGAGGAAAAGTAGCCGACCGGATCTTCACCCTCCAGCGCCTGGTAAGGCGGTAGCTCATCGAGTTCTCCAAGCGCTGAACATGCACCCAGTATTCCAAGTGCCGCAACCAGGGCCGACGCTTTGAGAACCAGGAACCATTTTTGTGACAGGAGACGCGATATTCTATGCAAACCATACCTCTGGCGATGCCGGGTGCAGACCTGAAAGACGCTTGGCTGCGTTCAGGGTTGGCGGATTCTACAATGTCTGAATCGAATTTAATACGACGTGCTCGGCACCCTGTAAAGCCAGCTGGTATACTTTCGGCACAGCGGGCCCGGCGCCCTTCCTCTTCCTGAAACCACTACCGTAAACGGGATCGTTACATGCAAACTACCGATAAATTTCCTGGCAGACTCACCTTGATAGCCGTTATTTTCGCGCTGATCAACTGTGTGTTCCAGGGCTTCTCCGGCGCGAGCATACTGCTGCTGTTCGTGTTCACACTCAGCGTGTTCTGCTGCGCAAAACTGATGGTATCGATGCAGAAGCTGGCGGATGTAGCGCCGCTCGAGACAGCGAGCCTGCGCTTCTTTCTGACGGTGCTTGGGCTGATCTTCGTGGCCATAGCCACCTTCAGCTACAGCTATCTGTTTGGCGTCTATTTTGCGCTGATTGCGGCCTTGTACGTCATTTCGCCGCAGGATCGGGACTGGCTGTCCGGCCGTACGCGTATCGTGATGCACGACAACCGGGTTGAATACCGCGCGGTTTAAAGAAGAACCGCGCAGTCTGAAGAAGAGCAGTGTCCCTTTCGGGACACTGTTTGTTTATGGCGTCCAGAAAATGCTCAGCGGCCTGTTGAGCACATATCTAACAGGCATCAGCTCCGGCTGAGCCATCCCCTCGAGCGCCTCACGTAATGTGTCCAGCTTGGCGGCGCCGGCAATGTGCAGTATCAGCACATTGGCTGATCGTATCTTCGGCAAGGTCAGGGTAATCCTGGCATGTGGTGCGCCGGTGGGCTCTGCCATGCAACAGTAGCGAGTTGTATCCTCGCTACAGGCCATCGCCAATTGTGGCGAGCCTGGAAACAGCGAGGCTGTGTGACCATCGTTCCCCATACCCAGTACGCAGCAGTCGAGCGGCCAATGCAGTTCTGCGTAGCGGCTGTTAGTTTCCTCAGCAGCCGCTACAGCATCGGCTGCGTCAACAGCAACCTCGATCAGCTTCGCCTGTCGCGCGTGGTTCTTCAGCAAGTGGTGTCTTACCAGACGGGTGTTCGATGCGTCGTCAGACGTCGGCACGAAACGCTCGTCAACAAGCAGGATCTGGACCTTGTCCCACTGCAGGGGCATCTGATTGAGCGCCTCGAAAAACGGTATCGGTGTTGATCCACCAGACACCGCCAGGGTAGCTGAACCATTGGCTTGTATGGCCGCAGTCAGCACCTTGGCCACTTTGGCCGCAAGGGCTCCGACGAGCTGCTCCGCGTCTGGAAACTCACCAAAGTTGGCCGTTTCTGGCAGCTCAACAGTACCGTTCGAGCGTGTTTCAATAACTTGTGTCATAGTCATGCGTCCTCATACCAGGTCAGTCCATCCATAGCGATCATGGCGATCGAGGCCACGGGCCCCCAGCTGCCTGCACTGTACCGCTTCGGTTTCACGTTGGCCTGGGTAAGCGTCTCGACCAGACTATCTACCCAGCGCCAGGCGTTCGCCACTTCGTCACGCCGCACGAAAAGATATTGGTCGCCCTTGATGATTTCCCATAGGAGCCGCTCATACGCGCTTTGGGTACGCTGCGATTTGAAGACCTCGGAAAAAGTCAGCTCCAGCACGCCTTCATGCAGACGCATACCCTTGTCCAGCCCCTGGTCTTTCGTGAGCATTCGCAGGGAAATGCCTTCGTCAGGCTGCAGTCTGATGATGAGCTTGTTGCCAAGCATGTGCTTCTGGTCAGGGTCGAAAATATAATGCGGTGCAGGTTTGAAATGAATGACGATCTCTGAAGATTTCAGCGGCATGCGCTTGCCGGTGCGCATGTAGAACGGCACGCCCGCCCAGCGCCAGTTGTCGATCTCCACCTTCAGCGCAATGAAGGTTTCAGTATTACTGTGTGCAATGGCTCCGTCTTCTTCAAGATAGCCAGGCACACGCTCACCCTCTATGGTGCCGGCGGTATATTGCCCGGTCACGATGTGCGTGCCGATCTGGTTCGGGCTGATCGGCCGCAGGGCTTTGAGAACCTTCAGTTTCTCGTCGCGGATACAGTCGGCGCTGAGTTCGGCCGGTGGGTCCATGGCTATCAGGCAAAGTACCTGCAGAAGATGGTTCTGCACCATGTCCTTGAGCTGACCCGCTTTGTCAAAGTAGCTCCAGCGGCCTTCGATACCGACCTTTTCAGCCACGGTAATCTCGACGTGGCTGATCTGTTCATGGTTCCACTGGCTGGCAAATAGATTATTCGCAAAGCGCAGCGCGATCAGGTTCTGGACCGTCTCCTTGCCGAGATAATGGTCTATGCGGAAAATCTGTCGTTCATCAAAAAAGGTAGCGAGTTGTTCGTTGATTTCGCAGGAGCTTTCGAGATCGTGCCCGATAGGCTTTTCCACAACGATCCTGCTCTGATCGGTAATGCACCCGGCTGTGTCGAGCTGGCAGCAGATGTCGCCATAGACAGAGGGCGGCGTTGCCAGATAGTAGACCTGGGGCACGGGCTGATCGCCTTCACCGGATGCGGGCCGCGCCTTCAGCCACTCGACGATGGCGTCATATCCTTCAGGCGTCTGAAAATCGAGCGCGCTGTATTGCACCTTGCTGAAGAAGGCATCAAGCGCCTTCTGATCATTACGCTGCTCATCAGTGAGCGAGGTGGACATATTCTCCCAGCGCTTCAGCGTGTGAGTCTTATAGGCATCGGTAGTCATGGCCTTGCGGGCCATGACGAGGATTCTGGCACTACTGTGCAGGAGACCAAACTGGTCCAGCTGAAACAGGGCCGGAACGAGCTTTCGTTGGGCCAGGTCGCCTAGCCCGCCGAAGAGTACGATATCGCAGGGCAGCGCGGGAGAATTCTGCATGACTGAGTCCTTGCTGTGTCGGTTCCGGGTGCCGTCTTGGCCTCCGGGATGAAATTGCGTCACCAGCTCGATCTGGTATATCTTTCATCAAGTATGCAACATCGCTGAAGGCCTTGCCTACGCCCGAGCCAAGTTGTAGTTACGCCCCCGAAGCGCGCCCCCCTGGCGCTGCACAAGTACAGGTTACAGCCCGTCATGTCGTCAATCGGATCAGGATCGCGCGCCGCCCCCCGGGTACTTCTGGTCGAGGATCATCTGGCGCTTGCGCAGACTGTCTGTCTGTTCCTCGAAAACGCCGGATTCGTAATCGATTATTCGGCCGAAGGTGCAACCGGCCTGCATCTGGCCAGGACCAACCGCTACGACGTGATCATTCTCGATGTCATGTTGCCTGGCCTGAGTGGCCTTGATGTATGCGAGCGCCTGCGCAAGGACGTGGGCATAACAGTGCCGATCCTGATGCTGACTGCCCGGGACTCGCTGGAAGATAAGCTGAAGGGCTTCGAAGCAGGCGCTGACGACTACCTGGTCAAGCCATTCGACTTGCCGGAGCTGCAGGCAAGACTGCTGGCGATGACCAGACGCCAGTCCGGTGCGCTGGACCAAAAGCCGATCGAAATCGGCGAGCTACGCATCGATGTACGCGCTCAGAGTGTCTCGAGAGCGGGCGCAGCGCTGAAACTGACGCCGACAGGCTATCGAATCCTGCTGACGCTTGCGCGACAGACGCCTGGCTTCATCGCCAAGGAAAATCTTGAGCAGGAGATCTGGGGAGACGCGTTACCGGATAGCGATACCCTGCGAAGCCACCTCTATCAGCTTCGTCAGGTCGTTGATAAGCCATTCGATACACCCATGATCGAGACTCGACAGGGCTTTGGTATCCGGCTGATCCAGCCCGATAGTGATTAGCTGAAATGAATTGTCATGGTAGTGCCCTCTCCCTCGGCGCTTTCCGCATCGAGTCGGTAACCAAAGCGACTGCATAGGCCGGAAACGATCGATAGTCCCAGACCGTAGCCGGTAGCCAGCCCCTCAGCAGAACGTTCATCCCTCACCCGATAGAAAGGCTCGAAGGCTCTCTCCATTTGCGCCTGACTCATGCCTACACCGCTATCGGCTATAACGACTCGATCGCGGCCGATGGTCACTTCGATGCTGGCTGAGCCAGCCGGGGCACCAGCAGAGTAAGTGAGGGCGTTTTTAAGCAAGTTGCCGAAAATGATGCGCAAGGCGGTTTCTTCTGCCATCAGCGTCAGCTGAGCCTGCTCATGGACACGCACCTCGATGTGCTCTGCCTTGAGCGCCTTTTGTGTCTGCTGCAGGACAGATCGAATGACCGCACCGACATCCACCAGTGCCTGCTCGCCCTTGATACCGTCGGCCCGGATAACGTCCGACTCACGCGCCAGACGCAGCAGGGTCTCGATGATGCCCTCCATTTGCAGAACCGTATCCCGTATGCGCTGTATCAGCTCCGGATTGCGTTCGGGATTCGCGCCAGGCTGCTGCAACACATCGACGCAGGCCTTGATCACGCTCAGTGGTGTACGCAGCTCATGTGAGGCATCGCGAGTGAAATTTCGCTCCCGGGTAATAAAGCCTGCGATGCGTTCAGAATAGTGGGTCAGCGCCTGCACCAGGCTGTCGATGTCGGCATTTTCACCACGGCAGGCCTGAATGACTTCGCCCAGTGAGCCTGCATCGCCCCGGGTGGAGTCTTCGACAAGCCGCGCCAGATTGCTGACCGGCGAAATCACGCGCTGCGACTGCCGAAACGTAAACCAGGATGCGGTATAGATGAGAATGAGCACCAGAGTGAGGGGGGCTACACCGAAGAAAAAGGCGAGCTTGGAAATCTGGTCTTCTCTGAAAACGAGATAGAGCCGTTGATTGCCTTCATCGGTCACAAGCACCAGCGGCTCCCGGCCATGTAATTCAACCCGACCATAGCCCGGCTCCAGCTTCGCCAGTTCGTCAGGCACCTCGGCCTCGGCGGTCGGGTCTTCGACAGACGGTGCAAGATCGCCAAAGGCCGGCTCCGGCGCCAGCGTCTTCAGATACACACGCATATTCTGGGTATAGGGCAGCTGAAAGTCAGGATTTGCTTCACGCATTTCACGAAAGTGAGCAGCCTCACCTTCCAGTGCCTGCCGAACCAGCACCTGCTCAGCGACAATGTACGCGGTATACACACCAAGCATCGTTGCCGCACTGACGAGCGCAGCCTGCAGGGCAAACACCTTGATGAGCCGGCGCTGTATACCTTCATGCGCAGACTTTGCGGTAAGCCGAGCGGGGCTTCTCACTGCGGACATGACCCGGGCAAATCCCAAAGTGCCCATAGCGCTGCCTCAGCTTCGCTTGCAGAACAGATAATGACCGACCAGCCACTCATTGCCATCGTTATACCCAAAGAGTTCTGCGCAGGCCATGAAGAACATTCGCCAGCGCTGTATCCACACTGTAGCCTCTTTCGGTCCAAGTGTGTCCAGGAACGCCCTTTCGATGTCGACGCGATTCCGATCAAGGTTCTGAAGCCAGCGTTCGGCGGTGTAGGCATAGTTCATACCGTTCACCTGCCACTGCTCTTCGAGGACCAGATGATCGTTGAAGTGACTGAAGGTATCCAGAGCAGGCATCAGCCCGCCGGTGAAGAAATGACGACCCATCCAGTTGCTGCTGCCTTCAGCTTCAAATGGGTACATCAGCTCCTGATGACAGAAGATATGGGCGAAGAAAAGACCGTCGTCGGACAACCACTCACTGATTCGCTCAAACAGATTCTGGTAATTCCTGACGTGCTCGAGCATCTCGACTGAGACGACTCGATCGAATACACCTTTCTCCAAATCGAGTTCATTGACGTCGCAGGTGATGATCTCGATATTCCGAAGCCCCCTCAGACGCGCCTGCGCCATGATGTGGTCACGCTGAGACGAGGAGTTCGAGACGCCTGTGACGCGGGACTCAGGATAACGTGCGGCCATGAACAGACTCAGTGAGCCCCAGCCGCAACCGAGATCGAGTATGCGATGGCCGTTCTCGAGTCCAGCTCGGTCGCAATAGAGCGCCAGCATGGCTTGCTCAGCCTCGTCGAGGCTGTCGTCCGGCGTGTTGAACAGGCAGGCACTGTATTTCAGATGCCTGCCGAGGACATGTTCATAGAAGCTGGCCGGCACCTCGTAATGCTGTGTGTTCGCCGCCTCCGTCTCAATGGCTATCGGGCTTTCACGCAGGCTTTGCAGACGCTGCTGAAAATGATTCTGACTGTTTTCGAGCAGACGCCTCTCCGTCTTGAGCCGGTCGACGCACAAGCGACGTATGCCGAAGCGGATCATTGAATCGGGCAACCAGCCATCTTCTGCAAGTTTGATCACGTTCATGTCTTGGGACTCCAGGGGAAAAAAATCGATGTGTTGCGTTGATAACGCCGGTAGTCCTCACCGCGGCTGCGTACAGCCTGTTGCTCTGTGAAAGGAATACCGGTGACGTAGTACAGGAAGATGAAGACGATGAGCGGCGCGAACCACAGTAGATCGCCATAGACCGCATGCAGCCCCAGCAGTGGGTAGCCGAACCACTGTAGCCACTCGAAGAAATAGTTCGGGTGCCGGGAATAGCGCCATAGACCTTTGCGGCAGGTCTTGCCCTTGTTGCCTGACTCGCGCTTGAAGGCCGCGAGCTGCCTGTCGGCGAGCGATTCACCCAGCCAGGCAACCACGATCAGGGTCAGCCCCCCTACGATTGCCCAGACTGGAGGTAAGGCACCGTTGGCGATGACCACGGCCGGCAGTGTGAAGATACTGACCCAGCTGGCTTGCATGATGTAAAACAGCAGAAATATCAGTGGCGCCTTGCCGCCGGCCCACTGCCGCATATGCGCGTAGCGACCGTCTTCATCTTCATCATTCACGACCCGCGTCAGCAGGTGCCAGCCAAGCCGGCCGAACCAGAGCAGATAGATAGCGCCTGTAAGCAGCCTCAACGCGGGATCACCGCCACCAAGCACGGCTGCAAGCACACCACAGGCGGCCACGCCGAGCGCCCAGATCACATCGACCCAGCTGGCATTCCTCGTCTTCAGCTGAACCACCCAGCCAATCAGGAAGATGGGCAGCATGATCGCGGGGATCAACCACAGGGCCGAGTAATCTGGCAGCCCATTCATGAGGCAGGCTTCTCCCAGGTCAGATGCGCAACAGAAATGCTGCGCTCCTTGAAGCCACCTTCACAGTAGGCGAGGTAGAAGAACCACATGCGGATGAAGCGCTCATCGAAACCCTGACTACGTACGTCATCCAGTGCGTTGCCGAAACGAAAGGTCCAGGCTTGTATGGTAGCGGCATAGCTCAGGCCGAAATCCTCGAACCGCTGCAGACGCAGGCCCGCCGTGGCGGCGCTGTTTATGAGCACACTTGGACAGGGGATGAAACTACCGGGAAAGATGTAGCGCTTGATGAAGTCAACTGAATGGACTGCTGCCTCATAACGCCAGTCTTCAATGGTGATGGCCTGCAGCACGGCAGTACCACCCGGCTTGAGCAGCTTTTCAATGCAGGCGAAATAGCCATCGACGAACTGATGCCCGACGGCCTCCACCATCTCTATGGACACGAGTTTGTCGAAGCTGCCGGTGAGGTCGCGATAATCTTCACACAGCACGCTGACGCGATCCTCGAGGCCATGCTCGGCAACAAGGGCCTTCGCTGCTGTAAATTGCTCGTTGGAGATGGTTGTCGTGGTCACACGGCAGCCGAAGTGTTCAGCGGCATAAACGGCCATGCCGCCCCAGCCTGTGCCAATTTCAAGCAGATGGTCGCTCGACTGGAGATCCAGCGCTCGGCAAATCCTGTCGAGCTTGTCGGCGCTGGCTTCAGACAGGTGCGCGCTGGCCGCTGCATCGCTCAGCTCCGGCTGCGCGAAATGGGCCGATGAATACATCATGCGTTCATCGAGAAAAAGCCTGAAGAAGTCGTTGCCAAGATCGTAGTGGGCGCTGATGTTCTTGCGTGAGCCGGACAGCGTGTTTTTGCGCATGGCGTGCCAGACTTCGGCAGATTTACGGCTGACCCTGGAGAATAGTGAATCCATGCTGTCCATGGCAGTACGGTTGCGTAGCATCAGGCGCATAAGACCTGGCAGGTCGTCCGTGGACCAATAGCCGTTCATGAAGGCTTCGGCAGCGCCGTTGACACCACCGAGCATGATCAGACCGAAGCAGCGATTGTCGAGAATGCTGAGCGTGATCGACTCGACCGATGTCGCCTCACCTACCACCGTCAACTGCTCCTGGCCGTCCGCAAGCCGTTCGATGATACGAAGCTCACCAAAGCTGATCCGTTGGAGCAATTTGAAGAAGAAATAGCGCGCAAGCCCAGAAGGGACAGTCGCCTGGTTCGTTACGATGGTATCAATCATGAGGTACTCCCTGATGTACAGCCTGTATGCCTTCACTCTCAACTACAGCCTTGCGGGTGTGCGGATTGGAGAAGAAGGGCACTCGTTTCAGATACAGGCGCAAGGCCTGCCAGTAGATCGCGAGCACTACGCCGGCGGTCTGCATTGGATAAACCAGTGGTTGGCGGAAGGCGCGGGCAGCGGTAAGCGGCTGAAGTGCGAGCTGCATGGACGCGTCGAATACACGTCTGCTTTTCGCGGCTTCTTCCACCGTCTCGGCGTCGTCTTCCCACAAATTCATATGGACTGCGAATACTGACTCACTCACGGCAAAGCGCCATTCATAGCGCTGGTTCATCGGCATGAACGGCGATACATGAAAAGCCTTGCTGAAACCGAAGCGCATGCGCATTGGATGCTGCCCATCCACCCTGTGCAGGTAAGCGTGGCGTTCGTTCCATGGCGTGTTGGTGATCTCGGAAACAATTGCGATGATCTGGTCAGCCGCGTCGTAGCACACGAAGAATACTACCGGGTTGAAGCAGTAACCCCACTGGCGGAGCTGCCCGCAGAGCACAACACGAGCGATGTCTAGGTCGCTACCGTTGGGGTGTGAGGCCACCCAGCTGAGTACACGCTGCTTGAGTGGCGCTGCTTTGTCTGCTGTTTGGGTGTTTTCATTTTCTGGCCAGAAATAATCGGACTGCCTGAACTGCACCAGGGCCAGGCGCTGCCACAGACTACGGCCGTCCGCTGCCCAGAACGGGAGCCGGTTGAGCTGCGCCGTTGCGTCAAGATCAAGCCAGCACCAACTCAGACGATAGCTGAAGCGATGCTCACGCGGCTCGAAGCGGCGATGCATCATTCGCCCGCTAGCCATCATGGCAGAAGGACTATCCACGCGGTCAGGCTGCATTGGCGCCGAGGTCCACTTTACGGGCCTCAGGGCGACTGGACTGCTGATGACCGAGCCCGTCAATGACGTCGAGCGCGCTGCGTACGCCATCTTCGTGGAAACCCCAGCCCCAGTAGGCGCCAGCGTACCAGATGCCATCTGTGCCGTTGATCTCGCTTCGTCGCCCTTGAGCGGCAATCGCGCCGGCATCATAGACCGGGTGACTGTAATGTCGCTCGGCAAGGACTTTTGCAGGGTCTATGCAGTCTGCCATGTTGAGACTGACTATGAACTGGGTTTCACTGCGTATGTTCTGCAGGAGGTTCATCCAATAGCTCACCCGGCAGTCTCTCTCGCTGCCCCTGTCGATGCGGACGTTCCAGCTCGACCACGCATTGCGTCTGGCAGGCAATACCGAGACATCGGTATGCACCAGGGCCTGGTTGGGCTGGTAGCGAATTGCGCCGAGCACCTCACGCTCCGCCAGACTCGGCGACGACAGACAGGCGAGCGCCTGATCACTGTGGCAGGCGAAAATAACCTGGTCGAAATCTTCCACTGTGCCGTGGGCCGTACGCACACTGGCCCCACCGGACTCGCGGCGTGAAACATCTACCACCTGCCTATTGCAATGGAAGGTGGCATTACACTGGGCGCTAAGTGCCTTCACATAACTCGCAGAGCCGCCCTTCACCACGCGCCACTCGGGCCGGATGTTGAGATTGAGCATCTGATGATTATTCATGAATGCGACGAAATAACCGGCGGGAAAATCCAGGATCGACTGCGTGCTGGCCGACCAGAGCGCACTGGCCATTGGTAGGATATGGTTCTCGATGAAGATCTGGCTGTAGCGTTCGCGCGAAAGATATTCACCAAGCGACAGTTCGGTTTCATTAGCGTCGTTCAGCAGCGTAGGCGCTTCACGATAGAACCGAACGATGTCCCTCAGCATCCGATAAAAATCCGGCCTCAGCAGATTACGCTTCTGGGCAAAGAGCCTGGCCAGACCAGCGGCGCCATATTCAAGTCCGCTTTCTTCATTGACCACACTGAAACTCATATCGCTGCGCTGACTTTCGACACCAAGCGCACTCAATAGCTCGGTGAAGCCGGTATAGTTGTACTCGTTGAATACAATGAAACCTGAATCGACAGCGATGGATTTTCCATCCACAGTCAACTCATGGGTGTCGGTATGGCCACCGAGGTAACTGCCGGCTTCGTAAACGGTCACGTCATTCTGCTCGGCCAGATAAAAGGCGCAGGTCAGTCCTGAGACGCCAGCTCCGATAATGGCAATTTTCTGACCAGACACCGACTGACGCGCCAGAGGCTTGATGTAACTGGATCTCATCGTTGTTGTGCTCCGCGAACCGGTTGATGGGCAAACTTCTTGCGGTCAGGGACAGGCTTGAGATTCCAGACCAATCCTGTCCACGACAGCATCTTGAGAATCAGATAGCTGATATCCAGCTCCCACCAAAAGAATCCCTGGCGTGCGCTACCCGCATAATGGTGATGATTGTTATGCCAGCCTTCGCCAAGCGTGATTAGCGCCAGCAGGAAGTTATTTCGGGAATCATCCCTGGTGTCATATCGCCGTCGTCCCCACCAATGCGCCAGTGAATTGATACTCAGCGTGGCGTGAATCAGCACGACAGTGGAAATGAAGTACGCCCATACAAGCAGCTGCCAACCGTTCGTGCCCAGCTCAGGCGCGAGCCAGGCCAGCGCTTCGCCGAGCAACCACAGGCTGGTGCCGAAGATGGCAGCAACGGCCATATCGAAACGGTCGAGCCACCTCAGTTCCGGAAAGCTCGCAAAATCCTTGATCAATTCCTGTCGTGTCGCGAAATGGGCCCCACTGAGAAACCAGCCGCAGTGGCTGTACCAGAACCCTTTGAGCGGCGAGTGCACATCATTTTCGGTGTCGGCCGTGCGATGGTGGGCTCGATGATGTGCAGCCCACCAGAGCGGGCCCCGCTGGGTCGCTGCGGTGCCCAGGAAGGCAAACACGAACTGGACCGTCCGAGACGTGCTGAATGACTTGTGTGAGAAGTAGCGATGAAAGAAGGCAGTGATCGCGAACATGCGAATCAGGTAGCTGCCCACGGCGATAGCCACGGCCACCGGCGACCATCCCACGAGTAACACCCCGAGACAGGCCAGATGCAGAAAGAGGAATGGGATTATGCGATGCCAGTCGACGGAGTGATCGCTCTGATCGACTGACAGCAGCTTATGCTCGTTGTCGAAGTAGTTGCAGACCGATGTAATGACTCTATTCATGGCAGGTCGCTTTCTCGAAGGCGTTTGAAACTATTTCTATATTCTGTTTCATCGTCCAAAGAGTCTATCCGAGTCGCCGTGAACGCGATGTGAAAACCCGGCAGGCCGGTTTTCACGCTGCGTTCACGGCGGCTGCGCTAGTCTCGTTCCAAATCCACTGGAACCACTGCGATGCTGTATTGCCCTTCACTCCTCAGATTCGGAGCCATCGTCATGCTATCGACGCTCATATCAGCATGCACCACAAAGGTGCAGGAAAAACCTTACGCGCACTATATTGAGGCAAGCAGCGGCAGCCAGTCCGCCTTCACCCCGGTTGACGAGCTGCCACGGTTGGCGCCCTTCGTGAAGATGATGCGTGAGTTCTCTGCGGGCAAAATGTCTGGAAATATCACAGCCGCCTACGCTGAAACCTTTTATTTCAACGACACCTTTCACACGCTGGAGCAGCGACGGGCACTGATTGACTACTTCACGGAACTGGCAGGCAAGGGCAAGACCGAGGTCACCTTCCTTGACGCTAACAATGCCGGCGACGATTTCTATGTGCGCTGGAAGATGCGTATGCAGTTCAAGGCGCTATGGCGAGAAATAGATGTCACCTCGGTGGGGCTGACCCATCTGCGTCTCGACGATAATGGGAAAATCGTTCTGCATCAGGATTTCTGGGACGGCGCAGAAGGCTTCTACGCTCATCTGCCGGTCATCGGCGGACAGATCAAACGCATTCGATCGCAGCTGGGGCAGGTAGATTAAGTGTCTCGGCGAGCCGGGGTGAGAATGCGCGGCGCTTTCAGTCGAGGGCTGATGTTGTCGATTCTGCTCGTTACAACCCAGGCGCAGGCAAGCGATCGCTTCGAGCAGTCGGTCGAGATCGATGGATCCCGGCTGGAGCGTTGCGGTACGGGCGAGCTCGTTGCTTATCACATCTTTACCGTGGGTCACGCCGCACTTTACCGACCGAAGTGTGATATCAGCTGGGCTATGCCGGCCAATGAATCAGCCACCATTCTATTTCGCTATGCGCGTGACATACCCGCACACGCCTTTCCAGAAGCCGCCGAAAAGATGTTGGCAAGAAATATTGATGACCCTCAACTGAGGGCACAGATGCCTTCTCGTCTCAAGGCGTTTCACTCTGCCTATCGCGCAGTCGAGGATGGTGATCTCTATCAAATAAGCTATCAACGCGAGGCTGGTCTCTCATTGTTTCTAAACCAGAAACCGCTAGCCGTTCTTGCGGACGGCCCTCTGGCGCGACTGTATTTTTCGATCTGGCTTGGTGATGCCCCCTTTGACGAGGTGTTGAAAGATGACCTGCTTGGTCGATAACGATCGCTATACATTTTACAGCACCGATCTGGCGAACCCTGACTATACTGATGACTGGTTTTACCAGCTTCAGTCGTCAGCCTTGGCGCCAATCAGGATCTGCATGTCGCATAAACTTCAGCTTCGTCTGGGCATATCGCTCGTAGCGCTGATTCTGCTGCCATTTGTGCTGGCAGGGTATGTTCTGGTGAACTACGCGCCCCCAGGCCTGCTTCAAACGCTGGGCGAGCCGTGGGTCTGGATTAGTATTGTGGTGCTGGTCCTTACCAGTGCCGGTTTGCTCTTCGGCCTGATGTTTCATCAGGTTTTCCGGCCCGTCCTGGCCGTTCAGGCCTGGATCAACGCCATCGCGAGCGATGAGGGTATCCGCGTCGAACCCCGGCATCGCCGCACGATTGCGCACCTGCTCAAGCGCGGCGACGAAGTGGGCAGTCTCGCCACAGCGACACAGAATCTTGAGCGGCAGCTCGTCGAAACCAAGCGCAAACTGGCTAACATCGCTTACTACGACAGTCTCACTGGTCTTGCCAACCGCCATACCTTTACGCTGTTCCTGCGAAAATGCCTGGAAAGTGCGCGTCGTCATCACCACTCGGCCGCCCTGCTCTACATCGACATCGACGGGTTCAAGGACGTGAACGATACATTGGGGCACGGTGCAGGCGACCAGATTCTCAAGCAGATTGCCGAACGCCTGAATACGGTGCTTCGGGCTGAGGATTATATTGCCGACATGTCGGTTCACCATGATCCACTGTTGGTTGATGATCGAGCCAGGAATGGGTACGACGCCGGCCCGAGAATCTCACGCATTGGTGGTGATGAGTTTGCCGTGGTCATCAAGCAGCTCGATGAGGTCCACCACGCGGTGTTGATCTGCGAGCGGCTTCTGATGGCCATGAAGGAACGCTTCACCGTGGAAGGTCAGCAGTTCACCCTTGGCGCATCCATCGGCGTGTCGATGTATCCCGGAGATGGCGATACTGACGAAGATCTTCTCAAGTGTGCCGATATAGCGATGTATCACAGCAAGAATAGCGGCAGGAACACCTTTAATTTCTATAACGAAAACATGGAAGTCGTGGCGCTCGAGATGCATCAGCTTATTGCTGACCTGCAAAATGCAGTCGAGAACGAGGAATTCTATCTTCAGTACCAGCCACAATTCTCCACCCTCACCGGTCAACTAGTCAGTCTAGAAGCGCTCGTGCGCTGGCAGCACCCAACGAAGGGCTTCATTCCGCCGAACGACTTCATTTCGCTGGCAGAGAGCTCGGGCATCATAGTCAAGCTTGGCCGCTGGATCCTCATGGAGGCATGCCGCATGCTGGCGCGCCTGCACAAGGAGATAGGTCCAGAAATACGAATTGCGGTAAACGTCTCTCCAGTTCAGTTTGCGGCCGATCACGGCTTCCTCGAAGCGGTCCGCGACGCGCTGCTCGAAACAGGTCTCGACGGTGCCTGTCTCGATCTGGAAATTACCGAATCAGCCATCATGCAGAGTGGTCAGGTAGCCCTCGAGACACTGCAGTCGATGAAGGCGCTGAATGTTAACGTGTCGATGGATGACTTCGGCACCGGGTATTCCTCGCTGGCAGCCCTGCGCGACATGCCCATAGATCAGCTCAAAATCGACAAGGCCTTTATCGATCACATACTGGGTGGCGGCCGTGAGCACAGCATCATTAAGGCCATGCTGGCATTGGCCAAGGAACTCGATATCGAGGTCGTTGCCGAAGGTGTCGAGACCAATGCCCAGCTGAAATTCCTCAAACTACTGCGCTGCGATCTGGTACAGGGTTACTTGATGAGCAAGCCGCTTTCAGAAGACAATCTTTTCGAATTCATCCGCCAGCACGCCGAAAGTCCGGTATTCTAGTTACTTTTGCCTGTGCGGCAGTCTATTGAATCGAAAGGAACCCTTGCATGCTGTTAGCAATATTTGCGCTGATCGCCGGCCTCATAGTTCTCGTCTGGAGCGCTGACCGTTTCATCGATGGGGCCGTGGCCACCGCGGCCTACGCTGGAATGCCGCCTCTCCTGATCGGCATGGTCGTCATCGGCTTCGGAACATCCGCCCCTGAAATGCTCGTTTCTGCCATCGCTGCGCTTCAGGGGAATCCCGCACTCGCGCTCGGTAATGCGCTTGGCTCGAACATTGCTAATATCGGTCTGATACTCGGTATAACTGCGCTTTTGAGCCCTATTTTGGTGCAGCGTTCGGTGCTGCTCAAGGAATTGCCACTCCTGCTCGGTATAACGGCCGTATTTACGGCATTGCTCATCGATGGCGATGTTTCACGGCTGGACGCGTGGATTATGGTGGCGGTTTTCGCCGCAACGATGGCGTACTCGATCGTCTCGGCGATGAAGAAAGCCCGGCAGGATCGTAAGGATCAGGAAGACAGTGTAATTCATACGTCCGCAGTCGCCGATGACGGCGTAGTTATTGTTGACGGCAAGGCTATCGAGCTGTCACGCCGTGCGGCGCTCTGGTGGCTGGTGCTCGGACTTGTTCTACTGACGGCGAGCTCGCGGGTAGTCGTCTACGGCGCTGTGTCATTAGCCACCTCGTTTGGCGTCAGCGATGTGATCGTTGGACTCACGGTGGTTGCGGTGGGGACCTCCTTGCCGGAACTTGCTGCCGCGATTGCAGCAGTGAAGAAGAACGAACATGATCTGGCCCTGGGGAACGTTGTCGGTTCGAATATGTTCAATACGCTGCTGGTGGTGGGCATTGCCGGCCTGATCCAGCCGATGGAGCTGGCGAGTGAAGTCATCGTCCGCGATCTTCCGGTGATGATTGGCTTTACGGTTCTGCTCTTTCTCATGAGCATTTCGCTGAAACCGGCCAGTCATGGCACTGCCGGTAGAATAGGACGAGTCAAAGGTGGAGCCCTTACGAGCTTCTGGGTTTTGTATACATGCTATCTCGTGTACATCGCTTTTCTGCAGCCTCTCGGCCGCTGACAGGGATGTAACACCCGCCCCAGGGAAGGCATGGCAAGGGAAGACCGGGGCAACACATTTTCAGTCTGCATCAGGAGGGCCCGATGGGCATCACCGTATTCAAAGACAAGGCTGACAGCAGCCGCAGTTATCTCAGAATTACCCGCGCGGTAGATGGTGAAGAGCAGCAGCATTATGTAAGGGTCAACGGCAGCACCAAGAAAGCCATGCGTGAAGCCATGGCCGAAGCGGAAGCTCTCGATGCCGAACTCGCTCGCTGGCAGGCAGACCGAAAGGCAGAAAAGGCGGCGACAGGCGAAAGCTTCATTCACGAGCGGGGGCATGTACTGGGCCTTCAGCTTCAGAAGCGTGAGCGCGAAGGTCGCAAGGATGCCATTGAATTCAAGCTTCGGGTCAAGCCTGAAGGCAGCCCCCCGGTCTACAGCTCTGTCTCCGTGGACAAGTACGGATTCGAGGAAGCTTTCAAGCGCTCCGTAGAGCGGCTGTGTGAAGTGAGAGGCATCGATTCGAATAGCCCAGTCGCGAAAAAGCTCAAGGCCAGTCTGCCAATCTATCGCGAGCGTTATGAAGCCTTTGAAGCCGAAGCCTCCCAGGAAAACGTGGCAGAATCCGGCAGCGGTAGGCAGAATGGCATCCTTGGACAGCTGCGGGGCTGGGTCAAGCGCAGAGCAACCTGAGCAGACCATCGAGAGCACCCGGCAGCGTAAGATACTGACCCAGATGATCAGGAACGACTGCCAATGGATATCGTAAGAACACCAGAAGACCGTTTCAAACGGCTGCCGAATTACCCCTTCAAACCTAACTATCTTGAAGTCGGCAGTGGTCTTCGAATGCATTACGTAGACGAGGGGGCTACGGCCAGTGCCTACACGGTACTGATGCTGCATGGTGAGCCAACCTGGTCCTACCTGTACCGCTTCATGATTCCTATCTGCGAAGCAGCAGGTCACCGTGTGATAGCGCCTGACCTTATCGGTTTCGGCAAGTCGGACAAACCCGCAGATATCAACGACTACAGCTATGGTGGCCACTTTGAATGGCTACGGACCTTCGTACAGGAGCTCGACCTCAGGAACATCGTACTGGTCTGCCAGGACTGGGGCTCGCTCCTTGGGCTTCGCTTGGCCGTCGCGCTCGACGAGCGCTTCGCAGGCATTGTGCTATCGAACGGCTTTCTGCCCACTGGCCAACAGAACATTCCCCTGGCTTTCAAAGCCTGGCGCACCTTTGCCAGGTTCAGCCCATGGTTTCCGATTTCACGAATCGTCGAGGCCGGCACATTCAAGAAGTTGAGTTCGGGTGAGCGGTTAGCGTACGACGCCCCATTTCCTAGCGGACGCTACAAGGCGGGCACCCGCGCATTTCCGAGACTGGTGCCCACAGAAGCCCATTTGCCGGATGCCCAGGAAAACGCACGCGTCTGGACCGAGCTGGAGAACTGGCGGAAACCATTTATCACCGCGTTTACGAATGGCGATCCAATCATGCGCGGAGGCGATCGCTATTTTCAGGAGCGCATTCCTGGCTGCCAGAACATGCCTCATCGCACCCTGACCGGAGGCCATTTCGTTCAGGAAGACTCTCCTTTCGAATTGGCTCAGACCGCCAACGAACTCATCAAGCTCTTGTAAGTTAGCGCTGCCGGAAAGGAATCTGGCAGTAGTCGATACCTTCAACCGGCAGGCAGTTGCGCTGGCTGAGGTAGAGGCTGAGGCTGTTCAGCGACAGTTCATGATTCGGCGTGGGGCCAACGAAAATGTGTTCGAATGGCAGACGGCCCTTGTCGTCACGCAGGTCGAGAAAAATGTAGGGCACCAGCATCGAGGTGCCTTCCCTGAAACGGACCAAACCATCTGTCGGCTTGCGAATGCCGTGAGACACCACCCGCCACTCATCTTCCTCCTGAAATGATGGATGTTTCAGGACGGCTGCAATTCTGAGCAAGTCGGTTTCAAGCTGCTCGAATATCGCCTGCCGCGCATCGGTATCTCGCACACCCGATGCCTCAGAAGTCTGCTCGAGCACGGTCTCGACGATGTCGTGTATCAAGGCGTTCTGGCGACGAGGGTCGTAGATGCACCGACCGACCTGGAAGTTCTGCTGCTCGGCACAGCGCCGGATGTGCTCCGCCGAAAGTCCCACACTTACGCCCTTGCCATGCAGGCTATAACCACGCCACTGGCTCAGGAGGTTACCGTGGGCTCGAAACGATGTCGCGAACAACATATGGCCGTTGGTAATGCGGTGCACCACCCAGTCGAGAAACTCATTGAGCACGTAAGGTCGAGGGCAACCCGCAGCTATGCGTTCGCCGATGTCCTTGCGCAGCAGATCTGCCGTGTGGCGCAATTCAGCCGAATCGTTCATGTAGCGAACATCGCTTGCCCACATCGCTCTTGCATCCACAATGCCCATGAAGCCGGTGAACGACGTATAGTGATAAAGCGTGGCGCGCGTTTCTTCTGAATAGAGGTTACGGGTTATTTCCGTCAGCATTAATTCACCCAACTAGCGGGATAGAACGCTATGTTAACAAAGTTTCTTGATGCATTGTGCAATGGCAGCACTACAGACCGCTCAGAGCAGAAACATTCTCTTGAAGTACTGACAGCCGCGATGCTCTACCAGGTCGCGAGGGTCGACATGGCGATCGACGCTGCCGAGCTTGCACGAATTCGCAGCTTCGTGGACAACACCTTTTCGCTGGCTGCCGGTGAACTCGAGCAGTGCATGGATGAGGCAGCTTCCCTGGCAGACAACGCAACATCACTCTATGAACTCACCAGCGAACTCAACAAGGCGCTAGACGCGGCAGACCGCTACGGCATCATTGAGAACATGTGGCTCGTCGCCCTTGCGGACGGCCAGATCGACAAGTATGAAGAACAGGTGATCCGCCGCTCGTCGGAATTGCTCTATGTACCGCATGGGGAGTTCATCCGCGCTCGTCATGCGGCAGAAGCGAAATCGACCGCCTCACCTACTGCGTGAGCACGGGTGAGGCCATGACGCCGATTGCCTTGGAGGTCGATCGCCGTGGATCCGCACCACCGTAGAACGCGCCGTCCAGCAGCAGTATGCTCTGACTTGCGCCCATGGCTTCTTCCTCGCTCACCTCGTGCCCGTAGGTCTCCAGCAAGGCCTTGGTGTCCGGGCTGATACCCTGCTCGACGCGAATCTGATCCGGCAGCCACTGATGATGCACCCTCGGGGCATTGACGGCTGACTGAATGTTCAGGTGGTGGTCGATGACGTTCATGATCACACCAAGCGTCGTCGTGATGATGCGGGAGCCGCCTGGTGAACCCGTAACCAGGAAGTTCTTGTCACCCTTCTTGACGATGGTGGGCGACATCGAACTGAGCATGCGCTTGCCCGGCTCAATCATATTGGCTTCGCCACCGATGAGTCCGTAAGCGTTTGGCACGCCCGGTTTCGCACTGAAGTCGTCCATCTCATTATTGAGCAGGAAGCCCGCGCCCTCGACGGCGATATGCGAGCCGTAACTGAAATTGATTGTGTAGGTGTTGGAAACGACGTTGCCGAAGCGGTCAGCGATTGAGAAATGGGTGGTTTCGTTGCTTTCGTAGACGGCGGGTTTACCCTCGCGGATATCTTTTGACGGCGTTGCTTTGGCGGGTTGTACGGTCTTCATCAGCTCTTTCGCGTAATCCTTGCTCAGCAGGCCTTCGAGCGGCACATCGACGAAATCGACATCCCCCAGGTAGACCGAGCGGTCTGCGTAGGCGCGTTTCATGGCTTCAGCCATATGATGGATACTTTTCGCCCCGTTGTGTCCCATCGCACCGATGTCGAAGGGCTCGAGCATGTTGAGAATCTGGATGATGTGCACGCCGCCGCTACTTGGCGGCCCCATTGAATAGACGTCGTAACCGCGATAGCTGCCCTTGACCGGCTTGCGCTCGATCGCTTCGTAGCTTTCGAGATCCGTATTGGTGATGAGGCCATCGCCACGATTCATTTCTGCTACCAGCAACTGTGCGGTGCGGCCCTTGTAGAAACCATCCTTGCCCGAGATCGAGATGCGCCGAAGCGTCTCGGCCAGCTCAGGCTGCTTGAATCGCTCACCAACCTCGTAGTAGCCGCCTGTCTCCTTGAAGAACATGGCTTTGGCACCTGGGTTCTTGCGCAGGCGTGCTTCGGCACTGGCTACGCCCTCGACGAAGCGGTCCGTGACCACGAAACCCTGCTCGGCGAGCCGGATAGCTGGACCCAGTGCTTTCTCGCGACTGATCGTGCCGTATTTCTCAAGGGCCATCAGCAAACCCGCGACAGTGCCCGGCACACCAGATGAGCGATGACTGAAACGACTGAGTTCTGGGTCAACCTCGCCAGCCTCATTGAGAAACATGTCCTTGCTGGCAGCGGCCGGTGCGGTTTCCCGATAGTCGATGCTGGTGACTTCTCCGCGCTCTTCTGATGAGATCAGCATGAAGCCGCCACCGCCAATATTGCCTGAGCGCGGCTGGGTCACGGCGAGTGTGAAGGCTGCCGTCACTGCAGCATCTACGGCATTGCCGCCATCCTCGAGAACCCTGGCCGCTTCCTCACTGGCGAGATAGTGGCTGGTGACCACCATGCCCGCGTCCGCCTTGACGGGGATGGCGCGGTCGCCTTCGAGGATGGCCTGGGTGACGGTTTCAGTCGGGCCATTCTGCTTGGGCGAGGTCTGGTTGTCCTTTGCTATTGCACTGCCTGCGGCAAGCACCAGACCGCACAGCAAGAGACTTGAGGTGCTACGACGGATTGAGCGTGGTGTCTGATTGTTCATTCTGCATCCTTCAGATGATATGGATTCTGGCGCTTGAGCCTGCTTCGCGGGTCTGTGTTGCAGCGGATAGTACGAGCGGTGTGGGTTTGTGGTCGCTCTCTAGGCAAAAATTATGAGGCACAAGGTACCTATCTGCGTGCCTTGAAAGCGACTCACGTCGATGTTTCCCTCGGCCGCCATACACTTGAGCTGCTCGAGCAGCTCGCTTCAAAGATAAAGCAACGCCACTCTCTCGTGCTGATGAAGTGGCAATCCGGAAGCTTAAAGAAAAGCAAGCTGACGTTCATCTTGCTATCAGTATGTATCGACTGACCGCTCAGCGAGCTAAATTGCCGCCGACTGAGCAAATTCAGCAAATCGTACTCGTTTCTGCCGATACGGATCTAGCCCCCTGCCCTGCAGGCACTGCGTGAAGATATCGAGACGTTAGGAGCGTGTGACTTTCCCGGAACTCGAACAGAGAGCGGGTATCGAGATGTGTAATGACCCGGCGCTTTTTGCACACCTACGCCGCTAATTGATAGATCATATTCGGAGTTTTCACTCCGAGTGATTGATGAGGTCGATGGTCGTTGTAGTACACGAACCACGCTCTCAGTGCTTGCCGCGCTTCGTCCAGAGTCTGGAAGTTGTGAAGCCACAGGCATTGCTTTTTACAGTTCTGATCAGCCGCTCCACCATGCCATTCTGCTGCGGCGTATGCGGCCTTATGAACTCCTGCTTCAGGCCGTATTGATACACTGTTTTCGTAAACTGTCTCGAGGTAAAAACCAGACCATTATCGCTCCGAAGCGTGATCTGGTCTGGCGCACAGCCTAAGGTGCCGTAGCGATAGATCAGAGCTTCTTCCAGCGCTGCTTCGGCAGTGGCTGCGTTGCCTGCTGGGCTGAGCCGCCAGCCCAGTGCCTCCCGGGTGTGGCAGTCCATCACGATGGCCAAGGCTCACCAGCGACCTGCTCCCCGCACCAGACTCGAGCGAGGTCGGTTGCCCAACGCTCGTTGGATTTGTCGGCTACAGATCGTTTGACTTCTACCCGCGGTCGCATACCCGAACGTCGTTTCCGGACCTGCCAGCCCTTCAGCTGGAACAGTCGCTGAATCGTATTCTTGTTCTCGCCCAGCAGCCATGCGACCGTTCGATAGCCTGCGTATGGCAGCGTATCGATCAAGCGCTTGACCCGAGCTGCGAGTTCCAGATTGATCTTCGGCTTGGCTCGACTCGTCGTGTAATACCAGCTTCTGCGCGAGTACCCAGACCAGCGGCAGACCTGCGAAACGGTCACTGCAGTGCCTTCTTCAGCCATCTCAGCTACAACTCGCTGAATCAGTTCTCGTCCTGGTCGAGATGGCTGCACAACTTTTTTAGAAAAGGTTCTCCAGCATGGCTTCTCCGTAAGCGCTCTGCAGGTCCTGAATCTGTTTTTCATACTGATCTGCAACGCTCTTGGGATTCGCCTCCAAGGCATTTTCCATGTCCGCCTCAGCATCATCGAGCCATCGCTCGATTTCGGCCTGTGTCAGATCGTACTGTCGTGCCGCTTCTGGAATGGTCGTCTGCCCACGGTAGATCTGCTTGATCAGATCAGCCTTTCGCTTAGCGCTCCAACGTTTGATTTCTGGTTCGTTTATCATGCTTCGTTCCCGTTATTGGGCAACAATAGCATGTGCAGTAATTCACTGGGTCGTTACAGGCAGCTATAACCGGTGGGCGGTCACACAGATAAACTTGCAGGCTCTCGGCTAGCCGTTCCCTTTGCCGGGTCGGTAGCGGACTTGCACCGCCAAGTCATCCCCTCGCTACCACAGCTCAGGGAATAACGCTGTCAAGGCGCTGCGCACCATGCCTGACCCACCACTATACAAACCCTGCATCGCAGGGTTTTAGTTTCAGGAGCTGTAAGCTAATCCTCTAGTTCAAAATATTCCCAATCATTTTCGGTTGATTCGCGCTCAGCTCCCGTACCTTCTTCAAGATTAGCTAATTGCGCTAATTCTGAATCACGATCTATTAAATGACCAACTCCAACAGTGTGACATTCATCAGTATCATCACTCTGTCCGCATAAGAATTGCCAGTCCCCATCTGGATCCCGAATAACTAATAATATCGGCCTCTGTTTATTAAACACATGAGGGCAACAATAAACAGCATAATCTCTACGAAATTCTTTACTCATATCTAATTACTCAAAGATTATCCATTTTATCTTGTATTCGCGGATTTGGATTTGTTGGCTGCCATTCAAAACCAGGCATTTTGCTCCCTTTACCTCCAGGCCCATTGCAGTCTCTACAAGAATTGACTAGTTGTTCCGGGGTTGTACCTCCACCTTTGGCCTGTGGTACAAAGTGATCTCCCTCAGCTGAATCATTCTTATAGGGAGTGTGCGTCCGTGTATCCTTGCCACAATATTCACATTTCCCACCTGCATTTTTATGCGCCTTAAGCCTGTCCTTTTTCGAGTAGTAGGTTTTCTTTTCTTTCTTTGTAACTTTACCAGATTTGCTAAGAGCTTTGGCAAGCTTGGCTGCATTCTGCACAGTCTTCGCTGGGTTCAAAATACCCGAAGCTGATTCCTTAAGAGCACCAGCGAAATTCGGTGAGCCCGTCGTTACATAACTTAGAGCAGCGTTGACGCCTACATCCACTACGAATTTGGCAACGAAGTTGATGAACTCGCCGTTCGGGTCATTGAACTTGTAGGGGTTGTTGTTGACGTAGATGTAACGGTTAAAGCTCTGAGGATTCGCTGGCACAAAGCCAACTGGATCCACGCCCATGAAGCGGCCAATCAGTGGGTCGTAGTGGCGTGCACCGGCATACACCAGGCCTGTGCCCTCATCGAACGTATGTCCCGTATAACCAACGCTGTTGGACTTGGCCGCCTGGCTATCAACGATTTTTCCGCCAAAGGACGAATAGTCTTCACGCCAGAGAAGACCACCACCTTCATCGGTGGCGGCTATCGGGGATCCGAGATGATCGGTGTGCAGGTATACCGTGCGGTTCTGTGAAAGCGCCGAACAGCTGGCAAGAATAAAAGCGAATAAAATAAATATGCGTGCAACTGGATTGAATGACATCTTGTATTCCTACTACTAAATCACGAAGTCGGGTGAGGCATGGCTGGAGGCAACCCAGGCTAAGCCCCGGTTTCCGCCGATCGTATCCTGTTCAGGCATGCTGTAGCTTGCCTGAGGCATGGCCAGACCAAATGCTCCGAAAATCTGGGCAGCGGTGAAATGACCGCCTGTCGCAAACTCGAACCGATCGACGGTGTTGCCGCCCCCAAGGAAGAAGTTCTTTATCGTGACCTGATTGGGTCCGCCGGCCACGATAAGGATGAGGTCATTGCCTCGCTTCGTAAGGCCTCTGCCAACGTCGTTAAAGGTGATACCTGCCTCGAAGCGCACGGTGTCATTGCCAGCTGTTTCGGTGATGACATCCTGCCCACCCACATAGATGTAGGTGTCATTGCCCTGCCCGCCACTGAGCTGGTCGTTGCCGAGCCGACCTTCGAAGACATCATCGCCGTCGGTGCCGGAAAGAGTATCGTTGGCATCAGTGCCGGCCGTACCTGAGGTAGAAGACGAATTGTCTTCCCCGACACTTTCAGGTTCAGCCGCTGGCATTTGAAGACCGAACGCGCCAAAGACTTGTTGCGCACACACGAATCTCGATTTGTTCGTGTGTAAGCGTTTGAAACGATATGTTAACGCTAGTCCTGTATCGCCAGCTTCTGTAAATGTAAAACATTGTGAAATGTGCTCTGCTGGATCAATTGACGCAGAGTTCAAGCTCCTGCTCTCGGAAGAGCTGGCATGGCTCGATGACAGACTGCGAGTGAACGGGCTGCATGAAAGACTTGTTCGCATAAGAGGTCATAGTGCAATTCAAACTCACTTTTGTTGTCAAAACCCTGCAGTTTGACAACAGCCCCTTTACGGCGGCTTTTCAGCGCCCGCGCGGCCTGCGCTGGAATAAAAAGGAGGTAAGTGAGGTACGGGTATCGAACCCATGAATAGTGAGGCGGAAGGCTGGTCGTTGGGGCTCAGAAGGCATGGGGAAGTCGGCGGGAAACTAAGGCAGAGACAAAGGGTTCAATGAGAAGTTTCGGGCCTTCAGGTCTGGCTACTGCTGGCCGAGCGCTTTACGATGATCGCTGGCAAACTGATGTAGCACAAGCGCTGGCTGTTGATGCTCGGCGGGGTCGTCATGGATGACTTGGCAAACGTCACATTCCGCCCGGCATATGGAATGCCCTAAGTAATCTGCTACGTCAGCGCAGAATAAACGCTCGCGATTCAACTGCTCATATCCTGCTAAAACTTGCCGATTCTTAAGCCAGTTGGTGGTAGTCCATGCCTCCAGTTTAATGGTTGCTGATGGTTGATTTTGCGGCCTTGATCAGAGCGTGCAAGGTCGAGAGGTCGCGCTTGATGGTTTTCCAGACTATTTCCAAGTCCACCTTGAAATAGCCGTGAGATAGGGCGTTACGCATTTGATAGGCGAATGACAGCGGCAGTTCTGGATGAGAAGCGGCAAAGTCTGGGTAGTGCTTTTCGATGTTATTGCTGGCTTCGCCGATGATCTCGAAATTTCGGATTACTGCATCCTGTACGAGCAGGTTGTTGAGAAATGCGATTTCTTCCATGTCCGCGGTGTAGCGGTCGATGCGATCAATGGCCTCGATTATATGCGCGAGGTAGTCGTCAAGGCGCTGTTGATCTCGTGTCATATTGCTTCAGCCTCTGCTAGTACTGTGGCTCGAAAGCTGTCAGGCAATGCGTTGGGCGTTAGTACGTCCACGGGTACGCCGAGGAGCTTGCCGAGTTCGTGACGGATGGCCCCGATGTCGAACAGTGTCGTGTCCGGCGTGGGGTCGATAAGGATGTCTAAGTCACTGCTGTCGGTGTCCTGGCCGCGTAGAACAGAACCAAACACCCGAGCGTTGCAGGCGCGGTGAGCGTTGACCACCTGCCGAATTGCAGCACGGTTTGATGACAGGGCTTCTGAGGGTTTCATGGTTTCTTCTCCTGTAACCGAATGCTGATTCATGATAGGTGGACGTTTGATGGAAAGAAACAATAAACGCGTTTGTGTCTGGCTTACCAAGCTCGGGTCAGTGCTGGAGGGATGCAGCCTGTGCTCACTAGCGCAGGCTGCAATGACTCAAGGCGCGAGTGCCTTGAGTGCCGATTCCAGATCCAGATAGCCCTGGCCGTGAACGGCCGCGCTGTAGCCTGGAAAGGCACGGTCGGCTGTGTCGAGCAGTGCCTGCGCTGCATCCGGCGCGCTTGACGTTCGCTTGGAATGTCCAGTTGCCTTCTCCGTACTGAAGCGCTTCGCTGAAGTCAACTGGCCCGTTGTCAGCGGCTAGTACAAGGAGGACCGGCATTGATCACGGTCAGCATTTCCGCCGTATTTGTTTGCGTTTTTCTGATGGTGTTGCAAGCTCGTTGGCTGAGTAATGTGCGTGGGAAGTAGACGGGAGACTAAGACAGAGACTGAGACAAAGGGTTCAATGAGAAGTTTCGAGCCTTCAGATCTGGCTACTGCTGGCCAAGCGCTCTACGATAATCGCTGGCAAATTGATGTCGCACAAGCGCTGGCTGTTGATGCTCGACGGGCGTCAGTGGATGACTGGGCGACCGTCACACTTCGCCCTGCATATGGAATGACCTAAGAAATCTGCGAGGTCAACGCGGCGAAGTTGCGCTCGCTCTGGCAGGCAATTTAACAGGACATGGGCATGAGTAAAAAATCCCTTCTAACGAAGATGAGTGTTCACCTGATGGTATTGGCGACCCTCTTCATTGCATTGGCTGTTTATGCATTGTTCGAGCATCGCGCGGCCGGAAATACGCCATCGATCGCACTGATCATGGCAGGCATCTTTCTAACTTGTGCTATTGCGAGCGGCCTGGCACGACTGTTATTGAAACGCCGGCTAAACAGCCTCTAGTTTTTCGCGTCTAATCCGAGCGCAGTCAGCAGTGGAAGAGGCCACTATGGAAACCAAAGCAGATTTTATCGGGGGCCGACCTATGCCAGAGGGGCTACGGTGCTATCAACCCGACCTGAAGTATCTCCTGATTGACGAAAACAGGTATACTCATCAGGAACTCGAGCGCCTGGACAACCTGACCGCAATTCAGGATCTAACGGAGATGCATACCATGCTAAGCGAACGAGTGAAGGAGTGGAGCCACCTGCATCGGCAAGCTGGTTTGAAGGAAGGACTGGAACAAGGGCTCGAGCAAGGCATTGAGCAAGGACTCGAGCGAGGAATTGAGCAGGGGCTGGAGCGCGGCATCGAACTTGGCGAGGCACGAACGCTAAAGCGCCTGCTTACCAAGCGCTTCGGCGAGTTGTCAGCCGATGCGCTACAGCGCATTGATTCAGCGACCTTGGTACAGCTGGAAGTCTGGCTGGATCGTGTGCTGGATGCAGATTCTCTTGCCGCAGTGTTGGATTGAGGCAAGTGGCAGTGCTGGCTAAACGTCTTGGGCTTCCCGGACATTCGCTGAGATAGGTCATTTAATGCAGTACTCCGGATCTTCAGAGCCGCTCGCACTGGCGACTCTCGAGGCTATCATTGCCAGCATACACGACACAGCCGACCCGGCCTTTGAAGCTGCGCTCCAGCGCAAGCTCGACCATCTCACGAAGCCAATCGGCGCGCTCGGGCGGCTTGAAGCCCTGGCTTTGCAGCTTGGTATGATTCAGAAGACGCTGTCGCCGTATCTGCTCAAGCCTGCCATGCTACTGTTTGCTGCTGATCATGGCATCACAGCCGCTGGTGTCAGCGCGTACCCCAAGGACGTGACCTGGCAGATGGTTGAGAATATCTGCAGTGGCGGTGCGGCAATTTCAGTCTTCTGCGCTCAGCACGATCTTGACCTCACAGTGGTCGATGCCGGCGTCGACCACGAGTTCGATGCTAAGCAACGACGAAGCTTACCCTTGCTGGATCGCAAGATCGGTCCCGGCACGGCCGATTTCTCAAAGCAGCCAGCCATGACAACGGAACAGTGCCTTGCCGCAATCGGGCTTGGCATAGCAGAGAGTCAGGTGCACCTTCAGGCCGGCGCCAACGTGCTTGGCTTCGGCGAGATGGGCATCGGTAATACCTCCTCGGCAAGTATGCTGAGTCACCTGTTCACTGGCATTGATCTCGAGCGTTGCACCGGCCGTGGCACCGGGTTGAGTGATATCATGATGGCGCACAAGCACTCGGTGCTTAAGGCCTGCCTCGAGCACCACCTTGGCTGCCGTCCGCTGACCGATGACAGCGACCCCGAAGCGGCCCTGCGCTTGTTACAGTATTTCGGCGGCTTCGAGATCGCCGCGATGGTGGGTGCCATGCTCACGACAGCCCGTCATGGTGCTGTTATCCTCGTCGATGGTTTCATTGCGACTGCCGCATTTCTCGTTGCACAGCGCCTGGCGCCCGCCCTTCGCGGCTATGCAGTCTTCTGTCACAGTTCCAACGAGCAGGGGCATCAGCCCGTTCTGGACTGGCTGAAGGCTAGGCCACTCCTGAGCCTTGATCTTCGTCTGGGCGAAGGCACAGGCTGTGCACTGGCCATTCCCCTGCTGCAGAGTGCCTGCGCCATCATGAGCCAGATGGCCAGTTTCGATACCGCCAGCGTCTCCGGGCCAGCGTGAGGCCAGAGGGGCCAACGTCGCGCCAGGGGCTGCAGTACGAACTCCACCTCTGTGCGATGGCCTTCCAGTTCTACTCGCGCCTGCCAGTCCGGCTCCCCCTGGCTTTCAGAGAGTCAGACCTCAGTGCCTGCACACGCTACTTTCCAGCAGTCGGTCTTGTAGTGGGGCTGCTCAGCGGCCTGGTGTTTTTGTCGATGATCGCGATACTCGGGCCTCAGCAGGCCTTTGCTGCGGCGGTGGTCGCTGCCACTTGTTCGGCACTGCTGACCGGCGCTTTCCATGAGGATGGACTGGCCGACATGGTGGACGGTCTAGGCGGCGGCCAGACCGTGAGTCAGCGCCTGGGCATCATGAAAGACAGTCGCATCGGCACCTATGGGGCGCTGGCGCTGATACTGGCGATACTGTTGAAGGTGAGCCTGCTGAGTGCGCTGGCCAGGGTGCCGGCTGGTCAGGTTCTGACAATCTTCATCTCTGCAGCTGTCGTCAGCCGCTGCAATGCCGCGCTGCTCATCGGCATCCTGCCCTATGCACGCGAGGATGCCAGCTCGAAAGTGCGTCCGGTCGCCCACAAGCTGAGCCTGTTGAACAGGAATAGCCTGCTCGCCACCGGCCTTGTCTGCCTAGCGCTATCAGCAGTGATCATCGAGTCGTTCGGCACGGCACTGGTCGCGATCGTTGCGCTTGCCGCGCTGCTGTTCTTTTTCCAGCAGGCGCTGCAGAACCGCCTGGGTGGTTATACCGGTGATTGTCTCGGTGGCTTGCAGCAGCTTTCCGAGCTGACGATTCTGCTTATTTTCATGAGCCAACTGTGATCGTCCTCGTTCGTCACACCCGCGTGGCGGTACCGCAAGGCACGATTTACGGCCACAGTGATGTTCAGCTTGCAGCGAGCTTTGTAGAAGAGGCTGAAGCCGTGGTTGAACGTCTCATTAGGCTACTGAACGAGCACGGCAAAGGCGTCGATGATGGCCGTATATCAGTGAATATTCACAGCAGCCCATTATCCAGATGCAGCAGACTTGCCAGTCACATTCGTCAGCGACTCGGCTCAAGTAGCGAGCTTGCCTTGGAAATTCAGGGGCCCATCAGCTTTGACGATCGGCTCAGGGAAATGAACTTTGGGGATTGGGAAAATCAGACCTGGCTTGGCGTCCGCGACGCAGGTGGAGAAACATGGGGAGACAACTGGGAAACTCAGGCCACACCGAATGGTGAAAGTTTTCCGCAGCTCTTCGAGAGGACCTGCGCCTTTCTGGAAGCGCTGATCGCGGCAACTGAGGCCAGGACGGGCGCTTCAGTCGAAATCGTTGTCACACACAGTGGTGTAATCCGCTGCCTGCATGCGCACGTCAACGGTCTTGCAAGGCGGGAGGCCTTCAGCCTGAGCCCGGAGTTTGGTTCCGTGCACCTGCTAAAGCCTCCGCATCGAGCGAACTGACGGCGCTTATTCGCGACCGTCTACGCACTCAGCCTTGGTTGCCTCAGACTGACAGCGAACTTTCTGCATGAGCTTAAGCATCTTTGGATGATAGACGCCTTCATCCCGAAGCGAGATGCGGACATCCTTCAGCATGCTGTCGAAGCCGGCAGCCTGTTCGCCGGATGGCTGAACCCAGACGTTTGCAGGAATTTCAGCCTCAGCCTTCTTCACGATATCCATGAACTCGCCGAAACGGCTCTGGTAGTACTCACGCATGTTCTGCTTGAA
This sequence comes from Gammaproteobacteria bacterium UBA2679, assembly GCA_002354735.1. Taxonomy (GTDB): domain Bacteria; phylum Pseudomonadota; class Gammaproteobacteria; order Pseudomonadales; family Oleiphilaceae; genus Allohahella. Next base: position 204,622 of record DEMD01000010.1, on the reverse strand, counting down.
GCTGTCGGAGAACTTGTCTGCAGTCACCACCAGCTGGAAGGTCATCTGCGCGAAGTTGTAGTTGAATACCGAGCCATTCGGCTCGACACCCTTGTACAGCTCCATTGGCTGGTAGGCGACCGCTGGCGCGTAGGCTACGTCCACACTGCCGTTGTTGAACTTGCCGGCGAAGCTCGATGTGGTGGCGCTGACGACACTGCCGCCGACGTGACGAACCATAGCCACAGCCGCAGGATCGTAGTCCAGTGTGGCAATCTTCTTGCCCTGGATCTTCTCGACGCTGTCGATAGCGCGATCGCGCAGCAGCACGTAGATGGCGCCTGCAGGTGCGATACCGGCTATCTCGTAGTTTTCAGACTTCATCAACGGCGCTGCTTTCGGCGAGCTGAGTGTCTGCAGCAGTGTCGACAGTTCGTCGTAGCCAGGTATGGCACCAACGGCAACCAGCGTGCCGGTGAAGCGGTTGAATTCGCGAGCCCGCACGTCGGTCAGCAGGGCTGCGTCGCACTGGCCGGCCAGAAAGTCGTCAGACGCAATCTTTTCATCGGTATAGGCACGGAGTTCGAGGTCATAGCCCCAGCCCAGCGCCTTGACCTTGGTCGCCTTGGTCAGCGTAAAGATAGGCCCGGTTGCGCCGAGTGGATCGAAGATGCATACAGAGCGTTTTTCTGCAGCACTTGCGGCAGTTGCCAGCAGGCTCGCGCCCAAGCCGATTACACAGGCAGCGGCTGCGGCCCGCACGCCAGTTGATAGTTGCATAAGGATTCTTCCTGTTTCCTGATTGAGATAACCGGTTCTGGGCGACCGGTCTATCCGGACCCATAGTGTATAGGACCAGTTTGTAAAAACTTGTAACCGAGTCCACAAAACAGGTCGATAGCGCGCGTATTTGCCGTGGGCGTGGTCAGCGGCGGACCGCAGCGGCGCTTTTCATAGCCTTGCCTGCGCGAAAGGGGTACCATCGCTGGCGTTTTCATTCATCAATCACAGTACAGATTTCATGCTCGATATCTCAGCCCTCAGTCAGTTACGTGAACTCAAGAGCACCATTCGGCAGTCGAACAACCAGTTCGAAGGCGTCGTTCGTGGCAGCAACGGGAGCTTTGGCTTCCTGACAATCAAGCCTGCCGAGGACGCTGCAGAGTCGGCTGCTCAGGGTGAGAAATCCGCGAATAAGCGACCGAAGGAAGCCTTCCTCAGTCCGGCCGAAATGCTGAAGATTCTGCCGGGAGACACCGTGCTTGCAGAGATCAGCCAGGACTCCAAGGGTCGGGATGTCGCAACAGTCATTTCTGTTCTGCAATCTTCAGCCCGCTACTTTACTGGCCGCTACGTGCAGAAGGGCAAAGGCCACTTCGTAGAGACGCACATCGAAGGCAGCGAGCGCAGACTGTTCATCACGCCGAAAAAGCGCAAGACGGCGAAGCCGGGTGACTACATCGTGGCACGCCTGCTCAAGCACCCCTTCCCTGATGGTCGTGCGCAGACTGAAGTTCTGCGCGTTCTCGGTAATGACCAGACCTCCGGCATAGAGACCAAGCTGGCCCAGGAAGTGTTCAACATCCGGCCGGGCAAGACCCGACCCGAACACGCCACGTGTGAAGCCCGCTTTGAGCAGAAGTCGGCCGGCCGCACTGATCTCACGGCAGAGCCCTTTTTCACCATAGACGGTGAAAGTACTCAGGATATGGACGATGCGCTGCTCATTCGCAGAGCAGAGGACGGTCACTGGATACTCAAGGTTGCCATTACCGATGTGGCAGCATGGGTTGACCCGGGCTCCGATCTGGATTCGGAAGCAGCACAGCTCGCGAGCAGCTGGTACTTTCCGCACAAGACCGTGGCCATGCTCCCCGGCACGCTGTCGCATCAGTGGTGCTCACTGCAGCAGGATCAGGCGCGGCTCGCCATGGTGGCCACACTGTTGATCGGTGCGGATGGCAACCTGCTTGCAGATACGCGCATCGAGTTCGAGCAGGCGGTGATACGCAGTCAGGCAAAGGTCAGCTATACCCAGCTGAACGCCTGGCAGCAGTCTCCGGAAGGCTCTGAAACAGGGCTGCCTGAAGCCGTGACAGCACAGTTCGCTGATGCACTGGCACTTGCTGATGTGCTACGTCAATGGCGGCGTGATCAGGCTCTGCTCATGGACCATCGTCCTGATTACAGAATCACGCTCAATGATGAAGGCAAGATTCAGTCTGTCCGCAAAGAAATACCAGGGCCGGCTGAGCGCCTGATCGAAGAATGCATGGTCCGCACTAATCTCGAGACCGCCAGACGGCTGGTTGCTGAGTCTTCGACGGCCATCTTCTCCGAACACGCCGGCTTCAAGCCCGAGCGTCTCAAGCAGGTCAGACACATCATTCGTGAGCAGCTGCCAGAACTTGCAGCCGCTGATCCAGCGCCGGATCCGTCGACGCTCGAAGGTTATACCATCATCATGAAGGCCGCTCAGTTACTTGAATCCGAGCTGCCAGTGTTCGCCATACTCAGCCGTCTGCAGACGCGGAGTCGTCTCAGCACGACACCGGCACCGCATCACTCGATGGGCCTGGACCAGTACCTGACGGTGACCTCGCCACTGAGAAAGTATGCTGATCTCTGCACACAGCGGGTGCTCTCTGCGCTTATCGGCGACGGACGGTTTTCGGCAGACAAGGTCGATATCGACACACTGAGCGCTAATTTGCTCAATGGACGTCGCGCAGTGGCGCTCGCCGAACAGAAGCTGCAACAGCATTTCGCCGAAAGCCTCTCAGGCCAGCGTTTCACGGCCACGATCGTTCAGGTGAATGGTTCTGGATTCGTCGCGCGAATTGAGGACAATGGTGTTGAGGGCTTCGTCGATCTGGGTGCGCTACCTCAGGCCAAGTTCCGGCTCGACAGCACCTACTTCAGGCAGGTGGGCCAGCACATCAGCTTCATGCTTGATCAGTCTGTCGACGTGATCGTTCGCGGCGTAGACAAGGACAATGGTCGAATCCTGTTCGACCTGGCCGATGCTGTACTGGCCGACACCCCCGAGGAAGCGGCTGCACCCAAAGAAGCCAAAGCGCCCCGGCAGAAAGCCGCTGTGGCAGATCAGGTCGTATCAGAAGCTACGGACGAACAGACCTCTGATGCCTCAGAGGCCTCTGAAGACTAACGCTCTGCCGCATGAGCGGAGTCAGCTCCCGGGCGCCACATGCTCCAGTAGAGGCGTCACATGCTGGCGCCAGACCTCACTCGACTGCATGTCCTCGATGTAGTGTCTGGCGACTGGCCACACTTGGGTGCTGAAATAGCCATTGTACAATTCCAGTGCAACAGCTGCGGTGCTCAGTAGAATCAGAATTGCGGGTAATATCAGCTTGCGGCCGGTGCGAGCGCGATCGAGCCGCTGTGATGTTTTCGCCACCTTTGCCGCTTCTCGCTTGATGGCATCGACTTTCACCTGTTTTTCCAGCAGGCGTGCATCCTTGCTCGCTGTGGCCAGGTCGATCGCGGCCGCATCAATTGTGGGATAGATTTCCTTGGGGTCGTCGCTCAGCAGGCGGTCCAGTACACGCCTCAAAGACTCTGGTAGATTGCCAAGACCATCGGACACGACAGCAGTCCGTCCTCGCGTCGTCCGCAGCCGCACAGTGTTGCCCACTTTCCCTGTTGAAGATTCTGGCTTCGGTATGTGGCGAAGCTCTGGCGACGACCCCGTAAGCGCTTGCCAGAGTATTGCGCCAAGCGCCTTCATATCAGCCTGAGCAGCTACGGCATCAGGCCGACCGCGCGACTGATCTGCTGGCCGGCTCTCGCTCTCCGATGGTATGCCAAAGCCACTGAGCCTCACTACGGTCTCGTCGTCCATGAAAATGGCGGATGGCCTCAGATTACCGTGGTAGACCTTGTGCTTATGGGCGAATTTCAGGCCCTGGGCAATGGCTGCGCCCCATTCGAATGCCTTCGAAGGCGCGATTTTCGGACCGATCTGGTCCGCCAGCGTGCCGCCCTCCATGTAAGCCATGATAATGCTGGCCTTGTCACCGTGTGTACTCACGCCATGTACGGTTACAATGTTTGGATGTGGGTGCCGTGCGAGAATCTTGTGCTCGCGTAAGCCTGCTGACTGCAGGCTCAGGCGTTTGACGATATACAGGACCTCCCTGGTTTGATCCTCGTACAGGAAAACTGCCGAGCTGGGCTCGTCTTTCAGCACATCCAGTACAGAAAACTCGCTTCCAGGATACGTTTCGATGAGGACACTGATGTTCCGATCAGCGTCGACTCGCTGTCGCGGGCTTAGATGCTGCCCCTGAGAGAGGAAGAGCAGGTCCCGGTGGACGTCATCGGCGGACATTGGTCGGTCGTCCACCTCCTCGGCCATGCAGCTTGCGATCAGCTCCGACAGGCCGAGCTCGATATCCGGTACCACCTCGTGGGCGCCGGGAGCCCCTGGTGCAGGCACGATGCCGGTAAAGAGTTCATACATCATAACGCCGAGTGCGTAGAGGTCGCTGCGCTCGCTCGCCTGCCCTGAGGCCAGTAGTTCCGGCGCCATATAAGCTGAGGTCCCCATTGTCAGCGATGCACCAGCCGCCGACGAACGGCTGCTCGCACCGGGCCGGGTCTGGGCCAGGCTGTCGGTGAAGAAGTGTGCAATGCCGAAGTCGGCAATACGCACCTCCCAGGCCTTGTCCAGCAATACGTTCGCCGGCTTGATATCACGATGAATCACGCCGTTCTTGTGTGCATAGCTCAGCGCCTTGCAGACCTGTACCAGCACTTCCAGCTTCTTGGCGTTATCCAGCTTGTCGCGGTTGATGGCATCTTCCAGGGTCATCCCCTCGACGAACTCCATGACGAAGTAAGGCTGGCCGTCCGCCGTAAGGCCCTTGTCGATGACGTGGATGATGTGAGGATGATTCAGCTGCGCGATGATCATGGATTCGGCTTCGAAGCGCTGCAGCACTTCAGGTTCATCCGCCAGATTTGCAGCAAGCACCTTGATGGCCACGGGTCTCTGCAGAGACTCCTGCACACCGCGGTACACGGTTGCCATGCCGCCTTCGCCCAGCTTGCTGAGGCGTTTGTAACCCTGCAGGCCCATTATCCGTCCCGCCCCATGCCTAGCGTCCGGAGCCAGTCCAGCGGCGATTTTGGCCGCTTCTGCTCGATTTCACGGTGCGCACGTAGAGGCTCTTCATCATCACCGCCCGACTTTGATGGTCCCGCCTCCTCTTCGAGCACGATCAGCGTGATGTTGTCACCAGGATCAGCGTCGAGCGCAGCGCGCAACAACGACTCGGTAATCTGACCAACATCGAGCGGGGCACCTAGCAAACGCGCAATGTCCTCGGACTCCAGCCCTCTGAAGAGCCCGTCGCTACAGATGAGCCAGCGAGCGCCCGGCTCAGCCGCATAGCAAGATGAGCCTGATGCTATGTAAGCCAGTGATGGATGGCCCAGCGCCTGGGTGAGTGCGCCTTCGGCATCGGCGTGATCGGTAGAGACCTGCTCCAGCCGATCCTGTGTGAGCCGGTAAATGCGGCTGTCGCCAGCCCAGACCGCGAGCATGCCGTGACTGGTCTCCTGCACGGCCGCTATGGTGGTGGCACAATAGGTTTCAATCCCGCTTTGGGCGGCGAAATCAACCAGCGCTTCGTGCGCGGCCTGTACGGCCGGTTCGAGACCGGCGCCGCTGCCACACACTTCGTCACGGAAGGTCACGGCCGCCAGCGCGCTCGCCAGCTCACCGCTGTCGCCGCCGCCGACCCCGTCGAGCACAGCATAGAGCCCCTGTCGGATGTCAACGATCGCGTTGTCCTGATTGGCTCTTCGATCCCCTTGATCACTGACAAATGCTACGAGCACATTGGATCCGTATCTATGGTTGAGAGGAATTAGTATAGCCAATGCTGTCCTCTGCGCTGCAAAACTGGCAGCTGATTCTATACTGTTGAACACACGTTCAAATTCGACGACATGACACAGGATCCAGGCATGTTGAAACTGCACTTTACTGACGGCAGCAGACCACCGGTGTGGCTAGTGAACGCGCACATGACAATCGGCTCTGACGATCAGAACTCGATTTGCCTGCGCCAGGACAGCGTCCAGCCCTTCCATGCCGAAATGAGACTCAAGGATGGCAACGTTTATCTGATCAACATGAATCCTGACTACCGAACCGGCCTGAATGGCAAGAAGGTGAGGAAGGCAGTCATCGTCAAACCTGACGATGTGATCGTCATTGGGAACGTCAAGATCAAATTACTGCGGGCAGCCGATGCCGGCAGTGATGCCCAGCCTTTCAGTAGCGCAGACGCCACCTCACCAAATCTGCAGAAGCAGGGCGCTCGCCCAGGCAGACAGGGGCAAGCACTGTGGGGATTGAGGACCAATGCCAGCTGGGCCAAGCAACCGCTCTATCCCATTCATGGCGTTGCTATTGTGGGCCGTGACGAAGCCGCCGACATTGCGGTGCCCGTGTCGCATCTGTCGCGACAGCATGCACAGCTCCAGGTTGCCGGTCAGTTTCTGCTGGTCAAGGATCTCGGTTCTACCAATGGAACCTTTCTGAATGGGGAACGTATCACCCAGGGGCGCGCACGCCCTGGGGACAAGCTAAAGTTCGACGTGGTGACCTTCGTTGTCGAAGGTCCCGATGATGATCATGGCAAAACGGTGATTCGACCGATTCCGGCAGTAGTCAGCAACGTCAAGGACAAGCCGAGAAATGGTCAAAACAACTCAGCTGGGGAGACTGGCACCCAGAAAATTGCGGAAATCACTCACCATTCTACGGCCCACCCAGTGCCACCAGCAGCGGAGCGACCACATGACATCAACTTCGATGCTGTGCTCGGCGACCGTGACCCCATGACTGAGCTGGCATCAGAAAAGAAGCGTTCGCCGGCGCTATTCATCGCGATTATCATGCTGACGCTGGCCATCATTGCGACGGTGCTGGTTTTTTCAGGTGCGGTCGATGCTGAACTGCCTGCCGCGCTGACTCAGTCTTTCGACGCACTGGTGGGCACATCGATCTTAGACAGCGGGCGATCCGTTTTGGCGTAGCTATAGCGTGCCAGCCTTTGGCCGCGATGATAACTGTCAAGACCGGTCACCGTAGCCGTTCCTGCAGCCTCAAGATCGAGATAACCGTCAGCATTGACCACGCCACCTGGTAGGATGATGCGACAGATCTCTCCGATGATGAACTCAGTGCCGTTGATCTCCAACGGAATGTGCTGTCTGAACCGAACCCCGAACTTCAGCCGTGATTCAGCCACAAATGGCGCTGTAAAATCCTCCAGCCATTGCTCGCTCAGACCCGTGGCCTCGAACTCGGACGCCGTCTTGTCGTAACGCGCCGATGTCTGATGAGCAGCCTCGACCATGTCGATATGAACATGATTGATGGTGTAATAGCCGGTACTCAGCAGGTTCTCCAGCGAATGCCGGTCAACCGAGTGCGGTCGTATGACCAGTCCAATCAGTGCGGGATCTGCGCCAAGGTGTACGCAGGAACTGATAATGGAAACATTGGTCTGTCCTGCCGCGTCTACGGTGCCAATCAGGTTGGCACTCTTGTATCCGCTGATTGAATTGATCAGCGTGGCCCGATAGCGATGGTCCATCTGCTGCAGCATCGCTTCACTCACCTGATGACAATCCCCTGGCGCCAGCGTGCTATCGTCCAGCTTCAATGCAAGTTCAGTCATACGATGCCTGCTCCCTGATGATTATAATCTCGTCCGGACAACCGGAAGATCTCAGCCCCGACTGTACTGGTCGTTGAGATACTGCAGGATGCGTGCTGACTCGAACAGGGCCACGCCGGTGTTGGGGTCTTCGAGATAGGGCACCTGCACTCGACCATGCTTGCGCAGGAAGGCTTCACGCTTGCTACCAGGCAAGGGTTCATACTTGCCGACATGTAAACGCTGGGTGGCTGGCCCCAGGTCAGCGATCTGCTGCTTGCTCAGATTGATAAGGGTGTAAGCCAACTCGAGCTCAGTCAGCCGCTCCCGAACCAGACGCGAATAGGGGCTGGACTCGAAACTATACAGGGTCAGCGGCTTGTCCGCGGGCCGCGAAGGGCTGGCGGTTACGCCGCGATTGCCACGGATCACTGTGGCAGCATGTGACATCCATCGGCTGATGAGGCCTTCCCGAAGTGGCAGCGGAACATCGCGACGCGAATAGGTTTCGAACAGAAAATTAACGATCTCGCTGGCGCCAGCGTAGCCCTTGCTGGTCTGCGGGTTGAACAGGAATGGCACACGCGTACTGCCGGAACGGGACTTGAGGTCCTCGAGGTAGCGCTGGCCACGGAGCGGAAAGGGGAAGATCTGAGCGTCCAGATTCAGTTCCGATAGCGCTTCTCTCACGAGGCGACACTCGATGCAGCCCTCTCGGTCGAAGAGTTGCAGCTCGGGGTTCTCCGCACGCGGTCGTGGCGAAGCCATTGTGCCGCGCCAGAGCCTGGCAGTAGAGGCCAGTATGGAGGAAGCGACATCAAGGGTCTGGGGATTCATACTGGCTCCGAAGACAGGTCATACGTACTTGAAGAGGCCGAACTGTATTACAGCAGCTCGACCATGGCTAGTGTCAGCAGTTCGCTCTGGAATAAACGATGCGTCTACTCGGCATACTAACAGCCTTCGCCGCAGGTTTTGTGATATTTCAGTCACTTGCGCTATCGTCAGATCTGTAACAGCGAACCCGGTCGGCGATGTGCCAGGGCTTCGGTGCCGGCCACCTTGGCGATCTGGTCGCCAGGTCTGACCAGCCGGCGGTGACTCAAGCCCATCAGCACGCCATCCGTTCTCGCCCGTAACGCCAACCTGTTGTGCGGTGGCAGCTGGTCAATGCGCACGATATCAGCATAATGCTCGCCTGTTTTCAGGCGCTCACCGAGCTGCCGCCGGAAGACCAGCAGGCCAGTTTCGGGCGCATACACAGTGTCGACCGCCTGCAATGGAGAGATCTCCACCTCGCACAGTCTCGGCTCCGGCTGGACGCCACCGATAACACCACAGTGTTGTAGAACGCTTGCAAGGCGCTCAGCATCATCTTCTGCCAGCGCATCATCAACGTCGATCTGGCCTCGGTACTCCAGGGTCATCGCCAGCGGCATTTCAGCTGCGAGCTGCGTATTGCCGGTGGCTGCCAACAGATCGTACCAGGGCTTCAACGCGCTACCGTCGAACGCGATCACCCCGTCCAGCGGTTCGGTAAACAGATGGGTGAAACCGAGTATGCCAGCCACCTCCGCCGCCTTGGCTTGCTGAAAATCAGCACAGTAGGCATGGGCTGCCGTGTAATCATCGCAGTGGAGATCGAAGACAAAATCCGCTTCCAGCGCCAACCCGAGCAACAGCTGCTTCAGGTAATCGGTTTCGTTGTCAGGATAGCGCGATTGCAGCGACTGCTTGAGAAACTCACGAAAACCAGGTCCGAGATCATCGGGCAGCGCGTCGATCTCAAACTCGCCCACATTGAAGGTGGGAAAATTGCGATTGAAATTGCCGCGCCCGGTCAGGTCAAACCGGCCGGTCACATACCCGAATATGTTCTGCGACATGCCGACCGGATTGGCGAACGGCACCAGTATGATCCGCCCCTTCAGCCTACCCTCCGCCTCCGCTTTCGTCAGCAAGGGAATCAGGTGTTGCAGTACGAGCAGGCCTGGCCATTCATCCGCATGGAGCCCCGCCTGGAGATAAGCCACAGGCCCCGTGGAAGCATCGCTGCCGAAGCGGTACACCAGCAGCTCGCGACGTGTGCCTGGCGCTGGAGACCAGAGAGGAATGGTTTCAGTCTGCATGTCGAACTCCGAATCGAAGGAATTGGCGAAGGTTTGGCTGAATAGATGATCAATACGTTAACCCGATCATAGACAGGCGTCATGCTCTGTTGATAGCGTGGCAGCTATACAAATTTTTACGAAACAGCGTTCGACGCGGATAACTATCCATTGCTTCAGCCCATTGCTTCAGCATAGTTGACCGTGTTCATTCTGCTGGCCGGCCGATATGGCTGGCATACCCCGTGACGCCTTTTTACCGTTCGACTCCAGAGCCCCAGTTCATGACAATCACTGAACAGCCGATGTTCCACCCCAGCCGTCTTGCCGGTCAACTGGCACGACTCATACTGCTGGCCCTGGCCTTCACTGCCGTACTGGCTGCCTGTAGCGATGACAGCAAGAAAGGCGGTACGGCTCTGGTCGACCCTGAAGACGAGCTGCCTGAAGGTAGCATCTTCGCAGGCCGTGTCATCGATGGCTATCTGCGCAATGCCTTCGTCTGGATGGACCTCAATGCCAACGACGCCTATGAGGTGAACGAACCATCGGCAGAGACCGGCAAATTTGGCCTGTACTCGTTTACTGAAGAGCAACTGGCGGGCATCGAAAATCCCGGCGCCTATCCTTTGCTGGCGTTCGTCGAAGCGGGCAAGGCGACCGACGAGGACCTCATTCCCTTCAATGCAGCGGGCCCGGAAGAAGAGGCAGGTGGGCTCGTACTTCGCTCATACACATTGAAAGCACCGCCAGGGGTGCGCTTCATCACGCCGTTCAGCACCCTGACGGCCGCTTATATCGCGCAGCAGGCGGCCGACAACGCAGCAGACCCGGCATTCGTAGCGCCAGATTTCCGAACCGCTGGCACGGCTGTCAGCGCTTTGCTCAAGCTCAACACCAACTTGCTGCGGGATTACGTTGCCGAATCTGAACGCAAGGTGCATGCCTATGCCAAAGCCACCACTGTGGCGCTCCAGGCAGAAATCGAGAAGCTGGTGGAGGCTGCTGGCAACAGCACACCCGGAAGCCGCGAAGTCATTGATGCGCTGCCACCCGAAATAGTCAGGTCGAGCCACCTGGCGCTGCTGGCGGATGTGGCGCAATGGCTGCCAGTCGCCAATCGCTATGCGGAAAAGGTCCTCACCCCGGGCAACCTGCTTGGCATGCCGCTTCGGCGCATAGAGCGACACATGCGGCTCGCGCTTGGCGTGGAGAACCCGCTCGCGGTCAGCAAGATACAGTGGTTTGCGGGCAACCTGGCCACTAGCAGCGGACGAACCGATCTGGAAAGTAACGAGGTGAATCTGACGTCGATATCGTCAGGCGGCGTCGATATTATCGAAACCTGTGAAGACAGCTCCAACCTTGCCTGCGAACGCTTTGCCGAGACCGACTTTACCTATGGCGTGTTCGGTCGGGTACTGCAGCAGAAGATTTTTGGCGCCATTGAACTGCAGTTCGTGCCGCACCCTGTGTTCGGCTTCCAGCCGCTGACGACTTTCCGCCCCGAGTCCACGGAGCTATCCCGTCCCGCGCCAGAGCCCGAAGTGAAGATAAGCTATCTTGAAGGACAACCGGCTGTCGAGTCAGCCGTTTCAGGCGCTCGGGTTTCAATCAACACCAGAGAGTTTGCCAACCGCTTATTCGAAGACTACACCGATATCGGTATCCGCGCGGATGACGACAGCATTTGGGAAGTACGTATCGGCAGTGAGGGCGAATCCTGCGTTGCCTACAGCATCTATTACGTTGAGACTGAGGAAACCAGCAAAAATCCGAACGGCTCCACCACCGGGTGTCTCGACTATCTCTGGCGCTTCAGCTTCGATGCAGCCGGGCGGATCATCAACGAAAGCGTCGTTCAGCTGTCACCATTCAAGGTATACCGGGTTACGCGAGCATACGACCCGGCCGAGGGTGACGAGCCCACTCTGCTGAGACTGCAGAATATCAGTATGCAAGCTGATCGCAGCGTGACGCTGGCTGACCCGTCGGTACGCGCAGAGCTGCTGGGTGGACCGGCTACGAGCAATGACCCACTGGAGAAGCTCGACGAGCTGACTGTCTCAGCGCGCAAGGTCGAAGCCGCGATCCCTGCCGAGGAGCCTGCGGGTACCGCTGAGCGTTTCCAGCGTATCGTTGAAGTGCCCACGCTCGATGCCGAAAGTGTGCAGGCCGGCCTGGCCCAGCTAGCCCCACAGTTCAGCGATCTGTTCGGCTTCAATCCGATCGGCATTATCTTCAATGACAGCGCAGAAGCCTGTGGGGCTGCACCCGCCGGCGCAGAAGCGGTCACACCGGTGGAAATAGCGAGCTTCAATTATGTTGGTGATCAGCTTGCTTCGGTATGCCGACCCAACCTCGGCTGTCCAGTCAATACAGACCAGAGCCCACTGACAGCGTCCTGGTGCTGGCATCTTCAGTATGAGGGCGAGCGCCCGACTGCTGCCTTCCTCGAAGAAATACCCGCGAACGCATCAGCTCAGGGGCCTACAAACGGGAAAATCGTCATGCTGCAGCGTTTTCAGTACGAGCCACTGATCGACCTGCTGGATGACAGCGCAAAGAACAACTGAGTCAGAACATTCGTGGCTGGATCACGCCTTCGCCAATAAGGCGAAGGTCTCTGATTCGGCGTCGAAACTGACGATCGTGCGGCCGGTCCTGATATCCCGTTCCAGCCGTGCACAGTCCTTCTCGAGCTCACCGAGGTACGCATCGGCTTCGCTGCTTCTGAGCACCATGTCCTGCAGAAAGCTGGCTTTAGCGTCGTCATCCAGTTCGTTCAGAAAGTCTGGTGGAAGTTCCATGATCGCTACCCCGTCGCTTGCACAATGATTACCATCCGCCTCATTCATCCTGCCATTGAAGGAAAGTAGTGTCATGCGTTCTGTTGCCTTTTTCGTTCTCGCAATCGTTCTGTGTGTTGTGGTGGTCGTCACCACCCTCTGGCTGAACGCGCCAATCGATGCGAAGGCCTGGCAGCCTGCTCGCGCACAACAGCTCTCCGCCAACGATCGGCTGCAGGATATTCCGCTGATAGCCCGAGGCAAGCTGGCTGGCGCGGAGGACGTCCACCCAGTTCGTGAGGCGGATCGTCCGCGGTGGCTCGTGTACACCGGTCAGTCCAATGGCGACATCGTCAGAATCAGCCGTGACGACGAGATTGAGGTGCTGGCCAATACTGGCGGGCACCCGCTTGGCCTGGCACTCGACCAGTCCGAGCGCCTGGTGATTGCTGATGCAGAACAGGGCTTGCTGCGACTCGACCTCGACACCGGGGCGCTGGAGACCTTGGTGCCTGCTGGCGGCCCGATGGCGCTCAGTTTCGTTGATGATGTGGATATTGCTGACGACGGAATTATCTATTTCTCGGATGCATCGTCACGCAGCGCAATGGATGAGTTACAGCTCGAGATACTCGAAGCTCGGCCGCATGGTCGGCTGTTTGCCTACGATCCCTCTGCCGCCGAAGGTGAGCGGCTCACCCTGCTGCTCGACAAGCTGTTCTTCGCCAACGGCGTCGCTGTCGCAGCGGACCAGCAGTCTGTGCTCGTCAACGAAACTTTTCGCTACAGGGTCCTGCGATACTGGATCACGGGCCCAAAGGCCGGGCAGTCTGAAGTATTCGCCGACCGGCTACCGGGCTTCCCGGACGGCATTTCCAGAGGCAGTGATGGGCGCTACTGGGTGGCGCTCTTCGCTCCTCGCAGTGCCGCACTCGACAAAACGCATCCTTACCCGTTTATCAAGGAGCTGATTGCTGCCCTGCCAAAGCGCTTGCAACCGAAGGCAACCAGGCACGGCGCGATCCTGGCGTTGAACGAGCAAGGCGAAGTGCTCGAGAACCTCCAGGATCCAACTGGCGAACATGTCTGGGAAATTACTTCGGTCGAAGAAGGTGAGGACGGCACGCTCTATCTCGGCACACTGACTGGTAACCGGATAGGCGTCGTCACCGCTATTGCCGAAGCGCGTTGATCTCGTTACGCGGAAACTTTGCTATGCTTTAAGCAGCCCGATCTTGCCACATTCACCCAGAGGTCTGTATGTCTGCGTCACCCGCCCGAATCACTGATGCCAGTCTCGAGTTCCAGTCGCTGATCGATGTGCTGGACGACGCCTACTGGGAGGCTTCGACGCTCGAGAGCAAGGATATCATCTACGACATCCTTACCGTGTTCCATCGCGAACTGAACGAACTCAACAAACTGAGTATTCAGGATCACCACTACCCCTATGAGATGATCACCGACGTGATTCGTCAGGTCAGCCCGAAGTTGCATCGCCTGCTGGCCAATGTGTCAAAGCTGGTCGAGCGCACCAATACACAGGTGCGCCTGAACCGGACACTCCGAAACACAATTGCCATCGTGGACCAGCAGAGCGGTAGCTGGGGTCAGTAGCGCCCTGAGTCTCCCGTCTCGTCAGTCGTCACAGGCTGAGTTGATGCGCTTGAGCACCAGGCCAAGCGGCAGGAGATGATGGCTCACCAGATTCAGCCCCGTCGTCATGAGCGAAACCGAAATATCCCGCTGCGGATCTGCCCAGCAGAACTTGTTGATTAGGCCGATATGACCGAAAGCCTGTCTTGAGAATGGTCCAAACAGCCCGACAGGATCGGCGCCAAGCATGAGACCAGCGCTATATCGCATTGGAATGAGCATTGTCCGATCGATACTACAGGTACCAACTTCCTCCGTAAGCCGCTGCACAGAGCGCTCCGACAGAATACGCTTGCCATTCCAGGTACCGCCCTGCAGCAGCATCTGGAAAAAGCGTGATGTTTCTTCTGCCGTTGAGTAAATGTTACCAGCAGGCACGATGGCGTTGTGCCAGGCTTCACCGTTCGAGATCCTGGCAGCCTCCGAGAAACTCGCGCCCAGCGCTCGCTTGACCACTATGGACAGGGGAAATGGCGTAGCCGGCCCGGCTGCCACATTGTCAGCGCCTCTATCTCTGAATTTCTCAGCGAGACCATACTGGAAATACTTCATCCCGAGCGGCTGCCGGAGATGCTTGTCGAGATAGTTCTGAATCGTGTCGCCAGTCACCTTTTCGAGAACCTTGGCGAGCACGAAGCCGCCGGTTATCGCGTGATAAGCCAGCTTGCCACCATCTACCGCAATTGGTTTGGCCTCGCAGAGCAGCCGCCACACACGCTCATCATCGTACAGGGTCTCGACCGGCTCGTGGGCCGGCAAGCCGGGTATACCGCCACGGTGCGACAGGATCTGATGAATGGTGATATCGCCCTTGCCGCGCGCCGCGAATTCTGGTCGATAGAAACTGACGGGGTCGCTCAAGCTGATCTCGCCATCTTCCACTAATTTGTGGATGAGCGCCGCCGTAATCGCCTTACTGGCGGAGAAGATGCAGATAGGCGTGTCGAGACTGATCCGAGTGCCTGCTCTTTCGGCGCGCTCGTTGCTGCCTAACTCTGGCAGTTGGGCATGGCCGATCGCCCGATGCATCAGCAACTGGCCCTGCTTCCGAATACACAGTGTCACTGCCGGCTGCGTTCCGCTCTGGTACAGCGTTTCGACTGCCTGCCAGATGCCTTCGATTTCAGCCCTGCTGACCCCTACTGACTCGGGATCGATCTCACCGGGATCGATGTCGGTCAGGTGATCGAGTGCACCAGCCTCGACAGGGGTCTGCAACAGATTGAGCTGTCGCTTGAGAAAGCTGTTGGAATTACGCGCCAGTCCCTGGCTGACGCTGGAATAAAACTGTAAGGGATCAGTAATAGAAGGCATCGAAGATATATCGGTCCATGAGGAGAGCCACGAAAAGCAGCATCAGGTAGGTGATGGAAAATCGGAATGTGAGTATGGCGGCACGCGGCTTACTGTCGCGCAGCAACCATACGGCCCATTGGATGAAACGTCCGCCCAGTACCAGCGCGCAGACCCAGTAGAACCACCCGCTCATGCCGGTGATGAAGGGCAGCATGGAGATAGCGAGCAGAATGAAGGTGTAGAGCAGGATGTGGAGCCGTGTATAGGCGTCGCCATGAGTGACCGGAAGCATGGGAATTTCAGCCTGCGCATACTCGGCCTTTCGATGGACGGCGAGCGCCCAGAAGTGCGGCGGTGTCCAGGCGAAGATGATGAGCACCAATAGCAGTGCGTGCCCGGAGACTTCGCCGGTCACCGCCGTCCAGCCCAGAAGTGGTGGCGCAGCACCAGCAAGGCCTCCGAGCACGATGTTCTGTGGCGTGGCGCGCTTCAGGAACATGGTATAGACCACGGCATAGCCTATCAGTGAAGCGAAGGTCAGCCATGCGGTGATACTGTTGACGAAGCCCATCAGGATGGCAAAGCCGAGGCCGCTGATGACAGCTGCAAAGGTCATGGCACGATTGACCGGAATCTTGCCCTGTGCGACCGGACGCATGCGTGTACGCGCCATGATGGAGTCGATGCGATGGTCTACGACATGATTGATGACGGCAGCACCACCAGCCATCAGCGCAATACCAAGGTTGCCCAGAATCATTGCGGTCCAGGGAAAGGTCTCGAAAGGCGCAAGCAGGACGCCAACCACGGATGTCAGCAGCATGAGGGCGACTACACGCGGTTTACAGAGCTCAAGATAGTCTTTCCAGACGGCACGCGCAGGCGTCGCCGGGGTATTGACTGGCCCCTGTAGCGTCTCGTCAATGCGTTCTGAACTGGCGTGAACTGTCATGTCGCTGATATCCCGGTTTGGTGTGGCATCTTGTCGTTATTATGGTCCTGCGGCGCTAAGCGGAGCATGGCAGTCTGGACGTAGGCAATGGAGGCCAGACCAACAAGCAGCAGCGCCGCTACGGCATTATGAAGCACCGCACTCCAAAGTGGAACGAACGCGAGCACATTGGTGAGGCCCAGCGCCACCTGAATGGCCAGCAAAGCGCTGACAACGAGTGCCAGTCGCTGCAGCATCGGCTGCCCGCTTCTGTAGGTGCTCACGATGAGCCACAGCAACACCAGGGTTGTCACGATGGCCCCAACGCGATGACTGAAATGGATGGCGACGCGGGCCTCGCTGTCCATGACCCCGCCAAGATAATTCGGGCCGACGTGCTGGGTAAGATCAAAACCCCGGCTGAAATCCATGGCCGGCCAGTAGCTGCCATGGCAGGTGGGCAGATCAACGCAGGCCAGGGCAGCATAATTCGCACTCATCCACCCGCCCAGCACGATTTGCAGCACCAGCACGACGATCGCAGTCGAAACCAGCGGTCGTAGGCTCCGTGCCTTGGCCACCTGCCCCTGCGTAGCCGGCACTGTGGGCACCCACAGACGCCATGACATCAGCGCCAGTAATGTCAGTGTGGCGAAGCCGCCCAAGAGATGAGCTGTTACGACCTGAGGCCAGAGCTTCAGCGTCACAGTCCACATGCCAAACAGCCCTTGCAGAATCACCATGGCCAGCAGTGCCAGCGCATGCAGGGAAACGTTGGGAACGCCGTCATAAAGCCCCGGCCGCTGTTGTCTGAGCGCCAGCCCGGCCATGATCAGTATGAACAGACCGAGTGTAGCGGCAATGTAGCGATGGATCATTTCGGGCCATCCCTTGTGCGCTTCTACGGGTGACTCAGGGAACAGGGCCTCTGCGCGCGCCACATCCTCCGGCGCTTCCGGCACACCGATCATGCCATAGCAGCCCGGCCAGTCCGGACAGCCAAGGCCAGCGTCGACGAGCCGTGTATAGGCGCCCTTCATGATCACCAGCATGGCGAAGCACAGGGCGAATACACTGAGGTAGCGAAGGACTTTAGAATGTCTGGGCGAGGTCATCGAACTGCTCATGCTGGAGGCGGAAAACTTTCTAAACTAGCCGATCTTGGAGACCTTCAGCAATCGCTTAAGATCTTCAAGGATGGCCTTGCCGTCGGTCGCTTTGGGATAGTGCATGATAAAGTTGCCGTTCGGGTCCGCCAACACAAAATCGCCAGGCTGGGCGCTGATACCTGCATTATCGAGCCAGACCTGTATGGCAGCCTCGGCCTCGGACCCGATGCTGACCAACTGGAGGTCGGCGTAACGGTCTACCACCGAATTGCTGCTTTCGGGCGTGCCACCTTGCTGAAGCCAGCCGTAGCCGATGCGATTCTGGTCCTTGCCCACAGCAACAGTCACCTGGCGGGCGAGATACAGAGAGGCCTCATCACGCTCGAGGGCCTCATCTGGCTGCGAGCGTGTATCCCCAACAACACTGAGCAGCCACTTCGGCTTGTCGTCTGCCTGTTTCATGG
The DNA here is from genome assembly GCA_002354735.1 of Gammaproteobacteria bacterium UBA2679. Classification (GTDB taxonomy): domain Bacteria; phylum Pseudomonadota; class Gammaproteobacteria; order Pseudomonadales; family Oleiphilaceae; genus Allohahella. The sequence continues at coordinate 186,590 of DEMD01000010.1, read as the reverse complement.
TCTCTCGTTGCCAGATCTCCGTCAGCTCAGGCACGGTCTCGGCCTGCAAAGGCGGTAGTACAAGCGTTCCGTTGTTGGTCGAGGTGTCGGGGACGCCGAAGTTGCCGAAATACATGAACGCTGCCAGGAAGACCGGCGCTATAGCGATACCGAAGAGGGCGAGCAGTTTCAGTTGCCCGAGCCGGCGATTTGGTTCGTGCTGCGGGAGCCCCTGCGTGGCGTCTGAGTTCGTGGGGGGCGTTTGACGGCTATTGGTCATGGTTCTGTTCCAGATTCCGTGTTGTGAGTTCATCATCGCTGCGGCGAATTTGCCACACTGTCAGCGCAAACAGGGCAAAGGCCATGGCAAACCATTGCAGGGCATAGCCCGTGTGCTTTTCGGCCGACATGACATTCGGTGTCCAGAAAGGCTGCAAGGCACCTGGCGAGGACGGCGCCATGCGCAGGACCCACGGCAACACGACCGGTGATACCGTGGGCAAGGTCGCGACGTCTTCAAAACCTTCGAGCAAGGTCGGTGGATCAACCATCATCTGTACGCGTCTCGGCCATTGCGCACGGCGTGCATCCGCCTCGGTATTTTCCATGATCAGTGGTGCAGCCTGCAGAATATCTGCCTGACCGGTGATTTCGACCACGCCCTCAGGAACCGCCAGAAGCTCTGAAGAAGGCAGCTTCGAGCGGTCGGCATTGCCCGCTATCCAGCCTCGTTCAACCAATAGACAGTTCTCGCCTCCCGGCTCACAAAAGGGGGTGAAAACCCTGTAGCCAAACCGGCCATTGTAAATCTGGTTGTCGTAGAGCACCTGGCTCGCAGGCATGAATCGCCCCCGAACCCGCAGCCTCACAAAGCTCTCAGGACGATCTTCCGAGGCCCAGTCGTAGGCCTGTGGCGCGGCCTCTGTAGCAGCATTCATCCGCGCCATCAGTGCGGCTTTCTCATCACTACGTTCAAGCTGCCAGACGCCGAGATAAAGAAACAGCGGTGTAAAGCAGGCAGTGAACACCAGAATCTTCCAGTGTCGGCGTAGCCTGGCGGTAAGGGACATCATTCTATCCGAGTCAGGTTCGGTTGGCAGAGCTTTTCGCTTGCCGGAGTCGTCAGCATAAAAGGGTGGTGACCGCGCGGCAATTCGACCACACTGGCCATAAAAAAGGTGGTCTGATACATGAAACTGTTTTTGGGTGCATTGGTAATAGCAGCAATCATCAGCCTGTTCAGCGGGCTGGTATTTCTCATCAAGGATGCTGGCGAGGGCGACCGCCTCATCAAGGCGCTCTGGTATCGCCTCGGCTTTTCAATAGCGGTGCTGGTGCTGATCGTCGTGCTGGTTTACACCGGTCATCTGACCCTGAATGCCCAGCCTTGAGTAGCACTTCGCCCGCGCTGGCGGGCGATGTGCCGGATGGTCAGATAACGTAGACGAAGAAGAACAGACAAAGCCATACGACGTCGACAAAGTGCCAGTACCACGACGCCGCCTCGAAACCGAAATGCTGCTTCGCCGAAAAATGGCCGCGCATGTATCGAATCAGAATAACCAGCAAAATGAGGGCGCCCAGCGTAACGTGCAGACCGTGAAAACCGGTGAGCAGGAAGAAGGTGGTGCCATAAATGCCTGATTCCATCGTCAGGTTCAGTTCACTGTAGGCGATGTCGTATTCGTGGATCTGGTAGCCCATGAAGATGGCGCCCAGGATGATGGTCGCCGCGGTCCAGATGATCACCTGCCCGCGCTTGTCTTTCTTGATGGCGTGGTGGGCAATCGTGAGTGTGACGCTTGAGATGAGCAGCAGCACAGTGTTGAGCAGCGGGATGTGCCATGGGTCGATGGTCTCGGTTGGCCCCGGAAACAGCTCTGGATTAGGATTGCTCATCAGTGGCCAGGCGGCCTGAAACTCCGGCCAGAGCAAGGTATTCATCGCACCATCGCCGGCACCGCCAAGCCATGGGACCGCCAGCCAGCGGGCGTAGAAGAGTGCGCCAAAGAAGGCACTGAAGAACATCACCTCACTGAAGATGAACCAGGCCATGCCCCAACGAAAGCTGCGGTCCATCTGCTGGCTGTAAAGCCCGGACATGCTTTCCTTAGCCACTGCGCCGAACCAGCCGAAGAACATGAAGACCATGATCGCTGCGCCGACGCTGAAGATGATCCAGGACGTCTGCGTATCAGCATTGCCAGTCTGATCCACGAGCACGGAACCCAGACCGTACATCAGCAGAAACAGGCCTACAGTGGCGATAATCGGCCACTTGCTCTGCTCCGGCACATAATAGGATTCGTAATTGGTGCTCATGCGTGAGTGACTCCCTGATTTCGTCGACAGACGATTGCTGTGATTGTTGTTGCGTCTACTATGTGGTTTTTAACCATCGCTCTAGCGGCTGGCATGATCCTGAACCTCGAACATCGTGTACGACAGGGTCAGGGTCTTGATGTCTTCCGGCAAATCCCTGTCGATGAAAAATCGCAGACCCATCAAGGTATCAGCGCCTGCTTCGAGTTCCTGCCGCTGAAAACAGAAGCATTCGGTCTTATGAAAGTAGTCTGCGCCCTTCGAGGGCGCCACACTCGGGATGGCTTGGGCGACTATGAAGCGATCTGTCGGATTGCGCGCAAAGAAATCCACCTGCACCGGCTCACCCACGACGACATCCATCTGCTTGTTTTCCGGTGGATTGAAGATCCACGGCATGTTGGCGTTGTTACTCGTCGTAAACTGCACTCTGACTATCCGGCGCGACTCGCCTTCGCCTGGTTCCGCACTGGAAATCTCACCCTCATAACGGCCATTGGTCTTGCCATTGATGCCAGTGATATCACAGAACAGGTCATAGAGCGGCACGAGCGCAAAGCCAAAGCCGAACATCGCGACCACGACGAACAGCAACTTTCGAACCGTAGCCGCGTGTGAGCGCGTCGGGGTGCCGTTGTCTGGCTGGTCGCTATGCTCGCTCACGTCCGCTACCTCAGTTGATCTTCGGTGGTGTCGCAAAGGTGTGGTAAGGCGCTGGTGACGGGATGGTCCACTCGAGGCCTTCTGCACCTTCCCAGACGGAAGCTGTGGCACGCTTGCCGCCCTTGACGCACTTCAGGACGATAAACAGGAACAGCAGCTGTGTAGTGCCGAATAGGAAGGCACCGACACTCGCGACCATATTGAAGTCTGCGAACTGCAGCGCGTAGTCAGGAATCCGTCGTGGCATGCCTGCGAGACCTACGAAGTGCATTGGGAAGAAGGTCAGGTTGACGCCGATGAACGAGAGCCAGAAGTGCAGCTTGCCCAGGGTCTCGTCGTACATGAAGCCAGTCCACTTTGGCAGCCAGTAATACGCAGCCGCGAAGATACTGAAAATGGCACCTGGCACCAGTACGTAGTGGAAGTGCGCAACTACGAAATAGGTATCGTGATACTGGAAGTCAGCCGGCGCCATGGCCAGCATAAGGCCAGAGAAGCCGCCGATGGTGAACAGGATGACGAAAGCCACCGAGAACAGCATTGGCGTTTCGAAGGTGAGCGAGCCCTTGAACATGGTACTGACCCAGTTGAAGACCTTCACACCTGTCGGCACGGCAATCAGCATGGTGGCGTACATGAAGAACAGCTCACCCGCCAGCGGCATGCCCACTGTAAACATGTGGTGTGCCCATACCAGGAAGCTCAGTACCGCGATGGATGCCGTGGCATAAACCATTGAAGCATAGCCGAAGAGGGGCTTGCGACTGAAGGTCGGAATGATCTGCGAAACAATACCGAAAGCCGGCAGGATCATGATATAGACCTCCGGATGACCGAAGAACCAGAACACGTGCTGGAACAGGACCGGGTCGCCACCGCCCTCAGGCTTGAAGAAACTGGTACCGAAATGGATGTCGGTCAGCATCATGGTGACCACACCTGCCAGAACCGGCATGACCGCAATCAGCAGGAAGGCCGTGATCAGCCATGACCAGACGAACATCGGCATCTTCATCATGGTCATGCCAGGGGCACGCATGTTGAGGATGGTCGCGATCACGTTGATGGCACCCATGATCGAGGAAATACCCATCATGTGCACGGCGAAGATGAAGAAGGTCACGCTGGGCGGGGCGTAAGTCGTCGACAGCGGTGCGTAGAAGGTCCAGCCGAAATTGGGGCCGCCGCCTTCCATGAACAGGGTAGAAACCATCAGGCTGAAGGCGAACGGAAGAATCCAGAAGCTCCAGTTGTTCATGCGTGGCAGCGCCATGTCCGGCGCACCAACCATCATCGGTATCAACCAGTTGGCCAGACCGACAAAAGCCGGCATGACCGCGCCAAATACCATGATGAGGCCATGCATGGTCGTCATCTGGTTGAAGAATTCAGGGGCTACGATCTGCAGGCCTGGCTCGAACAGCTCCGCGCGGATGACCAGCGCCATGCACCCGCCAAGCAGGAACATGGTGAAACTGAACCACAGGTACATCGAACCGATGTCCTTGTGGTTGGTCGTATACAGCCAGCGCGTGAATCCCTTTGCAGGGCCGTGATGATGATCATCGTGGTGATGGGAATCTATTACCGCACTCATGTCCTGTCTCCTGAGCCTGTTGCAGACCAACCGGCCGCTTATTTAAGTCCGCTGACGTCTTTTGGTTCGAGCATATCGCCGAGGTCGTTACCCCAGGCATTTCGTTCGTAGGTGACTACCGCAGCGATATCGACATCGCTCAGCTGACCACCGAAAGCCGGCATCGAAGTACCCGGGCTGCCCTTGATCACGATTTCCGCGTGGGCTTCGATGGCACCCATGACCAGATCGCTACCGACCAGAGATGGGAATGTGGGCGGCAAGCCCTGACCATTGGCCTGGTGACAACCGGCACAGTTTTTCGCATACACCGCTTCACCGCGCTCTACCAGCTCAGCAAGTGTCCACTCCTTGCTCTGCAGCTCGAACTCTTCCTTTGCCTTTTCCTGCTTGGCCAGCACCCACTCGTCATACTCTGCCTGCTCTACGGCCTTCACGACGACTGGCATGAAGCCGTGGTCCTTGCCACAGAGTTCGGTGCACTGACCGCGGTAGATACCGGGCGTGTCGATGCGGGTCCATGATTCATTGATGTAGCCCGGAATTGCGTCGCGCTTGACGGCAATGTCCGGCACCCACCAGGAGTGAATGACATCGGCAGCCGTGACCAGGAAACGAATTTTCTTGCCAATGGGCACAACGACTGGCTCATCCACGTCGAGCAGGTAGTGCTCACCTTTCTCAGCACGGTTGTAGAGTTCATCCTGATGCGTTTCCATCACACTGAAGTAGCCGAAGTCTTCCTTCAGGTAGTCGTAGCGCCATTTCCACTGATAGCCGGTGACCTTGATATCGATCTCGGAATCGTTGGTGTCGTACATTTCGATGAGGGTGCCGGTGGCGGGAATCGCCATGCCGATAAGGATGATGAAGGGAATTGCAGTCCAGATTATTTCGACGGTGGTGCTTTCGTGGAACTTGCTGGCCTTCGCGCCCCTGCTCTTGCGGTAGGCAAACATCGACCAGAACATGACGCCGAAGACGACCACGCCAATGGCGATGCAGACCCAGAGAATGAGCATGTGCAGGTCGTAGACCTTGTGGCTGATGTCAGTGACGCCCTTGGTCATATTGAGCTCCCAGGCGGCACTGGCGACCAGGGGAACCATACTCAGCACTGCCGTAGCGATGGCAAGCGAGAGCCGACGGGGTCGTCGGAGGTGTGAGAGGACAGTCATGCAAGCTCCACAGTCTATAGCTGAATCCTGGAAAACCGGACGCAGGTATCTGGCGTCGATACACGACTGCGGATAGAGAACAAAATAAAGAGCATGAGCTAGCCACGTGAACCCGCACCATGAACTCACGGGATCATCGAAGCAGACGGCGCTGCGCGATCTATTATTGTTCTTCCAACTCCGCATAGCCGACAGTATCGACAGCGACCGCTCATCGCAAGGCCGTCCGCCCAATCATCTCTTTGCAAGACAATCGCTTAGGGGACAACTTAACAACTACTGGCACTGACCAAATAGCTACGGGGTTATTTGCGGCCAGTATAAGCATATTCTGAAGCGGGCAGCAATTACCTTTTTCCTGGGCTTGAGTCTACACTCAAAAGTGCACATGCTTGAGTCTCAGAAACAGTTCAATTCCTGTTCGGACCCTGTCATGGCTCACATGAGGTAAGGAACACGGGATGACGCTCGATGTTGTAGACGAGATCATCAATTCCGGCGTACGGAGAGATTTCGAAGCCAGCGGTCTGCAGCTCTGGATCGGTCGGCGACTTGGCCAGCTTCCGGGCCGAATCTCCATCGCCGACACGGATGCGGGCGCAGCGCTTGGGGCCTTCGTGCGCCTGTACATCTCGCTGGTGCCGGCGGTTCTTCAGTGCATCAGTCGCGATGCAGAACCAGACAGTCTTCTCAGCGCCATCTGCGATCAGTGCGTTCGCTACTTCACTGAATTACCAGAAGCCGTGACCGGACAATCCGGTGTCAGCGGGCTGCTCATCAAGGCCTACCGATGCCACCGACTGGTCGAGGAGTTCCGCGACACCTACCCAGACCTCGGGCGCAGTGACGCCTTTCATTTCGTGAACGATGAAGCCAACCTGCTGGTCCACCAGCTTGTCGGCGAACCCTTCGCCAATGAAGTCGATCTGGCTTGTGAGAACGATCTCGATCAGCTCATCAACCAGGTGTGTGGGCCCGGCGGCTTCGACAGTCGTGCCTTCGCGCAGTCGCTCGCTGATGCAGCAGACCCTGCGCCATCCGCCCCTTGTTCCGAAGCAGACGATCGTTGTGAATGCCTGTGCAGACGACGCCATTCCGGCGGCTGCTTTCGTCTGAGGGAGAACAATCTGGCGACGCTGCTGACCGCCCACAAGATTGCGCTCAGTCTGGGCTACGAACCCGGCTTCGGGTCACGCTTCGGAAGTTTGTAGAACTTGATAGGCTGCTCCTTCACGGCAGCCTTTGCCGAATCAGCCTGCTGTTTTCGAGCCTCCATTCGGTTCGCCGGGAGGTCTGGCGCTGGCGGATCGTTCAGCGCCTCATTAAAGCCACAGGCCACACAGTCGCGCACCTGCTTGCCCTGCTCATTGGTCCAGGCGCGTATCTTGTCCATCGCAGCACAGCGCGGGCAGACAGCACCAGCAATGAATCGCTTGATCATGCTATTGCAGCCCTGACTGCTTCAGTAGAGCCTCGACACTGGGCTCGCGACCTCGAAAGCGCTTGAACAGCGTCAGCGCTTCTTCGCTACCACCTTTCGACAGGATGTTCTCGAGGAAGCGTTGTCCTGTCTCGGCGTCGAAAATACCTTTCTCAGTGAACAGATCGAAGGCATCAGCAGCCAGAACTTCGGCCCATTTGTAGCTGTAGTAGCCTGCGGCATAGCCACCAGCAAACACATGCGAGAAGCTGTGCTGGAAACGGTTGTAGGCCGGCACTTTCACCACGGCGACCTTCGACCGCACCTCATCGAGCAGCTTCTGGACGTCGAAGCCTGTCTCATAGTCCTGATGCAGACGGAAATCGAACAGCGAAAACTCGATCTGCCTGACCATCATCATACCGCTGTTGAAATGCTTGGCCGCCAACATCTTGTCCAGCAGGTCGACCGGCAGAGGCTCACCAGTTTCGTAATGACCTGAAATCAGCTCGAGCGCCTCTGGCTCCCAGCACCAGTTCTCCATGAACTGACTCGGCAGCTCCACCGCATCCCAGGCGACGCCGTTGATTCCCGACACATCGTAGCAGTCGATCTGTGTGAGCATATGATGCAGGGCATGACCGAATTCGTGAAAGAGTGTGGTGACTTCATCGTGCGTGAGCAGTGAGGGCTGATTATCGGTGGCCGGCGTGAAGTTACTGGTCATGAAGGCGACTGGCAGCTGCAGGCGCACACCATCATGGTCGTGGCGCTCATACCGCACCGCATAGTCGGCCATCCAGGCACCCCCGCGCTTCTGCTGGCGCGCGAACAGATCCATGTAGACCGCTGCAATGACTTCGCCGTCGCGCTTCACCCGATAGAAGGTGACGTCTTCGTGATAGCAGTCATCCGCTTCAGCTTGCTCGAACTGCACGCCGAACAGCTTGCTCACGACGCTGAACATGCCCTTGATCACACGCTCGGCGGGAAAATAGGGACGCAAGGCCTCCTGGCTCAGGTCATAGCGCGACTTTCGCAGCTTCTCCGAATAGTAGCCGACGTCCCAGGCCTGTAGCCCCTGCGCCTGAGTGATTCGTTCGCCGTCGGTTTCACGGGCGAAGGCCTGCAACTCGTCGAATTCACGTCGAGCGAAGGGTTTGGCCTTTTCGGCAAGCTCTTCGAGAAAGCTGGTCACGGTTTGCGGATCTTCGGCCATCTTGGTGGCAAGGCTGTATTCAGCATAGGTATCGAAACCGAGCAGCCGGGCCATCTCCTGGCGCAGACTGAGGATCTCATGCATGGTTTCGGTATTATCGAACTGCCCTGCGTGCGGACCCTGGTCAGACGCGCGTGTACTGAAGGCGACGTACATTTCCTCGCGCAGTTCACGGGTGTCGCAATAGGTCATGATCGCGTGATAGCAGGGAAACTCGAGTGACAACAGGTACTCCGCTTCGCAGTCGTCGGCCTTGCTCGCAGCTGAACGAAGCATGTCGAGCGCTGACTCAGGTAAGCCTGACAGCAAGGTCTTGTCGTCTACTGGCTTCTTCCAGGCCTGCGTCGCATCGAGCACGTTGTCGCTGAATTTGGATGTGAGCTGCGCCAGGCGTCGTGAAATTTCGCCATAGCGCTTCTGGGCATCCGCTTCGAGAGAAACACCACTGAGCCTGAAGCTGCGCAGCGCGTCTTCGAGGGCCTTGCGCTTGGCTTGCGGCAGCTGTTCAAACTCGGCGGATTCCGCCAGCGCCTGATAGGCCTGATAGAGCCCCTTGTTCTGGCCCAGCTCGGTGTAATACTCGCTTAACAGTTCGACCGCAGCATTGTAGGCTTCACGCAGACGCTCGCTATTGCGCACCGCGTTAAGATGACTGACGGGCGCCCAGAACTGGTTGAGACGATTCGCGAGCTCGTCCATAGGCTGCACGATGTCGTCCCAGCTGCTACGACCGGAATTGATGACACGTGTGATTTCAGCCCGGCACTCGTCCAGCAGTGCCTTGAGCTCATCCACAAGGGTGCTCGCGTCCACTTTAGAGAAGCTTGGTAGATCAAGAATTGGCTGATAGGCTGTCATCATTTCTCCAGACGGATATTGGATAGTCAGTATGAATCTACGTGGATTTCAGGGCAAGCACCCACTAATCGGGGCCGAAAGCTTCATCGATCCCACCGCTGTAGTCATTGGGGATGTCGTACTCGGACAGGACTGCTCGGTGTGGCCGGGCACGATCATCCGCGGCGACATGCACAGCATTCGCATCGGCGACCGTTGCAGCATACAGGATGGCAGTGTGCTGCATATCACTCATGCTGGCCCCTTCACCCGTGACGGCCATCCACTCATCATCGGCAACGATGTCACCGTTGGACACCGGGCGGTGCTGCATGGCTGCACACTGGGCGACGAGATCCTGGTCGGCATGGGCGCCATTATCATGGATGGTGCAGTGGTGCCTTCACGCGTGGTTATTGGCGCGAACACGCTAGTGCCACCCGGCAAGATTCTCGAGAGTGACAGCCTGTATGTCGGATCGCCGGCCAAGCGGGTGCGCGCACTCTCTGCAAGCGAGACAGAATACTTCAAGTATACGGCCGCCAACTACGTGCGCCTGAAGGACCAGTATCTCGCGGAGACACCCAGCTTTGGTTGATTCACACTCCCGGCACTCACCCGCCACGCCAGCCTGGCTCACACCGCTCGCCTGGCTGATTCTCGGCTTTGCCGTGCTCGGCGGCATCTGGAGCCGTTTTGTCGGCCTGGGCGTGTGGAACCTGAGCCTGGACGAATACTACTTCATGAGCTCTGTGCAGTTCATCCTGGACAAGGGCGTCCCTGAGTTTCCCTGCGGCGGCTATTACGTCCGCGGGCTGCTGCAGCAGTACATCACCGCCCCACTGCTCTACCTTACAGGTGATCCCGAACTGGCTGGTCGTTTGCCAACAGCTGTGGCCAACCTACTCACGGCGCCTGTCATCTACGTGATTGCCCGATATGTCGTGTCCAAGCCGGTCGCACTTCTGGCGGCAGCGTTGTTCCTGCTATCGCTGTGGGAAATCGAGTTCGCCCGCTTTGCGCGGATGTATGCCTTCTTCCAGCTCGTATTTGCGCTGCAGGTACTGTGGCTGTTGCAATGGCGTGCGGGTCATGCAGAAGCGTTCTGGCGCCTTCCAGCCACAGCCCTTCTTGCGGTGCTTGTACACGAGGGTGCGATATTCGTATTGATGCTGTGCTTCGTACCGCTCGTGCTGTCTCCCACTGAAGCCCGTCATCTGCCGCGCACGCCCAGGTGGTATTGGCCGAGCGTTGGTGTGGCGACTATTGTTACGCTCGCGTTTCAGCTGGTCGATATGCGTAGCCTCGGCGCACCCGTGCGCACGCCGGCAGACTATGTCAAGCCGCCGTCAGACAGCCGCATTGATCTGCCGGATCTTCAGTTCGAGCTTGTGCTGAATGGTCTTGGCTCCCCGCTTACAATCTTGGCGCTCGCATTGATCGGTGCCGGTGTTGTCATGCTGGTCTGGCGTCTGGTCAAGGATCACCGCACCGCACTTATCGACTGGCGTGGCACTACAGTGATCGCTGCCGCAATCGGGCTCTGCCTGCTACACCTCTTCGTACTGGCCGCCATGCTCGTGTTTCTGTTCATGCTGCTAGGCTATTTCAGGGCGATCAGGCTGCCGTCTCTCCTGGCCTATGCGGCAGGTGTGGCAGCCATGGCCATTGGCTGGCTGCTGATTCTTCGCAGCCCCGTCCCGTTGGCGAACTATCCGTCATTCTACTGGGGCTTCGTCGCTACCTACCTGGCTGCCGTGCCGGTAGAAACGCTGTGGATCGTCGCGGGTATTGCCGTGGTGTCGCTGATCGGCCTGCTCTTCCAGATTGGCAGTACCCGCGCAGGTACGACAGCGGATACTTCCGAGAAAAACTCTCTGAAGTTGCTGCTGCTGGTATTTCTCGGCTGCCTCACGGTGTTCTGTCTGCTCAACACCCGCTTCACGTTCACGCGCTACAGCTTTCACCTGTATCCCTTGATGCTGCTGTTCATCGTCGTGGCGGTGGACTGGCTGGCGGGGCGAGTCAGCACGTTGGCAAACGCCCGGTCATCGACAGTGCATGGCGCCTTGCTGCTGCTCGGCCTCGGCGGCTACGCGCTGAGTTCAGAACACTACGGCTGGCGCCACCTGCTTTTCGTCGACCATGCAGAGTACAGCCTTCGATCAGCTTACCCCCTGTATACCGAGTTTCATTACTATCAGCGGGATGATTTCGAAACCGTGGGTCAGAAGGTTGGTGAACTGGCAGCACCCGAAGACGTCATCATATCCAGCTCACCGGCTGCTGATTACTACATTCCAAATATCAGCTACATCTTCCACACCCAGGATGACGTGCGCTACCGCGAGACGATCAGCTGTCGTGGCACTGAACACCTCTGGACCGGCATCCCGATGCTGTCGGACTACGATGAAGTCAGAGCACTGGTCGATGCCGGTACCAGGGTCTGGTTCGTGACAGGCGAAAACTCGAATGGGCGCAAAGACCCTGTTGACGGGGTCATCAGCACCTGGCCGGAGGCCAGACTGGTGTATGAAAGTATCGATGGCTCAGACCGCCTTTACGAAATCAGCACAAACCGTTGATGTCGATTTGCCGGCCGGCGCCCTCGCCGGCTTGTGAACATTTGTGATATGTGCTGATTGAGACTGGCGAGACCGTCACTATACACTGTACACTTTCGCCCCTATTTAAATTCTAATCACTTAGAAGGACGTCGGCAGCATGGGTACTTTCTCTCGGTTTGTTGTGGCACTGGTGCTGCTCGTCGTCATCCTTGGTGGAATTTTTGGCTACAAGTTCTACCAGATTGGCCAGATGCAGGCGCAGTTCTCGAAGCCTCAGCCGCTCACGGTAGTTGATGCTACCGAAGTCGGCACAGTCACCTGGCAACCGGCTATCAAATCCGTTGGTAGTACTCGCGCCATCAACGGCATAGAGGTTGCCAATGAATTGCCCGGTGTTGTGGAAAAGCTCATGTTCGAATCCGGGCAGCGGGTCAAGGCGGGTGATGAACTGATCCGCCTGGACAGTGCCATTGACGAGGCTTCACTGACCACCCGACGGGCTGAAGCCAATCTTGCGCAGAAGGAATACAGGCGGAATGCCGATCTGATTTCGAAGCGTGCAGTCTCGCAATCTGCCGTCGATGAGGCCCAGGCTGCCATGGAAACTGCGAAGGCCAGGGTTCAGGAGGCTGAAGCACAGCTTGGCAAAAAGGTTCTCAAGGCGCCATTTGACGGCGTGCTCGGTTTACGACTGGTCGATCTCGGTGAATACCTGCCCGCGGGAACACCGGTGGTCGAAATCAATATGCTCGACCCGATCCTGGTGCAGTACACGCTATCCGAGCGCGAGTTGGCCAACGTCGACATTGGTGACCCAGTTGAAGTAACCGTCGCGGCGATGCCTGGCGAGACCTTCAGTGGAACAGTCAGTGCCATCAACAGCTCGGTCACCGCGGAGAGCAGAACAGTACAGCTGCGGGCCGAAATCCCCAATACCGATCAGCGCCTGAAGCCAGGCATGTTTGCGACCATACAGACGCTGGCAGAAGACGAGCGTGCTGTAGTGGCGATACCCAACACCGCCATCGCCTTCAACACCTACGGCAACTTTGCCTACGTACTGGCGGAGGATGACAAGGGCCAGCTGGTCACTGAACGCCGCACCATCAAGACTGGTAACATGCGTGATGGCATGACCGAGGTGACCGAAGGCCTGAAGGTTGGCGAGCGCGTCGTGTCCACCGGCCTGCTGCGCTTGCGGGCGGGGCAGCCGGTGCAGATCAAACAGGCCCAGCCTGAGGCCGAGACCGCCAGCGCTGGAGCACAATAGTCATGCGCTTCACTGACATATTCATACACCGGCCGGTCTTGTCGACCGTCGTCAGCCTGCTCATTCTCCTCATTGGCGCCCGCGCTATCATGGAGATGGAAATTCGGGAGTATCCCGAACTCGAAAGTACGAAGGTCACGGTTACCACCGCCTATCCCGGTGCAGGCAGCGAACTCATCCAGGGCTTCATCACCCAGCCACTACAGCAGGCCATCGCCGAAGCGAAGGGCATCGACTTCCTGAGTTCATCGAGTACGCAGGGTGTGTCCACCATCGAAGCGCAGATGGAACTGAATTACGACGCCAACGCTGCGCTTGCCGAAATCCAGTCGAAGGTTGCGAGCCAGCGGAACGTGCTGCCGGCCGAGGCACAGGATCCTGTCATCAGCTCGACGACTGGCGACGGTCGGGCACTGATGTACATCGCGTTTTTCAGCGATGTAATGGAAGTGCCTCAGATTACTGACTATCTCGCTCGTGAGGTTCAGCCACGTCTCCAGGCTCTGGCTGGCGTGGGCAAGGCCGAGCTGCTGGGGCGCCGGTTTGCGCTGCGCGTCTGGCTCGATCCCCAGAAACTGGCTGCAGTAGATCTCACCTCGACCGAGGTTACGCAGGCCCTGCTTAGAAACAACTATGTTTCAGCGGTCGGCCAGACCAAGGCCGAGTTCATCAAGGTCAACCTCACCAGCAACACTGACGTGGCGGACACCTCACAGTTCGAAAACCTTGTGATCAAGAGCACGGATGATGCGATTGTCCGGCTGAGGGATATCGCCCGAGTCGAGCTAGGGTCGCAGACCTACGAGAACATCGCACTCTACAAGGGCAAGCCTTCGACCTATGTCGCCATCAACCTGGCGCCTGGAGCCAATCCGCTGGATGTAGCAGCCTTGGTCAAGGACCTGCTGCCAGATATCGAGTCGCAGTTGCCTCAGGGTCTATTGGTCGAGCTGCCGTACGACGCCTCGGAATTCATCGATGATTCGATCAATGAGGTTATCAAGACGCTGCTTGAAGCGGTCGGTATCGTTCTGGTCATCGTCTTCCTCTGCCTTGGATCGCTGCGGGCGGCAATCATTCCTTCGGTGGCGGTGCCGCTCTCGCTGATTGGTGGCGCCTTCATCATGCTGGTGCTCGGATTCTCGCTCAACCTGTTGACGCTGCTGTCGCTGGTGCTCGCCATCGGTCTGGTCGTGGATGATGCCATCATCATCGTGGAGAACGTGCATCGCCACATCGTCGAAGGCAAGCCCCGCAAGGAGGCCGCGCTGGCCGGCGCCCGTGAGATGGCCAGTCCGGTTATCGCAATGACGATCACGCTGGTAGCTGTGTATGCACCTATCGGGTTTCTTGGGGGCCTGGTTGGCTCCCTGTTTACCGAGTTTGCCTTCACGCTGGCTGGTGCCGTCGTCATATCCGGCGTCATCGCGCTGACGCTATCGCCGATGCTTGCCAGCAAGGTGCTCAAGCCCCATGGCGAGTCTTCTCGTTTCGAAAACGCCGTCGAGCATATGTTCGATAAACTGGCCTCCGCTTACAAGCGCTCGCTGTCAGCCGTCATCAAGGTGCTGTCGCCAGTCATCATGTTTGCAATCGTCATCCTGGTCTCGATCTATTTCATGGTGATGTTCAGCCAGAACGAACTGGCGCCGGCCGAAGACCGCGGGATCGTGCTTTTCCAGGGTAAAGGACCTCAGACGGCTACGCTGGAGTACCTGCAGAAATACGGCGCCGAAATGCAGACAGCGTTCGAGCAGGTGCCGGGCTATGATGAGACCTTCATGCTCGTGGGTGTGACCAGTCCTGATGCGGTATTCGGTGGATTCAAGATGAAGCCGTGGAGCGAACGGGATGTTTCACAGTTCGAGATCATGCCTCAGCTGCAGGGTTCCGTCGCGCAGATAACCGGTCTGAGTTCAGCCGTGTTCCCGATTCCGTCCCTGCCTGGCGCCAGCGGAGGCCTGCCCTTCCAGTTCGTGATCACCACTGGCAGCGACTTCCAACAGCTCGATCAGGTGGCTGACGAAATGGTGGGGGCCGCCATGCAGAGCGGCAAGTTCATGTTCGTGCAGAAGTCGATCAATATTGATAAGCCGGTGGTGAAGGTAAAAGTCGATCGCGACCGCGTGGCAGACCTTGGTCTCTCCATGCAGGAAATCGGTCAGGCCATGGGCAGTATGCTTGGTGGCGGCTATATCAACCGCTTCAATATGGAAGGGCGCTCGTACGAGGTCATTCCGCAGGTTGAGCGCTATGCCCGCATGCAGGAGGAGGCCCTGAATGAATTCTACGTTCGGGCCGATTCGGGTGATCTCGTGCCACTCGGCGCAGTGGTCAGCTTCGAGCAGGGCGTGGAACCTTCAGCGAGAACACAGTTCAACCAGCTGAACTCGATCACGATCGAGGGCATTCCAGCGCCGCCGGTGCCTATGGGCGATGCCGTCAACTTCATGAAGACGAAGGCTGCAGAGGTCTTCCCGCAGGGCTTCAGCTATGACTTCAAGGGCGAGTCGCGTCAGTTCGAAAGTTCCGGCAGCGCCCTGATGGTAACCTTCTTCCTGTCGCTGCTGGTTATCTATCTGGTACTGGCCGCGCAGTTTGAGAGCTGGCGCGATCCGATCATCATTCTGGTGTCGGTGCCGATGTCGATTGCTGGTGCGATGGCCTTCATCATGCTGGGCTTTGCCTCGATGAACATCTACACCCAGGTGGGGCTGATCACGCTTATCGGTGTGGTCGCGAAAAACGGCATCCTCATCGTGGAGTTTGCCAATACCCTGCAACGCAGAGGCATGGAGAAGCGTGAGGCGGTCATAGAAGCCGCAGCCATTCGCTTGCGTCCCATCATCATGACCTCACTGGCGCTGATTTTCGCCATGGTGCCGCTGCTGATTGCCGCTGGCCCCGGCGCGGCCTCGCGTTTCGCTATCGGGCTGACCATAGCAACTGGCCTGGGCATTGGTACGTTCTTTACCGTTTTCGTCCTGCCGGCCTTCTACATACTGCTAGCCAAGAAGCTTGAGCCGATGGATGCGGCAGAGGAGACGATGGTAATAGGCGGCGAGAATGGCGCTGGGGATAAGGGCGTGGGCAGCCCGGTGAGGGATCACTGACAGGTGGGGTGCCTGGAAGTCAGGCAAGCGGAGCACCGATAACTCGGGCTCCGCGCATTCGTTCAGACCATGATCATGTGATTGTCGTAGTGCCTGCTGCCAGTGCTGGCCACGAGCTCTGCGGCTGATCCGTTGGCAGGCAGCAACCAGAGTTCGCCGAAACCAGTGCTGACCAGGAACTGACCTGGCTGTGACGCCGGCGCGCAAGCGCCACAGGCATCCTTGATAGCATGTACGACGGGTGCGGAAGTCGGGCTGCCCAACGACCACAGCGCTACACAGTTCCCCCGCGGTGCCGAGGTCAGCAGCGTGTTGCTGGCCCGCTCATACGCAACCGAGCCGATGTAGCCCGAGGCCTGTGGTATGGCGGACAGCATCCGTACAGCCGCATCCGGTCCGGGTCTGATAGTGGCGAGTCCTACGAGAAAATCCGAAAACTCACTGCTACCCAGCTCATCCTGATCCTGACAGCCGAAGCAGACAGTCGCACTGTCGACTGCAGCCAGATGACGGATCGACAAGCTGCTGGCCGATGATGGCAATCGATGCACACCCAGAACCCGGCTACTGATCCTGGCGTCGGCGTTGATTTCGAGGAAAGCCAGCGAACTGTCGATCTCACCTTCGTTCAGGACCATTCGCGGGTAATCCGGATCTGTTTCCAGGCCGCCGTTGGCAACGCAAACCAGATCACCCTTGGCGCTGGCCGAACCTGAAGACGGCAGCAGCACAATCTCATGAGGACCGACACCGCCACTATCGAGCTCGCCGATTCTGGCAAAGCTGGCAGTGTCGTAGATGCCTATCACGCCTCTGCCGCGGACAACATCGTTTTCTGTGGTGTACAGACGGGCGCCGTCTGCAGAGAAGACACCGTGCCCCATACCGTGACGATCATCAGGCGTCGAGAGTTGCTGGCTCAACACGTATTCGCCCGCGCCATTCATGCGATAAATCTGCATCCAGCGTTCAGGCCGCCTGGCGAAACTGACAATCGTCGAGCGGTCGCCGTTCACCGCGATGCCATGGCCACGTCCAGGAAGTGGCGCACTCTGCCGGCCAGCAACGTTCAGTCGATAGCTGGGAGGATTCGAACCGGCGTCCATGAAAGCCGATGCCAGGCCAGTCGGCTGAGCCCCCACAGCAGATGCCGGACTTGCTGAAGCCTTCTGATGTAGCAACAGCGAAGGCGCGCAGGCCAGTGTCAGTGCCGAGGCCGACATGTTGCGCACAAAATTACGGCGGGGCAGGTTGTTTGAATTGTTCATCAGTCTCCGTCCATCGAGTTGAAGCCGCGGGACAAGCCCAGAGCCGGGTACAGCGTAGTCATCATATCGCTGCCGGTCTGAGCCAGCATGCCACTAGCATAGTCGACCACACCGATCGCATCGTTAAGCGCTGCTGCCGAAATGGGCTTTCCTTCCAGATCATCCAGAGATTCGACAGCTTTTCCAGCCTGTGCCAGCTGGAAGCGCACTGATGCAAGATAGCCGGCATCGCTGCTCTGCAGCAAGTTTTCAATCTGTGCACTCTCCAGCAAAGCGGCAAGGCCTTCGAGCTCGGCCCCGATGCTCGCCATTGCGAGATGAGAACGGCTGAACGGGACCTTCCGTGTCAGTTCGACTGCCTCGGGGGTGGCCGTATCGGCAGGTTTCGCCAGATGGGCGCGCATGGACTGTGCAACGGCTTTCAACTTCATCTCGCCAGCAATCTGGAGGCCGCCGCGAACGACCTCCATCCACTGCGCAAAAGTGATGGCTTCAATTGCCTCGGTGCCTTCTGACATTCGTTCTGCAAGCGCTCTACTGTTGGCTGCCATGTTTTCGGCGAGCGTTTCCAGATAGTCGCAGTGGAAGTTGGCGCTTGCAGTGCTGGCGCTGCCTGACGCTGGCTGGATCATATCCTTCAGAACCGCCTCGTATGCCGGCAGACCCTGAAGCGCGACACTCTGCTGCCGCAGTGTGTTCGGCGCGGTCAGTGCCTCGGGCTGAGAGATGAGTGCCTGCTGTATCTGGCGCTCACCGCTACCACGCTTGTCGGGCCAGAACTGCATGCGCTGGCCGGCATGGTCCTCGCGATAGGGGCCGATACGAATGAAACTGACACGAGACCAGGCAAGGGCCAAGGTCTCGAATGCGCTGAGCATGGCCTCACGCGCATCAGCTGCTGACTCGCCCTTACCAGCGGCTGCGGAACAGTGCTTGTCAGTGGCTTCGTCCAGCGCTGCTGCGCTCTGCTTTACCTGACCATAAGCGCTGGCGAGATACGACTGCATCGCCACGGGTGTCGCCTGTTGGGCAATGCTTTGTGGAGCTGCAGCGTTCAGCACCATGGGCCAGAGCAGCATCAGGCCGGCGAGCCTAGGATGGTGCCGCCTTTCAGCAAGCCGTGAAATGAATTGAGCCATGGCATCGACCTTGAAAAATGAATGAACGCGGTGTGGGCCGGTGTCCCGTCTAGAGGCTTTCCACAAATTTGATGAGCGCACTGCGGTGCTCAGGGGACATGGCCGCGACTTTTTCTGCAGACGCCGCAGCTTCGCCGCCGTGCCAGAGTATCGCCTCGAGCAGGTTACGGGCTCGGCCATCATGCAGGTAGCGTGTATGCCCGTTTACAGTTGCCGTCAGGCCGATCCCCCATAGCGGTGCTGTTCGCCATTCACGCCCGGACGCTGCACCCACGGCGATACCATCTGCAAGCTCAGGGCCCATATCGTGGAGCAGCAAATCAGTATAGGGCCAGATGAGCTGGAATTGATGATCGTCCTGTTTGGCAGCTCGGCTGGTGACGAACTTGGGCGTATGGCAGGCGGCACAGCCAGCGTCATGGAATTGCTGTTTACCCATGAGGACTTCAGGATCATCGGCATTGCGTCTCTCGGGCACCGCCAGATTGGCTGAATAGAACTCGACAAGGTCCAGGGCTTCATCGGAGACTTCGAACTGCTCCTGAATATCGCCATAAGCGCCCACACCATGAGGTGCACTGCGACAGGTCTCCTGGCTCGGCAGACAATCCCCCCAGGCCTCCGGCCGCAAGCTCGTCGACAAGCCCATGTCATTGAAAAAGGCATCGGCGGACTGCTGGCGAATATTCGCGGTCGTCGCTTTCCAACCAAAGCGGCCGATCAGTGGCCCGGTCGGCGCCTGATTTTCCACAGTCGGCTGAGGTAGATAGTGAACCCGTCCGGAGATGCCGTCACCGTCAACATCGTCTTCATCGGCCAATGCCTCAAGGTCGCCGGCATGGATACTCTGCAACAAACCGAGACCGATCATCTGTGGCGCGACGCGTGGGCCCAGAATCCGGTCCACGTCATGAATATGCCCGTCGGAAGCCTGATCGCGAGGCGCGCGAAGCTTATACGCAGGCTTGAGGAGCTCAACCTGCTGTGTCTTGCCATTGCCAGCATTGATGGTCACGAAATGACTGGAATGACTGATTTCGGTTTCGGCTTCGGCTGGTACGCCAGGAACCGAGAAATTCTGAATCTGCTCACCGAATTCTGGATCGGGCCGCACGCCATCGCCATCGCGGATAACCGTTTTCATGAGCATCGACAGCATTGGCTCGTCAGCTAACGGCGGCCGTCCCCGACCATCCTTGACGTGGCATTGCTGGCAGGCGCGCGCGTTGAAGATTGGACCAAGCCCATCCGAGGCCTGAGTCGAGGCAGGTGATGAGACCCAGATTTTCCTGAACAGACCGTTACCGATCTTGAAACGCTGCTCGTCCTCGAAGGAGAGCGAGGGGGTGAAGTGGGAGAAGGCATTACTGTCGAGACTGCCGGCAAACGTTGCCTTGCCAGCAGGCATGGTTTCGAAGGGCGCTAACGAAGCTGGCGTAATCTTGAGAACTTTGGCCACGCGCTCACGGTCGACGGAACTGAGATCGTCCCGCCAGGGCAGAGGCGAATCATCTGCAGCACCAGCCAAGCCCGCAAGCCCGGCCAGTGCAGCCACTGATGTGGACAATGCCAGGCGGCGGATTGCCAGCAGGCATATCTGACCATCGCGAGCCAGCGTGCCAGCTCGACTTCTCGAAGTCAGCTCGGCTTTACTCAAACACGGCCTCAGGCTGATCGAGGCTGTCAGAGCCTTCGAAGGTCAGTGTACCGAGATTGAGCGCAGCTACAGCCTGTTCAATGTAGCGCGTCTGGTTGACCAGCGTATCCACCGCCTTCTGTACGACAGCATTGCCCTCGGCGTTACCAGCGCCGATCATCTGATCGTAGGACTCCGTTTTCTCCGCACGATTTACCAGTCTGCTCATGGCGTCCATGGTCTGGCTGATCGCATTATCCAGCCCGAGCGCAACCTTGGGGGCCTGCTTTTTCAGCAAGGCTTCCAATGATGGACCTGCAAGGACAGAGCCATCGATGCGTCGATATCGCCCTTCAAAAATATTCTGAATACCAGCGGCGTCATAGTAGTGGGAGAAGTGCGTGTTGTCAGAAAAGCAATCATGCTCTTCTTCAGGGTCATGTAGCATCAGACCCAGCTGCATTCTTTCACCTGCCAGCTCACCATACGACAGTGAGCCCATGCCTGTGAGCATGGCAGCCAGCGTGGCTTCGGAGCCCTGTGATTCGAGGGCTTGACGAATTTCGCCGTCTGGACCCCAGGCCGTCACCATGTCGCGCAGATCGCTGATGAGCAGTTCACTCGCAGCAATGAGGTACTCGCCACGACGCTCACAGTTGCCATTGGTACAGTCGCTGGTTGAGTAATCAGTGTACGGACGTTCGCCAGCACCCGGCCCGGTACCGTTGAGGTCCTGGCCCCAGAGCAGGAATTCGATGGCGTGGTAGCCTGTCGCTACATTAGCCTCGTTGCCAGCGATCTCCTGCAGTTCGTTTTGCAGCAGATTGGGGGTGATGGTCGTTGCATCAACCTTGCCCGTACCGATCTTCAGCGACTTGTTGGCAATCACATTAGCGGTGTAGAAGGGATTGTCTTCCGACGCGGTGCCGTAGCTGCTGGCCACATAATCGATCAGGCCTTCGTCCAGCGGCCAGGCGTTGACGCGGCCCTCCCATTCGTCCACCTGCGGATTACCGAAGCGGAACACTTCGCTCTGCTGATAAGGTACACGGGCAGCGATCCAGGCCTCACGGGCCGCGTTGAGAGTCTCTTCACTCGGATCAGCGATCAGGGCCTGATTGGCCGTCAGCAAAGCTTCGGCGCGCGTCAGGGAGTCGGCATAGATAGCCAGAGCCAGATCTGGATAGTGTGCCGCCACGGTATCCGGCGTGACCGGGCGTGGTGCAGCCCCTTCATCTTCGTCGCTCACATCTGTTGCCACGGGCCTGGGCGCTGGCGCTGCTTTCTCGAACGATTCAGACGCTTCGCCGGGCACTACGAGGGTCTCTTCCGGCTGGGTCTGACAGGCGGCCAGGCCAATGCCAACGACGATGGCCAGCAGCGCATGACTACTGCGTCCCTGCGCCTTTTTCGAGCGACTGAAGTACATCTGCTTTCTCCCTGATCGGCTTTAAATATGAATAGAGGTGAGAATTATTATCATTTACAGCTTTGAAAGCAAGTGCCGTCAGTCGACCAAGGTCTAATTGTTGACGTCATGCTACAGTGGAAAATAGAGTGCCATACAAAGGAGCCGATCATGTCCGAATCAAGAGAACAAGCAGGGAACACAGCGGTCGATGGCCGAAAGTTGAACAAGCGACTGGATGCCGCAGCCTACGAAAAGCTGTACCAGGCTTCGGTCTCGGATAACGAAGGGTTCTGGGCTGAACAGGCCAGCAGAATCGACTGGATTAAGCCGTTCAGTAAGGTGAAGGACGTCTCGTTCGCACGCAAGGATCTGCACATTCGCTGGTATGAAGACGGTGAACTGAACGTCTGCGTCAATTGTGTCGACCGGCATCTGAAGACCCGCTCGGGCCAGGCTGCCATCATCTGGGAAGGTGACAGTCCTGATCAGCAGCGCACCATCAGTTACAGCGAGCTCTATGAAGAAGTCTGTCGACTCGCCAATGCGATGGAAGCACGCGGCATCACCAAGGGCGATCGTGTCATTCTCTATATGCCGATGGTGCCTCAGGCTGCGTTCGCCATGTTGGCCTGCGCTCGCATTGGCGCGGTACACAGTGTGGTCTTCGGTGGCTTCTCCGCGAACGCGCTGGCCGATCGAATCGTGGACTGCCAGGCCAGGATGATCATCACGGCGGATGGCTCACATCGTGGCGGCAAGACCATTCCCCTCAAGCCCAATGTTGATGAGGCCCTGAAGATTGCAGAGCAGCAGGCCGAGGGACACCAGGTCAAGACTGTGCTGGTTTCGAAAGTCAGCGGCGATGCCGTCGACTGGCAGGACCACGACCTCTGGTATGACGAATTCGTACCGACACATGAAGCGGTGCACGAGGCAGTGCCAGTCAATGCCGAAGACCCGCTGTTTATCCTCTATACATCCGGGTCTACCGGTAAGCCTAAGGGACTGCAGCACAGTTCCGGCGGCTATCTGGTGTATACGGCCACGACATTCAGCTACACCTTCAACTATCAGCCTGGGGAAGTATTCTGGTGCGCTGCCGATGTGGGCTGGGTGACCGGACACAGCTATATCGTCTACGGGCCTCTGGCCAATGGCGCCACGACACTGATGTATGAAGGCGTGCCAACGTATCCTGACGTCGGGCGTTGCGGCGAGGTGATCGACAAACACAAGGTCAACATTTTCTATATCGCCCCCACGGCCATCAGGACGCTGATGACCGACCAGAAGAAGGCCATTGGCAGCAGCAAGCGTGACTCACTGCGAGTTCTCGGCTCCGTCGGCGAGCCGATCAATCCCGGGGTCTGGCAGTGGTTCAACGATGAGTTCGGCAAGGGTCAGTGTCAGGTTGTGGATACCTGGTGGCAGACTGAAACCGGCGGCATCATGATGACGCCGCTGCCCTACGTCGTGAAGCCAAAGCCCGGCGCTGCGATGATGCCATTCTTCGGAATACAGCCACAGCTGGTCGACAAGCGGAGCGATATTCTCGAAGGCAAGGCCGATGGCCACCTGGTGATCCTGGATTCCTGGCCGGGTCAGGCACGTACAATCTGGAACAATCACGAGCGCTTCATCGATACCTATTTCAGCACCCATGACGGCATGTACTTTACCGGCGACGGCGCAAAGCGTGATGAAGATGGTCATTTCTGGATCACTGGCCGCGTCGATGACGTGCTCAATGTCTCTGGCCATCGCCTCGGAACAGCTGAAATCGAAAGTGCAGTCGTATCACATCCCAAGGTGGCGGAAGCTGCGGTCGTAGGTTTCCCCCATGAGCTCAAGGGTGAGGCAATTTACGTGTATGTTATCCCCAACGATGGCGTGGTTCCTGACGAACAGCTCACCAAGGATGTGAGAGATTGGGTGCGCAAGGAGCTCGGCCCTGTGGCTTCACCAGATCAGATACAGTGGACCCGCGGACTGCCGAAAACCCGTAGTGGCAAAATCATGCGACGCATACTGCGCAAGATTGCTGCGAATGAGCACGAGGCACTGGGCGATACTTCGACACTGGCCGACCCACAGGTGGTGGATGAGCTGATCGACAATCGTATGAACCGCTGAACGCCGATGTACCACTTCCATCTCGCCGATGATCACCCGCTGTTCCGCAATGCGCTGGTGAGCATCGTCGAACAGCATTTTCCGGAAGCGGTGATTACTGAATCGATCGATCTCGAATCGACGCTTACTGCTTTGAGCACGAGCGACGACATCGACCTGCTCCTGCTGGATTTGACCATGCCCGGCAGTCAGGATCTGTTTGGGCTGGTGACTGTGCGGGAGCGATTTGCCACCACGCCAGTCGCTATCGTTTCGGCCCGAGAGGATATTGATACGATCAGCCGCGCCATTGGCCATGGTGCGTCAGGGTATATTCCAAAGTCAGCCGGTCCAGCTGTGATCCTCGAGGCGATCCACGCCATCACCAATGGAGAGTCATGGATACCGGCCTTTGCTCGGAAGCGGCTAAAACCCCTGAACAGTGAAGAAGTCACGCTGGCCGGCAGAATCGCGAACCTTACTCCGCAGCAATACCGGGTACTCTGCCTATTACGCGAAGGCGGACTGAACAAGCAGATCGCCTACCAGTTGGGCGTCACTGAAGCGACGGTGAAGGCCCATATCACCTCGATATTTCGCAAACTGCAGGTGAACAACCGAACTCAGGCCGTCGTGATGTTATCGAAGATGTCGCTCGATAGCGTGGACGCAGGCTTCGCCTGACCCGCCCTTAAACCCCACGGCGCTCATTGCTGTTCGCGACCAGCCCGCCGCTGGTATTGGTCCATCAGCGCTCTCAACTTGGCCGGTTTCACAGGCTTCTTGAGGAAATCGAAGCCGCGCACCGAGGCCATTCTGGGCAAATTATCATCAGCTGCTCCGGTTATGAGACAGACCATAACCGGGGCACTGGCTTGTGATCCCTTATCCCAGATCGCAAGTAGAGACTCTGCCAGTACGAGACCATTATGCTGCTCCGAGGCCTGATCAACGTCCTGTAGCTGATAGTCGATGAGCAGGACGTCAGGGCGACTGTGCCCGGCCAGTGCCCGGGCCTGGCTTGACGTCGTCGCCATGGACACTTCACAGTTCCAGCGTCTGAGCAGACTCTTGAGCGCATCCAGGTTCTGCTGCTCATCATCAACACACAGGACCCGCAAGCCTAGGGACCTGGAAGCGCTCGCGGATGCAGGACTGCCCGAATCCAGGCTGTCATTGGCGTTATCAGACGCAACAGCTGCCGCCACATCGGCCTCACTCACTCTTGGCAGTTCAATGGCGAAGAGACTGCCCTTGCCGGATTCAGAGCGCAGCCGCAAGGGGTGCTGCAGTAGCTGACTGAAGCGAGTCGCAACCGGAAGTCCGAGACCAATGCCCTCGAGATTGCGATGCATAGGCTGCCGATAGAACTCATCGAAGATCTTCGCCTGATCGGCAAGGCCGATACCGCTGCCCGAGTCGATGACCTGCACTTCCAGACGATCACGGCCGCGGCGCCGACAGCCCAGAACTATGCGCCCTGCGCTGGTGTATTTGACGGCATTCGACACCAGGTTCTGGATAATCCGGCGAAGGTAGATCGGATCGGAGCGCACCCAGGTGCGGCAGGGATGATAGCGTAAGGTACAGCCAGGCTTCAGTTGCACAGTGAATTCATCCACGATTGCGCGCAACAGGTCGTCGATGGGGAAATCGCTGATTTCGGGCTTGAGCGAGCCAGTATCGAGGCGGGCCACTTCAAGCAGCGAATTGATGATGCCTTCCGCGCTCTGCAGCGCACCGTGAATCTTCCTGATTTCGGACAGATCACGTCTGTTCTCACCGGCGCTGATATCCAGAAGGCTGCCAGCATACAGGCTGGCAGCATTGATAGGCTGCAGCAGGTCATGTGTGGCGAGGGCGAGAAACTTCGATTTGCTTCGATTGGCCAGTTCAGCTTCGCCCTTGGCCTTCATCAGCTCATCATTGATGTGCTGGATGGTGGCTGTACGCTCCGCTACTCGACGCTCAAGCTCGACATTGGCCTTCTCCAGCGCAGTCTGCACCTGCACAAGTGCAGTCACGTCGTCATAAGAGGTCACGTAGCCGCCATTCGGCAGGGGGCGGCCCTCAATCTCAAGCACTGTGCCCAGTGGGTAATGCCGCACGAACTTGTAAGGTCGGTTCTCCTGCAGCAGCTTCAGCCGCTTGTGTACCAGCTGGTCCACCGGCCCTTCGCCAAGGAGGTCCTGCTCTGCGTTATACCTGAAGAGTTCCGCGACTGGAACGCCTACACGCAGCATGCCTTTCGGATAGGAAAACATCTCTTCATAGCGCCTGTTCCAGGCCACAACCTGAAGCTCGGCATTTACGACACTGATAGCTGAAGACATGTTGTCGAAGGAGGCCGAGAGGATCTCCTGATTGAACTGAAGCGCCTTGCTGGTCTGTTCGAAAATAGAGACCACGTCCTCTATGCCAACCGCTGTCTCGCTGCGCAGGTCTTCCACCAGGCGCTGGGCCGACGCAACGCCTACAACCCCCGAGAGCGCATGCTTGGCATGATCGATGATATCCGAGCTGAGGCGGGCTTCGGCACCACCAGTCTGGCCCGCGAAGATACGCCTGAACGTGCCGGCATCGAGGAATTGCCGCAACAGGCCAGAGAGATCGCCATGCAGGATATCGGATGCACCAGCCTGCGCGAGTGCACGTCCCCCGTCGGCTTCCGATGAGGTGAAGCTACGAGCCTGCACACGGTCGATTAGCTTTGGGCGGAACAGCATGGAGCCGACGATAAGGCCGGTTACGTTGGCCGACAGGGCCAGCAGCGTACTGAGACTGAAAGCCTCCCCTGCGGAGCCACCAGCGGCGCCTGTACCTGCACCGATCGCGAGCGGGGCAAGGGTGTAGCCGAGAATACTCAGGCCTGCGGCAAGGCCTGCGTACATGCCATAAGCATTGGCGCCCTGCCACAACAGCCCCCCGAGAATTGCCGGTGCCAGTTGCACGACGACAGCAAAGGCGAGCAGACCGAGACTCGTAAGCCCGGCCGTGTCAGGGAATGTGAGGTGAAAGACCCAGGCCAGCAACAGCACGCCGACAATGGTCGCCCGGCGCATGATCACGAGGGGTGATGAGACCTTTGAGCCTTCCCTCAACCCGTTCCTATCAGCCACGCCACGAAGATATAAAGGGAGGATCACGTCGTTGCTCAGCATCTGGCTTAGCGTGATTGTAGAGACAATGATCATTGCGGTGGCGGCCGAAAAACCACCCAGGAACACGAATAGCGCCAAGCCGGGGCTGTCATACCTCATTGGCAAGGCGATAACGAACAGATCAGCGGCCACATTCACATCCTGCAACAGCCAGTCGCCAGCGATCGCAATCACCAGAACAGCCAGACCGATCAGGAGCAGGAACAGTGGAAAGATGATCCGTGCTATCCGCAGATGGTTCTCGGACAGGCATTCGACGAAGGTGACGTGAAACATGCGTGGCAGACAAAACACGGCGCAGGCTGACAACAAAGTCTGGGTCAGAAAGTTCAGCCAATTGACGCCTTCCTCCCGCCCTGGCACTGCAAACAGGCTGCCCTCTAGGACGTTACTGTCCTTCGAAACGTCAATGAGCTCCGCATTCAGCAAGGCCACCGCAAATACCGCCACACTCATCAACGCCACCAGTTTGACCACCGACTCGAAGGCAATGGTGCCCATGAGCCCGCCATGATAACTGGTGACATCGAGACGCCTGGTGCCAAACACCAGCGTGAACGCCATCATGCTGAGCATAATCAGGAAGGTGCCGTTCTTGAGCAACAACGAGTGCTCAGGCAGCAGAAATGCCAGCGTTGCCGAAACAGCCTTTAGCTGCAGCGCGATATAGGGCACGGTTGCCAGCAATAGAATGAGCGTAGTAAGTGTCGCAACGCCCTGGCGCTTGCCATAGCGGGAAGCGAGAAAGTCGGCAAGTGAACGGATATTCTCGCGCTTCGTGATCTTGAGGGTTCTGCGGAGCAGGCGAAAACCAAAGACGAACAGCAGGACCGGCCCTAACAGAATAGGCAGGAAACTCAAGCCCTCGGTGGCCGCTGTCCCCACGAGGCCATAGAAGGTCCACGAAGTGCAATAAACGCCCAGGGCGAGGCTGAATACCAGGGGATGCCCAAAGCGTGTGCGATTGTCGAAATGTGTATCGTCGCCACGACGCGCGATGGTGAACAGGAGCCAAAGGTATCCGGCAACCATGAGAATCAGCAGCGCAGCAAACATCGGTCATGGCCTCTCATTGGTATCTGGCAGGGTCTCGCTTTAGACCAAAGTCGTGCAGCGACTTTTCGCAGTGCCTGTTATCTTCCGGTGCAGAACAATAGCAAAAATGCATCTCGGAGAAACTCTATGGATCCCAATCATCCCGACAGCCGCACGGCTTACTGGAAGAAGAATACCAGTCTCGTCATCAAGCTGCTCATCGTCTGGTTCGTAGTCTCATTTGGCTGCGGCATCATCCTGGTCGAACCACTCAATAACATTCAGCTAGGTGGCTATAAACTTGGCTTCTGGTTCGCCCAACAAGGCTCAATCTACACCTTCGTGGCGCTGATTTTCTACTACGCCCATCGAATGAAAAAGATTGATCGCGAAGCAGGTCTTCATGAACGTGACGAGAACGGAGAATAGATCATGACTGAGCTGCAGTTACTGAGTTATCTGGTCGTTGGCGCAACCTTTCTGCTCTACATTGGCATCGCGTTCTGGGCGAGAGCCTCTTCCACTTCCGATTTCTATATTGCGGGCGGCGGTGTACATCCAATAGCCAACGGCATGGCGACGGCGGCAGACTGGATGTCAGCCGCGTCCTTCATTTCCATGGCGGGCCTCATCTCGTTCTACGGTTATGGTGGCGCTGTATTTCTCATGGGCTGGACGGGCGGTTTCGTACTGCTGGCCATGTGCCTTGCGCCCTACCTGAGGAAGTTCGGCAAGTTTACTGTCCCCGAGTTCATCGGCGAGCGCTACTATTCCAAAAGCGCGCGTATCGTCGCGGTCATCTGTCTTATATTGGCCTCAGTCACCTATGTCATCGGTCAAATGAAAGGTGTCGGTGTCGCCTTCTCGCGCTTCCTGGAAGTGCGCTATGACGTAGGACTCTATATCGGTATGGGTATCGTCTTCATCTATGCGGTCATGGGCGGCATGAAGGGCATTACCTATACCCAGATAGCCCAGTACGTCGTACTGATTCTGGCGTACACAATTCCAGCAGTTTTCATATCGCTGAACCTGACTGGCAACCCGATTCCGCAGCTCGGCCTCGGCTCAACTATCTCAGGTACCGACATCTACCTTCTCGACCGTCTGGATCAGGTGGTCACCGAACTCGGCTTCGCCGAATACTCTACTGAGGCCCGTCTCAGTCTGACCAACATGTTCTTCTATACCATGTCCCTGATGATCGGTACCGCAGGTCTGCCGCACGTCATCATCCGCTTCTTCACCGTGCCGAAGGTGAGCGACGCGCGGAGCAGCGCTGGCTGGGCACTGGTTTTCATCGCGATCCTCTACACCACCGCTCCTGCTGTTGCGGCAATGGCGCGCCTAAACCTCATCAACACCATTGATCAGCCACAGCAGGCTGAAAACCTTGAGTACGCGGAACGACCAAACTGGTTCAAGAAATGGGAAGCGACTGGTCTGCTGAAGCATGAGGACAAGAATAATGATGGCAGAATCCAGTACACGGCAGACCCGGCAACCAACGAGATGACGACGATTGACGCCGACATCATGGTATTGGCTAATCCGGAAATCGCACGGCTGCCGAACTGGGTCATCGCACTCATAGCTGCCGGTGGTCTGGCTGCAGCGCTGTCGACCGCGGCGGGCTTGCTATTGGCCATTTCGTCGTCGATATCCCACGACCTGCTCAAGGGGGTCTTCATGCCGAACATATCAGAACGATCAGAGCTGTTGGCGAGTAGGGTGGCCATGGCCGGGGCGATACTCGTAGCGGGGTACCTCGGGCTTAACCCACCGGACTTCGCGGCCGGGACAGTGGCACTGGCCTTTGGTCTGGCGGCATCGTCGATCTTCCCGGCCCTCATGATGGGCATCTTCATGAAGCGGATGAACAAGGAAGGTGCCATTGCCGGCATGATCGCGGGTATCGGTGTCACGCTGCTGTACGTGTTCCAGCATACCGGCATCATGTTCATCGCCAGCACAGCGTACCTGGGTGATATGCAGCCGAACTGGTTCTTTGGCATCGAACCGAATGCCTTCGGCAGCATTGGTGCCATCGTCAATCTGGTTGTGGCCGTGGTCGTGAGCAAATTCACTGCTGAACCACCGGCTGAAGTCGTGGCACTGGTCGAGCACATTCGTGTTCCACAGGGTGCTTCAGCAGCCGTAGCTCACTAGCACCATCCCGACCCCTCGGTCCGTGCGGTTTCACTTCAGCCGCGCGGACCGATACACTCTCCTCTCCAGCGCCCTCCATGCGCGATTCGACTCAAGACACCAGCCATGAATGCAGCTTTCAGCTTAATGACCAACAAGCATGTCGTCATTGCCATGATCGTGGCACCGATACTGGCCATACTGGCCTATCTGGGCACTGACGCCATGGTCTCGGAAAAACCGGCACCAGCCAAGGTAGACGCGAGTTACCCTCTGGTAGCGCACTCGAACTGCCGCTATGAAAGCGGTTTGTGTGAACTTGAGAATGGTGATTTGCTCATCACCATTCGCTTTGAAGAAGGGAGGCCCGGCCTGTCGTTAACATCAAATCATGCGATAGATGCCGCTTTCGTTCAGATCGGCAAGACAGCTGTGGAGCCGCCGAACATCATGCACCCAGTGCAGGACGAAACCACGGACTCAGGCAAGCTATGGCAGCTGGAACTTGATGCAATGCCTGCCGCAGAGGACCTGCTCAGACTCGTGGTCATCAGGAATGGCAGCCGGTTCTTCGTCGAAACCAGCACTGCCTTTTCAATCTACGACAACGGATTTGGTGTGAGCAAAAATCGCTGAAGCTCAGAGCTTCTGCCACTGCCCATTCGGCAAGCGTACGAATTGTCCGGGCTCGGATTTTTCGATCAGTTTCTTGCCCGCCAAGGCCCCTACCTTGCTGACGTCAATCTTGTTCTTCTCTGCTACACGAACGTAAGCATCCTCTCGCTTGGCATTGATTTCCTGCACAAGCGCTTCGGCTTCCGGACTGCTAACGACAGCTGCAACATATCCGTTGGGCTGTTCGCCAATCAGGCCTTGATTCTTGGCCTCCTCCAGATCGAGCGCCCAGGCCTGCAGGCTCAACAGGGCAATGGCAGGCAGAACTGCAAGAAATCTGAGTGGCTTTGATAAACGTGTGAAACTCATAAGGCTCTCCAAGAATGGCTGAAGACTGACAGACAGCAGTCCCACAATCAGAATATATCGTCTTCTTCATCAAACAGATTTTCCAGATCCTTCTCGACCCGAACCCTGACCTCATGCTCGATCTTGACGTTCAGGTTGATGGTGATCGGCTCGGACGCTGCGAGTTCGACCCTGGGCGTGCAGGCACTCAGCCCGAGCAGCCACAAGCTCGCTAGCAAGATCGGAACAGACACTGAGCGCTGGCCTGCTGACATGGAAACCACTCCTGTTGAAACACTATTCGTAGGCTTTGAGCAATCGCTGTTCAAGCGTCTCACTCAGATTTTTCGTCATTTCGAGACTCTGCAATAGCGAGAGAATGTTGGTCTCGACGTTCAGATTGTAGTGAATGGGTCTGGCCTCCATGACCTCTGGATTCCGTCCTCGCAGTTCCAGACCAAGCTTCAGCCATTCGTCATCATCGAAGATAACACTGGTCTTCAACGAATCGTATTGGAAATTGCCGAGGGCGCCGACAGCGAACAGCAGCTGCGGATTACCGCCTGCCATGCTCTGCCATTGACCAGCCTCCTTCAGCCGAATCCGACCGCCACGATCCGCAGCAAGCCGACCCGGCGCTGAAGCGGGAATCTGCACACTGTCTCCAGTATAGACCAGGCCCAGCCGACCGCTGATGGTACCGGTCGCATCGATGTGCTCGTTTTCCAGTGCCACCAGCGCGCCGAGGTCCACGCTTCGCAGGCGAAGGGGGATGTGCGTTGGCTCGGCCTCGCTGACCCGTGAAAGCGGCAATGGCAGTGTAAGCGGACTACCGAGGCTCACTTCACCCAGGAACGCACCGACTCGGGCCTGGCTCAGGCCGAGCGTACCCGCTATGCCGCCATCGCTGCCGGGCGGCAGTCCTGCACCATAGCTCAGGTCAGTGGTGAATTTCAGAAAAGCTGCCGGAAAGGGCAAGCCGAGCAGGCTCAAATCGGCGCTGACCGTAGACAGCGCCTCGCCCTGATCGAATACCTGCAGGCGTCCTTCATCCATGGCAAGGCTTGCGCTTAAGGTAAGACGCTTTGCTTCCGCTTTTTCAGTCGTAAGCTGCCACTTCTGTAGGCCAAGCAGGCCCTCTGCAGACCACGCCGGTGTTGAGCTAGCCATATCCAGACTAATCAGGCCTTTGAACAGCAGGTCTCCAGGCTTCACATCAAGACCGGGCACAGCTTCGCCGACAGCGCCTTGCAGTGCGGCGTTCAATAGCGTGCTGTCCGGCTTGCCGCTCACGCGGAGCGGGCCGCTCAGGACACGATCGCTCCCGTCTACTCTGAGCTTCGACACCAGTGTCAGTCCCGCCAGCTCGAGCTGTTTTACCTCTAGCAGCATGTCAGGCAAATCCGACCCAACCGACCCGATCAGGTCCACCGCGAAATCTGCAGACACCGGCATCGCGTCAGAAGTCGGTAACAGCGCACTACGAAAACGCATGTCCAGTTTCGCTGCACCGCTGCCTGTTATGGACCCGACCTGGAGCATACTCGAACCGTCAGTCAGCTGAAGCTGCGGAATCCGAAGCTGCCACTGGGGTATCTTCAAAGCCAGCTGATCAATCTGCACATCCGGTAGAACGAGTGATTCAAGACTCAATGCTGCCTGCTCAAGCTCCAGTTGCCAGACCTGGTTCTTCATGGTGGATTGTGAAGGCTGAACGATAGCACGCCCACTGAGTGACCACCGCTCTGGCAGTCGCTCGTGCAGTTGTTCACCGGCCGAGTCCAGCTTCACCGCAATGCTGTTGGTCGATTTACCGGTTCGCGCAGTTTCTGCTTGTGCGCCGAAGGCTGGCGTCAACTCGAGCGTCGCCTTGCTCTGTCCAGCCTGGGCGGTCAGTATAAGCGGCCACTGACAGTCAGGTATTTCATCGACTACAGTCTGCCAGCTCGTGAACTGGCAATTCAAAGCGCGTGGCTCAAGGCGCCATGGCTGTAGCGCCGCCGGCTTCAGCCCGGTGGCGTTGAACCAGGCATTGCGCTTCCACCAGGCTGAATCTGGATCCAGGCTATAGCGTCCCTCACTGACATCGAGTGCCAGACCACCTTCTTCACGCCCAAGCTTCAAGACCTGCGAAAGCCGCAATCGTCCCGGTGGTCCGCTGGCGTCGAAGTGAAGGTCGGCAGCCAGGCGGGCATTCTCTGGTTGTGAGCTATGAGGCAGCAGGTCGTCATCGAGCCTCAGGTCGATATCCATAGCGGCAGTCGCGAGATCGACCTGTATAGGCAGCGCCTGCATGTACACGGGCGCCATCGGCGGGAGCATGAAACCTACTGCCTGCCCCGCCGTGTCCATCCTGGTTTGGCCGTGAAGACGCCATGCTGCCGCATCTCCAGCGACGTCAGTTTCAGCCGCGAGGGCGAGCGAAGCCTGCAACGGTTTAGATCTCAGGTTCACGAGAACCGATTGGTGGTCGATTGCAGCCTCCACCTGCAAAGGTACAAGAGGATCGAGCGAGAACGACAGCACGTCCTTGCTTGGGGAACCCTGCTCTCGCCACATCGAGGGCAAAACCAGATCACCGGTCGATGCCAGTGTTATCGACATGGGACGCCGGTCGAGCCCGCTCGCCCTGATTGAAAAGGCGTCAGCGACATAGCTGAGGTCTGCGGAAGGCTGAGCTACATCTGCCGCTTCACTGAATTCGGTTCGGACGCGAAGATGGTCCAGTACGAGCTCAGCATCGAGCTGCAGCCCAAAGGGGAGATTCAGGGCGGGCATCAATTGTCGTGACGTTTGCGCTTTGGCCTGCTGCGATTCGAAAGCTGCAAGCATGCTGGCTAATCGACGTCCTCTTGACTCGACCTGTGGCTCCGGCGGCGTCACGACAGTTTCCGGGGCTTTGGGCGGCTCGTCTATGTAAAGCAGCGCCGGCGGCAGTCTATTGCCCGTATGCAGGTCCAGACCAGCGGCTCGAACAGACAGCAGAATAAGATCTGCGCTAAGCCTCTGTGAGGATGGCGGCACCAGGAGACGCCTGAACAGGGTCTGCACCACCGGCGTCGCGGGCGCTTCGGGGTGAGTCCAGTCTACAGTGAGATCTTCAAGCGAGATTGCAACGCTCTCGTTCACCAGCTGGAGTCGACCGATGTGTAGGCCCGCTAACGAAGGACGAGCAAACTCACTCAGCTTAAGTGAGACGCCATTGCTCAACGCGACCCGTTCGGCCAGAGGTGGCGCCCAATAGGGACTACTTGCCCAGAGCGTCAGAAACAGCCAGACGACGGCAAGCAGCAGAGAAAGCGTCAGCGCCAGTACAAAGCCGGCGCTACGCTTCAAGCGCGGGAGCAAGGCGCCGCGCACAGCTTATCAGGCGCTCTTTGATGCCTCGCGCAGGATGTCACGATAGTCACTGGCCGCCTCATGGCCTTCAATTCGCTGCAGCAAGGTCTCGCCATTCAGGTTCTTCGCATGCAGGTTGCGACCTGCCGTCTGGAAGAATTTTACGAAACGCCTGAAATCCTCGGCGCGCATGTATTCATACGCGTTCTGCAGCGCGTGGTAATCCGCGTCGGTCTCGTCATAGGGCTTCAGATTCAGGAAGCTTCTGACCCGTTCATCATCCCAGACTTCATCAGTAACTTTGGGTTGCGATGGTCCACTCACGGTTGTTCTCCTTGATGATTCGAATTAACAGATGATTCAGATTGAAAGAGGGCGCTGTGATCCTCCTCATTACAGACCTTTACGAAGCGCCTCCAGAACGGGCGCAGTGTCGGGCATTATGCCGCGCCACAAGCGGAACGCCGCCGCTGCCTGCTCTACCAGCATACCGATGCCATCCGCACAGTTCCGGGCGCCGTGTTGTTTGCACCAGGCAATGAAGGCGGTATCGTCGTGGCTATACATCATATCGTAGATCAATTGATCGGCTCGTATGAGATCGGGAGGCAGATCAGGCACGTCAGCTTGCAGACTGGCCGATGTGGCGTTGATGACGAGATCGTACGGACTCTTCAACAGGTGCTCGGTATCTGCCAAGGCACAGGCATCGAGCACGCTGTCGTCCGAGCGACGGCTTCTACGATTCTCTGCAGCCATGGACACCAGTGCAAAAGCCTTGGCAGGCGAACGATTGGTCACAGTCAACCGTGAAACACCAGCCTCCAACAGAGGATGCAAACAGCCTTTCGCCGCGCCGCCCGCACCAATCAGCAACACTGACTGCCCCGCCAGACGAAAGCCGATGTTGGTTTGCAAGTCTGCAACGAGTCCTTCGCCATCGGTATTGTGGCCGTAGGAAAAGCGTGGTTGCGATTCGCGGCGACCGTCTGCCGAACGCATCGGGGTCGGCAGAACTGCCGAACCAGCAGGCCGCTCAGGCATCAGCGTGTTGACGGCTCCCGAAAAGTCCGCCTCGATCGAGCATTCCGTAGCGAAGGCCCGGGCCTGTTCCTTGAACGGCACCGTGACATTGACGCCCTTGCCACCCTTGGCGAAGAATTCGCTCACAGTCTGTCTGAAGCCATCGAGTGGCGCCTGCAAGGCAAGATACTCCATATCCTGACGGGTCTGCTGGGCAAACATCGCGTGGATTTTCGGTGACTTGCTATGTGCGATCGGGTGGCCGATAACGGCGTACATGTCCATGATCAAGAATCTCTCAGTCTGCTAACCAGTCTTTGTCGGTCAGGTAGTAATCGGTAAGCTTCGCTTCCGGTGAACCGGCTTCGGCCGTCCAGTCATACACCCAGCGAACCAGTGGTGGCAGCGACATCAATATCGACTCCGTGCGGCCACCACTCTGTAAACCGAAAAGTGTGCCACGGTCGTAGACAAGGTTGAACTCAACGTAGCGGCCTCGTCTGTAGAGCTGGAATTCGCGCTCCCGTTCGCCAAAGGGCGTCGCCTTGCGACGGTCCACGATTGGCACATAGGCGTCAAGGTAACTGGAACCGATGCGCTGCATGAACTCGAAGCAGCGCTCGAAGCCCCACTCGTTCTGGTCATCGTAGAACAGCCCACCGATACCTCTGGGTTCACCGCGATGACGGATATGGAAGTAGCGATCGCACCAGGCCTTGTAATCGGCATAGATCTCCGGACCGAAGGGATCGCAAGCGGCTTTCGCGGTGGCATGCCAGTGTCGGCAGTCTTCGTCGAAGCCGTAATAGGGCGTGAGGTCGTAGCCGCCACCAAACCACCACACTGGCGCCTCGCCGTCACGTTCTGCAATGAAGAATCTGACATTCGCATGCGACGTGGGTACGTAGGGATTTCGCGGATGCATCACGAGCGAGACGCCCATGGCCTCGAAACCACGACCGGCGAGCTCAGGGCGACTGGCGGTCGCGGACGGCGGCAGCTGCGCACCGGTGACGTGGGAAAAATTGATGCCGCCCTTCTCGAAAACGGCGCCATCACTCATCACGCGGGAGCGACCTCCCCCACCTTCCGGTCTGACCCACTCGTCCTCTTCGAAGCGGGCTTTGCCATCGACGGCTTCGAGACCTTGGCTGATGCTGTCCTGGAGATCCATCAGATAGGCTTTTACCTGGTCTTTCTGCACCGCGTCTAACACTCCCCTAATAGATAGCTGCCAGTCATCGACCAGCGGTTAACGCAGCTGACGACCCGTGACGGCATCAAAGATATCAGATGGTCGGTCGAAGCCAAGTGTGTCGCCGGGCAGGCAGTATACCTGATCGCCGAAGCATTTCAGAATCTGCAGACGCCCCTTCAAAGCAGGCTGGCCGGCTCTGTTGGCTGATGTGGATATAATCGGGCCCTGCAAGTGTCGGGTCAACTCGACCACCATCGGATGGGTCGTCACTCGGGCAGCAATCGAAGCATGCTGGCCATAGACCAATGGCGAATAGGCTGTCGTTTTCGGCAGGGGAATGAGCCAGGTTGTCGGCCCTGGCCACGTCGACATGATTTTCGCCCTGGCGTCGGCCGTCAGCCGAACACCACCCTTGGTCTGCTCGGCATCGAGTAAATCATCGAAATGCGCAGCGTGACCGGATATCAGTATCAGGCCTTTGCGCCAGTCCCGCTGCTTTAACGCCAGCAACTTCTCCAGCGCCTGCTGATTCATCGGGTCGCAGCCAAGCCCCCAAACACTTTCGGTGGGATAGGCGATTACCCCCCCTTTCTTCACGTGGTCGACAGCTTTCAGAAGCAGGGGAAGTGCAAATCGCATGATTGTCCGGGCCGTTTATTCAGGATCGCCTACTTTAGCTCAAACTCAGCCCGTTGATAACGCCCTCCCTCCTGAATCACGAGGTCGTCCAGTTCCAGCGACAACAGGGCCTGCATCAGTTCACTGACGCCAAGGCCGGTGTTCGCAACCAGCTCGTCCAGGTCCTTTGGCGCTGACAAGGCATCTAGAACCACTTTCGCAGGGCCTTGCTGGGCCGGCGACCTTAGCGCAGCCATGTCATCCGTTACGATGCTGGCAGGATCGATCGTCAAACCATTCAACTGTCGATAGGTCTCGAGCGTGCCGTGAAGACGCTGAACGATATCGGTCGCTGTCTCCACCAGCGCCGCACCCTGCTTGATAAGCGAATGGCAGCCGCGCGATTCGGTGCTGTAGATCGAGCCGGGAATGGCCATGACTTCCCGCCCGAGCTCGAGCGCCGACATTGCTGTATGCAACGAGCCGCTGCGTACACCCGCTTCCACAACCAGCGTGCCGAGACATAGTCCGGCAATGATGCGATTGCGCTTGGGAAAATGGTGGGGGGCCGGCTGCGTGCCCGGGGGAAATTCACTCACCAGTAAGCCATTGTTTGCGATGGCCACCTGGAGGGGTCGATTCGCAGGCGGATAAAACATATCAGTCCCGCAGCCGAGGACAGCGACCGTTCGGGTTTCGGTACTACCCTGATGAGCGGCGGTATCGATACCCTGCGCCAGTCCGCTGGTAATGGTGAGACCATTGGCGCTGAGCTCGCGCGCGAACGACTTTGCCACATGCATGCCCTGGCGGCTCGCGCGACGCGAACCAACTATCGCTATCTGCGGGTAGGCCAGCAGGTCCCGCCGGCCCTTGAGATACAGCACGGCCGGGGGATCCTTAAGCTGCTTGAGAAGTGGCGGGTAGTCATCGTCGAGCAAGGTCATCAGGCTATGATCAGCTGCAGACTCAAGCCACTGAATCACTACAGCGATCAGTTCCGCGGCGGCTGGTTGTGCTGGCTCGACACCACTCATGCAGCGCCTAACGCGCGCTTGCTCCACGGCCGTCAGCGAGCTGACCTGCTTGTCACGCGTCGAAAACAATGAAGATTCGCAGGTGCGGCCAAGTATCAGCTCAGCAGCCAGCGCCAGTTTGACCGGGCCAAAGCCTCTCGAACTGGCGAGCAGCAGCCAGCGGCGCTGGATCTCGCTAAGGCGGTTAGTGTATCCGAGGGTTGGAAACGGTTGATCAGGGGATTGATCATGCGCAGCGTCAGGCGCCGCTGTATCTGCCTGAACAGCAGACATCAGGAAAGACTCATTCATGTTCGTTCATCCTTGAACGTCGATCAAAGTAGTGGTCAAGTTTACAGCAATGTGCTGTCCCAGCCTAGCCGGGCTTGAAGTCGGCGCCCGTCCTGCAACGGGCGCTCACGATTTACTCGGGGTTGCGGACCTTGTCGAGCGTCGACAGTGGCTGTTCGGCGCTGAGAATCAGGCCATAACTCATCTTGTCGAATACGCGGAATACCATCAGCATGCCTGCGCGAGCCGGCGGCAACTGAATGACTTCCTTGGTGTATGGATCGCGAACCTGCTCACCGCGCTTGTATACCGCCAGCACGTTGCCATTCTTGATGCCCTCGCGTTCACCGCGGTTGAGCACGACCAC
Source organism: Gammaproteobacteria bacterium UBA2679 (assembly GCA_002354735.1). GTDB lineage: Bacteria > Pseudomonadota > Gammaproteobacteria > Pseudomonadales > Oleiphilaceae > Allohahella. The sequence goes on along the minus strand of DEMD01000010.1, from coordinate 147,697 downwards.
ATCGTACTGACCAATCTGGGTCACGCCATCCAGAACCGCAACGATCGTACCGTTGACATCGCCTTCCGGATTGCTGGGATAATAAGTCGCAGTGATATCTCGTGCATTTTCCTGCAACAGCCGGTCGCCCTGGCGGATTTCCTCCGAGGAGCGCTGGATGTTGACGGTCGCAACATCACCCTGCTTTTCACTGATTCGGCCTGCAGCGATGGAGCGAGCCTCGATGCCCAGCATTTCCTTCGTATCCGGATCTATGTAGACCTGGCCTCGACGGTAAATACCATAGGTTTCATCCATTTCGGCCTTGCCGCGTGCGTACACGCTGTCACCCGAGCCGACGATAAGGTTACCGCGCTTTCCGAGCAATACATAAGGCGCAGCTTCCAGTTCTTCTTCGGTGGTAACCCGGTTGGCACTTAGGAAGGGCTGTATGGTTTCCAGTGGAATAGCTGGAATTGCGCTTGCCATAGGGGTAGCGCGGACCTTGGGCGATAGCTTTACCGTATTGCCAGCTTCACCGCGACGAGCGACGGTGACGCGCGGCTGACCCTCGACATACACCAGTGACAATTCATCACCAGGATAAATGAGGTGCGGGTCATTGATTTGCGGATTGACGTACCAGATCTCAGGCCAGTACCAGGGGTTCTGCAGGAAGCGTGAGGAGATGCCCCACAGCGTGTCGCCCTTGACGACGGTATACTGTTCGGGATGGTTATCGCGCAACCTTGGCTCGGCAGACACTGTCTGCCATAAGAGTGGTGCAGCCACCATGGCACTGACGAGAAGGCGCTTGAACATCTGCTTACCAGGTCGCCATACGGATCGCATCATCGGTCTACCTTTTGCCGTGAGAGCCGGCAAACTGCAGCTTGCCGGGACTGTAATTTGTAGATGCCGCGGCGCTGAGCGATAATGGGATATTGCCTTCACAGGGCGCGCGGAGTCTTTTCAGAGCTCGTTTGCTAATACTAGCAGGCGTTCGTAATTATGTTAGTTTGCACCCTGTGGAAAAGCAGAAATTGTTAACTGTTCAACTTTCGATCTACGGAACGCTTTCAGAATGAGCCAGTTAGAGATTTTGGAGTTCCCTGACCCGCGGCTGCGCACCATTGCCAAGCCGGTCATCGAATTCGACGAAAAACTACGCAAGCTGGTCGCGGATATGTTCGAGACCATGTACGAGGCACCGGGCATTGGCCTGGCAGCGACTCAGGTCAACGTCCACCAGCGTGTTGTCGTGATCGATGTCTCTGAAGATCATTCGCAACCGCTCGTGCTGATCAATCCGTCCTACACCGTACTCGAGGGTGAGCCTGAGGAGATGCAGGAGGGTTGTCTATCAGTACCTGGTTTCTATGAGGGCGTGACCCGCATCGATCATGTACTGCTCAAGGCTTGCGATGAGTTCGGCAAGCCATATGAACTCGAAGCGCGAGGCCTGCTTGCTGTATGCATCCAGCACGAGCTCGACCACCTCGATGGCAAGCTCTTCGTGGACTATCTCAGCACCGTCAAGCGATCACGAATCCGCAAGAAGCTGGAAAAACAGCATAAGTTGCAAGCTTGACCGCATCCCGAGCACCCATCGTCTTTGCGGGCACACCTGAGTTTTCGGCCGTCAGCCTGAAGGCGCTCATCGATCACGGCGCGAATGTCGTTGCTGTCTATACGCAGCCGGACCGGCCGGCCAGGCGGGGCCAGAAACTGCAGGCCAGTGCAGTGAAGCAGCTCGCACAGGCCCACGAAATTCCGGTGGAGCAGCCTGAGAATTTCCGTAGCCCAGAAAGCATCGAAACCCTGCGCGGCTATAAGCCAACGATCATGGTCGTGGCCGCCTATGGTCTGCTGCTGCCTCAGGTTGTACTCGACATTCCCAAGCACGGCTGCATCAATATACACGCTTCGCTGCTGCCGCGATGGCGCGGTGCGGCACCATTGCAGCGTGCAATCGAGGCTGGCGACAAACAGTCCGGCGTTACCCTGATGCAGATGGAAGCAGGATTGGACACTGGGCCCATGCTTGGGGCGATACGCTACGATCTCGGGAAAACTGAAACGGCGGACAGCCTGCATGATCACCTGGCGGAACTCGGGGCCAAGTTACTTATCGAGAACCTGCCGATGCTGCTGACTGGCGAAGCCAGACCCGTCGTCCAGGAAGATGCCCAAGCGACCTATGCACACAAGCTGACAAAACAGGAAGCCCGAATCGACTGGTCGAAAAGCGCTACCGTAATCGAGCGCAAGATTCGCGCACTCCATCCGTCGCCCATGGCCTGGTGCTGCGATGGCGAAGAACGGATCCGCGTGTTAGCCGCTGAGGTTATCAGCGAAGGCGGTCTTGGTTCGCTGACCATCGAGCCAGGCGCCAAGCCCGGTACGGTCGTCGGATTCAACGGTCACGCCATCATCGTACTCTGTCGTGAAAAGAGCCTGCTGGGATTGACCAGGCTTCAGTTAGCGGGTGGGAAGCCGGTAAGCGCCAAGGACTTCATGAACTCGCAGAAGCCATTCCTGCGCGCAGGGACTGTGCTCGAGACCCCGGCCGCTGACGCAGACGCAGCCTGATGGCTGGGGGCAAGCCAATCGCGTCCAATCCTCGCCTGGCCGCTCTCGGTATTCTGAAGGCCGTGATCATCGACCAGGCCTCTCTTGCGGCAGTCATGCCAGCAGTTGCCAATGCGGATACCAGCCCCTCCACTCACACTGCACTGGTCAAGGCTCTCGTCTATGGCACTCTGCGCCACTTCGAAAGTCTGCACTACCGTCTGAGTCAGTATCTCGCCAAACCGTTTCGGGCAAAAGATCGTGACGTCGAGATCGTATTATTGCTCGGCCTGTTTCAGCTGATCCATCTGGATAAACCGGCTCGGGCCTGTGTGAATGAAACCGTGGAGCTGTGTCGGGCTCTGCGTAAGGACTGGGCTGTGAAAGTGGTCAATGGCGTCTTACGCAGTGCGCTCAGAGACGAAGCCGACAGTAAGGCTTCCGGTGTTCCCGTGCATGAGCATCTGCCCCCTTCGGCGCGCTACGAACTGCCCGAATGGCTGCTCCAGCAGTTACGACAGGACTGGCCAGACGACTGGAAACTGGCGGCGGCAGAGTCAAACATCCAGGCACCCATGACCCTGCGCGTCAATGCCCTGCAAGATACGGTGGAAGGCTATCTGAGCCGCCTCAGCGCAGCAGGCATGGTCGCGCAGCCGCTCAGCAATGTAGAATACGGTATTCAGCTCGAGCAGGCGTGCCCGGTCGATAAGCTGCCAGGCTTTAACGAAGGCCAGGTGAGTGTGCAAGACGAAGCAGCGCAGCTCTGTGCAGGGCTTTTTGTGGCGGCGCTCGTAAAGAGGCATGAACCCGACATACACAGGCCCCTGCGCCTGCTGGACGCTTGTTCGGCGCCGGGCGGCAAGACCTGTGCTGCCATTGAAGCCCTGTTGAACCTGGGTTACGCCGTAGAGATGACAGCCCTCGACATCAGCCCAAATCGCCTGGAGCGCGTCGAAGCGACTTTCGAACGGCTTGGACTTACGCACATTGCCGCGACGGAGCCTGAACGGCTCAAGCTACGAACTTTGGCCGCCGATGCTGCAGACCTTGCGAGTTGGCACACTGGTGAGGAAACCTTCGACGGCATACTTGTCGACGCGCCCTGTTCGGGCACTGGCGTGATTCGCCGCCATCCCGATATCAAGCAGCTCAGGCGGCCAGAAGATGTTGCAGCGCTGGTCGGACAGCAGACGTCATTGCTGGATGGGCTCGCTCGATGTGTAGGCGTGAAAGGGCTACTCGTTTATGCCACCTGTTCGATACTGAGGGCTGAGAACGATCAAGCGGTAGCAAGGCTGTTGAGCGTGTGGTCAGATTTCACGAATATAGCCCCCGCCGAATTGTGTGTTGCGTTCGAGCCATATGCCGCCTTCGCGAAGCTTCCAGCGTTCACCTCTACTGACCATGGCATACAGGTGTTTGCAGCAGCAGGCAGACATGATGGATTCTTCTATTCGGTGATTCATCGTATATAGTTGTCCCTCTCGTACATTAACAATCTATTAATGAACCCAAACGGCGCCCATAGCCCATGAAGATCATTATTCTCGGCGCAGGTCAGGTCGGTGGCAGTCTCGCCGACAATCTTGCGAGTGAAGCAAACGACATCACAGTTGTCGATCTGGATGAGAGCCGGCTAAGAACACTTCAGGACACACTTGATATCCGTACCGTCAAAGGGTCCGGTTCCTATCCAAGTGTGCTCAAACAGGCGGGCGCCGATGATGCCGACATGCTGATTGCCGTCACCAACAGTGACGAGATCAATATGGTGGCTTGCCAGGTGGCACACACGCTTTTCAAGACGCCCACGAAAATCAGTCGAGTGCGTGCCGCATCCTATCTGTCGAGTAAGGAACTCTTTGGGCTCGACGCCTTCCCCATAGATGTTCTCATCAGCCCAGAGCTCGTGGTAACCCAGCATATCAGCCGCCTTATCGACAATCCTGGTGCGCTGCAGGTTCTCGACTTTTCAAACGGTAAGATTCGCCTGGTCGGTATCAAGGCGCTGCCCGGCGCACCACTGGTTGGTCACGAGATATCATATCTACGCAAGCACCTCCCGCATATCGATACCCGGGTGGCTGCAATCTATCGCCAGGGCCGGGGACTGATTCCTATTGGGGAGACCATTGTTGAGCCCGGTGATGAGGTTTTCTACATTGCCGCTCGCGACCATATTCAAACGGTGATGAAGGAACTGCAGCCAACCGACCGCGTCTACAAGCGCATCATGATTGCCGGCGGTGGCAATATCGGCGCTCGGCTGGCACAGATGCTGGAGGGCCGCTACAACGTCAAACTGATTGAGCAAAACCACAAGCGCTGTCTCTTCCTCTCGGAAGAGCTGGATAACACGATCGTGTTGCACGGCAACGCCGCGAACAAGGATCTTCTGCTGGAAGAGAACATCGAGGATACCGACGTATTCTGTGCGCTCACCAACGATGACGAAGCCAATATCATGGCCAGCATGCTGGCAAAGCGTCTCGGGGTCAGGAAAGTGATGACGTTAATCAACAATCCGGATTACGTCGACCTCATACAGGGCGGAGAAATCGACATCGCCATTTCGCCCCAACAGACAACGATCGGCAGTTTGCTGTCGCATGTTCGGCGTGGCGATATCGTGGCCGCTCACTCGCTGCGGCGCGGCGCTGCCGAAGCGATAGAAGTGATTGCCCATGGCGATCACCGGTCCTCCAAGGTCGTCGGCAAGCGAATTGATGAATTGAATCTGCCGGAAGGTGCGACTATCAGTGCCATCATGCGGCGCAGCGAAGTACTCATTGCCCATGATCATATCCGCATCGAGCCGGACGATCATGCCATCGTCTTCCTGCTGGACAAGCGGAAAATCCGCGAGATCGAAAGACTGTTTCAGGTCGGTCTCACCTTCTTTTAGTACAATCGACCGCCATAACTGACATAAGGACCAGGATCGCTTTGCATTACCAGGCAATAGCAAGAATATTAGGCGTGTTGCTGATGTTGTTCAGCCTTACGCTACTGCCGTCCATCGTAGTGTCCGTCATCTACGCGGATGGGCAGGTGGTACCATTTCGAAACGCAATGGCACTGCTGTTTGCCTCTGGTTTGCTCATCTGGTTCCCGACCCGAAACTACCGCGCCGAGCTCAGGGTACGAGACGGCTTCCTGATTACCGTGCTGTTCTGGGTACTGCTGGGCATCTCGGGTGCCGCGCCATTCTACTTCAACGCCGCTATCGACATGAGCTTTACTGACTCAGTCTTCGAGTCGATCTCCGGGCTCACCACCACGGGCGCGACCGTCCTGACCAATATCGATGAGCTGCCGGAGTCAGTGCGCTGGTACAGGCAGCAGCTGCAATGGTTCGGGGGCATGGGCATCATCGTTCTGGCCGTAGCAATACTGCCAATGCTGGGCGTCGGCGGCATGCAGCTGTATCGGGCAGAAACGCCGGGCCCAGTGAAGGATAACAAACTCACGCCCCGCATTACCGAAACCGCCAAGGCGCTCTGGTATATCTATCTCACCATGACCGTCGTCTGCGCGGTCGCTTACTATTTCGCCGGCATGAACGTATTCGACGCCATCGGACACAGTTTCTCTACGATCGCCATTGGCGGCTTCTCGACGCACGATGCATCGATCGGTTATTTCGACAATCCTGCTATCGAACTGATCTGTATATTCTTCATGTTTGCCAGCTCCATCAATTTCGCCCTGCATTTTTTCGCCTGGCGCGAGCGCTCAGTCCGCATCTATCTGCGCGATGCCGAGTTTCTGTTCTATTTCAAACTCCTGCTCGCAGTGTCCCTGATCACGATTGCCATACTGATCTGGACTGACACCTACTCTTTCGGCAAAGGCGTCGTGCATGGTCTCTTTCAGGTGGTCAGTATCGCGACTACAACAGGCTTTGGTGTGGCCGATTTTGCGCACTGGCCTTTGATACTGCCTTTCCTGCTATTTGTCGTAGCCTTCATAGGCGGTTGTGCCGGTTCGACCGCCGGTGGCATGAAAGTCATGCGGGTACTCCTCGTCTACAAGCAGGGTGCGCGGGAAATTCGTAGGCTCGTCCATCCTTCAGCAGTGTTCAGGGTGAAACTGGGGAAGCGGCCAGTCTCTGACAGAATACTGGAGGCCGTCTGGGGATTCATTGCTGTTTACATGCTGTCGTTCATCGTCATGCAGATGATACTGCTGGCTACTGGACTGGATCTGGTGACTGCGTGGTCAGCTGTCGGTGCAGCCATCAACAATCTTGGGCCGGGGCTGGGCGATGTGGCTTTCCATTATGGCGACATCAATGCGGTGGCCAAGTGGACGCTTTGCTTCGGCATGCTGCTTGGACGACTCGAGGTCTTCACACTTCTGATATTGTTCACGCCTGCTTTCTGGCGCCGCTGATTCTGTAAAACAGCCTCTGGTAACGATCTCGCCCATCTGGAATAGTCGATACGCGCGAGTAGCTTCCCGGCTTCGGCACTGGTTCGCGTAATCATGTTACGAAATGTTTTAATCTTTGCGGGTGAATCACTCGTTCTAATTCGGAAGCAAGACGTTTATGCAATTGGCCTATGATCCGGCTCTGCCCAGCACTCTTTTCACCAGGTTGAAGACCGTCACGGTGACCATTGGCCTCCTGATAGGCTTTCTGCTGCTGCAGGGCTGTGAGGAGCTCGGGCTGAAGGATGAGAAGAAGCGGCGTCCACCTCTGCCTGAGCCTGAGCCTCAGCCTCCAGTCGTAGTGGTCACGCCCCAAGCCAACTATCCGATTATCAACAGGCTGTTCTTCGAGGCGACGCGCCTGCCGAATGAACCAGATCCACTCACGCAGACATACAGCGTCGATGTGCGACAGCTGAGCGTCCTTCGACAGAGCGCCGGTCAGCCCGCCGAAGCCTTCGCACCACTCATTCCACTGGGCAATCGCCGCTTCACGCAAAGCTATGTGCTGATCGAAGAAAATGATCGCTTCTTCCTTGGCGACCCAACGACGACTGAACTCAAGCAGTTGACCAGCTTCAGCGAGCCTGCCTGTGGCACCAATGGCGCAGCCACTGACCGTCGCCTGTTGACTGATGGCCTCGGCTTTGCCGACAGCACGCTGATCGTGCGTTACGGTAGCCCGGAGGAATGTACAGCGGGCACGGCTGCTTTCGCGAAATTGCCACTGACCGCAAGCCCGCTGAACCTGCCTGAGCCGGCGACTACACTTGAGTTTTTCGGCAAACCACTGAATGCACTGGACGGTAGCATACTGGGTTATTTCATGAAGAGCGGTGCCACCTTGGAGCTGTTCGACAAGGCGGGCACCCTTGTCCGCTCCTTTCCAGTGGATCCCTCGATCGATCTGGAAGCCGCTGTCGGCCCTGCCATAGCCTACGGCGAAGACCTGCTGTTATCCGTTGCAGGCACGCTGTATCAAGCGCCGCCCTCCGCGTTCGTCGACCCAGCCCTGGAGCCGGTCGTACTGGCGACGCTGAGTGTGCCGGAGCTTGATGAGCGTGTGCAGCATCTGCAGAACACCAACCTGTATTATCTCGATGGCGCAGTTCTGCGGGTTGTCAGGCTGGCTGATCAGCAAGTCGAGACGGTTGCCGATCTCAGCAGTTTCGGCTCAATTCGACCTTCGCTCCAGGCCAGCAGCAGTTATCTCTGGGCGGCTACCCAGGCCGGAGAGCTGCTGAGAGTAGAGCCAGAGACAATGACCGTAACGTCCGTCATGTCGGGTCTTTCAACCAGTAATGCCTTCCTAGCCGGCACGAACGTCATCTTCGCCAGCATCGAGACGCCGCCTGCAGCCATTGTGCTCCCGCAGGATTCGCTCACAGTCCCACTATGTAGTCCCGCTGAGGCGGGTTGTTTCGAAAACGCGCGCTGGCTGTTCTTCGACCATTACCGTGAAGACGGTCTGACTCAGTTACCCATATTGCTGCAAGGCTTCGGCACGACCACTGAGACTCTCGTCGATGGGGCGACGGTGATCACGAACAAACCGGCTTATGTCGACACCGCCCAGGGGCGCTTTTTCAATGCGTCGCAACTGACCCAGTTCGATCTCGCGAGTGGCAACAAGATTGTCAAGTTCTCGTCGGGCCTGCCAGGCGAGACTCAGGTACAGGCGCTTAGCGTGATCGAACAGGACTTTGGTCTGATTCAGTACGTGGGTCAGCCAGACAATCCGGCGAGTCTACCGGACCTGGTGAGAATCAACATTGGCAGCCGAGCCGGCCTGGCTACCGTTGGTACGACAGGCAATCTTGCGGAACGGGTACTGAGCCGCAGCCAGAACTGAGTGCCTGTCGCGTCACGTACGGTACATGTGTCGGGCTTTGTCCGGCAGGTGCTTGAAGCGCTTGTACTCCCACTGATACTGCGCCGGTGCGAGCTGGATAAGCCGCTCCATACTGGCGTTCATTGCCGCAGCAGACTCGTGCAAGTCACTGGCATAAATGTCGTCAAGCGGCTTTTGTACATGAACGTCGAAGCCGCCGCTATCGTTGCGTAGACTCGTCATCATTAATACTCGCGCGCCGGTTTTCTCGATAAGACGGGGCACCAGTTTCATCGTGTGCGTCTGCATGCCGAAGAAGGGCACAAAGATGCCTCCGCTACGATCCGGTGACTGGTCGGGCAGAATACCGGTCACGCCACCTTCACGGAGGCTGGTAAACAGGCTCATCACCCCACGTTTCCCCGCTGGTACCAGGGTTGACCCATTGCGCTCGCGAACACTGCGCATGTACTCATCCATTCCAGGCAACTTCGGTTCCAGGTATAGCGAGCGTATGGTGAAGTGATGGGCAAGAAATAGCCCGCTGAGCTCCCAGTTGCCGAGATGTGGCACCAGCACGATAAGCCCCTCACGCGATTGCTTCGCCTCTTCCAGAAGTGAAGCGCCTTCGACATGCTGAATGAGATCAAGTACTCGCGCTGTCGGCCATTCCCAGATTGCAGCCATTTCGGCCGCCACCATGCCGGTGTTGAGCATACTGTCATAGGCCAGACGTTCTTTTTCGACCTGACTCAGATGCGGATAGCAGGCTTCGATATTGATTCGCGTGATCCTGAGCGCTTCTGTCTGCCACACGACAGCAGCCTTACCCAGGATGCTGCCGATGCGCTGCAGCGATCCTAGGGACAGCCCAGACAACAGTCGAATCGATTTTCGCAAGATGGCCGAGAGCATACGGCCTTTCAAATCATGTGTTGTCATGTGCTAGTGTCCAGTCTGGTTGATCCGCGTATTGGACACTAATTGGCGCTCCATACGGGCGGCGTATGCGGGTTGCGTACTTGCTGGTAGATTACAGTGAGGCAAAGGGTATAATTACGCGCTTGTTTTGTCATGGGTTGCATTCCGATTGAGCGCCCGCCGCATCTTTACAGTATTGCCAGGACGGAGTTTGGAAAATCATGACGGTATCGAATAAGACCGCCCCTTCGCGAGACCCTTCACAGGACTCTTCACCAAAGCAGGATGCCTCGACCTTTCAGGGTCTCATCGCCATTCTGCAGAATTACTGGTCTGAGCAGGGCTGCGTGATTCTCCAGCCACTGGATATGGAGGTTGGGGCAGGCACATTTCATCCCGCTACGTTTCTACGTGCCATAGGACCAGAACGTTGGAACACGGCGTACGTGCAGCCTTGTCGACGCCCTACTGATGGCCGCTACGGCGAGAACCCAAATCGTCTTCAGCACTACTATCAGTATCAGGTCATTCTCAAGCCGTCGCCACCCAATATACAGGAACTTTATCTCGGCTCGTTAAAAGCGCTGGGCATCGATCCTTTGGTTCACGATATCCGTTTCGTCGAAGATAACTGGGAGAGCCCTACGCTGGGTGCCTGGGGTCTTGGCTGGGAGATCTGGCTGAATGGTATGGAAGTCACTCAGTTTACCTACTTCCAACAAGTCGGCGGCCTCGAATGTTTCCCTGTTACCGGCGAGATTACCTACGGCCTTGAGCGGATCGCGATGTACCTCCAGGGTGTCGATAGCATCTTTGATCTGGTCTGGACACATGGCCCCCATGGCAAGGTGACCTATGGCGACGTGTTTCATCAGAATGAAGTCGAGATGTCGACCTTCAACTTTGAACACGCCAATGTCGAGGCACTCTTCGCTCAATTCGATGCCTGTGAGCTGGATAGCCAGCGCCTGATCGAACAGGGTTTGCCGCTACCTGCCTATGAAATGGTGCTGAAGGCCTCCCACGCGTTCAATCTCCTCGATGCCCGTCACGCGATTTCAGTCACCGAGAGGCAGCGTTTCATACTGAGGGTCCGTGCTCTCGCACGCGCCGTAGCGCAGGCGTATTACGACCGTCGTGAAGCACTGGGCTTTCCACTAGCGGACCCTGAGATCACCGCTGCGTCTGTCGCCAACAAGAGCGCTTAATCCGCGACACCGTCGCCTCATACTAAACACTGTCTGGATATAACCATGCAAGCCAAGGATTTTCTGCTGGAGCTCGGCCTTGAAGAGCTGCCCCCCAAAGCCATGCCTGTGCTGATGCAGAGTTTGAGACAGCTCATGGAAGCTGCACTGCAAACAGCTGAACTGTCTTATCGTGAGATTGAGGTGCTGGGTGCGCCACGCAGGCTTTCCCTGGTCATTCGCGGCCTTGCTGAGAAGCAGCAGGATCGGGAGGTCGAGCGCCGTGGCCCGGCAAAGCAGGCGGCCTTCGATGCCGAAGGTAAGCCGACCAAGGCGCTGCTAGGCTTTGCCAAATCATGTCAGGCCGAAGTCGATGATCTACAACTACTCGAAACTGACAAGGGCGCCTGGATGATGTTCCGGGCCAAGGAAGCTGGCCGCAGCGCCGAAGCCATTCTCCCAGAACTGATCCTGCAATCGCTGCAGCAGCTACCGATCGCCAAGCGCATGCGCTGGGGTGCATCGCGGGACGAGTTCATCCGTCCGCTACACTGGCTTGTAGCGCTTCTGGGCGATGATGTGCTGCCTTTGGAGATCTTCGGAATTACCAGCGGTCGTGAGACGCGGGGTCACCGCGCGCATTCACCTGGCGTCCTTACCATCGAGTCGATAGCGCGCTACCGGGATCAGCTTCGAGAGGCAAAGGTCATTGTCGACTTCGACGAGCGCAAGGCCTCTATTCGTCAACAGATCCATCAGGTTGTCGGTCAGGTATTCCCAGCTGCTGAAGCCAATGGGATCCATGCGGTTATCGATGAAGACCTGCTCACCGAAGTCACCGCGTTGACTGACTGGCCTGTGGCCATGATCGGTCGGTTCGAGGAGCGCTTCCTTGAGGTGCCGGCTGAATGTCTTATCAGTACCATGAAAGAAAATCAGAAGTACTTCCATATCGTCGGTGCTGACAAGTCGATGCTTGCGGCCTTCGTCTTCATTGCCAATCTCGACAGTAAGGATCCGGAAAAAGTCGTGGCTGGTAATGAGCGTGTGGTCAGGCCACGCTTGAGCGATGCTGCGTTTTTCTATGAGACAGACCGGAAGCAAACACTTGAATCTCGGCTTCCGAAGCTCGAGAGCATTCTGTTCCAGAAGTCGCTAGGTACTGTGCTGGAAAAATCGAAGCGGCTTGAGAAACTTGCCGCGGCCGTGGCTGAGCGCATTGGTGCTGATACGACCATGGCTGCTCGGGCTGGTTTGCTCAGCAAGGCAGACCTCGTGAGCGACATGGTATTGGAGTTCCCGGAGTTGCAAGGCACCATGGGGCGTTACTATGCGATTCATGATGGCGAGCCCGCTGTTGTTGCCGAAGCCATTGAGGCTCATTACTGGCCTCGCTTTGCCGGCGACCGGGTTCCGCAGACCACCGTAGCGGCCTCGGTCGCGCTGGCAGACAGGCTCGATACGCTTACCGGAATCTTCGGCATCGGCCAGGCCCCTACAGGTACCAAAGATCCCTTTGCATTACGCAGGGCTGCACTTGGCGTACTTAGAATCAGTATTGAGCATCACCTTGAGATGGATCTGAGCGAAATCATTGGCGCCGCGATGTCTGGCTACAGCGATACTGCTTCCTTTGAGCCCGGACTGCACCAGGTTGTTTTTGACTACGTGTTTGATCGGTTCAGAAATCTCTACGAGGAGCAGGGCGTTTCAAGTGCTGCCTTTCTCGCAGTGAGAAAGCGGCCAGTCCGCAGTCCTTACGAATTTCATCAGCGCATCCTCGCAGTCGAGTCGTTCAGGACGATGCCTGAAGCCGAGGCCTTGATTGCTGCCAACAAACGAGTCAGCAACATTCTCGCCAAATCGAATTTGCCAGAGGACGCAAACCAGCAGGGCTCGATCGATGAGGGCTTGCTACAGAGTGATGAAGAGCGCGCGCTGTTCGATCGCGTAGTACGCAGCGAGGAAACAACTCATCCTCTACTGAACTCCGGCAAGTTCGCTGAAGCACTTAGCCAGCTAGCTCAACTGAAATCGGTGACTGACGATTTCTTCGATAAGGTCATGGTCATGACGGATGATGCGGCTCTTCGCGAGAATCGATTGAACCTGTTGAAACGGTTAAGGGCGCTGTTCCTGAACATTGCCGATATTGCTGAACTCTCATCCTGAGTGAAAGGCTGCCGGAGGATTACCCTCTGGCAGCCGCGCCTCTTCCGCGCTTAAAGTCCTAGAAGCGCGAGTTGACCTGAAGACTTGCGATTGTCGCACTGCCTTCAACATCCGCCACCACAGTATTCCCAATGCCCTCAGAGGTCTCGACGACCTCCACTGACTCGCCTTCCAGACGTGCTATGCCGAAATCCACAGACAGGTTTTCGCTAACCAGATAGCTTGCACCCGCCGAGAACCACAAGCGATCGCTATCGGGAATCGACAAGGTCCTGTTCTCTCTGGCGACGGGTGATTTGTCGAGTGCCAGACCACCTCTGAGAACAAGCTGCTCATTGAGGCTGTGAGTGACACCAATCGCGTAGCGTAAGTTGCCGTCCCAGTTCTCTTCCTTGAGCGTTATAGGACTTCGCGGATCACCCTCGATATCGGCTATCAACGAGTCGAAGCGTTCCCAGTTTGTGAAATTCACACTGCCATGAACCGCCCAGGTGCTGGTGATCTCGTGGTAGGCCGATAGCTCGACCATATCCGGAAGGTTGAGTTCGAGTGAGCCATCGGCATCGACAGGCACCGGAAAGCGGAATTCGGCGTCACCTTCAATATCGATATCAAGGCTCGATCGATACTGCAGACCGAAGCGCGTTTGCGGGGTAAGTTCGAACAGCGCACTGACGTGATAGCCGACATCATCACCATCACCTTCCAGGTCTAGGAGTGCTGGCGTGCCCGGCGCTATGAATTGCGGAGCACTTGTGCTGAGCTTTGCGTCGGCCAGCACATAGTCCACACCCACGCCCAGACTTAGTTGATCAGTCAATTTGTAGGCGATAGACGGCGTAATATTGATCGTCTCAACTGACGCCTCATCCGCTACATCCAGACCCGCAAATCTATCGTCATAATCGGTTTTCAGACCGAAATTACTAAACACTGCAAATCCTACAAAGAGCTTCTCATCAAGTTGGTAGCTGGAATAGAAGGCCGGCACGAAGGCATTTGGTGCGGCATTCTCGTCATTTGCGGGAAGGGTGATGCCCGTGGCGGTCGTCGTGGTGCCGTCGGCCTCAACCTCGAGGTCGATAAAAGACAGCACGCCAGTAACATGAGTACCCTTGAGGCGTGTCATACCTGCTGTATTGCGCGCGAGCACAGCCGCCGTATCTGCTATGGCGGCTTCACCAGCATTGGCTCGTCCCAGCCCTCGCGCACTGTGCTCGCTCAGCTGGAAGCCAGCTGCGGAGGCTTGAGTGCTGACCATGGTGCCAGCTAAAAGCGCTATGAAGGGTGAAGCATACGCTAATGGCCGAAGCTCAAGCATCGGCTTTCGCGGGTGAGCCTGTGCATCGGCGCGAAGACTATTTAGGTGAGCACTACTGCGCCGCGAGTCTGTATGGTTCATAAGCTTCCTTATTTATCCGGTCAGGCGTTAAGACGATCGAAATTTATCAGCGAAATTCCGTAGGTTATAAACACTTAGCATGTTTTGGACCAAGCGCTTTGCGCTCCTGTCACTCCTGATTGATACGACACTATGCCTTGGCTGTGTCAAAAAAAACCCGGCTTACTGCCGGGTTTGGTAGGTCCTGCGATGGAATGTTCTGGCTAGATATCCAGATTCGTAACCGTCAATGCATTGGTCTGAATGAACGCTCGCCTCGGCTCAACATCATCCCCCATTAAAGTCGTGAAAATCTGGTCTGCTGCGATCGCGTCCTCGATACTCACCTTCATCATGCGGCGGCTCTCCGGGTCCATGGTGGTCTCCCAAAGCTGATCCGGATTCATCTCGCCAAGACCCTTGTAGCGCTGAATGCTCTGCCCTTTCATAGCCTCCTGCATGAGCCATTGGATGGCCGCTTCGAAGCTGTTGATCGGCTGCTTTTTTTCGCCTTTTTGAATGTAAGCATCATCTTCAATCAAACCATCTAGTTGGCTGCCCAGGTTGGCGATTGCCTCGTAGGAGGAGGAGAGGAAGAAGTCATCGTTCAGATCGTAGATGGTTTCGATACCATGCTGTGTCTGCGTAACCCGCTGTGTATAGAGCTGAGTCTCTGGATTGAGTATTGAGTCGACAGAGTACAAGGTGCCGTTAGTTACGGTGCCTGTCGTCAAAAGCGTGCCGAAGCGCTCCGACCAGCTCTGTGACTGCGCCAGTTCCGAGAACTCCAGCTGGCCGATACGTGGTACTTCGAGCAGTCGCTTGAGAACGTCTTTCGGATAGGTCCTGGACATGCGCTCTATAAGCGTTTCAACCTTCTTGAATTCGTTGACCAATTTCTCGAGTGCAGGACCTTGTATCGGTGGCGTATCTGCGGAGCCATACAGCATGGTGCCGTCGAGCGCGGACTGCAGCAGATATTGCTCAAGCGCCTTTTCGTCCTTCAGATACTGTTCCTGCTTGCCCTTTTTGACTTTGTAGAGCGGTGGCATCGCGATAAAGATATGACCACCTTCGACGATTTCTCGCATCTGCCTGAAAAAGAAGGTCAGCAGAAGTGTTCGAATGTGAGAGCCGTCGACATCAGCATCAGTCATGATGATGATGCTGTGATAACGCAGTTTGTTGATATCGAATTCTTCGCGACCAATACCGCAGCCCAGCGCAGTGATGAGCGTGCCTACTTCAGCCGACGCGAGCATCTTGTCGAAACGGGCTTTCTCAACGTTAAGAATCTTACCCTTCAACGGGAGGATTGCCTGCGTCTTTCGGTCGCGCCCCTGCTTGGCAGATCCGCCAGCAGAGTCACCCTCCACTATGAACAGTTCAGATTTGCTTGGGTCCTTCTCCTGACAGTCGGCCAGCTTGCCGGGCAATCCCGCAATATCCAGCGCGCCTTTTCGACGAGTCATTTCCCGCGCCTTTCTCGCAGCTTCACGCGCCCGTGCCGCGTCGATCATCTTGTTGACGATGCTCTTTGCTTCGTTCGGGTTCTCTGCGAGGTATTCGGCGAAGAAATTGTTCATCTCATGCTCTACCGCAGTCTTGACCTCTGAAGAGACAAGTTTGTCTTTAGTCTGCGAGCTGAACTTCGGATCAGGCACTTTAACAGACACGATGGCGGTCAAACCCTCGCGAGCGTCATCGCCCGATGTCGCAACCTTGCTCTTCCGTAACAGAGACTCCTTTTCGATATACTGATTAAGGCTTCGGGTGAGTGCACCACGGAATCCGGCCAGGTGGGTACCACCGTCACGCTGGGGTATGTTGTTCGTGAAGCAGTAGATATTCTCCTGGAATGTATCGTTCCACTGCAGTGCCACTTCAACAGTCACGCCATCCTCACGCTCTTTTATAAAGTGGAATACACGGTTCAGTGGCGTCTTGTTCTGGTTGAGGTATTCCACAAAGGCGCGTAGACCACCTTCGTAGAAGAAGTCTTCGCTCTTGCCGGAGCGTTCGTCAGTAAGGGAGATACGTATTCCGGAGTTAAGAAACGCCAGCTCTCGAATACGTTTCGCCAGAATATCGTAGTGGAAGATAATGTTCGTAAATGTCTCAGCCGATGGCTTGAAGTGCACCTGGGTGCCGGAGCGATCGGTATCTCCGACTATTGCCAGATCGGCCTGCGGGACACCGTGTACGTAGGTCTGTTGATGCACCTTGCCATTTCTGCGCACTGTTAACTTGAGATGCTCGGACAGCGCGTTGACAACAGAGACGCCCACCCCGTGCAGGCCGCCACTCACTTTATAGGCATTATCATCAAACTTTCCGCCCGCGTGCAGAACAGTCATGATGACTTCTGCAGCGGAAGTGCCAGTCTCCTCATGTATATCTACCGGTATACCGCGTCCATCATCAGTGACTGTGATCGACTCATCGGCGTGAATCTTCACCTGGATCTCTGAGCAGTGCCCTGCAAGCGCCTCGTCAATTGAGTTATCGACTACTTCGAAAACGAGGTGGTGAAGCCCGGATCCGTCGTCAGTGTCGCCAATATACATACCTGGTCGCTTACGTACTGCATCTAGACCCTTGAGCACTTTTATACTTGATGAATTGTAATCGCCCTGAGACATGCTATTCCTTACGCGGTTTTTGAATCATCTTATTATACAAGAAAGTGGTGCTTTTAGCGCCTCATTCTGGCTACTGGATAAGCCTGATCGCGCGGAGCATCGTGAGGCGTCGTTCACCCCTACCTAATGTTTCACGTGGAACCATCAGCTTGTGTGACACGTCCAGCCGCTCTCGGTCCTGACTTACGGGTTCTATAATATCCACTGTTATGTTTCACGTGGAACATCCGCCGAGTGGGCGGCATCTCCGTCGAATGGTTTCTAGGAAAAGCTTCTACTTGAAACGGCGATGCGGACGATAGCCGACGGTTACGCGATGCTTTGGCTACGATTCTGAAGTCGGTAGCATCAAAACCCTGCACTGTTGCCTAATTGCGGAGCCAAGCCCCGCTGCCCAACCGGAGACTCAAGCGCTGGCTAATAGGATCCGTCCGCGGCCAAGGTACGCATGTCGAAGAAGAGGCTAAGTACCGTTTATGGGCTACCTACTGCCCCCACAGCAAGACCACTTCGGTGCTGCAGCCGCAGGCAAGCCATCCCCTGCACAGGGACGCTTCTTAAGAGGCTAGAGGCGGCCAATCTTCCACGCCGGATCACGTCAAGCGTTTCGCGGGATGCGAATACAGAACGAGGGGGCCCTTGTTTCCGGTCATCTCCACCAATTGCCAGCGCCAGTGCAATTCTGACAACTCAGCTCAGCTGCGTAAGGGAAAACTGGATACCCGAACTAGTAATTTTAGAAGTGGTTTAGACCTTTGCATCAAGGGCTGGTTCGGCATAAGGCTGAACCAGCCCTTGGACCGAGGTTAACTAGGCGTGTGCAACAACAACGCCACGCCACGCTCTTCGCTCGTGACGCCGCCCGACTGGTACCACAGCCCCTCAATAGAATCTGTAATTACCGGCGCTGAGAAGTATCAAGATCTTGTAGCGGAAGTGCATTCCATAGCCTCTAACATGGACTAAAAATTTGCTTTACTCCGAGACTAGCCCACTGCTGTTTACCGCGGGACATATCGCTGGCGGGGCTGGTAGCGATATGTCCGCTGGTCAAGAAGTTGGGATAGTTAACGCTGCGCCTAGGATCTGTCGGCCCAAACGGCACGGCGGGGGCGGAGACTTCGTAGGCTACCTGCACACCGCTGCGCTCAAACCTCGCCAGATGCATAACCGCAGGAGGGCTTGATTAACGCGAGCCGCTATCAGAGGTTCCACGTGGAACATGCGAATCATGCGCCCCTTCGGTCGTTGTACAGCGAAAATTGTTTTGAATGCGCCGGCTCTCAGAATCGCTCTTTCTGCGCATCAGCGTTCACCACTTAACTGTTTCAACCTCTACCGGAGCTCTGTGTACCGCAGCAATTTCGCCTCTAGCGACCGGACAGTGGCCCTATGCCTTAGTAACTGCTCGAACTCCGCCATGTTCCACGTGGAACGTGGCGGTAGAAGGTGCTTCGTGCAGGTCCGCTAAAAATGGAGGTAAGTCGCCCTGATCGGCTGCAAGGGCCGTAACGAAGAGCTGCGAGCAAGCAGAAGAAAGTTTTTGAAGCAGGTCTGCCGCACGTTCATTATCAAGCTCAGCGGTGATATCGTCCACGAGCACGATCGCGGGAGCTGCATGACTGCATTGCCGCAAATGCCGCACTTGATGTAACAAAAGTAGAGCGGCGAGTAGCTTGCACTGACCGCGAGAAAGGATCTCTTTCGCTACCTGACCATCTGTGTTCATCACCAGCTCAGCTCGTTGGGGTCCAGAATGTGTGCGACCTAGCACAACCTCAACGTCCCGTTTCGCAGCAAGTTCATCAAGAAAGATTTTCACCAACTCTGCGTCAGGGAGATCGGCGTCGAAGGCGAAGCCATGCTTAAGCGTTAAGCTGCAGTGTTTTAGTCCAGATGTACCCAAGTCGATTGTTCGGGTCGCCGTCGTTGAAGCGGGACTCGAACCCTCAGGGCTTTGAGCGCCAAGGTAGGCAATGTACATGGCAAAATACCGCTCGCGTACCCTTGCGACCTTCACTGACAACGTCGCGTAGGTCTCGGTCCAGGCGCGAAGCTCCTGTTCCCCATTAAGCTCCTTGCCACGCTTCACTATCTTGAGAAGCGCATTGCGCTGCGTTAATGCGGAATGCCATTTCTTGAACAGAGTTCCGTATTGATGTTCCACGTGGAACGCACCCCAGTCGAGAAATCGACGTCGAACACCGGGCTCACCTAGCACAAGTTGGAGGCTCTGATGATCAACTACTTGAACAGGCAGAAGACGCGCTAATGCCATCGAGCTTTTGATGGGCGCGCCATCTAGCGAGGCCTGTAGTTTCGCCCTTTTCCGCTTTTGCATGCCGATGTGGTGCGCCGACCGGTCGTTTCCGATTTCGAGAGAAAGCGTGCCCCTAGCGAGCATCCCCTCATCTTTTGGACCGATGAGCTGGTCGAGGATACCGGTGCGGAAAGAGCGTCCAGTGAGTAAGAGATGCAAGCCCTCCAGGAGCGTGGTTTTACCCTGAGCGTTGGCGCCGAAGAAAAGAACTGTGGGTGAAGGGAAGCCCGTGGAATCGTCTCCACTGCTCGACGATGCTGGAAAGGAAATAGCCAAGTCGTCAACAGCGCGAAAGTTTTTTAACTGCAGTGAAGTAATCATGATGAACCGAAACGGTCCATCACAGGGAGGGAGGTATTAGCTGGTCGCAGAATGAGGAGACCCTATTGCACAAGGCTCAGGCGCTCGTCCATGAACATATCCAGGTCAGGCGCGAGTAGATGAATATAGCGGTCGAAATAGAGGAACTGCTTGATGAGCAGTGCGAACTCGCGGGGAAAATGTAAGCCATGTGACTCACCAGTTTTCACGAGATCCATCAGGATAGTGTTGATTTCTTCGGCCTCGTTCAGCGTTTCCGTATACATCTGCTGCGAATCAGCATTGGGAACCATGCGATCCATTTTCTTGTACAGGCGCTGAATATCACCGGCAAGGTCAGCAACATTGACCTCAGTGTGAGTGACTCCAATGCGAATCATCGCGCTGGCCATCTCATGGAAATTCATCATCATGATAGCGGTAATGAAATCCGAGATTGCCTTCCATGCGCCCTTCGGGATCCTGCCCACGATGCCAAAATCAATGAAACCGATTCTGCCATCACGGAGGACCATCAGGTTACCGGCATGCACGTCAGCGTGGAAAAAATCACATTGAGTCAAACTGGAGAACCAGGCGTTCATCGCTGTGATCAGTGTCCGTTCTGGGTCACTGCAGTACGTTCGTATGGTCTCCAGATCTGTCAGTGGCACACCGTAAAAACGCTCCATCGTAAGCACTTTCATTGTAGAAGCATGTTCATAGTGCTTGGGCACAACAACGTCAGTATTCCCGGTGGCGTTTAGGAAGGCTCTGAATTCATCGAGGTTCTTGCCTTCCTTGTAGAAGTCGCATTCCTCGACCATCGTTTTCTGAATTTCTTCAACTATTCCGGAGAGAGACGTCCACGATAGCTTCGGTGCAAGCAACTCAAGAATCCTTGCGCCTGCGTAAAGGAAATTGAGATCGGTCACCAGGATGTTACGGACACCGGGCTTCTGAACCTTGATCACGACATCATCGCCGTTTACAAGCTTCGCGGCGTGGACCTGCGCTATAGAGGCGGAAGCGAGCGGCACGTGATCAACGTGAGCGAACACCTCCGATAGCCGATCACCAAACTCTTCGTAGAGTATTCTCTGAATCACCGTGAATGGCAGCGGCCTTGTCTGATCCAGACAGAACTGAAATTCTTCAACATAGGCCGGCGGAAAAAAAGTCGGAGACGACGCTATGAACTGGCCGAGCTTGATATAGGTCGAACCAAGTCGCTCGAAAGTCTGACGAAGTAATCTCGGCGGCGGCGGACGATCGCCTGCGACCCAACTGATGCCGGTAGAAGCCAAAACACTAACAGTCTGGCCGATACGGAGAAAACCTTTGACGGTGTTCTGCACTGTCTCGTTCATAAGCTATCCCTTCAACGGAACGATTTTCGTGTAACCCTAGAGTCTCATAGGCATGACGACATAAAGGGCATCCTTTGTATCCACACCTTCAACAAGTGCACTACTGGCAGGATTTGAAAGTGCAACCTCTACCCGCTCATCCTTGATGACATTCAATACGTCAAGCAGGTAGGCAACGTTAAAGCCCATCTGCAGATCCTCATATGCATAATCTACTTCAAGCCTGTCTTCAGCTTCCTCCTGCTCAGGATTGTTAGCAAACACTTCAACAGTGTTCTCGCTAAACTGAAGCCGAACGCCTCTATAGCTCTCGTGACTGAGAATGGCCGCTCGGCTCAGCATGCTCTTGAGGAGAAGTCGGTCGCCCAACATCTTCTTGTCGCTGTTACGCGGGATAACCCGTTGGTAATCGGGGAACTTGCCTTCAATCAACTTCGAGCTGAACGCATAGTCTTTCATGAGTACACGGATATGATTGTGACCTATGAGTACTTCGCAAATGGCTTCCTCATCGTCGGCCAATAACTTGGCAAGCTCCAGTACACCCTTGCGCGGAATAATTTTCTGAACCGTAGTATCTTCGGCGCTATCGTCAAAAAGGTCGTGCTTATGTTCGAAGCCAGCCATAGCGAGTCGATGACCATCTGTCGCTACCGCGCGTAAGCCTGAACTATTAAGTTCCAGAAGAAGACCATTGAGGTAATACCGGACATCCTGCTGAGCCATTGCGAAGGCAGTCGCATCAATGATCCGTTTGAGTTTGGCCTGCTGCAGACGCAATGAGATATCGCTGCTCTCATTCTCAACCTTGGGGAAATGGTCTGCCGGCAGTGTCGCCAACGAGAAGTGGCTTGTGGCACATCTCAGATCCAATTTTGAACTGGCATACTCGAGCGTCAACATCTGGCCTTCTGGAAGGCTACGGCAGATATCACTCAGCTTGCGCGCGGGCACGGTGATAGCTCCGGCCTGGTGTACCTGAATCTCGCGAATATAGGCAACCAGCTCGACCTCGTTATTGGTCGCGGTAATGCTTACACCATCTTCCGGCGACGCCTGAATAAGCACGTTCGCCAGAACAGGCATAGTGTGTCTTTTTTCGACTACACCGCCCACCATAAGCAACGGTGTCAGGAAGCGTTCTCTCTGACATGTAAATTTCATAGAAACAACTCTGTTTTCAGGAAGTTTTGATTGTAGTTCAGCCTAAGCAGTGCTTACCAGCCACAATGGGCCCACCACGGTTTGTCAGCCGGTGAGGGAACGCATGAAATACTGGTAGTCCTCTCGTGTCGTGACGTCGGTCTGTTGAAGGGCTTTCATGACCTTGCAAGCATGTAAGACAGTCGTATGATCTCGCCCACCGAAGGCATCGCCGATCTCCGGGAGGCTATGCTGGGTCAGCTCTTTTGCCAGACACATTGCTAACTGCCGAGGCCGGGTAATAGATCTCGTTCGCCGCTTTGAAAGCAAGTCAGATACCCTGATCTTGTAATATTCTGCAACCGTGCGCTGGATATTATCTATGCTTACCTGCTTCTCGTGCAGCGCCAACAAATCCTTCAGACACTCACGAATGAACTCCGGAGTAATCGGATTGCCGGTAAAATGGGCGTTAGCAATCACCAGTCTCAATGCGCCTTCCAGTTCTCGCACGTTGGAACGAATCTTCTGCGCGATGAAGAATGCACATTCGCTGTTAAGTTCGACGCCAGACTGCTCGGCCTTCTTCATAAGGATTGCCACCCGCGTTTCCAGCTCAGGCGGTTCAACCATGACCGTCAGCCCCCAGCCAAAGCGCGACTTGAGACGCTCCTCCATGTTCTCGATTTCCTTGGGATAGCGATCCGATGTCAGGATCATCTGCTGTCCGCCTTCAAGTAAAGCATTGAAGGTATGGAAAAACTCTTCCTGCGAACGTTCTTTCTTCGCAAAGAACTGGATGTCGTCTATCAGCAGCGCGTCAACACTGCGGTAGTATTTCTTGAATTCATTAATCGCGTTCATACGCAGGGCTTTGACCATGTCCTGGACAAAGCGCTCTGAATGCAGATATACCACTCGCGCATTAGGCTTTCGGGCGACTATTTCGTGACCCACCGCATGCATCAGGTGAGTTTTCCCCAGACCGACGCCCCCGTAGAGAAAAAGCGGATTGAACGCCTTTCCCGGATTATCTGCCACCTGGATTGCCGCAGCTCTCGCCAACTGGTTGGATTTTCCCTCCACGAATGATGGGAAGGTAAAGTCACGGTTAAGCGCACTCTCATGCTTGACCAGCGGCGAAGGCTCCTGGGCGTTATTCACTGTCGACCAGGTTTCCGGTGCAGGGGCGCGAACACGTCGTCGGGGTGACGCGCCTCGCGAGTCGTTCTCCGGAACAACACCAGTCTGATGCCCGCGTATTTCGATCTGCGAAGTCTGCTCCTGCTTAGCCGAGCTATCAGCAGCCGCTGGCGCCGCCGCCTGCATGGCAGCGGCGTCTGCTCTGGGCGCTGAACCAATCTGGAGGCAAACCTGGATTCCACCGCTGGCTTTATCCGATCCAGCAGCTGTCTCGCTCGTAGCGTAGGCGCAGAGTAGATCGTCGATTTTTGGCAAATATTTGTCTTTAACCCAATTCATGACGAACCGGTTAGGGGCGTAAAGATGCAACTGTCCGTTTTCAAAATGCGCCTGTAACGGTCGTACCCAGGTATTGAATTGGTCCGGAGGTAAATCTGTCTGAAGGGCGTTCAGGCACTGTCGCCACATCACATTAGGCATTGACCATCATCTTCTATCAAAGTAGTGAATTATGTGGCTCGACGTCGGTAGCGATCAGCAGATTGCCGAGGCTATAGAGCTGCAATCTACTGCAAATGCAGGATTTTCCGCGCTGGCTTTGCGCCGAGCTCTGCTGTTTTCACCGATTCTTGCACTTGCGCACGACACAGCTCCGTCTGCGTCGTCGGTATGCGCTACTGATTCATCCGTTCAAGTAGGAGAATACTACCTTTCAGCCGGCTGTCTTGCCAGTGGCAGACAGAGTTATTCAAAGCATGTGCATATCTTTTTTGTTTTCTATCAATATCTTATTGACTTACTCACAGAGATAAGAACAACTTTCAGGGCTTGTTCGTGTTACCCGTATAAACAGTGGCAACCTGGGATCGAGGAAACGATCTGAACAAGTTGTTGACTGCCCTGTGCGTGAAGGGGGTAACAAGCTGTGCATAGTTTTTCGGCAGGATGGCCTGTGGATAAACAGGTCATTTACCCACAGGATGCACACACGACATACAGAAACTACACTCAGGTTAAAATGGCTTGAAAATTCCACAGATCACTGTTTTATAAAGAATAATCTAAGTTGTTCGCTTAAACACGGCTAGCTAATCACTACAATCACAAAGTTTTATACATGAAAACCTGTATTGATTAAGCTGGACTCGTAAAGCGGACCAGAACAGGTAGCTTGTATAAGCGGAATGAATTGAATATAATCCGCGACCCTGAATATGAACCAGCTATGAGTACCAACCATGAAACGTACCTTTCAGCCAAGCAATCTCAAGCGTAAGCGCTCGCACGGCTTTCGGGCACGCATGGCCACCAAGGGTGGACGTGCTGTCATCAATGCGCGTCGTGCCAAAGGTCGGAAAGTTCTTTCCGCCTGATCTGCCTGACTCGCAAGGGTCTGTCTGAAATCATGCTCACATCGGCACAATCTGGCGCCGATGTATCCAAAGGATGGGAATGAACGAGTCTTTTCCTCGAGTGGCCCGCCTGTTAGCGAAACGTGATTTCAGTACCGTGTTCGAAGACAATCACTTCAAGCGCAACGCACCTCAGGTACTTATGTTGTGCCACAGGCCAGCTGATCCGGATCAAGCATCGGGCAGCCGTCTGGGGGTGATCGTCGCCAAGAAACAGGTCAAGCGGGCGCATGAACGAAATAGACTGAAACGTCTAGCTAGAGAGCAGTTTCGTGTTCTGCGTAGCGAACTGCCGACCGCAGACATCGTGATGCTCTTCCGACACCCGGCACAATTTTGCTCTAATGCAGAGCTTTCCGAAATTCTCCGGAAACATCTGCTGGGTTTGCAGCGAAAATACCAGGATGTGCAAGCAAGTCTGGAAAGTCAGTGAAAACGCGCCCTCGTCGTGAAGGCGCCGGATCGCTTGCTAGCCAGCTTCGTCAGTGGCCTACCCGCCTTGTGCTCGGGTTAATCCGACTCTACAAACTCACGCTCAGCCCGTTCATTGGACAGCACTGCCGATATACGCCGTCCTGCTCCACATACACCTCGGAAGCCATCAAAGTTCATGGTTTGCGCAAAGGTGCTTATTTTGGCGTTCGCCGTCTGCTAAGATGCCACCCCTGGTGTCACGGTGGCTACGATCCCGTCCCAGCCCCATGCGATAAACACGCTTCCTCTCAGAGACTTTCCTGAAGACTAGAGATTATGGATTCAATTCGTACTGCTATCATTATCGCTCTCCTCGCGGTCAGCTATCTCATTATTCTGCAATGGAATGAGGATTATCCTGACGCTAGCCAACGCGCAGCCACTACGCCGAGTCAACAGACCGTAGCGGGGAGCGATACAGCCCTCGATTCAAGCGATACCGGTGACGACGGCGATCTGATTGTGCCTGAGCAGGGAGAGAACGACCTAGTCGTTCCAGGTGCAGCCGAGTCTGCTACGAGCACACCAGTCGCAGGCGGCGGCAAGCTCATTACAGTGCGCACGGATGTCCTCGATCTTCAGATCGACCCCGTCGGTGGCCGCATCGTCAAGGCTGCACTGCTCGAGTACCCGATTTCTGTTCATAACGAAACCCCTCTCAAGCTTCTACAGCATGGCGACGGCGTAACTTTCCTGGCTGAAAGCGGACTGATTGGGGAAGACGGCTTAGATACCGCGAAAAATGGTGGGAAGCCTAATTATGCCACCGCCCAGAACAGCTACGAACTCAAGCCCGGTGAAGACAGGCTCACGGTCGATCTGAAAACTGAACGCAACGGTATCAATGTCATCAAGCGCTATGAATTCGAGCGCGATAGCTATGAAATCAACGTCAGTTTCGTTATCGAAAATCAGAGCTCAGAGCCCTTCACGGCCAACTATTTCGCGAAACTTCTGCGAGACCGGTCTGCCGATCCGACTTCCAGTGGTGGTTTTGGTGCAGTTTCCTATCTGGGCGGCGTTGTTTCTGCCCCAGAGCAGGATCTGCCCTATGAAAAGCTCGATTTTGACGATGTCGACGACGGCGTGGAGAGCCTGACATCTGATAACGGCTGGATAGCCATTCTTCAACATTATTTTGTCACCGCGCTCATACCACAGAGTGAGCAGGCCAGCGTTTTTCAAGCCAGAAAGCGCAACGGCTTATACATGTATGGTTATGTCGATCCTGCATTTACCGTCCAACCTGGAGCGACCGAGGTCAAGTCCGGTAAGATCTATGTCGGTCCGAAAGTACTCGACCGCCTCGAGCAGGTGGCCCCCAATCTGGAGCTGACTGTAGACTTCGGATGGCTATGGTTGATTGCTAAGCCCTTGTTTGTCGTTCTCAAGTTCCTCCACGACTATATTTTTGCAAACTGGGGTGTGGCCATCATCCTGCTCACCATTGGTATCAAGGCCCTGTTCTTCAAGTTATCGGCCACGAGCTATCGCTCCATGGCTAATATGCGGCGAGTGACACCGGAACTTCAGCGCTTGCGGGAACAACATGGTGATGATCGGCAGCGCATGTCACAGGCCATGATGGATCTGTACAAGCGCGAGAAAATCAATCCGCTCGGCGGTTGCCTACCTATACTGGTCCAGATGCCAGTGTTCATCTCGCTGTATTGGGTATTGCTCGAGAGTGTCGAACTTCGTCAAGCACCGTTTTTTGGATGGATTCAGGATCTTTCGCTGAAAGATCCGTACTTCATTCTGCCGCTGCTGATGGGCGCTACCATGTTCCTGCAGACCAAGCTGAATCCAACACCGCCAGATCCAATGCAGGCTAAGGTCATGCAGCTGATGCCGATCATTTTCACAGTGTTCTTCCTGTGGTTCCCGGCCGGTCTTGTGCTGTACTGGTTCGTCAACAACCTGTTGTCGATCACGCAGCAGTGGATTATTACCCGTAGCATTGAGAAATCCTCGGCGAGTCCTGCAAAGAGCTGATTAGGTCGAGGTTCATGCAGAAAGCGGACGAAGCGTCGGATACGATTGCTGCGGTAGCGACGCCGCCCGGTCAGGGCGGTATCGGTATCATTCGTCTCTCGGGGCCGTCCGCCAGAAAGATAGGCGAACAGATGGTCGGGCGCTCGCTGGACGCGCGCGTGGCTACGCTGTCTCCATTCTTCGACGCAAGTAAGCGCCAGCTCGATCACGGCATTGCGCTATATTTTCCTCAGCCAAATAGCTTTACTGGTGAAGATGTATTCGAACTACAGGGCCATGGCGGGCCGGTGGTGTTGGATCTCTTGCTGGCTGCCGTCTGCCAACTGGGCGCTCGAATTGCCAGACCAGGCGAATTCAGTGAACGCGCCTACCTCAACGATAAACTGGACCTGGTGCAGGCTGAGGCCATTGCTGATCTCATCAGTGCCTCGTCGGAACAGGCCGCAAGGAGCGCGCTGGCATCGCTCAGCGGTGAGTTCTCTGCAACCATCAACATGTTCCTGACTGAATTGACCAGACTTCGAGTGTATATCGAAGCGGCTATCGATTTTCCGGAGGAGGACGTCGACTTTCTCGCCGAAAGCGAAGTCGTCAACGAGTTGAGCGCCTTGAGAACATCTCTGATGGATGTCCGAAAACGCGCCACACAGGGGCGGGTCTTGCGCGATGGTATTTCTGTTGTACTCGCAGGCAAACCCAACGCCGGTAAATCGAGTCTGCTCAACGCCCTGGCTGGCGAAGAACGCGCGATCGTCACCCACGTCGCGGGAACAACCCGAGATATCGTTCGTGAGCATGTCGTTATTGACGGCCTGCCGCTGCACCTGCTCGATACGGCCGGGATTCGTGAAACAGAAGATATCGTAGAGAGGATCGGCGTCGAACGCGCACAAGCCGCGAGTGTCAAAGCAGATGCCCTGTTATGGATCTATGATGCCGTCGAGTCTCCGGCTACTGATGTTCAACCTGAAGATCTTTTACCGCCCTTTCTCCTTCAGCATGTCCTTTCTCATCCGGATTTACCGCTGTTCATGGTGGCGAACAAGTCAGATCTGCTTTCGGCTCATCCCGTCCACAACGTATCGCAGCAGACAGTCCGATCACGGCAAGGTGTCCAGTATCATCAGCTCGCCGTTTCTGCCATCAGTGGCGAGGGCCTCTCAGAGCTCAAGTCTAGACTCAAAGTCGTGGCGGGGCTGCAGAATACTGGTGAGCAATTGATACTGGCGCGGCGGCGTCATCTAGAAGCGCTTGAACGCTGTCAGCAGCATGTAGACGCCGCCATGCTTGCCCTCGAGTCTGGTCAGCTCGCTGGCGAGCTCGCTGCAGAAGATCTCCGATACGCTCAAGCGGCTTTATCGGAAATTACCGGCGAATTCTCTTCTGATGATCTACTGGGCGAGATATTCTCAAGCTTTTGCATTGGCAAGTGAAAATAGCGACAGCCGCGCGGCTAAACTAAATTTGACGTGCTAAGGTAGGGAAGGAGTATAACGCCCTTCAATCATACAGACCGGACCTCGTGTGTTTACATTATTAAGCAGACAGCGTTTTATTCCTGCGCTCATCCTCGTGTTCGGCATGGCTGTTTCACTTGGGGTGGCATCAGTCCTGAATCACGCATTACGCGCAAATGATGAGGAGCGCTTGCAGCGTTATGCCAGTGCTGCTCATCAGGCAGTTGAAGAACGGATTATCACCTATATCGCAATGCTTCGCTCCACCGCCGGTTTTTTCACCAGCAGGCCTGAACTTACTCATCAGGAATTCGAAACCTACGTAGCTCAACTGGGCCTCCATTCACACTATGCCGGCGTCCAGGGAATAGGCTACTCGCAACGGATTGATGAGCAGAACATCGAAGCCTTCGAACAGGCCCAGAGAAAAGGCCGCTTCGAAGATTTCAGTGTCTGGCCCGACACGCCTCGTGATGAGTATCACAGCATTACTTATCTCGAACCTCTCGATCAGCGTAATCGCACAGCGATTGGCTATGACATGCACAGTGAGCCCAAGCGGCGCATGGCGATGGACCAGGCACGCGATACGGGCGATGTCGCTATGACTGATCGCTTGATACTTGTTCAGGAGATACACGACGATGTTCAGCCAGGCTTCAATATTTATTTACCGATCTATTCAGGCAGCAACCTTGAAACGGTAGCGCAGCGGCGAGCAGCACTCCGAGGCTTCATCTATTCACCATTCCGTGCAGGCGACCTGTTCGAAAATATCTTCACCGATCCTCTGTTTGTCGACTTTGCCGTATACACCTCCGAATTGAGCGAACCTGCAACGCTCTTATATGCAACCGCGGATCCAGCCACAAGCAGTAGCGCGGATAGCGGCTTTCAACGAACCGCTCGATTACAATCCGGCAACTCGAACTGGCATATCACCTACTGGCCTGCTGAGCAATTTGTATACAGTCATACATGGTGGATTTTTGCTAGTGTATTGCTCCTGGGTGGGCTCATCTCCACAGGTCTCGCCTTGCTCAGTTACAAAGAGCGGCGCGCACGACGCGAGACAGAGCTATCGGAGAGGCACTTCCGCAACATTTTCGAGACCCAGTTTCAGTTTCTCACCATCGTTTCACCCAAAGGTGACATTGTTAATGTCAACACCTTGCTCCTGCGTCTGGCGGCTGCCGACAGAACATCGGTATTAGGTAAGCCCATCTGGCAGGCCCCATGGTGGGGAGATGATCTGAAAGACGAAGAACTATGGCGTACAAGGTTTTCCGAAGTTCGCACGCTAAAGCGGCCGCTTAATACCACTGATCAGATGTGCCTCGCCGGTGAGAGCTTAAGAATCGTAGAATCCGCAATGACAGCTGTGGCAGACCGTGCCGGGCGGGTCGAATTCTATCTCCTTCAAGCTCACGATATTACCGACCATCATCGTACCGAAAGGCGTTTGAAAGAGGAAACCCAGACCCTCGAGGCCTTGAACCGACTAGGGCGGTCGCTTTCATCGAAACTCGACTCGAATGAACTGATGGGCTTGGCGACAAAGCGCGCAAGAGCGCTAAGCGGCGCTTCAGTAGCCTGCTTTTTGTACCGCCAGAGGTCCGTAGATGATTCGACAGACCTTGTCACTGCAGTGTCAGGTATTCCGGAAGAAATCTTCGAAGCGGAGTATCGCTCTCTTGGGTCCCATCTATTCCACCTGACCTTGAAAGAGCGGCGTACTATTTTAGTACGGGATTTATTTGATCAAGAGGCACCTGTTATCCCCTTGCCGCCGATGCTGTCCCCTGATGGCGATTTCGCATTTCGAAGCCTTCTTGCTGTCCCAGTCATTTCCCGTAACGACGATGTGATAGGCGCTCTGGTGCTCGGGAACTCCGAACCAGCAGCGTTTAGTGAGCGCGAAGTCCAGATTATGGAAGGCATTACAGCCCAAACCGCCATCGGCATAGATAACGCGCGTCTGTATGAGACGCTGACACAGAGTGAAGAAAAATTTCGCCAGCTGGCCGAGGCTGCAGAAGCGGCTAATCAAGCCAAAAGCGAATTCCTGGCCAATATGAGTCATGAAATCCGGACGCCGGTTAACGTTATAACCGGTTTGACGGCTGTCATGTCAGAAGACACTACGGCCGACCAGCGCGCGCGCTTCCTGGCGACTATGCAAGCAAGCTCCCGACAGCTGCTCGAATTGATCAATGACCTGCTGGACCTCTCAAAGATCGAAGCCGGTAGCCTGGAGCTGGAGCGCCAACCTTTCATGTTCGGAGAATTGCTGCGGGATGTCGGGCTGATTTATGGCGAAGCCGCCAGGCAGAAGGGTCTTGAGTTAGAACGTGATATCGCCGACGCACAGGTTCTACCTGCGCTGCTGGGTGACCCGCTGAGGCTTAAACAGGTACTGATCAACCTGTTGGATAACGCCATTAAATTTACCGCCGCTGGAAAAGTGGCCATCAGAATCCGCAAACAGCACGAAACAGCGGAGACGGTGCAACTCCTCATCACGGTTGAGGACACTGGGGTCGGCATTTCTCCAGAGGCTCGACCACTGATCTTTGGTATGTTCAATCAGGCTGATAGCTCGATCACGCGACGGTTCGGTGGCACCGGTCTTGGTCTCGCAATTACCCGAAATCTTATTGAGCAGATGAACGGGTCCATAACCGTCGAGAGTGATGAGGGGGCGGGTTCGAAATTTATCATTGATCTCACCCTCGCGAAAATTCAGTCTCAGGTTATGGTCGCGAGCTCAGCAAAAGACGCCATTGCGCGGCTGCCCGACGTAAGCTCCACTAAAGAAGAGCACTGCCAGCTTCTAGTGGTTGAGGATTATGAGCCAAACCGGCTGGTACTCGACAGTATGCTAAAGCTGCTCGGCTACAAATCCATTCATTTCGCGGAGACCGGCACAGAAGCGCTGGCGATGTTTGATGAGACGCAGTTCGATCTTATCCTCATGGATATTCAGATGCCGGGAATGGACGGACTGAGTGTCACGCGGGAAATGCGCGATCGGGAAATGGAAGCGGCCAGGCAAGCTGCCGTTATCATCGGCGTGACAGCGCACGCGCTAGCCGACGACCGGCAACGCTGCCTTGATGCCGGGATGAACAGCTACCTCGCAAAGCCCTACACCATCGAGTCACTCAAGGCCCTCCTGCAACATTACCTGCACGGCCGGGCCTGTATTTGAAAAACCAGCCACTCCCTGAAAGACTGCGGCCGACTGCTCTTGAAGACGTGTTGGGCCAGGATCATCTCCTCGCACCAGGACGACCACTCCACACCGCTGTGCAGACCGGCCGGCCGCACTCGATGATACTCTGGGGTCCCCCCGGCGTGGGTAAGACCAGTATTGCAAGATTGCTTGCCAACGCATTTGACTGCGAGTTCCAGGCTATATCTGCCGTATTTGCCGGTGTGAAGGAAATCCGAGCTGCCGTTGCGCTGGCGCAACAGCTACGCGACCAGTCCGAGCGGCCGACCATCCTTTTCATCGACGAGATACACCGTTTCAACAAGTCTCAGCAGGATGGTCTGTTACCTCATGTCGAAAGTGGGCTGCTCACTTTTATTGGCGCCACCACAGAGAATCCCTCGTTCGAAGTCAACTCAGCACTCCTGTCTCGCGCCCGGGTCTATGTACTCAAGGCCCTCGAGAGCGAGAGCCAACAAGCTCTGCTAAAGCGTGCGCTGCAGAAAGACTATCCGGGATTGCAGATTGAACCCGATGCCGCAGCGGCACTGTGTGAGCTGGCCGATGGCGACGGTCGCAGATTATTGAATTCACTTGAGCAAACGGCCGAAGCTGCTGTTCAGCAAGACAAGTCGATCATCGATATTGATCTCGTCCAAGCCCTTGCAGGCAGTTCCGCGCGCCGGTTCGATAAAGGTGGAGATGCCTTTTACGACCAGATCTCAGCACTCCACAAAAGCGTTCGTGGCTCTGATCCAGACGCTGCACTGTACTGGTTCTGTCGCATGCTCGATGGCGGCACCGATCCGCGCTACCTGGCCCGCCGGATAGTCAGAATGGCTTGGGAAGATATCGGACTGGCGGACCCACGGGCTATGCAACTGTGCAACGATGCTGCCGCCACCTACGAGCGCCTCGGTTCGCCCGAGGGTGAACTCGCGCTGGCGCAAGCGGTAATTTATCTCGCAGTGGCTGCCAAGAGCAACGCCGGTTATGCCGCGTTCAATGCTGCAAGAAAATACGTTAGCCAGGACCAGTCAAGACCGGTGCCAATGCACCTGCGTAACGCCCCCACCAAACTCATGAAGACACTCGGCCACGGCAAAGGGTATCGCTATGCACATGCCGAGGCAGACGCGTACGCCGCAGGTGAGCAGTATCTCCCGGATGGCATGCCCCCTCCCGGCTGGTACCAACCGGTAGACCGGGGTCTCGAAATCAAAATCCGCGAAAAGCTGGAACGGTTGGGGCAACGTGATGCGCAAACCCAGCCCCGGAAATCGCCGTAGTCCCGAACCGCGGGCCGGGCGCGTCCCCGTTCCGATCAACGGTATTCTCGAGTTGTCAATAATGTGGATAACTTTTATCGTCCTTTTAGTGTATCGATCTGTTCTTTTTAAATCTCTATAAATTTCAAGTAGATATCGTTGTCAATAGACAGTTGGCTTGGATTATGCCTGTGGATAAGTCTATTAATAACTTCTTGAGAAGATGTTTGTAACTTTATGATTCCCCTAATGTTTCAAAGTGTTAATGTACTACTGGTCTAAGCAGGGTGGATTTAATCACTCTGAGGTATAAATTTGGCAGTAAATTGTTCATGGTTTGTACAATACTCGCGAAGGCTAGGCAGCCGTAGTAAACTACCGCCCCATTTTAAGAGTTCCCGGGTCTCCATTTATGATCTATCACAAGCATTATGACGTCGTCGTGATCGGCGGCGGACACGCTGGTACTGAAGCGGCGCTGGCAGCAGCCCGTGCGGGTGCGAGCGCACTTCTGCTGACTCATAACATCGAGACTCTGGGGCAGATGTCCTGTAACCCTGCCATTGGCGGCATTGGTAAAAGCCATTTGGTGAGGGAAATCGATGCGCTCGGTGGTGCGATGGCGTTAGCAGCTGACGCTGCAGGCATACAGTTTCGCGTGCTCAATAGCCGCAAGGGCCCTGCGGTGCGTGCCACTCGAGCCCAGGCCGACAGGGTCCTCTATCGTGCCGCCATCCGAACCATGCTGGAAAACCAGCCAGGCCTCGATATTTTCCAACAGGCTGCAGATGACTTGATTGTAGAGAGCGACACCGTGAAAGGTGTGGTAACCCAATCAGGTATTCGCTTCATGTCTCAGAGTGTCGTGCTGACTACCGGTACTTTTCTCGGCGGCACCATACACATCGGCCTGGAAAATCACCGGGGCGGACGCGCCGGCGATCCTCCATCCATCCGCCTTGCCGACCGCTTGCGGGAGTTGCCCCTGCGAGTGGGCCGACTCAAGACTGGCACACCCCCACGCATTGATGCTCGCAGCGTGGATTTCAGCAAGATGATAGAACAGCCCGGAGATACGCCGCTGCCGAGCATGTCATTCATGTATGGCATCGGCGACACGCCGAAGCACCCTCGGCAGATCAGCTGCTTTACCACCAAGACAACCGCTGAAACTCACGAGATCATTCGCGGTGGCCTGGACCGCTCCCCCATGTATACTGGCAAGATTGAAGGGGTTGGGCCGCGCTATTGCCCGTCTATCGAAGACAAGGTCCAGCGTTTCGCAGACAAGGATTCGCACCAGATCTTCATCGAGCCTGAGGGTCTGACCACCCATGAGCTCTACCCTAATGGTATCTCCACCAGTCTGCCCTTCGACGTGCAGCTGGCCCTGGTGCATTCGATGCCTGGCCTGGAAAATGCGCACATTACCCGACCTGGCTATGCCATTGAATATGACTATTTCAACCCACAGGACCTCAAGCCGACACTCGAAACGAAGGTTATTTCCGGTCTGTTCTTCGCCGGCCAGATTAACGGCACGACGGGCTATGAAGAAGCTGGTGCGCAGGGGCTGCTGGCCGGTGTAAATGCAGCCTTGCGCGGCCTAGATAAGGATCAGGTCACCTTCGGTCGCTCCGAAGCCTATCTCGGTGTGCTGGTGGACGATC
This sequence comes from Gammaproteobacteria bacterium UBA2679, assembly GCA_002354735.1. Taxonomy (GTDB): domain Bacteria; phylum Pseudomonadota; class Gammaproteobacteria; order Pseudomonadales; family Oleiphilaceae; genus Allohahella. The sequence continues at coordinate 112,810 of DEMD01000010.1, read as the reverse complement.
TCATCACCATGGGCACTGTTGAGCCCTATCGGATGTTTACCAGCCGGGCCGAGTATCGGTTATTGTTGCGCGAAGACAACGCGGACCAGCGTCTTACCGAGACTGGACGCCGACTGGGCCTGGTCAGTGACGAGCGCTGGGCTGTCTTCAGCGAAAAGCAAAACGCAATTGCGCGTGAACATGATTGGTTGAAGCAGACCTGGGTGCAGCCGGCCAGTCCGCTGGCCGAGACCATCAGCAATACTTTCGGCTTCAACATCGCGAGGGAGTATTCATTGTTTGACCTCGTCAAGCGTCCAGAGGTCACACTGGCTGCGCTGAAACAGCTCTGGCTGGCTGAAGAACCAGCGCCTGAGTTAATGGATGGTATTGCAGAGACGACCGCCACACAGGCCATCGCCGGTCAGGTTTCGGAGCAAGTGGAAACCGGCATCAAGTACGCCGGCTACATCACCCGTCAAAGCGAGGAAATTGAGAAACTGCGTCGAAACGAGCATCTCGTGCTACCGGCTGATTTCGACTATGCCCGCATCGACGGTCTGTCGTCGGAAATTCGCCAGAAGCTATGCAATGTGCGGCCTGCTTCTATTGGTCAGGCCGGTCGAATACCCGGCGTTACACCGGCGGCTGTATCTCTGTTGCTCGTGCACCTGAAGAAAAGAAAAACAGCAGCCTGATGCAGCATCGTGACACAGGGAGTCTGTTGCGATCAGGCGTAGCACAACTTGGACTGTCCCTCAGCGAAGACCAGATTCAGCTGCTGCTGCAGTATCTTGGGCTGCTGGATCGATGGAACACCGCCTACAACCTGACGGCAGTGCGCGATCCCAGAGAGCAGGTCGTGCGCCATCTGCTCGACAGCCTCAGCGTGCTGTCAGCGTTCGAAGACCTCCAACGTTCCGCTCCGGTCAGGCTCACTTGCCTGGATGTGGGAACCGGCGCGGGAATTCCGGGGCTCATTCTTGCGCTTGTCATGCCAGATACGCACTGGATTCTACTGGATAGTAATGGCAAAAAGACCCGTTTTCTGGTGCAATGCTGCCATACGCTCGGATTGAATAACGTTCATGTAGTCCATGGCAGGCTGGAATCATTTTCGCCCGAAGGGCCAATAGATATCGTGATATCGAGGGCGTTTACCCAGCTGCGGCAGATGACAGCGTGGCTGGTGCACCCCGATTTACAGTCAGCGAAGTTGCTGGCGATGAAGGGACAGTTGCCGCAGGCGGAAATTGAAGCCCTCCCGGCGCCGTGGGTAGTCGAGCGAATCGATCGCCTGCAGGTGCCATTTCTGGAAGAGGCGCGTCATCTGCTTGTTCTGAGTAAGACCGAACGAAACAAAGCCGATCAATAAGGATTGCATGCTCACCCTAGACAAGCGAAACCAATATTGGAGCAAGCCATCGTGAGTACACGAGTTCTGGCGGTTGCCAATCAGAAAGGCGGTGTCGGCAAGACCACAACCTGCGTCAATCTCGCCGCATCGCTCGCGGCCATGAAGCGCCGTGTTCTGTTGATCGATCTGGATGCGCAGGGTAACGCGACAACCGCGAGCGGCATCAACAAGAACGAGCTCAGTGCCACGGCTTACGAGGTGCTCACGCAGCGCCAGCCAATCGATGCGGTCGTGAAACGCTCGTCCGGGGGATATACGGTCCTGCCCGCCAATGGTGATCTTACCGCCGCTGAAATTGAACTGATTGGCGAAATTGGCCGTGAATACAGGCTCAGGAAGGCGCTGGCAGAGTACAAGAAGCAATTCGATTTTGTGCTTATCGACTGCCCACCCTCGCTGAACATGCTTACTCTGAACGGGCTTGCCGCAGCCGATGGGTTGATCATACCCATGCAGTGCGAATTTTTTGCGCTCGAGGGGCTCGCGGCCCTGATCAATACCATCGAACAGATTCAGGAAACGGTTAACCCGAACCTCAAGGTGGAAGGTGTTCTGCGCACGATGTTCGACCCCAGAAACAGCCTGGCACGTGACGTCAGCAGACAGCTCATCCAGTATTTCGGCAACAGCGTTTACCGGGCGATCATTCCGCGAAACGTGCGTCTCGCCGAAGCCCCCTCGCATGGTCTGCCAGTGCTGAAGTATGATCGCCAGTCAAAAGGTACGATTGCCTATCTTGCGTTGGCTGGTGAGATGATTCGCCGAGCCAAGGAACGAGCCCGACCCGTGACCGCAGAAGTCAGCTAAGCGCTGTCGAATGAAGTTATCGAAGATCCCTGCAGAGAGACAATCCATTGAGCATTAAGAAAAGAGGGCTTGGCGACCGCGGCCTGAACGCGCTGCTTGCCGGAGCAAAATCCCGCCAGCCGTTACAGGAAAGCGACGTATCTGAAGTCCCTCAGGCAGAGGCCGGCAGAAGCTTCGAAGACGAACAGCTCGTCCAGTTGCCGATCGAGCAGTTGCAGCGCGGTCGCTATCAGCCTCGCAAGGATATGGATGCTGAAGCACTGGAAGAACTTGCCCAGAGCATTCGCCAGCAGGGTGTCATGCAACCGATTCTGGTGCGACCCTTTTCTGAGGGTCGATTCGAAATCGTTGCCGGTGAACGGCGCTGGCGAGCCAGTCAGCTTGCCGGCCTGAAATCAGTACCGGTGCTCATCCGGATCGTCCCTGATGAGGCGGCTATCGCGATGTCGCTCATCGAGAATATCCAGCGTGAAGATCTCAACGCCATGGAAGAAGCGGTCGCGCTCAAGCGACTGCAGGATGAGTTCAAGCTCACGCAGCTGGAAGTTGCAGAAGCTGTTGGTAAGAGCCGATCTACGGTCACCAATTTGATGCGGCTGCTTGCACTCTCTCCCGAGGTCGCTACGCTGCTCGAACGTGGCGATCTTGAGATGGGACATGCCCGGGCACTGCTGGCCTTGTCCGCCGACGATCAGTATCGTGCCGCGCGACAGATCATCGACAAGGCTTATTCTGTTCGGCAGGCGGAAGAATATGTCAGAAAGATGCAGGCAGCGCCGAAGGAAAAGGCCGCCGAAACAGCCGTCGATCCGGACGTCATGAGGCTGGAGCAGAACCTCTCCGAGAAGCTCGGTGCGGCGGTCACCATCCGCCAGAGTGCGCGTGGTAAAGGTCAGTTGACCATTGCCTATCACTCGCTCGATGAGCTCGAAGGCATCCTCGCTCATATCCGATAGAAAATCAGTAACTTCAGCTCGCGAGTTCTGGCCTTGCGATTGCAGACACCAGACCCTATAATGCCCCCGCTTTAATCTGCCGGTCATAGCCGGAGAACTTGAGCATACGCAGGAAAGATGCGGATGAGAAAACCACCGGTCTGGCGGATGCCAGCCATGCAAGGCCTCATGATTCTGGTCTGTGTGGGAGTCTCAGGTGCCTTGAGTGGCGCAGTCGCCGCCTTATCTGCCCTGTTAGGTGGCTTGATCTGCATGATACCTGGCCTGTATTTTTCTCTGGCCATGTTCAGGTATCAGGGTGCTCGATCAGCAAGGCTCATATTACAGACAACTTATAAAGCGGAAACCATCAAGATGGTCATGACCGCAGCGGGATTTGCCGCTGCTTTCATCTTCGTCAAGCCGCTCAGCGCGGGCCATCTGTTTGCCGCTTTTATTGCCGTACAGGCCATCCACTGGTTCGCTCCATGGATTTTGCAGCCGCGGTCACAATGATTACGCAACTTGAAGCCGGCACGTCTCTGGCCTGCCGTACACTGAGGATCGATAATGGCGAGTGAAACGCTGACCCCTACCTCCTATATCATTCATCACCTGCAAAACCTGGTGTATGGTAAGCATCCCGTGAATGGCTGGGGCTTCGCTGAAAATGGCGAACAGGCTGCTGAAATGGGTTTCTGGGCTATCCACGTGGACACCCTGGGCTGGTCGATCGGTCTTGGCATCCTGTTCCTCTGGTTATTCCGCAAGGCTGCCCTCACAGCGACCAGTGGTGTGCCCAGCAAGTGGCAAAACTTCGTCGAAGTCATGGTGAACTTCGTCGACACCAGCGTGAAGGAAAGCTTTCACGGAAAGAATGAAGTAGTTGGCCCGCTCGCGCTGACAATTTTCTGCTGGATATTCCTGATGAACTTCATGGATCTTATTCCAGTTGATTTCATTCCAGCCCTTTTCAGCGTCGCTGGCGTCGAATATATGAAAGTCGTCCCGACCACGGACGTCAATATCACGTTTGCACTCGCGCTGGGCGTCTTCGCTCTCGTTATTTACTACAGTATCAAAGTCAAGGGCCTTGGCGGCTTCATTGGCGAGCTGACACTGATGCCTTTTGGCAAATGGCTTATTCCTTTCAACTTTCTTCTCGAATTCGTCAGCCTGATTTCAAAGCCTATTTCGCTCGCATTGCGACTGTTCGGTAACCTCTACGCCGGCGAGCTGATATTCATGTTGATAGCTGTCATGTACATGGCTGGTATCTGGGTAGGTGCGCTTGGCGTAGGTTTGCATCTGGTGTGGGCAATCTTCCACATACTGATCATCACCCTGCAAGCGTTCATATTCATGATGCTGACCATCGTGTATCTCAGCATGGCGCATGAAGACCATTGATCATCAGTTCAGTAATACCTGTTTTATCTGTTTTCATAACGTTGTTAATCACTCAGTAAATATCTAGGAGATCTCATGGAACATGTAGTTGGAATGACCGCGATTGCAGTAGCAATTCTGATCGGTTTTAGCGCACTGGGCACAGCCATCGGTTTCGCACTGCTTGGTGGCCGCTTCCTCGAAGGCGCTGCACGTCAGCCAGAAATGGTCCCGATGCTTCAGACCAAAATGTTCATCGTTGCGGGTCTGCTCGACGCCGTACCAATGATCGGTGTTGGTATCGCACTGTTCCTGATGTTTGCAAACCCGTTCCTCGGTCAGGTGGCTGGTTAATACAAACCAAACTAACCCATTGACCAATGCAGGAGCGGTGTTGACGTGAACTTCAACCTAACCTTGATAGGCCAGGCAATTGCTTTCTTCTTCTTTGTGCTGTTTTGCATGAAGTACGTCTGGCCGCCGATTATTCAGGCGCTCAGAGAGCGGGAAAAAGTGATCGCCGACGGTCTGCAGGCAGCTGAACGTGCTTCGAAGGATCTTGAGCTTGCTCAGCATAAAGTTGCTGACGAACTCAAGGACGCGAAAGCCCAGTCGGCCAAAATCATCGAGCAGGCGCACAAGCGTTCTACACAGATGATCGAAGAAGCCAAAGAACAGGCTCGAGCTGAAGGCGAGCGGCAGATTGCTGCTGCCCGATCAGAGATCGAACAGGAACTGAACCGTGCCAGGAAAGCACTCCGCGAAGAAGTGGCTACGCTTGCCGTGGCTGGCGCAGAGCGCATTCTGGAGCGATCTGTGGACCAGTCCGCGCATAGCGACATGCTGAGTAAGCTTGCCGCGCAACTGAACTAAGGAGCGCGCTGATGGCACAATCCATGACGCTGGCCAGGCCTTACGCCCGGGCAGCCTTTGAGAAGGCAAGACAGGACGGTACGGTCGACCAATGGTCGATCGCACTCCTGTCTTTAGCCTCTTATGTGGAACAGGATCAGGTCCGCGATTTCATCGTGCATCCTGGCTTGTCACAGGAAGCGCAAGCGGAAACGCTGCTGCAGCTGTCTGGCGACGACGTCCAGGGCGATGACATCAAAAACTTCCTGAGTATGCTCGCCCAGAACGACCGTCTCGTGGTTCTGCCCGAAATATCTGCGCTTTTCGAGCAGCACAAGGCAGAGCAGGAACAGTCGCTCGATGTGACCGTCACCAGTGCATTCGAACTGTCTGACCAGGAGAAAGATACCCTGGCAAACGCGTTGAAGACCAAGCTGAAGAAGAATATTCAGCTAACCACCACCGTTGATAATTCGCTTATCGGTGGTGTGGTCATTCACGCAGGTGACATGACAATTGACGGATCAGTTCGCGGCCGCCTTCAGAAGCTGTCCGAGACAATGGGTTCCTGAACGAATTTGAAATTTTTGAGGATATTGGCATGCAGCAACTGAATCCGTCAGAGATCAGTGAAATTATTAAGAAGAGAATCGAGAAGCTCGATATCTCCGCCGATGCCCGGACCGAAGGGACTATTGTTGGCGTTGCCGACGGTATCGTTCTGATCCACGGTCTGGCCGACGTCATGTACGGTGAGATGATCGAATTTGAAGGTGGTATCTTCGGTCTGGCACTTAACCTTGAGCGTGATTCGGTTGGTGCTGTCGTACTGGGTGACTACAAGGATCTGCAGGAAGGCCAGAAGGTCAAGGTTACCGGTAGAATTCTTGAAGTGCCAATCGGCACGGGTCTGCTCGGTCGCGTCGTTGACGCCCTGGGTAACCCTATCGACGGCAAGGGTGAAGTCAGCTTCACCGAGACAGCCCCGATCGAGAAGGTGGCGCCAGGCGTTATCGCTCGTCAGTCGGTCGCTGAGCCGATGCAAACTGGTTACAAATCGATCGACACCATGGTGCCAATCGGACGTGGTCAGCGGGAGCTGATCATCGGTGACCGTCAGACTGGTAAATCGGCTATCGCCATCGATGCCATCATTAACCAGAAGAATACCGGCGTTAAATGCGTCTATGTTGCGATTGGACAAAAGCAGTCAACCATCGCCAACATCGTTCGTAAGCTCGAGCAGCATGATGCAATGGGTCATACCATCGTTGTAGCCGCTGGTGCAGCTGACCCTGTTTCGATGCAGTTCCTTGCACCCTACTCGGGCTGTACAATGGGTGAGTACTTCCGTGACCGTGGCGAAGACGCATTGATCGTATTCGATGACCTGTCGAAGCAGGCTGTAGCCTACCGTCAGATCTCCCTGCTGCTTCGTCGTCCGCCAGGTCGTGAAGCTTATCCTGGCGACGTTTTCTATCTCCACTCCCGTTTGCTTGAGCGTGCATCACGCGTCAACGCAGAATACGTTGAGCAGATGACGAACGGTGAAGTCAAAGGCAAGACTGGTTCGCTAACGGCGCTGCCGATCATCGAAACCCAGGGTGGCGACGTTTCAGCGTTCGTACCGACCAACGTTATCTCGATCACTGACGGTCAGATCTTCCTCGAGACTAACCTGTTCAACTCCGGTATCCGCCCTGCCATGAACGCAGGTGTATCGGTATCTCGAGTTGGCGGCGCGGCCCAGACCAAGATCGTCAAGAAGCTCGGCGGTGGTATTCGTCTGGCACTTGCTCAGTATCGTGAGCTGGCGGCATTCGCGCAGTTCGCTTCTGACCTTGATGAAGCCACGCGTAAGCAGCTCGAGCACGGTCAGCGTGTAACGGAGCTGATGAAGCAGAAGCAGTATAGCCCGATGAGTGTTGCTGAAATCGGTCTGGCACTCTTCGCTGCAAACGAAGGCTATCTGGAGGATGTCGATGCCTCCAAGATTGTTGACTTTGAAGCGGCGCTGCTTTCCTATGCTCACAGCGAGCACTCAGCGTTGCTGGCCAAGATCAACGAGAAAGGTGACTATAACGACGAGATCGCCGCTGGTCTGAAGAACTGTATCGAACAGTTCAAGGCTACCCAGACCTGGTAAGCACGTCGCTGCCGGCTTTCCGACTGGTCACTCCAGCTGAAGAGCCGGCGCACTCAATACGAATGTAGACAGAGCAGCTAGCTATGGCAGTCGGAAAAGACATTAAAACCCAGATTGCGAGCATCAAAAGCACTCAAAAGATCACGAGTGCCATGGAGCTCGTCGCTGCGAGTAAGATGCGCAAGGCGCAACAGCGGATGGCGCAGGGCAAGCCCTATTCCGAGCGCATCCGCAGTGTCGTAAGTCACATTGCGCACTCAAACCCTGAATACCAGCACATCTATATCAAAGACCGACCGGTTTCACGAGTCGGCTATATCGTTGTGACGACTGACCGCGGACTTTGCGGTGGTCTCAACGTGAATGCCTTCCGCGAAACCATGCGGTCCATGAAGCACTGGAAGAATGAAGGTGCAGACCTCAAGTTCTGTGCAATCGGCCAGAAAGGCGTGAGCTTCTTCAAGAGCTACGGTGGTAACGTCGTAGCGGCGGTCACTCACCTGGGCGACACACCGTCTCTCGGTAAGTTGATTGGCTCGGTAAAAGTCATGCTGGATGCCTATGCCAGTGGCGAGATAGATCGTCTCTATATCGTGTACAACAAGTTCATCAATACCATGACCCAGCAGCCTACTGTAGACCAGCTGTTGCCACTGCCTCCTTCAGGAGACGAACACCTGAAGGAGCGGACATGGGACTATCTCTACGAGCCGGAGGCCCAGGTTATTCTGGATGGCCTGCTCGATCGTTATATCGAGTCCCAGGTTTACCAGGCAGTTGTCGAAAACAACGCTTGCGAACAGGCAGCTCGAATGATTGCGATGAAGAGTGCGACTGATAATGCGGGCGACCTCATTGATGATCTGTCTATGGCCTACAACCGGGCCCGTCAGGCGGCAATTACACAGGAAATTTCAGAGATCGTCGGCGGCGCCGCAGCGGTCTAGGCTGAACAGAATCTATTTTGAGAGGAATGAACAATGAGTAGCGGACGCATAGTTCAGATCATTGGTGCCGTCATCGACGTGGAGTTTCCGCGTGAGAGCGTGCCAAAGATCTATGACGCTCTTCTGGTCGACGGAAAAGACACGACACTTGAAGTGCAACAGCAGTTGGGTGACGGCGTCGTTCGAACCATCGCGATGGGTAGTACCGAAGGTCTGCGTAGAGGCCTGACAGCATCGAACACCAACGCGCCGATCACCGTGCCAGTTGGCAAAGCGACGCTGGGACGCATCATGGACGTTCTCGGGCGGCCTATCGACGAGCAGGGTCCAATCGGTGCTGAAGAAGCCATGCCTATTCACCGTGAAGCCCCTGGCTATGCGGATCAGGCGGCTTCGACTGAACTGCTCGAGACCGGTATCAAGGTTGTCGACCTGGTTTGTCCATTTGCGAAGGGCGGCAAGATCGGTCTTTTCGGTGGTGCTGGTGTTGGTAAGACCGTCAACATGATGGAACTGATCAATAACATCGCGAAAGAGCACTCGGGTCTGTCAGTATTCGCAGGTGTTGGTGAGCGTACTCGTGAAGGTAACGACTTCTATTATGAAATGAAGGAGTCTAACGTTCTCGACAAGGTTGCCATGGTATACGGCCAGATGAACGAGCCTCCTGGAAACCGTCTGCGCGTCGCCCTGACTGGCCTGACAATGGCTGAGAAGTTCCGTGACGAAGGCATGGACGTTCTGCTGTTTATCGACAATATCTATCGTTACACACTGGCAGGTACCGAAGTATCGGCACTGCTGGGTCGTATGCCTTCAGCGGTTGGTTATCAGCCGACACTGGCTGAAGAGATGGGTGTACTGCAGGAGCGAATTACCTCTACGCGCGCTGGTTCAATCACCTCCGTACAGGCCGTTTACGTACCTGCGGACGATTTGACCGATCCATCACCAGCAACGACCTTTGCTCACCTTGATGCGACTGTCGTACTGAGCCGAGATATCGCTTCGAAGGGTATCTACCCTGCGATCGATCCACTCGATTCCACCAGCCGTCAGCTCGATCCGCTCGTTATTGGTCAGGAGCACTATGATGTTGCTCGTGGTGTTCAGACGGTTCTTCAGCGTTACAAGGAACTGAAAGATATCATCGCCATTCTTGGTATGGATGAGCTTTCAGAAGAAGACAAGACAACTGTTGCCCGTGCACGTAAGATCGAGCGCTTCCTGTCGCAGCCATTCCACGTAGCTGAAGTCTTCACTGGTTCACCAGGCAAATACGTTTCCCTCAAGGAAACCATTGCCGGTTTCAACGGTATCCTCAACGGTGACTATGATGATCTGCCAGAACAGGCGTTCTACATGGTTGGCAGTATCGAGGAAGCTGTCGAGAAGGCCAGGTCCAGCAAGAAGTAAGGCGGCAAGTGGCCGTGATTTAGCGGCACTACATTGCTACTGACGACATTCATATGAGGTCGTCAGTAGTGCCAGAGCGAGGAATTTTTCAATGGGTATCAGCGTGCATTGCGATATCGTAAGCGCCGAGCGTGCCATCTTCTCCGGATTGGTGGAGATGGTTATTGCTGCCGGTAGCGAAGGCGACCTGGGTATTTATCCCGGACACGCCCCATTATTGACGGCATTGAAAGCCGGCCCGGTTCGGGTCATTACTCAGGGTGGCGCTGAGGAGGTCTTCTTCGTGACCGGTGGGTATCTTGAAGTTCAGCCGGATATCGTCACGATTCTGTCGGATACGGCTGAGCGGGCCGGTGACGTTGATGAAGCGGCCGCTATCGAAGCCAAGCGTCAGGCTGAAGAAGCCCTGGCGAACCGTACTGGAGACTTCGAATACTCCAAAGCGGCCAGTCAGCTTGCCGAGGCCGCAGCTCGACTGCGTACTATTCAGCAGTTCCGTCGTAAGACCGGACGCTGATCAGTCGCTAGGTAGTAGTCCAAAGCAGACAAATCAGCCCAACAAGCTATTATACAAGGGAAGCCGCAGCTTCCCTTTTTCATTTGTGCCGGATGCGCCGGCAAGCCCCGTTATCAGGAACTGACAAGATGCCACTGGAAGTCGTCATACTCGCCGCAGGACAAGGCTCCCGAATGAAGTCCGACCAACCAAAGGTGTTGCATGGAATTGCAGGCAAGCCCCTGGTCGAACACGTCATCGATGCCGCGCTAAAAATCGAGCCGGGTCACATCCATATTGTCTACGGTCATAAGGGAGAGCATGTTCGGCAGAAGCTGTCCACAATCCCTGCAGCTGATCGATTGACCTACAGTGAGCAGGCCGAGCAATTGGGAACCGGACATGCAGTCGCCCAGGCCCTGCCGCGGCTGAATGAAGTTGCCGATGATGCGAGCCAGGTGCTCATCCTATACGGCGATGTGCCGCTGATTGCTGCAGATACACTGCGCAATTTCGTTGCAGCCTCGGCGGGCAAGCTCGGCATCCTGACTGTCACGCTCGACAATTCGAGCGGCTACGGTCGGATACTCAGAAACGATAGCCATGAAATAATTGGGATCGTCGAAGAAAAAGATGCGAGTCCCGCACAGAAGACGATAAAGGAAGTGAATACCGGCATCATGTGTTGCAGTCTCGATCGACTGAATCAGTGGTTGCCAAAACTTTCCTCCAATAATGCCCAAGGTGAATACTATCTCACCGATATCGTGGCGCTGGCTGTTGCCGATGGTGTGCCGGTCGGTAGTGGTGAAGCCGCCAGTGCGATGGAGGTCGAAGGCGTCAATAATCGACTTCAACTCGCTGCGCTCGAACGACAGTTTCAGCGTAAGGAAGCTGATCGGCTGATGACAGAGGGCTGTACCCTGGCCGATCCCGCGCGTGTCGATGTTCGCGGTAGTGTCAGGACAGGCCGTGACTGCTTCGCTGATATCAACGTAGTTTTCGAGGGCAACGTCGTCCTTGGCGATCGCGTCAGTATCGGGCCGAACTGCGTACTGCGAGATTGCACGATTGGCGCGGATACCGAAATACTCGCATTCAGTACCGTTGAGAGCAGCAAAGTGGGATCGCGTGCGGTCATAGGCCCGTATGCGCGATTGCGCCCCGGTTGCGAGCTCGCCAGCGACACCAAGATAGGCAACTTCGTGGAAGTGAAGAAGTCTGTGATTGGCGAGGGCAGCAAGGTGAATCACCTGTCTTACGTTGGCGATAGCGAGATTGGGAAGGGCGTGAACGTAGGCGCCGGCACCATCACCTGCAACTACGACGGCGTCAACAAATTCAAGACTGTGCTTGGGGACAACGTGTTTATCGGGTCGAACACTGCGCTGGTGGCACCAGTGACTGTCGGCGCCAATGCAACCGTTGGTGCCGGCTCGGTCATTACTCACGACGTCGAGGCCGATTCACTGGCAGTAGCACGTGGTAAACAGAAAAAAATTGATGGCTGGAAGCGTCCAGCCAAGAAAAAGCCGAATACATAAGCTGTAAGGTGGCGCCGGTCTGGGCGACAGGGCCAGGTAATCAGTTAAACAGCTTCATCACTCTCTAGAATATCAGCTTGAACAGGTACAGTTTATGTGCGGAATAGTTGGCGCAATTGCGCAGCGGGACGTCTCGGCGATTCTTCTCGAAGGTTTGAAGCGCTTGGAGTACAGGGGCTACGACTCGGCCGGTATGGCGGTTATGAGTGCTGCAGGTGTGCTCCAGCGAGAGCGCGAAGTTGGCAAGGTTGCCAAGCTTGAGGAAGCGATTACCAGCAGTCCCCTGCCTGGCCACATCGGTATTGCCCACACGCGCTGGGCTACCCACGGCAAGCCTTCGCAGCTGAATGCCCACCCGCATCAATCTGGTGAGCGTCTGGCTATCGTTCACAATGGCATCATCGAAAACTATGAAGCACTTCGCCGTGGTCTGAAGGAAGACGGCTACGTCTTCACGTCGGAAACCGACACCGAAGTCGTCGTGCATGCACTGAACAAGCAGCTGAAGAACGGCCCCACGCTCGAGTCACTGCATACCGTCATACAGGACTTCCACGGCGCCTACGCGCTGGCTGTGCTGAACGCCGACGATCCGGATCATCTCGTCGTCTGCCGCGAGGGCTCACCGCTCGTTATCGGCGTGGGCATTGGTGAAAACTTCATTGCTTCGGACCCACTTGCATTGCTGCAGGTGACCGATCGTTTCATCTATCTCGAAGAGGGTGATACGGCTGAAGTTGGACTTGAAAGCATCAGGATCTGGGATCGCGACAACAAGCTGGTCGAGCGACCGGTTCAGCGCTATGAGTATGGCATCGAGAGCTCCGACAAGGGTAGCTTCCGCCATTATATGCTCAAGGAAATCTACGAGCAGCCCAAGGTTATCAAAGCTACGCTCGAAGGTCGCCTGGGCGCTGACTATGTACTTGATCAAGTTCTCGGTACTGCAGCGGCTGAAGTCTTCGAAGGCGTTGGTTCGGTGCAGATCGTTGCCTGTGGTACCAGTTTTCATGCAGGCCTCGTTGCACGGTACTGGATCGAGGATCTTGTCGGCATTCCTTGTTCTGTCGAAGTCGCGAGCGAGTATCGTTACCGAAGCCATGTCGTCAAGAGCGACATGCTGTTTTTGACCATTTCCCAGTCGGGCGAGACCGCCGATACTTTGGCCGCGTTGCGACAGGCAAAGGCAGCAGGTTTCAAAGCCGCGCTGACCGTCTGCAACGTGCCCGGCAGCTCGCTAACGCGCGAATCAGACCTCTCGGTCATGACACTGGCGGGCCCTGAAATCGGTGTGGCCTCGACCAAGGCTTTCACGACTCAGCTTACGGCCCTGCTCATGTTGACCCTTGCGCTTGGACGACGACATGGCCTGTCCCGTGAGCGGGAAGCCGAAATCGTTGCAGGTTTGCGCGCGTTGCCTTCACAGATTCAGGCAGTGCTCGACCTCGATGGCTCCATCGAGCGTCTGTCGCAGGCATTTGCCGAGAAACATCACGCCCTCTTTCTCGGACGCGGCACGATGTATCCTGTGGCAATGGAAGGTGCACTCAAGCTCAAGGAAATCTCCTACATTCACGCGGAAGCCTATCCTGCCGGCGAGTTGAAGCATGGCCCACTGGCGCTGGTCGACAAGGACATGCCGGTTATCACCGTGGCACCGAACAACGAGCTGCTGGAGAAGCTGAAGTCGAATCTGCAGGAGGTGAAGGCACGTGGTGGTGAGCTCTTTGTATTCGCAGATCAGGATACGGACTTTACGCCTGAGCCAGGTGTGACGCTGCTGCACATCCCGAAGGTTCACGACATTCTCGCGCCGATCGTGTACACGGTTCCGCTTCAGTTGTTGTCATATCACGTGGCGGTACTGAAGGGTACGGATGTGGATCAGCCGCGAAATCTGGCCAAGTCAGTCACCGTCGAATAAATAGCACGGCATAATCTGACTTTTTGACGGGCGGGATCTGCATTGTTTGTAGAACCCGCCGATTCAGCGTCCCGTTGCCGCCCAGCTTTGACCAAATTTATTTCGGTCGCCGATCACCCTGAATGAAGTTCGCTGTGAAGACAGCCGTGCCATAGGTCTCGAAAGACCAGCGTAAGGCGTCCGCGAACACCTGCATCACCTTATCGAAATCGCCGAAGATTTGCGTACTCATCCGGTTCGAGTGAACCTCCAATCCTGAATTTTCCAGCCGGGCGATCAGCGCCTTGATTCGAGGTTTATAATCTTCGGAGAGCGGGTAATAACTGAGTTGAACGGATAGATACATAGCAGCGCCTCCAATGGCGGAAGGAAAAAAGCCCCTTTCACTCTGCTACGTTTGGGTGACCACTATAGCCTTCGAAAAAAAGGCGGCCCCTAGGAGCCGCCCTTAAGCTTTCACACAGAACGTTAGACCGTTTACCAGTTCTCGACATCTGCCTGAGAGAAGCCATAGGCCTCCTGCATCAAGGCACGCGCTGCCATAAGTGCATCGCGGTAGGCTGCGAAGTCTGCGCCGCCTGGCAGTGCAGGTCGCTCGCCGAGCAAGTCATGAACTGCTTTGAAGCGGGTGCCATTGTTCAATGGTGAGCGTGGGTTGAACTGCAGGCCCAGCGCGAAGCCCTTCAGCTCTGCCCAGTGCTTGGTGTGCGCTGCATAGCTGTAGCTACCGTCGTTGGCATCAGCCTTGTCCATATCGGTTAGCACGTCGTTGATGTAGTGCACGACGGTCGCAGCAATGGCTTTTTCCCATGCACTAACGGCGATGTCACGCTGTTCTTTCAGCACAGCCATTTCGACTTCGGTCAGCGCGCCGTCACCATCGTCTCCAGCGCGCGCGATGATCGTACGGCCGGTCAGCAGGGCCTGCATGGCCGTCTTGGTGAAGTCAGTACCGCTCTGGCTGCCAAGGTCGCGCTTGGCTGCGTTGGTAGAGTTACCGAAGTTGAACTCGCCGTTCAGGTCGATGGCGTTATCGCCATTGGTGTCGTGATAGCCTTCACTGAAGCCCTCACGGCCAGCCTTCCCGGCGATCTCTTCATCGGTATAGGCGAGATAATCGCGTGCTGCACCGAAGTAGCCGAAGCCTTCATCATACTGGTGCTGTAGCTCGGTATATGGCTTGTCGCCGTCTGCCACGGTGTTGTCGGTCAGGAGACCTTTACCTTCAGTAGCATCATCAAAATAGTCATCTGTGCCCTGTGAGAAAGTAACCGCCCCGAGCAGGAACTTCTGTACAAGCTGCTGAAGATCCAGGCCGTCGTCGGTGTGGTACACCTTGAGGGTTTCACCAGTCACTGGATGAATGCGAACAGCACCACCGGCCTGCGCCGCAGTGTTCGTAGCGATGATGTCGAACCACGATTCGACCAGTGCCTGCGGAGAAGCAGCAGTCCAGCCCTCGAAGGCGCCAGCATCCCAATCCTTGTGATCGGTGGCACTGTCGTTGCCAGCCAGCTTGTCGACCAGATTCTTGTCGCTGGAAATTTCGTTGTAAGTCGTCTGCAGCGTCGGGGGAGTGGTCGTTAGCAGGATTGGGTTGTCGCCAACCGCGTTGGTCCCTTCGACGAAATAGCTATTCAGCACAGCCAGAACATCGGCCTTTGTCGTGTCGCTGGTCCATGTGCCATCGGCAATGCGTGCTTCGAGTTTGCTGCCGATTTCCGTGTTCAAGTCGGCAATCAGCACCTGCCGGGCAACCTGGCCTGAATACTGGGCGCTTTCTTCGCCCGCAACGAAGCGGCTTTCGAAGTTATAGGTGGCAGGGACGGCCAGCGTGGCCAGAAATTCGGTGTTGGGATTCGTGTCGATCGCTGCAGGCGTGTCGGAGGAGTCGGATGAGTCACTGCAACCGCCCAGTCCAGTAATGGTGGCCGCTATCACTGTGACGAGTAATTTCTTTCGCATGGGTACCTCAATGTATTATGCGTCGATAAAAAGAGAGAACGGTAATCTAAATGATAACTATTTACAATTAGTATTTGGAGTGCTTCTTGCAGCTGCAGCTTTGACAGCGGCTCGCGCGGGTTCTGCTGTTCAGGTGAGGTCGCGTAAGGGCTTCAGGGATAAGGTGGGTGCACGCAAGCGATTGATCATCGCCTTAAGGGATCCGCCAATAGCGCGGCCGCAATGCAGGCATGGCTCATAATAAGCCTGCCACAGACTCATGTGAGGCGATGGCTTACTTCGGTGCAGCCCATAGGCATGCACGATTTGTCCTCGCGCCAAGACGAGTGATCCGAATAGCCCGTCCCAGATGGCGAGGAATGCGCCCATGTTGCGATCGAAATGGACCGGGTCGCTGCTGTGATGAATCTGATGCTGCGCCGGGCTGATGAATAGCCTTTCAAGCCATGGACCCCATGAAATCCAGAGATGCGAGTGGCGCAGGTTGGCCCCGGCCAGGTTGAACAGGTAGGTAAACACGTTGGCGCCGGCAATTTCCCACACCGACAGGTTCATGCCGAATCCGAAGAAGAACAGTCCGAGCACCAGGCCCTGGGTCAGGACCATCCGAAGGCTGTACAGCAGGCTTTCGATAGGGTGTATCCGGTATACCGTAAAGGGCGTCATGACCTCAGCTGAATGATGCAGGCGATGGATAGACCAGAGCCAGGGCACCTTGTGCATGAGGTAGTGCAGCAGGAAACGGGTAAAATCGTCGAGGATGAAGAGCGTCAGGGTATAGGCTGCAGTGACCTGCACGCTGCTCCACGTCAGGTTCGAATCGCCAAGAAAATCTGCCAGGAAAGACTCAGTTGCCAGTGCGACAGGCACGAGAGATATGCTGAAGAGTCCCAGCAGTAACAGCCGTAGCGCAGGATTGATCACCATCAGCTGGTAATCGAGCCGGGCAGAACGGTGCCACCAGATGGCAGGGCTGACCAGGCGCTGCCACAGCTGCTTCGCCATTACCGAATCCCGTCGCGCGACAGCCGCCGCCATCCAGATGAGCACGATGGCGAGGCTGCCAAGCAGGTAAGCCAGATAGATTCGTCTGGACGGATCAAAGGGGTAGGCCAGCAGTGTTGCCAGCTGCCCCTGGATGGCTGGAATGAAATTATCCATCAACGTGAGACGATCAGGTCAGTCGCCATCTCCGGCCGCCGCGGCGGGAATGGCCAGCCCCATGACAGTGAGGAACTCGTTTTTCAGCCGGTCCGTAATCTTCTTGGTCGATTCGTGAATGCCCTTGGCGAGGTTGTAGCCATTCTCATCAGCAACGGCCGCCTGCAAACTCAGCTCTCCAAGTGCATCGACCGCGTTGAGCGCTTCACTGATATCAGCCTCCATGGTCGCCGAGGTGTTGCCACCGGTGCTGACTGAATCGATCAGGTCATCGAAGCCCAGGCCTTGCATACCGTCTGCAGAATTACCAAGAAAGAGCTGTTGGAACGCCAGCAGGTTCTGCCGCAGATGCTGCTTGCTACGGGCGCTGAGTGGATTTTCAACCAGCACAGCGCAGGCCTGCGTGCCTGGTTGACACTTGTCGCCCTTGAGCCCGAGCGGCTCCCCCAGCTTGATGTCCTTGACCTCCTTTTCGAGATAGAACATGGCATCAGAGACGGCATTCACAGCCTTCTGTGCGGTAGAAAACGCTGCACTACCGGCACCTGCCGTGACGAGTTCGTTGCGGAAATTCTGCGGACCAGTAGACCAGCGGGTCTTCAGCTCAGTACCCAGACGGACGAGTTCAGCGCTGGCGGCCTTGGCATAATCGAGTCGCAGAGCCAGCCGCTCTTCGGGCGAGCGACTGTTCCAGCCAGTCGTCTTGACCGTGGTCGAGGGGCAGGTGTGGTCCAGCGACTCGGCGCAGAGAATGTATTCCAGCGCAGGCAAGCCTTTCCTGAGCGGCGTGCGGGTGCTGATGTCATAACTGACACCCTGCTCCGCCGCTTCGATAACCTCCTGATCAACGACACAGGCGCTTACTGACGGCCAGGCGTAGATGCTGTCGCGCAAGAGCGAGTCGTTCTCGGCCAGCGGCCCAATCTGAACGAGTTCCAGCGACTGCCACGTCAGCATGGCGTCGTTCCAGGCCTGGCGCGCCTCGGTTTGAAGCTGAGGGCTCTGGGGGCTTTGCTGCCATGCACCCACCGCAACGTTGAGCGTCTCCACCCGGGCATTGAAGGCGTCGATCATTGGCGTGACCACGTTATCGGCCAGATTTTCCAGCATCTTGCGACAGTCGAAAGACTCACAGACGCCTGTTGTCTGCACCTGGGAATTTTCTGATCCGCCACTCGATCCGCCACCGCAAGCAGTCAGAACGACTAAAGCAGTCAATAAGGTTAACTTGATGAGGATGCCAGTGGCATACGGATAAAGATGTGATGCTCGCTGTAAGCGGCCGTTTTCCATAACAGAGGTCTCTGGCTTAAAATTTGCGCAAAATTAGCATTGATGCGAATGCGTATCAATTGGATTTAGCCAGAGTTAAGAGCTTTTGTTGGAACGAGAAGCCGTGCGGAAGCGACGATCAGGCAGTGACTCGCAGCTACGCGTCAGGCTTCTGATAGCTGCAGACCTGATTCCGCCCACCGTGCTTAGCCGTATATAAGGCCTCGTCAGCCTGCTTCAGCAAGGCCGCCGCCGGCTCATGAGGCTTCGGTATATGACACGAAACGCCGATGCTTACTGTGAGCGACACGCTCTGTGTCTCCCAGACAACGGGTGTTGCCGCAACCTGAGCCCGTATTCGTTCGCCGAGCAGGCGTGCGCCCGCTTCGTCGGTATTACACAAGAGAATGACGAACTCCTCGCCGCCATATCGCGCCACGCAATCTCCGGCTCTGCTCACAGCG
The DNA here is from genome assembly GCA_002354735.1 of Gammaproteobacteria bacterium UBA2679. Classification (GTDB taxonomy): domain Bacteria; phylum Pseudomonadota; class Gammaproteobacteria; order Pseudomonadales; family Oleiphilaceae; genus Allohahella. Next base: position 94,096 of record DEMD01000010.1, on the reverse strand, counting down.
TTTTCAAAGATCCTGGCCAGATGCTGCAGGCAGGCGTCGCCACACTGGTGGCCATAGGTGTCGTTCACACGCTTGAAGTAATCACCGTCGATCATGAGGAGGCTGATCGGACTCCTGGCGCGTGAGGCCTTGCTCCACTCTTCGACCAGGGTCCGGTCGAAGTAGCCGCGATTCTTGACCTGCGTCAGACCGTCGATAGCACTAGCCTCCAGCAGCTTCTGATTGGCCAGTTGAAGCTCCCCTGTCCTGTCATCCACTCGCTGTTCGAGCTCATCATTGGCGCGGCGTTGCACATCGAGCACTTCAGCCTGTGCGAGAAAGCGCTGATGTCGCTCCATGTTGATCCGGTACGCCAGTGCAAACGACAGCAGCAGGCCCTCAGCCACGATGCCAATCTGTTGGGCATGTTCGAAGAGGAGGCTGCGCGGAAGAATGCCGATCTTGCTAAGTGGAATCAGCACGCTTCCGGTCAGGAGCAGAAACCAGGCCAGCGTATAGAAACGGGCGAGTACATCCCCTTTGCGCCACACGTATACGCCGGTGCTGAAGAGAATGACTGCCGTCAGCACGGCTAGCAGCGCTGCGAGGTAATTGATTGACCCTTCTGGAGCTAGCAAATTGAGTAGGAAGAGGGCCACGCCAATTGAAGCCATACCGAGTACGACTCGCCTCACGAACCAGCCGTAGAGATGCAGCCGCAGGAAGGTGTACGCAAAAGCGTTGGAGAAAACGATAGTAGCCGATACGAGCCCCACTACCGAGGGATTGTTCAGCTGCGGCCAGTTCGGCCACAGGAACTGAAAGGTGACGCCCTGCAGATTGAGCGTGACCAGCGCAATACTGATCAGGCTCAGCACATACCAGAGATAACTCATTTCACGAACGCTGAAAAACAGGAACAGATTGTAGATGGCCAGCGCCAGCATGATGCCTGCAAACAGGATGTGCAGCGAGAGCAGGCGCTGGTCGTGTGCGAAGAAGGCCTTGAAACTCCATAGATCGAGCGGCATCTGCATCGATCCGGTCGTCTCTACCCGGATCAGGATTCGCACTGTGGCTTCTGCAGGAATGGTTATGGGAAACAGCAGATTCCGATGGAACAGGGGCCGGCTATCGATGGGGATCTGGTCACCGGTCCTGACAGCTTTGCGCAGCCTGCCATCACGCACAACGTAGAAGTCAACGTAATCGAGAAGGCCGTAGGACAGCTCCAGCAACTTTTCGACGGCCCGGCTATCGGGATTGTGAAGGCTCAGGGAAAACCAGTAGGGCGCAGGCGAGAGACCGAAATTCAGTACCTCGGCAGTACTTTCAGACCAGGGAAGTGAGTCACTCTTGCCAATGATGGCTCTGGCGGTAAGCATACCATCAGCATCCTGCAGGTAACGCAAATGCTGGCCGAGCGCGATGTGCGACTCCGCTGCGCCAGCTATCACCACGCTATCCGCGCCCGCCTCTTCTGCGGCACGGCAGACCGTCGTCAGAAAAAAGGAGACAAAGAACAGCAGAACGCGCGTCGTCATGTTGAAGCCCGGTGGAAGAAGGACACCGCGGCCAAGGCCTCAGCTCGAACCGTAATGATAGTCGATAAACATGATTTGAGTGTTTTGTGATCTGGTAGCCAGCGGTCTCGTCCTAACCGACGATTTCGCCCCTCGCCAGACGCGCTAGTATCCTCGCACGATCCATCATCGACAGGACGCTCAAATGAAAAACCGCTTAGGCCGAAGCATGCCACTGGCAATGCTGTGTCTGCTCGTGAGCACGCTCGCTCAGGCAGGTCCTTTCAAATCCCTGGACTACCTCTACAGCATTTCCGGCAAGCAGACCGTGGCCGGGCATCACAACCGCGAACCTAATGCCGACCCTGCGCGTTGGACGGATACCGTCTATGTGAAGACAGGCAAGTTTCCAGCAATGTGGAGCGGCGATTTTCTGTTTCAGCAGGATAACATCGCCAATCGCTGGACCATGATCAACGAGGCCAAGCGGCAGTGGCAGGCCGGTGCGCTGGTCAACATCATGTGGCATGCCTGTAATCCCGCGAAGTCGCAGCCCTGCGGCTGGGATAGCAATGGTCTGTTGAGCAGAATGTCGGATTGGGAATGGAGCCAGCTGCTGACCGACGGCACCCCGATCAACCGGCGCTGGAAGCAGATGATGGACGAAATCAGCGTCTATCTGCAGGACCTGGAGAACAACGGCGTCGAGGTCTTGTTCCGCCCGCTGCACGAAATGAACCAGGGCATGTTCTGGTGGGGTGGTCGGCCTGGTGCAAACGGTACACGCAAGCTCTATCAGCTGACCCACGACTATCTCACGCGCAACAAGGGTCTGAGTAATCTCATCTGGGTCTGGGACATGCAGGATTTCGGCACCCTGGTGAACGATCTCAATACCTATAATCCCGGCAGCGCCTACTGGGATGTTGCAGCACTGGATATCTACGAAGGCTTCGCCACGTGGAAATATAACGCGATGGTGAACATTTCCGGCGGTAAACCCATCGCCATCGGCGAGACCGACAAGGTACCCTCGCCCGAGCGCCTGGCGGCGGAGCCTCGGTGGACCTTCTTCATGGGTTGGGCGGAACTGCCGTTCCAGGTGCAGAACGATGCCACGATTCAGCAGACCTACTACGCCGGCAACGTCGTGACGCGCGATGAAACGCCAGGCTGGAACAGTCCGGTCAATCCTGGCGATCCTAACATCGCCTATCGTCGGCCTGTGACCACTTCATCCACTGAAACGGGCCATGCAGCGGCGAATGCGACTGATGCTGATGGCAACACACGCTGGTCCAGTGCCTATACGAATTCTGAATGGATCTATGTGGATCTTGGCGCATCGTACGATATCAAGCGGGTGAAGCTCGCCTGGGAGGTCGCCTATGCCAGCACCTACTACGTGCAGGTATCGGACGACGCCAGCACATGGAAGACGATCTGGGGCACGTCCGGTGGCGATGGGGGTATCGATGATATCAATCTTGAAGGTCGCGGCCGCTACGTCCGCGTCCATGGCACCCAACGCGCCACGAACTACGGCTATTCGCTGTACGAGTTTGAGGTGTATGGCAGCGTGAGTGATACCCGAAGCCTCGGTCTCTACCCTGGTACGACCTATCGCATCAGCGCACGCCACTCTGGCAAACTGCTGGATGTCGCAGGCGGCACGGGCGCGACGGCTAACGGCTCTAATGTGCAGCAGTGGGTCGGCAATGGGCAGACCAATCAGCAGTGGATCCTCGTTGATGCCGGTGATGGCTTTTCCACCCTGGTCTCGGTCAACAGCGGCAAGGCGCTCGATGTGTCCGACGCCTCGACGAGCGATGGCGGCAATACCCAGCTCTGGTCTTATGTAGGCGCGGCCAATCAACAGTGGCGCATAGAGAATATTGGCGATGGCTATTACCGCCTGATCAACCGTCACTCCGGCAAGGCACTCGATGTGGCAGGTGGTGCAGGCATGCTCGACGATGGCGCCAACGTTCAACAGTGGACTCCGAACGGGCAGACGAATCAGCACTGGCGCTTTGAACGGGTTGTGGCGCCATGAGCTGAGTCAGCTACCTAGTCCGGCCGACACCAGCGTGAATAGTACAAAGCCGCCGGTGAAGGCCAGGACCGAGTAGCGGGTGTCGTCCGCGCTTTCGTGGGCTTCGGAGAGCATGTCCTCTACAGCAGCGACTGTCAGTATCGCGGCTGTAAAGGTCAGCATGCCCATTTGCAGGGTCTGGCTCTGGTCTCTGAGCAGGTAAAAGGAAAATGCAGCAGCTCCAAGGGCGGGCACAACCAGTGTTGCGGACAACAAAGTCCGCTTGAGCCTCGGTATCCCATTGGCTTTCATGTTCGCAACTGTGGCATACCCCTCGGGACCATCTGCCAGAACCTGCCCCAGTGCCAGAACGACGGCCATAGACAAGGAGATTGTTGAGCCGGTTCCAACCAGCAGTCCATCGCTGAAGAGATCGACGGACACCGCGACGTAGACCATCCACATACTGAGGTTCGACTCGGTTTGCTTACCGAATCTGCCCTGCAATTTTCTTACGCCGCCTTGAATGAGCAGGTAGGCAAGCCCGCCCAGGCCAAAGCCCAGGGCGATCACAAGCGATGAAGTTTTCTTCAGCGCTTCGGGCATGATCTCGACGGCAACAACAGCGATGACAATACCCGCCGCACCATGAAGCGCATTATTGAGCCGGTTTTTGGGCGTGGCGGTAAATTCAGCCAGCAGGCCACCTGCAAAATTCCCCAGAGCGGGTAGCAAGGCAAGTCCAAGTACCGTCCAGATATCCATCATTCCTCCTGATTTTTCAGCAGGTACGACGAAGACATGTTGGACTAGTCAAAGTTCGTATTGTGGGTTTCCACCGGCTGTCGCCCGGAACCATCTGGCACGAGCAGCGTGTTGAAAATGATCCATTTGGCGGCGGCTGAAAAAATGACCATCAGCACGATTATGAGGCTGACGCGTAAAAGCAGGGCAGGCTTCTTGCGCATTTCAGTCTGGGTGGCAGGCGCAGGCCCTGCCATTGGCCGCCAACTTGAGCTCCTGCACGATACCGCAGTGGTCCCCTCGATGGGGCTGCCCGCACTGATCACGCAGTGAACAAAGCTGTACTTCGAGTGCCTGCAAGCTCTGCAGTCGCGAACGAACGTTGGCGAGGTGCGCTTCGATGAGGCGATCGATATCACCGCAGTCCGGAGTCGGTTTGGTCATGAACTGCAGCATTCGTTTCACATCCTGAAGCGGCATGTCGAGGGCGCGACAATGGCGGATAAACGCGAGGCGCTGGAGGTGATCCTGCTGATACCGGCGATAGCCGTTCGCTTCACGCTCAGCGCGCTGCAGCAGACCTTCCCGTTCGTAGAAGCGGATAGTTTCCACTTCCACACCTGACAGTTGGCTCAAACGACCGATTCGCATTATTTGTCCTCCCATACCTCGCCACGTCGAGTCAGGTGTTGACTCTGTAGTGGCTACAGGGTTTTTAATGACCCCTCAATCGTAACGGGAGGTCTCATGGCTGGCAACTGCTGTAATGTGGAAACAGGCTGTAATAAGGAATCACCGGGTGGACCGCGTTTCCGTCGTGCCTTGTGGGTTGCGCTCATCATCAACGCCATCATGTTCGTGGTGGAATTCGCAGCCAGCCTTCAGTCAGGCTCAGTCTCTCTGTTGGCGGATGCGATTGATTTTCTTGGAGACGCTGCCAACTACATTATTTCACTGACCGTGCTCTCGATGGGCATGCTTTGGCGCGCCAGGGCTGCCTGGTTGAAGGGGCTCACGATGGTTGTTTTCGGCGTTGCCGTGCTGGCGAGAGCAGGCTGGGTGATGGTGAGCGACACAACACCCGAACCCCTGACCATGGGCGCAATAGGCGCGCTTGCACTCATTGCCAACGTCACGGTAGCCGTCATGCTCTACGCGTTCCGCAGTGGCGATGCCGACATGCGTTCAGTCTGGCTCTGCAGCCGTAACGACGCACTCAGTAACATTGCGGTCATGGTGGCTGCGGCTGGCGTGTTTGGCACCGGTCAGGCCTGGCCGGATCTGGTGGTTGCCGGGATTATGGGAATGCTGGCGCTCACTTCCGGCGTGTCGGTGATGCGGCATGCAAAGCGAGATCTCAGCTCGGTGACTCTAGCTTCGGTCTCAGGCCAGGGAGCCTCGCGCTAGCGATGGCTCCCGCTCACATGCAAATAGCGCTCAGGCCGCCTATCCCTGAACAGACCCCACTCCCGCCGTTGTGATTCAAGCGCCGCAAGATCGAACTGCTGCAGAATGATGTCCCGTTTGTCCCGGCTGGCCTCCTTTAACAAGGCGCCGGTGTGGTCGGTGATGAAGCTGCTACCATAGAAGGTCAACTCGGTGCTTTGGTGTGGCGTCTGCAGATATTCGGTGCCAATGCGGTTAGAAGACACCACCGGCATCAGGTTCGCGGCAGCATGACCCTGCATCGTCCGTTGCCAGTGACCCTTGGAGTCAACGGTTGAGTCTTCCGGCTCGCTACCGATGGCGGTGGGGTAAAACAGCACTTCCGCACCCTGCAGGGCCATCGAACGTGCTGCCTCAGGAAACCACTGATCCCAGCAGATCGCCACGCCCAGCCGGCCAAAGGCGGTATCCCATACCTTGAAGCCGGTATCACCAGGCGTGAAGTAATACTTCTCCTGATAACCAGGTCCGCAGGGAATGTGGGTTTTCCGGTAATTCTCGCCTACACGTCCGTCGGCGTCGATGACCACCAGCGAGTTGTAGTAGTTATTCACATCGCGTTCGAAATAGCTCACCGGCAGTACGACGCCCAGTTCTTTCGCCAGCGCACTGAAATGCTTCACGACGTGACTGGTCGCCAGCGGCTCAGCCATCGCAAGGTGCTCGCTGGACTCGACGCTGCAGAAGTACAGCGACGCGAAGAGTTCCTGCAGCAGAATGATCTGTGCACCTTGCTGGGCCGCTTCGCGAACCAGGCGTTCTGCGTTGCGAATGTTCTCGGAATTATCCGTTGAACAGGCCATCTGTGTAGCCGCGATGGTGACTTGGCGAGTCATCAGGCTTGATCTCCGTGGTAAAGTTGAACAGGAAGCATGGATGAATGTCGTCTGCTTGACTGTTGTCAGGTACGATTCAGGATAGGATACGACGATATCTGGACAAAGCGAGGCTCTTACAATGAAAACATTGGTTGATCAGCTCAGTCAATACGCGCTGTACCACAGAGACAAGCGCAATATCGCCACTCACTTTGTTGGTATCCCCATGATCGTACTTGGGGTCGCCATCCTGCTCGGGCGACCGCAGTTCGAGGTTGGCGCGATGGCACTGTCGCCAGCAGCCATCGTCGCGGCCGTAGCTTGCCTGTATTACCTCATACTGAGCCTGCCCTTGGGCCTGATCATGAGCGTACTATTTGGCGTTGCCGTCTACTGCTCTCATGCACTCGCAGCAGAATCGACCGGTATCTGGCTGGGGGCGGGCATCGGCCTGTTCGTTGTCGGCTGGATTTTCCAGTTTGTCGGGCATTATTACGAAGGCAAGAAGCCGGCCTTCGTCGACGACCTCATGGGACTGGCCATCGGGCCACTCTTCGTTGTGGCTGAGGCCTGCTTCATGCTTGGCATGTTCAGGACCCTGGAAGCCGACATCGTGGCGCGATCGGGTGAGACCCACATTCGGGACATGCATAGCGGTGCCTCAGGCTCGGTGAAACACTGAACACTCAATGAATTCAAGCAATATCAGAGATGCCAGCGTCCACTAAGGCAACGGCGCAGCTCATGCAGGGCCGTTGGTTCAGAACCCTGCCTGAGCCACTGCGGGAATGCCTTCTGAGCGAGTCGAACGAACGTACGCTTGCAGCAGGGACGCGGCTGTTTGCTCGCGGTGACGCCGCTGACGGCATCTACGCCATCGTGCAGGGCTCAATTCGCATCAGCAGTGGCAATTTTCAAGGCCGAGAAGCCATACTCGCTTTCGTTGCGCCGCCCAACTGGTTCGGCGAAATTGCCCTCTTCGATGGCAAGACGAGAACGCACGACGCCTTCGCCGAAGGTGAGACACTACTGGTTCATGTCGATCAGGATCGACTTCTACGCTTCCTGGAAATGCATCCTCGATACTGGCAGAACCTTGGGCTGCTCATGGCGCACAAGCTGCGTCAGACCTTTGGTTTCATGGAAGATGCTGCGCTGCTGCCGGCGAGTGTGCGTATGGCCCGCCGGTTGGCGGCCATGTCAGAAAACTACGGCGAGCAATCTGGCATCAGCCGAAGGGTAGTCGAACTGCATCAGGATCAGCTTGCGAAGCTGATAGGGATCTCACGGCAAACCTGCAACCAGATCCTCAAGGACCTCGAGAGTCACGGTTGTATCGCGATAGCCTACGGCAGGATAGAGATCCTGGACCCTGTGGCGCTCAGGCAGTTTGTTCCGCGAAAAGAATCGTCGCGTTGACCGCTGCAGCCCAGCGCTTCAGATAACGATTGCGCTGTTTAGGCGCCATCCTGCTCTGGTAGCAGGCGTTACGACTCCATTTTTCCGAGATTTCCTCGAGAGAGGCATACATGCCTGACTGCAAACCTGCCAGATACGCGGCGCCAAGGGCCGTGGTCTCGGTAATTTCCGGGCGTTCGATGTCAGCGTCGAGCATATCCGCCAGAAACTGCAGGAACCAGTCATTCGCCGCCATGCCGCCGTCGACTCTCAAAATGGCATTGCGTAAATCAGGCGCATTCTCTTCGCTGCCGATAGCTTCCCAGAGATCGCAGGTCTGATACACCACCGAACGCAGACCAGCCGCAACCATTTCCGCCGCGCCAGTGTTACGGGTGATGCCGTAAACAGCGCCACGTGTGCGCGCGTTCCAGTAGGGGGCGCCCATCCCGGTAAAGGCTGGCACCATCACTACATCATTTTTCTCGCCAACCTGTTCGGCCAGGGTCTTGCTCTCCGCCGAGCTGCCAAGCAACTGCATCCGGTCGCGCAGCCACTGCACAGCGGCGCCTGCGATGAAGATACTACCTTCAAGGGCATAACAGGTTTCGCCATTTATGCGGTAACCAATGGTAGTCAACAGATTCTGGCTGCTACGAACCGGCGTGCTGCCGGTATTGAGCACCATGAAACAACCAGTGCCGTAGGTGCTCTTCACCATGCCGGGCTTGAAACAGGCCTGACCAATGAGCGCAGCCTGCTGATCACCGGCCACGCCGCAAATTGGTAAGCCCTTTCTGGCATCCTCTCCAGCGCTGGCCAGGACACTATCGAACAGGTGGGTGGTGCCGAAATCGCTGGCGCAATCCTGAACCTGTGGCAACACGTTTTTTGGCACCTGGAACAGTTCGAGTAGCTCATTGTCCCAGACATTGTCATGAATGTTGAAGATGTTGGTGCGTGAGGCATTGGTCGCATCGGTGACATGATTGCGACCCTCGGTCAGACGCCAGATGAGAAAGCTGTCGACAGTGCCGGCCAGCAGTTCGCCGCGCTCAGCGCGGTGACGTGAGCCTTCGACCCGGTCCAATATCCAGGCGATCTTCGTCGCGGAGAAATAGGGGTCGATCAGCAGGCCGGTTTTGGCTGAAACCATGGCCTCGGCTTCGGGTCGGGCATCTTTCAACTCCCGACATAGGGCATCCGTCCGCCGATCCTGCCATACGATAGCGTTATAAATGGCCTTGCCGCTTGCACGCTCCCACACGATAGTGGTTTCACGCTGATTGGTAATGCCGATTGTTGACGGCAAATAGCCCTTGCGGATGGCATCGCAGATCGCCGACTTGCAAACGTGGACGACACCAGACCAGATCGTTTCGGGATCGTGCTCTACCCAGCCGTCTTCAGGAAACATCTGCGCAAACTCCTGCTGCGCTGTCGAGATAATGGCACCGGACTTGTCGAAGACAATGGCGCGGCTACTCGTTGTTCCCTGATCAATTGCTAGAATGGCTGCCTGCACGCTCGAGTTCCTCAGTATTGTTATCGACGCCGTCCCTATCTGGACGAGCACTTGCCAGTGTATGCGTGGCGCCGGCTGAATCCAAGCGACGGCGAAATGCCTCATCGCTCAGCGCTTCGCGGTCGCGCTGACTCATGTACTCTTCCAGCTGATCGACCGTCTCGGCAGAGGCGCGCAGTCCAAGCTTGGTTCTACGCCACAGCACATCGTCAGCGCAGCGCGCGAACTCCTTGACCATGAGGTAGTTGACTTCGGCAGCGGTCAGCTCCTCGCCAAACTGTCGTCCGAGTTCACCAGCGTCTTGAGCCGTACCCAACCAGTCAAACGCCCGCTGCCCATAGGTCCGGGCAATCCGATGTCTGGCGCGTTCGGACAGAAAACCGTAGCGCTCGGCAAGTCTTGTATCCAGCGTCTTCAAAAAGATGGCCGGATCTTCCGTCAGGCCTTGCTGCTCAGTGCCAGGCTCCCCCAGCGCTTCACCCCCAGGGAGAGCTTCATCGGCAGTCTTGCTACCGCGGTCGACCTTGCGAATGCCGGAGGCCTCCAGCAGCTTGTCGACAGCTGTAGCGGCCAATGTTCTATAGGTTGTCAATTTGCCACCGTAAATCGACAGCAGCAATGGACCGCGGGACTCGACTTCGACGCTGTAATCGCGCGTGACCGCCTGCGCAGCATCCGCACCGGCACCCGGTGCAGATTCATCCGCCAGCGGACGTACGCCAGACCAGGTATAGACGATATCTTCCACCCTGATCTGTGACTGGAAATAGTCGTTGGCGATACTGCATAGATAGGCCCGCTCTTCTGCCGTGGCCTCCGCACGATGCGCGCCCAGTTGATGGTCCACATCCGTGGTCCCAATAATGCTGTAGTCGTCCAGGTAGGGAATGACGAACACTATGCGACCATCGGCATTCTGCAAAATGTACGCCTGGTCGCCCGCATAGAGGCGTGGTACGACGATATGGCTGCCGCGAACCAGGCGTAGCCGCATCTTCGGTGTCTGACCGACTGACTGGGTCATGAAGTCGGCGGCCCAGGGTCCCGCGGCGTTGATGACTGAAGCGCTGCGAATCTCAAAGCGTTCGCCACTGGCAGTATCTTCCAGATCAAGTATCCAGCCCGGCTTCTGTGACCCGGCTTCTTCCCTGGTTTCAACTCGTGCCCCCACGCATCGTGTACGCGTATGGACTTCACCGCCCTTTTCCACGAATTGCACCGCATTCAATACCACGAGCCGTGCGTCATCGACCCAGCAATCAGAATATTCGAACGCGGTCCTGATACCCGGCTTCAAAGGTCCGCCGCTGTCACGAAGATCAACCTTCCGGGAGCCTGGCAGCAGCTTGCGCTTGCCTAGCAGGTCGTACAGGTAGAGCCCGCAGCGAATCATCCAGGCCGGCCGCAGGTGCGACTGATGTGGCAGCATGAAACGCATCGGCTTGATGAGGTGAGGCGCCTTGCGCAGTAAAGTTTCGCGCTCGTTCAGTGCCTCTCGCACCAGCTTGAATTCATAGTGTTCCAGGTAGCGGAGCCCCCCATGAATCAGCTTGCTACTGGCTGAGGAGGTGGCCCAGGCGAGATCGTGCATCTCAATGAGTACGGTCCTGAGGCCACGGCCCTGGGCATCATTGGCGATACCTGCGCCGTTGATACCCCCGCCGATGACAGCGAGATCGAAACGATTTTGTGCAGACATGATGACGCACCCTCCGTGCGTGAGCGTTTGCGAAAATAATACGCACACACAGGAAGCTAATCAACCAATATCAATCAAAAACGAACATAAACGCGTATTTCCACTCAATATGGAAAATGGTTTAAGCGATATGGAGTTCGATCTCCTCAGCTTTCAATGTAGCCGCCAGCGCGGGGGGCGGGGCTTCATCTGTGAACAGCGCATCCACAGCTGCGATCGGCGCCAGTTGCACCATGGCATTTCGACCGAATTTCGAGTGATCAGCGGCGAGATAGACACAGCGGCTCTGGTCGAGAATGGCCTGCGCTACCCGCACCTCCCGATAGTCGTAGTCGAGCAGCATGCCATCGTCATCGATGCCGCTGATGCCAACGATGCCGAAATCGAGTCTGAACTGGCGGATGAAGTCGATGGTGGCTTCACCAATGATGCCACCATCCCGCGCCCTCACCTCGCCCGAGGCGACAATCACACGGAAATCCTCTTTCTGACTCATGACCGTCGCCACGTGCAAGCTGTTGGTAATGATCTGCAGGCCCTGGTGTTGCATAAGCGCGGCGGCGACGGCTTCGTTGGTCGTGCCTATATTGATGAAGAGACTGCAGTGGTCCGGAATCTTCGCGGCGACGGCTTCGGCAATTCGCTGCTTGCCTTCGAGGTTTTGAATCTTGCGCTCGGTATACGGCGTATTCCGGTTATTGCTGATCGAGGTCGCGCCACCGTGGAAGCGCAGGATCTGGTTGGTTTCAGCAAGAAAATTGAGGTCTCGGCGCAGGGTTTGGGGGGTCACATCGAAGTGCTGCTCGAGTTGCTCGATGGTAACCGAGCCTGATGTGCGGATGAGCTCGACGATAGCCTGTTGACGACCGTTCATGGCTTTCTTATCTGTATCCGAACTCATCGGTAACCTGTCCTCGTTGTTTGATGACCGTGGAGCGCTATAGTACCACCTGCCTGCCGTCGCTTCCTTCCGCGTCCGATTAGCAGGCATAATGAACAGACAGTGATCAAAGCATTCATTCCGCCTAAAAGGCAATCCATAGCCAAGATGAACAGGGAGTATTCCAAATGGATCTGAGTTGTTTCAAAGCCTACGACATTCGCGGCCGGGTTCCGGACCAACTGAACGCAGATGTGGCAGAACGTATAGGCCGCGCATTCGTGCAGGTGACCGGTGCGAAGAAAGTGGTCGTCGGCTACGACATCAGGCTCTCCAGCCCTGAGATCACCAAGGCCCTGACCAAGGGTCTGCTTCTGGCCGGCGCCGATGTTCACGATATCGGCCTCTGCGGTACCGAGCAGATCTATTTCGCCACGGACCATTTCGATATGGACGGCGGCATCATGGTCACTGCCAGTCACAATCCTGAAGACTACAATGGTATGAAGCTGGTCCGTGAAGGCTCGCGCCCAATCAGCTCCGATACCGGTCTGCTGGATATCAAGGAACTCGTTCCCGGCACCTTCAAGGATGCAGCGAAGTCAGGCGAATATCACACGCTGCACACCATGGTCCCCTATATTGAACATCTGCTCGGCTACCTGGACCGGGACAATCTCAAGCCGCTGAAAATCGTCTGTAACGCAGGAAATGGTGGCGCTGGTCTGGTCATCAATGAACTGGAAGACCATCTGCCGTTCACCTTCATCAAGGTTCATCACGATCCGGACGGCTCGTTCCCGAATGGCGTGCCGAACCCGCTGTTGGAAGAGAATCGCGCCAGCACGATCGAGGCGCTGCACAAGCACGGTGCGGATCTGGGCATCGCCTGGGATGGCGACTACGACCGCTGCTTCTTCTTCGATGAAACCGGCCGCTTCGTTGAAGGCTACTACATCGTTGGCCTGCTGGCTGAATACTTCCTGGATCGCGAGAAGGGTGGCAGCGTCATTCACGATCCACGCCTGCTGTGGAACACACTGGATGTTGCCAAGCAGTTCGGCGGCAAGGCGATCGAGAGCAAGACCGGTCACGCCTTCATCAAGGAACGCATGCGTAAGGAAGATGCCGTGTACGGTGGCGAGATGAGTGCCCACCACTATTTCCGCGACTTCGCCTATTGCGACTCCGGCATGATCCCATGGCTGGTCGTCGCCAACCTGATGTCACGCGAGAACAAGTCACTGGCGCAGTTGATCGATGAGCGCGCGGCGCGTTTCCCGGCTTCTGGTGAAATCAACCGAACCCTGCGTGATGCCGATGCCGTGCTCGAAGCAATTGAAGCTGAATATGCCCCGGGTGCCATCTCTGTAGGCAAGACTGACGGCCTCAGCGTCGAGTATCCTGAATGGCGCTTCAACCTGCGCAAGTCCAACACCGAGCCGCTGGTTAGGCTGAACGTAGAGTCGCGTGGCGATGAAGCATTGATGCGGGCGAAGACGAAGGAGCTGCTGGCGAAGATCGACGCGGTTTAGCCCTGTCGAAAAAAGGTGATAGCGCGTTGTAGACCATTCTTCTATTCGAAGAAGCGCGCTTTCGCCTGTTGTTCACCCGTAACTTACTCTCACTACCGAGCCTCAAACCGCGCTACACGCTCACTGGTGGCAGGATGGCTGGAAAAATAGTCGTTACTCTCACCGTCCTCTTCAGTAGCGCCAGCTTCTTCATAGTGCGCAGTAGTCAGGCGCTGCAGTATGTCGCTGAAGTGATGCGGCGCCAGCCCTTCGGCGCTCATGAAATCATAGGCATAGTCATCAGCCTCGAGCTCCATGTCCCGAGAGTAGGCCATGTCGGCGAGCCACACCGGCGCGGCTGCCAGTACTGACGCACCAGCGGTGACATCACCGAAATAGACGCTGGCTGCAATCGAAATGATCGACCCCTGAATGATCTGTCTCAGCGAGTGCCTGTACACCACGTGCCCGAGCTCGTGAGCAAATACCGCAGCCAGCTCATTATCGTCTTCCGCCAGTTCCACTAGTTCATCGGTGAAGATAATGGTGCCATCCGGCAGCGCCAAGGCATTGGCGCCCAGAATGCCACCATCACGGAATTCGACACGAACAGGCAAGCCAGGCGCGTAGGTCGTGGCCGAAGCCATGAAACGGGCGCGAAGTTCATCCTGTCGTTCAGTATCGAGTTCCGATTCACCACCGAGTATCTGCTCGATGGTGTCCATGGAAAGCTTGGCCACCGCCGCTGTAGTTTCATGCGGCAGTGCCATGGCAGCCGCCTTCGCGACTGCCGGTATACCCCAGATGAACGCAGCCGTCGTACCGACGACCAGCACGCAGATGCTCATCAGCACCGTATGCCAGTGCGACTCGAGGCGATGAATCCAGCCTTTGTTCTCCCCCTTCACGATGCCGCTCGTCACCAACTGATCAAGCTGATCATGATCTTTGGTGACGAAGCGGCCACTGCCGTTCAGGCGGATGACTCGAGGTGTATTGCCAATGCGTGATTCTGCCGCAAGATCTTCCAGTGTGAAGATGACCTCACGGTCGCCAGCATCCAGGCGCGCACTACTGGCATCAACCAGCAGCACCGCGGGCAGGCTTTGCGAACTTTGCCCATCGGCGTAAGTACCGGTGAGTCTTGCGGCAGACTGTCTCACAGCGCGATGTCTACTTCGAAGATATCGCTCACGCCTTCACCAACTGCACTGATTTCAGACTGCTGTGCAGCGACGAAATCATCGATGCTGCCGTCGGCTATCAGCGTCGTGGTTTCGGCGCGATATCGAGCCATTCTCACCTGTGCCCAAGGCGCACCCAGGCCAAGTGTGAGTGATACGATGAAGAGATTGCTGATCAGCACCCAGGCCAGCGACGGCGTGGTGATCGTGCTCTCGAAACCGTGCTTTTCGACGGTTAAGGCGTTAATGACAGCGCGAGCCAAGGCAGCACTGATATAGGTGAAAATGGCGAACATGAGTACAAAGGTAGAGCCGATGATCCAGCCCATGTTATCGGCGCTCCAGGCCGCAGCGGCTTCTTCGCCCACGCCAGCCGTGTTAGACGCGACCATGAAGCCCAGGGCCCCACCGAACACCAGGAACAATACTGTAGCGATACCGTAGACCTTGTAGAACACGCCTGCACCAATGTTCAGTTCGAATTTGCTGCGGCCGAACCAGACATTGTCGAATACGAACTTGTTCTGACGCAGTGCCATGTAGGGCACGATCAGGAACAGCGTGAATGGAATCAGCAGTGGCAACAACAGGAAGGTAACGTACGCGCTGCCTGCAGTTCCGCGATGGCTGAAGCGAATGCCACGCCAGGCCGTCATCTTCATTGCAAAGCGCAAGGACGTCATGATGATGAGTGGGATTGCCAGGTAGAACGCAATCATCAATGGAATATACAGCAGCGGCATGAACTCCGAGGCAATACCGAACAGGGTGAACAGCGCAACGGCGACCAGGCGGCCTTTCAGGATCTGCATTGGTTCGGCCAGGTATTCGAAGTGACTGCCGGCCAGTTCGGTATTGCCGTAGAAATAGCGGTTGGTGCGGACTTTCGCCCAGGCTGAATAAATGCCGAGAGTCAGGATACTCAGCACAAGGTTGACGATCCAGATGCGGAAGAACTCACCGCCATTGCCATGGAACCGGACCTGGTGGCGATGACCTGGGACTACTCGCTGCGCTGTCTGTGCAGCGGGAACGACCGCGGAAGGCTGAGCCTCTGAACCTGTGAGTATTGCGCCACCTACGGTAGGCGCGGCTGGATAATTCAAGGATGCCTCCTTAACTGTCGTTAGACATGAAGATAAATTAAGGTTTGCACGATAGGCCTCGGTGACGCTACGCACAATTCGTTTTGGTTACCTGCCGTTACCGTCTGTCGCTGAATTGCAAAACGGGATTTTGCAATTGCCTTGGGTAGCCAGAATTCGCCGATGGTGAGTCTTCGCCCACGCTGCGTCGTATCTCCCTGTAGCAAATTCATTGGAGAGCGAGATGATCAGCCCAAGCGATTTCATGAAGAAGCACGGCTTCGAGGAAGAAGAGGAGAAAGAGCATACGCTCGCGGAAAATTCCAAGGCGCGCGCGCGAAAGATCAGGAAGCCTAATGCAGGTACTCCGCATGACTGGGAGGATTGGGAGCGCTACAAGTCCACGCATGACGACGCCGAAGATCCGGATGCAGAAGTCGATCGATAGGGTCTGCACTGTCGGTTGCAGCCATCATTGCGGCTATCGTCCATCTTTGCCATATTGCAACTGACCGTCGGTCATCAGTGACCCAGTATCCCGCAATAGGACACAACAATAATGCTCATCTACGAAATGAAAATTGCGCCCAGCCCGCGGCGTGTCAGAATCTTTCTCGCCGAAAAAGGCATCAGCAATATCGAATACAAGGAGATCAACCTCCAGACCGGTGAAAACCGAACGCCAGAATTCAGGGCTATCAGTCCATTCGGACTGGTCCCGGTGCTCGAACTGGACGATGGTACCCACATCGCTGAAACCCTGGCGATCTGCCGTTACTTCGAAGAGCTACAGCCCGAGCCACCGCTCTATGGTCGGAATCCCAAGGAGAAGGCGCTGGTCGAGCAATGGAACCGTTTCGTCGAACTCAACTTCTTCATGCCGACCGGGATGTGCTTCCAGCATACCAGCTCATATTTCGCCAAGTTCAAGACGCAGGTGCCAGCATGGGGCGAGCTGTGTCGCAAGGGCGTACACGATTTCATCGAACGAATGGAAAAGCACTTCGCTGATAACGAATACCTCGTCGGCGACTATTACAGCATCGCCGATATCAGCGCCTACTGCGCGCTCGACTTTTCCAAGGTCAACGACATTCGCCTCGGTGAGCAGCACGTGAATACCAGACGCTGGCACGAAGCCATGAAGTCGAGAGCGAGCGCAAAGGCATGATCGAACTCTACACAGCGCCGACTCCGAATGGTCACAAGGTCAGCATAGCGCTCGAAGAAATGCAGCTGGACTACACCGTGGTCCCGGTCGATTTGCGCAAGGGCGTGCAGAAAGGGCCTGAGTATCTGAAGCTGAATCCCAACGGCCGTATCCCGACCATCGTCGATAAGGCCAACGATGATTTCGTCGTCTTCGAGTCGGGTGCCATTTTGATGTATCTGGCCGAGCAGACCGGGCAGTTCATGCCGCAGGAGACGAAGGTGCGATCACGGGTTGTTCAGTGGCTGATGTTTCAGATGAGTGGCGTCGGCCCGATGATGGGGCAGGCGAACGTATTCCACCGCTATTTCCCCGAGAAGATCCAGCCAGCTATCGACCGCTATCAGAACGAGGTTCGTCGCCTGTTCGGTGTGCTGGATCGACAGCTAAGCGATAACGAATACCTCGCCGGCGACTACAGCATCGCCGATATCGCGAACTGGGCCTGGGTGCGAACGCATAGCTGGTCCGGAGTGGAAATTGAGAACATGCCAGCCCTGCAGCGCTGGGTCGACGCCATCTATGAGCGGCCAGCGGCTAAGAAAGGTATAGATATTCCGAAGCGTCCTGACGCCGATGAAATTGTCAGGAGTGGGCAAACAATGATACAGCGCTGAGCGGCCCTGCCGTGCCTTAAGGCGCGGTGAGTTGAAAATGCTGCACTGTGCCGTTCGACACCGCCGCCACAATAGTCTGTCCGGCACTGCCAGCGCGATAGCTTACTGACAGCACAACCCTACTGGCGTTGCGCTCGAACAGCGAAGTCGCTCTGGCGGCCCAGTGTTGCAGGACCTGACCGCTAGCAACGTCTATTCGATAAATATCGCCCTGAAAGCTACCCAACAGGAGTGTGCTGCGATCGTCGGCGAATCTTGCGCTGGTGATCAGTTCGTAGCCAAGATCGACTACCGAAACAGTCTCACCACTTGCGGCATCCCAGATGACAGAAGCCTCACGCTGGGCGGACGAGAAAGCCAGGCTGCCATCGGCACTGAGCGCGACGGCGCTGACCTGATTGCCATGGGTGAACTCGCTGATCATTTTGCCATCGCCGAGGGACCAGACCCGCGCGCGCCGATCCTCCGATCCCGTTATGGCGCGCTGACTGCGCTGATCGATATCCACCGCATTGACGATGGCAGAGTGGGCAAATTCGTAGCGACTCGCACCGCTGGCCAGATCGATATGCAGTGCGCGCGAATCACGCAGACCTGCTATCGCCGACCGGCCGTCACTGGAGACGACGATGGACTCCACCACGGCGGGTACGGCGTAAAAGCCCTTGGACTGTCCAGAGTTGAGATCCCAGACCGAGACGGCCTTCTCCTCCACGGTCACAGCCGTCGGTGCGGCAGCATCAGGGGGTGAAAGACCAACGGCACGCAGGGTGCTGAAGCTGCCAGCAGTGTGATTCCAGTCGAACAGACGCTCTGCAGGGGCGGTAGACCAGAGACTGCCACCATGATGCACGGAGCCTATCAATAGCAACTTGCCATCGGCGCTAAGCGTGCCTGACAGCACACCTTTGTCGGCGACGACATCGATGCGCTCGGGACCGGGTGTACAGGCAGAGACGAGCGCCGTCATCAGGGCGATGACAATAGAGCGAGACCAGAACCTGAAGGTCTTAAGCGACCTGGCCGGCATGAGCTGTATGCAGCTTCTCTATGAGCAGGTCTTCCATTTCGAAGCGGTCTTCCAGCTGCTGGCCAAGCTCGGATAGTCGTGGCTTCAATTCTTCAATAGCCTCCATCTCTTCAGGCATCTTGTCGAAGGTGTCATTGAAGTCGAGTGCTGCTTCTGTAGTGAGCTGAATTTTGGGGTAGAGCTCAGTGGCCAGCGCTTCGCTACCGTCCTTGAAGGATTCGGCTTCCTCAACCAGGCGGTCATAGATTTCGAAGTGACCAGCAGAAACGTAGTCGAGCAGAACCTGGCAAAATGAACGGTACTTGTTGACTGCCACTTCGCAGGAATCGAAGGACTTGGTATCGATAAGGTCGCAGTATCTGACGATGAGATTCTTGCGGTCTGACAGCCAGCGGTCGATGGAGGTATCTATGCCGCCCCACTTCTGCTTCGCTGAATCAGCTTTTTTCAACATGTCTTTTCCCCTGGTCTTCGCGTCAAGGCGGTACTGGACGTCCAGCAGCACATTTTTTTTGTAAGTGTACTCAGCAAGCATCTGAATAGTTGTAACTTTTTGTATGTCCTGTGCAAAGAACACCCGGCGCAGGACAACACACTTTTCCGTGCATTAAAAGCACAGCATAAGCGCACTATAGAGGACTGCTTACAGCCCTTACAAGTGCGACTGGCTGCGATTGCGTGGCGTCGTTGTTGGTTGGCCGGTTGTTACCTGCGCCTGCAGGCGACCCAAAGCGTTCTTGAGAAGCATCACCGCGATGAGGCGCGCCAGAAACGCGAGGGCAAATATGGTGAAGGCAATAAAGGTCCAGCCGGGAATGGAGAGGCCGAGGAATTTCCACTGAACTTCGGCGCATTCGCCTGAGCCATGCAGCATCATGCTGATGACCTCCGACATCGGAAAGACTTCAAGCATATAGTCCATACCTGGACCACAGGCCGGGACCAGCTCGGGCGGCAGGCTCTGCAACCAGAGTTGCCGTGCGGCAAGCGCTGCGCCAGCCAGTGCGAACAGCAAAGCCAGAATCGTGAAGAAAACCTGCAGCCAGGAGAGATTACTGTGACTGCGGTGCACCTCACCATTCATGCTGACCATCGACGGCAGCAACAGGCCGAATACAGCTGCAACGGCCATTGCGATCATGGCGACACGCTGTGCCATGCAGAGCGGACAGGGCTCAAGATTCTTTACATACTGCAGGTACAATGCGAAAGCAAAAAGACCAGCAACGGTGAGTAGCAGCAACACGTAAAACAGGCGGCCCGTGAGAATACGCTGCAATGGACCGGGGGAGAACGCCGGCGTTCCAGGGCTGGTGATAGGCATAGCAGATCCTTTGTTTTGAACTAGAATCATGGTAACCGATACAGATCATTTACCAATCTTTTCTTGTGTGACAACAATGTTAGGTTCAACAATTATGCTAACAAGGCTACGCCAATTCCTGGCACTAACGACCATTCTTGCGGCGCTGCAGGTAGTCGCCGTGCCTGCTGTTGCCGAAGAGGAGTCGGAAGCCCTCAAGCAGGTCGCCTATATCGATATGAAGCCGTCGTTCGTGCTCAATTACGGTCAGGAGCCGAGCGAGCGGGTGAGATATCTCAAGGTGGATGTCGCCTTGCGGACGGACACAGATCAGGCTGCAGCACTGGTGAATCAGCACATGCCGATGTTGCGTAACGAGTTGGTGCTATTGTTCAGCAAGCAGACCCAGGATGCTATGGGCTCTTCCGCGGCCAAGGATGCGCTGAGACTTGAGGCGCTGACCTTGTTGAATGCGGGGCTCGAAAAGGAAACGACAAAGAAGCCGATCACGGACCTGCTGTTCAATAACTTTATTGTCCAGCGCTAGATTCGAGCCAACGCATTCAGATATCGAGGAACTTCGGTTTTGGTGTGCGGCGCTTGGCAGGGGCAGCAAGCTGGCCGTCTTCGAAACCGGCTTCCCAGGCGGCTGACGCGACTTCGCTGACATACGGGCATTTCTTCGAGGTCATGCCCAGGCTTCCTGCCATAAGGCCCTGATCATAGGCCTTCTCCAATGTTTCGATCTGCCATCCGGCTGAATCCGACCGTCCCATTGTATACCTCAACATGAAAGGGGGTTGGTGATTACATTCTGCAACGTATTGTTTCAGAGGCTCACCAATCTTTCTGTGGATCAGGTCTCTTTCTGTATGGATTTTAATCAATTTAACCGCTCACGGGCTGATCGGACATATAACTTTCAAGGAAGGTGTCAAAGTCGACTTCATCAGCCGCGGCGATGGCCGCGGCATCTTCGATTGACTGCCGCGCTGCTTCGGCAAAACGCTGGCGATCTTCTGCATCGCAGCGCTGGGCGTGCAGTTCTGTCTGATGCTGCAAAGCAAGCTCAAGGCCCCAGTCGATGAAGCGCTTGTTTTCCAGCTGTTCCAGCACTCTTGCACTGGGTGTCAGCGCAGCATCGTCAAGACGTCGCCGCGCCATACCGATCGCACGTGAATAATCTTCGGCCCGCCGCCCGGCCACATCGCCCGCTATAAGCTCAGCCGTCTCCTGCATGGCATCAAGAATGGCGTGTCCCCACAGGTTCAGTGACACATTTTCGTAACCATCATCGCCCGGAATCGAAAGCTCCAGCCCTGGAAGACGGCCCGCATTGACCACGCTCGCGAAATTCGAGTCAATGTGATTGCAGTCTTCGATACTGATGTAGGGGCTTTTGGCGAACAGGCAGGTAATCAGAAAGAGCTCCATGAAGCTTACCTGCTCGGGATCGACACCCAGTGGCAGGAAGGGATTGATATCGAGGCAGCGAACCTCGATATATTCAACACCACCACGCCTCAGTGCTGCCGTTGGCTTCTCACCACTACGTGTCACCCGCTTCGGGCGCACCGAACTGTAGTATTCGTTTTCGATCTGCAGTATGTGTGTGTTGAGCTGCAGGTATTCACCATCCTTCTTCATCCCGATCGCCTGATAACGCGCATACGGTGTATGTGTGGCGTTGTAGAGCGTCTGGGTATAGGAGTCCAGATGGTTGAAGCAGATGTTGAGTGAATCCTGGGCGTTGTTCTTGTAGCCGATGTCACCCATGCGCAAGGACGTAGCCCAGCGCAGGCCAAAATTGTCGTTGCCGAGGTCTGTCAGCTTGTGCGACTGGTTCTGGAGAAAGCTCTTGTCGACCACTGGCGAGGCGCCGAACAGATACATGAGCAACCACGACCAGCGTCTGAAATTGCGAATCAGGCCGAAGTAAGCCTCGGATCGGAGCATGTCGTCATTGCTCTGGGAGCCGTTCTCCGCTGCAACGCGTGGCGGTGGTGCGAGCGTGGAGCCCGCGACCGCCAGATAGCTCGACCAGAATTCATCGCTCAGCGAGAAGTTGAAATGCAGACCGGCAATGCTCTGCATGGTTCGACCGTAGCGGGTCTCGAGGCCACGCCGATAAATATGCTTCATCTGCCCGATATTGGACGGGCCGTATTCAGCAATTCTGATACTGTTGGGGCCATCGAGTTTGCAGGGCATGCTGGCAGGCCAGAGCGTCTCGCCCTCAGTCAGGTTCTGCGAAACATAGCGGTGAATGCGCTCGAGGGAGTCCAGCAAGCCCTCGGCTGTGTCGAGCGGCGGCGTAATCAGCTCGAGCAGCGCTTCGGAATAGTCTGTGGTGATAAGCGGGTGAGTGAGGGTGGCGCCAAGCGCCGTGGGATGATCGGTCTGCGCGATCATGCCCGCCTTGTCGCAGCGGAGGCATTCGCGCTCCACACCAAAGTGGATGGCGCCTGCCTGTTTCAAAGCCGGTGCGATATCACTGACGAAGGTGGAGAACTGAATTGGACGAATTTTCACTGACCTGACCCCTGATCTACAGGTGTACAGGATGCATCAGTCGGCGGGTTTTTTCTAGCCGCCTCTGCCGAATGCCAAAGCATCGCTCGAGGCCGAAGCTGCCGCGTCGAGGAAGCTGCAGAGCGCTTCGAAGGGCAGCGCCGGTGCGATGATGAACCCTTGCGCTTCATCACAGCCGATGCGGTGCAGAAATTCGAGCTGGCTTCGCGTCTCGACGCCTTCCGCCACGACGTTCAGGCCGAGGCCATGGGACAGGTTGATCATGCCTTCGACCAATGTGGCATCTTCCGCGACCTCGCTGACCGAGCGGATGAAACTCTGGTCGATCTTCACGGTCGAGATCGGCAGCCTGCGCAGATTGTTGAACGAGGCATAACCAGTACCGAAATCATCCAGCGCGAATCGGAGACCCAGCTTCCTCAGCTCGATCAGGCTGCGGATGGTGAACTCGGAATCCATCATCATGGCGGTTTCAGTCAGCTCGAATTCGATGTTGTCGGTCGCGATGTCCGCGTTGTAGATGATGCGGAAAACTGTTTCGGCCAGTTTACGGTCATGGAACTGGCGGAACGACAGATTGACCGCGCAGGTGAGGTTATTGTGTCTCATACGCTGCAGGATGCTCAGATCCTTACAGACCTGCTCGATGACCCAATAGCCCATGGGGACGATCATGCCACTGCTTTCCGCCATCGGTATGAAGTCGTTCGGCAGCAGCATGCCGCGCTTGGGACTCGGCCAACGCACCAGCGCCTCCACACTTCGCACACGTCCCGTCGCAAGTTCGAGCTTTGGTTGATAGTACACTTCCAGCTCATCGCTTCTCAGCGCCATCCTGAACTCCGCCTCGAGAGATATCTGCTGACGAACGGCGTCCTTGAAGTCGCGGCTGTAGCGCAGCCAGCTATTGCCTGGCAGAGCCTTGGCGCGGGTCATGGCTATACTCGCATTGCCGATGAGTTCTTCGGCACCCAAGGTCGTGTCTGCAGGTGTAGCACTGCCAATGGCGAGGCTAAGCGAGAGGTGCTGGTCCCTGAAGTTGATGCCCGATTCGAGAGTGTGAAAAATCTGCTGGACGATCTCCGACACCGTCGCATCATCCACTGCTGTGTTCAGCAGTACGCCAATCTCGTCTCCACCAAGCAGTGCCATGATATGACTGACAGTAATGGCCGGACGGATCTCCGTAGCGAGCGCCCGTACGAAGGTACGAGCCTGTGGCTTGCCCAGGAGCTGTGACAAACGTCGGAAGTTGTTGACGTTGATATAGAGCACACAGCAGCTGCTTTCGACAGTCTGGTCTTCCTGCTGAAGCGCGAGTTCGACCCGCGTCTGGAACTGATCGTAGTTCAGAAATATCTCTGCTTCGTTATCTTTGTCAGCAGATTCAGCCTCGGGGCTGGGTGCTTTTTCTGAGGTCTGCGCCTTGGGGGGCACGGTTTTCTCCGGGCTGGCAGCTTCTACAGGGAAGCGCGGACGAGTCGCAAGCGAAGTCGCCCGTCGTGCCATGCCTTGCAGGAGTCGCTGGAAGCGCACCGGCTCGAATTCGCTCCGGGAGATCACTTCATCTGCACCAGCCGCGATGTAGGTCTCGATGGTCTTACTGTCACTGTCGTTACTGAATATGAGAAGCATGCATGTCGGATCTTCTCGAACCGATTCGAATATCTGTGAGCGCTGACGCAGCGTGTCCGCGGTACCATGCTGGGCAACGGCATTGATTTGCGGACTGGGCTCCCAGATAATGATGCAAGGCTGGTTGGATCGTGGCGCCGATAGCTTCTGCAGCAGCGACGGCTCTTTCGGGCACCACGTCATCTGCAGTGTTTCTGCAAGTGGTTTGCAATGATGTCGAATCTTCAGAAATTCCGTGTGCGCCTCAGTACAAACGAACGCAGTCAACATGGTGATTCAGCTCCATCGATTGATTTTGTGACTGCGGATCCCGAAACCAGTTCCCGCTGGCAGGCTCTCGGAACAACAACGCAGAACACATTTCCACGCACTAACTAATAGTTCACCAAGTTTGGTTTCGTCCAGTTCACAACTGGTAAATTCGCCCCTCAATCAGGTCTTCCGGAGTCGCTTCATGTTTACCGGCCTCAATCCGCAACAGAAAGCAGCGGTCCGCTACTGCGATGGACCCGTGCTGGTGCTCGCCGGTGCCGGCAGTGGCAAGACCAGTGTCATCACCAGGAAGATCGGGTACCTCATTGGTGAGTGCGGCATACAGGCCCGGCACATCGCGGCTGTCACCTTCACCAACAAGGCTGCCAGGGAGATGCGTGAGCGGGTGCAGAAACTGATCCCTGCCTCGGCCAGCCGTGGTCTGCAGATATCAACGTTCCACAATCTCGGCCTGACCATTCTGCGCAAGGAAGCGCAGTATCTCGGTCGCACGCCAGCACTGAGCATCTTTGACGATCAGGACAGCAAGACCTTGCTGAAGGACCTGACCCATCGCGACTTTGGGCTGGAAACCGAAGCGCTCAAGCGCCTGCAGGGGCTGATTTCAGACTGGAAGAACAGGCTAATAACCCCTGAGCGGGCCCTTGCAGAAGCGATTGCCATGCAGAGCAGAAGCGACGGCCCGCCTGATCAGCTGCTGCTCATTGCGGCGCGCGCCTTCGAACTCTACGAGCAGCATCTGGCGGCTTATAACGCAGTGGATTTCGACGATTTGATTACTGGACCAGTCCGGCTGTTCCAGCAGCATCCGGAGCGACTGCAACACTGGCGCTCAAGAATTCATTATCTGCTCGTCGACGAGTACCAGGATACCAACGACAGTCAGTACGAGCTCGTCCGGCAGCTCGTCGGCGCGCGCCAGGCCCTTACCGTGGTTGGGGACGATGATCAGTCAATCTATTCATGGCGTGGCGCCAAGCCACAGAACCTGGTCAGGCTGCAGGACGACTTTCCGACACTGAAACTGATCAAGCTCGAACAGAACTACCGCTCAAGTAGCCGCATTCTGAAAGCGGCGAATGCTGTCATCGCCAATAATCCTCACGTATTTGAGAAGACCTTGTGGAGCGAGCTGGGTGTGGGCGATGAGATTCGCATCGTCAAGACACTGAACGAGGAGGCGGAAGTGGGACTGGTCGCCATGGAAATCATCGACCGGCGTCTGCAGTCACGCAGCACCTATGGTGATTTCGCGGTGCTCTATCGGAGCAACCATCAATCCCGCCTGCTCGAACTGAAGCTGCAGAGTCTGCAGATCCCGTATCGCATGAGTGGCGGTACCTCGTTTTTCAGCCGCAGCGAGGTCAAGGATGCCATGGCCTATCTCAGGGTGCTGACCAACCCGCGTGACGATGGCGCACTGCTGCGTATCATCAATACGCCGAAGCGCGAGATTGGTGCCTCCTCCGTTCAGCGCCTGCGTGATTACGCCGCTCGGCACAGTTGTTCGCTGCTCGAAGCTGCCGAAGTGCTGGCAGATCCTGAGCAGGCTGCCCGAAGCGCTGGCGATGATGCGCAACTGCCGGCACGCGCCGCTGCGTCTCTGCAGAGTTTTCTGCATCAGCTGCACAGCGTACGGCGAGGCACATCAGACGGTGGTGAGTCCGATGCCGGCAAGCAGCTGAAGGACTGGTTTATCGCACTCGATTTTCCGCAGTGGCTACAACAGACCAGTAGTTCGGCGAGCCAGGCCGAACGTCGTTTCGACAATATGAATGCGCTGTGCCAGCAGATTCAGCGCATGCTCGACGCCGACCCAGAACTCGACATCAATGGCAGCGTCTCGAAGCTTGTATTGCAGGATATTCTGGATGGCCAGGAAGAAGATGGCGCCGAAGAAGATGCGGTCAATCTGCTGACGTTGCATGCCGCCAAGGGGCTGGAATTTCCGCACGTTTATATACTGGGACTCGAGGAGGAAATTCTGCCTCATCGGAACAGCACTGAACCCGAGCAGATAGAAGAAGAGCGGCGCCTGTTCTACGTGGGTATAACCAGGGCAAAGCAGACACTGACGATGACCTACGCCGGCGTGCGCAAGCAGTATGGCGAAAAACTGACGACGACGATAAGTCGCTTTGCTGAAGAACTACCGCAGGAAGATGTGATTTACGAAGGCTTGACGCGGCCCAGCAAGGAAGCAAGCCGGGCCCGAGGCAGAGCGACCCTTGACGCGCTGTTCAAGGATCTCGCTGATGATTTGTAGCCTCTTACTTACTGTTTTCGACCATATGCTTGACCGCATTGCCGATGTCTTCTTCGTCACAGGTCGCGCAGGTGCCCATGGGTGGCATGGCACCTATGCCGTTGACGGCGTTGGTGACCAGCGTCTCTATGCCTTTCTCTATACGCGGCGCCCAATCACCGGCATTACCAAACTTTGGCGCACCAGCAACACCGACGGAATGACAGCTCGAGCATGAGGCCGTATAGATTTCTTCACCGGTCTTTGGCTGATCGCCGCCACCGGCTGCAACAGCTGGCGCAGCATCAGCACAAGGCTGACCTTCCAGACAGACCGAGCCTACTGGCGCTATGCGATTGGCGATTTTTTCCTCCGGCGTGGTATAGGCCAGAGCAGCCGATGCAGAAGCGGCAGTGACTACCATCAGGAACGAAGTGAGCAGTGAACGACGTCTGAGACCTGCAGTCAGGCTGCTGACGCTCGATCGAATCATGGAACTACAGTCTTTCAACGAATATTTCACACTACTTACCCTCAAAAAGTTTCGCCGAGTATACCGTTCAGGGGCGAGGCCGCCAAGTGAATCTGGGGTAAGCCCTGTCTGCGTAAACCACAGTGACACCTGTTACTGGCTAGGTGTAGGCTGGAGTGCTCGATGTCATACACTGGAGTGCCGCAACAGCGTGCCATGAAGGACGATACGTTAAAGGGCGGTGATATACCGCCTGTACTCGATGTGCTCTACATTCATCACTCCGTATCGAACCACGATTCAGGACTGCCTGTGAGCGGCCCGCACGAAGCTGGCAAGTTTCTCAATAGTTTCTTCGAACAGTCGGTCGATGCGATTTTTGCGAGCTGCGCAGCAGACGCGTTGGCTTCGATTGATGATGCACCCGATTTGCTGATTCTCGCGCTGGGCCGGGCTGACGCCACCGATTGCGTGCTCGTCGCCAGCGCAGCGACGCGATTTCCGAGAGCCGCGCTAGTCGCCTTGATCTCTGCGGAAGAGTCCAGTGAACAGGAAGCGCAGCGGCTCATCGCGCTGGGCGTCACCGATGTGATTCGCTATGCGGAACTGCAAATCGATCTGTTCCGTCATGTGATCTACCAGGCGCTCCGGCTCAGGCAGCGGGAACTTGAGCTGACTGCACGCGCGGCCTATAGCGACATCACCGGCCTGTTCTCCGGGGGGCTGTTTCTCGACCTGCTGGCGCGTGAAATCGCGGCCGCCGTTCGAGGCAACACCCGTCTGGCAGTTTTCTGTATAGAGCCGGCAGAGATAGCGCCGGAGGCGGTGCATGGTGAAGTGGCCATCGAACTTGCCAGACGTCTTCGGGAGCTTGTTCGAACCGAAGACCTGCTGGCGCAGGCCGATATGACGACGGTGCTGCTGCTTCAGACCCATGTGCGTGATGTCGCGCAGTGTCTGGCCTTTGCCAACCGACTCCATGCGGCGCTCGAGCCCTACGTGCCAGTCCGCATAGGCATCGCCGGCGCTCCAGAAGCGGGAACTCATGCACTGACACTGATCAAGGCCGCCAAGCATGCTGTGGCAGATCTGCGGGACCGCCATGAGGCGGGGACCCGCCTGCATCAGCCGGCTCACGGAACACAGCTCTACCCGCACCCACGGGTCCTGGAAGCTGGAGCCGACCTGCAGAGCATCTGGCAGCGCGGCGAGCTTTCGGTCTACTTTCAGCCAGTGGTGAATCGAAGTCGTCTGACGGTCGTCGGATTCGAGTGCCTGCTCCGCTGGGAACACCCCACCCGCGGTCTGATTTCCGCTGCTGCTTTCCTCAATCCTGACGATCCGGCGATGGTGCCCGTCGGTAACTGGCTACTGCGGCAGGCCTGCAAAGCCTTACAGGCCTGGCAGGTCCTGGGCTGGCCGCATTTGAGCATTGCCGTGAATACGAGCATCACCGAGTTGCTACACCCCCGATTCAGCGCTGTGCTCGATGAGGCCGTCAGCAGTCACGGGCTCAGTTTCCAGCAGCTCATACTGGAAATCAGAACTGCCGAACTGTCGAAGGTCACCCAGGGTGCCGAACGAGGAGGCGCTCCTGACGATGCGGCGGACTCGGACAATCATCGGATCATGGACGTCCTGAATCAGCTAGATCTGCGTGGCGTCCAGATTGCCCTCGACAATGTGGGTGCCGGTGGATCGACAACCGAGTTGCTCCGTCGTTTCCCGGCCTCCATGTTGAAGCTTGATCCAGGTGTCATCAGCAGTCTGGGCCGGGATGCCGTGGCGGCCGCAGTGGTGCACGGTGCGGCAGGTATCGCTGAGAGCCTCGCGCTGTCGCTGGTAGCCGAAGGCGTCGAGAACAGCGCGCAGCTGAAGCACTTGCTCAACGCCGGGGTGACTCTGCTGCAGGGCAACTTCCTGCATGCACCGATGTCGAGACAACAGGTTACCGACTGGCTTTCGGCCCAGCCGCGCCCCCGCACACGCGGTAGCCTGACCGATAACACCATCGGGTCTGCCTGACCCAGTGTGACTTCGTGAGAGTCTTTCACGACCAACTGCTTCGTCCTGTCACACCTTGTAAGCCTGTCGCAGTGTTCGGTAAATCATTTTTTGTGAGCTGATCCGCTAAGTTGCGGCGAGTCGGCGACAATTGTGGACAAACCGTCATTTTCACAAAATAGCCCCTATCCAGCCGCCAGAAGAGCGTCTCTACTGATGCCTGAAGGACGCGAGCTCGCGCTGTCGTCCGTGCACAGGTTGTTATCAGGAGGCATACATGGCGTCGGATCCGAGTCGTACCGATCAGGCTGATTCAAACCAGCGAAAGTTTCGCAGTTTCCGGGATGTGAGATCCGCGCTGCTCTCACTGGTCCTGCCGCTGTTGATGGTTGCCTGTGGTGGTGACTACAGTGGCAATAGCACTCAGGCGGAGCTCAGTGCGCTGAGTTGTGCCGGCAATTCGTCTTTTCTGCCAGCAGCCGCCACCAACGTGGCTGGACAAGGCCATTACGTGAAGCAGTGTCAGAGCTGCCACGGCGCATCTGGTGATGGCTCGCCGAGTGGCCCATCGTTAGTGGGCTGTACCTCCTGCGGTGACATCGATACGCTGACGAACCGCATCGCCACTACAATGCCCACCGCGGACGTCACCCAGTGCGACGTCGACTGCGCGCGTGAAACAGCCGACTATATTCTTACGGCGTTCAAACAGAACGCCACATTCGCTGATGCCTCCTGTGCGATCGAGGGCATCGAAGTGATGTCGCCAGAGAAAACCCTGTACAAGGCCTCACTGAATCTGGCGGGTGCAGCGCTGGATCGTGACGATGTGGAGTTCTTCGCACAAGGTGGGGACAGCAGCATCGACGAGGTTCTGGATGTCGTCATGGACTCGCCGCTGTTTTACGAGCGTTTGAAAGAGATCTACAACGATCGGCTGCATCAGGACAAGTATCTGGACGGTACTTCGGCGCTGCAATTAATCGATGACGCTGAGTTCCCTGCGAACGACTGGTACGAGCACGTCGCCGATGACAGCGTTGCTGGACCTGAGAGGGATTTGCGTGACTTCCTGAGAGCGCGAACGAACCAGGCCATTGCCCAGGAAGCGCTCGAGCTGATCTCCCACGTTGTCCGCACTAGACGTCCATTCACCGAAATCCTTACCGCAGATTACACGGTCGTCAATGCCTATTCCGCCCGCGTCTACGGTTATGATCCGGATGCGCTCGGATTCGCAACGATCGATACGGTGATCGACAAGCCTTTCAAGACATTTGACCAACTGCCGCCGGCGCTGCAGGCCTATGCTCGCTACGACCGCACCGACTTCAGGGAGGTGCGTGTGAGCATCCAGGGCGGGTCGAAAGCTGGAACCGCGATTCCCCATGCCGGCATTCTGACTATGCCAATGTTCCTGAACCGCTTCCCGACCACCAACACCAACCTGAACAGACATCGATCACGGATGGTGTTCGAAATCTTCCTGGACACTGACATCCTGCAGATTCCGGGCAGTCGTGAAGCTGCAGCGGTCGACGAAAGCAGTGCATCGCCTACTTTGACCAATCCGGACTGTGTCGTCTGTCATAAGGTCATGGATCCGGTAGCCTCGCTGTTCCAGAACTGGGATGAGCGTGGCCGCTACAGCCTGCGGCGACTGAGCCGCACCCCCTGGCCAGCTGACATGTACTACCGCGGTATCAATGGCAAGATCATGCCCCTGGAAACCCACGTCGATAACTCAGTGCAGTGGCTGGGCGCCGAGCTGGTGAAGGATGCCCGCTTTGCGCGATCAACAGTGAAAACGCTCTATGAAGGGCTCACAGGACAAAAGGCCCTGTACCCACCGAGTGAACTCTTTGGTGCAGACTCTGTGGAACGTGCAGCCTATACAGCGCAGCGAGCTTTCCTAGGCGCGGTCGAGCGTGAGCTGATCAACAGCAACTGGGATATCAAGACGGCTATCAAGGAGATCGTCAAAGGCCCCTACTTCCGCGCCGAATCGATCAGCTCAAACGAAGCCATTCATGCGACAGCAGGAACAGCACGCCTGCTCACACCAGAGATGCTCGATCGCAAGATTGAGGCAGTCACTGGCAGGACATGGAAAGAAAGCTGGCAGGGCCGCTCCAAGCTTCACAAGCTTGAAAGCGGTGGCTATAACGCGCTGTATGGCGGCATGGATTCCGACGACGTCACCACCAGAATTACCCAGCCCAACGGCCTGATGGCTGCGGTGCAGGAGCGAATGGCTAGTGAAGTGGCCTGTCAATCAATCGGCCGGGACTTCTACAGAGCACAACAAGATCGTTTTCTCTTTCCTCTTGTGACCAAAGATCAGGCACCGGTCGACAAAAACGGTAACAGCGATTCTGCTGGTGAGGCCGCTATTCGTGCCAACCTCGTGCATCTTCACTGGAAGCTTTACGGCGACACCGTCAGCAGTAACAGCCCTGAAGTCAACGAAACTTACGCCGTGTTTCTGAGAGCATTTCAGTCCGGCAACGATCTGATAGCAGCTGACCCGAAAAACTGGTCACTGAAGCGCCTGTATAGCAGCTGCGCCATTCAGAAGGATCCGATCACTGATGCCACGCTGGCAGACGCCGACAAGATCTATCTTGATGAGCGCTACGTGATGCGTTCCTGGCAGACAGTCCTGAACTACATGTTCTCTGACTACCAGTTTCTGTACGAATAGCCGCTACCGGGAGAATGAAAATGGACAGAAGACAATTTATGAGAATGGTGGCGGCATCCGGTATGACGCTGGGTCTGCCAATGACGGCCAACATAGCCCACGCAGCGCCGAACCGGTTCTGGGTGAGCGTCCATGCCAGTGGCGGCTGGGACCCGACAAGTCTCTGCGATCCCAAGGGTGATGCACCGCGCAGTGACGGACGGGGACCGGTCAACAACTTTGCTGCTGCGGATATCAAGACCGCCGGCAGCATCGCTTATGCGCCAGTTCCAGCGACTGTTACCAACGCGACTGAGAAGGCTGAAATCGAGTTGATGTACGACACCTTCTTTCAAACTCAGGCCGGGCGTCTGCTGGTCATCAACGGTGTGGATACCGGCACCAACAGCCATAGTACCGGAACCAGGACGACATGGAGCGGTAGCGCAGATCTGGGAATGCCGGCCTTCGCCGCGCTGGCAGCGGCTGCGTCAGCACCCAATGAGCCGATGTCATTTCTGACCAACGGCGGCTACGACTATACCGATGGTCTGGTGGCTGCTGCACGCGTATCAGGTTCCGGCCAGTTTTCGGCACTGGCGAATCCGAATCATCCTTCGACCAACTCCACGAACCGGTACTTACCCGATGCCACCTTCGAAGCCCTGGCGGCAACCAAGCGGCAGCGGCTCGAAAGCCTGATTGGCAGCGAACAGTTGCCGCAGCGAAAGAAGACGATGAGTGATCTGTCTGGTGTCCGCAGCTCTGGCAGGAATAACCTTGACGCAATTGCCCAGAAGCTGAATGGCCGAACCACCAGTGGCTTGAAAGGGCAGGCTGAAATGGCGGTCGCGGCATTCGCGACGGGTCTCGGCGTAAGTGCCAACATGGTCTCGGGCGGTTTCGACACCCACGGCAACCACGACACCAGTCACTACCGCAACATGCGAACCCTGCTCGACGGCGTCCATCACCTCTGGACCCGACTCGAAGAAGAAGGTCTGGCAGACAGAACGACGGTGCTCATCAGCTCGGACTTTGGTCGTACCCCTTACTACAACAGCGGCAACGGCAAGGACCACTGGAATGTCACGAGCGTAATGGCCATGGGCGCAGGTATTCGAGGCGGCCGTACCATAGGCGCGACTGATCCGGAGTTCAGGGCGCTGCGTGTCAACCCGGAAACCTTCCTGCCGGACAGCAATGGTATCGTGTTGACACCGGCCCATGTGCATCGCGCATTGCGACGTCTGGCTGGCATCGAGAGCGCAGATCTCGACCGTCGCTACCCGATATCGGCCGACACACTCAACCTATTTTCCTGAAGGCAGATTCCACATGATACTGACCCGTTTACTTGCATCCCACCGTGCGACCCAAGCGCTCGCCGACGCGCCTCGCTTGTGGCGCATTACAGGTTCCTTATTGGTCGCCTGTCTACTCGCATCTGTGCCCTTCACTACGCCCGATGCTCATGCGACCACACCAGCACCGGATTTTCAGCTTCCGGTCCTGAACTCGGATTCAACCCAGTCATTGAGCGAGTACCGCGGCATGATCGTCTATGTCGATTTCTGGGCCTCCTGGTGTGGGCCTTGCCGAAAGTCGCTGCCTCAGCTGTCGAAACTGCGCAACGAGCTGGTCGAGGCAGGGGATTTCGAAGTGCTCGCCATCAACCTCGATGCGAAAACCGAAGATGCCACCCGCTTTCTCAGTCAGTTCCCTGTCAGCTATCCAGTACTGCTGGATCCAAAGGGCAAGACGCCAGAAGCCTACGGTCTCGTCGGCATGCCCACCTCCTACCTGATCGACCAGAAGGGCAATATCGTCAGCAAGCATGAAGGCTTCAGAGACGGCGATATCGAAAAACTCAGAAAAGAAGTTGAAACATTGCGGAAGGCGAAACAATGAAGCATGCAATCGAAATAAGCAGCTTTGCGAAGAGACTGCGTGTGCCGGCAGCAACTCTGCTGATGATTACCATGGTGGCAGGCCTGCAGGCTTGCGCTCAGGTCAAGCCATGGGAGCGCGGCGATCTTGCTCGAAGCGAGATGGCCTGGGATCCGGACCCTCTGGCTTCGACACTCGATTCTCACATCTACTTTGCCAAGGAGGCATCGAGCGGCGGCTCGGCGGCAGAAGGTGGCGGCTGCGGCTGCAACTGATTCCCGCACATTCACCAGCATCTCATTGATCAGCAAAGTGGTAGATCATTCATGAAAGCAAATTCGTCTTCCAGAGCCCTTTTGGCGCTCTCTGCGGCTGCGCTCGGTATCCCCGGTCTGGCTTCCCTGGCACCGGCGGCCTTTGCAGAAAGCCCGCCGGAGCGCACCACCGTCAGCTACGCCTATACCCAGTACGAGGAGGATGATCTGGACGCGAGCAAACTTGCTGTTGGCTCACGTGAGCGCTACGACATCGATGTGCATCAGCTCGGCCTGACCACCGCATTGTCTGACCGCTATGGCCTATCGCTGAATTTTGCTCGTGAAACAATGTCCGGCGCATCGCCTCAGGCGATTTCGACTGACGTTCAGGGTAATCCGCAAGTCGTGATGAGCGGGGCCAGTATCGAAGATGAACGCCTCGACGTCAGCAGCACTTTACGGCGCTACAACGAAGACACTACGGTGGGTGTCACCCTCGGCTACTCGGGCGAAGACGACTACACCGCCTTTAGCGGCGGCGTGGACGGCAGCCTGACCTTCAATGATCGCCTCGATACTGTGTCCGGCGGCATTGCGGTATCGATAGACACGGTCGAGCCAACACAGCAGACAGGCTTCACAAGGCCCGAAAGCGAAGACAAGGACAGCCTCACCGTCTTCGCAGGCTATACCAGGATCCTGACCAGCGTATCGCAGATCCAGGGCAGCCTGAGTGCGACCCGCAAGAGTGGTTATCTCTCGGACCCCTACAAACTCGAGGACGAACGGCCGGACGAACGCGTGCAGCTCGCCGCGAGTGCGCGATACCGCCACTTCATCGAAGCTGCAAATGCGGCGGCGCACGTCGACTACCGCATCTACGGCGATGACTGGGGCATCATGTCGCATACTGTGGACCTCGCGTGGTACCAGAATATCAATGCAAATCTCCAGCTCGTGCCCAGTTTCCGCTATTACACGCAGGGGCAGGCAGACTTCTACGAACCCCTGACCGGTATCAATACCACGGGTGAGCGTTCGTCAGATTTTCGACTGTCGCCCTATGGCGCAGTGACAGCCGGCATCAAGGCGATCGCATACGGCTATGACTGGAAGATGAGCATCGGAGCCGAGCGCTACGTCAGTGATGCAGACTTTGCCATCGAATCAGTCGATCGACCGAATCCCGCACTGGTGGAGTTCACACGAATTTCGATCGGTTTCGAGTACTCGCTCTAGCGCTATCGGCCAACCCGGCCGATACTCAGTTGCATGACTGACTTCGGCCTGCATCACTATCGTTTCAAAGCGCTCGGCGGCCCCTGTGAACTCCGGCTGGGCGGTCCCCGTGTCGAGGCTGACCGCTGGTCGGCGCTGGCCGTGGATCTGCTGCAGAACTTCGAACAGCGTTATTCGAGGTATCGGCCCGACAGTATCGTTTCGAGCATCAATGATCGAGCCGGGACCGGGCAGTGGACCGAGACCGATGCCATGACCGCAGCCTTGCTCGACTACGCCGACCAAGCCTTCGCCATGAGTGACGGCCTGTTCGACATTACCTCCGGCATACTGCGTCAGGCCTGGGACTTCAGGTCCGGTCAACTGCCCTCGCAGGCTTCGTTGCAGGTTTTGCGTGGCAGAATCGGATGGGAATTGGTAGAGCGCAGCAGCGACGCTGTTCGACTACCGCTGGCAGGCATGGCGCTGGACTTTGGTGGTTTCGGCAAGGAATACGCTTGCGACGCCGTCGCTACCCTGCTTCGCCAACAGGGCTGCAGCAGCGGCTTCGTTGATCTCGCCGGCGATATCGCCTTGGTCGGCCCAGACCCGGCCGGCGCGCCGTGGATCATCGGCATCCGTCATCCTCGAGCGCCTGAGCACGCGATCACCTACACCAGCCTGGCAAGTGGAGGCTTTGCAACAAGCGGCGACTACGAACGCTTCATGATTGTCGATGGTCAACGCTACTGTCATCTGCTCAATCCGAAGTCTGCCATGTCCGCGAGAACGCCAGCGAGCATTTCTGTGGCTGCAGAAGCCTGTCTGCTGGCTGGTACCGTATGCACTATCGCCATGCTGAAAGAGGATGGCGCTAATGCCTGGCTCGATGAGCTCGGGCTACCCTATTGTCTGCTGCAGCACACCTTGACAGCGACACATGACCTGAGGAGCGCTTTACGGCTAGGACTGGCT
The DNA here is from genome assembly GCA_002354735.1 of Gammaproteobacteria bacterium UBA2679. GTDB lineage: Bacteria > Pseudomonadota > Gammaproteobacteria > Pseudomonadales > Oleiphilaceae > Allohahella. The sequence continues at coordinate 57,922 of DEMD01000010.1, read as the reverse complement.
GTGAGTACACTGCCTGAAGTGAATCAGGCTCGTCCGGGGAAGTCATTTAACAGCACCTGAGCCGGTGCAGACAGGGCCTATTGATGATTACGCTTTACCAGTTTCCCGCCCTTTTTGGCGTTCGGAATCCCAGTACGTTCTGCCTGAAGGTAGAAACCTACCTGCACATGATCGATGTGCCTTTTCAGATTGAGACCGTGCTCGACCCACGGAAGGCACCAGTCGGCAAACTGCCGTATATACAGGATGAGTCAGAGGACAAGGTTCGCGTCATTCATGATTCGAATCTGATCATCGCCTACCTGCATGAGCGCTATAACATCAGCCTGGACGCCTGGCTCAGTCCGGAAGCCCATGCCCAGGGCCAGTTGCTGTCTCGCGCACTGGAAAATCACTATTACTGGGCGATCGTCTACAGTCGTTTCGCGGGCGAAAACTGGCCCCTGGTCCGTCAGGAACTCAGCGGACTGTTCTCCCATGTGGTGCGTTACGTCGTGCCGACGCTGATGCAGGTGCAGGCGAAGGCGGCCCTCAAGGCGCATGGCCTGGGTCGACATACGCCCCGGGATATCTACGATATGGCTAACGCCGATATGGCCTCAGTGGCCATGGTGCTTGGCAACAAGGACTACCTGTTCGGTGACAAGCCCAGTAGCCATGACGCTACGCTGTACGCGATGATTCACAATGTGCTGAGATCACGTTTCGACAGCCCGCTGAAGAATCTGGTCGAGGAATCTTCCATGCTGACGAATTACGAGCGCCGCATTCGCGAGCGCTACTTCGAGCCGCACGACGACCATAGCCGCTAGATCGGCCTGAGCCTCTGGACCTACTTGGAAAAGTAGGTATAGGCCTGCAGGCCGCCTTCAAGCTCAGCCAGCAGAATGCTTCGCAACTCATCTGTCAGCTCAGCCTGCTGCACCTTTTCAGTACAGGCTGAAAGCAACTCGTTCCAATCGTAGTTGACGTAGGACAGCACCCGCTTCACGGTATCGCCATGCTGCAGGTGATCGAGCCTGAATCGACCATCATCGCTGATGCGCACATCGACCGAGTCGGTATCACCGAACAGGTTGTGCAGATCTCCCAGTATCTCCTGATAGGCGCCGGTGAGGAAAAAGCCCAGCAAGGGTCCGTGGGCCCCATTGGCAGCCTTGAGATCTTCCCGCTGAAAGTCGGGCACCGGTAGCGTCGTTTCGATGCCGCCACTGTCGACGTAGCTGTCGATCCTGCCATCTGAATCACAGGTGATATCCTGCACCACTGCCCGCCGCAGCGGCGGTCTGTCGAGGCCGGCCAAAGGTAGTATCGGGAAGATCTGGTCGATACCCCACACATCCGGTAACGACTGGAACAGCGAGAAATTCACGAACAGCTTGTCGGCCAGCTTGTCGTTGATCTCATCGATGATATCGCGATGCGTGCGCTTGGAACGGTCAAGCGTCTGTTGCAGGCGCAGGCAGACCTGCTTGTACAGCTGTTCTGCCGCAGCGCGTTGAGCCAGTGACATGGTGCCATGGATGAACTGCGCCTGTGCCTCCTGCAGGGCGTGGGAAGCGTCATGATACAGTTCGGCAGCTGTTCGGCTGCGATTGCGATCCATCACCGCCAGATAATCCTGCTGCAGTTCCGATAGAGGCGCTGGCATATCCGGGGCAGCATCGCCGCCTGAGGCCTGCATGGCCTTCGCCTGCTGCTCATCGACCTCGCTGCGCTCTTCATCGATGATGTTGGTCACCAGTATGGCGTGATGGGCAGTAAGCGAGCGTCCGGATTCAGTGATGACATCCGGCTCAGGCAGGTCATTCCGTCGTGCTTCTTCCTGCAGGGTTCGCAGCACCTGAAAGGCATACTCTTCCATGCTGTAGTTGATTGAGTAGGCGCTTCGCGAGCGCGTGCCCTCATAGTCGATACCGAGGCCGCCACCAACGTCGACGGTGGCAATCGCGGCGCCGAGCTGCATGAGCTCGACATAGAAACGGGCGCACTCGCGCATGCCCGTCTGGATGTCTCGGATGTTCGCGATCTGAGAGCCGAGGTGGAAGTGCAGCAGGGTCAGGGCGTCCAGCGAGCCGGCCGCACGCAACTGCTCGACAACGCTGAGAATCTGACTAGCCGAAAGCCCGAACTTGGACTTCTCGCCGCCAGTGTTCTGCCAATTGCCCTTACCGATACTCGAAAGCCGCGCCCGCACGCCCAGCAAAGGCCGGATACCGAGCTTCTCGCTCTCTTCCAGCACAAGTTTGAGCTCATCGAGCATCTCGATCACGATGAACACGCGCATGCCGAGGGTCTGCCCAAGCAGGGCCAGCCTGATAAAGGCGCGGTCCTTGTAGCCATTGCAGACGATGGTGTCACCTGCACGGCTGAGCGAGAGGACCGTCATCAATTCCGGTTTGCTGCCCGCTTCGAGCCCAATCTGATGGCGTGATCGAGCCGGTTCCGCGCGGATGATCTGCTCGACCACATGGCGCTGCTGATTCACCTTGATAGGATAGACCGCCGTGTAGCCGCCCTGATAGTTCAACCGCTCACGGGCATCGTTGAAAGCGCCGCACAGGGCATTTACCCGGTCGTGCAGAATATCCGAGAAGCGCAGCAGGATAGGCAGAGACAGTCCGGCGTCGATACAGGCCTGCGTCAGCTCACTCAGGACCAGTCCATCATCCGGATCGACTGCGGTCGATCCCCCAGCGCGATGAGCATGGGGACGCACTCGCACCATGCCCTTGCTGTCGATCGTGACGTAGCCTTCACTCCACTGTGCGACATTGTAAGCGGCCATCGCCGCATCGGGTGTCCACTGCCCGCCGTCCATCGTCATCGTTCGTCTTACCTGTTGAGCACGAGAATCAAGCCGGAACACTACAACATGCGGCCCCGCCACGCCACACCGTCCGGCATCTGGACAGGTTGATCACATGGCCCCTCAACGACGTAACGTACGCTATGACTGTAGGCGCCAGTGACTTATAGTGTCTGCCTAAGTACCCACCCCACCTTTCATATCCGAATATTCGCGGAGGCGACTATCATGGCTGAGCACATGCCCGGCTGGTTTACCGAAATCTTTCAGGACCAGGGAACCGGTTTCTCTTTGGCTATCGATGCCAAGGTTCACGAGGAAAAAAGTCAGTACCAGCATATCGAAATCTACCAGACCAAGACCTTCGGCAAGCTGATGGTGCTCGATGGCTGTGTCATGCTGACAGACCGCGACAACTTCCTCTATCACGAGATGATGACGCATCCCGCGCTATTTACTCACAAGGCGCCTCGCGACGTGGCTATCATTGGTGGTGGCGACTGCGGCACTCTGAAAGAAGTACTCAAGCACCCGGATATCCGCAAGGTCACGCAGATCGAACTCGACGAGCGGGTGACCCGTGTGGCGGAAGAGCACTTTCCAGACCTCTGCAGCTCGAATGACGACCCACGCGCCGAGCTGCTGTTCGAAGACGGCATCAAATGGATCAACGACGCAAGCCCAAATTCACTGGACCTGATCATCGTTGACTCCACCGATCCAGTCGGTCCGGCCGAAGGTTTATTTGCAGTTGATTTCTACCGCAATTGTCACCTGGCGCTGCGGGAAGGCGGCTTGCTTGTACAGCAGACAGAATCGCCGCTGCTGCATGCAGATACCATCATCAAAAAAGTTCATGCCGACATGCGCAAAGCAGGCTTCAAGACCAGCCGGACCTTACCGTTTCCGCAGCCGGTGTATCCGACTGGCTGGTGGAGTTGCACCATGGCAGGCAAGCAGGACAACGTGACTTTCTTCCGCGAAGCCGATGCCGCAGAGCGCAGTTTTCGCACTCGCTACTACAATGAAGACATTCACAAGGCAGCCCTCGCGGTGCCTGAGTTCATGAAAGCTGCATTGAAATAAGCTGGTGATCGAACGGCTCCGGATGATGGAGCCGTTCATGACAGCTTCCTTCAGGTTTCCGATCATTCAAGTAGCAGCTGAAATTAAAATGTAATATGTTAGCGATATCGTGCTAACACACCAACGTTGCCTGTCAACCTTTTTTAACGCGGGAACTAGTGGCCGTTGAGCTGTCGACCTAAAGCTTCCACTGCGAGGGCAGCAATTATCAGAGGATCTGTTTTTGACTGCTATGTCAGATATTGACGTCAAACCGGAACGCAAACACGCCTACGACAAGGAAGAGCTGATCGTCTGCGGTCAGGGAGACCTGTTCGGAAAGGACACAGCGAGGCTTCCCGTACGGGAAATGCTGATGCTCGACAGGGTCACCCATATCGACTCCGACGGTGGTGAGTTCGGCAAGGGTTCCCTTGTTGCTGAGCTCGATATTCGCCCCGATCTATGGTTCTTCAAGGTACACTTTGTCGACGATCCGGTCATGCCGGGTTGTCTAGGCCTGGACGCTATGTGGCAGCTCGTCGGCTTCCATCTCGCCTGGTCAGGATACAAGGGACGCGGCCGAGCAATCGGCGTAGGTGAAGTGAAATTCACTGGCCAGGTCATGCCTGATGCGAAGCTTGTGACCTATGAAATACATATGAAGCGGCTGATTTCACGAAAGCTCACCATGGGCGTCGCGGATGGTCTGATGAAGGTTGATGGTGAAACAATATATGTCGCAAAAGATCTGAAAGTCGGTCTTTTCGAACAGTAAACAGCACCTGACCAAGCCCGACCAGCGGCCGTGCTTCGTAAATGCCATGAATGAATCAACTGAAGGTTCCACGATGAAACGTGCAGTGATTACCGGGATGGGCATCATTTCCTGTCTGGGCAATGACATCAAGACAGTCACCGAAGCTTTACGAACAGGCCGCTCTGGCATCCGCTTCAATGAGAAATACCGCGATGCCGGGCTCAAGAGCCAGGTTAGTGGGTCAGTCGATATCGATCTCGAAGCGCACATAGACCGGAAGCTTTTGCGTTTTATGGGTGACGGTGCAGCCTATGCCTATCTATCGATGCAGCAGGCTGTTGCCGATTCAGGTATCGACGAAGCCCTCCTGAGCAGCGAGCGAACGGGTCTCATCATGGGTAGTGGCGGCGCTTCGACCAGTAACGTGGTTGAATCGGGCGACATTGCCCGTTCACGTGGCGTCAAGAAAATTGGTCCCTATCGCGTTACCCGAACCATGAACAGTTCGGTAAATGCCTGTCTGTCCACCGCGTTCAAGATTCGCGGCGTCAATTACTCGATCACGTCTGCCTGTGCTACCAGCTCCCACTGTATCGGTCACGCCTGGGAGCAGATTCAGCTCGGCAAGCAGGATGTCATCTTCGCTGGCGGTGGTGAAGAAGAAGACTGGACACTCGCCATGCTGTTCGACGCCATGGGTGCCATGTCTACAAAGTACAATGATGTCGCGTCGACCGCCTCCAGGCCCTATTGCAGCACCCGTGATGGCTTCGTCATCGCAGGTGGCGGTGCAACCGTCGTCGTTGAGGAGCTCGAGCATGCACTTCGCCGCGGCGCGCCCATTTATGGTGAGCTGGTCGGTTATGCTGCAACTTCGGACGGCGCGGACATGGTTGCACCTTCTGGTGAAGGTGCTATCCGGGCCATGAGGCAGGCCAGCGAGCAGGCGTTCGCTACCGGCAAAGGCAAGCGGATCGCTTACATCAATACACATGGCACCAGTACCCCCGCAGGTGACATAGTTGAGCTAAACTCTATTAGAGAGGTTTTCGGTCATGACCTGCCGAAGATCAGTTCAACCAAATCGCTGACTGGACATTCGCTTGGCTGTGCAGGTGCACACGAAGCGATCTTCAGTCTGATCATGCAGAAGGAGGGGTTCATTGCGCCGTCTGCCCACATCCAGAGCATTGATGAAAAAGCCGCAGATTTCCCCATCGTACAGAAGCCGGAGAACGACGATTCGCTTGACCTCGTCATGTCCAACAGCTTCGGCTTCGGTGGTACCAACGCCAGTCTGGTCTTCGCCAAGTACCCCCAGTCCTGATCTGGGAGCATCACCACGAAAGCGCAGTTCAGCTGTCAGCTCATTGCGTCAATTGAACTGCCTGCTCGCCGCGCTGCTGATGGCGGCGGCGCCTTTTGTGTGGAGCCTTGCCCCCACTGCAGCCTCAGCCGACACAGTGTCTCTGGACGACGCTGATGAGGTCGAGGTACTGCAGGATCCAGCGAGCGATGCCGCTGTTGCAGATGTTCCAGTCGACCGTGTCGTGGTCAGAAAGAGCCAGCGCCTGCTGCTGCTGATGAAGAACGACAGTCCCTTGCGTGCGTATCCGGTGAGTCTCGGTGACGAGCCCAGTGGCCACAAGCAGTTTGAAGGCGACGAGCGTACCCCAGAAGGGGTTTACCTTCTCGACTGGCGCAACCCGAACAGCCAGTTCACCAAGTCGATCCACATCTCCTATCCCAATGAGGCCGACCGGGAGTTCGCCAAGGCACTGGGTCGCGACCCGGGCGGCATGATCATGATTCACGGCCGTCCGAACAGCTTCGAACGCAAGAAGCTGAACCGCTACATGCTCGAAGACTGGACAGATGGCTGCATCGCGGTCAGCAATGCTGCGATGGAAGAAATCTGGGAGCTGGTGCCGTTGAATACACCAATCGAGATTGTGCCTTAACTTAGCATTGGCGAAGGCAGTGGTCTCCCCGTTCGCAGAACCCGCCGTGAATACGTCCTTGTAGGCTCCCTCGGCCATCCATGGCCGAGGATGTTCTGCAAACGGGGAGACCACTGCCTGTAGCCTAATCGGTCGACAGAGCAGAAGGCGAAATCAATGCCGTCAGGGCCTGTTTCAGTTCCTGGGCGTTGTATGGCTTGGGAAGTAAGGCGAGTCGGGGCATTTCAGCCGGTACAGCAAGATCGTGTCCGCTCGCGATGAGTATTGGCATCTGAGGCAGCCGCTGGCGAATCTGTTCTGCCAGCTGGAGACCGGTCACATCAGGTAGGCCGTGGTCAGTCATCACCACGTCGACCGGGCTTTCTTCGAGTACTGCCAGGGCTTCGCCTGCTGTGCTGGCGGGGTAGACCCTGAATCCCAGAAGCCTGAGTAAATCCGTTGTGGTGCCCCTGAGCAGATCATCATCTTCCACGAACAGGACCCGCTGGATAGAAGAGGGCAGCGGCTCAGCCACACCTTGCTTGCGGATTACGTGGCGCAATTTTCTGGCTAGCTGCTCTCGAGTGTAGGGCTTACTAAGCAGTTCGATGTCGGCATCGAGTCGTCCACCATGAACGATCGCATTGTCTGTATACCCTGATGTGAATAAGACCGCGAGGTCAGGCAAGCGCTCCTTGGCTTTACGGGCTAGATCAGGGCTACGGAGTGGCCCTGGCATTACCACATCCGTAAACAGAACATCCACATGCACACCGCTTTCGATAATAACGAATGCGCTTGCGGCATCACTGGCTTTCAGCACCCTGTAACCAAGATCCATCAACAGCGCTACCACAGTCGCCTTTACGGTCTCATCGTCTTCTACAACGAGAACGGTCTCTGTACCGGAAACGATTGGAGCGGACTCGGTTTTGGCCGGCAGATCTTCCTCCTGCCGGGTGCGCGGTAGATAGAGCCTGACCGTAGTCCCCTGATCCGCTTCGCTATAGATTTTGGTCAGACCTCCGGATTGTTTCACGAAGCCATACACCATGCTAAGACCGAGCCCTGTACCCTCGCCCTCGGCCTTTGTAGTGAAAAATGGTTCGAACACCCGGTCGAGAATATCAACAGGTATGCCGCAACCGGTATCGGACACCGCAAGCATGACGTACTGTCCTGGCTTCAGTTCCAGATGGCTTTCTGCATAGGTGTCGTCGAGTAGTGCGTTACCGGCTTCGATGGTGAGCTTGCCCTGACCTTGCATGGCATCGCGTGCATTAATGGCAAGGTTGAGCAGCGCGTTTTCCAGTTGACTGGCATCTATCAAGGTATTCCAGAGGCCGCCAGCGACAACGGTTTCTATTTCGATGCCTTCTCCGAGTGCTCGCCGTAGCAGATGATCCATGTTTCGAAGGTGTCTGCCGATATTGATCGACTTGGGAGCCAGCGGCTGACGCCGGCCAAAGGCCAGGAGCTGGGACGCGAGTTTTGCGCCTCTGGCGGCCCCGGCCAAAGCGTGGGTGATTCGTTGTTCTGCGCGATCATTGCCGGCAACGTCGCCTGCCAGAAGCTCCAGGTTGCCTGATATTATCTGCAGCAGATTGTTGAAGTCATGCGCTACACCGCCGGTCAGTTTGCCGATCGCCTCCATCTTCTGGGCCTGCCGAAGCTGTACTTCCGTCTGCTCTCGAGCAGTGATCGCCTCTTCTACGCGACGCTCAAGAACCAGATTGAGCTGTCGCTGCGCCTCTTCAAGTTCTTTCCGTTCTGTGATATCGATTACCGAGCCAATATAGCCAAGAAACTCGCCCTTGGCGTCGAACCAGGGTGCCGCTGCATCGATAGCCCACCGGTAAGTGCCGTCGTGTCGTCTCAAGCGGTATTCAAGCGAAAATGCGGAATGGCCTGCATTGGCTTTAACAAAGGTCGCTTCGGCTGCAGCCTTATCGTCTGGATGAGTGGCGTCGAGCCAGCCAAAGCCCAAGCCTGTTTCTGGTGTCTGCCCCGTGAATTGATACCAGGAGCGACTAAGGTAGGTACAAAAAGCGCTCTGATCGGTCGTCCAGATCATGACCGGTGCATTGTCAGCCATGTTTCGGAAACGTGCCTCACTTACCCGCAGCGCGTCAGTCACCTGTCGTCGGACCTCGGCAATCTTCAGTGCGGCTTCGATTCGTGCTATCAGCTCTTTAGCAGAGAACGGCTTCACGAGATAATCGTCTGCACCACCAGCAAGGCCTTCTATCCGGGCTTCCTCGCCCGCACGGGCAGACAAGGCAATGATTGGCAGATCACGTAGATCGGGATCGTCTCTGATTGACCGGATTAGCGCGAAACCGTCCATTCGAGGCATCATGATGTCGGTAATGAGCAAGTCCGGCCGGCGTTGATGGATCATGGTAAGGGCATCGAGACCGTCAGCCGCGACTGCACATTCATGGTCCTGCTCGAGCAGCCGGCGCAAATAGGCACGCATGTCCGCGTTGTCGTCCGCGATAAGGATCGAGCCGCCCAAACGCTTGCTTATGACCGGTGCCTCCAGACCTGCAGCCAAGGCCAATTCACTCGTAGCTTGCGAGGTGCTCGCCTCGACCCCCTCACTTCGAAGCCAGCTCAGCGCTTCTTCGATGTAGCTTGCGCTTCGGCCAGTGCGCTCGTGCTGAAGCGGCGTCGCATGAACCTGCTCATGAGGCAGATGCGCTGAACCGAAAGGCAGCGTGATGGTAAATACCGTGCCTGTCCCCTCCTCACTTGAGACGCTGATGCGGCCACTATGAAGCTGAACAAGCTCCTGCACGAGCGCAAGACCAATACCACTGCCTTCGAAACTGCGCCCTCGCGCACCTTCTATGCGATGGAATCGCTCAAACATCCGTGGTAACTCATGCTCAGGCACGCCAGTACCAGTGTCGCGGATCGTGAGTCGTGCCCCGCCTTCCCATTCGTCCACGAGCACGCTGATTTGACCTTCGAAGGTGAACTTCAGTGCGTTCGAGAGCAGGTTCAGGACGATTTTTTCCCACATGTCCCGGTCCAGAAATACCGGTTCTCGCAGTGGCTTGCAGTCGACGACCAGCGCAAGCTGCGCCTTCTCCGTGGCGGAGCGGAAATTGCTGGCGAGATCGGAGGTGATGTCGGCAATATTGGTTGGCACATAGCTGGCCTGCACCCGACCGGCTTCGATGCGCGAGAAATCAAGAAGGGCATTCACCAGCTTCAATAAACGATTGGCATTCCGATGTGCCAATTGCAGGTTATCGAGATCTGCTGTTGACATCTCCTTGCTCAAAAGCAGCTCTTCGAGCGGCCCCAACATTAATGTCAAAGGCGTGCGGAACTCATGGCTGACATTGGAGAAAAACGCAGTTTTGGCCCTATCGATCTCTGCCAGGGCCTCGGCTCGCTGACGCGCCTGCTCGTAGGCTCGAGCGTTGGCGATGCCAGCTGTAAGCTGACTGGCCACCAGCTCAACGAAGGCCTCGTAGTCCTGATCCACTGGCCGATACGGGTTCAGCGCTGCGATGAATACGCCGCCTGCCTGCTCTTGCCCCTGCATATGCAGCGGTATCATAAGCGCCTCTCTCGGTGCGCGATCCCAGGCGCCTGTGGGGACATCGACTGCGCTGAAGTCCATTATCCTGCTCGGACCGTCGACCTCGAAAATGGATTCGAACGGCCACTTCGATGACTGTCCTCGTGTGACAGTCGACGGCGCGAAGTCACTATCAGGCCTGACACCAGTTGAACACGCCAGCCGCGCCTGCTGGTCACCCTCGAATAAATAGAGCATCGAAAACGGCAAATCTTTCAGGTTCGCATTCAACTGAGCCGCGCTGGCATCCAGGACATCTCGCTCGACGATGAGGGTATTGAGGGCCGCGGCCAGATCTCGTAGCGTCGCCATACGACGCTCTGCTATGACCCGAAGGGTTTCTTCGGTCACGACGCAGAGGATACCTACGGTCGATCCATCATCATCGGCAAGTGGGCTATAGGAGAAGGTGTGATAGGTTTCTTCCGGTACACCGCTGCGCTCAAGAAATAGCAGCAGGTCTTCATTCCAGCTGGCCACGCCGGTTTCCATGACCGAGTCCACCAACGGCCCAATGGCCGGCCAGATTTCATTCCAGACTTTCGCCGCCGGAGCACCCAGTGCCCACGCCTGCTTGACGCCGAGCGTAGGTCGATAGGCATCGTTGCAGAAAAAGATATGTTCCGGACCCCAGCTCATCCACATGGCGTAGCGTGAGGTCAACATGATGCGAACAGCCACTTTGAGACTCTGTGGCCAGTTCGCTGGATCTCCCAGTGAAGTAGATGTCCAATCGAAAGCTCGCATCCTGGCGGCCATTTCGCTATCGCCGACTATGAAGGCGACGGCCGCATCTGACGGTGGCGTCATAGAGAATCCTGAGGAACTGTGGGTAGTTGCCGATAATACCGGTGCCTTGAGGATGAATATAGCACTACGGATGTGTGGGCTGGTTAATTCCCGTACAGAGGGTGGCGGTGGGGTTCCCGTTTGCAGAACCCGCCGTGAAGATGGCGGTGGTGTTCCCGTTTGCAGAACCCGCCGTGAATACATCCGTGTAGGCTCCCTCGGCCATCCATGGCCGAGGATGTTCTGCAAACGGGAACCCCACCGCCTTTTTCGGGGTGTTAGAGCTCGCGAGCTCTCGATTGTAAATGCTGTGGAAGTCGCGCCGCGTTCGTACTGTATTGATTCAAGCGCTCGCTGAGCGCTCATTTGGGCAGAGCGAATAATCTGGGCTCAGCCATGACGAGGATACAGCGGCCAATTCGATCAGGAGAGAGCCGTTCTCGTCTGTATAGTCGACTAGCAGACGCCTGAGCAAACCGATTCCCCGATCGCTAGCGCCAATTTTTCTGGGCCTCCACTGCCACAACTACCAATAACCGAAGGCCAAAAAAATGCCCAGATCTCGCGATATGGGCATCTAATCAGGGTTTCAGTTCAGGTCTCAAAACCTGTGGATTCGGTTCTTACTCTTGTAAAACTGGCGCGTCCCTGCGCCGATAGCGCGTGTTCAGTCGCGCTGGAACTCAGGGTAAGCTTCCATACCACACTCAGACAGATCCGTACCCTCGTACTCCTCTTCTTCCGAAACCCGAATGCCAATGATGGCTTTCAAAACGCCCCAGACAATCAGGCTGCAAACGAAGACCCAGACGAAGATGGTAGCTGCGCCGATCAACTGGCCGCTGAAGCTGACATCGCCGTTGGTGATTGGCACCAGCAGGAGGCCCAGCAGACCGCAGACGCCGTGCACCGAAATGGCGCCCACCGGATCATCGATCCTCAGCTTGTCGAGGGTGATGATCGAGAACACAACCAGCACGCCACCGATGGCGCCGAACATGGTCGCCTGCAGAGCACTTGGCGTAGAAGGTTCAGCTGTGATGGCAACCAGACCAGCCAGCGCACCGTTCAGCAGCATGGTGAGGTCGGCCTTGCCGAACAGGAGCCTTGCGGTGATGAGTGCTGCCACACCGCCACCAGCTGCTGCTGCGTTGGTGTTGAGGAACACCATAGCGACAGCATTGGCATTGGAGATATCGCCAAGCTTCAGCACCGAGCCACCGTTGAAACCGAACCAGCCCATCCACAGGATGAAGGTACCCAGTGTAGCCAGTGGCAGGTTGGCACCAGGAAAGGCGTTGACCTGACCGTTCGGACCGTACTTGCCCTTACGAGCGCCCAGCAGGAGTACTCCAGCGAGAGCAGCAGCGGCGCCAGCCATATGAACGATGCCTGAACCCGCGAAGTCTGAGAAGCCGAGGTCGCCCAGCGTGTACATGCCGAACACGGCATTGCCACCCCAGGTCCAGCTACCTTCCATTGGGTAGATGAAGCCGGTCATGACGACAGCGAACATCAGGAATGCCCACAGCTTCATGCGCTCGGCAACGGCGCCAGATACGATGGACATTGCAGTCGCCACGAACACGACCTGAAAGAAGAAGTCAGATGCAGACGAGTAGACAGAAGCGCCTTCGAAGCCATCTTCACGCTCAGCGAAGCTCTTCAGTGCATCATCGACCAGGGTATCACCGCCAGCAATGCCTGACAGGAAGATGTCGCCGCCGTACATGATGGCGTAGCCACACACCATGTACATAACGCAGGAGATGGCATAGAGCGCCACGTTCTTGGTAAGGATTTCGGTCGTGTTCTTCGCCCGGACGAGGCCGGCTTCGAGCATCGCGAATCCGGCAGCCATCCACATGACCAACGCGCCGCAGACCAGGAAATAGAACGTGTCCATGGCGTACTGCAGGTGAAATAGATTATTTTCCATGAAGCCCTCCGATCGAGGCCAGTAGTAAGTTTGTAAACGTTAGATAGCGTCCGTGCCGGTCTCGCCGGTTCGAATTCTGATGATCTGCTGGAGCTCGACGACAAAGATCTTGCCGTCACCGATCTTGCCGGTATTTGCAGCCTTGCTGATCGATTCGAGGACCTGATCGAGCATGTCGCCCGCAATGGCGACTTCGATCTTCACCTTTGGCAGAAAGTCCACGACGTACTCCGCGCCACGATAGAGCTCAGTGTGGCCCTTCTGACGTCCGAAGCCCTTGACCTCCGTGACCGTCACGCCCTGTACACCGATTTCCGAGAGTGCTTCGCGAACGTCATCGAGTTTGAAAGGTTTGATGATGGCAGTAACAAGTTTCATATCTGTCTCCTAATGCCGCCTAAACGCTGGTAATTGAGCCGGTTGCTAGCCTGCCGTTGAAAATGTCGACCCACTTTTAACGAGCGAGATGCACTTGCTAACCACGAAGCATGCCAGGCATTACAAATCGTTTAGATACATGGCGTTAGCGGTGCGAAATGAGACTTCTGACGATCTTAAGGGAGATGAGCTTTGCTGGACTGCACCGCGATGACGCGAAATAGTGCACCAAACGAGCCCGCGAGATAGGCGACGCACCAAAAGCGTGCGCCTCGTCCCGGCGGTTGTACCGGCGCTCAATACAGGAAGGACCAAAACAGGGTGAGCTTTAGTTTGAAAGGATCAAAAAATGAGCACTATTTAACGGAAATCGCCTACCACTAGTGTATGTGGGTGGTGTTACTATGGCACCGGGAAAACAGGATGGTCTTCGTTACACACAAACACCAAGATTTATCCTAATTTGAAATGGAAGAGGTACAGCTCAATGAAGTCTCCAGTGGATCTGCTTCAGGGTTTTCACGAAAATTTTGGCCAGTATGTGCCAGGCCTCGCGCGCAGTGCTCAGCAGGATGCGCAGATGCAACTCAAAACAGCGGTCAGCAGCATTCTTGACAAGCTGGATGTCGTGTCGCGTGAAGAGTTCGAAGCGCAGAAAGCCGTGCTCATTCGTACGCGTGAGCGGCTTGCCGCGCTCGAGAAGCGTCTGGACCAGGTTGAGGGCAAGCTGGTCAGCCAGTAAGCCATTAAACGTTAGTTTGAATACGATGACCAGGACGGTCGTCTATTGCGGGGAGCGCTGTTGTGCTCCCCATCTCTTAAAATCACCAGGGACGGTGAAATGTCATTATCTGTTGTCTGTAGCAGGGCGCTCATCGGCGTCACTGCGCCTCTTGTTTATATCGAAACCCATATATCCAATGGTCTGCCTGCCCTTTCAATAGTTGGTCTGCCTGAGGCTGCGGTGCGTGAATCAAAAGATCGGGTTCGTAGTGCGTTGACCAACTCCGGCTTCGAGTTTCCCGCCCGGCGCATTACCATCAATATGGCACCGGCCGATCTGCCGAAGTGCGGTGGCCGCTTTGACCTGGCCATCGCGCTAAGCATCCTGGCTGCATCAAGACAATTGAGCGAGGCGGCAAAGCGTACCCTCGCCAACTGTGAAATTTTCGGGGAGCTTTCCCTCTCTGGTCAGATCAAGCCCGTCAGTGGTTTATTGCCGGCAGCGCTAGCCAGTCATCAAGCCGGTCACCCATTGCTGACTGCTGCAGCCAAGATCGATTTGCTGGGCAATCTGGACGGCATCGAGGCTTTCGGATTCACTACCTTGCGCGATGTGACTGATTACCTGAACGATCCGACATCGATCCACCCTGCGCGGCCCTCACAGCACAGTTTGCCTGCCTCGGCGCAGCACCCAGCAACAGATGACATGGCAGATGTCAGAGGCCAGTTTCAGGCACGGCGGGCTCTCGAAATCGCTGCGGCCGGTCATCACCATTTGCTCATGAACGGGCCGCCCGGGTCTGGCAAGACCATGCTGGCCAGGCGAATACTGTCATTGCTACCGGATCTCAGCCGTCAACAGGCCTTCGAGACCGCTTCGATCTATTCGGTCAGCCAGAGCGATATCGGTCAGCCAGAAGCAGCGCTCACGCCAGGGGAAATGATTCTGACCTCTCGAAAGCCACCATTTCGAAGCCCGCATCATAGTGCCTCCGTTTCGGCCATTGTCGGCGGTGGTCGCTCAC
Source organism: Gammaproteobacteria bacterium UBA2679 (assembly GCA_002354735.1). Lineage (GTDB taxonomy): Bacteria > Pseudomonadota > Gammaproteobacteria > Pseudomonadales > Oleiphilaceae > Allohahella. The sequence continues at coordinate 42,896 of DEMD01000010.1, read as the reverse complement.
CTCAGCCTGGCGAAATCTCCCTTGCGAATCATGGCGTTCTGTTCCTAGATGAGTTGCCTGAGTTCTCCGGCCGCACCCTGGAAGCGCTGCGTCAGCCACTTGAGCAACACAGCATCAGTGTGACCCGCTCTCAGAGACAGGTCGCCTTTCCCGCTCGCTTCCTGCTTATCGGCGCAATGAATCCATGTCCTTGCGGCTACGATGGTCATACCGAGAAATCTTGCGCCTGTAGTGCGCTGCAGATCAGGAAGTACCGGGACCGTATCTCGGGTCCGATTCAGGATCGCTTCGACCTACAGATGACGCTCTCGCCGGTAAAGTTTGAGGAGCTGTCGGGTGCCCGCGGCGAGCCGAGCAGCGCTATAGCTGAGCGTGTGGCCAAAGCTCAGCAGCGACAGCATGCCAGGCAGGGCATCCTGAATGGCCTCATGAGTCCTGCAGATACGCAGCGCACCATCAGCCTCGGTGGCCCCCAGCAGACACTGCTGGAGCGGGCGGCACAGAAGCTCCACCTTTCTGCCCGTGCCTGGTACAAGATTCTCCGGGTCGCCCAGACCATTAGTGATCTGGCCGAGAGCCGGGAAATTCAGACGCCGCATCTCATGGAGGCCATTGCTTACGCCGGCCGTGGTGAATCTGCCAGCCGGCTGTGACCCTTGCCTCAATGGCGCAGGAGAGAGCGAGGGCGTCGATGTTGCGCCGGAGGCGCGATGTCGATCCACTCGGCCAGTGAAGGCTCGGTCATTCGTGGTATGGCGGCAAGGCCCAGCTTGATCAGGCGCTGGATGGAAAATACCAACTCGCTGATCTCGTTGAAGAACAGCTGCACATGCGCATCAGGGAGTTGTGCTTCGGAGCCCTTCGTGTGTGCGGTGGCGGTGAGTACTTCACTGGACCTGGCCCGGCTGAGCGACCGGCGACGCCTGACCGGGTAAGGACTCGGACGAGGCTGCAAACCGAACAGCTTGAGCGAGGGCTGGATCTGCTGCCAGTAGACGTCCAGCTCCTGCCAATGCCTTGCAAGGCGCTCCTGTTCGAGGGAGGCCGGCTCCTGCAGATCTGGTGACTGCTGCTCGAGCCTCTGCAGACTTTCGTCGAAGTACTTGTGAAGGTACTGCAGCTTGAGCGCGAGCGGTGAAGGATTGGCTGCGTTGGCGCCGGCTTCGTTCATGGACTGCCTGGCCAATAAAAACGTGGCGATACCGCGAATTTCTGCGGCGGTCTCCATTAATTCAGGTAGCTGGTTCAGTGTGAGATAGGCCAGTCGTCGGTCAGGTTCCGATATCTGGTCGAATACACCGGCGTTATTATAGGTGCGCAACAGCAGTAACATCTGCTGAATCACATGCGTGTGCAGATCAAAGCTTTCCGAGGCACTGTCCTGGCGCCAGTGGTGAGACAGCGTATACCACTCATCGCAGAGCCGCTGCCATTCAGCTTCGGGGAATAGTTCGGAAATGAACTTCTTGAGCACCCGCAACTGATCGATGATCTGTGGGCGAATGGCATCTACACGAGTTTCAAAAAAGACATCGCCACCGAGTACGGCCAGTACCATACCCCGGTGTTGCTGTAGTAATGAAATCAGCTCAATGGCGTGCAGGCTGAGCTGCGCGCAGTGTTGTCGGTCTTTTTGTCGGGTAAAGGCCCGACGCAGATTCTGTTCTTCTAGGTTCATTTCCGAGCCTGTAGTCATGTGGCCAACTGGCGGCCCCTGCAGCGAACGTTGATGCTGCCGGATCGAGTGGTTTATACAAGGCAATATCGGGGCCATATCCCTGAACGACTCTGGATCACATGCACTGCCTGCATCGGGCACCTTCCAGGCCCATCGGCAGGACGTTAGGGATGTGAGCTTATGGTGCAGCGAATATGCCCGTTCCCGGAGCTGCACTCTTTGAGTGCGCTAGCCCTGAGACGGCAAAAGACCCTGATCGAACCACTGTTCTTTCCAATGTGGGACGCACTTTTGCTATCATTCCCGCCAATTACCCAATCGAAATGCACCCAGAGATGTAAGCCGAGTCGATGTCAGATCATCAGAAAACAGAGGGCGATCAGTCCGCCACGCAGGATTCCACGCGTCCTGAGAGTCCGGAGGCGGCTGCTCACCCCCGCCGTTTGAAGAGTTTCGTCATCCGTAGTGGCCGCAAGACTGCCGGGCAGCAGGCGGCGTACGATACGCTCTGGCCAAAACTCGGTCTGGACCCTGGAACACCTCTTCGTGATAGCCGTAGTCCTGGACGTGAGTCGGCGCCACTGGTTATCGAGGTCGGCTTCGGTATGGGGCAGTCGCTGGCCGAGATGGCGCTGGCCGCACCGGAAACGGATTTTGTCGGCATCGAGGTGCATCCACCGGGGGTCGGCTCGCTCTGCCTGCAGATCCATACGAGTGAGATCGGCAATATCAGAATCTATCAGCATGATGCGGTCGAGGTCTTCGAGGGCTGTGTAGACGATGCCTCAGTCGATCGCATTCAGGTGTACTTTCCCGACCCGTGGCACAAGAAGCGTCACCACAAGCGCCGCCTGATCCAGCCGGAGTTTACCGCGATGCTGTCCGCCAAGCTCAAGCCCGGCGGTCTGCTGCACCTTGCCACCGACTGGGAACACTACGCCCATCATATGTACGATGTCCTCGCCGCCGAACCGACGCTCGAAAATCTGGCAGAAGACAAGTTTGTGGAGCGGCCGGAATGGCGGCCAGAGACCAAATTCGAGCGACGCGGACAGAAGCTCGGCCACGGCGTCTATGACCTGTTGTTTCGAAAGCGCTGAAGCGGCTCGCTAGCGGCAGCCGCCGTCAATCGCTGAACTTGCCCACAACATCATTGAGAAAGCGCGCGCCGAGCGCGGTAGTCTGCAGGCGATCCCCATCGGCCCGCATCAGGCCTGCCTGCCTCAGCTGCGATAGCTGTGGCTCCAGCAGTCCAAGCTCGAGGCCCGTACGCTCGGTAAAGAGGGATTGAGCTACGCCATCTGTGAGGCGCAGCGCATTCAGCATGAACTCGAAGGGCAAGCTCTCCTTCGTGATGGCTTCTTCCGCAGCCACGAATCCGGCCGCCGATGTTGCGATAAGTCCCTGCTGCCCATGCGCCCGTTTCAGATAGGACTCAGGTTGTCTGGTCTTGCGGTAACGTAGGAACTCACCGGCGGCAGGCGCGCTCAGCTTGCCGTGGGCGCCTGCGCCAATGGCCAGATAATCCCCAAACTCCCAATAATTCCTGTTGTGCCGCGCGGCTTCTCCTGTACGGGCATAAGCTGATACTTCGTACTGCTGCAGCCCCGCTTCGGCCAGCAAGGCCTGGCCTGCCAACTGAATATCCGCGATATCGTCATCTTCCGGCAGTGGTGGCGGATGGGAGAAAAAGTGGGTATTGGGCTCCAAGGTCAGCTGATACCACGATAGGTGGGAAGCACCACATTGCAGCGCCTGCTTCAGATCGGCTTCAGCGCCCTCTGCTGTCTGTTGTGGCAGGCCGAACATCAGGTCAATGTTGAAGCGTTCGAACCCGGCAGCGGCCACCGCGTCGATGGCATCCAGCGCCTGACTGCCAGAGTGAACCCGGCCGAGTGCTGTCAGTTGCTCAGCCGCAAAGCTCTGCACGCCAATGGAGATTCTGTTGATGCCGGCGCGCCTGTAGCCCTTGAAATGGGCGGCGTCGACAGCGCCGGGATTGGCTTCAAGCGTGATTTCCGTCGCCTCTGACAGCGGCATGGTCTGGTTGATGCGCTCGAGTAGTCTGGCGTAGAAATCAGGCGGTAGCAGACTGGGCGTACCACCGCCTATAAAGATGGATTGCAGTGGTCGTGTACCACCGAACCGATCGAGGCGTTGGCGCTCCTCGGCCCAGTCGAGCAGCAGCGCGTCGAGATATGGATCGATCAGCGCCTGCAGATCATGCGTCTCGTGCGAATTGAAGTCGCAATAGGGGCACTTTCTGATGCACCAGGGCACGTGTACATACAGCGATAGCGGTGGGTGCAAGGTCTCAGAGCCCTGGCAGTTGCAGGGCTAGCAGGCGCAGGGCCTGACCGCGGTGACTCAGTGCGTTTTTCTGCCCAGGCGAGAGCTCGGCCGCCGTCTTGCCAAGGTCCGGTACGAAAAACACCGGATCATAACCAAATCCAGAGTCGCCGACGGGCGCATCGAGAATGCGGCCATGCCAGCGCCCGCAGGCAACCAGCGGCGCAGGATCGTCAGCATGGCGGAGCAGCGCGAGTGCGCAATAGAACGAGGCGTGACGCCGATTGCCATCGATCCCTTGCATTTGATGCAGCAGCTCTTCGATATTGACGGCATCGACGGACTGGCCCTCAGCAGGCAAGCGCCCATGCATGCCTGCAAAGCGCGCTGAAAAAATACCCGGCGCTCCACTCAAGGCGTTGACGCAAAGGCCCGAGTCGTCGGCTAGCGCAGCGCCTTCGTGCCCTCGAGCAAGCGCTTCAGCACAGGCATGTCGAGCCTTCAGGATGGCATTTTCGACAAAGGTCGAAGCCGGTTCTTCACAGGATTCGATACCCAGTTCGCTCTGTGCGACCAGATTGAATTCGCGGGAGGGCTTGGTGGTGACACCACTGAACAAGGTGGTGAACTCCTTGAGCTTTCCCTTGTTGCCACTGGCAATGATGATATTCAAATGATGTGATCTCAGTCTGCGTAGAGCGTCTGCTTGAAGGCGAATTCGAGCGGCGGTTGGTTGGGGTCACCTATGAATTCGATGGCGAAGGTCAACTCCTTTCCCGGGCTATACCAGAAATTCGCGATGCTGCTGGTAACCCCGCCCTCGGTCACCTGTTGAAATGGCAGCGGTCGCGCTTCGCCCTGCTCTGTTTTCACTGTACCCCGAACGAAGGAGCGGCGTGAAACGAGCTGCTCGTCAGCCTGTTTTTCCAGCACAGTGATATTGATGAAACCTGAGCCAACCGATCGGCTGATTTGATACATCCGTGCACTCTGCTCAGACAACACGCTGCCCGGCAGCGCTGCATAATGCACCTGAAAGTCGTCGAGCTCTATCTGCTGTTCTGCGGCCGCCGGCATGGCCGCCAGCCAGAACAGACCAAGCAATGCCCTGGGCAAAACGCAGAGCTGATTCATGACAGACCTCATAAGCTAAGCGTCCTGACGGGTAATGTGATACAGCGCGATCTGCCCGAAGGCATTCGGCCAAAGGCGACTCAACCACTGCGCATTGTGCCTGTCATCCACCACTGAACGACGCAGTATTTTGATGCCCAGCTGCTCGCATAAGGCCTCGAAATCCTTGAAGGTACAGAGGTGAATATTGGGTGTGTCATACCAATGATACGGCAGCGTGCGCGATTCGGGCATACGGCCCTTGGTCCAGAGGTACCAGCGTAGCCGCCAGTAGCCAAAATTCGGAAAGGTCACAATGCCCTCGCGGCCAATACGCAGCATCTGCTCCAGCGTAATATCAGGCCGCTTCACCGCCTGCAGAGCCTGCGTCATCACCACGACGTCGAAGCTCTTGTCCTTGAACACGCTCAGGTCGTCGTAATCCAGGTCCTGTTCAATCACATTGACGCCGCGACGGATACAGCGACTGATGTTGGCGGGATCGATTTCCAGACCATAGCCAAAGCAGCCGCGGTGCTCGGCCAGGTAGGCCAGCAAGGTGCCATCACCGCAACCAAGGTCGAGCACTGACGACCCATCGGCGAACCAGTCCACGATCAGGTCGAGGTCTTCCCTCAGCGCCCTGCGTGCCGACTGGTCGGATGGAAGTTTATCGCTTGCTGATGTCATGAGCGCTCCAGCTGTGCCGCGATTCGATTCATGAAGCCTGTGAACACATCAAAATAACGGTCGTCCGGAATCAGGAATGCATCGTGACCGTGCGGCGCATCGATACGGGCATAGCTCACGGCCTTTCGCGCGTCGACCAGGGCCTCGACAAGCTCCTCGGAGCGATCCGGAGCAAACCGCCAGTCGGTCGAAAACGATACGACCAGGAACCTGGCCTGCACCGGCTTGAGGGCCGCTGCCAGATCGTCATTACAGGCCTGAGCAGGATCGAAATAATCCAGGGCGCGTGTCATCAACAGGTAGGTGTTGGCGTCGAAATTCTCGGCAAAGCGCTCACCCTGGTATTGCAGGTAACTCTCGATCTCGAACTCGATATCCAGCGGGACATATTTCAGTTCATCACTACGCAAGGCTCGGCCGAACTTGTTGCCCAGCGAAACGTTTGACAGATAGGTGATATGACCGAGCATTCTCGCGAGCATCAGCCCTTTGCGGGGAATCGTATCGAATTCTGCGTAGTGCCCACCGTGGAAATCAGGATCGCTGCTGATGGCTTTGCGCGCCACTTCATTGAAGGCGATGTTCTGCGCACTGAGCTTGGGTGCAGACGCGATCACGACCGCATACTGCACACGCGCCGGGAAGCTGATTGTCCATTGCAATGCCTGCATGCCGCCGAGGCTGCCACCCACGACGGCCGCCCAGGTACCGATGCCCAGGCGGTCCGCCAGGCGCGCCTGCGCCGCCACCCAGTCCGCCACGGTTATCGCCGGGAAGTCAGCGCCATAAGGTTTGCCCGTTGCTGGATTGATCGAGGTTGGCCCGGTCGAGCCTGCGCAACCGCCAAGATTGTTCAGGCAGACGACGAAGAACTTCGTGGTATCGATACACTTGCCCGGACCTATGCAGTTGTCCCACCAGCCCGGCTTGCGATCTGTCGGCGTGTGATAGCCTGCAGCATGATGATCACCGCTCAGGGCATGACAGATGAGCACGGCATTCGAGGCAGAGGCGTTCAGTTCGCCATAGGTCTCATACACGAGTTCAAAACGATCAAGCGTGCGGCCGCACTCCAGATTCAGAGGCGTTTCGAAGTGGGCAGTCTGCGGGGTGACCATGCCCACCGAATCGGCGGGCAGGGAGCTTGTCATAGGGTGTTCCAGGGGCCGGACGGTCAGCCCCGCAGTCTAACTGTGCTATCTGGACGACGCAACCGGCACCACTGACGGCAGACGGGTAACCACCGAGCGCAAGGCCTGCGGTGCCGGCCGTCGCAGCTTCTTCTCGATGCGCTCGAGGGCCTTCTGCTGATGCAGGAGGTCGGTCGACATGGCTTCGATGCGCTCGATCTGATTGCGACCCACCGAGGCGCTCTGGGCGAGCTCCTTCAGGCGAGCGATCTGAGTTTCCAGCATCTGCTTCTGATCTGTTGTGTGCTGGAAGATTGGCAACAGGGCCTCGTGCGGCCAACGCGCAACCTCGTGGCGGATCTCGTCATACAGGCGTCTTGCCTCGGCAACGAGTGTTTGCAGGAAGCGCTTGATGAAGATGGTCTGCTCGGTCATCAGGCTCGATGGACTGCGCTTGAATGACTTCGCCTGCTCTCTCAGTGACTCAAGTGCCTTGATCTGCCGGTCCACCTTCAGGTAGGCCGGTTTGAGATGACGGTTGCGAGCCTCCGTGGTGTAGCGCTTGTAGATCGAGTCGATCATGCGCTGCGCCAGAATGGCTTCATATTTGAGATTCTTCAGGTCATCTTCAATGGAGGTATAGAAGTCATCAATGGCCGAGCCCATGCCAAAGGTGGTCCAGGCATTCATGAGCCGGATCCTGGTCTCGGTAACGTAGGCGTCGAAGCGCTGTGGCTCGATCATCGAATTGAGTATCGCTGCCTGACTCTTCATCAGCCGACGACTCGAGCGCAGTGTGAACAGCTGCTTGTAGTAGTAGTCGTAGTCTTCCTGCGTTTTCAATGACAAATCGCCGAGGAAGTCCTTGCTCACGGTGGAGGCACGGAACTTCTCCAGCCGGTCTTCCAGCATGTCGCGACGATCCCTGAGCACAGCCTGGCTGTTATGGATCATGCTGAGCACGTCCTGCATCACGCTGTCCTGAATGACCTGCTCACGGCGATTCAGTATCTGATCTGCCAGCAGGGTTTCCAGCTCGTCGATGCGACTCTTGGCCACGCGCTCTGCGTCATGCTGGGTCCGGCCAATCAGGGCCTGCTTGGCCGACATGGCCACAATGTGTGCGGGGTCCAGCTTGAGCTGCATTGCCGTCTTCTCGCGCACATTGTCGATGAAACGCCACGCGTGTTCGTCACCTTCAATGTCTTCGAGCAGCACGTCGATCTTGTTCAGAATGGCGTAACGACCAGCCTTGTGTTCGCTCTTGTTGATATGATCGTTCCACAGGGTCATATCGCTGGCAGTCACACCGGTGTCGGCAGCCAGGATGAACAGAATGGCATCGGCCTTGGGCAGCATGCTCACAGTCAGTTCAGGTTCTGAGCCAAGCGCATTGAGGCCGGGCGTATCCAGAATGCGCAGGCCCTGTTTGAGCAGCGGATTATCAAGACTGATCAGGGCGTGCCGCCATGCCGGGATAAGGGCATGACCATTCTTCTCAGGATCACGATCCAGTCCTTCAAGACTGAAGCCCAGTAGAACGGCCTGGGCAATCGGAACAGATTTCGTTTGCTTGAGTGGCTCGAGGCCAGCTTTCAGTGCATCTGGTGAAAGGCCATCAAGCGGAATGCAATGCCAGTGCTTCGATTGAAGCTTGAGCTCGGCAATGCCGACCTGTGACTCCCTGGTCTCGATAGGCAGCAGCCTGAGATACGAGCCTGCTTCATCGTAAAAGACTTCGGTGGGGCACATGGTGGTTCGGCCGGCATGCGAAGGCAGCATGCGTTGACCAAATGAGGCGAAAAAAAGCGCATTGATCAGTTCGGTCTTGCCGCGGGAGAATTCGCCAGCCAGCGCAACGGTGACCTTGTCTTCCCGTAGTACGGTGCTGCAATGGTCGAGACGGCCAATAATGTCTGCTGAGGCAAGGTCGTTACTTTCGAGCCAGCTGCGATAATGATGGATCTCGCGGATCATGGCCGCTTTCCAGGCGTGATACGCCTCGATTTGCTGACTTAAACCCTTATTGCTCCGGCCACCTGGAACTGCTGTAGATACTGCCATGGCCATGCTTCTCCTGCAACGAGCCTTTCGATGCATGAATTATAAGCAAGATACTGGTCAAGAAATGTCCGCAGTTGTAAACAATTGTCAAATCTCGACGGGCTTCTCAGGAAGTCCCGCCGATTTTTGACGCCAGGGGCGTCTAACGAAGCATCAGTGTGGCGCTATGATCGAGCATGATCGTGAGCGCATTGATGATGAGAAACACGACGATCGGGGAGAGGTCGAGACCGCCAAGACTGGGCAGAAGTCTGCGAATCGGCGCGAGTACCGGTTCGGTAAGCTGAACGAGCAGCATGGCCCCCGGGTGTCGGCTACCTGGCGCGACCCAGCTAAGGATAATCACCGCTATAATCGCGACGAAGTAGATCTGCAGGGTCAATTGAAGCACCTTGATGATCGCCACGCCCAGCAGCGGTAGCAGCGGTGGGAAGCCCGCGCCCGCTGGTGAGGCCACCGTCAGAATAATCAGCAGCAGCACGATTTGCAGAATGAGCGCCAGCACGATTGCGGCCAGGTCGACACCTCCAAGCCCTGGAATAACCCGACGTAATGGCAGTATCAGCGGGTTTGTCGCCTTGACGATGAACTGCGTGATTGGATTGTAGAAGTCTGCCCGCGACAGCTGAAGCAGGAAGCGCAGTATCACCAGGGTGATGTAGAAGGAGCCGAGTATTTCCAGCGTCGATATCAGTATCTGACTAAACATGATGAGCTACAAATCTCCTGGAGGATGTCCTTCAATGGAACCGCAATCATACGGATTCTAAGGCCAAAGTGATTGATGGTGCTAATTTTTTGCCAGCGCCGGCCCCTCGCCAGCCAGGTACAGCGACTGATCACGCGCTGCCTCCATGGCGCGGCGAACGGTCGCGGTGAGCTCTTCAGACTGCAGCACGCGCACACCCTGTTCGGTCGTCCCACCTGGTGACATGACCTTGCGTTGCAATCCTGCGATCTCTTCATCATGCGATACGGCACACAGCTTTGCGGCGCCTGCCACCGTAGCTTCAGCGAGCTGCCTGCTGACGTCCGGTTGAAGGCCCAGGCTCACACCCGCATCTGCCAGACCCTTGATGAACTCGAATACGTAGGCCGGCCCTGATCCAGAAAGTGCTGTGACGGCATGCAGTTGCGACTCATCCTCAACCCACACCGCAATGCCAAAGGCCTCAAAGATTTCCTGGGTGAGCGCCTTCTGGTCAGGCTTAACTGCAGCTGTAGCGAACAGTCCAGAGGCGCCCATGCCCACCTGAGCTGGCGTGTTCGGCATGCTGCGTACCAGTGGCAGCAGATCAGGATCTTGCTTCAGCCAACTGGAAATGGACTGGGTTGTCGTGCCCGCTGCAATCGAAATGACTATTGGCTGACGGTCGGCTGATGCGAGAAAGGGCGCAAGTTCCTGACATACCGATTGAAGAATCTGCGGCTTTACCCCGAGCACGATGGCATCACAATCTCGCAGGTACTCGAGATTGTCGGCAGAAGCGCTGATTCCGAGCTCATCGACGAGGCGCTTCGTTTCTGCTTCAGCGGGTGAACTGCACGAAAGCGATCCCGGCTTGAAGCCACTACTGACCAGGCCACGCAGCATGGCGCCGGCCATATTACCTGCGCCGATGAAATGAATCCGCTTGTCTTGCTGTGTCGACATCATGTGCCCTTGGTCAATGGTGGTTGGGTTTGCGAGCGCCGAAAATCGCCTGCCCGATTCGTACAATGGTCGCGCCCTGTGCGATGGCGACGCCCATATCGGCCGACATGCCCATGGAGAGTGTATCGATTTTGCTGGCCTGCGCCTGAAAGCCAGCCCTACCGACATGCTCACGCATCTGCGCCAGCATGTCACGCAGCCGGCCGAAAGCCTCGGCTGAGCCAGTGTCATCGAGATCTGCCGCAGGAATGCACATCAATCCGCGCAGTGACAGTCCCGGCAAGGCAGCCACAGCTGCCGCCAGCTCGTTGACTGCGTCCTGAGCAGGTGGCAGTCCTGCCTTGCTGTCTTCCCGGCTGATATTGACCTGTAAACAGCAGTTCAAGGGCGGCAGGCCTTCAGGCCTCTGCTCCGATAGTCGTCGTGCAATCTTGAGACGATCCAGGGTATGGAACCAGTCGAAATGCGCAGCAACGTCACTCGTCTTGTTCGACTGCAACGGCCCTATGAAATGCCACACTGGCCGCACCCATTCGGGATCGCCTGCCAGCAACCGGTCAACCTCAGCCTTCTTCGCTATGGCTTCCTGCACATAGTTCTCACCAAAGTCACGCTGGCCGTGATGGATGGCCATGACGACGTCTTCGGCAGGCATGGTCTTGCTCACCGCCAGCAGCGTGACGGCGCTCTCAGGCCGCCCTGCTGCGACTGTTGAATTTCGTATCTGCGCCCTAACGGTCTGCAGCTTGTCTGCTATGCTCATTAGTGCATCGTAAGGGCGGTCAGAGCCGTCTGCAACGATTGAATTTCCAAGACTTGTCCAATATTGACCGCACCGTATCGAGGGATGCCATGGATATTACTGAATTGCTCGCGTTCTCCGCCAAACAGGGAGCTTCGGACCTCCACCTGTCTGCCGGACTGCCGCCGATGATTCGTGTCGATGGTGACGTACGACGCATCAACCTGCCGGCCCTCGAACATAAGGAAGTTCACGCGCTCATTTATGACATCATGAATGACAAACAGCGCAAGGACTTCGAAGAATTCCTCGAAACCGACTTCTCCTTCGAAGTGCCCGGCGTCGCGCGATTCCGTGTCAACGCCTTCAACCAGAACCGTGGTGCAGGTGCGGTGTTCCGGACCATTCCTTCGAAGGTCCTGAGTATGGACGACCTCGGGCTTGGTCAGGTTTTCAAAGACATCGCCAGTAAACCGCGCGGTCTGTGTCTGGTCACTGGGCCAACCGGTTCGGGCAAGAGTACGACCCTTGCGGCGATGATCGACTACGTCAACGACAATCGCTATGACCACATCCTCACCATCGAGGATCCGATCGAATTCGTTCACGAGAGCAAGAAATGCCTGGTGAACCAGCGCGAAGTGCACCGTGACACCCTGGGCTTCAGCGAGGCCCTGCGTTCAGCGCTGCGGGAAGACCCTGACATCATCCTCGTCGGCGAGATGCGAGACCTGGAAACCATTCGTCTGGCGCTGACTGCGGCAGAAACCGGTCACCTCGTGTTCGGCACACTGCACACCACCTCGGCCGCCAAGACCATTGACCGTGTCGTCGACGTGTTTCCGGCTGCAGAAAAATCAATGGTCCGATCGATGCTGTCGGAATCACTTCAGGCGGTTATTTCGCAGACGCTCATGAAGAAGGTTGGCGGTGGTCGTATCGCCGCCCACGAAATCATGATCGGCACCCCGGCGATTCGAAACCTGATCCGTGAGGACAAGGTCGCACAGATGTATTCATCAATTCAGACCGGCGGCAACATCGGCATGCAGACGCTGGATCAATGCATGCAGGGCTTGCTGTCCAAGGGTCTTATCACTCGTGATCAGGCGCGTGAGAAAGCCAAGATTCCCGAGAATTTCTGATCGCAGTCGTCGTTTCTATTGTCAAAACCTAGAGCCACTTTCTGAGTCACTGGTACTGTTATGGATTTCAACAAGCTTCTGAAGGTCATGGTTGAGAAGGGCGCGTCCGACCTGTTCATTACAGCCGGTGTGCCGCCAAGCATGAAGGTCAACGGCCGCATGCTGCCAATCACCAAGACTTCGCTTTCGCCCGAAGAAACCCGCGAGATCGTGTTCTCGATCATGTCGGACAAGCAGCAGTCCGATTTCGAAGCGCATCATGAGTGCAACTTCGCGATCAGTGCCCGGGGAATTGGCCGGTTCCGTGTGAGCGCGTTCTATCAGCGCAACCTCTGCGGCATGGTGTTGCGACGCATCGAAACCAATATCCCATCGGTCGACGATCTGAGGCTGCCAGAAACCATCAAGGAACTGGCTATGGCCAAGCGGGGACTCATCATCTTCGTGGGCGCGACCGGTACCGGTAAATCGACTTCGCTGGCAGCCATGATTGGCCACCGCAATGCGAACAGCAAAGGTCACATCATCTCCATCGAAGACCCGATCGAATTCATTCACCAGCACAGGGGCTGCATCGTTACGCAGCGTGAAGTAGGGCTTGATACTGAAAGCTTCGAAATGGCCTTGAAGAACACCCTGCGTCAGGCCCCCGACGTGATCATGATTGGCGAGGTGCGTAGTCCGGACACCATGGAGCATGCTGTCGTGTTTGCGGAAACCGGTCACCTCTGTCTGGCCACCTTGCACGCCAACAACGCCAACCAAGCGCTGGACCGTATCATCAACTTCTTTCCGTCCGAGCAGCACAATCAGGTGTGGATGGATCTCTCGCTCAACCTGAAGGCGATTATAGCGCAGCAGCTCGTACCGACGCCTGATGGCAAGGGACGACGTGCGATCATAGAAATTTTGATCAATACACCCTTGGTCTCTGATCTTATCCGCAAGGCCGAAGTACACAAGCTGAAAGAGCTGATGACCAAGTCCGGCGACGTAGGCATGCAGACCTTCGATCAGGCGCTGTATCAGGCTTACAGTGCTGGCGAGATTACCTACGAAGATGCGCTGGCTCATGCCGACTCAGCCAATGACCTCCGCCTGATGATAAAACTGGGCGCCAATAATAGCGTGGCGAATATCCAGGGTGGCGCTGGCAAGCTGTCACTCAGTGATGAGCAGGACTACCTGCCACGCTGAGTTCAGATAGCACAACGAAAAAAGGCGGCCCATTCCGGAGCCGCCTTTTTTATGTCTGTCATGAACGCTGGTAAAGCGTCAGATCTTGAACTGCCGCGCGATCTCGTCGAGCTGACGGGCCAACATGCCGAGGTCACCAGCAACCCTGCCGAGCTGGAGCGAGCGCTGCGAAGTCTCTTCGGTACGGTCGTGAATATCGGCAACGTTGCTGACGATTGAGCGGCTGATGTCCTGCTGATGATTGGTGGCTTCAGCAATCTCACCGTTCATGTTGTTGATCTTGGAGATGATCTCGGTAATCGCCAACAGGCTCTGACCGGCTGACTCGGCGGTAGAGACGCTCTCTGCCGCTTGCTGGCTACCCTTACGCATAACGGTAACAGCGTTCTGAGAGGCGGTCTGCAGCTGCTCGATGGTTCGGTTGATCTCTTCGGTCGACTCCTGCGTCTTCGAGGCCAGGCTGCGCACCTCGTCAGCGACGACCGCGAAGCCTCGTCCTTGCTCGCCAGCTCGCGCAGCTTCGATGGCTGCGTTCAGTGCGAGCAGGTTGGTCTGGTCGGCAATGCCGCGAATTACGTCGACCACGATGCTGACCTTTTCCGCATCTTTTTCCAGCTTGCGTATAACTTCAGATGCATCGGCCACATCGGCTGAAAGACGCTCGATGCTGCTGACGGTTTTCTTCACGACACCGTGGCCGTATTGCGCAGCCTTGTCGGCTTCTTCTGCCGCAGAGGCCGCGCCGCTGGCGTTGGTGACTACCGCAGAGACATTCAGGTTCATGTCCTCGACCGCCATCTTGGCTCTGTTAGAGCTGGCTGATTGCGATTCGACAGTCTTGTTCAGCTCAATCATGAGGTTGTTCAGATTGCCTGCGAGATCGTTCAAAGGCAGCGCCGAATCGACCACGCGTCTGATGACGCCCTGCAGCTTGTCCATGAAATTGTTGAACCAGAATACGAGATCACCGATCTCGTCTTTCGAAGGTGTTTTCAAGCGGACAGTGAGGTCACCATTGTCCTGAGCAATCGATTTCAGCGAGGCGACTACGCCTACGATGTTGCGTCGAATACCGGTGGCAATAGGGATCGAGATTGCAAACAGGATGGTGATCATCACCAGGCCGATGATAATGCCGAGCTGGACCGCTGACTGCGCCGCTTTATCAGCCTCCTGCAGCGAGCCGGTAAACTGGGAGAACTGCTTTTCACGGAAATCTGCAAGATCGGAATCCAGCTTTTGCAGCTGGCGCGTCATGGCTTCACTACGATCACCAAGCGTGGAGAAGTCGATATCGCCCGCCACGAGGCCAGCAGTTATCTCACGAGCGCTCTTATAATAGCTGCGAAACTCGGCATCGAGCGACGTAACAGTGGCTACATCGGTGTTGGCTTGCGCAGCCAGTTGCTTGGCCTCCCGGAAATCCTCCTCCATTTCCTGCCGCATGCGATCAGCGACCAGGAGTGAATCGGAATCACCTGTAGAGACAGCAGATGCAAAAGTCTCCTTGATCCGGTCCACACGCACGATGGCCCGCTCTGAGAGCTGCAGGAGCGGGAACTGAACCTGCTGCACTGCCGCCAGACGGCTCGCATTCCCACTGGCCGTATCGAGGTTTAGCAAAAGATACACGATAAAGCCCAGGGACCCGATAACCGGGACCGTGAGAATTTTGTAGGCGATCGGTAGTTTGTGATACCAGTTCATAAGTGATGCACTGCCAGATGAGTTCAGAGAGCAAAGGTGAGGTCTCCCTCAAATCTAGCAGAAAACCAGTAATTGACCACAAATTCGCCTATAGCGTCATTAATGCGCCGCCTCCCAATTATCAGCAATCCCCGCTTCGACGATGAGGGGCACTTTAAGCGACGCTGCACCAGACATCAGCCGCTTCACCGCATCACTCACAGTCGCCGCTGCAGCCTCCTCGACCTCGAGAACCAGCTCATCGTGAACCTGCATGACCATGCGCGCCTTGAAGGGCTGAGCCTTGAGCCAGGGGTGAACCGCAAGCATCGCCCGTTTGATGATATCTGCGGCAGTTCCCTGCATCGGCGCGTTGATGGCGGTACGTTGGGCGCCCTCACGAATATTGCGATTGGTGGCGTGAATATCCGGAAGATACAGGCGCCGGCCGAAGAGCGTTTCAACATAGCCGTCACGGGCGGCCTGTTCACGAATGGTATCCATGAACTGCCGGACGCCGGGATAGCGCTTGAAATACATGTCGATGTAGGCCGCGGCTTCGGAGCGGTCGACCTGGATCTGACGGGCCAGGCCATGGGCAGACATGCCGTAGATCAGGCCAAAATTGATCGCTTTGGCCTTGCGCCGATGTTCCGACTCTACAGCGGCAATATCGATACCGAAAATCTCCGCGGCGGTAGCGGTGTGTACGTCCTTGCCCTCGTTGAAGGCCGCAATGAGCGTCTCATCTTCGGACAGATGGGCCATGATCCTTAACTCGATCTGTGAATAGTCGGCTGAAATCAGCTTCATGCCTTTTTCGGCAATGAAAGCCTTGCGAATTTCACGGCCGAGGACCGACTTGATCGGAATGTTCTGCAGGTTCGGGTCACTGGACGACAGACGTCCCGTAGCCGCCACGGCTTGCTGGTAGCAGGTATGTATGCGTCCGCTACGGTGGTTGACGAGCAGTGGCAGCTTGTCGGTGTAGGTGGACTTCAGCTTGGCGAGCCCGCGATGCTCGAGGATCAAAGCTGGCAGCTCATGATTCTCTGCCAATTCCTGCAAAACAGCTTCGGCGGTCGAAGGCTGCCCTTTGGGTGTCTTCTTCAGCACCGGCAGCTTCATCTGATCGTAGAGGATGGTTTGCAGCTGCTTTGGTGAGCCCAGATTGAACTTTTCGCCCACGAGCTCGCAGGTCTGCGTTTCGATCTCAGCCAGGCGCTCCGCAAGCTTCTGGCTCTGGATTCGTAGCTCATGACTGTTGATGAGACAGCCCGTGTGTTCGATATCGACAAGAATCGGCTCCAGTGGCAGCTCGATCTCACGATAGACCGAGTCCAGTGAGGGCGTCCGCGCCAGCAGCTGGCTCAGCAACAGATGCAGCCTGAGTGTCACATCGGCGTCTTCAGCGGCGTAGGGTGTAGCCTGTTCCAGCGCGACCTGATTGAAAGTCAGCTGCTTCGCACCCTTGCCCGCCACATCTTCGAATTTTGTCGTCTTGAGCTGTAGATAGTGCAGCGCCAGCGCGTCCATATTGTGACGGCTCGCCACCGAGTTCAGCACATAGGACGCCAGAATGGTGTCTTCGGCAACACCACGCAGAGTGATGCCACAGTTGAGCAGCACATGGGCGTCGTATTTGAGGTTATGCCCGAGCTTTCGCTGCTCGGGATCTTCCAGAATAGGCCGCATCAATTCGAGCACCTCGTCCCGGTCAAGCTGCTCCGGCGCATCCATGTAGTCGTGCTTCAATGGCACATAGCAGGCGATGCCGGGCTCGACACACAGGGAGAAGCCGACGATCTCAGCTTCCATGTAATTGAGGCTGTTGGTCTCGGTATCAAAAGAAAACAGCTCGGCGGCCTTGATCAGCTTCAACCAGCGATCCAGCGACTCTCTTGTCAGCACCGTCTCATATTGCGGCTCGATCGCCCTGAGCGGGGCCGCCAAAGCCGCAATGGCCTCGCTGTTGATGCCGAGCTGCAGATCGGCCGGTGTCACCGTAGTGATCGAGCCCGGACGAACAGGCGTCGAAGCGCTTCGCGCCAGGGCTTCGCCCGGGTCTGTGAGTTCAGTCAGCCAGGCCTTGAAGTTGAACTGCTGATACAGCGCCTTCAGAGCGTCCACGTCCGGTTCGTGGGCCGCTATCTCGTGCAGCGGATGCGAGAGCTCGACATCGGTCTTGATCGTGGTCAGCTGTTTTGCCAGCGGCAACTGTTCCAGTGAATCTCGCAGGTACTCACCCACTTTGCCACTGATCTTGTCAGCATTGGCGACCACACCATCCAGCGTCTCGTAGAGTTCAAGCCATTTGGCAGCTGTCTTCGGGCCGCACTTCGGCACGCCCGGGATATTGTCAGAGGTGTCCCCGACCAATGCGAGATAGTCGACGATCTGTTCTGGCCAGACGCCGAATTTTTCCTTGACGCCAGCCCTGTCCAGGCAGAGTTCAGTCATGGTATTCCGCAGTGTGACGTGCTCGGACACCAGCTGCGCAAGATCCTTGTCGCCGGTGGAGATGATGCATTCATGCTGCGATTCAGTAGCCTGCCGTGCAAGCGTACCAATAACATCGTCTGCCTCTACACCGCTCTCGATGATCAGCGGCAGACCCATGGCACGGATGATGTCGTGGATGGGTTTGATCTGCACACCAAGGTCTTCCGCCATTGGTGGCCGGTTTGCCTTATACTCTGCGTAGAGCTCGTTGCGAAAGGTATCGCCCTTGGCATCGAAGACCACGATAATGCAGCTTCCGGGGTACTCCTTCTGCAGTTTCTTGGTCATGCCGATCACGCCCTTGATGGCGCCGGTTGGATGACCCTCCGCATTGCTCAGGTTAGGCAATGCGTGAAAGGCGCGGAACAGGTAGGAGGAACCATCGACGAGGATGACGGGTGCCTGTGTTTGCTTGCTCATATCAGTCGGACCAGAAGCTGTTCGGGGTTCGGGGAAATCAACAGCGCGTCCTGGGGCAGACTTCGAAAAGCCCCTGGCGCAGCGTATCGGTAGAGCGTGGAGAAACGTGTGAAGCATATTAACAGCAAGCAGCCTGAGGGCGCAGCATTCGCCAGCGGATATTTCCCTGGTCATCGACTGAGCCTGCTGCAATCTGGTATGAGCAGAATGGTACAGCGGCTATTGATCGGCCTGGTGATGGCGGTGGCAACGCCTCATGCACTTGCAGAGATCGAGCCTGGCGCTGCTGCGCCACTGCCGGAAGATCCACAAACCGGGAAGGAGCTGACCGGAGAACCTGAGATCGAGATCCGCTACGGCGAGAACGAAACGCGCTATGAATATCGCGTCAACGGCGAGCTCGTCCAGGTCAAGGTGCAGCCGAAAGTCGGGCCTGCCTACTACCTCATTCCCGGACAGGATGGTGCGCTGGTGCAGTCTGATGGCCCAAACCCGTCTTACCCGACCTGGCGCCTGTTTCAGTGGTAGGCAATCATACGACGCAGACGGCCTGACCCATGGCTGCATTCACTGCGCTCGATGCTGATTCGCTGCAACCGATACTCGAACGGCTGTTCGTTGTGCCAGTCATCGAAGGGTTGCAACAGATCAGTGACGGTATTGAAAACAGTAACTATCTGGTAAGCATAACCGCCCGTGGCCTGAGAGGACGCATCATAAGCGGCTTGCCAGAGCTTGCGGGTATGTCCTGCTCGCAGCGTCCCGTTCGGCTCATCGTCACAATCGTGGAAATGCTTGAGCTTACTCAGCTCGAAAATGTCGTCGAGAAGCTGTCGCTCATGGCGAATGCCGGTCTGCCTGTGCCCGGGATGTTCGCCGACGAACTCGGGGAGAGTGTTTTCCGACATGCGGGCAAGCCGCTGATGGTGGTGCCTATGCTCGAAGGGCGCGTGTTGCAGTCCGACGAAGTGCAGCCGGTGCACTGCTGGCAGACTGGTCAGTTCCTTGGTGCCTTGCATAGACTGACCGGGAGCCCCGGCCAGCCGGCACGGGTGGCGCGTGACTTCCGCTGGACGGTGGACGCCTTGGCCCGCTGCCAAACCTGGGTCGAACCTCAGCACAGGGCAGAGCTTGAACAGATTCACGCAAGACTGACCGGTGTAGTCTCACAGGCCGAAGCCCTGCCAATGTGCTGGACTCACGGCGACCTCTTCATCGATAACGCACTTTTTCGCTACGACGCTAGCCCAGCACGGCAACCACCGGACCGGCTAAGCGGTATCATCGATTTCTATCGTTCAGGACCTGACAGCGCTGCGATGGATCTGGCCATTGCAGCCAACGACTGGTGCTGGTCAGGTACACAACTGGACCCTGAGCGTCTGGATGCCATTTTGGCCGGTTATGAGACAGAGCGCGTTCTAACGCCAGAGGAGAAGGCCCTCTGGCCCGAGCTACTGGGCTTCGCGAGTGCCCGCTTTTATGCTGCACGAATGTTGAGTCAACATACCGCAAGCTATCAGCGTGAGGCAGCAGAAGCGGATCCAGCCGCTGCTTCTGTTTTGAAAGATCCGGCTGCCATGCTCTTGCGGATGCGGGCGGCGCTGCATCAAACGTAAAACCCTGGTTCAACTATGGCTTGTAATTTCTGGCATTCTATTAGTATGAACATTCTAATTGTTATAAGTAGGATCAGCTCAAGATCATTGAACACACCAGCCTGATGTAGTTGGCCCAGTGATTTTAAGATCGCGAGCCAGATTGAGACGTCCTACGACTCGACTGGCCTGAAATGGCATAGCAGCACTTTCCGGTTTTTCTTCACGCCTGCGTGACTACCGGAATGAACTGCACCTCAGACATTAGAAACGGAGTTTTACAATGAGCAAGCTCAAGACATATCAGGAACAGGTTCAGGAAGCTGTCGAAAAAGCAGTAAAGACAATCGAAGAGCAGCATCGCGCAGTGATTGCCAAGCCTTTCGAATACGCTGAGAAAATCGAAGCAGAAGCCCGAAGCTATTCAGTTAAGGACCTGCGTGCCAAGCACGACAAGGCGCTCGACTCACTGTACTCATCAGTTCTCGGCCTGAACACCAAGGTCAATGCGTTTGCACAGGACCTGATCGCCAAGTTCGAAACTTCCGAAAAAGAAGTTAAAGCTGATGCGAAGAAAGTAAGTGACAAGGCCCGGACCAGCGTCAAGCGCAACACCAAGGCTGCGACCCGCAAGGTTGAAGACGCAGTAGACGCGCTCTAGTGCTGAGCTTGCAGGCTGGTTGATTGCCAGTCTGCATGGCTTGCATTCGAAGCGAGCATGAAGAGCCGGGTTTTGCCCGGCTTTTTATTGACTCTGCAGAGTCTGCAGATATTGTAGTCGTGAAATAATGGCGACGAACTCTGCATTGACAGTAGTAGCCTGACGCTCAGCTTCCATGATCTCAGTTTCAAGGGTTCCGATGCTCTTCTGAGTGCGATCAATATCAATGAGTACGGCTTGAGGGATCTGTCTGCCGAGGCGTTCTATCTCGGCAGCCTTTGCTTCATACTGCGAGAGGTCTTTGCTTAGTGAACTGAGGTGGTTCTTTTTGAACTGAATGAGCGCATCCAGTTCCTGCAGGCGTCGATCCCTGGCCCGCTCGGCGTCTGCCGGCGTGCGATACAGCTGAAGTAATGCACGATCCTGCTCGCGTCGCTCGATCTGCTTTCGTCGGGCTTCTGCGGCTTCACGTTGCAGTCGCTCTTTCTCAGCTAGTTCATCCTCAGTGAGTGCCGGTGCGATTTCACGAATGACCCGGCCGCGAATATTGACGACCTGATAACCCTGCCGGGCCAGTTCCGGGGGGACGGAGCTGCCGAGCACAGTCATGCCGTTGGCGTCCTTGTAGCGATAGTAAACGACTTCAGCTTGCAACGGCGGCGCCAGCAGGCAGGTCAATATGACCAGTGTGAGCATCTGCCAGCGGCGCAAGGCAGCGCCAGCGGCGTACAACGGTGCTGTCATGGTGAGGTCGGAATCCTGGCCAGTTTGAATTGGTGTCAGATTCTGAGTGTAGTACAGGACAGTCAAAGCGGCCACGCCAGCGGATGGCGAAGCCTGCCGGCGCGGGTCAGGCGGCGCCGTAATTTGCCCTGTATGCCGCCACGGCATCGCGGTGCTCGCCCAGATCCGGATGCTCGTTAAGGTAGTCGAGAATTTGGGCAAGGGTAATGATAGGTGTGACGGGAATGTCGAATTCCTGAGTCACGGCAGCGATCGCTGAGAGGCGTTGCTTGCTATCGGGGCCGGTTTCCTGGCGGTCAAGGGCAACCAGCACCCCAGCTGCTTCGGCGCCCGAATCACGAATGATGGTGATGGACTCACGGATGGCAGTACCGGCAGTGATGACATCGTCGACAATAAGAATCCGGCCCTTCAGAGGGGCACCGACGAGTACGCCGCCTTCTCCATGTGCTTTGGCCTCTTTCCTGTTGAAGGTCACTGGCAAATCGAGTCCGTGGTCGCGGTAAAGAGCCACGCCCATTGAAGTCGCCAGGGGGATGCCCTTATATGCAGGTCCGAAGAGTCCATCGAATTGCTGGCTGGAAACCTGCAGCGCTTCGGCGTAGAAACTTCCCAGCTGCGCCAGCGCGCCTGATGTGTTAAAAGCACCTGCGTTGAAAAAATACGGACTGATTCGGCCCGATTTCAGCGTGAAGCGCCCGAAGCGCAAGGCTTGGCAATGAATGGCAAATTCGATGAAGTTTTTCTGAAAATTATGCATATACTTGTAATTGAAGACGAATCTGAATAGAACTGATGAATAGAAATGAAGTTTAGTATCATACACCGAATAATGGACAGGTGACATCGGATGAGGGTTGTGACGGTCAGTCTGAATGGTCTGCAACGAGCAATCGAAGCGGGTTTTTTCGACTGGATAAAGGGAGCTGATGCTGACGTCATCTGTATTCAGGATCACCGTATGCGGGTTTATGAACTCGAAGACGGTCCGTATAGACCGGATGGCTATGAAGGCTATTTCCTCGATGGTGAAAATCTTGAAGACGGTGGCGTAGGCATCTACACACGCCAGGTGCCGAAGGCCATCATGATGGGCTTTGCCTATCCACAGGCCGACATGCGTGGCGCCTTCTTACAGGCTGACTTCGATGCGGTCAGTGTGTCGTCTTTCCTTCTGCCGGACGCGCTGACGAATCCGCCGTTGCAGGATATGAAAAACGATTTTCTCGAGGCTTTTACAGCGCATTTGAACAAGACGCTGCGCAAGCGTCGACAGTTCCTGTTCTGCGGTAATCTGCAGACAGCGCACCTGGTCACGGACGCGGATCCGATCTTCCATAAGACGGAGCTTTCCGGTTTCCTGGGGCCGGAGCGGGCGATGCTGGACAAGATCTTTGACGAGATGGCGTATATCGACAGCTTCCGGGCTGTGGAGAAAGGTACTTCAGAGTTCAGCTGGCAGCCAGAAGCCTGTACCATGTCGAAGCGTAAGCCTGGTATTCGGGTCGACTATCAGATCGCCTCGCCAGGACTTGCGGGTACCGTTGAAGCGGCCTGGATTGACCGGAACGCAACCTTTTCGGATCACTTTCCGGTCGTCGTAGATTACGACATTCCTTACTAGCTGTTCAGCGCGGCTTCCTGCACCTCGAAGATGTGACGGCAGCCCACCTCCGCCAGCTTCAACATCTCGGCAAACTGGGCGCCAGTGAAGGGTTCTGCTTCGGCAGTGCCCTGCACTTCAACGAAGCCGCCTGCGCTGGTCATGACGATATTCATATCTGTATCTGCCTTCGAATCCTCGACGTAGTCGAGATCCAGCACCGGTACGCCGCCGACCACGCCTACAGAAATCGCAGCCACCTTGTGCACGAGCGGGTTCTTCTTCAGCAGGCCTTTTGCCATACCGAAAGCGATGGCGTCGGCAAGCGCAACATAAGCACCGGTAATCGACGCCGTTCTGGTGCCGCCGTCAGCCTGGATGACGTCACAATCCAGTGTGATCGACACATTCGGCATCTTTTTCATATCGACGGCGGAACGAAGCGCTCGGCCAATTAGTCGCTGAATTTCCACCGTTCGACCACCTTGCTTGCCTCTTGCGGCCTCTCGCTGATTGCGCGTGTTGGTTGAGCGCGGCAACATGCTGTATTCAGCCGTCAACCAGCCCTGATCTTCACCACGCAGAAAACGCGGCACACCTGCTTCGATGGTCGCAGTGCAAATCACTTTGGTGTCGCCGAAAGAAACGAGAACCGAGCCCTCGGCATGCTTCGTGAACTGTCGCTGAATGGTGATTGCTCTGGTTTCGTCGTTCTGTCGTCCGCTTGGGCGCATATCGTCTCGTTTCTCTCTTCAGTGTTCATTTCCGGAAGCCCTTGAGGCTGACTTCCGCGATGGGGACGCTATCATACCACAGCGTTGCCAGCCTATCCCGGCCATGGGGGCATGGTGCTCACGATGATCTGCCGGCTATGGCAGGCCATCTCGCGCGACTGTATGATCGCTGAAGCAGCCATAACAACAACTGGAGCAAACGATGCTGAACAGCATGACGGCGTATGCCAGAAAGGAATCTCAGACCGAGTCCGGCACACTGGTGTGGGAGCTCAGGTCGGTGAACCATCGCTATCTGGAGCCTTCGATACGCCTGCCAGACGGCTTTCGGGAGATCGATACCGAGCTTCGCTCCATCATGCGTAGTCATGTGCAGAGAGGGAAGCTGGAGTGCATGCTGCGCTACGAAGCCTCTTCCGGACAGGTACAGCCCATCGAGCTTAATCTCGAACTCGTCACTGAGCTTCATGGGGCCATGGATCGAATCGCCCGTATCCTCGACAACCCCGCCCATATCAGCGCGCTCGACATACTTCAGTTCCCCGGCGTGTGGCAGCGTAGTGAAGAAGATCTGGAGTCGATACAGCAGGATGCGCTTACGCTGTTTGCAGAGGCGCTGGAAGAGCTATGCGCCATGCGTGCGCGCGAAGGTGCCCGCATACTGCCCATGATCGAAACCCGAATCGATGGCATCCGCGCCCAGGTTCGTGCCGTGCGTGATCAACTGCCCACCATCATGGACCGTCAGGCTGATGCCATACGTGCACGGATTGCCGACCTTCAGGAGCAGATTGACGATCATCGTATTGAGCAGGAGCTCGTGATCATGCTGCAGAAAGCCGACGTGGCTGAAGAGCTCGATAGGCTGGAGTCCCATCTCAAGGAAATTGGCAATAATCTGGTGAAGAACGAACCGGTTGGCCGCCGTCTGGATTTCCTTATGCAGGAGCTCAACCGCGAAGCCAATACCCTGTCCTCCAAATCGCTTGCCAGTTCGACCAGTCAGCAGGCGGTGGAGATCAAGGTGCTGATCGAGCAGATGCGAGAACAGATTCAGAATATCGAGTAGCCTGATTCAGGCGTGGCCATAAAAAAAGGCCATTACTGACTAACAGTAAAGGCCTTTCTATCAGCAGGGAAAAACCTTAGAAGGTTATACCCATACCGAGGCTGTAAACGAACGAACCGTCGTCGAAGTTGTCCTGGGCCTCATCGCTGGAATCAAAGAAGAACTGATATTCGGCCTGTAGCTGAACAAAGGTGTCATCTTTGACGAAGTACTTCACGCCAGCCTCGGGGCCGGCGAAACCGGTTTCTTCAATGCCATCACCGTAAACACCACCAATGTTCGCACCTACGAACGGACGCCATTGCGTGGTTCCAAAGTGGTAGTCATAGAAGATTCGGGTTGCAGCATTCCAGTTATTGTCGTCGCCGGTATCAGCAATGCCGACGCTCTGGCGCACGCCGACAACAGATTCCGGTGACATGAACTTACCGTAGTCGAAGCTCAGATTGAAAACATTCGCCTCGAAATCCTTGTTACTTGCACCCGAGCCAGCGAGTGTCAAAAGCATATCTCCGGTCTGCGGTTCAGCAACGGCGCCAACTGACAGGCCGCTGCACAGGGCGGCAATTGCGAATTTCCCTTTAATGTTCATAGTAACTCCAGTTCGATAATCGCTGTTTTGGGTTGAACTTCCGTAACTCACCCAATTGTTACGCCGCCGATAAGGCGTAGTGATTAACAAACTTCGGCAATTACCTACGCTGTAATGAATTTGTAATGTCGCGTTCATGCTTTAAAAATTAATAACTTAAAACGGTGCACGGGAGCATCGTACGTCAGCCACCACTAACGACGTTCGACATCGCGCTGGAATTTTTCGGCTCCGATACTTCCGATAGCTTGTCGGCTGCCGTCAGCAGACGGCTGACGATGCGGTTGACAGAAGGTGAGAAGCCGAGCCCGAGATGCGCCTGACGGACTTCAATATGTTCGATGTCAGGGGTCCAGTGGTCGATGCAGGCTTCCCAGGAGACGACGCCATCGCGTTTCGAATAGATGGCTTTCACAGGCACCTGAATCGGGTCGTCGTACCGCGCCTTGATTTCAGCTTCAGTTTTTTCGAGATCGTGCCCTTGTCTCTCGTAGAACTTTGCCACGATGGTGTACCGGGGGCCGCCAACTACCGGTGTGCCAAGGGTAATGACTTGACGGACATGCTGGGGCAGGTCGCGGGCGACCTCACGTGAGATGTAACCGCCCAGACTCCAACCAATCAGGGTAACCGGCTCCCCACTTCGTTCGGCAAGCTCGACCAGGCGTTGTTGTACGAGGGGCAGGAAGTGGCGAACATCGCCGTTGTTGGTGCCCAGGCCCCAGTCGAAGGCCTGGTAGCCTGCGTCTTCAGCCGTCTGTTTGAGCGCAAACAATGAACGCGGGCCTCCACCAAATCCGGGAACCAGCAGCGCCGTGCGCTTGTTTACCGGGCGCCGAAAGGCGTTATAGGCACGTCGGCCAATGAAACGGTCGCTGAAAGGCGAGGCGGAGGCAGCGACGTAGTGCATGAGGTCGAGACCCATGGTGCATTCCCGGATCTGCAACAATCGCCCTGGCGGCAATATGCTGGTTTTTGCCATTTTCAAACCCTCTTCGTCCGACGTTTGCTAAGGAATACGTCGACTATGATTGGGTGCGTCAATCAGCAGACCTCAGGCGTCTCAATAGTGCGGTGGCTTTTCGTGCTCTGGTGATCCGCCCTGTCGGTCGTGCAGCTGCTGGTCCACCTTGTCGGCAAAATCGGTCAGCATCTTTTCGAGGCGATCAATCGTGTTCTGCTGCGCCACCAGGGCATCGTCGAGCTGCAGCAGCGTGTCCTCCTGAAACAGAAATCGGCTTTGCAGGTCTGCCAGTGCCGTCTCGAGCTGTTGCAGTCGATCGTCCAAGTCGGTACCAGACTGCTCTGAAGTCGTCCTGGCAGCCCCATTATCATGGTCATCAAGACCGTCTGGATAAGCTTTATTCATATCAGCAACATGTATCCTGGAGTTCTCGTCAACTGGGAGATTGGGCGCATCAGACTGGCCCGAACCGCCCAAGACCGGCTATTCTTGTATATCGTCATAGCAGCCGATCCGCAAAAGGGGTCCGGTCGCCCATCAGCCACATTCTGTCATACGGCCAAATATCATGACCGCTAAATCAGCCCCAGTATCTCACGACAAGGCTCATCCAGCATCAGGCGATCCTGTGGATAGACCTGCGGACAGTCGCGTGCATGGGCAGCTCTTCGTCATCTCTGCGCCTTCAGGGACAGGCAAAACGAGTCTGGTCACGGCGCTGCTGGCGCGTCAGAAGCAGCTTAAAGTATCGGTTTCCCACACGACGCGTGCGCCGCGTCAGGGTGAGGTCGACGGTGAGCACTACCATTTCGTGACCCAGCAGGACTTCCTTGAACGGCAGGCTGCCGGAGCATTTCTGGAATCGGCGGATGTTTTTGGCAACCTCTATGGCACATGTTCAGACTGGGTTGATGAGCAAATCAAGGGTGGTATCGACGTTATCCTTGAAATTGACTGGCAGGGCGCCGCCCAGGTCCGGCGGCTCAGACCCGAAACAAGGTCGATTTTCATTCTCCCGCCCTCGCTCACGGTGCTGGAGTCGCGGCTGCGCAATCGCAAGTCAGATGCCGATGATGTCGTTGCGAAGCGTCTTGGCAAGGCGTCCTCGGAAATGACGCATTATCCTGAATATGACTATCTGATCGTGAATGATGACTTCGATACAGCGCTGGAAGCCCTGGCTGCGGTGTTCCTGGCGGAGCGGCATAGTCTTGCTCGGCAGGCGCCTGCCTTGGCAGACATACTGAGTAATCTCTGTGGCGCTAACACCGGCCATTGATACAACTGGCCTGAATGTTGTACACTTCGTGCCCGTTTAATTTCCCCAAAGGTCCTGTTCATGGCTCGAGTCACTGTCGAAGATTGTCTTGATCACGTTGAAAACCGCTTCGAACTCGTACTGCTTGCGACCAAGCGTTCACGTCAGCTCGCCAACGGCGTGCGCGATGCCAAGGTCGATTGGGAGAATGACAAGGTTACCGTGGTTGCCCTGCGCGAAATTGCCAAGGGCCTCATCACCAAGAAAACCATAGAAGATCTCGACGACTGAGATTGCCAGAACTTGATGTAGGCACGTCATGTCAGCGCCTGTTATGCATCTCTATGCCTGACAGGCTGTCTGCGTTATATTCATACGCATGACCATTGAAATTCTCGCAGATCGACTGGGTAGCTATCTCGATCCACAGGAAGTGGACCGGGTCAGGCGTGCCTACTACTATGCCGAACAGGCCCATGATGGCCAGTATCGGCAGAGTGGCGAAGAATATATTACCCACCCTCTCGCTGTAGCCAATGTCCTTGCAGACCTGCAACTGGATAGCGAGTGCCTTGCGGCCGCCCTGCTGCATGAT
Source organism: Gammaproteobacteria bacterium UBA2679 (assembly GCA_002354735.1). Taxonomy (GTDB): domain Bacteria; phylum Pseudomonadota; class Gammaproteobacteria; order Pseudomonadales; family Oleiphilaceae; genus Allohahella. The sequence goes on along the minus strand of DEMD01000010.1, from coordinate 14,768 downwards.
GTCATCGAAGATACCGGTATCCCGAAAGAGGCCATCGATGGCCAGTTTGGCCGCGAAGTCGCCGAACTCGTGGACGGTGTCAGTAAGCTGACCCAGATCGAATTCAAATCCCGCGCAGAAGCCCAGGCCGAGAACTTTCAGAAGATGGCGCTGGCCATGTCGCGCGATATCCGCGTCATTCTCGTCAAGCTCGCCGATCGCCTGCACAACATGCGAACGCTTGGTCCCTTGAAGCCTGAGAAGCGTCGCCGTATCGCAACTGAAACCCTCGATATCTACGCACCCATCGCGCATCGCCTCGGTATCCATTCGGTGAGCACGGAGCTGGAGGACCTCGGCTTTGGCGCCATGTATCCGATGCGGGCCAAGTACATCCGGGAAGCGGTACGCAAGCTACGCGGTAACCATATTGGCATCATCGAAGAGATCCAGCGCTCATTCGAAACCAGCCTGCGTGAGAGGGGCATCCAGGCCCGGGTGGAAGGCCGCGAGAAGCATCTTCACAGCATCTACCAGAAAATGAAGCTGAAGCGTTCGTCGTTCCAGGACATAATGGACGTGTATGCGCTGCGAGTGGTGACTTCAAGCACGGACGACTGTTACCGCATACTCGGCGTGGTCCACAGTCTGTTCAAGCCGCTGCCTGGTCGCTTCAAGGATTACATCGCCCTGCCCAAGGCCAATGGCTATCAATCGCTGCATACCACGCTATTCAATTCGCAGGTCAATATCGAAGTGCAGATCCGCACTGAGGAGATGGATCGGGTCGCGAAGTCGGGCATCGCTGCACACTGGCTCTACAAACGTTCTGACCTAGCTGATAACCAGCAGAAACGGGCGCAGAAGTGGGTCACAGAGATGCTCGAACTGCGTGAGAAGACCTCGGACTCGCTCGACTTCATCGAACACGTCAAGATCGACCTGTTTCCGGACGAGATTTATGTCTTTACGCCCAAGGGCCGAATTCTCGAATTGCCCGCTGGTGCCACACCAATCGATTTTGCCTATGCCATTCACACCGATGTCGGCAATTCGGCAGTTGCCTGTCGCATCAACAAGCATCTGGCGCCGCTGAGTGTCAGCCTGAAGAGCGGCCAGACGGTGGAGATTATCACCACCCCCGGCGCCATGCCGAAGGATGCCTGGATGGATTTCGCTGTTACCGGCAAGGCCAGAAGTTCGGTTCGCCATCATCTCAGGAAGATCCAGCTCGAAGAGGCGCGCGACCTGGGCTACCGGCTGCTCAACAAGGCGCTGGAAGACCTGGGCTACAAACTGGAGTCCATCAGCGACGCGCAGATCGCGTTGGTGCTGAAGCACAACTCCCTTACCGGGCTCGATAAGATGCTCGAGGAAATTGGTCTTGGCAACCGCATGCCCTTTATCGTGGCGCGTCAGTTGCTGAGTATTCCGGACAGTGTCGATGAAGTTGTGCCGAAGGGTCCGTCGCAGGAGGCGCATTCGGCACTGTTGATTGAAGGCACTGCAGACAGTGTGCTTACCTTCGCGCGCTGTTGTAAGCCGATTCCCGGTGATCCCATCGTCGGCTATCTGAAGGAAGGCAAGGGCATGGTCATTCATGCCGCCGACTGTGAACGCCTGCGTGAACTACTGGTAGATCCTGACAATTTCATACCGCTGCACTGGGGCAAGAACATCACCGACGAGTTCGTGGTGGAGCTGCGCATCGAAGCCGAAAAGCAGCGCGGTGTCATAGCTGAAGTGGCCAGTACCATTACGCTGGCCGAGAGCAGTATCGAACATATTCAGGTGATGGAGCAGAATGCCCGTCATGTCGTCATCAAGGTGCTGCTCAATGTGCAGGGCAGAAATCACCTGGCCCGCGTGATGCGGAAGCTCAGGCACCTGAAGGTCGTTACCAGCCTGGCTCGCTACAAGCGGCACTGATCACGCAAACCTGGGCTTCAAATTTACTCCAAGAAACTTATCACGCAAACGCATGAGGAATTCATAGTCATGACCAATAAATCGATCATTCACACCGACGACGCACCCAGCGCTATTGGCACCTATTCGCAGGCCGTGAAGGCTGGCAACACCGTATATCTATCGGGCCAGATTCCACTCGATCCGTCGACCATGGAAGTTGTGAGTGGCGACTTCAAAGCCATGACCACTCAGGTCTTCGAGAACCTGCAGGCCGTTTGCCGCGCTGCCGGTGGCGAGCTGTCCGATATCGTGAAGCTCAATATTTATCTGACAGACCTGAGCAATTTCGCCCAGCTGAATGAAATCATGGCCACCTATTTCCGTGATCCCTACCCAGCCCGTGCGGCTATCGGTGTATCACAGCTGCCGAAGGGCGTGCCGGTGGAAATGGACGCGGTCATGGTGATCTAGGACCGCTCCGGGCCGCCACACAAGCCCTCGATGATGTGACTGTAGCCGCTCATATAGTCCGGATAGAGGAATCGAAAGCCTGCCTGCCGCAGGCGCTCTGGCATACAGCGCTTGCTGCCGGCACGACCGGAGCCTTCAGGTAGGCCGCCCTTACTGAGGCTATCGCCAAAGTGGGATGCCAGCTGCTCACGCTGCTGTGGTGGCAGCTCCCGGATGTGGTCGCCGAGGCGATTGACGATTTCCGCCCGCCGTGTCGGCGACGGATCGCTCGCCAGATACAGCGCGTCGAGTGGCTTGCCATCGATCAGCCGCTGCAACAGGAACTTCAGCACCCTGACGCAGTCGGCGTCATGAATCCGGTTAGTAAATGGCGAACGGTCAGGTGTTTCCTGTTCCCCTCCCGAACTTGCGTCTGCTGCCTGCCCTAAGGCGGCTGCCACAATTCCGCGCAGCATCCCCAGCCGAGTCGGTCCATAAATCCCACTGAATCTCACGGCCGTCCCCGGCAGCGTGCTTGCCTGCAACCGCTGCTCGGCTTCGAGCATGATCTGCCCGCTGAATCGTGAAGGTGCCGTGGGCGATTCCTCGGTGACCTCGACATCGTCCTCCTGAGCATAGACGCCGGTGCTGGAAATGAAGAAGACATGTGGTGCCGGCCCATCGTCGGCTGAGCGCGCGAGCGCAGCTTCATAATGAGCCAATATCGCCCGTAGCGGCGCTACATAGGCCTCACGATAGCCTTTTGGACTCATTTCTGAAGGCGTCAGGCAGTAGACGATGGCCAGCGGTCGTTCAGGCAGCCTGCTGAAATCCGGGCTCCGCAGATCCATCGCCACATGTTCGAGGTCCACCGGACTTCCTGCTGGTGTCACCAGGTCACGCCGTGAGCGCGAAACCGCGCAGATTCTAAGCCGGCTAGCGATGGCACCCTGCTGTAGTGGCTCATCAAGCAGCGAATTGGCGAGGGCGCTATTGAGCTGGCCGTAGCCCAGCAGTAGCAGCTCTGCTGTGTGTGCTGATCCGGTCATCATGGTGGGCAGTACCTCTCCAGGCTTGGGCGGTTTGGCAGAATGGCGCATCGGCGCGCTTTGCTCAAGACCCCCCAGCGATGCAGCCTCATCCAAACGGTTGAGTACAAGCCGACCTTCTGAACGATTCGAAAACTAAGCATAGCGCCTACCCTAGAGCGTTCTGAACCCCCCCTCAACGACTATGAGCCAAAAAGGAACACAGGGATATGAATTCGAGGAGCGTCAAACGCAGCGTGCTCACGCTGGCACTCGCTGCGCTGTTTGCAGCAGGGCCGGCCGCCGCCTTCAAGGTGGTCGGCTATTTCCCCACATGGCAGGGCGATGTGAACAGTATCCCCTACGGTCGGATGACCCACATCAACTACTCATTCGTGCTGCCTACTAATAGCGGTGGTCTGCAGGCTCTGGAAGGTGGTGCCGCGCGTCTGAACACCCTGGTCAGCCAGGCGCATGCGAAGAACGTGAAAGTGCTCATTGCCGTCGGCGGCTGGAACGATGGCGATGACTCCGCTTTCCGCAGCCTGGCAGCCAACAGCAGCTACCGGGCAAATTTCGTCAACAATATCGTCAACTTCGTCAATCAGTATGACCTGGACGGCGTGGATATCGATTGGGAGTATCCGGATGCCGGTGCCGAAGCGAATAGCTTCAGGCTGCTGATGCAGGATCTCAGCCGTGCGCTCAAGCCGCGTGGCAAGCTGCTTACCGCAGCGGTGACCCACAACGACTGGCCCGGTAGCGTGGACTCTGCTGTCATCGAAGCCGTCGATTTTCTCAATCTGATGGTGTACGACCTGAACTACCCGCACTCGACCTATCAGGCGGCACAAGCGGCGCTAACGCACTGGAAGTTCAGCGAGGGCCTGCCGAAGAGCAAGGCCGTGCTTGGCGTGCCCTTCTACTCGCGCACCAACTATATCGCCTATCGCGACATCATTGCCCGCTATGGCGCCGGTGCTGCGCAGGTCGACAACGCTGGTGGTCTGGATTACAACGGCCAGCCCACAATCAAGGCCAAGTCGGAACTTGCACTGAATGAGGCCGGTGGCATCATGTTCTGGGAAATCTCGCAGGATACCCGCGACAATCTGTCTCTGATGAAGACGATCTGGGACACCGTCGGCCATGCAGCGGGCGGTGGTAATGGTGGCGACAACGACGGTGGCACCCCGGGCGACAACTATCCTGACTGGAACAGCAACACGTACTACGCCGTCGGCGCTATCGTGAGATACGAAGGCAAGCTGTACATCGCAGAGCACGCCAACCCCGGTTATAACCCGACCATCAGCACCTGGTTCTGGAATCCCTACACCAGCACTGGCGGTGGGAACGGCGGCACGCCCACCTATCCGGAATGGCGGGCGGGCACACAGTATGCGAAAGGCGCAGTGGTCAGGTTCAACGGCAGACTGTACATCGCCGAACACGCCAATCCAGGCTACGATCCAACCATCAGCACCTGGTACTGGGACCCCTATACACCAGCCCCAGGCGTTGACCCCGGCCTGGTCTGGAAGCGTGCCAACCTCACCAACTACACCTCGTATCCTGATCCTGGCAGTGACGAGTGCGTAAACTACAACGGCTGTATGTGGGCCGGTTACTTTGCCTTTCTAAACGGCAAGCAATCGCCGGATTGGGTGAGCGCGAACAACATCGCTGCGGTGCATTCCAAGGATGCTGGTGCCTACAAGTTGAAGACATTGCGTCTGCGGCAGGGTTCGAAGTCGATTGACGTCAAGGTCTACGACATGTGCTCGGACTCTGACTGCAACGGCTGTTGCACCGCCAACTCGCGTGAGACGGGCTTCCTCATTGATATCGAGAAACACACGATGGACCGTTTTGGCGCTGGCAGTGGTGTCGTCGAGTGGAGCTGTCTCGACTGCAAATAACTTGTTTTCTAGTACTCACAAGAGCGTTACATGAGCCTGCTATCGAAAAAATTGCACTTGAGGGGCATTTTTTCCGTAAGTCTGTTACACGAAGAGTAGCCGATTTGGCCTACTCAATAGCAGGAGCGGACTATGGAAGATAAAACTCTCTCAACACTCCCGAGTGCGATGAAATCGGTGGACTGGCAGGCAGTGTTCGCCGGACTGGTGTTTCTTTTAGCAGCCAACTGGCTGCTGTTTCTGCTGGGCACAGCGATCGGTGTAAGTATCGCGGACGCCTCAGATATGGCAGCAATGGGTAACGGACTTGGTTTTGGTACTTTTATCTGGATCATTCTCTCAGGCATCGTTACTTACTACGCTGCTGGTTATATGACGACCAGGCTGGCAAGAAATATCGATGAACAGCAGGGCATGCTGCAGGCGTTGACGCTCTGGAGTTCAGCGGTCGTGGTGACTGTAGTACTTGCAGCGTTCGGAACGGGCGGTGTGGTATCAGCCGGGCAGTCGGTACTATCCGCAGCAGGCTCGATTGGCTCGAGCGCAGCAACGGGTACAGCGTCTGCCATCGAAGCGCTTGTCGATCCAGGTGACATGAAGAAGATCGGTAAACAGTTGAGACGGGAGGCTGCACAATTTGCGTCGGAAGCCGAAGCTGGCGATGTCATCAGTCAGGAAGATGCCACGCAAGCGTTTAATCAGCTCGATGGTGCAGCGCTCAGGTCTATCGCGAGTCTACTTCTTGAAGGCGACACCGACGCCGCAAAGAAGGCCTTCCGAAGCCAGACTGATCTCAACAATCGTCAGGTGGACAGTCTGGTAAATGGGCTGGAACGCGCCATTGAAGACAATACCGATATCAAGGACGTGCGGAAGATGGTTCAGCAGCAATATGCCGAAGCCACCAGCGGCATTGCCTCTGCTGCAGGGTCAAAAGTGAGCCAGCAGGAGGTTCAGAGAACGATTGGCCAACTTGATTCGGATACGGTCGCAGAAATAGCCAAGCAACTCATCAGCGGCGATACGAAAGCTGCGAAAGCCACGCTCACAGAGGAAACCACTCTGTCAGATGAGGAAGTGGAATCAGTAGTAGACAATGTGTCAGAAGCCTATAGAAAGGAAATAAAGGCTTTCAAACGTGCGGTGGATACAGCCTCAAGCTATGCCACTGGACTGGCATGGGCCTTGTTCCTTGCCACGCTTGCCTCTCTCATTGCCGCTATCTTTGGTGGTCGTAAAGGTGTTGAGTCAATCCGGGCGCGTTTCCCAGATCATGCAGCCAGTCTGCGAACCAATCGTTGATTCTTCGGTTCAAAGCCCTGAACACGATCCGCAGCGCCTGCTGCGGATCGTTCCAGCATGAAGTGAGGATTATGCGGATAAAAAGTCTTTAACTATCGAAATAATTGAAATACATTGGCTAAGGCTATATATCTTGACCTAGGGCGCGCAACCGCGACGGCCCAGGTTTTCAGGAGTGCCCGACCGATGACCCTTACCGAACTGCGCTACATCGTCACGCTGGCTGAAGAGCGACATTTTGGTCGTGCAGCAGAGCGCTGTCATGTTAGTCAGCCTACATTGAGTGTGGCAGTCAAGAAGCTCGAGGACGAGCTTGCCATCACCTTGTTCGAGCGCAGCAAGAGCAGCATCGCCATTACGGATATCGGATTGCGCATCATAGAGCAATCGCGGCACGTCCTCGACGAAATCGGCGTGCTCAAGAACATTGCCCAGTCTGGCAAGGATCAACTTGGCTCCTCGCTTCGACTTGGCGCCATTCTTACTGTCGGACCTTACCTGTTTCCCCACCTGACACCGCAGGTCAGGCAGGCGGCACCGAACATGCCCCTGTATATCGAAGAAAATTACACCTCGGCCCTGCGCGAGCGCCTGCGGCATAACGAGCTCGATGCCATCATCGTCGCCTTGCCTTTCACGGAGCCAGAGGTGCTGACCAAGCCGCTGTACGACGAGCCTTTCGTGGTGCTGATGCCAGCTGATCATCCGTTGACCCGTTTCAAGGCCATTCCCACCGACGCGCTTCCGGTAGACGAATTGCTGCTGCTCGGCCCCGGGCACTGCTTCCGCGACCAGGTTATCGAGTCCTGCCCCCAGCTTACCGAGCGACTGCGCGATCTGGATCGTGGTCAGGGCATGGGGCAGCAACGAAGTGCCCAGCGCAGTGACCCGCGCCAGGTGCAGAGCGGCACTGGCCGATTGATGACCGAGGGGACCAGCCTCGAAACCATTCGTCACATGGTGGCTTCAGGCCTCGGTATTACCGTGCTGCCGGCCTCAGCTGCGCTCACGGATCGGTACAGCCCCGGCGTGCTGACCGTGCGGCCATTCGAATCACCCTCTCCATTCAGAACCGTCGGACTGGCCTGGCGAGTGAGTTTTCCGCGGCCCAAGGCCATCGATGTGCTCACCAGGGCGGCGGGGCAGTGTCGGATACTGGATTGAAACAGGGCGTGGCCAAGGCCGCGCCAGCCAGTGAACAAGCCATCGAGCAGCCTGTCGAGTGTCTCAAGGGCGTAGGTCCTGCGCTGAGCGAAAAGCTGGCACAGGCCGGCATCATGACAGTCAGAGACCTGCTGCTGCACCTGCCGTTGCGCTACGAAGACCGTACCCGGGTGGTGCCTATCGCCGGCCTCGAAATCGGCCGCGGCTGCCGCATTTGCTGTACTGTCGTGAGCGCGCAAAGTGAGCAGGGCCGGCGGCCAAGCCTGTTCGTGCGGGTGCAGGATGCCACCGGTACCTGTGGTCTGCGCTTCTATTACCCCTCGGCCGCCTTGCGAAATCTGTATCTGCCGGGCGTGATGCTGGATCTTTTCGGTGAGCCGCGGCCCGGTCGCAATGGTGTCGAGTTCTATCATCCTGAAGTCATGCCGGAAGTCGTATCAGAAGGGATCTCTGAGGCCCCGGAGGGCGACCAGGTCCAGCATCCAGGTGGAAGCAGGGTTGCGCTTGCGGGCCTCAGTACGCCGCGATTGACGGCCGTGTATCCAGCGCTGGCCGGCCTTGCGCAAACTCAGTTGCGTCAGCTCGTCGTGCAATCGCTGGGCCTGCTTCGTCAGGCGACACTCATCGAGCATCTGCCCAGGCCGCGTGGTGATATCACCGTACCCGAACAAACCGTACTTGCCTGTGGGCTCAGTCAGGCTCTGCATATCGTTCACCAACCCGAGCGCCTTGGCAACGCTGAGGAGAAGACAGGTGGGCAAGCTGAGCAGGTTTCGCTAGCACATACCAGCCGGTCGCCAATCGAGCTTGCCCAGGATCGGCTCGCGCTGGAAGAGCTGCTTGCACATCATCTCAGCCTGCTGCGCCTGCGCCGGCAGATGAAATCGCGCCATGGATTCGTTGTGGACGCTGAACCAAAACTGAGCCGTCGACTGCTCGACGCACTGCCCTTTCGCCTGACGGGGGCACAGCAGCGGGTAATGCAGGAAATTCGTGCCGATCTGGCCACTGGACAGCCCATGCAGCGCCTGTTGCAGGGTGACGTCGGATCAGGGAAAACGCTGGTCGCCGCACTTGCGGCCCTCGACTGTATTGATAGTGGTCTACAGGTGGCGCTGATGGCGCCTACCGAGGTGCTGGCCGAGCAGCATATCGAGAGCTTCCGTAGCTGGTGCCAGCCCCTCGGCGTGAGTGTGCAACTGCTCACCGGTTCAATGAAAGGCAGCGAGAAGAAGGCTGTGAAGGCACTCATCGCCAGCGGCAGCGCCCAGATTATTATCGGCACGCATGCGCTGTTTCAGAAGGATGTCCTGTTCAGGCAGCTCGGGCTCATCATTATTGACGAGCAGCACCGCTTTGGCGTCGGCCAGCGCCTTGCGTTGAAAGACAAAGGTCGTCAGCCGCATCAGCTTGTCATGACCGCTACGCCCATCCCGCGTACGCTGGCGATGAGTATCTATGCCGATCTCGACACTTCCGTCATTGATGAGCTTCCACCCGGCCGGCAAGTTATCCAGACCAGTGTCGTGCCGTCCAAGCGCCGTGACGACCTTATCGAACGCATTGCCCATGCTCTGGCCGAAGGCGCTCAGGTTTACTGGGTCTGCACGCTGGTGGCGGAGTCGGAGGCTGTCGAAAGCCAGGCGGCCGAGTCAACCGCGACCATGCTCGCCGCCGCTCTGCCCGGGTTCAATGTAGGGCTCGTCCATGGGCAGATGAAGTCAGAAAACAAGCGTATGGTCATGCAGCAGTTCAAGGCCGGCGAGATTCAGCTGCTGGTCGCCACCACAGTCATCGAGGTGGGGGTCAATGTGCCCAATGCCAGTCTGATGGTAATCGAAAATTCTGAGCGGCTGGGTCTGGCGCAGCTGCATCAGCTCAGGGGTCGCGTGGGGCGGGGTGCCAAGCAGAGCTATTGTCTGCTGGTCTACGACGCGCCTTTGTCGCAACTGGCGAAACAGCGCCTGCAGACCATGCGCGAGAGTCACGATGGCTTCTACATCGCTGAAAAGGATCTTGAAATCCGCGGGCCGGGTGAAGTGCTCGGTGTCAGGCAGGCCGGCTCGCTGAATTTCAGAATCGCCGATCTGCAGCGTGATCAGCACCTCCTGCCACTGGTGAAGAAGCTGGCAGCCGCGGCCACGCCGGTACTGGAGTCTGAACTGAGCACCCGCTGGTTGCAGCACCGGATGCAGTTCGTCGAGGTCTGAGCAAAGTGCTCAGGTGGCGTCAGGCCGACGCCAATCAAACGTGTGTTTCTTCGATCTACTGCTAGAATTTCCTGTATATGACTCACCACGATGACGACAGTCGCACAGGTAACCGCATGGCTATTCCAAACGCAGTAGAGCAGGTGTATTCCTCGCTTCTAGATGAAGTCGCACCCTCGGCCAATCCCCTTGCACGACCTGTTAGTATCAACCCGGATAATGTACGCCCTGAGCAGCGCATCAGGAGCCAGGTGCTCCATGATGCCCTTGGGCGCATACAGGTGCTTATGCCTGTGAACGCGCTGTTGGACCTCGAAGACCTCAACCAGCAGCTGGGCCGCGATCTTCGCGCGGTTTCAGTGAGCGAAACGGAAGTGCTGACCTCACGTTTCGGCTGGAGCAGTATTCCAGCTATCCCTGCGATCACCCGGATGCCCTGCGTTGTCGAAAAGTCGCTCATGTCACAGGACCAGGTGGTCATTGATGGTGAGCATGATGACAGCTGCATAGCGCTTGACCGGTCTCTGTTCGCCAGTATGCACAAGAAGTCGAGAGTTCTGTCGTTCGGGCAGCCGATCGAGTCACTGCGGGTCAATCGCAACGCGCCCGAGAAAGACGTCGAGCAGATCGTCAAGGCGATACAGAGCCTGACCAGTCTCAGAATCGAAAAGCGTCTGCAGGATACGCTCGAGCTTCCACCTCTGCCGCAGACGGCGCAGCGCATTATCCAGCTTCGTGTCGATCCAAATGCTGGCGTGAATGATCTGTCCGATATTGTCGAAACCGATCCCGCCCTTGCGGCGCAGGTCGTCAGCTGGGCCAGATCATCGTTCTATGCGGCGCCTGGCAAGATCAGCTCGGTGCACGACGCCATCATGCGCGTTCTCGGCTACGACCTTGTCATGAATCTCTCAATTGGTCTGTCGCTAGGCAGCATGCTCAGGGTGCCGAGAAATGTCCCCGAAGGGTTTACGCCATATTGGGAGCAGGCGGTCTGGACAGCCACTCTCAGCGGCGCACTGGCCGATGCCATTCCGCGAAAAGCACGGCCTGATCGCGGACTGTGTTATCTGGCCGGACTGCTGCACAACCTCGGATATCTCGTGCTGGCCCATGTGTTTCCACCGCACTTCGAACAGGTGAATCGCATCTGTGAAGCGAATGCGCATCTGGATTCGGAGCTTTGTGAACAGCATGTGCTCGGGGTGAACCGGGAGCAGATCGGTAGCCGGTTGATGTATATCTGGAATATGCCGGATGAACTCGTTGATGCACTCCGTCAGCAGAAAAACGTGCGTCCGGAAGATTCGCCATCACAGATCGCGAAAGTCCTGTTCCTGGCCACCCAACTGCTCCGTCGGCAGGGGATTGGTCAGGGTCCCGTCGTCGAAATTCCTGACGAATTATTCGCAAGCCTCGATCTGTCGCGCGAGACTGCCGATACGGTCGCCGAGACGTTGTTTGATATGTCAGACGAAATCCAGAGTCTCGCCAGTCAGCTCGCCCCAGACGTCTAATTTTTTTACATCCTTTCGAATCAGTGGCTTCCGCAGCAGCAGGCTATCCGCCTGCTGGCTTCGTCGTGTTCGTATATCCCAAACTTTACCGGTGCTTCTGTAACCAAATACAGACTCAGGTAACTGCAGGTTGGGCGGTGGTTGCGGGATGTTTGCGGGGCCGACCACGCTGTTATAGGATTGTCGAATGACTTTACAGTCTCCAGCCTGAATCAGGGGTCTGGCATCTATCCCGGAAGTTTTCTGACATCCTAACTTATATAACTTATTGAAATTCAAGACAATTTAAAAACATGGTCCGATAATGGCTTTGTATCAGGCATATATCAAGGTTATTGGTATATTAACTCTCTGTTCGTTGCGAGGGCGAAACTCGCAAAGGATAATCGTTAGTGCTATGGCGGTGATTGTTAGCTCTCCCACTGTTTCAGTGAGGAGAGCTTTTTTATGCCTGCGATTCGGTGGAGCCTCCCTCACATGCCAGTAGGCCCACAGTCCAACACCCTCGGGCAAACCGACGCCTTCAGCAGTGATGAGCAACAGCCTGGCCGTCGGCCCCGTCTACTGGTGACTGGCGCGAGCGGCTATCTCGGTAGTGAAGTCTGCTTCCAGGCCGCCTCGGCCTACGAAGTTTACGCCATCAGCCATGGCCGGCCTGTCCCGGAGTCGCTGGCAAGCTGGCGTGCCCGCATCGACCTCTGCGATTCAGAAATGCTCACCGCCCTGTTCCGGCAGTTCAAGCCTCAACTCGTCGTGCACTGCGCCGCCATGAGTTCGCCGGAGGCCTGTGAAGAGGATCCTGTGACCTCTGAACTGATCAACGTTCAAAGTACACGTTTGTTGGCTGCGCTGTGCGCTGAAACCGGCTGTCCATTGATCTTTACCTCGACTGATCTCGTCTTCGACGGCCTCCTCGGCCACTACGACGAATCAGCACCGCCGCGTCCGGTGAACACGTATGGGCGACATAAGGTCGCTGCAGAGCAGGCAGTGAGGGACGCGGGATGCAAGGGCATTATCTGCCGCCTGCCCCTGCTCTTCGGCCATGGCCGGCTGCAGCTGTCGCCGATGGAGGGTATTTTGGAACGCTGGGCCTCTGGTGAGACCGTAACCGGGTTCAGTGACGAGTACCGCTCGACCATCAGTTACGCCGCCGCGGCCCGTGGCCTTCTGCAGCTGGCTGAAACTGTACCCAGAAACCAGAATCTGCTGTTGCACCTTGGCGGCCTGCAGACCGTGTCGCGCCATGATTTCCTGCTGCAACTGGCGGAACGGCTCCGTCAGTTCTGCGAAGCGCGTGCCGACGCCGAAGTCAGTAATCGTCGACCTGTCCACCCCACACTGATCAAAGCGGCCACCAATGCCACGGACTGCATCCAGAGCGGCCTGCGTGAGCAGGCCAGGCTGAAAGCAGCCAGACCGGCTGATGTCAGCCTGGATAGTCGTAAGGCCCGCGAGTTCGATCTGCGCATGCCTTTTCTCGACACGCAGCTCGATGCTGCGCTGAACTGTTATGATGAAGCGTATCACCGGAAACAATAGCTGTTCCCGCCTGGGAGCAGTGCGAGTACAGGTGTAATGGAGAACTCGGCTTATGGTAACGATGCAGGAAATGATGAGCACGCCAGTGCGTACACTGTCACCAGAGCATTCAGTGCTGGATGCTCGGAAAGCCATGAGAGAATGGGGTGTGCGACACATCCCCATTCTCTCGGTACACGAGATCCCGGAAAAGCGGCGGCTGGTCGGTATGGTCAGCCGCAGTGATCTGCTCGCCGCAATGGATTCCGATATCTACGCGATGTCTGAAGCCGAGCGCGCTGAACACGATGCCAGCATTCCTCTTGAACGAATCATGACGAAAAATGTCGCGATCGCCTCGCCAGAAACCGGTATGGCCGATGGCGCAAATTTCCTGATCAACCGCAAGATTGGCTGCCTGCCTATCGTCCGCAATAAACAGCTTGTTGGCATAGTGACCAACCACGATTTTGTGAGGGCGACTTTGAAGTTGCTCGAGCGCCTGGAGAGGGAGTCTCCGGTAGAGAATGACTGAGGTGCGCTGAATCGATTTCGAGTGCCGCTGCTTTGTAAGCCCGTGGGTTGGTGCTTCCTTTTAGACAGTCACCGCGTCTCAAGGTGCTGTTGTATAAACGCTTTCTCTAGGGCGGGCTGGGCTTAGTGAGCAGCATTGTGCTCGGTTTGCGCAGGCGCTCGGTTGTGCCGCTTTGCTCGCGAGCCACCTTGGCTTTAGGCGAGTTGTTCAGAAGGGATAGCTGCTTGATATTATGGTGGTTAATTGATTGGTTCGAGCTAGGCTTAAAGAAAGAGGATGGCGGGCTTAGTGAGCGCGCAATGTAATACGCTGTTAGCTCTTTGGAGGAAGAATGTTCAACCTGATCATGAGCGGGAACGACACTGCGTGGGATTTGCCCGCTTACGAATTTCCGACAAGCAGATTCCTAGAGTATACGGTAGATTCCGTCGCCGAAGCTCACTCCGATTTGTCGGCAAAGGTGATAGATAAGCTGAAATCCTATCCGTCGTTATTTTTGTACGAATGCTATGAAAAAGATGCGTTTGTTGGGTACATAAGAGAAATAAAACAGCGAGGTCGCGCCGTTGCGATTGAGTATGAGTTCGACCAAGAAATAGGTCCTATCCCTGCCGCGAAGATCAAAGAGATTGCTAGCAAGCTAGAAATAGATGAGTCACGAGGCGAACAGTACAGAACTCACTGGGCGGTGAAGACTAAGGACCTGCTTGGTATTCTATCAGAGCACGAGATTATAGCCGCGCCGGTGGCGAACGACAGTGGAGTCTGTGGGCGCTTAGAAGAAATGCGTTTCAAAGTGGCGTTTTCATTCCCAGGGGAACTTCGTGGTGTCGTTAAAGATGTCGCAGATGGTGTCAAAGCGTCACTACCGCCAGGTTCGGTTTTTTACGATGATGACTTTATTGCACAGCTCGCGCGCCCAAATTTGGATACGCTTTTGCAAGCAGTCTATCTGAAGAATTCGGACTTGGTAGTCGTATTCTTATCAAAAGATTATGAATCAAAGCTATGGTGCGGAATTGAATGGAGAGCGATACGAAGCATCATTAATAGCAGAAGCGATGAAACGGTCATGTTCGTCCGATCTGAAGAGTGCAATGTTCCCGGCGTTTTCCCTCAAGACGGATATGTGGACATGAACAGATTCCCTCCAGATCAAATCGCCAAATTCGTGCTGGAAAGGCAGAAGCTACTTGCTGGCACGAGCTAACACATATGAGCCTTCTCTG
>DEMD01000007.1:150160-581417 GCA_002354735.1 Gammaproteobacteria bacterium UBA2679 | reverse complement strand
CTACTGTATCGGGGGCTTGCCAGCTCGAGGTGGGTAATTTGAGGAGCGCGACTCTCGAGTTTGTCGACAGAGTTACCTTCCCACCCAGTATTTTTTCAGCAGCTTCATTCGAAATCTGGCTATTGTCATTGTCAAAGAGTGAGGCCTTGATCTCCTCTCGCTGTTGGTAGCTTTCTTCCGCATGATAATTGGGCTGGGGGGCTACCGCGCAGCCAGCGAACATCAACACAGGTAAAAGTATCAGTAGGTGTTTCAAATTTTTCTCCTCCTTATTTCCCGCCGTGGGCATTTGGCGAGCAACGATGCCAACGTGAAAACACCCCGCAAAAGACGGTGCTGACGTTGAACATACGAGCATCGTCCTAGAAGCTGTTGTCCGTTCCAGGGGCTTGCTATCCACCACCAGCTTCGACTTTTCCTCGGACCTTGTTGTTTAGCTCAATAAAGTCTCTGACAAGCTGATCGCAGGCGCTTTTCTCTGCGCCGCACTTGACGCTAGTTCTAATGTTGATCGAGCCGTTTTTCTCTACTACCTCCCTCTTCACGAATGACGGATGGGCGGGATGGCTTTCAGGTGTGAACGAGTAAAGAGCTCGCTCGGACGGGACATCTGCCACTCTCCATCCTCCCTCTGTTTTAATCGTCACTTCAGGGTTGGATTGCAGCTCGGAAAATAGTTCTTCAACGGAGTCTTCTGGAGAGTCACGACCCTCGTAGCCGAGGGGTTCTCGGTCTACTTGACTGGATGTGCAGCCAACGAGAATGAGGATGACTAGGACTGTGGAAATTCTAAGCATATCCAGCGTTCTTTGCATAAAGCCGCTCCTTCCTGTCGGATTGGGCGTGAATTGTCTCGCAAGCGAACCCAATGCGTGTACGTATGTAAAAGAGCCTTGTTATGTTCCAACTCGGAGCTTGGGTCGAGGAATAAGTGCGATTCCCAGCGCCATGAAGAATGGTGCAATCTGCCCCAGAGCCAATGAAAATTGAGCATTTTGGGGCAGGCAGGCCTGATACTCTTCTACAGTCTTCAGACACTTGGGGCCACTAACTTGCACATCAAAATAGCTCCAGAACCAGATCCCTTGAGCATGCAAAAGGAACCCCAACAACAGGATAAGGCCGGCCAGTCGATAACCCGAGAAAACCAAGTACAGGCTTGCCAAAATACACGCAAGAGTAGCAGCGTGAGTTGTAATTGCCTCCTCGGCCATCCCACTTACCTCAAAATGATATAACAGCTTAACGTGTTGCACGCGTCGGGTCTCCCGGCGAATTCTCCAAAAGTTGCACCGAGGACCATGGCAGCGACATACGAATTCCTGTTGCTTATAAACATCTCGTTCAATGCAACTAAAGCACGCACTACAACGCTCTACAAGTTCACAGCCTGTGCAGGCTCAGGAGGCTGTGTCACGTCAGGGTGGAGAAGCACTACTCTCACAGGGTTCTGCGACCTACATAGCGCTTTTTCGGAATGACATTCCTCATGCGACGGGCAGGGCACGCCGCCTAGCCAGGCTACTCATATGGAATGACTATCCAAACAGGCTTCTGAGGCGGTCTGAGCTATGATCTACGAGGTAGTCGACGGCGGGCAATGAGCATTGCAGCCGCGGCAGTGCACCCTGCGACGACTTTATTGGGAAACTACGGCCGGATTATATCTGAAGGCTGAAGGCTGAAGGCTGAAGGCTGAAGGCTGAAGGCTGAGGGCTGAGGGCTGAAGGTGAGATCCGCGATGTATCAACGTCCTTTGGAATAGAGGCGGGCGCATGTAATCACCATAATTGCGGTTGTGCCTTTTCATAGAGACGACTCCGGGCGCATCCATTTCCGAAGCGGCGGAGGAGTCAGGGCTCAAATGTCAGTCGGGTTTAAGATGTCCTTCGGCCACAGTCGTAAGTAAGGGGGTTAGTATGCTTCGGAAGGTTAGAAAGAAAACGGTCTGGCGCGGGATAGTTGGTGCTCTTGTGGTCGGCATAATTATCTGGGTACTCTCCTTTTCCTTTATAAGAAATAGCGCCATTTATACGGTCGCTTCCAAGCACATCGCTGAATCGAGTTCGGTAGAGACTAACTTTGGTCCGGTACGGTCGCTTTACATGATGCCTTGGGGAATCTCCTACCGGGTGAACGGAGTAGAGGGCAAATCCAGCGTGAAATTCTTTGTTGTCGGGGCTGACTCGAGTGGGTTCGTTGAAATCTATCTTGGGCAAGAGTACGGCATCTGGGAAGTCAAAAATGAAGTGAATGGCCACCAATTTTTTTGAATAGAGCCAGCTTCTCAGGTCGTGAAAAGTCGTCTCTTGCCGTTCGCCTTAGCTCTTCGATGACCATTACCGCCACGAACGGCGGATAGCTTTATACGACCGGCAGCTCGGCCTCTGGTTGTAGGCGCAGGTATTCAGTCATGGTCCATGCACTACCTTGAGCAGGCGCAATTCAGGGAATTGGTATTAATTCTATAAACTGCTTTGCGAAGTACCCTATGGCAGCACCAATCAGACTGAGGCCGAGTATGTACGGCAAGGATGCGCCAAAAAGGGCGCCTATTCCGAGTCCTACCCCGGTACCAGCCAGCATTTGGAAGCCTTTCGGATATCGAAACGATTCAGGAGCAAACTCTGGTGCAGCCAATAAGCCTGTGAACGCACCAACCATGATTGCAAACGCTGCGTGCTCAAAGGTCGGCGCATCAAAGACAAAACACAGTACTCCGAATACAGCGCCGCCGAGGAAGAGCCCTAGAACGCTAGCGACGATCTCTTTCATCCTGGCGCCCACCAGGCCTAGAGGAGTGCCGAGGACGACTCGAAGGGCTCGGAACGCGGCAAGCTGCCCTCTGACTACGGTTGCTATTCTTCATCATGCACGAAATAGGAGTTGCCATCTTTGTCAACGATGCAGGAGTAGAATTCGGTAGTAAAGCGATTCAGCTCAGCTTGGTCATCTTCACTCGCCACGTATTTCCGCCAATTGCTTTTTTTCATGCAAACACCGGTCTGGGACTCCACTGCGGCGATACACTCTTTATCTTCGTCGCCGCATAAGTCCACAAGCGTAAGTTCCATAGCTTTCCTGAAGGCAAACTCTTCGATCTGCCCTTCACCGCAAGCGCCTAGAAGCAGGGACATTGAAAGTATATTGAGATACTTCATTCCACACCTTGAGAAGTCTGGTTAACACACCGTCGGCTACTGCAGGCAATTTCATGCGTAATTAAGCACGAAAAGTGACGGCTCGAACCTTGCCGGGGCGGCTGATCGTGACTTGCTCGGCGGAAGAGAGACGACTTCGGTCACCTGGTCCTCAAGGCATGAGGTATCCCATTCCTTGTACTGGGCTCAGCCCCGTCTAAATTCATTAACTAAAGCATGCAGTGCATCGTTCCACAAGCGCAGCTACTGTTCAGCCTTCCGCCATCAACTATCAGCGCAGGACTACGGCGTCCCAGTCTCCCTGACATTGCGCGCAACCATTGCGATCTTTTGGAGTATTGGGGCGTTGCCCGGTTGGGCTGATAGATCTATGGCCTGCAGTTGGAACACCTGAGCAAGGCTGCCGCAGACGACCGCCTGATTGCCGGCATTTTCGGTATCCATCCACTTGCTCATCATGGCATCTGACTCTGCAACGAATGCAGAAAGCGTGGCCTCGTCTGCCTTCACGACTGAACCGAGAATTGTCTCCATATCCGCGGCATGATTTCTCTTTTCCCACTGCTGGAGCGGGGCCGCCGAGTACGACTGCGGAAAGTGCTGATGACAATACTTGGCCATGGCCCGCACAGGGAACATGGCGTAGTGCATTTCGAGCGTCTTTTCGATCACGGCCTTGGTCTCATCGGCGGACAATTCAGCCGGAACGGCGTCCACAGATTCCTGTTTGGCGTTTGAGGCGGCGCGTCGGTTTTGCGTGCTTTGCTCGGCCCATCTCTTCTGCCACTGGTTGGTCTGCAGGGTGATCATGTTCTGGTACTGCGCATGGGCATAACCGGCAGCAGGTCCGTCGCCGAACATTCCAAATGCCAGTGCCTGACCTGAGATGGTGAGGGCGCCTGCGAATAAGGGGACCGTAGTCATAGCGAGCGCGACTAATCTTGCTTTGTCTTTCATGGGATATCGTCCTTGAATTGCCATTGAAGTGGTGGAGCGTAAGTGATGTCTGTTACAGCGCCAAGATCATGTAAGAAGTCGCATTTTTGGACGGACACCAGTCATGAATGCGACGCCGAAGGAGGGGAGGTGAACTGACACGGATGTGAACGCAGATAGGAAAGATATATTTTTGTAACCCCCATATCGGAAGTCAGGGGCCAGATTATACTTGAGACGAGCGGCAACCACTTCCCTGAAACCCGGGCCTTGTCTGGGTTTTACGTATGCGCCGTAACTGTAGTATTCGGAGCTTGCATGGGGGTCATTAAACTCGTCAGAACCTGGTGGGGCGCTGTGGTGGGCATCCTTTGGGCCCTGTTGAATCACAACTTTGCCCTGGCGGAAGGCCCGGTGCTGCCGCAGCTCAATTGGGCCGAGGTGGTCCGCGACAAACCCTATGCGGAAAGTCAGGGCGTGTATGACAACGTAGTGACTGTCAGGCGCTGGATACTGACCCGTTCCGGCCACTGTACCCTTGGAAATCGTCATGTGCTGTTCGATAGACGTGGCACCTTTCTGACTTATATCGATGACGCCATCGATTCCTTTGAAACGCAACTACGATTGAACGCCACTCGTCAGGACATGGTCCGGGAGGGGCGAGTTCACGCCTGGGTGGAGGGTAATGCCAACACCTTCGGCTATCCTTTCGCGATCCGGTGTCATCAGCCCAATGTGGACCTGCCTCTGGCCATTCAGCGCTACCTGGGTGAGCATCCGGACGGGCGACTCAATGGCACCTGGGACGGTATCACAGTCGGCACCGCGAAAAAGCCGGTCTCGATCCATGACACTCTCTACGCGGTGTACCAGCGCCGCGCCCAGCAAAAACGGATCAGTCTCCCCATAAACCTGCTGCCGGATCTGGCGGGCATTCTTATCATCGAAAGTGGGGGCGTTCGTGAAGCCAAGTCCAAAGCGAAGGCGCGCGGTATCCTGCAACTGACTCCCGTGGTCCTGAAGGACTGCGGTGTGCCGGCGAATAAGCACCTGCATCGCATTGCCCAGATTGACTGTGCGCTCTGGCTGTTCGAACGCAATCACCGCATGTTGCAAGCCCCTTTCCTGGCGCGCTTTGGCCATTTACCTGTGGACAAGCGGGAACAGCTGTATCGGCTTATTCTGATTCAGGCCTATCACGGGGGCCCTGGCCGCGTCCGCTCGCTGATGGTGGATGAAGAATACAGCAAACCCGCCCAATATTTTGCCGACAACCATGAGCGCTTCAGCGCCGGGGATATTTCGTTCGGCATGGTATTCCACAACCTGGGCCGCAACCGTCTCGGCTTCGCGTCATTGTATTACACGGCGGATACCCGGATTGCCGCGCAGCTGTTGGAATCCAGAGGCAATATCAGCCTTGCCCTCGAAAATCAAAAACTGCCCACTAACGCTTCAACGACTTCTGCTGTTTTCTAACCGATGGACACGGATGCCGCAGCTAAATTATGGCCGACGCCGGCCAGACCCGTAGCGCGGATTCAATCGCTGGGCGAGCCGGGAATATTTCTCAGAAGTTCGGCATTCGTAGGGTACTTCTCAAGCAGCTCAACCAGCTTTTTTGTGCCCTCTAGCGGTTTGAGACCGCTGAGCGCCCGGCGCAACCCTCTGATCTTGTCTAAATCTTTCGGATCCAGCAGCAGCTCTTCACGGCGTGTACTGCTTTTCGAAATGTCCAGCGCGGGGAAGATTCGCTGCTGCGCAACGTCCCTTGATAACACCAGTTCCATATTCCCTGTGCCCTTGAACTCCTCAAATATCACCTGGTCCATACGGCTGCCGGTATCAACAAGAACGGTTGCCAAAATGGTCAGCGAGCCGCCATTCTCAAGGTTTCGAGCAGCGCCGAACATCCTCCGCGGGATCTCCATCGCTCGAGCATCAAGCCCGCCAGACATGGTACGACCGCCGCCCTTTCGCTCCGCATTATGCACACGCGAAAGCCTCGTGAGTGAATCGATCACAATCATGACGTCCTGACCCTCACCAGCTTGGTGGCGCGCGGTATCGAGAAGCTCATCGGCAATGCGAACATGATGCGCATAACTTTCATCCGAAGAAGACGCGTGTACCTCAGCCGGCACGCTGCGCTTGAAATCAGTGACCTCTTCGGGTCGTTCATCTATGAGTAACGCGTAAAGCTTGATCTCTGGATACGCCTTTCCCACCGCCTGACAGATGTGTTTTAAAACTGTCGATTTCCCAGACCCCGGCGGTGCAACGATTAAACCTCGCTGCCCCAGGCCAATCGGCGTGATCAAATCCATCGCGCGCACCGAGAGTTCTTCTGAACCTGACTCCAGGCGAATCCCCGGCGCTGGATTGATAACTACACCGTTCAGGAACCGCTTTTGTGGATCAGCCTCGGACACCGCTTCGGCTGCCTGAGCCGCTGGTTTAGCGTCCTTGTTTCGTTTCCGGGTTAACCCTAATGTCGTTCTCGTCATGGTTATTCGATAGCTCGTGTTTGATTGAGTAGTAGGTCATGAGCTTTGGCGCCATGGCCGGCATGAGTCCCACGACCTTTCATCCTAGTCTTTTTAAGGGCGGCTGGCGTTCCATTTTCCTGACTATCGCCGGTTTTCGGTTGCGCTTGATCCGGCTTGAGAGGATACCCGCGGCATGTCTCCGAGATGTCCGAGCCCCTAATAACTCGCATCTATTTGCCCGATTTCCTTGCGGAAAAGTCATTTTTTTAGCAGTCTCTGTTAATGATACAGAAAAATCCTGAGGAACAATTAGCGGAGACGACCCCATGAATACCTCATTAAAGCTAAAGAAACTGGCTGGAGTTTCGGTGATCGTATTTGCAGCGATGACTGCGGTGAACTCCGCCAGCGCGGCCAACTGGCGCTATGCTCATGAAGAGTATGAGGGCGACGTCCAGGACGTCTATGCCTATAAATTCAAAGAATATATTGAAGAAAATTCCGACCACACCCTGCAGATTTTCCGCTTCGGCGAACTCGGTGAGTCCGACGACATCATGGAGCAGACACAGTCCGGAATTCTCAACTTCGTCAACCAGTCACCGGGGTTCACCGGCTCGCTGATTCCTGAAGCCCAAATCTTCTTTATTCCGTATCTGATGCCTACGAGTATGGACACGGTGATCGAGTTTTTCCGAGAAAGTAAGGCGATCAACGAAGCTTTCCCCAAGCTCTATGCCGAGAACGGTCTTGAGCTGCTAAAAATGTATCCCGAAGGGGAGATGGTCGTGACCGTCGATGAGCCGGTGACGAGTCCAGCGGAGTTTGATAACAAGAAAATCCGGGTGATGACCAACCCGCTGCTGTCGGAAACCTACGATGCATTCGGGGCCACGCCGACACCACTGCCTTGGGGGGAAGTCTATGGTGCGCTGCAGACCAACATGATCCAGGGTCAGGAAAACCCGATCTTCTGGATCGAGTCCGCGGGTTTGTACGAGGTCTCACCCAACCTGGTCTTCACCGGCCACGGCTGGTTCACTACTGCCTCGATGGCCAACAAGAAGTTCTATGATGGCCTGCCTGATGAAGACAAGAAGCTGATTCGCAATGCGGCCGATTATGCGTTCGAGGAAATCATCAAGCACATCGACGGCTTGGCGGATGATGCCCTGGCAAAAATCCAGAAAGCCAGTGACAAGGTCACCGTTACTCGTTTGAATGAAGAGCAGATCGAGCTGTTTCGCGCCCGTGCACCACAGGTCGAGAAGAAATTTATCGAAATGACCGGAAAAAGTGGCGAGGCGCTGCTCGACCAGTTCCGCAAGGATCTTGCAGCCGTCACCGAGTAGTATCTGGGGGCGTCCATGGGCCGGTCGCGCTGACCGGCGCGGCGCGCCTTTGCAAGCTAGCAGCATTCACTGGAGCGCAGCCCATGAGTGAGAACACATCGAGCCACGATACCGAAGAGTTTGAGTCGGGGTTGCCGGGTATCTTGGGTCTCATCGATGTAGCCATTAGCAAGATTGAGGCGGTCGTGCTGGCCGCTGGCGTTCTGCTCATGGCGCTCAATACCTGCATCAACGTCATCGCACGATTCGTGTTCGGCGAAGGGCTGTTCTTTTCTGGTGAGATCAATCGCATCTTGATTATTCTCGTGACCTTTGCGGGTATCGGCTATGCCGCGCGCCATGGCCGTCACATCCGCATGTCAGCAGTTTATGACGTATTGCCTGCAATCGGACGAAAGATTCTGATGATCATCATCGCCTTCGTTACCGCGGCGGTGATGTTTTTCCTTTGCTACTACGCCTACGGTTATATTGAAACTCTTCACGGGCGCGGCCGGATTCTGCCTGCGCTCGGGATCCCGATCTGGACGATCTATGTTTGGGCGCCGGTCGGTTTTGCGGTCACCGGGATACAATACTTCCTTACCGGTATCAAAAACCTCATCTCGAAAGATGTGTATCTGTCCACCGGAGTGGTCGATGGTTATGCCGACACCAAGTCCGAAGTCTGAAGTCTAAAACCTGAACGTACAGCGATAGGGAAACACAAAGGATAGATCGATGGGAATGACCCTGATGCTCATCATGATTGGCCTGCTTCTGCTGGGCTTTCCCATGATGATTCCCCTGACAGTCGCATCAATCGTTGGCTTCGTGATGATGTTCAACGGACTCGGTCAGATGGAAACCTTTATCCAGCAGATGATGGGCGGCCTCCGACCCGCTTCGCTGATCGCGGTACCCATGTTCATTCTGGCCGCCGACATCATGACCCGCGGCCAGTCCGCAGACCGGCTGATCAACATGGTCATGTCTTTTATTGGCCACGTAAAAGGCGGCCTGGCGATCAGCACAGCCACCTCCTGCACCCTTTTTGGCGCGGTCTCCGGGTCGACCCAGGCCACTGTGGTGGCCGTGGGTTCGCCGCTGCGACCGAAGATGCTCAAGGCAGGCTATTCCGACTCGTTCACCCTGGCGCTAATCATCAACGCCAGCGACATCGCCTTTCTCATTCCCCCCAGCATCGGCATGATCATCTACGGCATTATCTCCAAGACCTCCATTGCCGAGCTCTTTATCGCAGGCATCGGCCCGGGCCTGATGATTCTGTTGATGTTCTCCCTCTACAGCCTGTTCTATGCCTACAAGCACAACGTGCCCACTGAGGCGAAAGCCACCTGGAGCGAGCGCGGTCGCTCGGTGCGGCAGGCCATCTGGCCATTGTTCTTTCCGGTCATCATCGTCGGTGGGATCTATGGCGGTATCTTCAGCCCAACCGAGGCGGCTGCGGTATGTGTGCTCTACGCGCTCTTGCTGGAGTTCGTGATCTTCAAGTCCCTGAAGATGCCGGACATCTACCGCATCGCCAAGTCCACCGGCCTGATTACCGCAGTCGTTTTCATTCTGGTGGCCGTTGGCAATGGCTTCTCCTGGATCATTTCCTTTGCCCAGATCCCCCAGGCAGTTCTCGAGAGTGTCGGCATCGCTGACGCTGGCCCGGTCGGCGTGCTGGTGACGATCTGTATCGCCTTCTTCATTGCCTGCATGTTTGTCGATCCTATCGTGGTCATCCTGGTGCTGACGCCGATTTTTGCCCCAGCCATCCAGGCCACCGGTCTGGATCCGGTGCTGGTGGGCGTACTGATCACCCTGCAGGTGGCCATCGGCTCGGCAACACCGCCCTTCGGCTGCGATATCTTCACCGCTATAGCCATCTTCAAGCGGCCCTACTGGGAAGTGATTCGAGGCACGCCGCCCTTCATCTTTATGCTGGTGGCCTCAGCGGGTCTGATCATCGCGTTCCCGCAGATCGCGCTGTTCCTGCGCGATCTTGCGTTTCCGTGAGGGCTTTTGGTGAGCTCGTCACAGCGTGAACTGATTGTAGTGCCAGTCACCTTTGAACTTCCTCGAGGTTAACTTTGGGGGCTTCGTGGTAGGGCCAAAAAAGGCTCGATCGCCAGCTGCAAGTTTTTGACAGCGGCGATCCAGGCGCAGCTTACACATAGGTTCAGCATGAGAATAAATGTTGTCATTGACGATCAGTTGATGGCCGAAGCCCTCAAGGCCACCGGCTACGCAACCAAAGAAGAGGCCGTTGAGCAAGGCCTGAAATTGCTAGTCCAGCTGAGCAAGCAGCAGGGACTCCGAAAGTTGCGAGGCAAAATCAAGTGGGAAGGCGACCTGGATGACATGCGGAGTAATCGATGATACTGGTGGATATCAGCGTTTGAATCGACTAGTTCACGGGAGCACGAACCTACATACTGATCTGCTGGTTATCAGCCCGGTTCGAGCGCAGATGACCTCAGAAAGAACCAGCTGAAGGCTACGCCAACAGTGAAGCCGGTTCTGGTTTCGACCAGCGGAGAGTCCTCGAAGCTTGCACCACTGATATTCTCAACACGGCCGAAAATTCCGATAAGCCGCTTGTCAGTTTTGGAACGCAGCGTTAGAGTCAGCCGAGAACCTGAAAATCCGCTGTCGGCCTCATAGGCGGGTCGTTCATCGCTTGCAAACTCGGACTCAACACCATAGTAGTTGTTCTGAAAGTCGCGTGTGCCAAACTGTACGCCAACTGCCGCAGTGCCGATCCAGGCCTGATCCGACCAGGTGAATAAGCGCCTCGAATATCGGATATCGGGTGCGAATGTGAAGCCTGATTCATCGATGCCGTCGCTGCTGAAGCCAAGATTGACCCGTAGCGGCAAATTCAGGCGCCATTCACTCAGCTCCGTTTTCGCCAGCGTAATCTTGAGTGATGGACCGATCTCGAACAGCGTGTCGGTGTCGTCCATACCCTTGCGAAGATCGACATCTTCGCTGTCGATCCCAAAATTGAGGCCAAAGCTCAGGTCCAGCTCGAAGCGCTCATCATCGATGAGCTCGGCCCGAATGCCCTCGTTGTCGGACCTGAAGATCTCCCCGCGATAGATTACCAGGGGGACCGGCACTCCGAAGGTTCGAGTCTGTTTGGTGCCTGTGTAATAAGTCTGGTGCAGTGCTGCCCCTCCAACACCAAGTTCCCAGAGGGGTTTGCGTTCGGGCCTGGTCAATCCAGTCTCTATTGCAGCAGGCACGTCGGCGGCGCTAGCCAAACTGCTTGCCAAAAAAGCCAGGCAGTGAGCCAGCACGATTGCTGCGCTTCTGCCGATGTAAGGTAGTCTCATGAAGATCCAGTAAAGATGTCGAGGACACGGATACGCTTGCGTAGCCAGCATGGCCTAACAGACTATATCCATAGCAACCAGGTTGATGCGCCGGATTCCTGAAGACTCCTTGGTGCAAAAACGAAGGTTTCAGAAGTCCTGGGCCGCTTGCTGCAGATCTCCGAAAAACCGTTGGAACCGTTGTTCAAGCTCAACATGATGCAGCTTGATTTCGGTGATAATGCCATCGAAACGATTGGGGAAGCGGATTCGCCGTGAGATCCGGTCGAGCGCGTATCCAATGTTGTCGAGATCGCGGTACTGGCCGAACCAGTCATGCTTGCGTATCTGCCTCGCTACCGGGAGCATTGCTGGAGGCATCAGGTGTTCGAATGCCTCCAGCTCATCATAGCGCTGGCTGATGAAGCCATTCGACCTCTGCGCGCTGTAGTGCGCCCAGTTCTTCAACAGGTAATGATCGTAGAGCACGTCGAGTGCGACGCCGGCAAAGCGGCGCCTCTCGATTGAAAACAGGCGCTTGCTGGCCAGGACCTCCGGATGTCTATCGGTGTAGCCATCGACTGCAAGATGATGGCGAATGCCGATCTGCATCGCAGGCGGCATGTCCTGTATCGATATACCCTTCAGAAAGTCGCCACAAACGCTGCCTATCCTGATAACGGGCTCGTCAGGCGCAAGAAACAGGTGGGCAAGATGATTCACTGGTCCGCGTCAGCAGACGTAAGCAGCAAATCTGCACCGAAGCCAAGCAAAAGAGCGCCTGTGGTGCCGTCGATAGTGCTGCGAACTCGCGGCCGCTGAAGCCAGCTTTTGGCAACCTCGATAGCGCTGGCGAGTGTGCCGAGGAAGATCATGGCTATCATGAAATGCAGGCCGGCAATAAACAGCGACTGCAGGCCGGCAGAGTGTTCGGGATCGATGAACTGCGGCATGAAGGCCATGTAAAAGATAATCGGCTTGGGATTAAGGACGTTCGAGAGCAGTCCTTCCCTGAACGATGTCCATGCAGGCACGCTTCGAGATGTCCTCGGCGCATCAGGCACATCGAACTCACTGCGCCTTGCAGCTCGCAGACTCTGGATGCCCAGCCAGATCAGGTAGCTTGCACCAGCAAGCTTCAGTGCAGCGAAGAGTGTGGCCGAGCCGAGCAGTATCGCCGACAGGCCTGCGGCTGAAATTGATGCGTGGACGAACAGGCCCATGCAGATGCCGAATGCGGTGAGCCAGCCATCGATATGCCCACCCTTGCTCGCGTTCCGCAACACGAGCAGGGTATCCACCCCAGGGCTTACGGTCAGCAGGGTGAGCGCTAGGATAATAGTCGCCCATGCAAAATGATCCAACATTATCGCTCCACCCTGGCGTTGTCAGAGCGCGAGCCCGCAACCAGCGAGCCCCTCAAAACAACCTAAAACTCAATCGGCGACTTCAACCCCAGATTATCCCAAATCGCCAAACTAGGCGCCGCCTGGTTCAGGGTATAGAAATGCAGCCCAGGCGCACCAGCCTGAATCAGCCGCTCGCACAGCTTGCTCACGACCTCTTCGCCAAACTTCACGATGCTCTCACTGTCATCGCCATAGCCCTCAAGCTTCCAGCGAATCCACCGTGGAATCTCCGCACCGCACATGTCGCTGAAGCGCGCGAGCTTGGAATAGTTGGTGATCGGCATGATGCCGGGGACCACCGGGATATCGATGCCTTGCTTCTCGCACTCGTCGATGAAACTGAAATAGGCGTCGATATTATAGAAATACTGGGTGATAGCGCTATTGGCGCCGCACTCCACTTTCTGCTTGAAGAAATCGAAGTCCTTGCTGGCTGACGGGCCCTGAGGGTGAAACTCAGGGTAGGCCGCGACTTCGATCAAAAAATGCTGGCCGCTGTGCTCGCGGATATGGCGAACCAGATCGCTGGCATAGCGGAAGGCTCCGGAGGAGCCCATACCAGAAGGCAGATCGCCGCGCAGGGCGACGATACGCTGAATGCCTTCATTCTTGTACAGGGTGAGAAGATCATCCATCGCTTCTTTCGTCGAGCCAATGCACGACAGGTGAGGGGCGGTGGAAATACCCTGGCGGTGCAGCTGAAGCACGGTGTCGATGGTACGCTCACGCGTAGAGCCACCAGCGCCGTAGGTCACCGAGAAAAAGTCGGGCTTGCGCTTGGCAAGCTCATCGCGCTCTTTCTGCAACTTCTTCCAGCCTTCGTCCGTCTTCGGAGGAAAGAACTCGAAGCTGTAACGTGGCTTGAACTTCTGTTGCGACTGCATCACCAGGATCCTTCTCTGTTTAGATCGGCTTTACGCGATCAATATTTGTAGTCTTGTGGCTTGAATGGTCCTTCAACCTTCACGCCAATATAGTCTGCCTGCTGCTGGGTCAGCTTGGTGAGCACGCCACCGAAGCCCTGAACCATCGCTGCAGCCACTTCCTCGTCGAGCTTCTTCGGCAGCACCTTGACGTAGAGCTTGCCCTTCTTCTCTTCTTCCGGAAGATCACCGAAGCGCTCTGCGTATAGGTGCATCTGCGCCAGTACCTGGTTGGCAAAGCTGCCATCCATGATGCGTGAGGGGTGACCAGTTGCATTACCCAGGTTCACCAGACGGCCCTCAGACAGCAGGATGAGATAGTCGTCATTCGCGCGGTCACGGTAGACCAGGTGAACCTGTGGCTTCACCTCATCCCATTCCCAGGTCTTGCGCATGAACGGCGTATCGATCTCGTTGTCGAAGTGACCGATGTTACAAACGACGGCGCCTTTCTTTAGCGTCTTCAGGATGGCTGAGTCACACACGTTGACGTTACCAGTGGTGGTCACCAGCAGGTCGGTGTTCTGCAGCAGCTCACGATTGACGTCTTCTACCTTGCCGGTCGTCTCGCCATTCTTGTAGGCAGACACGACTTCGTAGCCGTCCATACAGGCCTGCATCGCGCAGATCGGATCGACCTCTGTGATCTTCACGATCATGCCTTCCTGACGCAGTGAAGCGGCTGAACCCTTGCCCACGTCGCCGTAACCGATAACCAGTGCCTTCTTGCCAGACAGCAGGTGGTCGGTGCCGCGCTTGATGGCATCACTCAGCGAGTGTCTGCAGCCGTATTTATTGTCGTTCTTGCTCTTGGTCACCGAGTCGTTGACGTTGATGGCCGGAACCCGCAGCGTGCCTTTCAGCAGACGCTCGAGCAGACGGTGTACACCAGTAGTCGTCTCTTCAGAGATACCGTGAACGCTATTCAGCATCTCAGGGTATTCGTTGTGCAGCAGCTCTGTGAGGTCGCCGCCGTCGTCCAGGATCATGTTGGCATCCCATGGCTGGCCGTCCTTGAGAACGGTTTGACGCAGGCACCACTCGTACTCTTCTTCAGTCTCGCCCTTCCAGGCAAATACCGGGATGCCAGCAGCAGCAATCGCAGCGGCAGCGTGGTCCTGGGTAGAGAAGATGTTGCATGACGACCAACGTACTTCGGCACCCAGAGCAGTCAGGGTTTCGATCAGTACAGCCGTCTGAATCGTCATGTGAATGCAGCCGAGGATCTTTGCACCCTTGAGCGGCTGTTCTGAACGATAGCGCTCACGCAGTTTGATCAGCGCTGGCATTTCACTTTCCGCAATGTTGATTTCCTTGCGGCCGTAGCCCGACAGCTTGATGTCGGCGACTTTATAATCTGAAAAATCTGTGGGGGTCGTGATTGGCTCAACCTGTCCCATATTACTTACCTCAATGATTCGATGAATTCGTGGCTCGTCGCGAGTACTTACGCGTCTGCTTTCAGAGCTTCGGCTTTATCAGTCTTTTCCCAGGTGAAGTTGTCGCCGGTGCGGCCGAAGTGACCATAGGCGGCAGTCGGACGATAGATCGGACGCTTCAGATCCAGCATCTTGATCAGCCCGGCAGGGCGCAGGTCGAAGTGCTTGCGAACCAGCTCGGCGATACGGTCGTCCGGCACGATGCCAGTGCCGAAGGTGTTGACCGAGATAGACGTCGGCTCGACAACTCCGATGGCGTAAGACACCTGAATTTCACAACGAGCCGCCAGACCAGAAGCGACAATGTTCTTGGCGACATAACGACCGGCATAAGCGGCGCTACGGTCGACTTTTGATGGATCTTTACCTGAAAACGCACCACCACCGTGACGGGCCATACCGCCGTAGGTATCTACGATGATCTTGCGACCAGTCAGACCACAGTCACCAACAGGGCCACCGATAATGAACTGGCCAGTCGGGTTGATGTGGTACAGGGTGTCCTTGTGCAGCCACTCGGCAGGAATGACCTTCTTCACGATCAGCTCCATGACGGCTTCACGGATGCTGGCCTGGCTCACTTCAGGACTGTGCTGGGTAGACAGTACAACCGCATCGACAGCGACTGGCTTGCCGTTTTCGTAGCGAAGGGTAATCTGGCTCTTCGCATCCGGACGCAGCCAGCTCAGTTCGCCGTTCTTGCGCAGTTCTGCCTGACGCTCGACCATGCGGTGCGCGTAGAAGATCGGCGCAGGCATGAGTACGTCGGTTTCGTCAGTAGCGTAGCCGAACATGAGGCCCTGGTCACCAGCGCCGAGTTCTTTCGCATCCGCTTCGTCAACGCCCATGGCGATGTCGCTGGACTGCTTGCCTATCGCGTTCAGAACCGCGCAAGACGCGCCGTCGAAGCCAACGTCTGAGCTGTTGTAGCCGATGTCGAGGATGACGTTACGTACGATATCTTCGAGTTCGACGTAGGTGTTGGTTCTGACTTCACCAGCAATGATGGCCATGCCGGTCTTGACCATCGTTTCGACGGCAACACGGGCGTGCGGATCATCTTTGAGGATCGCGTCGAGAACGGCGTCCGAAATCTGGTCGGCCATTTTATCCGGATGGCCTTCGGAGACTGATTCGGACGTAAAGATAGAGTATTCGCTCATTGACTGGTTCCTTGTACCTGCGTGCATTGCATTGGCTGAGTCATCACTTAAGACGAGCTGACGACGGTGTAGGGCGCAGAATTATGGTTCTGCATTGAAAGACGGTTTGTCCCTGCAAGGGCCGGCCGTCTGAATTCGTGTACCTGAACCTGGAAACCGTTGCGGACACCTATATAAAGGCATTCGCCGACTTCGAGCCCGCTGGCTTCTGCCCACTTGCGCAGTTCGGCTGCTTCGAAGCCGAGCCAGAGATCGCCACAGGCGTCCCGGGTCCAGCGCTGATCATGGTGATTGAGATCGCAGACGATCAGGCAGCCGCCGGGCTTGAGCATGGCGCTGCAGTCTTCGATCACACACTGCGGCGAGGCGACATGGTGCAGCACCATGTTCATGACGATCAGGTCGGCTTCGAGACCTGAGGCCTTGGCTTCTGTAGTATCCAGATGCCTGAAATCGATTGCCGCGGCAGCAGCCTGTTCACAGTGCTGTCGGGCTTTTTCCAGCATGGCGGCCGAGTTGTCCACCGCGGTGACCTGCTCGAAACGCTGCGCGAGCTCCACCAGAAAATGGCCTTCACCGGGGCCGACTTCTATGGCGTGCTGCCAGTCCGTATCCCTGAGCTGATCGATCAGTCGCAGAACAGGCTCGGCGTAGAGGCCATATTCCGCTACACGCTCCTGCAGTAGCTGCATGTCATCGGCGTGCCTGGCGAAGAAGGCCTGGCTCTGTTCGGCGCGTTGGGTGCGAATCTGGATCAGATTGTGCCTCACCTCGTCGCTAATGCTCAGTTCATCCACGAGATCGAACACGCGACCGAGCACCGACTCTTCGACACCTGCGTCTGATGGCACGAGCAGCGGGCGGCGATAGAAAATGGTGTTGCCTTCGCGCTGGGATTCCACCAGACCAGCGGTGCTCAGCACCTTCAGGTGGTGGCTCATGGCCGACTGCTTGATGCCGAGCAGGGCGCTGAGTTCGAGCACACCAAAGGTGTCCTGCTGTAACAGTCGCAATACCTGAAGGCGGATCTCATCCCCACAGGCCTTGAACAGCTGCGCGCTTTCGGCGAGGCCGAGTGCGCTGCCGGACGGCTGTTCTGTTTGATGTGGAGAGGGTAGGGACATCGCTTGGCAAACTATATTGAAAATATTCGATGGAGGTTAACAGGCGCTCGCGGAGGGTTCAAGAACAATATCAAAGAAAATTGATATTGTTTGTTACGTCGATCAGATTTGCCGCCGCCCTCTGAATAGTTGAAAATACGCGCCTTCAAATTTTCAGGAGATCTGCCGCATGCCTTCACGTCGTGATCGCGCCAACGCAATTCGAGCTCTGAGCATGGATGCCGTTCAACGGGCCAACTCGGGACATCCAGGCGCGCCGATGGGCATGGCCGACATCGCGGAGGTGCTCTGGAACGACTTCCTGCAGCACAACCCAGCTGATCCAGCCTGGGTCAACCGCGACCGTTTCGTGCTTTCCAATGGCCACGGTTCGATGCTGCTGTACTCATTGCTGCACCTCAGCGGCTATGACGTCAGCATCGAAGACATCAAGAATTTCCGTCAGCTGCACTCCAAGACTCCGGGCCACCCTGAGCTGGGTTACACGCCTGGTGTCGAAACCACCACTGGTCCGCTGGGTCAGGGCCTCGCCAACGGCGTGGGTATGGCTATCGCTGAACGAACACTGGCTGCGCAGTTCAACCGCCCAGGTCACGATATCGTCAACCACCACACCTATGTGTTCATGGGTGACGGCTGTCTTATGGAAGGCATCTCGCACGAGGTCTGCTCACTGGCCGGCACGCTCAAGCTCGGCAAGCTGATCTGCTTCTACGACGACAACGGCATCTCCATCGATGGTGAAGTTGAAGGCTGGTTTACCGACGATACACCAAAGCGTTTCGAAGCCTACGGTTGGCACGTAGTGCCGGCTGTCGATGGCCATGACGGCGAGCAGATCGCATCAGCTATCAAAGCCGCACAGGCCGAAGGCGACCGCCCAAGCATCATCATCTGCAAGACCAAGATCGGTTTCGGCTCACCTAACAAGGAAGGCAAGGAATCAAGCCACGGTAGCCCACTGGGTGCTGACGAAATCGCCGCGACGCGCAAGGCACTGGGTTGGTCCGCCGATCCTTTTGTCATTCCTGATGACATCCGCAATGAGTGGGATGCGAAGAACAAGGGTCAGCGTCTGAGCGACACCTGGCAGAGCGCCTACGACAGCTATCGCTCCGCACATCCTGAGTTGGCTGAAGAGCTGCTTCGTCGCCTGCAGGGTGATCTGCCGCAGGACTTCGAAGCGCAGGCTGATGCCTACATCCAGCAGTGCCAGAGCAAGGGCGAGACCATCGCCAGCCGCAAGGCTTCACAGAATGCACTGAACGCTTACGGTGTGCTGCTGCCTGAACTGCTCGGTGGCTCCGCTGACCTGGCTGGTTCAAACAACACCATCTGGGCGAAGTATCACTCTATAGAGCAAGAGGCTGACGGCAACTACGTGCACTACGGTGTGCGCGAGTTCGGTATGTCCGCGATCATGAATGGTATTACCCTGCATGGCGGCTTCATCCCGTACGGCGCGACCTTCCTCGTGTTCATGGAATACGCGCGTAACGCGGTTCGCATGGCGGCACTGATGAAGCAGCGTGTCATTTTCGTCTATTCACATGACTCCATCGGTTTGGGTGAAGATGGCCCGACCCACCAGGGCATCGAGCAGCTGACGAACCTGCGCACAACGCCGAACCTGCACACCTGGCGTCCAGCCGATGCGGTCGAAAGTGCCGTGTGCTGGAAGCAGGCACTGGTCCGTAACACCGGCCCATCCGCGCTGATATTTACCCGTCAGAACCTGCCGCATCAGAACCGTGATGATGGTCAGCTCGCGAATATTGCAGCCGGTGCCTATGTGCTGTTCGATTCTGCGAAGCCTGGCCAGGGCATTCCTGATGTCATCATCATTGCCACGGGCTCTGAAGTTGGCATCGCCATGGAAGCTGCAAACAAGCTGGCTCATGGCGAAGGCGCTCCTTACGTGCGCGTCGTGTCCATGCCCTGTGCCGAAGCCTTCCTCGAGCAGGATCACGCCTATCAGGAAAGTGTTCTGCCGGGAGAATGTCGCAAGCGCATCGCTGTTGAAGCGGGGCACGTCGACTACTGGCACAAGTTCACTGGCCTGGATGGTCGCATCATCGGTATGCGGACCTTTGGTGAATCGGCGCCTGCCGAGCAGCTGTTCGAACATTTCGGCATCACCAGTGCTGCCATCGTCGAAGCCGCTGAGGATCTGCTGGGCAGCCAGCGCTGAAAAGCGTCCGGCAGCAGTCAGCGAGCCCGCATATGCCCGTGAAGGATATTCGCCTGGCCATCAATGGTTATGGTCGCATCGGGCAATGCGTGCTGCGGGCCCTGTATGAGTCGGGGCACCGCGAGGCCATGCAGGTGGTGGCGATCAATGATCTCGCCGCCACCGAAGCCATCGCCTATCTCACCGAATACGATACCACCCACGGCCCTTTTCCCGGCGAGGTCCGTTCGACCCGCGGTGCCGATGGTCAGCCTGCGCTGATCGTCAACGGCGATTGCATCAGATTGTTCGATAGTCCTGACGTAAAGCAACTGCCCTGGGCCGATCTCGAAGTCGATCTCGTGCTCGAATGCACGGGCGTCATTCGTACCCGCGAAGGGGCTGAGCAGCATCTGCAGCAAGGCGCGGACGCGGTGCTCATATCCAATCCGGCTGAAGCCTCGGTTGATGCGACCATCGTGTATGGCGTCAACGAAAGTCAGCTCGACCGCAGTCACACTATCGTCTCCAACGCCTCCTGTACCACGAACAGTGTGGTGCCGGTCATTGCCGCGCTGGATAAGGCCTTTGGTGTACGCCGGGGCAGTGTGACCACCGTTCACGCGGCCATGAACGACCAGCCGCTCATCGATGCCTGGCAGCCCGGCGACTTACGCAAGACCCGAAGCGGCATGGCCTCTATTGTCCCGGTATCGACCGAGCTGGCCAAAGGCATTGAACGCCTGCTGCCATCGATGGCCGAACGCTTCGTCGCCAACGCCATCCGCGTACCGGTGATGAACGGGTCGCTGATAGACCTCACCGTGCAGCTGGACAGGGCAGCCGATGCAGCAGCCGTCAATCGCGTGCTCGCTGCGGCGACGCATGAGTACTGCGGTGTGGTTAGTTACACCGAGGCACCGCTGATTTCTACGGATTTCAATCATGACCCGCATAGCGCGATCATCGACGGCAGCCAGACCTGCGTAAGCGATGGATATCACTGCAAGGTCATGATCTGGTTTGATAACGAATGGGGATTTGCCAACAGGATGCTCGACGTCGCCCGCTACTGGCTGGATGACGCCTTCCGGGCGCAAATCGAAGTCAAAAAACTTGAAGAAGCTCAATCAACATCAATCAAAAAGGCTGAAGTGGAGGGCCGGGTTCAATGAATGTGATCAAAATGGAAGATCTGGATCTGAAGGGAAAGACGCTCGTCATCCGTGAAGACCTGAACGTACCCATCAAGGATGGTCAAGTGACCTCTGATGCCCGTATCCGCGCAGCCTTGCCGACAATCAAGTCTGCAGTGAGCCAGGGTGCGAAGGTCATTCTGCTGTCACACCTGGGCCGCCCGACAGAAGGTGAACCTGAAGAGCAGTACAGCCTGGGGCCGGTTGCGCGTAATCTCGGCACCGCTTTAGGCAAGCCCGTGCGTCTGCTGAAGGATTATCTTGAGAATCGCCCTGAGCTCGAAGAAGGCGAAGTCGTGCTGTGCGAAAACGTGCGCTTCAACGCTGGTGAGGGCAAGGACGATGAAGCGCTGTCACGCAAATATGCGGCGCTCGGTGACATCTTTGTCATGGATGCTTTCGGCACCGCCCACCGTGCCCAGGCCTCCACACACGGCGTAGCCAAGTACGCGCCGGTAGCCTGTGCAGGTCCTTTGCTGGCAGCAGAACTCGAAGCGCTTGAGAAGGCACTGGATCGACCTGCGCGGCCGATGGTCGCCATTGTGGCCGGCTCCAAGGTTTCCACCAAGCTCGACGTCCTGACCAAGCTTGCTGATATTTGCGATCAGCTCATCGTCGGCGGCGGTATCGCCAACACCTTCCTGGCTGCAGCTGGCCATGAAGTGGGCAAAAGCCTGTGCGAACATGAACTGCTCGATACAGCGGCCGAGATAGCTCGTAAAACCAAGGTACCCCTGCCGAAAGACGTCGTGTGCGGAAAAGAGTTCAACGAGTCGGCCAAGGCAGAAACCAAGATCATCGAAGATGTTGCGAAGGATGACATGATCTTCGACATCGGGCCTCACACCAGATCGCAGCTCGCGAATATCATTCGTGATGCGAAGACTATACTGTGGAACGGCCCTGTCGGCGTGTTCGAGTTCGACCAGTTTGGGCAGGGTACTGCTGCAATTGCCAAGGCTATCGAGGCCTCAGAGGGTTTTTCGATCGCAGGTGGTGGCGATACACTGGCAGCAATAGACAAGTACGGCGTGGCTGATGGCGTCAGCTACATCTCGACAGGCGGCGGCGCCTTCCTCGAGTTCGTTGAAGGTAAGAAGCTGCCGGCAGTAGCTATTCTTGAAGAACGCGCGGCACAGAACGACTAATACCAGCTCGACACATTCAACAGTTCAGACAACGATTGAGGAAAGGGAGACAGATTATGGCGCTGATCAGCATGAGACAGCTTCTCGACCATGCCGCGGAAAACGGCTATGGCGTACCAGCTTTTAACGTCAACAACCTCGAGCAGATGCGGGCGATCATGGAGGCGGCGGATGCCACCAATAGCCCCGTTATCGTGCAGGCCTCCGCCGGTGCGCGCAAGTACGCGGGAGCGCCTTTCCTGCGTCACCTGATTCTGGCTGCGGTCGAAGAATTCCCGCACATCCCTGTCGTGATGCATCAGGATCACGGCACTTCGCCGGCTATCTGCCAGCGCTCTATCCAGCTCGGCTTTTCATCAGTGATGATGGATGGCTCGCTGAAGGAAGACGGCAAGACGCCAGCTGACTACGACTACAACGTCGATGTGACCCGTCGCGTTGTGGCCATGGCGCACGCTTGCGGCGTATCCGTCGAAGGTGAGCTCGGGTGTCTGGGCTCGCTGGAAACAGGCCAGGCTGGCGAGGAAGATGGCGTCGGTGCTGAAGGCACCTTGAGCCATGAGCAGATGCTGACCGATCCTGACGAAGCGGCCGATTTCGTCAAGCGCACGCAGGTTGATGCCCTGGCGATCGCCATCGGCACCAGCCACGGCGCCTACAAGTTCACCCGTCCGCCAACAGGTGACACGCTGGCGATTGGCCAGATCAAGGCCATTCACAAGCGCATCCCAAATACGCATCTCGTCATGCACGGCTCCTCTTCTGTGCCGCAGGAGTGGCTGAAGATCATCAACGAGCACGGCGGTAATATCAGCGAGACCTACGGTGTGCCTGTTGAAGAAATTCAGGAAGGCATCAAGCACGGCGTTCGCAAGGTCAACATCGATACCGATCTGCGGTTGGCGTCTACTGGTGCAATCCGTCGTTACTTCACCGAGCATCCGGCTGAATTCGACCCACGGAAGTATCTCGCCAAGGCAACCCTCGCGATGTCCGAAATCGTCAAGGCGCGTTATGAAGCCTTTGGTACTGCGGGTCAGGCCAGCAAGATCAAGCCAATGTCGCTGGACGCCATGGCTAGCCGATACGAGAAGGGTGAGTTGGCTGCGAAGATCAACTAGTCGTATGGCTGTTACACAGGTGGCCGGCTCATGAGTTTCGATGCGGACTACCTGCGCCACAGTCTTCAGTCGCTTGCCGAGGCGGCGCAGGCGCCAACCGTTGTCGAGGGGCAGTCAGGTGGGCTGCAGGAGTACGTCGAGCACTACAAGCTCGATAGATGCCTGGCGCTCACCAATGCCTACCACTGCGGCATCCTGGAAACGACTGGCTACAGTGTGGCCGTGCAGATTTTTCAGGTGGCTTCCGCCAGGGCGACCGTCACGGTGTTGCATGGCTATTTCGACCATGTCGGTCTCTATCGCCACATCATTACCCGGCTGCTGAACTTCGGCTTCAACGTCGTGGCCTTCGATCTACCGGGTCATGGTTTGTCGAGTGGTGCACGCGCAGCTGTTCGCAGTTTCGATGAATATCGTCTTGTGTTCGACAGCGTGCTCGATCAGTGTCGACAGTTGTTTCCCGCCATGGCAGCCCTGCCGCAATTTGCCGTAGGACAGAGCACCGGCGGGGCCATAATGCTTGAACACCTCCTGACCAGCCTGTCCCGAACGCCATTCCAGCACTGCGTGATGTTGGCGCCGCTGGTACGGCCGCGGGCCTGGGAAAAGGCAAAACTGATGTTTAGCCTGATTGGGCGGTATCGTGATTACTGGCCAAGACAGTGGAATCTCAATAGTCACGACGAGAGCTTCCACAACTTCATCAAGAACTGTGATCCCCTGCAGCCGAGGCAGGTCAACGCCCGCTGGGTGGAGGCGCTTATCGACTGGATTCCGCGCACTGAGGCAGCGCGTCCAGGCGCCATGGAGCGCTCGCGCGACAATCTTCCAGGCATCACCATTCTTCAGGGCAGCGATGACGCTACGGTGGAGTGGGAACACAATCTTCCGGTAATTGAAACGCTGTTTCCGTGGGCGAGGAGCATCGTGATTCCGGACGCACGACATCACCTCGTGAATGAGGCGGTGCTGTATAGGGACAGAGTCTTCAACCTGATGGAAGAAGCCTTCGAGAGCTCCCTCCATCAGTCAGTTTCCCGGACGGGACATTAAGGCGCAGCCGGTACGTCGATCAGCAGTACTTCGCTATCGCTTTCAGCCTTGATCGTCAGATGGCTGACCTCGCTGATGGCCAGCGCATCGCCCTTGCTGGCGGCTTGCCCATTGACGCTGACGCGACCACTGGATACCAGCAGGTAACCCAGATACTTCAGGTCGTGCTCGATACTGCTGCCTTCCGCAATTCGACCGCCTGAAATCGTGGCGTCCTGATGAATAAGCAGGGCGCCCTGTTCCAGATCGGCGTCGCGGCCAGACGCCAGCGGTACCAGCCTCTGCTCAACAACTTGTTCCGGAAACACTCTGGCTTCCCAGCGTGGCGCGACGTTCCGCTTCGCGGGCTCGATCCAGATCTGGTACAGGTTGGTGGACTCATCTTCCCGGTTGTATTCCGAGTGCGCCACGCCAGTGCCAGCACTCATCACCTGAACGTCGCCGGCGCCGGTCCGGCCTTCGTTGCCCAGGCTGTCGCGGTGGGTGATCCCGCCCTTGCGGACGTAGGTGATGATTTCCATATTGTTGTGCGGATGGGTACCGAAGCCGGTGCCTGCAGCAATCACGTCGTCGTTGACCACCCGCAGGGCGCCAAACCCCATTCTTTCAGGATCGTAGTAGTTGGCGAAACTGAAGTGGTGCCTTGCCTTGAGCCAGCCGTGGTTGGCATGGCCAAGGGTGTCATAGCCTATGAGCTGGATCATTGTCATTCACTCCTCTATTGGATAGGTGAATGGTATCAATAACGCTGAAGGAAATAATCGCCGGCATTTGAACTTGATAAAGTCCACTGCAGACTTAATTGAAGCTCGCGATTTTCTGGAAAACCAGGATGCGGTTGTTGGCTGGCATCTCGATTTGCTGCTGGAACCGAAGATCATTGGCCTCCGCCAGCATCTCAAGCTGCGAGATGTCGGGTATGCCCCCACAGCCCTGGGTCTTGAGCGCTGCATCGAATTCGCGGTTGCTGACGCTGTTATGCTCACCCTGTTCCATAAAGGGGCCATAACAGACGAGCAGGCCCTGAGGCTTCAGCAGACTGTTGGCATTGTTGAAGAAGAAGGGTAGACGGTCGGGCAGCATGATGTGCAGGGTGTTGGCGGTAAAGACAAGATCCCAGGCATCGTGCAGCCCCGGCGTCACCATTGACTCACCGACCTCGAAGCTGATCGGCGGCAGGATGTTCTGCAGCTCGCTACGTTGGTAACGCTGCTTCAGAATGTCCAGGTTCGGCGGCTGCTCGGAGGGTTGCCACGCCCACTGAGGATGGGCAGCCGCGAAGAAGGTCGCGTGCTGCCCGGTTCCTGAGCCTATCTCGAAAGTCCGCTGTGGGCGGTCCGACAGCAGTGAGGCCAGCACGTCGAGAATTGGCCGCTTGTTTCGTTCGCTCGCTTCGGAGCAGGGCAGATCATCCATGGTCAACCTTCCTAGGCGAGAAACTAGAGTCCGAATAGTTCTGGTGAGAACAGCAGCAGCATCACGACGAACATCTGAATGATGATGAACGGCATGACACCACGATAGATATCGGTCGTTCGAACCGAAGCCGGTGCAACGCCCTTGAGGTAGAACAGGGCGAAGCCAAAG
This sequence comes from Gammaproteobacteria bacterium UBA2679, assembly GCA_002354735.1. Taxonomy (GTDB): domain Bacteria; phylum Pseudomonadota; class Gammaproteobacteria; order Pseudomonadales; family Oleiphilaceae; genus Allohahella. The sequence goes on along the minus strand of DEMD01000007.1, from coordinate 555,838 downwards.
GGCGGCGTGAGGAAGCTGGTCTGCAGGTTCATGGCGATCAACATGGCGAACCACACCATGCTGATGCCAAGTGCCTCGGCTACCGGCGCCAGAATGGGGACGACGATAAAGGAGATTTCGACGAAGTCGACGAAGAAACCAAGCACGAGAATGATCAGCATGCTGACGAGCAGGAAGCCCCACTTCTCGCCCGGCAGGCTGAGCATCCATTCTTCCACGATAGTGTCGCCACCTGTGTAGGTGAAGGCCATGGAAAAGGCAGTGGCGCCGAGCAGTATTGCGAAGATCATGGCGGTGATGCTCATGGTCTCCTTTGAGCTCTCCCAGATCATGCGGAAGGAAAACTGCTGGTAGACCAGCGACAGGATGATGGCACCGATGCCACCAAGCGCAGCTGATTCTGTCGGCGTCGCGATGCCAGTAAAGATGGACCCGAGCACGACGAGGATGAGGGCAAGCGGCGGCATGATGGCCATGAGCGCACTGAGATATTGCTGGGTCTTGGTCTCTGTCGAGTCAGGATCCTGAATGGCCGGTGCATGGTCAGGATTGCGCCAGCTTACGAACAGCACATACACGACGTAGCAGCCAACCAATACCACGCTCGGCCAGATGGCAGCCTGGAAGAGATCGCCCACTGGGATGCCCAGCACATCGCCAAGAATAATCAGGATGATCGATGGCGGTACGATCTGGCCCATGGTGCCTGATGCGCAGATTACGCCAGTGGCGAGCCCTTTGTCATAGCCGTACTTGAGCATGACCGGCAGTGAAATCAGGCCCATGGCGACCACACTGGCACCGACCACACCGGTCGATGCGGCCAGCAGTGCGCCAACGAGAATGGTGGCAATGGCGAGCCCGCCGCGAACGCCACCGAAGAGTTTGCCCATGGCTTCGAGCAGCTGCTCGGCCAGCTTCGTCTTCTGCAGCACCAGGCCCATGAAGATGAACAGCGGAATCGCCATGAGCAGCGTGTTCTGCATGATGCTCTGTATGCGGTAAGGCATGAAGGCGAACAGCTCAAAGCCTTCTGAAAACACACCGAAGAGCAGGGCGACACCACCAAAGGTGAACGCGACAGGAAAGCCGAGTAGCAGCAGGAACAGGGCAACGATGAACATGATCAAACCGACCATTACAGCAGCGCTCCTGACTTGGTGGACATCTTCTCGGCAGCGGGAGGCGGCGAATAGTGCGCCCGCCCGCTCATGACCAGTACAGCATGGGTAATCATACCCACGCCTGAAAGCGCCAGTAGACCTGCAGAAATCGGAATCATGCTCTTGATGATCCAGCGATGGGTCAGGCCGCCCGGATCGCCACTGGTTTCACCAATGGACCAGGCATTTTCCGTAAAGCCGACGCCGTACCAGAGTATGAGCAGGGCGAAGGGCAGCAGGAAGACAATCGAGCCGATAAGGTTGATAAGGGCCTTGGCACGCTCGCTGGCCCGTTCGTAGAACACGTCGACACGGACGTGACCGTCTGTTTGAACGGCATAGGGAATGGCGAGCAGGAAGGCTGCAGAAAACAGATGCCACTCCAGCTCCTGCATGCCTACCGAAACCGAGTCGAAGGCGTAGCGGGCACTCACGTCATAGCTTACGTTGATGAGCATCGCAATGAAGAGCACTGCGGCGAGTACGCCGCAGAAGTTGGTAATGGCCGCCAGGCCACGATCGACTTTTTCGAGCATCTGTTGTCGTGTCCTTACTGTGCGTCGGCTTCTTCCTGGCTCTTCAGGTAGGCAGAATCGGAGATTTTCGTCCAGCCTCGTGCTTTGTCCAGAAACTCAGCTTGTGATGCCTGGATTTTCTTCGCCATTGGATTGCCCTTGGCTTCTTCGTCCAGCAGTTCCTGGTTGGCCTTGCGCATGGCGTTCATGACCTCAGGCGGGAAGGTCTTGATCTTCACCTCGGGGAACTCTTCCTGAATGCTCGCCCAGCTTTCGGCGCTCTCGTAGTAGGAGTGAACGTACATGTTGTAGGCCGCCTCTCGCATCGCAATCTTGAGAATGGCCTGTAAGTCTTCCGGTAGCTTATCCATGGTCTGCTTGTTGATCAGGAACTGCAGTTCGGTCGCAGGCTCGTGCCAGCCAGTGTAATAATAAGGCGCAATTTTCTGGAAACCCATGCGGAGGTCGAGCGCAGGACCGACCCACTCGAGCGCATCTATGGTGCCGCGTTCAAGCGAGGTATACAGCTCACCGGGGGCGATGTTGGTGACGCTGACACCGAGCTTCGCCAGCACTTCACCGGCAAATCCCGGTATGCGCATCTTCAGACCCTTGAGGTCCTCGACCGTGTTGATTTCCTTCTGGAACCAGCCGCCCATCTGGTTGCTGGTGTTGCCGCCAGGGAACGAAAGCACGCCGTGTTCGTCGTAGACTTCCTGCATGAGTTTCATGCCGTCGCCGTAGTAGAACCAGGCGTACTGTTCAGGCGCGATCATGCCGAATGGCATGGTGGTGAAGTACATCGAGGTCGGAATCTTGCCTTTCCAGTAGTAGGAGGCGGAATGGCCCATATCGTACTGACCTGACTTCACCATATCGAATACGCCGAATGGTGATTTATGCTTGTTGGCCGAATCGATCTTGATGGTGAGCCGGCCACCTGACATTTTCTCAACGTTATCCGCCAGCCGCTGAGGCGTGTCACCGAAAATTGGAAAATTGGGTTGCCAGGTTTCCGCAAGCTTCAGCTCGAATTTTTCACCCGGGGCGGTCTTGGCTGCAGCGGTGTCGGAAGACGCTGATTCGGCGCTCTTGTCGTTGCAGGCCAGCAGGAAACCGAACAGCGATACGCAGGTGAGTTGTGCAACTTTGCGAGCGAGTCCACCTGGCAGTGCCGGCGCTGAGAACTGGAAATGATTCATGAGTCACGGTGCCTTATTCTTGTTGATACGACGCGGCGCTTGTGCGCATCACAACAGTATACCAGCCGCCGTGGGAGATAAAGCCTGGATTGCATAGCGCGCGAGGGCTTGCAGCCTTCTGCCAAACCCCGTTTACTGACAGCATTAATCAAACAAGGCAAGGCTGGATGAAGATAGGGATCATAGGTAGCGGCATAGCGGGCCTGAGTGCAGCGTGGTTGCTGGGACGCAGACATGAAGTGACGCTGTTCGAACGCCATGCACGACCAGGTATGGGTGCTTTCAACCTGCAATATTCCGTTGCCGGGGTGGACACCACAATCGACGTGCCGCTGCGGGCATTCAACAGCTGTTACTATCAGAACCTGATGGCGCTGTACAAAATGATCGGCGTAGAGACCAGCCATGCCGACCATTCAGCTGGCTTCAGCATGAAGGGTGCGAGGAAGGATTTCCTCAGCTATCGCTATCTTGGGTGGCGCAAGACGACCTTCCCGATGCTCGACAACCTGCGCAGTCTCAGTCTCGTCTCGTTTCTGATTGCGAAGGATATGGCTGTATTTCAGCTGACAGCACCGAGAGACCTCGCCGCTGGTCGCGCCGACAACATGACTTTGCTGGATTATCTCGAAGCTGGCGGGTATTCGAGAGCTTTTATCGATCAGGTCATGCTGCCGACATTGGCCGCAACCGGCACCTGCACTTACGAGGCCGCAGCCGGCTATCCCGCCGCACTGGTCATAGAGTTTTTCGCAGGCGGGCTCCTCTTCAATGGTATCTGGCGCGCCCGACACGGCGCTGACGATGCGATCGAGAGGTTGCTGGTGAACTGTACTGAGCTGCGCTGTAATGCGCGGGTGAATGCTGTGCGCAAGGAAGGCGAGGGGGTTCGAGTCGACTTCAGCGGCGGTTCAGCCCAGTTCGATCATGTGATTATCGCCAGCCAGGCCAATCAGGCCGTCGAACTGATCGGCACGGAGGAAGCGAAGGCCAGTGCGCTGCTGCGCACTGTACAGTATCAGTCGAGCGAGCTGGTGGTACACACCGATCCGCAGTTCGCGCCTGCGCCAGGACGCTCTTCGGCGCCGCTGCAGTTCTTGCTCGACCCTTCGGCAGACAAACCTATGGCCAGCATTCAGCTGAACCACATCTATCCGCAGCTGAAAAAGGCGCCACCGATATTTCAGACCTGGAATCCACTGGTGCAGCCCGATGACAAGCATGTACTTGGTCGCACCATATTCGAGCGGCCCGTGGTGACACTGGAGAGTCTCGCCGCGCTGCAGTCACTCGCGCACGTGCACGAAGAGCCAGGACGTCGCATCTGGTACTGCGGGTCCTACGCTATGCCCGGTATTCCATTGCAGGAGAGCGGAGTGGAATCAGCCATGGTCATAGCCGCCAGGCTTGGTTGTCCAGCGCCTTGGCAAACGGGCGGGAATGAAGAACAGGCGGCCTGACGTGGGTTATACCGAAAGCGCCAGAACTCATAGAACTCCAAAACAACAACGGGGAGGCAAACGATGAACATAAAAGAATCTCTAAAAGACAGGACCATCATCATCACCGGCGCCAGCCGCGGCATTGGCCGTGAGATGGCCCTGCGGTTTGCTGCAGACGGCGCCAACATCGTGATCGCAGCCAAGTCTACGGAGCCGCATCCGAAACTCCCTGGCACCATCTTCACCGTGGCTGACGAAGTTCGCGAAGCCGGTGGGCAGGCCCTGGCGGTGCAGGTGGATGTGCGTGACGAGGCACAAATAAAGTCGATGGTGGATCAGGCCGTCGAGGCCTTCGGCGGTATCGATGGCCTTGTGAACAACGCCGGTGCGATCAAGCTGGCTACAGCAGAATCACTGCCACTGAAACGCTTCGACCTGATGTACCAGATCAATACCCGCGCGGTCCTGGCCTGTGCTCAGGCTTGTCTGCCGCATCTGAAGAAGTCGCGCTGTGGTCATATCCTCAATTTGTCGCCGCCGGTAAATCTCGACCACAAGTGGTTTGAAAATTTCGGTCCCTACACTATCACCAAGTACGGTATGTCGATGCTCACGGTAAGTATGGCTGCCGAGTTCAAGCGCTATGGCATCGCCGTGAATTCGCTGTGGCCACAGACGCTGATTGCTACAGCAGCGGTGGAGTTCGAAGCAGGTGGCAAGGCTGCACTCGAGAAGGCGCGCAAGCCCGCGATCATGGCTGATGCAGCTTATGCCATCATGAGCGTCCCGCACTGCAGTCTCACCGGGCAGTGGTTGATAGACGAGACTTACCTGCGCTCTGAAGGTCGCGATAACTTCGATGACTATCGTTACGACGATAGCTATGACGGGAAGCTTATGAAGGATTTGTTCCTGGATTGAGCAAAAGCCGGCAGTGAAATTCTGCCGGCTTCTCTCGCAGCGTGTTACTCAAGACTGCTCGCTGGCGTCTCTCAGCTTCACTACAGAATTCGCGGAAATCTCCTTTTTCGAGAAGAACTCGTCATCCACCTCACCATAGACGTAGACGCGATCGCCTTGCTCAATAGGTTCGCCGTACGCTTTGTCCAGTGGATTGTACATCATCTCGGCCGTGTCGATGGTCAGGGTCTTGCCATCACTTTCGACGGTAAATTCGCGTCCGGAGACTTTCGTGACTTCGCCTCGGGTCGAGATATAGGTGCCTTCTGTTAGATCCTGGTTTTGATTCTGGCCTTGCTGCTGGTTCTGGACTTGTTGTTGGTTCTGGCCCTGCTGTTGATTCTGGCCCTGAGTCGATCCCTGCCTGTTGACGTCAGCCTCCACTGCGCCTACATAAGCAGGTGAGGTATCGACGACATAGTAGTAATCGCGGGTCGCGGTCAGATAAATATTGTTGGCTTCGATTTCACGATTATCGAACCATCCATCCTCGACGGTACCGCTCACGACGACTTCATCCCCGGCTTTGAGATACTGACCAACGTCAGCGCCCCAGGTCCAGCCTTCCAGTTCCACTTCGATGGTGTCGCCGCCGAAATCAAGCTTGAAGTCATCACCATCGATGCCGATGACCGTGCCGGTCAAGACAGCTGTATCACCTTCCTGGTAGCTTGACAGTGGCTTGGGATCGGCCAGGGCCTGAGTCGCGCCAAGGCCGATCACCGCTGCAGTCATTAGAGTTTTCATGCTGTTGTACTTCATGATGTGTCCTCTCTAGTGTGAAGTTGATAATTTCCTTCTGCTGCTAAACGACGCTGCAAACATCCTGTCGCAGGACTGCTCGTGATCGTAATCAGGCAATCCTTATGCCAGGCCTGCCTGTTGCAACCTTCTCGACAAACCACGCCTGCCCGCATGAATCACAGGTGTAAGGTTTTCAGGCGCTTTGTAAAATCTATAGTTTTGAGGACTGCGCCCGCAGCTCTTCGCCCAGAGACCTCCGATTGGCCAAAATATTCGTACCGTGTGAAATGACAGGCTTACCGTCAGTTGGTTAGCGGAAAACACAAAAATGTTATCGCAGTAGGAGGCGTGCTATATGAATGACATCGACGCATTGGTCAGAGAGGTTGTGTGCCGATGGCTGATCTAATCTGTCTGGCTACAGGCGTCTTGCTGGTGCTGCTGGTCTGGTTCGACTTTGGCTCTACCGCGCTGACAGCATCCGAAAGCGGACCGCTGTCGCGAAGAGTTGCTTTCGCCACCTGGCGCCTTGCGCTGACCCTGAACAAACTGGTGAAATCGCACCGGTTTCTAGGCGCGGTCGGCCCGCTGATCATTATGGTGCTGATCAACATGTGGGTGTTCGCCGCCTGGCTCGGCTGGTCGCTGATCTACCTTGGTGGGGAGCCGTCAGTGCTCAACTCGATCACGAAAGTGCCCGCCGACACTTCCTCTGTCAGTTATTTCGTTGGCTTCACCCTAACGACGCTGGGAACCGGCGACTATGTCCCGGCCGATGGCTTCTGGCAGATGATGACAGTCGTTACTGCATTTAATGGACTGGCGCTGATTACGCTGTCGATTACCTACGCAATTCCTGTGGTACAGGCTGCCGCAGTCAAGCGTACCGTCGCCAGGGAAATATCGGTCATGGGTGAGACCGTAGACGAGATTGCTGCGCATTGGGCACGGCATCACCAGTATCAGGGTGTTGAAACGTATCTGGCTACGCTGACACCACAGATTCTCGATATTGCACAGAAGCATCTCGCCTATCCTATATTGCATTACTATCACAGCCCTGAATTGCAAACGGCCTTGCCCCTGAAGCTTGCCGCACTGGATGAAGCTATCCGTGCAATTCCTGCCGAAGCATATGTGCAGAATCCCTCGCTTCGGATTGCTGAGCACAATTGTTCCAAGGCGATCGAGGTATTTCTGTCTACCTTGAACAAGGCCTTCATCCACCCAACTGATGAGGAGCCCCCGCAGCTGCTGGCACCAGACCTCACAAAGGGTACTGCGCGTGTGGTCGGAACGCAGAGGGCGACTGAGAGCCTCGCCAAGCGCCGAAAACTGCTCAGGGCGCTTGTGCTCCAGGATGGCTGGACCTGGGATCAGATTGCGAAGGGGTAGGTGTCCGGATAGTCAGCAATGTCCTGGGTAGCCAGCGGCGTCACCGCATGACTCTCGTCGAACCAGATAAATTCATCGAACTGTTCGCCCAAGCGGGCGTCGAAATAGTGGCTGGCTCGCTCGGTTCGTGGCCGGTAGATCACGCCTATGGCGCGTTCGAGCCTTTCCCGCCTGAGCAGCCGACTGAGGTTCGGAGATTTCGGTCGGCGTAGGGGCAGCATGAATCGTGGAATGCCTGTGTCGTGACACAGTCGCTCCCAGCTGTTCGCAAGTGAGGGTCGAACGGTCTTGATTTCCATCTCGTCGCCCCAGTCGTCTGCCGCTGCCACGGTGCCCGTATGAGTTCCGAAGCCGATCAGGTAGGCCTCGTTGCCGAAACGTTCGCGGCAGAGCTGGCCGACGTTGAGCTGACCACGTGCAGGCATATCTGTGCCCTTGGCATTACCGATATGAGAGTTGTGTTCCCAGACCACGGCTTTGGCCTTGGGGCCGTGATGTGTCAGGAGCTCATCGAGCGTTTCGAACATGTGCGAGTCACGCAGGTTCCAGGAGTCGCTGTAGCCGCTGTACATCGTCCGGTAATAGGCTTCTGCATTGTTGATGAGACGGGCGTTCTGCACGGCATTCAGATAGAACTCCTGCTCTCTGGCTGATTCTTGACCATGGTCCCTGAGCAGGGACAGGCGCTGTTCCAGTAGCTCCGTTAACGCTGCGGCAACCTCGTCGGCGCAATCCCGGTATCGGCTGCTGGCGGCGGCTCTGCCGTAGGCGGCAGGGTCGGGTTGCCATGGCGCCAGACAGCTGTATTGCGTCCGGGCAATCTCTGCGGCCTCGGTATCGCGGGATTCCAGGTATTCAATGACGGCATCGATCGACGTGTACAGACTATACAGATCAAGACCGTAAAAGCCCGTCCGCTGCTGCTCGGTAAGTTTTGCATTGTGGTCATGCAGCCAGTCTACGAAGCTTTGTACTTCACGATTGCGCCACATCCAGGTGGGGAAGCGTGCGAAGCTCTCCCAGTCGGCCGCAGGACCATGAATGTGGCGCACATGGTTGTTGATGCGGAACGCGTCAGGCCAGTCAGCTTCTGCCGCCACGATATTGAAGCCTTTCTGGGCGATGAGAGCCTGAGTGATTCTGGCTCGCATTCGATAGAACTCGGAGGTGCCGTGGGAGGCTTCGCCAATCAGTACCACTCGGGCGTCGCCGATGCGTTCCAGTAGTGGCGCCAGATCAGCAGTGTCGATATCGTCGAAGGGCTCGGCAGCCTCGGCGAACAGCCGCGCATCTTCAGAAAGATTGCTCGTCGTACTGCGCCGCGCCGCTGCAGCATCGCCAGCTTCAGTCCAGCCGCCTTCACCGATCAGCGGCACGAATCGTACGTCTGAGAGATGTTCTTCACGGTACTCGTCTTCAGCGACGCGGGTGACCCGCAGCAGCGCCTGATGGCCTTTGCGCTCACCTACCGGAATCACGAGCCTGCCACCAACAGCGAGCTGCTGCTTGAGGCGTTCAGGCACGACCGGGGCGCCGGCTGCCACTACGATACCGTCATAGGGGGCGTTCGACGGGCGGCCCAGTGTGCCGTCACCACATATTACATTCACCTTGTCATATCCGGTCTGCCTCAATGTCCGGCGTGCAGCCTCCGCCAGCGAGGCATGTCTCTCGATGCTGTCCACCTCGCCGGCAATTTCTGCGAGAACGGCGGCGGCGTAACCGGATCCGGTGCCGATTTCGAGCACCCGTTCGCCCCCATTAAGTTCCAGTGCCTCGGTCATGAGCGCAACGATATAGGGTTGTGAGATGGTCTGGCCTTCTGCAATCGGCAGCGGCGCATCGTCATACGCCCGTGTCGCGAGTGAGTCGGGTATGAATTTCTCACGGGGAACCTTACGCATGGCTTCGAGAACCAGCGCTGAGCGCACACCCCCGGCGGCGATCTGTTTGTTGACCATTGATCTACGACGCTCCGCCAGTTTGGTGCTGTCCTTCGCAAAGATAACCATATGGATGCTCCTTCGTCGGGTTAGGTCAAGTTCAGTCGGTGGTCAAAAGCGATGCAGAGCTCGTGCCACTGTTTTCAGTGATTTTTTTCGACTACATCGCTGCTCAGCCTCGTACGACTCCTGAGTAAACAGCGCGGCTGCACTGTGCAAGCTGGCGCGCCTTTTAACCTGAAGACATTGGAGGTCTCCATGGCCAACTTACCCAAAGACCCTGCACTGGACAGCACTCTGGCCATCCTCAAGGACGGCTATAACTTTATCCAGAAGCGTCGCCGTCGCTTCAATAGTGATCTGTTCCAGATTCGGCTGATGTTACAGCCCACGATTTGTATCGGTGGCGAAGAAGCGGCCGAGGTCTTTTATGAGCCAGAGCGTTTCACCCGCAAGGGGGCGCTGCCAAAGCCTATACTCTGGTCGCTGCAGGACGAGGGCAGTGTGGCGGTACTCGATGCCGCTGAGCACCATCGGCGTAAGCAGATGTTCATGTCGATGATGAATCCCGCTTCAATCGCAAAGCTGGTCGATCTGTTCGAAAGCGCGTGGCGCGAGGCGCTGCCGCACTGGTGCGGCGACAAGTCAATAGCTCTGCTGGATGTCGCCAACGGCGTTCTATGTCAGGCAGTTTGCCGGTGGAGCGGCCTTGTCCTCAACAAAGAGACGCTGGATAGTCGTACTACAGAACTTGCTGCCATGATTGATGGGGCCGGAACCCCGGGTCCCCGTAACTGGCGAGGACTCTGGCTTCGTCGCCGCACAGAGAAGTGGGCGAGATCGGTCATTGCCCAGGTACGAAGAGGCGATCTGGAGGTCGCACCAGACACACCGTTAAGCATCATCGCCTTTCATGAGGATGATCAGGGCGCACGTCTGAGCGAGACGATAGCGGCTGTCGAATGGCTCAATATTCTTCGCCCCACGGTGGCCATTGGGCGCTACATCATGTTCGCTGGCCATGCGCTGCATGTGCACAAACCGGATCGGCAGCGTCTGCTGGACGACGACAACTACCTGACCTCATACGTGCAGGAGGTGCGTCGTTACTATCCCTTTTTCCCGTTCACCGGCGGATTTGTCAGGCAGCCCTTCGAATGGCGCGGGCACAAGTTTGCAAAAGGTGATCGGGTGCTGCTCGATCTTTATGGCACTAACCGTGACGAAACCATCTGGAAAAATGCGGAGCAGTTCGAGGCTGGTCGTTTCCTGGACGCCGAAATCACGCCGTTCAATCTGATCCCGCAAGGTGGCGGCGCCTTTGATACCAACCACCGCTGCGCCGGTGAGTGGATTACCATCGAGTTGCTGAAAAAGGCAAGCCGACTATTGGTCGGCGCGATGAGCTACGAAGTGCCGGAGCAGGATTTTTCTATCGACCTCTCCAGGATGCCTGCTCAGCCCCCTGAAGGCTTCGTGATTGCTCAGGTGAGGCCTTCCACGCAGACCTCTGCACCGAAAGCTGCGACGACACGAAAGCCGGCAACTGCTGAACGCTGAAAACAACACTCTGCCGTGGTTGAAGCGGCAGGCATAAGCCTCTAGTCTAGCTTTACTTTGTAAAGTTAACGCTGGATCTGAATATGCCGGGTAAGACAGTCAACAGTGCCATCGTGCTGCTGGTCATCGGGAATGCGCTGGCCCTGGTCAGCGACGTTGTGATCAAACTGCTGGGCCAGGATGTCCCGGTGCTGCAGTTTGTATTCCTGCGCTGCCTGTGCACGGTGCTGATGTTGCTACCGTTCTATCGAATGATCGATATGAAGGCGCCGTTCGCAGGTCTTGGTTACCATGCCCTGCGTGCTCATATCGGTATCATTGGCATTGGTGCAATGGTCATGGCGCTGGCGACGCTGCCGCTGGCTACCGCCAATGCCGTGTTTTATGCAGCTCCCTTGATTGTGGTCGTGCTGTCTGTCCTGATATTCCGGGAGCGCCTGACCTGGCTGAGCGTGGCGGCCGTCGTCAGTGGCTTTGCAGGCATTCTGCTTATCCTTCGTCCGGTTGAAATCGGTTGGGGGGCGCTTGGTGCATTGGTCACAGCGTTCTCGCTGGCTTTTAATGCCTTGCTCGTTCGCAAGTTGCCAAAGAACCAGACCATGGTGCACTCGGTCGCACTGAATTATATGCTCTGTCTGCCTGTGGCGGGTGCACTGGCACTCATTGAGGGTCGGGACTGGAGCTGGAGCCTGATGCTCAGTGCTGGCGCCTCATCATTCTTCATTCTGGGTTACAACTTTGCCGTACTGCTGGCCTATCGTCATGTCGCGGCCAATCAGGTCACCAGCGCCGAATACACCGGACTCATCTGGGCCGTCCTGATAGGCTGGATCTGGTTCAATGAGGTGCCGGACCTCTGGTTCCTGGCTGGTTCATTGATGATCGTGGTGCCGCTGCTCGCGCTTGGCTTGAAGAACAGGCAGGCGTCCGCTGGCCGCAGCATCGCCCGACGCAATGAGAGTCCCGAGCCCGAAGCAGTGGTGGAAGCTCCCGCGGAATTGCGTTGACCCGTCTGATCTGATCCAGCAGTGCAATGCAGCAGTATCCGTTTTTATACCTTCATCTGACTGGACGAGGTTGCAGCAGGCGCAGGCCTGCTACACTCAGGACAGTCTTGCCGTATTTACCTGTCGGCGTAGTGTGAATAGAGGAAAAAAGAATGACGACACTGATAACCCGCTTCAACAGAACCCTGCTGGCCACCGGTCTCTCTGCAGGATTGCTCGTGACCGCAGGCTGTATGACCTACGATCCATATACGGGTGAAGAGAAGACCTCCAACGCGACCAAGGGTGCTGTGATCGGTGCTATTGGTGGCGCAGCCGTGGGCGCTGCAGCCAACAAGAAAGACCGCAAGAAAGGCGCGCTCATCGGTGCGGCTGCTGGTGGTGCCACAGGTGGCGGTATTGGCTACTACATGGATCGCCAGGAATCCGAATTGCGTCGCCAGCTCGAAGGCACCGGTGTGCGGGTAGAGCGAGTTGGTAACCTCATCACGTTGGTGATGCCTGGTAACATTACTTTCGACACCGATCGCGATGCCGTGAAGTCGTCTTTCTACGAGACACTTAAATCTGTTGCCATCGTACTCGAAGAGTTCGATGAAACGACCATACAGGTGGCAGGTCACACCGATTCCACAGGCGCTGCTGAGTACAACCAGAGCCTGAGTCAGCGCAGGGCCGACAGCGTCGGTTCCTACCTCGTCTCCCAGGGCGTGGCATCAGGTCGGGTGCAGACCAAGGGCTACGGCCAGCGTGATCCGATCGCCAGCAACGACACATCGACCGGCCGCGCTGCAAACCGTCGTGTCGAACTGAAACTGGTTCCGACTGCTGACGCAGGCTAGTCAGTCGGAGGTCATGCTCGGCCGACTGGCTAAGCCAATCTGTCGAGCCTGAGCCGGTCACGCTCATCGAACAGACGCCAGACCGTCAGTCTGGTGGCCAGCCAGGCGCCCATCGCGGCGCCTGCCACAATTAATAGAAAAATGAGTATCTGATACCGCACCGCGGTTTCCGGGCTGGCGCCTGCCAGTATCTGGCCTGTCATCATGCCCGGTAGGCTCACAATCCCCGCTGCAGCCATACCGTTGATGGAAGGCATCATGCCGCTATGCATGGCCTGCCTCACTAGCGGGGCAATTGCCGCTTTTCTGCTTGCCCCCAGCATCAGTTGAGCCTCTATGGCCGTTCGCGAAAGCCGCGCAGAATCCACCAGTCTATCCATGCTTAGTGAGACACTATTCAAGGTATTGCCGAGAATCATGCCTAGCAGTGGTATGGCGTATTGCGGGGTATACCAGGGGGCCGGTTGGACCAGTGCCAGCAAGGCCAGCAGAATGAGCAGTGTAGAGGTGCTCGTCATGGCGAATATGCTGATCGATAGCGTCCAGCCCTGCGCGAGCTTCGTCTGCTGGCGGGCGGCCACTTCTCGGCCAGCAAGCAGCATCATGACAACGCTGATGAGCACCGTCGACCACAGCGAGGCATGCTCAAAAACCGTCTTCAATACGATGGCAATGAGGCTGAGCTGCAGGATGAGCCTGACCATGCCGATCACAAGGCCCTTGGCGAGATCTGGCGAGTGACGCAGATTCAACAGAGCCAGCGCCAGTACCAGTGCCGAACAGATGGCAAGATCAGTCGTACTGATCGCTTCGAGTCTCATGATGTCGAGGTCTTCATTTCGCCGCTGGACCCAATTTCCCAATGTTGAGTAAAGCCGAGGGCAGTCGGGGGTGCTGCGTGAGATACGAACAGCAGTGCACGGTCGTTCAGGCCATCGTGGGTCAGGAAGTCAACCAGCAGATCGATCACCTGAGCGGCCGAGTCGGCATCGAGATTGGCGGTGGGTTCGTCCAGCAGCACTACATCGGGTTCGAGGGCGAGCGCGCGAATGAGCGCGAGACGCTGCTTTTGACCGCTGGAGAGACGCTCGACCGGCCAGCTCAGTACATCATCCGGTAGGCCCACCCGACGCGATCTCGCTTTGACCTGATGCATGAGCGTCGCAGCATCCGCACTGGCGTGCGCAGGAATATGGTCGACAACCTTGAGCCCCCACCACATGCTTTCTGCCGGTATGTAGACGACTCTTCGGCGCCACGCTTCCGGTCGGAAACTGCTGGCTCGCTGGCCCTGCAGTGTGCAGTAGCCAGCGTGCGGGTCGAGATCTGCGATTGCCCTGAGCAGACGGGTCTTGCCGATACCGGATGGGCCTGTGATGAGCACTCTATCGTTGGTACTGACCTGAGCCGATATCGGCTGCAGAGGTGCAATGGATAACTGATGCAGCGTAAGCAGGTCCGGCTGCACAGCAGTGCTCACTGAGGGGGTGGGGCGGGTTTGTCAGGATCTACAGCCACTGACGCCCGGCTTTTGTCCTGGCTCATGCCACTGTCGCCCTGGGCTCGTCGCTTGAGAACATCGGTAAACCAGGCGAAGGCCGGGGTGATAAAGGCCCACGGCAAGGCGTAGCTGACGGCGGCTGGCCACCAGCCTGAGGGCATGGTGAGCGCGCCGATTCGCTCAGCGGCCGTGATCGACAGCACGCTACCGACGACACCGAGCACAGCGGCAAGGCCATAGCGGCCACGCAACCAGTACAGGCAGTGGTTAAAGCTCATGGCAAAGCCGACCCATAGGCAGACGATCCAGACCGGCGGATAAATGTACGGGGGTTGTAGCGCGTAGAGCAGCAGGTCTGCGCCCATCCAGATGGGTTCGAAAGTGAACGCGACCAGTAGGCCGACGAAGGCCATGCGAAGGTCCTGCGCCAGCGAACCGCCGAAGGCCTTGCTCCAGATGAACATCGCAATCAGCACGGCAACTGCCCAGGCATTGCTGCCGTAGTAGGCACCTACGATAGCGGCCGGCCAGAGCAGTTCAAACAGGCCTGCATTGCCCCAGAACCTGAATTTCTGTTGTTTCTCGGGGCTCAGAAGACCTCCTGGACTGATGGCTGTCAAATGCGGTTCGTCTAGAACAGCACCCGGCTCTTGATCGTGCCCTTGACCGACTTCAGCTTCTGCATCGCGAGGTCGGAGTAGGCCTTGTCGACATCAATGACTACGTAGCCAAGTCGCTCGTTGGTCTGCAGGTACTGAGCACAGATGTTGATATCGTTTTCGGAGAACACCGCGTTGATCTCGGACATGACGCCCGGCACGTTGTGGTGAATATGCAGCAGCCTGTGATTGTTCGGATGCGCAGGCAGTGAAACCTCGGGGAAGTTGACCGAGGTGACGGTCATGCCGGTATCGCTGTAACGGGCAAGCTTCTCACCAACTTCGCGGCCGATGTTTTCCTGCGCTTCCATGGTGCTGCCGCCGACGTGCGGGGTCAGTATCACGTTGTCGAACTCACGCAGTGGCGATACGAACTCGTCGTCATTGCCACGTGGTTCGACCGGGAACACGTCGATCGCGGCGCCCAGAAGCTTGCCGCTACGCAGCACGTCAGCCAGCGCATCGATGTCTACAACTGTGCCACGCGAGGCGTTGATGAAGATGCTCTTGTCTTTCATCTGCGCGAACTGCTCCGCGGCAAACATGTTCTTGGTCGCCGCTGTTTCCGGCACATGCAGGGTGACGATGTCGCTGGTCGCCAGTAGATCTTCGAGCGACTCGACCTGGGTCGCGTTACCCAGCGACAGCTTGGTCACGATATCGTGATAGATCACTCGCATGCCCAGGTTCTCGGCCAGTATGCTGAGCTGGGTGCCGATCGAGCCGTAGCCGACGATGCCCATGGTCTTGCCACGGATTTCGTAGCTATCTTTCGCTGTTTTCAGCCAGCCACCGCGATGGCAGGAGGCATTCTTCTCCGGCACGCCCCTGAGCAGCAGGATCGCTTCGGCCAGAACCAGTTCGGCCACGCTGCGCGTATTGGAGTAGGGTGCATTGAAGACTGCAATCCCGCGTTCCATTGCTGCCATCAGGTCTACCTGATTGGTGCCGATGCAGAAGCAACCGATGCCGATCAGCTTGCTTGCCACTTCCAGTACTTCTTCAGTCAACTGGGTGCGTGAGCGGATGCCGACAAAGTGTGCGTCAGCGATGGCGGCCTTCAGATCGTCGTCATTCAGTGCCTTGGCGTGATGCTCGATGTTGTCATAACCCGCAGCATGCAAGGTATCGATGGCCGACTGATGGATGCCTTCGAGCAGTAAGATTTTGATTTTGCTTTTATCAAGGGACGTGCGAGTCATGGGTACAGATCCAAGCAGAAAAATAGCGGGCTATGGTAACATATATGCCCCGAATCTTTGGAAGCATAAAGAGCCAAGCTATGAGTAATGTTGTTATCGAGTGGCTCACAAGCCAGTTTGGTGAGCGCGTACTGACCGATCAGGACTCCCTCGAACACTACGGCAAAGACTGGACCAAGAAATTCATTCCTGCGCCAACCGCCATCGTATTTCCGAAAACTACCGAGGAAGTTCAGGCACTTGTGCGCTACGCCAACGAGCAGAAGCTTGCACTTGTACCTTCTGGCGGCCGGACTGGCCTCAGTGGCGGCGCTGTGGCTGCCAATGGTGAAATCGTCGTCGCCTTCGACAAAATGAATGCGATTGTGGATTTCGATGCCGGTGACCGACTGGTGCA
Organism: Gammaproteobacteria bacterium UBA2679; assembly: GCA_002354735.1. Lineage (GTDB taxonomy): Bacteria > Pseudomonadota > Gammaproteobacteria > Pseudomonadales > Oleiphilaceae > Allohahella. The sequence goes on along the minus strand of DEMD01000007.1, from coordinate 539,306 downwards.
GTGCCAGGCTGGCGTCATTACCGAGCAGCTCCAGCGCTTCGCCGAAGAGAACGATCTGTATTATCCAGTTGATTTCGCGTCTGCCGGCAGCAGTCAGATCGGCGGCAATCTCTCAACCAACGCCGGTGGCATCAAGGTCATACGCTGGGGCATGAGCCGGGACTGGGTGGCCGGACTGACCGTGGTGACAGGCAAGGGCGACATTCTCGAACTCAATCGTGGTCTGGTTAAAAATAATACCGGTTATGACCTGAGCCAGCTGTTCATAGCGGGTGAGGGCACGCTAGGCTTTATCACCGAAGCGACCATGCGGCTGACCCGTAAGCCGAAAAATCTTCAAGTCATGGTACTGGGGCTCAGCCACTTCGACAACGTCATGGATGTGCTCAAGACCTTCAGCAAGACTATCGAAATCACCGCCTTCGAGTTTTTTTCGCATCAGGCCATGAGCCATGTGCTGGCCCACGGCGGCGTCGCGGCACCTTTCGCTGAAGACGCGCCGTACTACGCCTTGCTCGAATACGAAGTGGCTAGCGAGGCTGTCGAAGAGGAGGCCATGGCGCAGTTCGAGCACGCTGTCGAAGCAGGCTGGGTGGTTGATGGTGTGGTCAGCCAGAGCGAGGCGCAGGCCGCGAGCCTGTGGCGACTGCGTGAAGGTATCTCAGAAAGCATTGCGCCACATACGCCGTACAAGAACGATATTGCGGTCAGGCCCAGCAAGGTGCCAGAGTTCCTGCGACGTATCGACGAGGTGGTGAGCGCTGAGTATCCGGACTTCGAGATTATCTGGTTCGGCCACATTGGCGATGGCAATCTGCACCTGAACATTCTTAAGCCAGCCGATCTGGACAAGGCAACCTTCTTCAGCCGCTGTGAGCGCGTCAATACCATGGTGTTCGATATCGTGAAGGACTGCGGGGGTACGATTTCCGCCGAGCACGGGGTGGGGCTGCTGAAACAGCCTTATCTGCCGTACTCTCGAAGTGCAGAGGAAATTGCCTACATGCATGCCATCAAGGCGGCCTTCGATCCAAATAACGTCATGAATCCAGGGAAACTTCTAGCTGCTGGAGTGTCCTGATGTCGCAGCGCACTCATGACGATGTTTTCACGGTTGATGGTGAAGCCTCGCCCTTGCAGACGGGCAAGATTGTCTGCGTGGGCCGCAATTACGCGGCCCACGCTGCCGAACTGAACAACCCTGTACCGGAAGAGCCGATTCTGTTCATCAAGCCGGCCAGTTCGCTGGTGCTGCCTGCTGCCGATGGGCTGACGAACTGTCCGCTTCATGATGCGGGGAGTCAGCACGATGAATCACTGCATTATGAAACGGAGATTGCGCTGCTCATAGGCAGTCGGATCGGTCCGGATCTGGTGGGCGATCATGATCGGCTCGCCTCGAGCGTGGCTGGCATCGGCCTTGCGCTTGATCTCACCAAGCGTGAGCTGCAGTCGGCCCTGAAGAAACAGGGGCACCCGTGGGAGCTGGCGAAAGCCTTCGATGGTAGCTGTCCGGTTGGCGGCTTCGTTTCACCGGCGAGCTTCCTTGGGCAGACTTCGCTGCAGCCTGACCGACTATGGACAGCGCTGGGCTTCGATATGCGCTTCAACGGTGAGCTACGCCAACAGGGCCGTGCTGGTCAGATGCTGACGGGGTGTATCGGATTGCTCAGTCACATCAGCCGCCACTTTACGTTGCACCCTGGCGATGTGGTCCTGACCGGGACGCCGGCGGGTGTGGGCGCGTTGACACCTGGTGCAGTGCTCGAGGTTACACTCGGTTTTTCCGATGATGATGCCGAGGCGAGCGCCCCAATCAATGGCGTGCTGAATCATACCTTCCGTTTTGCCGGCGCCTGACACCGCTTATCGAGTCCACGGGTGGCGCATGAGTTCGCTGCTGCAGGCCATAATGGTGGTGTTGATGCTGGCGCTCTTGACGGCGCAGCTCAGTCCGCCTTACATAGTCCAGTGGCTGCCGCTCGACGCCCTGGTGTTGCTTGGGGTGATCATTCTGCTGCCAGCGGCGGCTGCTCGGGTATTGGCCCGTCTCAGTGGCGTGCTTTTCCTGCTCATGTCGGTGATTGTGCTTTCGGCGCTGGCCATGGCTTACAGTTTGAACCGGCCCTTCAATCTGCTGCTGGATGCACCGCTGCTATTGGCGGGATTCGATGTGCTGGCCGGCAGCATTGGCAGCGTCCTCGCCTGGCTGAGCTGCATAGCGGTCATCGTACTTATTGGCGTTATGGCCCACCTCGGTTCGACCACGCTCATTCGGCTGAACCACACGGCAATGATCATCGATGAGCGAAACAAGCTCGTTGGCATACGCTCGCTGCGATTCAGAACTGCTTGCGCGCTGTTAGTTGGCGCTACATCGTATGGCGTCTTCGGGTTCGTTCAACACGGTAGCCTGCCGAGATCGGCAGTGCTGGATCTCGCCCTGCATCAGATGGAGACTTATCGCCAATCAGTGCAGTCAACTGCCGAGCTGCGCCGTCAGCTACAGGACGCACCCGTGCCCGCAACGGCTATGAAACGATTGGAAGACCGGCATATTCTCCTCACCTTTATCGAATCCTACGGCGTGTCGGCCGTGCTCGACGCGCCCTATAGCGCCGTGCTTGTACCCCGGCTCGAGGCTATCCAGGCCGAGCTAGCGCAGCGCGGTCTTCATATGGCGACGGGGCGGCTGCGCTCTCCGGTGCAGGGCGGCCAGTCCTGGCTCGCGCATGCGACTGTTCTGAGCGGGCTTTGGATCGATAATCAATTTCGCTATGACGAACTGGTGCGCAGCGATGCCACCACGATGATCGACGATTTCTCGCTTACCGGGCATGACACATTAGCGGTGATGCCTGCCATCACCGCTGCATGGCCTGATGGCACGCGCCTTGGCTATGACCGCGTCGCCGATAGCGCCGGGCTCGATTACGCTGGGCCAACGCTCAACTGGGTCACGATGCCTGACCAGTACACCATGTCCTGGCTGCGTGAAACCCTGAAGGCATCGGCCGATCAGCCCGTTTTCGCCGAGGTGGCCCTGATCAGCAGTCATGCGCCATGGACACCGGTCCTGCCAATACTTGAAGACTGGGATGCCATAGGGAACGGTGAGGGCTTCGAACGATTCCTTGCAGATGCCGAAGCTCCGGAATCGCTTTGGCAGGACCCGCAGCGGGTGAGGACTCAATATGCCCGGGCGGTGGAGTATTCGCTCGGCGTAATCGGCAGCTATGCGGTGTCGTTTCTGGATGATTCGCTCTTGATCGTGATGGGTGATCATCAGGCTGCCCCCATCATTACTGGCGATGGCGCCTCCCGAGATGTGCCTGTGCATGTCATCAGCCGTGACAGGACACTTGTCGAGGCATTCCTCGCCAGCAGCGGCTTCAGGGCAGGCATGGCGCTACCACCAGCGTCGGCCAGTCTTCGGATGGACAAATTCAGGGGACTGATGCATCGTCTGTTTCAGCAGACTACGCCTGTCGTGGCCGAAGTCAGCGCAGCAGAAGTGACGCCAGCGCTGATCCCGCACGACGAGGGTCAGCCCATTATCCTGCAACAACAAGGTAACAATCCATTATGACCAGCTTCAATCTGGCAAGACTCCCGCGGCCCCGTCACTTGCTGATGGCGCTCGCCCTCACTACGTCATTCGCCGCTCAAGCGCTCGACCCTTCAGCGGAAGCATCCGAGCGATCAGGAGTCGCTGCTGAATCCGCTGTTACTGGTCTCTTCTGGAAGGTTGAGCCACCAGCAGACGCAAAGGAAAAGTACGCCCCTGGCTATCTGATCGGCACCGTGCACATCGCTGACGAAAGCTATTATCCCTTGGCTCAGCCCATCATGCAGGCTATCGATAATACTGACGTGCTGCTGGTCGAGCTGGACGATGCACAGGGGGACCAGGCAGAGAATATGAAACTGTTTACCTCGTTTGCATCACTCCCCAAAGGGCAGACCATTGACGATCTCTACAGCCCATCCACTGTCAAGAAACTCGAACAGGCGGTGGGAAGCGTTGGTGTACCTGCTGACAGTATTCGTAAACAGAAGCCGGTCTATACCGTGGTGACGCTAACTGTGATGCAGGCCATGCGGCAGGGGCTGTCTCCTGAGTACGGTATCGACCTCTACCTGAGCAGGCAGGCACGCAAGCGGCCGTCGCTCAAGGTCAAGGGGCTTGAGACCTTCGAGGGGCAGATGAAACTGCTCGATAAGCTGCCTTCTGATGAGAAGGCGGTACTGGGCTATCTGGAAGAATTTCAGCAGGCGCCAGAAATGTACCGTGACATGGGCGACGCCTGGAAGGCCGGCAACGGTGGAGCGCTCTATCAGGCAGCCATCGCAGAGCCAATGCGTGAGGCGCCTGAACTGAAGCCCTTCTACGAAATGCTGTTCTTCGAGCGCAATGAATCGATGACTACTGGCTTCAAGCAGTGCCTGAGCGAAAATCTGCGCTGCATGCTGGCGGTGGGTGCCGGCCATATGGTGGGGCCGGGTGGTATAGCGGATCTGCTCAGGAAGCAGGGCTTCAGGGTCACTCAGGTAAAATAGCGCGAGCGTAGGCTGCGCGCAGTCCGGCCACGACCGCCTTTTTCCCGGCCAGACCGGTAAGACGAGTCAACGCGGTCCAGTCAGTACCGGCGATCATCTCGCGCAATGCGCTCTGCCAGTGCGTGTCAAGCCTGTCGGGCCGGTGGCCGGTGTCGATATATAGTAAAGACAGCACGGCTTCGACGGGCCTGGCTCCCAGGCAGAACAGTTTGATGAGCTCATGCTCCCACGCCTCCAGCGGCGGCTGAGGCCAGAAAAGCAGCCCTGACTGATGGCCCTGCCTATTTGCCCCAGCCGTGTCCGTGGCCAGCGCGCGACTACGGGCCGAAAGGGCACGCTGCTGTATTCGCTCGCCCGACTCATTCCGCGGCTTCAGGACCAGCAGGGCTTCGCCACCGTGACTTCCTGACTGTCTCTGTCCCTGTCGAACCAGTGTGTAGTCCTGGCTGAGCCAGAAGCTCAGACTGACTGGATCATTGCCAAAGCTGGCCGAGTGAAGTGCGCTCGTCTCCCCGACGCTGGGTGCCAGCATTTCAAGATGTCGTAACAGCTGAGTCGCCAGGCCCCGTCTGCGATAGTCCGATGCCACAGCCACCCGCACGATGCGCACAACTTTTCGTTCGAGCGAGTCTTGTATGCCGAGCTGCTGAGCCAGCACTTGTTGCGTGAGGTGCCCACGCGGTCGCCGTCTCCCAAGCCAGATCGCCTCCCGAAGCTCGGCGTCTTCAAATGGCAGTTCGCTATCGGTCATCAGCAGCGCAACGGGGTGTCCGCCGGACTTATCAAATATGCCTGTGAGCGTGATGCCAGGGCTATCGAGCAGCACACGGGCATCGTCGGCGCTGGTCTGATAATGGCTCTCCATCAGCAGTCTCATTACAGCAGAGAGCTTGGCCGTATCAGCCGCAAGCGCTGCCTTATCGACGATTTCTGGGGCGCCAAGGAGTATCGGAAAGCTCGTTTGGTCATGCTGTGGCCGCTGGAACAACAGCGTGTTGGTCACAAAGGCTTCGACAGGATCATCCGCGTCCCAGCGTATGGCCTGTTCGAGCGTATGCCAGTGAGGCTCGCGACCTTTGGACTGCAAGTGGCCAAGCAGTCTGAGTCGAAAGCCCTGGCCGCTGCCTTCATAGCCATGGCTGGTCGAGGCCAAGACCACCTGGTCGGCGATATCGATCAGCCTCAGCAGCATGGGAAGAGGCAGGGCTGCTGCTTCATCGACAAACAACAGGTGCAGGCGTTGGCCGGACGACAAAAGGTCATCGGGTGCACGATAGCTGAGTGCACCGCCAGACTGTCGCAATGCGACGCTGCATTGCCAGGGGTGCAGAGAAGTCACGCAGATAACAGAGTCGTCAGTCACCAGCTTGCCGGCCAGGAAGCCAAGGAGCGTTGACTTGCCGCGTCCTCGCTCTGCACTGATGATATCGACGCGACCGGCGCCTGCCGTGATCTGTGCCAGTACGGTGGCCTGTTCGCGGCTCGTGCTGGCGTGGGGTTCTGAGTTGGCTTGCCGCTCCTCGGCGGGATGGCTATTGGATGGGCGGATTGCGCGAATGAGTGAATCTATCGTGGCGTCGATAGCTGATGCATTCACAAATTGTGGTGCGCCAACAGACGCTTCAAGCGCGTTCATGAAATAGCGTATGAAAAGCGCCGGGCTGTCTGCGGCCGTCCATGGGTGCGCCAGGAGGCGCTCATATTCCGGGTCGTCGTAGGCCAACCAGGCCGGCGGAGCCGGCGTCAGAAGCACGATCAGTCCACTACCACGAACCGTGGCTGACAGGGCGGCAAAGGCATTCGGCGAAAAGCCCGACCAGGCGGACACGACCAGGAGGTCATAAGTCTGGCCGAGATAATCATGATATTTGCGCTTGAAACGCTCATCGACAATGAGCGCCCGCAAGGGCTGAGCCTCTGGCTCCTCCAGTCGTCCATGCAGCTGGCCGAGCAATTGGCCGGCGGTTTGCGCGTCGGCACACAACCAGTGCAGCTGCCGATGTCCGGCGCCAAGCGGCGCATCATCAGTCATGACTATAATGCAGACCACGGCTGGCTGCGCAGCGCCATTTTGCGCAGGCTTGAATGAAAGATGATAATCTCGGGCAATTCTGGAATCATAGGGCCGATGATACCGGGCCAGAGGCAGGCAGCACAAAGACCATGACGATAAAAGACTCCGCATTCGGACCCGCCGCCGAGCAGCTCATGCAGGCAGGCCGTTTTCTCTACGGCCAGGGCTGGTCACCAGCCACCAGCAGTAACTATTCAGTGCGCCTCGATGCCGACACAGCGGCTATTACCGCATCTGGTCGACACAAGGGCCAGCTCATGAAGGCGGATATCCTGGCGATCGATCTGCAGGGGCGACTGCTCGAGATCGAGGATGTTCCATTCGATCCGCAGGAAAAAAGCTCGGCAGAAACTGCGTTGCATACTGGCCTTTACCGCCGCGATCCTAACATAGGCGCTGTGCTGCACACGCATTCGCCTGCAGCAACCATCCTGTCCAAGTTCCTGCAGAAAGACGGCGTGCTCGTGGTGGATGACTACGAAATGCAGAAGGCGCTCGCAGGGCGGCACACTCACGAAACAGCACTTGCGATCCCAATTTTTCCGAATACCCAGGATATCGATGCGCTGGCCGTGGATGTCGATAACTGGCTGAACAAGCATCCCGATTGTGTTGCCTACCTCATTGCCGGACACGGGCTGTATACCTGGGCCAGCGACATGCGCAATTGTCTGCGGCACATCGAGGCTCTGGAATTCATTTGCAGTTGCGAACTCGAACTGATGAAACTATACCGAAGACAATAGTGAGGACAGCTGAATGAGCAAACTATGGATCTTTGAGGTGCGTGACGATGAGTCCCCGGTCGCCAGCGCCTCGGTAGAGACCACTGATGGAAGTGATATTGCCGGTCATCTGGCCGACATCGGTATAGCCTTTACCCGCTGGGAAGCGCGTGAACTGCCGGAATCGGCCACGCCAGATGATGTACTGGCCATCTACGAAGATGATATCGAGCGCTTCAAGGCACAGAAGGGTTTCACGACAGCTGATGTTATCGCCCTGACGCCTGATCATCCGCAGAAGTCCGAGATGCGCAAGAAGTTTCTCGATGAGCACAAGCACAGCGAAGACGAAATTCGTTTCTTCCTGCGAGGTCACGGCCTCTTCTACATTCATCACGCCGATCGAGTGTATGCCATACTGTGCGAACGTGATGATCTCATTAGCGTGCCTCATGGCACGACCCATTGGTTCGACATGGGGCCGGAGCCTGAGTTCATGGCGTTGCGCCTGTTTACCAATACCGAAGGCTGGGTGGCTGACTTCACTGGCAATCCAATCGCCACTCGTATTCCGCGTTATGAGGCCTTGATGGGATGAGCGATGCCGCGAAAATAGCCCGAGTCGCCAGACCTGCAGCCATCGTCACCGATATCGAAGGCACGACCAGCAGTATCGCCTTCGTTCACGAGACGCTGTTTCCCTTCGCCAAGGCTGCCATCGATGACTTCATCATGGCTAATATCGACGAGCCCGATGTGCTCGACCTACTAGATGAGGTGCGCATCAAGGCTGGCCTGCCGCGAAAGCAGGCTATCACCGAGCTCATCGAAGACTGTCTCGAAGCCTTGCACGGCTGGATGGATGCCGATGTGAAAATCACGCCGCTGAAGACCCTGCAGGGCCTCATCTGGAAGCAGGGCTATGAAACCGGCGAGCTGCGCGGCCATATGTATCCCGATGCGGTTGAGCTACTCAAGACCTGGCATGCCGCAGGCATCGATCTCTATGTCTATTCATCCGGCTCGATTGCGGCGCAGAAGCTGATGTTCGGGTATTCCGAAGCAGGTGACCTCAGGCCACTCTTCACTGGCTACTTCGACACCACCACTGGCGGCAAACGCGAAGCCTCGTCTTACCGCAGAATCGCTGAACAGGTAGGGCAGCCGCCCGAGCGTATTCTTTTTCTCACCGATATCATTGAAGAGGCCGAGGCTGCCGAGACGGCCGGTTTCATGGTGGTGCTGCTACGGCGTCCGGGTGACGCCCCAGCCAAAGTCGAGGCCGAACGTGACAGCTTCGGCGAATGCGACATCGACGTCGTCGAGAGCTTTCGCGCCATTGAGTTTAGCGACCCGGGCTGAGCGCAACGTTGCCGGACCTGCAGTGAGAGCTTGCAACCGATGGCGTGCGAGTGAAAGGCTGCAGGTGGAGGCCTGCGGGTGAAACCCTGGCGGGCAGTCGGAAATGGTCTGCTGATGCCTGTGCTCACCGCCGTCATGCTACTTGGCGGCTGCTCTGCCGAGTTGTTCGGTGACCCTGAGGCTGACTTCGGTGATTATCGTCAGCGCCTGGCGCGGGTCTTCGATACCGCATTTCCCGCAGCGCCACCCCCGCCAGAAGTCCTCAGCCCACGATATCCTCAGCGCCGTGACCTACAGTTGCAGGCCAGCGAGTTCTCCCTCGGCATTCTGGATATATTCGCGCTGGACGCCTGCACGGTGGGTCAGCTGGTCGCGCAGCGGAACAGTGCGCTGGGAAAAGTCATGTCTGCCAGTGCGGTATGGCGTTATGAGCAGGCTTTCCTCGCCTCGGTGGACGACTGTGTACAAACACTTGGTGAAGACGCAGCAGAAGCTACCGCGCTGATGACTGCACTCACTGAAGTGCGTGACATCAAGCGCCGGGAATTGGGCATTGCGCAATGGAACGCCACCTTCGCCAGTGCAGAATTCCAAAGCATGTTCTCCACTGGCGACGGACTGCTGCAACGCAACTTCCGGGTGGCCCCGTCGCAGCAGTTGAGTCGGGTACTCGAAAGGTTGCTGGCTTATGTCGAGGGCGAGCCAACTGCGGCGCTCGAAGATCTTGAGACCATCAATGCCACACTGGTCGCCAACCCCTATCCCGGTAGAGTGCTGCTATCGACGCAAGCCATGACAGCGGAGCTGGAGAGCATTTCAGACACACTCGAAGCGCTAATGACTGGTGGAGACGGCAAGCCCTGCCGGCCAGCCATGCTTGATGAGGAAACATCGAAGATAGCGGTGAATGTACTGGAGCAGGTATACGTAAAGCGTATTCAGCCCTACCTGGCTGAGTTACAAAAGGCCGGGCATGCGTGGATTGGTCCGCTTGCGAGGCTGGCTGATGCCATCAGCATCGAAGAGCAGCCGGCAGTCTTCAAAGCATTCGCCGAAAAGTACCTCGACCCGAAGGCGGGCATCTGGGCAGACTTTCAGGCGGCCAGCCGCCGCCATGCCAGCCTATGGACGCAGGTACGGCCGCCAGTAAGGCCTGGCTCGGCCGCTGCTTCGGTGACCGAGCCAGATTCTGCTGCAGGCAGCGATGTGGTTGCCGCCGCTAGCGGGCTCGCTTCAGACTGTTCTCGGTAAAATCCTGCTCGGTCAGGCCGGTCTTGAACTCGAGGTTCTGTAGTTCCAGACTCGTACTTTTACCGGTCTGATGATTCTCCATGACACTATTCAGGCCTCGCCAGTATTGATCGAGGTACTGCTTGAAATTGCTGACGCTCAGCGTTTTCAGGAGCTTCTCCTTCCGGTCGTAGAAATCGACCTTGTGCACGCGAAATTCCGCGGTATCTATCCAAGCAACCTGCTTGGTGTAGCCACTATTTTCGTCGACAGGATCACGTTCCACCACGTAACAATCAAGCGTGTCCGCACCTGGGCAGGCCTCATTCCGCAGATATTGATAGCTGAATTTCTCGACTTCCTGGCTGCTGAGATCCTCGAAGGCGAACTCGCTGCCGACGAAAGGACCAGACTTGTTGTTGGACGCAATGCGCTTGACCCGCTTCAGGGCAGGCAGATACAGCCACTGATCATCTGTATCGATCTTATGCGAGTGCGTGAGCAGGGCAGTGCCGGCGACGTCGCGCGGCGAGTCGAATATCGTCAGGCTCTTGTCGCCATCTTCAGGCACCTCCAGAGACATAACCCGAAGTTCACGGCGGCTCTCGCGCCCGCCCTTGTTCTTCAGCACCATGATCATGTCGGCTTTGGAGTCGCTCCAGCCTTCGTCTCGCCGTTCGGCTTCCTGGGCAATCGCCAGGCCCTTCTCCTCAGCGGATTTTCCTTCCAGAGACAGTGCCGCCATGGAGGACGCAGCAAAGGCCGTTGTCAGGGCTGCCAGGAGTAGCCGGGTGGATGTCTTGAGGGTCGGCAGGGCCGCGGACTTCAGGTTCATTATAATTGTTCCGTGCAACAGTGAGGTTGGCTGCGGATACTAGCAAACCCCTGTCGAAGGTGTCACCCGCAGAACCTCGCCCGGTGTGGTCAAGCCTTGCGCGATCTTGTTGGCACCGCTCAGCCGCAGCGTTTTCATGCCTTCCCGCATGGCCTGCAGGCGCAGCGCATCGATATCGGTGTGATCCTTGATGTGGTTACGCACGCCCTCGCTCATCAGCATGAGTTCGTAGACGCCGGCTCGACCACGAAAGCCGGTGAAGCGACATTCGAGGCAGCCTTCGGCTTCGAAGGTCGCTGTCGGCATCTCAGCTTTCCAAGGGCTCACCAGGGCTTTCCAGTCCGCTGGATCCAGTTTTGCCGGTCGTTTGCATTCCGGGCAAAGCGTACGCACCAGGCGCTGTGCCATAACGCCAAGGACAGTGGCCTTGACCAGATACGGTGCTATTCCCAGTTCGAGCAATCTGGTGATGGTGCCAGGCGCGTCGTTGGTGTGCAGGGTGGAAAGCACCAGGTGGCCCGTCAACGCGGCCTGTATAGCCATTTCGGCCGTTTCAAGGTCGCGGATCTCGCCGATCATGATGATGTCTGGATCCTGCCTGAGCAGTGCCCGCACCCCTGTGGCAAAATCTAGCTCGACCTGGACCTGCACCTGAATCTGGTTGAAGGCCGGCTCAACCATCTCGATCGGATCTTCAATCGTGCAGACATTGACCTCCTCAGTCGCCAGCGATTTCAGCGAGGAGTAAAGGGTGGTGGTCTTGCCGCTGCCGGTAGGCCCGGTAACAAGAATGATACCGTTGGGCTGCGCGATCATCTGCCGCCAGCGCTGTAGCTCATCCTGTGACAGACCCAGCTCGCTGAACGAACGCAGCAGCACGTCCGGATCGAAAATCCGCATAACCAGCTTTTCACCAAATGCGGTCGGCAGGGTGGACAGGCGAAGCTCGATTTCCTTGCCGCTGGGATTCTTGGTCTTGATGCGGCCATCCTGCGGCTTGCGCTTTTCAGCGACGTTCAGTCGGCCAAGAATTTTGAGACGGCTGACCACAGCCACATTGACCTGTATCGGCATCTCATACACCGGATGCAATACACCATCGATGCGGAAGCGCACGTGCCCCAGCTTCCGACGCGGCTCTATATGAATGTCGCTGGCGCGCTGTTCGAAGGCATACTGCAGCAGCCAGTCGACGATGCTGACGATATGCTGATCGTTGGCATCGGCCGAGGCCAGATTGCCGACTTCCAGCAGCTGCTCGAGGTTACCAGTGGATGCCGCCGCCCCCGCTTTGGTGCGGGTCTTTGAGAAGGCCTGAACTGAACTCGCCAGCTTGTAGAACTCGATCGTGAAGCGCTTGATATCAGCAGGGCTTGCCACGACGACGCGAATATCCTTGCGCAGCACATGGCGGAGATTGTCCTTCCAGTTTTCGATAAAGGGTTCATGCGTGGCAATGGTGACCTCGGTCTCACTCACCTCGACCGCCAGAATGCTGTGCCGCTGGGCAAAGGGGAAGGACATCACTTCCGAGACGTCGCCCGCATTGATCTTTAGCGGGTCGATGTGAAACAGGGGGAGGCCCGACCGCTCGGCGAGCCAGGCGGTAAGCCTGTCGAGGGTCAGCACCCGCTGCGATTTCTGGTCGACCAGTTCTGCCTGCGCCAGGCTTTCCAGTGGGTGAGGCAGTGCAGTTGCACCAGTGCTGCTGTGCGTTCGTGCGCCCCGGCTGGGCTTGGGTTGAGCGAGATAACGTTCACCTGCCTCCCGCGCCAGCAGTCCGTCATCCACCAGTGCCAGCACGAGGCTACGTTCATCGATAGGTGCAGCGGGAAATCTGAATGCAGTCATGTCGAAGCTCAGTCAGGAATATGGCCTCAGTATAGGTGATACAGAAAATGTATAAGTGCATCCATTTTTTCGATTGGCAAAATCGGAACTAAATCTTTAGCTTCGTCTTGTCGCAGGCTTGAATAAGCTGCAGGACCAGAACTCGAAGCACGAGCAGATAACAAGAAAGTACAACCGCAGATCACACACAGGATGCTGTCATGAACAAGCCATTATCTCGAATGAACAGAGGCGGAAAGCCTACTGCCAAGCCACTTCGTCGCACCTTCCTTGCGGCGGTGACCGCGCTGACGATGGCGCTGGCAGTACCTGCTATCGCGGATGCGAAGACCCTCAAACTGGCCTGGGATGCCGATCCGGTTTCACTGGATCCTCATGAACAACTCTCCGGCGCCACGCTTCAGCTCTCCCACATGGTGTTCGATCCTCTTATCCGCTTCGACAAGAAAATGGCATTCGAGCCGCGACTGGCAGAGTCCTTCGAGCAGATCGACGACAAGACCATGCGCTTCAAGCTCAGGAAGGGCGTCAAGTTCCACTCTGGCAATCCTTTTACCGCAGAAGACGTGAAGTGGACGCTGAACCGCCTCAAGGAATCAGCCGACTTCAAAGCCATCTTCGAGCAGATCGCCGAAGCAAAAATCATCGATGAGCATACCGTGGATCTGGTGGCGAAAACTGCGTTCCCGCTGACGCTCAATACCGCGACCTATATCTTCCCCATGGATAGCAAGTTCTATTCTGGCAAGGACGAGCAGGGCCGCGACAAGGCCGCTACGGCCAAACACGGCGATGCCTATGCCGCGCGCAATGTCTCAGGCACCGGTCCTTACAAGGTCAAGTCCCGTGAGCAGGGCGTGAAGACCATCTTCGAGCGCAACAAGGACTACTGGGATACCAAGTCACCGGGCAATATCGACACCATCGTGCTGACGCCGATTGCGGAAGATCCTACCCGTGTGGCCGCCTTGCTCTCTGGCGATGTCGATTTCATATCGCCCGTGCCACCCAATGACCTGGAGCGGATCAAGCAGAGTGATGCTGCGAAGCTCTATACCCTCAGCGGCACCCGCATCATTCTGTTCCAGCTTAACCAGGAACGTGTGAAGGCCTTCGCTGATCCCCGCGTGCGTCAAGCAGTGACCTATGCGGTGAACCAGGAAGGCATCGTCAAGAAGATCATGAAGGATTTCGCAACGCCGGCTGAACAATTGAGCCCGGCGTCCTACGATGGCCACAACGAAGCGCTCAAGCCGCGCTTTGACATTGCCAAGGCGAAGGAACTCATGAAGGAAGCTGGCTATGAGAAAGGCTTCAAGGTCTCGATGATTGCGCCTAATAATCGCTACGTGAATGACGAGAAAATTGCGCAGGCGGTGGCGACGATGCTGTCCAAGATCAACATCGACGTGGATCTCAAGACCATGCCTAAGGCGCAATACTGGCCTGCCTATGATGAACGCTCTGCGGATATCCAGATGATCGGCTGGCACGCTGACACCGAAGATTCGAATAACTTCTTCGAATTCCTCGTGGCCTGTCCTGATACCAAGACCGGACTGGGCCAGTACAACAGCGGCCAGTACTGTAACAAGAAGGTGGACGAGAAGATCATTCAGGCCAATACCATGACCGACATGGACAAGCGGGCAAAGCTCATGCAGGAAATCGAGCAGATGCTGTACGACGACGCTGCCTTCGTGCCACTGCACTGGCAGGATCTTGCCTGGGCCGCCAAGCCGAATGTCGATGCCGAGCCAATCCTGAACGTCATGGACTTTCCATACTTTGGCGACCTGAAGATCAACTAATATGCTGGCATTCCTGATCAGGCGTTTATTCCAGGGACTGGTGGTGATGTTCGTCATCAGCCTGATCAGTTTCTCGATACAGGATAACCTCGGCGATCCGCTGCGTGAGCTCGTCGGGCAGTCGGTCTCCGAGGCCGAACGGGATGCACTGCGTGAGGAACTGGGTCTTAACGATCCCTTCCTGATGCAGTACACCCGCTTCCTTGGCAAGGCGGTGCAGGGCGATCTCGGCACCTCCTACTTCTTCAAGGAGCCGGCGCTTACCGTCATCCTGAAAAAACTGCCGGCAACACTGGAGCTTGTTGCCGGCGCCACCTTGTTGATCATTATTTTTTCAGTACCGCTCGGTGTGTACTCAGCAATCAAGCCCAATACGCTGCTGACGAAAATCGTCATGGGCGTGAGTATCGTTGGTATTTCGGTGCCTGTATTTCTCACGGCCATATTGCTGGTATACATTTTCGCCATCCAACTGGGGCTGATGCCATCCTACGGGCGTGGCGAACTGGTCCACGTCTTCGGCTATTGGGATACCGGCTTTCTCACGGCCGATGGTCTTTTGCATTTGGTGCTGCCATCGATCGCGCTGTCATCCATCATGATGCCGCTATTTATCCGACTTATTCGCGCTGAAATGCTCGAGGTGCTCAGTGCCGACTACGTTCGCTTTGCGCGCGCCAAGGGCCTCAGGCTTAGTCGTATCTATTTTCTGCATGCTCTCAAGAACACGATGCTACCGGTCATTACAGTGGGTGGGGTACAGATCGGTACAATGGTCGCCTATACGATACTCACTGAGCGTGTGTTCCAGTGGCCGGGGATGGGCTTTATGTTTCTCGAAGCCGTCACACGTGTGGACACGCCGCTGATCGTGGCCTATCTCATTGTGGTCGGTCTTATATTTGTCATTACCAACACGCTGGTGGATCTGGTGTACGGCCTGGTGAACCCGACAGTGCGGCTGACACAAGGCGCCCCCGCATGACCGATACACCGAATATTGTCCCAATGGTACTGCCCGAAAAGGCCTCGAAGTTGAAGCAGTTCAGGGAGTCTCTGTTCTGGCACCGCTTCAGGCACGACAAGGTCGCCATTGTCAGCTTTAGCCTGCTGCTTCTGTTTATCGTGCTGAGCGTCGGGGCAGGGCTGTTCGCACCATATGATCCCTATGATCTGTCGCAGATCGACATTCTCGATTCTGAACTGCCACCTGTGTGGATAGAGAACGATGACAACGACGGTCGCTTTATTCTGGGTACCGATGCCCAGGGGCGTGATCTCTTCAGCACCATTCTCTACGGCATGCGTATCTCGCTCACGATTGGACTATTTGCCGTGCTGCTGCAGGCCATCATCGGCATCGTGGTGGGATTGCTGGCCGGGTACTACGGTGGCAGGCTCGACTCATTGCTGATGCGCTTCGCCGACGTACAGCTTTCATTTTCCACACTGATGGTGGCAATCATAGTGCTCGCCGTGTTTCAGGCGGCCTTCGGCGCGGAGCTGTATCAGCAGCTGGCGCTCATCATGCTGGTTGTGGTGATCGGCATTGCCGAGTGGCCGCAGTATGCCCGCACCATTCGCGCCTCCGTGTTGGCAGAGAAGAACAAGGAATATGTCGAAGCCGCACAGGTGATCGGCTTGAGTAGCCGTCGGATCATGTTCCGTCACATCCTGCCGAACACGCTCTCGCCAATACTCGTCATCTCCACAGTGCAGATCGCCAATGCCATCATCGCCGAAGCCTCCTTGTCCTTTCTGGGGCTTGGCATGCCGGTCTCGCAGCCATCGCTGGGCTCCCTCATCTCAAGTGGCTTCGACTATATCTTCTCCGGCTCATGGTGGATCACCATCATTCCCGGTATTGCGCTTGTCCTGCTCGTGCTGGTGATGAACCTGCTTGGCGACTGGCTCCGCGATGTGCTTAACCCACGACTGTATAAAGGCTGAGCATGGCGTTACTCGAGGTCGACAATCTGGTTGTGAAGTTTGGCCAGCGCCATGGTGCCGTCACGGCTATCAGAGGCATCAGCTTCGCCGTGGAGCGCGGCGAGCGGCTGGGTATCGTAGGTGAATCAGGGGCCGGCAAGTCAGTCGCCGCCTTTTCCATCCTCGATCTGCTCAGCGAGCCAGGCTTCGTGGCCGATGGGCAGATCCGTTTCGACGGCCAGGACCTGCGCACGCTGGATAAGGAAGCCTTGCGGCAGGTAAGGGGGCAGCGCATCAGCATGATCTTTCAGGATCCGATGATGACGCTGAATCCGGTGCTGAGTATCGGCGTGCAGATGATCGAGTGCCTACAGGCGCATCGAAAGATTTCATCCAAAGCGGCCAGGGCGATCGCTCTCGAAAAACTACGACTGGTGCAGATGCCGTCGCCGGAGAAGCGCCTCGACCAGTATCCGCACGAACTCTCGGGCGGTATGAAGCAGCGCATCATCATCGCTATTGCACTGCTGCTCGATCCGGAGCTGATTATCGCGGACGAACCGACGACGGCTCTGGATGTCACTATTCAGGCTGAAATCATGCAGCTGTTGCTGGATCTCTGTTCAACACAGAACCTGGCGCTCATTCTCATTACCCATGACCTCGGCGTGGTGTCACAGATTACCGACAGGACGCTTGTCATGTACGCCGGACGCATCATAGAGCAGGGCCCGACCAAGGCCATTATCAACGATCCGCAGCATCCTTACACTCAGGGTCTTATCAAGGCGCTTCCACAGCAAACCTTGCCGGGTGAGCGGCTGAACCAGATTCCCGGCAGCATGCCTACGCTCGAACATCTGCCATCCGGCTGCGCTTTCCATCCCCGTTGTGCTTACGTGCGTGCCCGCTGCGACTCGATCGTGCCAGGCTTTACACAGTCGGGTGAATCGCTCGCGGCCTGCCACATGGTGGAGGAGCTGGTGCGGGATCCTGGCGTTGAGCTGATTGCCAGGGAGCACAGCGAATGAAGGATCTTGTGGAGATTCGCAACGTCAGCAAGCGCTTTGCCATTCATGGCGATCTGCTTGATCAGCTGACTTTCGAGCGTGGTCGACTGCGGCGCAAGCGTGAGTATGTTCACGCTGTCAACGATGTATCACTCACGGTCAGGAAGGGTGAAGCATTGTGCGTCGTCGGTGAATCCGGCTGCGGCAAATCGACGCTGGCCAGGCTGGTGATCGGCCTGCTCAGCCCCAGTAGCGGCAAGGTGATCTATGGAGGTGAGCGCATAGATGACATGAATGCTGCTGAGCGCAAGCCGTACCACAGGCGTATGCAGATGATTTTCCAGAATCCTTACGCATCGTTGAATCCGCGGATGACGATCACCCAGACGCTGGAGGAGCCACTACGCTGGCACCAGCCCGAGCTGTCACGTCAGGACCATCTGGCAAAAATTGCCGAAGTGATGGCGTCCGTCGGTATCGATGCATCCTGGGGAAGCCGTTACCCGCATGAGTTTTCCGGAGGCCAGCGACAGCGCATCAGTATTGCGAGGGCGCTGGTGGTGGATCCGGAATTTATCGTTGCCGACGAGCCGATTTCAGCGCTCGATGTTTCGATACAGGCACAGGTGCTCAATCTGATGTCTACAGCGCAGGCGGAGCGCTCACTGACCTATCTTTTCATCACGCACGACCTCGCTGTGGTCGAGCATTTTGCCACGCGCGTTGCAGTGATGTACCTGGGCACACTGTGCGAATTGTCGCCGGCGAGGGACCTGTTCGCCAAGCCTCAGCATCCTTACACGCGCGCCTTGCTCAGTGCGATTCCGAGGTTGCGTGATGAGCGGCCTGCATTCATAAGACTGGAAGGTGAGGTGCCTACGCCGGTCAATCTGCCCTCGGGTTGCGTGTTTCACCAGCGTTGTCCTTATGCGAACGAGCGCTGCCGTCAGGAAGTACCAGCACTCGAGGCGGTGCCGGAGCCGGTGAGCGAGGATCAACCGCGGGGTGCACGAATCAGTGCCGAGCACCTCGTAGCCTGTCATGCGGTTCAGGAAGGGCGGATCTAGACTCTCGTGTAGCGCTGCCTGCCGCACGCGTCTCATCAAACCCCTCGCTGCTCGAAGCATTGGTGTGACCAATGAACAGAACGAGCAGGATCAGGGTCGCAATGACCCAGGAATAACGTTGTTGTGGACCACCATGGATATTCATTCGCCAATCTCCTTTTGTTACTGCAATCATCGCATTAAGACCGCTTACTGTCTGATAAGACGGACACATCCCTGATTCTTGCCAGCTATTTTCTCTCGTCACCGCATCCCTCAGATGTTTGCACTCCGTCACAGTCCTTGAAGCATCATCAGTAAGTTCATGAGGCTTGCCTGCGGTCCCTATAGTGTGCGCGCAACTATAAAAAAATATTCTTAAGCGCATGACACAGGTAAGAAGAATGAGAAGGACTTCAATAGCCGGGTTGCACCGGCAATGCTCCATAGTTTTGGGGCTTGCTCTATTGGCATCATCGGGCCAACTGCTCGCCGATGGTAATGAAACCCTGGGTCCGCCAGGCATCGCAATCGCCCAGGGCACCGGCACAATCATGGCCGGCACAGGTCTCGGCGAGCAGCCAGGCGAAATCAACATCAGCATTCCCGCAGGGGCCTCGGTCGAGCAGGTTCTGCTGTACTGGGAGGGTCTTGATACGGCAGCAGGCGATTCGACTGCTGTAGTGAACGACAGAACTGTCGAGGGTATCAGGATAGGTGGACCGACCAAGTGGGGCGGCAGCAATTTCAGTACGACCTACCGCGCCGACATCACGGCGCTGGGCCTGGTTGCGCCTGGAGAAAATACCCTCATCATCGACGATCTGGCGTTCTCGAAGATTGCCAACGGCGCTGGTGTGCTCGTCATCGTCGATGATGGGGGCGTCAAGACCGACATCATGCTGCGCGACGGCAACGACGTCGCCTACAAGTACTGGTCGGACTCGCTCAACAGCACCGTGCCTCAGACCTTCACCTTCGGCTCGGCTGCGGCCCAGCGGACAGGTAAGCTTTCGATGGCGGTGTCTTCGATTTCAGGCACGGTGTCGACTGGCGAGTTCCGCCCCAGCGCGATCGACCTCACAGTTGCCGGTGGCACGCTGACCTTCAATAACATACTCGACAGTGTCGATGGTCAGGAGTGGGATACCGTAGTGCTGCCAGTCATCATACCGGCCGGCGCGACCAGCCTGACGGCGCAGTTGTTTTCTGAAGATCGGCTTGGTCTGGGCGGCAATCCGGCTTCGATGAGCTGGAGCACGGCGGTACTGACGCTCGATCCACCAACCAGGCCTCTGATCGAGCTGTGCACACTGGTCACACTGGCGCCGGATATGGTCACCGGTTTCTCTGATGCCGATGCTATCGCTGGCGATGGCTGTGATCGCTTCGCACAGGGCATACCCGTTGGTATCGCCGGCGCTGTCGATGGCACCTACCAACTCGTCGTGCGCAATACTGGCGCTGAGCGCCTTGTCGATGTCGTGATCGATTCGCCTGATTTCGACCTTGCCAATGTGGCAATTCCAGCCAGTTGCGGCTCGCTCGAGCCAGGCGAAAGCTGTGTGATTGCAGTAGACGAACCTAACGCGGCCTTTCTCGGTCTGAATCAGCCGAATGTTTGTCCTGTCCGTGGTGATGTCAGCAAGATGGCTAGCGTTCAGGGGCGCGGAGAAATCAGCGGCCTCTCTGTCAGCGATGATGATCCGGCCGTGGTTCGTTGTGTCACTGAACCTCATATCAGCATCATCAAGGAAGTCAGGCTGAATGGCGGCCAGTTCGTCGACGCCAATACACCTGCGGCAGGGCCGGTTGGCCAGTTGGGTGCCGATGCCGAATATCGCTTCACGGTCCGTAACGACGGCACTGAAGCCCTCGTCAATCCGCGAATCACTGACGCCGCACTCGGTCTTGCCGATGTCGATATTGGTGTGGCCAGGCTCGCGCCAGGCGACTCAGTGGTGCTCGGTCAGACGAGCAGTGGCTATTCCGCGCTTTATGCTTCGGGACGCTGCGACACGATCGGTGTGCATCTCAACACCGCCAAGGTCACCGCAAGGGGTGAATTGAGCGATACGCCAGTAGAGGCAGAGGATCCAGCCTACATCAGCTGTGAGAAACCGCAGATCGAATTGCTCAAGCAGGTGAGCATCGATGGTGTCAATTTCTTCGATGCTGACGCAGCCGGCGACGCCGACGTGCCGGTCGGTATCGTTGGGCTGACGGACGCCAGCTACCGGTTTATCGTCAAGAACATCGGGTCTGAGCTGCTTCGTTCGGTGAGAGTCCGCGATGAAACGCTTGGCATTGACGTCGTGATTGAAGATCTGGCCAGTGGCGAGACTCGCATCATCGACGCGGGCGTCTCTGGCTTCGGCGCACTGTACCAGCCTGGTCGCTGTGACGGCGAACCTGGTAATAAGGCGAATGTCGCCAGGGTCGACGCACAGGGTGCTGTGACCGGCGCGGCGGTCAGTGATGAAAATCCTGCTAACGTTCGCTGTATCACTGGACCGGCCATTCAGCTGCTGAAGCAGGTCAGCCTGGACGGCAAGCAGCAGTGGCTCGATGCTGATACTGCAGAAGCAGGGCCTGTCGCCGTATTGGGTGCGGATGCCTACTACCGGTTGCTGGTACGGAACATTGGTGATGAGAATCTCACCAATCTGGTGATCAACGATCCTACGCTGCAAATCCGCGATGTCACTATCGCTGACTTGCCTGCGGGCGCCGAACTGGTGCTAACTGCAGGAGACAATCGTTTTGCCCGCCTGCACGCACAGGGTCGTTGTGATGCCGTCGGTGCCAAACTGAACGTCGCTGCAGTCAAAGGCAAGGGTGCCGTGACCGGTGTCGCAGTCAGCGATGACGATCCGGCCTATATCAACTGCGAAGCACCAGTCAGCTGCGCTTTGTCGGTGGACAAGACCTGCGTCGTCAAAGCCGCAGAACCCGAAGGCAAGCTATGTACAGCTTCCATCTCGGCGACGACATTGCGCTACACCGGACCTTCGATAGCCAATGCTATTGTCAAATTCATTGGTAAAGACGGCGGTGAAGCGGTGTATTCAGGTGTCAATCTGGAGAGCAAGGTGTCACTGCTGACGATGCCGTCGGAGAATGGCTATACAGTGGACGCCGGGGTCGGTGAAAAGCTTGGATCGAAGATGACGATCACCATCAATGGTCGTGAAGAAATCATCCACACCAGCTGTTCAGCCGCCTATTCTGCCGGCAGACCAGCGCCGCTGGACAGCGGTACGCCGTATCCTGCCAACAGCGAGAAGGGTGATCCGTCGCCGAACTGGGAAGTAGTGAACTTCCGCCAGAAAGACGACATCGTCATGGTCGAGCCACCTCGAATCGACACTGCTGCAGATAGCTGTACGGTACCGCATCAGGGCGCTGACGTGGTCTTCCGGTACAAGGTGCGCAACACGGGGTCAACTTCGCTTGATCTGGCTTCCGTGCTTGATGACAAGCTGGGCCAGATGCTGCCATCGGCCACGACCCTGGCTGCAGGCGAGACCACTATCGTGAAAAGTTCACCGGTGTTCATCAATCACACAGTGACCAATACCGTAGTGGCGACTGGATCCGTGGCAGGCAATGCAGGGGCCAGCTGTGCAGCCAGTGACGCTGTGACGGTCACTCGTGAAGCAGCACCTGTGAAGTCATGTGAAGATGGCAAGCCGGTAGAGCTGGTGTTCGAGTACACCGGTCAGTCTTGTGAGGCCTCCCCTGCGAATGACCAGGACGGTAAGTTCAGCTGCTCAGGTTCACCCAACGCGAGTAAGCCGGTGCGTGTGATTGCCGAGTCCGCTACGGCGTCACCTGCTGGCGAGACAATCGGCGTAGGCGGCTTCGTGACGGTGACCGCGAACGGTAAATTCGATTCACAGACTGACTTCAGTATCGTCCAGGGCGGCAAGACCGTGCAGTCGATTTCAGTGCACCTGAGCTGCTCGAAAGCGCTGAACGTCGGCGATCGCTTTGGCAGCCTGATCCTTCGCACATTCAAGCCGGGCGAAGGTGGCAAGGGCGGCAAGGGTGGCAAGGGTGGCAAAGGCGACGACAAGCACAAGTACGATAAGAAGCACGACGACAAGAAGTCGAAGCGTGATGACAAGCCATCCAAGCACGACGACAAGCAGCACGGCGACAAGAAATCAAAGCACGAAGGCAAGGAATCGAAGCGTGACAGCAAGAAGTCGAAACATGACGACAAGCCGTCGAAGCACGATGAGAGAAAGCAAGGTCGGTAGTAAGAAGTGAAGGTCTTGGGCGGGCTGTAGGGCCCGCTTTTTTTTGCCTGCGAGAAAGCGGAGCTGCAGCGATGAGATCAATCCATGCCAAAGCGTACCGTATCGTTTTCCTCGCGCACCTCTTCAGCCCAGCGCAGAACCTCTGCCACCGGCTCGAAATACTCTGACGTGATGAAGTGCTCTATTTCGACATCGGCGAACAGGCCCCTTGCCAGCGTGATGTTCTGAACGATAGGCACGCCAGCCTGTTCGGCTGCCTGACGAATTTCCCGCGCCATATACCCCTCGCCCTTGGCAACCACGATTGGTAGATCGGTAACGTCTGGCGTGTATTGCAGCGCAACCGCAATGTGCGTTGGGTTCACCACCACGGCGCTTGACCGGCGAGTCGAGGCCAGCTGGTTTTCCTGCGACCACTCCTGATGCAGCTCGCGTCGCTGGCCCTTGATCATCGGGTCGCCTTCGCTGTCCTTATGTTCCTGCTTGATGTCGCGCATACTCATCATCAAGCCCTTGATGAATTCATAGTGCTGGTAAGCGACATCCAGAATGGAGACGAACAGAAAGCACACGACGAGTGTGGAAACGATGATCAGTATCGCCGATTCGTAGAACATGAAAATGGTCAGCGGTGAGTCGGCTCTGACCAGCATGATCAGCTCAGCCAAAAAGGCTCTTGCCACCATGTAGATCACCCACGCGACCACCACCGTTTTCACCATGGCCTTCAGTACTTCGACGATGTTCTTCATCGAGAACATGCGTTTGATGCCTTCGGCAGGGTTCAGCGAGTCGAGCTTCGGTACGGCCTTCTTCCACGCCAGTAGCGGACCCACCTGGATGAACTCGATGCATATGGTCGCGATGGCGCCAGTGAGCATCAGCGGCACCATCGCCAATGTCAGCCGGCTGACCACCTCCATGAGTAGAGCATCCAGCTCCAGACTCCGAGGCTGCGCGATAGCGGCAAAAACCAGTTCGAACACCTGCGAGATCTGCCTGTACAGGAACGGCATCAATGCCGCGAGCAGGCCGAACCACACCAGCAGCGTGAGCGTCTTGCTCAGATCCTGACTCTTGCTGACCTGACCATCTTCGCGGGCGTCACGAAGACGTTTGGGGGTGGGCTTCTCGGTCTGATCCGCACCTTTATCCTGTGACATTGCTCAGGTCCTTTTCTGGCTTGCAACTGCGGCCCCGGAGGGTGTTTTTATCGGCATACTAGGGTTCGCCCTAGTAGGAAGCATCCCCGGGTTTCAGGTAGTCTTGCGCTAACAGATATTATCCGTGGAGTTAAGCATGCACATTAACCGGACGATCCTGCCCGGCAATACGCTGCAGGAACTGCTCAGACCAGCCAGCTTCTATAAAGCAGGTGCGTTCGAGCCGGGTCCTGATGCTGCGAAAGATACGCAGCTTGGGCATCCTGCAAGCTCGGCTGCAGCGCCTGGTCAAATCGACCAGCTCGAAACCGAAGCTGGTCTCGCTATTGATCCCGCCGAACGAATGCTGGCACTGAATGTATGGACGGACATTCAACGCAATCTGCGTGCAGATGGTCTGGAAATGGAAGCGCCAATACATACTGGGCCTGGCGATTCGCCAGCGGCGCTCGCTGAATTCATTCTGCAAGGCTGGTCGTAGCCCTTGGAGCCAAGTCCTGAGCAGTGGCGTACCATGGCGGGCCGGCTCTGTCAGGCCATGCTCAGGCTCGATGGCGACGCCAGCCGCCTCGCCGTGCTCAAGGCAGTGATTGCCCGGCTGGGCCCCGATGCCTATCCCGCATTGATCAAATTGCTCACGATCGTATCCGAATCGAGCGAACAGGCCGCCAAGACCAGCCTTGCCCGAACCCTTGGCTATGCGGCGCAGCGTGGTGACCTGCCGGAGGGTCAGCTCAATGCCTGGGGCCTGAGTCGATATATCAGCACGGATATCGGCGGCGATGGTGGGGCTGTCGATGCCAGCAGTTTCAGGCGCAGCCTGTGGGCAGGCTCGGCGAGCAGGGGGCTTGGCCCCATTGAGTACCTCACAGTCTGGCATAGCCAGAAAACCCAGCGTCCTTATCTCACGGACGCGGTCTACGCTGATCATCTCACCAAGCTCATTGCGCTTATCAATGCCGATGATCATGCCGCCACACGGTATCCACGAGCGATCCTGCTTGATCTCGAGACGAGAACCGAAGGCGCGTTTACCCGTCAGACACATAGTCGCCTGGAGACGATCGCGCTGAACTGGCTCGATGCCAGGGCGCCCGCTGATATTGCAGCAGCTGCGCTGGCCGTTTGAACCGGTTGAAGCAGTAATCTTGAGCCGGAAAGTGATGGGCGTAGCTCCTGACATCATCGTGCCCCCAGTGCGCCCTCGAGCAAATCGAGCACATAGCGATTGTCAGCCAGCTTGAACAGGATGGCCTCCATAATGATGCCTATGCAGAGCACCATGGTCAGGGTGGCGACCCACAACTTGAGCGGCATCGAAAGCGGCAGTACGTTTAACTGCTGGGCGAAACGGTTGACCAAGCCGAAACCGAGATCGATCAGCGACAGCAGCAGGATGGCGGGTGCTGCGAACAACAGCGCCTTGCTCATCAGGAAGTCCATTTCACTGATGAATACGCTGGCGCCAGCAAATGTGAGTTCACTCAGTGTCGACGTCACCGGCAGCACCTGATAGCTGGTCAGTAGTACATCCAGGAAGATCAGGAACCCGCCGCTGGCCATGAACAGCCACGTGCCGAACTGTGACAGCCATACAGCAGTCGGCGTGGCCTGGTGCCCCTGCACCGGGTCCATGGCATTGGCCATGTTCACGCCACTCTGGGTGTCGATGATGCCGCCAGCGGTGCTGAGGGCCCAGAAGATCGAGCCGAACATGAAGCCGAGTCCCGCACCAATCAGCAATTCCTTGATGATGATCAAGGGATAGCTTGCCGGCGCCACCGTGGTCACATCAATGCCGGCCAGCGCTATCGGGTAGGCCACCAGCGCCAGCCCGACATACAGGCCATTTCGCACCATCACTGGCACGTTCTCCTTCGTCATGAGCGGAAGAATCATCAGGCTGCTGGCGACACGCGGCAGGCAAAGAATGACGCTGATCACCAGGTTCTCGACGTCTGAGAGGGCGAGCTCCATCGCTGGCTGCATATCGAGCGCCTACTGCCGCGCCAGAATGGGAAAATCCCGAAAGATCTGGTCGGTAAACTGGAGAAGATTCTCCGCCATCAGACCCGCCGTAAGAAACAGTGTCGCACCAATGACGGCCAGTTTGACCGCGAAGGCAATGGTCTGCTCCTGAAGCTGGGTAATCGACTGCAGGAATGCGACGAGCAGACCGAACACCGAAGCGGCGATGATCGAGGGTGCCGACAGCAGCAGTATGAGCCAGAGGGCTTCCTGGGTGAGGCGGATGACGTCCGGGTTCATGCGCTAAACATAGGTGAGGATCAGTCCGTGAATCAGCTGTGTCCAGCCACCCACTGCCACGAATAGCAGGAGCTTGAAGGGTAGCGACACCATGGTGGGCGCAAGCATCATCATGCCAAGCGCAAGCAGGATGTTGGAAACGATGAGGTCTACCACGAGAAAGGGCAGGAACAACAGGAAGCCGATCTCGAATGCGGCGGTCAGCTCGCTTACCGTGAAGGCGGGAATGAGCACCAGCAGGTCATCCGCCTGGATGGCATCTGCTTTTTCTTCGGACATCAAACGTTTCGATGTCTTGAGGAAAAAGGCTTGCTCCTCCTGGCTGGCATGCCGAGAGAGGAAGGCTTTCAAAGGCGCCTTGCCGAGCTCCGCCAGTTCGAGTACACGGTCCAATGACAGTTTTTCATCAGGTTTCTGACGTATCTCTTCCTCAACCACGAGCTGTACCTCGGAGACGACCGGGTACATCACATAAACGGACAGAATGATGGCGAGACCGTTTATCACGACGTTAGGTGGTACCTGCTGCAGGCCCATGGCGTTACGCAGCAGGCTCAGCACCACCACCAGCTTGGTAAATGAGGTCACCATCACAGCTACGAAGGGCGCAAGGGCTACCGCAATAACCGTGATGAGTATCGAGCCGGGGCTGAGACTCTCAAGTTCCACTTGAACCTACTTCGCTGAACTGAACTCCCAGGTGCTCGCCAACCACCACCAGCGTGCCCTTGCCGATGGACTTGCCGTTAGCGAAGATCACGACGTCATTGCTTTCCGCCGGACGATCGAGCGTGAACACGTGCCCCGGCTGAATATTATTGAACTCTCCAAGTGGTAGTGTAAGGCTGCCGAGCTGAAACTCGAGCTCCACGGGTATCGCGTCGATCGCCCGTTCGCCCGGTTTGCTCTCTGGTGCTGACATACTTTCCCTCTGCTGACTTCTTGCTAGCTGCCATTCCTGGCGAATCTCGATCTGGCTCTGGTCCAGGTGCCCCTGCCACAGCCTTTTCCCTGTGAGGCGATGACGGATGAAGCACTGGCGCATGCTCGACGCACGTCCACCGATGAGCACGTCACCGACTTCGAAAGCGGCCAGGTCATTCGGTGCTATCGGCTCGGCGGCAAGGCTGACATCGAGCTCGATGGGCAAACGCAGGAGACTCTGCTCGATGTCGACGTCAGTTCTGTGCCAGCAGGGCTGGGCAATGAACGACGCAAACATCGACTCGTCGAACTGCAGCAAGCCCTGGCTGGTGGCGCCCTGGCATTCAACCCGCCATAGCCATGTAACTGGATCTGACGGACACGCCACCGGTTCTGCATCGAAGGATGTGGCATCCACCTGCCATGGCATGCCGGAGAGCTGCTGGAAGTGCTGCAGCCATTGCTCACGTGCCAATAGAAACGACAGCGGCCACTGGTCGCGGGAGAAATCCTGCCAGTGGCGGCCCTCGACCTGCTCACTCCAGCTATCGTTATCGAAGCTGACACAGACAGCGTGTTCAAGATGGCGTAGTCGCACCGGCGAAGTGATGGTTTTTCGGGCGACTTCCAGCCGCCAGTAGGCGATACGGCCTTCTACGACAGTCTGACCATAGACGCCACGACTACATAGCAGGTTGGTGCGCTGGACACGCTCTACCGACCAATGGGGAATACGATCCTTCAGACGAACAGCTTGAGCGTCCATGCAACCAATCCTTGTGCGAGAGCCGATATATTTCAGGTATAACCAAGGGAAATCTTGATGAGTTCATGAATGTTCTTGGCGCCAAGCTTGTTCGAAAGCTTGGCGCGGTGCAGTTCGACTGTCTTTACGCTGATGCCCAGCGTGTCGGCAATCGTCTTGTTGAGGCAGCCGGCACAGATGAGCGCCAGGACTTCGCTTTCTCTTGGCGACAGCTTCTCGAGTCTGGAACGAGCGTCATCAGGATTTCGCGGTCCACCGAGTGGCTGCTGAGCAACCAGGGTGACGACCTTGGCCAATACATCCAGCTCAAACGGCTTCTCCAGTACATGTGCCGCGCCTTTGGCCATGGCCTCAACAGCCAGAGGGATGTCAGCATGGCCGCTCATGAGGACGATAGGTAATGTGCTCTGGATTCGCCATAGCGCATCGAGCAGTTCCATGCCACTCATATCTGGCATACGAACATCACTCACGATGCACCAGGGCATGGGTTCAATGGGCTCTTCCGACGCTGCTGCTTCGTCTCGAAGTGCTGGTCTAGCTGCGGACTCAGTCTGCAGGAAAGCGAGAAAATCAGTGGCGGAGGCGAAGCTCCGCACGGTGAATTCCAGATCCTCGAGCGACCACTGAACCGACGTGCGGAAGGCCTCGTTGTCGTCGATCAGGTAGATGCCTGTCATCTCGCGTCCTCACTGATAGCCTGTGACGCCGTACCTGCTGCGTAGTCTGTTGGTAGCCGGCACACGAAACAGGCGCCAATGTCACCGTCCTCCTGATCGTCATCAAGGAAGAGTTGGCCGCCGTGAAATTCCACGATACTGCGACAGATGGGCAGGCCCGCGCCCATGCCATGACCTTTGGTGGTAAAGAAGGGTGTAAACAGCCTGCGTCGGTGCTCGGGGCGAACGCCAAGCCCACTGTCGCTGACTCTGATCTCGACGCGGTCGTCGCCGCTGCGACCCACCCTGATGGCAATTCGACGGCCGCCAGGCGTAAGCTGCGAGACCGCATCGATGGCATTGCGGATTAGATTTGTCAGCACCAGCTCGATCATGACCCGGTCGACCAGCAGCCGTGGCGTACCTGCTTCGATAAATGTCTCGAAGCTTACCCGGTGGTGGCGGATCTCAAGTTCAAGGAGTGCCAGAACCCGTTCGACAATGGCTTCAGCGCTGCAGGGTGATTTTCGCGGCTCACTTGATCTGACGAACTGACGGATTCGCCGAATGACTGCACTGGCCTGGGTGGCTTGACCCGCGGCTAGACTAAGCGCTTCGAGCACCCTTTCACGACGTGATGCGGGCAGAGTGTTGGTGCCGCTCGTCGTCGACACGCCGCGGCGGGCGACATCCAGATAATTGAGTATCGCTGCGAGCGGCTGATTGAGTTCGTGGGCCAGCACCGTTGCCATCTCCCCCACCGAAAGTGCACGCGAAGTTTTAACCAGAGATTCGTACAGCGTCTGCTTGCGGAACTGCACCTGGTCGCGTTCGGTCAGATCGATCATGAGTAGCAGCGTCAAGGTCTCTTCGCCCTGAACAGGGTGCGACCACTTCAGCGAGAAACTCTGCTCGAGCTCATACGCCACAAACTCGGTTGGTAGCATGCGCTGTGAAGGGCTTGAGTCTTTGCGCGCTGCCGTTGAGGGCGTGACACCGTAGGTGAGGCATTCGACGAAAGCCTGCAGGTCCAGTGAGTGGTACGAAACGTCGTCGACGAAACCCAGCTTTTCAAGCAGGCGGGTAGCCGCAGCATTCATTTCGACCAATGTGTCTGCTGATGAAAACAACAGCGCTGGAAAGCCGAGCGACTGCAGCAGATTCGATTGCTCTGGCGCCACGATACGGTCTTTGGAGGGGGCGTCAACTTCCATTTCAAAGTCATCCATGCAGTGGGAGTCACGGTGACGCGATCCTGCGTCAGGCCAAAAGCATACGGCACCGTGGTGGGAGAATAAACAAGTTTGTCCGTCTAAAAATGACGGACACGGTCAAACCTTGAACGCGTCGACAATGTGGTAACGAGTCAATAAATTGGCTTGACCATCCCCCAAAGGAGTCACTAAAGTGCATCGGCATAGCGGTCCCAGGCTCATGGTAGAGCCGGATAATGCCCAGCGTTGGCAGTCCTGAAAGAATCGTGATCATGGAGGATCTATTGGCATGACCGTGTCTTCTGTTCCGGCGCATTGGCTTAACAGGCTCACCGGAAGCCTGCGTTCGCAGAGTTACAGCGACGTTGTTCTGGCCTTCGGCGTAGTCGCGATCATCGCCTTGATGATCCTGCCGCTGCCGTTGTTCGTGGTCGACATTCTGGTGGCAGTGAACATCATCATCGCTGTGGCGATGGTGCTGTTGTCCATCTACGTACCTTCGCCATTGGCGTTCTCCAGCTTCCCTAGCGTGATACTGCTGACCACGCTGTTCAGGCTGTCTCTCTCGATCGCGATCACGCGGCTCATCCTGCTCGATGCCGACGCTGGCGATATCATCGAAACCTTCGGCAATCTTGTCGTTGGCGGCAACATGGTTGTCGGCTTTGTCGTCTTCCTCATCATTACCGTGGTGCAGTTCATCGTGATTGCCAAGGGTGCCGAGCGGGTCGCTGAGGTGGCTGCACGATTTTCGCTTGATGCCATGCCTGGCAAACAGCTTTCGATAGATTCGGACCTGCGTTCGGGGCTGATCGAAAAGGAAGAGGCGAAAGCAAAACGCCGCCGTCTCGAACAGGAAAGCCAGTTGCACGGCGCGCTCGATGGCGCCATGAAGTTCGTCAAGGGCGACGCCATCGCTGGCATCGTCATACTCATCGTGAACATTCTTGGCGGTCTGACCATTGGTGTGCTGCAGCGAGGCATGCCCATAGGCGAAGCCGTTTCTACCTATAGCGTGCTGACGATAGGTGACGGGCTGGTCGCGCAGATTCCGGCCCTGCTCACATCGATCGCAGCTGGCATGCTGATCACGCGCACATCTGGCGACGATTCCCGCTCCAATCTTGCTCAGGAAATTGGTTTCCAGTTTTTCGCCTTCCCACGCATTACTGTTCTGGCAGGCGTTCTGTCGCTGCTGCTTGCTATCGTCCCAGGCTTTCCGTCCCTCGTGTTTTTGCTCATGGGTGTGGCCTTGTTGACAGCAAGTGTGCTTCGCCAGCCGCCAGCATTCCTGCGCAGTCGTATTCCCAGCCTCGAAGCCCGCTACCAGCGGACCGCAGTCAGAATCAAGCCAGTGGAGCCGGATAATCTGCAGCCGCCCGCGGCCGTCGTGCTCTGGGTTCATCCCGGTCTTAACCTGCATTTCGATAAGCAGACCCTGCTCATGACGGCTACTGCGGCCGTGAACGACGTGCGCGAGCGCTACGGTGTGCCGGTGCCGGTTCCGGTCATCAGGGAGGACACCAAACTGGGCGCAGGGGGATACTTACTGGAGGCGCATGGAATGCGGATCGGTCGCGGCAGCCTGCCGACGGAAAGCCTGGCCCAGGATGTGTATTTCCTCCATGCAGATACGGCCCCCGGTCTCACCATTGAGAGCTCCGCGCAGCCGGTCAGCGGAACAGAGCTGGCGCTCGTCCCTGACTTTTCGCCTCAAATGGCCGGCAATTGGCAGCAGGGGATCGCAGCAAGCGGTGATGCGGAGATGCTGTCGCCGGGCGAAAGGTTACAGCCTCTGGACACTCTGCGCCGACATCTTTGTCTGGCTATGCTCAGGCAATTGCCCCTCTTCCTTGGCGTTCAGGAAACGGCAACTCTGGTCAATAACTGGTCTGGCCAATACCCCGACCTCATCAAGGAAATGCTGCGCGCCGTGCCGCCGCAGCGACTGACAGAAGTGCTCAAGCGCCTGTTGCAGGAAGGCGTCTCGATTAGAAATCTGCGCGATATCTTCGAAGCGGTGTCCATTGCTGGCGCTCGTGAAGCCGATGTTGGTTTATTGACCGAACAGGTCCGTCTAAGTGTAAGACGTCAGCTCGGTGATCAATACGGCGGCATGGATCGCATGCTTTATGCCTTGCTGGTCCATCCCGAGCTCGAAGACAAAGTTCATCAGGCAATTCGCAACAGTAAGGTTCAGGCGTCAGCGTCGGTTTCGCCTGATCTGTATCAGAAGATATCTGGCAGTCTGCGCGAACTGTTGGTTGCTGCTCACGACAAGGTGCCAGTCGGGCAGCAGCCTGTGGTGCTGTGTTCACCAGAAGTCCGCCGATATTTCCGCGCCTTGCTGGAAGAAGAGTTTTTCAATTTGCCCGTGCTGTCCTATCAGGAACTGATAGGTGAGTTGCGCATTCAACAACTGGGTCAGATTAACGCATGAATCGCTGTATCATTCTTGTCACACTCATCGTGATGGCGCTGTCCGCTCGCGCGACTGCTGCCATCACTGCGCTCGAAGGTCGGGCAGAGACCACCTACCAGCTGGAAAACGAGCCACTCAAAGACTTCCTGCGCGACTTCCTCAGTGACCACGGCCTTCGCGCTGTGCTGAGCCCACAGCTGAACAACGAATCACGACGACTAGCCGGCACACGCAGCGGCACGCCCAACGAGATTTTCAGTAGCATCCTCGCGTCCAACGGTCTCATGGCTTACGAAGACGGGCTGTCGGTCTACATCTATCTCGCTGAGGAATCACGGCGTGAATTCGTCATGATTCCACCGGAAAAGATCGTATTGCTGCAGCGCAGCCTGCGCAGGATGACGCTCGACGATGAAGAGAGCTTCACCCGCACCGACCCCGCCACAGGTGTGGTGGAAATTGTCGGCGCCCCGCGGTACGTAGAGCAGGTGATGCGGCTGGCTAATATCGTACTGGATCGACCCGCCGATGCAGCCAGCCATGAAATGGTGTTCCACTACTTTCCGCTGAAGTATGCATGGGCAACGGACCGTAGCTTCAATGTCGGTATCCGCGAAGTTACAGTCGCAGGGGTGGCTTCTGTTCTGCAACAGGTGCTGATGGGGGGCACCGTACCCAGTAAGCAGCCAGTGCTGATGTCGAATTCAGTCAAGCGACTCAGCGATGAATCGTCGTCGAGTGGACCTCTCCAGCAGTATTCGCTGGATCCTGAGACTGAGCACTCAGCAAATCCGCCTTTGCGTCGGCCAACCGAGCGATCATCTGAAGATATGTCCACTGATGGCGCGCTCGCGCTAGCTGAACAGGTTCCGGCCATCGTCGCCAGCGGTCAGCAGAACGCTATCATCGTGCGCGACTATGCCCACCGAATTCCGCTCTACAAGGATCTTATCGCCTCGCTCGATACACCCAGCCAGATTGTCGAGATAGAGGCAACCATCATCGACGTGAACACTGACAAGCTTCGCAACCTCGGCATCGACTGGCGCTTTTCCAGCAACGAGAGTAACGGGGAGGTCATGTTTGGTCGGGATACTGTGAAACAGAATTTCGTTGAGACGCTGGCTGGCACCAATGTATCCGTCCTGGACCAGATTCCGGGCTTCCAGATCGGCGCCATCATCGGTGACGAGAATCAGTTCATTGCCCGGATCAACGCGCTACAGGAGGAGGGCGTCGTGTCGGTGGCCTCACGACCAAAGGTCGTCACCCTGAACGATCTTGAAGCAGTCATCGAAAGCAGTACGTCCTTCTATATTCCGGTTAGCGGTGCCTATGAGGTCGATCTCTTCCAGGTGCTGACCGGCACGATGTTAAGGGTTACGCCACATCTCATCGAGCACGACTGGGGCAAGCAGATTCGGCTCATTGTCGGTATCGAGGATGGCTCGGTAACCGGTTTCAATGATGGTACACCGGTCACCACCCGTCATGCCGTGACCACCCAGGCCCTGGTGAACACCGGGCACAGTCTGCTGCTGGGTGGACTGGTGCGCGACGAGCAGCAGGAGTCTGAATTCAAGGTGCCCTGGCTGGGAGATATCCCCTTGCTGGGCGCGCTGTTTACGGTCGAATCGAAGAGTAATGGCCAGTCCGAAAGACTGTTTCTGATTACACCAAGGATCGTAGCGCCAGATGGCAGCGATCAATCGGATACCGACAGGATATCTCACCGTCGGCCCAAACCTGATAAGGATTGTAAGGGAGACTGTATAGATGAGTTCAATGACGAATACGCTCTCATGTTCTGACGGGGCAGCGACTGGGCTGCTTGCCGAATATTGCTATGCCTTGACGGTGACCTCCGGTCTCCACGCCGGCGCCAGGGCCGAGGTGAGTGGTGCATCGCTTACGAGTATCGGTGCATCTGACGAGTGCGATCTCGTGCTTACCGACGAGGCCGTGGCAGCCCGCCACTGCATGATCGGTCAGTTGGGACAGGCGATTTTCATCAAGTCCCTGGAAGGCGTGCTCACTGTCGATGGCCGCACTCTGGCCACAGGCGAGCAGGTGGTGGTGAAGCAGGATGCCATCTTGGGCATCGGTAGTGTCGCGGTTGGCCTGAAGCTTATCCGTGTCAACAACACCGGTCGCTCTGTGTCGAAGGCTGGTCAGAACCGCTGGCTTTTGATGTATCCACTGGCACTGATGGCAGGTGTCGCGCTGCTGTGGACCACCTATACACAGGTGTATGCGAAGAGTTCGACCAATGGTCGCGAAGTAGGTCTCTTCTCAGTTGGTGCCAAAGTGGATGATGAGGCGACTTCTGTCCAAAACGAAAAGCCAGTTACCGACGCAGCTCTAGAGCCAACCTTGCCAGTTGATGAAGTTGTGGAGGGCGGCGCTGATTTGTCTCGGCTGGCCGGTCAGGTCGCTGAAATATTCAGGCTATCGGGCTTTCCGGTTCAGGCCGAGGCGCTTTCACCGGGGGTTATACAGGTGAGCGGGCATTTCGACGACCCAGCTGACGCCGAGCGCATCATCCGCTCGCGCGCACTGCGTGAGGTGAATGCGCTCAAGCAGGTCAGGGTAATGAACACTGCTGGTGCCGAGCTGGTCGACGAACCCGTTGAGGCGCAGAAGATTGTGCGGCTGGCGGCTGGTGACGACCCCTACCTGGTCACCGCCGACGGCGCCCGATACTACCCAGGCGCACGATTGAGCAATGGATTTGAAATCGCAAGTATCGATAGTCAGCAGATACGACTGGTGTCCGATACAGGTGAGGAACGCGAGCTTGGTGCCGGCGCTGTTCTGGAGTAGGAGGCATGGCCGACAAGTAGTGAGTCGGCGTCTTACAGGCACAAATGGAATTGCATGAGAAACGTCAATCACGTTCAAAGAGGAACTACCCATGTATGACAACACTATCCTGAATTCTGCAGTGCAGGCCAATACTGCAGTCGTGACCGGTGGCTCCACCAAGAATCGCCAGGCTTCGACTGGAGAAGTCGGCAGCTGGTATGAAGCCATGGCCAAGGCCTGGGGCCAGACTCTTGATGGTCAGGCCAACCGCATCACCGAACTGTCCGATAAGGTGGGCACTGCTGGTCATGACAATCCACAGACCATCACCATGTTGACTGCGGCGAGCATGAAGATGCAGTTCCTCTCCAGCAATGCCAGCACCTCGACCACAAGCGTCGGCCAGGCCCTGGAAACACTCGCCCGGAAATAAGGTTGACAGTGCCTGCCATGCACTCAAGCGCAGCAGATGGCTGCTGCGCGCCTATTGTTCCATTTGAGAGGATGCATCAATGACAGATGCCATTGCAGCTATGAGTTTCGATCTTGTCATGCCGGCAGGACAGGCTGCACCCGATGCCACCGCACAGGCTTCGGTCTACGACATTAGCCGATTCGAGGCCGCATTCGAGAAAGTTGCTGACAAGCCCACGACGGCCGAGGCTGTCGAGACAGCTGGCGACAGTCCGTTCAAGGCGGCGTTCAAGGCGCTTGACTCACTGAATGGCGGGGTCGAGAGCGTAGGCCAGGAAGCCATGCGCATCCTTGGCAACAAGGCCGAAATGTCGCCAAGTGAGATGATTGGCCTGACGATGAAGGCCCACCACTTTCTGTTTCAGAGTCAGCTGACCGCGAATATCGCCAACAAGTCTTCTGAAGGACTCCAGCAGTTATTCAGGCAGCAGGGATGACCCGAATTCGTTTGATCGCTCTGTTGCTGTCGAGCCTGCTGCTGGCTGGGTGCCAGGACCCGGAGCTTTACAGCAACCTCGATGAGCAGCAGGCCAATGAAGTCGAGGCTGCGCTGCTGAGTCGAGGTATCGAAGCCAGGAAGGTTCGTGCTGAAAAAGGCGAAGCCTTCCTCATCACGGTACCTCGCGAAGATATTCCCGACGCTATGGCAACGCTGACCAACCTTGGCCTCCCACGTCATGCCAATCCATCGATGGGCGATATCTTCAAGAAGGAAGGCTTTGTGTCGTCCCCGACGGAGGAGCGTGCGCGGTATCTGCACGCCTTGTCGCAGGAACTCGCGACAACACTGATGCAGATTGATGGCGTCGTAACGGCTCGTGTCCATGTAGCCCTGCCGGACAAGCACGTCCTCCAGGAAGATGTCGATTCCGCCTCTGTTTCTGTCGTTATTATTCAGCAGCCTGGCGCTGACCTGTCCGGCTACGAGACCGACATCAAGGCCATAATTACTGATGGTGTCGAAGGACTCAATGACGTCAATCGGGTGACTGTGCGCTTCTTTTCCCGCGAGCTCCGTCAGGCCGCGGCGGAAGCTGAAACACCCTTGGCCATGGGTGCGGTGGAGCGATGAACGCAGCATACGTCGAACAGCTCCTGACTGAGTGTCATCCAGATTGGACAGGTTTTTCCGCCGAACTCATGAGTGCTGCCGTGCGGTCTTCGCTGGGGCGTCGCACGCTGTTGAACAAGCTGGCGCCTCGTTTCCGCGCCCTTCAGCGGCTCGATAAGTCAACAGAAGGCGTGTCGCCAGGCGAAAACTATGCCCTTCTGTCCCGCACGAGCTGGTTGCCGGCGGATACGCTGATGAGCAGGTTGACGACCCTCGGCGCCTGCTTCTACCTGCAACTGATCTGTGCCGAAATACGGCGCCAGCAGGTCGCGGAGTGGAAGGCCGTTCTTGGGGCGGAGCATTATCGGCTCATGATCCAGAATGTCAGATCATGTATTAGCGAGAACCTGAGCCTGCCGAATGAGCAGCTCAGCCCGGTTTCTCAAGTAGAACTGCTCAGTCACTGCGTTGAAACCCGTCAGTCCATTCTCGCCGGCTACGGTTTGTTCACAATGCTCGCAGTGGCAAAAACCCTGGCGCCGAGCGTGGAAACTTTCGACGAGTTGAGCATGCGCCTGGGTTCGTTATTTCCACCGAACAGTCTGACGCAGTGGCTCGAGACCGCCTCACCCGCTGAGGAAAAGCTATGCGAGCAGACGAGTTGCATTCTGGCGCTCTGGCGGTCGGAAAACAGCGTGAGTCTGAAAGCATGAGTGCCCACTTTGCAGTGGCCGATACTCAAGCACTGACGCTGAAAATCCGTGGCCGTCGGATTACAGCAGCCGACTACCTGCAATGGCAGCAAGCCAGCGAGGCACTTGAGACCGCCAACACCGTGTTGGCCGAAGCGAGAGCAGAAGCTGTTCGCATCCGC
Source organism: Gammaproteobacteria bacterium UBA2679 (assembly GCA_002354735.1). Classification (GTDB taxonomy): domain Bacteria; phylum Pseudomonadota; class Gammaproteobacteria; order Pseudomonadales; family Oleiphilaceae; genus Allohahella. Next base: position 501,988 of record DEMD01000007.1, on the reverse strand, counting down.
GAAACCGCCCAGCGTGATGGCCACCAGGCAGGCGTCGAGCTCGCATTCAAGGAACTCATGGTTCCGATACTTGATGCAAAGCGGGAGGCCCGCAAGGTCCTGGATGCGAGTGCACCCCAGCTGGTCGATCTGGCGGAGCGCATGATACGCAGAATACTCCCGCGGCTCGATCAGGACGCGGTGGTCCGTGAGCTGCTGCAGAGCGCGCTGGCAGAGCTGAACGACGAACAGCAGATTCTCGTACGCGTTCACCCAGAACATCTTGAGCAGACCACAGACATCGTAAGCGAATGGCAGCGGCAGTCCGGCTACAGCCGGGCCGCGAGTACCGAGTCAGATAAAGCTCTGCCAGCCTATCACTGCATTATCAAGTCCGAGCTGGGCGAGGTTCATCTCGGATTCGAACAACAGTTGTCACGGCTATCGCAGGCAGCGCTGAGTGCGGCCAATCAAACCAGGGTGGACGATGTCACTTCCCTTTGAGTCGATACTCGAGCAGATCAGCACTGCCGATCTGGCTGAGCGGAGAGGCAAGGTCGTCGAGGCCTATGGCACGCTTATCAAGGTGACTGGCATCCAGGCCCGACTCGGTGATTTGTGCGAGCTCCGCAGCAAGTCAGGCGGCGTCAGTCTCAAGGCCGAGGTGGTCGGCTTGCGTGATCGCCAGACCTGGCTCGCGCCGCTCGGTCCGCTCGAAGGTGTTTCCACCGATATGGAGGTGATCGTCAGCGATGCGCGTGCAGATATCGGCCTTGATGAGCGGATTCTCGGCAGAACGCTCGATGCTTTCCTCGAGCCCATTGACGGTGGACCCGTCTATACCTGGCGCGATCGCGTGCCCCTCTACCGTGCCACGCCAAACCCGCTGAAACGGCTGCCGGTCGACAAGGTGCTACCTTCCGGGGTGCGTGCCATCGACGGCCTCACGCCGGTCGGGCTCGGGCAGCGAGTCGGCATCTTCGCAGTGGCTGGCGGCGGCAAAAGTACACTACTGGGTATGCTGGCGAAAGGCGCCGAAGCCGATGTGAATGTTATCGTGCTGGTCGGCGAGCGGGGCCGTGAAGTTCACGAATTCATTCACGACACGCTTGGTGAAGCAGGGCTGCGCAAGAGTGTGCTCATAGTCGCGACCTCGGATCGACCCGCGCTCGAGCGCTGCCGGGCGGCCTATGTAGGTACCGCTATCGCTGAATATTTTCGAGATCGCGGCAAGCGTGTGGTGCTGATGATGGATTCGGTCACCCGTTACGCCCGCGCGCTGCGTGACATTGGTCTTGCGCTCGGTGAGCCGCCTGCTCGACGAGGCTACACACCATCTGTATTTGCGCAGCTGCCACGACTGTTCGAGCGTGCTGGCAATAACGAGTTTGGCTACATCACCGCGTTTTATACGGTACTGATCGAAGATGAACAGGAAGGCGATGATCCGCTCGCAGAAGAAGTACGTTCACTGCTCGACGGCCATATCTATCTCTCTCGAAAACTGGCTACCGAAGGGCAGTACCCCGCCATCGACGTGCTGGTGAGTGCAAGCCGTCTGTTCGGTCGCATCGCTACGGCGGAGCACATCGAGGCTGCCCGGATCTTCCGCTCCTTGCTGGCCAAGTACCGCGAGATCGAATTGCTCGTAAGAGTTGGCGAATACGTCAAAGGCGCTGATCGCGAGGCCGATAGCGCGCTCGAAAAAATCGGGCGCATCAGGGACTTTCTCAAGCAGCGTTCAGACAATCTGCTGCCCTTCGATGACATCATCGGTCAGCTTCGGCAGGTGGTGTCATGAGCCAGGCGCTTGCTCAGCTCAGTGATATCGAACGCCTGCGCGAGATCAAACTGACGCGTGCGGAGCAGGGTGTCGATGCCGCTCGTCAGGCCATGCTCGAGGCTCAACAAGGCCTCGAAGCAGGGTTGTTGGCAGTGCAGACCTTGCAGGAAGCCTATCGGCGCGAAGCCACACGCCTGGTCTCGCGCATAGGTCCCGCCTTCGATGGACTTGGTTTGCAACGGCAGGCAGGCGCTCTGGCACAGGCTGGCAGCGAAGTGCGCGTGCAACAGGACAAGCTTGCTGCGCTGCGTCAGCAGCTGAACACCAGCGAGCAGGCGCTCGAGCAGGCTCGAAACCATTGTCAGCAGGTTCGAGCCCAGCTCACGGCCATACAATGGCAGAAGAAAGACATTCGCGCTCAGCTGAAGAAAGACCAGCAGCGCCGTGCCGAAGCGGCCAGTGAGGAACTCTTCGTGCAGGCTCTGGGAAGAAGATCATGACAGCACAGATTCAGACCGCCACGGCAGCGACCGCCGCTTCGGGGCGGGTTGCTGCCAAGGGCACCACTACGGGCTCTATCGCTAACAGCATAGCCAGCGGCGCCGGCCTCATCGGTCGCGCAACGACACGGGGTTCCGACGCCGATTTGCAAAGTATCAGCGCCTGGCAACAGGTGCTCAGATCGCAGGCCGGCCTACCCCAAGAGGCGGAAGCGGCCAGTATGATACTGGAGGAAGATGCCTCGCTCGGATCGATCGAGCAGTCGCCGGATCAAGCTCTGTCACTCGGGCATGGCCTTCAGGTGTCACCACTGCAGCAGCATCAGGGGCACTCGGGTCATGGCGGGTCCGCCGACGCTGAAGTCAACGAGCTAGAAGCCGCAGAGTTAGCTGACGCCGATACGGTGACGCCACAGTCTTCAGGCGGCCACACCAGTCTGCTCTCCAGTTCGGGATCGACATTGCAGGCTGTAGATAGCGCGCCCGATTTGCCACATGTTCAGGCCCCGAAGCCAGAGCTCTTGTCCGAGAAGCAGCAGATGATGCCGCTCTCGACATCTCGTTCGGGCGATCCATCGGCGGTCACCATTCATTTTCAGAAGGACTCTCTCAGCGGCACCGCCATGCAGCTCACCCGCCACGCTGGAAGCTGGCAATTGACGGCCATGGCCGGCAATGCCGTCAGCGCAGCTCAGTTGCAGAGTCAGAGCGCCGTGCTGGTCCAGCGCTTTTCGCAACGGCTCGGGAAGCTCGAAGTCGATGTGGTGGGCCATTCAGAACGGAAACGAATACCGCGGCCGGATGAGTCTGGCCGCGACATGGAAGTCAGTGTAGATGTGGAAGATAGATGAAAGCAGTCAACGTTAGTCTTGTAGTCATACTTGTTGCCTCAGTACTCGCCGCTTGCGGCACCACCAATAGCAAGGGCGCGCGATCGGGTAAACCTAATACTCAGCCGCCAGCAATAACGCTGCAGATCGTATCGCCGGCGAAACAGAACAGCTACTGGCGAGATGCCGTGCAGTATCCGTATGCGGTGCATGAAGCGAAAGCGAAGGATGCGCTCGATAGAGAGTGGAAGCTTGCGTATATCGACGAATACGCCGGCCCCGGGGATCGCGAAGACGCCCCAGTCGTGGTGCTGCTGCATTGTCGATGCGGCAATTTGGGCTACTTCAACACACTCATACAGCAGCTCGTACAGGACTATCGCGTCGTCGCCTTCGATCTGCCGAATTACGGCAAATCGATTCCCGGCAATCTGGACCTGCCGGTCACCCGCTCGCTGGATACCAGTCGCGACCTCGTGTATCAGGTTCTTAAGAATGAGCTGAACATCAGTCATGCCAGCCTCGTAGGTCATTCGCTCGGTGGTCAGTGGGCATTGGGGTTCGCGCTCAAATACCCCATGTTCGTCGATGCCCTGATCCTTGAGTCAAGCTATGGCCTCGAAGAATACCAGGTGAAGCCCTTCCGCTTCGACAACCGCCAGGTCGATCTGTTCAACGCAGGCTATCCGCCTGAGATCAGTCTTCCCGAAGAGACCTGGCGACTGAACCCACTCTACGTGAAGGAATACTCACTTACCCAGGGCGAACTGCGTGATCGCCTACTGTTCACCGATGAGCAACGCGACGATCTCTTGCCACGATGGAATCGTCGAGCAAAGTCTGCAGCTGGTGAGCCGCCTTCAGTGACATCACTTTTTCGAATGAGCGAATCGGACGCTCGCTTCTTTGTAGCCTCTCGAGCCCAGGCTGCCGAGGGTAATCAGCGGGAATTCGACCAGCTCGTGCGAGCCTGCGTGTGGGATCTCTACGCCAGTGCTGCTGAGCTCAGGGCTGATGATGAGCAGAGGTTGCCCGCTCGACTCGGGCAGGTGAGGGCACGCACCTTCCTCGCGTTCGGCAAGCACGATAGTTATCTGCCGAACGATTTCATGACTGGCGAATCTCTGACAGTCGATAAATTGGCTGGCGCGGCAATGACGCGGATACGTGTTGGCGGCGCCGAGGTCACCGCGAAAATCTACGATGCTGCAGCACATACGCCACATCTGGATGTGCCCGTTCAGTTTGGAACGGACGTACTCAATTTTCTGAAGCGCGAGACCGTGGTGGACGCCTTTCGCTAAAGCCTCAACTTGTAACGAGGAGAGACAAATGATCAATCCGGTTCAGGCGGTAAACAGGGATAGCAGCTGGCGAGCCGCCGGCCTGGAAGACGCTCAACACGCGGATGCCCAGAATTCGGCGCGGCAGGCCAGTGTCTTGCCGAATCAGCTCTACAACGTCATCAGAGCTGGCTTCGGGGCGATCGATGGTCAGCTCGACCAACGCTACCCTTCGATTGCCTCAGCGCTCCAGGCCGCGATATCAGAGGACGAACTTGCGCCGCTGATGCTGATGCTGACGCGTGCCGAACAGGGGCTGGTTTCCAGTCTGAGCATTGGTGATCAACGCGATGTATTCAGGTTACTGGTCGAGCAGGCGAGCCTGTCACAGCTGGAAAGGCTCTACCTACAGCTGCCTGAAGCGCAGCAGCGCAGTCGCTTTGGTGAGGAGCTTGCGAATTTCGCCAGCTACGATACGCGGCAGGCCTTTCTCGCGGAGATGACCTCAGTGCTCACCACCGCGCCCGACACCGGTGACGGAGAAGTGCTCGATCTCCTGGCGCAATCGTTGACCCGGACCGGGTCCGGCTGACCGCAGCTGTCCCTGTAGGCGGACCTACACCAGTGGCGGCAGCCGAACGAAGGACGAGCGCAGCCGGGATATCACGTGTCGGGAACCATCATGGCTGAGGTGCGCCCGGTCCGAATAGATCAGGTGTCGTTCAGGGTCCAGATTTGTACATTCCTGCTCGTGGCAAAGCGCATCGAAAGGGTCTACAAATACGAATGCACCTGTGTCCTCTGCCAGCTTACGCAACTGTTGGTTGAAGGCGCGATTCTTCTTGAGGTCTCCCTTGTCGATGCGGGCTGTCGTAAAATCTTCGTAGTCTTCGCCACTCAGTTCACGCAGATTAGGCCTAAACAGCACATCGAACAGGTCCACGCCGTTTGTGCTGGGCACGTTCCCAATAACGACAAGTTGCGATGGAGCGATCTTCGCCTTCAGCTCGAGAATGCCCTGGAATATCGTCTCCCGATCGACTCGTCTCCCGATAGGCTTACCATCCTCACCGAGCCTGTCTGCCATCTTGAGCTGAAATAACCAGGCATGCGAGACGATGACCAACGGCGGCTTTTCCGCTGATTTGATGAAGTTCATGGCCGTGCTGAATGCTGCTGGACATTGACGGTGCCAGTCCTCTCCGACAGAGTTGCGGGTAAAGCCAGGTAGGTGCAGGCAACTTGTTCCGGAGGCGATATACAGCGAGCGTCCCGTCGGCTCTGCAAGCTCGCGATAGATGCCCTCGGCGTAGTGTCGACCATGGCTGTCCCCGATCAGCACAATATCCGCTCCCTCAGGATCCTTCTCTGCGTCGGCTACAGCGCCATAATAAGGAAAGCCATAGCCGCCATACTGTTGACGACTGAAATCGCTGCCATCGCCTTCGAACACGACCTGTACCGGATTGTCGACGCGCCATTGCCAGCCTTCAGTGACCTGCATGTGCGTGCCAATGGCGACGTTGAAGCCCGTGACGGCGACCGTCGCGATAACCCAGCGCGGGGCTGACAAAGCAAGTTTGCCGATTCTTGCTGGTGTCTCGACCCAGCGGTACATGGCATAGGCCAGCGCGATCGATAGCGCCACGATGCTAATCTGGTCGATCATGCTGAACTCACCGGTGATCATCAGATAGCGCCAGAACACGGTGACCGGCCAATGCACGAGATACAGCGAATAACTGATCAGCCCGATCCAGACCATCAGCGGATTCTGTAGCAGACCCACCAGACGGCTATTGCCGCCAGAATGAATGACCAGGGCCGTGCCAAGACAGGGCAGGAGAGCGTTATGGGCCGGAAACAGGATATCTTCATGAAAGGCAAAGATTGAATAGCCGATTAGTCCGAGGCCGATCAGCAGCAGAACATCGCTCACCAGCTGTCGTCGAGGCTGAGCGTGCATGAACCAGATCGTCAGCGCGCCGATGACAAACTCGAACACCCTGAAGGGTAGGAGGTAGAAAATGGTCCCCTTGCCGTTGGCTAGATAGTTTGCAAGCCATGGCGCGTGCGTCGAAAGCAGACTGTTATTGCCGTTAGCAAACTCGAAGTTGAGGTACAGACTTACGCAACCAGCGCCGACGAGCAGCCAGGGTATCCACCGAGTGCTCATATATCTGAGCAGTAGCAATAAGGTGAGTGGCCAGACCAGGTAGAACTGCTCTTCGACACTCAGGCTCCAGGTGTGCAGCAGCGGTTTGAGTCTGGTGGCGCTATCGAAATAGTCTGCTTCAGCGAGGAAGAAGAAGTTGGAGACGCTGAGGACTGCAGCGGCCAGTGAAGAACCGAAGCGTTCGAGGTGCAATGGAGAAAGCACTAAGGTCGCCACAACGGTGGTCGCCAGTAGGGCAATCAGGAGTGCGGGGAAAAGCCGCTTGATCCGCCGAAGGTAGAAATGGCCAAAGCGGAAAGTACCGCTTCGCTCGATCTCAGCATAGATCAGCCTGGTGATCAAAAAGCCGCTGATGACGAAGAAAACATCCACCCCTACGAATCCGCCCTTGAAGATGAGGACGTCTGCGTGGAACAGAACGACAGCCAGAACAGCTATGGCTCGGAGGCCGTCGACGTGCGGGAGGTAGCCCTTCGTTAATTCGGGTGCTGGAAAGAGGTTCATCCTTGGCTTCTAAGAATAGACGTGAGGCCCTTCCTCACGGAAGCGTGAATTGTACGCGCGAACGGGGCGTGTGGCTGTTGCGGGATGTAGGTATTTGGTGGCGATACGTCGTCGTGAAAAATGGAAACGAGGCGCTGACATAGCGTCAGCGCCAACACTCTGCAAAGATCTAGAGTTTGCTTTGGATCATGGTACTAGCAAGAACACCCTTTTTTCCAACAGTGTCTTCGACTACCTGCAGATCTGACTTCGGTGCCAGCATGCTCATTTTCATCTCCTGCCAAAGATAATAAATGCCGCCATTGCGTGTCTGCAGCTTGACTGGCTCGTCATCTCCCTGAGAAGTGAACGTATGTGTGCCGGCCGGAAGATCGAATTTGAAATAGCTCTTTGATGCAGTTTCTCCGGCGGGCTTGCCATTTACAGCAACGTCCATTCGCAGCGCTGAACCAAGAATTTCGTCACGATAAACGTACACCTGAGCGTAGTTCGGGTTTGACTTGAACTGTTTGGCCGCTGAATCGGCAGTCGCCGGTGCCTTATCGACGCTGGCGCAGCCGATGCTGAGCGCCATGACCGTAACTATAGTGGCAGTTCCGATGATCTTTATCATGTTGAAGGTCCTTTTCGTTTTCATCGTAGCGGTCGACTCGAAGATCGACCGCCTTGGGGTGGCTTAAAAGAAGAAGCTTCCGCCTAACAGCAGGCCTAGGTCGCCCTCCATAATTTCAATCTCCCCCAGGAGATTGAACTGGGGTGTAATCGCAAAGCGAGTCGTTCCGGAAACTGCATAGTGATCCAGATCGCCTGTAACGATCCTGGCTGTGCCAGCGAGTTCCACTTGTTGATTGAGTTGGTGTCGAATGCCGCCACGAAGTCCAAGCGCTGTTTCCTTGCTCCTATACCGGACTCGGTAGAAGCGCGTCTCCTCTTCCCATTCGGTCTCTTGATTGTCCACACTGACACCGGCCCATGCACTGGTCTGTTGATTCAATGTCTGGTTATAGCCCGCGCCCAACCAGACATGAGAGTAGTCGCCAGTGTCCGAAAGAGATCGAACACCTGCCAATGCGAAAATATTCTCGCTTATGCTAAAAGCACCACGACCTTGAAACCCCATCAAGTCTTCATCTTCGACGTAGAACATATTCAGCCCGCCTTCGACATACTTGTAGTTCAGAGCATCCGCGCTTGCCAAAGTTGGCATGAAGACGGTTGCAAAAACGAGCTTCTTAAATCCTGAAATCATACTGCTTCCCTGAAGTTTTAATGCCTGTTCGTTAGCCATCCTAACCAGAACAAGCGCTTATTTGATGGATGGCTACTGCGCAATCCACTTGACCCTGTACCCGAAGGACAGGGGAAAGAAATTTACAGCGGGCGTTAATCCGCTACATCACCGACGTCCTCGAAATCGCGAGGCCGACAAGAGTCGAAGATGGCAGTGAGTTGCCTTAAAACTCACTGTCCCAGTCATAGTCCTCATCGTCATCGTCATCGTCATCGTCATCGTCGTAGTAGTCGTCCTCCTCATCATCATCGTCATAGTCCTCATCCGAATCGTCGAAGTCTTCGTCGTTATCGGAGCCTCTGGTCTGTTTCTCGACTATCAAGCGATAATCGCTCGTCTGTGCTGCGGTATCGGCTGCAACTATCGCTAGCAAATAATCGGATCCTGGAGGGAGTTCGATATTTATGACTTCGTCTTGGCCTGGGGGGTTGCCACTGGCGGCGAGTGTACGCTCGGAGCCGGCTTCGCCTACTGCGAGATCGAGGTCATTGCCACCGAAACCTGTGAGGGTCAGGCGGAAGCTGCCGGTCTGGTTTATTCGAAATGCATAGCCGTCGATGATGTCGTTCTGAGAATTGACTCGACCTTGCAGATTGCTAAGCTCGCCAATGTCGAAGGCGGCACCATCTGTATCGTTCGGTTCTTTGTCCAGCTGCCGGAAGTCTCCTGACGGTCCAAAGTACCTACTATCTTCTGAGCCGCTATCGGGCCCCTTTGACCCACCACCAGAGTTACCTCCGGTTATAGGCGGATTATTTTCTTCGCCACCATCAATTCGCTTCTTCCCGCCGCTGTCTGAGCCGCTGCAGGCGCTGAGCATGACGGCACTAGCTAGTAACGTGGTGATAAATACCGGTTTGAAATGACCCATAGGTACATCCTTGTCGTTAAGAGGAACTGCACGAATCCGCAGCCTGCAAAGCTGATTGCAGTTGCATATGAATCCGGACTCGTCCCTGAATCGGACGGACACAATAGCGATCTGAAAATTTTTTAACAGCTAGGGCAAACCCTAGGTCCGCACAATCACTGACCCTTCTTTGCGAGAAATTAACCCAAAAGCCAATTGCTCCTGCCAAAAGGCGTTCATAATATGTTCTGCGTAGGAGCGTGCTCCGGCGCTTACAATAAAACTCAACTCGCTCGGGAAAATTCTATGTTCGAACGTAAGCAGTGTTTAGCACTCTGCCTGGTGTTACTCGCCGGTTGTGGCAGCAATGGCAATAGCGGTGGTGGTAACAATCTGGAAGCGCCTACACTAGGCGGCAGTTCGAGCGGGGATGGCTCTGAACTTGGTGATGCCGGAGTGGCAACCGAGTTGGACGGCACATGGGTAGCGGAGTGCACTCAGGCTGACGAAGGATCAAGTCTTGAAAGGGCAATCTTCAACAAAAATCAGTTCGAGTCCCGAGTTGAGTATTTCGACGACGGCGGCTGCACCACGCCTGCAGCGACACCAACGCAGGTATTGACTGGCACATTTGCTATCGGTGCGCCCGTAGCAACATCTTCGGGGCTCGAGGCCAAGGCTATAGACTTGAAGGTGCAGTCGGCCAACGGCACGCCGGTATCTCAAATCATCTACAACATATTTTATCTTGATCAGGCTGGCCTGTTCCTCGGTAACGAGCGAGGCGTTACGCCTGAATTACGACCCACTGCGCTCGACCTGGACACGCTGCTCACAAGGCAGGGCGGGGCTAGCGGGGAACCGGGCAGTGGCACCGACGAACCCGAGACGCCCGATGATGGTGGTGCCGGCAATCCAGGCACTCCGGGTGATGGAGGCACTGATACTGGTGGAACACCTGGCAATGGGAATGGCACCGATGGCGGCGGGACAGACGACGGTGGTGCTGATAATGGTGGCACTGACGACAATAGCGCGCTTGCCCAGGCTCTAGTCGGACGATGGAAAGCTGGTTGTGCGGCGAATCCGACGGCTGGAGGGCCTAGCCACTTCACCGCTCAGTACCGCTTTACCGCGACTGGTGTCGAGTATCGCGTCGATAACTACGAAGATCCGGATTGCACAGTGCAGCTAAGCGCAGGCGACAGTAGTACTAGGCGTGGTGATTACACACTGGGCAAGACCGTCACTACAGCGGAAGGCTTGCAGGCCACAGAGATAGATTTCGTGTTCTCTGAGCTCGATGGCGAAGCGTCTGGTCTCGAGCGACAGGATCTTGTCGCGGTCGATGGAAGCACGCTGTACCTGGGCGCAGAATCCGAGAACGGGGCACGGACTAACGCCCTGAATCTGCAGGATCCGCTCTCGAAGCAGTAGACCTTGTAGTGCGCGCCAGTTGCGTTGCAGCTGGCGTAAAAAAGGCCGGCGTGAGCCGGCCAAAAGGTTGGGGACTTCTCAATACAGGGGTTTCTAGCTTGTCTCATTCGCTGCTACATAATCGATCGTTGCTGGTCTTAACAGTGAGCAGAGTCGGAGGCCGATGTAGCTGAAGAGCGCTGTTACAAGACCGAACATCAATCCAATGGAAGCCCCAAATAGTGGGCTTACGAGAAGACCAGTAACGTATTGCCCGTTCCATTGCAAAATGTCCACCTCGAACAATGCTAGTACGCCGAGAATCGTCATAGTCGAGCAAGCGCCGAGGGTGCACCTAGGATTACCAGTTTGAGGATCGTTGCCCCGCGCAGCCGTTTGACAACTAGCGTCCGGAGCTCAATTGGGCTGTAAGAACTCGCTGGCTTCACAATATTCCCGAAAGATATTTTTGCTCGAAACCGGTCGTCCGTCGGAGTTCTGCAGCAACTTTATCGCCAACCAATGCGGGGAGCGTCTTAGAAAAATCTATTGCCTCATTTTTTTTATCCAGTTTCACCAGTGATCCAAGGACTATCTCGATGTGCTGGTGCTCACCAGCGATGGTCGGATCAAGTGACCGCGCCTCCAGCGCTGCTTGATGGGCTTTCTCGAAATCTTTCACGAGGTACTGGGCATAACTCTTCAGATGGTATGCCTCGTAGCTAGGTTGGCGTTCAATTGATTCATTCGCAGCTTTGATAGCTTCGTCATATTTACCTGCAGCGAGATCAAGCTTCGCTTGCACATAGTACCCCTTGTACCATCTGGGGAGTGCGGGTATAGCTTTGTTCAACATCGATTGCGCTGTCTTGAATTCCCCCAGGTCTACGGCAATCATCGCCAGATTGACAACCGGGGGGGCGAAGGTTGAGTCAAGCCGATGGCTGCGTTGGAACGCTTCAGCAGCCTTCTGCATCTGCCTGAGATCATAAAGTAACTCACCAAGCGTGTTTTCGAATCGACCGTCTTTATTTGCAAGCTCAGGAGCCAAGGATTGCCAATAAGCGAGCGCAGAATCTGCATCTGTAATCTGCTGAAGCTCGGCCTGGTGCTTCAACACCAGCGCCTGGAGGGGCTCAGTGGCAACAACAGCTTGTGAAAGTACGAGCATAAGGATTCCTGAAAATATATGAGTGACAGATCTGCGGGGGTTATTCATTTCTCGCCCTTGTTTTGACAGGTACAACCTGTTCAGCCATCCAGGTGCCAGCATCCTTCAATCCCTTGTCAGCCCACCCAGCCAAATCTGTAAGCGACTTTCCGTCGTCGAGCCCAACCTCCAGATTACCTTTCAGGGCACCGCCTAAGAAAGCGGAAAATCCACCACCAACAGTCAGCTTTAGATTTCCATTTTGAGTATTCGTGACACCGACTTCACCTTTTGCACCGATAGCGAAAAGGTTCCCCTCAGCCCTCGCGCCAACTTTCATAAGCAAAGGTCCCGGAATAAGATCCTCCGATTGGTATTCGGCGACGCCTTGCAGGAGAGCTGCCTCAGCTTTGCCACCAGCTACCAAATCGACTTGCGGTCGACCTCGACTCTGTGAAAACTCGAAGTTTGCTTCGGCTGCTAGTTCTACAATGGACGCTGCCTCGATTGTGATGGCGCCAAGCGCAGAATCAGGCGAAGGGCTGGCGTAGGTTTCGTTGAAATACCCCGCCTTTGCTCCGGATTGTGCTGAAGCAGAAGCAGCAACTAGATCTCGGCTCATCACCAGCGGGGTATAGGAGACATCCAGCATCACTTTCGAGTCTACGCCGACAGATCCAGCAGAGCCCATATCGAGCCTTGGTGACTGCCATAGTTTCCCGCCGTCTGAACCAAGATCGTCTGTGTTCAGTACCGTTTGCTTGCCTATCTCTGCATCAAGTCCAGTGGACGTGCGCATGGAATCGGCTGAATCTTTAAAGGGTGAGCTCGTGAAACGCCCGGTATCCCTGTCCTGGTGGCGGCCTGAGGAGCTATAGACCGATCTTGTCTCTGCATTGGACATACCAAAGCCAGCTTCGGAGTTTTGAGCGCTTTTAGAGCCTTCTGCAGCCTGAGCTATTATTTTTTGGCTGCACATATCGAACACCCGCATCTCGAAAGGGCCAGCGCCACCGTTCTTGATTAGTGCTTCTGCCAACTCTAAGTTGGCTTCCAGTGACTCGGGGCTGCCAGCTGAATGCTTCGACACCAGGTCAACGACTTCAGAGGGATCTGCGCCACAATGCATCAGATCGAGAATTTTATCGTGTAGTCCATCGGCAGAAGAAGCCTCTGGTTTACGCAAGAAGGGTGGGGTGGCTTGGTATGCACTGACGCTGCTGTTTGTCACGCTCTGGGGTTCCATTAAGAGAAGAGTCTAAATTTCTTGGAGACTCCTTCACCGACCGGCACCGGCACCGGGGGTGAAGAAGTTCTGTGTTAACAGGAAGAGATCAGGAACTAGTTTTTTGGCTTGAGTTCATGGCCAAAAAGTCGAACAGGATCTGAATTGTCCCAATCGCGAAGGTTTCGCCCAAAATGATCCTTTAATTTGTCATCGCCCTCGCCACCAAACAGGAAGTCGTTTCGACCGATGTCAATCAAGTGGTCATCGCCTTTGCCGCCACGCACGGTGTCACGGCCTGCCCCTCCGACAAGGAAGTCATCTCCGTCATCGCCGTGTAATTGATCGTAGCCCTTGCCACCCTCAATACGATCATCACCTTTTCCGCCGTGGAGACGATCATTGCCGTTGCCACCACGAATACGGTCATCACCATCATCGCCGTGAACTTCATCGTCGCCCTTTCCACCACTTAGGTAGTCGTCACCCAGACCGCCCCGAAGAATGTCATTGCCTGCATGGCCTCTGATGCTGTCATTGCCAGCGCCGCCATCTAGAGTATCGTTCCCCTTGCCACCGCGGATATTGTCATCGCCTTCGCCGCCTTGAACCTCATCGTTACCTTTTCCACCACTGAGGTAGTCATTGCCCAGGCCACCGCGAAGGACATCGTTACCGCGCTCACCTCTGACGCTGTCATTGCCGGCACCGCCATCAAGAACGTCATCACCCCTGCCGCCGGCGATCTTGTCATCTCCAGTGCCACCGTGGATGGTGTCATTGCCACGGCCGCCGCTGAGGTGGTCATTGCCTTCCATGCCGTAAATATGGTCATCTCCGTCGCCGCCGGATATGCGGTCATTGCCCATACCCCCTACCAGCACATCGTTACCTCGGCCTCCCTCCATAGTGATCCCTGTATGGCGAGAAATGATCACATCGTTGCCGTCACCTCCGTCCACGGTGATATTTGGACCTTTGCCATTCAGAGCTTCGCCTCTGACGGTTACCATATCGTTGCCCGACCCGGTTTTGATAATCAGGTTCTTTGCCTGTTCTTTGGTGAGATGATGTTCTTCGCCGTTCATGGTCAGGTTAACTGATCCGTCAGCATTGATAAGAATATCTACCTCGTCGTCTCCACCCCCGGTATCAATAACAGTTCTGTGATTGAAATTGAGCTTGCCGAATGAGTCGCTCTCAAACTTGATCTTGGCCTCGGCTGAGTTAATTTCAATTGGTCGAGCCGACAGTCTGACTGCGTTGATAGCATCACTTATAGATCCCATAACTATTTTCCTTCCTTGTTAATGAGTGGGTCAGTGGTTTAAGCGCTCTGTAAGAGCACCTGATTGAGCTGTTGCGCTCGTTTTTCGTTAGTCTGTTTGACGTCATCGATCTTGCTGAGGAAGCCATCTCCCTTGTCAAGGAGCTCTATGAGCCTTGGAGAGATCTTTTCTACCGTTTCCTTCACGGATTCTGCGACTTCGACGTTCGGAAGTTTCTCCGCGAGGTCGGAGAAGCGGGTTGTGAAGTTTCCGAGTGAGTCATTCGCCGTACGCAGTTGATTGAAAATTTCTTGTATGGAGGCGGTATTGATGCTGCCTAGAATGTCAGCGGTGAACTCGGCTTTCATAGCACCATGCTCCAGCCCCTGGTTTTTACCAGCGCCTGGATCCGAAGCAGTCCCTGCAGAGCCTGCCTTGATAGCCTCGAACAGCTTACCTAGTTTGTCCGGCTGAGCCCCCGTGGATGCCCATTCCGAAAGCGCGTTACCAACAGCAGGGTAATCAAGTTTCTGAACACCATTGTTGATCTGCGCCTGAAGCTTTTCACCGAATCCGGTGGTCAGGTTCTCAAGGAGATCTGAGAAGTTCATTGGCTCTGAGTCCGGGCCGTTTGAAGAGTTTGCGGCCTTGCCATCGAGAGCACCCAAAAGCTTCTGCAGGGCATCTGTGGAAAAGATCTCGCCGCTTTTCGCGGACAGGTGGTTGAAGACTTCGCTTGCCTTGGCGCTTGCCTCGTCAAACTTGGCCATCTTCTCGTCGATGTCGGCATTTACGCCAACTTCAACCATCTCATAGAGCGCATCAAGACCATCAATGGTGGCACCGCCCTCAACCCAGGTGCGCAAGCCGTTCTGCAATGGCTCGTAGTCGACTTTGGCCTCAATCTGTTTTAGCGTCTCAGACTTCAGTGCGTCAGCAGTCTTGCCATACATCTCTTCCCACGAGAAGTTTTCGACCGTTCGGCCAATGACTTCAGGGGCTGATGTGAGCAATTCCGCGAGGCGGTCATAGTCCGTACCATCTTCAACCCATTCGACAAGCTTTTCACGCAACGGTGCAAAGCCGATTTCTTTGGTGACTCTGTCGATCGCGAGGTTGGATAGCTCGTCGAGACCTGACTTTGAGGCTGTTTCCACGACTTGCGGCAGTAGTGCCAAATCAAAGCCACTGCGAACGAAACTCTTCATGCTGTTGCCGAGACCTTCAAGTCCTGCTTTATCAGCAACTTTGTAATCGACGGTGTTGACGGCAAGGTCTTCTGCAAGGCCCTTGCTCTTTTCGAGCAGCTTGGCCCAGTCAATATCCTTGACGGACTTGCCGAGCTGCTTATCGAGTGAGGAAGCAGCTTCCGATAGCGTGTCCCAATTCGCGCCTTTCTCGACCCAGCCGGATACCATGTTTCGCAGCGGCACGAAATCAACCTCGGACTCAACCTTTTTGAGCACTTCAGTTTTAGCGAGCTTGAGTACTTCATCTTTCGCGAAATTCTGCACCTGCTCTGCCGAAAGTTTGTTCCAACCTTCCTGCAGGTTCGTGCCGAGTTCGCTCATGCTGTTTGGCTTATTGAGGAAGGCGCCCACAGCTGCTCCCAGCCATTCCGAACCAGTTTCCTTGGCGACTTTGGTCGCAACCAGACTAACTACTTCGCTCTTCAGGTATTGGACAGCCGCGGTTTTGAGAGCCTCTACAACACCATACTTTGCTGCTTCCTGCGCCAGTAGGAGAGGGCCTGTCATTGTGCCTGCTGTAAAGAAGGTGACTGCTGCAGTAAGCGCCCACTGGAAGATCTCCGACTTCATGACTGATTGAAGCGCTTTCATGCCTGACTCTTTCAGACGATCTATCGCTTCATCACCATTCATGGCGTAGTCGAGGGGGAAGGTCATCAGCTGCATGGAGAATTTCGCAACGTCCATCAAAGCATTAGCAAAGTCTTTCACCGCATCCCGGATCTTGTCGACGATGCCGCCGACCGCTTTCTTGACGCTCTTGCAGATTTTTGAGATGAAGCCGAACTCGACTTCTATCTGTTTGCCATCTACCTCGATTGTGCCCTTGTCGTTCTCGCTGCGGATCCGATTCATCTCATCAGCTGAAACAGGTTGTCCGCTCGTGAGCACACGGAACATTTCGCCTTCATCGCCTTTGGTATCACCTGGCCCGAAGAGACCGTCGTAGTGGTGTCCGAGCTCTTCGATGATATAAGCGGCTGCCTTGCCTGTGTCTTCGAGGAGCGCCTCGTTGAGGAAAATGGTGCCGTCACCATAAGCAGCATGATTGCCATGCAGCGTATCGCCGCTTACAACCTTGATTTCAGGAATGCTACTGAAGTCACCGGCAAGCACCTGACTTCGAAGGGCTTCTACGGTATCTGGATTATAGCGCTCGCCATAAATTTGCTTGAACATGGTATGGAAGCCATCGGCATCGGAAGCCAGCGTGGTGAGCGTAGCGTGGACCTTGGATTCTGCTTCCTGCAGTGCTGGATCTTTCGGCTGCGACTGCAGGACCCGGTCCTGCTTGAAAGAGGCGACAAATGTTTCAAGCGTGCCTTCGCCCTTCGTAGCGTTCGCGTCCGTGAAGTTGCTCTGCGTCGACTCGCTATCCAGCAGATTGCTAACTCGTTCGAACACACCCTGAAGGGCGGTGTCCTTCCCGGGATTCTGGCCTTGGTCGAGTCGAGCTATGGAGTCTTTGATTTGTTGTTGCGGTAGAAGCTGGGTTGAGCCGCTTCCGGAAGCTGCCACATTGGACATGATGAGTTCCCTGTTGTCGTGTCATTCGTGACAGGGACTCTACCGTTTTTTTTGGCTCTGCAAAGCTAGGGCAGACCCCAGCTAGGGAAAACCCTAGCTAGGGTTCGCCCTAGCTGTTCGAGCTGATCAATTGGTGCAAACTTGGCCTCGTTGTTACCACTCACTCAAAAATGGAATTTAAGCTTATGAACACTATTCAGGCGGGATATACTCCGGCAACTGCAAGTCTTAATGCTTCGTCGAATGCAGCACAGAGTCAGGAAGCGAAGAACGGCAACTGGCTGATGGAGACTGGTGGGAAAATGGCTATTGAAGTTATCAACGGGCTGGATATCAAACAATCCTGGAAGGACAAAGCGGTCGAAATCATTCTAGACAAAGTTTCCGTGGGTTTTCCGCCGGGCTCGGATATTCCAGGTAGGGATACCATTTTTCCGGTCCGCCCAGGCATCCCCTTCAATCCGCCTGTTTCTGGTACGCCTGCTGAAGAGGGAAATCTTGCGCGGCAGCTTGACGAACTCAAGGATGCGTTCAAGAAGTTTTTTCAAGAAGTCATGAGCATGGTTAGTGATAGCGGTAGTGCCGAGGGGTCAAAAAAAGCTAAGGATAAAGCTGGAGCTGGTGGTAGTGGCGGGGAAGGTTCTGCAATTTCAGGTATGGACTTTTTCACCTCATTGGCTAAAGCCATTGGCAGCACGCTGCAACAGCAAGCGGATATTGTAAAAGAGAAATCCACTAATCTGTTCGATACTGTTCAGAAAAGCGTGGCTGATCAGCGAGCGGCGATTGACGCGGGCAAAAGCGGAGAAGGAATGAGTAAGGAAGCTGCCCAGCGGACAAGTGCTGACAGTGACAATATCATGGCTCTTCAGACAGATGTGTCCGCCGAGTCAATGAAGCTAAACTTCTTGTCAACAGCTCTCCAGTCAGCACTAAAATCGGTTTCGGATTCGCTGAACACTATGGGCCGCGGCTAGTACTCTGATGATTCCGCTTTTTGCATGAGCTTTTTCTCCATCTGGTACGGCCCGTTAGGCGAGCCGTACCGAATAAATATTTCGAGGGAATCTATGGGGAAATTTAACCAATCTGTGTTGTACCTGTTCCTCGCCCTTATGGGAGTAGCTTGTGGCGATAGCGGAGGAGATAGTAATAATGTAGCGAACGGCGGTGGGGGCGCGGGGCACTCGCCTCCTACTGTAACTGATGATCCATCTAAAGTTAACCGCGGGCTCAGCGGGACAATCTATCACTCACCCGGTTCGGTGCTTTATTCAATCTCGTTGGAAACGCCTGTACAAGAAGCACTCATAGCTGGAGCCGGTTCAATAGACGGATTTAATGTTTCATACGATGGGAGTCTCATCGCCTTCTATAACAGAGCCGCCGCCACTGGTAAATTCGAAAATCACGTTCGCACTACAAGTGGCGAAAGCCTGGCGTCGTTCGATCACGCAGAATATCAAGTATCACCGCCGTATATTTCACCAAATAATCAGTATGTTGCATTTCTAACTTTACCTGAGAGGTCTGAGGTAGAAGGCTTCATTCGTATCTATACCCTTGAGGGTGTACTCGTCCGAACAATCGAGGATAATCTAGCCGAAGGTCTCAATGCGTTTGCAATTACGTGGACCCGGGACGGCGCTTTGCTGATCTCATCTCGTCAAAAGGGCCTGTACATCGTTGATGATCCTCTAGCAAGCGAGCCTCGACTGATCAAACCAACCCCCAACGAAACAATGCTTACTCCTAGAATTAGCCCTGACGCCAGTAAAATTGCTTTTTCTGCTGCGAGTAATGGGCAGTTGCATGTCTGGGATGTAGGGACCGAGGACTTCCGTCAGATCACCAATCATTCCGTACCGGATGGTTACTCGCTTTTCATCGAGGGGCTGGACTGGTCTCCAGATAGTCGCTATATCCTCGCCAATGTTCACCATACCAAAAGCGAGAGCTGCCTCGGAATCTCTACAGTGATCATTGACCAAGCTGCTGACAAAGCCATATTGCCTGATCGTTTCACATTCACTTCTAGTGAATACACCAACCCGGATATCTTTGAGGTTGAGTACTATCCTCCTGGAAGGGGCGCAAATGGACATACTATTCAGGGGCTTTGCAGTAGGGGCGATCTAGATTGGCGGGAGTAACTGAGTTTGGGTAGTTGATAGATGTTCTGCGGCAACGACTAGGAGCCTGCAAATAGATCTGTGTAACCACAATCCAAACTGCGCTGAAATTAGTTTCTGATTCTTTGAACACGATGGTGGTTACAGCAAAGGAGAGTTGGTCTGGCGTGAGTAATGACTGAGAGGCTCGCCTATGGATCACATCCTTAAGCGAGAAACACTGGCCCCTTGGCGTAGAGCGCCAGAATCTGATCATCCATCTGTGTGAGGCGGGACTGTCCCTTGCGAACGAACTGCGGCTCGAAAGAGCCTTCGCGGTCGCGCGGGGCGCTAATCGCAACCTCGCCGTGCTGGCCTTTGAGTCGCTTGGGCGAGGTGCCGTTGCGGCTGTTGCCAGTGCCTCGGCTTTTGAATGAGTGCTTTTCATAGCCGAGGTGCTCATGGAGTTCAGCGTTGAGCGCGGTTTCGACAGTAAGCTTCACGAGCTGCTGAGTCAGCGCACCGAGGTCTTTCTCGGACTTGATATACTAAGCAAGTTCAGCAGCGAGCGCCTTGAGTCTTTCCTGATCCATTTGTATTCCCACAATGGTATCCTTTTGAAAAGGCTACGAAGTCGTGGGCCGTTACACAAATGGATTTACAGGCTCGGGTAAGCAGAGACCAATCAATATTGGTTTCTGCTTACCCGACAGTTACAGGCTCTCGGGTTGACGGGCTCACGCTCACTGCTGATATGCAAACCTGACACTGCCCTCGTCGTCGAGAAAGCTTAAGAAAAGATTATAGTTCTGATAACAGTTGATCTATCTCATCGCTTCGGGCAGGATTCATTTCCCTATACCTTTCACATGCCGCTATCAAGCACTTTCTGAAAGCTTCTTCTGTTACCACAATCTCGTCGTCATCATATCTGAAGCGTACACCTTCGAACGGCTCATCATCCTCATCAAGATCGCTTGGAAACTCACAACCGTTATACTCGCTTGCATATCCTGTCCCCTCAATTAGATACTGCATCGTGCTGGGAAAAAGGATGTTGTTGAAAGAATTAAAAAATTCTTTAGCTATCCATAACGGATCGTTTCTTCGATCCAGGTTCTTAAATAAAGACTCGTTCATTCCTACAACTCCGGATGGAAATTACTAATAATTTCATCTCTAACATAAACCCTAAATTGAATCCCTCCTGCTTCAGAAGAGAACTCTCTCAGCCCTTGTGACACTGCATCTGGATATTTTTTAGCTGCCGCATCTTGCCCCAACTGCAGGATCTTATCATCAGAGATCAGCTTGGGATCATACACAGTTTTTTCGTAAATTTTATTCTTATAACCCGTAACGTTTCCAGCTCTATCTACTGCAGGGATTTGATATCGGATATGGGTAATGCCCTCAGACGTGGGATGTTTCGTGCTGCTGACTATCTTCAAATTCCTCTCAAGGACAGCCTGGTTAAAGGCATCTAGATTGTGACCGCCTCCGACACCTTTTTTCTGTGAAAATCCATCCACTGTACTTATGTGCGTTCTGAGGTTCGGATCGAAAGCGATATCCTTGGGAAACTTATCGTAATTGTCAGCTCTCTGCCCCGCCGCCTGACTAACTGTTTTACCCTTCGCAATTCCAGTCAAATTACCTGTCGCAATATCCGCCACTGAAGCCAGATCGCGACCAGCGGCTTCAGCGCCGTTCTTGATTCCAGGAGCGGGTAGATCAATGCCGTCTGCTTTTTGATACATGGCTTCGGCTTGTTGCATCAAAGCAGCTGAAGCTTCCGGGTCTCTGCCCTTCATTAGCATGCTATCAACCTGAAGTTCCGTACCAACCCGGTTGGTGAGCACCTTGAGTCTGAACTCCATGTCATCGCTTGCGTCGGTTGCCATGCCTTTACCTATGCCGACTGCTGCGTCGCCAGGGCTCTCAACGATCAAGGCAAGACGCTCACTCAGGCTTCTGCCGCCTCCAAGGTCTTCATTCAGGGCGGCGAGCTGATCGAGTGGCAGAAGTTCGTTGAGTGCAGCTTTCACTGCCTGAGCTTCGGCGGGATCTGCTTCAGCAAGCTTCTCAAGCGGAAAGGCAAGTTTACTGGTGTCGATCTCTGTTGGACTCTGGGAGTTGCCAGTAGAAGCTTGCTCGGTCGAAGCATCCTGCACCAATCGCTCGGCAAGATTTCGCGCCGCGTCCTTGTCGACAGCTGAGTGCTCGGACCCGCCATTACCCTTCAGTGTCGCTACGCCATTCTCAAGCTGCTCACGAGCCGTGCGCAGGTCTGCCTGAAAATCACCGAAGTCGCTGGGCGATAACTGCTGCTCTACAGCTGCTAAAACGTCGGCCGCTTTGGCGCTGTCCTTCTGCGAGAGCGCGACGACCTGGTTGGCCAGTGACGCGGTATCCAGCTGTCTCGCCTGGCCGAAAAAGCCGAGGGGCGATGTGTTCTTTTCAATCAACTGGCTGGCAAATGCATCCGCTGACCCAGGTGCGTGGTTTCCAGCTGTTAATGACATTCCGTAATTCCCCACGCCACTCGGGGCAGTGGTGGGAGACGGGGGTGTAGTGATATTCATGCGAGTCTTGTCCCTTTGCAGAATTCCGTGGTTCGGTGTGGCCAGCACTCACAACCTCTGGCATGGCGCCAGTGTGCCCGGAAACGGTTGTTCTGCCAGCTAGGGCAGACCCTAGCTAGGGTTTACCCTAGGTGGTGGAAGAGAACATATCTGAAAGGGCTATCCAGAAGTCTCACTACCTAAAGCAAACCCCGACACCAACCTAAAAGCCGATTGCCTATATCCCAAGCTCCCCATATCATGCTGCCCGCCGGAGCCTGACTCGGGAATCAGAAAATAATCAAATCACACAAGGATGTCTTATGTTCGAACGTAAACAATGTTTCGCACTCTGCTTGGTTTTGCTCGCTGGTTGTGGCAGCGATGGCAAGAGCGGTGATGATAATGTACAGACGCCAGCGGTCACAGACAGTTCGAGCCAGGGCGGCTCAGCGCTTGGCGTGGCAGGTGAAGCCACGTCGCTCGAAGGTACATGGTTGGCAGAGTGTAGCCCCGGACAGGGTGGCGAGACTGATGAGGGCTCCAGTCGCCAGAGCAGGGTATTCGACAAGAACCGCTTTGAAATGGTCGTGAATTTCTACGACGACCCAGACTGCACAACACCCTCCACGACTACGGAAGCCCAACGAATGGGTGGCACCTTTGCCATCGGAAGAGCCGTTGCCACTACCGATGGTCTCGAGGCCAGCGCGCTCGACATGCAGGTGGATTCTGTATCCGAAGATGCTCCGCCGGCGACCCAGTACGACATTTTCTATGTTGACTCAGCCGGGCTCTACTTCGGTAATGAATTTGCGACGACACCTGAAACCCGGACCACAACGCTCGATCTGGCTAGAGTCTTCGTGCTTCAGGGTGGCGCAGGTGATGTGCCGGTCAGTGGTACGGATGGCACGGATCAAGAAGTCCCTGGAGATAACACCGTTGTCGCTCAGGCGCTCGTCGGCCAGTGGAAGGGACAATGCACACAGAACTCGACCAGGCGTGGCGCGGCACATTATGCCAGCGCGTACAATTTCACTGAAAGCGGCGTCGAGTATCTGACTTACGCTTATGACACTGCAGACTGTACCGGAGAGCCTAGCGCCATCAAGACCGCCGTTAGTGGAGAATACACACTCGGATCGACCGTCACTACGCCAGAAGGTATGCAGGCCACTGAGATAGGTTTTGAATTTTCGGAACTCAATGGCGAGGCTTATAGTTTCGAAAGAATCGATATTCTAGCCGTTGAGGGCGGTTCCCTCTATCTGGGCGGGAAGCTCGAGAACGGCGCCCGAACCAATTCGCTAAATCTGGATCGTCCTTTTGTAAATCAGTAGTCTTAAGGCATGCGTCGGTTACTGCGTAATTGACGCTATACGCCCACGATTCGACTGTACGCCCATCGCCGGTGCTGATCGGCGTGTATCCGAACATTACATCCGCTGCGGCGGGAATGTCGCTACGCAATTTGACACTTGCTTTAGCTTTTCTTATAGCAGATACACATGTGTCTACATGAGGTTCGCGTGCATAGTGAAATTAAACGGTGAAGCCGCTGAAAAACCTGTCCGTAAGGTCAACCTCCCCTTTTCAGAGGCAGATCTGTTAAAAGGGCTTAATGCCCATGGTGCCCATGCAGATGAAATTGCTGCGCCTTCTTCCACAGGGGCCGATAGCGTGATCGAAAAATTCGTCGAATGAACCACGACAGATATCCATCACAGGAAGTAGGCAGTGCTGCTTTAACGATACCCGCAGGCGGTTAGCATTCCAGGTCGCTCTGACGCCTTCCAAAGACGCTCCGCAACCTTTATCCTGTTATTATCCAGTTTTAGATAATCAAGGATAACTGGTTCATAGCTTACCGCTTAGCTCCCAGCGAAATGGATCTCCAAAATGCGCAAAGATCGTGGACACTTCTATCGACCGGAACTTGTGCAGCAGTTCGCAGACGATATCACCGGTCAGAATCCGTTTAGCGACAGCTCAAACGGATTATTCCTGAGCGGGCCAAGGCGCACAGGCAAAACGTCGTTTCTTCGTAACGAACCAACGAGATCAAAGTGCCTTCGGTCGGTACTATCGATCCAAAGCTTATTGCTGCCATAGACTTCCGCACTGTTGAAACCGCCCTGAGTGACCTGCGCAGAAAAGTCAGTAAGGATATCGTTCTCGTGATAGATGAAGCTCAATTGGCTATGACCCACCACAATGGTCACGCTTTTATGGCAGGTTTGAAGAGCGCACGGGATCAAATGCGCTCGGATGGTCAACAGCATCTACTACTGATCATGACCGGTTCTGATCGCGATAAGCTGATGCGACTGGTTACCAGCAAGAATGCGGCCTTTTACGGTAGCCAGGTGCAGGAATTTCCCTTGCTCGATGAGCGCTACATCGACTTTGTCTGCAAGCTGGCTGAAGACTTCACCAAGGTTCAGATGCTCGATCGGAACAAAATGGCCCGCGCTTTCGAGCTGTTCGAGCACGAGCCACAAACCTTCAAGAGTGCTCTGTCGACCATCCTCAGCAAGCGGGCTCTCGGGTCAGAAACGGTGGTTCGAATCGAGACACAGATGGTTGATATGGCAATAGCGCAGCGTCTGGCGTTGATCGAGCGTTTTCAAAACACGGCGAAGGCCTTGCCGCCTCTGCAACAGGCTATCGTCACTCTAGTAGCTGAAAAGGGCGAAAACTTCGAACCCTACACTCAGGATTCGCTGGATTACTACACCCGTGCCACGGGCGAAGTGGTGACGCCATCACGCGTTCAGAAAGCTCTGGACAAACTGCGCGCAGACGATTCAGCTATTCTCTGGAAGTCTCATCAAGGGCAATACGCCTTACAAGAAGGTGCCATGGCCAGGTGGATGCGCGAAGGTCGCCCAGATGAAATTTCCAGATCAGGCCGATTGAGTAAGCGAACTTGAGCTTTTGCCGAGGACAATTCTCTACTACTCCATAGACTGCAACACCTTGGCCAATAGCCGATCCAGCTGCTCGATATCCTCATCGGACACCTTCGAAATCATCTCGCGATGCTTACGGCTAATCGCGAGCATAGATTCCTCCGCCACGTTCTTCCCCTCTGGCGTGAGCTCCACGAGCTTGCTCCGCCCATCCAGCTCATTATCCACCCGCTGTACCAGACCTGCCGCTTCCAGACGATGCAGCACTTTGGTCAGTCCACCCGAACTCACCAGCATGTAGTAATACAGCTGCGTTGGTGAAAGACGATAGGGCTCGCCGCTCCGGCGCAGGGTGCTCAGCAACCTGAAGTCCGCATCCTGCAGCCCTTGCGCTTCCATCACCTGTCGAATCACCTGCTGAAAGCCTTCGTTCACCCGGATCATGCGCGGCACCGCCGTGGTCATCAGCGAGTGGGCTTCCGGCCAGTTCTCGCGCATCAGTGCGAGGAATTCGTCAAAGGGCAGGTGAGTATTGCTCATGGGCGTCCGGGCTCAGTGAAAGCTCGGCAAACTACCTTGCTGGAAAGATAGATGCAAGTTATTCTCTTTCTGGAAAGATAGTTGCATAGGCAGCTATTCCCTTGATCAGTGTACCCAAGGAACCGATGAATAATCTCAGGTTTGCTCTGCCGATTGCGATGGTCATGGCACTGGTGCCACTCGCATTGGATCTTTATTTACCGGCGATGCCGGCTATGGCATTGGATTTCAACGTTGGCGCGGATGATATCGCGACCACGATCAGTCTGTTCGTGCTGGGTGTGGCGCTTGGCCAACTGGTCGGTGGTCCGCTGTCTGATCGGCTAGGGCGGCGGACGGTTATTCTGAGCGGGCTGGTTGCGTTCTCGGCGAGCAGCCTCGTGATCATGATGGCTGATGTCCTGTGGGTCGCGCAGCTGGCGCGCTTTGCCCAGGCGATTGGTGGCGGCTTTACTGCTGTCTGTATTCCAGCGCTGATTCGTGATCGTGCGGTGGGCGTAGAGGCGGCCAAGCTATTTTCGCTGGTCGGCCTCATCATGATCGCTGTGCCGGCACTTGCGCCCTCGGTGGGCGCACTGATCCTTCAGCTTTCGGACTGGCGCAGCATTTTCGCGGTGTTATCGATAGCCGCTGTACTGATGATGTTGATTATCTGGCGAGTGTTGCCGAGAAGAGGGCCTGCGGTTGATCCGGTAGCGACGCCGACGCCTGTTCTGAAGCGCTATCTGCATGTCTTGCGGCAACGCAATGCTCGTCGATATCTGGCAACCCAGGCGCTGGCGTTCAGCGTGATGGTCGTGTTCATTACCAACGCATCCTTTATCTACCAGGCGTACTTCGGCGTCTCAGAAAGAACCTTCGGTCTTCTGTTTGCTGCGAATATCGTGATGCTGGCTGTGCTGAATCGGATCAACAGTTGGCAGCTGAACGTCAGGTCGCCCGAGACGATGCTGAATCTTGCGCTGTGTTTACAACTCGCAGCCGTGGCTACCTTGGTGAGCACGCTGGCTTTCGATCCACCACTGTGGCTGGTTGCCGGCTGCATCATCTTCACGGTCGGCAGTCACGGCATGATCGTGCCTAATTCTGGCGCCTTGTACATGAGTTGCTTCGACCGCCACACTGGCTCAGCCTCAGCTTTTCTCGGCGCCTCTCAGTACCTGTTGGCGGGCCTTGCCGGCGGCCTGTCGACCCAGCTGCACAACGACACGTTGTGGCCCGTTGCGCTGATCATGTTGTCGCTGTCGTTCGCTGCGAACATCATTCTCGGCAAGGGTCAGCCAGCGGATGACGAGCAGCTGGAAGTGGAGGCCAGCGCGCCTTGACCGTGGAGCGCCTAAGCTACTCCGCCAGCACCTTCAATGCCTTGTGGTACTTCTTCGCCCGGGCCATGTCCCGGTTGGTGAGCTGATCCAGACGGGTGAGGTTGAGGTTGTCCTTGATATCGGCAATCTTCACCCGCCTGGCGAGGTCGTCCTGGGCGATTCTCGCAAGAAAGCTGTCGTAGCTTTCACCGCGCTGCCGTGACAGACAGTCGATAGTCGCGATGATATCTTCAGAGAAGCCATACTTTTCGAGATCCGCAGCCGTAAGGCCGGTGTCTTCCACGACATCGTGCAGCACGGCCACAATCATTTCGTTATGGTGCTCGAACTGCATCATCACCCTGAGCGCGTGCAGAATATAGGGGTTGCCGCCCTTGTCGGTTTGACCGGCGTGAGCTCGTGTGGCGATGGCGATCGCCTTGTCCAGATTGGTCATGATTGGATACGTCCGTGATATCGGCCCCTAAGATAACAGCTCCCGACGTTGGCGTGTAATAGCCCATTGGCTCAACCGCTCACTAGGCCTGGCACCTTGCAAACTATTCTGCAATTTCGTGGTCATAGAGCTTCCCTGTAGCAAAAATGTCCCACCTAGAGTTCGCCCTAGTTACCGACGCCTGCATTTATCTTGATAATCGAGTCTACTTCACTCAGTTACGACAGGGATTGCACATGACCTCGCTCAGTTCCGTAGGCGCCGCCGGCGCTTCTTTCGCATTCAACCCTTCTGCTGCCGCGGGATTGCCTCCCAGCGCTCAGCAGCTGATTCGAGACTTCACGAATCCATCGACCGGTAGCCTTGATACCCGGGGACTTGCCGACCGAATGGCGGAGCTTGCAGACGGTAATCAAGAGCTTGCGGAATCGCTGTTCGGTGACGTTGAATCGGCGCTGAAGATGGGCAGGGATTGGCAATTCCCATTGGCTCATCTTCGAGAGGATTTCGATATTGCGTTGGGGGGAGGGCAGACTGTTGAGCCGTCGTTCGGCGACCTGTTGGATGCTCACAAAGAGAAGACCGCAGAGCAGCGTGCGGCGCTTCAAACACTTTTGGAGGAGAATCCCGGGTTGGAGCAAAAGCTTGAGAAGGACCCTCACTGGCAGCTTCTCAAGCTTGAGAGTGCAAATGCAGATAGGACGCTTTTGGTAGGTATCGGTTCACAATCGACTGGCAGTGGCCAGGCGCTTATGACCCGACTGTTCCAGGCCATTGGCATCGGTACGAGTGGTGCATCGCCAATGGGCCTAGTGAAAATGACCACAGGCTTGGTAGGCGATGATATCAACGGCCGGATCGGATCTGAGGCGATGGGAGAGGCTGCTGTTGATCCGTTCGCTCTAATCCAGAATGGTACCGAGTTGATCAAGAGGAGCTTTGGTGAGCGAGAAGCTGCTGCGGATACCCTTCTTGAATACGCTCAGCTTCAGGCAGAATTCCCAAGTGGCGAGCAACTTGACACGGCACGACTTGAGAGAGCGAAGTTCGCTGCTGAAGTGTTGGATCTTCAGAGTATGGCTGTTGATCCAGATGAACTAGTCAAATTCGCATCCGATACCGCGAACGCCGCTGGAGGCATCGATAGGGTGATCGACGAAGATTATTCTGACTTCACCTTCGATACCAGAGATCGACATTTTCACAATGGGAGTTTGGACCGAGAGAGCTACTACGACCAGGCGTCAGCGGGCATAGCGGTTTGGGAGCAGGAGGGAGGAAATTGGACTCACTTGGCGAATGAGGCTAGTAGACATTCTGAAGCAGTTGAGAGGTATATCTCGAGGTCCCCAGCTTTAAATTCTGCCCTGGTTGAGGGCAAGGTTGTGCTGGCCGAAGTTGCTGCCGCATCGGACTCCGGGGCAATAAGTCCAGAGCTATCGGAGAAGGTGTCGAAAGTGAATGAGAACCTCAGAGAGCTAATGGCGCCGTTGCAAGAGGACCTTCGGCAATTGCAAAAAATCAAAGCCATCTGTGGCGCGTATCGTTAACCTGCACCGCAAACAAGGTGAAATACTTTTTTCGATAAGGTTAGTGGGATGTCAAGAAACCTGATTTTTGTTCTTTGCCTGGTGCTTTTCCCTGGCTGGTCTATCGCCTCGGCCGATGACCAAAAACAGGAGCTTGCTGAGAGACTGGTTTACGCAGTTGCTCGCATGCCACTAGCTGCGGTTGAAAGTTTTCTAGCGGACGGGGCAGATCCTAACCAGCCTAATCGAAAAGGGCTCACCCCTATGTACTACGCCGCGCTATATAATCGCCTTGATGTTGCGGAGACGCTTCTGGCGGCGGGAGCCGATGTAAATAAGGGCGCAAAGTTTGATTTCGATAGCGCCCCTCTATACGTCGCCGCAACAAGTCTCAGACGTGGTGAAATGATTCGTTTGTTGCTTGATTCTGGCGCTGATCCCAATCGCTGCGGGCAAGACGAAAAAGCCAGCTTCACAGCGTTAGGCGGCGCGATCGGACGTGCATCTCGAGCCTTTGCATCACAAGAATCTGACAGTGCTGAGGGCTATCTTGACAACATCGAAATACTGCTGAGAAATGGGGCTACCCCACAGAAGGTTGATCAATGTGAGCAGCTGCCAGCGTTTTCCAAAGCAGTGTCCGCGCCTTGCTACGAGCGACTTCTGCACCGGCTATTGGATGCAGGCGCAGAAGTTCCACCCTATGAAGTGCGTGCTCTATCGAAAGACCCTACCTGTACATCCGTTCTAGAACGTGTTTTGAAGTCGACGTCTCCTGAAGAGCTGCGTGAGGCCGAAATAGTCATTGACGATGCAGTGGAGAGCAACCCGGGTATAGTTCCGCTGCTGCTAGCCCATAAGTTCGACCCTAACGGCCGCGCGGCTCTCGTTCTCGCCGCGGGAGAGGGGAACGTGGAAATGGTTCGGCTCCTGCTGAGCGCAGGCGCGGACATTAATCAAAAATCGACCTTACAGGGAAAGCCTCACGATTCTCCACTGACCGCCGCTGTGCGTAGTGAATACGCTGAATCGGTCGTGCCTATTTTACTGTCGGCAGGCGTTGATCTCGAATGGAAGGAAGATTTCGGCGGTCATACGGCCTTGATTCTCGCTGTGAGAAAGAAGGGAGGTGCGTCAATGGCGAAGCAGCTTCTCGCTGCTGGTGCAGATGTTAATGGCCAGGATCGTTCAGGGGAGACTGCTCTGATGCACGCGCTATGGCACCAAGAGGATTATCAGTTGGTTCCTCTACTGCTAGGAGCCGGCGCTGACGCAAATAAACCAGATAACACTGGGCGAACTCCACTGATGCGAGCCATGTGCCTATCATTATCCCACCCCATGATACCCCGCCTGCTCGAAGGTGGAGCTAACCCTCACATGACCGACCAAGACGGCAATACCGCTGACATGATAGTAGAGAAGGGACTCTGTGATGTTTAAGGAGAGCCGCCAGCCACCTGTAGCCCTGGCCTCCTTCAAAATCGCTGAGAGACCCTCCTCACTATTGCAACTGCGCAGCGTAGTGGTTCTGGGGACGTAGACAAACTCCGCCCGCAGCTATTCAAAGACTATGCAAAACTTCGAGATCTACTGAAACCCATGCAGAAGGGCTGATGGAACTGGTTCAGAAGATTGCTACTGCCCAGCGTGCTGGGTCTGACGACAAGGGCGATCTTAGCACCAGCTGATTGATATCAACGGCACACTTCGAGATCTCTTTGAACCTCATTCCGAGAGGCTTATGCAACTGATTGACATCAAGTTGGCTTTTGAAAGATACACTACCAAGGACCCGGCTGTACGATGAGCTCAAGTGCGATCCTGACTCACTTTCGCCGTATTTCACCGGGTCTCACGGTAGCTGCGATGCTACTCTGTGGCGTCGCGCAAAATACCGCAGCTGAAGAGGTGCCCGAATTTACAGTTGCGGATAAGCTGGTTTTACTGTCGTCCGTAGGCCACCCCCGTGAAGTCGAAAGCCTTCTGGCGGATGGAGCCAGTCCTAATCAGCCGGATAAGCACGGATCGCTTCCACTGAACTCGGCGGTCAGGGCAAAAAGGCTAGCGATCGTCAGGGTCCTCCTTGATGCAGGTGCGGACGTGAAGGCGATTCCTTCGACGCCAGGAAGCGCTTCTGCACTCAGTGATGTTCTCCTGACTGCAGATCATGGCGAATTATTCCGGGTTCTGTTAGAAGCAGGTGCAGACCCGAACGAATGCTACACATCGGGGAGAACTTCCATTTCGCTATTGGGCTCAGCGGTTTCGAGAAGTGGAAGGGCGTTCAGCCGAGGGGATCTAGAGGAGGCCGACAAATACCTTGAGAAAGTCGATGCACTTCTGGACCATGGTGCTGATGTGCATAAGGTTAAGAGCTGTCTTGGGCATGCAGTTATGTCCTACGCGCTCTCTTCGCCCTGTCATATCGAGCTAGTCGAGCGTTTATTAGAGGCGGGAGCGACACTCGCCGGAGGGGACCTGCCTACAATTTCGCAGATACCAAGCTGTTTGCCTATCCTGCGCCGAACGATGCAGGGTATGTCATCGGAAGACCTACAAAAAGCAGCGATTACCATCGATGATGCAGTGAAAAGAAATCCTGAAGCGGTGCCCATACTGCTTGATGCGGGCTTGAGTCCGGACGGCGATGCCGCACTCGAGGCGGCTGTCTCCAGCAATCGCCCTGAGCTTGTGCAAATGCTGTTGAAGAGAGGTGCGGACGTAAATCGCTTTCAAAATACCCTCGGTATCGGTAGCCCTACCACGCCGTTGATGAAAGCCGTCAGTACAGATAACGCGCTTGAGCTGGTCAGCCTGCTCTTGGAAGCGGGTGCAGATCCAAATGCTCCAGATGACGGTACTGCCGCCCCGCCACTCATGATTGCGATCTCCCACAAAGACGCCCCGGCTTTGGTAAGACTGCTTTTGGCGAACGGCGCAAAAGTGAATGGTGAAGACAAAAGCGGGCAAACAGCGTTGTTTCGAGCGCTGTTCACGCCATCTGCAAAAGAGCTGATTTCACTGCTCATAGAGGCTGACGCTGACGTCAACAAGCAGGACAGCCGAGGACGTACCCCCCTCATGAGGGCTATGTGCGATTCACCCGATCACCCGGCACTTCCAGTTCTTTTAGACGCGGGCGCTGATCCGTCAATCACAGACGAGGAGGGGCTGACTGCGGAAATGATTTTTGAGCAGGGCCGCTGCAGGACGAGCTGAAGAGCGTCAGCTTTTTGTAGCCCGGGCCTCCTTCAACATCGCAGAAAACCCCTTCATCACTGTCAGGTAATCATCGAGCGACGATTTCAGTACCTGAAAGCCACCCTTTTCAACGGTAGCCTTAAAGTCTTTGCAGGACATTTCTGCTATATCAGCTTTGGTGGTCTCGGCGATCTTGGCGTCGAGCAGTGGCCGCATGGCTTGCCAGTCCTTTGAATGAGTCATCAGTTTCGCTGAGGCACCCTCAAGCTTGCCGACCGAGTTGATCTCGTCCCAGGTCTTAATCGCGTCTCGGGGAACGAGATCCGGCTCCTCCGTCTGGCATCGGTCATCGACCGAGCGCACCATGTGAATCGGCACGAAGAGCTTGATATAGGCGTCGACGAATGTATCTGCGTCTGGTGCGGCCGAGTCTTTGGCAACCGCAAACGGCGTGACCAGCATGAGTGCAGTCGAGAGTAGGGTGGGGAGTACGAGGCGGTGGTTCATAAAGCATCCTGGCTAATGTAAGCGCGAGTCTCTGTTCGCAGAGGCGGCAAGAATACTATCTTGTAAGCGATGAGAAAGCGTTCCTGTGGTTAGACGGACGGCTAGCCAGCAGGAGCATCAGAAGAATGAATTTCGCTTGAAACCAGGGTGCTGTTGAACAGCCTGATCGCCTTCTCCTGATAGCTGCGCCAGTTCTGCAAATCATCCTTGGGTATGCTGATGGATTGGAACTTCAAGTGCGGCGTAAGTCGCGCGCCTCTGAGATTGCAGTAAACGGCTGATTTCGAACACTCAATCATAGATGCGTCGTTGCTGCCACGAGTCTTGATCAGGATGTACTCATAAGCATGCTGTTCGTATCGTTCGGCGGTGTTGTTCCAAATCAGGCCGGTTGAATATGGTGCATCCGCAGGGTATGACTTACTACTTGCACCCTCGAAATAAACGCCTAGAGCCAGATTGCCGGAATCGGTTGAAGGGTCGGTAAATCCTATATGAAACCAGAATTTGTTTGATACGCGATCAGTGTCCAGCCCAGGATTGCGTCAAGTTGTTCTTTTCGCCAGAGCGCATACGGCTTTTCGCTATCAGAGTCCCACTCCATTTCGGTGCTTGTTCTCACTACCGAGCGATTATCCTCGTCGATGTCCTCAAAATTGTAGAGATACAGCGCACCGAAGGGCACACGTAGGGTGTAGGTGACTTCCTCTGACTTGAGATACACCGTCCAGGGGGTCTCATAGGTGTTTGGCGGCTGATCTTCACAAGCACCCAGGAGCAGCAGACCGATGAGTCCGCCGCAGCGTTTGAGAAAATTATACGCCCTCAAAATCGACGGCTCTGTTGTCTCATGTATTTTCAGAATGAACTTCGCTTGACACCAAAGTGCTGTTGAACAGCCTGATCGCCTTCTCCTGATAGCTGCGCCAGTTCTGCAGGTCGTCCTTCGGTATGCTAATGGTGTCGAAATTTAGATGGGGCGACAAACGAGCTCCACGCAAATTACAATAAACCGCTGACTTCGAGCAGTCGATCATGGAGGCATCATTGCTGTCTCGAGTCTTGATCAGGATGTACTCATAACCAGGCTGTTCGTATCGTTCGGCGGTGTTGTTCCAAATTAATCCGGTTGAGTATGGTGCATTCGAAGGGCGTCCCTTACTACTCGCACCCTCGAAGTAGACGCGTAGCGCCAGTTTGCCGGCATCCATGGATGGATCTATAAAGCCGATGTGAAACCAGAATTTGTTCGAGACGTGGTCAGTGTTCAAGCCAGGATTGGCGTCAAGTTGTTCTTTCCGCCAGAGCGCATACGGCTTCTCGCTGTCGGAATCCCACTCCATTTCGGTGCTTGTTCTCACTACCGAGCGATTATCCTCGTCGATGTCCTCAAAATTGTAGAGATACAGTGCACCGAAGGGCACACGCAGGGTATAGGTGACGTCCTCTGACTTGAGATAGACCGTCCAGGGGGTGTCGTAAGTGTTCGGCGGCTGATCTTCACAAGCACCCAAGAGCAGCAGACCGATGAGTCCGCTGCAGCCTTTGAGAAAATTATACGCCTTCAAAATCGACGGCTCTGCTGTCTCATGCGTTTTCAGTCGTTTGGGCTTTGAGCTCTGTGAAAAGATCGAAGCGAAGTTGTCTATGGGCGTCGTTGACAGGGTGGTACTCCATTACCGGCTCATCGGTTGCCAAGTGAGCTGCCACCTCAGCGTCCGTCAGTTTGACAACGGCTTTCGTCTCTACGAGTTGCTCGAGGCTTGTTCGAAATGCGGCTGAAGAATCAAGGTTTTTACCAGATACCAGCGCATCTACATCACGCCCAATACTGCCCATCTGCCAGGCGTATTGGAACGCGGCATGAAAGCTATCCTCGGTCATCTTCTCAAAGTCTACCCCTGCCTGTTCGAATAGAACTTTGTCGTCAACCTGATAGTATTCACCCTCGAATTCGAACACCCGATCGAAGTTTGCGGCTGGTCTGGCAAGACTTGGGTCGAACGCCGGGAGGTCATCCACCGGCACCATGAGCCCGGCCTGCACGAAATTCATTTTTCTTTCCCTCTCCGCAATGATTCGATCTGAGGGCAGCTCATCCTTGATCTGTTCAAGGTCGGGCGAATGCAAGCGATCAAGCGCGGACCCATGGTCTGAGTCGAATGCCTTGTCAAATAGCACTTCAATGCGCTGCGTCTCTTTATTCACAACTGTGATAAAACGGCCATCCCTGCTGGTCTTGATATCATAGCGAGGATCATTTGCATATTCGGAGGGGCGCCGCCCGAGCTCGGCCTCGTCTTGCGCCAGAATCGCGTTTTCGCTACCTTCCGATTTCGCGATATGTTCGTCGCCAGGGATTCCGATGAACTGCGCGTTTCCAGGGAAGTAGTTTCCCATCCCCTTCGATTCCCAGACCGCTCTGTCGGTATGCATGATCTGATAGGTGTTGAAAAGTTCTGGGCGGCCTTTGTCGGCGGCATTCCTGGCCAGTCCAATAACGGCCTTATCGATATCGTGCGAGAACTTATCGAGCGTCAGTGTGTACTGCTCCGGATTAGCCATCTCGCTCTGAAATTGCCTTCCAGCGCCATGCCACCGATCGCGCCAGAATAGGTGGTGATTTGCGCCTGCATAAGCAGTTGCTCGTTTCCGGTCACTGAATAGAGCTCCAGATAAGCGCCTGCTCTATCACCCTGGTCGAGACGGGCGCTGGCCTTGTCAACAGCCTGGGCCAATTCCTGGGCCGAGGGTGTTCTCGGCGCAATTGCGCCAGTGAATTCGAAAGCTTTCAGTTCAGTGGGCGCGCCGCTGCTGCTGCTGGCTGACAGGCGCGCATTACTAGCTTCGCTGATAGCAAACGAATCAAGCGAGCGGGCGGCAGTGATTGATGTCATGAGGGCTCTTCCATGATGGGTAACGACAAGTCACCTCATTGTGCCCAGATCCACCCTGTCCCGCAGCTAGGGCGAACCCTAGCTAGGGTTTACCCTAGGTCTGCTCAAACAGCCCCATCACCAGCGCCCGCATCACCCCCGCCGCAGGCGACAGCGCCCGATCCCTCGACCAGGCCAGCACACACTGTCGCCTGGGCACCGGTGCCACGATAGGCACCGCCACAAGCCCATCCACATGACTCGCAAGCAGCGTCTGCGATGGCAGTATTGTGTAGCCAAGCCCGCGACCGACCAGATCCAGTTGCACCCGTAACGAGTCCACCTCAAGGTCAGTCTTGAAGGCAAGATCCTCCCTGAATGCAGTTTGCTCCAAAAGCGCACGCAAGCCATGCCGTCGACCCGGCAGGATCAGTGGCAATTGGAGCACCTCCTGAAAACTGATCGAGGCCTCAAGAGCTTCGGGATGATCCCGGCGACAAATCAGGTGCAGGTCTTCACTCCCCAACGTTGTAGTAGTCAGGCTGGCGCTGATCGAGCTGCTGTACAGGATCGCGATATCCAGACTGCCGTCCAGCAGGCGCTCCTGCAGATCACCGCTGAGGGTTTCGAAGATGCTCAGATGCACCTTTGGATAAGCCCGGCGATACGCCTCCACGAGCTTGCCAGTCAGCCGTACGCCGATGCTTGGTGGCAGACCAAAGGCAAGGCTGCCGATAATACTTTCACTTTGCACCGTCAAGGCCTGCTCAAGCGCGGTCGCCTCATCCAGCAGCGTTCGTGCATGCCGCTGCACCAGAACCCCTGCTTCAGTAAGAACCACGCCACGACCAGTCCGTCGAAACAGCGAAACCTTCAACTCAGTCTCGAGCTGCCGGATTAGCCGGCCCAGTGACGGCTGAGACAAATCAGTAAGTCGTGCCGCACCGGCCAGGCTACCAACCTCGGCCACCTGCATGAACACTCGAAGCTGCTTGATATCCATGAGACATGCCATACGAAATATGAATAGCTGATACTCTGGCGATGCGCTTGGTGAATAGCAAGCGGAGGTGCACCATAAGGCTTTTTCGGACAGAGTCGTCGATCACCAAGGAGCATGTCGTGACACGGAAACAGGTAGTTCATTCAGGCTTGATACTGGTCGCCCTGGCTACATTCGCCATGGCCTTCAAGGGCATATTTGCGCGCCTGGTATATCAGGAAGGTGTGGAGGTGAAT
The DNA here is from genome assembly GCA_002354735.1 of Gammaproteobacteria bacterium UBA2679. GTDB lineage: Bacteria > Pseudomonadota > Gammaproteobacteria > Pseudomonadales > Oleiphilaceae > Allohahella. The sequence goes on along the minus strand of DEMD01000007.1, from coordinate 465,710 downwards.
GCGCTGCTGGTATGGCGTTTCATACTGGCGGTCCCGCTGTTCTGGTTCGGCGGAATGTTCATGCTGCGCGGGCGCGACAGGTCGCGGTTGACCTGGAAGCAGTGGTACCTGTGTGCCTTCACCGGATTTCTGTTCTTCATCAGCGCCTGGTGTGATTTCCATGCCATAGAAGCGCTAGGCGCCAGCATCTCGCGGATGGTGCTGTATCTGTTTCCAGCGATTCTGATCCTCATCGAGGCACTGGAGCTCAGGCAGATGCCGACCATCCGCCAGCTGCTGATTTTCACCGGAGCCTGGATTGGCATCGGCATGATCGTATTGCCCGATTGGCAGGGCGGAGAGCTTGACGCTGTTGGTCTGGCCTACGGCCTCGGCGCTGCGCTGTCGTACGCGATCTTCTGGCGCATGAGTCAGCCAATCATGAATGCCATCGGCTCAGTGCGCTTCAACCAGGTGACGAACAGTTTTACCCTGGCCGCGATGGCAATCTTTCTGGTGCCGACGCTTGAACCGGCGCAGCTGGTGCTGACGCCTGTCGCCTTCGGGTGGATGTCCCTCCTGGTGATTTTCTCCACCGTGGTGCCATTCTTTATTCTCTTCGAGGGCATTAGCCGCTCGAACTCGGTGGAGGCAGGCGTAGTGGCGATGTTCGGACCAGTGGTGACGGTCGTCGTTGCGCTGGCAGTGTTCCCGGATGAGGCGCTGAGCCTCGTGCAGTGGGCTGGCATCATAGTGGTGCTGGTGAGCGTGGGCGTGTTGAAGCTGATTAAAGCACGACCTGCTCCCGTTATCACCGGCACTGCTGGACCTGTGCGAACGTGAATAAATCGTCTCGGCCTTGCAAAGTCTCTTTGTAGACTGGCGCAAGATCGTATAAAACTACACCATCGTCCAAAATAACAAGGAAACGGAAATGGCGCTTACACATGATCTCGTCGCTGAAACCAATCTGCTGGTGCTGTTCAGTCTGTCTTCCACGCAGGAAGGCCTCAAGGTTCACAAGCACTCGGCTGCACCTGAGGCTGTAGCGGCTGCTGAGCGGCTGTATCAGAAAGGTTTGGTAACCCAGAACGACGGTGGTTATCTTACCGATCTCGGCATTGAGGCTGCAGAACATGCCCAAAGGCTCACTGCGATTCTGACCAGCTAATCTTCCGCCATGGAAGTTCGTTGGCTCAACGATTTTATCGCCCTGGCGCATACCCGGCACTTCTCCCGGGCAGCCGATCAGCAGAATGTCACACAGCCCACTTTCAGCAGGCGGATAAAGCTGCTGGAGGAGGAGATGGGCGCGCTGCTGATCAACCGCAATACGCTGCCGCTTTCGCTGACGCCAGCTGGTGAAGTATTCCTGCAGTCTGCAGAGCGTATCACCGCCTTGCTGGCGGACACCCGCGAGCAATGCCAACGCATACAGGCCGACGATACCGAGCGCCTCAACTTCGCGACCTCGCAGTCGCTGTATATCAGTCTGTACCAAAGCTGGTTGAAGCCTCTCGGCGAGCGGCTCGACCTCACCTTCGACTACGATCTCAATTCTTCGAAGTGGGGCGCGCGTGAATTCGCCGATGCGCTTTTGAGTGGCAGCACTGACTTGATGCTGACCTATTGGCATCCGGACATGTCGCTATTTAGTGCCGAGCAGGCCCAACTGCTACAACACATCACAGTCAATCATGAGCAACTCTTACTTTGTAGCGCGAGTAACGCGGCTGGTGAGCCTGTGCACGCTGCCGGACGTGATCGGGGTTCGAGGGGTAGTCTGCCTTGCATCGTGTATGACGATGATGCACTACTGGGGCCTGTTGTAAAATCGACGATGGAATCGGTCGATCTTGGGGTTAGCCTCGAGGTGGTCTGTTCCGAAAAGCACTGTATTGGCGTGAAGGCACTTGTGAAAGGCGGCTTCGGCGTAGGCTGGTTGCCTGGCCGGCTCGTGCGTACAGCACTTCAGCACCGGCAGCTCGCACTCATCGATCAGGTGCAGAGCTGCATACCTCTCGAGGTACGGCTGTATCGCCTGCGCAACAATTCGCACTCGCAGTTGACCTATCTTTGGGAAAGCCTCGAAAGGCAGGGCGCTCAGCTACTCGGAGAGCAGACTGATGAGGTCGACGGACACGGAGTCTCTAAAGACCCTGCCTCCAGAGTCAGAACTTACTCGCCGTAAACCACAGTTTCGTAGTTGCCAATAATGCCGAGGATGCTGTTGGCATCCTTGTCAGCTCGGCTCAGATCGCTGCGGGCTTCTCGGCTGCTGGCTTTGCTGCAACTACTGGCCGACTCATTTTGAGGTACAAGCCAATCGCTGTGAAATGCGCTGCTGCCAGTAACGCTACAGCACTGGCGATGAGCTGATTGTAAGTCAGCCAATCGACGATCGCCGTCGCGAAATAGATACAGAGTACAAAGCAGAAGCCGACGAGCAATTTGCGCTTTACGGCAATCACCGGCCAGGCGAAAAGCAGCAAGGGCAAAATTGTCCAGAAACCGATGATCCAGGGGTTGATGGCTTCGGCAGCGGCTTGTTCGTTCAGAAGCTGAGTGTTGACGGCGTTGACTGCAAACCACTTGTCAGCGAAAACGGCTATCAGCAGGAGTAGGTAGCTCAACTGCATGGCGAGCAGCATTCGGGGGGCTTTTCCAGATACGTCAGAGGTCATGGGATCCTAACTAGGCTTGAAACAGGTTAAAAATAGTACGATCACTTCGGCAGCTGAAACCATTGGCCAGACACAAAAAACTCTTTGCAAGCCGGTTGCGAAATCATCGCTGAGCACCGAGAATGGGTGAGTCGCAAAGCCAAAGCGAATCTCCCCGACACCCCAAAATCAATGGTCCAACTCCCATAGCATGACACAATTCATACATCTGCGCGTGCATTCAGACTTCTCCCTGGCCAATGGACTGGCGAAGGTGAAAGCCCTGGTTGGCGCAGCTGCAAAGCAGAAGATGCCCGCGCTGGCACTCACCGACCAGACCAACCTCTGTGGTGCCATCAAGTTCTACAAGGCCTGCGAAGGCGCGGGTGTGAAGCCTATCATTGGTAGCGATCTGCGCGTGGTCGACCCGGATATGCCAGGCCAGATTTCAACGCTCTGCTTGCTGGTCTGTGATCATAAGGGCTATCGAAATCTCACACGGCTTATCTCCAGAGCGTATACAGACGAGCAGCGTCAGGGCGACCCGGTCGTCAACCGCCACTGGATTCGTGAGCACGCCGAAGGACTCATTGCCCTGTCATGCGCACAATATGGCGATGTCGGGCAGGCATTGCTGGCTGGCAAGCAGGATCTGGCGCGCACGCGCCTGGACAGCTGGAGTTCGATTTTTGGAGACCGCTTCTATCTCGAGGTCCAGCGCACCGGGCGCAACGGCGACGATCAGTGCGTGTACGAAAGCGTCATGCTCGCGCAGGAGACCGGCTGCCCGGTGGTGGCGACCAACGACGTCCACTTTCTCAGCGCGACAGACTTCGAAGCGCACGAGGCGCGAGTCTGTATCGGCCAGAGCCGCACACTGGACGATTCACGCCGCAGCCGTGATTTCAGCGACGCGCAGTACTTCAAGAGCGCCGAAGAAATGGCCGCGCTCTTCGCCGATCTCCCTGAGGCTATTGAAAACACCGTCGAGATCGCCAAGCGCTGCAGTCTGACCATCCCGCTTGGCAAGTACTTCCTGCCGAACTATCCGATTCCGGAAGGCATGACGCTCGACCAGTTCTTCGTCAAGGTAAGTGAAGACGGCTTGCAGGCGCGACTGGAGTTCCTCTATCCAGACGAAGCGGTGCGTGCGGAGCGTTACCCAACCTATCGTGACAGACTCAAATTTGAGCTTGATATCATCACGCAAATGGGTTTCCCCGGCTACTTCCTCATCGTAATGGATTTCATCCGCTGGGCTCGGGAAAACAAGATTCCTGTCGGGCCTGGCCGAGGCTCCGGGGCGGGCTCGCTCGTCGCTTACGTGCTGGGCATTACCGATCTCGACCCGCTGGCCTATGATCTGCTGTTCGAGCGCTTCCTGAATCCAGAGCGGGTCTCGATGCCCGACTTCGACGTCGACTTCTGTATGGATGGTCGCGACGACGTCATCAACTACGTGGCGGAAACCTACGGTCGAACGGCCGTATCCCAGATCATCACTTTCGGCACCATGGCCGCCAAGGCCGTAGTTCGCGATGTGGCACGAGTGCAGGGCAAACCTTATTCGCTGGGCGACCGGCTCTCGAAGATGATCCCATTCGAAGTCGGCATGACGCTGTCCAAGGCATGGGAGCAGGAAGAGGCGCTTCGGGATTACATCAATAACGATGAAGAGGCCGCCGAAGTCTGGGAAATGGCGGTCAAGCTCGAAGGCGTGACGCGAAACGTGGGCAAGCACGCCGGTGGAGTCGTCATCGCGCCAACCGAGCTGACCGACTTCTCGCCGCTCTATTGTGACGAGCACGGCGGTGGTCTGGTGACCCAGTACGATAAGGACGATGTCGAGTCGGCAGGCCTCGTGAAGTTCGACTTCCTCGGTCTGCGGACCCTGACCATCGTCGACTGGGCGATCAAGATCATTAATGCCCAGCGCGAGAAAATCAATGAGCCGCCGCTCGATATCGCTCGAATCGATCTCGAAGACAAGGCGGTTTTCGACACGCTGAAACGCGCTGAAACGACTGCTGTCTTTCAGCTTGAAAGTCGCGGTATGAAGGAGTTGATCCGTCGTCTGCTCCCTGATCGCTTCGAAGACATCATCGCCCTTGTAGCCCTGTTCCGCCCGGGTCCGCTACAAAGCGGCATGGTCGATGACTTCATCAATCGAAAGCATGGCCGCGCGCCGCTGGCCTATCCCCATACCGACTTTCAGCATGAGTCTCTAAAGCCTGTACTGGAGCCAACCTACGGCATCATCCTGTACCAGGAGCAGGTCATGCAGATTGCCCAGGTCATGGCCGGCTACAGTCTAGGCGGTGCCGACCTGCTGCGTCGTGCGATGGGTAAGAAGAAACAGGAGGAGATGGACAAGCAGAAGGCCTTCTTCGTCGACGGCAGTGAGCAGAACGGCATCTCTCGGGATCTTGCGGAGAAAATCTTCGATCTTGTGGAGAAATTCGCGGGTTACGGCTTCAACAAATCGCACTCCGCTGCTTATGCCCTGGTTTCCTATCAGACTGCCTGGCTGAAAACCAACTATCCCGCGCCCTTCATGGCGGCGGTGTTGACGGCTGAAATGCAGAACACCGACAAGGTGGTCACCCTCATCGAAGAGTGTCGCCGCATGAAGCTGGTGGTGCGCCTACCGGACGTCAATGTCAGCAGCTTCACCTTCACGGTCAACGACGATGGCGACGTGGTTTATGGTCTTGGCGCCGTAAAGGGTCTGGGTGAGGGGCCCGTGCAGAGTATTACTGAAGCGCGAAAGAATGGGCCCTTCGAGGACCTGTTCGACTTCTGCCGCCGTGTGGATTTGCGCAAGGTCAACAAGCGTGCGCTGGAGGCGCTTATCAAGTCAGGCGCGCTCGATGCCCTCGGGCCAGGCCGCGCGAAGATGCTTGCAGTACTGGAGGACGCGGTCAAGCAGGCCGACCAGCACAATCGAAATGAAAGCGCTGGCATGATGGACATGTTCGGAGACGATGCAGTGGCTGTCGAGGCAGATCCATTCGCCTCTGCCGCACGCATCCGCGAATGGAGTGACAAGCAGCGACTTGCCTATGAGAAGGACACGCTGGGCCTGTATCTCAGCGGCCATCCCTTCGACGAGTACGAATCCGAGGCACGCCGTTTTGCCCGTCTGCCGATCGCCGAGCTGCAACCCGCCAAGGACAGCAGGAAAATCGCCGGTCTTGTCGTAGCCATGCGCACCATGAAAACGAAGCGCGGCCATCTCATGGGCTTTGTCACGCTGGATGATCGAACCGCACGAATAGAAGTAGCCTTCTTTGGTGAAGCACTTGAAGTGGTCCGCGATGTTCTTGCCATGGACCAGATTCTGGTTATCGAGGGCGAGGTCGAGGAGGATACCTTCTCTGGTGGACTTCGTGTGCGCGGTCACTCAGCGGTCAATATCGCTGATGCCCGCAATGCATTGGCCAGTAAGATGACTCTGGCCATTGGCAGCGAGCGCGTAGATGATTCGCTCATCGGTGAACTCAGCACGCTGCTACAGCAGTTCAAGCCCGCCAATGGGAATGGTGAGGGCAATGTACGGGTTGGCTGTCCGGTCAGCATCCGCTATCAGCATGACTTTGCCGAAGCCGAGTTGGCCATGGACGACAGCTGGCGCGTCAGCCTCTCAGATGACTTGCTGCATGGTTTGCGTTATCTTCTGGGCGATCAGAACGTCGCCATTGTTTACAATTGACGTTTTACCTTTCATGACCAGTTGAAGGATTTCCAGCTGATATGGCCAGTGCCGACAGAGCAATGAACCTGAACTATCTCGACTTCGAGCAGCCAATTGCGGAGCTCGAGGAAAAGATAGAGGAGCTGCGCCTGATAGGCTCAGAGGCGGATGTCAACATCAGCGAAGAGATCGAGCGCCTGCGGACCAAGAGTGCAAATCTGACGGAAAGCATTTTTTCCGATCTGACGCCATGGGATATTTCACGACTCTCCCGGCATCCCCGCCGACCTTATACGCTCGACTATATCAACAGCATCTTCACCGACTTCGACGAGTTGCACGGCGATCGCTCATTTGCTGACGATGCGGCGATCGTCGGTGGCACGGCCCGTCTGGATGGTCGGCCAGTCATGGTTATCGGTCATCAGAAAGGCCGGGAGATCAAGGAGAAGGTGAAGCGGAACTTTGGCATGCCGAAGCCAGAAGGCTATCGCAAGGCGCTCAGGCTGATGGAGATGGCTGAGCGCTTTGGCCTGCCCATTTTGACCTTTATTGACACACCGGGCGCCTATCCCGGTATTGGCGCTGAAGAACGTGGCCAAAGTGAGGCGATTGCCTACAATCTTGCCGTCATGTCGCGTCTGGAAACGCCAATCATCGCAACGGTGGTGGGCGAGGGTGGTTCTGGTGGTGCACTGGCAATCGGCGTCTGCGACAGGCTGCTGATGCTGCAGTATGCCACCTATGCAGTCATTTCACCTGAGGGCTGTGCGTCCATACTCTGGAAGAGCGCCGACTATGCCCCTGATGCAGCCGATGCCATGAGTATCACTGCAGCCAAGCTCAAGGCGCTCGATCTCGTCGACGAAGTCGTACAGGAGCCGCTCGGGGGCGCGCACCGAAATCCTCGTGTGATTGCCCGACGCTTGAAGAAGTCTCTGGTGAAAGCGGTCGACAGCCTCATGAACAAGCCCACCGACGACCTGGTGAACGAGCGGTACGAGCGCCTCGTCGCCTATGACAAGTACTTCTGAGCATTCATTCATGCGCGGGGTGTTCGAACAGCTTGATGCCCTGAACGCCAAGCCAGTTACCACGCTCCTCGTTGCTTACAGTGGTGGGCTCGACTCGCATAGTCTGCTCTGTCTGACCACTCATTGGCTTGAAAGCTTGCCAGCGCATAAGCGGCCTGAGCTCCGTGCCATTCATATTGACCATGGTCTGCACGCTGCCTCTTCGGACTGGGCACAGCGCTGTGGGGCTGTCTGTCGGCAGCTTTCTGTGACCCTGGACATCGTACGGGTAGAAGTGAGTACACGCGGTAGTTTGGAGTCCGCCGCCAGATCTGCACGTTATGAAATTTTCGAAAACCGACTCACTGCGCAGGGTGTGCTCCTGCAGGGGCACCACCTCGACGATCAGGCCGAAACGATTTTGCACCGGCTGGTACTGGGTCATGGGCTGCAAGGCTTGAGTGGTATACCAGTATCCAGGGTGCTAGGTCAGGGCAGCTTACACAGGCCTTTTCTGGCAGCTGGTCTGGGTCGTTACGATGTCGAGCAAGTCGAGAAGCGACTCGTAGCCCTTGGCATGCCAATGCATCCTGTCGAAGATCCCAGTAATACCGACACCAGCTTCGACCGCAACTATCTCCGGCATGCGGTGCTCCCAACCTTGCTTTCCCGCTGGCCAGCTGCGCGCATCCGCATGTATCAGAGCTCGCAATACCTGTCGGACGCGGCTGAGCTTTGTGAAACGCTCGCTGAGCTCGACTTGGGTCGCGCAGCCCAAGGCATCGGTCGTTTCATCGGCTCGGATTACGCAGGGTTGCTACCGCTCTCTGAACTTTATCCGTGGCCCGAATCACGGCAGCGTAATCTGCTGAGGTACTGGCTGAAGCGTCAGTCGCTATCATTATCTGAAGGCGCCTGGGCCGAACTGCTCGATGTCGTCGAACGCTCAGCCAGTGACAGCGGTCAGCAGGCGCACTTCGAGCTGGCAGGCGACGGCAACCATGACTGTGGCGCGAACGTCGAGCCTCAGTCATCGTGCCTTTCACTTTACCAGCAAACGCTATTTGTGCATCAGGGCATCAAACAATCGCGGGAGGCTGGTGACGATGCGGGCTCGCTTGCTTGTTTCGATACGTCTGTGCCTGATGCCGGCTTATGGCCTATGTACAGCACCATAATTGCACCTCAACCGGGACAGGTGGTGAGCTGTAGGCCAAGAACAGGTGCCACGCTCGTCAAGGTGGCCGGGCGTGCCAGAACCACGACCTTGAAAAAACTGCTGTCCGAACGGCGTCTGCTGCCATGGGAGCGCGACGTACTGCCGCTGATCTGTTACGACGGCGAGCCGGTCTGCATGCCCGGCGTCTTCGTATCTGCTGCTTACGCCCCGTCAGTCGCGGGCAAGAGTGATGATGTTGCGGAAGCACGGACGAGGCGCCTGTTGACCGTCGCCTGGCGGTCGCATGGCTTTGCCCCGGCTCAGCACATGGTCGTAATACCGCCAGTAATCCAGTAAACTCTGCCGCCTGAAATTCAATAGCACGGCACTCAGACATAATTTTCGTCAGGATGGGAAACAAGCATGACGCAACGAGTTCAGGTTGGCGGTCTACAGGTCGCAGAAGTACTTTACAAGTTCATCAACGAGCAAGCGATTCCAGGCACGGATGTCGAGCCGGAAACGTTCTGGACAGCCCTTGAGAAGGCCGTCAATGAGCTCGGTCCCGAAAACAGGCAGCTGCTCGCCAAGCGCGATGAGATCCAGGCTCAACTGGACGAATACAATCGCAAGCAGAACGGTCAGATCAAGGACCTCGGCGCCTACAAGCAGTTCCTCAAGGACATCGGTTACATCGTTCCTGAAGGCGGCGACTTCAACATCACTACTGAAAATGTTGATCCTGAAATTGCCACCATGGCAGGTCCTCAGCTGGTCGTTCCAGTCATGAATGCACGCTTTGCGCTCAACGCGGCAAATGCGCGCTGGGGCAGCCTGTACGATGCGCTGTATGGTACCGATGTCATCTCCGAAGAAGGCGGCGCTAGCAAGGGTCCTGGTTACAACCCGGTCCGCGGCGACAAGGTCGTCGCGTATGCGAAGAAGTTCCTGGATCAGGCCGCGCCCCTCGCCAAGGGCTCGCACAGCAATGCTGTAAGCTATGCCGTGGTCGATGGTCAGCTGAAGGTCAAACTGGAGTCAGGTGAAGAAACCACGCTGAAGACTGCGGACAAGTTCGCCGGCTACCAGGGTGCTGCTGGCCAGCCTGATGCAGTGCTGCTGCAGAATAACGGCCTGCGCTTCGAGATCCAGTTCGATGCTTCACATCCGGTAGGCCAGACTGACAAGGCCCACATCAAGGATGTATTGATGGAAGCCGCCCTGACCACCATTCAGGACTGCGAAGACTCTGTAGCGGCTGTCGATGCCGAAGACAAGGTCGTGGTCTACTCGAACTGGCTCGGCCTGATGAAGGGCGACCTGGTTGAGAGCTTTGCGAAAGGCGGCTCGACCGTTACCCGCAAGCTCAATGACGATCGTGAATACAGCGCACCAGACGGCAGCGCGTTCAAGTTGCCAGGCCGGAGCCTGATGTTCGTGCGTAACGTCGGCCATCTGATGTCCAACGATGCGATCATCGACAAGGACGGCAACGAGATTCAGGAAGGCATCATGGATGGTTTCGTGACCACCCTGATCGCTATCCACGACCTCAATGGCAGCAACACTGTTAGCAACAGCCGACATGGCAGCGTTTACATCGTGAAGCCGAAGATGCACGGTCCAGACGAAGTTGCGCTCACCGTCAAGCTGTTCGACCAGATCGAGCAGGGCCTGGGTCTGCCGCAGAATACCATCAAGGTCGGCATCATGGATGAAGAGCGTCGCACTACGGTCAACCTGAAGGAATGTATCCGACAGGCGAAAGATCGAGTCGTCTTCATCAATACCGGCTTCCTGGACAGAACCGGCGATGAAATCCATACCAGCATGGAACTGGCACCGGTTGTGCGTAAGGGGCCAATGAAGCAGCAAGCATGGATTGGTGCCTATGAAAACTGGAACGTCGACGTAGGTCTGGAGACCGGCCTCGATGGCAAGGCACAGATCGGTAAGGGCATGTGGCCCATTCCCGATCAGATGGCGCAGATGATGGACGCCAAGATTGGCCATCCAAAGTCTGGCGCCAACTGCGCCTGGGTGCCTTCACCAACAGCAGCAACGCTCCACGCGCTGCACTACCATCAGGTTGACGTCATGTCGCTGCAGCAGGAACTGAAGTCACGCGAGCACGCCAAGCTTGACGACATCCTGACTGTGCCGGTCCTGAAAGATCCGCAGTCACTGACCGCTGAAGACAAGAAGCAGGAACTGGACAACAACTGCCAGGGTCTGCTCGGCTACGTCGTACGCTGGGTTGAAAGTGGTGTTGGCTGTTCGAAGGTGCCGGACATCAACGATGTGGGTCTGATGGAAGACCGTGCGACGCTGCGTATTTCCAGTCAGCACATCGCCAACTGGCTGCGTCATGGTCTGTACACCAAAGAAGAAGTCATGGAAGCCATGAAGCGTATGGCCAAGATCGTTGACGAGCAGAACGCGTCTGATCCTGGCTATAAGGCCATGTCTGCCAACTTCGACTCAAGTGTTGCTTTCGAAGCAGCCTGCGATCTCGTGTTCAAGGGTACCGAGCAGCCTAACGGCTACACCGAGCCCCTGCTGCACGCCTACCGCCGCAAGGCCAAGGCTCAGGCTTCAGCCTGAATCTGAAGGCCTGACCTCGCCGGCCGGTCCCTCGGGGCTGGCCCGCCGGTATCAGCGCGCCGGCTGTCCCGCAAGCTTCGCCAGGGCTATCGCACTCAGCGCGAGCCCGAAGCTGGCGGTAACTGCCATGCTCGCACCGTAACCAGTCGCACAGTCCAGCCTCATGGACTGCTGCGCTGCGCCTCCGATCAGGTCGTCCGCGGGTATACCCTCATCAATACCTTCGACAGCACAGGCCTCAGCCTGTATTGGCAGTTTCGCCTGTTCGGCTGAAAACACCGCCGGTATGCCAAAGCGCCGCTTGGGATTCACCGAGAAGCCATACTCCTGCCGCAATAACCGACGCACCTTCGCCAGCAAGGCATCGTGATAGGTCACGCTGAGGTCACTTCGCTGTAGCTGAAAGGGATCGATCAGTCCCCCGGCAGCGCCAGCTGTCGCCACTGGAATCTTGTTCCGCGCACAATAGGCCAGCAGGGCGACCTTATGTTTCACCGAATCGATGGCATCGATGACGAAATCATAATCACGGCCAATCGTTGATTCGAGGTTGCTCTTCGTCACAAAGGTGGGGTGGGCTCGAATCACGGCGAGTGGATTGATGTCGCGGAACCGCGCCGCCAGGGCCTCACACTTCATCTGTCCAATGGTGGCATTAGTAGCATGGAGCTGCCGATTGGTGTTCGACATGCAGATATCGTCGAGATCGAAGAGGTCAATCTGCCCTATGCCTGAGCGCACCATGGATTCTGCGGCCCATGATCCCACGCCACCCAAGCCAACGACTGCCACGCGAGCCTTGATGAATCGCGAGAGTGCGTTAGGGCCATAAAGGCGACTCGTACCACCGAAGCGCGCTTGCCAACCTTTGTCCTCCGGGTCTGTTCCGGCACTGTTTGCAATATCCTGATGCATGCACTTTACTGAGTGTTAAAACAAGGCCCCTGTATAAGCCATAGCGACCAGTGAATCAATGACCACACCTGTTCTGATCTGCGATGACTCAAGCGTCGCGCGAAAACAAATGGCCAAATCGCTCCCTCAAAATTGGGACATCGAGATCTCCTTCGCAAAGCACGGCGGTGAGGCGATCGAGCTTATCAGGCAGGGCAAAGGAGACATTCTCTTCCTTGACCTGAATATGCCTGTGATGGACGGCTACGAAACGCTGTCGGTGATAGCCAAAGAGGATCTGCCTAGCATCGTCGTGGTTGTGTCGGGCGACATTCAGCCGGATGCGCGTAAACGTGTCATGCAGCTCGGTGCTGCCGATTTCATCCGTAAGCCGATTGGAACGGATGAGTTGGCCGAGATCCTCCAGCGCCTGGGTATCCTGGGTCCTGGTTCGGAGACGCCGACAGCCCAGCCCGCGCTTACGCCGACTATGCTCGAAAAGAGTGGCAAGACCAGTGAGCTGGATGCTTACCAGGAGATTGCCAACGTCGCGATGGGACAGGCCGCGGATCTGCTTGCCAGACTGCTCGACGTATTCATTCTTCTGCCGGTGCCTCAGGTCAACCTGCTAGAGCAGAGCGAGCTCCGGATGGCTCTGCAGGCCACACAGGATCAAGACAGCTACTCGGCGGTCTGTCAGGGATTCATTGGCTCTGGAATTGCTGGGGAAGCATTGTTGCTGTTTCATGATGCCAGCTTCGCGGACCTTGCACGCCTTATGAAATATAAGGGCGAACTTGATGCACTCGGCGAATTGGAGCTGTTGATGGACACGGCTTCGATCCTCATCGGCGCCTGTACCAAGGGCATAGCTGAGCAAATGGATATCTCATTCAGCCAGGGGCATCCTCAGGTGCTTGGTCAACACGTCGATGTATCCCAGCTCATGGAGAATAACCAGTGGAACTGGGAGCGCATGCTCGCCATCGAAATTGCCTACAAGGTCGAGAACTACAACATTCAGTGCGATCTGCTACTGATGTTTACTGAAGATTCTCTCCCGGTCATGCGCGACAAGGTCGCGTACCTCATTGAATAAATCCCTTATGAACAGTGTTGGCGCCAGCAAAGGATATCTACGATGACTGCACCGGAAAACCTGGATGCTGGTGAATTTCACTGGCTGATGGATATGCTGCAGACCATAGACGTTGGTCTGGTGGTATTGGACAGGAGCTACCGTGTGCAGGCCTGGAACAGCTTCATGGAAAATCACAGCGGCAAGAAGCCTCATGCCGTGAGGGACAAAGTCATCTTTGACCTGTTTACCGAGATTCCGAAAGACTGGTTCTTCAGTAAGACCCAGGCGGTATTCCTGTTGCAGAATCGGACTTTCACCACCTGGACCCAGCGGCCCTACCTGTTTCGCTTCCGGAACTATCGGCCGATAACGGGCACCGAGCCTTACATGTTCCAGAACATCACGATCTCCCCGCTGATCTCGGCGTCGGGTCAGGTCGATCACATCTGCCTGATTATTTACGACGTGACGGATATCGCGACCAATTCCAAGCAACTCCAGGCCGCCAATGACAAGCTTGGGTACCTCAGCAGAACTGATGCCCTGACTGGCCTGAACAACCGGGGAGCCTGGCAGGAGTCGCTAAAAGCCGAATACTCGAGACACAAACGTACCGGTCAGAATAGCACCCTGGTCATGTTCGACATCGATCATTTCAAGAAGGTCAATGACACCTACGGTCACCCTGCGGGGGATGAGGTCATAAAGAAAACGGCTTCAGTACTGCTCGAAACCATGCGTGAAACCGATATATCCGGACGATACGGTGGTGAGGAATTTACCATCATTCTGGTTGATACACCTCCTGAAAACGCCATGATATTTGCCGAGCGATTGCGCAAGAAGATCGAGGCGCTCACCGTTCATCATGAGGGCACCGCCATCCGATGGACGATTTCGCTAGGTATCGCCCCGGTGGATGATTCGGTAACTGAGCCGATGCAGTGGGTAGAACATGCCGACCAGGCACTTTATAAGTCAAAACAGGGCGGTCGCAATCGCTCGACGCATTATGCTCCCTGAAAGCCACGCTTGCAGATAACTGTACAGCAATCCATATTCTATGGCTGATGGTATACATTAGACAGCTCATCCAGCCATAGATATTCAGGTGTACTCTTGACCAACGACAAGGACAGCAAGCCTGGTAAAGCCAGGGTCACGCCTGTCAGCCGTACTCGACGATTCTTCAAACTGGCTGGCATGACCGCATCGGTCGCCAGTAATTATGCCGGCCAGAAGATTCGCCGCCAGTTCACCGACGAACAGAAGCACGACGAGCAGAAAGCCGAGAGCTACGACAAGATGGCTGCCCGCATCGTCGATACCCTCGGGGAACTCAAAGGTGCGGTGATGAAAGTGGGGCAGGTGGCCTCGCAGACCCAGGACTTCCTCCCGAAAGAGTTCTCGAAAGCCTTGCAGCGCCTGCAAAAGGAAGCGCCGCCGATGGATTTCGAGGTGATTGCTAAGCAGATCGAAGAAGAGCTTGGCGCGAGCCATAACAGCCTCTTCGCCACCTTCGATGAAGAACCCTATGCCGCCGCCTCGATTGGTCAGGTACATCGTGCGACCACGCGAGAAGGGCAGGAGGTCATCGTCAAGGTGCAGTACCCAGGGGTGGGTGGATCAGTCGACTCCGATTTGAAGCAGCTGCGACTGGCACTGAAACTCGGCGGGCTACTGAAGATGCCGAAGGAGTCTGTTGACCAGCTTTTTGCTGAGATTCGCGCGCGTCTCATCGAGGAACTCGACTATGAGAACGAGGCGAGAAATGTCGAGCTCTTCCGTGGCTTTCACAAGGACGAGCCGAAGGTCCTGATACCCGCTGTGCTGACGGGGTTGAGTTCACGTCGCGTGCTGACAATGGAATATGTCGCTGGGGATCATGTCAGTGAAGTGACTACCGAACGCTACGACCAAGCCACCATCAATGAAATCGGTGAGCGTCTTTTCCGAACGATGGCAGATCAGCTATTCAAATTTAAAGCCATTCATGGCGACCCCCACGCGGGCAACTTCGCCTTCCGCCCTGATGGCACCCTTATCATCTATGATTTTGGCTGCGTCAAAAAGCTCAAGCCGGAGATCGTGGTGGCCTACCGAAAGGCGGTCAATGCTGCTCTAGCAGAAGACTACGCCGCTCTTGATCGATTCATGATCGACCTCGGGGTCAGGGTTGAAGAGATGCCAGCCGTTGATGAGGCGTATTACGCTTTGTGGCGTGACATTATCATCCAACCCTTCAGCGAAGACAGCTACGACTTCAGATCGGGTGATGTGCATTTGAAAGTTGCAGCCAAAGCCAATACTGTATTCCAGCATCTGGCGTCGTTCAAACCGCCGGTGGAAACGCTCTTCATCGACAGAATGATTGCTGGTCATTACTGGATCATGAAGGGGCTTGGCGTACAGGCGGCTTTCAAGCCATTGCTGGACCACTATCTCAAGACGGAATCGATCTGATTCCGCTCACCCGTTTTTGGAAACTCATATGCAACTGTTGAAAGAACTCACGCTCGAGTCGCTCGAAGAAACTCGATATGAGCACCTGACGCTTAAAGTCAATGAGCATGTCGCTACGGTGACACTGTCCCGCCCGGATAAGGCCAATGCGCTCAACATGAGACTGTGGGCTGAGGTAGGGCAGGTTTTTGAAGCTATTGATCAGGTTGCGGAGATCAGGGTCGCGATTCTGGCAGGAGAGGGCAAGCATTTTTGCGGCGGCATCGACCTTGCAGAGTTCTCAGCCATTTTCACCGCTAAGCGCGATTGTGAGGGTCGTTTCCGCGAGCGACTGCGTCGTCAGATACTCGCCATGCAGAACAGCTTCACTGCTATCGAACGCTGTCGGGTACCGGTGATTGCCGCCGTGCATGGCGCCGTTATTGGTGGCGCGATCGACATGATAACCTGCTGTGATATGCGCTATGCCAGCTGCGATGCAAAATTTTCCATCCGCGAAATCGACATCGGTATGACAGCAGACGTCGGCACACTGCAGCGGCTGCCAAAAATCATTCCCGATGGCATCATGCGTGAGCTTGCCTATACGGGCCGTGAGTTTGGTGCTGAGGAAGCCAGGAGCATGGGGCTGGTCAATGCTGTGGCCGGGGATAAGTCAGCGCTGGATATGCTGGTCGGAGAAGTGGCTGCTCAGATTGCCAGCAAGGCGCCCCTGGCTATTCGTGGAACCAAGGAGATGATCCTGTTCTCACGCGACCACAGCGTCGAGGAGGGGCTGAATTACATAGCGACCTGGAATTCTGCCATGATCCTGAGCGATGACATTCAGCAGGCCATGAAAGCCGGAATGACCAGAACTGCGCCGGAATTCAAGAATTGAGCAGGCGCGAACATCCTGTTGATACCGCCCAATACAAGGCGCAAACCAGCTTCGAACATGGCCAGCGCCGCCGCACCGGCGTGCTGATAACAAACCTCGGTACCCCTGACCAGCCTGACAGGAAGGCGCTCAGACGGTACCTGAAGGAGTTCCTGAGTGATCCCAGGGTCGTCGAGGTGCCGAGGTTGCTATGGTGGTGCATTCTCAACCTCGTCATACTGAATATCCGTCCCGCGCGCTCAGCTCGCGCGTACAGGACAGTCTGGACCGACCGCGGCTCGCCGCTGCTCTTCCATACAGTAGACCAGTGCGAGGCGCTCAAGCAGCAGTTGCAGGCTGATTACGGCGATGATCTCGTGGTTGATTTTGCAATGCGTTACGGCAATCCATCAATCACCAGTAAGTTGACCCGCATGCAGGAAGCTGGTGTCGAGCAGTTGATCGTGCTGCCTCTGTATCCACAGTACTGTGCTGCCACGACCGGCTCAACCTTCGATGCCATCGCCGCCGACTTCACCCGTCGACGCTGGTTGCCTGCGCTGCAGTTCATCAACTGCTACCACGATTTTGATCCTTTCATCACGGCCTGTGCAGCTCACATCGAGGCTTATTGGGCCAGGCACGGACGAAGCGAAAAACTTTTGCTGTCCTACCATGGCATACCCGCGCGTTATCTTTCTGCTGGCGATCCCTATCATTGTCACTGTCACAAGACCTCACGACTCATTGCAGACAAGCTAGGGATCGGTGCTGATGAGTACCTCACCACTTTCCAGTCGCGTTTCGGACGGGAGCCTTGGCTGAAGCCTTACACCGATATCACCCTCAAGTCGCTAGCTTCTGCTGGCTTGAGGTCGGTACAGGTCTTCTGCCCCGGCTTCGCTGCAGACTGTCTCGAAACGATCGAGGAAATTGGCGAAGAGAACCGTGAGTACTTCATACAGGCAGGTGGCAGGGAATATGGCTTCATACCCTGCCTGAATGCGGAGGACGGCCATATCGCAGCGCTTTCTCAGCTCGTAGGCAATCATTTGAATGCCTGGAAGGATGACGGTGCTCGGGCACCCGACACCGCCTCCACGCGTGAACTCCAGAAATCTCTGGCCAGAGCGCTTCCAGACCCTCAGTAGTCTTAATCCCTCCGCCTTGTCTTTGTAAATTTCGGCATCTTTTCCTGGGCGCTTGTAATTGCAGCTTCAATTAGAGCGCTCATTCGCCTTTCAGCGAGCCTAAAAACCCCCTTCGTTTTTCCAAGCTGCTGTTTTTACAGAATTTATAAGTTGCTGGCTCGTAGCTCGCTATGTAACTGCGTATTGAACGGGGTGTGGTAGAGGCTGGGCAGGAGCACAGCTTGCATTCGCCACACCATGGAATGAACCAGCAGGCTCTACATAATGAACGCGCACAGATTCAAAAAATTCTCCGGTGCCCGGATGGCAAAACATACAGTTTTTCCTGTCGGCGCACTCCTCATTCTAGTCCTAGGTCACAGTAACGGCCTGGAGAGCATGAGTTCGGGAGCTTCGATCAAACTGAATGGCGATGTTTTTGGCAAGCAAGCCGAAGCATCACAGCGCGAACAATATGTTGAGTTGATAGGTTCTATCGATAGCGTTCTTTCCGGCCTGGGTAGTAAGGCGAAGCACCTCGCAGATGACACGCTTGATTACCTCGAGTCAGGTCAGGCGTCCGATTCGTGATTCTGGCGGCGAATGCCGTCCAGCGACCGTGGCACTAGCTCGATTATTCCTGAGCTCAATTTTGGATAGACTGGAGATTTGGTATGACAACAACGACCCGAGACACCGAAAATAAGTCCCGACCAAACAGCAACGATACCCTGAACGCTGGAGCGGCGGCCGGCAAAGCCGGTGGTGCGCAGAATTCCACGGCCAATCAGGCAGGGGCCAACCAGAGCGGCAACACTCAGAACAGTGGAAGCCAGAATGCCCGTAACCAGGGTGGCGGTCAGGCCGATGTGAAGCAGGAAGGCAACCGAATTATTGAAGAAGGTAAGCATGCAATCGCTGACATGGCTGCACAAAAGAAGAACGAAGCCGCTGGCCGTGTTCAGGGTTTCTCTTCAGCGCTTGATCGTGCCGCTGACGAATTGGCAGAAGAAAATGAAGTCGTAGCTGGCTACATGAGCGACGCCGCGCGGCAGCTGTCCGGTGTCGGCGAGCGCATCAAGAACACCGAACCGGCCGATATGCTGCGACAGCTCGAAGACGCAACGAGACGCTATCCCGGTGTGGTGATTGGTTGCGCCGCAGCTGCAGCTTTTCTGTTTGCACGCTTCGCCCAGAGCTCAAGCCAGCACGCTGCCCAGACATCCCAGCAGCCGCGTTCACGTCACTGAGCTGATCATCGGGCTGCCACCGCGTGCAGCCCGTCAAGATATCTGACTGAAAAAGGAGTTCAATAATGGCTATTCAGGACAAACATCAACAGTCAAAGTCGGCATCGCAGACGCCGAATTCAGAATTACTTCGCAAGAATGCCCGCGGCATCGATGAAAAGACGACATCCGCTAATCGGGATCAGCTGTCCAACCTGGATATGAATAATCCTGGTGGTAACGCCCAGCCCCGGTGGGAAACTCCGACCTCAGGGTCTCCGCTGGCCACGCCATCAGCGGCCTCATCCGGCTATCACGGTGGTGATCGAGGTGAGCGCCATGATGGACGTGCGGCCGATATAAATGGTTGGACAGGCGAAGATCCGTCGCAGCGGACAGATCAATTGCCAGATCGTGGCAATCAAAAGGTACAGCTTGATACCAGTGGGTCGGTAAGCGGCTCATCTGGGTCAAAATCCGATTCAGGCCTCCGCTCGTCTATGGGCGACGCGGCGGATAGTGTCAAGGATAAGGCTGGTGAACTCAAGAACAAGGCAGGTGAACTGATGAGCAATTCAAATACAACTTCCAACTCGGGTTCCGCTGGTATGAAGAGCAAAGCCGAAGATCTCAGAAACAAGGCCGAACACACAGCCGAGGATTTCAGAGACAAGGCCGGCAACCTGGCTCACGATGCCAGAGAGTCTGCAAACAGAGCAGGGCATGCGGTTCACGAGCAGTACAGAACCGGCACGAGAAAGGCCAAGCAGCAGGTCAGCCGTGCTCGGTCAAGAATCTCTGAAACCATTGACCAGAACCCACTGGCACTCGTGGCCATTGGCGTAGGCATAGGTGCTGCCCTCGGCCTGCTCCTGCCATCGACCAGGCGCGAGGATAGAATCATGGGTGCTCAGCGCGATCGGCTGAAAAACCAGTTGATGGATGCCAGCGCACAGCAGTTGCGTCAGGCTCGACAGCAGTTGGAAGAGACTCACTGAGCTTTGTGAGGTCTTTATCAGAAGGACGTTCCGTAAGGACGTCCTTTATCTGTTTAATGGAGCTTTTCTGCAAAGACGGGTACACTCGGAACCAGTCTAAACTGTGGAAGCTCCGTTTTGTTGAATATATTGCTTGTTGACGATGATCACGCCTTTTCCGAGGCTTTCAGTGAGATGATTGAGATGCTGGGACACCACGCAACGCTCGCTCACAGTGTTGCTGAAGCCAAGCAGGCACTTGCTGTCGAACAATTCGATCTCGGCCTTCTGGATTTGATGTTGCCGGATGGTAGCGGACTCGAACTGCTCGACGAGATGTCGAAGGGCCAGCGCGCGACTCATCTTGCCATTATCACTGGCCACCCGGTTGTGAAAGCACAAGTGCGCACGCTGTGTGGTCCGCATATTTCATATCTCACCAAACCTATTTCTCTCGATCAGATCAAGAGTCTACTCGCCAAGGCTGGTGACAAGGCGCAATCTGATGATGGCCTGCATTTCGACTGCCTCGTCGGTGAGTCTGAGGTGATGAAGAAGCTCTATAAGACGATAGAGCGAGTAGCCGACAGCGGGGCGAACGTCATGCTGTTGGGCGAGAGTGGAGTAGGCAAGGAGCTTGTGGCCAGAGCGATTCACAACTGTGCTACACCGAGCGGTGCCTTTGTCGCTGCCAACTGTGGGGCCTTCTCACGAGAGTTGATTGGTAGCGAGCTCTTTGGTCACGAGAAAGGCTCATTTACGGGTGCAATCGCTCGTAAAGGTGGTCTCTTCGAGCGTGCAGACCAGGGCACACTCTTCCTCGATGAAGTGACTGAAATGCCTCTGGATCTGCAGCCAACCCTGTTGCGAACACTCGAAACCGGCATGGTTTTGCGGGTCGGCGGCACAAAGGAGCTGCCGGTACAATGCCGCGTCATTTCGGCAACTAATCGTTCGCCTCAGGAAATTGCCGAAAAAAATTGTCTTCGAGAAGACATTTACTATCGTCTGGCCGTATTCCCTATCACGATTCCGCCGCTTAGGGAACGCAGAGGTGATATTCCCCTGCTGGCGAGGCATTTCCTGAAGGAGCTCAATGAGCGTGGCGGCACTTCACTGCAGTTGCCAGAGCGGGATATGGCTAAGTTGCAGGCTTACGATTGGCCTGGCAACGTGCGTGAACTAAGGCACACCATTCATCGCGCCTACATAATGTCTGATCCGGACTCTAACGAGATTGAGTTCCCTGAGCAGCTTGCGTCGCCATTTTCCAGTGAAGAGATTGCGCCGACTGGATTACGGGTTGGTACGACGATAGAAGACACAGAGCGACAGTTGATTCTTATGACTGTTGAAGAGCTCGGTGGAGACAAGCGAAAGGCGGCCGAGATGCTCGGTGTGAGTCTGAAAACTTTGTACAACCGTTTGAATCAATACGAGAGAGTAAAGGAATGAGCAGTGACGATTCGCTCGACAAGTCCCTGGTGGACCAGTGCCGAAGTGATGCCAATCAGTTGCATGAGCTTCGAAATATTGTCAATGCGATATCGATGAACACCGAAGTGGCTAAACTCAAGATCGAAAACTCGCAGTCCAGTCAGGAGGTATTCGAAAACCTCAACCGGATTCTGAACGAGTGCAAGAAGTTCAGCTCTATCGTGTCACTGCTCAGGCAGCAGGTCGATATCTCTGACAAGACCAATCAGAATTCTCGCTAATCGCTTCGTTGCTCGCCGATTGCCTTGTCGACGAGAAGTCTGCATTTGCCGCAGTCGTCGGCCACTGATTTCAAATCCGCCAATACATGCTCCAGATCTTCGGCCGTACTAATTTTGGTTCTGGCCGCTTCTGTCGCTAGGTATATTCTTCGAATCTGCTCTTCCAATTTCGCGAGCGTATAGCTGCGGATATCGGCAATACGAGATGGACTGATTGGCTGGTGGGGATCGGGGTAGTATGAGTTCCGGTTATTTTTTTTCTTGATGGCAACCATAACTTCTCCGCAAAGCTGTGTATGGAGCGTCAGAAATTTCACTGTACTGATACTACGCCGACTCAACTGGCAGGGTTATAATATAGTTTAATTAATTTGCAGTACGATCGATGCTGTCCTGTGCGGTTGCGTGCTCGCTAGGCAGCCAGGAGATATCGAGGTTGTAATATCGATCCTTGAACTCGCTCATCTTTAGCAGAGCGGGCTTGTCGTGAATTACAACCCGTCGCGACCGAAATGAGAGCAAGCCTTGTTCGCGGAAATTGCTCAGTATCCGATTGACGTATACGGGCGTCAGGCCCACCGCATCAGCCATGATTTCCTGGGAGATCGGCGCATCGAACTCAAGTGTCTCATGGTCAGAGAACAGGTTGAGCCGAGCATGGATCTGTAATATCAGGAGCGCGAGGCGATTTTCCGCAGACATCCGTCCGATGGCCCGGAGGCGATCGATTAGAACCGTGTTGTCGAGCATGCCAAAGGCATAGATGAGCGATGTAAGCCTTGCGGACTGCGAAAACAGTTCACTGAATCCTGATTTCGGGAAAGGGCAGAGTACACTGTCGGACACGGCCATGAGGCTATAGGGTGTTTCCCCGAGCCCGAGTGTCATGGCATTGACAAGGTCGCCGGGAAAATGGAAGTTAAGCACAATTCGCCCGCCGTCGCTGTGCTCGCAATAGGAAATAGCCAGACCTTCCTTGATGACATACAGGTTTTCGACTGATCGGTCCTGACTGAAGATCACTTCCCGCTTCCGGTACGTACACTCTTCTTTCTCAAGATGCTTGAGTGTTTCGCGCTCCTCGGCGGTAAGTTCAATAAAGTGCGAAAACTTTTCAACGATGCAGCTCATGATTTCCGTGCAGAATTGTTTGGGTGGAGAGGTAGCCGTGTTGCGGGCAGATGGGAACTGACGCTATAGATAGCATTCTTTTACGGAAAGGTCACGATTGGGCAATAAAAAGGCCTCACGAGGAGGCCTATTTTAAACTAGTTTATACCGTTATAAGCGCCGGCCTTTTGCGAAGTGCATAATGACGGAAATAACCAGTGCTACCAGGAATACGAAGAACAGGATCTGAGCGATACTGGACGAAGCGCCCGCAACACCGCCGAAACCCATTGCACCTGCGATAATTGCTACGATGAAAAATACCAGGGCCCAATACAACATAATACACTCCTTGCGTTGCTTTTTTTGATATTGAGTTGCTCCTCAATACTTTCTTCTATGCGATTAGAGTGCCTGATTTAGAAAAATATATGAAAAACAATTCATTAACATATTTCTTGGCACCGGAATCCGCAGCTGGCTCGTATCTACTTTTGTCATTAGTTCTCTCAAATGCTTTTTCCATGTAAGAAGTACATACGGAGCGCCAGAACCATTTTCTTTATCATGCTCAGCAGTCCCAGATAGAAGGTATGTGAGTGTCAGTGTCTGAACAGTCGTTTGCCGGTGCTCCGGAAGTTTTCCCTGTTATCGCCATTGGCGCATCAGCGGGGGGGCTGGAGCCACTTGAAAAGTTCTTTGCGGCGGTGCCGGAGCACTCGGGCGCTGCATACATCGTTATCCAGCATCTTTCGCCAGACTTCAAAAGCCAGATGGAGCAGTTGCTCTCGCGCCGAACGAAACTGCATGTCCAGCCTGCGAGCGACAACATGCGAGTCGTTCCGAACGAGGTCTACCTTCTGCCGCCGGGCAAGTCGATGACGATCAGCATGGGGAAGTTGCAGCTGCTCGAAAGGGACCCTTCGGAACAACCGGCTCTACCAGTGGACACTTTTTTCCACTCAATGGCCAAGGATTGTGGGAGGCGTTCGATTGCAATAGTGCTCTCCGGCACTGGATCGGATGGTTCGAAAGGTGTTGTCGAGGTTGCTGGTGCTGGTGGACTGGTCATTTCCCAATCTGAGGAAACCGCTGCCTTCGATGGCATGCCTTTGAGTGCCGTCGCCACGGGCGTGGTGTCCCTCTCGCTCGCCCCCGAGCTCATGCCTGACGCGATCCTGCGTTACGTGCGTAGCGGTTTGTCTCCAGATCGCTTTGCTTCTTCTCAAAGTGAGCGGTCACTGGAAGAGTTCCGGCCTGTCTTCACACTTCTGCAGGATGCCTTCGGTATCGACTTCGGGCTCTATAAAACCGGGACTGTCGGGCGTCGCATCGAGCGGCGCATGCTGCTGACAGGTCTGCGCGACAGTACGGCTTATGTCGATCACGTCAGGGGCCATCCTGAGGAGATTGAACTGCTGTATAAGGATCTACTCGTCGGCGTAACCAGGTTCTTTCGTGACAGTGTCGCCTTTCAGGTGCTTGAGAAGCAGATCATTCCAAAACTAGTTTCGCAATTTCTGGCACGCAACACGGAGGCCTCTACCGAGCTCAGGCTTTGGTGTGCCGGCTGCGCAACCGGTGAGGAGGCATACTCCCTTGGTATGCTGCTGTACGAGCAATTCGAACGTCTCAATCATCAGCCGAGGTTCAAGATTTTCGCCTCTGATGTCCATCAGTCCTCAGTCCGTTTTGCGTCGGCTGGCTTGTACGGAGCCGAAAGCGTCGGAGAATTGAGTGAATCGAGGCGACGATATTTCTTTGCCGAGGAAAACGGCAAGTTTCGCGTGATCGCCGAACTGCGCAAGCTGGTCTCCTTTGCAGCGCATGATGTGATTCGCGATGCGCCCTTCACTAATCTCGACTTCATAAGTTGCCGTAACCTGCTGATCTATTTCCTGCCGGAAGTGCAGCGTAAAGTCATATCACTGTTTCACTTCGGTCTGAAGCCTCAGGGTGTGCTCATGCTGGGTTCCAGCGAGTCTCTCGGAGAGCTGGCAGACGAATTCGAGGTGATCGATAAGCGCGCCAGACTGTTTCGCAAGCGTCGGGATGTTCGTTTGCGTATTCCTGATCGGGGAAGTTTACGTGCGAGAACTGAAGTATTTCACAGCGGCAGTCCTGTGAGCGCCCAGCGCAGCCATCGTGATATCGAACGAGCGCAGACGGCCTTGTTCGAAAGCTTGTTGCAGACGCACATGCCGCCTTCTTTCGTTATCGATGATCATGGCGAATTGGTGCATATTTTCGGCGGCGGAGAGCGCTTCCTCATTATTTCTTCCGGCCGTATGCCGCGTCGCCTTGTCGATATGCTTGATACTGCCTCCCGATCGACCGTCGCCACGGCGATCAACAGCGCACGAGAACTGAACAAGGACGTACGCTACAAGGGCTTCAGGACTAACGATAACCAGGGAAAAGCTCACCAGTTTGAACTTATGGTTCGTCCCTGTGGTGAGGTGGCGGAACGTCCCGGCCTTTTGGCTGTCTCATTCCAACCATCAGCGGTCGGGCAGCTCGAGGCGCTGGATGATGTGGCGGTCGATATCGACGAAATGGCGAGACAGCATATTGTTCGACTCGAGGCCGAGCTACAGGCGTCGCAGGAGGATCTGCAATCCACTATCGAAGAGCTTGAGACCACAAACGAGGAGTTGCAGGCGTCCAATGAAGAGCTTGTCTCTTCGAATGAGGAATTGCAAAGCACTAACGAAGAGCTGCAGTCGGTTAATCAGGAGCTGTACACGGTCAATACCGAGTATCAGAGCAAGATTCATGAGCTGACTGAAGCCAACGATGACATGTACAACCTGATGGCCAATACCCGTATCGGCGTGTTGTTCATCGGCGAAGATCTTTGCCTGCGCCGCTATACCCCTGAAGCTTCTCATTTTTTCGACCTGAGCCCACAGGATCTGGGACGAAGCTTCGAGGCATTGGCCAGGCCGCTTGAGCGTGAAAACCTTGCAAGCGAGATTCGTGAAGTCATTGAGAGCGCGAGAGACATTGATCTCGGGATTCACACCCACCGGGATAGGAGCTATCTACTCCGGCTGCTGCCGTATCGCGAGCAACGGTCCCAGCGGATTACCGGCGCGGTACTGACGCTGATTGATATCAGCTCGTTGCGCGAGGCGCAGTTCGAGGCTGGCAAGTTCAAGCAGCTCAGTGACCGTTCACCTCACGCCACGATTCTTCTGGACCTCAATGGCTGTATCGCTTACGCCAACAGGACCCTGATGGAGTTTGCAGGAACTGATGCGGGCAGCTTGCTCAATACCCATCTTCGAGAAACGCTGGCCAGCTTCAAGGGCAGTCAGCCTGTCGCCGCCTTCGAACAGGCTGTATCAGAAGGGGCGGCCACCTGTGAGGCGCTCGTGCTGAATCGTGCTGGAGATGCCTCGATCCCGGTCGAGATCTCCATGTCGCGGATACGGTTCGACGATGGTGAGCAAAATATACTCGTGCTCGCAACCGACCTGCGCAGCAGACTCAATGCAAATTTCGAGCTGTTCCTGCGAGAGCGGGCACTGGAAGTGTCGCAGGCAGGCATTGTCATCACTGATGCTGGGTCCGAACTCATAACCTATGTGAATGCCGGATTCCACGATACGACCGGCTACACACGTGAGGAAGCCATCGGCCGTAACTGTCGATTTCTTCAGGGTGATGACACTGATCCCGTTTCGGTGCAGAAGATACGTCAGGCAATCGAAGCCAGGCGGTCGATCCGGGTGACCTTGAAGAACTACAAGAAAGACGGGACGGAATTCTGGAACGATTTATCCATTACACCGGTCAAAAACGAGCTGGGTGAGGTGACTCATTTCATCGGCTGCCAGTTCGATGTCTCTGATAGCAGAGAACGTGAGCAGAAGGCGAGTGCCACCGCCCGTCGGATTCGCCTGCTGCTCGATAGCACGGCGGAGGGCATCATCGGTGTGGACGCGAATGGCCACTGTACGTTCTGCAACCAGAGTGCGGTCAGACTGCTTGGTTACACTTCACCTGATTTGTTGGTGGGCCGCAGTGTCCACGCGACCATTCAGCACTCCGCTGCAAATGGCCAGGCCGTTTCCGAGTCTGAGAGCCTCATCATGCAAAGCCTCAGCAGCGGCAATATGGTCGACTCCGATGCCGAGGTGCTGTGGCGCCGTGATGGGCAAGCTGTGCCGGTAGAGCTGTGGTGCCATCCGCAGACTGATGACAAAGGCAAGGTCGTTGGTGCCGTGATTACCTTCGTGGACATCACCGAGCGTAAACATCATCAGCAGCAACTTGAGGCGATCACTGCCGAGGCGCGGGCTGCCAATCAGGCCAAATCGGAATTTCTGGCCAGGATCAGCCATGAGCTGCGAACCCCGCTGACCGCTATTGCCGGCTTTGCAGAACTGCTCCGTCTTGAAGTCTCCGACCCGCGGGCACTCGAGCAGATCAACGTCATCCGGCGCAACGGCACCTATCTCGAAGAGTTGCTCAATGACCTGCTGGACTTGTCAAAAGTAGAAGCGGGGAAGCTGGTGATCGAGCCTGAGGAGTTCGAGCTGATGGATCTCATCATGGATATCCTTGCCGTGGCATCGCCACGCAGCGATGAGAAGAACCTTGCGCTCCGCTTCGACATTCTCGACAAGGTTCCTGCCCGCATCAAGGCAGATACCACCCGTCTGAAGCAGATTCTCGACAACCTGATCAGCAATGCCATCAAGTTCACAAGCGCTGGGAGTATAACAGTCACAATTGGCGCCAGCAGAGTACAGACCATACCACCGGGCATGGGCGAGGTTTTCGGCGAGGCAGAGCATTTCACTTCGTCGGCCGTACGCCTACTTGAGATTACCGTCAAGGATACCGGTATCGGTATACCAACCGAATTCCATGATCAGCTGTTCATGCCGTTCTCGCGAGCTAGCAATGACGAAGTGAAAAAGGCAAAGGGCACGGGGCTTGGCTTGAGCATCAGCAAGGATCTCGCTGAAAGAATGGCTGGCGATATCCGATTCGAAAGTACGCCTGGTCTCGGAAGCCTGTTCACCCTACGTTTGCCGGTGCTTGTACCGCCTGGTTATAAGTCGCTCAGGAGCGGCATGCTTGATGCCGTTTCAGTTACCATGGAGGCTGACGCCCAGCGCCCGGTATTACCAGTCAGAGCGCTTATTGCCGACGATAATGATGACATTCGCAGCTATCTGGCCAGTGCCATTGAAAGCTGTGGTGGTACAGTGGTGCAGGCGGCAGACGGAAAAGAGGCAGTGGCAGCCTTTCAGGCGGCAGAGAATGGTGAGCCTTCTATCGATATCATTCTGATGGACATGCAGATGCCCAGGATGGACGGCAGGGAAGCAGTGCAAGCCTTGAGACGTCTCGGATGTGAGCAGCCGATCATTGCCATCACCGCTGCGGCCATGAAAGGCGACCGGGAGATAATCATCGGCCTGGGAGTTGATGACTACCTCGCCAAGCCGATTAATATTTCTGCCTTGCTCAGACGAATTGAGCAGTTCATGCAGAGCAGAGACGGTCCGGCATGGCAGGCACGACTTGAGCAGGTGCAGACAGCAGACAGTGCCGTAAGCAGTGGTCAATCCGGCCAGCAGCGGCGGAAGATACTAGTCGTAGACGATCATCTCGATGTCACCACGGCGATGCAGGCATTGCTGACTGCGCATGGTTTTGAAGTGCTTGCGGCGAATACGGGTGCCGACGCCATTGAAACGCTCAGACGTTTCAATCCGGATGCCTTGCTGCTGGATATTTCGCTGCCCGACATGGATGGCTTCGAGGTCATGGCTGCTCTGAATCACGAAGGACTACGAACAGAGGATCTTTTCTGCGTAGCGACTACGGGACACACGCAGGCTGAAATGAAGTCACGGGCTCTCAAATCCGGATTTGACGCCTATGTCGAGAAACCCATCACTATAAGGTCTTTGCTCAATCTGCTGGAGAAACGCTTCGCAAAAAAAAGCCCCTGAACAATCAGGGGCTCCTACTGAACGAGAGCGCAGTTACATATTGCGTTCGAAGTCGTTCAGCTGCTTCTCGGCTTCATCTTTCGAGATGCCGTATTTCTGCTGAATCTTGCCAAGCAACTCTTCCTTGTGGCCTTTCGCGATATCAAGATCGTCATCTGTGAGCTTGCCCCACTTCTGTTGAACCTTGCCTTTGAGCTGCTTCCAGTTACCTTCTACTTGGTCCCAATT
This sequence comes from Gammaproteobacteria bacterium UBA2679, assembly GCA_002354735.1. Taxonomy (GTDB): domain Bacteria; phylum Pseudomonadota; class Gammaproteobacteria; order Pseudomonadales; family Oleiphilaceae; genus Allohahella. The sequence goes on along the minus strand of DEMD01000007.1, from coordinate 436,934 downwards.
CATATCAACTCCTTGTTGCCCTGATAGGTGTCTGATGACACTCATCGAATCAATTAGCGAGAAGCGTGCCAAGCAGCCAGACTTTACCTTCATGGCCCCGCCAGCAGTTGCTCGACCCCGTCATAGGTGCGGTTTGAGAGATTTAAAGCAAAAATGGCTATTGCCGAGACTCTCAACGTAAACTAGCTTTTAAGGGTCACAACTGTGGAAGCATATACAAGCAGTTTGTAATTTTAAGATAATTGAAAGTGTCTGAAAGATTGTCCGACGGAATGATTAACAGAGCCTATCAATAAATGATTAAGGTAAACTCGGGTCTATTACGTGGATAGCTCGCAGCCGGCTCGGGTTTTGCATACGTTTCTGCAGAACCCAACACTGAAGCAGGGTAAAGATACCGTTTTGATGATTTGCCAGATTGACAGTACAGAGCAGTTTCAATTCCGGCGCCTATGGAGCAAGGCACAGGTAGACTCGGCCCATATGCAGATCAGCGATTTTGCCGACTTGGGTAAGGCGCTGGCACATATCGAGGCGCAGAAGCAGGATCTCATCCTCGTTTACCTACCTGAGTCGACTGCGCCGGATCCGATTCCCGATGCCCATGCCGACAAGAATGAGCATGTTACTAAAGTGCGGGCGACTTCCTATGAATCTCTCCTCGAGCGCGTGCGTCATCTTGTACGGCAGTGTCGTCAGACCACGCTGAATGCGCTCACTCCGGTTATCGTCGTAGTCGATCGCCTCGAAGAGGCTACGCTCCACGCCCTCCTCGTGGCAGGCGCTACCGATGTTATCAAGTCCGGAGATTCTGCATCGCTTGACAGGCTGGTCTCCGATTTCCAGATGGCAGCCGTGGTACCGGATAAGCCGCTGCATATGCTTTATGTCGAAGATAGTCCATCCATCTTCGCGGTATTCATCGAGTACTTCAGTGCCAAGGGATTTCAGGTCAGCCATTTCACCAGCGCAAGACAGGCCCTTAAATCCACCTTGAAAGAATCGTATGACCTCGTCGTTGCCGATGTCATGGTCGAGGGCACGCTTACGGGCCTTTCTCTGGTGCGAAGCATCAAGGGTAGTGCACAGGGGCGCTTACTGCCCTGTTTCATTGTCTCGGGGCTTCAGGACCAGGCTCAGAAGATGCAGATGCTGGCTGCCGGTGCTGATGATGTGCTTATCAAGCCAGTCTCACTGGAGGAACTGCATAGTCGCATTCTGGGGGTCTGGGCAGATTATCAGGAGCGTCGCAGCATCGAGGAAGAGCAGGCGCGACTGCAGACCATGGCGCTCACCGATCAGCTAACGGGACTGCTTAACAGACATGCGCTCGAGAGCATCGCCCAGCGTGTTCATGCCAATGCACTGCGCCATGAAGGCGACTACAGCGTACTCATGTGTGATATCGATCACTTCAAGCATGTGAACGATACTTTTGGCCATCAGGCGGGCGACGATATCCTGCAGGCGGTGGCAAAGCTAATGGGGCAGCACACACGGACTGAAGATTACGCGTTCAGGATCGGTGGTGAAGAGCTCGTATTGCTGTTGCCAAACTGCTCCCTGGTAGACGCCGTACACAAGGCGGATCGATTTCGCTGGGCCGTTCAGACGAGCCGCCCGCTCGGCATCGATATCACCGTGAGCATCGGTGTCGCCTGTTTGAGCCAGCTACAGGGCCTGCAGCTCGATGTCGCAGACTCTGGCCTCGTGCCGGAGGATCACGGTTTTTCCAACATACTGGCGGCAGCGGACGCAGCGCTTTACCGAGCAAAAGCCAACGGAAGGAACCAGGTTGAAAGCGCCTACAATACCGATTTGTCCCAGTCACCTGACGTATGTTGATGACACTACGCCGGGCTTTACCCGACGCCGCTGCGGCCGGGGATTTACCTATTTCGATGACGCAGGCCACAAGCTAAGCGATCCGGAACAGCTGCAGCGCATCAAATCGCTGGTCATTCCGCCCAACTGGCAGCGGGTATGGATATGTAGCCAGCCCGATGGTCATCTTCAGGCTACCGGCTACGACGAGCGGAACCGCAAGCAGTATCGCTATCACGAAGAATGGAGCAAGCACCGTCAGGCCAGCAAGTTTTCCGGCCTCGCTGATTTCGCCAGAGCATTGCCAGCAGTGCGGCAGCGGCTCGAGAGCGACCTTCGTAGACGTCACTGGCCACGGGAGAAGGTGCTCGCGCTGGTGGTTCGTCTGCTCGATACCTACCACCTGCGAATAGGCAATCAGGCTTACACAAACAGCAATCATACGTACGGTGCGACCACCCTGAGGCGGAAGCATGTGCAGTTGGAGAACGGCCATCTTGCACTGCAGTACCGGGCAAAGAGTGGAAAGTACCGCTCTATTCAAATTGCGGACAGGAAGCTGGAAAAGCTGCTGAGAGCAGTCAGTGAGTTGCCCGGCTATGAACTCTTCCGATATTACGATCGTGACCAGAAAGCTTTCAGAGCTATCGACAGTCATGATGTGAATCAGTACATTCAGGCAGTCAGTGGATTACCGTACACTGCCAAAGCCTTCCGCACCTGGGGCGGGACTGTAGAGGCCGCGCGGCAGTTTACTTCGGCGGTCAAGCTGGTTCGCGAGCACCCCCAACGCAAGTTCGAGACTCAGTTGGTCAAGCTTGTGGCGGCCAAGCTTGGTAACACGATCACCATTTGCCGGGAGTATTATATTCACCCCACAGTCCTCTGCACGCTTGTGCAGCAGCACGATGATGACGCCTTGTTCGATCGACTCGAGCGTGCGAAAGCAGCGGAGGCCACCGGCGGACTGGACGCGTTTGAAAACTATACCCTCGAGGTGCTGAGCGAGCCAGTCAAGCCTCCACAGGCGTCTTAATGAATCAGCTTGGGCGGACAAGATGAGAAAACTGAAGAACTCGCTTTTCCGATTCGTGCAGCGGGTCTACCACAGCATCGCGTTCGTGCCTACGCTGATAGCCATTGCGATGTTCCTGTTCTACTTCCTTATCATCTATCTCGAATACAAGCCGCCTGTGCAAAGCTTCAAGGACAGCTGGCCTGTGTTGTTCGTTGACGACGCCGAGAATGCGCGCACCATACTCGGCACGCTTGTGGGCGGGATCATCTCGCTCACCGTCTTCAGCTTTTCTATGGTGATGGTGGTGCTTACACGCGCCTCCGCCACGCTGTCGCCGCGGATCATACCCGGCCTGATTACCAGGCCCCAGCATCAGAGAACACTTGGCGTCTACATCGGAACCATCATTTTTTCTCTGGTCCTGCTGACGAATATCAACAGCGTGGAAAACGGATTCGAGGTGCCTGGGCTCGGCATATTTTTTGCCATGCTCTTCGGCGTTCTCTCACTGGCCCTCTTCGTCTATTTCATCCACTCCATCACTCGGTCCATTCAGGTCGATTTCGTCATGGACTCTATCTTTGAACGAACTCGTGAGGAGATAGCAGATCGGCTGAAGCAGTTGAAGGATTCCAAGGACGACGAGACGATACCGAACACCAGTGAGTGGGTCCGGATTCCCAATGACCATACCGGCTATTTCAAGAAGTCCAACATCTCCGAGTTGATGCGGATACTGACCAAGAATGAGCTCAGCCTAGTGACTCAGGTGCACCTGGGAGAATTTGTCGCGAAAGGGCGGCCTCTCGTGCGCATCGACACAGATGTTGATGACGACGTGAAGAAGGCTATCCTCGACTGTTTCACCTTCTATATCGAAGAGATCGCAGACGACCATTACACCTTTGGCTTCAACCAGCTTTCGGAAATTGCAGTCAAGGCCCTGAGCCCCGGCATCAATGACCCAGGTACAGCTGTTCGTGCGCTGGACATGCTCTCGATACTGTTTGCCGATTTCGCAAGTCACCCCGGATTCGACGTGGAATGCGACGACGAAGGCAAGCCCCGGATGTTCTATATGGCCCAGGACTTTCTCGATTTGCTATACACCACGCTCGGGCCGATCAGGGAGTATGGCCGCAAGGATGCGATCGTCGTGGCGAAGCTGGTGGAATGCTGCATCAACATTGCGTACGCGGAGCTCGATGACGATCAGCGAGCAGGTCTGATCGATTTTGTCGATGATATCGTTCGCGTCAGTGATCCCACGATCGAAAGCACCATGGACAGACGCTTTATCAACAGGAAGGTAAGGCTGCTCAACAAGGCCCTGAGCGGTGATCGCCAGGTCGAGGCGCTATCAGAGGCCTAACCTGACGATTAAGCGGCTCAATGGCGCTCAGAAGTGATCTGAGTGGCATCTAGCAGCAGGTTCACGGCACTCAGGCGTGCGCAACCACCCGCTTCGGCAACTTGAATACCGCATCGACTACTGCCTGTGCGGTTGCGTGGGCTGAAGCCGGGTTCTGTCCAGTCACCAGACGGTCACTGACCTGAACACTGACCTCAAAGTCGGGCGCAGTATGAACATTTGCGCCTCTTTCGCGCAGGCGGGTCTCGAGCAGGAAGGGCACGATGTCATCCTTCTCGACCGCCGCTTCTTCAGAATCCGTAAAGCAGGTGACATCCTTGCCAGCAACAAGATAGCTACCGTCGCTAAGGGTGGCATTGACCAGTGCCGCAGGGCCATGACAAACCGCTGCTACGACGTTTCCGGCCTCGTAGGCTGACTGAATCAGCTTGCGTAAACCCGCGTGGTCCGGAAAGTCCCACATGGTGCCGTGGCCACCGGCGAAGAAGATCGCCTTGTAAGCACTTGCATCCAGCTCCTCTGGTTTAAAGGTGCTGGCCAGTGATTCCATATCGGCCTTGCTGTCCAACAACTTGCTATTGAGCGGATCGCTGCGATCAAGCGAGCCTGGATCTGGTTTCGTGGCGCCACCCTGTGGACTGCAGAAGGTAACGTTGAACCCAGCCTCGCGGAAGACTTCCAGAGGATGGCTGACCTCGCTGCAGAACCAGCCGGTAGGCTCACCGGAACTACCTAGTGTCTGATGTCCGCTGACAACAATGAGAATATGGTCCGCCATGGCAGAAACTCCTGTAATGAATTGGTGTTTGATGTCCAATTGGTTACGGGGGGCTTGCGCAGGCAGACCTCAGTTTCTCGCCGCTAGCGCAGATCTGTAGACATCCAGGGTCGACTCGCTCTGGGCAGCCAGCGTATAGGGCGCGCCAAAATCAATGACCGGGCGGGATTGCGGGCTCTCGCACAAGGCCCGAACAAGTCGGGCGAGTAGCCCGATATCCCCGGTCTTCACCAACCCGGCTGGATAGAGGTCTTCAAGGACTTCTGCCGGTCCACCCTGATCATACGCAATGACAGGGGTGCCCGTGGCAAGTGCCTCGATCACAGTGCGGCCGAATGGTTCTGGTTGAGTGGAGAGGTTGAAGACGGCAGCAGCTGCGGCATACCACTCCGTCATATCGCTGCGGTGACCGGCGAATGCAACATCCTGGCTTATTCCCAGCGTCTCTGCCGATTGCGTCAGTTCTTCAAGATAAGCTGTCTTGCCTTGGTCGGGCTCACCAACAATGACGCCAAAATATCGACCGGGCGCTTCGTGCCTGAGGCTGGCAATCAGCTTGAGAAAGTCCAGCTGCCCCTTCCACCGCGTAAGTCGCCCTGGCATCAGCAGCAGAAAGCGGTCCTGTGCTTGCGGGAACTCGCCCCGAAAACGCTCGGTCCACTCGTGCGATGGCGCATCCCGATGGGGAAAAAGCGCGACATCAACGCCTCTGGGAATGACCTTGATGGCCGCTGCGTCCAGCTTGTAGTTCGCGACGATGTAATCGCGCACACACCTTGAAATGGCTATAACTGAATTCGCACGGCTCATGATGGCGCTGTAGCGGTTCACGGAGTACAGGCCATGAAAGGTGCTGACAACCACCGGCCGTTCTTTCGGCGATAACTTGCGCATGGCGAGCCATGTCAGCCAGGCTGGCATTCGCGAGCGCACATGCACGATATCCGGGTTCAGCGCGAACAGTGCCTGTCGCAAGGGCGCGACGTACCGTAGCGAGGTCGGACTCTTGCGATGGATGGGGATGGAAATATGATGGCCACCCTCAGCCTCGAGTTGTCTTACCAAACGGCCGCCGTTGGAGATCACGGTTGAGCGGTGGCCGTGCGTCACCAGATAGCGGGAGAACTCAATCGTGCCACGCTCTACCCCGCCTGACTGAAGTTCTGGCAAGACCTGGACGATGTGGAGCGGTCTGCTGTTCCGATCACTGGTATACAGGCCGGGGTGGGTCGCGGTCGAACCATGGCCTTCGTGAGGAGGGTTGGCGGGTCTGTCGTGAGCGCTATTCGGTTTTTGCACCTGTTATTCTCTGAAGTTGTTATGGGTGTGTATCGTGTGCTGCGGTCGCAGTGCCTCAGGAACTACAGATCAAGTAAGGTCAGGAGCGATTGCGCACAGACTATATTTGGATTTTCACGCTGTTCGCAGGCGGTATCGGCTGTTGCACTATAGGTTTCTGAATGACACCGCTCCAGTGTCGCCAGGCGCCCATCTGCTATGAGCACACTGGTGCCTCGACGCAGTTTGTTGGTCCTCTGGCTACTGGCAAGCTTGATCAGGCCCACGTAGGCTCGTGTATTCATCGCCTCGGCCAGCATGGATGCGGAGTCTTCGGTTACCCAGATGTGTCCAGCTGTTGGCAGCGTCTGCTGTAGCCAATCTGTTGGCAGGTCTGACCAATCCAGCAGTTCGATCGATGAGGGCAGTCTGGCTCGAGTGCCTGCGAAGTTCTCGGGCGTCCGGCGGGAAGTCGTTGCCTGCCAGTGTACTGCTGGATAGCGTTCGGCCAAAGCACACATCTGCTGCAGAACATCAGCATTCTGCCACTGAAAATGCCGACTTTCGCCGCCAAGCAGTATGAGGCCTTTCTGGTAATCGGGCGCCGCGGAGATATCAGGCACTGGCGCTAGCGACAACGGCGTTACCAGGCGGTTACCGCCAGCCTTGAAGCCGTCGTGAAGAGGCGTGATCACAGCATCGAAAAGCTTTGCAGGCAGGCTTGGGTTCATGATGACAGCACTGCGTGCGCCGAGCTGTCGCTGTAGAGCCAGAACCGTAGGGTGCGTGCCGTGGCCGACGCCAATTACCAGGCCGGGATGCTGCGTGAAACCGCTGCCATTCGGTCGTAGCAGTGCCGAAAGTGCTTTCCGTAGGGGCCAGGCGGGCAAAACCGACAGCTCGACATGGCGGAGCGCTCCCAGCGCTGCTATGAGCGCTGTGGCCTGCTTGACATGTCCGGGCTTGCCGTCACTGACCTGCCAGACCTTCAGGTGGCCTTGTTGCACGATTTGTTACCAAGCATGATCATGAACTCTTCGAAAGGTAGAGCTTTCGAATAGTACCAGCCCTGCATCCGTGTAGCGCCCATTTTCATGCACAGCTTGATGTGCTCTTCAGTTTCTACACCTTCTGCGGTCGTGGTCAGCTGTAGCGAGTTGAGCATGGCCAGCAAGCCTTTGAGCAAGGCCAGCGTATGCAGATAGCCGCCGGAGTTGCTTAACATGGCTGCTCCAGGCTCGCTGGCCAGGCCGGTCTGCGAAGGGTCGGGCATCAGACAGCGGTCGATCTTCACCGTTGATATCGGGAATCGCTGCAGATGCTGGATCGAAGAGTAGCCGGTGCCGAAATCATCCAGGGCAATCCGGCACCCGAGAGCTGCAATGGCATTGATGCTCTTTTCGATCATACCGGCGTCTTCCACAAAGGCCGTCTCGGTGAGTTCGAGCTCCAGACTCTGTGGCGGTAGATTGTACTCTGCAATCATTTCCTCAATAGCCGTCACCACGCTGCCGTCGGTCAGTTGCGTTGGTGAAACGTTTATCGACATACAAAATTCGTCGCGCTGCTGCTCATCCAGGGCTGCACGAATATCGGCTAGCCGCGCACAGGCTTCGCGAATGACCCATTCACCTATTGCGCCCATGAGCCCTGTTTCTTCGGCAACCTTGAGAAACTTGTCTGGCATTCGCATTGATGTGCCATCTTCGCACCAGCGTAAGAGGGCTTCGGCACCGATTATGCTCTGGTCACTGTCCTGGCCACATTTGACGATGGGCTGGTAGTGGAGAACGAACTGGTTACGCTCAATCGACTGCCGCAGCTTCAGTTCGGTCGTTTGCTGCTGGTGATAGTGATGCTGCATGTCATCGGAAAAGAAGCAGAATGTATTACGACCGCTCTTCTTGGCCCGATACATGGCGATATCAGCATTCTTGAGCAGATCTTCAGAACTCAGGCCATTTTCCGGCGACACCACAATGCCAATACTGGTAGTCACTGGCAGCACATGCCGCTCAATCTCGAAAGGATCTGATAGCGAGCGCAGAATACGGTTTGCGATGTTGCTGACAGGCTTGTCACTGCGCAAATTGGTCACCAGCAGCGCGAATTCGTCTCCACCCAGGCGCGCGAACATTTCATCAGGGCGCAGCAGGGTCGACATCCTCGCCGAAAACTGTTGCAGGAGCCGGTCACCAACTACGTGTCCGTAGGAATCGTTGATAAATTTAAAGCGATCCAGGTCGAACAGGAACAAGGCCAGCTTGGTTGACTTGCCGCGATTGTTGGTCAGACAGACCTTTAGCGTCTCATCGAAGAGATATCGGTTAGCCAGACCGGTCAGTGCGTCGCGCTCAGAAAGATTCTGCGCGTTGGCAAGACTCTGCTGCAGTTTACGGTCGAGACTGGAATGAAGCTGTGATTTGAGAATCGAGCGTGTAAGCCGTTCGACGCTCAGCTCGGCACGAGGAATGAAATCCTGGGCGCCGGCTTCGAGGCTGGCCAGACCTGCTTCGAGATCATCGGCCTCGCTGACAATAATGACAATCTGCTCAGCCGAAATCTCGCGAATTTGTTGCAGGAGCGCCAGGCCCTTGCCTTCCGCCAGATGCTGGTCGACAAGCACGGCCTGGTAGGGTTGCCCCTTGCTGATTTTGGCAAGTGCTTCGCTGAAGCCATGCGCGGTTTCCAGCGTGACCTGCACCGAAGCTGAGTGCAGTTGCGTCTGCAGTTGCCTGAGATCTGCGGAACTACTGATCGCGAGTATATTAAGGTGAGTCGGTTTGGACGAAAGCTTCAAGTCTCGATTCCTATCGGGTCAGGCCAGTTTGCAACGCGTGGGCAGCCCTTACGCGGGCACCCGGATTCAAGTATAGGTCAGGAGAAAGGAGCTTGCCGCAATGAGTCCGGATCGGGTGGAGTATTCAGATACTTCAATCGGTTGCATTCGGTCGCTCGTAAGCATTGAGGACAGAAGAGTGGGGGGTGATGATGAACGATGGCTATGCGCACTACTGGCGTTTTGCCGCCATGGTAGCTACGGCGACAGTCATCATGTACGGCCTGATGTACCTGAATACTTATGAGATCAGCCATGTCAGGTTTAGTGAAACCCGACTGTACATGGCCATTCTCATGGGGGCCACCCTGTCGGTCGTGATGCTACTGTTCATGCTGCACATGTACGAAAATCGTCTGATCAATACCGTGCTCATCATCGGCAGCAGTATCACCTTCCTCATCGCTCTGTGGCTGGTGCGCTCGCAGAAGACCGTGGAAGATGATCTCTACATGAAGGCCATGATCCCGCACCATTCGATTGCCCTGCTGACCAGTGAGCGAGCGGGCCTGGAGGATGTTCGTGTGCGGGCCCTGGCTGAAAGGATCATTCGAAACCAGCGAAAGGAGATTGGCGAGATGGAGTGGCTGATCAAGGACATCGACAGTAATGGCGTAGCAGCGACGCAGGCAAAAGCCAATAGTCGGCCATTGCCGAATTTTTCAGGGGAACTTTGAGCTTGCGGGTTCTTGAACAGACAGAGCGAATGGTTCGAATGAACCGGGTAGTAATGGTGCCCAGGAGAGGACTTGAACCTCCACCCCCTTGCGAGGACCAGCACCTGAAGCTGGCGTGTCTACCAATTTCACCACCTGGGCAGATGGTTCAGTCCGGAGCATGGCGCTGGAAGCGCGCGACTGCCTGACTGGAAGCAGGGCGGCAGATTAATAAGGAACAGCTTTAATGTCAATCGCCTGACGTAAATATTTTCGGCCTAGCTGCGCGGTAAATTTTTACGTATTACTAACCCGTAGTTCCGCTGCATCTGAGTGCCACGGGCTGTTGACGTTGCTCAGAGCGCTTAACTGCGTAACAATGACACACATTTTTTTCGGTAACGATGCTTATGCCAAAAATGCCAGACGATCCACATGCAGGACGTGAGGCGGCAAACTATGAAAATCCGGTGGCCAGCCGCGAATTCATCCTGAGTCTGATCGAGGAACAGGAACGGCCACTGACGATGGAGGCAATCGCCGACATTCTCAAATACGAGGACGAAGACGCGCTCGAAGGTCTCCGGCGGCGTCTTATCGCCATGGTGCGCGATGGTCAGCTGCTGCAGAACAGGCGCGGCACCTTCGGGCTGCCGGCGAAGATGAGTCTCGTCAAAGGTCGGGTCTCCGGACACCGTGATGGCTTCGGCTTCTTTATCCCTGAAGATGGTAGCGACGATCTGTTCCTCAACGCCCGTCAGATGAAGCAGGTCTTTGACGGCGACATCGTTCTTGCCAGGGAAGAGGGCAGAGGCTTCAAGGGTAAGAAAGAAGGCGTGATCGTCCAGATCGTCGAACGCAAGACCAGTCATATTGTTGGACGTCTGCATCGCGACCAGGGTTCGGCATTCGTCGTGCCTGAGAGCATCCGCATCACCCAGGATATTCTTGTACCGGAACATGCGCTGCTCGGGGCCAAGGACGGTCAATACGTTTCCGTCGAAATCAAGCGTCAGCCTGAGTTCAAGTCGGCACCTATGGGACACGTAGTCGAGATCCTGGGCGATCACATGGCCCCCGGGATGGAGGTCGAGGTCGCTCTGCGCTCACACAATATTCCATTTCAGTGGCCGGCAGATGTGCTGCAGACGGCAGATGCCCTCGACAAGCCGCTGACTGACGACGATTTAGCGGGTCGAATCGATCTTCGCAAGGTGCCATTGGTTACAATCGACGGTGAAGATGCCCGCGATTTCGATGATGCCGTGTACTGCGAGCGCAAGAAAGGCGGGGGCTGGCGCCTCTACGTGGCCATTGCGGACGTCTCTCACTACGTGCGGCCAGGTACACCGCTCGACAAGGAGGCCGTAAATCGCGGTACCTCCGTGTATTTCCCGAGTCGCGTGGTGCCGATGCTTCCGGAAGTCCTGTCGAATGGCCTTTGTTCGCTGAATCCGGATGTCGACCGCCTGTGCATGGTCTGTGAGATGACTGTGAGTCAACAGGGGCGCTTGAGCGGGTATCGCTTCTACGAAGCAGTGATGCGGTCACAGGCGAGGCTAACCTATAACAAAGTGGCAGCGTATATCGAGACGCCCGAATCGCCCGCGGGCGAAGCGTTCATCGAGCGTTACTCGAGCATTCTGCCGACCATCGATAATCTCTATGAATTGTATCAGGCCCTCTCGGCAGCGCGTCGGGCCCGGGGTGCGATAGATTTCCAGACCACCGAAACCCGGATCGTCTTCAATGCCGATCGCAAAATCGACACCATCGTACCGGTCGAGCGGAATGACGCCCATAAGCTGATCGAGGAATGCATGCTCTGTGCAAACGTCGCCACAGCTCGGTTCCTGGACAAGTACAAGATTCCAGCACTGTTCCGGGTGCATGAAGGACCGAAGGCTGAACGCCTCGTCAATGCCCGCTCGTTCTTCGGTGAACTCGGTCTCAATCTGGGCGGCGGTCTGAAGCCAGCGCCTGCAGACTATCAGGCCTTCCTTAACGAGATCGGTGAGCGGCCAGACTTCAATGTGCTGCAGACCGTGCTACTCAGGTCCATGAGTCAGGCCATCTATCATCCTGAAAACCATGGCCACTTTGGTCTTGGCTTCGAGGCCTACACGCACTTCACCTCGCCAATCCGACGATACCCGGATCTGCTGGTTCACCGTGCCATCCGCGATGCTATCCGCAGTGGCAAGCCGAACCAGAACGTCATTCGCACCGAAGCAACTAAAGCGGTAAGTGACAACGAGCGCTATCAGCATGACATGGCAAGCCTGCTGGTGCTGGGTGAGCACTGCAGTATGACTGAGCGCAGGGCAGACGATGCCACACGAGACGTCATGGCATGGCTGAAGTGTGAGTATCTGCTCGATCACGTCGGCGAAGAGTTCGAAGGGTCCATAAGCGCCGTGACTGCGTTCGGTGTGTTCGTGGAGCTGAAGGACCTGTATGTCGAAGGACTCATTCATGTGTCCTCGCTCGACTCGGACTACTACAAGTTCGAGCCTGCCAAGCAGCGCCTGGTTGGTGAGCGGACTGGCAGCTCCTTCACGCTTGGCGATCAGCTCCTTGTTCAGGTCGCACAGGTGAATCTGGATGAGCGCAAGGTCGATCTTATACTGAAGGGTCGAGCCAAGACGGGTCGCAAGAGTTCGAGAAGCAAGGCTGGCAAGGCCAAGGCGGCTGATGCGGCGGGTACGCCGGTCAAGTCCGGCGGGAAGCGCAAGGAAATCCTTGCCCAGTGGGAGCAGGAGTACAAGAGCGATCCCGACGCCGGGGTCAAGAAAACGCCAGGCAAGGGCGGGCGCAAGCGCAAGCCGAAGTCGGCTTCAACAGTAGCAGGCGGCGGTGACGCCGCCGCAAAGAAAGGAAGTGCTCGTGGCAAGACAGCAGCGAAACCGGCCTCGCCAGGCAGAAAACGAAGCAGGTCAGGCGGACGCAAGTCGTCAGGGGCCGCGGGGCCGAAAGCGGCAGGCCGGAGCGACCAAGGCTGATACGGGCGGAGACTCTGCGGCTTACGTCTATGGCATTCATGCCGTAGCCAGTCTGCTGACGCATCGCCCGGATGCCATTCTCAAGCTCTGTGTGCGTAACGACAAGCCATCGCCCAAGCTGGCAGAGCTTCTGGGGCAGGTTGATGACGCGGTCACTGCGTCACATGGACAGTTGCAGCTTGCACGAGTGGACGCGGCTGTGCTGGATGACATGGTGGCTGGCGTTCATCAGGGTGTCGTTGCTGTGGTCAGGCCCTTGCAGGAGCAGGGAGAAAGTGCCCTCGATGAACTGCTCGACAAGTGGAATGATTCCGCCAAAGCCCTGAGACTCCTGGTGCTTGACGGAGTAACCGACCCCCACAACCTGGGTGCCTGCCTGAGAAGTGCATGTGCCGCCGATGTCGCCGCGGTCATCATTCCCAAAGACAGATCCGCCTCGCTCACTGCTGCGGCACGAAAAGTAGCGGTTGGTGCTGCCGAGCTGGTGCCGGTCATTCGGGTGACCAATCTCGCGCGCACGCTAAGCCTGCTTCAACAGTACGGCATCTGGATCGCTGGTGCAGATGGCGACGCCGATGCGTCGATCTTCCAGCTCCAGCTGCCGGACCGCATCGCGTTCGTGCTCGGGTCGGAGGGGCGCGGCATGCGACGACTGACCCGCGAAAGCTGCGACCAGCTTTTCAGCATCCCGATGCCAGGCGCCATCGAGAGCCTCAACGTCTCGGTCGCCTGCGGCGTCGCCCTGTTTGAGAGCGTCAGGCAGAGCTTGCCAAACAAGGCTTGAGCAAGTATCATCTCGCGCCTCCCGAACCTGCATGTTCTGAGTAGTTCAGTCCCTAGCAGGTTCGATCTCCTTGCTTCCGGTCCGTATTGGCCAAGGCCATCAACTGGAAGCTGCTAACCCGTAAGGAGCATTTATGCGTCACTACGAAATTGTGATCATGGTTCACCCTGATCAGAGCGAACAGGTTCCCGCCATGGTCGAGCGGTATACCACTATGGTTACCAGTAGCGGTGGAAGCATCCATCGTCATGAAGACTGGGGCCGTCGCCAGCTGGCTTACCCGATCGAAAAGATTCACAAGGCCCATTACATTCTTCTGAACATCGAATGTTCCGAAGAAGTGCTGAATGAGCTTGCTCATAACTTCCGCTTCAACGATGCGATCATTCGTGACCTCGTCCTGCGTCGCAAGGAAGCTGTTACCGAGATGTCACCAATCAAGGCTGGTGAGTCACGGGATAGCCGTCCGCCACGTCGTGACACTGGCCGTTCCGACGCTTCAGAAGGTTCGCGTGGCCGTTCTGACAACGACAACGACAGCGACTCCGATTCGGACGACGACAATCAGGGCGATGACGAGTAGTTCATAGCTGCTCAACACGAACAGGTTTAGAAGAGGATAAGCACCATGGCTCGTTTTTTCAGAAGAAGAAAGTATTGCCGCTTCACTGCGGAAGGCATCAAACAGATCGACTACAAGGATCTTGAGCTGCTGAAAGGCTATGTCACTGAAACCGGCAAGATCGTACCAAGCCGGATCACTGGCACCAAGGCAAAGTACCAGCGTCAGCTGTCAACTGCGATCAAGCATGCGCGTTTCATCGCACTGCTGCCTTACACCGACAGCCACGATCTGTGAGAACTGGCCGGCTTAACGGCTAATAGAGGATTCTTCAATGGAAGTCATATTGTTAGAGAAGGTTGCCAATCTGGGCAATCTCGGCGACAAGGTTAAAGTCAAGTCTGGTTACGGACGAAATTTCCTTGTGCCTTACGGTAAAGCGGTTCCAGCGACCGGTTCAAATATCGAAGCTTTCGAAAAGCGTCGTGCGGAACTCGAGAAGCAGGCAGAAGAGCGTCAGTCAGAAGCTGAAAGCCGAAAGCAGAAGCTCGATGGCCAGACAGTGACTATCGCTGCCAAGTCCGGTGATGAAGGCAAGCTGTTTGGTTCGGTGAGCACGCGTGAAATTGCGGATGCGCTGGTTGAACTCGATTCGAACATTTCGCGCACTGAGGTCAAGCTGCCTGAGGGTGCAATTCGAAACCTGGGTCAGTACGAAATTGATGTTCAACTGCATTCTGATGTTATGGCCACTGTAACGGTCAACGTCGTCGCGCAGTAAGCGTCTAGTCAAGAAGGGGAGCGCCTGGCGCCGGACCTGAGCCGGCTCTGTCTCCAAGCGGTTGCTTGAGTGACAGTGCTCAGCGTATCCCCCACGAACCGGGTCTGATCATTCATTTGTTCAGCCCGGTTTTTTTTATTCCTCGTATTTTTCACTTCATCCGTTAAGATTGTTGCCTACGGGCCAGTCCTCTGTGGCGGGACATATAAGTGATCCTCCCACTACATTCATTGATGAGAGCATCGAAGAGTATCCATGACGGAACCCAAGTCCAGCCAACTGCCGAGTTCCCAGGCTGAAGAAAAGCTGAGAGCACTTGCTGCAGGCGCCAGCCTTCGTGGTGGCGATGCCGTTCTCGAAAATCTGCGTAAGCCGCCGTTCTCGCTCGAAGCCGAGCGCGCCGTAATTGGCGGGCTCATGCTCGACAACTCGGGTTGGGAGAAAATGGCCGGCCTTTTGAGTGACGCTGATTTCTACCGCGCCGAGCATAGGGCGATTTTCCGCGCCATCAGTAATCTGGCAGACCAGAACGAGCCTTTCGACCCGGTGACCCTTTCAGAGCGCATAGATGCCGCTCGTGGGCAGGATCATGATGATTCTGCAGGAAGCCTGGCGTATCTAAGCGAACTCGTCAGGAATACGCCAAGTGCGGCCAACATCAGGGCGTACGCAACCATCGTTCGAGAGCGGGCGGTTCTGCGGAACCTCATCGGCGTGAGTACCGATATCGCCGATATGGCGTATCAGCCTGAGGGGAGGGCTTCCGACGAAATTCTTGATGAAGCTGAACGACGCATCTTCCAGATTGCTGAGGACCGTCCGAACCAGACCGGTCCGGTGGGTATCAAGCCGGTCATTGCGCGAACGCTCAAGAAGATCGAGGCGCTGGTCGAAGCAGACAACGCCATTACCGGTATTACAACGGGCTTTGACAACCTGGACAAGCGTACGGCCGGCTTGCAGAACTCCGATCTGATTATCGTCGCTGGTCGACCTTCGATGGGCAAGACCACCTTCGCCATGAATCTGGTGGAGAACGCGCTGATGAGTTCGGAGCTGCCCATGGTAGTCTTTTCCATGGAAATGCCTGCTGATGCGCTCGTCATGCGTATGCTGTCATCGCTCGGCAGTATCGATCAGAGCCGCATACGGACTGGGCAGCTAGATAGCGATGATTGGCCGCGGGTCACTTCCGCCATCAACATGCTGCGTGACAAGCCGCTGTATATCGATGATACCCCGGCGCTAAGTCCCACTGAAGTGCGGGCCCGTGCGAGACGTATAGCGCGCGAGCATAATGGCAAGATGGGGCTGATCATGGTTGACTACCTTCAGTTGATGCGGGTGGCTGGCGCAACCGAAGGACGTACGGCAGAAATCTCGGAAATCTCGCGCGGTCTCAAAGCGCTGGCGAAGGAGCTCGACTGCCCGGTAATCGCGCTTTCTCAGCTTAATCGAAGTCTCGAGCAGCGGCCCAACAAGCGACCGGTTAACTCGGATCTGCGTGAATCCGGGGCCATCGAGCAGGATGCCGACCTTATCATCTTCATCTATCGTGATGAAGTTTATAACGAAGAGAGTCCCGATAAAGGTACTGCTGAAATCATCATCGGTAAACAGCGTAATGGGCCCATCGGTACCGTGCGTCTCGCGTTCATCGGACGATATACCAAGTTCGAGAACCTGGCGCCGGGATACGACACCAGTTATGACGACGAGTAAGCCAGTGCGCGACTCAGGTCGGCCGCTCGAAGCTTTGATCGATATCGCCGCACTCAGGCGGAATTACGATATTCTCAATGCAAGAGGTGGGTCGGCCGTCTGCGTTGCCGTAGTGAAATCTGACGGCTACGGTCATGGTCTGCAGGGGGTGGTCGAGGCCTTGCCGGCCGCCAGGCAGTTCGCGCTGGCTACGGCGAATGAGTTGGACAGATTAAGGCCGGAGACGCTCTCGGGTCGCTCTGTTCTCATACTCGAAGGCTTGTTCGACCTTGGCGAGCCCGAGCGCGTAAGTCGACTCGGCTTCGCCGTGGAATGGGTCATTCACAGCCACTGGCAGCTCGATATGCTGGAGTCTGCGGATATGCGCTCTACCGTCCCGATCAGGGTCTGGGTGAAGATCAATACCGGTATGAATCGGCTTGGGTTCAAGCCGGCTGACATCCTGCCGGTCTTTCGTCGGCTCGGTCAGTTGAAGTCCTCGGTGCTGCTTCTTGGTATCGCGTCGCATCTTGCTTGCGCAGACACACCAGAGGCGGTGCTGAATCGGCAACAGTTCGACTGCTTTGATCAAACCTATGACCGCCTGGTCCGAGCCGGACTGGACCGGATCTGCGAAGAAGGCAGGCTGCGTCGAAGCCTGCTGAACTCTGCTGGCCTGCTGCAGTTTCCTGAAAGGGCCCATGATCAAGTGCGACCTGGCATCGCGATGTATGGTGCACTCGATTCCACACTTCATCAGGCTCATGGTCTCACGCCGGTGATGACCCTGCAGACAAAATTGATTGCAATTCAACATGTCCGGGCAGGCGACAGAGTCGGTTACGGTGGTGACTATGTGGCCACCAGCGACCAATGTATTGGTATCGTTGCGGCCGGCTATGGCGATGGTTATCCTCGTCAGGTGTCTACCCGTGGAGAGGTAGGCGGCCAGCCTCCTTACGTGCTGGTGGATGGGGAGCCGTGTGCACTCGTCGGCCGTTGCTCAAT
Organism: Gammaproteobacteria bacterium UBA2679; assembly: GCA_002354735.1. Taxonomy (GTDB): domain Bacteria; phylum Pseudomonadota; class Gammaproteobacteria; order Pseudomonadales; family Oleiphilaceae; genus Allohahella. The sequence goes on along the minus strand of DEMD01000007.1, from coordinate 419,331 downwards.
GGACATGTTGACGGTAGACCTCGGGTCGTCTGCGACTTGCCGGTTCAGTGCCGGTGATCACGTGGAGCTATGGGGTCAGCGCCTGCCAGTCGATCTCGTAGCCAGTTGGGCCTCCACAATCAGCTATCATCTGCTCACGGGGGTGACTCAACGGGTGCCAAGACGCTATATTGATCATATACATAAAGTGAATCAGGGCGCGGACGAATGCTGAAGCGCATGGTATGGGAACACGATTGACTACAGTCTATGTTATTGGCAGTGAGAGTCCCCAGGGCAAATCTCTACTTTCGCTCCTTAAAAATCAAGTGGGTATCCAGTCTATTGGTATAGAAGGCGGGATGTTCACCCGATCTTCCGAGGCTTCGGAGGAGCGTCTACGTCAATTCAGACAGCCGGACCTGATCATTCACTGTCACGATCTGCACCATCTCGATCAGACCGAGTCGAATCCGGCAGCAGCGTGGCGACACAATGTCGACTCGATTTCGGCCGTCAGCAAGTACGCTGAATCCTTCGGCATACCAGTCATCCTGTCTTCCAGCAATCTGGTGTTCGATGGGCGGCGGGAGAAGCCCTATCAGCCTTCCAACCCAACCAAGCCAGTCACTGAGTTTGGCAAGACAAAGTGGGCTTCCGAGGAGCTCCTGCGCGAGCGGATGCCGAAACATATCATCCTGCGTACAGGCTGGCTGCTGGAAAACGATCCTGCAGGATGGCTGCAGGGCATCGTAACGCGGGCCTTGGAAGGCCAGCCGATCCTGGTCTCGGACCAAGTGCAACTTGCGCCGACGGCCATCGACGATATCAGCCGGGTCATGCTGGCCGTCTTAAAACAGCTGACTTGCGGCATCGACGTGTGGGGCGTTTATCATTACAGTGGCCTGGATGTGGTGAGCTACGCCGAGCTGGTCGATACGATTCTCGATATACTGGGCGGATATCAGCAGGTGAATCCTGTCATCCAGCAAGCCAGCGAGTCTCAGCTTGTGCGGGCCACCTTGCTGCCGATGAATGGCACCCTCAACTGTCTTAAGCTCCGCAATACATTTGGTATCAAACAACTTTCATGGAAGCGATTTCTACCCGGACTCGTCGAAGACTGTTATGACAACTGGGTGGAATCGAACGCTGATATCGGTCGATCTGCCTGCCCAACCGGGTGAAATCGAAAACTGGATCAGGCATGACTAATACCACCGATAAACCCTCTGCTTTTTCAACGCGCGAAAGCCTCGCACTGGTGCGAGGACTGATATTTTACGTTGGGTATGGCAGCACGATGGCGCTGTCCGGCCTGGCGGTTCTGATTGCCTCACCGGTGTGCCGTTTTCCCATGCGCTATCGTGTACTGTCGCAGTTCAGCATTGCGATCATTTACTGGGCGCGCCTCGTCTGTGGTATGCGCTTCATCTGTGAAGGCAAGGAACACATACCCGCGACGCCCTGCGTGGTGGTTTCCAACCACGAGAGCGCCTGGGAAACCTTCTTTCTAGGCTGGACCTTCCGGCCCCAGGCGACGGTGCTGAAAAAAGAGCTCCTGAATATACCGCTCTTCGGTTGGGGTCTTCGCATGCTCAGGCCCATCCCTCTGGATCGTGACAAGCCAACTGCAGCGCTCAAACTGGTCTTGCGTGAGGGCACCGCTGCGATCAGCGAAGGTTGCTGGGTGGTCATCTATCCAGAGGGTACACGCGTTCGTCCCATGATGACTGGTCGTTTCAACAAGGGGGGTGCGATGCTGGCCATTCGAAGTGGAGTGCCGATACTGCCCATTGCCCACAACGCCGGCAGCTGCTGGCCCGCGGGCCTGGTGCGCAAGTATCCAGGTCTTATCCGGGTGAGAATAGGCCGGCCAATCGAGACAGCCGGCCGAACAGTCGATGAGGTGCATGGTGAGCTCGAATCGGCTATCCGGCAGGTCATGCAGGAGCTTAGAGCAGGCCAGGGCGCCGTATAGGCCACTCGAGAACGCGTCAACTCGCCAATAGCTCAGATAGCCATTGCTTCAGGTTACCTTCACGTTACAATAGCGCCTCGTGTGACTCAGTCGTCTGAAGTTTATGGACGGCAGCTTTGGTCTCACGCTGTCAACGTTATCTCTAGCTCTACAAGCCAATCAAGCTGATTCCATCGTTTACTCAGCTCACAGCAAAGGTATTCAACACTTATGAAAAATACAGGCTCATCCAATCTATTGCCTATCCTGATCTATGCCCTCGTGGCGCCTCTCGTATGTCTGGCTTTCCTCGCACTGTCCGGTGTATCGATCATCAGCCTTGTGGCTGACGATGGTCCCACCATTACCGCTTCGCCAGTATCGCCATTCATCTTCCTCATCAGTGCCAAAGGCTTCATGTTCTATCTGCTGATGGCAGTTCTGTTTTTCGTAGCCGGTTACCTGTCGTCACTCGTTCATCTGTTCGGCAAAAAGGGCTCCACGCCCGCCGCCAGACCAACGGCAGCCTCACCTCGCACTAACACCGCACCACGTGCGGCGACGGCAGCACAAACCAGAAGTCAGCCGGCACCGCGACAGCAGGATGCAGCGACGGCACCCGCGCAAGATTATGCCGACGATGACGGTGTACTTGGCGAAGAATACGGTACGGTGAAGTGGTTCAACGTGAAGAAGGGATTTGGTTTTATAACTCTGGACGACGGTGAGGAAATATTCGTTCATTTCCGTTCCATCAAAGGCGCTGGTCACCGGCACCTGAAGCCGGGGCAGGAAGTCCGCTTTAACATCGTGGAAGGCGAAAAAGGTCCTCAAGCTGAAGATGTATCGGTCGTGAGCGAAGGCTGACTCCAGTCAGCTTTCAGCCTAGCCGCAGTATGATAAGTGCGATATAGGCTGCCAGCGCAATGACCAGTGCTGGTACTAACATGGTCAGTGCCAGCAGGATAAGCAGCTCGTCGAACGCAGTGGCGAGCTGTCCCTTGATCAGAAATACAGTGCCAAGGCACGACAGGGCTGTAATCACAGCAGCCAGAAAACTCGTGAAGCAGATCCGCTGATCGACACCTTTCTTCTCGAGCCAGCCTTTTCCCCTGCTTAACGGTCCGCGCGGTGCCATCGACGTCTAGCGCTGATCAGTGACCAGCAGACGTTCCATGATGCGCTCATAAATTTTGGACAGTGTTATCAGGTCCTCGGCGCTCACCTGCTCATCAATGCGGTGGATGGTAGCGTTCAGTGGCCCCAATTCGATAACCTGCGCGCCTGTAGGTGCGATAAAGCGCCCATCAGACGTGCCACCTGAGGTCGAGAGCTCAGACGGATAGCCACAGATGTCCTGGACGGCAGCCTGTGCAGCCGCAACGAGGTCACCGGCTTCTGTCAGGAAGGGGAGGCCATTTATCGTCCACTCGATGTCATAATCCAGCTCATGCTTGGCGAGTATGGCCGCAACCCTCAGCTGGATCGTTTCTACATCGAGCTCTGTGGAAAAACGCAGATTGAACACCGCCTCCAGGCTGCCAGGAATGACATTTGTAGCACCAGTACCTGAGTTGATGTTTGAGATTTGCAGCGTTGTGGGTGGAAAGCTGTCATTGCCCCCATCCCACTCCTGATGCGACAACTCATGAAGCGCAGCCATCGACAGGTGGATAGGGTTTCTCGCGAGGTGTGGGTAGGCTACATGCCCCTGAATACCCTTGACTGTCAGCACCGCGCCCAGCGATCCACGGCGACCATTCTTTATGATGTCGCCTACCTTTCTGGTGCTGCTAGGTTCGCCTACCAGGCAATAGCGGAATTTCTGTCCAGCCGCTTCCAGATGCTCGATGACTTTGACTGTTCCGTGAACAGCCTTGCCCTCCTCATCACTGGTGATCAAGAGGCCTAGCGAGCCCTGCAGCTCAGGATGGCGGCCGAGCAAGCGTTCGCAGGCGGTAATAAAGGCCGCAATGCTGCCTTTCATGTCTGCCGCACCTCGTCCGTGGAGCATGCCATCCCTGATAAGGCCTTCGAATGGCGGATGCGTCCATTGCGTGGCCGGTCCTGTCGGGACTACGTCGGTGTGGCCGGCGAATACGAAGCGCGGAGCTGCATCGCCCCGCGTGGCCCACAGGTTCTCGACATCGCCAAAGGGCAGTCGCTGACAGTTGAAGCCGAGCGGTTCCAGCCGGGACGCAAGCAGATCCTGACACCCAACATCGAGGGGAGTGACCGACGCCCTACGTATCAATGCCTGTGCTAGTGCGAGTGTAGGGTCTGAGGCGTAGTCATGGCTGGTCATGAGGTCTTCCGTTCAATCGTTCTTGTGAAGCATGCTGTTGAGTTCTACAACAGTCCTGTTACTGACTGCCTCGATCCGTCCGTTCAGCGAGTTGCGACGGAACTGTAAATCGCTCTCACCCGCCAGCTCGCGAGCTTTGACAGCCTTCAGGGCCTGGCCCTCATTATCGATCAGCGTAACTTTCGCACCAGCTGTAAGATAAAGACCAGCTTCGACAATGCAGCGATCGCCAAGCGGTATGCCGATGCCCGCATTGGCACCTATCAGGCACTGCTTGCCAACCGAAATAATCATCTTTCCACCGCCGGACAGTGTACCCATGGTGGAGCAGCCACCGCCGAGGTCCGAGCCCTCGCCAACCATGACGCCAGCCGAGATACGCCCCTCGATCATAGATGTGCCTTCAGTACCGGCATTAAAGTTGACGAAGCCTTCGTGCATGATCGTGGTGCCTTCCCCGATGTAGGCGCCAAGCCGAACCCGCGCCGTGTCAGCAATCCGAACGCCAGCAGGAACAACGTAATCTGTCATGGGCGGAAACTTGTCGACTGATTTGACCGACAGCCACTGACCCTTGCTTCGGGCTGCCAGCCGTCTCGCCGGTAGCTCACGGAGATCGATTGGCCCTTCGCTGGTCCAGGCCACATTGGGGAGCTGGCCGAACACTGACTCGAGGCTGATGGTGTGCGGCTTCGACAACCTGTGAGAAAGCACCTGCAGCCTCAGATAGGCGTCCGGTGTGCTGGCCACGGCTTTTGAGGCATCAACAAGTGTCGCGACAACAATGCTGTTGGTCGGTGCGCTTTCTCTCAACGCCTCGGCTGCCGCACTCACCGCACTGGCCTCGCCTGAATGCGATTGCTGCAGCGCTTCAGCGAAAGCGTCTGCCTGCGCCAATGTGATTTCGCGATAGCTCAGCTCTGGCGTCAAATTGAAATGCTTCGTGGCCAGTGTGGCGACATCGCTTTCAAGTGAAGCGTCAAAAGTCAGGGGCAGGGGATACAGGGTATCGAGAAGATCGCCAGCATTATTACGAGCAGCGATACCGATTCCGAATAGAAGCATGAGAGGTCCTGTTGAGTGGTTAAAAACTGTACATGTCTTGAGGTAAAAATTACTGCCGCCTGTTCAGGCAGCATTCTCGTTGGCTCGATCAAGCACTTCGCAGAGCATTTGCTGCAGCTCGGTGCAGCGCTCAGGGTTGGACAGTGGCGAGTCATCCGGTTCGCAGATTTCGAAACTATCCTCGACCCGCTCACCAAGCGTGGCGATTCGTGCTCTCAATATCTGCACATTCATCGTGACGAACACCGAAGCGATTCGGGCGAGGACGCCAGAGCGATCCGGGGTCACGACCGAGAGTATGGTGCGCATGGTATCAGCATTATTGCTCAGTACCACCTCTGTGGGGAAACTGAAGTACTGCAGCTGACGTGAGGTGCGTCGGTTCTGTCTTGGCGGCGGCAGAGGGCGATTATTCTGAATGGCGTCGAGCACCTCCATCAGATTCTTCAGAATATCCTGTCGGGGAATGAGCATATCGCGACTGTCGGTCTCGCTGACGATGAACAGGCTCAGGCTCAGGCCACCTTCGACCTGAAATATACGTGCCTCCAGAACCCCGAGATCGAGTTTGTCAAAAGTAGAGGCGATGCCCGCAAACAGCTTCTCCTTGTCCTCCATGTACACCAGCACCTCCAGATAGCCAGCGGCCGTCCCACCACGCGCCTGCTCGATACTCACAAGCGGTGCTGTGCTGTCGCCATGACGCAGAATGGTCGCCGTCTGGCTGGCAATGTCGCGGGTCGAATCCTGCTGGAAATATTCATCGTCGAGCTGGTTCCAGAGCGCTGAGAGCTGTGCTTCGGTAAATTCCTCATCCTCCAGCAGAATTTCCAGAACCTCTGAGCGGGTGCTGGCAATCCACTCCTCTCGGTTGATGGCCTTGCCCTTACCGCGCGCCAGGGCCGCTCGTGTTTCGGTGTAGAGGTTTTGCAGAAGCACCGCGCGCCAGGAGTTCCACAGGTTCGGGCTCGTGGCGGCGATATCGCACACGGTCATGGCGTAGAGATAATCGAGGTGTATATTGCTGTCGAAGCGCTGGGCAAACTCGTGAATGACCACGGGGTCGCTGATATCACGCCGCTGGGCGGTCGTGGACATCATAAGGTGGTTTTCCACCAGCCAGGCCAGTAGAGAGGTATCACGTTGACTCAGTTGATGACGCCTGGCAAATTCCCGGACTTCCTCTGCGCCTAGTTCCGAGTGATCGCCCCCGCGACCCTTGGCGATATCATGGAACAGGCCGGCGATGTACAGCAGCTCGCGCTTGGGTAGCTTGGCAGCGAGATCATGCGCATTCGGGAAGCGCGTCTTGCCGCTCTCCTGAAAAAGGCTGTCGATGTTCTCGATGAAATGCAGCGTATGGACGTCGACGGTATAGACATGAAAAAGGTCGTGCTGCATCTGGCCTTCGATACGGCCAAAGGCCGGGAGATACCGGCCAAGAACGCCATAGCGCTTCATCGCACCCAGCGTCTTGTATAGCTCGTGGGGTGTCTTGAGAATTTCCATGAAGAGCGAAGTGTTGATCAGATCCCTGGAGAAGCGCTCCGTGATGAGGTGCAGATTTTCGCGAATGGCGCGAATGGTATCCGCACTAATGCCAAGCACATTTTCGTACTGCGCCAGCAAGAGAAAAACCTCAATCAGCGCGAAGGGCTGCTGCTGGAAGATGTCTGGAGACACAGCTTCGATGTAAAGATTGCGCACCTGGAATCGCCGGTTCAGGGCTCTGATGTTTTCACTACCGGTCTCGTGGAAATTGCGGTGCACCTCATCGAAGTGCTGCAGCATCACGTCGTTGAGTACCTGGATACTCTGGCTGTGCAGGTAGAACTCCCGCATCATGGCCTCTACCGCCTCGACCGCAATTGTCTCGGAGTCCTGAGTCATCAGCGCAAGCGTGCGTTGATGATCGAACAGCAGCCTGTTTTCGCTGCGTCTACAGATCCTGTGCAGGCCGAATCTCAGCCACCAGAGCACATTCTCCGCCTCTTTGAGTGCGCGGAACTCACTGCTGTTCAGGAAGCTGTAGTGCCCTATGTCGGCTGAGTCCTGCATGGTGCCCGCGACGTTGTCCGGCATTTCGCCTTCGTGGATCTCATTGTCGAAGCTGAGCCCGGTAACAGGTTCGGCCTGGCTCCGGTCGGGACTCGAGCCGCCAATGCCACCATAGTATCGCTTGCTGATCCATCCGATGGTCTGCACATCACGCAAACCGCCGGGCGAGGTTTTCAGGTTTGGTTCGAGGTTATATTCTGTGTCTTCGTACTTCTTGTGTCGCTGTGCCTGCTCCGAACGCTTGGCGATATAGAAATCCCGGCTGGTCCAGCTTTCATCACTGAATGCTCTGATCACCAGACCGGAATAGAGATCAGAGCTGCCGGCGAGCAGACGTGTTTCCAGGAGATTCGTTGCTATGGTGATGTCAGCTGAGGCCTGTTCGATGCACTCATCTGGTGTGCGTACGCTGTGGCCGATATCGAGTCCGAGATCCCAGAAAGAGGCGACCAGCTGGCTCAGACTCTGCTCAAGAACTGACTCCTGAAGATCCGTTGCGTCGGGCTCAGGCAGGAGGATCAGCAGATCGACGTCGGAATAAGGGAAGAGTTCGCCACGACCGTAGCCGCCCACCGCTATGAGGCAAAGCTGCGAGCCTACTTCTGACGGCAGGGTCTTCCATACCGTCTGCAGGGCCGAGTCCACCAGCACACTCCTTGCAGCCACGAGCGCGCGCACATCGAGCCCCGAGTCGAACGAGTTGAACAGCAGCTCATTGCCGTTCTGCAACTGCTTCCGCAACTCTGGAATGGCGCTGGCGTCTGGAAGGGTCGTACGAAGCTGCTCTATGACAGCCTCTATACTGGTAGGCAGCACAAAGGTCGTAGTCAGATCCGGCGCATTGGGCAGCGAGTTGCCCTGCAGGGACAGTGTGACCGTGTCGTGCGCGCTCGGCATGAAGTTGGCAGCGCTAGCGCTGAGCGCGCTCTTCGTCGCGCAGCGTCAGTATTTCATAGCCGTCGCTGGTAACCAGTATGGTGTGTTCGAACTGAGCCGATAACTTGCGGTCCTTGGTGACGACGGTCCACTTGTCCGGCAGCAGTTTTGTCTCCCGTCGGCCCTGGTTGATCATTGGCTCGATGGTGAAGGTCATGCCTTCTACCAGGGCCATGCCGGTGCCAGGTCGGCCGTAATGCATGACCTGTGGCTCCTCATGAAAAACCCTGCCAATGCCGTGCCCACAATACTCCCTGACGACTGAATAGTGGTGACTCTCGGCGTGGGTCTGGATGACATGACCAATGTCACCGAGTCGAACACCGGGCCTGACCATTTCTATGCCCTTGAACATGCACTCATGCGTAACCTGGATGAGCCGTTCCGTAGAGGGTTCGGGCGGGCCGATGATAAACATCTTGCTGGTGTCGCCATGGAAGCCATTCTTGATCACGGTGACATCGATATTGATGATGTCGCCGTTTTTCAGAACCTTCTTGTCGCTCGGTATGCCGTGGCAAACCACATGATTCACGGAGGTGCAAATCGACTTCGGGAAGCCCTTGTAGTTTAAAGGTGCCGGAATGGCTTTCTGAACATTGACGATATAGTCGTGACAGATCCGGTCGAGGTCTTCAGTGGTCGCGCCTGCCACCACGTGCTCACCGATCATCTCGAGCACTTCTCCTGCGAGCCTGCCGGCAACGCGCATGGCTTCAATCTCTTCCTGATTCTTGATAGTGACCTTCATGTTGACTGCTGGACCCGCCTCGACTCTGTAATGGGGCTATGTTAGCTGGTTCCGGCCGTCAGTTCCATGTGCTTCAGGCGCTACAGCAAGCTTCAAATGGCTGAGGTCGCTGGGAGAGCAGAGCCAGTGGCAGTGTGGCAAGATGCCGTTACGCTGGCGTATCGCTTCGTACTATGGTATAAAACGCGCCCTAAAATTCCCGTCTTGGTGTCGGGTCCTGAGTTCTTGCTCTGGGCCGTCTCGCCGGGAAAATACGCACATGCTTCGACACGAACATTGGGTGCCGTCAATAGAAGATGGTTGATGTCCGGGAAGCATGGAAGTTCCAAACCCGAACTAGAGAGTACAATTGTTATGGCTGCTGTTTCAATGCGAGACCTGCTTAAGGCAGGTGCACACTTCGGTCACCAGACCCGTTTCTGGAACCCGAAAATGCGTCACTATATCTTTGGTGCACGCAACAAGATTCATATCATCAACCTTGAGCAGACCGTCCCTGCGCTGAACGAAGCACTCCAGTTCGTTCACAACCTGGCAGAGCGCAAGAACAAGATCCTGTTCGTCGGCACCAAGCGCGCCGCCAGCAAGATCGTCAAGGAGCAGGCTGAACGCTGCAACATGCCTTACGTCAACCACCGCTGGCTCGGCGGCATGCTGACCAACTACAAGACTATCCGTCAGTCAATCAAACGACTGCGTGAGCTTGAAGGCCAGCAAACCGATGGCACTTTCGAGAAGCTGACCAAGAAAGAAGCGCTCATGCTGACTCGCGAGAGAGAGAAACTCGAGCGCAGCATCGGTGGTATCAAGGAAATGGGCAGCCTGCCAGATGCGCTGTTCGTGATCGACGTCGATCATGAGCGTATTGCCATCAAGGAAGCCAACAAGCTCGGCATTCCAGTAGTCGGTATAGTTGATACCAACAGCGATCCAGACGGTGTCGACTTTGTCATCCCTGGTAACGATGATGCGATTCGTGCGCTGCAGATTTACATCGGTGCCATCGCTGATGCCTGTCTCGAAGCTCAGGCCGAAGGTGCTGGTAGTGCAGATGAGTTCATCGAAGTCAATGACGCCATGGAAGCAGGTAAGACTGCTGACGCAGCTGGCGATCAGGCTGCTTCCGAAGGCGCCTGAGCCTTTGTCGGTACGGCCAGGTGAGCGTTGCACGACGCCGCACCTGGCACCTATTTCAGAGATGGTTGCGACGTTGCACACCATCTGTCTTATTTTTCGATTAGTCTACGAGGAACTTATAGATGGCTGCGATATCCGCATCTATGGTCAAAGAGCTGAGAGAGCGCACCAGTCTCGGCATGATGGAGTGCAAGAAGGCACTCGTTGAAGCTGATGGTGACATCGAGCTCGCAATAGAAAATCTCCGCAAGAGTAGCGGCCTGAAAGCCGCCAAGAAAGCCGGTCGCGTTTCAGCGGATGGCGTTGTCGTCGCCCGCGTAGCGGACAACGGTGGTTTTGGCCTGATCATCGAGATCAATAGCGAAACCGATTTCGTTGCTCGTGATGACAACTTCCTCAATTTCTGCAACGAAGTTGCTGACAAGGCCTTTGCCGATCGGCAGACCGACGTAGCTGCAGTTATGCAGGGCGATCTGGAGAGCAAGCGTGAAGCGCTGGTTCAGAAGATTGGCGAGAATATCAACGTTCGCAGAATCGTGACCGTGGAAGCTGAAGTCGTCGGTGCTTACGTTCACAGCAACAACCGTATCGCGACGCTTATCGGTCTGAAGGGTGGCAATGCCGAGCTGGCGAAGGACATCGCCATGCATGTGGCTGCCGTCAACCCCCTGGTTATCAGCAAGGAAGACGTTAGCGAAGAGCTGATCAACCAGGAGCGTGAAATCTACTCTGCCCAGGCAGAGCAGAGCGGCAAGCCTGCTGAAATCATCGCAAAGATGGTTGAAGGTCGTATCAGCAAGTACCTGGCCGAGATCAGCCTGCTCGAGCAGGCGTTCGTCAAGGATCCTGACATCAAGGTCGGCGCATTGGCCAAGAAGCAGGGCGCGTCAGTGACCTCAATGGCGCGTGTTGAAGTTGGCGAAGGCATAGAGAAAGAAGAAGTCGATTTTGCTGCAGAAGTGGCAGCACAGCTTAAAGGCTGAGGAATCGCTTCAGAAAATCGGCGGGCGCAGCTATTCTGTGACCGCCTTTTTTTTGTGTAGTGCCCAGGCAGGCGACGACACAGTTTTTATTTTTCCCAGTCCAAGGATCCATCTGTATGCCGCAAGAGAGTCTTACTCAGTCAAAATACCGCAGGGTTCTGCTCAAACTTTCCGGTGAGGCGCTCATGGGTGACGGCAATTTCGGCATCGACCCGAAAGTGCTCAACCGCATGGCCCTCGAGATCGGGCAGCTGGTCGGCATCGGCGTTCAAGTTGGCCTCGTGGTCGGTGGTGGGAATCTGTTCCGGGGCGCGTCACTGCAAGCCGCCGGAATGGATCGCGTCACTGGAGATCACATGGGTATGCTGGCGACCGTGATGAACTCACTCGCGATGCGTGACGCCCTGGAGCGCTCGAACATTACCACGCGAATCATGTCTGCGATTCCGATGAGTGGCATCGTTGAGCATTATGATCGGCGGCGGGCAATCAGAGACTTACGTGAAGGTGACGTTGTCATTTTCTGCGCCGGCACAGGTAATCCATTCTTCACGACAGACTCCGCTGCCTGCTTGCGTGGCATCGAAGTCGACGCGGATTGCGTACTCAAGGCCACTAAAGTGGATGGCGTATTTTCCGCGGATCCAATGCAGTATCCAGATGCGAAGAAATACGACAGACTGACCTACGACGAAGTGCTCGACAAGAAACTGGGCGTCATGGATCTTACAGCGATTTGTTTGTGTCGCGACCATGGAATGCCGGTTCGAGTATTCAACATGAACAAAGCGGGTGCACTGACTAAAATCGTGCTCGGAGAGGACGAAGGAACGCTGATAGAGCGAGGAGCGAGCAATGCTAAATGATATCAAGAAGAGTGCTGAAGCCAGCATGCAGAAGGCCATAGAAGCGCTGGGCCATGCTTTCGGCCGTATCCGGACCGGTCGCGCCAGTCCTAATATCCTGTCGTCAGTGATGGTGAACTACTATGGTAGCAACACGCCGCTGCCGCAGATGGCCAACGTCTCTGTCGAAGACGCCCGCACTCTTATGGTTACACCTTGGGAGAAGAACATGGTCCCCGAGGTCGAGAAGGCTATAATGAAGTCGGATCTGGGCCTGAATCCTTCGACGTCCGGGGGCGTTATCCGCGTACCTATGCCGGCGCTCACGGAAGAAACCAGAAGAAATTATGTGAAGCAGGCAAAGGCCGAGGCAGAAAATGCCAGAGTCTCGGTACGTAACGCACGTCGCGACGCTAACTCCGAAATCAAGGAAGCGCTGAAGGAAAAGATGATCAGCGAAGATGAGGAGAAGAAGGCGCTTGATGAGGTTCAGAAAATGACGGACAAATATGTCGCGCGCGTTGACGAACTTCTTGCCGATAAAGAAAAGGATTTGATGGAAGTATAACTCCGTCCGCTCCGGAGTACGCTCTGGGCGCAATAACTTATTCCGGTCCTGGTGCCCGCAATTTCTTGCGGCGCGTACGCTCGGGCCCCGACTGAAGTGATTTATGGGATCAGCTGGAATACCCCTCAGCTCTGGTGGGCCGCCAGAGCACGTTGCAATCATTATGGATGGCAACAATCGTTGGGCCAAAGCGCGGAAATTGCCTGGGATCGCTGGTCATAAAGCTGGCGTGGAAGCTGTTCGCGCCTGCGTTCAGACCTGTGCGCAAGCTGGCGTTCGGTATCTCACACTGTTTGCTTTCAGTAGCGAAAACTGGCGAAGACCTGAAGATGAGGTCAATGCTTTGATGCGGCTGTTTCTGATTGCCTTGAAGCGTGAGGTGCGAAAGCTGCATCGGAACAACATCAGGCTACGCATCATGGGTGACCGCTCGGCCTTCTCCAAGGGGCTGCAGCTGAGTATGGCTGAAGCTGAAGCGCTCACGGTCGGCAACACCGCAATGACGCTGATCATAGCAGCCAACTATGGTGGCCGGGCGGACATCACTCACAGTGTTCGCCAAATTGCGCAACAGGTCAGAGATGGGCGCCTGGAGCCCGGCGATATCACCGAAGATCTGATCCAGCAGCACCTCTATCTTGGCGATCTGCCGCCACCGGACCTGTGCATCAGAACCGCGAATGAGCAGAGAATAAGCAATTTCATGTTGTGGCAAATGGCGTACTCGGAGTTCTATTTCAGTACTGTCTACTGGCCAGACTTCAAGACCGAGCAGATGAGAGACGCATTGGCAGCTTACAGTCAGCGTATCCGCCGTTTTGGACAAACCGACGATCAAATAGCGCAGCGGATCGATTTATAGGCCGCCTGCAGGGAGCATTGCGATGTTGAAACAGCGGGTCATCACCGCCTTGGTGCTGGTGGCCGTTTTCGGTCTCGGCCTTTTTGCGACTTCACCGGACCAGTTTGCGCTGTTTCTGGCGTTCATTTTTGCGCTTGGCGCCTGGGAGCTAGGGGCTATGTCGGGTCTGCACAGTGCGCCGCAGAAGGGGCTCTATGTCGCATTGGTGCTGGCGCTTATCTACCTGCTTCAATTCGTACCGGTCTCACCGGTCCTCACCATAGGCTTGCTCTGGTGGCTGCTCTGTACAATTCTGGTGAAGATTTACCCCTCGGGTATGGCGTTATGGAACAGGCCCGGTCTGCGCATGCTGGCAGGTGTCCTTGTGCTGGTGCCTGCTTGGGCAGCCCTCATGCAGGCACGAGTCAGCATGATCGATGGTATGCCAGGGTTGTCTGGCGCGTGGTTGATTTTTTATATCTTCGTGATCGTGTGGCTGGCTGATATCGGTGCTTACTTTTCCGGGAAGCGTTTTGGTAAGCGAAAGCTGGCTCCTCGCGTCAGCCCCGGTAAGTCAATCGAAGGCCTGGTAGGCGGATTGATCGCGGTACTGGTGCTGCCAGTTGGCGTGGCATTGGCCACCGGAGTGGAGCTTCAGGGGCTGGTCTGGCTGACTATTGTCACATTGTTCGCTGCCGCTTTGTCGGTTGTCGGTGATCTGACCGAAAGTCTCATGAAGCGGGTGGCCGGTGTGAAAGACAGTGGCAAGCTGCTGCCTGGGCACGGCGGAATTATGGACCGTATCGATAGCGTCACCGCCGCAGCGCCTGTGTTCATGTGCATGATGATGTTAAGCGGCTGGCTGGCGGGGCAGTGATGAGTGGGAATATTCGATGAGCCGACGCGAGCGGATTGCTGTTCTTGGGACGAGCGGGTCGATAGGTTTTAGCACCCTTGATGTCATCCGCGAGAATCCTGAATCATTTGAGCTTTTTGCAGTAACCGCCCACAACAACGTCCGGGCGCTCACCGATATCGTCCGCGAGTTCAGGCCGCGCATCGCCGTCCTTAGTGGGGCTGACGACCGTGCGGTTGCCGCCGACTTGTTCCCAGAACTCCAGCGCGTATGTGCCGAGACTGACACTGAAATACTCCGCGGTGCCAATGCGCTTGAGCAGGTTGCGTCGATGCCGGAGGTCGATGTTGTCGTCGCGGGCATAGTTGGTGCCGCCGGGTTGGCCTCGGTCTTCACGGCTGCCCGTCATGGCAAGCGTATCCTCCTCGCGAACAAGGAAGCCCTTGTCATGAGCGGCGCAGTGCTCATGGATATGGTGTTGAAGCACGGCGCGACGCTACTGCCAATCGACAGCGAGCACAACGCCATCTTTCAATGTCTGCCGGATCAATTACAACAGGCGGTAGCCTGTAAATCTGCCGCCCGAGCTGCGCCTGGTGCGGGCGAGCAAATTGCTACGATTTGGAACGGCATTTCCCGCATCCACCTCACTGCCTCTGGCGGTCCGTTCCGTGGCCAGGGGCGTGCGAGTCTCGCGCAGGTGACGCCTGCACAGGCCTGCAAGCACCCAAACTGGCAAATGGGACAAAAGATCTCGATTGATTCAGCCACTCTGATGAACAAGGGCCTGGAGCTGATAGAGGCTTGCTGGCTCTTTGATCTCACGCCGGCGCAGATCAACGTTGTCATTCATCCCGAATCAATTATCCACTCCATGGTCGAATTTATTGATGGGTCAGTGCTCGCCCAGCTCGGCGCGCCAGATATGAAGACCCCCATTGCTTCGGCGCTGGGGTGGCCAAGAAGGATCGGGAGCAGGTCGGCGCGACTTGATTTGTTCGCGCTGAACGGCCTTCATTTCGAAGCGCCTGATCATGAGGCATTTCCATGTTTGGGTCTTGCTGGAAGAGCTTTTGAGGCTGGCGGTGCTGCACCGGCTGTTCTCAATGCAGCCAACGAGATTGCTGTTCAAGCCTTTATCGACCAGCGAATCGGCTTTCTGGATATCTCAAAAGTAATACAGGCGAGTCTTGATTCATGTATCATCCATGAAGCTTCGACTCTGGAGGCTATCGTCGAGGCCGACGCCAGGAGTCGTGTCTGCGCAGAAGAGCTCGTGCGTAGATTCTCTTAGCAAGCAGCATTCAGGTTCTTCAGGTATGTCCTTCATTCAGAACGCCCTTGCACTGATCGTGACTCTGGGCATCCTTGTGACCATCCACGAGTTCGGCCACTTCTGGGTGGCCCGGCGCTGCGGCGTCAAGGTGCTCCGATTTTCAGTAGGCTTCGGCCGGCCCATCTGGAAACGCATCGGCGCTACGGGGACGGAGTACGTCATCGCAGCGATCCCGCTTGGTGGTTACGTCAAGATGCTCGATGAGCGAGAGGGGCCTGTCGAGGATGCCGAGCTCGAGCAAAGCTTCAATCAAAAGCCTGTGCAGCAGCGGATAGCCATAGCTGCGGCCGGACCCCTGGCCAATTTCCTTTTTGCCATTCTGGTTTACTGGGTCGTCTTTGTAGTCGGTGTTCAGGCCGTGAAGCCTCTGACCGGCCAGATTGAAAAGGACTCGGTTGCTGACAGGCGTGGTCTCACTCCGGAGCTCACCATCGTCGCTGTCGATGGAAAGCCTACTAATGACTGGTCTGAAGTCAATCTGCAGCTCATTGATCGCCTTGGCGACAGTGGCAGTATCCGGTTGGCCACGCAGGATACTGACGGCGCCTCACGTGAGTTCAGTTTGCCTGTGTCTGATTGGTTGAGCGGGCAGCGTGACCCCAATCCTCTTCAGGCGCTGGGTATCTCACCATGGCGCCCGGCGATCACGCCACGAATAGAAACTGTGGTAGAGGGTGGGCGAGCGGAGCAGGCAGGCCTGGCCCCGGGCGATTTGATCACCACTGTCAACGGTATCCAGGTCGAAACCTGGGATGCACTGGTGCAATTCATACAGGCCTCGCCGGAAAAATCTCTTGATATCGAGTACCGCCAGCTTGAAAGTGGGGATACCAGGCAGACGATGCTCGTACCCGAGTCACGCATTGTGAACGGCGACAGCCAGGGATTTATCGGAGCTAGTGTGGATGTGCCAGAATGGCCCGCTGATAAGCTGATTGAAATCAGTTATGGGCCTGTCGACGCACTGTGGGAGGCCGTAGAGAAGACAGCGGATATGGCTGCCATGATCTTGACTTCTCTCAAGAAATTGGTGGTCGGAGCCATTTCGCCTGATAATCTCGGCGGGCCAATCACAATTGCGAAAGCAGCCGGGCAGTCGGCTGGTTTTGGCTCTGAAGCCTTCATCAGTTTCCTGGCTCACCTGAGCATAATGCTCGGCGTACTGAATTTACTGCCGGTACCGGTACTTGATGGCGGGCACCTGTTGTATTATTTTGCAGAACTCGTTCGTGGGAAACCACTGCCGGAAAGTGTCCAGATGGCGGGCATCCGCCTCGGCATGATGCTGCTCGGTGGCGTTATGCTGCTGGCAATATTCAATGACTTCGCCCGTCTATGATTGCTTGTTAAAACGATTGATAGACGCTCAAGCGACTGATCCGCAGGACGGCTATCGACCTGCGTTGAGAATCTGTCCCGACCCTCAAAACAAAGTAAGCCTCTATTCATGAGATTTTTTCGTTTTCTGTCTTTTCTAGCGCTGATTCTTACGGCGACCTCTGTGGCGGCTATCGAAACATTCGTAGTCAAGGATGTCCGGGTCGAGGGGCTGCAGCGGGTCTCCGCCGGTAGTGTCTTCAGTGCTTTTCCGCTTCAGGTGGGCCGCGAGTTCACGCCAGAGGAACTCGCTGATGCTACCCGAAGCCTGTTTGCTACTGGCCTGTTCACAGACATCAAGGTGTTTCGTGACACCGATGTGCTGGTTCTCAAGGTCGATGAGCGGCCATCGATCAGTAAAATTGAGATCGAAGGAAACAAGAATCTGCCGTCGGAGGACTTGCTAGAGGGCCTGAAGTCGAATGGGTTGGCCGAGGGCGAAGTGCTTCAGCGCTCCACCCTTGAGCGGATAGAGCTTGAGATCCTGCAGAGCTACATCGCACAGGGACGATATAACGCCTCTGTCGACGCTGGCATTACGGAACAGGAGCGCAACCGGGTTCGCATAGACATCAAGATCAAGGAAGGGCCGGTTTCATCTATCGCCCATATCAATTTCGTCGGCAACAAGACCTACGATGACGAAACGCTGCGGGAACTGATGGAGCTTGAAACAACCGGCTTCTGGGCCTCTATTTTCGGTAGTGACAAGTACAGCAAGCAGAAGCTCAACGGCGATATAGAAAAGATCACGTCGTATTATCTTGATCGTGGCTTCATCAAGTTCAGCATAGAAAGCACGCAGGTCTCGGTTTCCCGGGATCGGGAAAATGTCTATATCACGGTCAATGTCGATGAAGGTGAGCGCTTCACCATCAGGGATATTGCTTTGCGGGGCGACCTGAAGATCGACGAGGCAGAGCTGCGCAAGCTGATCGTGATCAAGGAAGGCGATGTCTTTTCGCGACAGTTGCTGACGTACACGTCAGACATCATTGCCAAGAGACTGGGCAATGATGGTTACACCTTTGCCGATGTCAATGCGATACCTGAGCCTCATGATGACAACACGGCTTCAGTGACCTTTTTCGTCGAGCCCGGCCGAAGAACCTATGTCAGGCGGATCAATTTCCGTGGCAATATCACTACCAGCGATGAAGTGTTGCGTCAGGAAATGATGCAGATGGAAGCCGCTGCCGCGTCAACCGACCTCATCGAATCCTCGAAGGCGCGGCTGGAGCGGCTTGGCTTCTTCAAGACTGTCACGGTTGAAACGCCTCTGGTACCTGGCACCGACGATCAGATCGACGTCAATTATGCGGTCGAAGAGCAATCCACTGGCAGTCTTTCGGCCAGTCTTGGTTACAGCACCAGTGGTCTGGTACTGGGTGCCAGTGTATCGGAGAACAACTTCCTGGGTACTGGCCGTCAGGTGTCATTCGGGGTAAATCGCAGCGATACAGTTCGTAGTGCAAACTTCAACTACACCAATCCCTACTACACGGTCGATGGGGTTAGCCGGGGTTTTAACCTCTTCTACAGAGAAACCGATCTGAGCGATAGCAACACCGAGTTGACCTCGTATATAGAAGACAGTGTTGGTGGCGGGGTCAACTTTGGTTACCCGATAGATCGCTATTCTAGGCTGAATTTTGGCGTTGGTTATACCCATACAAAGATTCAGGTTGATCGTCCGGTCGTGGAAATAGAGAGCTTCCTTGAGGAGTACGGCGATAGCTATGACTTTTTCGATGTTACGGCGCAATGGCGACGGTCGACGCTCAACCGCGGACTCTTCCCGACATCGGGTACCTCACAGCGCGTAAGTCTCAGGGTAATTCTTCCTGAAGTAAGTGATTTCACGTTCTACAAAACTGGCTACGGTGCCAACGTCTACTTCCCGCTCAGCGATGATCATGAGTGGGTTTTCAGAACGCGTGGCGATATTCGCTATGGCGCGGGCTTCGGTAACGTTGACGACCTGCCTTTCTTCGAGCACTACTACAGTGGCGGCATCGGTTCCGTGCGCGGTTATCGACCGAATTCGCTAGGTGCGAAAAGCACGCCGCCAGAGGGCTCCATTGATCGCCCGGATCCATTCGGCGGCAATTTACAAATCGAAGGGTCGCTGGAGCTCATAGTGCCGTTCATCTTCCTGGAAGACAGGTCCCAGGTCAGATCAACCGTATTTATCGACGGCGGAAACGTATTCGATACAGATCGAAGTTTCGATCCGGAACTGGACGAGCTGCGGTTTGCGGCGGGACTATCGCTTTCCTGGATCACCCCTATCGGCCCTCTGAGTTTCAGTGTGGCGCGTGCCTTCAACGACAAGGATGGCGACCGCCCACAGTTCTTCCAGTTTCTGCTTGGTCAGACGCTATGAGTCTGATTTCACAGGACATAGCCCCACGCCCGGGAAAGGGGTACACTTTCTGGAATTGCCAGTCAGTGACAACTTCATATTCAACGAAGGTAGCTGTATGTTTTTGAAAAGACTTGTACTCACCTGCTCACTTCTGTCTGTGGCGGGAATGGCCGCTGCGGAAACCAAGATCGGCATCATCGACCTCCGTGCCGCTCTTCTTGGTTCGGAATCGGCCAAATCATTTTCCACTCAGATGGAAAAAGACTTCGCTGATGACGACGCGCGCATCCGGAAGGTAGGGGAAGAGGCGCAGAAACTGCAGCAGCGTCTGCAGAAAGATGGCGCCATCATGAGCGAGAGCGAAAAGGAAAAGGCCCAGGCGGAACTCGAAGAGAAAGTGCAGGAATTCAACTTTCTGAAGAACAAGTTCCAGAACTCGGTCGCGAAGCGTGAAGAACTATTCGTAAACCAGTCAAAGCCCAAGGTCGATGCTGCTATCAAGAAACTTGCAGCCGACAATGACCTCGATCTTGTCCTGCCCAAAACCGTTGCTGTTTTCTCGGCGCCAGCGCTAGACATCACTGACAAGCTGATCGAAGAGCTCAACAAGCAGTAGGTTCATATGCACCCGCAGGCTCGCGCCTGTCAGACTGACTAGCGGTTTTTTGTGTATGACGATTACCCTGTCTGATGTTGCTGATCATCTTGATCTCCCTCTTACTCCTGCGCCGGTATCAGGCGCGGGGCACGCCCGTGCGCTGCTGTCGAGTCCTGTGATGGGGCTGGCCACTCTCGTTAAGGCTGGGGAGCAGCACATCGCCTTTCTGGCCAGCGATCAATATCTTTCGCAACTGAAGACTACTGGCGCGCTTGCGGTCATCCTGAAACCGCAGCACGCTGAAGAAAGTCCAGTACCTTGCTTTGTGACTTCCGATCCTTACGCAGCCTATGCAAAACTGACCCACCTGTTCAGTCACGATAAAACGCTCCTGTTATTCGGCGATCAAGCTGGTGTTTCGAATCCGAATTCGCCCAGTATCCATCCGAGTGCCCGCATTGCCGATGATGCGACGCTGGGGCAGGGCGTCTGTATCGGACCAAACGTCGTGATTGGGAGTGGCGTGGCGATAGGTGACGGTGCACGTATAGCCGCCGGAACGACGGTTGGCTCGCGCAGTCGTATCGGCAGAGATGTGCTGATCTATCCGCAGGCAAGCATCTATCACGATGTGACTATCGGCGATAGAAGTATCATACATAGTCACTGCACGGTCGGCTCGGATGGCTTTGGGTTTGCGCCGCATAAGGGCAGTTTCATCAAGATCGAACAGCTCGGTGGCGTTAGAATCGGGTCCGACGTTGAAATAGGCGCCGGTACTACCATCGACCGGGGCGCGCTTGATGACACCGTGATCGGTGATGGAGTCAAACTGGACAATCAGATACAGATCGCGCATAACGTCGAGATCGGTGATCACACCGTGTTGGCAGCCTGTGTTGGCATAGCAGGCAGTACGAAAGTAGGCAAAATGTGCATGATCGGTGGTGGTGTTGGCATAGCCGGTCACCTCACGATCTGCGATCAGGTGAACATCACCGGCATGACGCTGGTAACCAAGGACATCAGCAGTCCTGGCGTTTATTCGTCGGGCACTGCAGTCGAGCCGAATTCCAACTGGCGCCGGAATGTGGCTCGCTTCCGACAATTGGACGGGTACATTCGAACGCTAATTAATCTTGAGAAAGAGGTCCGTGAGCTTCGTGAGCGCATTGAGCAACGATAGCGGATCGTGACGCAAAAGGCAGAGTAACTGACATGGAAAACGTTGATATTCGCGAGTATCTTCCGCATCGCTATCCCTTCCTGCTGGTAGACAGGGTAACGAGCTATGAGCTTGGGAAAACAATCTCGGGGCTCAAGAACGTCACCCATAATGAGCCCTACTTTCAGGGACACTTCCCTGATTACGCAATTATGCCTGGTGTTCTTATTGTTGAGGCCATGGCGCAGGTGGCAGGTATTCTCGGCTTTCTCACCACAGATCAGAAGCCGGCGGATGGTGTCACTTACTATCTGGCTGGTACGGACAAGGTGCGCTTTAAGAAGCCTGTAGTGCCCGGCGACCAGCTGAACCTGCACGCCAGTTATGTTACCGACCGTCGGGGTATCTGGAAGTTCTACTGCACATCGGATGTAGGCGGTGTTCTTGTCTGCAGCGCCGAAATTCTCACAGCGGAGAGAAAACTGGCATGACAATCCACGAGCAGGCAATTGTCAGCCCTTCAGCCCGGATTCATCCGAGCGTCAGTATCGGGCCGTTCACCGTGATCGGGCCCGAAGTTGAAATCGGTGCTGGAACGGTCGTTGCCTCTCATGTCGTCATAGGCGGCCCGACCGTCATCGGCCGCAACAACCATATCTATCAATTTGCCAGTGTTGGCGAAGACTGTCAGGACAAGAAGTACAACGGTGAGCCAACACGGCTCATCATGGGTGACGACAACATAATTCGTGAGTACTGCAGTATCCATCGTGGAACGGTGCAGGATCGCGGAGAGACCACTATTGGCAATGGCAACTTGTTCATGGCCTCCTCTCATGTCGCTCATGACTGTGTGGTAGGCAACGGTACCATCCTTGCCAACCTGGCCACCATCGCTGGGCACGTTCGGGTTGACGACTTCGCGATACTCGGCGGCGGCACCTTGGTTCACCAGTTTTGCCACATCGGCACGCAGAGCATGTGTGCTGGTGGCAGTATAGTGCTGAAGGACGTGCCCGCTTATGTCATGGCTGGAGGGCAGTCCGCCACGGCGCACGGGCTCAATACCGAAGGATTGCGCCGGCGCGATGTCAGCAGTGAATCGGTAGCAGTCCTGCGCAAGGCTTACAAGACGCTCTACCGTGGCGGTCTGACTTTCGAGCAGGCCATTGTGGAACTCGATAAGCTCGATGCCGACAATGAGTCGGCCGAATTGAAAGTGTTTATTGCCAGTCTCAAGCGCGCCACTCGCGGAATCGTACGTTAAGCAAATTTATTGAGCATGAAGGGGGCTTCTTGAGAATCGCCATTGTTGCAGGTGAGGCCTCCGGTGATTTACTCGGCGCGGGTCTCATTCATGCCCTGCGGGCGCAATATCCAGATGCCGAATTTGGCGGCATGGGTGGGCCGCTCATGCAGGGCGCTGGCTGCGAATCACTGTTCCCGATGGAGCACCTGTCAATTATGGGGCTGGTTGAGGTGCTGGATAGCCTGCCACAGCTCTTCGAGCTCAGAGCGAGGTTGCTTGCTTATTTTGTCGGCTGGAAAGCTGACATCTTCATCGGTATCGATGCACCAGATTTCAATCTTCGGCTTGCCAACAAGATCAAACGAGCGGGTATTCCTACCGTGCATTACGTAAGTCCGTCTGTTTGGGCCTGGCGTCAGGGGCGGATCCATGGCATCAAGCGCTCGGTGGATCTCATGCTGACCTTGCTGCCTTTTGAAGCAGCCTTCTACGAGCGATGGCAAGTGCCAGTGGCATTTGTCGGTCATCCACTGGCGGATGAGATCGCACTTGGACTCGAGCCGGCGCCTGCGCGTGCGCAGCTCGGTCTCAGTAGCGACACTTCGGGACCCGTTTATGCCATCCTTCCGGGTTCCAGGGGCAGTGAAGTGAGCCGTCTCGGCACTGTGTTTCTACAAGCTGCGCGCGTACTCAAGCGAAAGAATCCCGCCGCTGTTTTTCTGATTCCTGCAGCGAATGCAATTCGGGAATCGCAATTGCACTACCTACTGAAGGCGTTCCCCGATCTAACAGCTGATCAGTCCGTACGTGTGCTACAGGGCCAGGCCCGGATAGCCTTACAGGCTGCTGATGGCGTCATCCTCGCATCAGGCACGGCGAGTCTCGAAGCCATGCTGGTTGGGCGTCCAATGGTTGTGGCCTATCGTTTGGCCAGACCGACTTACTGGATCATGAAGCGCCTGATGAAATCAAAATACATAGCCTTGCCAAACCTGCTGGCGGATGAAGCGCTCGTGCCCGAGCTCATCCAGGATGAGGTCACCCCGGAGCGGATCGCGGAAGCATTGCTGAGAGAGACTGAAGCCTCCAGGGCTGCCATGCTGAAGCAGCGATTTCGTTCGCTGCACAAACAGATTCACTGCAATGCCAGCGAGCGTGCTGCGAAAGCGATTAAAACCGAAATACTGGACAAGACAAGGAAGGCCTGAGCCGATGGGTAGACTGATAGTTGGACTCGATGAAGTTGGTCGCGGCCCATTGGCGGGGTCGGTGGTTGCGGCCGCTGTGGTGATGTACGAGTCACAGCAGATTGTAGGGGTACGTGATTCGAAGAAGCTGAGCGCGAAGAACCGAGTTCTGCTCTGCAGTGAGATTCGCACCACGGCTATAGGATTCGCCATTGGGGAAGCCGATATTGAAGAGATAGACCGGATCAATATTCTTCATGCCAGTATGCTGGCCATGGAGCGCGCATTAGCAGCCCTGCCTCAAGATCTGTTGATCCGTCTCGAGCACGCCTTCGTTGACGGCAATCGACTGCCAAATCTGTCTATACCAGCGACGGCAGTCGTTGGCGGAGACGACAGTATTCAATCGATCGGGGCAGCCTCGATACTAGCCAAAGTGCACAGGGACGATCAGATGTGTAAGGCTGCCGTAGAGTACCCGCAGTATGGCTTTGAGCGGCATATGGGGTATCCCACAGCACAGCACCTGGATGCGCTGAAACAGCATGGCATCTGCCCCTTGCATCGACGATCCTTTGCGCCCATCAGGAAGCTGCTTCAGGTTGACGCAGTGGCTTGAGGCACTTACGCCTTATTCACATCCACTACCAGACGGCCGCGGATTTCTCCGTTCAGCAGACGCGCCGCGTCATTGATTGCCTTGTCGAGCGTGGTGATGCTCGTCACCGACTTCAGTAAATCAGGCTTCCATTCGGTAGCAAGCGCTGCCCAGGCTTTTTCACGAATCGGCGCGGGGCACTGGACGCTGTCGATACCAATCAGCTTGACGCCCCTCAAGATGAAAGGTGCGACAGATGCTGGAAAGTCCATGCCTTGGGCAAGGCCGCAACAGGTCACGGTGCCTAGATATTTCGTTGAGGCGCACACGTTGGCGAGGGTGTGACTGCCGGCGACATCAACCGCGCCAGCCCACCGCTCGCGTGCGAGTGGGCGACCTTTCTCGGAGAACTCTGAGCGATCCATGACCTCACTTGCGCCGAGCGAACGAAGATAGTCGGCCTCCTGCATGCGCCCGGTCAGTGCAACAACGCGATAGCCCCGATTGGCCAGCAGAAAAACGGCCACACTGCCAACCCCGCCGGATGCGCCAGTGACGACGATTTCGCCATCCTCAGGTTTGACACCCTGTGCCTCGAGTGCCTGAACGCAAAGCATTGCGGTATAGCCAGCTGTACCACACGCCATGGCATCAAAGGTGCTCAAGGCCTCGGGCAACGAGACAAGCCAGTCCGCCTTCACACGCGCCTTTTGGGACAGACCACCCCAGTGAGACTCGCCCACACCCCAGCCGTTCAGAATGACCTTGTCACCTGCTTTGAAGCGGGAGGAGTTGCTTGCAGTCACAGTGCCGGCAAAGTCGATACCGGCCACCATTGGGAAATTCCTGACCACAGGCGCCTTGCCTGTAATGGCCAGCCCATCCTTGTAGTTCAGAGTGGAATAGTCGATGTCTACGCTAACTTCGCCATCCGGCAAATCAGCCTCGTCGACTGACTCGACAGCGGCGGCGCTTGTATCGTTATTCTTGTTGATGACTATGGCTCTGAACATGTGTGTGTCCTCTAACGTTCCAGTAGTGGCGTCTTGTTTGGCTTGCCGTCCCATTCTTCAGCATCTGGCAGCGGATCTTTCTTCTCGGTGATGTTGTCCCACTTCGAAGCCAGCTCGGCGTTTATCTCGATAAACTCCTTCTGATCATCCGGCAGTTCATCTTCAGAGAAGATGGCATTGGCGGGGCACTCTGGCTCACACAATGCGCAGTCGATGCACTCGTCGGGATCGATGACAAGGAAGTTCGGACCTTCATAAAAACAGTCTACTGGGCAGACTTCAACGCAATCGGTATATTTACATTTGATGCAGTTTTCGGTCACTACAAATGTCATTGGCAGATCCCTCAGTCAAGAGACGTAAGTTGTTAAAGTTAAGATGCGGCTATTGTAGATGATTTGAACGCTCAAGGCAGTCGCTCTTGAGGTTTTTCATGGTGTAGAGCAAGGCCAGCGCTTCTTTCGGCGATAGTTCATCAGGATCTGTGGCGTCCAGCAGTGCCTCAAGTTCGGCCAGTCGGGGATCGGCCGGAGCTGATGGCTCCAAACGGTCGCGCCCTATCTCGGCAGATGCTGAACCGCTACTGCCGGTGGCCGGGAAGAGTTCGTGCTGCCATACGTCCGCACCGCCACTCGCATCATGACGACCCTGTTCCTCGAGGGCTTTCAGCCGGGTTCTCGCAAATGCGAGAACGGCGGGTGGTACGCCGGCGAGCTTTGCGACCTGAATACCGTAGCTTCGACTAGCCGGACCCTCGAGCACCTTATGTTGAAATACGATGTCTTCCCGGTACTCAACGGCAGCCAGATGCAGGTTATGAATGCCCTTATGCGCTGCATCCAGTTTGGTGAGCTCGAAATAGTGGGTGGCGAATAAGGTGAGGCAGCCCACCTTGTCGTGGAGGTGTTCAATTACCGCCCAGGCCAACGCCAGGCCATCGTAGGTGCTGGTACCGCGACCGATTTCATCGAGCAGCACAAGACTTTGACTGGTCGCGGTGTTGAGAATATTGGCGGTTTCAGTCATTTCAACCATGAAGGTCGATCGACCTGACGCGGTATCGTCTGAAGCGCCCATGCGGGTGAAGATGCGGTCTATCGGCCCAAGTACAGCAGCACGCGCTGGGACGAAACAGCCGCAGCATGCGAGCAGGACAACCAGCGCCGTCTGACGCATGAAGGTTGACTTACCCCCCATGTTCGGCCCGGTAATGATGCACATCGAGCGCTCGGAATCGAGCTTGATGCCGTTAGGCACGAATGCCTCGGACGACACCGCCTCAACAACCAGATGCCTGCCCGCATCGATGCAGATTTGCTGCGTCTCGGTGAACTCGGGTCGAACCAGGTTCAGCTGGTGCGCGCGCTCGGCGAAGCAGGCCAGCACATCGATCATGGCAATCGCAGCAGCACATGACTGTAACTGTTGCAGTTGGGTGGCGATATCCGCAATCAGCGCCTCGTACAGCATCTTTTCGCGACTGAGCGCCTTGCTCTTCGCGCCAAGCGCTTTGTCTTCAAACAGCTTGAGCTCGGGCGTGATGAAGCGTTCGGTGTTCTTCAGGGTCTGACGGCGAACATAATCAGCTGGAGCCTGGTCGGCTTGCGATCGGCTCATTTCAATGTAATACCCGTGAACACGGTTATAGCCGACCTTGAGGCTGGAAAGCTTCGTTCTCTCCCGCTCGCGGGTCTCGATGGCCAGGAGCTGGTCACTGGCATTGTTGCCGAGGGCACGCAGTTCGGCTAGCTCTTCATCGAAGCTGTCACGAAGCACACCGCCATCGCGAATGACAACCGGCGGGTTGTCCTCAATCGCCGCTTCGAGCACTGCGCATAGCTCTGGCAGTGGTTGTGCGGCCCGCATCAGGCCGTTCAGCAGAGAGGGCATTTCACCTTCATCTGCGGTATTCCAATGCAGCGTGCTGTGAAGGGCAGGAATCCTGCCCAATGCATCACGCAAGCGTACGAGGTCCCGCGGGCGGGCGGATCCGAGCGCGATCCGTGTCAGGACCCGCTCCATGTCCCCGATGCCTTTGAGTACTTCACGCACGTCTTCAAAACGCTGTCGCACCAACAAAGCTGCCACCGCATCATGGCGCTCTCCGATAGCTACAGGATCACGCAAAGGCCGGTTCAGAAGCCGCTTCAGTAATCTGGCGCCCATCACGCCCGAGGTCGTGTCGAGCGCCCAGCACAGGGAGTGGCGGAATTCGCCACTGCTTGTCTGGTCTATCTCAAGATTTCGTCGCGTAGCAGCATCGATGAGAATGGCGTCATCGTGGCGCTCGGTGACCAGTGTGCAGATATGTGGCAGGGCATTCTGCTGGGTCTCCCTAACGTAGTGAAGTAGCGCCCCAGCTGCCGAGATGGCCGCAGGTTTGTCACTGCAGCCATACCCGTCCAGATGCAAAACGCCCAGTTGCTCGCAAAGCATTCGTTCGCAGGTCGTCTCATCGAAGTGCCATTCGGGTAGTTTCCGCACAGTGGTCCGGAGTATTTGCTGGCGCAGCAGACTGCCGCCCGCTTCAGCGAGGGCACCGCTTTCGTTGAGCAGAAGTTCCGATGGCCGCAATCGGCCGAGCTCATCAGCCACAGCCACGAGTGAGTCGACTTCCTGCAGACTGAAACGGGCAGTGCTCACGTCCAGCATCGCAATGCCATAGATCAGACTTCTTTCACTGCCAGAAGCTTTCGCTGCGGGCCGGGCGTGAACCGAGACAATGATGTTGTCGCTGCGCTCATCGAGAAAAGCATCGTCCGTCAGGGTGCCAGGCGTCACGGTGCGCGCAACCTTCCGCTCAACAGGACCTTTCCCTTCGCCTGGCTGGCCTACCTGCTCACAGATGACTACGCTGTGCCCGAGTTTCACAAGCTTTGCGAGGTAAGCTTCGGCAGCGTGATAGGGGACGCCAGCCATAGGAATGGGCTTGCCAGCCGACTGTCCGCGATGCGTCAGGGTAATGTCCAGGATGGCCGAGACCTGTAGAGCATCGTCGAAAAACAGCTCGTAGAAATCACCCATCCGGTAAAACAGGAACTGATCGGGGTGCTCTGCTTTTATACGCAGAAACTGCTGCATCATCGGGGTATGCTGCGATAGTGCCGCTGCATGTGCTGTGGGGTTCGAAGCGCTGATCGATGAGCCATCTGACTCGCGGTGAGAGGCTGTCTGAGTGGTCGTTGTCATTGATTTCCGGGATAAAGCTGAGCGATTTTTGACCGGCGTTGGTGCCGAAGGCAGAATGTCCAAGAGTGGCAGATGCGCCACCGAACTTCTCTGAAGGACTGCATATTATGGAGAACGAATCTTATGATGCTGCCCAGCGGCTCAGTATAAAGCTTCCCGAACTTGAGTTACTAGCGTCGATTGGCACCATGTTGCAAAAGCTGCAATGGCAAGTGACTGTCGCGGAGTCGTGCACTGCAGGTGGTATCGGCTATGCATTGACAAGCGTGGCTGGCAGCTCCGCCTGGTTCGAGCAGGGTTTCATCGTGTACAGCAACTCCGCGAAGACCGCTCTGCTCGATGTTGCGCCGCAGCTGCTGAGAGATAACGGAGCAGTGAGTGAGCCTGTCGCTGCCGCCATGGCGGAGGGTGCCGCACGACGCGCGGGCGCGGAAGTGGCGCTATCGGTGAGTGGTATCGCAGGACCTGGTGGCGGAACAGCAGAGAAGCCAGTTGGAACGGTCTGCTTCGGGTGGTGCCTGCCCAAGGGAACCGTGACCGAACGCCAGGTCTTCAGCGGCGGCCGGTCAGCTGTGCGCGAACAGACCATTGTGTACAGCCTGGCAAAGTTGCACAGACTGCTGCAGAATTTATAGGCAGTACAGCAACAGGACACGAAGGCCTGAATTATCGGCAAATCAATTCGGGCAGGCTTGCGTGGCTGAATTGTCCTGTGACATACTGCTGTTGTTTTATACAGTATTGCTCTGGCGACATACTGCATGGACGCAGAATGGTCGGCGTACCGGCTGGCTACTGTCTGGCCAATAGAGGGCACTGAACCCCCGCTGTTGGCTAACCTCAATTAAACAAAGGTGAAATCAAGAATGGATGATAATCGCAAGAAGGCGCTTACCGCAGCGCTGAGTCAGATCGAACGACAGTATGGTAAAGGCGCGGTCATGCGCATGGGTGAAAAGCCCAGGGAGGCTATGCCTTCAGTCTCTACCGGCTCTCTCGGACTCGATATTGCACTCGGTATAGGCGGGCTGCCTTATGGACGTATAGTCGAAATCTACGGTCCGGAAAGTTCCGGTAAGACGACACTAACGCTCCAGGTGATTGCGGAGGCGCAGAAAAAAGGGAAGACCTGCGCCTTTATCGATGCCGAACACGCGCTCGACCCGGTGTATGCGGAGAAGCTTGGCGTTAATATTGATGATCTGCTGGTCTCGCAGCCGGATACCGGCGAGCAAGCACTTGAGATCGCCGATATGCTGGTGCGATCTGGTGCGGTCGACGTCATCGTCATCGATTCCGTCGCCGCACTCACTCCCAAGGCCGAGATCGAAGGCGAGATGGGCGATTCACACGTGGGGCTGCAAGCTCGACTGATGTCTCAGGCACTCAGAAAGCTGACCGGTAACGTCAAGCAGGCTAATGTTCTGATGGTATTCATCAACCAGATCAGAATGAAGATTGGTGTCATGTTCGGTTCGCCGGAAACCACTACCGGTGGTAACGCCTTGAAGTTTTATGCCTCAGTTCGACTGGATATTCGTCGCATCGGTGCAGTGAAGGAAGGCGACGAGGTTGTCGGTAATGAAACCCGTGTGAAGGTCGTCAAGAACAAGGTCAGTCCGCCGTTCCGTCAGACTGAGTTCCAGATTCTCTACGGTCGTGGCATCTATCGCACAGGTGAGGTGGTAGACCTTGGTGTGAAGGAGGGCTTGGTCGACAAAGCTGGTGCTTGGTATAGCTATAACGGTGACAAGATTGGTCAGGGCAAGGCCAATGCGGCCAAGTTCCTCGAGGAAAACCCTGAAATGCTGGCCGAAATCGAAGGCAAGATTCGGGACAAGCTCCTCCCCAAGCCTACAGGTCCAAAAGCAGTGCCTGAAGCCGAAGCCGAAGCCGCTGTCTGATGAGGTAGTCCGTGCATATCCACGTAGAGGTTGGTCCTGCACCCATTGATAGCGCTACCTCGGGCTCGTCCTTCAGGGCGGGTTTGAAGCGGGACTCAGCCTCTCTCGGTGCGATATGCAGCTTCGAAGGTCTGGTGCGGGATTATGGTGACGGCAGTGATGTTGTGGCCCTCGATCTGGAGCACTATCCCGGGATGACGGAGCGCTCGCTCCGTCAGATAGCTGGAACCGCAGCCGACCGTTGGCCACTGCTGGCCATTTCAATTCTTCATCGTGTTGGAAGAATCGAGCTTGGTGAGGTGGTGGTCATAGTCTCTGTAGCCTCGTCTCATCGCCAAGCGGCATTCGACGCGTGTGCTTACATCATGGATCTACTCAAGACCGAGGCGCCGTTCTGGAAGAAGGAGATTGGCACCCGTGGCGAGCGTTGGGTGGCATCCAAGGAAAGTGACGATCTTGCCGCCAAGCGTTGGGCTCCGACCAAGTAGCCTGGTCTAGTCTGACCCGCTAGCTTTCAGCCTTGGTGGTCTGCTGATTACTTTCACTAAAGATGCGTTCGATTCGCGCAAGAGCGTTATCGACGGCGCGATCATAGTTCTTTTCCGAAGCCCAGCAGTCGAACGTAATGCCTACACGCGTGACACCGGGCGTCGTGACGGCCTCACCATCAACATTCGCAACTCTGCCAGTAATCGCTTTTTCGTTGACGTACTTTGCTGTGAAGCTAAAGCTGAGACGATCGCCGACCTTCAGTTTCCCGGGGAATCCTATTGCCATACCGTAACGATTGAAGTCAAAACAGTCGACTTCGCGAGCCTGCTTGGTGAATCCGAAAAACCCTTTCGGAGCAGCAATAACCCTGAGTTCGTCTGTATCGTGACGTCGTTTGATGCGTCGTTCGAGCTGCTGCCTGAAATTGAATTCGTGCATTATGTAAGTTTGAAGCCGCCCCAGCGTCTGCCTTGAAGATGGATGGAGTTTACAAAAAAATACAAAGGAATGCGAAGGTTCCCGACTGGCTGCGTGCAATTTATACAGTGACGTCAATTTTCGCGCCACGGCGATCGTTCAACCGCTCAGGACGACCATAGCGAGCGTCGAGTAGTTCCGGGCGCCGCCGGTCAACCTTTCGCCGTCGCTCTTTGCCTTCATAACGCCTTGTATTGAAGCGACGTTCAGGTCGCCGGCGGCGTTCCTCTTCGGCAGGCTCATTGGTGTCGACAGGTATTACTTCCTGTGGCTGTTTGATTCGGTCCGATCTGTAGGCGTCTGGTGTCGGCGCCTGTGCCGCAGAGGGCTTGTTACGTGAGTCGATTGGAAACATGGCTACCCTCCATTGCTTGATATGTGTATGCAGACGCTGCTGTTGTTCAGCACAGACGATGGTCTTCTAATTCATATATCGGCGGGAAAACAGAATACTTTAGCGGTGCCTGGTTGTGGCTCCGTCTGATGGCTGCTATTTTCCTCTCAATCCAACAGGCCCCTGCCCAGCCTGCCTCTACGCTCTCATTCTGGCGGTACATCTGATAGCTATGCATACCAAATCCCTCGATCCAGCTGATCTGTACAAGCCCTGCGATCCAAAGTCGCTACGCTTCAAAACCACGGCCTCTCTTTCAAGTCTGAACGGTATACTTGGCCAGAATAGAGCGAAGGACGCACTTTCGTTCGCTATTGCCATGGCTGAATCTGGCTATAACATCTTTGCCGTCGGTAGTAGTGGTCTTGGGAAGCGCACGATGATCGAACGCTACCTCGCCGAACATTCACCCGGGTCGGGGAAGCTGAGTGACTGGTGTTATGTCAACAGCTTCGAAGACCCAAGAGTACCGCGTGTACTACGATTGCCTGTGGGAATGGGGCAAAAACTGAAGAGCGATGTTGAGCAACTGCTGAATCGTCTTTACAAGAACATTCCCCAGGCCTTCGAGAACGAGTCGTATTTCGAGCGTTCAGAGAAGCTCAAGAATGAGCTTGCGCAGCGTCAGGAGAAGGCACTGTCTACCATCGGACGCTCAGCCCGGCGCCAGGGTGTTTCACTCACGATTGCCACACCAGGTGGTTACCGCCTGGTCGCCGCGGATGGCGATGAGCCGATGTCGGCGGAAGTATTCTCAGCGCTGTCTGATGAGGAGCAGCTGGCCATTGAGGCCAAGATCGTCAAGCTGGAGAAGCGACTTCGCAAGACTCTGCGGCAGCTTGCTTCTCGTGAGCAGGATTATGCCGAGCGTCAGCAGCAACTGAACGAAGAGGTCGCGCTCAACGTGAGTCAGCATCTCATCGATAGTGTGAAGCAGACATACCGCGAGCATAAGGAGGTTGTGGATCATCTGGACGCGATTCAGCAGGACATTCTGAAGAATATCGATCTTTTCCTCGACGATTCGGAAGAAGCCAATGCACTGGCTGCCGCCACTATGGATAACAAGCTGCCGAGGCGTTATCAGATCAACGCGTTTGTTCACCACGACAAGAATGAAAGCGTGCCCATACTTGTCGAAGACAATCCCAACTACCACAACCTGTTCGGCGCCGTCGAAAACATAACCTTCAAAGGTACAGTCTTTACTGACTTTACGCTGATCAGACCAGGCTCTGTGCACCGTGCCAACGGTGGTTATCTTCTCATCGACGCGGTAAAGCTTCTCGAGCAGCCCTTTGTGTGGGAAGCACTGAAGCGCCTGATGCGTTCCGGGAAAATCGGCATCCACGCGCTGGAGAAGGAGATTTCGATTTCAGGCACTATCTCACTCGAGCCTGAGACCATACCTGCGGATCTCAAGATCATTCTGTTCGGCGATAGGGACACCTACCTGTTGCTGCAGCGTTACGATCCAGATTTCATCGAGCTCTTCAAAGTGGTCGCCGACTTTGAAACCGAGATCGATCGTACCGAGGAAACACAACTTCAGTATGCGCGCTTCATCGCGGGGCTGATCAAGGAAAAAGGCCTGCTTAACTGCGACCGGGCCGCTGTGATGAAGATCATCGAACAGAGTGCTCGGGAAGCGGCGCATCAGAACAAACTGAGCCTGCATGCGGCGGATGTGGCCAATTTGCTGCGTGAAGCGAACTACTGTGCGCAACGGGCGGAACACAAAATCATAGGCCTTGACGACGTCAAACAGGCGCTCAGCAATGCGAGGTATCGTGCAGGACGCATTCGTGACCAGGTGTTCGAGGGTATCCGTGATGGCGCTACGATGCTGAGCACGCGCGGCGCCACTGTTGGGCAGGTGAACGCGCTCTCGGTGTTGACCACTGGCGATCAGGAATTCGGCGTGACGTCACGACTGACGGCCACCACATATTTTGGCGATGGCAGCATCGTCGATATCGAGCGGGATGTGAAGCTCGCTGGGGCCATTCACTCGAAAGGTATGATGATTCTCAAGGCCTATCTATCGACCCTGTTCGCCCAGGACGGGCCGATACCACTGTCGACGAGCCTCACTTTTGAGCAGTCCTATCATGAGGTCGATGGCGACAGCGCCTCGATGGCCGAGTTCTGTGCGCTCATCAGCGCCATGTCGGGCATGCCGGTCAGGCAGGATCTCGCTATTACCGGATCAATGAACCAGTTTGGCGATGCTCAGCCTATCGGTGGTGTGAATGAAAAAATCGAAGGCTTCTTCGACACTTGTCGCCTGCAAGGTCTTACCGGCACACAAGGTGTAATCATTCCGCGGCAGAATGCACGAAATCTGATGCTCGCGGATGAAGTACTTGCAGCCTGCAGGGCCGGCAAGTTTCACATCTACGCCGTCGACCGGGTCGAGCATGTACTCGAATTATTGCTGAGCGATACTTCGGTGCCTGGCTATGAGGAGGTCTATGAGCGTGTGCGAAACAGAATTGCGCGTATGCGTGAGATCGAGAAGGCTCACGCAGAGCCTGCATCTGCCTCGCCAATATAGCGAAAGGTGAGATTGATGCGTGCTGTGTCGACTCTGCGCGATTTCGATATCCTGTGCTGCCAATTCTGCTGAGTTGAGCCCCGCATGATCAGCAGTGAGTTGTGCGGCAGGTCCAGTCGAATGCGATGGTCTGCCGGAAGCAGCTCAGACGATTGCCCTGCACGTGAAATTGGCTTCATGTGAAAGCGTCGAATAGCGCCAAACGACCAGGACGCTATAGCAGGCTCCGGGCCGAGCTCTGGCTCGTTGTCGGCATGCCAACCCATGCTGTCTTCACCGTCGCGATAAAGATTGCAAAGCACGCAGTTGAAGGCCGCACCACTGATTCTCGCACTCAGGGAGGCCAGCCCTTGCAATAAAGGCGGCATAGGTTTTGGTGCCAGTGTCGTGCCTGAGTAGGTATAGATGCAGTGTGGTTCACCGTACCAGGCCTGCAGCCTTGGTATGCTGAGCACACGACCGTGAATCATGATCTGATCCTGTCGCCACGCGAGCTCGTTCATGAGCTGCGTGAAAACCGTGTCAGCATCGGCCGCCGCCAGCACAGCCGTGCGGAGTTGAACATCACCGCCGGACAATGCAATATGCTGTAGCTCGTTTCGTCCCAACAGCAATTCTCTTTCCAAAGCCATTATGCCTATGTCTCTCAATTTGATTTCGGCCCGGACTTCATTCTTCGCAACAGCTTTGCTCGTCATGGTCATGGCTGCGATCGCTCCGGGGCAGGCCATGGCAGACGAGCGTGCTGTCACGACACCCCAAGCGGACATACGGGCCGTTTTTGGTCTCCGCGATCAGATGCTGCAGGGTGCGCTGGTTCGTGGCAAGGTCAGCCCCGATGCGAAAGTCAGCCTGAATGGCGAAGCACTCGAAATCAGCAAGTCTGGTGAATTCGTTTTCGGATTCGATCGCGATGCCCCAGGCAAACATACATTGACCTTCACTAGCGCCGATGGCAAGACGTCAACGCACAGCTTCGTTCTTCCGGAGCGAACTTATGCAGAACAGCGCGTCGAAGGTATCGAACACAAATACGTGGCGCCGGCACCGGAAGTGCTGAAGCGTATACGTCAGGAGGTCACGCTTGTCGCCAACGCGCGGCTCAAGAGTGTCGCTCACGATGCCGTCTTCGATGAATTCGTATGGCCGGTCCTGGGGCCGATAAGTGGCGTTTACGGTAGTCAGCGCTGGTATAATGGCAATCCCAGCAGGCCCCATTTTGGCGTCGATGTGGCCGTGCCAACGGGGACGGTTGTCAAGGCGCCAGCTGCCGGCATCGTGGTGTTGGCCAGCCCGGATCTCTATTATTCTGGTGGCACCGTTATCATGAATCACGGCTACGAGGTGACCTCGAGTTTCCTGCATCTGAGCAAGGTGCTGGTGAAGACGGGGCAGCGGGTCGAGCAGGGGGAGCCCATCGCCGAGGTCGGTGCGACCGGGCGAGTCACCGGACCGCACCTCGATTGGCGAATGAACTGGAAAAAAGCGCGGGTAGATCCACAGTTGCTGGTGCCCGATATGCAGACCTTACTGGAGAGTAAATGACATGACCACAAATGCACAGGAAAGTGTAAATGGATCGCGTCCGGATGGATTGCGGCCGAATGGCCCGGGCCTCAGCGGAGAGCCAGTCAGGGTCTATGTGGTCGAAGATGACGATGCCGTACGGGACTCGCTGGTTCTCCTGCTTCGGGCTGAAGGCTACGAAGCTGATTCTTATGCGAGCCCCAGTGATTTCCTGAAGCTCAAGGTAGAACAGCTGCGTGGCTGTGCCATCCTTGATATCAGGATGCCCGGCATGACGGGCATGGAGTTACATGGTGAACTGATCAAGCGTCAGTGCCGGCTACCGGTCATATTCGTCACCGGCCATGGCGACGTACCCCTCGCCGTCGAAGCTATCAAGTCAGGTGCACTGGATTTCATCCAGAAGCCATACCAGGAAGAGGAGTTGCTCAGCAAAGTCCGCGAAGCGATTCGACTCGAGCAGGCCGGGCATGGGAAGAACGAAGAGAAGACGCTGCTGCAGAAGAAGATTGCATCGCTCACTCCGCGTGAAACCGAAATCATGGATCTGATGATTGCGGGGAATGCGAACAAGGTCATTGCCATCGACCTTAATATCAGTCAGCGCACCGTGGAGATTCATCGTTCGCGCGTCATGCAGAAGATGGGTACACATTCACTGGCGCAGCTCGTGCAGATGGTCATGACTGCACGTGAAGACTGACACCACAAGAGGCCTGGTATTACTGGTCGACGACAATCCGGCCAACCTGAAAATCCTGTATGAAACCCTGAACGGCAGAGGCTACAAATTGCTTGTGGCCGATTCAGGTGCGAAAGCACTGAGTATTGCGCAGAAGATGCAGCCGGAACTCATCCTGCTGGATATCATGATGCCGGGCATGGATGGTTATGAAGTCTGTCGTCGTCTCCAGCAGAATGGCCTTACCGAGTCTGTTTCGGTCGTATTTCTCTCAGCCCTCGACGATACCGATGCCAAGGTGCTCGGTTTCGAACTAGGCGGCGTCGACTATATTTCCAAGCCCTTCCAGGTGAAGGAGGTTATTGCCCGGGTCGATACCCATCTTCGTCTGCGCTTGCTCGAAAAGGCCCTTGGTCAACAGAACAAGGAGCTGTTGATCGATAACAGCTCGATTCTGCGAGCAATGGGTGAAGGGATCTACGGTCTCGATAAAAGTGGCCAGATCATTTTCGCCAATCCGGCCGCCTGTCGAGCCAATCAGTGCGAAGTGGATACACTGCTAGGTCAGCGATTCGTGGAGCTCCAGTTTTCGGGGCGTGGTGCGGCGCCAGGGCAGAGTAGTGGCGCCGCTACTGAGTTCGATCATGAGCGGATGATTCGGCATGTAGAAAAGGCCATGGCAGATGATGAGTCGATTCGTGTCGAACAGGCCCTCTTCTTTCGACCTGCGGGCGGCTTCTTTCCAGCCTCCTTCCAACTGACAATCGTGCCGGACTCGGCCAGTTCTACTCACGCGGTCGTGGTGTTCAGGGATATTTCTGACAAACTGGCGCAGGACCGCGAACTCGAACAGGCTCGCCTCAAGCTCGAGGCTCAGCGTGCGCAGCTCACGCATGTCTCCCGACTGAGTACGATGGGCGAGATGGCCGCTGGTATTGCCCACGAAGTCAATCAGCCACTAACGGCAATCGTGAACTACGCGCGGCTGGCCAGTCGCCAGCTTGTGTCGCTGAAGAATCGGGTCACAGCCACCCGGGAGTTGGAGGCCGCTGCTGAGACACTGGAGAAAATAGAGCAGCAAAGTCTGAGGGCCAGTGATGTCATCCAGCATATCAGGGATTTCGTTCGCAAGCCTACCGAAGGCAAGGCCCGCCTCTCGGCCACAGAACTGGCAGATGCCATCATCCAGCTTACTGGCATCGAAGCCAAACAGCACGCGATGACCCTGAAGGTCGATATTGATCCAAGCTTGCCTGAGCTACGGGTCGAAGCTATTCAGATACAGCAGGTCGCGCTGAACCTGCTACGCAATGCCATGGAGGCCAGCCTGAGTACAGCGTCCAACACCGTGCACTTCAGGGTTTATCACGATAAAGCTGGCGATAATCATGTGCACTTCGAGATAGAGGATCGGGGCTCAGGCGTAACAGAGGAGAATCAACCCTTCCTGTTCAATCCGTTTTTCACGACGAAGAAAACGGGCATGGGCATAGGACTCACATTGTGTCAGAACATCGTGCAGGCACATGGCGGGCGTATCGGTTATCAGCCTGCGAAACAAAACGATCCGGCTGTCGAATCTGGCAGTCTGTTCTGGTTCAGTCTGCCTGTGCTTGCTGAGTAGCTGAGCCGGCAGGCACGACGACCAAGCCGGCGCGATGACCTATTTCCACCTTCGGATTGGGGAAGAGGATTCTTGCCTCAGCATGGTCGATTGCATAGCTGGCGCCCGCATCGCTGTAGAGCCGAAAACCCGGCGGTAAAGCATGAAAGTTCGCGACATCATCGGACAGGTGTAATTCAAAACCTTCGCTCGTCCTCACGATTTCATGGTGGACAACGAATCTCGTCATGTCATGGCTTTTAGCGAAGTGCTCGATCGCCTGAGGCACTGTTCTGTTCTGCCTGGCTTCAGCACTGCAGCACGCTCGCAGAGTCTGCTTCAGTTCATCCAGCAATGTCAGGTCATTCGCGCCAAATGCCTTGACCTGGCCCAACTCGAGTGTTGCCGAAATTGCGCCAAACTCCCTGGCCGTCCACCCGCTGAATGTAGTGCCTGATTCCTGATGTCTCACGCAAGCCTGCATGCCCGCTGCCTGCAGAAGCAGGTTCAGGAGCTTCGTAGTCGAACTGGCGGGCGTCTGGTCGACCGGTGGCAGGATGGCGAATTTGCTGATCTCTGAGCGGCGAATTGCTGTATGAAGGTCCAGATGTACCATCGTGCTGCTAGAGAACCGAGATTGAAAGCAGCGAACGGCGAGTTGCAGAATTCTGGCGCGCTGCTGCTCCAGCGCTTCCGCGGTATTGCCGCCAACAACGGCTTCAGCTTCACTGCCGGGCCCAAACAGGCGGTTTAAATTGGTGCCAAGAAAGCGCTGCTGAACCTGCATCGCCTCGATATTGCCGAGTAGAAACAGGCAGGGTGCAGCAGCACCGGCCGGGGACTGCCGGAACTCCTCCACGAGCTGGTCGAGGAGTTCGACAGGTGCTGTCTCGTTGCCGTGAATGCCCGCGCTGATCACAAAGATTTCGTTCGGCGAGGTCTGCGGCTCGGACGGCATCCATTCCAGTATGCCGTGACCGACCCAGCGAAAATCGTTCGCGAACGGTGTTAGAGCTGCTCTCAGGAATTGCCCCATTGTCAGGTCTCCGTTCGCGGCCGCAGATGAGCCAGCATCCTGAACTCGATCTTGCGGAAAATCATTATGATCGTAAAGGTGAGGCAGAGGTAAATACAGGCCACGAAGATGAAGGCTGAAAATGGTGTGTAGAACCGAGAGTATATGAGATATGCCGCGCCCGTGAGATCGAGAATAGTGACCGTAAAGGCCACGGCACTGGCGTGTAGCATGAAGATGACTTCGTTGGTATAAGCGGGGAGGGCACGTCGAAAGGCGCTCGGTAAGACGACACAGCGCGTCCTTGTCCAGTAACTCATCCCATACGCCTTGGCGGCTTCCAGCTCGCCGGCTGGTGTTGCAACGATGGCACCGCGAATAATTTCAGTGGTGTAGGCCGCAGTGTTCAGCGTGAAAGCCAGCAGCGCTGGAATGAAAGCGTCCTTGAAAATGAACCAAAGCGGCGTATCGATCAGAACGAAGCTGGAGCCGTAATAAATGATGTACAGCTGTACGAGCAGCGGCGTGCCGCGGAAAACATAGGTAAAGACCTGCACCGGTTGACTGATCCAGAAGCGCTTGGAAGCTCGCATCAATGCCAGTGGCAAAGCCATCACCAGCCCGAGCAGGACCGCTAGAACAACCAGCTGCAGCGTATTGACCAGGCCAGTCCCGTACTCGGACAGTGTACGGAGCGTAAATATATCGTTGCCTGCAAGCAGGCCTTCGAGCCATTCCATCAGAGTGCCTCTCTCACACCGACGCTGTAACGTCGCGACAGATATTTGAGGAAGAGTTCAGATATCAGTGTCATGAGGAGATAGAACAGCACCACGGGAATAAAAAACTTGAACGGCAGATGTAACGATTTCGATGCTTCACTGGCAACTCGGACAATGTCTGTCAGCCCGATGATCGATACCAGTGCAGTCGTTTTCAACATGACGAGCCAGTTGT
This sequence comes from Gammaproteobacteria bacterium UBA2679, assembly GCA_002354735.1. Taxonomy (GTDB): domain Bacteria; phylum Pseudomonadota; class Gammaproteobacteria; order Pseudomonadales; family Oleiphilaceae; genus Allohahella. The sequence continues at coordinate 379,359 of DEMD01000007.1, read as the reverse complement.
TGCCAACACCGGGAATGGCATGACGGATCATCTGAGGCACCATGATGCGCCAGAACACCTGCCACTCGCTCATGCCGTAAGCCCTGCCGGCTTCAAGCTGTCCATCCGGTACCGCCAGGAAAGCACCTCGAAAGGTCTCCGCCATATAAGCGCCGAATATGAAGCCGATCGAGAGGACGCCAGCAATGAACTGATCGACATTTATGAAAAAGTCGACTTCCCACTGATTGTAAACATAGTCAGAAAGCATGTTGAGCAGCGCCTGACCGCCGTAGAAGATCAGCATCATCATGACGAGGTCGGGTACGCCCCGAATCAGCGTGGTGTAGGTCAAGGCAATGCCTCGCGCAGCTCTGCTCGACGATAGCTTGGCAGCTGCTCCGGCCAGTCCCAGAATCAGCGCTAGCAGCAGAGAAAGTCCTGCCAGCTGCGCAGTGAGAAAGGCGCCCCGCAGCAACTCAGGGCCGTAGCCCTTGAAGTCAAAAAGATATTCGAACATGACGCTCGCTTCAGGTGGGTGCCGGCCGGCAACAAGGTGTCACCGGCCGGAGCTACTTACATCTTGATATCGTAATTGAAGTATTTCTTCATGATCTCGTCGTAAGTGCCATTTTCCTTCAACTTGGCAAGCGACTTGTTGAAGGCTTCTGCTAGGTCCTTGTCACGCTTTCTCAATGCAACACCGATCCCGTCACCAAGCTTAACTTGCTCGCCGATCTGAGCGTAGTTCTTATCGGTCGTCACTGTTTCATCACCCACAGGGTAGTCGAGGAACACGAGATCGAGGCGCCCGCCCTTGAGATCCAGCACCAGATCGTCTGCTGTGCTATAGCGCTTGATTTCAGCGACGTCACCGAACTCCTTGGTGATATAGTCGTCCTGAATCGTGCCACGCTGAGCACCTATGGTCTTGCCCTTGAGCGCATCCTTGGACGTTACGTCGATTTTGCTATTGGAATTCTTGCCGAACCACGCGCTTGGCGTGTTGTAGTAGGGCTCACTGAAAGCAACCTGCTTGGCACGCTCCTCAGTTATGGACATCGACGACATGATGGCGTCGAACTTGCGAGTCATCAGGCCGGGAATCATGCCATCCCAGGCCTGGATAACCCACTCGCACTTCCATTTCTGGTCTTCGCACACGGCATTGCCAAGATCGACCTCAAACCCGGTGAGCGTGCCATCCGGTTTCTTGAATTCGAAAGGTTCATATGGCACGTCAACTGCAATTCGTACTTCCTTCCACTCTTTGGCCATGACTGGTCCAGTCACGAGAGACGTCGCCAAAAGGGCGCCTGCGAGGAATTTTATTCTTTTCATATATGTTTCCTTTAATCTAGCGGTTGAGGATCGCAAGCCTTCAAAAATACGCTCATCGGTACAGCATTGTAAATAATTGCTGTCCGATTGTTCGGCTGTGCCAGGGTTCTGCCGACATGCCTGCGACTTAATACGTACGGCTCAGAAAATTCTTTACCCGTTCAGATTCCGGGTTGACCAGCACCTTGGATGGATGGCCTTCTTCTTCGATAAGACCTTCATGCAGAAAGAGAACCTTGTTCGAGACATCTCTGGCGAACGCCATCTCATGAGTGACCACAATCATGGTCCGCCCTTCTTCGGCGAGGTTCCGCATCACCTTCAGAACTTCGCCAACCAGCTCTGGATCCAGGGCTGATGTCGGCTCATCAAACAGCATGACCTCGGGCTCCATGGCGAGCGCACGTGCTATGGCTGCGCGCTGCTGCTGCCCACCACTCATATGGTTAGGGTAGTAATCTTTTCGCTCCCAGATGCCTACCTGTTGCAGGTAGTGTTCAGCCCGCGCCTGTGCCTCCTTCTTCGAAAGGCCGAGCACATGCACTGGGGCGACACAAATGTTTTCCATCACTGTCATATGAGACCAGAGATTGAATGACTGAAAGACCATGGAGAGCTTCGCGCGAAGCCGAGTCACCTGCTTGCTGTCTTTCGGCGTGCGCTCGGTGTTATCAGAAGCGGGCGTGAATTTCACCTGCTCACCACTCAGATACAGTTCGCCCGAGGTCGGAATCTCTAGCAGATTGATGCAGCGCAGGAAAGTGCTCTTGCCGGAGCCCGATGAGCCTATCATCGAGATTACGTCACCGCTGCTGGCGGTGAGAGAGATACCTTTGAGTACCTCAAGATTACCAAAGCGCTTATGGACATCGCGTACGTCGAGCTTCAAAGAGGAATCACTGGTCAATTGGCTTGCCTCCAGGCTGTGGCCTGCTCTTTTTTATAGTCACGGAAAATGGTGCGCGTCCCGGAAATTCGCTCGTGCCAGGTCAGTTGCTCCCGGTCAAACAACATCCAGAAATATCCGAGGCCGAAGGCCGCGAATGAGATCGCTGCACCAGCAAGACGAATGAGCGACTGACCAAGGGTCGGCAGCTTGTCTTCCCGCGTAAGAATCTGAACTTTCCAGGCCTGCATGCCGAGGGTCTGACCGGTTCTGGTCCAGAAGTAACAGAAAAAAAACGTGATGACCAGCAGCAGCAGGATAGTGAGCACCGGACCCTGGCTGATAGTGCCGGCTGCCACCTGCGCCTCGAGCGCCTGGGAGCCGATCCACCAGCCTTTGATGGCTACGTAGAGGGCCGTTGTACCAAGGGCCAGGGCCAGGCAGAGCAAAAAGTCATAGAACATCGCCGCGAAACGACGCAGGAGTGGCGCCTTGCGCTTCGCTTCAATAATGGGTGCGGGCATGATGCAGGAATTTCACCTTGAGTCAGTGTCGCCAGCAGTGCTCAGACAGCCTTGGGTCAGCCTGTTCCGTTCTGCCGATCGCGTATTGCAGCATGTTAACAATGTTTCGGGGCGATTCGCTAAAGTTTTGAGAGGAACCGCCGATAGCTTCACTAATACCTATCATCGGCACGGTGCTACACCGTTGTCCGCATCACTCAGGATGGCTCGGCAGATGAACAACCAGCTCTTCAACTCGTCGTATGATCGTCTGTTCTCCGATGGACTGCGGCAGATGCCCAGTGTGAGAGTTAATGGACAGAGCAGTGCTGCCAATCCTCCTGCGGCCGCTTCATCGCGCTCAGGCCAGGAGTTGACGGCAGCGCTGGAAAAAGGCTACGCAGCATTGAGTGAAGGCCGGAGACCGGGCGGATTTGCAGCCGAGCTGATCGTGCGGCGGGTTGACAGAGCAATGGGTGGAGCCTCAGCGACCGAGCCGTCACTGCAGCGGATGGGTGCCGCCGTGAATCCGGGCGCTTATGGCAAGGCCGCTGATGGGGACGGTATCCCTTCGCCCGATAAGGTTGCTGGCACAATCCTCGGCTTCGTGGAAAAACGTATCGCACTGGCCAAAGCTGACGGCGCCGCGCCTGAGCGTCTTGATGCTATGCTGCAGCAGGCGAGGGCGGGCGTCGAACAAGGCTACGCCGAGGCTCGCGACGAATTGAAAGCCCGTGGTTTCCTGCCCAGCGATGACGGTCAGCTTGAGAAAGATATCGATGCCGGTTATTCCGCAGTGCAGAAAGGTTTCGGGCAGATCGCCGACACTATCGCGGGCCGAGTGCCCGGCAAAGGTGAGGTGACTACACCAGCCCCTATCGCTTCGTCACCAGCTGCTTCCGGTACTGTTGCAGCGCGCTCGGAATATCTCCGGGCAGAAAGCTCTGTTATTCAGCTCAAAACCAGGGATGGGGACACCGTGCGTCTGTCGCTGAGCCAGGTGGCAGCGGCTTCTGCAGAAATACAGGCCAATGGTGGCAGCATGCAGGAAGTGCTGCAGGGTATTTCAGGGAACCAGTTTATGCTTGATGTAGAAGGCCAACTCGATGACGGAGAGCTCGAGGCGATTGGCGGATTTCTCAAGCAGATCGATTCAGTAGCCAATGACTTTTTCGCCGGCGACATGCAGGCGGCCTTCGAGAAGGCGCTGTCGCTGGACGTGGATATGGGTGAGATCGCATCGTTTGCCGTCAATCTCTCCTCAGTCTCGTATTCATCGATCAGCCAGGCGTATGAAAGTGGCGCCAGCGCGCCAGCTGCTGGCAGGCAGTCAGGCGCGCAGTCAGCCTTGCCGGCGAATGATTTCTCCCCTCTGGCCCGTTTTATCGAAAACCTGCGGGCTGCGCTGGAGTCAGCACAGGCACTTTCGGATGGCGCCGGTCTGTTGGACTTTGCTGAGTCATCGGCAAGGGCACTCTATGAACAGGGCGCAATCGCCTTGCCTGCGGCTGCCGCTTCGCCTGAAGGGGCAGATGCCCCAGCTCAGGTGCCAGCGCCCGAAGCCTTCGCTGACTTCCTCAGCTTCATGCGTGAGACCGGTGAGAAGCTTTCCGCCAGCCAGGGTTGATATGCCGTCCGATTAGTGAACGATGTCGCCAGACGGAGCACTAGTGACGCAGGTTTGACTATGCTACATTAATTGGCTGCCCGGCCTGTGCGTCGGGCACTTTCATATGCGAGCATTTCAACCAAAGACCTGGCCATGAAAACTACCGAACTCCGTCAGTCGTTCCTCGATTATTTTGCTGCGAGGCAACATGAAGTCGTCAGCAGCAGCTCTCTGGTTCCAGCAGAGGATCCAACTCTGCTGTTCACCAACGCCGGCATGAACCAGTTCAAGGATCTATTCCTTGGCCGAGAGAAGCGGTCGTATAACCGTGCGGCCAGCGCGCAGAAATGCGTCAGGGCCGGTGGCAAGCATAATGACCTGGACAATGTCGGTTATACCGCGCGCCACCACACCTTTTTTGAAATGCTCGGCAATTTCAGTTTCGGCGACTACTTCAAGGAAGACGCCATCGCCTTTGCCTGGGAGTTTCTGACCTCCAGGGAGTGGCTGGGTCTGTCCCCAGATCGCCTGACGGTCACGGTATACTCTGAAGATGACGAATCTTTCGCAATATGGCGCGACAAGATAGGTGTGCCGGAGACACGGATCATTCGAATTGGCGACAAGGGTGGGCGATACGAGTCCGATAACTTCTGGCAAATGGGCGATACCGGCCCATGTGGCCCCTGTACTGAGGTTTTTTATGATCATGGTGCCGACATACCCGGTGGTCCGCCAGGCAGTCCGGATGAAGATGGCGACCGCTTCATAGAAATATGGAACGTCGTTTTCATGCAGTTCAACCGACAAGCCGACGGCACGATGGAGCCGCTGCCGAAGCCCTCGGTCGATACCGGTATGGGGCTCGAGCGGGTCGCGGCGGTGCTTCAGCACGTGCATTCGAATTACGAGATCGACCTCTTCGTTAACCTGCTCACGGCGGCTGCCCGGTTGCTGAAGCAGGAAAATAATGGCATCACCAGTACGGTGGAAGAGCTGATTGGTGTCGCGTCGATGCGTGTTATCGCCGACCACATTCGCTCCTGTGCGTTTTTGATCGCCGATGGCATCACGCCGTCCAATGAAAATCGTGGTTTCGTCCTGCGTCGCATCATTCGCCGCGCCGTCAGGCACGGACATAAACTTGGCTTCTCCGAAGGCTTCTTCTCTCGTCTGGTGAAACCGCTGGTGCTCGAGATGGGTGCCGCTTACCCGGAGCTGCAGCGTGGCGAAGAAATGATCAGTCGAATACTCGCCAACGAAGAGGCTCAGTTCAGCCGCACGCTGGACAAGGGCTTGCGTCTGCTCGAAGGCGAGATAGAGCGCCTGGAATCCAAGGTCATCCCGGGCAAGACAGTCTTTACGCTTTATGACACCTACGGCTTTCCGTTTGATCTGACGAATGATATCGCCAGAGAGAGGGGACTTGAGCTGGACAAGGCTGGCTTCGAAGAAGAAATGGAAGTGCAGCGGCAGCGAGCGCGGGCTGCAAGCTCGTTCAACACCGACTACTCAGCAGCCGTTGAGGGTGAGGCGACGAGCTTCGTCGGCTATGAATCGCTGCAGTCGCAGGCCAGCATCAAGGCAATCATCTGTGATGGCGAACGCATCAGCGTTGCAGATGCAGATACCGACTGCGAGCTTCAGGTCGTTCTCGATCAGACACCGTTCTATAGCGAATCGGGCGGCCAGATCGGTGACTGCGGCTTCATTGAAAGCAGTGACGGTTCGCTGTTTGAGGTTCGAGACACCCGCAAGCTGCAGGATAGCGTGCTGCACCTGGGTGTCGTTCTGAAAGGTGCGTTTCGTGTCGATTCTGTCATTAACGCCCGCGTCGATGGAAGTCTGCGAAGCGCCACAGCAGCGAATCACTCGGCTACCCATCTTCTTCATGCTGCCCTGCGCAAAGTGCTAGGTGAGCATGTTCAGCAGAAGGGTTCGCTGGTCAACTCCGAGCGCCTGCGTTTCGACTTCACTCACTTCGAGTCGATCAGTGAAGAAGAGCTGGCAGCAGTGAGTCACCTGGTCAATAACCAGATTCGTGCCAATACGCCGGTTCATACTGAGGAAATGTCCATCGCAGCTGCTCGAAGCAGAGGCGCCATGGCGCTCTTCGGTGAAAAGTATGGTGAACAGGTGCGTGTGCTGGAAATGGGTGAAACCGATGAACACGGCGCACCTTTCAGTATCGAGCTCTGCGGCGGGACGCACGTCCGTCGAACAGGCGATATTGGCCACTTGATCATCACCAGCGAGTCGGCGATTGCCTCCGGTGTGAGACGAGTCGAAGCCGTGACTGGCGCAGGGGCCGATCGTTATGCCGCGGAAGCGCTAGCAGGTCTCAAGACTGCTGCAGGTCTTCTGAAAACGACGCCGGACAAGGTCAGTGAGCAGCTCGCGAGTTACATCGAACGCCAGAAGGCACTGGAAAAACAGCTCAGCCAGCTGAAGTCTCAAGCTGCCTCGCAAGCCGGTGATGATCTATTGTCTCAGGCAAAGAAGCTTGGCGACATCAGTTATCTCATGGCTTCCATAGACGGAGCCGATCGCAAGACGCTCATGGAAACTGCCGATCAGCTCAAGAACAAGTTGGGGCAGGGCGTGGTCGTCCTCGCCGCTGAAGACGACGGTGCTATCGCGCTTGTCGCCGGTGTGACCAAGTCGCTCAGCGCGACTATAAAAGCCGGTGACATCATCAAGCAGATGACGGCAGTGATGGGTGGCAAGGGCGGCGGTCGGCCAGACATGGCCCAGGGCGGCGGCGGCGAAATTTCGAAACTGAACGAAGCGTACGGGGCAGTCGAAGCCTGGCTGAAACAGCAATTGCCTGAATAAATATTGGCAAGGGTCGCAGCTTCGATCTACTTTCATTCACTATCAGCTCAGGTAACTATCAGCAATGGGTTTATATGTACATAAATACGGTGGGACTTCGGTCGGCACCGTAGAGCGGATTGCCAAAGTCGCCGAAAAAATACAGCGGTGCCGACAAGAGGGTCATGATCTCGTCGTCGTCGTCTCGGCAATGTCGGGCGAGACCAACCGGCTTATCGGCCTGGCGCAGGAGCTCAACGAACGGCCTTCGGAGCGTGAGCTCGACGTGCTGCTCTCCACGGGTGAGCAGGTGACGATAGCCTTGCTCGCGATGGCGCTGCAAAAGATAGGCGTTAACGCGCGCTCCTATACCGGTTCCCAGGTAAGAATCCTCACTGATAACGCTTATAGCAAAGCCCGCATTCTTTCGATCGACGATGCAGCCATTCGTGCTGATCTCGCGCGCGGCAATGTGGTCATCGTCGCTGGTTTCCAGGGTGTGGATGAGCAGGGCAATATCACTACGCTTGGCCGTGGTGGTAGCGATACGACCGGCGTAGCATTGGCAGCGGCGCTCGATGCGGATGAGTGCCACATCTATACTGATGTGGATGGTGTTTACACAACCGATCCAAGAGTCGTCGATTCGGCAAGACGTCTGAACAGCATCACCTTCGAGGAAATGCTGGAGATGGCGAGCCTCGGCTCCAAGGTGCTGCAGATTCGTGCAGTCGAGTTTGCCGGGAAGTACAATGTGCCGCTCAGAGTGCTGTCGAGCTTTGAAGAAGGTCCGGGTACCCTGATCACCACTGATGGCCCTGTAGAAAAGAAAATACGAAAAGATGGAGAAAGCATGGAACAGCCAGTCGTATCAGGCATAGCATTCAACCGCGACGAAGCAAAGCTGACGCTGACAGGAGTGCCCGATATTCCTGGCGTAGCCGCGAGAATCCTGACGCCGATCAGTGAAGCCAATGTCGAAGTCGACATGATTGTCCAAAACGTCGGCGACGATCAGAAGACTGACTTCACCTTTACAGTACATCGCAACGACTATGAGAAGGCGCTGGGCATTCTTGAGGGCCTGAAGGGCTCGCTTGAAGCCAAGGCAGTTCGTGGCAACAAGAAGATCGCAAAGGTTTCAATTGTCGGTGTTGGCATGCGTTCGCATGCGGGTGTAGCCAGCAAGATGTTCGATGCGCTCTACAAGGAAGGGATCAACATCCAGATGATTTCCACATCCGAAATCAAGGTGTCGGTCGTAGTGGATGAAAAGTATCTCGAACTGGCTGTTCGCGCGTTGCACAGTGCCTTCGAGCTGTCAGAGGCTCGTTGACAGGTTCGCCCACGCATGCTGTATTAAAGTAGTATTAGGTTGGGAAAGTCGTTAGAGGCGATTTCGCCGTAAGTTAGCATTCGTGTGCAGTAAAAACCGCCATTGCAATCCGTAACGTGGTTTTTAAAACAAGCATAAAAAATGAAGGCGCTCGGTAGCGCTGGAACTATGGATCGTAAGAGACGGATATAAGGAGAGTATGTATGCTTATTTTGACCCGGAGAGTGGGCGAAACTTTAATGGTAGGTGATGAGGTCACGGTGACAGTGCTCGGGGTCAAGGGTAACCAGGTCCGGATCGGCGTCAATGCGCCCAAGGAAGTGGCTGTGCACCGAGAAGAGATCTACCAGCGGATCCAGCAGGAGAAATCAGCTTCGGACGACGCACCGGAATTTGGCAACTCCTGAGCAGCGTGAGGCGTGTCTAGCGGACGCTTTAAGTGTCTGCATCGGTCTCGCTTCACTTTCTCCTACTCTTTTGTAAATTCTTGGCCGATTTGCCCTAGCCTTTTCAATTCATTGTGGTAACATACGCGCCTTCTGGAGAGGTGGCCGAGTGGCTGAAGGCGCGCCCCTGCTAAGGGCGTATAGGGGAAACCTTATCGAGGGTTCGAATCCCTCCCTCTCCGCCATTGTGACGTCAGTTCTGGTGGTGTTGTAGAGCCTGGTTGAATAGCCAGGTGGTTAGTAAGGAACTGAGTCAATTTTTATGCGCGCTCGTAGCTCAGCTGGATAGAGTACCTGGCTACGAACCAGGCGGTCGGAGGTTCGAATCCTCCCGAGCGCGCCACTTCTTCTTTGATCTTTTGCTGCGATCAATCGGTCTGCAGCGGTCATTCTTAATATCGATCCTGCCTGCGCTGGCCTCAGCGTATTCGAGCTCATACATCCGGAACGAATGGAGAGTCTTGTGGGTAGGGAACATAACGCTGGATTGCACCCCATCCCATTTTTGGGTACATTGACGCGATTTTTTTCGCCGGGTTTTGCGTGGGCGATGCTTTTGCATCCTGCATGCCTGCCAGGCCATCAGCACATCGAAATCTGCTAAAGCCTTAAGGACGCCAAGCTATGATGGATCTATTTTTTCAGGCCTTGAACCTCATGTTCATAGGCATGGGCTTTGTGTTCGCATTCCTTGCCTTGCTCGTGGTGCTAACAAGCCTCATGTCCAAGATCATCATGCATTATCAGCCGCCAGTGGTAGCCACCGCCCCGAAACTTTCGTCGGTCCAACAGGGCAACGCCCCGGCTCAGGATAGCGACCCTCAACTGAAGGCCGCAATATCTGCCGCAATAAAACAGCACAGGGCCCGGCGTCGGTCTTGATGCGAAACTGGTTCATGCACAGTGGATCAATAAGGGACTCACCAGCTCAACACAATTTGAAATGGAAACGCAGGACTCAACCATGGCTCAAACCAAGAAACCCCTGGGGATAACCGATGTCGTACTTCGCGACGCCCACCAGTCACTGCTGGCTACGCGAATGCGGCTTGACGACATGTTGCCCATTGCCAGCAAGCTCGATCAAGTTGGCTTCTGGTCACTAGAATCCTGGGGCGGCGCAACCTTCGACAGTTGCATTCGCTATCTTGGCGAGGACCCATGGCACCGTATCCGTGAGCTGAAGAAAGCGATGCCGAAAACGCCTCAGCAAATGCTCTTACGTGGCCAGAACCTGCTCGGCTACAGACATTATGCAGATGATGTGGTTCGCAAGTTCGTCGAAAGGGCCGCCGTAAATGGTATAGATGTTTTCCGCATCTTCGACGCCATGAATGATCCCCGCAATCTTGAAACCGCCATCAAAGCCGTGCTCGAAGTGGGCAAGCATGCCCAAGGTACCATCTCTTATACTGTGAGCCCGGTTCATACGATCGATATGTGGGTCGACCTGGCAAAGACCATCGAGTCCATGGGCGCTGATTCCATCGCGATCAAAGATATGGCTGGCTTGCTCAAGCCTTATGACGCCTTTGAACTGGTCACCAAACTGAAGAACACACTCAAGGTGCCCATTCACATGCAGTGTCACGCCACCACCGGCATGTCCACTGCAACAGCGCTCAAGGCCGCCGAGGCAGGCATAGACAATGTCGATACCGCTATCTCGTCCATGAGCATGACCTATGGACACTCGCCGACAGAAGCAGTGGTTGCCATTCTTGAGGGGACCGATCGCGACACCGGACTTGATATCCATCTGCTTGAAGAGATTGCTGCCTACTTCCGCGAGGTTCGAAAGAAATACGCCAAGTTCGAAGGCTCTCTGCGCGGGGTGGATTCCAGGATTCTCGTGGCCCAGGTTCCTGGTGGCATGCTGACCAACATGGAAGGCCAGCTCAAAGAGCAGGGCGCCCTCGACAGGTTCGATGAAGTGCTCGCCGAGATCCCTCGGGTGCGAGAGGACCTTGGTTTCATACCGCTGGTTACACCGACTTCGCAGATCGTTGGCACACAGGCGGTTCTGAACATCATGACGGGCGAGCGATACAAGTCGATTTCCAAGGAAACGGCCGGTGTACTCAAGGGCGAATATGGTGCTGCACCAGCACCGTTCAATGCCGAGTTACAACAGCGGGTTCTTGAGGGTGCACAGCCGATTACCTGTCGTCCTGCCGACAACATCGAGGACGAAATGGACAAGCTGACGCAGGAGCTCAGCAAGCTTGCGTCCGAGAAGAATATCAAACTGGCCGATGATAAGATCGACGATGTCCTGACCTATGCACTGTTTCCTCAGGTCGGGCTGAAGTTCCTCGAGAATCGAGGTGATGCGAGTGCTTTTGAGCCGGTGCCAGATGGTACTGAAACAACGGCAGCATCAGAGCCGTCCAACGCTTCCAACGTTTACACCGTCGAAGTGAATGGCCAGTCATATGTCGTGCAGGTCAATGACGGTGGCGATATCGAAAAGCTGGCGTCTCTTGGCGGTCAGTCTTCAGGTCAGTCTTCAGGTCAGTCTTCGGGTCAAGCAGCCGCACCCGCACCTGCCCCAGTCAGTGGCGGCGAGCCGATTGGATCGCCGCTCGGTGGAACGATTGTGCGTTTGATTGCGAAACCAGGTGAGCAGGTCCAGGAAGGCGATCTGCTGCTGATACTCGAAGCCATGAAGATGGAAACCGAGGTCAGGGCGTTCAAAGCCGGTACGGTTGTGAACTTCGAAGTCAAACCAGGCGATGCTGTCGTCGTTGGTCAGACTCTTCTGAACCTGGCCTAGGAGCACGCTTTAAATGGACGGTCTTTCTAAACTCTTCTACGGAAGCGGATTTTATAATCTGGAATTTGGGCAGATAGTAATGATTGGCATCTGCCTGTTATTACTGTTCCTTGCGATCAGAAAAGGCTTTGAGCCCTTATTGCTCGTTCCAATCGGCTTCGGCGGATTGATGGCGAACATCCCTGAGGCAGGGCTCGCTATGTCCGCAGTAGAAAACGCGATACATCTGGGCTCGTTGGTGCAGCTGGAACAGATTGCCAATGTTCTGGGCATCAATTTGCTGCTTCTCGCCGACGGTGCCAGTGTGCCGGTGGATGCGGTTCGCGATGCCCTCTATGAGGGCTATAAGACTGCAGATGCAGAAACCTACAGAGCGCTGACGATACTTGCATCGGACCTCGGGTATACCAGTGGAATTCTGAACCTGTTCTTCAAGGTCGCTATCGAAACCGGTGTTGCGCCTCTGCTCATATTCATGGGCGTTGGTGCAATGACCGACTTTGGCCCGCTGCTCGCCAATCCAAAGACTCTGCTGCTCGGCGCCGCTGCACAGTTTGGTATATTTGGTACGGTATTGGGCGCTGTCGCTCTGACGATGTCTGGCGCCATGGACTTCTCGATGAAGGAGGCCGCTGCAATAGGCATCATCGGTGGTGCCGACGGTCCAACATCCATCTATGTTGCGACGATGCTCGCACCACACCTGCTGGGTGCCATTGCCGTTGCAGCATATTCCTATATGGCGCTGGTGCCGCTAATCCAGCCGCCCATTATGAAATGGTTGACGACACCTGAAGAGCGCAAGATCAAAATGGATCAGCTGCGTCCGGTCTCACAGCAGGAGAAGATCGTCTTCCCGATTCTGTTGCTGGTTCTGGTCGCGCTCTTCCTGCCCGATGCAGCCCCGCTGCTCGGTATGTTCTGTCTCGGCAACCTGTTCCGCGAGTGTGGCGTGGTAGAACGTCTGAACGATACGGCGCAGAATGCGCTTATCAATATCGTGACGATCGTTCTGGGTCTTGCGGTAGGCAGCAAGCTCTCTGCCGACAAGTTTCTCGATCTGCAAACCCTCGGTATCATGATATTGGGTATGGCTGCGTTCTGCGTCGGCACTGCATCTGGCGTGCTGATGGCAAAAGCGCTCAACCGCTTCACCAAGGACCCCATCAATCCGTTGATCGGCTCGGCTGGTGTTTCGGCGGTACCAATGGCAGCGAGGGTGTCCAATAAGGTCGGCCTTGAAGCCAACCCGCAGAACTTCCTGCTCATGCATGCCATGGGGCCTAACGTTGCGGGCGTAATTGGTTCGGCCGTTGCGGCCGGTATCATGATCAAGTTCCTGGGATGAAATGATGATGTCGAACTTTGAGTCAGCTATTCAAGATCTGTCGAAACAGTTCCTGGCACTGGCTCAGAGAATCGACGTGATTTTGGAGACGATGGTCCGGAGTCAGGGGCTTGGCGTCGACAAGGCCACGAATGGCCAGGGCGAAGATGATCAGCTTACGGCTGTTGTCGGGGATCTTGATGAAGCGATCAACACGGTAGTGGCTCGATTCGCTGCCGTGGTTGCGGTCCAGGAGGCTCACGAGTCCGCTGTTGAGGTGCGCAATTCTGAGGCTTATCAAGCAGCTTATAAGTCGCTATCGACACTGGCCGAGCAGTTTTCGCTGCTCCTGGCCGCCATCCAATCGCGACAACAGGACGCCGCCAAGTCAGCAGATACCGCAAGGAAGCGCCATAACGCTGCCCAGCGATATCTCGATTCCTCTGGTTATCACTGAGCAGCGGAGCCTACGTAGACATACGGCATCTGAACCGACTGCGCGACTGCTCTAGTCCCACTTGGGTGCAAACTCTGGGTCTATGAGTCGTCCGCTTCGCTTGCCAAGACTGTCTATCGCTGCCATCTCATCTTTATCAAGCTCGAAATCGAAAATATCCATATTGTCCTTGATATGCTTCGCACTGGAACCCTTCGGAATGGCCACGATACCATTCTGATTCAACCATCGCAGCGACACCTGAGCAGCTGACTTGCCGTGCTTCCGCGCAATCCCGGCGATAGTCTCGTCCTCTAATACCTTTCCTCGAGCGAGCGGTGAATAGGCGGTGATGACCACGTCCTTGGCTTTGCATTCCTTGATCAAGGCGGACTGATCAAGGAAGGGGTGCAGCTCGATCTGGTTGTTGGCTATAGGTGCTTCAATCGCCTTGAGTGCATCGCCTAGCCATGCCTTCGTGAAGTTGCTGACCCCGATGTGTTTGGCGAGCCCCTCACGATGGGCGTCATTCAAAGCCTTGAACGTCAGTTCCATATCTGCATCTTCGTTGGGCCAATGCAGCAATAACAAATCAACGTAGTCAGTTTGTAATTTTTCCAAGCTCTTCTGCAGTGATTCATGGAAGCTGGAAGGGCCGAAGTTGTCGATCCAGATTTTCGTTGTCAGGAAAATACTGGATCTCTCGACACCGGATTTCGCGAGCGCCGTGCCAACCTGCTTCTCGTTTCCGTAGATCTGCGCGGTGTCGATATGGGTATAACCAGCCTCCAGCGCGGTTGCCACAGCCTTCTCAGCATCGGAGCCCTCTAGCTGCCAAGTGCCAAAGCCAATTGCCGGTATGTTCAGGTGCCGGCTCGTTATCAGGTTTTCTTGCCTTTCCAGGGCCACTGTTTCGCTCACTTGCTTCTCCGTTTCGATGAACTGTCCAGACGCGACATTCGCGTCAGTCATGGTGCGAGCTCATTTACAAGCAATTCCCGTGCGAGCACCTTCGTGTTTGCAAGCCTATGTGGGGCCCCTCGTTATTTGGCAGGGAGGCTCGGTCGAATCGTTGGCTCATATTATGCAGGGCTAAACAACTGTAGAGGCGACGTGATCGTCAGCCTCTACGATATTCAGCATAATAAGGAGACCGCTCATGGTGACGAAAACTGTGAAACAGGATTTCATCAAGTCAAACAATCAACAGACCAAGCAGCAGCAGGGTAAGAATTTCACCAGTGAATTCACTGCGAGGGAACAGCCGTCGACACAGGCGCCAGGAAAGGGCGGGTATGCTAAGCCTGAACTTGAGAGCTGGACCGACGAAGAACTGCAGTCACACGCAGATTCCCTCAATATTCAGGTATCTGGCAACGACAGGGATGCCTTGATTGAGGCGATTATCAGTAATGGCAGGAGAAGCTGAAGTCTCTCTAGCCCCCCAGCCATACTCGTGGGCAGGTTGCCAGAGCCGCTTTAAACGGATTTCTGGCGTCTGTTCGCGCTGCTCATTCCGGCGTCATTAATTTGACCAGCTCGCCAAACACTACTTTAATTGCTCCCATCTTTAGCAACGACAAAGCAGTTATGACGGATGCAGGTTCCATCATTGTAGTCAGTAACGATAGGCAGCTTGCAGAAGTTCTGTCGGTTGTCCTCACGTTTCTGAATGAGTCCTTTAGCTTGGTCGAGATGCCGCAGGCGAAGGCGTCCAGTCATAGTGGCGACAATGGCAGTCTGACCCTCAGCCCATGGAGACAGGCGCTCGGAGAGCGGTATCCAGTGACTGCTGATATCCAGGCTGCATTGGTTCAGGCGGAGCTTGTCACAGACGAGTTCCTGCGGGAACTTCACGCCTTTGATCCAGGTCTGCCCGTGCTGACGCTCGGGCGCTCCAGCTTTGACAAGCTCGATGAGGATTTGCGCAAGAAGGTCATTGTGAGCTTTGACCTCCCGTTACGATATAACGATTTGATGGACAACCTGTATCGCGCCCAGGTCTATCGCGAGCAGTTTGCGGCTTCGGCAGGACGTGGGCAGCAGCGTGACGTTCAGCTATTTCGAAGTCTGGTGGGTACCAGTCGCAAGATCCAGCAGGTTAGGGAGCTGATGGGGCAGGTGGCCGACAAGGAGGTGAGTGTGCTCATTACCGGTGAATCCGGTACCGGCAAGGAAGTCGTCGCGCGCAATCTCCACTACAACAGCCATCGACGTACCGGCCCATTCGTCCCGGTCAACTGTGGGGCAATCCCAGGTGAGCTGCTCGAGAGCGAACTTTTCGGTCACGAGAAAGGTGCATTTACAGGTGCCATCACCACGCGAGTAGGTCGATTCGAACTTGCTCAGGGCGGAACGCTTTTTCTCGACGAAATCGGCGACATGCCCCTGAGCATGCAGGTAAAGATTCTTCGCGTGCTGCAGGAGAAGACTTATGAACGCGTTGGTAGCAACAAGACAAATCAGGCTGATGTTCGCGTAATCGCTGCCACTCATAAGAACCTTGAGACCATGATCGAGCAGGGCGAGTTCCGAGAGGACCTGTATTATCGCCTTAACGTCTTTCCCATTGAGATGCCGCCCTTGCGCGAGCGCTCGGAAGATGTGCCGCTACTCATCAATGAACTGATATCGAGGATGGAGAAGGAAAAGCGCGGTTCACTCCGCTTCAATTCGGCGGCCATCCTGAGCCTTTGCCGTCACGAGTGGGCGGGCAACGTGCGCGAACTTGCGAACCTGGTAGAACGTATCGCCATCATGCATCCCTATGGGGTGATCGGCGTTCACGAGCTTCCGCCCAAGTTCCGTCATGTCGATGATACGGAGGAACGCTTTGTCGAGCCAGGTGAGGAAATGCCATCAGGTGGCATGATGGACTCCCCCGCCATACTTCCGACCAATGGTCTCGATCTCAAGGAGTATCTCGCTACTATCGAGCGTAACCTCATCAAGCAGGCGCTGGACGACACGGACGGCGTCGTCGCTCGTGCCGCCGAGAAACTGCAGGTTCGTCGCACCACGCTTGTCGAGAAGATGCGCAAGTACGAGCTTAGCGCCAACGAATAGTCCCCCACCTCTGCAGGTGTAGAGGCGTCAAAAAATAGTTGCTCCGCGATACCCCTCCTAATGCAAATGGCTGATTTTTGTTCGGAATCGCCAATCAGGCCCTCTCTGTGCAGTACCTCCCGTATCCGGCAGCTAGCGTCAATTTTCGCTGACTGCCACAACACGGACTTCGGTATTAACGTTCAGTGGAGCGGCAAATGGCACTTCAACTCGCAGCAAGACAGGCAGGCGCAGAATCAGCACCACACTTTCAGCAGCATGCCAGCTTTTCGGCCTTGCTTGAAATCCTGCCTGCTGGTGTGGTCATCCTGGATTCACGAGGCATCATCCAGGAAGCCAACCCGGTAGCCATCGAGTTTCTCGGTGAGCCACTGGTGGGTCAGCGCTGGAGCAGCATCATCGACAGAAGCTTTGCGCCACGTGCCGACGATGGCCATGAAGTGTCTCTGCGTGATGGCCGCCGTGTAAGTGTAGAGACGCGTTCGCTGTCACAGCAGGTCGGTCAGTTGATTCTGCTGACCGACATGACCGAAACGCGTCGCCTGCAAGCGACGATCTCGCGTGATGAGCGTCTGGCCTCCATGGGCCGTATGGTCGCCGCTCTGGCGCATCAGATCCGGACGCCACTTACGGCGGCCATGCTCTATGCCGGCCATCTGCAGCGTCCTGAACTGAATGATGAGTTACGCATCTCCTGTGCCGGCAAGCTCGCTGACAGACTGAACTCGCTGGAGCAGCAGGTGCGGGACATGCTGGTTTTTGCTCGCGGCGATCGCCCTGCAGCGGAGCGCATCAGCGCAGATCGCTTCAGCGACGAGCTGGTCAATGGCATTGCTTCACTGCCAGCGCTGATTCAGCGGCCGGGCAATAACAAGACGCCAGTACGAGTCGAATTCGATAACCAGGTCGAAGACTCAGCCTTGCTCGTGTGCAACAAGGACACGCTGCTGGGTGCTATCTACAACCTGGTCAATAACGCGGTTGAAGCCTGTCACAAGGTTGCAGAACCGCTCGTGAGCGTGACGCTTCGGGTAAGTGAAGTGGCCGTCGCTGGCAAGGCTGGCAAGAGCCGTCGGCTGGAGGTGCTGATCGTGGACAACGGCCAGGGCTTTTCGGCCGCACGCGGCGAAAGCATTCAGGAAGCCTTCGTGAGCACCAAGTCTCACGGCACGGGCCTCGGTCTTGCGGTCGTTCGTCAGGTGATACAGGCCCACAGTGGCCAGTTCGCGCTAGCCTCGGCCGGTGTCAATCAAGGGGCATCTGCCTTCATCGCGCTGCCGCTCAATCCTGCGCCAGTAGGTCAGCTGAGTCAGGAAGTCGACACTGTCACTGCCGATACCAATATTCGTCTGTTCAGAGGTACCTCTTCATGAAAGCTAAAATCTGTCTGGTAGAAGACGATCTTGATTTGCTCGAAGCGTTGACTGCGACCTTGGACGTGGAAGGTATCGATTACATTGCGTTCGACAGCGCTGCCGAAGCACTTACCATGCTTCAGCGAGTGCCGGTTGACTTGGTCGTTAGCGACATCAATATGCCCAACATGGATGGCTTTCAGTTCCTGGCAGCGGTGCGCAAGCAGCATCCGGGTCTGCCAGTCATGCTGATGACGGCCTATGGCCAGATTAGTCAGGCGGTTTCAGCGCTGCAGAATGGCGCAGCTGACTATCTGGTGAAGCCTTTCAACGCGACACACTTCATCGAAGCCATTGGCCGCTATATCAACAAATCTGCGCCTGCAGTCGTGAATGGCCCAATCGCCGCAGATGCTGCCAGCAAGCGCACCTTTGAGCTGGCTGCACGCGTTGCGAAGACAGACTCCACTGTACTGATCTCTGGCGAAAGTGGTACTGGCAAGGAAGTACTGGCGCGATATGTTCACGAACAGTCGCCCCGCAAGTCTGGTCCTTTCGTGGCCATCAACTGCGCAGCCATTCCTGAGAACATGCTTGAAGCCATTCTGTTCGGTTACGAAAAGGGTGCGTTTACCGGCGCCATGAACAGCATGCCTGGCAAATTCGAGCAGGCTGAAGGCGGCACACTGCTGCTGGACGAAATCACTGAAATGGACCTGGGCCTGCAGTCGAAACTGCTGCGCGTACTGCAGGAGCGTGAAGTAGAGCGCCTCGGCAGCCGCAAGACCATCAAGCTAGATGTTCGCGTTATCGCGACGACCAACCGCGATCTGCGAAAGTCAGTGGCTGCAGGCAGCTTCCGCGAAGACCTCTTCTACCGGCTTTCCGTGTTCCCCGTGCATTGGCTGCCATTGCGTGAGCGCCGTGGCGATATTCTGCCACTCGCCAAGCACCTGCTCAGCACGCACAGCAGCAAGATGAAGCTCAATGGCGTGCAGTTCAGCGAAGCCGCCCGCAGTGCGCTCCAGGCGTACAACTGGCCAGGAAATATCCGTGAGATGGACAACGTTATTCAGCGTGCGCTCATTATGCAGCAGAACGGCCTGATCAGCTCGGCGGACCTGTGTCTGGACAGTATGACCAGCAGCTTTCAAGGCGACGACTACAGTGTTGCCGATCAGAAGGTCGTTATAACCGATGAAGACCAAACTGACGAGATGAACGGCGAAGGTCCGGATCTTGGCCAGGAAGTCCGTCAGCGTGAGTATCAGGTCATCCTCGAAACACTGCGCACCGAATCTGGACGTCGTAACCGAGTGGCAGAAAAGCTGGGTATTTCACCGCGCACACTGCGCTACAAGATCGCCAAGATGCGCGAGTCAGGTATCGATATCGACGCCTGTCTGGCAGCTGGTTAAGACGATCCAAAAGCAATGCATAAGCAATTGAGTTCTGGTGGGCGAATCTATGAATAATCGAATCGATGTGAGCAACGTGTTAGCCGATATTCGGAATCTGCGTGCGCAGATGCAGAATCCTGCAACGATGCAAGCCAACCAGATTCGCGAGATTCGTCCTGATACGACTACCGTCAATCCGACTGGCAAGGCTGAGGCAGCTGGTTTCGGCCAGATGTTCAAGCAGGCCATCGATGGCGTCAATGACATGCAGCAGACCAGCGCGTCGATGCAGACACGTTGGCAGCAGGGTGATCCCAATGTGGATCTGACTGAGGTCATGATCGCTTCACAAAAAGCATCAGTCGGTTTTCAGGCACTGACACAGGTCCGCAACCGTGTGGTCCAGGCCTACGAAGACATCATGAACATGCCGGTCTAAGGCTAGCGCAGTAACAGAGCCAGGAAACAGATATGTCTACAGTACCCGCCGAACTGCCACGTGGCCGCAATGATGATGACTCGATGATTGAAGAGAAGAACGATACGCTGCTCGGACTCAACCGTCTGTCGGTCATCCGCCAGCTTATTCTCATGGTTGGTGTGGCAGCGAGTATCGCACTTGGTATTGCCATCATCATGTGGGCGAGCGAGCCAAGCTACCGCCCCTTGTTCAATGACATGAGCAGTTATGATCCCACCGAGGTTGCGGCAGTTCTGCAACAGGACAACGTCGCCTACAAGATCGAACCTAACAGTGGTGCGCTGCTTATTGCCGCCGAAGATATTCACCGTGCTCGTCTCAAGCTCGCCTCCATGGGCATCACCCAGGACAAGACTATCGGCTTCGAGCTGTTGGATCAGGAATCAGGGCTGGGCACCAGTCAGTTCATGGAAACCACCCGCTATCGGCGTGGCCTGGAAGGTGAGCTGGTTCGAACCATCACCAGTATTCGCAACGTCAAGGGTGCGCGTGTGCACCTGGCGATCCCCAAGCAAAGTGTGTTTATCCGCGATCCGCGCAAGCCTTCTGCTTCAGTGTTTTTGGAGCTGACTGGTTCCGGCAACCTGAACCAGGCCCAGGTCGAAGCTATCGTCAACCTCGTGGCGAGCAGCGTGCCTGAGCTGGAAAGCAGTGGCGTAACCGTTGTGGACCAGAAGGGCAATCTGCTGTCTCAGAACAATCTGAGTGACGAGGACAAGCGCACGTCACGTGAGTTCGCTTACGCCCGCAAGCTGGAAGAAGTCCTCTCGCGTCGCATTTACAGCATCCTTGAGCCAGTGCTCGGCGCTGAGAAGTTCCGTGCTGAGGTGTCAGCGGACGTGGATTTCAGTACCAGCGAGCAGGCGGCGGAAACCTACAATCCTGATCTGTCTGCCTTGCGCAGCGAGCAGCAGTCTGGTGAGCGGCGTATCGCCGGCACCGTCGATGGCGTCCCGGGTGCGCTGGCCAACCAGCCTCCAGGCGCAGGTATCGCTCCTGAAGTCGCAACAGCGGGTAATGGCGCTGCCGGCGAAGCTGATGTTGCCACTGACGTCCGTACCCAGAGCGTTCGTAATTACGAAGTAGACAGAACCGTTAGCTACACCCGCTCACAGCTGGGCCGTCTGGAGCGTCTGTCGGTTGCCGTGGTCGTCGATGATATTCGGCGGGTCGGCGCAGATGGCACGCCAAGCTTTGAAGCCTGGCCAGCGGCAGACCTCGAACGCCTTACATTGCTCGTCCGCGACGCGGTCGGCTATTCGGCCTCGCGAGGCGACAGCGTCAATGTGATCAATACACCCTTCATGGCAGAGCAGGAAGTTTTCGAAGCCATCGAAATCCCCTTATGGGAGCAGGACTGGTTCGGTAACGCTATCAAATGGCTCGCAGCATTACTTATCGTGTTGGTACTGGTTTTCTTCGTGGTCCGGCCTACTATTAAAGGGCTGGCCAGCGGGGGTTCCGACGCCAAGAGTCTGGCATTGGCTGGCGATGATGATGGTCTGGCCGAACTCGAACGCCTTGGCGACATGCCAGATTCCCAGTCATCCGTTGGCTTGAGTGCCTCGGGAGATTTCCTGTTGCCCGGTGCCTCCGACAGTTACGAAAAACAGGTCAATGCCCTGAAGGGTCTGATTGCTGAAGACCCCGGCCGGGTTGCACAGGTTGTAAGAACATGGGTTCTAGCGGATGAGTGATGACAAGGCCAGAGCGGGCGCCAAAGTTTCCCGTCTCGAAAAGGCGGCTATTCTGCTGATGTCTCTTGGTGAGGCGGATGCAGCACAGATACTAAAACATATGGGCCCCAAAGAGGTACAGCGCGTCGGGGCGGCTATGGCGAGCCTTCAGAATGTCACACAGGAAATTGTGGAAGACGCGACAAGCGAGTTCCTCGAAGCTGTTGGTGGTCAAACTGGTCTTGGTATCGGGGCCGATGAGTATATCCGTTCGATGCTGACGCAGGCGCTTGGCGCTGACAAGGCGGCGAGCCTGGTAGACCGTATCCTGATTGGTGGCAATACCACGGGCCTTGATACGCTCAAGTGGATGGAGCCGCGGGCGGTATCCGATATCGTTCGTTTCGAGCATCCACAGATACAGGCCATCGTGCTGTCATATCTCGATCCCGACCAGGCCGCAGAAGTGCTGGCCAATTTCGACGAAAACGTGCGCCTCGAGATCATGATGCGCGTCGCGTCGCTGGAGACTATACAGCCGCAGGCCTTGCAGGAACTCAATGCGATACTCGAAAAGCAATTTTCTGGTGGTGCTCAGGGCCAGACCAGCAAGATCGGTGGTGTCAAACGCGCTGCCGATATCATGAACTTCATGGAAAGCTCCATCGAAGCCGTGCTCATGGAGAAAATCAAGAATTCGGATAACGATCTCGGTACCCAGATCGAAGATCTCATGTTTGTATTCGACAACCTCAAAGACGTCGATGACAAGGGCATTCAGGCTCTGTTGCGAGAAGTCGCCAGCGACACGCTCATACTTGCACTCAAGGGCGCCGATAACGAACTGCAGGACAAGATTTTCGGCAATATGTCGAAGCGGGCCGGTGAACTGCTGAAGGATGACCTGGAGGCCAGGGGCCCCGTGCGCCTCAGCGAAGTCGAAACGGCACAAAAGGAAATTCTGACCATTGCACGCCGCATGGCCGATGCAGGAGAAATCATGCTCGGTGGTAGCGGTGAAGAAATGCTTTAAAAATGAGCAACCGACCGCACAAACCCGCAGCCACAGCCAGCCATGAGTCACGCGACTCAGCGGGTGAGCGCATGCCGGTGGAGCGCATTCCAGCAGAAAGCCTCACGGCTTATGAGCGCTGGGAAATGCCTGCGATCAGTGAAGCAGGCCAGATGGCCAAGCGCCGGGAGCCTCCCGCACCAATCAAACCTCCCACGGCAGCCGATCTTGAGGCCATCCGCGAAGCAGCCTATCAGGATGGGCTGGCGGAAGGTCTCGACGAGGGGCGCAAGAAAGGCTACGAGTCAGGCTTCAAGAGCGGCTATGAAAAGGGCAAACAGCAGGGTCGTACCGATGGCATGGCCAGTGGTCGTACCGAGATCATGACTGAACTGCGCAACCAGATCGATAGCGGGATTGCACGGCTTGATCAGGTCGTGCAGGTGCTTGCAGGACCAGTGGAGGCCCTGAGTGATGAGCTCGAGGCGGCCAGTCTGTCGCTCGTGATCGGGATAAGCCGAAGCGTTGTTGCGAGGGAGCTGGCGCTGGATTCCAGTCATATCGCTGAAATCGTTCGCTACGCCCTCACTCAGTTGCCGGAATCGGACAAACCATTAAAGATTTTCGTCAATCCTGACGATCTGGCATTTCTTCAGGAGCATGCAAGGCCCCAGCCCGAGTGGTTGTCTCAGTGTGTGGCCGATCCAGCGCTTGCGCCTGGAGGTTGCAGGCTAGACAACCGCACCACGCTGGTAGACTTCAGCACTGACAAGCGCTTTGCCCAGGTCGTATCGGACATGCTCAATCGCAGTCCTGCTGCAGATTCTGCAGATAGTGAAGACGACGCTGATGAGGCCTCTGATAAGAGCCAGTCGCAGCCAGTGCCGCCGCCTTCCGGTGAGGGTGATGAATAAACCGGCGGCATTCGAAACCTTCAATGCCTTGCCGGGCAGGCTGAGAGCCTACCGCAAGTTTCTGCCTGGCCAGGTTCAACCCCAGGTTTGTGGTCGCCTTACCCGCGTTGTCGGGCTCACGCTCGAAGCGGCTGGTTGCCCTATGACGCTTGGCTCACGCTGCGTGATCGAGCTGCCTAACGGACGAACCGCTGAGGCTGAAGTCGTTGGGTTCGATGATCGTGTCACCTTTCTCATGCCGATCAATACAGTCGAAGGATTACAGCCTGGCGCGATAGTGCGGCCTATGACGGCCTCGCAAGGGATCCGTGTGGGGCCCGGATTACTCGGACGTGTGCTCAACGGCGCCGGCGTCCCGCTCGATGGCAAGGGTCCCCTTGATTGCGCAAAACTTATTCCCTTCCAGGGCGAAACCATCAACCCGCTTGCAAGGGCACCTATTCGAGCCAAGCAGGATGTCGGCATAGCCGCCATTAATTCGCTGCTGACAGTGGGCGTGGGTCAGCGGCTCGGTCTATTTGCCGGCAGTGGCGTTGGTAAATCAATGCTGCTTGGCATGATGACCCGCTTCACCACGGCGGACGTCGTGGTTGTTGGGCTCATTGGAGAGCGGGGCAGGGAGGTAAAGGAATTTATCGAAGATATTCTCGGACCCGAAGGACTGAAACGCGCGGTCGTCGTCGCATCTCCCGCCGATGATTCCCCGCTTATGCGCTTGCGTGCAGCGGAACTGACCACCAGGCTGGCTGAATACTTCAGGGATACTGGTCAGCAGGTTCTGATGCTGATGGACAGTCTCACTCGCTATGCCCAGGCACAGCGGGAAATTGCACTTTCGATTGGCGAGCCCCCGGCAACAAAAGGCTATCCGCCGTCAGTCTTCTCAAAATTACCAGCGCTGGTCGAGCGTACCGGTAACGGCCCTGTAGGTGGCGGTTCAATTACAGCCTTTTACACTGTGCTCACCGAAGGAGATGATCAGCAGGACCCTATTGCCGATGCTTCGCGGGCCATACTCGACGGCCATATCGTGCTCAATCGCCGGCTGGCTGAGGAGGGCCACTATCCGGCCATCGACATCGAGCAGTCGATCAGCCGTGTCATGCCGCATGTCGTCAGTAAGGAACATCTCAAGAGTGCGCAGCTGTTCAAGCAGCTGTACGCGCGCTATCAGCAGACGCGTGACCTTATTGCTGTTGGTGCCTACAAGCCCGGCTCGGACCCTGGTATCGATCTTGCGATTGCAAAATACCCTCAGCTCATCCAATTCCTGCAACAGTCCCTCGACGAAGGCAGACCGGTTGAGGAATGCGTGAGTGATTTACTCAAGCTGGTGCCCCCCGACCTGTTGACAGCGGGTGTACAAGCCAAGCCGCCTGCGCGCAAGCCGGCCACCATGCCGAAGCCGCGCTGAGGCTAAGTGATGCAGCGTTCAAAGCGGATGCAGCCAGTGCTGGATCAGACTCAGCGGGAAGAGGCCGCGGCTCGTGAAGCCCTGGCCCAGGCTCAGCAGGCGCTCACTGAAGCTATTCAGCAGGTTAACGATCTCGAAGCATATGAACAGGACTATATGTCCCAGATGCGTAATCATAGCCAGTCCATTCGGACCGCCAGCACTTATCACAGCTATCACACCTTTCTCACGAAACTCGCGCTAGCGATACGCCAGCAGGTCGGCCTTGTGGAGTTGCGGGAAAAGCAGCAAGCAAAATGCCTGCTCGACTGGCAGGCGAGCAAATCCCGGCTCAGCAACATGGAAAGCTTTATCCAGCGTATCCGGGCCGAAGAGGACGCTGCGGCAGACAAGAAACTGCAGCAGCAGCTTGACGAAATGAGTCTGCAGCGTTTCATCGCTCGCCAACGCAAGCCAGGGCGCAGTTCGTAGCAAGGCTCGCCATAAAAGCTAGCGTGCATTCTGGCCCACATTCTGCAATACCCTCCTCATCAAGCGACAAGCGGCAATTTTCAGCAGCAGTCGACAGGCATCTGCCGGGCTTATAGCTCGCAACAGCAGCAGCTGTCGTGTCGGAACAAACGGTAAAAACTGTTAAAAAGCAGGTCATTATGAGTATCGAAACAGGGTTCAAGGGTCTTCAGCTGCAGGCGAAAGCCTTGTCGCAGTCTGCCGAGAAGGGGTGGCAAACCGGTGGCATGGCTTTGCCGTTCTCGCTCGGCGAAAACGCTGCCGGCTCCAAGGGCAGTAGCTTCGCAGCAATGCTGCAGTCCTCTCGGCAACCTGAACGTGTGCCTGCCACACCGTCCGCACCCGCCAGACCGGCGCCGCGTGAGGACAGACCGGCCTCCTCCAATACCGCGCAGCGTCAGGATGCAAGTCGGCGTGCAGATCCTGAAGCAGGCAGGGAACGCACGGGTACAAGGCCTACCGAGGCTAACGCCAGCAAGCGTGCGGAAGAAAATGACAGGACCGGCAAATCGGCAGATTCGGTGGATAACGACGCTGAGGTCTCTGAGAACGCTGTGGGAAGCCTTGAAACAGACAGTAGCGGCCCCTTCAGCAAGGAGCTCAATGCCTTGGTAGATAATCTGCCTGCTGACGAACTGGTTACAGCTTTCGAGGGTTTGTCCGCGCTGGCTGATGACGCTGATGGTCTGACGCTCGATGAACTCAAGGGCTGGCTGGAGGAGAACAGTGAACTGCTGCAGCAAACCGTTGACCTTTTCAGTCATGTGCCGACCGAAGACCTACAGGCCATGTTGGACGACGCGGGTGTAGCCCCGGAATCACAGAGTATGCTGCAGGCCATACTGGCCTTCAGTGAGCTGGAGTCTACTCCAGCGCTCGAAGCCGCCGGTGTAACAGAGGCGGATCTGGCTGATCTGCTTGGTTTTGAGGGCGATCTCGCCGCTGGTATCAAGGACGTCTCGGCTGGCATACAACAACTGGCGACCCACATCGCGGTGGTCGCTGACGACAATACAGTGGCAATGGATGAGGCGTCGGCTTTCCCGGCAGGCCTCATGGATGCCACTGATGACAAAGCATCGTTCACTAACGGTACACCAGCCGCGGAGACTTCAGAAGATGGTGGCATTACCGCTGAGGGACAACCCCTGGCTGCTGGCGCCGCGACCAAACCCACAGAAGGCGTGGCCACAAATGAGCGTTTGATGTTTGCACAGATGCTTGCCAACAGAGAGGGCGCTGCGGCTGACGAAAGTGTCAATATTCGGCAGACAGCTGGTCAACTGACGCCACTGGCAGCCGCAGTGGCTGGTCCGGCGCAGTCAAGCGTTGCTACTGACCAGGCTGGAAAGCCCCTGCTGCCGTTCCAGACCAGCCTGCAAGCCTCCATCAACGACGGCATCGAATGGAAGGAGCAGTTCGAGCAGAAACTCAGCTGGTTTCTTAAAGAGGGCATCCGTTCTGCTCGCCTGCAACTGAACCCCACTGATATGGGCCCCATTGACGTGAGGATCCAGGTACAGAAGGATCAGGCTCAGATTCATGTGTTCGCACAAAATCAACAGGTCCGTGAAATGCTCGAAGGTACCTCCCATAAGCTTCGCGACATGCTTGCCAGCCAGAATATCGACCTCAGCGGTTTCGACGTCAGCAGTCAGGGTAGAGACGGCCAGACCGGCCAGCGCAGCGGCGAGCAGGGTACTGGCGGCTATGGTGGAAACGCTGGTTCAACTGCCGCAGAACTTGAAGTCGAGGCGGCAGAAGTCCTGGTCGGTAGCCAGAATATCAGGCTGGTTGATCAGTACGTATAGCGTAAAGTGTACTAAGCTATGCTCATGAAGGTGCAGGCCTCTACAGACTGCATGAAACTCGCACTACAGAACAGAATGAGCGTGGAAAAGCATGGCTGAAGCCGAAGCAGCAGAAACAGGCGCGAAATCGAAGAAGAAACTGTTTGTGATCATCGGCATCGTCGTTCTGGCGTTGCTCATCGGTGGCGGGGCGGCGTTTTTCCTCCTCGGGGGAGAGTCCTCTGAGGAGCCCGCCGAGGCGGTAAAATTGCCAGCGCTGTATCAGCCGCTCGGCGAGCCGATCATCACGACTTATAGTTACAAGAATCGTGACCGATTCATGCAGGTGACCTTCAGTGTCATGGCAAGAAGTCAGTCAGTACTCGATGCAGTCACCTTGCACATGCCTACGATCCGCAACCGTCTTATTAGTGAACTTGGCAAAATGGATTTCGAACAGATGCAAACCGACAGTGGCCGATTGGCCATACTGTCTACGTCCAAAGAGGTCATCAACACTGTGCTGAAAAACGAGGCCGTGGAAGGTGAAGTGGAGCAGGTGCTGTTCATGAACCTGGTGCTGCAGTAAGCCATGCAGGATTTATTATCCCAGGATGAAATCGATGCGCTGCTTCACGGGGTGGACGATGGCGACATCGATACCGAAGACGATACCACCACCGATGGCATTCGCAGTTATGATCTGACCAGCCAGGATCGAATCGTCCGTGGGCGGATGCCGACGCTCGAAATGATCAACGAACGTTTTGCGCGCTACACCCGTATCAGCCTGTTCAATTTTCTCAGGCGCGCTGCTGATGTGTCATCAGGCGGTGTGCAGATCATGAAGTTCGGCGAGTATGTCCACACGCTCTACGTACCCACCAGTCTCAATCTGGTCAAGATAAGACCCTTGCGTGGTACTTCGCTGTTCATTCTCGATGCCAAGCTCGTATTCAAGCTGGTCGACAACTTCTTCGGTGGCGACGGCCGACATGCCAAGATCGAAGGCCGCGAATTCACGCCAACTGAAATTCGTATCGTACAGATGGTGCTGCAACAGGTTTTCATCGATATGAAGGAAGCCTGGAATGCCGTGATGAAGGTCGATTTCGACTACATCGGCTCCGAGGTCAACCCGGCGATGGCCAACATCGTGAGTCCGAGCGAGGTTGTCGTGGTCAGTACCTTTCATATCGAACTGGATGGTGGTGGCGGTACGCTGAATGTGGCGATGCCCTATGCGATGATCGAACCGCTGCGGGAAGTGCTCGATGCTGGCATGCAGAGCGATATCGATGACGTGGATGATCGCTGGATCAATTCGCTGCAGACGGACATTCTGGATGCGAAGATCCCGATTAATGCCACCATCGTTAAAAAGAAAATTTCACTTCGGGCCCTGAAGAGCCTGAAGAAGGGCGATGTCATTCCCATAGAACTGGAAGAAGACATCACCATACAGGCAAATGGCATCCCCATTTACAAGGCAAGACTCGGACAGATGAACGGCAACCTGGCCTATAAGCTGACCGGACGCGTCAACCGCGAATCCAATAATCGTGGCAAGGAGCAAGAGTGGCAGACAAAGACAAGCCCAAAAACGACGTAGACGGCGAGAAGGTCGATGATCAGGCGATGGCCGATGAATGGGCCGCCGCCATGGAGCAGCAATCTGAGGGCGAGGGTAGCGTAGAAGACGAGTGGGCGGCTGCCATGGCCGAGGCTGAGAAGGCTGACGTGGGCAAAGGTAAATCCAAGGATGGCATCAAGAACAGTGCCGAGCTCGGCAATATTCAGACAGCCTCATTCGAAAGCTTCGAGACCAGTGCACCACCATCGACCGGTACGCCGGATCTGGAAGTCATTCTCGATATTCCGGTCACCATCTCGATGGAAGTCGGCAGCACCGAAATTGCCATCCGCAATCTTTTGCAGCTGAACCAGGGTTCGGTTATCGAGCTCGATCGCCTAGCCGGTGAGCCACTCAACGTGCTGGTCAACGGCACACTCATCGCCCATGGCGAAGTGGTAATGGTGAATGAGAAGTTCGGCATCCGTCTGACCGACGTTATCAGCCCCTCCGAACGCATCAAGAAGCTGAAATAGAGCCGTATGGAAACGCCTGCCTCACAATCACTGGAAATCATCTTTTCGCTCGCGCTGATCATCGTGCTGATCGTAGCGGTGGGCTGGATCATGCGTCGGTTTTCCGGCGGTCCTGGTATGCAGAATCGGCAGTTGAAGATTGTCGCGGCGATTTCGCTTGGTTCACGTGAGCGGATCGCGGTGGTACAGGTGGGGGAGCGTCAAATACTTGTCGGCATTACGGCGCAGCAGATAAATAAGCTGCTGGAGCTTGAGCAACCCATTGATGTGTCAGTTGAAAATAGTGAGTTTGCCAGGAAATTGCAGAGTTTGCTGAAGAAGCCAACTCAAGAGAAAAGCATTGCCGATGCGAAGCGCCACGACAACGACACGCAAGCTGCCGACGAGCAGCAGGACGACCCGGAAGCCCTATCAGGCCGCCACCCAGGAAGCTCCAGCAAGAGCTGACCGCTTATGGAACGGTCCCCTGACAATCGTGCTGATCATTCTCGCACTGATTGCCGGTACCTGGAGCTCGGTTGGTCATGCTGCCATCGACGGACTGCCCGCCGTCAATCTCACTACCAATCCTGACGGCACCCAGAGTTACTCTGTAACCCTGCAAATCCTGCTGGTGATGACGGCGCTGACCTTCATCCCTGCCTTCGTCATGATGATGACCTCGTTCACCCGCATCATCATCGTATTTTCCATTCTCAGGCAGGCGCTTGGTCTGCAGCAGACACCATCGAACCAGATCATCGTCGGCCTCACGCTTTTTCTTACCTTCTTCATCATGACGCCCGTTTTCAATGTAGCGAACGAGAAGGCGCTGCAACCATATCTCAACGAAGAACTGAGTATTCAGGATGCCTTTGTCGAAGGTGTAAAACCATTCAAGACCTTCATGCTGGCGCAGACCCGGGAGAGTGATCTCGATCTCTTCATCCGCCTGGCACGTGAAGATCAGACTTTCGATAACCCCGACGACGTGCCGCTGAACATCCTGCTACCGGCCTTCGTGACCAGCGAGCTAAAGACCGCATTCCAGATGGGCTTCATGATCTTCATACCTTTCCTCATCATCGACATGGTCGTAGCCAGCGTGCTGATGGCGATGGGTATGATGATGCTCAGCCCGCTCATCATCAGTTTGCCCTTCAAGATCATGCTCTTTGTGCTGGTCGACGGCTGGGCACTCATCATGGGCACACTTGCAGCGAGTTACGGCATATGATGACACCAGAGGTAGTGCTCGATATCTACGGCGAGGCCTTGTGGCTCATCGTCAAGATGGTCACGATCATCGTGGTCCCCAGTCTTGTCGTTGGTTTGATTGTGAGTACCTTTCAGGCCGCGACGCAGATCAACGAGCAGACGCTCAGCTTCCTGCCGCGTCTGATCATTACGCTGCTGGTCATCATCTGGGCGGGTCCCTCTCTGCTGGGTCAGTTGATGGACTACTCGACCACCCTGATTACCAGCTTACCGACGCTGATCGGCTAGCATGTTTACCTTCTCCGAAGCTGAAATCGGGCAGATGATTGGCCAGTATCTCTGGCCGTTATTCCGTATCGCCAGCTTTCTGATGATCGTGCCGATATTCGGTGCCAACTTTGTCAACGCCCGCGTGCGCCTCAGCCTGGCGCTCGCCATTACAGTAGCGGTCGTGCCGACCTTACCCGAGGCTCCGGCGCTTGATCCGACTTCGATGCAGGCCATGCTGCTGGTCATGTACCAGGTCATTATCGGCATGGCGATGGGCTATGCGGTTACGGTGTTGTTCCAGGTCTTTGTAGTCGCAGGTCAGGTTATGGCGATGCAGATGGGCCTGGGCTTTGCCGCCATGGTCGATCCGGCCAACGGCATCACGGTAGCCGCTGTGAGCCAGTTCTACCTGATGATGGTCACGCTGCTGTTTCTGGCGATGAACGGGCATCTCGTGTTGTTCGAGGCGCTGGTCCACAGCTTTACTGTCATGCCGATTGAAGCAGGCAGCCTGAGTGGCTCAGCCTTCTGGTTGCTCGCCAGCAGGGTAAGCTGGATGTTTTCTGCCGCAATGATGATTGCGCTGCCTTCGGTGACGGCTTTGCTGCTTGTGAACCTGTCATTTGGTGTGATGACCAGAGCCGCGCCTCAGATGAATATCTTTTCCATCGGCTTTCCGATGACGGTGCTGTTCGGCCTCGTTGCCATCTGGGCAACCTTCGGCGAAGTGCTGCCGCAGTTCCAACTGTTGAGCGAACAGACATTCGAATTCATGAACGAGTTCATCCAAGCCAAATGATGAGCGCTGATTTGACGACGAGAGCCTTCGCGCATGTCTGAAAATGACAGCAGTCAGGAAAAAACCGAGGAACCCACCCAACGGAAGATAGAGAAGGCCCGGGAGGAGGGTCAGCTTCCGCGTTCCCGCGAATTGGCAACTTTTGCTGTGCTGTTTGCGGGCTGCGGTGGCATCCTCATGTTCGGCAGCTTCCTCATTACAACCATGGTGCAGGCTTTCACCGAGTCATTCACGCTCGACCGTGAAATGCTGTTCGACACGAGTGCCATGTTCAGTCTGCTCGGCCTGCAGGCTGAACGCGCGGCAGTAGCTACGGCGCCGCTTCTCGGCGTGTTATTGATAGCAGCCATCGCAGGTCCAATAGCCCTCGGCGGCTGGATGTTTTCGGTGAAGGCACTGGCGTTCAAGGGTAGCCGGATCAATCCGATCTCCGGTATCAAGCGCATGTTTTCCATGAAGTCATTGATGGAGCTGGTAAAGGCGCTTGCCAAGTCGGCCACTATCGGGACCGTGGGCTGGCTGATCATCAGTAACTCGATTGACGCGCTCGTCCTGTTGGGGCGGGAGGATCCTGTTGCAGGGATGAAGGATGCACTCGAAATCGTCGCCTGGGCCTTCTTCGCGCTTGGCTGCTCCACCATTCTGATTGCGATTGTCGATGTTCCGTTCCAGCTATACGACAACAACAAGAATCTCAAGATGACCATGCAGGAGGTCAAGGACGAGTATAAGGACACTGAGGGTAAGCCCGAGGTAAAGCGCCGCATTCGCGAAGCGCAAATGGAAGCTGCCAGCAGACGCATGATGCAGGACGTGCCGAAGGCCGACGTTATCATTACCAACCCAACGCACTTTGCGGTGGCCTTGAAATACGACAGTAATGGCGACAACGCGCCAATACTGCTGGCCAAAGGCGGAGATTTCGCGGCGGCTCGAATTCGAGAGATAGCTGCACAGCACAAGATAGAAATTGTCTCGAGCCCCCCACTGGCGCGTTCCATCTACTATCATACCGAGGTGGGCAAGGAGATACCCAGCGGTCTCTACCTTGCAGTTGCCCAAGTGCTGGCTTATGTATTCCAGTTGCGCGAATTCAGAAAGGGTCGCGGTGACAAACCCTGGAAAGTTCGTGACTTCAAGATACCGAAGGATCTGCAAAAGTAGATGCGGCTGCAGGCCTGCACGTTCATGCGTGAGCCTTTGTTAATTATCAGTTAGACTGGGTCTATCGTGTTGATAAGCAGCGCGAACTCAGCAGCCAGTCCCTGGAGCCCAGCATGCGAGTAGCCCGATTTCCAACCAAGCTTGCCTTACGCGCAGCCATCGTTGCCGCTATGGGCCTTGGAATCGTGGCCTGCGGTGGCGGTAGTGACATTCAGGGCTCTGGAAGCATCGGCAACCGTGATGGGGCCGAGACCTATACAGCTTATGCTTGTGACGCGGAACGCTACGCCTCAGTACGTGACCTACGGATGTACCAGGTTGTTCTTGAGGCTTTCGTTGATGGCGATACGACCGCTAATTACAACACTGGTTTGGGCAGCAGTGACCATCGGGGTGATCTACAGGGCGTAATCGATTCGCTGGACTACATCGAGTCGCTAGGCGTCAACGCGATTTCGCTCTCGCCAGTCTTCGAGTCAGTTGCCATGCCCGGTCAGAGCTTTTTCGTCGATCGTCGCGATGCGACTGGCTATTTCGCCAGCAACTATTTCAATGTCGATCCGAACTTCGGTTCGCCCGATCAGCTGCGTCAGCTCGTCAATGCTGCGCACGAGCGCGGTATCTATGTCTTCCTCGACGGCGCGTTCGGCCACTTCAAGAATAATGCGGCAGCTTATCCGAGCCCTGGGGGACTAAATGTGTCCACAATCGGTGCGGTCGAAGGCGAATTCAGCCGCAGGGCGGTTTACCCGCAGGATCTCGAGTTCTTCCAGGCGGTGGCCAGCTACTGGATTACAGAGTTCGGCATCGATGGCTGGCGCCTGGACAGAGCTGATCAGATACCCGTTGGGGCACTCGGCGAGATTCGCCGGGCTGTCGAAGTCGCCGCCGACCGCACCGATTACGAATTTGCAGGTAAGCCGGCCAAGTCTCTTGGCTTTGTAGTCGGGGACGTCTATGAAGCCAATCGAGCATCGCTGAGCGCAGCCTTGTACGGTGATGCTGATCAACCTGGTCTGTGCTCAGCCTTTGATATCCCGCTGCGTAATGCGCTGGTGCAAAGCTTCGCGATCGATGAGTCCGGGCTGGGTGCCCCCACCGCAGAGAACCTGCGGATTGGCTTCGGCATTGAAGAGGGCAGCTTTCAGTACCCGGACTTCGCTGTGCCCACTAATTTCCTCACCAACCACGAACGCGTTCGACTGGGGGACCTGCTACAACGCGGTAACCTCTCCGAGCCGGTAGACCCGGAATACTGGCAGCGAATCGGGGCTGCATTCGAAACGCAGGCTGCCTACAGTGGCCCCAGCAGCCTGTACTACAACGAGGAGATAGGCGCTGAACTCGACGGTTTTGACACGCGTGTGGATTGCGGGCTCGACGGCGGTATCGGTCTCAACGAAGGCACCTGTGATGACTTCGTCAGCCGGACACAGGCTCGTGTAGACGGGGTGAATATCGATTTGTCCGATCCTCAATACGCTGAAGCGCTCGCATTGAAGGGGGCCGTCGGGGAGTTGAACATTCTTCGAAGTCAGGAGCCTGCGCTTTACCGAGGAACGGCTACAGCGCTGACCGTTGATGACACCACTTTATCAGGTGGCCGGGTGTTTGCAGTGTTGAAGAGCGACGGTTCAGACAGGATTGCCTATCTGGTAAACCTGTCCGGCTCGGTCAAGAACGTAAGTTTTTCTGCTGGTGCACTGCTGACATCCACCCCGGCAACACAGCTGTTAGACCTGCAGAGCGGTCGTGAAGAGCTTGCCTCCAATGGCAACTTCAGCGTCTCACTTGACCCCTATGAAGGGCGGTTCCTGAAGGCCGTCGCGCCGTAACAGCGTGGCGGATTCCAATAGATCCCCTGTCGCGAAAATCTACCCTTGAGCAAGGCCCAGCAGCGACGCCAGCAGCCCGAGCAGGGCGCTTATCGCAATCAGTCTTATCGTACCCACCTGGAAACGAACCAAGGCTACCAGTGCTGCGGCTGCAATCGTAATCGCCAACCAGTCCAGTGAGATCCATTCGCCATTCGGGCTGAACACATGCTGCCCAAAGAACACCGCCAAACTTGCGATCACGCCAACGACCGCTGCCGAAATTGCAGTGAGCGGGGCAGTGAGTTTGATGTTGTCGCGCGTCGATTCCACGAGCGGCCCACCAGCGAGAATGAATAAAAATGAGGGGAGAAAGGTGAAGAAGGTTGCCACACCAGCGCCTGCCATCGCACCAAGCATGAGGCTCTCGCTGCCAAAGATCTCCTTTGTCCAGCCGCCGACGAAGCCTACAAAGGCCACGATCATGATCAGTGGACCGGGTGTAGTTTCACCCAGTGCCAGCCCGTCGATCATTTGCGGCGCCGTGACCCAGGCGTAGGACTCGACTGCCCCCTGGTACACATAGGGCAGCACAGCATATGCCCCACCGAAGGTCAGCAAGGCTGCCTTGGTGAAGAACCAGCCCATTATCACCAGCGTCTGGTCCTTACCGAGAATGGCTGCCAGCGCACCGAGTATGAGAACGCCGAGCAGCACACCGACGCCGCTGATTATCATCAAGCGGCGCCAGGAGAAGATGGCATGCGGTGGTGTAGGCGTGTGGTCATCAATCAACGCGGGACCATAACTTGTCTTTGCGCTGCCGCCGTGTGTCATGCCAAGCCGGAAGCGCCCGGGGAGTAGCCGCCCGCCAATCAGACCAAGCACTGCTGCGAGCGCTACGATGGCCGGGAATGGAACAGATAGCACGGCAATTGCCAGGAAAGCCGCCACTGCAATAGCAATGAGCCAGCCGTTCTTGAGCGTTCGCGAGCCAATCCGCCAGGCCGCCGCAAGCACGATAGCCACCACAGCGGGCTTGATGCCATACAAAATGCCGCTGATCACTGGCGCGTCGCCATACACCAGGTACACCCAGGCCAACAGGCAGAGCAACAGGAGCGATGGCAGCACGAACAGCACCCCGGCCAGGATGCCGCCCCAGGTGCGATGCAGCAGCCAGCCGATATAAATCGCCAATTGTGTCGCCTCCGGACCCGGTAGCAGCATGCAGTAGTTCAGGGCGTGCAGAAAACGTTGCTCGGAAATCCAGCGGCGCTTTTCCACCAGATCGGTATGCATGATGGCGATTTGTCCGGCGGGGCCGCCAAAGCTGATGAAGCCGAGCTTCAGCCAATACCAGAAGGCCTCCTTGAGGCCAACAGGCGAAGGCACCGGCAGTGGAGTTGATGACATTGTGTAGGTCCTGCTGATTGATGGGGCCAAATGCGCCATCTTGGAGGAACGCAGTATCCTGTGCGGATGCGACGGGAACAAGTCGGCAATTGGCTTACTCCATACAGGTGTGCAAGCATCATCCTTCACGCACTCGATGGCGTTGCGCACGGGCTCTCCCTTCCCGTAGCAGCACGCCGGGTGGTCGCTATAGAGGCGCTCCGGGCGGATTTCTCTGCTGTCCGGTCTGAGCTTCGGGGGTAGTAGTGGGCGGAACCGCTACAGCTATGCCACTCCATCCAGAAGAGAGCATCCGTACGACAACTTTGCGCTGCTCTGCAGCCGACGCACTGTCAGGCGAGGCATCTCCATACGCGGCAGTTAGCAGACATTCCTCGGGGACCCCGGCTGCCAGCAAGGCGGCTTGCACACTAGCCAGGCGGCGTTCAGATAAAGCACGATTGGCTGCTCGGGAGCCGGTTGAGTCGCTATGCCCCTCGAGAAGGATCGGCCGACTTCTACTGCAAGATCGCAGCGACTCTATTTGCTCCGCTAAGGCATGCGTCCGACTTGTCGGAAAGCGGTCTTCTCCATGCTTGAAATAGACTGAAAATGGTTTAGAGGCAAAGGCCAAAGGATCCAGATTGCCGTTCTCCTGAATTTGATACTGATTGACATTGGGCTTGTGGTGGCTCACAGCCAGCCGAACGCAACAACCTAGGCGTGTGGCGTATATCTCGAATATATCTGATACGAATTGCTGCTCGCCGGTGCTGGACGCTGAAATCGCTAAACGATGATAAGCCTGCTGCTCATTCGAGCCTGATCCATATAATTTGAATCGCTCACTCCAGCGCTGGGTATCACCGCATGCAGCGTCGGAACATGACGCCGTGACAGTCGCGCCACGCGCCGTAATTTCAGAAAGCGCACCAGCAAGCACTTCATGAATACCCGTCTCTTCAGCCGCATCGAACAAAACGGTTACGCTGTCGAAAAGCCGCGCCTCAGAGTCACTTTGCCGCTCACTTGTTGCAACTTCATTCGAGGCCACATCCTGAATTGGTGGTTCTACAAACGGTGCCATAGGAAAGGTGAGTGGCGAAGCGACCTTGCGCGACTGTTCAAAGATGGTCAGGCCAGCGGCTTTCGACAAATTGCTATCCAACCTGAGCTGTGGCGAGAGCAGGTCGTAAAAGAATGGTGTGGTTGAGCCTGCCCCCTCCGCAGCACCAGCTGCACCAATGAGCAGAGCGATTAGTGCCTGCGACCATCGGATGCCCACTGGTGCGCTTGTGCTGGATCTACGGGTAATACCGGAAGCGCTCGCGGTACTGAAATCGAACTTGAACATCAGGAACTCCTTTTCAACTGATGGTGATGGAAACTATTGGTCGAGGAATCGACCCATTACTGGCGTCTGCATGTGCACAATCGCATCAGCGGTCAATACAACGAAGCGCCGCTGGAAGGGCGCAGCGGGATTCATTGTGCCGCCGCCGTTAGTGCAAGCCGTAAGGAAAACCCGCCGCTCCGCCCCAAAGAACGAATCTGGGATGAGACGCTGAGCAAGCTCGATGGCGCGGTCCAGCACCGGCGTTACAAGCTCATGGCAATATCTGAGCTTGATCTTGAGCAGATTTGCATCCTGAATACTGACGTGTCGGCCATCGATAACTTTTGTGGCACTCGTCCTGAAGCGGAGGTTGTCATTGGGAATAACCGTATTCAACTTCATCGGTTTCAGGCTTTTATCGCCGCAATCACCAATCTGCCCAGCACTGAGCATGAGATCCTGTTTAAACGCATCGAAGATCTTTAGCGTCGGGCTGATAATATCAAGCTGGGTGGCGATATTGATTCTGTTCACCAGGTCGGGCGTAAGCGCGTTGACGCTGAGCTGCAGCGGGGACCGATCTGCATCCATGAATAACGGTACCATCGACAGTATAATTTGCCGGTCCATCGCAGGCTTGCATGCATTGGTGATGCTGCCAGTCCGGGCCACAGCCATCGCTGCATGATTAAGCGTCGACTTGGCTCGATACGCGTAGCTGAACTCAATAATGCCTAGTATGAAGACTAACAACACAGGCAGAACGAATAGCGTTTCCACCATTGAGACGCCGTGTTGAAAATGTCTGCTTAAAGCTGGTCGAATGGAAGCCTTCATAACTGACCCGCCGCATCGATTTGGGCTATCAGTTGTATGAGCTGCGAGTTGTCAGCCTGCGGATTTCGTTGAAGCGCCGCCTGGGCACGCTGTTTCGCTAGCTGCAGGTGCGCAAGGGACAGGTTATACCAGTAGCGCTGATCGTTACCGTCGAGACTGATTGCTCGTTCATAACAGGCGACCGACAAATCAGCGTGGCCCGTCTTTATACTGGTATTGCCCAGCTTGAACCAAGCGTAACTGAATGAAGGGTAATCACGGGTTATGTCTAGATAGGCCTGATGTGCCTCGCTATAGCGTCCGCGACTGTAAAGCCTGTCAGCTTCATCGATACGCTCGCTGCTGCTCATGTCTGCACGGGCGCCTGAACTCGTCTGCAAATGTGTGCAGGCACTTGTAACGCTCAGCATGAGCAGCACTAGAACTATGTGCGCACACGAAGCCGATGCATGGCCGCTAAGCCTTACCGATCTCAAGAAGTAGCAACTCATATCGCGAATTCCTTTTCACAATGAATTTTTTCGTCAGTGCTCTTCTGGTGCAGCTTCAGAGCGTCCCCCACCGTCCAGCGCAGTAACTGACCTTGGCCGGCCGCCAGCTCAAGCGTATGGGTAGCTGCTTTACAGCGTCGGAAACTGAAGCCTGCAACCGCGCTGTGTATCTCAACGATACGAAAATCGGCACTCAGAAAAATGATGTCTATCGCAAACCGCATGCCGATGGTGTGCACCGAATTGCACTCCTCGAGGAGCAGCCCCTGAAACTCACCGAGGCTCTTTCGGCCGAGGAGTCCACGTAAGCGCTGAAAAAATGACGCTGCGATGAACGTCTCGATCTCCCGTCTCTCGAGCTTGCCAACATTCGGGAACCGCAAGCCGATAGTCTTAGAGTTCATACATGAATTTCATGACGATGGGGAAGCCCAACAAGATGAATGTAATGGGGAAAATGAAGGCAACAAGCGGAAAAACGAGCTTCACCGGGGCCTGAAGTGCCAGTTTTTCAGCACGCTGAAATCGTTCGCTGCGCCGCTGTTCCGCCTGAATACTCAGAGTGCCGGAAAGGCTCGAGCCACTTTGCTCAGCCTGCACAATTGCGTTCACGAGAAGGTTGAGCTCCTTTACCTGGTTTCGTGATGCCAGTTCCCGCAGAGCTTCTGCCTTACTTTTGCCAGCCCGTATATCCCGAAGTACACGCGCAAATTCATTCCTCAAGGGGCCATCAGGTCCCTTGGCTACGGCCTGCTGTAAGGCGCCTGAGAAATTCAGACCAGCTTCGAGTGTCATGACGAGATAGTCGACGAGCACAGGCAAAGCTCTTATCAGCGCTTTTTGACGCTTCAGGCGCATATCTCGTACGCTCAGCTGCGGGAACACGAGACCGACAGTCAACAGGAGTAGAATGGTCGACACCGAGGTGTCGTAGCCTACGGTTGCAAGACAGACCCAGCCAATGCCAGTGCTAAGCAGGGCCGAAACCACGTGCAGACTTATATATTCTGCCGAGGTGAGTAGTAAGCTCATGCCAGAGGTCAGCAGCTGCTGCTCAAGACGCTGATGCAGACGTTGTGGTATGAATAAATCAGCCAAGGGCTCTAGCGCGGCGACTAAGGGCCAGATCAGCCGCAGCAGTCGCGGCAGTGGATCCATGTAGTCCCTGTGCTGGGCTCTCATCCAGGTTGCGAGGCGCCAGAGGCCCCAGGCCAGCAGACAGGCGCTGAGCACAAAAAGACTGATGATGAAGCTGGTGCTTAACATTGAAGAATCTTCCATGAAAATGTTCGGGTTCAGATATCGATCATCACAATCTTGCGGATGATCATGCCGCCCATCGCAAGCAGTATGGTGGCGACGCCGAGCACCAACCATCCCCATGGGTCGGTCCATAGCCTGGACATAGCCTGCGGCTCGAGATGGTAGACAGCAAATGCAATCAGGAATGGCAGTCCCGCCATCACCCAACCCTGCATTCGCCCTTGTGAGGTCAAGGCCTTGATCTTGCCTTCCATCTCCCGTTTCCGCCGGAGTGTCTCCGCAAGGTTGCCCAACATGATGCCGAGATTTCCCCCGACCTCCTTGTTGATAAGAATGCCGGTTGAAAGCAGCGTTACGGCTTCGCAAGCATTGCGCTTTTCGAAGTCGCAAATCGCCTGTTCGAGCGGGATGCCCATCCGCAAATCACCTAGCAGTCTGGAAAACTCTTCTCTCGAAGGCTGCATGCTTTCCTTACAGCAGAGTTCAAGGGCGGTCATGAGACTGGAGCCCGAGGCGAGCACACTCGAAACGCCCAGAATCACGTCCGGCAGCTGTGCCTGCAGTGCTTGCATGCGCTTGATACGGGCGTGGGCCTTTATGGCAACTGGGAGGACAAGCACGGCAACACCAGCCAAAATGGCTGAAGGCACTGGGAAATCGACTGTGAGCAAGATAAGGATGAGCATGAATCCGACCACTGCCCGGACAGCCGGTTCCAACCAAAGCGACTGCACGATCGAGCCCGGCGTGCCAGATTCTGCGCCAAGTTTCCGCGTTCTGCTGTGAAGCATGGTTATGGCAAACTGGATCTTGTTGCCGAGTGCTAAAGTCAGCAGAAGTGCACTCGCAGAAAATAACGCCACGATAAGTGTAAGCATCATGCCGCGACGCCACTGTTGTCGAACCAGCCCATGTCAACGCTGACGCCACGGCGTCTCAGCTGATCACATATTTCGGGAATGATTCCAGTCGCTACGAAGTGGCCCTGAACCCTGCCATCCGCGTCATAGCCCGTCGGTTGAAAGCGGAAAATCTCCGCGAGCTGAACGACGCCCTGCTCAATACCGCAAACCTCACTAATCGAGGTAACCTTGCGGCTACCACAGGCGTACCGAGTTTGCTGAACGATGTAGCTGACGGCAGAGCAAATCTGCTCCCTGATCGCCTGAATGGGCATGCCCATGTCTGCCATCATCACCATGACCTCCATTCTGGAGAGGCAATCTCGCGGCGTATTGGCATGAGCAGTTGTCAACGAGCCGTCGTGTCCAGTGTTCATCGCCTGAAGCATGTCCAGGGCTTCACCACCTCGACATTCTCCGACGACTATCCGATCTGGCCGCATGCGCAGACAATTGCGCACCAGATCACGTATGGTGACAGCACCTTTGCCTTCCTGATTGGAGGGTCGCGCTTCAAGCGATACGAGATTTGGCTGGGTCAGTCTGAGTTCCGCCGCATCCTCTACTGTCACGATTCTTTCTCTGGACGGAATCGCTGCTGACAGCACATTGAGCAGCGTGGTTTTTCCAGAGCCGGTGCCGCCAGATATCACCACATTCTGTTTTTCTCTGACAATCAGATTCAGGAAATCAGCCATGGCCTGATTCATACTGCCAAACTCACAAAGCTGCGCTGCCGTCAGATTGTGTTCCGGGAACTTCCTGATCGTGATGCACGGACCTTTGAGGGCTAGGGGTGGTATAACAGCATTTACCCGTGAGCCATCCTTCAGCCTGGCGTCGACCATCGGCGAGGACTCATCGATCCTGCGCCCCAGAGGCGCAACGATGCGCTCGATAGCCGAGATAACTGCCTGCTTGTCAGAGAACTCGACTGTCGACCGATGAAGTCGACCGGACTTTTCAAAAAAGATCTGATCGTGTGCATTCACCATGATTTCCGTGACCGCACTGTCTTTCAGCAGGATCTCTAGCGGGCCAAGCCCGAGCGCTTCATCAAGCACTCTCTTTTCCAGAGCGTGTCGATCGATCGAGGTTGGTAGCGCATCCATCTTATTGATGACTTCTGCGATCCACTCCGGCGCTTGCCGCCACAGGTCTTCTTCGGGCAGCGTATTGACGTCGATTCTTCGGCGCTCCAGATATCGGATCAGGTCGTGGTGGACCTGAATCTGAAGACGACGCATCTCTGCTGTATTGCTGTTCTCGGCAAGCTCTGGCGCCGAATTCAACGGCAGTGCTGACATAACCGGGCTCGTCGTTTCG
This sequence comes from Gammaproteobacteria bacterium UBA2679, assembly GCA_002354735.1. Taxonomy (GTDB): domain Bacteria; phylum Pseudomonadota; class Gammaproteobacteria; order Pseudomonadales; family Oleiphilaceae; genus Allohahella. The sequence goes on along the minus strand of DEMD01000007.1, from coordinate 337,385 downwards.
GCAGTGTGCAAGTAGTCGGCACTGGCTGTATCGCCCTCAGTGGCGGCGCAAGTAGCGTCAGTCTCGACAAGCCAATCGACGGAGAGACAATGCTGGGCAATCTGAATGACGTCTTCGCGATTCACAGGCTGCACAGCGTCGATACGCCGTCCATTCAATCGAACTACCGACTGATTAACCGGCGCAACCTGAGCGCCTGTGCCGACGACTTCGATCACACAGTGTTCCTTCTGTACCGACCAGCCTTTCAGCACGAGCGAGTTGGATGTGCTCTTGCCGACGCTGCATCGCATGGACGAACAACTGCTTCTTTCAATGAATCCGCCGTTGCGGTCACGCACAACAATGGTAATCATCAGTCCTGAATCCTTCTGGAAACCCAGTCCATATCGGCGGTCTTTTCACTCACTCGCTCACCCAACTTCTCGAGCTCGGTAATCTGTGTCTCCGAAGAGGCGCCTTCACCGCTGTAGTCGAGAAATTTGATTCTTGGCGTAAGGAATATCGCCAGCTCACGGCCTTCGTTCTCAGTGTTGGTCGTTCTGAATAGCGCGCCTATCAATGGCAGGTCGCCCAGGAGCGGTACTTTACTGATGCTCTCGGCCTCTGTGTTTGCCAGAAGCCCGGACATCACGATTGTCTCGCCGTCCATTGCATTGATGGTGGATGAAACCGACTTGGAGATTAGGCCCGGCACGCCGTTGATGTTTATCGAGCTATCTATGGAACTAACTTCGGCATTGACCTCAACCATGATCTTGCCTTCGTAGCTCAGCTGCGGCAGCACGTTGAGTTTCACGCCGTAACTTCGAAAGCTTACAGCGATTTTGCCGGTGTCTGGGTCAACGATCGGGTAGGGGAGTTCACCGCCAGAGTGGAACGTTGCCACGGCACCGTCTCTTGCACTGAGCATGGGTCTGGCCAGCATTCTGGCTTCGCCAGCTTCTTCCATCAGGTCTATTCTTGAGCCCACATTGGTCAGCAGTCCTACTGAACTATGGAAGTTCGTGTCATCGACCGGGATTGCGGCGGCGATCTGGGCGGCACCATTGGAGTCCACTGCAGATCTGAAAAACGGATTCACGGTACCAGTGGCAGCAATTGCAGCAGAAGGACCGGCAATAGAGCTGTCCCAGCGAACACCGAGCTGCTCAAGATTCCGCTTGCGCAGCTCCAGAATTTTCACGTCGATTAGGATCATCGACTTCATCTTGGCCAGATCGATCTGAGCCAGATTGATCACCTGGGGGTAGCGCTGGAGAACGGTCTCGAGCGTGTTCTTGAACTCAGGTGCGTATGACCCAGTCAGCCGTATGCCATCGTCGGAAGACTCGACGTGCAATGTCGTGATGTGCTTGAGCGCAGATCGGACGACCGCCACACTGTCCACATCCAGCTGCAGTACGACCTGTTGCATCAGTTCCTTGCCGAGCAGCGTCTGGATACGCTCAAGGTCCTTGGCGCTCTTCAGCTGCCCGGTAACGAAAACGAGGCTTTCCCTGACGCTTACTTTAAGAGCGGGGAAAGGCGTTAGACGTGCTCGAACCTGACGCGCAAGCTTGTCAGGATTTTCGGCCCGAACCTGTATGCGCACCAGCTGTTTTCGATTACCTGTTTGCCAGATAACGATTTCAGTGTCTCCAGCCTTCTGCGGGATGATCAGAAGCTCGTCATTTTCGAGCAGACTGGTAGAAACTATGTCGTCATTCCCCACCGCAACGCGTTCGATATCCTTGATTCGAAGCGTCTCAACCTTGCCGAGATGCAAACTGACCGCATCGGTGCGATGGATGGGAAACCGATCAGCCGCAGCTGCAGGAACGCTCAAAAGCGTCAGCAGGGTAGACAGCGTGATGATCAGTGCAAATGCAACTGATTTTCTTTCAGAACTGGGGTAAAACGCCGGCGCAGGAACACCTGCAGGCGTATCGTGAAGGTAAATCGCCATAGTACATCCTTTAATATGACGTCAATCGTGTGCGGCGGAATCCATTCCGCCGGGTTTGCCGAGATTAATTGCTTCGTGCTTAGAGCTGGTTTAGGTTCAATGTGCTGACAGTGAGACATTCTTTCCGGTAAGAGAGCCTGAAGCCGTCCCGCTCTTGGTATACACGGTGATCGATCTGCTCTTACCATAGCTACCAAGCTGATTGGCCAGTGAGCTATTGTCCCCTCTGTTTCGCAGTAAGGTGATGAGACTTTCGTCCTTTTGCGCGAACATGATTTCTGAAGCTTTCGCTACTTCGAGGAGAACTGTGATCGTAGAGTAGTGTTGTCGATCATCTGTTCCTGCCACCTGACCTTTCGAGGCGTCCTTCGAGGCGCTGCGCATTGCGCCGGTTGCAACAACTTCGATGTTTTCCGCAACAAGTCGCAGCTGAGTGCCTTCAGACTCTGATGGGGCTTTGAGAAGATCTACCCGATCACCAACTTCTATCATCCGCTCGTTCGACGAGTTCTCATCGACTCTGATAGTCACGGGTCGGAAACCGACCGGAATAAGCTCGGAAAACGTGTAGGCAATTTCGCTGCCGAGATAGCTTCTGAGCAAGGGTTTGCCGGCGGGAATCGCCTGCATGATCTCCAGCGCTTTAACTGACTCGAATTCGGCCGGTGTGAGTATGTCGGCCGGCAGAAACTCTGGATCTGCGGAAGCCACTGCCAGATTACCAGCGGATGCGAAAGCACCGGCCTCGATATCCTGTGACGCTACCAGGATTTCGACCGTTGTTGCGAACTGCGCTTTCAGGCGGGCAGTGAGCGACTCTTCTTTGGCATCCAGATAGCTGGCTGAAAGATAGACCGCCAGACCACCGACGATGAGGGCGACGATAATCATCACCCATGATTTCAGAACACCTTTCATGAAATTCACCTCCATGTGAAATTTCGATTGTTTAACGCCGAATCAATTAACGGCTATTGCGCATCGGGCATCGACATCGCATACACCCAGGCATTGTGATTCGCTCTGATGCTCTCCACGAGCCGTTCCCCGACCGTTTTGCCGCCTGGTGAAGGGAGTCCGTTATCACCAAGTGGCGTGAACAGGATGGCTACCAGCATGAGGAGGCAGACCAGGTACTCGACACCAATAGAACCGCGTAGCTGACGAAAAATCAGGGAGCTCGTCATTGTCCGCCCTCCGTTTCAATGACTACAACGACACCACTCCGTGTGTTATCAATTGCCTGAACCGATACCAGTATCCGCTCGTGCCTCAGCACAGCCACCAGCTCCCTCCCCATGTGTCCAGAACCTGGTAAACCTCCTAGGCGTTCCACTCGCCAATCGTTCCTGAGCAAGGCGCCTGAGAGACTCTCTACCACGAAGTCCGGCTGGCCGCGGGTCTCGATCGCCAACGTAGTCGCCTGCTTGATGCCGAAGTTGCTGTATTCATAGCTCATTATCTTTCCGCCGGTGTAAGACTGCAGGGCTTTCACCGTGGGCGAAGCAGGGCGTTGCACTGCACGAGCAGGCGCACTTATCGAGATCAAGGCCGACTCTTGCAAGCCGCTTGAAAACTGACCAACCACGATATGATCATCGATGACGCAGCTCAGAACATTTGCCTTCTTTGCTGAGTCAGCCTCGAGAGCGTTCAAGGTCTTTAACGGTTCTGAATCCGACAAGCAGTGGCTTCCAGTTTTCAGCCACTCGGCTGCGAACCACTCGAAAATCCTCTTGTCCTTTCTACTGCCAGTTACCTGATAGATCCGCATCGGCAACATACCTGTCACCCAGCTTTCCTCGGCAATCAATTCAACCTTTGCCTCAGGCGGGAATTCGATCTCTGGCCACATATCGTCAGCCAGTGCTGATCCGCTTCCAATCAACCATCCCATGAGACATAGCCACTGGATTTTGAGACTTTTCTTCATTTAGTCACCGCGTAAGGTTTCAACAGGTTCACTGGCAGTGCGTTAATGTTGGAGTGACCGAGCTTCAGCTCCCTGAACTCCTCCGTCCAGGGTGTCCAGGATGCGACTTCGAGTAGCTTGGGAACAAAGTCACTGTCGCCAAGCTTGCCAGTCGGATTGAGGTGCGCAAGCTGTCGGCCCTGTTCCGTTGGGCCGGCGGCTTGCCACCCGTTCGTCAACATGCCAAGGCTGCCTGTGTAAATCAGTCCTGCCTCTGGAAGACCTGCTGAATCCATGCCCTTGTACCAGGGAAGCGGGCGAAGATTCACCTGCGTCTGGTACTTCACGTATCCGTTGGTGTCGAGTTTGAAACTGGTCCTTTCGAAAATGTCTCCAATAAGATCAGTCGCTGCGCTGCCTATGCCACCCAATGAGCCGGCCACACGTGTCAGACTCTGTAGCTGCCGTTCCTCCTGCGCGCCGCCTGGCAGCAAAATCGACACCTGCCCGCTCGATGCTTCCGCCACACCCGCTTGAGCCGAAAATTGTGTGGCGGGGATGAATTGCATGAAGCTTCTGGATTCTTCACCGGGGCCCTTCGATTCTGAGCTGTTACCCTCAGGCGCGATATCACCGACCGGTGCCCGCTCATGCGCGAACACGAGTCGATCGGTGCGATCGAGCAGTTGTAAATCTGAGCGAACGGCAGTGTTCTGCGCATAGGCTGAGTTCGTCTCGCTCCACACGGTACGCTCCCAGACCGCGTGCCGTGCGGCCTGCTCGACCTTATGGCGGCTATCGAGATATTTCGCGAGTAAGGGCAGTGCGAACATCATGGGTACAAATACCAGACTACTAACGATGAGTATCTCGGTTAGTGCCTGACCCGGAGCTGATGGTTTCAAAAAGATCTTCATTATTCTTCCACCGAATCAAGTGCCATGATTCCAGCCGCCAAGGCAGTCTTGCCGTCGAACTCCGCCAGACGTGGATACCAGAAGGGGTTGTACAAATTTGCGAGTTCGTAGCGATTGTCCGCTCTTCGCCAAAGATCCCCCGAGCGTTCATAAACTGCTCTCGCGGCAGCGGTTGCGTGCATATTTCCCAGTGCAGCAGTTCTGGCGTCGGCCGTGCGCAGGGCGAGCTTCCCGTCTTGACGTACGAGCGTATCGTTTCGACTGCTGTCACTGATCGCAATCAGCGGTTTCTGAATGAGTACTCTGAAAACAGGGCTCCCGCTGATGCCGGTCTGGGACTCTTCCTCTGTAGGTTTGCGAAGTTGATAGAAGTTCCTCAGACCCTCGACGTTTGCGCCATTGGTTACGCCGGGAGCGGGCATGCCAAAGCCATTGTTACGGCCTTCGCCTACTTTGTAGTGCGCGATGTGTTCTGGTGTGTTGCGCTTCCCTTCGAGGAAATTTTCTCCCGCTGCATCGCGTACCCGATTCGCTTCCCAGGCATAGGCGTTGGTTCTGGCAGCCTTGTTCCATCCATTTGAACTAACCGAACTCCACTTGAATGCCGTCTCATGATGGGTCGCCTGTCTGCCCCAGGCGACTGGCAGCGCTTCACTCCAATCATCGTCGAAGATGTCGTCCAGGTCTCGCGTATGAACGCTCAAGGTATCGACTGCAGACCAGCTGTAGTAAGGGTTCGTCTTGCCCGGCACTTTGCCAAACTCAGTACCACCACGCTGAACCATCTCGATGAGAGGCGCGTTAAAAAAGGTGTTCGATCGCTTCTTGACGAATTCATCGCGGCTGGCGAGGACCAGATTCCTGAAGCTGTCGAACTGTTTTTTCGCTTCAGCTCGATCCTTGGGTGATGCTGATCCGATTTCCGTATCTTCGACGTCCCAGCGGCGTGTGAAATTATTGAAGGCGACCAGATCTTTTGCCATATAGAAAGCACTGGCTACATTGATTTCTGCAGCGGGATCGTTGTCCTTTACCAAAGCAGGAATCGATTCGGCCAGCTGGACAGTGGTCGATGCATGCCAGGCTAAAGATGCCTTGCTGAATAGCCCGATAAGGGTGTCGAGCAGAAAGGTCGTCGAAGACGCCGCTATCTGAGTGCCCATATTGATGGTGCCAAGCCCGATTTCGGCAGCCTTGAAAAAGGGCCCGATCACCGGAAGCTTATCAAGCACGAGATTTGCATTTCTTTGGCTCTGCTGAGCGACTTGCATGTACGAGCTGATAGCCACCATCTGCCCGATGGCCGCTTGGTTAACCACCATCGCCCGGTTCATGTAGCTGTGAAAATTGAGCTCACGAGCCTGCAACACAGCCGCACTATAGGCTGCTGAGTCAGCAATATTCTGTAGTCTCGTCTTTTCGAGACTGATCTTGCCGGTATCGTAGATCTGTAAAAAAGCCAGGCAGACGGCTGCCATGAATAGTGTCGAGAAAACGAGCACATTCCCTTGCTGCGTACTGCTGTCTGAAATCCTTTTCAAACGTCGCATCTTCGAATTCCTTAATTAAGCTAGCTCGACTACCTGGCTGAAAACCTTACGTGAGGATCGGGCTAAAACCTACTTGATGGCTGAGGTCGCACCCTTGTCGTAGTTCGACAGGTTGGCTCGATCGTTGTCGGAAGAGATTGTGAGAGCATCCTTGCCTGCCTGATTGGCCCGACCAGTCGCAGGGTTGCCTGACTGACCGCCAATCTCAGCTGCCATACCAGCAACCTGATTTCGAACCGCAGAGCCGAACATGCCATAGACGCCGATGGCGGACACAGCGATAAGTGCAACGATGATGATGTACTCCGTCATGCCCTGACCGAGTGACTTTTTTCGAGAAACGAATGAAGTGAAACTGAACGCGCGCATGCGTCCTCCTTGAGCGATTATGTCCATCCTGGACGGGAGTGCTGGAGGAAGACTTGGCTGGAGGCTATGTGATCCACATCCTGTGGAACAGTTCATTCGCCGGGCTGCGCTGTCTTCCTGACAGCGGGGCGAATAATAATTTCGAGGAGGTCAAAAATCAAGCGCTTTGTTTGTTATTTAACCTGATTGGTGATGCCCTGGCTTACCGCAACGTCACCGGCAAATCGTACTTATTCAATCTTAACCAGCTCTCATCCACCACCCACTGCACGGCATCAATGTCTTCGTGCTCGATCATGATCTGTTGCGCGCGGGCCTGCATGCTCGCGAACTGCTTTTGAGCTTCGATCATCTCGGGCGAATCTTCCTTGACGTCCTGCAACGCGGGAAATACAGTTCGGAGGCCCTGAGTCAGCGACACCGTTTCGCCGTGGAGGGTGCTCATGGTCACGACTCCGTCATGCTCTTCCAGCACCCTGAATGGGTAGGGGTAGGCCTGGAGTGTCTTGTCCTCGAGCAAGCGTTCGTTGAGTGCCGTCGAATGAATACTGTCGCTGAGTATCCAGGCAATAAACATGGCGGCCAGTAGCATCACGATGGCAAACTGCTTTTTATCAGACATGGCTTCTCCGGAGCGGGCCTCATTCGGCGTGATGGGTGTGCTTGTGTCGGTCATGACCTGATTCCTGGCGGCATTAGCAAGAAAATTAGCTAATAAATGAAAACCTTAGGCGTATCAGTGATTGCATACAATGGCTGAAAACCGAGAGCCTGGGCTGACTTGCTCCAGGAGGTACGTTGCGCGAAACGGCTTGGCACACCAGGACAAGGATTAAATGATAGCATCTACACGGTTCGACATCGTACTTTTTGGCGCAACGGGATTCACTGGTCAGCTCACTGCCGAGTACCTCGCTCGCGCAAGCTTCTCCGCCAATTTTCGCTTCGCGATCGCTGGACGCAGCAGGCAGAAGCTGAAGCGCCTGCAACGGCGCCTGGTCTCTATCAATCCCGCCCTGAGCGATCAGATCGGCATGATCAAGGCAGATGCCAAAAAGCCAGGTGAGCTGGCGGAAATGGCATCTGCGGCCAGAGTGCTGCTGAGCACGGCAGGGCCTTTCGTGCATCATGGAGAGCTGCTGGTAAAGGCCTGCATCGAAGCCGGTGCGCACTATGCAGACATTACCGGAGAGCCGGAGTTCGTCGATGGACTCCGTATTCGATGCGATGAGGCGGCCAAAGCGCGAAAGGTCAAGATCATAAACTGCTGTGGTTTCGACTCCATCCCGCATGATTTTGGTGTCTTCTATACGGTGCAACAACTCACCCGTGGGCTCTCCGATGAAGCGATCAAGACCAGTAATGTAGCCGTTGAAGGTTTTGTCAGTGCCAGTGGTAGGCTCTCCGGCGGTACGCTGGCTTCGGCCATACATGCGTTCTCCCGTGTGAAATCCTACCTTCTGCAGCGTAGTGATCTTGATCAGCCCAATGCCGCCCGGGCGATAAGGCCAATGCTGCCAAAGCTATCAAAGCGGGATGTGCTAAAGGCCTGGGCCTGTCCATTTCCGACCATAGATCCACAAATCGTCTTACGATCGGCAGCTAACGATCCGCGCTATGGGGGTCGGTTCACTTACGGACACTACGTGAAGGTGGAAAGCCTGCTGAGAATAGTCGGCGGTGCTGCCTTCCTCGGTGGCCTGTTCACACTTGCGCAGTTCAAGACGACACGCGAATGGTTGCTCTCAAAGGCCGGTCACGATGGCCCCTCGGATCATCGCCGCGCGAAATCATGGTTTGAAGTTGTTTTCCAGGGCGAGTTGAACCTCGAAGGGAAGGCGGCCGAAGCGCGTGAGGTACTCACCAGCGTATCCGGCAGGGACCCGGGTTATGACGAGACGGCCAAGATGCTCGCTGAAACCGGCCTCTGCCTTGTACAGGATGCTCGACGTCTGCCAAAGGTCTATGGGGTGGTGACACCGGTCATGGCTTTGGGGCAGCCGATGCTGAACCGGCTGCAGGCCAGTGGTATTCAGTTTCGGCTGCTGGAAGATTACCGATAGGGCTAGCCATCAGCACTGGCTCTTTCGTGCCAAGGCGAAGACCAGAACCGTCAGGCTCGGTTCGACTGCCTTAAGTGCTCGCGCACATTCATCAGCCGTGGCTCCCGTAGTCATAACGTCATCGATCAGAACGAGGGTGGTCAGCGCTTTTATCGAGCGAAGCTCTCGAAGCCGTTGCGCATCCACGATGAATGCTTCGCGCATATTTTCTCGACGGCTCTCAGGTGCAAGGGCGGCCTGCGGACGGGTCGCTCTGGCTCGAAGCAACAGACGGTGCTCCACCCGTAGACGTTTGGGCACGGCAAGTGCGCGAGCGATAGCAGCCGCCTGATTGAACCCACGGTGACAAGCTTTGCTGCGATGAAGTGGGACAGGGATGAGTCGTACCTGCTCTGACTGACAGCCGTCGAGCAGTATGTCGAGTTCGCTTGACACGCTGCATGTGAGTGGTGGTATCCAGTGGAGCGCGGCGCGGTACTTGATGCTACGGATGAGCTCATCAGCCGGGAATTCGTATTCTAGTCCGCAGCGCGCCTTGTCATAAACCGGCGGGACCCGAATACATTGGCCACAAATGAGCGCAGGTGAAACCGCTGACGTCAGGTCAGGGTGCAGGAGGCGTGCACTGCCAACGTTGCCACCACAGATCGAGCAGGGTGAGCGCACCCTAGGGAGATCATCGAAGCACCCTGTACATAAGGCTTGATCACCGGCTTCTCCAGACCCGCATAGTAGACAGCGGCGCAATGGTCGGTTGAATCCTGCCTCGAACTGGCCGACACATTCGTCGAGCCATTTGGCCACCCTGTAAACCTGAGGGCGCAAAAAAGTTGACAGCTTTTGCTGGAACATGAACACTTCACTCCTTGAATGTTCAATGATCGTGATTGATCAATCCTTAATCGACGCTGCTTATACCGGAAACGCTTATGTCTGTCACATCTGTATCGCAATGGTCCCCCGAAAATTCATCTGCCGCCGGAGATTCTGCTGCGTTTGAGCTCGGTGCCGTTCGGCACGATTGGACAGTGGCCCAGGTCAACAAGCTCTTCGCCATGCCGTTCAACGACCTGTTGTTCGAAGCGCAGCGTGTGCACAGGCAGCACTTCAATCCGAATGCGGTTCAGGTCAGCACACTGCTGTCGATCAAGACTGGTGCCTGTCCTGAGGACTGCAAATATTGTCCGCAGAGTGGCCACTACAACACAGGCCTGGAAAAAGAGAAGCTGCTGGAGATCGAGAAAGTCGTGGCTGCTGCTGAGCGCGCCAAGGCAGCTGGCTCAGGCCGTTTCTGCATGGGCGCTGCATGGCGGAATCCACGTGAAAAGGATATGCCGTACGTGGTGGAGATGGTTCGCCGTGTAAAGGCCTTGGGTCTCGAAACCTGTATGACGCTGGGTATGCTGGAAGAGAAGCAGGCGGCGGACCTGGCTGAAGCCGGCCTGGATTACTACAACCATAATCTGGATACCTCGCCCGAATACTACGATCAGATTATCACCACCCGTACCTATAGCGATCGACTGGATACGCTGGCGCATGTCCGCGATGCGGGCATGAAAGTGTGTAGCGGTGGTATCGTCGGCATGGGCGAAAGCGCGAATGACCGTTCTGGCCTGCTCAAGCAGCTGGCGAATCTGCCACATCATCCTGAAAGTGTGCCGATCAACATGCTGGTAGCCGTGAAAGGTACGCCGCTGGAAGATCAGGCACCGCTGGAACCCTTTGAATTTGTTCGGACAATCGCGGTAGCGCGAATCATGATGCCGAAGTCCTATGTGCGGCTGTCCGCCGGTCGCGAAAGCATGAATGAGCAGATGCAGGCGATGTGCTTTTTCGCTGGCGCAAACTCGCTGTTCTACGGTGAGAAGTTGCTGACTACGGCGAATCCGGACGCGAATACCGATATGGCACTGTTCGGCAAGCTCGGCATTCAACCTGAACATCTGGCTGTACAGCAGGCGCAACCTGAGCTGGCCGCTGTACTGGCGAGCCAGGGTGGTCAGGAACAATTCTATAATGCTGCCGGGTAGCCATGCCCTTACCAGCCAGCTGGGGACTCGAAAAGGCTCTCGCTGAAATTGCAGAGATTGGGCAGTTTCGCCGGCCTCGACTGCTCGAAAGCGCGCAGGGCGCGCGCGTTACAATCGACGGCCGGACGCTGCTCAATTTCTCCAGTAACGACTACCTGGGTCTGGCTGCTCATCCTGCTGTCAGCAGGGCTCTGAAGGCTGCCGTCGACACCTACGGCGTCGGCTCCGGCGCCAGTCATCTTGTCTGCGGTCACACGTCCGCTCATGAGGCGCTTGAACAGGCCTTGGCCCGACTGACTGGCCGCTCGCGTGTGCTGCTGTATTCAACAGGCTATATGGCGAATCTTGGCGTCGCCTCGGGCTTGCTGGGCCGGCAGGACGTTCTGCTGCAGGACAAGCTGAACCATGCCTCACTATTGGATGCAGCCTCTATCAGTGGTGCGAAGCTCGTGAGATATCGCCACGGCGACGTCCGGCATCTGCACGATCGGCTCGCAGCGCTGCAGCCGTCATCGCAGCGAGTACTGGTGAGTTCTGACAGTGTGTTCAGCATGGATGGCGATGTGCCGGATCTTCGAATGATAGCGGCCTGTACAGCGCAGGCTGGCGCGGCGCTGCAGCTCGACGATGCCCATGGTCTTGGCGTATTAGGGGCAAAGGGCGGTGGTGCCTGTGAGGCCCATGCGCTGGATGAAGACGCTGTTCCAGTGCTCATGGGCACCTTCGGTAAAGCCCTGGGTACGGCGGGCGCTTTCGTAGCTGGCAGTGAAGCACTCATCGAAACGCTGACTCAGAAAAGCCGCACCTTCATATACACGACAGCCATGCCACCGGCGGTGGCGGCCGCTACCTGTCGTAGCATCGAGCTGCTGACTGAAGAATCCTGGCGGCGAACGCACCTGCAGCAACTCATCAGCAGGTTCAAGTCGAAGGTTGCGGAAGTCGGCCTCAAGCTGATGCCCTCTGATACGGCCATACAGCCCTTGCTGGTCGGGGACTCCTCAGCGGCCGTCGATCTCAGCAATGCACTGCTCGCCAAGGGCTTTCTGGTAGTGGCGATACGTCCACCAACTGTTCCCGCAGGGGCGGCCAGGCTGCGAATAACCCTCTCTGCTGCACATGATGAAAATGATATCGACCAACTTGTCCGTGCGCTGGCGGCCCTGGTGACGCAGTGAGGCACTTGGAGATCGTCATAGTTGGTGGTTGGGCGCAGAGTGCCGAAACTTATGCGGTACTTGCGAAAGCCCTGGAGCGAGTGTTCGCGCATATAGCCTCGAACGACCTGTTCTCAGGGGTGGCGATACAAATATGCCCTCTGGACAGGGGAAAATCGAAGCTTCATGAGCAGCTCGACTTATTGGACCACCACTTCCGCGCGGCCGACTCGTCAGTGCTGTGGCTCGGCTGCTCCCTTGGAGGTTTGCACCTGCTCCAATGGCTCGACAGTAGACTGTCCTCGGGCAGACCTGCCTCAACGCGGGATCAGTTCCACATGAATGAGTATGCGGCGCTAGTCGGCACCAGCCCTCACTTCTGTGAGTTGCCTGATACTTCCTGGCCTGGCATGCCCACGTCTGCTCTGGATACCATGCTGACTGATCTCAGAATTGATCCATCGCGGACCGTGCGGGCTTTCAATGTTCTGCAGTGCAAACGCCTACCGGGCGGTCGACGCAAGGCTGCCGTCAAAGCCTTGAATAGCATGCCATCGCAAGCAGCTGAAGAAGTTCTCATGGAGGGGCTGGCTCTACTGCGAGACGTGGACCTCAGGCCTGCGTTTATCTCATGCCCACTGCCTCTGCTGGCGATCTTCGGTGAGCTGGATTCATTAACGGGAAAAGCTGTGGCGATCGCGTCGGATACCCTGATGAAGCAGGCCCCACACCCTCAGCGACTACCCCGCATTGTCAAAGTGTTGGAGAACGCCGGACACTATCCTGATGCTATGACAAGCCGTTTGATCGCTGAGCACTGCCGAGCCTTCCTGCAGCTTGTCGGCTGTGATACGCGAAGGCTCCCGGCGCATGGATAAACGTCACGTCGACCGTTCTTTCAGTCTGGCTGCGACCAGTTACGATGAACATGCGGGCATACAGCGCAGAATAGGTGAGGCGCTTATCCAGGGCCTTTCCGAACGCCTGATGCTGCAGCCTCCGGTTCAGGAAAAGTGCCGGCTCGTGGATGCTGGCTGTGGCACTGGCTATTTCACAGACTCGCTGATTAGTCTGCTACAGCACGGGCACGTGCAGGGTTCGGCAATTGAATCAGGACGCGGCCAGCAGAATGAGATCCTGTTCATCGCCCTCGATAGATCTGCGGGCATGCTGGACGTTCTGAAGCGAAAACACGGCGGCACCCAAACTACGGGGGTCGAGCTCGCGCCGCTTCAGGCCGATCTTGAAAATCTGCCGTTAGCCACGGGATCATCTGATGTCATTTTCAGCAATCTCGCCATGCAGTGGCTGGAGCAACCGTCCAACTGGCTCGACGAAGCGGTTAGGGCACTTCGGCCCGGGGGCTGGTTGGCGTGTTCAACCCTTTTGCCAGGCTCTCTCATCGAGATCCAGGCCGCATGGGCCGGACTCGATAGTGCTCAGCATGTCAATGCATTCACAGCGGTCGATAATCTGAGGGCGGCCGCTCCGGTGAATGCTTCGCTGCATCAGCGGCGCTTCACCGAATTCTTTCCCTCAGCGCTCGATGCAATGCGATCCGTGAAAGGCGTCGGTGCGCATACTGTACTGCACGGTGCTCGACAGCAGCTCACCACGCCTGGTCGGTTGAAAGCTGTGTTAGCTGCGTATGAGCAGCAAAGGCAAGCTGAGGGCGTTCCCCTCAGCTATGAAGCCGGCTTCATCTACTATCAGAAGCTGCATTAATCGTTCCATTTCAACGAGGCCGCAATGACCTATCGCTTTTTCCTGACTGGAACCGACACGGATGTCGGCAAAACCTTCGTCGGCTGTGCACTGCTGGCTCACGCAGCTGACAGGGGGCTCACAACGCTCGGACTCAAACCTGTTGCAGCGGGCTGCCATCAAAGCTCCGCGGGATTACGCAACGATGATGCGCTCAGGTTGCAAGCAGCCTCGTCTATCATGGCAGACTATAGAGAAATCAATCCTGTTCAGCTTGAGGCCGCAATTGCACCGCACATTGCAGCTGAGAAAGAAGGCCAGGCTGAGCACCTTCAGGTGGAAAAGTTGCGGGCTCACGTTGAGCGGGTGCTCACCGACCGACAGCCAGAGTTTGCCATAGTGGAAGGCGCGGGGGGCTGGCTGGTGCCACTGAGCAGCTCCGCTGATCGCATGGAGACTTTCGCCGATCTGGCTGTTTCGTTGGGATATCCGGTCATTCTCGTAGTCGCCATGAGGCTCGGCTGTATCAATCACGCGCTCCTCAGCTGCGAAGCCATCCAGGCGCGAGGTTTAAAGCTGGCGGGTTGGGTTGCCAACCGACCTACTGCCGAGGTCATGGCAGCAGAGGCTGAGAATCTGGCTACATTAAAGCGACTCGTTCCGGCGCCACTCATTGGCACGATCGGATACCTGGCCGATAACGAGCGTATTGACGCAAAGGCCGCTGCTGCCGAGCAAATTTCTGGTTTGGTATAATCGGTGGCATCACGAGAATGAAAGCCGAGTCACGCATTTGAGCAGTGGGATTACAGCGACTACGAAGCCTCACCATTCTTTACATCAAGCTGTTTGAAAATTGATCAGCCGCTTGGTAGCGTAGATACTGCGGGTGAAGCCCTGTTCCTCGAGCAGTGAGCCCGCTCAGATCGCATCAGTTTTCCTGATGCGGTCAGTCAACGAAGCAGGCAGGTGGCTTATGATCAGTGGAGCAATGAACGCCGGATTCCAAGGTATACAAACGGGTATGAGAGGCATGCAGGCCTCTGCAGAACGTATCACCCAGGCGACAACCACCAATGTCACTCAACCTCAGGCGGTCCAGCAAGGGCTCAGCCAGGCGGGCGGACTCGACGACATCACCAGTGCGGTAGTGGACCTCAAGCTCTACGAGGTTCAGGCTTCAGCCTCAGCCAAAGTTGTAAAGACGGCCGATAACGTACTCGGTACCTTACTCGACACCATGGCCTAAGCATGTTTACCGCGATTGGTAGCGTCAACAGTGCTTTTCAGGGGCAACAGGCTAGTGCTGCCAATTCACGCGCACTGACTACGGCTCCGACCAGCGCGGTAGGTCCAACGGCTGCCTCGGCCTCCGTCCAGGATGCCTTCGCGCTAAAGACCGGCAACGAGGGTCGTTCGCTGGTAGCGACCGACCTTCAGCCAGTTCAGCGCGTCGATGACAAGACCGCGGCAGATGCGCCAGGTGCCTCCAGAGCAGTCAATTCCGATAAAGACCCCATCGTTAGTGCACGTCAGCCCCAAACGAGCGGTGATGGTGAGCAGCTGGCAGGCCAGGAGGAGGGTGCCCCTGACAAGGCCGGACTCGAAGCCAGGCTCGACGAAACGGAGCTTCGCCTGATCCAGGACCTCGCCAGTCGTGATCGCGAAGTCCGGACGCATGAGCAGGCGCATGCCAGCGTTGGTGGGGCCTACGCCGGTGCACCGTCCTACACCTACACCAGGGGCCCCGACGGCAAGCAATATGCCACCGGTGGCGAGGTATCAATTGATACCGGTGCCATCGAAGGTGATCCTCAGGCGACGCTGGACAAGATGCAGCAGGTCATTCGCGCTGCACTGGCACCCGCAGAGCCTTCACCGCAGGATCGAAAAGTTGCCGCTGCGGCGAGTCAGACCATCAATGCAGCACGCGCTGAACTCGCCGCCATGGAGAAGGCCGCTGCGGAGGCTCAGGCGCCAGAGAAGACTGAAGCGGGCTCTGAAACTGTTGCTTCCGAAGATGTGAATGAAACCGCCCGACAATCTGCCGAAAAAGGCAGCAAACCTGCGTCATCACTGGCTTCCGAGCCATCTCTTCCTGCCGAGAAAGCGCCTGTTCAGGCCCGGGAATTGCAGCGTGCAATCGCCACATATCAGCAAATATTTACGGCAGCTTAACCCGATCCATCTTGACAATTGCCCGAAGCAAACGTATGTTTCAAACACCTGTTTGATACTGGTTATTTCCAGAGTTGTTCGTGGTGTCCGGTGTTCATGCCGTAGCGGCGGGTCTGGAAATTCAACAATACCCTCTCCCGATACCGGGAGGGCAATAAAGCCTTCGGGGCACATGGGTCGCAGTCCTGCTACTGGTTAGCCGACGCGAATCTGATGGTCACCTGGCAGTGAAGAGGTAAAGTCATGGTCGAATACAAAGCTCCACTTCGTGACATCAGTTTCGTCATGAACGAACTGCTGCATGTTGAAAATCATTACAGCGAACTGCCAAGTGCAGAAATGACGTCACCGGATGTGGTTGAAGCCATCATCCAGGAAGGTGCCAAGTTCTGCGAAGGTGTGCTTTCGCCCCTTAACGCTGTTGGTGACAGCGAAGGCTGTACCTGGTCTGAAGATGGCGTCAAGACGCCAACCGGATTCAAGGAAGCCTACAAGCAGTTTGTTGAAGGCGGCTGGCCTTCCATGACTGGCCCAGAAGAGTTCGGCGGTCAGGGCATGCCAGAGTCACTCGGTCTCGTAATGAGCGAGATGGTCGGCACTGCGAACTGGAGCTGGGGCATGTACCCTGGCCTGAGCCATGGCGCATTCAACACCATCGAGCAGCACGGTACAGCTGAGCAGAAAGCTGCTTATCTGCCGAAGCTGGTCAGCGGTGAGTGGACTGGTACCATGTGTCTGACTGAACCACATTGCGGTTCGGATCTCGGTACCCTGCGTTGCAAGGCTGAGCCTACTGCAGACGGCGCCTACGCCATTACCGGCACCAAGATATTTATCTCTTCCGGTGAGCACGACATGGCCGAGAATATCGTCCATATCTGTCTCGCGCGACTGCCTGGTGCGCCACAGGGTACCAAGGGCATCTCCCTGTTCATCGTGCCAAAGTTCAACGTGGACGCGGATGGCAACATAGGCGATCGCAATGCCGTAAAGTGTGGCTCTATCGAGCACAAGATGGGCATCCACGGTAACTCGACCTGCGTCATGAACTTCGATGGCGCCAAGGGCTTCCTGATCGGACCTGAGAACAAGGGTCTGAACTGCATGTTCACCTTCATGAACGTGGCTCGTCTGGGTACTGCAATCCAGGGTCTTGGCGCTGCCGAGCTGTCCTTCCAGGGTGCACTGACTTACGCAAAGGACCGTCTGGCCATGCGTTCACTGTCAGGCACGAAGAATCCTGACGGCATCGCTGATCCGATCATCGTTCACCCGGACGTTCGTCGCATGCTGCTGACGCAAAAAGCCTTTGCTGAAGGCGCACGTGCAATGATCTACTTCGCCGCAATGAAAGGCGATCTGGTCAAGGACAGCGCTTCAGAAGAGATCCGTCGTGAAGCTGACGAAATGCTTGGCTTCCTGACACCAATCGCCAAAGCCTTCCTGACTGAAGTTGGCTACGAAGCGTCCAACCTTGGTATGCAAGTATACGGCGGCCACGGTTTCATCTCCGAGTGGGGCATGGAGCAGATCGTTCGTGATACCCGTATCGCGCTCATGTACGAAGGCACGACTGGTATTCAGGCACTTGACCTGCTGGGCCGTAAGGTTCTCATGACCCAGGGTGAGTCTCTGAAGCGCTTTACCAAGCTGATCCACACCTTCTGCAAAGAAAACGAAGGCAACGAGCTGGCGAAAGAATACGTCGAGCCGCTGGCCAAGCTGAACAAGGAGTGGGGCGAGCTCACTACCAAGATCGGCATGGCAGCGATGAAGAACCGTGATGAAGTTGGTGCGGCTTCGGTCGACTACCTGATGTACAGCGGTTATGCATCAATGGCTTATTTCTGGGCTCGTATGGGGCTGCTGGCTAAGCAGAAGCTTGAAGCTGGTACTGAGGAAAAAGCCTTCTACACAGCCAAGGTTCAGACGTCGCAGTTCTACTTCAAGCGCCTTCTGCCAAGGACCCAGGCTCATGCCACTGCTGCAGTAGCAGGCGCCGAGTCCCTGATGGATATGGATGCAGAGCACTTCGCGCTCTAAGTTCTAAAAGTTTCCAAGCCCGCTCTGCGGGCTTTTTTTGCTGATTGATACCTATAAAAGAGGATTACCCATGCCTGCGTACAATGCACCTCTCCAGGATATGCGCTTTCTGCTGAATGAAGTGTTTGATCTCAAAGGAATGCTGAGCAGTCTCGATGGTCTCAAGGATCATGTCGATATCGACACGGCGGACGCAATTCTCGAAGAAGCAGCCAAAATTTCGAGCACTCTCCTCGCACCGATCAACCGGTCTGGTGACGAAGAAGGCTGCCACTGGAACGATGGCGTAGTGACCACGCCTGCCGGTTTCAAGGAAGCCTACAAGACCTTCATCGAAGGGGGCTGGTGTGGACTCGGTGGCAATCCTGAGTTCGGCGGTATGGGGATGCCGAAGATTCTGGGTGCGCTCGTCGAAGAAATGATTCAGTCGGCCAACATTTCTTTTGGTCTGTACCCCATGTTGACAGCTGGTGCGTGTCTCGCACTCGACGCACACGCTTCAGAAGAGCTCAAGACCAAGTACCTGCCAAACATGTACAGCGGTGAGTGGAGCGGTTCCATGTGTCTGACCGAGCCACATTGTGGTACCGATCTAGGCATCATTCGCACGAAGGCGATACCTCAGTCTGACGGCTCCTACACCGTATCGGGCACCAAGATCTTTATTACTGGTGGCGAGCATGACCTGAGCGAAAACATCATTCACCTGGTGCTGGCGAAGCTGCCTGATGCACCAGCGGGATCACGTGGTATCTCACTGTTCCTCGTGCCAAAGCTGCTGGTCGATGACAACGGCGTATCTGGCGAGCGCAACAACGTCAACTGCGGTTCCATCGAGCACAAGATGGGTATCAAGGCGTCTGCGACATGCGTCATGAACTTTGACGGTGCCAAGGGTTGGCTGGTAGGCGAGGTCAATAAAGGACTGGCTGCCATGTTTACCATGATGAACTATGAGCGTCTCGGTGTGGGTGTCCAAGGTCTGGCGGCTGCTGAACAGAGCTACCAGAATGCTGTTGCCTATGCACTTGACCGTACTCAGGGGCGTGCACCACAAGGTGCGCAGAATCCTGACAAGGCCGCGGATCCTATCTTTGTGCATCCAGACGTGCGCCGCATGCTCATGAACATGAAGGCCATGAACGAAGGCAGCCGTGCGTTCTCGGTCTATTCAGCTCGTTTCCTGGACCTGGCCAAATACTCACAGAACGAAAGTGAGCGCCAGCATGCTGAGGCCATGGTTGCGCTGTTGACGCCGGTCTGTAAGGCATTTCTGACCGATCGTGGACTTGAATCCACCGTCTCTGGTCAGCAGGTCTTTGGTGGTCACGGCTATGTGCGGGAGTGGGGTCAGGAGCAACTGGTGCGTGACGTCCGTATCGCGCAGATTTACGAAGGCACGAATGGCATTCAGGCGCTCGATCTCATGGGGCGGAAGATCGTCTCCAATGATGGTCGTTTCTTCGAGCTGTTTGCGAACGAAGTTGCAGACTTTGTCGAAGGTCATCGTCAGGATGCGTCGCTGCAGGAGTTCATGGAGCCGCTGTCAGCTGCGTTGGCCCGTCTGTGTGATGTGACTGAGTATGTCATAAAGGCTGCCAAGGACGATCCGAGCGCCGTCGGTGCGGCGAGCGTTGAGTATCTGGATCTGTTCGGCTACACAGCATTCGCCTATGTACTGGCTCGCAGTGCAATTGCCGCGCAGGCGCACAAGGGTGATGACAGTAATGGCTTCTATGATGGTAAGCTCAAGACCGTACGGTACTTCTTCAACCGCCTGCTGCCAAGGACGCTGTCATTGGCCGAGGCAGTTCGTTCAGGTAGTGCTGACATGATGGCGATCACTGCAGATCAGCTGTAAGTTCTGTTGCTTCCAGAGTGAAGCTTGTGTTCAGCAAAAGCCGGCCTCAGAGCCGGCTTTTCTGTGTATGGAGAAGGAAATGAGCAATCCGCAGCAGGATCATCGATCTTCGGCATCGTCGTTCTTGAAGAACAGCCTCGAGTTGCTGCAAACCTCCCTGCGCGATCAAGGTCGGCGGGAAGCGCGCTTTGTGTCGCTGGCCACACTTGTTGGCGGTGAAGGTTCTGAGCGTCATCCGGCCGTGCGTACGGTCGTGATGCGTCAGTGGGAGAGTTCGCCACCATTGTGGCGCTTCCATACTGATAGACGAGCAGCCAAAGCGGGCGAATTTGCGCAGAACGAACGTGTGAGTGCCGTGTTCTGGGATACTGTGAATCAGTTACAGATCAGGCTCGATGGCATAGCCGGGGAGTGTGGTGATGCAGCCTGTATTGCGGAAACCTGGCATTCACTCGGTGACCGCGCCCAGCAAAGTTTCTCGCGTCTTGAGGCACCAGGGGAGGCTCTCGACCGACCGGACGCGCTGAGCTTTGAAAAGCCCTCTGCGAGTGAGTCGCTGACAAAGGGGCAGCTTGTGAGCTCGAATTTCATGCTTGTTGAGGTCAGGGTGACTAGCATCGATTGTCTATCGCTTGCCGACGACCCCCATCATCGGGTGAAGGGTGAGTGGGTTGGGGGGCAATGGATATCGAAGTGGGTTGGCCCCTGAGCCCTATAAACGCTCCGGACTAAGTGCTTGAGCGAGTGGAACTAGCGAGGGCTACCGCATCTGATCCGCACGCGAGGGGTTATCAATAAACAAATTCCTGTTGCCCTGAAGTTTTTCGATCTGTTTGTTACGGGCTTTTTCGGTCTCGTCGGGCGGAAATCGTTTACACCAGTCGATCAACGTTTCGATAGAGGTAGGCGCCGGCAGTTTGTAGGCTTCCATCATATATAGGGTGGCTCGCGCCACGACGCCTTTGGCTTCATCCTGAGGCTCTATCACGCCATAAGCCTTACGTGTTTCGCATTCTCCAGTTTGTCCGTCGTCGCCAATTGCTGCGAAGTGTGAGTAGCCTCGGGCCAGCTCAAAGCTCATCGTGGACGGGTAGATGTTATGCATGTCGGAAATCATGCGCCTGTAATCCGGCACATTGGTTCTGCATTTGCTGCTTGTCCCGCATTCGAGCTGTTCACGTATCCACGCCGTGTCGTAGATATAGCTCTCCTTAATGGTGATCGATTTTTTTTCGAAGCTCTGGCTGCAGAAGAGCGTGGTGCCGCCGCTCGCATAGAGATCTCCCCAGAACAGATCTTTCAGGGTCTTCTCGGGATCGGTGTGACGTGTCTGCGCATCAGCCACTCCAGTGTAGCCGGCCAATAACGAGAGCAACAGAAGCAATGTCAGTAAACCGGGCCGACTGCTAGCAACCGGCTGGGCTGGCGTGAGGGGATAAGTTCTGGAAAAACAGCTGAAAAATAGGTCCATCGTCTTATAACCGCATTTGCTGGAAGCAGACTAACGAACAATTAAACCACATATTCAGTAGCTACTGAATATACCTTTTGTACGCCCCCTTCTTCCGGTCAAACCGGCGCGCAGACCTTAGGCGGATGTCCGCTCAAGACATAAGCGAGGTCGCACAGAAGCTGCTCGATAGGCAATGGATTGGCTTTTTTCACTGCGGCGTCACAGAGGCAAGCTAACTGATGAGCCTGTTTTAGCCGGGCTGGACGAAGTCGCGTCACGTGCTGCTTGTAAGCCTGCTGCCGAAAACGTGCAACTCCCGCCTGCTGGCACGCATCCTGGAAACTGCTACCCGCCGCCTGGGCCCGAACGATCTTGGCCAGCACCCTGAGTTCTCTGCTGAGTGACCAAAGCAATATCGGGTCGGCTACATTTTCGCTGCGCAGATGCAGAACAATGGAAATAGCTTTTTCACCTTTGCCTTCAAGGCAGGCGTCGGTCAGATCGAAGACTGTATAGCGACTACTGTCGCTGATCGCATCGGCGATGTGACGTTCGTCGATCTGGTTCTTGCCGTGCAGCAGGCTCAGTTTCCTGAGCTCCTGGTCTGCGGCCAAGAGGTTACCGTCGATATATTGCTGCAACAGGGTCAATGCCGGAGCCGTCAGGTGCAGACCAGCCTGATTCGCCCGCCGCGCCAGCCAGCTGGCCAAGCCATCTGATTTCATTGGCCAGATAGGCACATGTGCCTGGGACTGCTCGAACTGCTTGAACCATTTCGTATTGAGGGTCTTGGCTTCGATTCGATCCGAGAGGATTAGAACGAAGGTATCCGCTGGCGGCCGCTCTAGCCAGCTCAGCAGCACTTTTCTGCCAGCATCGCTTGGCAGAGCGATCAAGTGAAGCTGCAGGATGCTCTGTTCAGCGAACAGGGAGGCCGTTTCGAACTGTTGGGCCAGTCCGCTCCAATCGAAATCTGCGCCGACCTGATAGACCTGGCGTTGATTAAACCCAAGCTCTCGGCACTGAGCACGAACTTCATCGGCTGCTTCATTCCGAAAGAGGGGCTCATCGCTGCTGATCCAGACCGCCCACAGCGAACTGTCCGCCAGACCGTGGCCCTGGCGGAACTGCTTGTCGAAATGTGCCTTTATCCCTTCCGGTTTCAGACGCATGAGGCGTTATCCGTGATCAGGGTGCGAATATCTGCAGAATGGCATTCCGATCACTGTAGAGTGAAAGCCGTAGCATCAGCTCTGCCGAAAGTTGCTGATCCAGATCCTCGATAATCTGTTCTTCCTCTTTTTCCTTACCCAGCACACTGAGTTCGTCATATCGATAGACTTGTGACTGCACAAGCTGCGTCGGCGGAATGAGCGTGGCGCCCAGATCGGTAAGAGAGAACTCCACAAGACGCGCAACCTGGAATTCAGCGGCAATAGCGTTATTGGAAATACTCACCGCGCGGCGGTCGGTCCGCACTTCACCAATGATGAGGGTCGGCAGTCGATCGGAGTCGGTTGCAATCGTGACTCCGGCTTCGGTGAGCTGTCGATCGACGACGTCGCAGAAGTTGGAGTCTATCGCCTGTGCGCAAACCAGATTCATGGCCCGCAGACCATCGGGAAGCACGATGTTGCCCCTTGGTCTGAAACCACAGCCGGTAGCCACGATCACGCTGACGACGAGCAAGAGGACTCCACGAGGCTTAAGTAGCCCCTGTAAAGCCTCTTTTGCAGGACTAGCGAACGACAATGTTGACCAGCCTCTGTGGCACGACGATGGTCTTCACGATCGACTTGCCTTCGATAAACTTCTGCACATTTTCGTTAGCGAGCGCCGTGGCGATGATCGCTTCGTTATCGGCGCTTGCAGCACAGTCCATTTCGCCTCGTCGCTTGCCGTTGACCTGAATAGCCAACGTAAACACATCCCGCACCAGCGCCTTCGGGTCCGCTTTCGGCCAGGCGGCGTCCAGTATCCTGTCCTCATGCCCAAGTGCCTGCCAGAGAACATGACAGATATGGGGCGTAATTGGCGCAAGTGCCAACACTGCTGTTTCAAGCGCTACCCTGAGCACAGCCTGAGCCTGCTCAGTATCGGCAGCCAGCTTGTTAGCTTCGTTCAGGAGCTCCATGACCGCAGCGATGGCTGTGTTGAAGGTGAGCCGGCGGCCGAAGTCGTCGGATACTTTTTCAATCGTCTCATGTGTCTTGCGGTAGAGGTTACGTTCAGCTTCGGCTAAGGCGTTGACATCGATGGCGACGGCCTTATCGCTGCCAGTGGCCTCAGCAAAGCTGCGAACCTGCTTCCAGAGTCTGCGCAGGAATCGGTGAGCGCCTTCGACACCGGTATCGGACCATTCGAGCGACTGCTCTGGCGGCGCTGCGAACATGGTGAACAGACGTACTGTATCTGCGCCGTACTGATCGATGAGGGTCTGCGGGTCGACACCGTTGTTCTTCGACTTGGCCATTTTCTCACGGCCGCCGTGTTCGACCGGCTGACCGTCTGACATCAGCACATAGCCGCTCACCCTGCCATCGTCGGTCAATACTGGCTGAACTTCAGTCGGGTTGAAAAAGACCTTCTTGCCGTCGTCCATCGTGCGATAGAAAACATCGGCGATGACCATGCCCTGGCAGAGCAGACGCGAGAAGGGTTCATCTGAATTGACCAGGCCCTCATCCCGCAAAAGTTTATGGAAGAAGCGGGCATACAGCAGGTGCAGAATGGCGTGTTCGATGCCACCGATGTACTGGTCGACCGGTAGCCAGTAGTTGGCCGCTTCGGGCTCAAGCATGGCAGTCTCGGACTTCGGTGAGCAGTAGCGCGCGAAATACCAGGACGACTCCATGAAGGTATCGAAAGTATCTGTCTCACGTAACGCAGGCTCTCCGCCGCTGACCGTTTTCGCCCACTCGGGATCGGCCTTGATCGGACTCTTGACGCCACTCATGGTCACATCTTCAGGCAACACGACTGGCAGCTCGTCGAGCGGAACGATGCGTTCCTCACCAGACTCTGTGGTCACCATGGGGATGGGTGCACCCCAGTAACGCTGGCGGGAGACGCCCCAGTCGCGCAGTCGGTAGTTGACTCGTTTCCGGCCTTTGCCCTGCGCTTCCAGCGCCTTCGCGACAGCTTCGAAAGCTTCGGCTGTCGTAAGACCAGTGAACTCGCCCGAGTTGATGGTGATGCCATGCGAGGTATAGGCATTCAGCTGGATGTCGATTTCAGCGGAATCGTTCTCCAGCGGCGCGATGACCTGGGTGATGGGTAGACCATACTTGCGGGCGAACTCATGATCGCGCTCGTCATGGGCAGGCACCGACATGACTGCACCCGAGCCGTAATCCATGAGCACGAAATTGGCGACCCATACGGGGACCAACTCACCGGTGAATGGATGAATTGCCTTGATATCAGTTTCGACACCAAGCTTTTCCATTGTGGCCAGCTCGGCTTCGGCAGTCTTGGTATTAATGCAGGACTGAATGAAGTCGCTGACGCGAGTGCAAGTCTCGGCAGCTTCCTGAGCGAGCGGATGTTGTGCAGCAATGGCAATGTAGGTTGCACCCATGATGGTATCTGGACGCGTGGTGTAGACCTCAATTTCTTCGTCGCGGTCTTTCAGGCTGAATCTGAACTCAACACCCTCAGAGCGGCCTATCCAGTTTCGCTGCATGGTGCGAACCTGGTCGGGCCAGTGCTCGAGCTTGTCGAGGTCGTTCAGTAGCTCTTCAGCGTAGGCTGTTATTTTGATGAACCACTGCGGGATCTCACGGCGTTCGACCAGGGCGCCAGACCGCCAGCCGCGACCGTCGATGACCTGTTCGTTGGCGAGTACCGTGCCATCGACTGGATCCCAGTTCACTGTGGACATTTTTTTGTACACCAGGCCCTTTTCATACAGGCGGGTAAAGAACCACTGCTCCCACTTGTAATAATCAGGCTTGCAGGTGGCGACTTCGCGCGACCAGTCATAGCCGAAACCAAGTGCCTGCAGCTGACCCTTCATATAGGCGATGTTTTCGTAGGTCCAGCGTGCTGGT
Organism: Gammaproteobacteria bacterium UBA2679; assembly: GCA_002354735.1. Lineage (GTDB taxonomy): Bacteria > Pseudomonadota > Gammaproteobacteria > Pseudomonadales > Oleiphilaceae > Allohahella. The sequence goes on along the minus strand of DEMD01000007.1, from coordinate 312,145 downwards.
GGCACGTTGTTTTTAAGTGCGGCATTCTCGGCGGGCAGACCGAATGCGTCCCAGCCCATGGGCTGAAGGACGTTCTTGCCGAGCATCCGCTGGTAGCGGGAAATCACGTCGCCGATGGTGTAATTGCGGACGTGGCCCATATGCAGCTTGCCGCTGGGGTAGGGGAACATCGAAAGGCAGTAATACTTTTCTTTGGTCTTGTCCTCATTGACCTGAAAACAGGCTTCCTTCTCCCAGATTGTCTGTACGTCCTGTTCGACCGCCTGGGGATGATAGTGTTCTGGTATCAGTTCTGGCATGGCTGGCATGTGCTCTGCTTGATCCGCGTGGCCGGCTATTCTACCTGTATTGATCGGCTTGTCACCAGCCGTTGGCAATCACTGGCGTCTGGCGCGCAGACTTGAGCCGACAATGAGCAGGGCGCTTAGGAACAGAATCGGTAGTGACCCGGATCTGGCAAAGGGCGTAGCACCCTGTCGAGGCTGGACCTCGCCTCTGAGTACACCAGTTTCGAATTGCGCCAAGCGGTCCTGGATAATGCCGTCTGCGCCGATGATGGCTGTGACGCCGTTGTTGGTGCCACGCAGAAATGGCTTCTGCTGTTCCAGCGCACGCATGCGGGCGATCTGAAGGTGCTGTAAAGGCCCGATGGAACGTCCGAACCATGTATCGTTACTGACCGTGATCATCAGGTCAGTATCGGCGGCCTGATTGGCGACAAAATCTGGGTAAACCACTTCGTAGCAGATGAGGGCTGCGACGGAGTAGGTCTGGCCGCCAGCACTGAGCTGCATCATCAACGGAGACTGATTAGGACGTCCTGGCCGCATATCGGACATGGGCAGATTGAAAAAGTCGATGAGACCTCGCAGCAACGACTGCATCGGCACATACTCTCCGAATGGGACCAGCCTTTGCTTGTCATAGCGCCCCTGCGCCTTCCCAAGGCCGATAAAACTGTTGTGAACCTGTATTTCACCCTCGTCACCTTCGCTGACGGTCAGGATGCCGGTAAAGAACGCGGTATTCTCTGAATCTGCTCGTCTGGCGAGTTGATCCAGGAGAGAGACGGCCTGATGTTCGTACAAGGGCAGCGCGGTTTCGGGCCAGAGTATGATGTCGGCATCCCAGAGTGGCGCGGTCATATCGAGATATGTCCGGACGATACTGTCACGTTCTGAAGATTTCCACTTCAGCGCCTGAGCAATATTGGGCTGAACGAGTGCAGCCGTCAGTGCCGGCCCGTTCGCTGTCGTCCACTGCACGGTGCTGAGTCCATAGCCACTCAGTACCAGGGCAAGTACGATTCCGGTAAAAGTGTAGGCAGGCCATCTGGCGCTGCGAATCTGAGGCTGATGGTCCGCCATGTCCGGCTTTTTTTTCGTTCGCTCGAGAAGCTCTTGAACTATAAGCGCCAGCACCAGGGCCATCAGCAAAATGAGCAGCGAACAGGCATAAACACCAGCAACAGGTGCCCAGCCGGCCATCCAGCCGCCTGTACTGGCTGAGGGCAGCGCCTCCCCGAGTAGAAGCCAGGGAAAGCCGCTCAACAGCCATGCCCTTACCCATTCAAAAAGTACCCAGACTGCGGCGAATATCAATCCGCCGAGTAATACCTGGCGCGCGGGCAAGATACGATCCAGCCTGGCATATCTGAAAGATAATCCAAGCAGGAGGAACTGCAGCACGAAAAACAGGGCGAGGAGGGCAGTAAACAGCAGTGTCAGCCCACCAGCCAGCGTGGGCGAGGCATTCCCGTAGTCATGAATGCTGAAATAGACCCAGGACACGCCCACGGTAAAAAAGCCGAAACCGAGGCACCAGCCTGCCAGGGCGAACTGTTTCAAGCTGCGGGTCGCCAGCGAAGGCAGCATGCAGAATGCCAGGGCGAACAGCGGGTAGGGCAGCCAAACCAGGTCGAAGGGCGCAAATGTGAAAGGCAAGAACCCGCCGACTAGTAGCCAGGGGAGGTAGTGGCGGACAAAGTGAGCGAGCATTAGGCGTTTCAACTTTTGGCTATGGCGCGGTACCGACTCAGCTCATCTCGGCCTGACGGGTAAATTGCATGAGACGAATCTGACGATTATCCGAGTTCAGGATCTTCACCATGAAATCTCCGAACGCGATACTCTCGCCGCGCTTGGGCAATCGGCCGAAGCGATGGACAACGAGGCCCCCGATAGTATCGTACTCATCTTCGTCGAGTTCGAGCCCGAAGTATTCGTTGAAGTCTTCGATCGGCGTGAGTGCCTTGACCACGAACTGACTGTCGTCACGACGCTTGATGAAGCCTTCCTCGTCGAAATCATGTTCGTCTTCGATGTCACCAACAATCTGCTCGAGAACGTCTTCAATGGTGACGAGACCGGCAACACCGCCATATTCATCAACTACAATGGCCATGTGATTGCGGTTGGTCTTGAAGTCCTTGAGCAATTGATTCAGTCGCTTGCTCTCAGGTACAAACGAAACCGGTCTGAGCTGATTGATGACCTGAGCACGGGTAAGCTCACCTTTGAGGGCTAATGGGAGCAGATCCTTGGCCAGCAGGATGCCCACCACATCGTCCCTTGACTCCCCGATGACCGGATAGCGGCTGTGCGCTGCATCGAGTATCTCCTCAAGATAGTCCTCTGGCGAGGCCGAGGCCTTGATCACGATCATCTGTGCTCTGGGCACCATGACTTCTCGGACCTGCATGTCTGTGACCTGCATGGCGCCTTCGATGAGGCCCAGTGACTCGGTATCGATGATCTGTCTTGATTCTGCAGCGCGAAGGATTTCGAGCAGCTCTGACTTATCCTGGGGTTCTGCTGAAAAAGCAGCTGAAAGCTTGCTTATCCAGCTTCTTGCGGGGCTGTCCATGTGCGACTTTGACTGTTCCGGCTCGGGATCCGTCATAAAATTTCGGTCAACTCTCTCTTATGTGACTGGTACGTACCGCATTGGTAAAACTACCGATACGGGATCAGAATAATCAAAAATGCGGGCGAGGAACAGATTATTCTTCTGGCCTTGGCTTTACCTGAGCGTCAGCATCTGCGTCCTGGTAGGGGTCGGCAATACCTAACTCTGCCAGCAGCTCGACCTCAATGGCCTCCATTACCTCAGCCTCATCAGCCTCAATATGGTCGTGGCCAAGTAAATGCAAGAGGCCATGGATGACGATATGCATCCAGTGGTGTTCCAGCAACTTCTGCTGCTCCAAGGCCTCCTGCTCGAGGACTTCAGGACAGATGAAAATGTCACCGAGCTCGGCCTGTGCGGCAGCCAGTGCTTCTGGAGGTAGGCCTTGAGGTGGGTCGAAAGGAAAAGACAGGACGTTGGTGGGCTTATCCTTGCCTCTGTACTGGCTGTTGTAAGCCTGCATGTCTTCTGCGTTCAACAACTGAATTGACAGCGACCACTCGTGAGCGGTCTCGCCAGCGGATTGATGGCCGGCCAGCACGGCTGCGACGATCGGGCGCAGCCCATCGGCACTGACAAACTCCGGTAAGGCGCTTGGGGTCGAACCTGCCCGCAGATCCTCAAAGCCCAGATCGATGGTGGCCATCAATGTGGCTGACCATCCGAGGACGGGGTCTTCGGCCTTGGCCGTGCTGGAGGCTGCGGGCCACTGCGCTTGAAGCGGCTGGGACGCTGCAGCTCGCTGCTCGGGTCCTTGGGTGCGGCTGACTCGCCGAGCTTGTCGAACTTGTCGTAGGCATCAACAATGCGTTGAACGAGCGGATGGCGTACGACGTCACGACTGGCAAAGCGGGTGACGGCAATGCCGTCTACTTCGCTCAGGACATCCAGGCTATGCACGAGGCCAGAGGGCGTGTTCCTCGGCAGATCCACCTGGGTCAAATCGCCGGTGATAACTGCCGTTGAACCGAAGCCGATGCGTGTCAGGAACATTTTCATCTGCTCGCGCGTCGTGTTCTGACTTTCGTCCAGTATGACGAAGGCATTATTGAGTGTACGACCCCGCATGAAAGCCAAGGGTGCGACTTCAATGAGCCCCTTCTCCATCAGGCGGGCCACCTGCTCGAAACCCATCATGTCATAGAGCGCGTCGTAAAGAGGGCGCAGATAAGGATCCACCTTCTGAGCCAGGTCGCCCGGCAGGAAGCCGAGCTTCTCACCGGCCTCGACCGCCGGCCGGACCAGCATGATCCTGCGCACCTGCTCACTGGTGAAGGCTTCAACGGCGCAGGCGACCGCGAGATAGGTCTTGCCCGTACCTGCTGGCCCTACGCCAAAGTTGATGTCACAACTTCGAATCGACTTGACGTAGCTGCTTTGATTCGAGCCTCTTGGCTTTACATGCAACTTTGGGGTTCGAATGGCAGCAGCAAGCTCGCGGTCCTGGGTATCGTCATCATCGGGTGACGAGTCCAGGCGATGGCGGTCGCGGACCTCCTGTATCAACAGATGCACCTCTTCGCCGCCGAGCTCGAAACGCGAGCTGGTCTGCTTGTAGAGTCGCTTCAGCAGCTCTTCAGCTGCTTTGACCCGGGCACGCTCACCACGAATGGCGAACTGGTTGCCCCGATGGCTGATCGATACCCGCAGCCGGTTCTCGATATGACGAATATGTTCATCGAACTGGCCGCAGAAGTTTCGCAGCTTTGCGACATTGTCAGGCTCGAGCGAGATGGTGACAACGATGTCTTTTGCTTCTGAGCCGGTTACAACGGCTGAATCAGGCCTGGTAATAGGCAGTCTCCGTGGTGGGTTGAACGCTGCTCGTCGAAGCGATGTCTGCCGAAGGCGCAGCAGGGCGTAAGCCTTCAGGTAGACCAACCAAAACCCCGCGCAGCGAATTTGGACGCGCTTCAGTGATGCGCAGGTCGACGAAGCGACTGATCAGACGCTCACTGTCTGCATGGCTCATCATTTCGTTGCTGCTGGCTTCAGTCATGTCCGCCGCCTCAAGCTGGGGGAAGAAATTGACGACCCGGTTGTTTTCTGTACGCGCCTGCAGTTGCGCAGGATCTTTCTTCGAGCGGCCCGTTACCAGCACACGTTCAGTCGTGCCTACCATCTGGCGGCTGATCTGCTGGGCGTGCTGGTTGATCGCATGCTGCAGACGCGCCAGGCGAGCCTTCTTGACATCCATAGGCACGCTGTCAGGCAAGTCGGCAGCCGGCGTGCCAGGACGGGCAGAGTAGATGAAGCTGAAAGAGACATCGAAGCCGAGTTCGTCGATGAGCCGCATGGTGTCTTCGAAGTCCTCATCGCTCTCATCGGGAAAACCGATGATAAAATCGGAGGACAGGCTCAGGTTGGGCCTTATTTCGCGCAGGCGCCGGATTTTATCGACGTACTCTGCAGCCGTATGCCCGCGTTTCATCCTCATGAGAATGTTGTCGCTGCCGCTCTGTATTGGCAGGTGCAGATGGCTGACAAGCTCAGGTACTTCGGCATAGACATCGATGAGTGAGTCGCTGAACTCGACCGGGTGTGAGGTGGTAAATCGGATGCGGTCGATACCATCGATAGCTGCGACGTAGGTGATGAGTTCGGCGAGGTCCACCGGCGCTTCGTCCTCATCCTCCAGCATGCCGAGATAGGCATTGACGTTCTGACCAAGAAGATTGACTTCGCGTACACCGGAGCCGGCCAGATGTTCGATTTCCGCAAGCACGTCGGCCACCGGACGGCTGACTTCTTCGCCACGCGTGTAGGGTACGATGCAGAATGAGCAATATTTACTGCAGCCCTCCATAATCGAAACGAAGGCACTGGCGCCGTCCGCGGTCGGCATCGGCAGATGATCGAACTTTTCGATTTCGGGGAAGGTCACATCCATCATGGGAATCTGACTCTTCACGCGCTGATCGACCATTGCCGGCAGCCGGTGCAGGGTCTGAGGTCCGAAAACGAGATCGACGAAAGGCGCTCTGGCGCGGATGGCCTCGCCTTCCTGGCTGGCGACGCAGCCGCCAACGCCGATAAGCAGATCAGGGTTCTTTTTCTTCAGGGATTTCCAGCGACCCAGCTGATGGAACACTTTTTCCTGCGCCTTTTCCCTGATCGAACAGGTATTGAGCAGTATCACATCGGCGTCTTCTGCCGAGTCGGTCAGCTCGAGCTGATGGCTCTCGCCCAGCAGGTCTGCCATGCGGGACGAGTCATACTCATTCATCTGACAGCCATGCGTTTTTATAAAAAGCTTCTTGGTCGCCACTGGTCACCCTTGCTCAAAATTTGAGCATTTAACAAATTGGGCGGCTATTATAGGGTTGAAGTGATAAAATCTCGACCCCATTTCTTAGTCTCATCGTTCACGGTACTCAAATACATGGCAAGTTCTACGACAAGCAAGACGGTCTATAAGGTTATCTACTTCAATCACGACGAGATTTTCGAAGTCTACGCGGCTAATGTCTATGCCAGCGAGTTGTATGGTTTTGTGGAGATAGAAACCTGGCTGTTCGGCGAGCGCTCGCAGCTGCTGGTCGATCCGGCTGAAGAAAAGCTGAAGAACGAGTTTGCCGGTGTGACTCGTTCCTATATTCCAATGACTGCTATCATTCGGATTGATGAAGTCGAGCAGCAGGGGCAGGCAAAGGTTTCAACAGCCAAGATGGCTACAGTTTCTGCGTTTCCGCGGCCACCGGCTAAAACCGACAAATAGATGTTCTGCTATCAGAGAGATGGCGGCCATATGGCCGCCATCTCTCACATCATCGCTTAGTATTTCTGAGCAAGCCCCAGACGTTCCAGCACAGAGTCCACAACCTCAGCGATATCGTCATCGGTATCAGCGTGAATGCACAGCAAGTCTGGGATCGCATCGTTTCCAGTCTCGAAAGCTTCCCGACTCTGGGTAATCACAATCATGTGCGCCTTCCGGGCCAGTCTTGCTGCTGAGACTGTCAGTCCTTCGTCGATGGCGACGACCATCAGGCCATGCTCAAAGAGAACCCGCTCGACAGTACAAGCCAGTTTGGCGGCGACAGGACCCTGAACCTCGATCAATAGGGATGCATGTCCCCGGCGCGCTTCGCGCTCGCTTGCAGCCACCGGCACGTCTGAAAGCCGCTCCGAGTCTGCCACTGCACTATCCACCATGCCCGCCCCGACGGTGACGTTGGTAAGCCGGTCGATGATGATGAACGCACCCATCAGGTGATTGCGCTGGTAGGGGTCGAATACAATCGGTTTGGTCAGTGCAAGTTCGCACAGCCCAATTTCATTCAGGCCGAGTTGCGAAGCATCGCTCTGCTGCAGCGTGTTGACGTCGATCTGGTGGAGTACTCGGGTAACTGAACCAAAGGTTGTAGTAGTGCCGAGCTTGATCGCGTACTGCTTGCCGGGCACGAGCGGGCTATCCGTCATCCACACGATATTAGCGTTGAGTCGGCTGCCGACGGTGGGGACATGATCCTTCTTGACCAGAACGTCACCGCGGCTCACATCGATTTCGTCAGTGAGGGTAAGGGTAACCGCCTGGTTCTGGAAGGCCTCATCGAGGTCGCCGTCGTAGGTTACGATCGATTTTACGCGGCTGCTTCTGCGTGATGGCAAGGCCATGATTTCATCACCAGCCCGTACGACGCCGGAGGCGATCGTGCCTGCGAAACCACGAAAATCGAGGTTTGGACGATTCACATACTGGACTGGCATGCGGAATTCGGCCAGCTGACGATCATCCGAAATGGCAACGTTCTCCAGGATGTGCATGAGCGGCTCTGCCCCAGGCAAGTCCTTGTACCAAGGCATGTTCTCAGAGAAGTCCACGACGTTGTCGCCATCCAGCGCTGAGAGCGGGATGAAGCGCAGGTCGGGAATTCGCAGCGCCCGCGAGAACGCCAGGTAATCTTCGCGGATCTCGTCATAGCGCGCCTGGCTGTAGTCGACAAGATCCATTTTGTTGATGGCGACGACGACGTGACGAATGCCGAGCAGGGACGCAATGAATGTGTGACGCCTGGTCTGGGTGAGCACACCATAGCGCGCATCGACCAGAATGATGGCCAGCTGCGCAGTCGAGGCGCCCGTTGCCATGTTGCGCGTGTACTGCTCATGCCCAGGGGTGTCGGCTATGATGAACTTGCGCTTGGCAGTCGAAAAGAAGCGATAGGCGACATCGATGGTAATACCCTGTTCGCGCTCGGCCTGCAGGCCATCCACCAGCAGCGAGAGATCAAGCTTGCCACCGGCATTCCCACTTTTGGCACTATCTTTCTTGATCGCTTCGAGCTGATCTTCATAAATCATCTTCGAATCGTGCAGAAGTCGCCCGATCAGGGTGCTCTTGCCGTCGTCAACACTACCGCAGGTCAACAGACGCAGCAGCTCCTTCTGTTCGTGCTGCTTGAGATACTCAAGAATGTCTTCGCTGATGAGTTCGGACTGGTGTGACATGCTAGAAATATCCCTCGCGCTTCTTCTGTTCCATCGAGCCGGCCGAATCGTGGTCGATCATGCGGCCTTGTCGCTCACTGCTGGTCGTCAGCAGCATTTCCTGAATGATATCGGTTAATGTGTCTGCCTCGGACTCGACTGCACCGGTGAGCGGATAGCAGCCGAGTGTTCTGAAGCGTACTGAACGCATTTCCGGGGTCTCGCCTTCACGCAAGGGCATACGTTCATCATCGACCATGATGAGGGTGCCGTCTCGCTCGACCACAGGACGCTTCTTGGAGAAATACAGCGGGACTATCTCGATCTGCTCCAGATGGATGTACTGCCAGATGTCGAGCTCTGTCCAGTTGGAGAGCGGGAATACACGAATGCTCTCACCCTTGTTGATCTTCCCGTTGTAGAGATTCCAGAGCTCGGGACGCTGATTTTTCGGATCCCAGCTGTGGTTTTCATCCCTGAACGAGTACACCCGCTCCTTGGCACGCGACTTCTCCTCGTCACGTCGCGCGCCGCCAAAGGCTGCGTCGAACTTGTATTTGTTCAGGGCCTGCTTGAGCGCCTGAGTCTTCATGATATCGGTATGCTTCGAGCTGCCGTGCGTAAACGGCCCCACGCCCTGTGCAACACCCTCCTGATTGATGTGGACGATCAGGTCAAGGTTATGCTCTTTCGCCATCCGATCACGGAATTCGATCATTTCCCTGAATTTCCAGGTGGTATCCACGTGCAGTAGGGGAAACGGCAGCTTGCCCGGGAAAAAGGCCTTGCGGGCGAGATGCAACATCACGGAAGAATCCTTCCCAATGGAGTACATCATCACGGGTCGCTCGAATTCGGCAGCGACCTCGCGAATGATGTGTATGCTCTCAGCCTCAAGTTGCTTGAGGTGAGTCAGAGTGTGTTCAGACATGTAGTGCGCGTCTCCCCGGAAAGAATTTCGCCAGTTTGGAATGCGCGTACTATAGGAAATCAGGAAATTATAAGAAAGCTCTATTCTATACCGCTTTGTTATAGTCTTATGGTCTGCGCCCCTTCTTTGCCTCTATGAACTCGTCGAGGAGGTCCTGTTGCTCCGTGGTCAGGCGCAGGTAGCTGAGACCAACGTGGTATTCGTCGCGCGACTGTCGGCACGTATGCGCCACTACAGCTGCAATACGGAATGCCGCTTCGGCACTGTCTGGGGGTACAAACGTGCTGCCACGCGCCAGTTCCCGAAGATCGAATTCGATTTCCAGCGTGGTCGGTTCATGGCGGATCGTCGTTTTCTGGTCGGCCGATAACAGGTCTGCCAGCTCGCGTTCGCAGGACACCATGACTCCGGCCCGGGAAATATTTCTGATCTGGACTTTCGCAGGTGTTTCGAGCCTAAGCACGGCTGGGCAGGCGGCAGGGACACGCAGGTGGTGGCGCAGGTTCTGCCTTGATGTTGTGGTCGACATAAAACGGTCTCTTATAAATTTTTGTACAGCCTTTGTGGCCCGTCATTCTTCCAGTGCTTTCGATTCTTTCGATTCTTCGCCTTCGTCGTCGCCGACATCATCCAGTGAAATGCTACCTTCGAGCGAGGACTCGTAGGTTTCAATAAAGGCATTTCTTATGATGCCAATAACTGCGGTGACAACGCCGACATCGGGTTGATCAATTCGGCCTTCGATAGGCACACGGGTGGCAATACGATCTTTGCTGCCCTCTTCAAAGATAGCTGAAAATAAGCCGGTGATGGATTCGCCGATAACAGTCAGCAGCCCGTCGTCGTCGCGTTTGATATCCTCCCGCCACTTGAACACTTCAGCTTGGGTCAGTGCCGGGGTGATGTAACCAGCAATTTCGCCATCTTCCGCCGCCAGCTCGCTGGTCAGGCTGAAGCGTCCACCCTCCAGGTCGAAAGGCGCGTAGGCCTTGATGAGGTCGTCCAGTTTGATAACGGAGAGTTCGTCCATTTTCAGGTTCAGGTCGAACAATGGCTGTTTGGCGTAAGGGTTCATCTTGAGCTTGAGTTCAACGGGCGCATCAGCCATGAAGAGCGCCTTGGCTTCGAGATTTGCCACCAGGCTCGAAGAGAGATCTTCCGAATTGGTCAGATTGGTCGCAGTCATGTTCAACTCATTGAGGTAGACATCGACGGGAGGCTCGCTGTTGAAGTTCCTGAAGTGCACTTCACCATTCGCGACCTCGAGCTGTTCTATGTTGAACGGCACGATGGACTCGAGAACCTCCGTCCAGGACTGGTCTTCGCCAGTCTGTCCTTCCGCATTGTCGCCGCCGTCGACAATGTTGATCTCCGGGTTGAGAAAGTACACTTCACTCACCAGGGAGCCGCGGAACAGGGCGCCCCATAGAATTGAGACGTCAACCTCATCCGCACTGAACAGTGGCGTCGGCACCTCGCTATCGGTCTTGACGATATCGACACCCTGAATCAGGAAGGCGCCACGGTATAGGGACAGATCAAGATCATCGATATGGCCGCTGAAGCCGTCTATACCGTCAAGTGTTTTATTGACATAGCGGAGAATGGCATAGGGCATTGCCAGTCGAACGATGACCAGCAGGATGATGAGCGCAGGTAGCCAGCGAGTCAGCAGGTGGCTTTTCTTCATGAAAATTCTCTCCAGTTTCAGAGTCTCAAGCCGTCAGGGCCAGCCGCGGCAGCAGGATGGAACGTGATAACTATTACAAAGTCAGGCCCGGCAATTGGCCGATTTACAAAAAATACCCATAGTCAAGGCGGGCGCTGCAGGGCAGCAGCGTAAACACCGAATCGCCCTGTGGGCTACGAGCCCGCAGAGTCGCCGCCTCACGAATTTGTTACGCAGAAGTCACGGCAGGTTGGCCCGAATTATGCGAATCAATACAGACCGATACGCAGAAAAAGGAAAAGACGACGATGACTTACAAAGAAACAATGAACGACGTCAGAGAAAAAATCAGCGATGTGACTCATCAGTTGGCGGACGAATATGAAGAGCGGGTCCCTGAGCTCAGGGAGAGAGGACGTGAATTGGTCGGCCGTACCCGGGAGTTCGTCCAGGCGCCGCCCACAGCGCTTGTAATTGGTGGAGCAGTCGCCGGTGCGGCAGCAGCCATGCTGGTCTGGGCGGTCATGCATCGTGACAGCAGCAGTCGCAGCAACGGTAGCCGATATGGCACCCTACGCAGTAGTAATTTGAGAGGCAACACGACAACTCAGCGAACGCCTCGTCAGTACGCGGGCACCAGTTCTTCGGCTGACCCACGCAATGAGACGGGCGCTGCGGGAACTGCCAGCAAGCTTACGCCAACGACTTATCGTCCTTCGGCCGAGCGCAGTTCTGGCTCATATAACCCGACCAGAACAGAGGCTGACATCTAGATAACGCGTTAGGTGGCTAAATGCACTCCCAATACACGGGAGTGTTATGGTGATCTTCCGGAATAGAGACATTCACCGAAGAAAGGACAAGCTTCAGTGAATGTCTTTTCTCGTTTCAGTGGTGTGTGTATCCAGATGTCACTTCGGTCATTCCGCAAACAAGCGATTGTTAAAGCTGGATAGCGCCTTTATGCTGATATTTTTCAGCGCCATTTCTGTGATTCTTGATGACAAATAATTTCCGGGACAACGATAGCAGCTCCGTTAGCCACCGCCAGAATGAAACGCTGGGCTCTTCAGACTACGAAACGATCGAGTATTCTGCGCCAGATGCGGCGGAAGGCGCCGCTTCAGGTCCGCCAATCGTCGCCATCGGCGCGTCTGCCGGCGGTCTTGCGGCGTTGAAAATCCTGCTGGCCACAATACCGGCCGACAGCGGGGTTGCCTTCGTAATCGTAGTTCATCTCTCACCGGATTATGAGAGTCACCTGTCCGCACTCCTGCAGGTTCGCGCCGAGATCCCGGTGCAGCAGGTGCAGGGTGAGGTCAAGGTGGACCCGAATAATGTATATGTAATACCCCCAGGCCAGAATCTTAGTTCGATCGACAGTCACCTGAGATTAACGAAGCTCGAGTCAGAGCGGCGCGCTCGGGCACCGGTCGATCACTTCTTCCGAACGCTCGCGAAATCCCACGACGGTAACTCTGCGGCAATCATACTTACCGGTACCGGATCTGACGGCACGCTCGGGATCCAGGAGGTCAAGCAGAAGGGCGGACTTACCATTGTTCAGGACCCCGTGGAGGCCGAATTTGACGGCATGCCCCGCAGCGCCATCAACTCTGGCATTATCGATATGGTGCTGCCTCTCGACGAAATGCTCGAGTACGTTCTCCGTTTCCTCAAGACGCGTCCGAAGCTTCCCGCCGTAGAGGACGAGCCTGATTCAGCCAGGCCGCTTCTGAAGACCATTTTGTCTGTAGTACGAGCACGGGAGGGGCGCGACTTTTCTCGTTATAAGCAGTCGACCATCATGCGTCGCATCCGGCGACGAATGCAGCTGGCTCATATTGAAGAGCTGAGCGATTACCTCGAACTCCTTCAGACCACTCCGGAAGAAGTGGTTGAGTTGGTGAACGATTTTTCAATCACAGTAACCAGCTTTTTCCGGGATCCTGAGGTCTTTGATGAGCTGGCGCAGAAAATCATTCCGCGGCTGTTCGCCGATGCAATCGAAGATGAGTCGATCCGGGTATGGTCGATAGGCTGTTCTACCGGCGAAGAAGCCTACACCTTGGCCATTCTGATGCTGGAGCATGCCGAGAAAACACAGTCGGACATGACCATTCAGATTTTCGCATCCGATATGCACGATCTGTCGCTGAAGCGAGCCCGTGAGGGCTTATATCCTGGCGACATAGAGACTGATGTGAGCCCAGAGCGTCTGGATCGATTCTTCAAAAAGGAAAACGGTGCTTATCGCGTAAAAAAGGAAGTTCGCGATCTCGTGGTTTTTTCGCCGCATAACTTTCTGTCAGATCCACCGTTTTCACGCATGAATCTGATTGTCTGTCGCAATGTATTGATATATCTCCAGCGCACGCTTCAGCCCGATATTATTGAGCTGTTTCACTATTCCTTGAAAGCCTCAGGATACCTGTTGCTGGGCACGGCTGAGACCGTCACTCAGTCCCACTTGTTTGTGCCGGAAAACAAGACGTATGGTCTGTATGCGAGGCGCAACGTGCCGGTCTCAGAGCCACGCCTACCAGTTTTCCCGTTCACGAGAGCACGGAGCAAGGAGGACGACCAGCCGAACAAGGGACCTGCCAATGTGCCATCTTACGGTGCCTTACACCATCGCATGGTAGAGCGATACGCACCGCCAAGTGTGCTGGTCAACTCCGACAACCGAATGGTTCACCTTTCGCGCCGCGCGGGACGCTATATGGTGCATCCGGGCGGTGTGCCCACGACGAACATTTTCAAACTGGTTCGAGAAGAGCTGCAGGTTGAGCTGAACGCTACTCTGCAGGGTGCGTTGGGAGGAGAAGAGCCTTGTGTATCCCGCCCGGTGCCGCTGAAACTTGATGGCGAGCTTAGAGAAGTCACCGTGTATGCACGGCGTGGCAGTGGCGAAGAGGACGACGACTACGTGCTCATCGTGTTTGATGAACGTGATCCGGCACCACAGAGGGACAATGCAGTTTCACAGCTTGGTGAGTCAGCCGCAGTAAGCCGTGAGCTCGAACTCGAGCTGGAGCTGACTAAGCGACGCCTGCAGGCGGCAATTGATGAATACGAGACTGGCCAGGAGGAAATGCGAGCCTCTAACGAGGAGTTGCAGTCGGCCAATGAGGAGCTGAGATCGACGCTCGAAGAGCTGGAAACATCCAAGGAAGAGTTGCAGTCGATCAATGAAGAGCTGCAGACGGCCAATCAGGAGAACCGACATCGGGTGGCTGAACTGAGCCAGCTGTCTGATGACCTGCAGCACCTGATGGCGGCCACCCACATCGCTACACTGTTTCTTGACCGGAAGCTTCGCATCCTGCGCTTTACACCGCAGATAGGGGAACTGTTCAACCTGAGGACTGTCGACAAAGGGCGTCCCCTGTCCGATCTCACTCATCGGCTGAATTACGACCGCCTGATACAGGATGCCGAGGGTGTATTGAGGGATCTCATTCCGACCGAACGGGAAGTGCGGGATAATCAGAACAACTGGTTTCTTGCACGCATGCGGCCCTATCGCACGGCTGATGACCATATCGAGGGCGTAGTGCTGACCTTTTTCGATATCAGCGCGCACAAGCAGGCTGAGCTGGCCTTGCGCAAGAGCGAGGAACGCTACAGGACGCTGTTCGAGTCGATGGACGAGGCGTTCTGTGTGGTTGAAAAAACTGACGATGATGAGTCCGCCATGACCATCGTTGCGGCCAATTCATCCTTTCACCGGCTTACCAGTTCTACAGTCCTGGTTGGCCGACGTATCAGCGATGCGACACCCAAGTTGTTGTCGTTCTGGCAAAATGTTTTCGAGCGTCTCGAGCGCAATGAGGCGCCTAACCGATATCAATGCCCGCGAGACCTGTTCGGTCGTGCCATCGAAGTGCATGCGTTCGGACTCCCGAGCAGCAGCGACGCTGCCCATGTGGCGGTGCTGCTCGCCGATATCGACGACCACAAGCGGGTTGAAGATGCGCTGCGTGAGGCTGGGCTGCGTGACGCATTTCGGGTAGAGCTGGCAGATGCGCTTCGCGTGTCCGGCGAAATCGAGGTCACGAGCTGTCGTCTGCTGAGAGAGTATCTTCAGGTTGATAGAGTGCTCTTTGAAAGTGTGCTGCCGAGCAAATCAGTTCAAAAGTATGAGTGCAGTACTGAAGGACGCGCAATTGCCGATGATTTCCGCCCCTGGGGCAGGGATGAGGGCCTGCCCGAATGTTTTGAAGTAGGCAGGATCATCAGTGTCGATGATCTGTCGTCGACCAAAACACTGAGTGCAGACGAACTGACATCGTTTCGCGACGCCGGTGTGCAGTCGCTATTGACAGCCTTTGTTCATGTTGACGGCAATATTCCAGCCGCTCTAACTGTATTGAGTTCCTCTGCAAGAAGTTGGAGCAATGCCGAGTGCGGCCTGGTAAAGGAGGTTGCCGAAAGGACACGCGATGCCATTGAGAGACTGCTGGCAGAGGAAGCCGTTCGCGAGCGTGAACTGCAACTGCAAAATGTGGACGAGCGGAAGAACGAGTTTCTCGCAGTGCTGTCTCATGAGCTCCGCAACCCCCTGGCGCCGATCCAGAATGCTGTTCAGATCATCGAAAATTCAGGGTCTGACAGTAGCGTTGCCAGAGACGCTCTGGCTATTTTGAAGCGTCAGGCGGGTCAGATGGCGCGTCTGATAGATGATCTACTCGATCTGACCCGTATTGCACGCGGCAAGATTCAGATCAACAAGCAGAAGCTCGAGCTCAACGAGCTGACCGAGTCCACGGTAAGAGATCATCAGAGCCTGTTCGAGGAGAAGGAGATTCAGCTGGAATTCTCTCATGCTGATACGGAACTTTGGATCATGGGGGATGAAAACAGGCTGTCGCAAGGGATCGGAAACCTGCTCCAGAATTGCGTCAAATTCACTCCAGCTGGTGGCCTTACCACGATAGCGTTACGGAAAGAAGGTGAGGAGGCGGTTCTCACGGTCTCAGACTCTGGTATAGGTATGAGCCCAGATCTTCTTGATCGGCTATTCCAGCCATTTTCACAGGGACCTGCGACGCTTGATCGCTCGAACGGCGGTCTCGGTTTAGGGCTGGCCCTGAGTAGACGCTTCATCGATCTGCATGGGGGCAGTATCGACGCGAGCAGCAAGGGACCCGGGGAAGGCGCCGAGTTCGTCATCAGGTTGAAGCTGGTGAAAGCGCCCTCAGGCAAACCACGGAACCCCAAGGCTGTAAAGGAGGCGCGAGCTCGTCGCATTCTCATCATCGAGGATAACGTTGATTCCGGATGTACGATGCGTGATTTGCTACAACTGAGTGGCCACGATGTCGAAATCGTTCACGAAGGACAGCAAGGTCTCGAGCGTGCTCGGGCCGCTCGCCCAGATGTTATTCTTTGCGATATCGGCCTGCCTGGAATGGATGGCTATGAAGTGGCACGGCGGGTCAAGTCGGACGATAGCCTTTCTGATACGGTGCTCATCGCACTGAGTGGTTATGCAATGCCTGAAGATCTGGAACGCGCCTTTGCAGCGGGCTTCGATCACCATCTGGCGAAGCCTGCCAATTTACAGAAGCTCAGTTCTCTTCTGGAAGTGACTTAACACGGTCGGGCTCGGGCATCAGGCGCAGTGATGTCGGGTCCGGTGCGAAATCGAAAATGGCAGGTGGCCTCATTCGGGGGTGCACCAGAGGTCAAACTTTCCATAGTCCACTGTTTTAGCTTAAGATAATTAATCACATTCGATGCCGGCGCTGATGTCGTTAGTTCATACAGCAGTTCGATGAAACCCTACTTCAGGATTGCTCGTCGTGAATGCTACCCGTTATGCTGCCCTACTCGAAGCGCAGCAGTCCGTCATCGAAAAAATTGCGCTCGGCAACGACCTCTCCAGCTGCCTGGATCTCATCTGTCGACGAATTGAAGCGATCATCGACTCCCCGCTCGTCAGAAGCTCTATCATGATCTTGGTGGGGGACACACTTTCCCATGCCGCCGCGCCATCCTTGCCTGCGAGCTACTGCAGCGCTGTGGATGGTCTGGCTATTGGCCAAGGCATGGGATCTTGTGGCACAGCCGCCTATACCGGCGATCAAATCATTGTCAGTGATATTGGCCGGGATCCACTCTGGCGGAACTTCCGTGACCTTGCAATGGAGCACGATCTCCATGCCTGCTGGTCTACGCCAATTCGGGCTTCGGACGATACGGTTATCGGCAGCTTCGGCATCTATTATCTCGAACCGAAACAGCCTGACCCTTTCCACCTTCAATTGATCGATCGCTTTACCCGTCTTTCCAGCCTGGCCATAGAAACTGATAGAGCCAGACAGCGCGAAGCGCAGCTGACCCATCGCCTTGAACAAGCCAAGGGCAAGCTTGAGGCTTTCATAGAAGTCATGCCGGACGTTGCCCTCATCATTGATGAGTGTGGCGCATGCGTTGACATCTATGGGGCCGATACACACCTCCTGCTCAGGTCACCCGCTGAACTGAAGGGGCAGACAATGCAGCATCTGTTGTCAGCTGCACAAGCCGAGTATTTCATGAAGGTCGTGAAGACTGCGTTGTCCTCAACGGGGGTGCAGCTCCATGAGTACACACTACCTGTCCAGGGCGGGGACATGGTATTCGAGGCAAGGGTGGTTCGGCTGGATGGCTATCTGGAAGATAAGCCGGAGGTCGCGCACGTGTTATGGCTGGCGCGGGACATAACGGCGAGGAAGAGAGCGGATGAACAGATTGAACAGCTTGCCTTTTATGACCCGCTGACAGCGCTGCCAAATCGCCGCCTGCTGAAAGATCGATTGCAGTCGGCTCTGGATCGAGCCGGACGTCATCATGAATACAGCGCTCTCCTGTTTCTAGATCTTGATGGGTTCAAGCGAATCAACGATGCGCTTGGCCATGCTGTGGGTGACCAACTGCTGTGTGCTGTCGTCAAGCGACTGAAATCACTACTAAGAGAGGCGGATACGCTCTCCCGTCTGGGTGGTGATGAATTCATAATCCTGCCTGATCTGTCGCATAGGCAAGCTGGTGAAGTCGCCGATGAGGTCGCAAGTCTGGCATCCAAGATCCTTCGGGCCTTCAGCAAGACCTTCGAGCTCGAAGGCAACCTGTATCACGTTGGTGTGAGTATAGGGATCAGTCTTATTGATGATGCCCATAACACGGCTGACCGGATCATCCAGCAGGCTGATACAGCCATGTATGAGGCCAAAAAACTCGGTGGTTCATGTCTGGTATTCTTTGAGCCCGAGTTACAGACAGCAGCTGATGAACGCATGCAGCTTGAGCGAGAGCTCGGATTGGCGATCACGGAGGGGCAGTTCCAGGCATATTTCCAGCCCCAGTTCGACCTTGCCGGCTCACAGATAGGGGCTGAGGCACTCATTCGCTGGCAGCACCCGACGCGTGGTCTCGTGCTGCCGGATGACTTCATTCCCTTTGCAGTGCAGTCGGATCTCATTCATCAGTTGCATGGCTTGATGCTGACACAGGTATGCGACGTGCTGGCCCAGCTTAAGAAGCGCCACGTCCTGCCAGCAGGCTTTACCATTGCGCTCAATATCTGCCCACGCCAGTTTCGCGATCATCGGCTGCAGGAAGAGCTGGAGAAAACGCTCGAGACTCATGGCATTCTGCCTGCGCAGATCAAACTCGAGATCACTGAGAGCCTGATGGTGGATACACTGCAGGACGCCGCTGAGCAGTTAAGCAGTCTGCGGGCTATGGGCTTCAAGGTCTCGCTCGACGACTTCGGTACCGGCTACTCTTCACTGAGCTACCTTCAACATTTCCCGCTGGACGAGCTGAAGATTGACAAGAGTTTCGTGCACGCTATGCATGGAGGTGCCGGCGGAACCGCTATAGTTGATGCTGTGATCGCACTGGCCAACCAGTTCGGTTTTTCCGTGATCGCTGAAGGTGTGGAGAGCATGGAGCAGATACAGCTGCTGCATAAAAAGCCTATCACTGGGCTGCAAGGCTTCCAGACCTGCAAACCCTTAAGCGCTGAAGCCTTCCTCGCCACCTTGACTGGTGGAACTCAGCCCGAGCCGGAAGCTATCGAATAAGCGCTCACCCGACTCATGCTGTGATCTCTTACCAGGCCATGCCGTATTCCCCACAAGATACGTGAATCATTTGAGGAGTTGCGACATTGGGTATATTGCGGGAAGCATGGGCGTTAGTCAGGCGACAGGAGCTTTCAATGCTGCTGACGATGTTCGTACTGGCGGGCCTGGCCTGGATCTTTATCTGGGTCACTGGTGAAGTTGTCGGTGGAGACAGCCATGCTCTGGACGAGCAATTATTGATGTCGATGCGCTCGGCAGCGGATCCGTCCGACCCACTTGGCCCCCATTGGGTTGAAGAGCTCATGCGTGATATTACCGGGCTGGGTGGGGTGGGCGTGCTTACCTTCCTGACGCTTGTAGTGGTTGGTTTCCTCATACTTCAGAACAAAGGCAAAGTCGCACTGGTAGTGGTCGTCACGATCGGAAGCGGGATCGCGCTGAGTCTGCTGATGAAAATGGGCTTTGACCGGCCGAGGCCAGAGCTGGTGCCTCATGAGAGCTACGTCTACACCACGAGTTTCCCCAGTGGGCACTCGATGATGTCTGCCGTGGTGTATCTGTCGCTAGCGAGCCTGTTGGCACGTGTGCAGCAGAACCGCCGCGTGAAAATCTATCTTGTGGCAGTCGCTATGGTGTTGACCATGATGATTGGTGTGAGCAGGGTTTATATGGGTGTCCACTGGCCCACCGACGTGCTGGCGGGCTGGATGGCTGGTGCGTTCTGGGCCTTGCTGTGCTACATGGTCACGAGGCACCTGCAGCACAGCGGGGCAGTCGAGCCGGAGGGGCTCGACGTAGACCCAGATGCAGCTAAGACGCCACTTACTGTCCGCTGATATTGGCGCTTGTGCAGCTCTTCCATTTGCCGATACAGATCGAACCGGCGTTCTCGAGTGTGCTGTTAGTGATGCGCGCGGTGGACACAGAGCTGTCGGTTCTGAAGATGCCTTCCTTCATGTTCGAAATGCTGCAGTTATCGACCGTGATCGAGATCGGGAACGTTGTGCCGCCATTCTGCCGGATGAACTTGCCCATGCTATCGACCTTGCAGGCGCTCACGCTGATCGTGCTGGCCGCGTTGGCTTGCAGGAACTTGTCACTGCCATCGTAAGCTTCAATGTTCTTCAACACGACCTTGCCGCCGCTTGACTTGATTGTCAGCGCATCTTCACCGACGTTGGTCCAGCGAACATTTTCAACCGTGGCGCCGTTATACACGTGGATACCATCTGCACCATTGTTGCCAATAATAACGTTCTTTAGTACGGCGCCGTTTTCGAGACGAAACACCGGTTTCTGGCTTTCGTTCTGACTGCCATCGCCCAGTGCTGAGGTAGGGTTGAAGGTCTTGCACTTACCATCAAACACGCCACCGTTCACACGAATGGTTTCTGCGACACTCTGGCTGCCAGTCGACTTGCAGTTGGATCCGCGGTTCGGCAGGGTCGTGGGCGGCTGTCCGGTGCTGCCGTCCGTGGCCACGGGGCGAAAGTACCACTTCTGGTTGTCTCCATCGATAAGCGGCCATTGACGAACGTCAGCGCCGGCTGTCTTGTCCCAACCCCAGACGTCGAGCGCCAGGCCACTGTGACGTGAGACGACGGTGTAGTAGCCGTTACCCGCAGGCTTGATTTGCCACTGCTGATTGTAGTTGCCGGTAGAAGACCACTGCCGGATATCCCCGCCTGCAGCCGTGCTGAATTCAAATACGTCGAGCGACTTGCCGCTGTGCATCGCATGAATGGTGTAATAGCCATTGCCGAGATTCTCGACCTTGAAGTGCTGGTTTCTTGCGCCACTGTAGTCCCACTGAATGGCGTCGGCGCCGTCAGCGGAACTGGCACCCGCAACGTCCAGTGCGAGATTACTGTGTTTAGCGATCAGCGCATATTGACCGGTAGCAACTTCTGCGATTGCGAACGGCGTGAGGGTAGCGAGGGCGAGGGCAATAGTTGTTTTTTTGTATGACATTTCGAGGTCCTGACTTTTCTGGTTGCACGGGCTTCAAGCCCCATAGGGGCTTCCGAGCGTCCAAATTAAAGTCCAGCTGGAAACTTGTCATCGTCGGATTTGGGTAAATTTCGGTATCTGAGACATGATTCACTATCCGTTATAGAACCAGTATATTACTAGCTGATCGTAACGCTCTATTCGAGGACACACATGCACGAAACACGCTATGCAGGCTTCTGGATTCGGGCGGGTGCCGCACTTATAGATTCATTGCTGATCCTCATCGTTATAGCCCCACTGCTTACGTTCATCTATGGTATGGGTTACTGGCGAGGCGAAGCCTTCATCTACGGTCCTGCAGATGTGCTGATCTCTTATGTAGCCCCCGCGGTTCTTGTTATCCTGTTCTGGATTTACAAATCGGCCACGCCGGGCAAGATCTGGTTGAATCTGGAGATCGTCGACGCCGAAACCGGACGCGAGCCAAGGACATCGCAGTTAATCAAGCGCTACTTCGCCTATTACCTTTCAATGCTGCCGTTTTGCCTGGGATTTTTCGCCGTCGGCAGCGATCGCCGAAAGCAGGGTTGGCACGACAAGCTGGCGGGCACGCTTGTCGTCCGGAGGAATAGAGGCGAGCCCTCAAGGCAGGAAGTCTGATCGGTCCTTCTTGTCTTCGACCGCTTTTTCCTTCTCGTACATGGCCCCAAGTTCGTTCTGTTTGCTGGTAGACAGCACCTCTCGTGCGGCTTCGAAGATCTCCTGTTCTTCTTCCTTGACGTGGTGTTCAACCAGCTCCTTGAGCTCGCGGAATTTCGGTAGCCACTGCGAAGAAGACATCTCTGTGTCGGAGACCTCTTTCATGGCGTCTTCCATCTCCTTGTGTTCTTTGATGCTGTGCGTGGCTTCATCCTGACTGTCTGCGGAGCCGAGCATGGCATGATACAGCGTACGCTCTTCGGCCTTGGCGTGTGCGAGCAACTCCCTGACGAGTTTCGGATAATTTTCCTGCCGTTCCTTCGAGGCACCTTCGGTGTTCTCCAGGACCCTCATGATGTCTTTGGCGACTTTGTGATCATTCTTCAGAGCTTCGAAGATATCTGCCATTTGCTTACCCCTTGTTGTTTTTGCCACCTGAGTTTCAGGTGTACATCATCGCTAGGTACGCCGCAGATGAAAAAATCGCTCAGCGATGCTGTCTCACAGCGGGCCAGCGTGAGCCAACGCGCAAACATTTGATATATGCTATTCCGTATATGCGAATAGTCATATATAGTGGTCAATAACAGTTTACTTCATTATTCAGAGAGCCTTGCGAAGCCCATCTTATGACCATGTCTCCCCCAGAACTATTCAAGTGTCTTGCCGACGAAACGCGCGTTAGAATCGTGCTGCTCGTGGCCCGGGAATCTGAGCTTTGCGTCTGCGAGTTGACTGAGGCACTTGAGGTTTCCCAGCCAAAGATTTCACGTCATTTGGCACAGCTTCGCGCCTGTCAGCTCCTCGAGGATCGACGGCAGGGTCAGTGGGTCTACTATCGCCTCCATCCGCAGTTGCCAGAATGGGCGCGAGCGGTAGTGAAAGTCACCGGACAGGCCAACACTGACTGGCTGATGGAGACCGCAGGTCGGCTCGCGCAGATGGGCGATCGACCAACACGTGTGGCTCGCTGTGGGCAGCTGACATGAGGGCACAAGGTATGGCTGGCACGAGCAAGATCCGCGTAGGCATCAATGGCATGGGTCGCATCGGGCGGTTGGCGGTTCGTGCACTCTGGGAAATGCAGGAAGTCGAGATCGTCCAGGTCAACGATCCGGCTGCTGATGCGGCGACTTTCGCCCATCTGATCAACTTCGACTCGGTGCACGGACGCTGGCAGCACGAAGCCTCGGCCGAAGATGAAACACTGCTGATAGCAGGCCGGCGCATAGCCGTGACAGCGAACAAGCCCATTGCGGACACCGACTGGTCGGGATGTGACCTTGTGATAGAAGCCAGTGGCAAGATGAAGACTACGGCCATCCTGCAGGCCTATCTGGACCAGGGCGTGAAGCGGGTAGTCGTGAGTGCGCCGGTCAAAGAGCCGAGCGTTCTCAACGTGGTCATGGGGGTGAACGACCATCTTTACGATCCCGCCAGACACCCAATCGTCACGGCAGCTTCCTGTACAACCAACTGCCTTGCGCCAGTCGTCAAGGTGATCCATGAGACGCTGGGTATCCGCCATGGTTCGATCACGACCATTCATGACCTGACCAATACCCAGAGCATTCTCGATCAGCCCCACAAGGATCTGAGACGGGCGCGTGCCAGTGGCATGAGCCTGATTCCAACCACTACTGGCTCGGCCACGGCAATCACCGAAATCTTTCCGGAGCTGAAGGGGCGCCTCAACGGACATGCCGTTCGCGTGCCGCTCGCCAACGCCTCGCTCACCGACTGCGTGTTTGAGGTCGAACGCCAAACGACTGTCGCCGAGGTCAATGACCTGCTCAAGGCCGCTGCCGAAGGTGAGCTGAAAGGTATTCTTGGCTACGAAGCCCGTCCGCTGGTATCAATCGACTACCGCACCGATCCGCGCTCATCGATCATCGATGCGCTCTCGACAATGGTGATCAACGGGACCCAGGTCAAGATTTATGCCTGGTACGACAACGAGTGGGGTTATACCTGCCGGACCGCAGAGCTGGCACGCCTTGTCGGACTCGCAGACCGGAAGTAAGCCACAGGAAGTCCCGTTATGAAGCGCTTGTCTGGGCTATCCCGAGAAGTTCGTCAGTATGCAATAGTCACCGGCAACTACTGGGCCTTTACACTGACCGATGGCGCGCTGCGCATGCTGGTCGTGCTGCATTTTCACAGCCTTGGGTATTCGCCATTACAGATCGCCTCGCTCTTTCTGTTCTACGAATTTTTCGGCATTGTCACCAACCTGGTGGGCGGCTACCTCGGCGCCAGACTAGGTCTCAACCGCACGATGAATATCGGTCTGGTTCTGCAGGTGGTCGCGCTTTTGATGCTCGTCGTGCCTGCAGACTGGCTGACGGTGGTCTGGGTCATGGCTGCCCAGGCGCTTTCAGGTATCGCCAAGGACCTGAACAAGATGAGTGCGAAGAGCGCCATCAAACAGCTGATTTCAGGGGATCAGCAGGGGGCGCTGTACCGTTGGATCGCACTGCTGACCGGATCGAAAAATGCGCTGAAAGGTGTGGGTTTCTTCATGGGCGGCGCGCTCCTGGCGTGGCTGGGATTCCGCTACTCCGTGCTGGCCATGGCTATTGCACTCAGCCTGGTCTGGATCGGCAGTCTGGTATGGCTGAAAAAGGATCTGGGTCGGGCCAAGGGGAAACCCAAGTTTCATGAAATGCTTTCCAAGAGCCGCGGCGTCAACGTCCTGTCTGCTGCCAGACTGTTCCTGTTTGCCGCACGCGACGTCTGGTTCGTGGTCGCGCTGCCTGTTTATCTCAGCAGTGAACTGAACTGGGATTTCTGGCAGGTCGGCGGCTTTCTGGCGCTCTGGGTTATTGCATACGGAATCGTACAATCACAGGCGCCGATGATCACCGGTTCGCGGGCGGGGCGGATTCCCGATGGCCGGTCAGCGCTTCGTTGGGCGCTAGCGCTGACAGCCTTCCCAGCATTGATTGCTCTTACCCTATCCAGCGGATTTCCTGTCGAGACTGTGCTGGTGGTCGGACTGCTGGCCTTCGGCGCGTTGTTCGCCGTCAATTCCTCCCTTCATAGCTATCTCATCGTCTCTTATGCAAGAGAGGAAGGCGCATCGCTCGATGTAGGCTTCTACTACATGTCCAACGCTGGCGGTCGGCTGCTGGGTACGCTTCTGTCTGGCTGGATGTACCAGGCACACGGTCTTGCCGCTTGCCTCTGGATCTCCACCGCTTTTCTGGCGCTGGCCGCCATCATTTCAGTCGCGTTGCCGCGTCATCAGAAGCCGACTGCCCACCCGATATGAGCCTTACGGCGATCAGGGCCAATTACCTGCTGGTCGCACTTGGTCTGGTCCTGATCCTCAGCTGGGGCAGCCTCTATTACAGCCTGGCTGTGCTGGCAAAACCACTGCAGGCAGCGCTGGGTTTCAGCGAATTCGTGGTGTTTGGCGCCTTCACGCTCAGTGTTCTGGTTTCGGGCCTGATGGCCCCTATGGTAGGTCGCTGGATCGATAGGGTAGGCGGCCGTCTTCCTCTGGCGCTCGGCTCGGCGCTGGCGGCCCTGGCCTTCGTGATACTGGCGTCCACAGACCGCCTCGCGCTATATGTTCTTGGGTGGCTGGTCGCTGGTGTCGCCATGTCGCTTTGCCTCTATGATCCCGTCTTCGTAGTCATCCATCAGGTACTGCCAACCCGGTTTCGCCGTTCAGTCACTGTCCTGACGCTATTCGGCGGTTTTGCCAGTACGGTTTTCTGGCCATTCAGTCACTGGCTGATAGAACTCGGTGGCTGGCGGGAAGCGTTGCTGGTTTTTGCCGCGCTCCATCTGTTCATAGGCGTCCCGGTGCATCTGCTGATGGTGCCAAAGAAGCTGGATTCGAGCGCAGAGCGTCCCGCCTCCTCAGGGTCTACTGCTGCCTCAGCTGAAGCTCATCTGCCGAGGCAGATACAGGCAGCAGAGCGTCAGCTGGCCTGGTTAGCGGTGTCATTCGCTTCGGCGATGGCAGTATTTGGAGCACTTTCACTATTCCTCATCGAGGCGCTGGCCAGCCGCGGCTTCGCTCGCGCGGATGCCGTCTGGTTGGCAGCGGCCATTGGCCCGATGCAGGTCCTTGGTCGACTCGTGGAATGGCGCCTTGCCAACACCAGTAGAGCAGTCACCGTTGGCGCCGTTTCTCTATCGCTGCTGCTCGTCAGTGTGCTGCTGTTGAACCTGATGCCGCCCATCTGGACCCTAGGGCTACTGTTTGCGGCGTTCTATGGTGTCGCCAACGGGCTGCTGACGGTGGTCCGCAGCACTGTTCCTGTCGAACTCTTTGGCGCAAGCAATGTCGGCGCCACACTGGGTCGCCTGGCTCGACCGACCTTTATCGTCAAGGCGCTGATGCCAGCTGTTTTCGCAGGTCTGCTCGCTCTCGGAATCAGTCTTTCGACCGCGCTGTGGTCTCTGGTCGGATTTGCAGTTATTGCCGCAATTGCTTACGGGTGGCTCCTGTCACAGGATCGGCGACGGTCTGTTCACGGATAGCGACATTGCCTTCATGGCGATCATCGCGAGACCTGTGCAAGGCTGCCTCCACTACTGCTCCGGCCAATGCAGCGGCCAGGGGGCCGGTGTACATAAGGATTGACCACGCTGTCGCCTCAGCCGCGCCGACGCCATATGGCGCCAATAGCAGAATCATGCTCGCCTCCCGGACGCCAAAGTTGGCGAACGATATTGGCAACATGGCGAGCAGAAAGACTACGCCAAAGATCCACGTCACCGTGGAGAACGCTGGCGTCAGCTCCAGCGCAAGACCAAAACAGAACATGCCCGCCACCGCTATGAGGTGTGCAGTACAGCCCGCCAGAATGAGCGAGAAGATCTGCCACCAGCCAAGGTTTCTGACCAACTGCAGCTGTGACAGGGCTGCCAGTATCGCCTGGACAACGCGACCCTTACTGCTGGCAAAACGACGCTGCAGTCGTGGCGCAAGACCGAAAGCGCTGACGGTTAATCTGAGCAGGCTGGGGAGCAGCAGCAGGACAAGCAGCGCGAGTGCTATCAGGGCGAGTCGAGGCAAAGTCAGGTTGCCATCGCTTGCTGGCAACAGATCGATCAGCCATGCGGTACATATGAGCAGCCCGATTGTCAGAGCCGCCACCGCCTTGTTGACGAACAGGTTGGTCAGCGCAGCTGCGCCGCTCGCCCCATACTGGCGATATTTCACAAAGGTAACTGCGCCGCCTGCGATGCCACCAGGCAGGAACAGCCCGTAAAATGCCGTGGCCAGCACGATCTTCAGCATGATCCAGAAGCCTATGCGGAGCTGCTGGAAATGGGCGAGCAGTTGCATTCTGGCGGCGGTGACGAGACGCAGCAGAACCTGCAGCAGCAATGCGGCAATGACCCAAGGCCACTGCGCGCCGGCCAGTTGTCGAGCGATGTCACCCAGGGGCGCGAGCTGGAGCACCAGCGCGACCGCCGCTATCGTCAGGATGATACGCAGCACCAGGCGCCGGCCGCGCCTGGGTTTCATGGCGCTATTGGCGGGCGAAACGGTCGGTAGCTCGGATCAGCTGGTCGAGAATTCCAGGCTCGGAATAGGCGTGGCCAGCGCCTTCGATGAGGTGGAAGTCAGCCTCGGGCCAGGCCTGATGCATGGCGTAGGCATAGCGAGCCGGGCAGGGCATGTCGTAACGGCCATGCACGAGCACAGCAGGAATGTTCCGCAGCTTATGAAGATCCCTCATCAGCTGGTTGTCCTCCAGCCACGCGCCATGACTGAAGTAGTGATTCTCGATGCGGGCGAAGGCGAGCGCGAACCGGCCATCACTGAAGGCCGAGGTCATACCCTCGTCTGGCAGCAGAGTAATGGTTTCGCCCTCCCAGATCGTCCAGGCTTTAGCAGCTTCCAGCTGCGCGTCTCGGTCATCACCGGTCAGTATACGGCGATAGGCTGCGATCATGTCGCCGCGCTCACTTTCGGGGACGGGCGCCTGGAAATGTGCCCACTTGTCGGGGAACAATTCAGATGCACCAAACTGGTAATACCAGTCCAGTTCGGGCTGCGTGAGGGTGTAGATGCCGCGAAGTATCAGCTCACTGACACGTTCAGGGTGTTTCTCCGCATAGGCCAAAGCCAGTGTCGAGCCCCACGAGCCGCCAAAGACCAGCCACTGCTCTGCACCGGCAAGTTTGCGCAGACGCTCAATGTCGTCCACCAGATGCCAGGTCGTGTTGGCCTCGAGCTCGGCATGCGGTGTTGAGCGTCCACAGCCGCGCTGGTCGAAGAGCAGTACATCATAGTGTTCAGGGTCGAACAGTCTGCGATGCTCGGCATTACAACCGCCACCGGGTCCACCATGGAGGAAGACAGCGGGCTTGCCACCCCGCCGGCCGCAGCGCTCGTAATAGATGCTGTGACCGTCGCCGACATCCATCATGCCGGTCTCGTAAGGCTCGATGGGTGGATAAGGTGTGCGAAGCTGCGACATGGTAATCCTGATTTAAGATAGGTGGGCTCAGCCGTCGATGGCGTCTGCGATAGTCTGCGGAATTGCGCAGGATGTATTCTTGTTATAGTCGTAGTAAACGACCACACCACTGCCTTTCGCCACAACTTTCTGCTGCGCATGACTGAATATTTCATAGCTCATTGTGAAGCGTTTTTCAGCACGGTCGGTGATGCTGGTGCCGATGGTAATAACATCGGGATAAGTCAGCGGTGCCAGAAATTTGCACTCGGTCGAGCCGAGAATCGGGCCGATCTGTGACTGCTTCATCAAGTCGTTGACCCCGGTGTGGTCGAAGTAACGGATACGGATGTTTTCGAAATAACGGAAGTAGATCGTGTTGTTGACATGGCGAAATGCGTCCATATCACCCCACTGGATTTCCTGGGTCATCGTCAGCGCCATACGCGCCTTGAACGCGCTTAGTGCCTCGTCTGTCATCTGATTTCTTCCTGTGCTGGTTGATTGTTGAAAGCGGCAATGGTCGCCAGAAAATCCGTAGCATAGCGCTGAAGTTTTGCTTCGCCGACGCCGGATATTTCGCCGAGCGCTGCCTCACTCGCAGGCTTGAGCTCAAGCATCTGCATAAGCGTAGCGTCATGGAAGACCACGTAGGGCGGCACGTTCTGCTCACTGGCCAGTCGAGAGCGGCAAGCCCTCAGTGCTTCCCACAGGTCCTTCTCTTCTTCCGGTACGTTCACGCCGCGCTTGCCACCGGAGCTGGTGGTCTTGGCGGTCCTGGTCGGTGCGGGCGGATCTTCGCGAACACTCAGTGTGATGTCTCCACGAAGTAGTGCACGCGATTTCTCCTGAAGCCGGAGCGCACCGAAACGTTCCGAGTCCGAGTAGACGTAGCCCTGCACGATGAGCTGTCTCAGCAGGGACTGCCACTGCGCAGCAGTGCGCTCCTTTCCAATGCCGAAGACGCTGAGCTGGTGATGCTCGCTCTGGAACACCTTGTCGCTCTCCTTGCCACGAAGAACATCGATTACATGGCCTGCACCGAAGCGCTGACCTGTTCGATAGATGGTTGATAGCAGCTTCTGCGCGGCCTCTGTGCCATCCAGCGTTTTCGGCGGACTCAGGCAGACATCGCAATTTCCGCAGGCTTCTGGTGAGGCTTCATCGAAATAATTGAGCAGTGCATGACGTCGACAAGTGGTTGCTTCACACCAGCCCAGCAGCTGGTTCAGCTTATTGCGTTCGAAGCGTTTGTGCTCTGGTGACAACGATGAATTGTCCACCATCTGGCCGAGTCTCACGACGTCCTGCAGGCCGTAGACCAGCCACGCTTCGGCTGGCTCGCCATCACGCCCGGCTCGGCCAGTCTCCTGGTAATAGGACTCGATGGTCTTGGGCAGATCAAGATGGACCACAAAGCGGACATCCGGCTTGTCGATCCCCATGCCGAAGGCAATGGTCGCCACGATGATGACAGCCTCTTCTCTCAGGAAGCGTTGCTGATGAGTTGTCTTCAGGGCCGCGGGCAGTCCGGCATGGTAGGGGAGGGCTGTATAGCCGAGTCCGCTTAGCCAGGAGGCCGTCTCCTCGGTCTTCTTGCGCGACATGCAATAGATGACACCAGCCTCGCCCTCATGCTGACTCAAAAACTGCTTGAGCTGACGGCGCGCATCCTGCTTCGGGGCTACCGTGTATCGGATGTTGGGGCGATCGAAACCGCCGATGAGCCGTTCTGGCGAGTGCAGGTGCAGATTTTCGATGATGTCTTCGCGGGTGCGCGCATCAGCGGTCGCGGTCAGAGCGATCACAGGCACCTGCGCAAAGCGCTGCTTGAGTTGACCCAGACCCAGGTAATCCTGACGGAAGTCGTGACCCCATTGCGAAACGCAGTGCGCTTCGTCCACGGCGAACAGGCTGATGTCGATGCTGCTCAGCATGTCGAGGCTGTATGGCAGCAACAGGCGCTCCGGCGCCATGTATAACAACTTGATCTCCCCCTTGCGCAGGCGGGTTTCAATAGCTTGTTGTTGTTGCCGGTCTACGGAAGAATTCAACACTTCCGCTTCGATGCCGAGCAGCTTCAACGCCGCGACCTGATCTTCCATCAAGGCGATAAGCGGCGAAACGATAACAGCCGTACCAGTCAGGACCAGCGCCGGAATCTGATAGCAGACGGACTTTCCGCCACCGGTAGGCATGATGACCAGGGCATCACGCCCTTTGAGCACGGCCTGAATGGCGGCAGCCTGCTCACCTCGAAAATCGTCATATCCATATGTGTCGCGCAGAACTGCACGGGCTTGATCCATCATGCGCCGTTACTCCTGTGGATGAAAAAACGCCGAGTATATCACTGAAGCTGCTTCGTCACCCACCGTGGCCACGACAGGGGCAGAGGGATCGACGTGACAGATGAGCGAACTTGCCGCTCATTTGATATACTACGCCCCGAAATTTTCCTTCCTCTAATTTTGAGAGCATTTCATGGCCGTTGAAATTCATACGCCTCAGGCAAGCACAGGCGCAGCGCCGAAGATCGGCATGATCAGTCTGGGCTGCCCGAAAGCCCTGGTCGACTCCGAGCGGATACTGACCCAGCTGCGGCTTGAAGGCTATGAAGTCTCTCCGAGCTACGAGGGTGCGGACGTTGTCGTGGTCAATACCTGCGGCTTCATCGACAGTGCGGTGGCCGAATCTTTCGATGCGATTGGCGAGGCGATGCGCTCGAATGGCAAGGTCATTGTGACCGGTTGTCTGGGTGCAAAGTCGGGAGACGTGCTAGAGCGCTATCCTGACGTTCTGGCCGTTTCAGGTCCGCAGGCCTATGAATCTGTAGTCGACGCCGTACACCAGCACGTGCCAGCACCGATGAACCACGACCCGTTCACCTCGCTGGTGCCGCCGCAGGGTATCAAGCTCACGCCACGTCATTACGCCTATCTGAAGATTTCCGAAGGTTGTAATCACAAGTGCACGTTTTGCATCATTCCATCCATGCGCGGCAAGCTCGTCAGTCGCCCGATCGGTGAAGTGCTCGACGAGGCGCAGCGGCTGGTTGACTCTGGGGTCAAGGAACTGCTGGTGATCTCTCAGGATACCAGCGCCTATGGCGTTGACCTGAAGTACAAGATGGCGTTCTGGCAGGGTCGTCCGGTGAAGGGCAACATGCTGGAGCTGTGTCGGCAGCTCGGTCAGCTCCGTGCGAAAGACGGCAGCAAAGCATGGGTGCGCCTGCACTATGTTTACCCCTATCCCCATGTCGATGATGTCATTCCATTGATGGCAGAAGGACTGGTGGTACCTTACCTTGATATTCCCTTCCAGCATGCGAGCGAAAAAGTCCTCAGGGCCATGAAGCGGCCCGCGTACGCAGAAAACACGCTGGCAAGAATTAAACTGTGGCGCTCGATCTGCCCCGAGCTGATCATTCGTTCGACCTTCATCGTCGGCTTTCCTGGTGAGACTGAAGAAGACTTCCAGATTCTGCTGAATTTCCTGGATGAGGCGCAGCTTGACCGGGTTGGATGTTTTGCTTACTCGCCGGTGGAAGGGGCAACTGCAAATGAGCTGGCTGATCCGGTGCCCGAAGACGTGAAGCAGGAGCGGCTGGCTCGATTCATGGCCAAGCAGGCTGTCATCAGCGAAGCACGGTTGAAGAATCGTATCGGCGAAGAAATCGACGTGCTGATCGATGAAGTGGTCGAAGAAGGCATAGTCGGTCGATCAAAGGCTGACGCGCCGGAAATCGATGGTCAGGTATTCGTTGACCATAGAAGTACCAAGGACCGGCTCGAACTCAAGCCCGGACAAGTCATTCGTGTTCGGGTCATTGATTCAGACGAGCACGATCTGTGGGGCGAGCATCTGGCCTAGCGCCTGCCAGGCGCCGCTAGAGCGCGCTGCCCAGAAAACCCAGACCAGCTATTGCGATAAGCCCGCCGCCTGTGCGGGTGAGTACGGTGGCCATTGGCGCCATGACGCCACGTCCCGCGGCTACACCGGCTAACTGCAAGCACCCGCTCATCAGGAGGAAACCGGCGCCATAAAGCAGTGGGCCTGCGGAATCGGGTATTTCCGCACCATGGGCATAACCATGAAAGATTGCAAAAAAACCTACAACGGCCGCCGCGAGCGCCAAAGGCAAGCGTACCGCGAAGGCAACGAGGCTGCCGATCGTGACTGCTGAGAGTGCAATGCCGATTTCAATCGCAGGAAGCGTAATGCCAGCCGCTCCTGCAAAGCCAGATACTGCCATGACCAGCAGAAAAACAGCCGGTAATAGAAGTATCGCGAACCGTCCAAGGTGCGCACTCCAAAGCCCGACGGCCAGCATCGCTGCAATATGATCCGCGCCTGAGACCGGGTGCATGAAACCGCTGCCAAATCCCCCCACTGCGTCAGCAGAATGTGCGCTAGCCGTACTGGCCAATATCATGAGTAATAAAATGGATGGTATCTGGAGTAAACGGTGTCGATTCATTGCGTGTCCCCGAAAACAACGGCAAGGCGGAATGCTCTGCCATGAGCATGGACCGAGGTTAAAGAAACCGTGAAACCGATACAAGCCGGATTGCTGCCTGCCGAAATCATCGGACGATAGCTTTTTACGGCTCTGTGCTTATACTCGTTGGTGACACTCCCCTGGCAGTTCAATGACTGAGCTGCCTGCTGAGTGGCTTGATACACATGAGCATACCTAAATAGGACACATTACAATGAAAAAGATCTTTGTGGGTTTTGCACTGGCGGCGCTGTCCGCCTCATCATTTGCTGCCAACACACATGGCCCGGCAGGTTGTGGTCTCGGTACAGAAGTCGTTTTCAGAGATGCGAACGAATGGCATGAGCATGTTCTGGCGGCGACTACCAATGGCACATCCGGTAACCAGACTTTTGGTATTACTTCAGGCACTTTGGGTTGCCAGGATGCCGGTGGCCCCTTGGCTGCTGACGTCAACAGCTTCATTGATGCCAATCTCGAGCAGATCGCGGCTGACACCGCACGTGGTGATGGCGAGACTCTGCAGGCTCTGGCCGAGGTGATCGGCATCGAACAGGCAGATCAGCCACACTTCAAGGCACAGATGCAGGCAAACTTTGATACGCTGTTCCCAGGCGAGCAGACAACTTCTGGTCAAACCTACAACGGTGTCGTCACCGTGATGGCTAAAGACGCAGCACTTTCGAAGTATCTTGGTTAATACGATCCAGGCTGGTGCCATCGGCTCCAGCCTTTCCTTCTGACCGGTTCTCCATGGTCATTGCCTTGCAACACAGCTTTGTGAGTCATTGTATTTCCAGTTTATCCATAATTCTCGCGCTCATCCCAGCGATGCTATGCCTGGCTACAACTTCTGCTGCCGAAATAGCGAATCCATCCAATCGAGGCGGGATCACGCCTGCACTGCTCCAACAGGTAGCGACTGAATCGACCTGGCTGCACCTGCTGCACTACCATCGCGCTGGGCTGCTGGCGAGCTACGAAAGCCAGGTTGACGATGACGAATTCTTCTTCAGCCCGGAGGGGGTGACTGATCCTGAAGCCGAACTGAAAGCTACGATAGCTGCCTTCGAGCGAGATGCTGAGGCTGGCGCAACCGATGCTGCCGCCCAATGCCGCTTTCCAGCGCGATTTCACTGGCTGAGCCAGCGCATCGACGCTTTGAAGTCACTGAAGGTGGACTGCGCGGAGTTCCAGGCATGGTCCGCCAAGATTGGCGGAAGGGGCTTGAGCCTGATCTTCCCGGCCGCTTTCATCAACAGCCCATCATCCATGTTCGGCCATACCCTGATCAGGGTGGATCGAGGTGAGGGCAGCAATCCACTGCTGGATTACGCGGTGAACTATGCGGCTAATGCGAATGCCGAAGAGGATCCGCTGCTGTTCTCAATAAAGGGGCTTGCAGGTGGCTACCCCGGTATCGTAAGCATCGTGCCGTATTACGAGAAGGTGAAGGAATATCACTTTCTGGAAAGTCGAAACGTCTGGGAATACGAGCTTAAGGTGACTCAGCCGGAGGTCGACCAGTTCGTCCGTCATGTCTGGGAAATGCGCCATGTAGAGATGGACTACTACTTCTTCACCGAAAACTGTTCCTATCAACTCCTGGCCCTTCTGGACGCGAGTAGCGATCGCTTCGATTTTACCGATAAGTTTCTCGTACGAGCCATTCCGGGAGACACCGTGCGCATTTTGGTGGAAGCTGGCATGATCGGCGAGACGGAATTCCGAGCCTCTGCCTCGGCTGAGCTCGAAGAAGTGAGCGGCCAGCTCGACCGCGATCAAATTGCAGCAGTTCGAAATTATATTGAGGGTCCGCCGCAGGATCCCAAAGCCTGGTTGGCCCGAATGCGCGAGGACGGACTGAATGCTGACGATGAGGCCAGTCGAGCACTCCTGGATACAGCCTATCGTTATGCCCGATTCCTGGCTGCCAGAAAGAAAGTGAGCGAGCCCGGGCTGGGTCGGAAGACTATTCAACTATTATCGTCGCGCAGCAAGCTGGGTGCGGCAGCCGCCCGTTCGAAAAGTCGGCCAGCTGTTCGTGACGACGAGGGCCATGAGACTTTGCGCCTGGAATCGAGTGCAGGTTTTGCTGCAGACGAGCCCTATCTGGAGTTCGGAGTTCGCCCGGCTTTTCACGATCTGCTCGATCCGGTTAGCGGCTATCCGCCAGGCGCCTCGCTTGAGATGTTCAGACTCCGTTTACGTCAGGCGCTCTCTGAAGATGCCGCGTTGCGGATTCACGATCTGACCTTTATCGATATCGACTCTCGATCACCAGCGAGTGCGCTCGACAGGCCACTGTCGTGGGGCATTGCCTTTGGGCTCATCAGGGAGTCAACCTACGAGCCGCTTGCGCCATACATCCAACCGTCAGCTGGCATCACCTATGCGCTCGATGGCGCCACGCCTGACCCTGCTTCGTGGGGACTTGCCCGAGGCTGGTTGCTGACCGCGAGGATCAACGGCAACCTCAGAGCCCATCGGGATATCGCATCAGGTTTTGCGCTTGCAGCCGGGCCTGAGCTGGGGCTCCTGCGGCAGTCCGATCAAGTGTCAATATTGTTGGAGGCCGCCCAGCACTTCAGACTGGCTGGGCGCGAATCCGACCCCTCATCGGCAGGTCTTCATGTCGCCTGGCACTTCAATAAATCACTTCAGCTGCGCGTTTCGGCTGAGTATCAGGATGATACGGCTGCACGGGGCTGGGGCGGGAGCACAGGCTTCTATGTCGCGTTCTAGCTCAGGGGCTGCCGTGCTCATTTTCGCGTTTGTACTGCTGACAGCAGGTTGCGAGAGCCTCACCGGTTTTCTCTTTTATCCGCAGACACAGTATCTCCAGACCCCTCAGCGTTACGGGCTGGAATGGCAGGACGTGGAGCTGGTGGCGAAGGATGGTACCCGGTTGAGAAACTGGTATCTGCCAGCGCGTGGAGAGCAGAGGGGGCGTATTCTGTTCCTACACGGGAATGGTGAGAATATTTCGACCCATCTCAATGCCGTCGCCTGGTTGCCTGATGAGGGCTACGCGGTTTTTCTGCTGGACTACCGTGGCTACGGACAATCTGACGGCGCGCCGCTACTGCCATCGGTATTTCAGGATATACAGGCTGCGCATCACTGGTTACAGCAGGAGTCCTCGGCTACGCCGCTCATATTGCTGGGGCAGAGCATTGGCGGTGCGCTGGGGCTGACCTACGCCGCTCGCTGGCGGGGCGAGCTCCCGCAGTTCGATACCATCGTCATAGAATCAGCACCGGCTTCGTTGCCGCAGGTCGCAAGAGAGGCCATGGCTGCAAACTGGCTGACGTGGCTACTTCAGGCGCCGACTTTCCTTTTACCGTCTGCCTATGATCCGGAGAAGACTGTTGGTGATCTCGATTCCGGACGCGTTTTGCTCATGCACGGCAGCAAGGATCGCATCGTGGACGTCGGTCACCTGCAGCAACTCGAACAGGTCTTGCCCAATGCTGAAGTCTATCAATATGAGGAGGGGCATATCCGTGGCTTCGCCGATGCTGACGTTCGCGAAGCGGTGCTCAGATTCATTCAGACGAAAGGGCCAGCCCCGATAGCTGGCCCATAGCGTCTTGAAGGGCAGCGCTGCTATCAGATAGCGGCGAGAGCGGCCTCGTAGTCTGGCTCATTGGCAATTTCAGCTACCTGCTCGCTGTGCAGCACCCGACCGTCTTCACCGATGACAACGATTGCGCGTGACAGAATGCCTTTCAGAGGGCCATCGGTCATGAGTACACCGTAGTCTCTGCCGAAATTGCCGTTTCTGAAGATCGAGGCGACGACCACATTACTGATACCTTCAGCGCCGCAGAAGCGACCAATGGCAAAGGGCAGGTCGGCGGAGATACAGATGACTGTCGTGTCGCTCTTCTGGGCAGCCTTCTCATTGAACTTGCGCACCGAGGTCGCACAAGTCGGTGTGTCGACGCTCGGGAATATGTTGAGCACGACATTACGGCCTTTATAGTCAGACAACGAAATTTCGGACATATCTGCTTTTACCGCGGTAAAATCAGGCGCTTCATCGCCTTTGGCGGGAAGGTCACCGTAAGTCGTTACCTTAGATCCTTTCAGTGTTGGCTGAGCCATCGTTCATTCCTTATAGTGAAGTGCTGAGTGGTAGTACCTGACACTGCCGTAGCGTCACCTCATGGTCAGTCTGGCAGCTTTTGCTTCAGTATGCTGTTCACCTGCTGTGGGTTGGCCTTGCCCTTGCTCGCCTGCATCACCTGACCGACAAAGAAGCCTATCATCTTGCCGCGCTTTGCTCGCTCTGCAGCCTGGTACTGCTCGACCTGAGCGGGATTTGCAGCGATAACCTGATCGACGATACCTTCGATGGCACTGCTGTCGGTAACCTGCTTGAGCCCCTTCTTCTCGATGATCTCGTCAGCGCTGCCGCCTTCGGCCCACATGGTGTCGAACACGGTTTTGGCAATCTTTCCAGAAATCGTGTTATCGCAGATTCTGGCGATCAGCCCGCCGAGCTGCTCCGGGGTGATTGGTGCGGCATCGATCGTGATGCTGTCCTGATTCAGTCGCTTGCTGACTTCACCCATCAGCCAGTTGGCACTCAGCTTGGCATCGCCAGATGTCCTGGCGGTTGCTTCGAAGAAGTCCGCCAGCGGACGCGAGGCCGTCAGCAGACTGGCATCATACTCAGAGAGTCCGTGTTCCGACTGGAAGCGGGCAGCTTTCGCCTCGGGTAGCTCGGGCAGGCTCTCACGTATGGCCTGAATGTAGGTGTCGTCGATTACCACCGGTAGCAGATCCGGGTCAGGGAAATAGCGATAGTCGTTGGCGAACTCCTTGCTGCGCATAGGACGCGTTTCGTCCTTATCAGCGTCGTAGAGCCGCGTTTCCTGATCAATCGACCCGCCATCTTCGAGAATATCGATCTGCCGCTCAATCTCGCCGTTGATGGCTTTTTCGACGAACTTGAACGAATTGACGTTTTTGGTTTCGGTACGTGTGCCGAGTTCGGTGCTGCCAGCTTTCCTGACCGAGACGTTGCAGTCACAGCGCATGGAACCCTGAGACATATCACCGTCGGAGATGCCGAGATAGGTAATGATAGTGTGCAACTTGCGAAGATAGGCTACTGCCTCTTTCGCCGACCGGAGTTCTGGTTCCGAAACAATCTCCAGCAGCGGTGTGCCAGCGCGATTGAGATCTATACCGGTCATGCCATGGAAATCTTCGTGCAGGCTCTTGCCAGCATCCTCTTCCAGATGCGCACGAGTCAGGTTGATCGTCCGTTGCTGACCTTCGTCACCGCTGTCTATCGAAAGCGTACCGCCGAGCACGATGGGTGCCTCGAGCTGGCTGATTTGATAGCCCTTTGGCAGATCAGGATAGAAGTAGTTCTTGCGATCAAAGACAGACTCGTGATTGATATGGGCGCCAATGGCAAGACCAAAGCGCACTGCCATCTCAAGCGCCTTCTCATTGAATACCGGTAGCGTGCCCGGCAGCGCAAGATCGACAGGGCAGGCCTGGGTGTTGGGTTCGGCACCGAAGGCCGTGCTGCTGCCTGAGAATATCTTGGAGTCTGTTGCCAGCTGGACGTGAACTTCCAGTCCTATTACGGCCTCCCAGCTCATCGTGGTGTCCTCGCAATCGTGCTCATTTCATCTCTCGTGCGGATGAAGGTGGTGTTCTGCTGTGCCAGTCGGTCAATTGCTGCCACTGGTGGGCAACGTTGAGCAGCCTGGCTTCATCAAAGTAATTCCCGATCAGCTGCATGCCGAGTGGCAGATCCGTGCCAGAGGCGTCTGCCATACCACAAGGTACCGAGATGGCAGGCAGTCCAGCGAGACTGACTGGTATGGTAAACAGGTCTTCCTTGTACATGCTGACCGGATCATCGGTTTTTTCTCCCAGTCGGAAGGCAGCGCCGAGCGTGACAGGTGCCAGGAGCAGATCGACCTGCCCGAGCGCATCGACGAAGTCGTTCTTGACCAGCCTGCGTACACGTTGCGCCTGCTTATAGAAGGCATCCTGATAGCCCGCGGAGAGCGCGAAGGTGCCAATCAGGATGCGGCGCTGGACTTCGGCGCCAAAACCCTCGCTTCGCGAGCGGGCATAGAGGTCGGCAAGGTCGCGGGCGCCGTTGCACCGATGACCAAACCGCACGCCATCAAAGCGCGACAGGTTGGTGGAGGCTTCTGCCGGAGCGATGATGTAATACGCCGACAGGGCCAGGTTGCTGTGAGGCAGAGAGACATCAACGAAGCTGACACCCTGCTGTTCCAGCGTTTTCTTGGCCTCCATGATGGCATTCAGTACAGGACCTTCGCCGAGCGCTTCGAAATATTCTTTTGGCAAGCCAACCCGCAGGCCCTGCAAAGGCTTATTGATGTCCTTGAGATAGTCAGCAACCGGTTCCGCGCTCGAAGTGGAGTCGCGATCATCGGGGCCAGCAATGGCGGAAAGCAGTAAAGCGGCGTCGTAAGCAGTGCGCGTCATTGGCCCAGCCTGGTCCAGGCTCGATGCATAGGCCACCATGCCGTAGCGGGAAGTCCGGCCATAAGTCGGCTTCAGACCGGTGATGCCGCAGTAGGCGGCAGGCTGTCGTATCGAGCCGCCTGTATCAGTACCCAGTGCGCCAAGACACAGGCCCGCTGCAACTGCTGCAGCAGAGCCGCCACTAGAGCCGCCGGGTACGTGCTCTACATGCCAGGGATTTCGCACCGGCCCGAAGAAGCTGTTTTCGTTCGACGAGCCCATGGCGAATTCATCCATGTTGGTCTTGCCGACGAAGACGGCGCCTGTTTGCAAAAGGCGCGAGCTGGCAGTGGATTCAAACGGTGAAACGTAGTCCTCGAGCATCTTGGAGCCGCAGGTTGTCGGCATCAGCTCGGTACAGAAGAGATCCTTGATCGCAAGAGGAATGCCCGCCAGATCGAGTGGCGCGTCTTTCAGGGCCAGGTCGCGAGCGTAGCTGATCTGTTGTTCCAGCTGGTCTTCGGTGGCAATGGTGATGTAGGCGTTGAGCTCAGGCTGTGCATTGCGGGCGCGAGTAGCGAATTCCGTGACAAGCTCTGCAATAGAGAACTCGCCGTTTCTCAGTCCCTCCAGGGCGGACTGTATGGTTTCTGGGAACATGATTGGCTTGTATTCCGCTATGATTGGCGTGCATGGTTGGCAAGGTGTGGCCGAATGTTGCTGTATTTCAGGTGACAATACAACTCGGTAAGCCGCAGCTTATTCGACGACTCTGGGCACCAGGAACAGGCCGCCTTCAGTGAGCGGGGCGCACTTCTGATAGCGCTCACGATCATCAGGCTCTGTTACGACATCGGGTCGCAGCCGCTGGGTCATCTCCAGCGGATTGAGTAGCGGAGCTGTCTGGCTGGTATCCACCGACTGCAGCTGCTCGACGAAATGGAGGATGCGATCGATGTCATTCCGCAGGCTCGTGTCCGAGGCGCAGTCCAGTCTTGCGAGCACGGCAAGTTGTGCAAGCTGTTCATCTGAAATGTTCATTCAGGGCGTTCCTGTTCTGGAGGCTTTGCTCCGTCTGCGTTGGTAGGCATTGCAGTCTACTATCGACGGGCCGTGCTGTGAACAGCAGGTGGCAGTTTCCAACTAGCTTGTGCTGCGGGTGTACCCTTGCTAAAGTTGCCTGCAGTTCAGCCTGTGCGCCAGAGCACAGATGATTGGTCCATTCTTACTCAGCATTCAAACCAGCTCTGTGCATTCTCAAGGAACTAGCATCTAACAATGTTCAAACGTCTCCGTGGCCTATTTTCCAGTGATCTGTCCATCGATCTTGGAACGGCTAACACGCTTATTTATGTCCGCGGTCGCGGGATCGTTCTGGACGAACCTTCAGTGGTGGCTATTCGTCGTCAGGGCGCAACCAAGTCCGTCGCCGCCGTTGGCGCTGAAGCCAAGCGCATGCTTGGCCGAACACCCGGCAATATCACGGCAATCCGTCCTCTGAAGGATGGCGTCATTGCCGACTTCCAGGTTACCGAAAAGATGCTCCAGCACTTTATCCATAAGGTGCACGAAAATAGTTTCATCACACCGAGCCCTCGCGTTCTGGTGTGTATTCCCAGCCGATCGACCGAAGTCGAACGCAAGGCAATCCGTGAATCCGCAATGGGCGCTGGCGCCCGTGAAGTCTTCCTGATTGAAGAGCCCATGGCTGCGGCCATTGGTGCCGGTCTGCCTGTTGAAGATGCCAATGGTTCAATGGTGGTTGATATCGGTGGTGGGACCACCGAGATCGCTATCATTTCGTTGAATGGCATCGTGTTTGCCAATTCAGTACGTGTAGGCGGAGATCGCTTCGATGAAGCCATCGTTGCATACGTCCGCCGGAATTACGGTGCGCTGATCGGCGATGCAACTGCCGAGCGCATCAAGCTCGAGATTGGTTGTGCCTACGAAGGTCTTGAACTGCGTGAGATCGATGTGCGTGGGCGGAATCTCGCCGAAGGGGTGCCGCGGAGCTTTGCACTGAATAGTGAAGAGATCCTGGAAGCGCTTCAGGATGATCTGGCGACTATCGTCCAGGCCTGTAAAGGCGCACTTGAAGAGTCACCGCCCGAGCTGGCTTCCGATATCGCCGAGCGTGGCATCGTTCTCACCGGCGGCGGCGCACTCCTGCGCGGCCTCGACCGTCTGATTTCCGAAGAAACCGGGCTGCCAGTCATCGTCGCCGATGATCCTCTTACCTGCGTCGCCCGTGGTGGTGGACGTGCCCTCGAAGTAATGGATCAGCGCGGAGCCGGTCTCTTCTTTATGGATTAAGTAATGCGCCTGCAAAAGCAGTTCGCATACGCTAGTCTGTAAACAGAAAGAACATCGGAGAGCGTTTCATCAAGACTATCTTCGCAAGAGGCCCCTTGCTGGGGTTCCGCATCCTACTGGTTGGCGTTTTATCGCTAGCCATAGGTGTGGCTGATCTGAAACTGGACTGGCTGGACTCCCTCAAGGAAAACATGTCCGTGCTGCTGGTTCCGGTGCAGTGGAGCGTGCAACTGCCTGGCCGTATCAGTGATTTCGGTGAATCCATCACAGAGTCCCGCTCGAGTCTCCTGGAAAAAAATGCCTCGCTGGAGAACCGGCTCCGCATCCTGCAGGTGAAAGCCCTCAAGACTGCTTCACTAACGGCGGAAGTCAATCGCCTTCGCGCGCTGCTCAACGCTGCAGCGTTCGTCGATGAGTCTGTTCTCGTAGCTGAAATCATCGGAATCAACCCGGATCCATACATGCACGAGGTCATGATCAACAAGGGCTCGAATGATGGTGTCTTCGAGGGTCAGCCTTTGTTGGATTCGACCGGGCTGATGGGGCAGGTGACCGCTGTCACGCCTTACAGCGCAAGGGTCTTGCTCATAGCGGACAGTGCCCATGCCATTCCCATCGAAGTCAATCGTAATGGTTCCCGCGGAATATTGGTCGGAACCGGGGTGCTCGACCGTCTTGAACTCGTCAACATTCCTGATACAGCCGATATCAAGGCCGGCGATATGCTCGTGAGCTCTGGTCTCGGTGGGCGCTTCCCCAAAGGCTATCCTGTCGCTCGGGTGGAGTCGGTGACGCATGATCCGGGCTTGCCGTTCGCACAGGTCTACGCACGACCACTGGCAGAGCTGAACAGAAGCAAGCATGTTCTGCTGGTCTTCAAGAGACCCGGTGATGATCGTGCGTTACCCAGTGTTCTGGAGCAGCAGACCGAACCGGCTTCCTAGCCCGGCAGGCCGCAGAACGCATGGCATCTTCTTCAATGAGTTACGGCGTCTTTGCAGCCTCACTGTTTCTGGCTGCCTGCCTCACGATCATTCCGATGGAGGGCGTAGCTGCGATACTGCGTCCCGAGTGGATTGCCCTTGTCATGGTTTACTGGACACTGTATCGAGATCAGAGCGTCGGTATCATGGCAAATTGGATGGTCGGGCTGTTCTGGGACGTGCTCGTGGGCACCACATTAGGTCTGCATGCCGGTAGTCTGGCCTTGCAGGCCTATTTGCTGCTGACCATGTCACAGCGTCTCCTGCTGTTTCCTGTTTTACAGCAGAGCGTGATCGTATTTGCGGTAATCGGCATCAATCTCATGCTGTTTCGCTGGATAGATGGCTTCATATCGAACCCAGCGATCGACATGGGCTTTCTCATTCCGGCAGTAACATCAGCGCTGCTCTGGCCATTGCTCAGATTTATCTTGCACCGCCTGGACAATTAAGGCATCAGGGATTGATATGTCACAGCCCAACACGCTCATACTGGCTTCGGCCTCGCCCCGTCGCGCTGAACTGCTACGTCAGATCGGCCTAGATTTTATCTGTCAACCAGCTGATGTGGACGAAACGCCCCGGCCAGATGAAGCCAATGATCTTTACGTTGATCGGATGGCGCTCAGCAAGGCTCGGGCAGTATTCAAGGCGGTTTCGTCCGAACGTGAAGCGGTGCTCGTGCTCG
The DNA here is from genome assembly GCA_002354735.1 of Gammaproteobacteria bacterium UBA2679. Lineage (GTDB taxonomy): Bacteria > Pseudomonadota > Gammaproteobacteria > Pseudomonadales > Oleiphilaceae > Allohahella. The sequence goes on along the minus strand of DEMD01000007.1, from coordinate 269,094 downwards.
GATCCGACACCGCTGGCGTGCTTGATCACACCGGCGAACTCCTGTTGAAGCCGCTGGATGCGGCAGATGCCACACGGATGTTGCAGCAGCTTTCCGGCACGGTGCATACCATATATACCTCAGTGGCCTTCGTCGCCGCAGAGAGCGAACATCTTGTGCAGGTCGTGTCCAAAGTGTGGTTCAGGACCTTGCGCAGAGAAGAAATCGATCATTACGTCGCGAGTGGAGAACCACTCGACAAGGCTGGCGCCTATGGCATCCAGGGCGCAGCCGCTGCCTTTGTGAAACGTATCGAGGGCAGCTACAGCGCGATCGTCGGCCTCCCGCTATGTGAGGTCAGTGATTATCTGACCGCCAAGGGGCTCTGCGCTGGACGACGCTGAAGGACTCACAATAAAAACGGACAGTATCATGACAGAAGAAATACTGGTGAACGTCACTCCGGTAGAGACTCGGGTCGCAGTGGTCGAGAACGGCATGCTGCAGGAAGTCTATATCGAACGGAGTCGCCGACGCGGCATTGTAGGCAATATATACAAGGGCGTCGTGGTGCGGGTGCTTCCGGGAATGGAGGCGGCCTTCGTGGATATCGGGCTCGAACGGGCTGCATTCATCCACGTGTCTGAACTCAGTGGTAACGGAAACGGGAGTGGCAACGGCAACGGCTCAGGGAATGGCGAAGGCAATGGGCGTGCCGTGGAAATTGGCGGTCTGCTGCGAGAAGGCCAGGAACTCGTGGTGCAGGTCACAAAGGACCCTATCGGCACCAAAGGCGCCAGGCTGACGACGCACCTCTCCATTCCATCGCGCTATCTGGTCTACATGCCCGGCACTGATCATATCGGTATTTCTCAGCGCATTGAAAACGAAGTGGAGCGTGAGCGGCTCAAGTTGCTCATTCAAACTTGTGTCGACGACGGTTTACTGGCTGAAAATGAAACAAAAGATGCTGCCACAGCCTCGTCTGGCTTCATTATCAGAACAGCAGCCGAAGGCGTCGGATCAGAGGAGTTCACTGGCGATATCATGTATCTCCGCCGCCTGTGGCGCGCCGTGCACCGCAAGATCCAGAGCGTCAGGCCCCCGGCAGTAGTCTATGAAGATCTCAGCCTGTATGCCCGGACTCTGCGGGACCTGGTACGGCCGGAGACCGAAAAGATCCGCATCGATTCCAAGGAGGGCTATCAGCGAGCCATCGAGTTCACCGATCAATTCGTCTCCGAGATCAAGGACAAGATCGAGTACTATCCTGGTGAGCGGCCAATTTTTGATCTGTACGGCGTCGAGGACGAAATCCAGAAGGCGCTTGGCAGAAAGGTACAGCTGAAATCCGGCGGCTATCTCATCATCGATCAAACCGAGGCCATGACGACAATCGACGTCAATACCGGTGGCTTCGTCGGCCACAAGAACCTCGAGGAAACGATTTTCAAGACCAATCTCGAGGCGACCAGGGCCATAGCCCGGCAACTGCGACTGCGCAACCTTGGCGGTATCATCATACTCGATCTGATCGATATGACGGACCCCGAGCATAACCGCCAGGTCTTGCGCATGCTGGAGAAGATGCTCGAGCGCGACCATGCCAAGACCAAGATCAGTTGCGTGAGTGAGCTTGGCCTTGTTGAAATGACCAGAAAGCGCACGACTGAAAGTCTCGGTCAGATGCTTTCAGAAGCCTGTCCCGCCTGCGAAGGTCGCGGTACGGTGAAAACGCCAGAAACGCTGTGTTATGAAATTTTCAGGGAAATTTTACGTATCAACAGGAATTACGATGCCCAAAGCTATCTTGTCATGGCGTCGCAGCAGGTGGTCGATCTCTTGCTCGACGATCAGTCGGATAACGTGGCTGACCTCGAGGAGTTCATTGGCAAGAGCATCCGTTTTCAGGTCGAAGTCATCTATACACAGGAGCAGTTCGACGTTGTTCTTCAATGATTCCAAGGCGGGTTCTAGTTGACGGAAACTGTTGCTAGAAAAAGCCAGTCAGGCAGGCAATTGAGCCTCAGTTCCGTCGCATTCGTGGCCATAGCGGTATTTCTGGCGGTAGCGGCCGTCACCATGTCTGCAGCGCGCGTTGCACTTCATTACGCAGATGTACTTCGCCCTGACATCGTATCGCTGATCGAGCGCGAAACATCGATGCATATTGCCATCAGCGAATTGCGTGGCGGCTGGTGGGGTCGAAACCCTTCACTCAGGCTCAGTGGACTGCGCATCAGTCCAAGTGGTCGTTCTGAGGATGCCCTGAATCTGGGGGAGGTAGATCTTGAGCTGGACCTGCTCGAGTCGATACGGAACTGGTCTTTTGTGCCTGCGGCTTTGTCGGTGGAGAACCTGGTCGTCCGACTGGCTGAGCAAGAGGACGGCAGCTGGCAACCAACGGTAGCTATCGCTGGCCAATCTATTGAAGACCTCACCGACGCCCTCGATCAGAGTATGCGTGAAAAGGTGGAGTCGGCGCTTGCGCTTATTGGTGACGGCAGCTATCGCCTTGGCAACATTGACCTGGTCTGGCGATATATGAGCGGCCGTAGCGTGCAATGGCGTCTGCCCTCGGTGTTTTTAAAGAAACGCCGTGAAACACTGGAGCTGTCGACTCGGGTTCTGCAGGGCCAGGAGGAGATTCTGGCCTTTGAGGTTTTCGTTGATCGGAAGGCGGGGGCGAGTCCGGCGGCCAGGGCTTACGTGCGATGGCGCGACGACGAAGTGCTACAGCCTTTCAGAAGAATGATTCCCGACGATGTGCCTTTGAGCCTGGCGAGTCTGACAGGGCAGGGTGAGTTCTGGTTGCAATACGACGCCGAGACCGCCGAAGTTGATGCCACACTGGCACTCGATCTGCCAGAGCTGAGACTTGAACTGCCCGAAGTCGACACCCTGGACCCGCCTGTCGGGCGCGAAACCTTGCTCGTCAGGACACTTGGCGGGCAGTTCCACTTGAGCGGAAGGCTTGGTATCGGTCCAGGGCATCGCCTGGAGGACCTCGTTGATTTCCCGATAGGGTTCGAGCAGTGGCAGCTTAGAGCTACAGCGCTTGATGGTCGCTGGAATGAAATGCCACTACTCACTAGGCAGGTGATGGCTGCGGGTGGTGAAGAGTTCAGCATGGCTGTCGATGCGGTCAATCTTGAGCTGCTGTCGAAGGCTGCAATAGCCAGCCGACAGATCGGGGCAGAGGGTGTCGGAGATCTGCTTGCATACGCTGCCGAAGGACAGCTTAACAAACTTCATGTGAGGCAGTCAGCGGACGACGGTGTGTTAGTGCAGGCCATGCTGAGTAATGCGACGGTCCAGGCTGCCTTCGGCGCGCCCATGATCGCTCGATTGGACGGCTATCTGGAGGTTGCCGGCAGCCGTGGTCATGTCATCTTCGCTGATAAGGACGTGGGTCTGCAGTTTCCCGATCTGTACGAGGAGGGTTGGCAGCTCCCTTACGTCGAAGGACGGGTGGACTGGTCTTCTTACAATGGTCTGACCCAGGTCTGGGGTACACGTCTCACACTGGATCGCCCGAACGATGTGCAGGGTAGACTGCAGGCCGAGTTCGATCTGCTCAATCCTGATGCCGAGGATCTGCCCGAGAGTCTTCAGCTCGCTATCAATATGCAAGAGGCTGATTCATCGCTCGTCGCTGCTTTTCTCCCCACTCGTATACTCGACCAGGACCTGAACGAATGGGTGCTCGGCGCGGTGCAGGGTGGCCTGATCAGGCGTGGCAGCTATTTCTATTCTGGAGTGGTTGGCGAGGCTGCAGACGAAACCAACTCCAGTTCGCAGATGGCTTTCGATATCCAGGATGGAACACTGAAATTCGCCGAAGACTGGCCAGCGCTCACCGAGCTCGTGACTCAGCTGAAAATCACTGATGACCGCGTGAGCGCGGATATTGCCTCCGCTCGAATCAACGGTCTCCCGGTTTATGATGGCCGTGTTGAGCTGAGGGATGTGGCGGGTCAGTCTCTGCTCGATGCCAGTTTCAGCAGCCGGCCTCAAGCGGCTGACTGGAATTACTGGCTCCGCTCTTCGCCAATTGCGGAAACAACTCGTCCGATTGCAGGTGACTGGCAGCTTTCCGGCGCCTCAGTGGTTAATGCTGCGCTCACCGTCAATCTGGATACAAGCTCGGCGGAAGCCCTGCGCATTCGCATCGATGCTAACGATATGGCAGTCCGCTCGAAAGAACATGATCTGAGTGCAGAGCAGATCGGTGGTCGCTTCGAATATAGCATGGCTAACGGCGTGAGCGGGAAGAGCGAACATCTCAGGTTGCAGGGTGAGAAAGCGACGCTGACTGTGCAGTCGCCGGAGTGGAGCGAGGCGTCCAAAAAGATCCAGGTCAGAGCCAACACCCGTTTGTCGCTGGCCGCCTTACAGAAGCGGGTCACGCTGCCGGAAATCGTTCGGCTTTCAGGTGGGACCGAGATCAACAGTATTTTTGCCTGGAGCGGTACACCGACCAGCGATCGTTATTCATTGACCGTCCGCTCAGATTTGCGTGGCATTGCCTTCGATTACCCACAGCCCTTTGGCAAGGGTGCTGACGAACGCCGTAATCTCGAGCTCGAGGTACGATGGGCCGAAAATGCGCGAGCCAAGGAGTATCGGTTTCAGCTCGGTGAGCTCGTGGGTGGTGATATTTCGGTCGTAACGACTGGTGCTGGCAAGCAGACCGAGCTTGAGGATCTTCAAGGTAGAATCCGCTTTGGTGGCACCAGCGCCGACAATCGGGTGCGCATGAATTTCGATCGGCTTGGTAAAGCTGCAGAGCCGGCGCCCGCTCAGGGGCTGGCAGGCCGGCGCGGGCTAGACGTCGTCGGCTACTTGCCGCGTCTGGATGTGGGCGAGTGGCAACGCTTCATCGCCAGGGAGTACGGCAAAAAGGAAGACGGCGAGATCGAGGTACTTGTCGATGAACCGGTGCTGAATCAGCGGGCGCGTCAGCTCGTCGCCAACTGGCCAGACTGGCTTACAGGCGTGGATCTTACAGTCGCGGAGTTGAAGCTCGACGACAAGCTCTATCGCGAATTTGCTGTTCTCGCCTCGCGTAACACTAATAATTCGGTAGATATTGCGGTGGATGTGCCCGAGCTCATGAAGGGTGCAGTGCGTGTACCTGGCGGTGCAAAGGACTACCCAACGGCGAGACTCGCCTACCTGAAGATACCTGAAGCCAAGGCTGAAAGTGAGGGCTCTGGCGAGAAAAGCAGCTTCACCCCTACTGATGTGCCGCTGGGTGACGTGTCAATTGACGAGCTTTTTTACGGCGCCAAGTCTCTTGGAAGCTGGCGCTGGATAGCAGAAAAGCGTGATGAAGGCGTCGTGTTCCGCGAGCTTCGAGCAGCGGTGGAAGGGTCCCGGCTCGAAGGACGTCTAAGCTGGCTGCGCGAGCCGATTACACAGCAGCAGACGACCATCCTGACCGGGGAACTCAGCGGTGAGCGCTTCGAAAAAATCTACAGCCATTTTCAGGGGCCCGCACCAATGACTGCCGCCAAATACCGGTTCAAGACCGGGGTGGTTTGGACCGGAACGCCCTTCGACTTCAGCTGGGAGAATCTTTCGGGTCAGATTTCGATGCGACTGCGGGACGGTCGATTCACCGAGACCTCGCGCTCTGCCGACCTCTTCAAGGTTTTCAGCGTGTTGAATATGGATACATTGACCAGGCGTCTCAAACTCGACTTCAGTGATATCTATGAAGCGGGTATCTCGTACGATGATATTGAGGGCAGCGCCAAGATCAAGGAAGGCGTAGTGGATTTCGAGTCTCCGCTCGCCATTCAGGCGACTTCAAGTGCGTTCCAGCTGACCGGCACCATGAGCATGGTTACAGACGCCCTGGACATGGAGCTGCTCGTGGTTCTGCCACTTACCAAGAATCTGCCGCTGGCCGCTCTTCTTGTCGGGGCGCCGCAGATAGGTGGAGCGCTCTTCCTTATTGACAAGTTGATGGGGGACGCGCTGAGCAAACTGACCAGCGCAACCTATGAACTGACCGGAACGCTCGAAGATCCGGAGGTCAATCTGAAGCAGTCGTTTGGTGATCGAGATAGCTGAGACAACACAGGAGAGAGCATGACCGACAGCAGACCTGAGAGCGCACAAGCGGCCATTGCAGCTGTGGTGCAGATGGTGAGCGGGCAGAACGTCCTCGATAACCTTGAGGCCGCCGAAGCGCAGATTCGCAATGCAGCGGCACAAGGCGCCAAACTGGTGGTCCTGCCTGAAAACTTTCTGGTCTTCGACAGCGAAGCAGCCATAGCGCTGGCACAGAGCGAGCTAGCCAATGGGGAACCCATCCGACATCGGCTAACAGAACTGAGTAGGCAGCTGGAAGTCTACCTTGTGGCCGGGTCGTTGCCTGTTGCCCAGTCCAGTTCCGGGCAGGGCTCAAATGACCGGCGGGCGCTCTCAGCCAGCCTGGTATGCGGTCCTGATGGGGATGTGCTCGCTGAGTACCACAAACTCCATCTCTTTGATGTTGAAGTCAGCGGTGACAGTCAGCGTTACATGGAGTCAGATTATTTCTGCCAGGGCGAGGCGCCGCGCACGGTGGATCTGCCTTGGGGCAGGATGGGCCTGAGTATCTGCTACGACCTTCGTTTCCCTGAGCTGTACCGCGAATATGCGCGTTCAGGCTGTACGATGCTGACTGTTCCCTCTGCGTTCACGGCGAAGACGGGGGAGGCGCATTGGGATGTGCTCTTGAGAGCCCGCGCGATAGAAAATCAATGTTTCGTGCTGGCCCCCAACCAGGGTGGCAAACACGAGAACGGTCGTCACACCTTCGGACATAGTCAGATTGTCGATCCGTGGGGGCGGGTGTTGGATATGATAGAGACCGGACCCGGTATCGCGATTGCCGAGCTGGACTTCAAGGAGCTCTCCCAGATTCGTCGACGAATGCCTGTAGAGCAGCATCGCCGACTCTGAGTCGGGCTTGATTCAGAGCGCTCAGACCTCGCGAGCCAGACCATCTCTGATCAACTGGTAGAGCTTACGGGTATTGCCCCGGTTGCGTTTCAACTGCAGGTCCCTTACGGCATTGCGTAGGGTCTGTCTGAGCGCCTGAACCTCGGTCGCTGGATTGGCGCTGACGAACTCTGTAATCAGATCATTCATGGCCTGTTGCTCTTCAGACCTGTGGCCAGCCGCGAGCAGCCGTTCACGCCACCTCTCGGCTTCATGGTGCAGATTCTTCTGGTAGTCCGACCCACTATCCCGCAGTTCTATTGCCGCCAGAACAGCATCATGATCAATAGTGCGCATTTGCTTGCCGATAAACTGCAGATGCCGTCGTTTCGCCTCCCTCGACGGAATGGCGTTGAAATCGGACAGCGCCTTGAGCAGGCGATCGGGCAGGTCAAGCTCCGGCCAGATATCCGGCATGCCAGCGAGGCGTTCACCCAGCGTCTGCAAGCTGTGCATATGGCGCTTCATCTCGGACTTGCTGACGATCTCGACATCGTCACTCAACAGGTCCTGTTCAGACGCGTCATCAACGTTCTCAGCGTCGTGCTGAAATCTTTCCTTGGCCATGGTCTTCGTTCGCGATGCTATCGGGGCGGGAATTATACCTGCTTTTTTAGTCGAGAACCTCCCGCAGGCGCTCGATCCATTCCTCGAGGCGCTCACCCGCCTGTTCTCGCTGAGCTTTGCGCAGCGTAGGAAAGAGAGCCTGCAGCGAAGCGACGATCTGATCCCGCTCCTGTGCTCGCCATTGAACATAGGCTGCTGTCTGAAAATCGGAAGGCCGCTTGAACATGGCTTCCAGTGCGGCAAGGTCATCGCTCAAGGCATGCCGGAGAAAACGTTCTCTACGGTGCCTACTGTTGTCCACACGGATCTGCAGCTCGTTCGCGTCTAGTTTGGTGAGCTGACGAATGAGCCTGGTTTGCTTACGGTCCAGCTCACCGAACCAGTTTTCGAATCGTTCGACGCGATCATCGACCTTGGCCTCAAGAGATGCTGACTCGTCGAACCACTCTTCCATCTTGTCTTCGCTGTACGCTCTATAAGCTTCCGCGTTGGAGGGCGTCATTTGGACGAGAAGGGGCTTTACAGCTGGCCAGCTGGCCTCGAGAAAGCGGTCGATGATCGCGCTGGCCTCATTCTCGAATGCAGTCAGAGCGGCCTCTGACTCACCCGATACCCACAGTTCCATGACATTCTCAAGGCGGGGTATGAGGTCAGGGAAGCCATCGTCCCTGAGCCACTCGCGAATTTCGAGTATAACCGGTTCGACTGCCTTCTTTTGGCTATCGGTGAGATCAAGCATGTCGTCCAGACGCCACATGACAAGGGTGTCCATGCGTTCGAACCAGAAGGCGAAGCCAAAGCAGCCAGCTAACGAGAGGCAGAGCAGGATGACAGAAACGAGCTTTGCTGCTGAGTGTTGGACGGAAAGCTGTGTCATAGTTCGCTATTGTCTGATAATACGTGGTGCAGGGTGCCCTGCCTGAACAACTGATACGAGGAGCTGACGAAGGTCGCCCATGACGCTGGCATTGATCGATATTTTCTGGATTACCCTCACACTCTCTGCCGTGGGGATCTGGTGGCAGGGGCTGCGCATTCGCGAGCGCGCGCTGGCCCTGGTAAGACAGCGTTGTGAACAGTTGGACCTGCAGCTGCTGGATCAGAGTATTGCTTTCAGGCGCTTATCGCTGAGACGACACGGTGGCCTCGGCTTCGGCTTGCAGCGGGTCTACGGTTTCGAATTCTCGTCGACCGGGCTTGAACGCTACAATGGCGAAATCACCATGCTGGGCCAGCGTCAGGTCGACATCAGAATGGATGCCCACCGAGTGAGTTGAATGCAGCGTCAGAACCCGTAGACGATGGTCGCCAGGCCGAGAAAGGATAGGAAGCCAACCACATCCGTAATCGTTGTGAGTATGACGCCACCAGCCAGCGCTGGATCAATCTTCATTGACTGCAATACCATTGGCAGAATTGTTCCCGCCAGACCTGCGACCGCCATGTTGATGATGAGTGCTGCGCCAATGACGGCCCCAAGCTGCAGGTCTTCAAACCACACAATGGCAGCGGAAGCGACGACCACGGCCCAGATACAGCCATTGAACAGCCCGACGAGAAACTCGCGATTTGTCAGCCAGCTGATATTGCCGCGACTGACCTTTCCTGTAGCCATACCGCGGATGACCAGGGTCAGGGCCTGTGAGCCTGCGATACCGCCCATGCTTGCGACTATCGGCATCAGAACCGCCAGTGCCACAACTTTGTCGATAGTGCCTTCGAACATACCGATGACTGCCGAGGCGAGAAAGGCAGTGACAAGATTGATGCCCAACCACACGGCACGACTCTTGGCGGTCTTGAAAAACGGCGCCAGCATGTCTTCATCTTCGTCCAGACCAGCACGACCGAGGATTTCGTGGTTCGCTCGTTCGCGTATGACGTCTACGACGTCGTCGATCGTGATTCGCCCGAGGAGTCGCCCGCTGTCAGCCACAACTGGCGCCGAAATCAAATCCTGGCGCTCGAACAGGTGGGCCACATCATTCTCCGACATAGTCGGCGGAATCTGATCCACATCGGTCTGCATGATTTCGCGCACGGTGGCATTCAGATTGGAAACGAGCAGTGTCGATATGGGCAGAACACCGACGAACTGATCACGTCGGTTAACTACGAGCAGGTTGTCGGTAGAGGCAGGTAGGGCCTTGTGCTTCCGTAAGTAGCGTAGAACGACTTCAACGCTGATGTCAGGCCGCACGGTAATCATGTCGGTCGTCATCAGACCACCGGCAGAGTCCTCTGGAAACGCCAGGACTTCTTCGATCCGAACCCTGTCCTGAGTATCCATCGACTCGAGGACTTCTGCGATCAGTGCTTCGGGCAACTGCTGCAGGAGATCGGCAAAATCGTCCGTCTCGAAATCTTCGGCAATCGACAGAACGGCCTGAGCGTCCATGTCGCGAAGGAACTCGGAGCGGATGTCGTCGCTCAGGTAAGAGAGCACCTCGCCTTCGAGGTCGTCATCGAGCAGCTCCCAGAGCACCAGACGCTGCTTGGGTGGCGAAGACTCCAAAAGGTGAGCAATATCACCCGGGGCCAGACCATTGTTAAGCGTATATGTCGCCTGGTGCAGTGAGCCGCTATCCAGCCCCTCTACAATGGAGCGAAATCTCGCTTTGGTCACACTGCGCGACGAGTTGTCTTCGTACTGTTCGGCTGCGTTCTGCACGTTGAGCTACCGTTTGAATCATGAAGCTGGCTAGCCAGAACCTGGACCGCGTTTGAAGCTATTCGCCCTCGCCGAAATAGTCTTCGATGAGCGCTACAATTTCAGCCATGGCTTCGGTTTCATCTTCGCCGTCTATACAGAGCTCGAGCATCGTGCCCTTGCTTGCTGCCAGCATCATCACTGCCATGATGCTCTTGCCATCGGCCCACTGTTGGCCTTTGCCTACCCGAACCGAGCTGGTGTGCCGGTTGGCGGCAGCGACGAATTTTGCTGCTGCGCGTGCATGTAGGCCAAGTTTATTGATTATGGTAACAGTTCTGGTCAGCATCTGTGCTCACAAGAGTAGTTAAGCTGCTAGCTTATGCAATTGGGAATTAACGCAAACTGTGCAAAGGAGAACTGCACCTGACTGCTATCCAGCCAGTTCCTTGTGCCGTATCTGAACGTTGTCGTAGAAATCTCTGAACTCGCGTCCCAGCTGCTCACAGAGATAGACCGAACGGTGCTGCCCACCGGTGCAACCGATGCTGATCGTGAGATAGGTGCGATTACTTTTTTTGAACTCAGGTAGCCATCGCTTCAGGAATCGGGAGATATCCTCCTTCATCTGCTGGACTTCCGGCGCATTGTCGAGAAATTCGATAACCGGATCTTCAGTGCCCCGGAAGCGCCGCAGAGCAGGGTCCCAGTAGGGGTTTGGCAGGCATCGGACATCAAAGACATAATCACTGTCTGATGGGACACCATGTTTGTAGCCAAAGCTCTGGAACAGCAGGGCGAGCTCCTGCGTGCTGTGCCCACTCACCCGCAGCTTGACCTGATCCCTGAGCTGGTAAATCGACAGGTTGCTGGTGTTGATATACAGACTGGACATTGTGCTGATCGGCTCGAGCAGCTTGGTCTCGTGGCTGATGGCTTCCTTCAGCGACATCGTTCTGGTGCTCAGCGGATGCTTTCTGCGCGTAGCGTTGAAGCGCTGCAGCAGGGTCTGGTCATCCGCGTCCAGGAAGATGATTTCACATTCGACCTGTTTCGATTTCAGCTCGGCGAACATCTCGGGGAAGCTCGCAAAATCCTTGTTGAGATTGCGCGCGTCGATACTGACCGCGATATTCTGCGCTGGTTTGTTATCCTCGCTCAAGGCTTCTTCGACCAGAGGCTTGAGCAGGCCCACAGGCAGATTATCGATGCAGTAGAAGCTCAGGTCTTCGAGCACGTGAAGGGCAGTACTCTTGCCTGAACCGGAGCGCCCGCTAACGATAATCAGTTTCAAGGAGTCACCTCAGTCTTGCGAGTCGGTTTTGCTTCCCTCTCGAGTAATTAGCTCGAAAAGCTGTGCACTGCTGTCAGCGGTTCTGACTTCCTCACAGAAATCTTCATCATTGAACTTTTGCGCGAGCTGCCCCAAAAGGTCGAGGTGCTCTGAGGTGGCCTCCTGCGGGACGACCAGAACGAAAAGCAGATCGACTGGTTCGTTATCGATGGCATCGAATTCGACCGGACTGCGAAGTGTAAGGAACGCGCCGATGACCCTGTCACAGTTTTCGAGTCGACAGTGCGGGATGGCAATACCCTTGCCGATGCCCGTGCTGCCGAGTCTTTCCCTGTTGTTGAGGTTGGATAGCAGGGCTGTTTCATTCAGAAACGAGTAATGCCCTGCAACCAGGTGAGCGATGTGTTCCAGTACTTTTTTCTTGCTGGAGGCACTCACCCGGTGCTGGGTGAGTGCCGGTGCCAGAATTTCCGAAAGTTTCATAATTTACGTGGGTCTATGTGGCTGGCCGACCGCTATCTGGCATGTACGCCGTGATTCCGCTCCACCTGTTTTTCCTTCTGCTTGAGGACCTGTCTGTCGAGCTTGTCGGCCAATTGATCGATAGCAGTATACATGTCCACATCCTCAGCGTTTGCATGAACGTCACTTCCGCTCATGTGGAGCGTAGCCTCCGCCATCTGGCGCTGTTTTTCAACTGCGAGTGTCACCTGTACATTACTGATCGAGTCAACGTGACGCTGAAGCTTGTTAAATTTGGCTTCAACATGGCTTTTGAGCGCATCGGTCAAATCGATATTTTGTCCGGTAATGTTCAACTGCATACACTGTGCCTCTTAGGTAGGTCAGGATTCGCAGGCGGCTCAGATGAGTCGCTTACGTTCATTTGAGGGAGGTATAGACATGGCCTCCCGGTACTTTGCTATCGTTCTACGTGCAACATTGATGCCCTGATCCGCAAGTATGGACGCGATCTTGCTGTCACTCAGCGGTTTCTTTGGCGATTCGGCCGCAACCAGCTTCTTGATGATAGCCCTGATGGCAGTCGAGGAACACTCACCACCGCTTTCGGTGCCAACGTGACTCGAGAAGAAATACTTCAATTCGAATACACCTCTGGGGGTGTGCATGTATTTCTGCGTGGTCACCCTCGAAATGGTCGACTCGTGCATCTCCACGGCTTCTGCAATGTCGTGCAGAACCAGCGGCTTCATGGCTTCCTCTCCATAGTCCAGAAAGCCCTGCTGATGCTCGACGATCTTCGTGGCGACCTTCAGCAGGGTTTCGTTCCTGCTCTGAAGACTCTTCAGGAACCACTTCGCTTCCTGCAGCTGATCCTTGAGATAGGTGTTATCCGCGCTCGAATCAGCACGCTTGACCATACCGGCATATGTCGAATTCACCCGAATCCGTGGTGCAATCTCAGGATTGAGCTCCACCGTCCATCTGTCCTTGAGCTTCTTGACGATCACATCCGGGACGACATATTCAGTGTCAGTCGTCTGTACGCCTTCACCGGGGCGCGGATTCAAGGACTGGATAAGCCGCATGACCTCCTTGAGGTCACTTTCCTTTATCCGGCTTCGGCGCATCAGCTGCGCGTAATCGCGCGATCCGAGCAGGTTGATGTAATGGCTGATCACCAGCTTGGCCTGATTCAGCCAGGGTGTCGAGGGCGGCAGCTGCAAGAGCTGGATCAGCAGGCACTCCTGAAGATCGCGCGCCGCAACACCTGGCGGGTCAAACTGCTGAATACGCTTCAGTACGGCTTGAACCTCATCGAGTTCGATGACCTCATCATCGCCTAGCGCGATCTCTTCACGATCCGCCATCCGTTGCTGCATGTCCACCAGGCCCTCGTGGATTTCGGCGAGGGTCTGGGTGAGATAGCCGTCATCATTGACTGCATCGACTATCGAGTGTGCTATCAGGCGGTCGGTATCGCTCATTGGGCAGAGGTTGAGCTGCCAGAGCAGGTGATCCTGCAGACTTTCAGCGCGCGAGTTCCGGCTTTCGAAGTCGAAATCGTCATCGCCGCCTGAGCCTGAGCCTGAGCTGCTACTCGTGTTGCTCTGGTAGACGTCCTCCCATGCGGTGTCGACCGGTAGGTCTTCAGGAATGGTGTCCAGGGAATCCTGACGCTCGGTGGCCTCCATGGTTTCGCTTGCATCACTGCGAATTTCGGAATCACGCTCGGCATTCCGGTCGGACTCGAGGCGCTCCGGTCCGCGATCGTGGTCGTCCTCCTCCAGCTCCAGCATAGGATTAGAGTCGAGCGCCTGCTGTATTTCCTGTTGAAGGTCCAGGGTAGACAGCTGCAGGAGCTTGATGGCTTGCTGCAACTGCGGGGTCATCGTGAGATGCTGCCCCATCTTGAGCTGTAAAGAGGTCTTCATCACCATTAGCGCTGGGGCCTTCTGAAGAAGCGGCCGCTAACGTTGCCCGTTAGATTGGCTGAGTACGGGCTATAGGTCTGCAGAGTACTTATTCTCATAATTTGAATCGGTCCCCCAAATAGACGTCTCGAACTGTCTGGTTCGCCAGAATGCTGTCGGGCGTGCCACTGGCGATGATATAGCCGTCGCTTACGATATAGGCTCTCTCGCAGATATCCAGTGTCTCCCTCACGTTATGATCGGTGATCAGCACCCCGATACTACGTTTCTGAAGATGCTGTACGATCTGCTTGATATCATTGACTGAAATCGGATCAACACCAGCAAAGGGCTCGTCCAGCAGAATGAAATCCGGTTCCGTAGCCAGTGCACGTGCAATCTCGACTCTACGGCGTTCGCCGCCGGAAAGACTCATCCCTAGGCTGTCACGGATATGCGTGATATGAAACTCCCGGAGCAGTTCCTCACACTTCGCCCGCTGCTGCTTGACGTTCAGATCGCCGCGGGTCTGCAGTATGGCAAGTATATTGTTCTGTACGCTGAGCTTGCGGAAGACCGATGCCTCCTGCGGCAGATACCCTATGCCGCGCCTCGCGCGGCCATGCATCGACAGGCTGGTGATATCCTGGTTATCGATGCTGACGATGCCGCTGTCACTGGCGACCAGCCCGACCACCATATAGAAACAGGTGGTCTTGCCGGCGCCGTTCGGGCCCAGCAGACCGACGATCTCACCTGAAAATACCTCGAGTGAGACATCCTTCACGACCGGACGCTTCTTGTATGCCTTGGACAGATTATCTGCCGCGAGTCTCTTCATGATATGCCGCCGCCCGCCTAGTTCTGACCGGCGTTATCTGGAGTCTCGCTGGTTTCATCCGGGTTCTCCGGGAAGTAGACCATCTCGACCCGCTGCTTCTTTTCCTTGTCGTCGGACGACCGCGCATTGACGATCTGGCTTACGGTATCGTACAGAATCTCTTCCCCCTGAAATATGCTCGAATTCTGTTCCAGTCGGGCGCTACCACGGAGCGCGACCTGATTCTGGTCGCGCCTGTAATCAATACGCTTGGCGTAGGCATTGGTTTCCGTCTGGTCTTCTTCACTGTACTGCTTCAGGTGGGCAGGTGTGCCAACCGCGTCGAGTCGGCTGATTCCCCGGCCACCCGAGGTGTACACGGTGATACGACTCGCTTCGATAAGCGACTGACCCTGGCTGATCACGACATCACCCTTGTAGGTGGCGACGCCCTTGAGCTCATCGAGCTCCGCGGTGTCAGCCTGTATCCTGATCGGCTCGCGACTCTGCAAGGTCATGTCAAACGCTGCAACGGGGCCGCCGGCACTCGATAACGCGAGCGCCAGGCTTACCTGTAGGGCCCCGTAAATTCCGCGTATGAACTTACTCATAAGCCGGTCTTGCCTGATAGATTGCGCGTACATCCTGCTTCAATTCTACTGCCCTTTTTTGCATATCAAGTTCCATGCCAGTGCCTTGAATCCTATCAGAACCAGAGATCACCTCAACAGCATTATTTGTTTTCACATGCTCGTCGCCCATGGTGTAGACGAGGCCAGACGTGAGGATGCGTATTGGCTGGTTCTCCAGCGTGCTGCCGAGGATCTCCACGTTCTGGTCGAGTGTGAGTACCGAATAGCGGGCATCATAAGTGCCCCTGTCTGCGCTCATATGCCAGAAGTTCCGTTCGCCTGCTTCCTCATAGATGTCCAGCCGCGGCAGCGACAGAATGCCGATGTCGGTATCGGCGAATTGTTCGGCCCGCACGCTTTCCAGCCGGCTTTCAAGCATGCCAGCCAGGTTGTAGGTACGATAGCTCGCCTGAATAATGAAGGCGTCCGGCTCAGCGTCGTCCGCCAGCCGCACGACTTCGACGGCTTCATCGTTGAAGGCCTGATACCAGAGAGCGGCCGTGACTGCGATGAGCACCACTGCAAAAAGCAGGCGCTTCGACCTGGCCGCATTGGCAGCCATCTCCCGTAAAGTCATTCGAAGGCCCTCTCGTTCCTGCTGCTTCGCTCAGGTGAGCAGATAGCTCTGTTGCACTGAGTCGAGGAGGCCCATACGTTCGAGCAGAAGGTCACAGACTTCTCGTACGGCGCCCTCGCCACCATGAGCGATCGTGACATAGTCGGCGTGCTGCCGCACGAAGGCATGGGCATTTGCCACTGCGACACCAAATCCGCACGCCTGTATGGCGCTGAGGTCAGGCAGGTCGTCGCCCACGTACGCAACTTCGGATATGTCGATCTGTTGTTCTTCACAGATTTCCAGCAGTGCCTGGTGTTTGTCGACCCGACCCTGTAATAGCAGAACGATATCCAGATCCTTGGCACGACGTTCTGTGGCAGCGGCACGACGACCAGTCACGATCGCTACGGCTATGCCTGCACGCTGCAAATGCCGAATGCCCTGCCCATCGAGCGTGCAGAAGCGTTTGAGCTCCTCACCCTCGGGCGTGAACAGCAATTTGCCGTCGGTGAGAACGCCATCCACATCCAGGGCGAGCAGGCGGATAGGTCGAGACTCTTTATTTGTCATAGCTTCATTCACCGGAAGACGGGTATTCAAACGACGCCTGCGCGAAGCAGGTCGTGCATGTTCAGGGCGCCGATGAGTTTGCGATCATCGGCAACGACAGGAAGGGCATTGATCTTCTTTTCATCCATGATGGCAAGTGCTTTCGCAGCCAGCATATCAGCCGCAATCGTGGTGCACTTCACCGTCATGATATCTGCGAGGTGAGCCTTGTGTATATCGACCCTGCTCTCGAGCGCGCGTCGAAGGTCGCCATCGGTAAAGATGCCCAGCAGTCTGAACTCCGAATCGACGATGCAGGCCATGCCGAGGCCCTGTCGGGTCATTTCGAGCAGACAGTCCGACATGCTGGCAGATTCGCTGACGGCCGGAATTCGGGGGCCATCATGCATGATGTCGGCAACCTTCAGCAGCAGGCGCCGGCCCAGCGCACCGCCAGGATGCGAAAAGGCGAAATCCTCTTCACTGAAGCCCTTGGCTTCCAGCAATGCAACGGCCAGCGCATCGCCCAGCACCAAAGTGACGGTAGTGCTCGAAGTTGGTGCCAGCCCAAGGGGACAGGCTTCCTTGCTGACACTGGTGTCGAGATTGACGTCGGCCAGCGCCGCCATTTGTGAGCGGGCGTTGCCGGTGAGGGTGATCAGCGGAATGCTCATGCGTTTGATGAGTGGCAATATGCTGATGATTTCGGCCGTGTTGCCGGAGTTCGAAATGGCAATCACGACATCGTCTTTGGTGATCATGCCGAGGTCGCCATGACTCGCTTCGCCAGGGTGCACGAAGAAGCTTGGGGTGCCAGTAGATGCGAGGGTGGCTGCTATCTTGTTGCCAATATGGCCTGACTTGCCCATGCCGGTGACCACGACTCGGCCACGGCATGCCAGCATCAACTCACAGGCTGTCGTGAAGCCTTCGCGTTGTTGTTTCTGGCGCAGGATAAGTTCGGCGATTGCGTCACGCTCGGTCTCCATCGTACGGATGCCGGCTGCGAGGAAATCAAAGCCCGCAGCAATCGACTCTTGTGTCGGGGTCGTATGTGCCATAGAGTTTCCAACGGTAATGACTGGCGGCAGCTGACAGGGTTGTCGCTGCAGGGAAATTTTCGCGGCCGTATCGGCTCTGGCGATAGTGTATCAGAATCAGAAAATATATCTTCCCGCCTCGATTTAACCAGGAGTGACCGTTCTGTCAGAAGAGCATCTCGTCAGTATCGAGAACATGAGCTTTCGCCGTGGTGATCGGCTGATTTTCGATAACATCAGTCTGTACGCGCCGCGAGGCAAGATCACTGGCATCATGGGTCCCAGCGGCACAGGCAAGACGACACTACTGAAGTTGATCGGCGGCCAGATCAAACCCGAAAGCGGGAAAGTGATCTTCGATGGCATCACTGTTAACGAGATGTCCAGAGCGAAGCTTTACGATATGCGAACGCGGATGGGTATGCTGTTCCAGTCGGGTGCGCTATTCAGTGATCTTACCGTATTCGAAAACGTCGCCTTCCCACTGCGTGCCCATACCGCTCTCAATAACGACATGATCCGGGACATCGTCCTGATGAAGCTCAACGCGGTGGGCCTGCGGGGCGCACGGGATCTGATGCCAAGCGAACTGTCGGGCGGCATGGCCCGGCGTGCCGCACTGGCGCGCAGCATCGCGCTCGACCCGGATATCATCATGTACGATGAGCCCTTCACCGGGCAGGATCCCATTGCGATGGGCGTGATCGTCAAGCTTATTCGGTTACTCAACGATGCGGTTGGTCTCACGACGATTCTGGTGTCCCATGATATTCAGGAAACCATGAGTATTGCAGATCATCTGTGCATCATCGCCGATGGCAAATTGATGGGGCAGGGTGCGCCTCAGTATCTGAAGACAGAAGGTAACGAGTTCGTGAAGCAGTTTCTCAACGGGCTGCCTGACGGGCCGGTATCTTTCCATTACCCTGCGCCGGACTACAAGGCTGATTTGCTGTCTGCCGGTGCTCGGAATGCTTAGTCAGCTTATCGGAAGGATTCAGAAGCTCGGCCATTCCGGTCTCACATCCTTGTCCTCATTTGGCCGATCCGGTGTGTTTCTGATCCAGACGCTGTGGAACTGGCCATCGATGAAAGGCATGCCATTGCTGGCCAGACAGATCTGGCAGACCGGTGTGCTATCGCTGCTCATCATTATCGTCAGCGGACTCTTCATCGGCATGGTGCTCGGGCTTCAGGGTTATACTATCCTGGTCGACTACGGCTCGGAACAGGCCATTGGTCAGATGATCGCGCTGACGCTCGTGCGGGAGCTGGGGCCGGTGGTGACGGCGCTGCTGTTCGCAGGCAGGGCGGGTAGTGCATTGACTGCTGAAATAGGGCTCATGAAAACGACTGAACAGCTCAGCAGCCTCGAAATGATGGGCGTGGATCCGCTGCGCTACGTGATTGCACCGCGTCTCATCGGCGGCTTCATCAGCATGCCCATTCTGGCCGCAATTTTCAGCGTCGTAGGCGTCTGGGGCGGCATGATGGTCGGTGTGGACTGGCTGGGCGTATATGAAGGGTCGTTCTGGAGTAATATGCAGGCTTCGGTGGACTTCAGGGAAGATGTGCTCAACGGCGTGATCAAGAGCCTTGTATTCGGATTCGTGTGCAGCTGGATTGCTGTCTATCAAGGCTACGACTCGGTCCCGACCTCGGAGGGTATCAGTGCGGCAACTACCCGTACGGTGGTGTACTCTTCGCTCAGTGTGCTCGCGCTTGATTTTATTCTGACCGCCGTCATGTTTGGAGATCTGTAAATGCAAATGCGAACTATCGAAATTGGCGTAGGCCTTTTCATGCTGCTCGGCATAGGCGCATTATTTCTGCTGGCGGTACGCATCAGTGGCCTGAGTCTCAGTCCAGCTGATTCGACCTACACCATTTATGCGGAATTCAACGATATCGGTGGCCTGCGTGAACGTGGCAAGGTTTCGATGGCAGGCGTGACCATAGGCCAGATCACTGAAATCAAGCTGGATCCGAAATCGGTAAAAGCACGAGTAGCCATGGAGCTCGATGCCGACGTAGATTATATATCACGCGATAGTGTGGCCGTTGTGAGCACCGCTGGGCTACTTGGTGAGAAGTACCTGAACATCGCCATTGGCGGTGATCCTGATACCCTCGCTGAGGGTGATTATATCGAGAACACGCAAAGTGCCCTCAACCTCGAAAAGCTGATCGGCAATTTTGCCACCAGCAACCTCTGAAATTGCAGCCCGAACTACGGAAGGATATTGGCAGATGACTCGAATTGTTACCGCTTTGCATCCGATCGATAAAAGTCTGTTTTCCCCACGGTCCGCCCTGGCAGCCATGGGGCTCGCAGTCCTGCTGATGTTCTGTGCCCTGTTCTCGGCCCAGGCCGAGGCCGGTGTGGAAGACGAGATCATGGCCAAGGTCCGAAAGGATACCAACCGTCTGGTCGAGAAGCTGCGAAACCAGCGCCAGACTTACTACGAGGACAAGACCAAATTCTACGATATCATGCACGGAGCACTTGTAGAGTCGATCGATTTTCAGCGAATTTCTGCACGTATCATGGGCCGGTATCGCCGCGAAGCCAGTGATGAGCAACAGAAGCGCTTTGTGGAAGTCTTCAAGAAGAGTCTCTTCAATGCCTATGGCAAGACGCTTGTCGAGTCTGATCAGTTCAATATCAACGTGCTGTCGGCGGAACTGAATCCGCGGGCCAAGGATCGTGCTTCAGTCAATCTCGAGGTCGTTTCGCAGTCCGGCAACAAGTATCCCGTGACTTATTCGATGTACGACAGCGATAAGAAGGGCTGGCTGCTCGAAAACGTGATCGTGAACGGCGTGAACCTTGGCCTTGCCTTCCGGGACAAGTTTGAGCAGTTGATGAGTCAGCACAAGGGCAATATCGACAAGGTCATCGATAACTGGACCTCCACTGTCGAGGAAGATCGCATACAGGAAAAGAAATAGGCTAGTGGCTTCTCCAAGCGCAGGACTCAGCGTTCAGGATAGCGCCGCTGGCGGCGCCTATGCGGAGATTACGGGCGACATCGATAACGATACGGCCGTGTCTCTGCTGAAAGAAGGCAAGGCTTTTCTCGCCGGCGCAACGAGCACGCAGGTCATCATTGACTTCAGCCAGGTGAAAAGTGTGCAGAGCGTGGCGCTGTCTCTAATGATCCGATGGCTTGATACGGCTGCGAAGCACAACAGAACGCTGCAGTTTGCAGGGCTGTCCGGGAAGCTGCACGACCTGGCGAAGGTGAGCGGCTTGGATGAGGTGCTGCCGTTGGTCTGATTGGCCGCGTTTGCACTGCCGCTCTTCCTGGCATCTGATATACTCCCCGCTTTTCAACATCAGCACATTGATCTTTTCTGCCTTCCGCGCAGCACATACCTCCAGGACGGGAGCCTCAACTATGCAGCCTCAAGAACTTGAAAACTATCTCCAGCCGCGCCTGAGCGACTGTGAAGTCAAAGTCGGCGGTGATGACTATCATTTCCTGGTCACGGTCATTGGTGATGTCTTCGAAGACCTAAATGCGGTCAAGAAGCAGCAGTACGTCTACAAGCAGCTCAATGAGCTTATAGCTGACGGGACCGTGCATGCTGTAACCATCAAAACCTACACGCCGACTGAATGGTCAGCCCTGAATTCCTGAAATCAGAACCAGGCTCATATGGACAAATTAAGAATCAGGGGCGGTATTCCGCTGAGTGGTACAGTAACCATTTCCGGTGCGAAAAACGCTGCACTGCCGATATTGACCTCCGCGCTACTGTCTTCCGGGCCGGTACAACTGAGTAATCTTCCTCAGCTCAACGACATCAGGACAATGACCCGCCTGCTGCAGCAGATGGGCGTGGTCACGGAAGAGCAGGGCGAGGGGCGCATGCAGCTCGATAGCTCGAAGGTCAATAACTACACGGCCGCCTACGATCTGGTCAGGACCATGCGAGCCAGCATCCTCGTGCTGGGCCCCCTGCTTGCCCGGTTTGGATACGCTGAAGTCTCTCTACCCGGCGGGTGCGCTATTGGCAGCCGGCCGGTAGATTTGCACATACGCGGCCTACAGGCGATGGGTGCGACGATTGAAGTCGACAACGGCTATATCAAGGCGAGCCGCCAGGGCCGACTTCGCGGTGCCCATATCTATTTCGACACCGTTACCGTCACCGGCACCGAGAACCTGATGATGGCGGCCTGTCTGGCTGAAGGGCGAACGGTGCTTGAAAATGCGGCCCGAGAGCCAGAGGTCGTCGATCTCGCGCGTTGCCTACTCGCCATGGGCGCCGATATCAAGGGGCATGGCACTGCCACCATCGAGATCAACGGCGTGACCGAGCTCACCGGCTGTCATCACGCCATTCAGGCTGACCGAATCGAAACTGGCACGTTCCTGTGTGCGGCTGCTGCAACACGCGGGCAGGTCACGGTCGAGGGCGCTGATGAGGGCTGCCTGGAGGCCGTCCTGCTGAAGCTGGAGGAGGCCGGGGCCAATCTTTCGGTCGCCGGATCCAGCATCACCCTGGACATGAAAGGCAACCGACCTCGCGCCGTCAGCATCAGAACGGCGCCGTTTCCTGCCTTTCCCACCGACATGCAGGCGCAGTTCATGGCGATGAACTGCGTAGCCGAAGGCAGCAGCAACATCGTCGAGACCATATTCGAAAATCGCTTCATGCATGTGCAGGAACTGCAACGGCTTGGTGCAAAGATCAGCGTCGAAGGCCATACGGCAATCGTGACCGGGCTGGCCGGCCTCACTGGTGCGCCAGTAATGGCCACTGATCTGCGCGCTTCTGCCAGCCTCATCATCGCGGGACTGGTTGCCGAGGGCGAAACCTGCATCGACCGCATCTATCATCTGGATCGGGGTTATCAGCGCATTGAGCAAAAACTGCAGGGGCTGAATGCTCGAATCGAGCGGGTGGATGTATGTTGAACGGAGAACAGATCACGATAGCGCTGAGCAAGGGCCGTATACTTGATGACACGCTGCCATTGCTGGAGTTTGCAGGGATCACTCCGGCCGAAGATATTTCGAAAAGCCGGAAGCTGATTTTTGAAACCAATCACGACCATGTCAGACTGGTCGTGCTGAGGGCGAGTGACGTGCCGACCTACGTCCGCTTTGGTGCGGCCGATATGGGCGTGGCCGGTAAGGATGTCTTGCTCGAAAATGGTAGCGAAGGTCTGTATGAGCCACTGGACCTCGATATCGCCCGCTGCCGTTTGATGACTGCTGCGAAAGTCGGGGCGCCGCGTTCTGCTGGCGGCCGTGTGCGCGTGGCCACCAAATTCGTCAGCCTCGCCAAACAGTTCTATGCAAGCCGTGGTATTCAGGCCGATATCATCAAGCTGTACGGCGGCATGGAACTGGCACCATTGCTGAACCTCGCGGATGAAATTGTCGACATTGTCGACACCGGCAATACGCTCAAGGCAAATGGCCTGGAGGCCAGGGAACTGATCTGTCACGTAAGCTCCCGGCTCATTGCCAACAGCGCGGCAATGAAGATGAAGCAGGCTGCCATGCAGGCGCTCATCGCCCGCCTGGGTGAAGCCGTTCAGAACAGACAGCAGACAGCATGACTTCTACATGATGAGACTCTCCGCATGAAAATGTTAGCGCGCAGTGATGCAAATTTCGCTGCTGATCTCGACCAGCTCCTTAATATATCGGCTGCAGACACATCGGCAGTCGAGCATACAGTAGCCGATATCATCGCCGACGTGCGTTTGCGTGGTGATGCTGCCGTGCTCGACTACACCAGTCGTTTCGACCGACTGGACTTCAGCGACGCCGCACAGCTGCGCATTTCTGCGGAACAGCTGGCTCATCATGCCGCGCAGGTTGATCCCGCAGTGCGTGAAGCGCTCGAAGCTGCTGCTGCCCGCATACGCGCCTATCACGAGCGACAGGCCGCGCCCTCATGGCAGTATTCGGAGCCGGATGGCACCGTGCTGGGCCAGCAGATTACGCCACTGGATTCAGTTGGTATCTATGTGCCTGGCGGCAAGGCTGCCTACCCGTCTTCGGTGCTGATGAACGCCATTCCTGCCAAGGTGGCAGGCGTGAAGCGCATCGTGATGACTGTGCCTACACCTGATGGCGTGATCAATGACGCAGTGCTAACGGCGGCGTTAGTGGCGGGCGTCGATGAGATCTTTACAGTGGGTGGTGCACAGGCTGTAGCTGCGTTGGCCTATGGTACGGCGACGATCCGCCCGGTCGACAAGATCACCGGCCCTGGCAATATTTACGTAGCCACTGCCAAGAAGCAGGTGTTCGGCAAAGTTGGAATCGACATGATTGCGGGACCATCGGAGATTTGTGTCGTTGCCGATGCGGCGACGGATCCGGACTGGCTGGCGATGGATCTGTTTTCGCAGGCCGAGCACGATGAAGATGCTCAGTCGATCCTGATCAGCGACAGTCAGGCACTGCTCGATCGCGTCACGGCGGCAATTGAGCGACTGCTGCCAGAGATGGAGCGAGCAGACATCATTCGCAAGTCACTGGACGCACGCGGTGGCATGATCCTCTGTGCCAATCTGGATGAGGCCATCGAAGTCGTGAACCTGATTGCACCCGAGCACCTCGAGCTCTGTGTCGATCAGCCTGAGCGGCTACTAGGTAATATTCGACATGCTGGCGCCATTTTCATGGGACGTTACACCCCTGAGGCACTGGGAGACTACTGCGCGGGCCCCAACCACGTGCTGCCAACCTCCGGGACGGCAAGGTTTTCAAGCCCACTTGGTGTGTACGATTTCCAGAAACGCTCCTCCATTATCAACTTTTCAGCACAAGGCGCTGCGAAGCAGGGTCGAGTCGCGAGCGTGCTGGCCAGGGCAGAGGGGCTGACCGCCCATGCCCGCTCGGCTGAATATCGTGTGGAAGGCTATGCGGGCGAGGGTTCAGGGCAGGGCGGCAATCGTGAGTGACAGCAGAACTGCCGCAGATCAGGGGCTACGGTCCAGCCTGATCGAGACCTTGATCCCTGAAAGCCTCAGAGCGGTAGGGGCCTATCATGTGCAGAACGCCCAGGGCCTGCTGAAGCTGGACGCAATGGAGAACAGCTTTCCCTTGCCATCGACAGTGGAGGCGGCCTTTCGTAGCCGATTAGCCTCGCTTGAAATCAATCGGTATCCATCACCGCACCCGCAGCGGATTGAACAGCAGATTCGTCAGCTCTATGGGATTGCCGATGAGTCAGCCATGATCTTCGGCAATGGTTCAGACGAGCTTATTCAGCTTCTCATCACCGTCATCGCGCCGCAGAATCGGGTTGTTCTGGCGCCTGTCCCGAGCTTCGTGATGTATGCCAATCTGGCCAAGCTGCTGGACTGCCAGTTCATAGGCGTGCCTCTGCAGGCCGATTTCAGCCTTGATCTTGCGGCGATGGAAGAAGCTGTCCGGACACAGCGGCCGGGGCTTGTCTTTCTCGCACAGCCAAACAACCCGACAGGGGTGGCCTACTCGCAGGCGACGATACTCGAGCTGGCTGAGCAATGCAGACAAAGCGGAAGTCTGCTGGTCATCGACGAAGCTTACGAGGCCTTCACGGATTACAGCGCCATAGGGCTGGAGCAGCAATTCGAAAACGTCCTGATTCTGCGAACACTCTCGAAGCTGGGTATGGCCGGCGCGCGCTTTGGCATGCTATTCGGGCATGCGGCCTGGATCAGCGAATTTGATAAAGCCAGATTGCCGTACAATATCAATGTGTTCACCCAGCTGTTTATAGAAGTCGCGCTGGACCACTACGACGAGTTCATGGCCCAGACCGAGGCGCTCAGAGCCTCTCGCTCGGTCCTTGAGTCACAGCTGAAGGCGCTGCCCTGGCTGGACGTATTCGAAAGTGAAGCCAACTTCGTCCTGGTCCGTGTGTTGCCGAAGCGCGATAGCGACGCGGCGGATGGTACTGCTACGGACGCACTCGCTGTGCGCCTGCACAAGGCGATGAGGCAGCAGGGGGTGCTGATCAAGTGCCTGCATGGCGGACATCCGCTGGTCGAAAACTGCCTGCGACTCACTGTAGGGCAGTCTCATGAAAATGAACAGATGATGGCGGCACTCATCGATGCGCATAAACATCTGGAGGATGGTGAAGGTGGCATTGGTTGAACGCACTGCGATAGAAAAGTGGCTGAACGTGGTTCTCGAGCCGGAGCAGGTGAAGGATTATTGCCCGAATGGCTTGCAGGTTGAAGGGC
Organism: Gammaproteobacteria bacterium UBA2679; assembly: GCA_002354735.1. Lineage (GTDB taxonomy): Bacteria > Pseudomonadota > Gammaproteobacteria > Pseudomonadales > Oleiphilaceae > Allohahella. The sequence goes on along the minus strand of DEMD01000007.1, from coordinate 243,427 downwards.
GCACTCAGATTGCCAAGGTATTGCTCGGGGTGACTGCCTCTCAGGCACTGGTCGACGAAGCAGCACGGTGGGGAGCCGACATGATTCTCGTTCACCATGGCTGGTTCTGGAAAAATGAGCCGCTGACAGTGACAGGCCAGAAGTACCGCCGCATGAAAGCGCTCATGCACCACGATATCAATCTCTTCGCCTACCATCTGCCTCTCGATATTCACGCCGAATACGGCAATAACGCTACCCTTGCCGAAACACTGGGCCTGCAGGTTGAGGCCAGACAGACTTTGATGGGGGTGAAAGATCTGCTGTGGTATGGACGGGTAGCAGAGCCCTGCCAGGCAGATGTCTTCGCGAGGCATATCGAGAAGCGACTTCAGCGTAAGCCGTTGTTGCTGGGCGATTCACAGAAGATGGTTCGCTCGGTTGCCTGGTGTACCGGCGGTGCGCAAAGCGCCATCGATGACGCGATAGAACTTGGTGTGGATGCATTCATAAGCGGGGAAGCCTCAGAGCAGACTTACCACGCCGCGATGGAGAACGACATCGTGTACTACGCTGCAGGCCATGACGCGACAGAGCGGTACGGGGTGCAGGCACTTGGCGCCGCGCTAGCTGCAGAATTCGGCCTTGAAACCAGGTTTTTCGACCTGGGCAACCCGGTCTGAACCCAACTATGATCAGTGCCGCAGGTCGCGCTCGCTCTCTTCGCGGCTGAGGTTGTAGCCTTCGGTTAGCGTGCCGTTTTCGTCCGGACCGCGTCTGGGTGCATAGTCCCGTGGTGCTTCGACATAACCATCAACGTGCAGCTCGTCGTAATCGACGGTTTGGACGTGTTGTCGGGAAACTTTAGCGCCTTGGATCGAACTCTTGGTGCCTCCAGGGACCTGGAGAGGCTCAGCCTTCGGATTGCTGCCAGTGGCAGGAGCTGGCGACTTTTTCCTGGTCGCGGAGCGATCTGGTGAAGCTGAAGCTGAAGCACCAACCCGACTATGAGCCGCTTCAAGTCCAAGACCTTCATAGCCCTCTATCGCAAGGTCAGGCGGTAGCCTCAGACGCTCACGAAGGTTGGCATTATCGTTATAATCAAACTCGGAACTCGTACCTGAGCTGTCATTCCGAAATTGCCCCAGCAGCTCGCTGCTATTGAAGTCCGCCTCGCCAGCAAGCTTGTCTGCGCCTTGTGCCAGGTGGGTGATCACACTTTGATAATCCTTGTTCAGGCGCCTGATCAGCTTGGCCGATTCGCTAAAATGCTGAGTGACATCAGCTTGATAGCGAACGTATTCGTCACGCATCTGATCCATCTGGCCTTCGAGCCGTCGACGCTTGGTGCTGCCAGGGCTCGCGGTCTTGTGCAGTACGATGCCGACAAGCAGGCCAATGGCGAAGCTGAGGGCAACGCTGACCGCTATCCAGAAAGGCGTCATAGAGGGTCCTTTAAATGCTCAAAGATGGATTCAAAGTAGGGTATTATAGGCCGCTCACGCTTGTCGACCGACACTTTGGCCACGGCGTTGAAAACCGCACATCACACCAGCAAACGGGTACTCCAAAGCAATGTCCAGCCGTACATTAGCACCACTGCAGAAATACCGCCAGGATCTGGAGTCGGGAGGCTTCAGCCATGATGCGTCTCAGGAAAATGCCATTATTCACCTGCAGAATCTGTATGAACGCCTCGTTGCGGCAGAGGCGCGCGATCAGGCCGAAAAGTCGGAGAAGACATCGCTTCTGGAGCGCATGAAAAAGCGTTTCGGCCATAAGCCTGAGCAGATTGAGCCGGAGCGTGGTCTCTACTTCTGGGGTGGTGTGGGGCGCGGCAAGACCTATCTCATGGATACATTCTATGAAAGCCTGCCTTTCGATCGAAAGCTGAGGGTCCACTTCCACCGTTTCATGCAGCGGGTACACAAGGATCTGGCAGAGCTGAAGAGCACTGAAAACCCACTTGAGATCGTCGCCGACAACTTCGCCCGAGACGCGAGGGTGATCTGCTTCGACGAGTTCTTCGTCAGCGATATCGGCGATGCGATGATCCTGGCGACCCTGCTCAAGGCCCTGTTCAGTCGCGGCGTCACACTGGTGTGTACATCCAATATCGTACCTGATGGTCTATACAAGGATGGCCTGCAGCGGGCGCGATTCCTGCCAGCGATCGCTCTCGTGAACCAGCACACCCTGGTTGTCAATGTCGACGGCGGTGTGGATTACAGACTTCGAACACTCGAGCAGGCCGAGCTTTACCATTCGCCGCTGGATGCCGAGGCAGAAACTTCCTTGGCAGCCAGCTACAAGGCGCTGGCAATGGACTGCGGAACCCATGGTGTTTCGTTGAGCGTGAACGGGCGGCATCTGCAGGCGCGGATGCGTTGCGATGATGTGGTGTGGTTTGAGTTCAAGGAACTCTGTGATGGTCCGCGGAGTCAGAACGATTACATTGAGCTGGCGCGAGAGTTTCACGCCATTCTCATCAGCAACGTACCTGTGTTCAATATTGCGATTGAAGATCAGGCACGCCGCTTTATCAATTTGGTAGACGAGTTCTATGACCGGCGGGTGAAGCTGATACTGTCAGCAGCCGCGCCAATTTATGAGCTCTATCAGGGGCAGCGGCTGCGCTTCGAGTTCGATCGAACCGAAAGCCGGCTGTTGGAGATGCAATCGAAAGACTATCTCTCCGCTGAGCACAAGGCGTGACAGGCGCTCTGGCCCGTCACCCCCTGTCCAGGACGCGAGGATAGGGCCTAGAGCAGCTCTATCGCAACCGCAGTGGCTTCACCGCCACCGATGCACAGGCTGGCAATGCCACGCTTCTTGCCAAGGCGCTTCAGGCCGTGCATCAGCGTAACGAGGAGGCGCGAGCCAGTTGAACCCACTGGATGCCCCTGGGCGCATGCACCACCGCTGATATTGACCTTTGACGAATCAAGGCCGAGCTCCTGAATGGCCAACATGGTGACCATGGCAAAGGCTTCGTTGATCTCATAAAGATCGACGTCCTCGGCGCTCCAGCCAGTCTTCTCGAACAGCTTTTTCATGGCCCCGATAGGGGCAATGGTGAATTCGCCGGGCGCCTGCGAATGTGTGGTATGCGCTACGATTCTGGCCATTGGTTTCAGGCCATGTTTCGTCACTGCATCCTGGCTTGCCAGCAGCAGGGAGGACGCACCGTCTGAAATCGAACTCGCATTTGCCGCAGTTATGGTGCCATCCTTGCTGAAGGCAGGGCGGAGGCCTGGTATTTTCTCTGGACGCGCAGTGAGTGGTTGCTCATCCGACGTCACGGTTTCTTCGCCAGTGCGTGTCTGCACCACGACAGGCACGATCTCCGCGTCGAGGTCGCCCGCTTCCATTGCTGCATTGGCACGCTTCAGCGACTCGATGGCGTAGTTGTCCATTGCTTCACGGCTGAGCCCATACTGGTCAGCGACTTCCTGCGCAAAAGAACCCATCAGCCGGCCGGTTTCGGCGTCTTCCAGTCCGTCCAGAAACATATGGTCCATGACCTTGCCATGACCCATTCGCATGCCCGATCTTGCTTTTTCCAGAAGATATGGCGCATTGCTCATGCTTTCCATTCCGCCGGCAATGACCAGCGAGCTGGACCCGGCCACGATGGCGTCGTGGCCCTGCATCACGGCTTTCATGCCTGAGCCGCAGAGCTTGTTGATGGTGGTCGCACCAGTGGAATTCGGCAGGCCAGCCTGCAGCATCGCCTGACGCGCGGGGCCCTGCTTGAGGCCGGCAGGGAGAACGCAGCCCATGATGACCTCGTCTACTGAGGCCGGATCGACCTGTGCACGCCGCACGGTTTCGCGTATCGCGTCGGCGCCCAGTTTCGTCGCAGAACAGCCGGACAGAACGCCCTGGAAACCGCCCATGGCGGTACGGCAACCTGCCACTATCAATACTTCACTCATTCAATGTGTCTCCAGCTCGGATTTGTCTTGAAAATGCTGTTATCTGAAGCGTCGCTGCTGTGACGCAGTTTGCAGGCCTGAGCAGAAGCTCGCTTTCAGACGGCAAGTCTGCAGGCCGGATTCAAAGCTTATTGTACACGCGACGACGGCCAACGTGCAGTAGTGTAGGGAGTCTCAGCCTCATACCATACAATGCGGCGCCAAGTCCTTGTATTTTTGAGCTGAGAAATTTTTTTTCTTGGCTTGGAGAAAAACTGCGTTACGGTCTATATTGGAATTACGATCCAGCAAAAAAAAGTATAATGGAGTAGCGTTCGATGATAAAACATTCCCAGCGTCGGTTCGGATGGACTGCGCTATCGGCTGCTATTGCTGCAGCTTCTTCCCTCTCAATGCCGGCTCAGGCGTTCCAGTTCTATCTCGGTGATATCGAAGGCTCTCTCGACACAACGCTGACAGCAGGTGCCAGCTGGCGTGTGGAAAAGCGCGATAAGGACTATCTCGCCCAGGGCAGTCTGCCTAATTACGGCAAGGGCAGTACTACTGGCTCATCGACCAACAATACCGACGATGGCGATTGGAACTACGATCGCGGCAAGACCTTCTCGAAGGTGGTCAAGGGTACTACCGACCTGCTCATGAGCTATGAGAACTTCGGTGGGTTTACTCGCTTACGCTACTTCTACGATCGGGAGCTCATGGACGAAAGCAGGGCTGCTGACCCACTCGGTCAGACTCGTCCGCTGAACGACGACACACTCGATCAGGCTGGTTCGGACGTGCGTTTCCTCGACGCCTATGTGTGGGGCGATTTTTACGCAGGCGAAGTCCCCATCAACGTTCGCGTGGGTCGCCAGGTACTGAGCTGGGGTGAAAGTACCTTTATCCTGGGTGGTATCAACTCGATCAACCCGCTCGACTTCTCTGCTGCTCGTTCACCTGGTGCCGAGGTCAAGGACGTTCTGCTCCCGGTCAACATGCTATACACATCCATTGGCGTCACAGCCGATGTGACAGTTGAAGCGTTCTACCAGTTCGAGTGGGAAAAGACCCAGGTCGATCCTTGCGGAACCTTCTACTCGACCAACGACACCGTCGCTGATGGTTGCGGTCCGATCCTGATCGCCGGCGAAGTGCCAGAAACACTCGTCCTGCAGCAGGGGCTTTACAACAAGCGGCTCGGTGATGATGAGCCGGATAATGACGGTATGTTCGGCGCGGCCGTTCGCTGGTACGCGGCGGCACTTGGCGATACCGAACTCGGTTTCTTTTACTATCGCACCAACAGCACACTGCCTTACGTGAACTTCGTAGGCAATAATCCAGCGGCGGGACAGCCATTTGGCGCCTATCAGGTCACTTTCCCTGAAGCGATCGATCTGTTTGGTATCAGTTTCAGCACGAGTACAGAAGGTGGCTGGTCTATCGGTGGTGAAATCAGCCACAGACCTGATATGCCAGTTCAGAAAAACGGCTTCGAGCTTACCCTGGCCAGCCTCAACGGGCGTGACCCCATTACTGGTGCGCCTTTGAGTGCTTTCGGTGATGAGTATTCACCTGGTGGAAAAATACAGGGTTACGAAGAGTTCGGCATGACCCAGGCCCAGGTTACCTTCATCAAGTTCTTCGACCAGGTGCTCGGTGCAAGTCGACTCAGCTTCGCGACAGAGCTGGGTGCCACCTATCTGCATGGCTTCCCGGATGATGACGAGTCGCGTTTTGGTAGAGACAGTACCTTTGGTGTTGGTCCTCAGCAGAATGCAGGCGTCGTCGTGCCATGTGAAGGCGGCACCAACAATAATCCGAAGTTCTGTGAAAACGAAGGCTTTACGACTTCGCTTTCAGCGGGTTACCGCATGCGTGCATCTCTGGACTACAACGACGCCTTCGCCGGCGTGAACCTGTCGCCGATATTTTCATGGGCACATGATGTCTATGGTTACGGTCCGATCCTCTTCCGTGAAGGTCAGGTTACTACCAGTCTGGATTTGAGAGCGGTGTATCTGAACAAGTATACAGCGCAGGTAGGTTACACTGCCCGCTTCGGTGGGGAACCCTACAGCGGCGTAGGTGACCGTGATTCCATCGATGCCTCTGTATCAGTTTCATTCTGATACGTGCGGCAGTCACTAGTCCGGGAATCAACATAACAAGCATAATAGACGAGCGGGACCGGATTGTTCCGCTGATCGAGGAAAATTGAATGAGACTTAGAGAGTTAACAAAAACCGGCCTGACCGCAGGCATGCTCTGTTTCTCACTGGCGGCTTTCAACGCCAGTGCGGCAGTGTCTGAAGCGGAAGCTGCGAAACTTGGCGATACACTTACACGCATCGGTGCCGAAAAAGCAGGTAACGGTGGGGCAATTCCTGCGTGGACCGGGGAGAAGACCCCGGCTCCAGCCGGATTCAAAGGTGACAACTACATCAACCCTTTCGCTGATGAAAAGCCCACCTTGACCATCACCAATCAGAATGCCGATCAGCATAAGGCTCAGCTCTCAGCTGGCCAGTTGGCGATGCTCAAGAAGTACCCGGGTAGCTACATTATTAACGTCTACCCGACCCACAGAAATGCGGTGTTCGAGGAGCGCGTATACAAGGCTGCCGTCAAGAACGCTACTCAGGTGTCACTGACAGAGAGCCGCAACGGTGTGACGAACTACGACACCTCCGCGCCTTTCCCCATCCTGCATGGTAGTGATTCCGACAAGGCCATTCAGGTTATTTTTAACCACATCACCCGCTGGCGCGCCGGGTCAATGTCACGACGTATCACCCAGATGACGCCTCTGTCCAATGGCAGCTTTACACCAGTCGAGTTCGTTGAAGACCTGTCGTATATGACTGAGCTCACTGACTACGACCCCAAGACGTTCGACCCGAACATCCTGTTCTACTTCAAGCAGGAAATCACGTCCCCATCGCGTCTCGCTGGTAACGTGCTACTCGTTCACGAAACGCTCGATCAGGTTTCTGAACCCCGTCGTGCATGGATCTATAACGAAGGTCAGCGTCGGGTGCGTCGTGCCCCTCAGGTGGCCTACGATGGACCGGGTACAGCATCCGATGGTCTGCGAACCACTGACAACTTCGACATGTTCAGCGGCGCGCCGGATCGATATGAATGGAAGTACATGGGCAAGAAGGAGATGTATATTCCATACAACTCTTACGGGCTGATGGACAAGAGCAAGAGCTATAGCGACATCATCAAGGCAGGCCACATCAATCAGGACCTGGCCCGCTATGAGCTGCACAGGGTTCATGTCATAGAAGGTAATGTGAAGCCAGGCGCAAGACATATCTACGCCAAGCGCGTGATGTATGTCGATGAGGATACCTGGCAAATCGCGCTGGTCGACCAGTATGATGGCCGTGGTGATTTGTGGCGATCGTCAGAAGGCCACATGAATTACTACTATGACGTAATGGTGCCCTGGTACGCAGCTGAGGTCATATACGATCTTATCTCTGGCCGTTATCTGGTGCTGGGTCTGAACAACGAGATTTCGAACGCCTATCAGTGGAGTAACAAGCAGAGTTCGAATGAGTTCACCCCTTCCGCACTGAGACGTTCTGGCCGCAGATAGAATCTGCGAACTGACTCTAGTGATACTAAAAAGGAGCCGCGAGGCTCCTTTTTTTATTCCCTTCCCGGGCTGGTGGGTTATTCAGCCTTTCTTCAGCCCTTCTTCATCGCTTCCAGCCTGTCGTCCTTTTCTTCCCAGATCTGCGCTACCCAAGCCTGAAACTCTGCCTTGAATGCGGCGTCATTCTGATAGTCCTTGTCCTTGAACGCCTGCGGTATCTTGATCTCCTGTATATCGACCACCACATGGTCGAGCCGACCGGTGAGCAAATCCCAGAAACTGATGTGATCGCCAGGATAGTGCAGCGAGATATCCAGCAGCGTGTCCAATTGATCAGCCATCGCGCCAATCACGAATGCGATCCCGCCAGCCTTTGGCTTGAGCAAGTGCCGGTATGGCGATTGCTGACGAGCGTGCTTCTCAGGCGTATTTCTGGTGCCCTCGAGAAAGTTGAAAATCGCTGTTGGCGTGTCGGCGAAATGTTCGCAGGCCTTGCGGGTAGTCTCGAGATCCTTGCCGGCGAGTTCAGGATTTTTGGCTATTTGCTCGCGGGTATAACGCTTCATGAAAGGGAAATCCAGGGCCCACCAGGCGATTCCAATCACAGGCACCCAGATGAGTTCCTTCTTCAGGAAGAATTTCAGGAAGGGCGCTTTCCCGGCCAGCACGGTCTGCAAGACCATGATGTCACTCCAGGACTGGTGATTGCTGGTAACGAGATAATATGACGTGGGATTCAGCGAAGCGTGATTTCGAACATCCCATTTGATGTCGTGGAAAGAGTTCAACAGCAGCTTGTTTACCCGCACCCAATAGCGCGCGATCGCCATGGCTGACTTGGTCAGCGCGATGCGGAACTTGCCTGGGGGAGAGATCAGTTTGATGACGCCCATGACGGACATCGGGATTACGCAGAGCGTTGTGTTGACAGCAATGGTCGAAAAAATGATCGCGCCTTTGATATGGCCGATAAGACGTGGCATGCCTGGGATGTCCTCGTGAATTTGACTAGGATTGTCTGGATTTATCGAGTCCTGGAACTCTCATATTTTCAGGCTCTGTGGTCGGAGACGGCGTGATATCCTGGGGTAGCAACTTGATGGCCTGCTGCCTGGCTTTCGCCCGAATTTCGGGAGTCACATGGGTCGCCAGCATCGCAACCGCCGACAACATAACGCCCACGTCATCGGTATAACCCAGGACAGGCGTCAAGTCGGGTATCGCATCTACGAGTGAGATGAAATAGCCAAGGGCGCCGTAGATCGCAGTCTTGCACCAGATGGGTGTCTCAGGTGCCCGAGCCGTGTAATAGAGTGTAAGCGCGAGTTCGATGGTCTGGAACCCCGCCTTGCGGCCGGAACTGATGATCTTTCGCCAGAGGCGCGAAGGATCGAAGCGTTTGGCATAGGCCTCATTCTCTGCATCACTGAGCAGTGGACTGGCGTCGGATTTTGTACCTTCGGCTGGAACACTGTCGCTTTTCTTCCAGAACTTCAGTTTTTGCTTCATTGACTCTGAACTCCGTTGGCCATCTTCAGTCTCGCCGTCAGCTGTCGGGTCAGTGCTCTGATCTGACTGGCGCCACGCTCCTGGGTATGAACGTATCGAGAGAGCTTGTTATTGACGATCAGTGTTCTGATGTCGTCGACGTAGACCTGACCACGTTGCGAGTATGATATCAGTCCGCCCGCAAGCATAGCACCATCTGGCTGCCTGCCAGCCTCGATGGTAGAGAGCCGTATTGCACGAAGATCGGCGTACGCCGGATGTCCATTCAGATTCAAGAGATAGGCTACCACTGAGTCGTACACCGATTCGAAGTTGGCTACCTCATGGGCGGCATCTGCAGGTCGCGCTCGCGGAACAAGCCCGCAGCCCTGTTGAAAGCACCACTGCCCAAAAAGGTTGTTACCCACCCGGGCAAATCTGGATGTGCCCCAGGCAGACTCTATAGCGGCCTGTGCGAGCGGCAGGGAAGCCGGCACCGGGAGCAGCCGCTGCTCAATGTCCTCTAGCCGTTCGTGCAATAACGGTAGAGCAACCGGGTTAGCCAGCGGCTCGGCCGCACCACGCAGGTAGCGTTGAGTGAGCATATCAATGAAGCTGAGGGCGTCGGCAGCAAGTTCGACGGTTTGGGCGGTGTCGCCGGTGACGGCAGGCAGTCTGTTTTGTATCAGCGACAGCTTGCGCGCCTGGAAAGCGAGAACATTGTTCGCCGTCTGGACCAAGGGCGCGAGGAAGTCGAAGAATAACTGCTTGCGAGCCTGAGTGTCTTCAATGGAGCGAAAGTCTGGGAGTGGCTGCTGCCGCGCCAGGGCCTCCAGCCTTGCCAGCTGCCGCTCGTACACATCGATGGCCGCGCCTTGTTCGAAGCGTCTGTGTTCCACCAGGTAGAGCGTGGCGCCTGCGAACAGTACAAGCAGGCTGAGGAGCCAGGTCCTGTAGCGCATGATCAGCGCCATTGCTGGCGCAGGTTCAGCAATAGTCAATCACCAGCGCCGCATTGAAGCGATTATTGACATCAGTTGACCGGAAGTACACGTTCAAGAAAGCCATAAACAAGACCTATTCGATCGCCATAGCGCATACGCAGGATGAGCAGCGTCTCGTCAGCGCTCACAAAGCCTTCCAGTTTAACTGGCTCTGCACCACCAGTAGGATCAGGAAATGTCATGGCGACAGCGTTGCCCACCGGTCCTGCGGCCAGAGGAGAGGCTGTCGCAGTCACTGTGCCGAGTGTGCGACCCGAGAAGGGCCGTACTTCCACCGTGCCTGCAACCTGCTCGGCGAATCGCTCTACGAGTGTCAGCGTCGGTGTGAGGTCTGCGCTAAAGCTCAGGATACTGCCGTCAAACGAGCTCAAGCGATTGACGGCTGGCAGGAATCCCAATGTGTGACCGGCAAGCCGGTAGCGCTTATTGGCAAGCTCAGGCTGCTCTGTAGTTAATCTCACCGCGTGCCCGATGCCACGGCCACGCACCGGAAATGGGCCTGTGCCGATATCGCCGCCGAACTCTGCGGTCGCCTGATCATCCATCGAGAAGGTCAGTATGTTTCCAGCGGCGTCACTGAAACCACGCAAATTGCCGACACGCAGGCGGCCACGAGGAATATCTTCCTGTCGTTGCACATTGTCCAGGCCTGTCACCAGCTGCCTGTTGAAAAGCAGCGCAGCATCGAGGGTGGCGGGCGACTCGCCAATGATGGCGGGCGGCACAGGTGTGTCGCTAGAGAGCAGCGCTGATCGCAGGGTGTAGAAGATCGGATGTCCACCAAGATTGTCCGCTGCACTGGCATCAGGTCGCGAAACCGATACGCTATTGCCTGCAGCATTGAAACGCCATAGCTCGATTGAACTAAACAGGCTTACGGCTGGGTCGACCCCAAACAGCTCACTGATCGAGACAAAACCGAAACGCGCCTCGGCGACCCGCTCAAGACTGAAGTCCCTTCGTTCGACATTTTCATTGCCGAAGGTGGTGCGCTTGGAGTGGAAATTCCATGTCACGGCATGCACATTCTCGAGCGTCTGTGCCCGCTGCAGTCCTGAGCCGCTCTGATCCACAAGCTCAACAAACTCGGCGTTCTGGAAGAAGGCCGAAGCCAGCGAGTCGCTGAAGCTTTCGCCACGTTCGTCACCCCCACTCGTATTACCTCGAAGTGAATACAGCAGGGCCGAGTACGGCTCCGACACGTAGCCGGTCGGTGCGGCGGACTGCTCGCCGACCACATCCTGCACTTCGAGCTGCGTGAGCTCGAAGTTCGCGTCGCGTCGCAGTACGGTTGGAATACCGCGCGCAAGGAAGTTGATTTCACTCTGTGATTCCGGGTCAACCGGTAGCGTGTATTGGCCGTCGGCTCGACGGGTGTTGCTCAGGCGACTAAATGGTATGGTCTCAGTAATCCGGCTCACGATGGCCGGTGTATAGGTCAGCTGTGGATAAGCCAGTTGAGCTTCGGCTGTTGTGCTGCTTACAGCGACGATCGTATCGAGCGTGTTGGCGAACACTGCAGAGGGGCTTGCGGTTCCCGGCATTCCCTGGCCCAGACTCATGGTAAAGCTGGCCGAATGATAGGTGCCCGCCCGGTCGAGTAACTTCTGGTTGGTATCTTCAGCTGAGCTTGGGTTAGGTACCTTGTCCGCAATGATGGTCGTGACCAGCTGATCGACTGTATTGCTGAACACCGGCTGCTGACCCAGTGCAGCGAGCGAAGCTTCAAGGCCGAGGCTGGCCGACAAGCCCAGGTCAAACTCCTCAGTCGTAGCGAATAGCGCTCGCCAGTAGCGCAGAATAGTGTCGTCCTGAATCTGGCAGTTGTCGTCGCGAGTAGGACACGGGATCAGGGCGTTCAGACGTGTGCTGTTACCGTTGATGGCGGCGAGGAAATCGCGCATTGCATATTCAGTTTTTGGCGAGATTTCGACGTTGCGATCTGAGCTGGGTAGACCACGGCGTAGCACCGTGCCATCACTCAATGTGGCTTCGAACCAGAGGTCCAGGCGAGTTGGGATGGCCTTTTCAAAGGCCACGGTGTAGCGGCCATTGTCACCAAGGGCAACCTGGTAGTCCGATTCGGCCACGGCAAACCCGTCGAATGATTCGCCGCTCGCCATGAACTGCCGCACCTTGATGTCGGCGCTCAGCAGATTGCCTTCATTGTCGACCACGCTGACGAAGATGTTTTCGGCCCTCGCTGGCTGGTCAGGGCAGGGTACCTGCTCGAAATCCTCAGTGCAGCTTGGCGGTGGCAGCTGACCCTGATCCCGTATTCTGTCCGTTGACGTCGTGCCATCGCAGGCAGCCAGTATGAACATCGTCATAACTGGAACAAGGCCCGCTCTGGATCGTCGGATCAGAGCGGAGAGGGTCGAGGCGATGCTGGAAGGCGCAAAGGTCTGGGTCATGGTTCTGTCTACGTTGTAAGCGGTGCAATCGGGTTTCGGCAGTGTGCCACAAGCGCCGGCGCGATACCGGATTCAGCGCTCAAAACTGCAGTCTGAACCCCAGATGGAAACTTTCTTCCAGTGATACATCAGAGCCTTCTTCAGCTTTGGCGTGCAAGTGCCTATAGCCGAGATAGACATCGGCCGCCCGGATGATGCGGTAGGTGACCTTGGTATCGAAGCGCCAGAAGCGCTTGGCATCGCCAAATGCGGTGATCGAAGGCGCGACGAAGGCCGCTGCGGTGTACCCGAGGCCCGGAATCTGGGGAATGTTGAACTGAAGAAAGCCACCGATCGGCAAGGCGCTACCTTCGAGGCCATCACCGTCAAAAATATTGGCCTGGCCACCTATTCCGACCGTAGTCGGCAGATTACCAATGGCTGTCTGTCCGAGAGCCAGCAGTTCGAGATCGAAGACCCGGGATCCACCTTCGCGGTAGACGAAGCCGGCAGCGCTTCGAAGGCTACGATCGCCATTGAGATAACGAAGGTCAACGGCTGCGGAATCCTCACTCAGCGCAATATCGAGCTCGGAGGCCGTAGCCGTAGCAGTCAGGCCCGCTACTAGCACTGAGGAAATGGCTGCCAGGGCAACGCGCCCCTTTGCAGCGTGGCGGTGGTCCTGAAATTCGGTATTCTTCAACATAAGCCTGCTGTCTCTTTCGTGTCGTGTCGTGTCGTGTTGTGTCGTGAATAGCTCAAGCGTCAGCGCCAGACCATAGCAGACTGACGAAGACGACGAAGTCAGGTGATATACGGGTTCTCAAGTCTTCTACGAAGCCTGCCTGCAAGGCCAACTGCCTGCTGAGATAGCCGGTGCCTGACACTGAGAACTGTGTGGCATTGGCATAGAGTGGCTCGAGCTCACTGCGAAACTGTTTGCTGTGGTAGTCGAGTTGTGCCTGGACTCTCCATTCGCCTGGCTGTCCATAGAGCACGCCGGCCCGCAGATTACCTACCCAATGTAGCTGATCGATAATCTTGCCCGATTCGGCTCCGAAGCGGTTGAGTCCGATGTAATTCAATCCGCCGCCATAGTACACGGCTGCGTGCCCGCTACCGACCTTTGTGCCAGCGCTGCTCGACACGCCGAGTCCTACGTCAATCTCATCGTTGCCAGTGAAGCTGTCAGCATCGCCAGTCGGCAGTTCAACCTGCATCTGTACGGCCAATGGCCATGCCTCACTACCAAGCTCGTAACGCGCACCAATTCTTAGATCGCCAATGCCTGAATCAGGGCTGGTGTTGTCTATGAGTAGTTGATTATCCCTGGCGTACTGATAGCGGAAGGCATCGCTGTTGCGGTCTGAACGGCCGCCTTCAGGCAGGCCAAACCAATCGTGCCAATTTACGATGAAGTCGTCCATTACGCCTTCGCCATGATGGTAGTAACCAATACTACCAAACAATTCGGCCTGTCCTGGCAGGGCCGTCGCCAAAGGATAGCGGATGGCGAATCTTGTCAGGTTCAGTTCGCCGTCGAATACGACGCCTTCGGTGGCCTTGCGGTCAAACACATACTGATTCGAAAGGCTGTGCTGAACCGATGCCGAGACTTCATCCACCACATGAGGTTGCAGCTCCACAAGACCAAAGCCGAGCGCCTGCGGCGACAGATTGTCGATATCAAGCGCTGTCACAAGCTGCTCATCTGCATGTGTGGTATGGCAGAGGGTGAGCAGGGTAAGCAGGCTCAGCATCTTGCAACGGGGCTGCATCAGGCTTCCGCGTCCAGCAAGGTGATGATGATATGGCCTGGCTTGGGTTGCAACGAACGCTTGCTGCTCGCCAGGACGAGTTCCCGCTGTTCGGTGATGACGCACAGCAGCAGAGGGTCACGGCTCTCGTTCTGGGCTTTGAACTGCTCATACGTGAAATCGTTTGATAACTGCGTGCGTTTGACGATAGCGCCACCGTTCATTCGAGTCATGAGGTAGTTGTAGGTGGCGTTGCTGCGAAACAGCGGAATACCCGAAAGATCGTCGGGGACGCTTTGTTGCGGCTTCTCCTTGTCTTCAAGTTCGCCCAGCTGATAGACCTCGGCAATGCCGAACACGTCTGAAAACCGTATGCAGGCCAGCGAGTTGAGCTCAAGGTTCGGTGTCAGGGCCATGAAGCGTCCGATGCCGGTATAGCTGACGCTGTCGGTCGCGTGCTCCGAAAGCACGTTGCCCAGATAGGTGGGGATACCTTCCATGCGGGCTTCCTTGATATTCGCCCAGCGAGCGTCGATGAGCAGTACGCCGAAATTGTCTTTCTGCAGTGTCTTTGCGAAGGCCCGTGAAAAGGTGTTGGAACCGAGGATGATAGCGCCCTGAGGCTCATCGTCGCCCAGGTCCAGCTTTTTGGCCAGCGGACGGGCTGCCAGGCCATAGATCAGTATCGAGCCGATGATGATGAAGAACATGTTTGGTGCCAGAGCATCCGCACCAGGGTAATCCATGGCCTGGAGTCGCACAGCAAACAGTGAGGCCACGGCCGCGGCCACAATCCCTCTAGGTGCCATGGCCGCGATAAACACGCGCTCGCCGAGGGTAAGGGGGCTGCCTATGGTCGACAGGGCTACAGCAACCGGGCGGACCACGAGGATCAGCAGGCCGAGGAAGATGAAGCTGCCGATGTGAATCTGTTGCAGATCAGCGACCTGAAGCCTGGCAGCCAATATGATGAATAGCGCAGAGAGCAGAAGGACTCTGAGATCTTCCTTAAAACCAACCAGGTTGCGGATCGACACCAGCTTCTGGTTGCCAAGGTAGATGCCCATGATGGTCACGCTGAACAGTCCGCTCTCATGCTGGATCAGGTTCGATACGGTAAACAGCACCAGCACCGCAGTCAGCGTGAAGGTATTCGACAGGAACTCCGGAACCCAGTGATGCCGCAGGGCCAGCGTCATTAGCATGCCCATGCCCAGGCCAAGTAGGCCGCCAACAACCAGTGTAAGACCGAAGCCCTGAAGGAAAACGGTAGTCGCTGATCCAAGATTCGCCGTAATTACTACTTCAAAGACCAACACCGCGAGGAGGGCACCCACGGGGTCATTGAGAATGCCCTCCCATTTCAGCACTGAATTGACATGCCCCTTGGGGCGAACGAGCATCAACAGCGGCAAGACCACGGTGGGGCCAGTGACAGTGAGAATGGAGCCTAACAGGGCGGCCAGCATCCAGGGCAGGTCGAGCGCATATTTCGCGAATACAGTGCTCAGCACCCAGGTGGCCAGGATGCCGACGCTGATCAGGCGCTGGACCACCACTGAGGTGGCTTTCAGCTCGCGAATCTTGAGGCTGAGACCGCCTTCGAAAAGGATGATGGCAACGGCGAAAGAGACTGCCGGAAACAGCGCGTCACCAAACAGTGCATCAGGATCGAGCAAGCCTGTGACTGGACCAAGTGCGATACCGCTTAGCAGCAGTAAAAGAATGGACGGGAGCTTGAGCTTCCAGGCCAGAAACTGTGAGCCGACCCCGAAGAAGAGAATCGCGGCCAGCGAAATAACAACAGATTCATTCAAAAAAGCAGTCTCCATAACTTGCGTGCAGGCAGTTCGAGGATCTACCTTTACTGGTAGAGCTTCGCATGCAATAACAAGAGTTTAAACAACAGCATCACAACAGCCGAGGAAGCAGCCGTGGCAGTCCTTGAAAGCAGAAACACTACACATAAAGATGCATTGAGGCAATTTATCCGCCATCCAACGGACATACCGATCGAACTCGAGCGCAGTCAGGGCAATATGGCCCTTTCGAGCCACCATCATGCCCCCACCTTACCCATGAACAATGTGAGCCGGGGTGGCGTCAGTTGCATCACAACCCAGAGCTATACGCCAAATGATATCGTGCAGGTGAGAATTCCCTTCGTGATTCCGGAATTCAGCTGTTCGGCGCAGGTCGTCTGGTGCCGACAGTTCACGGCAGACCTCTATGAAGTAGGGCTCTCGTTCCTGAAGAGTGAAGATGCCTTTGCCGCAAGAATGGTGGAGCAGATCTGTCACATCGAGCAGTACAAGCGGCAGACCTATGCGAAAGAGGGCCGCCTGCTCACTGGCGAGGAAGCCGCCTCGGAGTGGATCGACAGCTATGCAGGCTCATTTCCGCCTGTGGAGGGTTTTCACTCCTGATCCTGGGTTAACTGGCGCACTGAATGTATCAATACGCTGCCGTCGGCCTCCACGGCCCAGCTGACGTCGTAGTCGCCAAACCGAATTGTATAATGCCTGCCAGAATGTCCTTCTGTGGCCCGCTCGGCGTGATAGGCCGGCCTGGGGTCCAGCTCAAGTACTGCTTTCACCTGATTCAGATACTCTGGATGTCCTTGTTCGATCTTCTCGAATTCCTTGCTCAGACCTGCCGCCAGCTTCACGACCAGTCGCTGCGGTGAAGCATCGGCCCAGCTCAACTCGGCTTCAGGAATAGCGTCGGCGTAGGGCAGGTAGGGTTTGATATCGAATACAGGGCTGCCATTTACCAGATCGAGTCCTTCCACTGTCAGACGCATGCGACCCGCCTCGCTATGGATGCGCAGCAGCTTGACCGCGGATAGCGAAAGACCGTTCGGCCGGAACGAAGAGCGTGTCGCAAACACACCCATCTTTCGGTTGCCGCCCAGGCGTGGCGGACGTACCGACAATGAGGGCTTGCCATCTGCCGCCGAGGCAAGATGAAAGCGCCCTATAATCCAGAGGTGGCTGGCTTCCTCCAGGCCAACGAAGGCCTCCGGTCGAGAGAACGCCGGTTCGAATACGATGTCGACTGGTACGGCCGCGAGTCCGGCCTGCCGCGGCACACCGAACTTCTGTGACAGCGGTGAATGGACCCAGGCAATAGGCGTAAGTTCAAACACAGCTATTCCGAGAACAACATTTCGAAACCAATGGTCAGGCTGGGTGTCGGCTTGAAATCAGTGTCTTCTGACACGGTGATGACGCGGTAGTTCTCTGGTGAGGTCACCAACGAACCCTGACCGGTATCAGTGCGAATTGGCACCAGATACTCTTTTACCTCGGCCCGGGAGAAGGTGAGTGCAGGCGTGACCTCGAGGAACAGCCAATCCGAGTACACCGATTTTCGATAGGTCGTACTGATAAAATATTCGGTAGTCCTCGGCTGCGGCTGGTTTTCACCGACCCAGCCAACCTGATAGCGGGTGGCGCTCCTGAAATCCAGCTGGTGGAACAGCGTGGCAGACTGCGAGAAATCCCAGGTGTCGTCGTCCTGCTCGAATCGTGCCTGAGTAAGAAATCGCAGGAAAACCACCTCAGAGAGATCGCGCTCGAAGAAGAACTGCGTTCGGTGCCCCCAGCCCTTGGAGTGGAAATAGTAATAAGCCTGTTCGAAGCGGAAGAACCACTCCCGCTTCAGCGGCCATTCGCGTTCCACTTCGAAACGGACGAATGGATCGAGCGGCACCCTGAAGCGGATACCGATGTCTGTGTTGAACTGCCAATGCTCCGGCGCCGAAATGAAGCGAAGGAAGCCGGAACTGCTTTCGCGCTCGCGGCTTTGCCGCGCCTGTCTATTACGGCGGTTTTCGAGTTCGAGGAATTCATCCGTTTGTGATTCAAGAACCAGCTTGAAGCGCTCTTTGGTGGAAGGCAGATCGAGCCGGAACTTGAAGTCTGGATCCAGCTCAGGCGCTTCGCCGGCTTCAAAAATGGAGAACAGGCCGATTCTCAGGAAGCTGTCATTGCTGCGGTCGGCTGCTTCCCGGCCACCGAAGAAGCCATCCACCTTGCGGCCAATCGTGCCGATACGGGACGACCAGTTGTTTCGCTGGTTGATGAGCCAGTCCAGCGGCTGTTCCATCATTTCTGGCTCGAGGTCCCTGTCCCTGAAATACGGCTTCAGTTCCTCATACATCGCTTCGCCAGCATCTTCTGCATGAAGCTTGCCGCTACCGAGGACACCGGCGAACGTGCTGAACAAACAAAGGCTATAGACCAGCCAGTGACGAGCCAAGAAGTTGTGCCTGTTCATCAAGTCGCTTGCGACGTGCTTTCGCAATGAAGAGCCCTGGCGCGTGAAGAAAGAGATGGCCGGTTACCTTGAGTAGATCCCGCTTGTACCTGGGGATAATGTGTATATGCAGGTGCGGAAGATGCTGCTGGGCAACCGTGCCGTTGTTGTTGAGAATATTATAGCCGTCAGGTCGCTGCTTCGCCTTTAATTGAGTGAGCATTACGGCTGCAGAAAGCTTATGGGTCATACGCGAGAGCGCGTCGAGTTCCTCGAGGGTGAGTTCATCGAAGCGTTCGACGTGCCTGGTGGGTACGATCAGGAGATGGCCGGGGCTGATTGGAAAGAGGTCCATCATCGCCAGACAGTCCTTGTCCTGGTGAATCACACTGGCGGTTTCAGTGCCTTTGACGAGTCCGCAGAACCGACAGTCACTCACTGCCAGCGATAGCCATTGGATTGCTGCTTACCATCTTCACTTCCACTTTGCTCGTCAAGCTCATCCATGATGTGCTCCAGGTCTTCGGCCGTTGGCGTCACGGGTATCTTGTAGCTTTCCTCAGCCCAGGCACCGAGATCGATCATCTGGCAGCGCTCACTGCAAAACGGTCTGTACTCGTTCTCAGGGACATAGTCGACCGGCTTCTGACAGGTCGGGCAATTGACAGTAATTTTCTTCATAGCTTCATGTACGCATCGTGCTGTGACTGGACTTTGTGACGCAGGCTGGTGAGATCGCCATCATTGAGAATGATATCGTCGGCAAGTTCCCTTTTCTCGTGCCTGGCCATCTGGGTCGCCATGATAGCCTGTGCCTCATGCTCGGTGGAACCATCACGCGCCATCGTTCGCTGGATCTGTACTTCGGGTGGTACGTCGATAAGCAGCACACGGTCTACGGTGTGGTGCTGACGGCGCTCCAGCATCAGCGGTGAAACCAGAATGCCGTAGTGGCTGCTGATGTTGGCTCGCCAGTCTTTCAGTCGCTGGTACACGAGGGGATGGGTGAGGGCCTCTAGCCAGCGGAGTTTGTCGGGGTCTGAGAACACCAGCTTTCGCAGGGCAGGGCGATTGAGATCACCGCTTTCCAGGAGGATGTCAGGGCCAAATTGCTCAACGATCTGCCTCAGCGCAGGCTCGCCTCTGGCAACGACGGCTTTGGCGACGTCGTCAGCGTCGATACAGTCGACGCCGAGCGCCGCAAAGATGGCGGCCGCAGATGATTTGCCACTGGCTATCCCGCCAGTGAGACCCACTACAGGCTTCATTGATAAGCCTGTAGTGCCGTAGCTGGCTGTTTAGAGCGTTGAGAGATATGAGGAAATAATCGCATTGCCCCAGAGTAAAGCGATGAAGCCTGCGATGGCAAGATAGGGACCGAAGGGAATCGGAATATTTCTGTCTCGTCCGCGGATCACGATGAGGCCTATACCGATAATGGCGCCCACTAAGGACGACAGCAGGATGATGAGCGGCAGCACCTGCCAGCCCAGCCAGGCGCCCAGCGCCGCCAGGAGCTTGAAGTCGCCATGGCCCATGCCTTCCTTGCCTGTGAGCAGGCGAAAGCCGTGGAAGACCAGCCAGAGGCTCATGTAGCCGCCAATGGCACCCCATAGCGCGGACTCGAGGTCCGTGAAAAGGCTGAAGCTGTTAGCGATAAGGCCTGCCCAAAGCAGCGGCATCGTAATGCTGTCCGGTAGGAGCTTTGTGTCGAAGTCGATCATCGACAGGGTGAGCAGGGTCCAGCTGAGGGCAACGGCGGCCAGACCGGCAGCATTCACGCCGATGAATTTGAGGCAGATAACGCCGAGTAGGGCAGTGACGAGCTCAATGACAGGGTAGCGCAGGCTGATAGTGGCCTTGCAGGACGAGCAGCGGCCGCGGAGGGCGAGGTAGCTGAGTACGGGAATGTTCTCCCAGGCGCGGATCTTGTGGCCGCAGTGCGGGCAGGTTGAGTCTGGCTTCGAGAGAGTCATGACCGGCGTGGTTGCCGCCTGTTCGGCGGGTGCGTCGGCTTCGTGGGTGAGGTCTGGGGCGACGGTGTTGTGGTTTGTCGGGCCAGCGGCTGCCTCAGCCTTCCGTTGCTGGTGATCTGCCAGGAACTGTTCGCACTGCTGGAGCCAGCCAGCTTCCATCATGCGAGGAAGGCGGTAGATCACCACGTTCAGGAAGCTGCCGATTAGCAGGCCGAACACAGCGATGAAAAAAAAAGCAGCATTGGGATGCTGCTGTAGGTATTGGAAGAACTCTGTCACGTGTTAGACCACCTGGCCCATCTGGAAGATTGGGAGGTACATGGCGGTGATCAGACCACCGATCAGTACGCCGAGTACGGACATTATCATAGGCTCCATCAAGGCGGTCAGGTTGTCGACGGCATCATCGACTTCTGATTCGTAGTGATCCGCGACTTTCTCGAGCATGGCGTCTAGGGCGCCGGATTCTTCGCCGATAGCCGTCAGCTGAATCGCCATGACAGGGAATATACCAGTTGCCTTCATACTATATTGCAGTTGAGTACCCGCAGAAACGTCGTCCTTGATTTTCAGCACAGCGTCTTTGAAAACCACGTTACCAGAGGCGCCAGCTACTGAATCCAGGGCATCAACAAGCGGAACGCCTGCAGCGAAAGTGGTTGAAAGCACACGACCAAAGCGGGCAACCGCAGATTTATAAAGGATGTCTCCTACTACTGGTAACTTGAGAGTGATCCGGTCCACCTGGTTCCTTGCGGCCTCAGACCGTCGCATCACCTCTTTAGAAACAAACATGATCGCAATTATAGCGGCTAATATATAGTACCAAGAGGATTGAGCCGAATGGGATAAATCAACGACCATGCGTGTGAAAGCAGGTAAATCCGCGCCGAAATTTTGAAACATGTCTTCAAACATTGGTACAACGTATACAAGCAGGATACCCGTAACAACCAGCGCAACAACAAGAACGGCAATAGGATAGGTCATTGCCTTCTTGATCTTCTTCTTCAGCGCCTCGGTTTTTTCCATGTAAGTGGCAACGCGCCCCAACATAGTTTCAAGCGCACCAGCTTTCTCGCCGCTCTCCACGAGGTTACAAAAGAGATCGTCGAAATATCTAGGGTGCTTTTTAAGTGAACCAGCGAAACTGTTCCCCGCAGCAACATCATTCTTTACATCAAGTACAAGTTTCCGCAGCGAAGGATTTTCAAGACCGTCAGCCACTATGTCGAACGACTGTACGAGCGGTACACCCGCTTTCATCATCGTTGCCAGTTGTCGAACGAAAATCGCGATGTCGAAGGGCGTTATCTTCTGTTTCTTTTCACCGAAAAGATTTTTCGGTTTTTTTCTAACTTTGGTCGGAACAATCCCTTGCTTTCGGAGATGTGCCTTGACTATGGCGCTGTTAGTGCCAACAGTCTCGCCCTTCGTTTTGTTACCCTTTCTGTCTTTGCCTTCCCAAAGGAAGGGAACGGTTTTCTCAATTGCCTGCGCCATAGTCTCTCTACCCAAAAGTGTTCGGCCAGTGGCTCGAACTCAAGTCTTCTCGTAATCCTTAATCTTTCGTTATGCGGTTTGCGTCTTCCAGGCTGGTCATGCCTTCGATGACCTTGCGCAGGGCGGACTGACGTAAGTTCCGGAAGCCAAGCTTCTGCGCCGTTCTGGCAATCTCCAGCGAACTCGCATCACTCATGATTTGCTCCTGCAGCTCAGGCGTGACTCTGACAACTTCATAGACGCCTACACGACCGCGATATCCACCCTTACATTTTGGACAGCCCTTGGGATGATACAAGGTAAAGCCTGTAGCAATTTGTTCGTCTGTGAAGCCTTCCTCTTTTAATACCTCCGGTGGAACTTTCAATTCCTCCTTGCATTCGCTACAGAGACGACGCGCAAGACGTTGCGCAATGATCAAGCTGACGGAGGTGGCGATGTTGAAAGAAGGCACTCCCATATTGCGCAGTCGGGTAAGAGTTTCAGGTGCACTGTTTGTGTGGAGTGTGGACAGCACCAGGTGACCAGTCTGGGCTGCCTTGACGGCGATAGAGGCTGTATCGAGATCCCGGATCTCACCCACCATAACTACATCCGGGTCCTGGCGCAGAAACGCCTTCAGCGCGGCAGAGAAGTCGAGGCCAACCCGCGTGCTGACGTTAACCTGATTTACACCTTCCAAATTGATTTCAACAGGATCCTCTGCAGTTGAAATGTTTCTCTCCGGTGTATTGAGAATATTGAGGCCCGTATAAAGTGACACTGTCTTGCCACTACCAGTGGGACCAGTAACCAGGATCATGCCCTGCGGTTGCGCAAGTGCATCCATAAACATCTGCTTCTGATCAGGGTCGTACCCGAGCGCGTCGATACCCATTTTCGCGCTACTGGCGTCGAGGATACGCAAAACGATTTTCTCGCCCCAGAGTGTCGGAAGAGTATTAACACGAAAGTCTATGGATTTCGTCTTGGATAACTTCATCTTGATGCGGCCATCCTGTGGAACCCGCCGTTCAGAGATGTCGAGTTGAGCCATGACCTTTAGGCGCGCTGAAAACTTGGCAGCTAGTTTGACTGATGGCCTGGAAACCTCATGGAGGATGCCGTCAGTTCTGAAGCGAATTCGATAGGTGTGCTCGTAAGGCTCGAAGTGGACATCCGATGAGCCGCCCTTTATGGCGTCCAGCAGCATCTTGTTCACGTATTTGACGATGGGTGCATCGTCTTCGCCAGCATCGGAATCTGTGTCCTGTTTATTATCGCCCGTATCAATGTCGATATCTTCAAGATCGCCGTCCAGTTCCATTCCGCCTAGAGGTTGCTCCTGGGTTTCCAGGTAGGCATCTATGGCTCGGCTAAGCTTGTCCTGCTCAACCAGCACAGGCTCGGCATTCAAGCCGGTAGCGAACTTGATTTCATCCATCGCCGCGATATTGGTGGGATCGGCGACCGCAAGAAATAGCCTGTTCCCGCGCTTGAAAAGAGGGAGAACATGGTGCTTGCGGACAAGTTTTTCCCCAATGGTTTTCTCTGGCATGACCGCCAGATTCAGCGCATCGAGATCAAACAAAGGCACGCCGAACTCCAGCGAGGAGGCTTGCGCTATCTGAGGTGCTTTAGCCAAACCATTGTTGACTATATAGGCGACAAGCGGGATGTTGGCCCTTTTGGCCTCATTACTGGCGTTGCGAGCGGTTTCTTCGTCAATTATGCCGTCGAAGACAAAGCGACGGGCAAGGCCTGTGAGTGGTGCGCTCATGTACAGTATCTGACTCTAATAAAGGTGAGGAAATCCACCGCGTTTGCAACTCAAGCGGAAACCAAGGTATTTGAGGAGTTTAGAAGTGAATAAGACACTTCGCAAAAAAGCGGCCGGAAAATGAATTGACTGGTAAAGCATCTCTATGGAGTGAAGGGAGCAACGTTTACCTTGAGGCGGAGTGACGTGTGACGCGGCGCGTCACTTTCTGCCGTGAATGAGAGCCATACGCTCAGTGCAGGTTAGGAATTGACCTGGTCGACATTTTTACCGTAGGTCGAAAATAAGGGCTAAACCACTGAAATATAAGCGGTGACAAGTTCAATTTGATTTTGGCATGCCCTCTGCTTTACTTCATTCAAGGATGCGAAGCCCAGGCGACGCCCGAAGCAAAATCGTCATAGAACACTGAGGACTACCAAATGCAAAATTTCAAACCAGTAATGAGCAAGATTCAGCAGGGCTTCACGCTGATCGAACTGATGATCGTTGTGGCGATCATCGGTATTCTCGCGGCGGTGGCCATTCCTGCGTATCAGGATTACACCACCCGTGCGAAGGTTACTGAGGGTGTAGGTATCGCTGCCGCATCTAAAACTGCAGTCTCGGAGCATTTCCAGTCTCTGAACTCGTATCCTACCGGTAACATCAGTGCAGGCCTGCCTGGAACCATTACTAGCAAATACGTTCAGAGCCTGGGTTTGAGTAGCGGCGGTACTAATGCCATCATCACGATAACCTATAGAGCTGCGGCTGGAGTTGGAGCAGGGTCAACGATTCAATTCCGATCAATTGCAAAATCCGGTGTTATTGACTGGGACTGCAAGGGTGGAACTGTTTCTTTAAAATATCGCCCTGCAAACTGCAGAAATTAAAAATCGCTATCTTGAGACGCCATCCACGCGATGGCGTTTTTTCTATGAAACTTCATATCAGTCTCTCCTACCTGGCTTTAGGCATAATCGTCAGCTTTATATCGTGGCCTGGCTTGAGCGGTCCATTTCTGCTAGACGATGTTGGCAATGTGAGTTTGCTGGATAACACCAGTTCGCTTCCCGGCTATACGTGGTACAACTTTCTTGCAGATGCTCCAGAGGGTGGTTTGGGGAGGCCGCTTTCGTTTTTTACATTCTGGCTGCAGAAGGACAGCTGGCCTTCGAACCCTTTCAGTTTCAAAATTTTTAACTTTGCGATTCACATAATCAATGGGTTTATAATCTATTTTTTATCTCGCCAACTGTTGATCAATTCTAGTTACAAAGTCAGTGCCCGCGCTTTAGAGATCAGCGCATTTTTATTGGCGCTTATCTGGATAATCCATCCGCTTCAGAACTCTACTGTATTTTACGTCGTCCAGAGGATGACTGAGCTTAGCGCGTTTTTTACGCTCGCAGGCATCGCAATAGTATTGCAATTCAGCAAAAGCCACACCTTGACTAATAAAGAACGTCTCACGATTTTCCTGCTGGTTGGCACCTGTTATACACTAGCAGTACTTTCAAAAGAGAACGGCTATCTACTCTGTTTGTACCTTTGGTCTCTTACCCTTGTTCGAGGTGGGGAGGTTAAACGGCTACAATTGGAGATAAAGTTGGTTTATATTGCTCTGCCTATAGTGCTTTTCATTTTTTATGTATATTCAATTTGGCCAGAGATATCTTCGGTTTATCAAAGACGATCTTTTGATATGAGCGAGCGCTTGGTTACCCAAATATCTGTTGTTGGTGATTATATAAGTCAATTGATTTTTCCTAGGCTTGCAGGTTCTGGTCTATTCAACGACGACTACAATATAAATAAGAGTGTTTTCGACAGCTTAAAGTCGGTAGTTTCGCTGTTCGTCATTGCTGTTTTGCTGATTTGTGCTTACCTTCTAAAAGATAAAAACCCGTTGTTTAGCTTTGGAGTGGCATGGTACTTCTCTGGTCATATAATGGAGTCTACTTTTTTACCTCTTGAGCTTTACTTTGAACACAGAAACTACTTGCCGAGCTATGGTCTTTTCCTATCTTGCGCCGCGCTGCTCCTGCCGCTTTTGACAGTATTTAGGTCCGCAGTCTTAGTATTCGTGCTCCTCTATACAAGCTTGATCGGATGGTTGACATTCGAGAATGCGAAAATTTGGGGAAATGAAGAGTTGATACTGAGAAACTGGGCCGACGAAAATCCAGCATCTCCGCGCGCCACTGTATATATTGCGGATTATCTAGCACGGACTGGGCGGCTTGAAGACGCTTTAGCTACTCTTGAAAATTCAAACAGACTGATGCCGGACCATCTCAGTCTTCGACTGTCGGAAATAATTCTTCTGTGCAGACTTCAACGCCCGGTTGAACGCGTTGTTGATGAAGTACTGGAATCGATTGATAGTGCAAAAAGTGACAATGCTGTGATACCAGCTTTTGAAGAACTCACCACGTGGGCGATAAAAGGTGATTGTGCAGGATTGACTGTACAATCAGTCCTGTCAATGCTGGAGCGCTTGGCTATGAATAGCGGCTATCAGTATCCTAGCGTTCGTGCTCAGATCGAGGGAACTAGAGCTATTCTCTATGCAGAACAGGGCGACCTTAATTTGACAATGGCAAGTATCGAACTAGCGCATGATCTGTACCCTCAACCAGTTCACCTTATTCAGCAGGCGCTCTACCTCAGCTCAGCAGGACTTTTCAAAGAAGCAACTCTCAAGCTGTCGGAGGCCGAGATGATGCTGGATAATCAGCCTTGGTACAAATATCGATCTGATCAACAAATTATCGATTTGCGCCGCAGTATCAATTCCGTCTATAAGGACCAGTAAGATGTTTGAGCAGAAACGAGTAGCTTGCGTAGTTCCTTGCTTCAACGAGAGTCTGCTGATCAAAAAGGTCATCTCCAATATGCCGGCATGTGTTGATGCAATACTCATTGTTGATGATTGCAGCACAGATGACACAGTCGATATTGTTGAGCGACTAAATGATCCTAGAACCGTTCTCTTGAAGCACGAGAGGAATCTTGGAGTTGGTGGTTCTATTTCGACAGGTTATAAGTATGCGCGTGACCATGACTTCGATATAGCGGTCGTCATGGCGGGAGATGCACAGATGGATCCTGAAGATCTTCCGGCAATTTTGCAGCCTGTGGCGAGCGGGGAGGTTGACTACACGAAGGGCAACCGACTTTTTAGTGGAGACGCGTGGAAGATGATACCGAGGGTCCGTTACCTTGGGAACTCCATGCTCAGTCTTTTGACAAAGATTGCCTCTGGCTACTGGCATGTGGCTGACTCCCAATCGGGTTACACTGCGGCATCGAAAGCTGTTCTGCACACCATCAACTGGGACTCCATGTATCAGCGCTATGGCCAACCTAACGATCTCCTGGTGCGCCTGAATATCTATAACTTCCGGGTTCGCGATGTCCCCATTAAGCCTGTTTACGGTATTGGAGAGAAGTCTGGAGTCAAACCATTAAGGCTCATCCCGAAATTGTCTTGGCTCATCTGCCGCATGTTTCTCTTCCGTATGGCGCATAAATATATCATCAGGGATTTTCATCCGCTGGTGTTCTTCTACGCATTTGGACTACTGCTGCTGCCATCCGGTCTGTTGTTAGGTCTTTACTTGATGATTTATCGGATAGCCGTCGGTGGTATTGCTGAAACTAGCGCGTTGTTCGCTGCCTTCCTGTTTATAACCGGCGTTCAGTTTACTCTGTTCGCAATGTGGTTCGACATGGAAAACAACCGTTCACTTAAGTGATTGATCCAAAGCTTCAGCAGACACTACTGCGGGCAGCCGTAGGGGTGTTGGTGGTGGTAAGTCTAAGCGGTTTGGGAATCGCAGCGCTCAAAAACTTTGAAGACGGCAGAGATATCGCTTTCGAATTAAGCGCACCCGCCTGGTTTTTCCTGCTTGCAATTCAGGCGGTTGTTTTAGTTATAGCCGCATATGCCTGGCGCTTCTCTTTGAAAGCCTTCGCGCAATTTGAAATGCCTTTCGATTCGGCTTTGGCTCAGACGGGGCTAATGCAGCTTTCGAAATACATTCCAGGCAAGGTTTGGGGAATTTTAGTGAAAGGGTGGATGTCCCGGTCACAAGGATTACCCTTCAAGGACTCAGTCCGAGTTTCATTGGTGGAACAATTTGTGACGATGGGGCTTGGGCTGGTAGGCGGTCTGACGCTGTTGGTCACAGCAGCGCAGCCAGCTGCTCTGTTGCCAGCAGTTGTATTCGTCGCTGCTTTGGCGTCGGCTGGAGCAGTTGGCTTTGTACACATTTATCCCTTTCTGCTCAAACATTATCATCGTTTTCGCGGAACGGCCAATCCTGAAGAGATTACTAGAATTCCCAGGCTCACCACCGTTTCGTTCCTTGTGGGACAGCATATTCTGATATGGTGCCTTGTCGCTTCGGTCATCGCTGTTTTATTGGCCGGTCTCGGCGTGGATCTTGAGATTGAGTCTTTAGCTACCGTAACCGGTGCTACCATGTTGTCTGTGACAATTGGTCTTATTGCTTTTTTCGCCCCAGGTGGTATCGGTATTCGCGAAGGTAGTCTTATTCTTCTCCTCTCGCACTCACTGGGCGTGGAGAATGCAGCGATGTTCGCGATTTGCTTGCGTCTTTGGACCACAGCTTACGATGTTCTGGCCTCAGCCACTGCCGGCATCGTGTTACTGAAAGGTCTGAAGTAGCTATGAAAATAATGTTTCTCACCACGAGTTTTCCTCGGTTCGCTAAAGATCACGCAGGCTCCTTCGTTTATCGGTTCGCTAAGTACCTTAGCGAAGCCGCTCAGAATATATTAGTGGTAGCGCCTGGAGACGAGTCGGCACCCCGTGTAGATCAGTTTGGCCAGGTGCAGGTGGTTCGTGCGCAGTATTTTTTCCCGGCTTCAGCTCAGAAGTTATGCTATGGAGGCGGAATCCTGTCGAACATGAGGCATTCCCGGCTAGCGGTGATGCAGGTTCCGTTTCTTTTCCTCGCGCTGTCGTTTAAGACAGCACGCCACATCCGTGGGGTGGACATCGTTCATTGCCATTGGCTTCCCACTGTATGGGCTGCAAAGTTGGGTATGTTACTTTGCTTAGCCCATAAGCCCATTGTTTTCACTAACTGGGGATCGGATACCAGAGGGCTGCCAGCACTGCTGACCCGCGTAACGCTGAGGCTCTGTGCAGCTGTGGTATCAACGGCGGCCGAAACTGATATGCACCTCAGGCGTGCAGGCTTCAATAACTTCAGTAGTATCATGGCGCCAGTAGACGAGGAGCGCTTCCTCATTCCCGCAGACTCTACTGAGGAAATAAGACGCGAGCTGGGTCTACCGCTCGAGACACCAATCCTGTCTTTTGTTTGCCGGCTCGATTCGTTCAAGGATCCACTCACATTCATTGAAGCTTGTGGTCTGCTTGCCGAAAGAAAGGTTAAATTTGTTGCGTTATTGGCTGGTGATGGAGACTTGGCCGAGGAGTGTCTTAAAAAGATAAGAGAGCGCGAACTTCAGAATACCTGTATTCCCTTGGGCATGCGAAGCGATCCCGAGCGGATACTTGCGGTCTCGACAGCCACAGTACATATAAGCCCTATCGAGAATACCTGGGCGAATACAATAGCAGAAGCTATGTTTTCAAAGTGTCCAGTAGTGCTTACACGTGCGGGTTGTACCGAAACCACGTTCACCCACAATGAAAACTGTCTGCTTATCCCCCCAGGAGGGGCCAAAGAACTGGCCGATGCGTTTCAGATGCTCATAGAGGATCCACCTCTCAGAAAGCAACTTGTAATCGGGGCGGAGCGGCTGTTAAAGGAAAAGGGTAAAAGCAAAGCGGTGATCGTGGAAAAGATGATAGAGGTCTACGCTTCGGTGCTGAAATAGGCTCCTGGTTTTTAACGATTTAGGAGCTGCTTATTTTAGCTCTTGAGACGTATGCTCAAAGAGTCCAGTACTTCGCCCGCGGGACATGTGCACTCCTCAGTTCTCACTTCAACAAGGCGCAAGGCAGAACTTCCTCCGCAAACGACGATGACTTCTCCTGAGACAGTGCGACTGAACACCTGCCCGGGGGTGCCGTAGATGAGACGCTCATCTGCACCATGCTTTACCACGCGCACCTTTTTACCTTGATAATCGAAGAAAGCCTGGGGATAGGGCGCAGCTTGAGCCCTGATAAAGCAATCGATTTCCCGAGCTGACATGTCCCAGTTGATCTGGCCATCATCTTCAGTTCGTTGAGCGCAATAGCTTGCCAGGAGATGGTCCTGGGGGGTTGCTACAGCATTACCCGCAATGAGACGAGCCCAGTGTGCTGAAAGCTTTTCGATCCATAGGCCCTCAAGTGCCGCTCCGGCCTGCGAAATCGTGATATCTCGCGGGGCCTGGAATCTCACCTGACAGAGAATGTCTCCGTCATCTGTTCCATCGGCAAGTTTGAAAAAGGAAGAGCCTATTACTTTTTCATCGTTGATAATTTGCCACACTAGGGGAGACCCGCCTCGATACTTGGGTAGCAAGCTATTGTGGATGCCCCAGACCCCCAGTGGAACTTTATCCAACACGTTCCTGGGCAGGATTCGGTAATAGCCACAGACAACCATAACATCAGGTGCAAAAGCATCTATTTCAATAGCTACTTCCTTCAAAGAGTATGCTAGTAAAAGCTTCAGATCGTGCCTGGCGCAGAATTCCACATAGTCGTTGTAACACGATCGGCTATCACCGACGTCAGAGGGGCAGAGGACAGTCCAGTCAATATGAGAAGACGCTTCAAAGATGGTTTTGAATATTGAAAGTCCAAAACTCTTGCTTCCAAGAAATAAGGCTTTGCGAGCTGAAGAATTCAATTGGCGCCCCAAAATTCCGTCAACCTGTGAATGAGGGTAACTTCTTGCTTGCCTGTGGAAGAGCTCTAATGAGCTTCACGCAGACAGTTTTCCAACGCACGACACACGCGTTGAAGATCTTGCTCTGAATACTGCTCGCAAAACGGGAGCGCGAGCCCTTGCCTGTATAGATTAGTCGCGACAGGACAACAGCGTTCCCCGCTCTGCGTCTTGAATACGGAAAGTGAGGGCAGGGCCTGCGCTCCGAGATTTGTCTGAAAGCCCTGTGCAAGCATATTGGCTATAACCTGGTCACGGTCGAACCTCTGATCAAGTACGATCATATAGGTTTGCCACGAGTGACCTGGCAGGCCGACAGGTACGGTGACTCCATGGAGCTCTTTCAGTAATTCCGAGTAAACGGAGGCCAGATGTCGTCTTGTTCTAATCCAGTCTGGCAACAACTGAAGCTGGTGAAGCCCGAGAGCAGCCTGGAAGTCGGTCATACGGTAGTTGAAGCCAGCGATCAGGAAGTCGATACCATGTTTAGTCCTTTGGATGCCGTGGCTACGTAACAGCGCCACCTTATTCGCAAGTGCAGAGTCTTTGCAAACTACTAAACCACCTTCGCCGGTCGTCAGTGTTTTGCGAGGATGGAATGAATAACAGCCTAATGACCCGACCGTTCCAGCTTTTCCCGCCGGGCTCTCGGCACCCAGCGCACACGCCGCATCTTCAATAATCCACCAGCCCATCTCTGCGGCGAAATCACCCAATCCAGCCATGTCAGCCATGTGGCCAAACTCATGAACAACTACAATGCCCTTTATTTTCGATGTGTCACGTCCTGCAACGCACTCTTTGATCGAATCTACCGTCAGGCAATACGAACTATCTACATCGGCAAAGATAACTTCCGCGCCACAAAGCTTTACGGCATTTGCGGTGGCAGGAAAGGTGAATCCGGGAACGATAACCTCATCGCCCACCTCAAGGCCTATCGCAAGGAGGCTCAGGTGCAGAGCCGCCGTACCCGAGCTCACCAGAAAGGCATATGGAACTTCAAGAAAATCTGCGAGAGCCTGTTCGAAGGCGTTTACATTGTTTCCAGCGACAAGGTCACCAGAGCGCAGCACTTCTACTACAGCTTGGATGCCAGGCTCTGGCAGGTTGGGCTTGGATAGCTTGAGCATATTATTTCACTTGACGAAAATGTCGGGTAGCGGCTGAAACTGAGCCTCGTTGTCCCTTATCCACTCGGCCGTGATACGGAGCCCAGCTTCAAGATCGACAGCTGCTTCAAAACCTATCATATCGCGAGCCTTGTCGAGACTCGGTATTCTCAGCTCGATGTCCGCTGAGAGCTTGGGCTTGAAAATGATCTCCGACTTGGAATTCACGACTCTGCAGATCGTCTGGGCAAGCCCGTAAATCGTTGTCACCGCTCTGGCATTTCCGAGATTGAACGATTGCCCTATGGCCTTATCGTCGGTTAGGCATCGCGTCAGGCCCTTCAGCATGTCATCAATGAAGCACCAAGCGCGTATTTGGCTGCCATCTCCAAATATGAAAATTGGCTCGTCCTTTAAAGCCCTGCGTATCATGATTGATATCGCGCCCTCACCGATCTGTCCCGGGCCATAAATATTGAAAGGACGCACTGTGACAGTGGGTAGTCCGAACTGCCTGAAATAAGCGTGCGTCAAATGTTCCCCGGCAAGTTTACTCACAGCGTAGGTCCATCTTGCCTCGCCAACTGCTCCCGTAACAGTAGATGAGGTCTCGTCAACCATATAGGCGCGACTACCGAATACCTCGGAAGTCGAAAATTCCAGGAAGCGCTCTACGGAGGATTTGGTAGCTGTTGCTGCCTCCAGAGCATTGGCAGTGCCAATCATATTGACTCGCATTGTTTCGACAGGGTTCTTCAACGTGTTGTCAATACCTGCAATTGCTGCCGCATGAATTACTACGTTCGAGCCATTCATCGCATGAGTAAGGGCACTTACATCAAGTACATCTCCTTTGATGATCGAGAGATTTTTGTGACGCGACAAAGCACTTGAGGACAGGACGTCCCGAGCGAAATTGTCATATACGATAATCTGGTTGTTATCGACAAATTGCTCTACGAGACGGGAACCCATGAAACCGGTGCCCCCGGTTATGAAGATCTTTTTACCTTCGATGATCATTCGGTTTTCTCAAGAAAAGTGCGAATTGCCTCAATCACCGTATGTTGCTCATCCGGCTCGAGATAAGGGTGGACTGGAATGCTGAATACTTCCCTGGCCATCTGCTCAGCGACAACGTTGTTCGCGCTGACCGTCACTCCAGCTTTTTGGTTCGCCTTCTGAGAAGACAGAGTAGCTGGATAATGAATGGCAGTGGGGATTTCTCGCTCTGAAAGGTAGGCAAGCAGCGGTTCGCGGAGATGAGAGCCGACGCGCAGCGTATACTGGCCAAAAGCATGGATAGAGTTTGCGACTATGGACGGCGCAATCAAGCGGTCAAGCCCACCAAGCTCGGCAGAGTAGGTTCTGGCTATTCTGTTTCGCTGCTCAATCTCACCGTCCAGCAAAGGAAGCTTTTCCAACAAGATAGCCGCTTGAATAGTGTCCAAGCGGCCGTTGATGCCTACATTGTCATGGACGTAACGTTTGGTCTGCCCGTGGACGCGTATACTTTTCAGATTTTCAGCGATAGCGTCATCGTCAGTGAAGCAAGCGCCTCCATCGCCATAACAACCGAGCGGTTTGGAAGGGAAGAAACTTGTGCATCCGATGCTACAAAGCGCCCCGGACTTTTTCCCATTACGGATGGCTCCGAAGCTCTGCGCGCCATCTTCGATGACGGCCAGGCCATACTCCGCTGCCAATGCATTGAGTTGATTAAAGTCTGCGCACTGGCCATAGAGACTCACTGCGATGATAGCTTTGGTTTTGTCTGTAATATAATTTCTGATGAGATGAGGGTCGATGTTGAAATCAATCTCACTGACATCCACATAGACTGGTTTGATCCCTAACAACAGTAGAATTTCTGCGGTGGCAAAAAAGCTGAAATCTGGAACAATTACCTCGTCACCAGCTTTTACGCCCAGAGCTAAAACAGCCATCAGTAAGGCATCGGTGCCACTCGCGCAGGTGACGCAGTGCCTAACACCAACATAAGCTGCGAGCTCGTTTTCAAGCTCGGAAACCTCAGGCCCCATGATGAAGTTGCCATGTTCCAAAACTTGGTGAATGCGGCGGTCAATCCGGTCTTTATTGAGTAAGTATTGTTGCTTAAGGTCTAGAAACTGCATAGGCTTCAATTCGCCTCCGCATAAAGTGTATTACCTTCAAGCTTGTAAACGGTTCCGGATAGAGGACAAATATCGCTTCCCCTCCCACTGACCGGCAAGTTCAGTCGCTCTCCGAACTCGCTCATCCAGCCTACGTGTCTGGCAGGCACTCCCATCATAAGGGCGTAGTCTTTGGCGTCTGTGGTGAGCACGGATCCTGCTGCTATGAAGGCATAACGCCCAACAGTGTTGCCGCAGACGATAGTACAATTCGCACCTAGCGATGCGCCCGTTCGAACAAGCGTTTTTCTATATTCATGTTTGCGGGAGACAGCTGAACGCGGATTGAAGACGTTAGTGAATACGGCGCTCGGGCCGCAGAAGACATCGTCTTCGATCGTTACGCCGTCATAGATGGAGACGTTATTCTGAACTTTTACATTTCTGCCGATGGTTACGTCATTTGCTACAAAAGCATTTTGACCAAATGAACAATCCTCACCAATCCTTGCGCCTGCTGAAACGTGACACCAATGCCAGATTTTCGTGCCTGAGCCAATTTCTGCTCCCTCGTCTACTATTGCTGAAGGGTGGATGAAGAGCTCTTTCATAGTTTCGCTTTCGCAAAGGGATGAGGGTCTAGTGGGCTTGTTCGGCAGCGGCTGTTGCGGATGTCGTGAACGATCTGAATGGCTGTACGGCATTCGTTCACGCCAAAGCCTTCACCGGCGAGTATCTTGCGATAGCTATCGTTGTGTAGTTCGGTAAAACCATCGGAGAACTCGATCTCCTCACCATCGAGACTCAGTGACCGATAAGTTCTCTGTCCGGCCTCCTTCACTTTGTCGGGAAGGTCTGCTTCGTCAATCGATAGAAACCACCGTACTCGCGCATTCTCAAACTCCAAATATCCGGAAGCTTTTGACGGAGTAGAGATATGCGACTCGTTGCGTTGAAGACTCCCAAAGATCCAGTACAGCATATCGAAGAAGTGGACACCGATGTTCGTCGCAATACCACCGGATTTAGTCTCATCGCCTTTCCAGGATGAGAGATACCATTTTCCGCGAGATGTGATATACGTCAGATCCAGCTCGTACTTGTGGTCACGCTTCTCCTGATCGACACGCGCTTTCAACTTAATCAAAGACGGATGAAGTCGTAGCTGCAGAATATTGTTGACCCGACGACCTGTCGCCTCCTCAATTTCGGCAAGACCATCGATATTCCACGGGTTAAGAACAAGTGGTTTCTCGCATATGGCATCAGCACCAGAGCGGAAAGCGAAGCGGACATGCGCATCGTGAAGGTAGTTTGGCGAGCAGATAGCGACGTAGTCAATTGCCTGTGCCGCTTGAGCCCTTCGGAGTTTATCTACATAGCGATCAAATCGTTCAAACTCGGTGAAGAAGCGTGCCTCAGGAAAGTAGGAGTCGATAACACCCACTGAATCACTCTTATCCAGCGCAGCAACTAGGACATTTCCAGTAGTTTTGATTGCGTTCATATGTCTCGGTGCTATATAGCCAGCAGCGCCGACAAGAGCGAAGTTTTTCATGATATCGAAATGTTTCCAAAGCTATTAAGGTGGTCAGCTAAATTCAGTTTAGCTGAAAATCACCAACTCGCTTTCAGGAAGCCTGTTTTCATGAGAGCCCACTGCGACTAAGTTACTTGTCAGTCAGAGAAAGTTCCAAGCAGGGTAAACCCCTCAATAGTGCTCTGTATTTCAGTACCGAAGTGGGTATCTGAAATGTACAGTATATTCATTCATCTTCCCGACTCTTTGCAGGCACGATGACCTGAGCCGCTTCGTGCTCGACCCGGAAGATCAGCGGGTTCTGCAGCCGGCGGATTTCGCCATCGACCGCAACCTCGATGGTTTTCCGGCGGCGGATGCGCGGATAGGTGATCTGTAGCTTCTGAACGGGTTCGTAACTGATCTCTTCAACATTGCGGATACCGCCGAACGCGCTTTTGAGCAATGCAAACAGCATACGAATACTGGTGCGCCCTCGCATGGCGAATAGAATCATGAAGCCTTTGTCCAGATGACTTGCTTCAGGCATGTCGAAGGTCTCGATCTGGGTCTGGCTGCAGGTCACCACCACCAGCGGCGTTTTCATCTGCCGTACCTGGGTGCCGTGCTCAATAGAGATCAGTGAGCGCTTCTGATTCGTCAGGAACACCCAGATGCTGGTGAGCACCGCTGCGAACCGGGATCGCCCGGTTTTCGCCAGAATGCGCTCGCGTGCCTTCATGATCTTTGGGTAGACGCCGAGGCTCGCACTCACACAGAAGGGCTCACGGTTCACCCAGCATAGCGGCACCGGCTGTGCCACCCCTTCGAGGGCGTTGATTATTGCTTCATTGGCTTCAGTAGGAATGCCGTGGTCCCGGGCAAAGTAGTTAAATGTACCCCTTGGGATGATAGCGAGCGTTGTTTTGCCTACTGTAGAATTCAGCACCGACATACGGCCCAGGAAGGTGTTGACGGTTCCGTCGCCACCTGCGATGAGCAGTACCGCTTTTTCGGCTGCGGCGTCTCGGATGGCGCGATCAACGTCCTGCTCGAAGTCGGGCCCCGGATGCAGCTGATCGGTTTTCAGCAGTGATTCGGTCGGAATGTGCCTGCTGATACATTCCAGCAGGTGTTCATTCTTCTGGTTCCCAGCGGCAGCGTTAATGACGATTATGAACCGGCGGCGGTCTGACACAGTTTTCCTTGGGTAATAGATGAAAGTTGTATACGAAGCTTCGAATACTATAGAAGCATACCTGCTCAAGTCACGTCTGGAGCACGAAGAGGTGCTGGCGTGGGTGACAGGGGAGTTTCTCCAGGGCGGGGTGGGCGAGTTGGCAGCACACGGTCATGTGCGTGTTATGGTTGCTGACGACGATGTCGAGCGGGCGCGAGTCGTCATCAGGCAATATGAAAAGGAGGTCTACAAGCAGATGAAACCTATAGAGTTCATCGGGATCGGCGTTACCAAGGGTGGTAGTTCCTGGCTGGCGGACATGCTGGCTGCGCATCCGCAAATCTGTCTCTCAGAGCCCAAGGAAGTCCGCTACTTCAACTCGCTC
This sequence comes from Gammaproteobacteria bacterium UBA2679, assembly GCA_002354735.1. GTDB lineage: Bacteria > Pseudomonadota > Gammaproteobacteria > Pseudomonadales > Oleiphilaceae > Allohahella. The sequence goes on along the minus strand of DEMD01000007.1, from coordinate 206,602 downwards.
GCATCGCCAGGGAACGAAGGGGCCAATCCTCAGCGGCAGCAAAGCCTGCACTGGTACCACCAGCATTTTTCGCACTGCAGCGCCGATGCCATACGCGGAGAGTACACGCCGCTGTACATCGCTGATCCCGACGCGATCGACAACATCCTGGATTACAACCCGGAGATCAAGTTGCTGATTTGCCTCAGAGATCCGCTGGAGCGGCTCGTCTCCCACTACCGGATGAACCATGACTACATTGGTATCGCGAAGGGGTCTATCGAGGAGGAGATCCGCAGCGACGGTCGCTATCTGGAGCAGGGGCTGTATGGCGAGCAGATCGAGCGGCTCTACAAGCGCTGCGACCGAAGCCAGGTGCTGCTGTTTTTCATGGACGACATCCGCAAAGACAGAGCCGGCACGGTGGCCCGGATGTATGAGTTTCTCGGCGTCGACGCCAGATTCGTTCCAGCAGGGCTCGAGAGGAAGTCAAACGCAGCGAAAAAAGCGAGATTCCCCTGGGTTGGGCGGTTTCTGTTCCTATTACCCCGTGCGCTTGTGGCCATGAAGATGAACTGGCTACTGGTCGCCTTGCGTAAGATTAACCTGCATAAGGTGCTGCTTGGCTTACTCACAAAGGAGTCGGCAAAGCTGGAACTTTCAGCGGACTTCAAAGCCAGGATCAGAGACTACTACCGTGAGGATGTCATCAAACTTGAAAATCTAACAGGGCGGGACCTTTCCCGATGGTATGAAGAGGAAAACCAGGTGCTCTCGAAAGCGGGCTAAGGTCAACCATAAGTTTTGCTAACGACCAACCAGGTCTCTGCTAGAGTCCCGGCCATAGCCTGTAAGTTCTTTACAGGGCTGGGTCGCACTCGCCTACATGGAAGAGGAATTCACTTGCTTACGAAAGTATTGGCCCGCGTACTCCAGTCGCTGCCGAAGACACGCACCGGTGACTATATCTTTTCTTATCTGCTGTTTCTCCGTGCCCATAGGCGCAAGCCAGGCTCGGGAATGCTCCTGAATGACTACCTGTTCCGACTCAAGACCTCTAAGGAGATGCTGAGCCCCTTGCGTCAGTTCACTTCGGACAAGGCGCTCGTGAAGCACTTCGTTGCGGCAACCGTGGGCGACAAGTACAACATCGAATCCATAGCCGTGCTGGAGTCGAAAGCCGAAATCGACGCTTTTGACTTCCCCGCAAGCTGCTGTATCAAGCCCACCCATGGCAGTGGTCGAGTCATTCTCCGGCGCGACGGAGAGCCCATCGACAAAGCAGAAATCAAAGCCTGGTTCGACTTGAATTACTATCTCTACAAGCGCGAAGTGAATTACCGCTATGCAGAGCCAAAGGTCATCATCGAGCCGATTCTGTTTGGTGGTACCAAGGGTGAGGACTACAAATTCTTTTGCTTCAACGGCAAGGTGAAGCTGCTACAGGTCGATATTGGTCGTCATCACGTTCACACCAGAAAATACTACGATGGTGCGATGAACGAGCAGGACTTTTCGATGAAGCGGCCCCGTGAATTGGGGCCCTATGAGCTCCCGAAGAACATGCCGGAAATGATCTCGGTGGCCGAAAAGCTCAGCAGCTACTTCGGCTTCGTGAGAATCGATCTGTATAGCGATGGCGACGCCATCTATGTCGGCGAAATCACCCACTGTCCCGAGAATGCCTGCGCCCGCTTCATTCCACTCGAGGCCGAGCAGACTGCGTCAGATCTCATTTTCAATTAGGCGTCAAATCTCTTCGAACAACCTGAGCCGTTTTCTCATGTACCAGCTGAACAGGCCTGCAAGCGATGCATACGCAATCGTGGTTGCGACTGCTGCGCCCATAATGCCGTAGCTTGGTACAAGGGCAAAGTCGAGCCCGAGATTAATGCCTAGCGCAATGAAAGTAGCGATCTGAACGAAGGCAAAGCGTGACATCCCCACGATAATCGAGAGTTGCAGCATCTGATACAGCGCAAAGAACGAGGCGATCAACAGGCAATACATAATTGGCAAAGAGGGGTCGTACTTGGCCCCATATACCAGCGTTAGTCCCGGCTCCAGCAACACGGCGGTCACGATCAGACCCAGGGTGCCCAACCCCATGATCTGCAGTCGTGTCGTTTTCATGAAGTGCCGAAGCTTGGTCTTGTCTTCGAGCAGGAGATGAATGTCTGGCAGGTAGAACATCTGTATGGTCGTGAAGCAGATCAACATGCCCTTGAAAATCTGATAGCCGAAGTTGTACTGACCGATGCTTTCGAAGTCGGTATAGAGTCTTAAGACCAGATTGTCGCCCCAGTTCATCAAGTAGACAGCGACAGCGCCGATTACATACCAGAGGCTGTTACGAAACTGTTCCTTTACGATGTGCGCATCAAAACTGAACGGCAGCATCAAGCGCCAGGGCAGCACTGGCAATATCAGCACGGCCGCGATGGCGTGGCCGAGAAAGAGTGTCCACAGCGCGTCTCTGAGATCAAAGCTGCCTTGCAGGTAGAAGATAATGAGCACGGCGAAGAGGCTGACGCCAATCGCGAGTTCGAACAGCGGCCCCCACATCTTGCGTTGCGTGGATGTGAAGGTAGAGGTGTGAATGAACCGCATACTGACCACATAGAAGCCAGCAATGACCAACACATAGTTTTCGTGGCTGAGTCCGGTAAATGTCAGGAATGCGTCCTGGAACACGACAGCGATGCCTAGCGAAATCAGGTACCAGCTGCCAACGCTGATTGCCCGCGCTGTGGTCGCACGCCTCACATTACCGTTGCGGGTGAACTCACGGCTAGCCTGCACGACATAGGGCGACTGTGAGGACTGGATGCCTATGGCTGTGAAGACGTATAGAAGCATGAGCGCCAGCGAAAAACGGCCGAACTCATCAGGTGTGATGAAGGCTGCCACCAGCAGGGGAAACACAAACAACGTTGCCTGAGCGAGCAGTCTGACCAGTGCGAAGCTCAGAAAAGACTTCAGTGAAAGGCTCATTGTGTCAACCGCTTGGCAATCTCGACGATGCGCTGCGCGCGCGAGTCCCAGCTGTAGGCCTCCACGGCCTGCAAGTTCCGCTGACCCATCGAGTGCCTCAATTCCTCATCCTGCAAGAGTCGGTCGAGCTGCGCCGCCAGGTGCGACGGATTCGATGGCTCGAAAAACAGCGCGTGCTCATTTTCAGCCAGGATCTCCCGCATCGACTCGAGGTCAGACGCCACGATAGGTAAACCATTCGCCATATACTCGAATAGCTTGAGGGGAGACGTGTAGTGCGCGCCGATGGCCGTTCGGTTGTTCGGCAATACACCGATATGGGCGCTCTTGGCGATAGGCATGAGTTCATCCTGAGACATGCGTGAGCGCAGTATCACGCGATCCTGCAGGTCCAATGACGCTACCAGCTGTTCGATACGCTCGAAATCTTTCCCCACTCCGCCAAGCGCCAGAAATACCACATTCGGCGTGTGCACGAATGGAATGGCCTCGATGAAGATCTCAACACCTTTCCAGTCGATAAAGCTGCCTGAATACAGTACCTGCAGCTGATCGCGGGCCAGGGACTGCGCCTGCACATTGGCAATCACATCGACGCGAACACCATCGGGTAGCACTGTAATGCGCCCGGGATCTACGCCCAGAAGGCCTTCGAGATCCCGCGCGATGCCGTGTGATATCGGAATGAAATAATCGGCCAGCTTCAGTGAAGCGTGTTCGAGTTCGAAACTCACTTTCTCCGAGGTCTTGTGATACAGCGTATGCGGCTCATAGATTACGGGTACAGTGGGGCGCGCCCAGGTCGGCAACATCTTGAGGAAGACCAGCAGTGTGATGTCCCGGGTATAGATGACGTCGAAATTGCCGGCTTTCAGTGCCATCAGCACCTGAATGCAGTAAAGCAGGCGAGTGACCTTCTCAATCAGCATGGAGCCCGTCAGCAGCTTCACTGGCAACCGCTGGGTTGCGAAATTCTGCTTGATCGAAAAGAACTGGCACAGCGAAGCGAACGCTGATTTCGACATCCAGCCGGTAAAGAGCGTCACCTCACTGTGCTTGCCCAGGGCTTCGCACATGCTCAGCATCTGGTTGATGTTGGCGTCCCGTGTTTCGAGCTGACTCAGGTAGATATAGGCAATCTTCACTGCTGTTGTTTCCGCTCGTTCGCCTCGATGAGCGGTCGCATGCTGTCTTCGAACTGCTGGGTAACTGCTTTCCAGCTGAAGTTATCTTCCAGCCGCTTGCGGCCGTCTTGACCGAGCTGCCGACGGAAACCGGCGTCATCGATCAGGCGCTTCAGCTGTGTTGCGATGGCCTCCGGATTCTGCGGCGGCACGAGCAGCGCGCAGTCGCCGACAACCTCCTTGCCACCGCTGGAGTCCGTGGTGATGATCGCGTTGCCAGCGCAGAGCGCTTCGAGCAGGTTGACCGGAAAGTTTTCCTGATCAGAGGTGAAGGCAAAGATGGCATTATTCTCATAGATCGCCTTCAGTTCGGGCGAATCGTTGTCGACCCAGCCATGGAAGGTGATATCGATATCTTTTCCAGCAGCCTGGTCGCGAAGATTCTGCAGGTAAGGGCCTTCACCAAGTATATGCAGCGGAATACGGTATTTGAGGTCTTCTTTGGCAATACGGACAGCGGCATCAATGATGTACTGCACGCCCTTGCGCTGAAACATCCGCGTGCACACGACAATGCCTGGCTGTTTTTCAGTATTCGGATCGAAGCGTGCTGGATCATAGCCGTTCGGGATGACCGTGACCTTTGCCGAAGGTCGTGACTTCAGTATTAACTTGCGAAGGTGCTCGCTTGGGCTGGTAATCAGATCGATGGCCCGAACGGTATAGTGCCAGACGGGCTTGAGCAGAACATGCTGGAACTGAAAGCGGTCAGGATTATAACCAGGAACGTCCGACCCGTGGGCTGTACAGATCAGCGGAATTCTCAGCCGTTTCGCCAGGAATGACCCAGTGAAGGCATCTGGGAAAATGAAATGCGCATGGATGATATCGAAGCGTCTGGTCTTGGCAAGTTTCAGCACGTAGAACAGCACAGAGGCTTCATGCGGAACCATCTCACCGATATGACAGCTCTCGGGCTTGGCGCGCAAGCTCTTGAGTCGATGCACCCTCACACCATTCTGAACAGTCTCACCGACCTGAGTCTTGAAGCCCATGGTGACCACATCAACCGAGTGGCCATTGGCCACGAGACCCTCTGCAAGGCCAAGAGCCACCTTGCCACCGCCACCACCCAGAGGAGGATATTCATAGGTGAGTACAAGAATATTCATGCGGGTATCCCAGAAGAAAGGTCGCGATTGTAGGCGCTATTGAGGGCTGGCGATATCAGGTATTACTGGTATGTGGCCGACGAAAGCGCCGCTCCACCGCCAGTTTAGACTAGACTTTGAACAACAACGATAACCAGGAGAAAACGATGAAGAAACTGACCAGCTTTGCCATTGCAACGGCGCTTGTCACGCAGCTTGCTGCTTGTGGCACGATACTCCACCCGGAACGGAAAGGTCAGCGCGGTGGTAACATCGACCCCGCCATCGCCATCCTCGACGGCATAGGTTTGCTCTTCTTTCTCATTCCAGGACTCATCGCTTTTGCGATAGATTTCTCCAATGGCACGATCTATTTGCCCGGCGGTAGCGCTCAGTTGACTCCAGCAGAAATGGACGCGCTGGTTGTGGACAACACCATTGACCGCAACGAGGTGGCTAAAATGATTGCTGCCCGCAGTGGACAGACCATTGACGACGCCACAAGCCAGACCATGGAGATTCGCCGGCTATAGAGCTATTGGTAAAAACTATTGCTTGTATTCCTCTAATTGATTTTTATTATAGCGCCTCCTGGATTACAGTTGATTCTAAGCAACTGCTAACACTTTCAGGAGAGGGCGCTATGAAAAAGACTTTGAGTTTCGCGGTACTGCATTTTTCCGTCGCGTTCACCGTGGCCTACCTTTTGACAGGCAGCATGATCATAGGGGGCACACTGGCGCTTATTGAACCTGCCGTTAATACCGTCGGGTTCTACTTTCACGAGAAGGTATGGTCATGGGTGGAGCGTCGGAAAGTCGGCGCTTCCAGCCAAAGCGTTGTCGAGCCCGCGTTCTGTCAACTGCAGACAATATAGGAATGCTATTGAGCCGAACGTAGTCCAGACTCTGTGCAGGTGAGCGCACGGATAACCGGGGAGGAGGGGCTAAGCCCTACAAGAAAAAAATGGTAGCAAGAGCGAGATTCGAACTCGCGACCCCAGCATTATGAGTGCTGTGCTCTAACCAACTGAGCTACCTTGCCACATTCTGAACAAAGGGTTTCACCCGAAGTTCAGGCCGCGTATTCTCTGAGCTTTTGGCCGACATGTCAATGCCATTTGGCTACTCAGATGCGGATTACCGCCTATACGTTAAAGCGGTAATGGATAACGTCGCCATCCTTGATAATGTAATCCTTGCCTTCCAGCCGCCATTTTCCGGCATCCTTCGCGCCAGCTTCACCCTTGCAGGCAATAAAGTCCTCGTACGCAATGACTTCGGCCCGGATGAAACCGCGCTCGAAGTCGGTATGGATAACGCCAGCGCCCTGTGGGGCGGTTGCGCCAACTCTAACGGTCCATGCGCGTACTTCCTTCACACCTGCCGTGAAATAGGTCTGCAGGCCGAGGAGGCTGTAACCGGCCCGTATTACACGGTCGAGACCCGGCTCTTCCATGCCCAGATCGGCCAAAAACTCCGCCTTCTCATCGCTTTCCAGTTCGGCGATTTCGGACTCAAGCTTGTTACAGATCGGCACTACCACCGCGCCTTCTTCTGCAGCAATGGCTTCAACCACGGCCAGATGCGGGTTATCGGTGAAACCGTCCTCAGCGACGTTCGCGATATACATGGTCGGCTTCATGGTCAACAGGCACAGCTCGCGAATGTGCAGGTGCTCGTCCGGCGTCAGCGCAAGACTGCGTGCTGGCTTGCCCTGGTCCAGGTGAGGCTGCACACGCTCCAGAATAGCCAGTTTCGTCTTGGCATCCTTGTCGCCACTTTTGGCTACCCGAGAAAGTCTGTAGACGGCTTTCTCGACGGTATCGAGATCGGCGAGCGCAAGCTCGGTATTAATCACCTCGATATCAGCCGCCGGATCGATCTTGTTTTCAACGTGAACAACATTCTCGTCTTCAAAGCAGCGGACAACATGGGCAATCGCGTCAGTCTGACGAATGTTGGCCAGAAACTGGTTACCGAGTCCTTCACCCTTCGAGGCGCCTTTAACCAGGCCAGCTATATCGACGAACTCCATTGTGGTCGGCAATATTTTCTGCGGCTTTACAATTGCAGCCAATGCGTCCAGCCGTCGGTCGGGCATCGGCACGATGCCCGAATTGGGTTCGATGGTGCAGAATGGAAAGTTCTCGGCATCGATGCCGGCTTGAGTCAGCGCGTTGAACAGCGTTGATTTGCCGACGTTGGGCAAGCCGACGATGCCACAGTTAAAACCCATATCACACCTGCTCTGAATTCAGTTGTTATCTATTCGAAACGACAGCTCGATCATTCGACCTGTCGGTGAAGTTCATTCATGGCAGCAGCCAGGTCGCCCTTCAGGAGTGAGGGCAGGTGGGCTTCCACCCGATCAAAACACTGCTCCAGCAATTCACGCTCATTTGCCGGCGCCCGACCCAGCACGTAGCCAGTCACACGGTCCTTGTGACCGGGATGTCCGATGCCGAGGCGAAGACGGTGGAAATCGTTCTGTCCACCAAAGGTCTGAATGATATCGCGTATGCCGTTGTGGCCGCCATGGCCGCCAGATGCTTTCAGGCGGATAGTCCCAGGCGGCAGGTCCAGCTCATCATAGGCCACCAGAAGTTCCGCTGGCTCAAGCTTATAGAAGCGTGCCAGCGCACCGACAGCCTGGCCACTACGATTCATGAAGGTGGCCGGAATCAGCAGGTGTACTTCACCAGCGCTGGTCATCGCTTTGCCATAGTGGCCAAAAAACTTGCTATCGGCCTTCAATGTGCATCCAAGGTGGGTGGCCAGCCTCTCAACGAACATCGCCCCCGCGTTGTGGCGTGTCTGCGCATATTCATTGCCGGGATTGCCCAGGCCGATAATGGCGCGAATAGGTGTGGTCGCAGCATCGGTCATGGAGATTGTTCCATCAGTTTAAAACTGCATAAAAAAACGGGCTATTCGCCCGTTCTTCGTGAACGTTGCCGATTACTCAGCGCCGCCCTCGGTAGTCTCGCCATCAGTATCGGTATCAGCTTTCACAACGCGCGGCATGTGAATGTTGGCTACTGGCTGGTCGTGGCCTTCGCCCTTCTCGAGTTCCGCAAGCTTCACGCCCTTAGGCAGGGTGATATCGCTCATGTGAACGATCTGGTCAACTGCAACTTCTGCCATGTCGACTTCAATGAACTCAGGCAGATCCTTCGGCAGACAGACAACTTCGACTTCGATCATCTGGTGAGAGATGATGCCGCCGCCCTGACGTACGCCAACGGCCTTGTCTTCATTGATGAAGTGCAGTGGCACGTGGACGTGGATAGCCTGGCCCTTCACGATGCGCTGGAAATCCGCGTGCTGAAGTGTCGGCTTGTACGGGTGACGCTGCAGATCCTTGAGGATGACCTGTTCGGTCTTGCCGTCGATATCCAGCGTGAGGATGTGTGAGTAGAACGCTTCATTCTCAAGCGCATGCATGAATTCATTATGCTTGATCATGATATTTGCTGGCTGGCTCTTTCCGCCATAAACGACGGCTGGCACCATGCCCTGCTCGCGACGTAGGCGGCGGCTCGCACCTTTCCCCTGAACATCGCGGCTGGTTGCGGCAATTGTAAAATCGATAGCCATAATCTTTTTCCTGGCAGTCGCCAAAGCGGCTGCATAATCTTCATAAATGAATGTCAGCGATCGCGACCAATCGCCGACTCTTGTATCAGGCGTTTAAACTAATGCTTTCAAAGCCTTAGTTGAACATTGCGCTGATGGACTCTTCATTGCAGACCCGGCGGATTGACTCCGCAAGCAGGCCAGACAAAGAAAGCTGGCGGATTCTATCACAATTACGGGCTTTGTCACTGAGCGGAATCGTGTCGGAAACCACGAGCTCATCAAGTTGCGACGCCTCGATATTCTCGATGGCAGGTCCGGACAGTACCGGATGCGTGATATAGGCCAAAACCTTGCTCGCCCCTTGTTTCTTGAGGGCATTGGCAGCCTGGCAAAGTGTGCCGGCGGTGTCGACGATGTCGTCGATGAGAATGCAGGTCTTGTCCTGAACATCACCGATGATGTGCATGACTTCAGTGACGTTGGCTTTCGGGCGACGCTTGTCGATGATCGCAAGATCAGCATCGTTCAGCCGCTTGGCGAAGGCTCTGGCACGAACAACGCCGCCTACGTCGGGACTGACGACGATGTAATCCTTGAGGCCACGTCGCTCCACATCATCCAGCATGACTGGCGTAGCATAGGCATTGTCGACCGGAATGTGGAAAAAGCCCTGGATCTGGTCGGCATGCAGGTCAACCGTCAGTACCCGGTCGATACCTACACCGTCAAGAATGTCCGCCACAACCTTTGCGCTGATTGGCACGCGGCTCGATCGTGGCCGGCGGTCCTGGCGTGCATAGCCGTAGTAGGGAATGACTGCAGTGATTCGGCCAGCCGATGCGCGACGCAGCGCGTCAGCCATGACCACCAGTTCCATGAGGTTGTCATTGGTTGGTGCACATGTCGGCTGGATGATGAAGACATCGCGCCCACGGACATTTTCATTGATTTCGACTGTGATTTCGCCATCACTGAAGTTACTGACGACCGCATTGCCAAGTGGAATATGTAGCGCGTCGGTCACCTTTCTCGCAAGCTCGGGATTAGCCCTGCCGGAAAAGATCATGAGTTTGGACACAGTGGGACCCTTTTCAGATGGTTCATTAGATGGTTTCGAGGATACAGTCATGTCTTGCGTCGTGAGGCGGCGGATGTGATGTCCGAACCCGCAGGCCGGCCTGGAAATGCAAATGACATTGCTGAAGGCTGCCGGCTGTACTTGAACTTGCAACGACACCCATGGGCGACAAGGCGTCGCGCCACGGAAAAGATGGCTGGGGTGGCTGGATTCGAACCAACGCGTGGCGGGATCAAAACCCGCTGCCTTACCACTTGGCTACACCCCAATAATTCATGTAATGAACGACCTCGAAGGGACAAGAGCGTCTTCATTCAAGGCTTTAACGAGATTCCTATTCTAGCACCGTTCCCACTTTGTGAGAACCCGCTGTCAGCCCAATTACAACCTGGCCAACATAAGCTGACGGTAAACGCTGCACTAGCCGGTTCGCCAATTCTGCGGATTCCGGACTAGCCACTGGACCACATGGAATAAACACTGTGGAGCCGGTTCCCGTCAAACGGCAGGTCTGTGATTCAGTAGCTGCCCAGTCAAAGATGTAATCGACTTCAGGGTACTGAATTCGGACGACAGATTCGCAGTCGTTGCCGAAGACCTTGCTGTTCCAGAGCGGACTTAGTGAAGCAGTCAGCTCATCTCGTAAAGCGGGCGCAATTTTGCGTTTTGGTGTGTCTCTTGTCAAGGCTTGATGACCGAAAATTGCTGGAGTCGAAATATGACAGGCCGGATGAATCAGCAGAAAGCGCTCCGAAGCGAGTTGAAGCGGCATGAGTTCTTCACCCACGCCATCGGCCAGACAGGGCGACTGGTAGAGAAAGAACGGAACGTCCGCGCCCAGCTGCAAGCCTAGCGGCAGCAGGGTTTTCAATGGAAGAGCGAGTCGCCACAGCTGATTGAGGGTAAGCAGCGTAGACGCGGCATCTGAGCTCCCGCCGCCGAGTCCCGCTCCCACTGGGATGACTTTCGTCAGCGTGATATGCAGAGTTTTGTCCGCCAGCGGATCTACACCGGTCGTCGTGATCTGCCACTGTCGCAGTAGCTCAGCTGCGCGAAAAACCAGGTTATCGGTGTTGGCTTGTTCCGACGACTCAGTGGACAAGCGAATCGGCGACAGGGGGTCGATGGCCATCTGAATGGCCTGATGCTCTCGCCGGTCACCGGTTCTGGCTGTATGGATGAAGCTCAAGCCGTCGTAGAGGTCCACAGCCTGAAACAGGCTCTGTAGCTCATGGTAACCATCTTCACGCCGACCGTTGATGTGAAGAAACAGATTCAGCTTCGCTGGTGCGTGTACTGTGGTGGCAGGGGGTAGGGCCGAAGGCGATAGCGTAGCCATTACCTGATTGCCGCCCAGTTGGAGATGGCCATTTTTATTGTCACCTGCGCGTCCTCACCGTTGGCCGGCTCGCGACTGAGCTGAACGAAATGTGGAAGCAGCAGTGGCTGGTAACCGCCGAGCATGACAGGCTGGTGTTTGCGCAGGCTGATCGTCCAACCGTCCTGCTCGATCGCAACGACCTCGCCAGCCGCACCAAAGGTCAGCTTGGGTGCGGGGCCATCTGTCACCACTGCCGGCAGTCCCTTGATCCAGCTGCTGATCTGCCGCACTGGCAGTGGCCAACCGAAAGCACCGTAGAAAGCTGCCTCGGGGTCCTGGAGCAGCGTGACGGCCTCCTCCCCAGTCTGGTGGATGGTTACCGTAGAGTCATCTCCCTTCACACGCGTAGCGCCCAGACCGAGGATTACTGACGCCAGCTCGATATCATAGCTGGCGTCCCGCTGTTGCCAGCTTCGGATCTGGCCAGTATCGATACGGTCATCACGGCGTACGCTGATTTTGCCTTCGATAGTCCAGTGGTCTAAATGGCGCAGGCGCGCAGCTGTCTTGGCCCAGTCCGGTGGCTGAACGCCATAGATGACCGGCTCTCTGGGTGCACTGAGTTCGCAGCCCGTGAACAGCAGTAGTGCCAGCAGGAGCAGGCATCCTTTTCGAAATGATTGTAAATTCAATGGTATCGAGCCTGTAAGCGTCACTCGTTGATCAGTTGCGCTGAGCTCAGGCCGTACCGCTGAATAGTTTCCAGCAGGAGCTTGTGAGTATCGTCCTGGGTAAGGCCTTCACGCCAAACCGTTTTCGCACGAGCCTCTTCACCTGTCTCCCAGAGCACCTCGCCAAGATGCGCTGCAACCTCGGGATCGGGGAATGCCATGTAAGCCTTCTCCAGGTATGGCAAAGCCTCTGCAACCATGCCCTTGCGATACAGCAGCCAGCCGAGACTATCCATGATCGCTGGATTGGCGGGGTCGATCTCGAGAGCGCGTCGGATGAGGGATTCGGCCTCTTCGAGGCGATCGGTCCGATCTGCGAGGGTGTAACCCAAGGCGTTGAGTGCGATGGCGTTATCGGGATCCTGCTCCAGTATTTCCCGAAGCTCGCGCTCCAGTACGTCAATCTTGCCGGCCCTGTCGGCTGTCATCGCATAGCTGTATTTCAGATCAAGGCTGTCGGGGTGTTCCTCAACTGCGCGTTCAGCAACCTCGAGCGCCTCCTGATGATCGTCGGTCTCGTTGTACAAACTGATTTCAACCTGCCAGATGGTCTCACTCTGCTCCGGATAGAGGCTGCGTGCGTGGGCGAACATGGCCGAGGCTTCCTCATCGCGGTCGGCGTTGCGCAGAAGGAAGGCGCTTCGTGCCAGTGCGGTCACGAAATTGCCGCCTGACGTGACCTGAGAGTAGTGATGTATGGCGGTATCGATTTCGTCAGCCTGATCGGCGATTCTGCCAAGATAGTAGTGCGCATCATTCGTCAGCTTGTCTTCGGCCACGAGCGACTGAAGCGCCTGTCTTGCGGCCTCCACGTTATCATTCTGCAGCGCGATGATGGCATATGAACGTTTGAGGGTCGGCACTTTCGGAAACTGTGCCGCTAGTTCGGCATACACCTTCTCTGCGGCTTCGAACTGCTCCTCATCAAGAAGGGCCTGTGCCAGCAGGACGCCGATCTGCATGCTCTTCGGCAGTCTCTTGCGCTGCTTCTTCAGATAGGCCAGTGCTGCGTCTGCGCCTTCCAGCTTGTGCATCAACTTGCTGTGCAGCGCCACGTAATTGGCTTCGTCCGGGTGCTGGCGCACCAGATCGCCGCTCTCGGCATAAGCCTCTTCGAACTGCTGCCTCTGCGCGAGCAGATTGGCGTGACCAAAACGGAGCGAGGCCTCTTCAGGGTGTCGCTCGATGAGTTCCGCGTAGAGGTCGAGCAGGCTGTCCTGGGTTTGCGGATCGAGCGTGGCCGCATGAACCGCGAGACGGTCGAACGTGCTCTGTCCCCCAAGCTCCATGACCCGCTCCATGTGCCGGAGGGCGGATGAGAAATCACCCGCCTTAAGCTGATAGACCGCCGCATGCTGATGCGCCTCGAGGGCGTCTGGTGCCACATCTGTCCAGAGTGTTGCCAGTGCGAGGGCCGCAGGGTCGTCCTTCATGTACTGCGCTGCCTCAAAGGCGCGCTGAATAACAGCACTGTCCTTGGTTTCGAGCGCCACAGCCGTATAGTCGCTCAGCAGTCGTTTGAGATCCCCTCGGTGACCAGAGATTTCCGCCTCGACGAGCAGTCTGATCGTGTTCTCTGACATGCCCCGAACTGACGTATCCTTGTAGTCTTCGGCGGGTGTGATCCTGATTGGCTGAAGCGTTATGGGATCGCGGACATGACCCTTGGGGATCGTCTGTCGGGACTGGAACTGCGCTTCGCTCATGCCCTGGTGGTCACTGCCGGTGGAGGCGCAACCTGCGAGGGCAACGACAGCCAATAAGGCAGTCAGCGGGGGTAGCGAAGTCTTTCGGGTCATGAAGGTTTTCCTGTTCCGGGATCCGGTCTGTGCCTGGGTGACCGTCAGAGTGTGCATTCAGGCGTGCTGATTCGCAACTGTTGGTGGCCGATAGCGCTGCCTGTAGTCTTACAGCTTGTTCAGGAATTCAGATGACCGCGATGATGTGGGCGAATGTCTGGTGAGGGAACCCTATCGAGGGGATGGCTGCAAGTCGCGGAGGCGCATGCTAATATGGCGCATTATTCGGCGTCTTTATTCGCGATTCGCGGGCGCTCGGATCTCCTTAGCGACGGATACCCATGACGATCAAGGTTTTCGGTCTCAGTCATAAAACCACTGGCGTGAGCCTGCGCGAGCGCGTGGCCTTTCAGGCTGACGAAGTGCCGGTCGTGCTCAAGCTCGTGGCTGATGAGCTTGGGGTGAGTGAGGTCACCATCCTTTCCACCTGCAACCGCACTGAGCTGTATCTGAGCTGTCCCGATATCGATGCCGCTCGGCTTTGTGACTGGTTTTGTGATTATCATGAGATTGGCCATGAAGTGGGTCGGGCAGAGCTCGAGCCAGCGCTGTATTTTCTCGAGGGAAAGGCCGCCGTGCGCCATCTCATGCGAGTCGCCTCTGGGCTGGACTCGCAGATGCTGGGCGAGCCGCAGATCTTTGGGCAGATCAAGGATGCCTTCACCGTAGCCCGGTCCAGCGGTACAGTAGGGACAGTGCTCGATCGGCTGTTTCGGCAGGCCTTCACCGTGGCGAAACGGGTGAGAACCCAAACGGCCATCGGCAACAATCCGGTTTCGGTAGCCTATGCTGCGGTTTCACTCGCGGGTCGCATCTTTCCAGAGATCCACAAGTGCACAGCCCTGCTGATCGGTGCGGGCGAAACCATAGAGCTTGTGGCAAAGCACCTGCTGCAGCGGAACATCGAACATCTGATTATCGCCAACCGCACACTCAGTCGGGCTGAGAGTCTTGCGCTGAAAACCGGCGGCGCTGCCATTCAGCTCAGTGACCTGCCGGATCATCTCGCCAAGGCCGATATCGTTATAGCGTCCACTGGTGCGCCACTGCCTGTACTTGGCAAAGGCGCTGTGGAAACCGCACTCCGCAAGCGTCGGCACAAGCCCATGTTTATCGCCGATATTGCCGTGCCGCGCGATGTCGAAGCCGAAGTGGCCGATATCGAAGATGCCTATCTCTACGGTATTGACGACCTCGAGGCCGTCATCGAGGGTAATGTTCGGGCGCGTGAGGAGGCGGCCAAGGAAGCGGAGCATCTCATCCGCGAAGGCGTCGACGATTTCATGTACAAGCTTCGCTCGCTCGAGACGGTAGACGTGCTCAAATCCTTACGTGAGCGGGCGGAAGAAGTACGTGATCTGGAGCTCGCGCGTGCTCTCCGGCTGGCGGATTCCGGACAGAGCGTGGAAGCGGTCATGCGGCAGCTTGCCCATGCACTTACGAACAAGTTGATCCATCACCCGACCGTGCAGGTTCGTCGTGCCCATGCAGAAGGCCGTAAGGAAGCGAGTGATTGGCTTCGTGACCTGTTCCAGTTGCCAGTCAATCCGGCAGCGGCGCCTGATAGCACCGTCGATGAGACAATGCCGGCAAGGGGGGCAAGGCCAAGCTCAGAATCTTCCGAAAAAGGGCTCGACAGGCACCCCCGTCCTGAGTCCTAGCGTCACATAAGCTGCATTGCCGAAATACCCTTTCTTCATTTTTAACAGGTTTCCGAACAGGCCCAATGAAAGATTCCATACGTCGCAAGCTCGAGCATCTACAGGATCGCCACGAAGAGGTATCGGCCATGCTGAGCGATGCCGATATCATCCATAATCAGACGCGGTTCCGAGAGCTGTCACAGGAGTTTTCCGAGCTCGAACCCCTTGTCACCCGTTTTGCTGCCTTTCGTAAAACAGAAGCGGGTCTGGCGGCAGCGAAGGAAATGCTCGCTGAAGATGATCCTGATATGAAGGCAATGGCCGCCGATGAGATTGACGAGCTCGATGCTGAGCTCGAGGCTCACGAAGCCGAGCTTCAATTACTGCTTCTGCCTAAGGATCCCCGGGACACAGCGAACGTCTTTCTTGAGGTCCGGGCCGGCACAGGCGGCGATGAAGCGGCCATTTTCGCAGGTGACCTGTTCAGAATGTATAGCCGCTATGCGGAGCAGCGCGGATGGCAGGTCGAGATTCTGTCAGAGAGTCTTGGTGAACATGGCGGTTATAAGGAGGTCATTTCCAGACTTTCCGGCAACAATGTCTACGGTACGCTGAAGTTCGAATCTGGCGCGCATCGAGTGCAGCGTGTACCAGCGACTGAGTCGCAGGGAAGAATTCACACATCAGCCTGTACAGTGGCTGTTATGCCTGAAGTCGAGGCTGTTGCAGCCATTGACATCAATCCAAGCGATCTGCGTGTCGATACCTTCCGAGCAAGTGGCGCCGGTGGTCAGCACGTTAACAAGACCGACTCGGCGATCCGTATTACGCACCTGCCTACGGGTACTGTGGTCGAGTGTCAGGATGAGCGATCGCAGCACAAGAACCGTGCCCGGGCGATGTCCCTGTTGCAGGCGAGGCTGTTCGATACTGCGCAAGCCAAACAAGCCAGTGAACAGGCGCAGAAGCGCAAGTTGCTGGTTGGCAGCGGTGACCGATCAGAGCGAATCCGAACTTATAACTTTCCGCAGGGGCGCTTGACCGATCACCGAATCAACCTGACCCTGTACAAGCTGGATGAGGTTGTCCAGGGCGATCTGGACCCTGTCATCACACCACTGTTGCAGGAGTATCAGGCTGAGATGCTGGCCACTCTGAACGATACCGATGGCTGATAACGACATTGGCAGTGGCGCCCCTCACCGTATGGCGGCTGAAGGTGGCACCACTATCAGACAAATTCTGCGAACTGCCGGCCTCGAGCTAAAATCTCGAGGCGCCGGTGCTGATGAGGCTCGCCTGGAATCAGAACTGCTCCTGCTCGAAATCGTGGGCAAGTCCAGAGCCTGGCTCAGAGCTTTTGATGACACGATGCTGGGCTCAGAGATGCAGGCACGCTTTCATGATCTGCTCGACCGCCGCCTTGGCGGTGAACCTCTGGCTTACATTCTCGGCAGGAAGGACTTCTGGAGCCTTGAGCTGCAGGTCAGCGATGCCGTGCTGATTCCACGAGAGGATACCGAAGTGTTGGTCGTCGAGGCCCTGCGGCTTGGTCGTCAGCTCATCATCGAAAGCGGTCAGACGGTGCTGGATGTCCTGGAATTGGGAACGGGAAGTGGTGCTATTATTTGCGCACTTGCGTCCGAGGAAACTGACTGGCAGTACACCGCAACCGATGTGTCGACCGAGGCGCTGGCGGTCGCTACTACAAATATCACGGGACACGGCTTCGCCGGGCAGACGACACTGCTAACCGGAAGCTGGTTTGAGGCGCTGTCATCCGAGCTCGGGCGATTGCCGGCGCAGGCGAAGTTCGATCTCATAGTCAGCAACCCGCCCTACATCGCCCTGCAAGACCCTCATCTTGATGCGCCGGCTCTGCGTCACGAGCCAACGCTTGCGCTGAGTTCCGGGCCAGATGGCCTCGATAGCATCAGGTGCATTGTGGCAGATGCAGCACCTTGGCTTCAGCCGAAGGGATGGCTGCTACTCGAACATGGATATGACCAGGGGCCTGCAGTCAGAGACTTGATGCGAGCAGCTGGTTTCGGAGAAATCGCCACGGTTCTCGATCTGGCCGGGCAGCCACGAGTGACGATGGGGCGGAACTCGTTGACCGCTCTTCAAACGGCGGGAGTCCAGCTGTGAGCACTGTGGATGCCGGTACCGATGATCTAAGCGATGAAGAGCTTCTTCGCTATAGCCGCCATATTCTTCATCCAGATATCGATTTCGAGGGACAGCTGATTCTCAAGCAGGCACGGGTGGCTGTAGTCGGCGCTGGCGGTCTCGGCTGTCCTGCCGCGATGTATCTTGCGGCCAGCGGAGTCGGGACTATGATCATCTTCGATGACGACGTGATCGAATCGAGTAATTTGCAGCGACAGATTGCGTTTACCACTGCCGATATCGGCCAATCGAAAACTGAGACCCTGTGTCGTCGTCTCGAAGAACTCAATCCGCATGTCTCGGCGAAGCCTGTGCGGAAGCGGTTCGAAGGCAAGGAGGCTGTGCTGGAAGGCATCGATCTCGTACTAGATTGCAGTGATAACTTCGCCACCCGGTCAGGCGTGAACAGGTTCTGCGTGGACAATCGAGTTCCGCTGGTTTCGGGCGCAGCAATTCGTAGCGAAGGACAACTTTGCGTCTTTGATAGCCGTGCAGCAGGCTCGGCATGCTATCACTGCCTTTACGGCGACATGGACGAAGCCACGGGCGCAGCAAACTGTGCCGAGAGTGGTGTGCTTTCGCCGCTGGTTGGGGTCATTGGTGCGCTTCAGGCTGTGGAGGCAGTCAAGGTGCTGCTGAACCAACATCAGCAGAGCCTTGGCAAATTGCTGCTGTACGATGCCAATGGCGCGCTGTTCAGAATGCTGCGCTTCAGGCAGGACCCGGCATGCACCGTCTGCGCTCACTGACCTCCTGGCTCCGGCGCGCTAGCCCAGGTTCTTGAAACGCTCGATGGCCAAGGCCCGCGTAGTCTTGAGATCCACTATTGCCTCGGGATAGTCACAGGCCTTGCGTTGCGCCTTACCAGGGTCATGAATGCTCTTGTTATCGAGGTCCGCCAACTCGGGAACAAAACGGCGAATGAATTCGCCATCAGGATCATGACTACGGCTCTGGCTTACAGGATTGAACACCCGGAAATAGGGCGCAGCATCAGTGCCTGTCGACGCACTCCACTGCCAGCCGCCGTTGTTCGATGGTAGGTAGCCATCAACAAGATTGCGCATGAAATAACGCTCACCGAGGCGCCAATCGAGAAACAGGTTCTTGGTGAAGAACATGGCGGTTACCATGCGTAGACGGTTGTGCATCCATCCCGTCTGCTTGAGCTGCCGCATGGCTGCATCGACGAGGGGAATACCAGTGCGTCCCTCGCACCAGGCTTCAAATCCTGACGAATCGTCGTTCCACTGCAGTTGGTCGGTGTCCGCCTTGAAGGGCTGATGCATCGACAGGCGTGGGTTATCTGTCATCAGATGAATGTAGAAGTCTCGCCAGATGAGTTCACTGATCCAGGTCGTGAAACCTTTCGTTGCGTGCTCCGAGGCGCCTTCGGCCTTGAGGCGTCGTCGAGCTTCGGTCGCAACGACATAACATTGTCGACCTGAAAGCGTGCCATTTGCGAGAAATCGAGATATCTGGCTGGTGCCATTCACCGCAGGCTTGTCCCGCAGGGTGTCATAGTCTTCGGCCCGAGAGTCGATGAAGGCCTCGAGCTCATCGTGTGCTGCATCCTCACCTGCGGCCCAGGCTGTGGAGTCGGTCAACTCGAGTGCGGCGAAAACCTCATCGATCGCCTTAGCTGTATTGGCTCGAGTGGCCGCGCGATTTGCCGCTGCCACAAGTGGCTTGTCGGGTGTCACTGTCTGCGGAGGTTTTGGCCAAAGCGATATGGGCGACCCGTCAGTGAGCTCCAGCCAGCTGCGTTTGTAGGGGGTGAAGACCTTATATGGTTCTCCAGCCTGGGTTCGAATCGACTTCACCGGCAGAATGCTCTGGTCGCGATAGCTGTGCAGAGATCTCATAACCGGCAAGAGTCGGCCCGCTACCGCCTGGTCACGACGATGCTCGTTGACCGCGTACTCCTCGTTGAAGAACAGGGCCTGCGCATCGATGGCTTTGACGAAAGTCTCCAATACGTCGGGTACTTCTGAGAAGGTATTGGCCGTAAGCAGAAAGAGATAGTTGCCGCGTTCTTCCAGAGCTTTTGCCAGCTCCCACAATGTGCGTCGCAAGAAATCCAGTTTGATCGGCGCCTCATCGTGCTGCTTCCACTGCTCCGGACAGATGATGAAGCAGCAGAGCAGCGGCAGCGCCTCGTCGGCAGCCCTGGTTGCTGCGGCCGTTAGCGCCGGATTATCCGCTAGCCGCAGGTCATTGCGAAACCAGTGCAGCACGCAGCCTTTCTGATTGCTCAACTCACAGCCTCACTCAGAGATTGGCCTCGGCGAACTGTGCCAATATCGATCTTGGAACGCCCTGCAGATGAATGTGTCCACCATGTTCGAAATTTCGGAAGCGCTCGGTGAGATAGGTGAGGCCCGAACTCGGCGCACTCAGATATGCCGTGTCGATCTGGGCCAGGTTGCCAAGGCAGATGACTTTGGAGCCGGTGCCTGCTCGAGTGATGATCGTCTTGACCTGGTGTGGCGTGAGGTTCTGGCACTCGTCTATGATGATGAGACTGTACTGGAAGCTCCTGCCGCGGATGTAGTTCAACGATTTGAACTGAATCGGCACCTTCTGCAGAATGTACTCGACACTCGCGGTCATGTTCTCGTCGTCCTGATGGAGGGCTTCGAGGTTATCGGTAATCGCGCCCAGCCAAGGCTCCATCTTTTCAGCTTCAGTGCCCGGCAGGAAGCCGATATCCTTGTCCAGCCCCTGAGTACTTCGAGTCACGATGATGCGCTTGTAGCCCTTGCTGGCGACCGTCATTTCTATCGCCGCAGCGAGGGCCAGAATGGTCTTGCCGCTACCTGCTGCACCAGTCAGGTTCACCAGATGGATATCGGGATCCATGAGTAGGTCCAGCGCCATGGCCTGATAGATGTCTCTCGGCATGAGGCCCCAGGCTTCTCTGTCCATGAGGTGGTGGTGGGTCAGGTCCAGGATGTGCACGGTGTTGTCGCCAAAGCCGCAGACCTTGCCGATGAAGTCCTGTTTGTCGAGGACGAAATCATTGATCGACATGCCTTTGAGCGCATCTGAAACTGGCAGTATATGAATCGTTCGCCCGCCATCCTGCTTGGTCTCTACCTTGTCGATGTTGTCCCAGAAGGAGCCTGCAAATTCACGATAGCCTTTCGAGAGCAAGTCGATGTCGTCAATCAGCTGGTCTGTATGATAGTCCTCGGCTTCGACCCCGCAGGCGCGAGCTTTCAGGCGCATATTGATGTCTTTGCTCACGAGTACGGCGATACTCGGTAGCTGATCGTCGGTGTTCTTCGGATCGCGCTTGCCACTGCGCAGTGTCTGGTTCAGCTTGCGCTGTCTTTCCTGCAAGGCCAGCAGACCATTGATGATCTTGTTGTCGTTCAGTGAGTCGGAAAGTTGTTCGCTGCCGGAGTGATCCATCAGGATCGAAATGCAGCCCGAGTAGTCGTTCGTCGTTTCACGAAAGATGGGCACGCCGCTTTCAATGAGCTCAGGCGATGCGTCGCCAAGCAGCCGGTCGATCAGGCGGATGGCCTGCCTGCAGTCGGCCGCAATGGAGGCATTGCCATTCTTCAGTTTGTCGAGCTCTTCCAACACGATGAGGGGGATGACGACATTGTGCTCTTCAAAATTGAGCACGGAGTTCGGGTCGTGAATCAATACATTGGTATCGAGGACATAGGTTTTTTTATTGCTCTGGCTTGGCGCCATCTATACCACCTGTCTTTGCGTCTGTTGTTTGATTACCTGACGATACATCGGCAGACGATGCACCGACAGATGCTCTGTCATCGAATTATCCTGTCAGCCAGCCCTGACGAGCAGCGCGCCCTGCCAGAGCTGCCGGAGCGCCTGGCGAATTCCTGAGTCAAAGTCGGGAATCAGGGCAGCAAGACCCCGACTCCTGAGTATGCAGTTCACTTCCGCTGGAAGATGCTGCATCTGCCAGAGACCAAGTAGCATGGCGTGGGTCTGAATAAGAAGTTGTACGCAATCCGCCCCTGTCAGGCCTGCTATTCGACGACAAATCGCTTCGCTGACCTGGCCCATGTCGGTTAGTAGACGGGATTTAAACTCGACAATTACCTCTTCATCGACTTTTCGCTCCAGCACAGCAGCGCTTTGACAGGCCAGTGGCATGAAATCCGGATTCAGGCGTACGAAGTCCGCGATCAGGCCGACGGCTTCATCGATGGGATTGGCAGATTGTCTGTCGTTTCTGAAGAAGCTATCGAGTGACGCCAGTAATGTGCAGTAGTGCCTGGCGAGAATGGAGAAGTAGATGGCTTCCTTGGTCTCGAAGTACAGATACAGAGTACCTTTGGCCAGGCCGGCAGCCTTGGCAATATCACTAACCGAGGGAAGGGCGTCGATATCCTGTTTCAGCAGCTCTGCGGCAGCACGCTCGATATCACTACGTCGTTTGACCTTGTCTTCGATATCGATCGCGCGGCTGCGCCGGGGCTGTGCACTCAAGGCTGTTTTTCGACTCCTGTGATCACGCCGTCTTCGCTGTACTGAACCTCATAGCCCTGATACTTGTCCGAATTGGCGAGCTTTTCAAGCGCCTTGAGTGATTTATATGGAATATCGACGATCAGGGCGTTCACCAGCCAGCTCGGAATGGCACCAGCTGGTTCAGTGTGCTGCAGCCAGACAATTTCCGTCTGCTCATCACCGAGCGGGGTAATGTGATAATGCGTTTCCTGCTTGTTCACCCGGACGTAGTTCTTGTTCGGCGCTACTTTGTGATCCACCGCGTAGAGGTCCATGACGATGGTGTCCGAGTCTGGCGCCTTGCTTGTGTTGATCTCGAGAACATAGTCCCTGTCCATCACAGGCCAGGGTAAATCATTGACGCTATAGGCATAACGCTTTGCAAACTGCTTGTCGTCAAAGCCCCACGATTCCACACAGTTCAGAACCCACTCTGTGCAGGAGGCCGGGTCCGACATAACCGCCATGATATCTTCAATTGACGCATCAAGCGTGTAGACCGCTTTGAAGGCCTGAAAATCACTGGCAGGGAAGCGACGGGTATAGACGACGACACCGTCTTTCTCGTAATCGCGTTTCCATTGTTCATCTTCGATCTTCAGCTCGGCCCGACCTGCGGCAGAGGTGAGCAAAAGACAGATGCTCAGAAGAAATACCGCCGGAGCGCCTGGCGCAATGCGTGGCAGAGCCGGTTTGGGCACAATGCTGAGCACTCGTGCTGCAGCGTCAAGTTTCGGTGGGGTCATAGATGCCGTTTCATTGGAAAATTCTGTTCAGCTGACTGGCTAGCACAGCACGCGCGGCGAATGGTAACACGGGCAACTGTGGCAAACTGAGACGCTTTCGACCCCTTGCGGACGAAAGCCGGTGAACGAAAGCGTCGGTAGGCTAGACGGCCGCTAGTCCGGCAGGGTGATATTCAGCTCAAGTACGGCGCAATCATCGTTCTGATCCAGCTGAACCTGGACGTCCTCTCGATTGATCTTGACATATTTGCCAATAACCTCGAGGAGTTCCTGTTCAAGCTTGTCCAGATAATCTGGGCGGCCACGACGGTTTCGCTCGTGAGCCACGATGATCTGCAAACGCTCCTTTGCCATGTTGGCAGTAGCGGTTTTTTTTGTTCTGAAGTAGTCAAAGAAACTCATGCTCAAGCTCCAAACATTCGCTGGAAGAAGCCTTTACGAGACTGCTCGATGAAACGATGTGGCAGTTCCTCTCCAAGTAGTCGGGCGACTGCATCGCGATAGGCATGGCCTGCGTCGCTCTCTTCTTCATGTATTACCGGAACGCCCTGGTTGGATGCCGTCAGCACTGACTGCGACTCTGGGATGACGCCAAGCAGAGGAATCGACAGGATTTCTTCGACGTCCTTGACGCTGAGCATTTCACCCTTAGCCACACGAACCGGATTGTAGCGGGTCAGAATGAGGTGTTCCTTGACTGGCTCGAGGCCCTGTTCAGCTCGCTTGGACTTGCTGTTGAGGATGCCGAGGATCCTGTCAGAGTCACGTACCGAGGAGACTTCAGGGTTGGTCACCACGATGGCTTCATCTGCGAAATAGAGCGCCATGAGCGCACCGTGCTCGATGCCAGCCGGCGAATCGCAGACGATGAACTCGAAATTCGTAGCCAGTTCGTCGAGAACCTTGCCGACGCCTTCCTTGGTCAGTGCATCCTTGTCGCGGGTCTGGGACGCGGGCAGGATGAATAGCTTGTCGGAGTGCTTATCCTTGATGAGCGCCTGGTTCAGCGTCGACTCACCATTGATGACGTTGACGAAGTCGTACACGACCCGTCGCTCACAGTTCATGATCAGGTCAAGATTTCGCAGACCCACGTCGAAGTCGATTACTACGGTTTTATGACCTTTCAGGGCGAGTCCTGTCGCGATTGAGGCGCTCGTAGTGGTTTTACCCACACCACCTTTTCCCGAGGTAACAACGATGATTTTACTCAATTGACAAATCCTGATTGAAGCTGGTTGGTTTTAGTTGAGTGCCTGAATTTTCATCTTGCCGTCTGCAAGATAGATTTGACAGCTTTTCTGCCACTCAGTCTTCTGCAGATCTTCACTGATTCTATACTGCCCGGCAATGGAGACCAGTTCAGCCTCGAGGCTGTGACAGAAAATTCGTGCTGACTGATTGCCCTTCACACCGGCGAGCGCACGACCGCGCAAAGCACCATAGACATGAATGTTGCCGTCCGCGAGTAGTTCCGCTCCGGCGCTGACCGGCGCAGTGACGATGAGATCCCCACCTTTGGCATAGATTTGTTGGCCCGAGCGTACCGGCGTCGTGACGATCCGGTTGGTTGGTACGGCAACTTCGGCCGGTTCGGCCTTCGGCTCTGCCGGTTCGACGGCAGTCTCACGATCTTCTGTTTCTGGCGCCAGTTGAGGTGCGACAATCGATTCGTTGGTCTGCGGCCGAAAAACCGGCTGCAAGCGCTTGTCTTCGTTCTCGGTGTCGGCTTCTGGCGCTGGAATACGGGTCGCCTCTGCCAGCGAACGCTGGGAGGTCATGACCGCGAGACCTGCAGCCTTGGCATTTTTTGCAACGACGCCTCTAGCACCGCGTACCGCCACGAGCTGTAAACGAAGCCCGGCACATTGACGCTTGATGAGCCCGAAATCCAGACTGTCGAGCGCTGCCGCTTCACTCACGGGCAATGCCTCGTCCTCCGGACCATTACCTTCGAACTTCTCCAGGCTGAGCACTATTGGCAAATTCTCGAAGAGCTTCGGCGCCTGAGCTATCTTTTCCTCCACGGCTTCGAGGAATCTCGCCTCGTCGTAATAGTAGAGCTCGAAGGTGGTGAGCGGTGTGAGCGCGCCCCTTATCTGAAGACAGGTTGCGTCGAGAAGGTCGGCATTAGCCTGAGACATCTTTTGTATTCCCTTTGCATGCGGTGTGTTCATTATTGTGGTAATACCTTTGACAGCTAAGGGATTTACCTGCTGCGGACACCGACGTAATCAGCATTCTACGAGGAAAGTGTGTGAAGAGAAAGACCCCCGCCAAGATGAGTACTGAAGCGCCTGATAGCGCTGTTGCGCATCCACCGAAATTTGCCCGTCGACTGCTCTTGAGTGCCCTGCACCTCATCGAGCGGCGACTGTTTTCGGAAAACTTCATTGTGGCCAATCTCACGCCCTATGAGGAGATCTACCGCGATGGCATCATGTCGGTGCGACATTACCTGCCGCTTGAAGAGGACGCGATTCAGATCGGCGACGACATTATCGAGGTCAAGCGTGACCGATTGCCGGTGCCACTGGTATTCGTACCCCCGCTGGCGGCCACGTCGATGATTTTTGACCTGCTGCCGAACAGAAGTCTCATTCGATATTTTCTTGCCCTCGGTTTTGACGTTTACCTGCTCGACTGGGGCGAGGTCACCGAAGAACACTATGAACTGTCCCTTGAAACCTATGTGCTGTCGTGGATGCCAGCCGCCATGAAAGCTGTGCGTGAAGATAGCGGGCAGACTGAAGTGTCCTGTTTCTGCTATTGCATGGGCGGGCTACTGACACTCATGTACGCAGCAACGGCAGACGACACCGGCCTGCGCAATGTAGTGACGGTCGCCAGCCCCATCGATATGCACCAGAGTGGCGTGGCAGGCCGCATTCTCACAGCGGTCTATCGGCCTGCACAAATCGTTTCCCGCCTCCTCAACTTTTCACTCATGGATTTGCCTGCCCGCTACCTGCATGTGCCCGGCTGGCTCAATTCCCTGGTATTCAAACTGACCAATCCGCTCGGCAGCGTCATCAACTACTGGGAGTTGCTGGTGAACCTCTGGGACCGCGAATTTGTTATCAGCCACACGACTGTCAGCCGCTGGTTCGATGATATGGTCGACTACCCCGGTCAGACGATCAAGGAAATGACCGTAAGCATGATGATCAACAATGAGATGGCCGGTGGACGGCTCCGAATGGGAGATCAGCGAGCGGAGTTCGACAACATCAAATGCGCCATCCTGGCATTTGCTGGGGCTGACGATCGTCTGGTTAGCCCGAAATCAGCTCACCGGCTGCTGGAAATCGTGGCGTCAAAAGACAAGGAATTTTGTGTCGTGCCAGGTGGCCACGCCGGGGTTTTCGCAGGTAGTCAGGCGCCTGCGTTGACCTGGGCCGTCGCGGCGGAGTGGTTGTTGGCGCGCTCGCTTTAAGCGGGTGCTTACACTGCGGTGACACTCTGTTGACAAAACATTACGACTTTCAAGGCCAGAAAGCCGACGTGCAGGGAGTTCGTCACAGTTTTTCAAAGCGCACGTGGCTACTATTTGCTCAATGACAAATTAATGGCAGGAAAGCAGATGAAATCACCACTGGTTTTTGCTGTTCGTCCTCGAGCGCCGAGAACGTCAATGATACTGTACAGATTATTCGCCATTCTGCTGTGCCTGAACCTGATTGCGCAGAGCCAGCAGACTCGCGCCGAAGGCTTCGGTTCGCAGCAATATCACCCGGCAAAATACCGGCCCCACCATGCCTTCCAGCCGCAGCATCAGCGTCTGAACGCGCATCGCGGATTCACCATCGAGCTGTCTGAACTTGGCAACCTCGTTGGATTTTCTGAAGTCCGACCCCGGCTGAGTAGCACGCATAGCTCGGAAGAAGTCAGCAAGGATGATCGTCTGAGCGAGTTGGCAGATCGAATTCTTCCGCGGTGGATGGGCGATGCGATAGAAGAGTCCGCTGAAGTCATCTTCAGTGCCGGAGACCGAAACCGCGGTTTTATGCCGCGCTGCAAATACGATTCTGCACCTGCATTCTTCAAGGATGCGCTGCAGCAGGCTCATTATCAGATCAACCTATACGGTAATACCTCTACTTTTGTTGTGGGTTGGTTGTTTTAATAGGAATTCAACTGGCACACTGACGGCTCTTCCAGATCTGGGCCGGAAATGAAATGTCAAATGCAACAGACGCTTACGCCGGAGCTGCGGCTCATACCGATGTCGAATCACTCATCGATGAGCTTATTGCCAGAGTGGGCAAACGTATCGTCATTGGCTTGCCGCTCGGAATAGGGAAGGCTGCGACAGTCATCAATGCCTTGTATCGACGCGCGAAAGCCGATCCCTCACTATCGCTGAAGATCGTCACCGCACTCTCGCTTTCGGCGCCAGCGCCTAAATCTGGGCTTGAAGCGCGCTTCCTCAAAGCATTTCTAGAGCGAAATTATGCTGATGTTGCGACCCTCGATTACGACAGGGCTGTGAGGTCGGGTGAGCTGCCTGCGAACGTCGAAGTGACGGAGTTCTTTCTTCAGGCTGCGGGTTATCTGGGAAACAACTACGCTCAACAGCACTACATCTCGAGCAATTACACACACGTAGTGCGGGATCTCCTTCTGCAAGGTATCAACGTGATTGCCCAGTATGTAGTGCCAGACCCGGAGACCGCGGCGGGGATGGCGCCGAGATGTTTTTCGCTGAGCTGCAATCCCGATCTCACACTTGATCTCAACGTCGAACTCAATCGATTGAAAGCCGCTGGCAAGCCTGTCTGTCGAATTGCTGAGATCAACGATAATCTGCCTTTCATGCCGAATGATGCGGTGGTCGGCGTTGACGATTTCGAATTGATATTCGCCCCGCCAAAGCCCCATTCACCGCTGTTTGCAGTGCCTTCTATGGCCGTTGGTCCTGCGGAGCACATGATTGGGTTCTATGCGAGTTCACTGTTGCGCGATGCCGGAACACTGCAGATCGGCATAGGCTCTCTGGGAACTGCCCTGGTGCACAGCACCATACTTCGGCAGCACGAGAACGAGCGATATACCCAGTTCGCTGACCTGATCAAATTACAGGAACGTTTTCCGGTTGTTGCCGATATCGGCGGTGTTGAGCCTTTCACAACCGGGCTTTATGGGTGCAGCGAGATGCTGACCGACGGCTTCGTACAATTGATGCGTCGAAAAATCCTGACCAGGCCCGTGTATAAGGATCTGGCCTTGCAGCAGGCGCTGCACGCCCTGGCTGACTCGGCGACGGTCGAGCCGATGCTGAACAGGAAGGCTTCGTTACCGTTGATAGATGCGCTGGTGACCAGTGGTGCTGTCGGCAGGGTGCTCTGCGACGCGGATCTTGCCTACCTCAAGGCGATAGGTGTCATGAAGTCGGGGGTGGAGTTACGGGAAGGGAAGCTCTACTTCGACGCGTACGAGTGTACTGCCGATACCACCGATACCGAAACGAGAACGGCGCTAGAAGATGCCTTGTTCGCCGATGAACTTCTCGATGGCATCCTGGCGCACGGCGGATTCTTCCTCGGGCCAAACGAGTTTTACGACGCCTTGCGGAACATGGAGGCGACTGAGCGCTCTGCGATCTGCATGACCAGCGTGCGCTACATCAACTCGTTGTATGATCACCGTCTTGGTACAGAGCAACTGAAGATAGCCCAGCGCGCCCAGGCCCGCCTCATGAATTCCGCCATGATGGTAACTGCCGGAGGTGCCGCCGTGTCGGACGGTCTTGACGACGGCCGGGTGGTGAGCGGTGTAGGTGGTCAGTTCAACTTCGTCGAAATGGCGCATCAGCTGCCTGGTGCGCGTTCGGTACTCATGCTGAAATCCACGCGTGAGGCGGGCGGAGAGACGCGCTCGAATATCGTCTTCAACTATGCGCACCAGACCATACCACGTCATCTCCGCGACATATTCATTACCGAATATGGCATAGCGGATACCCGAGGAAAACAGGACGCGGAAGTCTATGCTGCCATCATCAGCATTGCCGACAGCCGCTTTCAGTCTGCGCTGATCGAGCAGGCAAAGCAGGCGGGTAAACTACCGAAGGACTTCCGCCTCGATGCGGCGCACACCAATAACTTTCCCAGCACTTACCAGCATGCGATGCAACAGCTCGACACATCCTTTACCGCCGAGACCCCAGCCTTCCCGCCGTTTCCATTCGACTGCGCTTTCACTGACACCGAGCTGAGGGTGGGCAAGGCGCTAAAATGGCTGAAGACTGCCACTGCCTCACGTGCAGGGATGGCCGAGACGGTGGCGAAGGCATGGCTCCTCAAGACGGAAGCCTATGAAGTAGACGCCAAAGCACTCGAGTTGATGGGTTATCACGGTAAATGGAATACAGCCGAAGGCTGGCGGGCCGGTCTCAAGGCAGAGACCGAGTTCAGGCTCTTTCTGCTGGCCATGCGGCAGACCGCCGACGATACAGAGGCTTGATGCACCTCTGACTAGTCACTGAAAGCGGCCAAGCTTGCCCTTGATGGGCGGTGGTGGTGGCCCAGGCGGCTTTTCCAGTGCGGCCAGGAGTCGAGCATGGCCTGCATTCACAGCTGCCGAAGCGAGTCGTGTGATTTCCGCAGTCGACGAATCTGGTGAGGTGGGTATTGCAGGATGCGCCATCAGATGAACACTTCCGCCAGGGTTGCGAAGGTAGCGCTTGAGGTGCGAGAGCATATCATCATCGCCTACGAAGGGTGCTGCATAGTTCAGCGTCCCATCACACTCATAAAGAATTGTCATGGGCTGCAAAGGCACGCCGGCCTGAATCGCAGCGGCAAACAGCTTGCTATGAAAGCGCCTCACGGTGAGTCCCTGTGTGGTCGTGCCTTCGGGAAACATCAGTATGCTCTTGTCGGCTTGCAGAAAACCGCGCAGGTCATCGATGACACTGCCAGCGTTATTGCCGCCCCGTTTTATGAAGAGCGTTCCGGCAACTTCGGCTAGCCATCCGACGAGCGGCCACTGCCTTACCTCGATTTTGGACAGGAAGTGGACCTTTGTCGTTGCCGCAAAGACAGCAATGTCGATCCACGACACGTGATTGCTCACCATCATGCAAGTGGCCGTGGTGGGTTCCCCGTAGCGATGGATACGAAGGCCCATGACCTTGCAAAAGCCCTTGGCCCAGAGGTGGGTAACGCCAGACGGTGAATAGCGTCCACCTGAGAGTGCCCGTCTGGCAATGAAGTAAAGCGCAAAGAGTGCGCCACTAAGAAAATAGATGATGACTGCGCCGACACGAAGGCCGAGTCTGATGTTCTGGAACAGACTGTGCTTATTCTGGGACTGCAATTCCTGTGGTTTCCTTGTCTTTCAGAAAATGACGGGCGTATCTCGCCTCCAGTGCGCTGACTTCAAGCAAAATGAAGAGATCAGCGCAGCGGAAGTGGGGATCCCAGCAAGGGTCGCCGCCGATGCGGGCCCCAAGTCTCAGGTACGCTCGGATCAGTGGCGGGATCATAACCTTTTGTTTGCGCCCGTACATGCTTTTCACATTTTCGGCCTGGCGAGGCAGAGCGTTCCGAGGCTCGACCCGAAGCTCAGGGTCGATAAGATGACTGTTGTGGATCTGCCGGGTTATGGACCAGGCCTCATCAAATCCCTCGGAGACACTTATCGATCCGCAGCCCATCAGGTAGTCATAGTTGTGATCGAGCACGTATCTGGCGATACCCGACCACAGGAGGGCCAAGGTGGCGCCATTACGAAATGCCGGGGCCACGCAGGTTCTGCCGATTTCGAGTTTGCGACCAGATAGTGCTGTGATCGCAGCGAGATCGAACTCACTTTCCGAATAGAATCCGCCACAGTTCTCTGCCTGACGGTCATCAAGCAGACGGGTCGTGGCAACGACCCTGCCGCTCACATTGTCGACCACCAACAGATGATCACAATATTGATCGTAGTGATCTATATCGAGTCCCGCAGTCGGGGTTTGAAGCTCCGCGCCGTACTCTTCGGTAAAGACCATGAAGCGTAGCCGCTGAGCTGCGCTGAGCTCCTCGGCCGTTCGAGCTACCTTCACGAAAAGCTCCGCACGTTTGGGCGCAGGTGATGTCTTGATGGCGAGGGCAGCGTTATTTACTGTGAGCAATGCGTCCATGGAAACCTCTGAGCAAGCGCGCGCCTCTGCAGTTTCAGGCGCTGGATTGACAAACCAGTCCAGCGTAGAGCCCGAGTATGACATGACGGTGACAGTAACAAAAAGTTGCTTAACACAGCTTCTTGGCTATCTTTTTGTACAAGAATCAAAAAAATGGCTCAGAGTCATGTTCCAACTTACGAAGTGAGATCAGACATCGTGGATAACAGCGAAGCTTGGCGGATATTAATTGTCGAAGATGACGAACGGTTGGCTGAATTGACCAAGGAGTATCTTGAGTCCAACGGTCTGATCGTCAGCGTCGAAGAAAATGGCACCAGAGCGATTGAGCGCATTCAGACTGAACAGCCTGACCTCGTTGTACTCGATCTCATGCTTCCCGGCGAAGATGGCCTTTCGATCTGTCGTAAGGTACGACCGAGTTACACAGGTCCGATTCTGATGCTGACAGCGCGCACTGATGATCTCGATCAGGTGCTGGGGCTGGAGATGGGCGCCGATGACTACATGTGCAAGCCAGTCAGGCCGCGCGTGTTGCTCGCCAGGGTAAGAGCGCTGCTTCGTCGAATCAATGAGTCCGGAACCAATGTCAAGGAGCCTGTAGATGCAGCTCGCTCCGGCGACGAGCCTTCCAGGCTACAGTTCAACAACCTTGTGATCGATCGATCCATGCGTGAAGCCTGGCTGGATGACGCGAGTATCGATCTGACCAGTGCGGAATTCGACCTGCTCTGGCTGCTGGCCAGTAACGCGGGCAGAGTGCTCAGCCGCGAGGAAATATTCACTGCGCTCAGAGGCATCGAATACGACGGGCAGGACCGTTCGATCGATGTCAGGGTCTCGCGAATCAGACCCAAGATCGGTGACGATCCAGTTCATCCGAGACGAATCAAGACGGTTCGCAGTAAGGGGTATCTCTTCGTCAGGGAAATCTAATGACATCCGGATGTTCCTGGCATCCTGCCAGGTCGGCCATCAGGCAGATGATCAGTTCGGCAAGGCAGAACAGCGCCAGCTGGAAGCGTTGGGCTGGTATGGACGATCTCCCGATAGCCGATAACGTTTTCCTGCGGGTTTTTTTTGGCGTGGCTGGCGCGCTGCTGATCTATGCCGTCTTTGCTATCGCAATCTTTCACTTCCTCAACACCACCCGCTACAGCGACTATCGAGAGCAGCGAGTCACGCCATTGATAACCTGGTTGGCGGAAGATATACGACCGCGGCTAGACCTGCTGAGCGCCATCACCGGGAGCAGCGAGATATATGCGCTCCGTGAGCTGCACGAGTTACCGCTGACCGGCATTCAGCGCGAGCGTCTGCTCGCCGGCCAAAGCGTCGTCGTCCCCTATCACGGCGGCACTCAGGCCTTCGGCATGCTTGCGACAGGGGAGGTCCTGTCTATTCTGTTTTCAGACCTGGAGCTCGAGACGGCGCTCTGGAGCACCAGACTCGTCTCTATTCTCAGCAGGCAGAGTGATGAGGCTTTGCAGACAGCGACGGTGAAATCGCTGGCCAGGCGTCTCAACCTTCCGCTGGTGCTGCAGCCGCTCGACAATATGGCGCTGTGGCAATTAAGCCTCAGGCAGCGATTCGCCCAGGAAGGCTGGACGGTCTTTCCCATCAATGCTCAACCGGACGCTGGTGTGGAGCAGCGGGCGCTGGCCGTGGCGCTCGATGACAGACAGTTTCTTCAGTTATCTCCCTTGCCTCGGTTCAGGGTCTGGGCCTGGCCGGTTCTCGGAACACTCGTCGCGCTGGCGCTGGTTTGCGTCGGCGTGACCTTGCATCTGCTCCTGCAACAGATCGAGGGACGGCTGCGTAAGATAGAGACCGCTGCCAATCGAATTTCGCGAGGCGACATGGATGCACGAGTGGTAGATCAACATGTCGACGCGGTCGGACGCCTTGGCAGCGTTTTCAACAGTATGGCGGACCATATCCAGCGGCTGGTTGACGTGCAGCGGGAGATGATTCACGCAGTTTCGCACGAGCTTAGAACGCCTGTAGCCCGAATTCGATTCGGCATACAGATGATCGAGGACTTCGTCGACGACAAGGTCGTCACCAAGCAGCTTAAAGGTATTGATTCCGACATTCAGGAGCTCAATGAGCTGATCGATGAGATATTGACCTATGCTCGGCTGGAGCAGGGCGGACCCATCCTCGACTTCCAGACGACGAACGTGAAAGACATCGTGCAGCAGATCGTCAGTGAACAGACTCGAATCCATCAGCGCATAGCCATTCAGGCCAACATCCAGGTGGCTGATCCCAGATCGGTGGTTTCAGAGGTCGAGCCCCGATACATCCATCGCTCCATGCAGAACCTCGTGGGTAATGCCGCCCGCTATGCGAAATCACAGGTACAGATCAACGCCAGCTTCGGCGACGAAACCATCAGAATAGACGTCGAAGATGATGGACCGGGTGTGCCCGAGGAAGACTGGGAGCGCATCTTCACGCCTTTCGCCCGCCTCGACGACAGTCGCACCAGAAGCAGTGGCGGCTATGGGCTGGGCCTTTCCATCGTTCGTCGAATCCTGTATTGGCATGGGGGCCAGGCTTTTGTCGGGCGGAGTGCGTTGGGGGGCGCGAAGTTCAGCCTGGTCTGGCCACGGAAACAACTCAGCTCGTAACGAACGGTAACAAAATCAGACAGTTCAGCAACATACGGTATATTTGTGCTGAACTACACTTTAATCAGTGTTAAGGATGACGCTTTGAGGTTGTAGTTCTATCGAACTTTCCTTGTTTCATGTATTCGGGGCCATTTTTGGCCCTGTTTTTTTGCCTGTAGAAAAGTAGCCCGCCTTCGATCAGCTTCAGACTGTTTCATGTCGTTCGAACGCAATCAGATGATCCGCCTGTACCCGGATAGGGAGAGATTCGTTCAGCTCGTAGTCATGATGGCTTGGACAGAGGATCTCTATACGTTTGCCAGACTTGAGCTCCAGCCTGTACAGGGTGGATGAGCCGGCGAAAACCTTACCAACGATTCTGGCGCTCAGGGAGCTTCTGCGGTCTTCAACGACGTCATCAGGCCTCAGGAGTACATCGACAGGATGGCCCTCCGGCCAGCGGTAGGCCCGATTGCCGATCAATAGCCCCAGTTCAGTCTCTATCGCCTCACCGCTGCGCATAACGCCTTCCAGCAGCGTTCCCCTGCCGATGAAATTGGCCACGAAGCGATTGGCCGGCTCGTGATAGAGATTGAATGGCGAGTCCCACTGCTGAAGTACGCCATCTTTCAGAATGCCCACCTGATCCGCCATTGCGAAAGCTTCCTGCTGGTCATGCGTCACCATGAGCGCGGTCGCGTTGCGTTGTTTGAGAATGTCGCGAATATCAAGACTCAGGCGCCCCCGCAGTTCGGCATCGAGGCTGGAAAACGGTTCGTCCAGCAGCAGTAGCGAAGGTTCGGGCGCTAAAGCACGGGCGAGGGCGACCCGCTGCTGCTGACCACCACTCAGTTCATGAGGATACTGTTCGCCAAAGCCATGGAGGCCGACGAGATCGAGCAACTGGGCTACTGTCTGTTTGCGCTTCTGTCTGCCGAGTCGGTCGAGTCCAAACGCAATGTTCTCGTTTACCGAAAAGTGGGGGAAGAGGGCAAAATCCTGAAACACCATGCCGATGGCTCGATGCTCAGGCGAAACATTCACTGTAGTCGATGATAATAGGCGCCCACCAATTGTCACCTGACCAGCGGAGACTGTGTTGAACCCCGCGAGGGTCTTGAGCAGGGTGGTCTTGCCACAGCCACTAGGTCCAAGTAGGCAAGCTATCTCGCCTGGCTTCAGAACGAACGACACCCCATGCAGAACGTCCTGGCCCTCGTAGCCAGCGGAGAGTCCTTCTATCTCAAGCGCATAGCGCTGATCAGTCGACACGACCATTGAGCAGGAACTCCATCAGCGCCTTCTGTGCGTGAAGCCTGTTTTCAGCTTCATCCCAGACGACTGAACTTGGGTGATCGAGCATGGTCTCAGATATTTCCTCGCCCCGATGCGCGGGCAGGCAATGCATGAACAGCGCATCTGGCGCTGCATGCCGCATCAGCTCGGGAGAGACCTGATAGGGCTTGAAAGCAGCTGCGCGTATTTTCGCCTCTTCTTCCTGTCCCATCGATGCCCACACGTCGGTGGCGACAAGGTCCGCCCCGGATACGGCATCCTCTGGACTTTCAGTGATGTAAATGCGGTCTGCATGAGCTTCACACAAGGCTTCGAGAGGCTCGTATCCCTTGGGACAAGCCACTCGTAGCTTGAAGTCGTAGCTGCAGGCGGCATTGATATAGCTATTGCACATGTTGTTGCCGTCGCCGATCCAGGCCACTGTGCGGCCGCGGATACTGCCGCGATGCTCGTAGTAGGTCTGCATATCGGCTAGCAACTGACAGGGGTGATAGTCGTCCGTGAGCGCATTGATGACAGGTACATCGGAGAACTCGGCGAATCGTTCTATCGTTTCATGACTGAAAGTCCTGATCATGATGATATCGACCATTCTCGATAACACGCGCGCACTATCCTCGACCGGTTCGCCTCGACCGAGTTGTGTATCCCGGGACGAGAGAAAAAGGGCCTGACCACCCAGTTGAGCCATGCCGGATTCGAAAGAGACTCTGGTACGGGTCGACGATTTTTCGAAGATCATGGCGAGCACCTTGGCTCGCAGAGGTTCGAAGATTTCGCCATTGGCCTGCTTGGTCTTCAGTGCAATACCGCGCTGAATAATGTAGTCCAGCTCTGCAGGGGTGAAGTCCTGAAGAGTCAGAAAGTGTCTAATAGTCAAAGGTTTTGCCTAGTGTGACTACACTGGTGATGCCGAAACCAGTGAAGGTTGCTTGTCTCACTGAGCCGCGTTCAGGGGCTACATCTGGGGATGCAACCCGGCGCTCAGTGTCGAGGGGTCTTGCGATCATCTCCGGCATAGAGCTTGATCAGGTTGACCATGCTGTCGAGCAGAAATGACTGATCTTCTGGTTGCATGATCAACGGCGGGCTCAGTTGTATCACTTTCTCACGATAGACTTCAATCAGAAGCCCAGAATTTAGCGCCAGCGGGATGATGGCCTCGCATGGTTCAGCCATTTCGATCGCAATCAGCAAACCGCGACCACGAATATCCTTAATGTAATGTGCGCCGGCAAAGGCAGCTTTCAGGGCGTGGAGCAACTCTTCGCCCCGGGCGATAGCCAGTTCGCTCAGATGATCCTGCTTGATAACGGCACATTGCGCACTGATCACCGCGCTGCTTAACAGCCCACCGCCGAGCGATGTGCCTCGGGCACCGTCATGGAGCAGATCAGCTGCAGCGTCACGTG
Organism: Gammaproteobacteria bacterium UBA2679; assembly: GCA_002354735.1. Lineage (GTDB taxonomy): Bacteria > Pseudomonadota > Gammaproteobacteria > Pseudomonadales > Oleiphilaceae > Allohahella. The sequence goes on along the minus strand of DEMD01000007.1, from coordinate 170,335 downwards.
CCATACATGCGCCCGAAGGCAGCCCGTTGGCAAGTGCTTCCCCGCAGGTCACGACATCAGGACTGATGCCATGCTCCTGGAAGGAGAAAAAGGTGCCGGTTCGTGCAGCCGTGGTCTGGATCTCATCAAGTATCAGCAGCCAGTCGAACTCATCGCAGATCTGTCGGAGGCCATGAAGAAACTCTGTGCTGGCAAAACGGATACCGGCTTCAATCTGAACCGACTCCACCATGACAGCGGTGATATTATTGTTGGCTTCTGCGATCTGGCGCAGCCTGGAAAGATCGTTGAACGGCGCACGCACGAAACCTTTGACTAGTGGCTCGTAACGGGCGTGCGCCTTTCGGTAGTCGCTTGCGCTCATGGTGGCCAGTGAGAGTCCGTGGAAACTGCCCTCGAAGGTGAGGATGGCCGGGACGGCTATCTTCTTTCGACGGCCCTGGAATCTGGCGAGCTTGATGGCAAGCTCGTTTGCTTCGGCCCCTGAATCGCACAATATTGCCGAGTGCATGGTCGCAATCTGACAGAGGTCACTGCCAGCCCGCTGCTGAACGGGCAACTGGAGTGCCGGTGACGCGCTCAACAGACGATCAGCCTGGGTCTTCACGGCCGCAACGAGCTCAGGATGTTGATGGCCCAGGTTGCACTGATTGTGTGAGGAAATCGCATCGAACAAGGGGCTTTCATTTTCCCGCTGTAACCAGCATCCATCGCCACCTGAGATGAGTAGTGGCAGGCGACCGAATTTGTTGGAGTACAGTGCAGGCATGTATGCGCGACCTCGTTTGTATAATGTGCCGATCGCCTTGAAACTGCCTCAAGACCTCCAGCTAAACTAGTGATAGACTATTCGATCATCAGATATTCGGGCCGCGAACAGACCGAATCAGATGCTGCCTGGAAGGCGGAGGGTTCCTGGGACTGTACCCGGCTAACGAACCGGCGCCGTCCTGAGCGCAGTACGGATCCCTTCCGAACATATGCGGAGCAGTATAGTAGAGTTTACCTGCTGAACGTGTTCGCGGCAGTATTTATGAAACACATGAGGTAAATTTATGGATGTCGCCAAGACAATCGAAGAACAATTGAGCAATAACCGCATCATTCTGTATATGAAGGGCTCGCCAAACGCGCCGCAGTGCGGGTTTTCCGCCAAGACTGTTCAGGCGCTCATGGCTTGCGGCGAAAAATTCGCCTACGTCAACATTCTGGACCACCCTGAACTGCGGGAGGCGCTGAAAGCTCATTCGAACTGGCCCACTTACCCGCAGCTTTATGTTGATGGTGAGCTCGTTGGCGGATGCGATATCGTGCTGGACATGTACGAGAAGGGCAAACTGCAGAGTCTGGTGAAGTCAGACGCTGCATGATCAGCCGGGCGGGGCGCTCGGCATGTACTTCAGCTTGATCCTGTAAGTGTAGCCGTACTGCCTGTCTTCGGGCGGTGGCGGCGTATACGGCGCTGCAGCGTAGCTTGCACGAATAGCGGCGGCGTCGAGATCCTCAAGTCCGCTGCTACGGGCGATCCTGGCAGCTCTCACGATACCGTTAGGATAGAATTCAAGATCCACTGCCAGCGTTCGCTGGCGCTTGAGTGAGCGGAAATTGAACTGCTGATGATGCCATCTCGGCTGCGCGAGTCGTTGCATCAGATAGTTCCAGTACGGGGATTCCGTCGTCGGAATCTCCGCCAGTCGCTCGGCCACTTCCCGCTCGTCTTCTCCCACCAGACGCTTGATTATTGCAGCCGTCTCATTCGCCGCAGCTGAGCTAGCCGGATCAGTCGCTTCAGGCGGGCGCTTGTTGTCCGCTGTACCTGCGAACACGGATGGAGCAGACGCTGGTTTGGCCGCGGCCGTTTTTTTCTGTGGTGGCGGCTGTGTGGCCGAGCCAAGGTCCAATCCGTTGCTGCTCGCGATGACAGGCCGAGATGCCTTCTCGCCAGATGCGGGATTTGTCTTGGCCTGGAGCGATTCTACCAGTCTGGAGGGTTCCAGGGGCATCGTGCCGGGCTCTTCGCCGGCATCCATCACCGGCGGTAGTGCTGGTGTAGGCAGAAGTGGTGCCTCTGAGGGGGCGGCCGCAGTGGGCATTGCGGGGGCAGGCAAGCTGCGCACGATTCGCACTTCCATGCCGCCTGCGTCAGACATCGCTGCCTGCTCCGGCGCGAATACAATAAACAGTGCGTGGAGCGTCAACGATATGGCTCCCCAGAAAATCACTGTATACAAACGATCGTTCAACAACACCAATGAACCGTAGTGAGGACTCAGCTTTTGACTGCTAGGCAGCTTTACCGGAAATCTTTCTCAGGTTGCTCATGACAGCGTCCATCGCCCTGTCTACCAGCATGCCATCCTGAAGAAATTTTACACGGCCGCGTCGCAACTCGTGAGCAACTTCAGCGCGACTTTTCTCAACGACCTTCAGACCCAAACGATTGACGAAGATCATGGTGCCGGTTTCCTCGATCGTGGTCGAAAGCTTGCATCGGAACTGGCTGCCATTCACGAGCGAATACTCCACCCAGGCGCCCGGGCGGAGCTGATCTACCCGATTGAGATACTCGATAAGTGCGGCATCTTCAATCTCAGTCTGCCGTTCTATGGCATTTTTTGCCGCTTCGATATCTGCCGTCAACACCGATGACCTCGGCGCACCGACAACGTCGTCCTGGTCGCCGGGTTGGGTCGAAGCGGAGGCCAGCTTGAAGTGAGCTGTCAGATCCCGCTTCAGCTCGATGATCAATTGCTCGGTTTCTGCCGGATCGTAGGATACATCCTGCAGGCCCGATTTCAGATTCTTCAGTAGCTGCGGAACTATCTTCACCCAACGTTCACGGCCGGCTCGATTTATTCTCGACTGCAGACACCAGGTCAACTCATCAACCACGCGTACCGTCTGGTTGAAACGATGCTCCGATTCCTCTTTGAGGAAGGCCAGGAACATGACCTGGCTCCAGCCATTGCGCAGCAGGCGAATGGCAGAGTCAGGCAGATCGCCGCCCTCCATCTTGGCCTGAAGCAAGCGCTCTACAACGCGGTGGGCGCGCTGCGCCCTGACTCGACCCACTTCCGACTCACGCGTGCGCTGTTCAACCAGTGAGGCCTTTCGGTCTTCCCGCGCCAGGAACGTGTCAAATTCGTCGTTCAGTGACTGAAAGAGCGAGAGGTCGCCGTCATAGTCATTGAGTATGCGTTCGACGATTGAATGGATCTCGCCGTAGAGCTTGTCCCGTCGGCGCTCGCTGAAGTCGCTCCAGCCAATACCTGCCTTTGCTACCGAGTTCAGAAGCTTCCTGGCCGGGTGAGACGGTTTGCTGAAGAACGCCTTGTCTTTTATGGCGACCTTCAGGATCGGGATCTGGAGACGACTGATCAGGACCTGCACAGGCGCTGAGAGGTTGTAGTCCTGAAGTATGAATTCAAATAGCATGGACACCAGGTTGATAAGATCTTCATCAGCCTGTGAAAGCGCAGGTGGCGGCCCATCAGTGTGATGCTTAGCCAGGAAACGATCCAGCGACGCACGCATATCCACAGCCAACACTTCGGTATCATCGAGCGCCTGCTCGCTGATCTGCTCCTGTATATTGGCTAGCGCGCCGTACAGCTGACGGTCAGCGATATAATGTACATTGTCAGGCGGCGCGGTGCGGCCTCCAGTTTCGGCGACCGGTCCCTTCTTGCTGCGTATGCTCGCCATAAGCGACTGCAACTGCGAGAACAGCGCTTCGCCCTGCTGCTGGGCTGCCACCCTGTCTGCACTAGTTATTGCACTATCTGAGGAGGTATCTGTAGGCGTATCGATATTTCGCGCGGTCGCACTCGTTTTGGTCGCCTGTAGTGAAAAGTCCGACGCAGACCCCGGTGACTTCTGAATGCCGAGTTTCAGGTTCGGAAGGATGCCGGAGGCGACAAGTAGACGATTGCCATCTTCGAGCACGCCGCCCAGGTGAGAGAGAACTTCCCGGTCGAACTGTTTCAGTAGAATCAGTCGCTCTCGAATCTCCATGGCAAGGTCGCTGCGATGGCAGACTTCAAGGAAGGTGCGAGCCACAAAATCCGGATCCAGCGGGTTAACCGGGTTTTGGGAGCTCGCATGGACATAGAGACTGCTGACGCGTGCCTGAAAGCTGAGTAACTCGCCCGCAAAATTAGCGCGTGCCTTGGTTACCATCGAGGTAATTGCGACCGATTCCTCCAGGGCATCGTTCTGCACCAGACTGAGTGAGTCCATATCGACTTCTTCGGCCGCGGCACGGATGTCTTGTTGCTGATGCCCAGGTGCATTGAACTCGGCTTCGAGATCAGCAAGGAAGTCGGCCTCGATTACACGGCGCCTGATCCGAATTTCCCGCATAGCTTCGAAAAAACGGTTCTGTTCGTTATTGGTATGGGCATGATTGGCCAGCTCGAAAAACGAGTCGTCCGTGCCATCAAACATTCGAGCAAGCAGGGCAGAGAACCTGTCACGAGCGAGGTCGAGCAGACTGGCATGTACGCCCGTGTATTGATCACGAAAGAGCGCCTGAGCCGGGGTTTCTGAGGGAGACATGTCGGGACCGGTAATCATATTCTGACACCGCCATCAGCCTGCCGTAATGAGTCGCAATGCGATTCTGGAGAGAGAACAGTTAGAAAAAGTGACATAGATCCCCTGTTATGGTTGTCCGCAGTCATGCGGTCATCGGCCTGATGGCGGATGAACAAGGGTATTGGTCGTGGCGGCGACTCTAGATTTAGTTATAAGTAGATTTATATTTTTGTGATACAGATTGTACTACAGTTTCCTGAAATAGCCAGTCTCGGCTGATTATATTGCGATCAACACAACTATGGTGAGGATTTGTAAGGCATTGGCTTGGCGGGAGAGGGTAGGGCTTAGCCCATGGTCCGGCTTTGTCACGAACCATGGGCGAGAGAGCTAAGGTTGATCAGCCTCGGGAAGTATATTCGGGGCCAACACCAAGCCCCCAGATGACCACGCTGGCAGCGATGAGTGCGACCAGCATGACAAGGCCCACAGTCAGAATGCTGCTGGCGAACATGAAGCCCCGCTCGGGTGGGATTTTCATGAGAATTGGCAATCCTTCATACAGCAGGTAAACCGAGTAGGCGACTGCGAGAAGGCCGACTGTCATGACAATCCAGACATTCGGATATACCGCCACAGCACCCGCCAGGAACATTGGTGTTGCGGCATAGGCCGCCAGTTCCACGCCTCGGTGAGCCTCTTGATCTACCCCGTAGGTCACCGCCATGAAATCTATGAAGCGTCCCAGAATATAAACCCCCGACAGCATCGCGAAGTAGAACAGCACGCACAGGCTGAGTCCACTGGCTGTGGTAAGACGAACAGCACTGGCACTGCCGATGGTCCAGCCGGTCTGGGTTACGCCAATATAGGCGGCAACCGCTGGAATGAGCGCCAGCAGAAGTGTGTGCTGAAAGTACAGTCGACCGGGGGTCTCGGTCTTCGCCCGTATCAACGCCCACTCCTTGTCGGGATGGGTGAATAAGCCGAGCGTGTGTTCCAGGATCATAGAGTTCAACTCCTTTATTGTTAGTCGGACTATTTGAGCTGCTAGGTCAGCGCCCAAAGTGCCGTTTCGAGGCAGACTTTGCCCTTACCATCGTTCTAAAGAAATGCCGGGAGCGAGTCAACGTCGGCTTTATACTTTAATGATCTAAACGAATGATATTTAGATGTTCCTGGCATTACTGATCGAGCGCAAGCGCTTATTGGTTGCGAAGTGCAAGCACTGATTTAATTGCGTTATCTTTTATTTGCTTTATCTCGAGCCGGTAACCGTGTAACACCAGACACACAGGGTTGTCCGGAATGTTTTCCAGCGCCTCCAGAATAAGTCCGTTGAGCGTCTTGGGGCCGTTGGTTGGCAGCTTCCAGCCCAGCAATTTGTTGATCTTGCGAACCGTCGCCGAGGCGTCAAGAAGTACCCGCTCGTCATCAAAGAGGCTGATTTCAGGGCTTGTATTGGCAATGTCCGTGGTGAATTCCCCCACGATCTCCTCAAGTATGTCCTCAAGTGTTGCGAGCCCAAGCACATCGCCATACTCATCGACAACGATGCCGATCCGACGCTGTTCTTTCTGAAAGTTCAAAAGCTGGGTATTGAGCGAGGTCTTATGGGGAATGAAGTACGCGTCCCTGCTGTGCTGCAGGAGCATCGCCTTGTTGGAGAACTCGTGAGTCAGAAAACGCCCAAGATTTCTGAGGTGGAGAATGCCGAGTATATTGTTGATATCACCCTTATAGACCGGCAGGCGGGTATGTTGAGAGGTCTTGAGCTGCTCGACGATTTCATCGAGATCATCTTCGAGGTCAATGCCGTTGATCTCGCTCCGGGGCACCATGATGTCTTCAACGCTGACCTTTTCCAGGTCCAGTATGCTGAGAAGCATTTGTCGGTGCTGCTTGGGAATTCGTGTGCCCGCCTCATGCACCAGGGTTCTCAGCTCTTCTCTCGAGAGATGATCGCTGCCTATGGCGCTGGCGTCTATGCGAAGCAGTTTGATCAAGCCGTTCGACAGCAGGTTGACGGCCCACACCAACGGATACATAAGTACCAGTAAGGGGCGTAGGATCAGCGTCGCAGGGAAGGCGATGCGCTCAGGATAGAGTGCCGCTATGGTTTTCGGCGTGACTTCGGCAAAAATCAGAATGACCAGTGTGAGCAGGCCAGTGGCGATTGCAATGCCGGCGTCTCCCCAGATTCTGATGGCTATGATCGTAGCCACTGAGGAGGCCAGGATGTTCACAAAATTATTGCCGATCAGAATAATGCCGATCAGGCGATCGGGGCGCTCGAGCAGTCGCTGTGCGCGCTGCGCGGCCTTGTGGTTCTGCTGTGCCAGATGGCGGAGGCGATAGCGGTTCAGTGTCATCATGCCGGTTTCGGAGCTCGAGAAGAACGCCGAAAAAAGGATGAGAATAAACAGAAGGATGAATAGCGACTGGACGGACATGTCGTTCAATTCAGTGGCTTCCAGAAAGCATGGATGGTTCCCGCTCAGTAATCCGTGAGTGGGCGGGCTGTGTTCTTGTCACCGGATCAATACTACGCGAGCATATATTGCAGTACCAGCTTGGTGCCTAGAAAGCCCAGCATCAGTAAGCCAAGGGCTGTGACTGTATACAAGGCTGCTGTCTTGGCACGCCAGCCCCAGAAAAATCTTCCCAGCAGCAGGGTTATGCAGACTGCCCAGGCGGCGAGCGTGAATACGGATTTGTGTATCAGCTTCTGGGCAAAGAAATTATCAGCGAATATGAAACCGGTTATGATCGCAAGTGTGAGAAATATGGCTGCACCTACCACCATCTGGATCAATAAACGTTCCATCAGTAACAGAGGCGGTAACGCTCTGATCAGCCGATTATTGGTCTTGGTCTTGAGCTGGGCGTGCTGAACATAGACAAGCGAACCCTGCAGTGCCGCCACGGTCATCAGTGCATAGCCGACTACTGCAAAACCGACATGCCAGGTCACAGCGGTGCCAAGGTGAACGCCCGGCGTGGCAGAGTCTGTCGGAAAGAGCAGTACAATTACTGTTACTGCACTCACCGGATAGATCAATATCTTGAGATTGTGAACCGGCCTGACCAGTGCGATGACCACAACGAGCAATGACGATACAAAGGCAATTGCCGAAATCGAGTCGACAAGGGCTATGGTGCGTTCAGTGGGGCTATAGCTCAGCGCCACCCAGATACATGCGCCATGAAGGATTGTGGCTCCCAGACCGATCAGACCGGAAGCAAAGCGATTCTGGGAAATTTTTCCTGACAGCACTGCCAGCTGCATAGCGAGGCCAAGTGCATAGAATGTAGTAGATATGGCACCAAAGGCCGGTAGCCAGCTATAAAGAGTGGTTGTCGGCACTAATTCGGGACTCTATTCGGAATTCTGAAACAGTCGGCGCAATACTTGAGCGATGACCCGCCCTGCAGAGGACCAGCCACTGATCTTTATGCGATCAAGCGTGAAGTATGCGTGAGCCTTCGTTATAATCCAAGCCCTTTTGGCACAGCCTCGCTCACTCAGTCTGGAACCAGTACATGTTTGAAAACCTGACCGAACGATTATCCTCGAGCCTCCGGAAAGTGACCGGTCAGGCGAAACTGACCGAAGACAACATCAAGGATACGCTCCGTGAAGTAAGGATGGCGCTGCTCGAGGCCGACGTTGCCCTTCCAGTCGTCAAGGCCTTCGTCGAGCAGGTGAAGCAGGGCGCGGTTGGGGCTGAGGTCTCCCGTGCGCTCTCTCCCGGCCAGGCTTTTGTCAAGCTGGTGCAGCAGGAGCTAATAGCCGTCATGGGTGGTGGCAATCAGGATATCAATCTGGCAACGCAGCCGCCGGCGATTATTCTCATGGCCGGCCTTCAGGGTGCTGGCAAGACGACTTCTGCCGCGAAGCTTGCTCGCTATCTTAAGCAGGAGAAAAAGAAGTCGGTCATGCTGGTCAGCGCCGACGTCTATCGTCCTGCAGCTATCAAACAGCTCGAAACCCTGGCGAAGGACGTCAAGGCTGAGTTCTTTCAGAGCGACCTGACGCAGTCTCCGGTCGACATTGCAAAAGCTGCGATGGCCGAGGCCAGGCGTCGGGTGAAGGACGTCCTTATTGTCGACACTGCCGGACGCTTGGCGATCGACGAAGCGATGATGGATGAAATCAAAGCCATGCACGCGGCGCTCAATCCAATCGAGACGCTGTTCGTGGTCGATGCCATGACGGGTCAGGATGCTGCGAACACTGCGCAGGCCTTCAACGAAGCCTTGCCCCTGACTGGGGTCATACTGTCCAAGGCCGACGGTGATGCTCGCGGTGGTGCAGCCCTTTCGGTGCGGCATATAACTGGCAAGCCGATCAAGTTCATAGGTGTTGGCGAGAAAACCGATGCGCTGGAGCGCTTCCATCCCGACCGGATAGCCTCGAGGATCCTTGGCATGGGCGACGTGATGTCGCTCATAGAGGACGCTGAGCGTAAGCTCGATCGAGGCAAGGCCGAAAAGTTTGCCTCCAAGGTCTCCAAAGGCAAGGGCTTCAATCTCGAAGACTTCCGCGATCAGCTGCAGCAGATGAAGCGAATGGGCGGTATGGCGGGCATGCTCGACAAGCTGCCTGGGATGGGTCAGCTCTCGCAGGCAGCTCAGCAGCAGGTGAACGACAAGTCACTCGGTCGCATGGAGGCAATCATCTGTTCCATGACGCCGAAGGAGCGTCAGTATCCGGATATCATCAATCCCTCGAGAAAAAAGCGCATTGCTGAGGGCTGCGGACAACCCCTGCAAGACGTCAACAAGCTTCTGAAGCAGCACAAACAGATGCAGAAAATGATGAAACGCTTCAGTAAAAAGGGCGGCATGATGAATATGATGCGCGGTATGGGGGGCATGATGCCGCCCGGCGGTGGCGGTGGGATGCCCCCCTTCGGAAAATTCTGAACATCGGTGCGCTTCCAACCTCGCCAAGTATGAGGTACAATGCGCGCCCTCAAAAGAGGCTGCTTGAGTATGTCTGGCTGACTGCCATTCCAGCTGCCTTTGACCAGACATCGAGTACATAACAGAGAGAAAGCATTCATGGTAACTATCCGACTTTCGCGCGGCGGATCGAAGAAGCGTCCGTTCTATCACATTCACGTTACAGATAGCCGGAACGCCAGAGATGGCCGCTTCATCGAGCGTATCGGGTTCTTCAATCCGACTGCACGCGGTCAGGAAGAGTCAGTACGTGTGGACACTGAGCGCCTGACCTACTGGCGTAATGTTGGCGCGCAGATGTCAGAGCGAGTTGCTTCGATCGTCAAGACTTTGCCAGCTGCTGAACAGGCTGCCTGATCCAGCGCCCGCAGCTGCTGTGCCCTTGAATAAGCTCGAAGTGCCTCAGCGACTCCTGGTGGGTCGCCTTGGTGCGTCCTACGGGGTTCAGGGCTGGATGAAGCTTCAGTCGTTCACGGACGATCCTGATGCGATTTTTGACTATCGTCCCTGGATGCTGCAGCTCCGGGATGCACTTGCTTCTGATGAGCTCGTAAGCGTGCCCAAAGTGGAAACGCGCCAGCACGGCGGTTCATGGTTAATTCGTCTGCCAGGGTGTCAGAGCAAGGAAGAGGCAACTGTTTACGCCGGGTCCAGCATTTTTGTGGACCGCGAAAACTTGCCGCCTCTTGGAGAGGAAGGTTTCTATTGGCATCAGCTGGTAGGACTCAGAGTTCGTAATCGCGCTGGGGAAGATCTCGGGCGTGTGAAGAAATTGATCGAAACCGGCGCCAACGATGTGTTGGTGCTGACTGTAGACAAAAATGCAGTGCCCTATGCTGATGGCGGTGAACGATTGATCCCGCTGTTATTCGATTCGGTGGTGATGAATGTCGATCTGGATCAGGCGCTCATCGAAGTTGAGTGGGGTTCGGATTACTAGTGCGATTCGGTGTGGTAACGCTGTTTCCGGAAATGTTTGCTGCTATAACCGATTTCGGTGTCAGTGGCAGGGCCTTTAGAGAGGGGCTCGCTTTCCTGGAAACGGTTTCCCCGAGGGACTTCACCTCGGATCGTCATAGGACGGTCGATGATCGCCCCTACGGTGGCGGCCAAGGCATGCTGATGCTGGCCGATCCCTTGCTGCAGGCTACAAGACAGCTGCAGGGGAGGGAAGAGTTTACAGTAGGAGGTCGAAGGCCGAAAACTGTATACTTTTCGCCACGCGGTCGGCGCATGACGCATCAGCTTATTGCCGAGAATGCTACAGCTGGCTCTCTGGTGATGGTTTGCGGGCGCTATGAAGGGGTCGATCAGCGTTTTATCGATCTCGCGGTCGATGAAGAGTGGTCGATGGGCGATTTCGTAGTCAGTGGTGGTGAATACGCCGCACTGGCGGCTATCGATGCGATCACGAGACTATTGCCCGGAGCGCTGGGGCATCAGAATTCTGCTGTTGACGACTCGTTTGTCAACGGCTTGTTAGAGGGGCCACAGTATACGCGCCCTGAGGTTTTTGAAGGTGTACAGGTTCCGGAAGTGCTGTTGAGCGGTGATCATGCTCGAATTCTAGCCTGGCGGAAAGCGAAGTCGCTCGAGCTTACTCGGCGGCTGAGACCAGATTTGCTTGATTGATAAACTTTAGGTTCAGACCTTATAATTTCAGTATCAGCCTCTGCTGTTGAGAGCACAGGCGCGAAAGGAGACGGAAAGATGACCACACGTAACCCGATTATCAGCCAGATCGAATCGGAACAGATGTCGAAAGAAGTGCCTGTTTTCAGTACCGGTGATACGGTTGTGGTCAGCGTCAAGGTCAAGGAAGGTGCTCGTGAGCGTCTTCAGGCTTTCGAAGGCGTTGTCATTGGCAAGCGTAACCGTGGTATGAACAGTGCGTTTACAGTGCGTAAGGTCAGCTACGGCGTGGGCGTCGAGCGGACTTTCCAGACCTTCAGCTCAGTCGTTGACAGCATCACCCTCAAGCGTCGCGGTGACGTACGTAAAGCCAAGCTTTATTATATCCGTGATCTCAGTGGTAAGGCTGCACGAATCAAGGAAAAGCTCGGCAAGTAAGCCTGCTTCTCGTAAGGGCGAGCGAGCGCTTCAGCCGCCTCGCCCTTGCATGCTGCCTAGCACATCCCGCCAGCAATGCTTCTCAGGCTTATTCGCCTGACATTATCACTTGGTCCTGTCCCTGTGCCCGCCTCGGCCCTTACGGTTTTCGGTATTGCCGCGCCTGGTTCTGCGCCTGTAATTCCAACTTCGTTCTGAATAAATAGTAATGCGTTCTGTGCGTTGTCAGCTGGAATTTACATGGCTTGTAGCGTTAGCTTAGTGACCTGATCTTTCTAAGTGGAACTGAACGATGCCAACGCTGTACCCAATGTCTACGTCTTCTTCTGTCAACCAGGCGCGATTCACCTTCCGCCTTGCCTATCTTGGTATCGCGCTCGCCGGCCTTTACGCGGGCGCCGCTGCGGCAGAAGAGCAGGCGCCTCTCGAGAACCAGGCCTTGGAGAGCGCCGCACCCAAACAGGTAGATGAAGGGTCGGATGAAGAAGCTGCCATCCGCACGCGGCTCATGAACGCTGTTCCAGGCCTCGAAGTTGCAAGGATCAGTCCCAGTCCTATTCCGAACGTTTACGAAATAGAAACAGCTAATCAGCAGTTACTGTACGTGAGTGCCAGTGGCGACTACTTCATCGCTGGCGACATCTTCAAGCTCGAAGAAGGCCGCATCGTGAATCTGGCTGAAGAACGACGTGAGTCTGCACGCGCCAAAGCCATCGCGAGCATTCCACAAAGCGAGAAGGTAGTGTTCAAGCCAGAGGGCGAACCGAAGGCGGTGGTCAACGTTTTCACTGACGTCGATTGTGGCTATTGCAGGAAGCTGCATCAGGAAGTTCCTGCGCTTCTCAAACATGGCATACAGGTTAATTACCTCGCATTTCCTCGAGCCGGTGTCGGGTCATCCAGTTATGACAAGCTCGTATCGGTCTGGTGTGCAGACGATCGTCTCGAAGCCATGAATAAGGCGAAGGCTGGCAAATCTCTTCCCGCCAAACAGTGCTCCAATGGTGTCGCTGCTCAATTCGAGCTTGGCGGGCAGATCGGTATTTCTGGAACGCCGGCCATCGTTCTTGACGATGGCCGACTGATTCCGGGGTATCTGCCAGCTGATATGCTTGCGCAGAATCTGGGGCTCAGTCGCCGCTGAGCGGGTGAGTTGGATTGACTTGGCGCGGGTCAAGCGGTATCTTCTGGCGCCCGCTGGCGGAGTCCGGCTCCCGCGTCGCTTGCCGGTAAGGGGGCTCTGCCAGGTCATCGATCCAGACCATCACAAAGAGCAGCAGCCAGAGCATGCAAAGCAATCCTCCAAGCACAGGGTCCGAACCGCGCCAGGTTTCCTTCGTCAGTAGTTTTCGAAAAGACGACCCCTTGAAAATCGGCATTTGCGGCCTCGGCACGGTTGGCAAGGCTGTCATCAACGTGCTGCAGCGAAATGCAGACCTCATCGCCCATCGAGCTGGCCGACCGATCAAGATCGTCAATTGCTCGTCACGTCGCTATTACGAAACCGATGGATTGGATCCTGATATTTTCAGCGGAGATGTATTGGCTTCGGCCGATCGTGAGGACGTCGATGTCATCGTCGAGTTGATCGGTGGTACTACGACTGCTTATGAGCTTGTCCGCAGAGCGGTCAGTAGCGGCAAGCATGTGGTAACCGCGAACAAGGCCCTGCTGGCAGAGCACGGCAATGAACTCTTCGATCTCGCTCGCGAACACGGTGTAGTCATCGCATTCGAAGCCGCTGTGGCAGGCGGCGTACCCATTATCAAGGCGCTTCGTGAAGGTCTGGCAGGTAACAGGATCGATGCTGTCGCCGGCATCATCAACGGAACCGGCAATTTCATACTGACCGAAATGCAGCGTGAGGGTAGCGATTTCTTCGATGTATTAGCGGAGGCGCAGGCTAGAGGGTATGCCGAAGCCGATCCGACCTTCGATGTTGAAGGCATTGACGCCGCTCACAAGCTGGCATTGATGGCTTCAATCGCATTCGGTATGCCTTTGGCCTTCGAAAAGACCTATACGGAAGGCATCAGTAAGCTTACACCGTTTGATATCCAGCATGCGGCGCAATTGGGGTACATCATCAAACATCTCGGCATTGCACGCCGACATGAGCGTGGGGTGGAGCTCAGGGTGCATCCGACCCTTGTGCCTGAGTGGCACTTGCTTGCGCGCATAGATGGCGTGATTAACGCGGTAGTCGTGCATTCCGATGCCGTCGGCCAGACGCTCTATTGCGGTGCAGGCGCTGGTGGTGAGGCTACGGCATCTGCCGTAATCGCTGACCTCGTCGACCTGGCTCGTCATGATGGTACATCGACGCCCATGCTCGGGACACTTCTGAGTAAGTTGACGGAGCAGCATTGTCTGGACATCAATGACGTGGAGTCGGCGTTCTATATCCGCCTCTTTGCGCGAGATGAGCCGGGCGTATTGGCATCCGTCGCCACGATCCTGAGTTCTGAGGGGATCAATATCGAGTCCATCATGCAAAAGGAAAGCGACGAACAGAACGGGCTCATTCCCATTGTGCTGCTGACACATCGAGTGTTGGAAAGCCGCATGAACAAGGCGCTTGCCAGTATGGCCGACCTTGATCAGATCATCGGAGAGCCGGTGCGCATACGGGTTGCCGATCTCTTACTTGATCACAGAAACTAGGATTCAACGTGAAATACATCAGCACCAGAGGGCAGGCTCCTGCGCTCAATTTTGAAGAAGTCGTTCTGACTGGACTCGCGCCAGATGGCGGCCTGTACGTGCCAACACATCTCCCGGAATTCAGTGTCGAAAAGCTTCAGGCGCTCCAGTCAGCTTCTTATCAGGAGCTGGCGGTGGAGGTCATGCTGCCCTTCATCGGCGATAGTATCGATCGTGAGACCTTTACCGAAATGGTGCACGACACCTATGCAGCCTTCAATCACGATGCCATCGCGCCCCTGAAGCAGCTTGAAGGTGATGTCTGGTTGCTCGAACTGTTTCACGGTCCAACGCTGGCGTTCAAGGATTTTGCTCTGCAGCTGCTGGGTCGACTGTTCGACTACTTCCTGGCAAAGCGACAGCAGAAAGTGGTGATTATGGGCGCGACCTCGGGCGACACCGGCTCCGCAGCCATCGATGGGTGTAAGCGATCAGCCTGGGTGGATATGTTCATTCTTCATCCTCATGGGCGGGTGTCGGAGGTGCAGAGGCGCCAGATGACCTCGATACTCGAGCCCAATGTGTTCAATATCGCAGTTGAAGGCAATTTCGATGACTGCCAGCGCATGGTCAAGGCCAGCTTCGCTGATCAGCGTTTCCTGAAAGGGCGTCAGCTCGTGGCGGTCAATTCGATTAACTGGGCGAGAATCATGGCCCAGATCGTTTATTACTTCTACGCTGCGCTGCGTCTTGGTGCGCCGTCACGATCGGTAGCGTTCTCCGTGCCGACCGGTAATTTCGGCGATATTTTTGCTGGGTATCTTGCCAAGCAAATGGGGCTGCCAATCACTCAGCTGGTCGTAGCCACCAACAGGAACGATATTCTGCATCGCTTTCTGGCCAGCAATCGTTATGAGCAAGCACCTCTCGAGCACACCTTGTCTCCGAGCATGGACATTGTCGTGAGCTCGAATTTCGAGCGACTGCTGTTCGACCTGCATCATCGTGACGGCGAGGCACTGGCCGATCTCATGACGCGAATGAACAAGGAGACTGTCAGTATCGCGGATGTTGCGTGGCAAAAGGCGCGCGCGCTCTTCGATTCAGCGGCTGTGAGCGACGAAGAGACAACCCGTGTAATTGGCGAACGCTGGAAGCGCAGCAACGAGCTTCTGGATCCTCACACAGCGATTGGTTACAAGGCCGCAGTTGACTGTCGGCGCGATCCTGCTGTGCCTATGGTCGTGCTCGGAACGGCTCACCCGGCGAAGTTTGCTGAAGCTGTTCGCAAGTCGGGCGCCGCCGTTGAGCCCGTGTTGCCCCCATTCCTGGCCGACCTCATGGACAGGGAAGAGCGGTTCGAAGTTCTTCCAAATGATCTGGCGGCAGTGCAGTCAGCCATGGTGTCAGCACTTAAACTCTGAGCGGGGGGCACTCATGATGGCGACGGACAAAGAAAGCCATGCTTCGTCATCGAGCGATGAGGCATTGCAGCTGTCCGTCACTCTTCGACGTAGAGCCATGCCGACGCAGGCCGCTGCAACCGGTCCGACCGACGGCTTGCTCGAGCGTATCTTCAGAGGGCGCAATCTCGCAGCCGATCAGGTCTTGAATTATAGCCTGAACAGCTTGCTGCCGCCTGACAGTCTCCTGGGTGTGCAGGCCGCTGCAAGCCATCTGGCAGATGCTGTACAGCAACAGCAACGCATCCTCATAGTAGGCGACTTCGACTGTGATGGCGCTACAAGCACGGCAGTTGCTGTGCGAGCCTTGCGCCTGTTCGGCAGCAGGGAGGTCGATTTCCTGGTACCAAACCGGTTCTCGGATGGCTACGGGCTGTCTCCGACTATCGTCGAGAAAATCGCTGCAATGCCGCTGCGACCACAGCTTATTATTACGGTCGACAATGGCATATCCAGCGTTGACGGTGTTGCGCTGGCTGCCCAGCATGGTATGGAGGTCATCATCACGGATCATCACCTTGCTGGGGCCGTTCTGCCCGCTGCGAAGGTGATCGTGAATCCGAATCAACCGGGCTGTAGCTTCCCATCGAAAGCGACTGCAGGCGTTGCGGTGATTTTCTATGTCATGCTGGCCACGCGGCGTGAATTGCATTCCCGCGGCCATTTCAGGGCTGATGAGCTGCCGAATCTGGGCAATCTTCTGGATCTTGTGGCCCTGGGTACCGTAGCCGATGTTGTGCCGCTGGATCAGAACAATCGAACGCTGGTGTCACAGGGCTTGTCCAGAATCCGCAATGGACGCTGCTGTGCTGGTATCGCTGCCTTGATACGGGTGGCCGAGCGGGCCCCAAGCAGGCTTTCGGCGAAGGATCTGGGCTATGCGATTGCCCCAAGACTGAATGCAGTGGGCCGCATGGATGACATGCGACTGGGTATTCAGTGTCTGCTCTGCGATGATCCGCTCGAAGCAAGCCAGATAGCTGGGCGTCTCGACCGCTTCAATACTGAACGGAAGCAGGTTGAAGCGACAATGCGCTCGCAGGCAGATGACATACTGGCTGGAATTGAGGCTGGAGATGCTGACAGGTCGGTGACTGTCTGTTTATACGACGAAAGCTGGCACCAGGGTGTCATAGGAATTCTGGCGGGGCGTCTGAAAGATCGACTGCACAAGCCCACAGTCATTTTTGCGCCTGCTGGTCCGAGTGGGGCTGGATCGGATGTCGATCTGATCAAGGGCTCTGCCAGATCGATAGCCGGTCTGCATATTCGCGATGCTTTCGAAGCAATCGCCTGCGCTGATCCTGATCTGATACTCGCTTTCGGCGGTCACGCCATGGCGGCCGGTCTGACGATACGTCGACAGGATTGTGACCGCTTCAAGACGCGTCTGGAGCAGGTTATTCACACCGCCGCGGGTGAGGGTGCGTTCGAACAGGTCGTGCATACTGATGGCGACCTTGCGGCGCAGGAGCTGTGCCTGGCGAGCGCGGAAGCTATAGACTCAGCTGGCCCCTGGGGGCAGGCATTTCCTGAACCAGTATTCGACGGTCTGTTCCATGTTATCGATATTCGGGTCATGGCGCAGAAGCATCTGAAGTTCATGGTTCGGCCCGCCGAGGAGGAGGCAGCCGACTATCCGCCGCTGCAGGCGCTGCTGTTCAACGCACCGGAATGCTGGCTTGGGTGGGCCGCTGCGGCTCCATCGGCGGCAGCGAGACGGCTGAGAATGGTCTACCGGCTGGACATCAATGAATTTCGCGGACGTCGTGACCTGCAGTTGATCGTCGATCACTGTGGTCTCGAGTCCTGAAGCTGACCACGCGTCTGCTGATCCAAAGTGTCATACCTGTTTTCGCACTGACCATAATTCATAAAGAGACGATAACTATGTTGGAAGTCAATCAGGACCTGCTTCAAATCAAGGATCTTCAGGAGCGAGTTCATTCGCTCAGGGGGTATCTTTGACTTCGATCAGAAGCAGGAGCGTCTGGTAGAAGTTACGCGGGAACTCGAGGTGCCTTCTGTGTGGGACGATGCACCACGAGCGCAGGCCCTTGGCAAGGAGCGGGCTGAGCTTGTCCAGATCGTTGATACGGTGCTGGATGTCGAGACCCGTCTTAGCGATGCAGCAGACCTCGTCGAAATGGCGGCATCCGAAGATGATGAAGATACCCTGGAGGCCGTACGTAAGGACATTGCATCGTCACGCAGTGAGGTCGAGGCGCTTGAGTTCAGGCGCATGTTCGACGGCAAGATGGACGACAGCAACGCCTTCCTCGATATCCAGGCCGGTTCTGGCGGCACGGAGGCTCAGGACTGGGCCGAAATGCTGTTACGGATGTTTCTGCGCTGGGGCGAACGCCGAGGCTTCAAGACTGAGTTGATAGAAGCTTCGGAAGGCGAGGTCGCTGGTATCAAGAGCGCCACGATTTACTTCCAGGGCGAGTTCGCCTATGGCTGGCTCCGCACCGAAACCGGCGTGCATCGTCTGGTTCGAAAGAGTCCCTTCGACTCAGGCAACCGCCGGCACACGTCTTTTGCTTCTGTGTTCGTGTCGCCCGAAGTCGATGATGACATCGAAATCGACATCAATCCTGCAGATCTGCGCATTGACGTCTACCGTGCCAGCGGCGCTGGCGGTCAGCACGTTAACCGGACCGAGTCGGCCGTGCGAATTACTCACCTGCCAACCAATACCGTGGTGCAGTGCCAGAACGACCGCTCTCAGCACAAGAACAAGGATCAGGCCATGAAGCAGCTCAAGGCCAAACTTTATGAGCTTGAGCTGCAGAAGCGGAACGCTGAGGCTCAGAAGGTGGAGGATAGCAAATCGGACATTGGCTGGGGCAGCCAGATCCGCTCATATGTGCTTGATCAGTCGCGTATCAAGGACCTGCGAACGGGCGTGGAGACCTCCAACTGTCAGGCTGTGCTGGACGGCGACATCGACGATTTCATCGAGGCCAGCCTCAAGAGCAACCTGTAGGCACGGATGCAGCGGCCTGCGTGGTTTGATTTTGGCAGGCTGCTCTATATAATCCTTCACCCCACTTTTTCAAGGCTACCGACCGATTATGACAGATCAGGGCTCGAACGATATCCGCGGCAATTCGCAAGAAATGGGCGAGGTTGCCACGCCTGGCGAGGACGATAACCGCTTGATCGCTGAACGTCGTCAGAAGCTGACGGCCGCTCGGTCGGGGCCCGGCAATGGCTTCAGCAATACTTTCCGGCGGAGTCACCTCTGCAAGCAATTGCAGACGGAATATGGCGACAAGGACAAGCCCGAGCTGGAATCGCTCGCGATTCCTGTAACGGTGGCCGGTCGCCTGATGCGGAATCGAGGGGCTTTTCTGGTTATTCAGGACGTGTCCGGACAGATCCAGCTCTATATCAACCGCAAGAGCTTGAGTGCGGAGCAGCTGGAGCTGATCAAGGGCTTCGACCTCGGCGACATTATCGGCGCCAGCGGTCAGCTGCAGAAATCCAACAAGGGCGATCTCTTCGTCGATATCGCGAAAACCGAACTCATTACCAAAGCGCTGCGTCCATTACCGGACAAGTTCAAGGGTCTGGCTGATACCGAAACCCGGTATCGGAGACGCTATCTCGATCTGCTCGTCAACGAGCAGTCCAGAAGGACCTTCGAAATTCGCTCGAAAGTAGTCAACGGCATTCGCAATTATCTTACTGAGCGGGCCTTCGTTGAGGTCGAGACGCCAATGCTGCAGGTGATACCTGGCGGCGCGACGGCTCGACCCTTCAAGACCCATCATAACGCGCTCGATATCGATATGTACCTGCGTATAGCGCCAGAACTCTACCTCAAGCGCCTTATCGTGGGTGGCATGGAGCGGGTATTCGAGATCAACAGGAATTTCCGCAACGAAGGCCTCAGTACCAGGCATAACCCGGAATTCACCATGATCGAATTCTATCAGGCCTTCGCCGATTACCGCGACCTGATGGATCTGACTGAGGACATGTTGCGACAGGTGGCAACGTCCGTGCTGGGCAGCCCCATCTTCACGAATACGATCAGGGATGCTGATGGCGAAGTGACAGAAAACATCGAATATGACTTCTCCCAGCCCTTCGAGCGCTTGTCAGTCGTTCAGGCGATTCTGCGGTACGCCGAAGATATCACTGAGAACGACATCGCCGACGAAGCATCTGCGCGAGCTGTTTGTGAGCGGTTGAAGGTGAAGACCATGCCAGGTTGGGGGCTCGGCAAACTGCAGGTGGAGATTTTCGACGCTGTGGCTGAGCATCGGCTTATCCAACCAACTTTCATCACGGAGTATCCAACAGAGGTCTCCCCACTAGCGCGACGGAATGACGACAACCCCTTCATCACCGATCGCTTTGAGTTCTTCGTTGGCGGCAGAGAGCTGGCAAATGGATTTTCTGAGTTGAATGATCCAGAGGATCAGGCTGAGCGATTCAAGGCGCAGGTTGCCGAAAAGGAAGCCGGCGACGACGAAGCCATGTT